>NZ_SUPL01000001.1 GCF_005047595.1 Pontimicrobium aquaticum
CACATTTGAGCCTTAATTACAAAACACCTAACTTTGTACACAACAAAAAAACCAGTGAAGTTAACTTCACTGGTCCTATCTAATTTTTATTTATAAACTGTCAACCTATTTTAGGACGACTCATAATTTTTAACGTCCAATGCATCACGTAATGTATTACCAATTAGCATAAATGCCATGACCAAACTCATAATACACAATCCTGGAATTAATGCTAAATAGGGTTTTCCGAGAATAATATAGTTGTAATGATCTTTTATCATAGCGCCCCAACTCGCCATAGGTGGTTGTGCACCTATACCTAAAAAACTTAAACCACTTTCAATTAAAATGGCCGCTGCAAAATTAGCTGCTGATATTACTATAACTGGTGCCATGATATTAGGTAGTATGTGCTTGGTAATAATCCTAAAATCATTATACCCTAAAGCTCGTGCAGCCGTAACATATTGCATTTCTTTAACGCCAATTATTTGTCCTCTCACTACTCTAGCCACTTCAACCCACATGGTTAAACCTACTGCTATAAAGACTTGCCAAAACCCTTTACCAAGTACTAATGTAATAGCTATCACCAAAAGTAATGTTGGGATAGACCACGTAACGTTAATGAGCCACATGATGATAGCGTCTGTTTTCCCCCCAAAATAGCCTGCAAGACTTCCTAATAAAATTCCAATAACCAAAGATATAAACACTGCTACAAAACCTATAAAGAAAGAAATTCTCGCACCAACAAGAATGCGACTAAAATAATCACGACCGTATTTATCGGTTCCAAACAAAAACGTTTTTTCTTTAATATAATTTTGAACTTCTTGGTTTGGAAATGTTGTTAAAGGAAGGGTTTTTAATTGCCCAACCAACCCATCAGAGGCATACTCTGTATAGCTTAAAACTTCATTTTCTATTTTATAATCTGAAATTGGAAGTTCTTCGGTTTGATTTATTTTACCAAAAAACAGTTTGTCAAAAAAAGATTGCGCTGTTTCATTCTTAGAAGGCAAAGACAGCATTACAACCTTAAATCCTGGTTTTTTTGAATGAATTGACAAATGCATTTGATTTGCATTTTGTGAATTGTCTGGTGTAATAACATAAGCAAATACGGATACAAACCCTACTATTACAATAAACCAAAAACTTAAAACGCCCCAAAAGTTCTTTTTAAACTTTTGGAGCGCTAAACTAGTTAATGAGTTATTTGTGTTACTCATTAATTTAATTTTTTATTGTCGTTGCTAATTTTGTTTTCACCTCTAAGGTCATTTTTAAATCATTAAGCACATTAAGGGCTTCTTCCATATATACATCTCTACTTAAACTTTCATGCCAACGATCTCGTTTTATTTTAAGCGTTGAGTCTTGAGCCATTAAAGCTAATTCATATGGTAACGATTTAAACGTTAAGTTGGTTTTATAATCGGCTAATTTTTCAAAACGCTTTGCCTCTTCTTCATTCTTTTCTAACTGAGCTCTATAATCTTCATAGCTTAATGGAAACTGGTCGTTGTCTCTTATTTTCTTAATCCATCTAGCGTTTTCATCAATAAGCTTTAACTGCTCACTCTGTTGCATACGCTCGTTACTTTTTTTAATGGTGTCATCATAATCAAAATAGCTTCCCCAAACTTCGTAGGGTGCTGCTTCAATTTTATCCCAAGGAAGTGGGTTGTCTTGATCTTTTTCTCCTATATCTATATAACTATAACGATCTGGCACTACCACATCGCTATTTACACCTTTTAACTGTACCGAACCTCCATTAATTCTATAATACTTTTGTATGGTAAGTTTAAGTGCTCCTAAATCGCCATTGGTGTTGTTTCTAATCATTCTGTTTAAATCCATGATACGTTGTACACTTCCTTTACCAAAGGTGTGCTTACTACCAATAATTATAGCGCGCTTATAATCTTGCAGTGCAGCTGCCATAATCTCTGAGGCTGAAGCTGATAATTCGTTTACTAAAACCACTAAAGGACCATCCCAAATAATAGAAGGATCTGGATCATTTAAAACCTCAGCTGGTTCGCCTGTTGTTCTTACTTGCACGATAGGCCCTTCTTTAATAAACAATCCTGCCATTTCTTGAACTGCTCTAAGTGAACCTCCTCCATTGTCTCGCAAATCTAATACCAATCCTTCCATGCCTTCAGCTTTAAGACGTTCAATTTCTCTTTTTACATCATCAGCTGAATTCTTTTTACTATAATCTTCAAAATCGGCATAGAAACTTCTTAAATCAATAACCCCAAAAATTTTATTGTCTTTCTTAACCGTTGACGATTTAGCAAAGGTTTCTTCTAATACAATAACGTCACGTGGTATTGATAAATCTTCAATAGTACCATCTACCTTTTTTAAGGTTAAAATAACATTAGTGCCTTTTGGCCCTTTTATATATTTTACAGCATCTTCAGTTCGCATCCCAACAACATTAATACCTTCTTTTTCACCTTCTTGCCTTACTTTTAAAATGGCATCGCCTACCTCGAGTTTATTTTGTCTCCAAGCCGATCCTCCAGAAATCACTTCACTAATAGTGATGTAATCGTTTTTACGCAGTAATCTTGCGCCAATACCTTCGTATTTTCCAGACATTCTAACATCGAATGCTTCTTTTTCTTCTGGTGCGAAATAGTATGTATGTGGATCAAACTCAGTTGCTATGGCGTTTATATAAACCGAAAACCAATCTTTACGCTGTCTTTCATCAATAAATTCGTATAGCTCGTTTAACGAACGTAATGTCATATCTCGTGCTTCTTGTTCTAATTCAGTTTCGGTTTTAACTACAAATGCATTTTCATCGGCTTCATTAAAAAACTTTTCCTTTTCTAAATCAGTTAAAGTCTTAACTTCTTCAGGAGTCATCACACTAATTTCCTGCTTTCTTTTCTTCCCATTTTCTTGCTCTAATACAAGATCATGATAATTTGCTATTGCCGAAAATTTTAACTGCTGTCTCCAACGCTCTTCCATGTCCTTTTTCGATTTAGCAAATGGTAAACTTTCATAATCGGTTTTATAGATTTCTTCTTTATTAAAGTCAAAAGGTTGTTGCAAGACCTCTTTGTATAAGGCTTTAGATTCTTCCATGCGTTCTAACAAACGTTGGTTTGTTAAATCAAAGAATGACACATCGTAAGCCATAATTTGATCATCAAGTTCAGTTTTATACTTTTCAAACTCTTTGATATCTGATTCATAAAAATAACGCTTATAAGGATCTATTTGATCTATATAAACATTATAAACATTTTCAGAAAAATCATCATTAATATCCTTAGGCTCAAAATGTCCTTGCTCTAGCATATAGGTAATTAGCTGTACAAGTAATTTATCTTTATCATTATCCTCTAGGGTTTTTGTTGTAAAACTACATGAGGCAAAAGCCAGTAGTAACGTAAGCAGTAAAATATTATAATTCCTTTTCATTTCTTCTTTCTAAATTGGGTGAAATTTTTTTCTAAATTACAGAAAAAATTATGCCAACATTATGTTATGGTACTAATTTTTTGTTAAACAGTGTAAAATATGAAAAATCGAGCGAATTTATTTACTTTTGCATTTCATATTTTTCTAATTACAACATGAAAAAAAAACCACTGATACTGGTTACTAATGACGATGGTATTACTGCTCCAGGAATCCGCACTTTAATCAAGGTTATGAATACCATAGGTGAAGTGGTTGTCGTGGCTCCAGACAGTCCACAAAGTGGCATGGGTCATGCTATTACCGTTGACGCTACTTTACATTGCAGAAAAGAACATATTGATAATGGCCCCCAAATTGAATACAGTACCTCAGGAACACCAGCTGATTGTATTAAACTAGCAAGACATGAAATTTTAGACAGGGTTCCTGATTTATGCGTTTCAGGGATTAATCATGGATCTAACTCATCAATAAATGTTATTTACTCAGGCACTATGAGTGCCGCGATAGAAGCTGGAATAGAAGGGATTCCTGCTATTGGGTTTTCATTATTAGACTATAATTACGATGCCAATTTTTCACCTAGCGAGCCCTTTATAAAAACAATTACCCTAAATGTGTTAAACAATGGTTTGCCTAAAGGTGTTGTTTTAAATGTAAATATTCCTAATTTACCAAAAAAAGCTATAAAAGGCATAAAGGTTTGCAGACAAGCTAAAGCCAATTGGGTAGAGAAGTTTGACAAGCGTCAAAATCCTCAAGGAAAAGATTATTACTGGTTAACAGGAAAGTTTGTAAATTTAGATAAAGGTGAAGACACAGATGAGTGGGCTTTAAAACAAGGATATATTTCGGTGGTCCCAGTGCAGTTTGACATGACAGCTCATCATTTTATACAACAACTAAATTCATGGTCTTTAAATGAAGAATAAAGATATTATAATAGGCATACTAGTGGGACTAGTTGCTAATGCTATTGGCTTATATTTTGCCGCAATGTTTCTGGGCAAAGGAGATGATCCTTTTACAGTTATAAAAGCAGCTAATGCTGAAGGATTTTTAGGCAAATTAGTTAGCCTTGGTGCTATTTTAAATTTAGGCGCTTTTTTTGTATTTATAAAAAAGAAGCAAGATCGACGCGCTAAAGGGGTACTTGTTGCTACGGTTTTAATTGCTGTTTTTACGTTTATTATTAAGCTATAGTCCATATTAACCAAAATAATCAACAGTATTTGCTGTAAATTTTAAATATATGAAGTACTACATTATTTCAGGAGAAGCTTCGGGTGACCTTCATGGATCCAATCTCATGAAAGCACTCCAACTTCAAGATGTAAACGCTGAGTTTAGATTTTGGGGAGGTGACCTTATGCAGCAAGTTGGTGGTACTCTTATAAAACACTACAAAGATTTAGCATTTATGGGTTTTATTGAGGTTGTTAT
Organism: Pontimicrobium aquaticum; assembly: GCF_005047595.1. GTDB lineage: Bacteria > Bacteroidota > Bacteroidia > Flavobacteriales > Flavobacteriaceae > Pontimicrobium > Pontimicrobium aquaticum. The sequence continues at coordinate 4,888 of NZ_SUPL01000001.1, forward strand.
GAACCTAAGAACCATTACTAAAAACCTGAAATTTTGTAAGCAAGATATTGAAGCTTACAATCCTGATGTGATTGTATTTATTGATTATCCAGGATTTAATTTACGTATTGCCAAATGGGCAAAAACTAAAGGATATAAAACTCATTATTATATTTCTCCTCAAATTTGGGCCTGGAAAGAAAACCGTATTACTTCAATAAAACGAGATATTGATGAAATGTATGTCATTTTACCATTTGAAAAGTCGTTTTACGAAGATAAACACAACTATCCTGTTGCATTTGTTGGCCATCCATTAATTGACGCTATTTCAAATAGGGTTCAAGTTGACGAGTATGATTTTAGAGCCAAACACGGATTAAACAATAAGCCAATTATTGCTTTATTACCTGGAAGTAGAAAACAAGAGATAAAAAAAATGCTCTCAATAATGCTAAGTGTTGTTAATAATTACACAGATTATCAATTTGTAATTGCTGGTGCACCTAGTCAAGATTACGATTTCTATAAGCAATTTATTGATGATGCTAATATTAATTTTGTAAGCAACAAAACGTATGATTTGCTAAGTTTATCAACTGCAGCTTTAGTTACCTCTGGGACTGCCACCTTAGAAACAGCCTTATTTAAAGTACCACAAGTAGTATGTTATAAAGGATCTTGGCTTTCGTATCAAATTGGGAAACGCTTAGTAAAACATATTAAATACATTTCGTTAGTGAACTTAATTATGGATAAAGAAGTAGTAACCGAACTTATTCAAGATGACTGTAATACCAAACGATTAAACTTAGAATTAAATAAAATTCTTGAAGACAATGAACGTACTAAGTTTTTTATGAGTTATTACGAACTTGAAAAAAAGCTTGGTGGTAAAGGCGCCAGTGATAAAGTTGCGCAATTAATTTTTAATTCTTTAAATTAGCATCGATTACATATAGTATTTATGCGATTTTTGCCCTTAATTTTAATACTCCTAATAAGTTTTACGTCTTGTAAATCTTCCAAGCTTTCTAAAAAAGATGAAAGTGAATCTGTTGCAAAAACACCTACAATTACAAAAGGCACAAATACAATAAGCCCTAAAGCTCTTAAAATATATAATATTGTTAAGCATGCCAACTCTTTTAGTGGTACCAAATATAAATTTGGAGGTACAACAAAAAAGGGAATGGATTGTTCTGGGCTAATATATATTGCTTTTAAAAATGAGCAAATATTGCTGCCCAGAGTATCAAAAGATATGGCAACAAGAGGGTTTCCTATTTCTGTAAAAGAAATTAAAAAAGGCGACCTATTGTTTTTTCAAACCAGTAAAAAAAGACGTGGTATTAATCATGTTGGTTTGGTAACAAATATTAGCAACAATACTATAGAATTTATACACTCCACAACAAGTAAAGGCGTTATAACCTCTTCTTTATCTGAACGTTATTGGCAAACAACTTTTAAAGAAGCTAGACGGTTATTGTAAGATTTTTATTATCTTACATGTATGCAACTGCTTAATTTTACGATAATTAAACTTACCATTTGTTTAATAATTGGTATTCTTTTAGGTTACTTTTTCGATATTAACCTGCTTTTAATCATTGGCTTTTACGCCTTTTTCTTACTGCTTTTAACTTTAGAATTATTTTTGTTTAAAACATCTATTAAAAAACAAACTTGGGGCACATTACTTATTTATTTAACATGTCTTTGTTGTGGTAGTCTAACTATAACTTCCCATAATGAATTTAATTTTAAAAATCACTATGTCAAAAACCAACTTGTTAAAAAAGACACTGTTCTCTCTATAACATTTAGGGTTAGAGAAGTACTAAAACCTGGTAATTTTTACAACAAATATGTTATCGATGTGTTGAACCTTAACAGCCAAAATGTAATAGGAAAATCCTTGCTTAATGTTGCTAAAGATTCAACTCAAAAACTTTTAAAAGTAGATGATATGGTATTTGCTCAAACTCAGTTTAAAGAATTAATACCACCATTAAATCCACATCAATTTGATTATAAGGCTTATTTAAAGAAACAGCATATCTATCATCAGCTTTTTGCTACAAATAAAGAGCTTTTACGTTTAAGTAATAATAAACATACATTGTTTGGCTATGCAAGTTTATTAAGAGAAACTATTAATACTAAACTTGAAAAGCATCATTTTAAAAACGACGAATTAGCAATTATTAATGCTTTATTATTAGGACAAAGACAAGACATTTCTAAAGACATTTACAATAGCTATACCCAAGCTGGTGCTATACACATACTTGCTGTTTCAGGTTTGCATGTTGGAATTATTCTTATGTTGCTAAACTTTCTATTTAAACCTATTGAATATGTAAAGCATGGTTTGTTTCTTAAAACCCTTTTACTCATTATTGTTTTATGGAGTTTTGCTATTATAGCTGGTTTATCGGCTTCGGTTGTTAGAGCTGTTAGTATGTTTACTGTGGTGGCCATTGCATTAAATTTAAAACGTCCTACTAATGTATATAACACACTAACCATATCAATGTTTGTCTTGTTGCTTTGGAAGCCTACCTTTTTATTTGATGTAGGTTTTCAGTTAAGTTATTTGGCTGTGTTTGCAATTGTTACCGTACAACCTATGTTAGATAAGCTATGGAGTCCGAAACCAAAGGTGTTTAAATTTTTCTGGAATATTTTTACGGTGACGCTTGCAGCACAATTTGGTATTGTTCCTTTAAGCTTGTATTATTTTCATCAGTTTCCTGGATTATTTTTCATTTCAAATTTAGCTATTATCCCTTTTTTAGGAGTAATATTAGGTTTTGGCATTGTAGTTATTGGACTATCAATAACAAATATGCTTCCTGGGTTTGTTGCTAAAAGCTTTGGAGTAATCATTTCAACCATGAATAATTTTGTTGGTTGGGTCGCTAACCAAGAAGCTTTTTTATTTAGAAATATTTCTTTTGATTTAATTCATGTTTTTATCAGTTATGTTTTAATTGCATTAGTTATCATAGTTATAAAAACCAAAACTTATAAAAGTATTGTATCATTACTTTTAATTATTATCATAAGTCAGTGTGCTTTATTACAAGACAATAATAAGACAGTAGAAAACTCATTTATTGTATTTCATAAATCAAGGCATAGCATTATTGGTCAAAAAGCAAATAAACAGCTACAACTTTATACAAATACCAATGATAGCATTATAAGACAGGACAAAATGATTACAAATTATACCATTGGCTCACATATAAATACTGTAACAATTAATTCTTCTAAGAGCATTTATACTTTTAACAATAAAAAGTTATTGGTTATAGACAGTTTAGGGGTTTACAAAACAAGATCTTTTAAGCCTGACATCGTCCTACTGCAACATTCAACAAAAATTAATTTAGAACGTTTAATTAAGTATCTAAAGCCTGAGCTTATTATTAGCGATGGTAGCAATTATAAAAGCTACCAAGAGCGATGGCAAGCTACTTGTAATAAGTATAACATTCCGTTCCACCAAACTAGCAAAAGAGGAGCTTTTATAGCTACTTACTAATATTATTTTTGAATAAACTCTGGCTTAAATGCTTTATAATAAGCAGTAAAAGCATCTTGAGATTTAATACTTTTATGATCGTTCTCTTTAAACATTTTTAAGTATAACTCAATCTCTTGAGGTCTTTTAACGCCTCTCAAAGGCACTAACATTTTTAAATCTTCATCTAAAAATACTACTGTTGGATACGCTTGCACTTGAAAATACTGTGTTAATTGATGCGGATAATTTCTAGATTTTGCTCTAGCTGGATCGTAATTAGGATTGGAAAATTCTCTTCCATTAAATACAACCTCATTATTTCCTTCCGCATTAAATTTCACAGCATAGTAGTGCTTATTTACATAATCTACTACATCTTTATTTTGAAATGTGATTCTATCCATCATTTTACATGGACCACACCAAACGGTGTACATATCTATAATGATTTTTTTTGGTGTTTTCTTTTGGAGTTCTTGAGCTTCCTCAAGCGACACCCAATTTATGTCTTGCGCTGATATTAGGTTTACAGCAAAGACTAGTACGAAGGTTATGACTATCTTTTTCATAATTTGATTTGTTGCAAAATATGTGCCTAACTTACAAAAAATGCTCCTAAAAGGGAGCATTTTACGTTTATTTTAACGGTTTATTCGATTAATGAACGTTACCCATAAGCTTTTTCATTAATGGTCCAAACACTAGTACAACGAGACCTGCACCAATAGAATACTGAGCAATTAAGCTAAACCCATCAGTATATACACTCAAGGTATCAAAACCTCCAATATTAGCATCGGTACTTTCAATAGCTAATTTTTTCCCGATAAATCCAACTATTTGAAATGCAAAAGCTGAAGACAAGAACCAAATTCCCATCATAAAAGCTACAATGCGTTTTGGGGATAAATCGGTTATCTTAGACAAACCAACTGGCGACATAAATAATTCACCAACAGATATAATAAAATACATAGCTAACAAATAAATCATCGGCACCATACCATTTTCATTTGCACTACCACCACTTAATGCCAACACATAAAAACTGACACCAGCTAACACTAATCCCAAACCAAACTTATACGGTGTTCTTGGGTTCAAGCCTCTTTTAGACAAGTAACCCCAAAGTAGTGAAATTGGAATAGCTAATATAATAATGAACATCGAGTTTAGTGCATTTGTTTGGCCAGCATTTATTAATGACAAATCAACATTTCTAGAAGCAAATAATGTAATTACACTTCCTGACAATTCATGAAATCCCCAAAAAAGTGTCATGAAGAATGTAATTAAAACTGCCATAAATAGTTTTTTTCGTTCATCTAAAGTCGCTTTAAACATGATATACGCCATGTAGGCAACAACAGCAACCAAAATTATTTTGAATAATAATCCAACAACAGTTTCATCTCCTAAAAAAGACTCTCCATTTGCTATGGATTTATATGAAGATAGCATATATGCAATTAAAGGCGCAGATAAAAAGGCGATAATAGGCACAAAGGTTTTTTGTGGAATCCCCAATATTTTCTTTTCATACACTTCAGGGTTTGGAGGCATTCCTTTATCTCCAAAAACATTCTTTTTAATCCCACTCCAAAAGAAAATAAGCCCTGTTAACATTCCAATGCCTGCCAATCCAAAACCATAATGATATCCATAAGCTGTTGCTAACCAAGCACATAATAAAGGTGCCACAAAGCCACCAATATTAATTCCCATATAAAAAATGGTAAATCCTGAATCCTTTCTAGTATCACCATCTGGATATAAGGAGCCTACAAAAGTGGAAATATTTGGCTTAAAAAAACCATTCCCTACAATAATAAAAGATAAGGCTAAAAAGAAAGCGACATTATTTTCTATAGCGAGCACAAAATGCCCTAGAGCCATTAAAATACCTCCTAAAAATATAGAACTTCGCATTCCTAATATTTTATCAGAAATTCTTCCTCCTATAACAGTAGAAGCATATACTAACGATCCATATGATGAATATACTACTGCTGTTGCAAAATCTCGCTCCACTAAAGCTTCAAATATCACTTCAACCATGTAAAGCGTTAGTAACGCTCTCATTCCATAGAAACTAAAACGTTCCCATAACTCTGCAAAGAATAAATAAAATAACCCTCTTGGGTGTCCAAATAAATCTTTAGGATTATTGGTTTCTACTGTATCTGCCATAATTAGATAATTAGATTAGTTAGTTTATAATGTCAAGTTTACTAAAAATTCAGCAAAAAACAGGCACTATTAACAGTTAAATAGATGAATGCATTGATACAAGAGATATTTTACGGTGAAGAATAGTATCTTTGCTGCAATAAATTGAATGGCATGAGTAAGTCTATTTCTGGGTTTTCTAAATTATCAAAATCTAAAAAAATTGATTGGATTGTTAACACCTATTTTTCTAATAAAGAAGAAGCCAAAACAATATTAAAACAATATTGGAACAGCAACGAAAAACTACAACAGCTGCACGATGAATTTATTGAAAACACGATTACAAATTACTACTTACCTTTTGGAGTCGCTCCTAATTTTCTAATAAATGATGATTTGTATTCCATTCCAATGGCTATTGAAGAAAGTTCGGTCGTAGCTGCCGCAAGTAAAGCTGCAAAGTTTTGGTTAGATAGAGGTGGTTTTAAGGCCGAAGTGATTTCAACTAAAAAAATTGGACAAGTTCACTTTATGTATAATGGTAATTATGATACTTTAAAAGCCTATTTTAAACATATAAAACCTCAAATAATTGCAAAAGCTAAGCCTATTACTAAAAATATGGAAAAACGAGGTGGTGGGATTTTAAACATAGAATTAGTAAACAAAACACAAAGTATTGATAATTATTATCAATTGCATGCTACTTTTGAAACCTTGGATGCTATGGGCGCCAATTTTATTAATTCTTGTCTTGAAAGTTTTGCAGACACTTTTAAAACCGGAGTAGATAACTATGTTGGCATGGAAAATACAACCATCCATATAGTAATGAGCATTCTTTCTAATTATGTTCCTGAATGCTTGGTAAGAGCAGAAGTAAGCTGTAAAGTTGAAGAGTTAAATGAAGATGACACTATTTCTCCGCAAGATTTTGCTAATAAATTTATGCAGGCAGTACGAATAGCTGAAGTAGAACCATACAGAGCAGTCACGCACAATAAAGGTATTATGAATGGCATTGATGCTGTAGTATTAGCTACTGGAAATGATTTTAGGGCTGTTGAAGCTGGTGTGCATGCATACGCTTCTAGAAATGGCTCTTACAGCAGTTTAACACATGCTAGTGTTGAAAATGATATATTTAAATTTTGGATTGAGATTCCATTAGCATTAGGTACGGTTGGTGGTTTAACAGGTTTGCATCCTTTGGTGAAATTATCGTTAGAAATGCTTAATAAACCATCAGCTAGAGAACTTATGATGATTGCAGCAGTTGCAGGTTTAGCCCAAAACTTTGCTGCATTAAGATCATTAACAACAACAGGAATTCAACAAGGTCATATGAAAATGCATTTAATGAATATATTAAATCAATTTAATGCAAACGACATAGAGAAAATGGCCATTATTGAACACTTTAAAACCAATATGGTAACCCATAGTGCTGTTGTAGAAATTATTGAAAACCTAAGAAGTTCTTAAAATAAAACCATACATGAGCTTTAAAAAGCTTCAGTCATCGAACCAAACATCAAGTAGGTGTCTGAGGCACTCGAAGACACCAAACAAGTTAGATAAATGCCTAAAGGATTTGTATATATACTAGAATGTAGTGATGGTTCTTACTACACAGGAAGCACTATTGATATTGAAAAACGTTTAATGGAGCACAAAAACGGAAAAGGAGCTAATCACACCAAAAAGCGCCTTCCTGTGCAACTTGTCTATCTAGAAGAATTTCAAAGAATTGACGATGCCTTTTATAGGGAAAAGCAAATTCAAGGTTGGAACAGGCAAAAAAAAGATGCCCTAATAAAAAACAAGCAACATTTACTTCCAGAAATAGCTATGGCGTATAGAGACAAGGAGGCTTCGAGAACCTCAGCCTCCAAAACTAAAAATAAAATGGTACCTAAAAAACATGAAAACACAAACAAAATGTACTCTTTTTACAGTAATGGCAAATTATTAATCACAGGTGAATACACCGTTTTAGATGGTGCTTTAGCTTTAGCAATTCCGACTAAGTATGGTCAATCTTTAACAGTTGAAAATATTAATGAAAATAAGATTGTCTGGACAAGCTTAGATTATGAAGGTAATAAATGGTTTGAAGTTTCCTTTAAATTTGAACAAGTTGTCTTTCCCTTTTTATTTGAATACTCGCAAGAAACCTTACTTGATAATGATATTTCTAAAACAGTACTTAATATTTTAAATACCATTCATAAAGAAAACAAAACAATATTCTCAAACTTTATTGAATCTGGTAAAGGACTTAAATTTATTACAAAATTAGATTTTCCTAGAAATTGGGGACTTGGCAGCTCATCAACTCTTATTAATAATATTGCTAATTGGGCTAAAGTAGATGCTTTTAAACTTTTAGAATTAACCTTTGGAGGTAGTGGTTACGATATTGCATGTGCTGAACATAATTTCCCAATTACTTATCAGTTAGAAAACTCTTATCCTAATGTCAAGGAAGTTCATTTTAATCCGAGTTTTAAAAACCTTTTATACTTTGTTCATTTAAATAAAAAGAAGAATAGTCGTGAAGGGATTATGGAGTATAATAAGAATAAAAAGGCTATTTCTGATAAGATTAAGGAGATTAATTCAATTACCAAAAATATTATTTCATGTACAGCTATAGAGGAATTTAACTTACTAATAGAAGCTCATGAAACCATTATAAGTTCTATTATTAAACAACCTACAATTAAAGATTTGCTTTTTAAAGATTTTAATGGTTTTATTAAAAGCCTTGGAGCTTGGGGAGGTGATTTTATTTTAGTGAGCTCAACCAACAATCCTTCCAATTATTTTAAAGATAAAGGATATAATACCGTTATACCATATAGTAAAATGGTGTTAAACTAAAAAGAGCCTCACAACGTGAAGCTCTTTTAATATTTATTAAAGCAAATTTCCTATTAATAAAACGTTGCTCTGTTATCTTCAATTTCTGCGGCTTCTTTTAGAGCATTCAATAATACTGTATTTACAGTTGCCGATTTAGCATTACCTATTCTATTGGCTGCTGCTTGATAGTTTGGTAATGGTTCAGCTGGTGTAAATTTAGTTACTTGAACTACAAATACACCTGAATTCCCTGTAATTGGTTTTGAAGTCGCTCCTTCAGTTAATCCAAATACAGTTCCAACTACTTTTGACTCATTTCCTGAACCTGAAATTGTTGGTGTTTTCATATTTACAGCTAAGGCTGTTTGTACTGTTTGGCTTTCACTTGAAGCGATATCTTCAAGAGTTGCTCCAGAAATACGCGCTTTAATAAGTTCTGCCTTCTTTTCTTTTCTAATAGCTGGTAATGCAGTAACCGATGCTTTATCTGTACTCATTAACCCTTCTGCATTAATCGCTGTAAGCTGTACAACAGCGTAACCTCCAGGAACATTAAATCTTTTAATATCTCCAACTTTAACACCATCTTCGTAAGCCCATCTTACAATAGCTCTTTGGCTTCCTAAACCAGGAATTGCTTCGTCTAATGCTTTAACAGCACTTACAGGTTTTACTGTATAATCACTTTCGTTAGCAACTTCATTAAAGTCTCTTGTTGCAACTGCAATCTCAAATTTAGAAGTTTCATTAAAAACTCTATCTACAGTATCGTCAGATGGTTCAATTTCTCTAGCCAAATTACCTATTTTAATTGCTCTTTGCTTATCACCTTGACTTAAAATTTCAACTACATGATATCCAAAATCTGTTTTTACTACATCTAAAGCTCCTACACTATTATCGAATGAAAATGCCTTAAACTCAGGAGCCATTCCTGCAGTATATGCAAACTCTATTTCTCCATTATTTTGGTTACTAACAACATCAGATGATAATTCTAATAAGTCTTGAAATTTAGAACGATTAGATTTAACAACGTTTAAAATACTATCGGCAGTTGCTTTTGCTTGCTCATCGGTTTTTACAACATCTGGAGCGGCTTGCATTGCTCCTGCAAACGGAATTAAAATATGTCTAACTTTTACAGAATCGGCTATTTGTTTAGTGTCGATAATCTTAGTAATCATAAACATGTTACCATTTTTATATGGACCATAAAGCTCTCCTTTATTTAAATTCCAAATACTATCGGCATGCTCTACAGGTAGGTTAGCTTTAAACATATAATCATCAAACAACTTTAACGCTGAGTTTTGTGATAGAAAAGCTTCATCGTCGGTAGTGTTTTTAAATCCAATTACTGTTTCTGTATTTTGTGAAGCTTCAACATATTCCTCTCTATCTTCTAGCAACTTAATTAATTCATCTTTAATTGCTGTTTCATCTTCTAAAGATGCTTCTTCTTTAAACTCTACAAAACGAATGTCTCTGGATTCATCTACTTGGTATTGCGCTTTATGCTCTTTTACATATTTAGAAATATCTGATTGTGTAACAGTAATGGTACTATCTGGAATTGATGAGAAAGGAATTTTAACATACTTAAAATCTACTTTGTCATTCTCCAATTTATAATCTATTTCACCTTCAGCTAAAGTTCCAAAAAGACCTGCTTTAACCATGTTGAAGTAGGTTTGTTGTTTACCTGTAGCTGCCATATCATTTTCATAATTGGTCCATGCTTCGTAGTTTATAGGTGAGCCACCTAATAATGCTGTTTCAGGAGAAATGGCTTTTAAATTGGCAATAAATTCGTTTAATTTATTTTCGTCGTACAGACCATCTTCGTTTTTAAATTCCTCAAAATTAGAAAGACCTAATTGTAACAAATCTCTCATTTGGTCACGCTCAACAGAAATTCCTAAAGCATTATATTGTGCCTCTAGTAATGTACTGTTTACTTCTTGATCCCAAACTCTATTCATGGCTTGAGTGCTAGTTAGTGAACCTGCAAACTGCTGTTGTGCAGCCTCTACTTTAGCCATAAAATCATCACGTTTAATATCTTCGCCGTTAATTGTTGCGATTACGGTTTGTGATTTACTTGAAAAGTTATCTGTGTTTTTAAATAAATCGGCTAAGACAAAAGAGAATAATGCCATAGCGATTACTAAGATTAAGAATAACGATCGTTGTCTAATTTTATTTAAAATTGCCATTGTAATTTAAATTTTTAAGTAACCTTTTTTGGGGTTTATATTTAGATCAAAACATCTATAATTGTTAGTTGGTGTTGATCTTTATTTAATTATCATAAAATATCGTGCGCGAAAATACCATTTTCTACTTAATAATAAAAGCAGAACAACGGATTAATTGTACTGTTGTAGGATTTTTAATCGTCTTGTAATATACGTAATAAAACAATGTCTATTTTAGTATTAGAGACTTCTAAAATTTCGAATAAATAGTTGTTTATAGTTACTTTATCGTTTTGTTGCGGAATTTCTTGGGTGCTATTAACTATTAAGCCTCCTAGAGTTTCGTAATTTTCGTTTTCAGGTAAATTTAATTTGTAGGTTTCGTTTATATAGTCCACTTCTAGTCGTGCTGAAAAATGAAATTCGGTATCACTAACTTTTTCTTCTAATAGCTCTATAGTATCGTGTTCATCTTCAATTTCGCCAAACAATTCTTCTACAATATCTTCAACAGTCATAATTCCTGAAGTACCTCCATATTCATCTAATACTACCGAAATACTTTTACGCTTTTTAGTAAGGACATTTAACACATCTTTTATGAGCATTGTTTCTGGAACAAACTCAACAGGCATAATAATAGACTTAATGGTTTTAGGTTTTTTAAACAAATCAAAGGAATGTACATAGCCTAAAATATCGTCCATCGTATCTTTATATACTAAAATTTTTGAATACCCTGTAGCTGTAAAAAGCTCGTTAAGCGATTTAATACTATCATGAATCTCGACACCTACAAGCTCTGTACGAGGAATCATAACTTCTCTTGACTTGACTTCGGAAAATTCTAACGCGTTTTGAAAAATTTGAATTTCGCTATCTACATCATCCTCATCTTCTACAGATTCCATTTGCTCGCTTATATAATTTCCTAATTCAACTTTTGTAAATGCCAATTGTACTTGGTCACCTTCGGTTTTAAAAAAGGTTTTTAGTACCACATCTGAGATCCAAATAACAAAGGTCGATATAAACGAAAACAACATGTAAAACACATACGCTGGGACTGAAAACAACTTTAGTAATAAATTGGAATAAATTTGAAAAAATACCTTAGGCAAAAACTCAGCAGTTATTAGTATAATAATGGTACTTATAAATGTTTGTGTTAATAGATTTAAATCGGTAATAAGATAATTAACAAAAGTACTTTGAGAGTTTATTCCAGCAAACCACTCCATTAGCACATCTCCCATATAAAACCCATAAATAACAAGTGCTATATTATTTCCAATAAGCATTGTTGCAATAAACTTTGAGGGTTTAGCTGTTATTTTGGTAAGTATTTTTGCTAGAATTCCGCTTTGTTTTTTCTCAATTTCTATGTGTATTTTGTTTGAAGACACATAGGCAATTTCCATTCCTGAAAAAAATGCCGAAAACAACAACGAAATAACAATAATTATGGACTCTGAACTCATCCTTAAAGCTTGCCTCTATCTTCGAAACGCTTTCTAAACTTCTTTCTAAAAAAGAACATAAATATTGCTAAAGCCGCAAGTGCCAATGACAAATATGGGCTTTTGTCTTCAACATTCCAATTGCTTATGGCATCGTATAAAAATAATACTGCGAAAATTAAATACGCATATTGAAAAAGCTGTAATACCTTCATTACTAAAAATGATTTAGTGATTATTGTTAATTATAACTGCACAAAGATAGCAATTATTCATCTACATAAAACACTCCACTCATCTCTAAAACTCTAGCATTTGTAAAGTTTTTATTTGAATCGAAACCTGTACCATTCATTATTTGGTCTTTTTGTCGAAACTTTACTGGTTTATTAGTAAACATCCATTCTTGTTTTTGATCGTAAAATAGTTGCTCGGTAAATAAAGTGTCGTTTGTATGTGTAGTTAATATAACGTTTCCTTGAAGGTCTATTAAATCGGTATCGTTATAAATCATTGCAAAATTGGCTACTACATTGCTTTTGTTTCCTTTGTCATCATAGATTGTAAAATCGATACCTTGCGGAAACTCAACAAACGAAAATTCTCGATTAGAAAAATCTAACATTTTTGGACTAACCAAATGAGATTTAAGCTTTCCTGAATCGGTATATTTTGTATTAATATTATCGGCTTCGGTAATAGGTTTATTACTTAGAAGACCAATATTTTGGACATCTTTAAAGTTGTCTCTACATGAAAAAAACATGGTCACAGTTAAAGCTGTGACCATGGTACTAATTATATGTTTTACTAATGAATTCATTCATTAAAGATTTGGTACTTTTACGCTTCTACCAATCCAGCATCCAATCTTTATAGTTGTTCCAGCATTACCCTTTTCGAATATTTCACTTTTTGTAGGTGCCTTAGCTGTGTAATTTGCTGCATAATCTCTAGATGCATTAGCTAAATTAGGATCTACTCTACCTGCTTTTCTAGCTTCTTGAGCAGCCAACCAAAATACAGCTCTTTGACTAAAATTATCATTACCACAATTTTTAGCACTTGAAGCATACATTTGTGCAATTGCTATATGAGCTTTACCCATTGAAGGGTTAGCAGCAAGTGCCTTTTGGTAATAATTTCTTGCTTGACCATAGCTGCCTTTTTTCTTGAATCCAGTAGCTATTCTATAAAGAATTTTACCTTTTTCATAATTATCAGTCTCTAAATCAACTGCTTGATTATAATATTTTAGAGCTTCAGTATCTTCGCCACTCTTTTCTTTTAATAACCCTATATAATAAGCTGTATCAGCACTTGGATCTAAGCTATTTTTTTGCTCTACAATTTTAACAAATAATGGGTCGTCTGTACACTCTTTAGTAAACAATCTGTTCATTGCTCTTTGCAACCATAAACCATCATTTTTATTTGCTTCATAGTTTCTAGTATAAAGTGGTATTAGGTTCTCGCAGTTTGCGCGGTCTCCTAAATCTCTATCCATACCTGACGAAATTTGATCATAAGCTTTTAAGTAACTTGTGTAAGACTTTACTCTTTTTGCATCCTTTGGACTTAATTTTGGCTCATCCTCAGTATCGTCGGCTGGTACATATTTATTTAGCAAATTGGTGTAATGCTTTATTTCGTCTTCTATCTTTTCAGATATTTCATCGTATTTTGTAAACAATTCTTCAGCAGGCTTTTTACCAGCATCATATAAATTTACCATTAACTTAAAATACGTATATAAAGATTGTGGGTTTTTAAATGTTTTGGCATCTGTTTTAAATGCGTTGTCAAAACACTCGTATAACTGGTTATCTGTCATTTGCAACTCGTCTTTAAATTCGTATTGCAACTGACATGATTTTGCCATATATTGACCTTTAAGTGTTTTACTAGCAAAATGTGTCCCTCTTTCATCGTAAAGCTTAACTAAATCGTTAATAAATGCTACCTTTTCGCTGCCTGAAGAATTTTCGATTTTATGATCTAAAATTCTTTCTCCATAATGATAAATTGCTAAGTTAAACTTAGGGTTTCTGTTTCTCAACTCCATAAATGGCTTGTAAGCAGCATCATAATTTTTAGCTTTAGCATATTCACTAAAAATTGACAATGTATTCAAGTCTAGTTCTTGATCACTTTGTGCAAATGATACATTAAAGCCTAAAAACAGCATCGCTATTAACAGTGTAATTTTCGTCTTCATAATTCTATTAGTTATTAATTAGTCAAATTTTCTTTTTTGGAACCATCTATCATTAAATGATAGACTTATTTGGAAGTTTACAAAATTTTCTTTTACTAAATTTTGTTTTATAGTTCCTCGTTGTCCTACTTCTAATCCAATATTTACATTATTGAACATTCTTCCAACTGGCAAACCTACTCCAAAAGACATGCCAAACTCGTTTATTGATTCGTTTTGTATGTTTAACCCTGTATTTTCAAACCTCATTCCTGCTCTATACACTACTCTTTTCCAATAACTAAAGGAATTATACTGTGGTATAAAAAATCCTCCAACTGAAATTGTTGAAGCATTTTCGTAAGTTGTATTATCGAAACTAAAAATTTCGTTAGAAAACTCACTAGTCTTTAAAAATGTGTATTCGGCTCCTAAAAACCATTTTCTTTTTTCTCCTAAACCTAATCCAAATGCTGTTTTGGTTGGCAAGGTTAATACTGTTTTATCTAGGTTAAGAGCTTCTAAGTCGGCCTCTATTTCATTAACTGTTATATCTTGTCCGGTGTTACCTATTACTACTGTGGCGAAATTTCTTTGATTTGTAGATGTTAAATCTGCTTTTGGAGAAAAACTTAAAGATGATGTTAGTTGTAGCTTTTCGCTAATCATAGGTGTATATGACAGCCCTAAATTAAAATTTATACCACTTAATTCTGATCGGTTAACTTCTTTACTATGATATAACAAAGGGTCGCCTTCATCGTCATATCTAAAATTAACTACACTATTTTCAATATTACCAAAATTATAGCTAGCATCAATACCTATTTTTAAATTTTCGGAAATTAAATATCCAATACCTAAAAAGGCTTTATTTAAACCACCTTCTCCATTATATCTGTAGTCTAATATATTTTCTTCTTTAACTGAAATTAACTTATATCCAACTGATGTATAAGGCATCAATCCAAAAGACATACCTAATCGTCCCATAGGAAGTGATAATGCTAAATAGTCAAAAGTAGTGGCATTGGTTTTATCTGAAGCTGAGTTAGTTTTTAAGGTTGTATTAGAGCTACTACCACCTACAGCAAACTTAATAATTTGCCCTTCACCATCACTATTTTGAAAACTTCCTGCGTAAGAGGCTGGGTTGCGCAAATTAACATGAATACTATCAGTATAGATGCTTAATCCTCCCATACTCACATTTTCTACAGTTCCTTTAAATTTTAAGCTTCCTATTCCATAAAAAGAGTAAGGAGATGTGGTGCCTTCTTGGGCATGTATGTTTAATGCAAAAAATGCTAAAATTATTAAACAAAGTAGTTTTCTCATTCGTTTGAGTTAAATTCCAATATAAAATTCAAACCTTCTAAAAGAAAATTTGAGTTCGCAAATATGCTACTTTTTAATCGCTTTGACAAGAAATCTGAGTCTCCTCCTGTTAAAATAACTGTTAAATCTTTGTATTTCTTCTGGTATTTATTAATTATCCCATCTATTTCCATTAAAATTCCGTTAATAATGCCTGAATGAATAGATTCTATTGAAGAATTCCCAATTAATTTTTTAGGTGCTTTTCTTTTCAATAACGGTAAGTTGGCGGTTAAATTATTTAATGATTTGTAACGTATTGATATTCCAGGTGAAATAGCACCTCCTAAATATTCGTTTTTTGAATTAATAAAATCGTAGGTTACACAAGTGCCTGCATCAATAATTAATACATTTTTTTTTGGATGTTTTAAAACAGCTGCACTTACTAAGGCAATTCTATCTACACCTAAAGTACCTGGTGTTTTATACTTATTTTTAAAAGGCACTTTAACATTATGGTTTAAAACAATGGTTTTAATATGCTTTGTAATATTTACAAGTTGAGATTGACTTAAATTACCAACCGAAGATATGATTGCTTTGCTTAAAAGTGGGTGTTTGTTTTTAAGTTCTTGAATTTTTACTTCAATTTTATCTATATCGACAACCTCTTTACAGATTATTGTACCCTTTTGAAAAACAGCTAGTTTTACACTAGTATTACCCACATCAATAATTAAATTCATAAGCAAAATAAAAGATGTAAATTTACAAAACCATTTTTTATCTTTTTATTTTGCGGAATAATAAAATAGAATATATATTTGCATCCGCTTTGGCGAGGTACCTTAGCTCAGTTGGTAGAGCAACGGACTGAAAATCCGTGTGTCCCTGGTTCGATTCCTGGAGGTACCACAATTAAACCCTGAAACATTACTGTTTTCAGGGTTTTTTATTTTTTAGGGTGCCGATTGGGGTGCTATTAAAATAGTTGGCCTGTCCCTTCATTTATATTTTCAATCATTGAGTTATCTACCCTAGACGACTTTTTAAATAAGGATTCTGAAAGTATTGCGAGTTTTTAGAAGTAGACGAGTATTAGCAATAAATCATATACATTCTTAACTATTGGCTTTTTTTCGTTGGCTTTACCAAAATCAAATAAAAGTCAGTCAAATTCCGCATTGTTAAAAGCATTATATGTAAAATTAAAAAGACCAAAATCGAAAATCCAACATATTTTAAGTTTTCATTAAACTCAATATTTTCAATTAGTAATGGATAAATTAGACAGCCTATTATAAGCCCAACTTCTATTATTACTGAATACGTGAAATTTATTAGTAAAAGTCTAAATAAAGTTATTTTTTCTTTATTGATTTTAATTTTCGTTTTCTTGTTTTTAATTTCATCTAAATTCTGACCTTGGCCTGTTGTTAGAATTGTTATAATTGTTATTGAAAACCCAACTAAAATTCCTAAAAGATTTATAGCGTTATCTTTAAATACTATCGTAGCAGAAGTTGATGAACCAAAAAATAAAAGCAGAAAAACTCCAACTCCAATTAGAAAAGGGAACAACCATTCAAAAAAGAAAATCCTTTTTGATACTGTTCGAAAATAATCGGTAATTAGTAAAAGAAATTCTAAATACATAGATTAGTTAAAGTTTTGTAAAGCACTCTCCATTTCATTGAATAAGTCACTTGACCTTATTTCTCCAGTAACTTGATTAACTATAGGTCTAACATACTCTTGACGTTCTATAAAGTCTGTATTAATTTTCACAACATTATTTTCATTATTACGACCAACCACCCTTAATCTTTGAATTGAGTTTTGACCACTATTTAATTTAGCATAAACATCACGAGCAAAGTCACTTATTGTATTTCTATTCTTTGCTTTTACCGAAACTACAACCTCATGTTTTACTGTACTTGTTCTTTCTGAATAATCAAGAACTTCGCTACCTAAAAGCTGTTTGTCTACATAAACGTCCGCACTAACAACTCTGGATAAATTTTCAACTTCTTCTAAAAAGTTGTCTTTCGCAATTGTCTCAAAATCAAATCTTATTTGAGTTTCAACATCTAATGTCATTGCAAAATAATTAAGATAGTTCTTAATTTGATTCATATTTAATCCAGCTTGATGCTTTTCTAAAAGTACAATTACATCTCCATTTATTGCTTTAGTTACTAAATGAGTTTTTTGAGTTTCTCCTTCCTCCATACTTTTTGGACTTTCACGTTCTGCAATTGTATCACGATGCACTAAAGGTGGTCTAAAACTATGAGAAGCACTTTTAAAAACTATTTTATGTTTTGTTCTTTGAGAATTTGAATTTATGTTATCTAAAAACCCGAATTTAGGGCTTTTGATAGTCCTATTTCTATCAACTTTAGAAAGGTTGTCAATATAGTTTAAAGTTTCGTTTAAAGCGTTGTCGATTGTTGTATTTCCAGAAATCAATGTCAGATAATAAAACCCTATTTTTCTTGATTTTGTAGTCATTCTTTATTTTTTATATTATGTCGTTTGTGGGGTTGTCGAGCTTGAGAGCAACTTGACTAAATGAATAAATCAACAACCCATAACATTCTGCTATAGTTACAAAGCTGTAATTTTTATCATTTATTCCTGAATGAAATATATTTCAATCCCTTCATTTTCGATTAATGGTTTTCCTTAATAATATTAAGCACTTTCATTAACCTAAAGTTTAAGGTGTTTTATAAGTTCACATTTCAGACTATGACGCTTTTATGTGCACGTACTTTATCATAGAACCCAATAAAAAAATTGCATCGGATATTAAAAGGGTGTTTGATGAGTTTCCTGATTTCAAGTATTTAGGAACCTCAGCCACAATTGAGGCATCACAAGAGATTATCTATACGGAGTACCCTAAACTATTATTGGTTGATTTCGACCAATCAAACAACCTCTTTAGCCACATAAATGAGATCAAACAATATTTGGATAACCCTCCTAAATTTATAGCTTTATCAACTACCACAGACATGGCTTATATTGCCATTAAGAACAACTTCTTTGATTATTTAATAAAACCGATTAATGAACTTGAACTAAGAAAAGCGGCCCTACGCTTTAAAAAAAAATGTAATTCTAAAAGAGTTAAGAAAAATCTGTGCCTAAAGTCCTATAAAGACTACCACTATATCGATACTGAAGAGATTGTACTTTTAAAAGCAGATAATAACTCTACCGACTTTATTCTAGCCAATGGATCTACCGTGATTGCCTACAAAACCCTAAAAACCTTTGAAACCCTACTCCCAAGTAATTTTGTTAGGATCCATAAAAGTTACATCGTAAATATAGACTATGTAAATCGTGTGAACTATGGCAAAAATATGTGTTCAGTAAGAGATATAGCAGAAAGCATCCCTTTCACTAAGACCTACATGAACAATATTGAAAGATTGACCAGGTCTTTATCTGAATCTTCAGTGCTAAGCCTTAATTAATTCCCTCTCAAATATGACCATTTCACTCATAGAAGTGGTCGTTTCACTAAAGGCTACTCAAAACCTTAGGTCACACAAAAACCATACAATAATTTAGATCTTGAAGCTTCTATTTTAAGAATCATAAAAGTTTGATTTTTAAATTATTAATGCGCGCATTTCGAGCTACAGCTAGCATCTGGCTCACAAAACCATTTGTAAAACTTAAAACGAAATGCCATGCAATTGACACGTAATTTATTTGCCCTAATCTTTTGTTTAACCTTATTTTCTTCATGTACCGTTGATGAAATTGAAGATGACACTCAATTAAATAAGATTGAAGACGTTCAAGCAACGGATGATGATGGAACTCCTCCAGATACAGGAAACGGAGGAAGTTAAGAATATTGACCTATTATTAAAACTACTTTAAATAAACTATGTATATTTAGAGTAGTTTTTTAACTTTTGAAATTGAATAATAACTTGAATTTCACTATAAGAATAATTATTGTATCTCTATCCATTTTTTTTGTGTTCGGATGCAAAAGGAGTATTAAAAACAGTCCCAATCAAATTCAAGTAAAGCTAGATTCAATAAATTCCATACTCAATACTAGAAATTTTCTTAATAAAACCAGCATCCAAGAAGATTACTTAAGAAAAGCATATGAACTGAGTACTTATTTGAATGATTCTACGAGAGTAAAAATCTTATCTCGTATTGCTTTTAAATATTTTGAAGTTAACGACTCACTTAATTTTTTTAAAAGAAATACTCAAAGCATGAAGCTTGCTGAAAAATTGCATGACAGTGCTGGAATAGCACAAGCTCATTGGAATTTTGGTAATTTTTACGATAGGATTGAAGAGTTAGATAAATCATTTTATCATTTTTCGAAAGCGGCAAAAATATATGATGACATTGGAAACGATTTTTATTCTGGTAGATTGCTATACAATATGTCAAGAATTCAGAAAGACAAAAAAGATTATACAGGTGCTGAAATAACTTCATTTCAATCAATCTCTAAATTTGATAAGCAGAAACATCAATACAACCTTTATTTGAGCTATAATAACTTAGGAGTAATTTATTCTTATCTCAAAGAATTTAATAAATCTACAGAATCTCATAATAAAGCTCTAATTTATTTAGAAGATATTAAAGACAAATGGAACTTTAAAGAAATCAGTCTTAATAACATTGGTTTGGCACTTCAGAAAAAAGGTGATAATAAAGAAGCTATCAAGAATTTTGAAAAAGCTTTAAAAAATGACAGTTTAAAAGTTAAAAATAGAGCTCTATACGCTAGACTTTATGATAACCTTACCTATAGCAAGTTTCTTCTTAATAAGAATGCAAATCTTGAGTCAGAATTCCTAAAAGCTCTCAAAATAAGAGATAGCATGAATAATATCTCAGGCATAGCCCTTAGCAAACTCCATCTCTCAGAATATTATGCCTTTAAACAAGACACCACCAAAGCAATTACTTTTGCGCAAGATGCTCACGATTTGGCTCTAAGTGTTAATAATCATAGAGACCAATTAGCTGCTTTAAAATTGCTTTCTAAGTTAGACACACCTAACTCCAGCACATATTTAACAAAGTATGTAACCCTTAATGACAGCTTACAAAGTGAGGAACGAGCCATACGCAACAAGTTTACACGTATTCGTTTTGAAACCGATCAATTTATAGAGCAAACAGAAAAACTCTCACTAGAAAAAAAGCTAATCTCTTTAATAGGATTTGTTTTGATTCTCCTATTAGGAGCGTCTATTTTTATCATTAGACAAAAATTTAAAAACAGAAAGCTATTACTTGAACAAGAACAACAAAAAGACAAAGAGCAAATCTACAACTTGATGCTAGAGCAACAATCTAAGTTAGAAGAAGGGAAGATTCAAGAGCGTACGAGAATATCAGAAGAATTGCATGACCATATTCTGGGTAGCATGTATGGTATCAGAATGAAACTTGGTTTTCTAGATCTTCAAGGGTCCGATGAAACTAAAGATAAGTTCAATGAATATCTTGATGAGTTCATGCAAGCAGAAAAAGAAATAAGGGATATTTCGCATCGACTACAATCCAATACACAGCGATCAGAATCCAATTTTATTGCAACCATCAAAACTTATTTGGATAATATTAATATTGACCAATTAATGAATGTTGAAATTGTCTATGATAAGGGGATTAATTGGAACACTATTGATACAGAGGTGAAAATTGATATTTTTAGAATTATTCAAGAGTCTTATATGAATACGCTGAAACATTCAAAAGCTACTGAATTTAAAGTAATATGTTCTCAAACCGAAGATGTATTGAAAATAGAGATTATTGATAATGGTATAGGATTCAATGTTACAAAATCTAGTAAAGGAATTGGGTTTAAAAACATGAACAAAAGGGTAAACAGATTTGGAGGTAAGTTAATAATCACTTCAGAACCTTCTGTTGGAACCAAAGTTATTATTACTTTAGACAATAATTAACGTGGATCAATGAGAAACCTATGGTAGTTAATACGCTTATAATTGAAGATCACCCTATTATTGTAGAGGTAAATGAGATTGCACTAGATGAGATTTCAAAAGACAATCGTAATTATAACTTCGTAATACAAAAGGCAAAAAATGCTGATGAAGCCTTGAACATTATTAACGACCCGATTAATGACAATAAACTTAATTTAGTTTTTCTTGATATAAGAATTAATCCTTCAAAAGATGAAACCGTTTTGTCAGGGGAAGATTTAGGATTGCTCCTAAGAAATAAATTTGACAATATTAAAATTATTGTCATTACTTCTTTCAATAATAACTTTCGCTTAAATAGTATTTTAAACAATCTTGATCCTGACGGTTTAATGGTTAAAACAAATCTTACTTCTCAAAGTCTTAAAACAGCAATTGAAACTGTTTTAAAAGGAGAAACTTATTATTGTAACACTGTCTCTAAATTATTACGCACCTTAATTAAAAATGATATCGTTATAGACGATTTAGACAGAGGTATTCTATATCAATTATCTATTGGCACCAAAATGAAAGATATTCCAAAGATTCTTCCTTTGTCCATGGGTAGCGTTGAACATCGTAAAAGAAAACTCTATGAGGCTTTTAACCTTTCCTCAAGAAATGACAGAATGCTAATTCTTAAGGCCAAGGAAAAAGGGTTTATTTAATCATTCATAAAAAAGGGACATGTATTCACATATCCCTACAAGCCTTAACAGATCATTTAAGACTCTCCCTAATTGAGGACAATATTAATGAGATAGTTTGTTTACTAACTAAGGATATTCATTAATATAATTAAGGATATTCATTAATTGGAACGCAATAAAAAATGACTTAAAATTTATTTTTTTAGAATCATTCATGTGGCATATGAAATATATTATAAAGTATGCTAATACATACAATTAATTATAAAACAACCTTTTTCCATAAAAAAGGAATTGATTAATTTAGTCATCACCTAAAAATGAAACTAAAGTTCACATTTTGGTTGTTTTATAATTTCCCATATCATGATATCAATAAACACATTAATAATTGATGACCATCCACTAATTGTAGAAGCTACCAAAATTGCATTAAACCAATCAGAATCTTCTTCAAAAGATTTGAGTTTTAAAATTGAGGTAGCAACTACTTGTGACGGAGCTATTAATATCTTGGATAGGTATCCAAAAAATGAGACTTTAGATTTAGTTTTTTTAGACATAAGATTAAAACCATCAAAAGATGGTAATATATTATCTGGCGAAGATTTAGGTATTAGGATTAGAAATCAATTTGAAGATGTAAAAATAATTGTAATCACCTCTTTTAATGATAACTTAAGATTGAACTCCATCCTTAAAAATGTGGATCCTGATGCTTTAATGGTAAAAAATGACCTTACTCCAAAAAAATTTTTAAAAGCTATTGAATCTGTTTTGAATGATGAAACTTACTATTGTAAAACTTCGTCAAAGCTTATTCGCATACTATTAACTAATGATATCACTTTAGATGCCTATGACCGGAGAATTCTCTATGAATTATCTATAGGAACTAAAATGAACGAATTACCAAACCTATTACCCCTTTCTCTTGGTGGTATTGAAAATAGAAAAAGACGCTTGTTAGATATTTTTAATGTCTCATCCAGAGACGACAGACAACTTATACAAGGAGCTAAAGAAAAAGGGTTTATCTAAAAACAGATAAGTTTTTACCTTAATTTATTTAAGCCCTAACCTTACTTCTCTAATAAATATTACCATTAATTTAATTCCTCTTATTTAAGTAATCAGTTTTCAACTGTTCATTTTAAACAAATTAGAGTAATTAAATTATATTCATTTTGAAAGATTCATTATCCTATCTCGTAAATCAATTATTAATTAACAACAATATTAGTTTAGACAAAAAGGAGTTGGCATTTCAAATACAAAGCCATCCTTCGTATCCTAGCTTACATGCCGTAACTGGTGTGTTAGATCATTTTAATGTAGATAATTTAGCCTTAGATGTTCCTGATACTGAGGATACTTTAAAGCAGCTCCCAAAAGTGTTTTTAGCGCAAATACTACATAAAAATCAAAGTAAAGAGTTTGCCATAGTTAATAACAAAGGCCCTTATTATCAAATCACCACCTCTAAAAGTAAAAAGCAAAAACTTTCTGCTTCTGAGTTTTTAGACATGTTTACTGGTGTCATGGTCGCAGTAGAAAAAACTGATTTAGTTGAAGAGAAAAATAACTCAGCTAAAGTCATTAAAAACAGCTTAATAATAGTATCTTCATTAATAGTTTTAAGTTTGTTCTTTAGTGCCAAACCTAGTTTAATCTATATACTAATTTTTATATCTAGCATTTTAGGGCTATTTATTAGTGTTGCATTAAAAAAACAAGAACAAGGCATACAAAACATAATAGGAAATGCTTTCTGTTCGGGCGAATCAGAAAAAAAAGATTGCAATGCCGTTTTAACATCTAAGGGAGCTAACATATTCAATCTCTATAAACTAAGTGACCTATGTTTAATATTTTTCTCTGGACTATCCTTAAGTATGTTATTCACCTCAACGCTTAACATAAGTGCGTCGTTTACGTTTGCATTAATATTACTTTCTGTACCTATAACACTTTACTCTATTTACTATCAAGCTGTAATACTAAAAAAATGGTGTTTGCTTTGTATGAGTGTTGTGGCTATATTATGGATACAATCTGCGTTAATCGTTTTTAATGTGGATACAATTACGAGTGCCTCATGGTCTATTAGTGTTGTGCTTGTAAATAGCTTAGGTTTTTTATTGGCGTTAACCCTTTGGCATTTGTTAGCAAATAATTTAGACGAGTTTCAAGGGCTTAAAAAAGTAAAAATAGACCTCTTTAAATTTAAAAGAAACTTCAATATTTTTAACTCACTATTGCAGTCTTCCAAAACTATTGACACGACTATATATAATGCTTCTGAAATTGTTTTTGGAAATGCTGATTCATCATTAAACATAGTAATTGTTACAAGTCCTTTTTGTGGACATTGTAAACCTGTACATAGTGTAATAGAAGACATCCTTAAAAAACATTCAGATAGAGTAGCCATAAGCATTCGTTTTAACGCCAACACTGATTATCCTGAAAATAATCTTGTAAAAATAGCCAGCAGACTCATTGAAATTTATAACACCAACGGTGAAGCAGTTTGCTTAAGGGCGATGCACAGCATATACCAAGGGCAACAAACAGATGCATGGCTAGACGAGTTTGGAAATTGCAATAATATAGCATTGTTTTTCGAAGAACTTAAAAAGGAACAAGAATGGTGTACTAACAACAATTTAAACTTTACACCAGTAATTTTAATAAATGGCAAAACATATCCTAAGGAATATGACAGAGCTGATTTAATTTATTTTATAGAAGCACTTTATGAAGAAAATACCATTAGTACAGAAGAGCTAAAACTAACAACATAAAAAGAGCCTAGAATTAACTAGGCTCCAGAACATATCCTTTCGCGAAGGGCAGACACAAACTGTGAGTGTCTCTAAATGTTCACAGCAAATATATTATTTAAAAATTTTAATTATAAAACATTTGCAAAAATTAAAAGGTACTAAAACACTAAACAAAAAAGAACAACAAAGTATTAATGGTGGTTATGAGTCTGAAGGAAATTGGGCAACATTGTAACGAAGGAGAACCTGTTATAAATGCTCCTAATTGTGAGTCTGGGACTACTACTTGGGCTTGTACAAATTTAGGAGGATTCTCTGGCACCTGTGTTTGTGCTGGAGACGGATGTTAATTAATCATCAAATACTTAGTTGTTAAAAACAACTAAGTATTTTTATTTAAATTTAAAAATAAACAGTATTTCTTTTTACTAAAATAATGAAACATCTAGCTCTAAAAATATTTCTTTTAATATCTTATTTACTATTCACTTCTTGTAATAGCAAAGAATCTAAAAGCATAGAATTAACAGAAATAGAAAAAATTAATTCATCCAATACCATATACATAATAGGAACAACAGATGATGAGAAAGCATTTAAATATTTAAATGTTTTAGATCGCAAAAATTTTAATGGTGAAAATCATAAAGGTTTAATAAATAAATCAAATAAGGATTCAATAATCATTACATTAAATGGTATTGAAACACCCCAATTAATGGAAATAATGATGTTTGGAAATACACTTTTTAATACTTCAGCATTATTTACACCAGGGGATACTTTAAAAGTCTCTTTTAAAAATGGAAAATTATTTTTTGAGGGAAAAAACGCACCTCATTATAATTTTTATTCAGCTCTAGATAGTACACAAACACAATGGTCTAAAATAAAATATACTAATATTGTCGATTATAAAACAAATTGTGAGAAATTATATAGTAAAAGAACTCTCTTTTTTAAAAATTATATAAATCAATTTCCAAATGTTTCTAAAGAATTTATAAACCAAGTAGAAGCGGAATTAAAGTTTGAATATTTATATAATTTAATAGCCCCAAGATCCATAAGCAGTGGAATAACTGATAGTTATGTAAATGATATTAATGGTTTGGTTTCCACTATTGAAAATAACCCAAGTTCAATTGAAAAAAACATTATTAATCTTGATGATTACTTCGACAATGTCAAAATAAGCGACTTTAATAAACCGGAGTTCTTAAGTAATAATTATTTTAAAAGAAGCTTAGTTGCGTATATAAGACATTACTTTGCAAATCACGAATATTTAGATTATACAAAAGAAAATTTTGAAAAAGAGATAACTTATATTAAAGAAAATTTGGATCCTGAAATTGCTAAATTTGCTGTCGGCAAATTAATTTCTGATTATTTCAAAAAAGGATTTGGCCAAGACTTGACAAATACTTCTCACCTCAAAGACTTTATCAAAAATTATAAAAATGACTCTCTTAATCCAACTTATAAGAAAGCTATTACTGATATCGAAAATGATTTAGAATTATTTAATGTTGAAATACCAAGGGAATTAAAAACAGATACTTTACAGACCTTACAGAGAAATTCCATTGCAATCGAGAATGCTCTTAAAAAAAATAAAGAAAAAATCAAGATCATAGATTTTTGGGCTAGCTGGTGCAACCCTTGTATAAAGGACATAATTAATTCAAAGGACATTAAAGAAAATTTAGATAAATCATATGATATTGAATGGATTTATATTTCAATTGATTCTGACATAGACAAATGGATTAACAAATCATTTGAACTTAAATCTTATTTAACTAATAAAAAACAATATAGGGTATTTAACTCAACCAAATCAAAACTCCTTGAATATCTAAAGGTAAATAAAAATGGAATGATTTCAGTTCCTAAATATGTAATCCTAGACAAGGATAACAAAGTATTATTAAACAATGCTCCTAGACCATCAGATAGTCTTAATTTTAAAAAAGTAATCGAGAAAATAAAAAAAGAGCCTAGAATTAACTAGGCTCCAGAACATATCCTTTCGCGAAGGGCAGACACAAACTGTGAGTATCTCTAAATGATCAAGGCTTTTACAATTATTTAAAATTTTTAATTATGAAAAATTTATTAAACTTAGGAAAAGCTTTAACCAAAGCTCAACAAAAACAAATTAATGGAGGTTATGAAGCTGAATGTAGTGAAGAAGAACTATGCCCGACAGGGTATCTTTGCTATATCCCATCATATATTTGTAAATCTGAAAGCTGGTGTAACCAAAACACACAGCATTCAACAACATGGTCTTGCAATTAGACAAATCTAGTTAAAAAAGGAGAGTTTAGACTCTCCTTTTCTTTCATTTCTTACATTCAAGGCATCAAGTAATGTCTTACCTAAAAACATAATGCCATAACCAAACTTATAATGCACTACCACTACCCTAGGATTAAAATAAATAAGGCTTGCAAAGAGCAATATAATGGTTTTAATTGTTCTTTCCCCTTACATATTCAGCTAAATATTCTTAAATTGTCACATAGCAAAACCATTAGTTTCGTATTCATTAACCAACCAAACTGCTTTATTATGCAATCCTTAAAAATCCGCTTTCTAGTTTTAGCCTTTTTAGTTTCGTGTCAATCCTTTTTATTTGCCCAAGAAAAACACTATTACCAAACAGATTTTCTAATAGAAGAATTTCAAGCTAGAAGAACCAAAATATTTAACGAGATAGGAAACAATGCCATTGCACTTATACAAAGTGCGCCTAGTGTTGCTGGCTTTAAAGTGTTTAGACAAAGTAACACATTTTACTATTTATGTGGTCTTGAAGAAGGACACGCCTACTTATTATTAAATGGAAAAAATAGAAGCACCACACTATATTTACCTCATAGAGAAGAAGGCAGGGAAAAAAGTCAAGGCAAAATCCTATCGGTCGAAGACGCAGATTTAGTCAAAGAATTAACAGGTGTAGATCATGTTCGCGCAGTAGAGTTTCTTGGAAATGACTTAGTTGGAACAGGACTTATCAAAGGAAGTACACCAGTTCTATATACACCTTTTAGTCCAGCAGAAACAGGAAATGATAGTAGAGATGAGATATTACATGGTTATGCTCGAGCAGCGGCTGACCCTTGGGATTCGCAAACCACTCGAGAAGCTCGCTTTATTAAACTAATAAATGAACGGTTTCCTGAATTTAAAATCAAAGACTTATCGCCTCTTTTAGACTCCATGCGCTTAATAAAAAGCAAAAAAGAAATTGAGGTTATTAGAAAAGCAACAGAAATTGCTGGACTCGCAATTATAGAGGCTATGAGATCGACCAAACCAGGAGTTTACGAGTATCAATTAGATGCTGCAGCCAAATATGTGTTTTATCAACATGGTTCGCAAGGCGATGGTTATCCTGCTATTATTGGTGGTGGCACCAATGCCTTTATGGGACATTATTTTAGAAAAACCGATGTACTAAACGATGGCGATTTAGTGTTAATGGATTATGCTCCCGATTATCATAATTATACGAGCGATGTTACTAGAATTTGGCCTGTTAATGGAAAATTTAATAAAGCTCAAACAGCATTGTATGAATTTATCATAGAATATAGAGATGCCCTATTTAGATATATTAAACC
Source organism: Pontimicrobium aquaticum (assembly GCF_005047595.1). Classification (GTDB taxonomy): domain Bacteria; phylum Bacteroidota; class Bacteroidia; order Flavobacteriales; family Flavobacteriaceae; genus Pontimicrobium; species Pontimicrobium aquaticum. Next base: position 33,705 of record NZ_SUPL01000001.1, read on the forward strand.
AGGAACAACAGCTAATGACGTTTTAGATAAAGCTGCGGCAGACATGAAAAAATATTTAGTTGGAAAAACATTTGAAAAACCTGAGCATTTAAAAGCTGTAGAAAAAGGCATAGAGTTTAGAGGTCATTTTCAACATCCTGTTGGTATGGCAGTTCATGATGTTGGACGAGTTAGAGGCAATGTAGTATTACAACCTGGAATGGTTTTTACCATTGACCCAATGATATGGATTCCCGAAGAACGCTTATATATTCGCATTGAAGATGTTGCTGTTGTCACCGAAACAGGTGTTGAAAATCTAAGTGCATTTGTGCCAACAAAAATAAGTGATGTTGAAAAAACAATCAAAGAAAAAGGTCTAACCGAATTTAGACCTGCTAAATCACTACCACTAAAAAGAAACTAAGAGACTAGCTTTTTACTCAATTGCTCTATCATTGTTTTTGCTATAGCATCTAAATCAAATTTGTGCTGCCAATTCCAGTCGTTTCTCGCTTGAGTATCGTCAATAGAATTTGGCCATGAATCTGCTATTTTTTGTCTAAAATCAGGGTTGCTTGACAAGGTAAACTCTGGAATATACTTTTTTATACATTCGGTTAGTTGCTTTGGCGTAAAACTAATTGCTGCAAGGTTATATGATGATCTAATTTGTACATCTTTGGATTTAGCATTCATTAAACCAATAGTAGCGTTAATTGCATCGTCCATAAACATCATTGGCAATTCGGTATCTTCTTTTAAAAAACAGTTATAATGTTTTTCCGAAATTGCTTTATGAAAAATGTCTATCGCATAATCTGTGGTACCACCTCCAGGAAGCGTTTTCCAACTTATAATTCCAGGATATCTCACGCTACGTACATCTACTCCGTAATTCTTAAAATAGTATTCACACCAACGCTCACCTACCTGTTTAGTAATACCATATACTGTGGTTGGCTCCATTATTGTATATTGAGGCGTGTTTTTTTTAGGTGTGGTAGATCCAAATACAGCTATACTTGAAGGCCAAAAAACCTTTTTAATTATTTTTTCTTTCGCAAGATTCAGCACATTAAATAAAGACGTCATATTTAAATCCCAAGCTTTTTCAGGGTATTTTTCTCCTGTTGCGCTAAGCATTGCTGCCATTAAATATACTGTATCTACATCATGTTTTACAACATTATTTTTAATGGCAGCAAAATCTTTAGCATCAATAATTTCGAATGGTCCAGAGTTGACAACTTCTAAATTACTTTTAGAAATATCACTTGCAATTACATTGTCGATTCCTACTTCAGATCTTAGCTTAGCTGTTAGTTCAGAGCCTATTTGTCCGCAAGCGCCAATAATTAAAATTTTTGATGTCATTATTTAAGTTTAATCAAAATCAAAAATAATAAGTTTTTCAGCATAGTTTGAAAATAACAAGTAAAACTTTTTTACAATGCTGCTTTAACAATATATTTGTGTGATTATAAGTTTTATATGTATGTCTAAATTTAATCTAATAACCTCTCGCTTAGTTTTAGTTTTAATACTAAGTCTTAGTTTTCATTGTAAAGAACCAGACAACGACACAAAACAAGAGCAAGAAACTACAACCGAACTAGTAAAAATCACGCCACAAGATATTAACACAATAAATTATACCGAATTTGTACTTAGTAATTTAGCAAGAAAAAAAGTGAATGATTGGACAAAATTTAAAACCTTAGAAACTGAAATTGAAAATCTAAAAAGCGGCACACTTTCCTTTTTTAAAGATGACAAAGCTGTTTTACAAGGGTTTATTACTGATCTTAAAAATGAAGTTCCAGAATCTCTTAATAAACCATCTATTTTAGTCAGACTTTCTGTTTTAGAAACTGCCATGTATAAATTTGACGAAACAATAAACCTTCAAAGCTCAACCAAAGAAGCTATTCTTAAGGATATTGAAAGATTACTTTTGGCTCAAAATAATTTTATTTATCAAATAAATAAAGTCATTGAAAAAGCATCACAAAACATTATTAAGCCTTAATTATTATTATTTTTATGTTATAGTGTAACAAAAAAAGTTTTCAGGCTTCTAAATAATAAGTAAATTGTAAATAAATAAATACTATTCAAAATGAAAATCAATCAAATTAAATTGCTTTTTACAAGTATGTTTGTCTTAATTGGACTTAATGCATGCAAAGAGGATTCAAAAAATGACACTGCTGAAGCAGAAAAAATTCCTGGAATTATTCTTGAAAATATGGATACTTCCGTAAGCCCTAAAGATGATTTTTACAATTACGTAAACGGTAATTGGATGAAAACTAACACCATCCCAGACGATAGAACTCGTTGGGGAGGATTTGGAGTATTAAGAAAATCTACCGACGAAGATGTACTTAACATTATTAAAACATCAAAAGAATTAGGAAAGTACTCTGAGGGAAGTGACCAAAAAAAGGCTTTATTAATTTTTGAAAGTGAGTTAGATACTGTTGCCAGAAATGAAGCTGGAATTAAACCATTAATGCCTCTACTAGATGCAATAAACAGCATTAACAATTTAAAGGACATGCAAACCATTTACGCCAGTACATTAGGCGTTGGAGCTCCTTTTGCTGGTCTTGGTGCAAATCCAGACATGAATAATAGCAGTATGAATGTGGCTTGGGTATTCCCTGGAGGTCTAGGTTTACAACGTGAATACTATCTATTACAGGATACAAAGTCTAAAGAAACTCGCGACGAATATGTAAATTTTGTTGCAAAAATGTTTCAATATATAGATTATAACGAAAGTAAAGCAAAAGCCACTGCTAGCAAAATTTTAGAATTAGAAACACAATTGGCTGAGCCAAGATTGGACAAAGTAGCTATGAGGGATGCTAGAAATTATAATAATCCAATGACAGTAGCTGAACTACAAGAACTAACTCCTGCTATTGACTGGAATAAATTTATAGTAGATATGGGTATCACCAAAACTTTATCTAAAGTTAATGTGATGCAACCTGAATATATGAAAGCTCTAAATGCATTTTTAACATCAACTTCTATTGAGGATATCAAAACATTAATGACGTGGAATACACTTAGATCCAATTCTGGATATTTAACAACAGATATGGGAAAAACCAATTGGGAATTTTATGCACAATACTTAAGTGGTGCAAAAAAAATGAGACCAGCAGAAGAAAGAGCTTTACAAACAGTTAATGGCTCAGTTGGTGAAGCTATTGGGCAATTATACGTTGAAGCAAAGTTTCCGCCAGAGGCCAAAGAAAAAGCTGAGAAAATGATTGCTGATGTAATTACAGCGTTTCAAAATAGAATTAAAAAGTTAGATTGGATGAGTGAAGACACAAAAACCAAAGCCATTGAAAAGCTAGATAAGTTTACAGTAAAAATTGCTTATCCTGACGAATGGGAAGACTATTCAGAAATGATGGTAAAAGAGGGTAATAGTTATGCCGAAAATATGATGGCTGTTGGTAAATGGGCAACGGATAAAAATTTATCTGAAATAGATGAGCCTGTGGACAAAACACAATGGGGAATGTCTCCGCAAACAGTAAATGCTTATTTTAACCCATTAAATAACGAAATTGTATTTCCAGCAGCTATATTACAACCTCCTTTTTACAACTATACAGCAGATGATGCTGTGAATTATGGTGGTATTGGCGCTGTAATTGGACACGAGATTTCACATGCTTTTGATGATTCTGGATCAAGATTTGATGGCGATGGTAATTTAAAAAATTGGTGGACAGATACAGACCTAGAAGAGTTTACTAAAAGAGGTAATGCTTTAGCGGAACAATATAGTGCTATTGAAGTTATGGATAGCGTTTTTATAAACGGTAAATTCACTCTAGGAGAAAATATTGGTGATTTAGGAGGTTTACTTGGAGCTTACGATGGCTTACAATTAAACTTCGAAAGAAACGGTCGTCCAGAAAACATTGATGGCTTTACACCTGAACAACGTTTCTTTATGAGTTGGGCAACTGTATGGAGAACATTAATTAGACAAGATGCCTTAAGAACACAGGTTAAAACAGATACTCATTCTCCTGGATTATACAGAGCAATACAACCTTTAAAGAATATTGATGCTTTCTATGAAGCGTTCGATATTAAAGAAGGTGATAAAATGTATTTAGCTCCAGAAAAGAGAGTTCGTATTTGGTAATTATACCAACAATCAATAATAAAAAAGCAGCTCAATGAGCTGCTTTTTTGTTATCTAAACTTTGGAGGTTTTAGTTATCTTTTTTAGTTGCTTGAGCAGGAGCAGGAGGATTTTTTCTAGCCTCTAATGCTTGCTTACCTACTAATGCAATATTAAAATTAGGAGCTAAAGCTATAGCCTCATCTAAAATGGCAATAGCACCATCTAAATCATTTTGATTAAGTTTAAATTTAGCAAGACCTTTTAAATATGTAAATGCAGCTTTAGCTGGCACTTGGTAAGGTCTTTGAGAGTCGTAATAAGTACGTACTTCATCGTCTTTAGAATTTGCAAGACCATACTCTATATTAGCAGTGGCTCCAGCAATATCATTTATTTGAATTTTAAGATCTGCCATTTCATAAGCTATCATAATATTTGGCGTTCTTTTAAACAATTCTTCAAAATGTACAAGAGCTTGCTCTGGTTGGTTTATAGCTTGTAAACTTACTGCCTTAACTTCAACAGCCATATTAGAATCGTTTACATTTGTATCAATTCCAATAGTGTTTAAAGCCTGCATATGCTTTCCTCCATTCATATACAATACAGCTAGAGTATCAATTCTAGCTTGGTTAGGTGCTAATACATTTAAATGTGTTAACGCGTTAATTACACCTTGCATATCTCCTTGTTTCTTCATTTGTGCATAATATGCTTCATAATGCTTTAGCAACTCAGAATTACTTTGAGCAGTAGCCTGAAATGTAATTGCTAATAATAAAATTCCTATAACTTTTTTCATTTGTAATTATTTAAGGGTTCAAAACTAAACAATTAAGTGAAACAATAGGTATGCCAAAGACTAAATTTTAGTTAATGTCTATAGTTTTAGTAACAATTATGGCATCATTTAAAATGAATGGTTTTGGAATCATTTCCTTAGTTCTTTTTGGAATTGTAAACAGCTCATTTGTCAATAAATCAAAAGATGACTCATAGAGTTGTATTTGGGTTTTTTGATTTTTTGGAACAGTGAAATCAAGGTGTAACGAGTCATTATCAGACACGAAATAACTAAAGAGCCTATTGCCCCTTCTCATTTCAAAGGCAAAGCCATCTGCAGTTTCTTTATATGCTTCAACACCATTTACTTTAAAGTCTTTAAACTTAACTTCACTTTTAGCATATAAATCAAATTTATTAATGCTTCTTTGTTGAACAATAGACATTTCAATATGTCTTAAATCACCTATGATAGTGTCTTTACTTATGGTAACTTTTGAATCTGGAATGTGTTTTATAGTTGCCTCGGCTGTATAAGTAAATCTTGAATTATATTTGCTACTAAAGGTGTTTTCGTTTGAATTCACATCAGTTTCTTCCGTTATAAAGTTTTTAGTCCAAGTGTCTAGCATACTATCATAAGTTGCCCAATTTGCAGTATTGTTATCAGCATTTAAAACATACACTAAGCTATTTGGCTTTGGTTGTTCTTCATTAAATGATGCGTTAAAATGTGCCACAATTAGTACTATTAATGCTACCATAAACGAAATTCTTGACCATCGTTTTTTATGATTTAAAAACCCTAAAACTGGCAACAAAAGTCCAAATATTAAAGCTCCTAATGCTCCTACCGAGATTAGCATTTTTAAACCTAAGCCTACAGGGAACATCTTAATAAATGGCGTAAAAATTAACAACAAAGGGAAACATAAAAGTGCTAATAAATAGAGGTTTGGCTCATTCTGTTTTATTGTAACATACAAGGCAATTAGCGCAAAAAACACTGGTACAATAAAAAAACTTGCTCCTTTTAAGTACATAGCCACGAACAAGCAAACTACTAACCAAATAGTTATTGGTGCAATTAATGTGTTAGCAACACTCTCTTGCTTAAACTTATTATAAGCCCAAAAACACAAACTTAATGTTACAAAAGCAAAAGCTAATATATAAGTATAACCATTATAGGTAAACCCATGGAGCATTTCACTGTACTCTGGATATAACACAAGCATTAACTCCCAAAGTAAATAACAAACTAAAACACTAGTGATTAATGCCACTAAAAAGGGCACAAACCCTTTAAGCATTAGCTTAACATTAAGTCGTTCTTTTTTAATTCCGTAAGCAATTAGCCCTCCAAAAAGAACCAACGCGAGAATCAACATTGGCCAAATCCAAGAAAAAGGATACATTACCACTTTAAATAGTGGCACGTTAAAATAGATGTAATCCACATCTGTTTTTAGGTTGCTTAAGTCGGCTTCAGAAAAGTAACTTAGTAAAGGCATTAAATAAGACGCTTGATGCTCTAAAGTATTTCTATCCAATCGCTCATAATTATCCATATAAGTATGGTAATCGAAATGATCACCGATAAAAGCAAAATTGAATCCTTCAATATCGCCATCTTCTCTAAACACAGTTAAATCAGTATCGTTTGGCAGCATTTTATAAATACTATAGGCTAATGAATTTGCCACAGGATATTGAGGATTAGCCTCAACAAAACCTTTCATCAAATTAGCATTCCCAGCATTGGTTTCCATAAGCATATAGCTTGGACCACCACTACCTCTAGCTTCAAAATTTAATACCAAACCAACATCTTTTGCCCAAGGATGTCGGTTTACAAAAATATCTGCGCCATTAAGTCCTAATTCTTCGGCATCAGTTATTACAATAATAATGTCGTTCTTGGGTTGAGTTCCATTGGCTAAAAAAGCTCTAACACCTTCTAATATTGTTACCACTCCTGATCCTGCATCACTGGCTCCTAAAGAAGCTTGAGGTGCACTATCATAATGTGACAATAGCAGCAATGCTTTTGAATTATTACTACCCTCTATTTTGGCTATAATATTTTTAGGTTTTGATAAATTCCCCCAGTCTCGCAAAGAATAGCCTTCTTGTATTTTAGCTTTTAACCCAAGTTGATTAAGCTCATTAACAATATAGTTTCTAACATTTTCATGCTCTTCACTACCTACAAAATGCGGTGCTTTAGTGAGTTCTTTTAAATGAACTAAAGCTCTTTGGGTTGAAAATTGGTTTTCATCAGTGTTTAAATTGGATATGCTTTGGGGCATCATTGCTAAAAAACTCCAATAAACAGCTACAATTAGTAATAATAGTGAAATTGCTTTTTTAATCATTTTGGAAAAATTACCGGTTTGTATAAAAGTAGTAAAAATTCCATTTAGCATAAGTCACTAAAATTTAGTAAATTAAAGCTCAACTGTTAAATTAAATATCATGGCAATTAAAAGTTTTCAAGGCTCTAGACGAGATCAACAAAATACTATTGACACAGCACACATTACAGTTAAAGACTACATGACCACAAACTTAATTACGTTTAAGCCTAATCAATCTATAGAGGAAGTGATAGACACACTCATAAAATATAAGATTTCAGGTGGTCCTGTTGTTAATGATAACAATGAGTTAATTGGTATTATATCTGAAGGTGATTGTATTAAACAAATAAGTAAAAGTCGCTATTATAATATGCCTTTAGAAAGTAGCACTGTAGAAAACCACATGATAAAAGATGTAGAAACTATTGATGGTAACATGAATGTATTTGATGCAGCTAATAAGTTTTTAGAATCTAAACGACGACGATTTCCTATTGTAGAAAACGGAAAATTAGTTGGTCAAATTAGTCAAAAAGATATTTTAAAAGCAGCCATTAAACTTAAAGGTCATAACTGGAAATAAACTAAAATCTATCTTTTCGTTTATTTTCTATTGGTAAGTCGGTAATTAGTAATTTATCTTTTTCAGTACTTACCAATTCTGCAATTTTAGAATAAGGGTATTCTGGAATTGACTCACTTAATGTTTTCCATTTAGCAATTCCTGCAACAGTTATTTTCTCGCCAATTTCAATTACACCCTCTTTATAACGAAGCGACTTATTAAAACCTAAAAAGCTGACTGGATCAATATTATATTGTTTTAACAGAGATTCGAATTCTGGTGTTGGATCATTAAAAGCTCCTGATGATGTTTTTACATCTTTTACTAAATAACTTTTATAGTTTTTTGGTGATTGCGTTGGTCTAACTATAACATAATCACCACGATTCTCGATAAAAAACTCCTGCGTTTTTTCTTCATCTATTACTGTTTTCCAATGCGAGCTTTTACCTGTACTAACACGCTTTTCAATTTTAATGGTGTAAAACACGCATTTCCTTCCGCTTAATGGTGCAATTAAGGGGACTTTAACGTGTAAGGCTTTCCCACTTACTTTTGCAAGCTCATTGGTTTTTATGCCTCCTGTAGATTTAAAAGGTATTTTAGACAGTTTTCTTAAAACAACTTGTTTTATTGAGAAATAATGAGATAGAAAAATTACAGCTCCAATAACTACTATTAGTATTGGAAGGATAATTATTAAGTCGTTTTTTGCAAGAAGTATCATAGTAATGGTATGGCGTGTAACATATTAGTATATGACTTCACGTTAATGTTACAAATTCTAAGAATCGCGCTTTACTAAGGCATAGTACTCATTCTCCAAAGGCAAATAGCCTTGATCGTACACGAAATAGTAAATAGCTCCAGCTTTGGTTGTATAAATACTCGTAAAATAATTAAAATCGAATCCTTTTTCTATCAATTTGCCTCTAGACGTTTTTGTTTTTTGTTCAGGGTTTAGCTCTTCAAGAATTCTGTAGTTTTTACGTAATCGATTGTTCGTGTTTCGTATTAAATTTTTACTGTCCTTATTAACCCTATTGTTATAAGAATTTCTGCATGCATCACTACAAAATTTTTTATCAATGCGACCCACTATTTTGTCGCCACATTCTGGACATTCTCTTTTCATTATCTACATAGTTTAATTTATCATTTTTGAAGCTAGCTCTTTAAATAATTTATAAGCAACCATGGCAGTTACATTATTTATATCTCGTTTTGGGTTTAGCTCTACAATATCTGCTCCTACAATTGGTACATTTATATTTTGAATAATATTTAGCAACTGTCTGGTAGTCATTCCTCCAGGCTCATGATGAGAAATTCCCGGGGCAAATGCTGGATCAAGCACATCAATATCCAATGAAATGTATAAAGGTGATTCTAGCGAATTGATGAAATCTGTATTAAAATCTTTCATTTCAATAATTTTCACCCCAAAACGTTTTGCTTGTTCTCTTTGATGTGTATTAAACGTTCTAATTCCTACTTGAGTTAAGGAATTAATACAACCTCTTTCCATGAGTCTTGCAAAAGGAGACGCATGTGAGTATGGATTATTTTCAAAATTATCATACAAATCGGCATGCGCATCTAAATGCAACACATTAAGGTTTTGATGTTTTTTAGAAAACGCTTCAATCACAGGAAATGAAATAGAATGGTCGCCACCTAAACTAATAATTTTACTTCCATCCTTTAATTCATTACTTATAGTTTCTTTTATTTTATTATAAGCAAAAGCAGCATCCGTTTTAGTAAATGCTATATCGCCACAATCTTTGTAGTTTACATTTTCAATAATTTCTTTTCCTTGTTCACAAAATTTGTTTGCTGAACCTTCTTCATCCATCAGCCTGATGTGCTCTGGTGCTAAAGCAGAACCTTTTTTATAAGAAGAATTAGCGTCGTAAGGAATTCCTATTAGTCTTAACATTTTTAACTGAGATGTAATTTACTCAGTAAATAGGCATCTATATACAAAGAGGGACAAGATGCTTTAATCCGATTCTCTTTGGTTAAACATTAAACAAATCTCTAAACAAACCAATAACAAGTCCAAAAAATACTACCAACACTAGAATAGCAGCGACTATAAAAAGTAATGGAAATAAGAATTTATTAGCACAGCCCTCAAAGGGTGCTTGATGCATACCTTGTTCTTTTTGCGTCTTATTCATTTAGTTAAATGTAAATTTAGATAAATTTGCTTGATTAGAAGTTATGGAAGAAAAAGAACCAAAGAATTACGCAGACCATGTAATAGTAGCACTTATTATAGTTGCTATAATATCTTGTTTAATGGTGGTTTTTAAGATTAGTTGATTTTGTCGTTTAATATTTTTTGGAAAGTATATTTTTTTCGACTTACTTCATTTGTATAATATAAGATGTTACTTTTCTTAAATGCTTTTTCGTAAAATGAATTACTCTTTAAGTAAGGCTCAATACTTCGCATTTTTCTTAATAGCTCTGATAAATTTGTAGCAACAAATAACACTTTGTTTTCGCTTACAGACACGTAAAATTTAGAAATTCTTTTATTCATGTTTACGATTAAAGCACTTTATTCGTATTTTTATCAAATATATGAATTAAATTTCTTAACTTTGTTATATGAAAAAACGCCAAGAGTACGAATCTTGACGTTTTTAATTATAATCTTTTTGGAGTGTTTAGTTCATTCGTTAATGAAGCGAAGTCTAACTTAACTTTCAACCTGTATATATTCGCAGGTCTTAAAAGATTACTTTTAATAGAAACTGCTTATTAAAGTTACTTTCCTCACAAAGGAAGTATTGCTTTTTACACAGTTTCACAGGAAACACACAAATTAAGCATCCATACAAAGGATGCTTTTTTACTTTCTTACTACTTCTTTTTTATTTATATCTATAGGTAAATATTTCTCTTTTGGCTTGTATTCATGTTTAAAATCATTACTTAAAACCCACTCTGGAAGCCCCCAAAAACTAAGATTGTTAGCCCCATTGTATTTCACTACAACTAATTTTCCTTGCTTTTTCAATCTTCTAGCTACATTATCAATCCTTTTTACACTCCCACTTAACATGTTCATATGATATTGAACATCATGAAGTTTAGTTCCACGCCCCAAATAATTTTCAAATAACCACAATAGTTGTTTATCCTTTCTAGCTAATGAAGGAAAATTTTTAACTGCTTCAGATTCGTTAAAAAGATTTTTAATCTTTATTTCTTTTATTTTTTCTGGATTTGTAATTTTAGAATAATTCTTAGCGATATCATTCTCTTGAATTACAACGAGTATATTCTTAATAGTAACATCTAGCCTATCCCTAATGATGTTTAATTCATCTTTAGTTTTTAAAAGCCCCTCAAGTAATAATTCATTAGAAGTCATTTCAATTCTCTTTTACCCTACATAATTAGGATGAATATATACTCAAAAGTAAACAAACACAAGAGAATGTCAAAAGGAAAGTAGTAAAATTTACATATAATCGTTAAAGTGTTTATCTTTTACGATGAAATACATATCATTTAATATTTATATGTGTTTAAGTGATGTTATTTAGATTGATTACAAATAATTAATAATGTTTAACCTTAAATATTTTCCATTCGCTAGCTAAGATAGGATATTCTTTCTTACGAACCAAAGTCCAATAACTAGGAAAGTTCTCATCTTTTATAAACTCTGTAATCTTTCTTAAGTTTCCAAACGTAGCTATAACTATGTCGTCTTTAACAAGCACATAGTTATATTGATTTTCTTTCCTCTCTTTATATGTAGTCATATTACAAAACTACAAAAATATTCGGAATAATTTGTATATGTCAATATATTCGGCTATATTTGCATAGTAAAACAAAGAAATTATGAACTTTAAATCTCTACCACAGTTATTAGATTACTTCAAGGAAGAAAGCACTTGTTTAGAATACTATGCTCAAATTCGTTGGAACGGTAAGCCTGTTTGCCCTCATTGTGATAGTGAGAGAGTATATACAACTAATAGAGGTTACAAGTGTGCTAATAACGAGTGTTATAAAAAGTTCACGGTTAAGGTTGGCACAATATTTCATAATTCTAAAATATCTTTAAGAATATGGTTCGCAGCCATCTATTTAGCAACCACACATAAAAAAGGGATTAGTTCAGTACAATTAGCAATCGATTTGGGAATTACTCAAAAGACAGCTTGGTTTGTATTGCACAGAATTAGAGAAATGCTAAAAGAGAAAGCTCCGCAAATGTTGGGCGAAAACAATATGGTAGAAGTTGACGAAGCGTATATTGGCGGAAAAGAAAGCAACAAGCATATTAGTAAAAGACGTTCTTTCGAGGACAAAAACCTAACTAATGAGGGTAAGCCATTTAGGGATAAGAAAATAGTTGTTGGACTTATTGAGCGTAACGGAAATGTTGTTTTAAAGCATGTTCCTAAAGCAGATGCCAATAATATGGTAGCATTTATCAATAAGCACGTTCCAGAGGGTTCAACGGTTTATAGTGACGAAGCTTCGGTTTATAGAAAGTTACATAAAACCTATACACATGAAAGCGTTAAACACGCTTTGAGTATTTATGTTGAGGGTTCAGTTCACACAAACACTATTGAGAACTTTTGGAGTGTACTTAAAAGAGGGTTATATGGTATCTACCACCAAGTAAGCGAAAAGCATTTAGAACGTTACCTAGATGAATTTAGCGCACGTTTTAACACACGTTCTTTGACAAGTCAAGAAAGATTTGAAAAGTTTTTGGTAGATAGTGAGAGTATTTTGAGTTATAAGAGATTAACTTGTAGCAGATAAATAATAATTAAAACATATATTGTTTTAGTTGTAACTTTTATTAATTTGTTAAGTCTAATTAATAAAGTTCAGTTACATGATAAATTTTTGTTCAAAATTCATAATTTTTGTGTTAAAATCGTTGAAATGCAAGTGAAATGTAGTATTTATCTTTCATTTTATTTTTTAATTGGCATAAATGTTGTATTTTTGCGCTGTAAAAGAACCTAATTAATAGCAGATTAAGTTTATTTTATACACACCTTAAAACAATGACTACTAAATTACTTACAGATTATCTTGAAAGCAATGACATTGCTTACAAGATAGATAACAACCCTTCTCCTGCAAAGGTTAATAGGATTCAAAAAGCTCTTGCCAGAAAGCGAGAATTGATGAATCTAGCTGTTAGCGCATACAAACAGGTAAGAGGGATTTAATGATTGTAGTTACAAGAGAAAATATTTATGGACTCGATGTCTTCAGGTTCATAAGCTCAAAGCGTACGCCATACCAATTAGTTTTTGATGATACTGTTAGCCTGAAATATACTGAAGTTTCATTAGTAAACTTATTAGGTCAATCAGATTCGATTTATTGTAAATCTCTAAGACAAGCTGTTTGTAGTATAATTTTTGATTACATAGCAGAAAAAAAATGTACCTTATATTTTGATTTTAAATTAGATGGAGCAAAAGGCATGTCGTTATTTAAAAAATTTGTGCGCTGGATAAAATTAGAGCCTAGAGTTATTGCTGATGTTGAAATAACACCTTATGATGGCTCACATTATATTGAGTTTAGATTAAAGCTAAACAAAGTATACATTAAGTCATTGAATGTTAAATGAAATATGAATAAAGAAAACAAACCAAAAGACAAGCCAAAAACAAACGGTGACAGTCTTAAAATTAAAGGCACATTAGACGATGTTCTAAAGGTGTCAGTTCCTAAAAAGGATAAAAAGTAAACCGTTCCAATGTTAGTAGAATTGGAATAGGAGTTCATTGATAGAATTACCTTTAATTTGATTTATTCGGCAAGATGCTCACGCTCTGGATTCTGAATAAGTAGATTCTAAACGTGGATTAAAGGTCTGACTTCACAAAAAAAAGCGATTTTCACGCTTCATTAAACCATTATTCTTTCTTGTCCCCTTTTGTATATAGATGCCAGTAAATATAACACTTTATTCATTTACAAACGACTACAAACATTTACAAACGATTTTAAATGTGTAATAACCGACTAATGCTTTGATGACGTCGCATCTTTGTAATGTCGAAACATAAGAACTCGATAGTATTAACTGTTTAACACGAAAATTTAAAATTATGAACTCATTAAGAAACAAAGTACAGTTGATTGGAAACCTTGGGAACGACCCAGAAATTATCAATCTAGACTCAGGAAAAACATTGGCGAAATTTGCTATAGCCACTAACGAAAGTTATAAAAATGCCAGTGGTGAAAAAATTACAGACACGCAATGGCACAACGTCGTTGACCATTTGCGAAATCGAAATAGAAGCCCAAAAGCCGCTGCCTAAGGGATATCCTATAAATCCGACCTCAATCGGTGATTATTTGAAACAATACAGAATCGCAAATAGCTACACAGCATTTCAAATATCACTTGAGCTGGATGTTTACGATTCCACAATCTATAAATGGGAACATGGGCTTACAAAACCTACTTTGGAAAACACAAATAAAATAATCGAATTCATGGGTTATGACCCTAGAATTTATAATCCTTTAAAAACAGAAAATTATGAACTCACTTAGAAATAAAGTACAACTTATTGGAAGACTTGGACAAGATCCAGAAATTATCACTTTTGAAGATGGTGGTAAAATTGCAAGATTTAATTTAGCAACTGATGATAGTTATAAAGATAAAAATGGGAACAAAGTTGAGCGTACATATTGGCATCCAGTTGTCGTTAAAAATGGATTGGTTAAGGTCGTTGAAAACTATGTAACCAAAGGTAAAGAAATTGCTATTGAAGGTAAATTAACAAATCGTTCTTGGGATGATAAAGATGGTAAAAAGCATTATGTTACTGAGGTTATTTGTAATGAACTTTTGATGCTTTCCAAATAGTAGTCTATGAGTTGCAAATGCTCAGAAAATAGGTCTAGTGATTCACTAGGCCTATTTAGGTTAGTGTTAAAAAAATTGATTTATAGATATGGTGAATCTGTTTAGGACTACCTTGAACTCATTAAAATCACTATAAATAAAGGAGTTTCTGATTGTCGCTTTTACACAACTCAAATATATGCTCAAACCTTTGGAGATAAAAACGAGTTAATAACGTGGTTTCCTCTCATATTACCAGTTGAAACTATTAATTGTGTTAGTAGAAACTTAAGTTTAATTAGCTTCCATCACAAAATATGTAATAAATTCAATTCTTTGGGGATCCCTAAAAGATTACCCTTATAAATAAATTCTGATTTCTTTTATAATCCAATTAACTGCTTGGTCTAGATCAAAAAATACTTCGCCTTTAAATTTTAATAAGCGTTTTTCAATTTCAAAATTCTCATATCCAATTCCAGAATGGAGGACAACAGCATTTAACCTTAAATCGCCAAATTTCTTTGCTATAGGCATTAATTCTGGTAAATTAATTGAGTAAGAATTAACCCTATTGCTGATTAGTCCATAAGGTTTCTCAATTCCAAAGTAGTCATTAGCTAAGTTCATGGCTTCCAAAAATTGAGACCTTCCTAGAACTACTCCTTCACTTATTTCGGAAATAACAAAATCTTCATAAAAGTATAAACCTCCCCAAGGAAAATTAAACGATGCATTTGAATCATGATAATAACTGTTTTTAGTTTTATTCATTTTAGAGGGATTTTCTATATTAAAGTTAGTAAAAAAAACAGTTTCAAACCAAGGAAACTGTTTAAATTAAAAAAAGTACATGAACATAGATTTTTGGATATAAACGTAAAAACCCAAATTAAACATTATGTTACTGAGGTCATTTGTAGTGAACTTTTAATGTTGAGCAAATAAAAACCTCTACAAATTCAAATAAAAAAAGAGCTGTAAATTACAGCTCTTTTTTTATCTAACTTCTTGCAAACTCTAATAAAAGTTTATAATCATTTAAATCTGCTTTTTTTACTGCCTTTAGGTAAGCAGCACGTGCTACTCCTTCTTTTGAGAGATTACTTGCTCCCCAAGAAAAAGGTGACTTACCAAATAATTTTTCAATTATTATATCTGCCATTAATCTGCTGTGTCTACCATTTCCATTGGGGAAACAATGAATACTAACTAAACGATGCTTAAAGCGTATTGCGATTTCATCTTCAGAATAAGTCTTGTTCTCTATCCAATATAAAGCATCCTCACAAAGTACTTTAAGTTCCATAGGTATTCGATGAAAATCAACACCTATATTTTTATTAGTTTTCCTAAATGTTCCTGCCCAAGCCCAAACATTGCCATACATACGTCTGTGCAAGTCGCAAATAAACTTTTCTGAAAAGACTTGTTCTGGTTTGAATTTTTTACCAAATATCCACTGCAACGCTTCTTCTATATAGAGTTGTTCAAATTCATCTAATTCTCCTTTTGTAGAAACAGTCTCAATTAATAAACCTTCTTTTTCGTCTTCATCAATGGGTGTTTGACCATCTATATAGTCTAGGTTTAATCCCATAATATTTTAGGCATTTCGTTTTTAATATTAGTTGTACGCTCCTCTATTGCTTTTTTTAGACGTTCTTCAGAATTTTCTTGATCTTCAAGCTTCATATTGTTAGAAGTTCTCGATACAATTTTTATTGCTAGTTCTCTTGCCTTATGTTCTATTAAAGCATCTAAAGTACCATCATTTGGCACTAAACCATAGACCAATTTCATATCTAAAGCATTTGCTGCTTTTTTTAAACTTTTAAGCGTGATGTTTCCTTCTTTTTCTCTTTTTTCAATTTCTTGAACGCTTTGCTTGGTAATAGATAGCTTGTTTGCTAATTGTTGTAAAGACATACCCAAAGACAACCTTACAGCTTTTACCCAACCAGTTCCAGGTGGCGTAACCTTAGTTGCTTCTGAGAATCCTTTTATCTTACGGTCTAATTGTTCTAATTGTAGTTTCTTTTTATTCATATCGAAAGGCTTTATACTGACTTTTAAAATACTAAAGTAAGTCTTTATACTGACTTAAAAAAATTATTTGTAATTATATAGCCTGACAAAAATGTTTTTAACAGACTTTTCATAAAAGCAAGTTTTTCTTCCCAAGGCGCAACGCACAATGTCGTTGCTTGGGGAAAAACAGCTCAGATTGTTGAGAAATATGTTACCAAAGGAAAAGAGGTTGCTATAGAAGGTAAACTAACCTCAAGAAGTTATGATGACAAAGATGGAAACAAACGCTACATTACCGAAGTTGTATGTAACGAATTACTCATGTTAGGAAAATAAACTCTAAAACTTTTAATCAGCTTCCAAATGGAAGCTGATTTATTTTTTAGACTACCGTTACAATGAAAGTGTTATATTTGGTTTATATAACCTATTATGCTAACAAACGCTACCAAAATTGCCATTAGGGCTACCTTATATTTAGCCATGTTTTCTAGTGAAACAAAAAAACTAGGCGTCAAACATATTGCTGGAACCTTAGAAATACCGAAACCATTTTTAGCAAAATTATTACAGAAACTTAATAAAAGTGATATTGTATCTTCTACTAAAGGCCCTCATGGTGGTTTTTATTTAAACCAGATAAACACAAAAAAAAGAGTTTGGGATATTATTGTTTGCATAGATAATCCTGAACGTTTTGACCAATGTTTTTTAGGGCTTGCTGAGTGCAGTGACGATAACCCTTGTCCTTTACATTTTACTATTGCTCCTTTTAAGAAAAAAATAATGAAAGATTTTAGAGATAAAACAATTAACCAATTTGCCAATGAGATAAAAAATTCCGATAAGATTATTATTTCATTGAAAGATTTTGAGGCGTTATAGATGATAGATTTATTTTATCAAAAAATTAGCAATCAACAGGTTTTTTTTTAATACTCTGTATATTTTAAAAACCTATAAACTCCACTTTTTTTATTAAAAGCTCCTCTAATATATGAATCTTTATATTTGAAAACTGATTCAAAAAGCTGATTTCCTTCCAAGTTACTTGAATCGTTATTGATTATATCAAATCCATTTAATGGAATATTATCACCTTCAACATGACTAAAATCTTTATCAAAAAGACAAATAATTCTGGTAGATTTTGTTTTTGAATACGAATTAAATGCTGAAAACAATGCGCCTCCAATCATTCCTCCAATCATTCCTCCCATTATACTCATATTGACTCTCTGAATTTCTTCACTAGCTCCTATGGTTACTACATATAAGCCTTCTCGTTCATAAACTGAAACACCCAAGTTAGACCTAAATATTTTTCTTAAAAATTGTTTTGTTCTTTTTAACTCTCTATAGTTAGACAAATCTCCTCCTTCTAGCATAATAGGAGAGTTCTTAAAGTCAATTTCTGAATCTTCATTAATGGTAAATTCTTTTACAAGTTCATTAGTAGTTTTATTATAGATACTAAAAACCAATCTATAAGGAGTTACATGAACTTTAAAAAACAAATCTTTATAAATAAAAGAGTTAGACTTAGATCTAAGCTCTGTTTTTGTAAAATCTTTATTCTCTAACTCCTTAACTTTCCAGCTTCCGTCTTTAGTATCTATATTAAGGAGATATGTATAATCATCTTGAAAGTCTGTGGTTAAAGTAACAACTCCTTCATTAAAATAAGCTTTACTACTAGAAGATGTTAGTTCTAGAGACATTGGTTCATTTTTTAAAATTTGAGATGTTTTTCCATAACCATTAGGTCCGAAATACATATAATAAAATTCACCTCCTTTTATTCCTGAAAATTCATGCTCAGTAAGGTCAATTGTTTTAGTCTCAATATTACTCTCCTTATCAAAAGTGTAAAGTTTCAATACTGAGGTTCCTTGAATAATTGTAAGTAAATGTAATATCTCCATTTCATTAAATGAATCTACTATTACCTCTTTTCTCAAATCAATTGGAAGCTCTTCCTTTACAACAAACTTGTTTGTAGTAAAATTAAATGCTATGCTCGAAAACTTTCTACCAGATCCATTTTTAAAAAATAAAGTCACTAGATAATCGTTTATGACACTCCCAATAAAATAAGGTGTTTTTTTAGGAAATAAAGGTACTCGCATTTCAGAAATCAACTCCTGATTTTCATTATACAAATAACCTGTAATACCATTATACTCTTGGAGAAAAAAAGCAAAATTACCATTAGAAGTATCCACAACTGGAATTGCGTCTTTAATTTCTGAGCTATTAGCTCCAAACCTTGTATTAATATGAACCCATTCCTCTTGTGAAAAGCCTATAAGAGAATTTAAAAAGAAAAACACAAACAAAAACTGTCTCATAACCTAACTAATCTTCAACCCATTTGTAACCTCATCATGTTTATCAGGATTTACAAACACCAAATTTCCTGCACTGTCTTCGGTCATTAAAATCATGCCTTGGCTTTCCACACCACGTAAGGCTCTAGGCGCAAGGTTTACCAATACGGTTACTTTTTTACCAACAACGTCTTCTGGTGTAAAGCTTTCAGCTATTCCTGACACAATAGTTCTGGTGTCAATTCCTGTATCCACCTTTAACACCAATAATTTTTTTGTTTTAGGCATTTTCTCAGCCTCTAAAATAGTGCCCACACGAATATCCAGTTTTGAGAAATCATCCCAGGTAATTTCTTCTTTTTGTGGTTCTACTTTTTTATTGGCTGCTTCATTAGCTTTTTTATTTGCTTCTAATTTGTCTAATTGTGCTTGAATTTCCTTATCCTCAATTTTTGAAAATAATAACTCTGCTCTACCTATAGTATGATTAGCTGGAAGTAATTCTTTACCTTCAGAGATTCCATCCCAAGTGAAATCTGAATCAAGTGCAGCATGACAAAGAATATCTTCTAATTTTTTTGATGTAAACGGTAAAAAAGGTTCGCCTAAAACCGCTAAAGCTGAAGCGATTTGCAATGCCACATACATGATGGTTTGCACACGAGCTTCATCTTCTTTTATAACCTTCCAAGGTTCTTCATCGGCTAAATACTTATTACCTAATCTAGCTAAATTAATAAGCTCTTGACTTGCCTCTCTAAAACGATAACGCTCAATAGAACTTGCAATAACTGCAGGAAAGGCTTTTAAAGTTGCTAACGTTTCCTTGTCAATAGCTGAAAACTCATTAGGTTTTGGCACTATTCCGTCGTAGTATTTATTGGTAAGCACTACGACTCTATTAATGAAGTTACCAAAAATGGCAACTAACTCATTATTATTTCTAGCTTGAAAATCTTTCCATGTAAAATCGTTATCCTTAGTTTCTGGTGCATTGGCTGTTAAGGCATAACGCAATACATCTTGCTTATTTGGAAACTCTTGTAAATATTCATGTAACCAAACTGCCCAGTTTTTAGAAGTTGACAACTTGTTTCCCTCTAGATTTAAGAACTCATTTGCTGGTACATTATCTGGTAATACATAGCTGCCTTCAGCTTTTAACATTGCTGGAAATATAATACAGTGAAATACAATATTATCTTTTCCAATAAAATGCAACAATTTTGTATCCTCGTCTTTCCAATAAGGTTCCCAATCTTTCCCTTCGCGTGCTGCCCACTCTTTTGTAGCAGAAATGTACCCAATTGGCGCATCAAACCAAACATACAACACTTTACCTTCGCCACCTTCAACAGGAACAGGAATTCCCCAATCCAAATCACGTGTGACTGCTCGCGGACGTAAACCGTCGTCAATCCAAGATTTTACTTGACCATACACATTAGGCTTCCAATCTTTTTTATGACCAACCAGAATCCATTCTTTTAAAAAGGCCTCATGCTTATCTAAAGGCAAAAACCAATGCTTTGTTTTTTTTAAGGTTGGCGTTGCTCCAGTAATTGCTGATTTTGGGTTTATTAAATCGGTTGCATTATGGCTAGTTCCACAGTTTTCACATTGGTCACCATAACTTTCTTCATTACCACATTTTGGGCAAGTTCCAATAACAAATCTATCTGCTAAAAACTGATTGGCCTCTTCATCATATAACTGCTCTGTGACTTCTTCAATAAACTCACCTTTATCATATAAGGTCTTGAAAAACTCAGACGCTGTATCGTGATGAATCTTTGCAGAAGTTCTTGAATAATTATCAAAAGAAATTCCAAAATCTTCAAACGATTGCTTGATAATAGCATGATATTTATCGACAATATCTTGAGGAGTCACACCCTCCTTTTTTGCCTTGATAGTAATAGGCACACCATGCTCATCACTTCCACAAATAAATACTACATCTTGACCTTGAAGTCTTTGGTAGCGTGCATAAATATCTGCTGGCACATAAACACCTGCTAAATGACCAATATGAATGGGACCATTAGTATAAGGTAAAGCCGCCGTTATGGTATATCTTTTTGGTTGATTCATTAATTCTAAAAAATTAAATTATACGTCATTGCGAGAAGTAAAACGACGAAGTAATCTCAATAATCACAACATCTAACAAACAGATTACTTCGTTATACTCGTAATGACAAGTTGTTTTTGAAGGCACAAAAATACATAATTTGTCAACCTTTAAGAAACCAAATTAATTAGAACTTCGTTATATTTACCAAAAGCCTATAATATGATTTTTAAACGCATTACATACACATTATTAATATTGACTTTAGTTTGTCATAATATGGTTTTAGCGCAGTCTTCAAATGTAACTTATTCTAATACTACAATGTCTAAACCTTTTATTAAACCGCAATCTTTAAAAGCAGGTGATTCTGTTGCCATAGTTGCTCCTTCAGGGATTTTAAAAAATCGTGAAAAAGAAATAACCCAAGCAAAAGAATTACTTAAAAGTTGGGGACTTAATGTTATTATAGGTGAACATGTGTTTAAAAAAGATAATCATTTTGCTGGAACAGATAACCAGCGCGCTGAAGATTTCCAAAAGGCTTTGGACAATCCAAATATTAAAGCTATTTGGTGTGCTCGTGGTGGTTATGGCACTGTGAGGATGATTGACAAAATAGATTTTACCAAGTTTAAAGAGAGTCCTAAATGGGTGATTGGTTACTCTGATATTACAGCTATTCACAACCAACTTAATATTGAAGGTAGCGAATCTATACATGCTATGATGTGTACGAGCTTGAAAGACGATTTATCGGAAATTGAAAACACCGTTGAAACCTTTAGATGTGCTTTGTTTGGACAACCTTTAAGCTACACAATCGAAGGGTCAAAACACAATAAAAAAGGCAATGCAAGTGGTGCCTTGGTTGGTGGAAATTTAACCCTATTACATACGATGCTAGGCTCTAAAACTAGTATTGATACGTCTGGAAAAATATTATTTATAGAAGAAATTGGAGAGTATAAATACCATATTGACCGAATGTTGCAAAGTTTAAAACGTGCTGGCTATTTTGACAACTTAAAGGGACTTATTGTGGGAGACATGAGTAATCTTAGAAAAAACACAACGCCTTGGGGAACGACCATCGAACAATTAATTTTAGGTGTGGTTGCCGAATATGACTTTCCTGTGTTATTTAATTTCCCAGCTGGTCATGAAGATGATAACAGAGCTTTGATTTTTGGAAGAACGATTCAGTTAGCAGTTGGTAGTGAGCAATCGTCAGTTGTTTTTAATAATTAAGTAAAACTGTAAACTGAATATTGTTGACTGAACACTTTAAAGATGGCACAACACAACGAACTTGGCAAAAAAGGCGAACAACTGGCAGTAGATTTTCTACTTAAAAATAATTACACCATAGTTGAGCGTAATTATAGATTTGATAAAGCCGAAGTTGATATTATTGCTCAACAAAAAGGCACGCTTGCAATTATTGAGGTTAAAACGCGATCGACAAACGACTTTGGGAATCCGCAGGATTTTGTTAAACCAAAACAAATTCAGCGTTTGGTAAAAGCAGTAAATGAATATGTGATTGAAAACGATTTGGATGTAGAAATTCGTTTTGACATTATTGCTATTGTAAAACAAGGAAAAGGTTATGATATTGAGCATTTAGAAAATGCGTTTTACCATTTTTAGCTACTGAAAAAAAAAGGAATCTTATACATTAAAATAAGAATAAAAAAGTAGATTCCGTATCACACTTCGACTACGCTCAGTGGGACAGTGCGGAATCACAGAGCTATCTATTTTTTAATTAACTTTTTTAAGGCTTCAATATCGTAAGGCTTCGCAATAATTTTTTTCTCACTATTTAAAACAAAATAGGTTGGCGTAGCACTTACGTTATAACTTTTACCTATTTTATTTTCCCATTTCCCTAAACCAAGCACATGCATAAACTCAGGGTATTTTTTAATTTCATTTTCCCATTGGTAAGGCTCATCTTCTAAACCAATAGCTACTACTTTATAGTCAGGGTTATCTAATGTTTTTAAGTGTGCCTGTAACTGCGGAATTTCTTGTAAACAATGCGAGCAAGTACTACTCCAAAATACAACAATGTATGTTTTAGCCATATTTAAATCGTAAAGCGATATTGGAGTTCTAATACCATCTTCATCAATAAAGACATCAAATTCTGGAGCCTTATTTCCTATTGATGTGTTTTTAAATTGATTTAAACCGTTTACCAGTTCACTGTCACCTAAAGATTCAGCTAGTTGCAATAAGTAAGTATCCGAAATATAATTCGCCACACCATCAAAATTTGTATCAACCATTTGTTGCCAAATTATTTCTAGCAGAGTACTTTTTATTTCGGGTTTGGCATTTTTCATTGCCATAAAAACTTCGTCAATATTTTGTTTGTAAATAGCTTCTTCGTCTTCTTTATCGGCAGCCATTCCAAATACATAATTAAGCACACGATCTATAAGAAAATTAGAACTTTGCAACACTTCATTATTAAAATCTACTCCTTTAAAAAAGTGTTTTTTTAAATTATCAATATAGGTTGTAATATCTTCGAATGATTCTGGTATATATGGTTTGTTAGCTTTAATAAAATTACTCGCTATAGTCCCTTTGGCAGCTTTTTCGTATTCTAATTGCGTTTCTTTTTGGGTTTTAAATATTGACATTAACGCAGTACTATCTTGGCTTTGCTGATTGTAAAAATTACCGATACTTTGGCTAATAAGAGACATACTATTAGTATATGAGCTCATTAATGTATTCTCTACAGAGGATTTAAAATCGACTCCAGTTTCAGCATTAAAGGTTAATGAAACGTCTTCTTTAGCATTATAAATAATATCGAAATTAAATTCTTCTTGAGGTAAGGCATACACCAATCTGTACATACCTTCTGTAACAGTAGAGTCTAGCTCTAAATTAAAGTTGCCTTTTTCATCCATTTGTGTATTTGCTACATACATAGTTGATGTTGGCGTTATTTTATACAACACAGCAAAGGGATAATCTTCTGCTGGCGAAAAAGTACCTTTAATAGTATGTTGCGCTATTAAAAAAGATGGTAATAATAAAAAGATGAAAATTATTTTTTTCAATTTAGTATGTGTTTATTTTTGTTAATACCTTTATTAGATAAGGCATATTTACTTATTTTATCAATTCAAGAATCACGCCAAAATTGGCTGTAATACCTCTAAAGCTTTATCTACCGATTTTACATTATCAAAAGTAAGCAATAATCGTAAACCTTGACGTGTTTGCTTTTCTTTCATTTTACACTTAGTTGGATGCGTTTGAATGTATTGCAATACTTTTGAAAAACCAATGCTTTGATAAAAACCACTCTGCTGATCTTTTATAAAATAGCCAATACATTTGTTTTTTTTCATCACTATTTTTTCGAAACCTAACTTGGTTGCAATCCATTTTATACGAACGCTATTTAATAAATCTGCTACTTGCGTTGGTAATTCACCAAAACGATCAATAAGTCTAGATTCAAAGTTAAGTAATTCTTCTTCCGTTTTTAAGTTGTTTAACTCGGTGTATAAGTTTAAACGTTCGGCAATATTATTGACATAATCATCTGGAAATAATAACTCGAAATCGGTGTCGATTGTTATATCTTTTACGTAATCTTTATCTTTATTTTCGTCTTTATATAAGTCTTTAAACTCATTTTCTTTAAGCTCTTCTATAGCTTCATTTAATATTTTTTGGTAGGTGTCAAATCCAATCTCATTAATAAATCCGCTTTGTTCACCTCCAAGTAAATCTCCTGCGCCTCTAATCTCTAGATCTTTCATTGCAATATTGAAACCACTTCCAAGTTCGGTATGTTGCTCCAATGCTGTAATACGCTTTCTAGCATCATTTGTCATTGCTGAATATTCTGGCGTAATAAAATAACAAAATGCTTTTTTGTTGCTTCTACCAACACGTCCTCGCATTTGATGCAAATCACTCAATCCGAAATTATTGGCATTATTGATAAAAATAGTATTAGCATTTGGCACGTCCAATCCGCTTTCTACAATGGTGGTACTCACTAGCACATCAAATTCACCATTCATAAATGCTAACATGAGCTGCTCAAGTTTTTTGCCTTCCATTTGTCCATGACCAATCCCTATTTTAGCATCAGGAACTAGTCGTTGAATCATACCTGCAACTTCTTTTATGTTTTCAATGCGATTATGAATAAAGAAAATTTGTCCGCCACGTTGAATTTCGTAACTCACAGCATCACGTATGGTTTCTTCATTAAAACGTATTACGTGGATCTCGATTGGATAACGGTTAGGTGGTGGTGTTGTTATAACCGATAAATCGCGAGCAGCCATTAAACTAAATTGAAGTGTTCGAGGTATTGGTGTTGCTGTAAGCGTCAATACATCAACGTTTTCTTTTATGGTTTTAAGTTTCTCTTTAACTGATACGCCAAATTTTTGTTCTTCATCAACAATTAATAATCCTAAATCTTTAAACTTTACATTTTTGTTAACTAATTGGTGTGTGCCTATAATAATATCAACACTTCCCTTTTCTAGGTTTTCTAAAGTTTCACGTTTTTGTTTTGCCGTTCTAAATCGGTTAAGATAATCTACTGTTACAGGAAAATCTTTTAAACGCTCGGTTAAGGTTCTATAATGTTGATATGCCAAAATGGTTGTAGGCACTAAAATGGCTACTTGCTTCCCATTATCAACAGCCTTAAAAGCTGCTCTAATAGCGACTTCGGTTTTGCCAAAACCAACATCTCCACAGACCAAACGATCCATAGGACGTTCGCTTTCCATATCTGCTTTAATATCTGAAGTTGCAGTTATTTGGTCTGGAGTATCTTCATAAATAAACGATGCCTCTAATTCGTGTTGCATATAGCTATCTGGATTATATTGATAGCCAGTCTTCATTTTACGTTTTGCGTATAATTTAATTAAGTTAAACGCAATTTCTTTAACCCTCGACTTGGTTTTTTGTTTAAGGGTTTTCCAAGCTTTACTTCCTAGCTTATAAACTTTAGGTGGTTTTCCATCTTTACCATTAAATTTGGTAATTTTATGTAATGAATGAATGCTTAAGTACAAAATATCTCGCTCTCCATATACCAACTTAATAGCTTCTTGTTTCTTGCCTTCAACATCAATTTTTTGTAAACCTCCAAAACGACCAATTCCATGATCTATATGTGTTACGTAATCACCAACATCTAAATTTGTAAGCTCTTTTAAGGTGATGGCTTGCTTTTTTGCATAACCATTTTTAAGATGAAATTTATGGTAACGTTCAAATATTTGATGATCTGTATAACAAACTACTTTAGCTTCATGGTCTATAAAACCTTTGTGCAATGACAATACAAATGTTTTGTAATGCACATCTTCATCTACATCATCAAAAATATCATGAAATCGTTTTGCCTGTTGTTCTGAAACACAACTAATATAGTTTGTATAACCCTTGGCATGATTTGTATTTAAATTATCAATTAATACATTGAACTGCTTATTAAAAGATGGTTGTGGAGATATATTAAATGTTATTGTTTGGGATGTATCAGACACGTTAGACATTACTGCCGAACTACCAAACTCAATAACATTAAAGTTTAAAAATTGCTTTTTCAATAAGTTTGAATCACAAAAAAGCTCCTCAGGTTGCGCATGTTTTATATCGCTTGATAAACTATTGAATACTTCAACAGCTTTCTCATAAAAACCATCAATTCTAGCAAACATAAGGCCAGCATTACTTGTAAAAATAACAGTTTTTTGGGCAATGTACTTTAAAAAACTCTGTCTGCTTTCTTCTAAAAACTTATTAGCAACATTAGGAATAATACTGATTTTTTTTATTTGCTCTGTAGATAATTGTGTTTCTACATCAAATGTTCGAATACTATCTACTTCATCTCCAAAAAATTCAATTCTATATGGTTCGTCATGAGAAAAAGAAAACACATCGACAATACCTCCTCTAACCGAAAACTCTCCAGGTTCGGTCACAAAGTCAACACGTTTAAATTTATATTCAAACAATACTTCGTTTACAAAATCAATTGATAAATTATCATCTTTAGATATTTTTAACGTGTTTTTTTCTAATTCTTTTCTGGTAACTACTTTTTCGAAAAGCGCATCAGGATAGGTAACAATAATTGCTGGTTTTTTTCTAGAATT
Source organism: Pontimicrobium aquaticum (assembly GCF_005047595.1). Classification (GTDB taxonomy): domain Bacteria; phylum Bacteroidota; class Bacteroidia; order Flavobacteriales; family Flavobacteriaceae; genus Pontimicrobium; species Pontimicrobium aquaticum. The sequence continues at coordinate 61,045 of NZ_SUPL01000001.1, forward strand.
AATCCTATTTAAAACCTCTGCTCGCAACAAAACATTGGCGTTGTCTGTTTCTTCTATTTGGTATGGTCTGCGATAGCTTCCAGGGTAAAACAACACATCTTTTTCATTTAGCAACTGCTCTAAATCGTTTAGGTAATAAGCCGCTTCTTCTTTATCATTAAAAATTAGTAAAAATGGTTTATCTGCTTCTTTAAAAGCATTAGAAATAACAAACGAAAAAGAGGATCCTACAAGTCCTTTTAAATGTGTCTTGTTTTCAATTTTGGCAATAGCATTTTGCAGTTTTTGCTGTTGCAAAGACTGTAAAAAAGTTTGCGAGATTGTTGCTTTACTCACTAAAAAAATTTTGAAACAAATATATAATAATTGTTGATTAGAATTTTACAATTTATAGAACAAAAACATATTAATAATATTATATTTGCATCACAAAAAAAGTACACATTATGTCAATTTCAGATTTATTTGATAGTGGATTTAAAAAGCGAAATGAAGACCATTTTGCGGCAATTGTTAGAGTTGCTATGAGCGATGATATTATTAATGACGCCGAAAAAGCTTTTTTAGATCGTTTAGCTAGGAATTTAAATATTTCGGAGCTAGAGTATAAACAAATATTAAAAGATTATAAAACACATCCTATTAATCCACCTTTATCTTACGACAGACGTTTAGAACGTTTATACGATTTAGCAAGAATGGTTTGGGCTGACCATATTGAAGGTGAAGACCAAGTGAAGATGCTCAAAAAGTTTGCTGTTGGTTTAGGTTTTAGAACCGAAAATGCCAAATACATTACAGATAAAGCACTTAAGCTAGTACATAAAGAGGTTGATTTAGATACATTTACAGAAGAAATGAAAACTATGAATCAATAGTTACATAGTACCATAAAAAAAGCGAACTTTATCAGTTCGCTTTTTTTATGGTACTATGTTAGTCTTATTTAGCATTTTTCATAAACTCCTCTGCTTTTTCAACCATATTTATACTACCGCAAATAAAAGGTACTCGCTGATGCAACTCGGTTGGTTGAATGTCCATAATTCTGTTAAATCCATCGCTGGCTTTTCCATTGGCTTGTTCTGCAATATATGCCATAGGGTTTGCTTCATATAGCAAGCGCAATTTACCATTAGGATATTTAGAACTTTCTGGGTACATATAAATACCTCCTTTAATCATGTTTCTATGAAAATCGGACACTAAAGACCCAATATATCTTGAAGTATAAGGTCTGTCTCCTTCTTCTAATTGGCAATATTTAATATAATCTTTTATGCCTTGTGGAAAACGTATGTAGTTTCCTTCGTTTACAGAGTAAATTTGACCATCAACAGGAAATTGCATATCTGGATGAGACAAATAAAACGTACCAATAGCTGGGTTTAAGGTGAAACCGTTTACACCATCACCTGTGGTATATACTAACATGGTTGATGTACCGTAAATAACATAACCAGCTGCTACTTGTTGATTACCTTTTTGTAAAAAATCATCAATTGTTACTGGTGTTCCTACTGGAGTAACACGTCTATATATAGAAAATATTGTTCCAACCGATACATTTACGTCTATATTAGATGAGCCATCTAAAGGATCCATTAATACAACGTATTTATTTTGATTGTTTTCGTCTTGACTATTTATTGATATATAATCATCTTCTTCTTCACTAGCTATACCACAAACTATGTTTCTGTTTGTAAGTGTTTGAATAAATTTTTCATTAGCATAAACATCCAACTTTTGTTGGTTTTCACCTTGAATGTTTTGGTCGCCAGCTGCACCTAATATATCTACTAAACCAGCTTTGTTAACTTCATAATTTACCACTTTAGCAGCCAACCTTATTGAGTTTATTAATCGCGATAATTCACCAGAAGTATATTTAAAAGATGTTTGATTTTCAATAATAAACTCTCCTAAAGTTTTGTTTTTTTGAGACATATTTAAGTTGTGGGTTGTTTTGGCAAATATCGTACTTTTTAACAAATTTATATAGTTTCGTTATATAATAAATAAACAATATTATCAACTTTAACCTATCTTTGAGCCTTAAAATTATTCAATAAATTACAATGAATTTTACTATTAGAGATGCCACAAAAAACGATATGCCTAGTGTATTAGAGCTCATCATTGAACTAGCTGTTTTCGAGAAAGAACCAGATGCAGTTGAAGTAACTGCAGAAAGTTTGGTTGAAGATGGATTTAGTGATAACCCTGCTTTTAAATGTTTTGTTGCCGAAGTAGAAAACAAAGTAGTTGGTGCGGCTATTGTATATAATCGTTTTTCTACCTGGAAAGGAAAAATATTACATTTAGAAGATTTAATAGTTTCACAAAACATGAGAGGGCATGGCATTGGCACTAAGCTGCTTGATGAAGTAGTAAAATATGGTCATCATTTAGGTGTAAAACGTATTAATTGGGAAGTTATTAGCTGGAATGAAGGTGCCATAAAATTATATGAAAGAAAAGGAGCCAAAGTATTACGCGATTGGAATGTTGTACACTTAGATGAAAATGGAATTAAAAACTACATTGAAAACTTAAGTTAATGCAAGTATTTAAATTTGGTGGTGCATCGGTTAAAGATGCTAATGGCGTAAAGAACTTAGCTAAAGTATTACAAACTGTTGGCTATAACGATACCTTAGTTATCGTTTCGGCAATGGGAAAAACCACCAACGCACTAGAGGCGGTAATTAATAATTACTACAAAAACAAGAAAGAGTTACAAAGCTCTATTCAAGACGTTAAAAAATTTCACAATGCTATTTTATTAGATCTTTTTGAAAACGAAAACCATACTGTATTTAAAAAGGTGGCTAATTTTTTTGAAGAACTAAGTGTATTTTTTGATAGAAATAAATCTCCAGACTACAACTTTGTTTATGATCAGGTGGTTATTTTTGGTGAGTTAGCGTCAACAACTATTGTAAGTGCTTATTTAGAAGACTTAGGTATAAAAAATAATCTTTTAGACGCAAGAGAGTTTATTAAAACAAATAGTTATTATAGAAATGCAACTGTTGACTGGGAGACCACTCAAAAAAATATCTCTAACAAAGTTTCAAAATCAGTTCTTAATATATCTCAAGGATTTATAGCAAGTGACAAGAATAACTTTTCTACCACCTTAGGCAGAGAAGGTAGTGATTATACTGCGGCTATTTTTGCTTATTGTTTAAACGCTAACAGTGTTACAATCTGGAAAGATGTTCCAGGTGTTTTAAACGCAGACCCTAGGTATTTTGAAAACGCTCAATTGCTTAATCAAATATCCTATCGCGAGGCTATAGAGCTTGCTTTTTATGGTGCTTCAGTCATTCATCCTAAAACATTACAACCCTTACAAAGAAAAGAAATTCCTTTGTACGTGAAGTCATTTCTTAATCCAAAAGAAAATGGCACTACGATAAGCAAAGGTATCGATATTGAGCCAAAAACTCCTTGTTTTATCGTTAAAAAAAACCAAGTGTTATTATCGCTCTCTTCACTAGATTTTTCTTTTATAGTTGAGAAAAATATTAGCTATATTTTTCAATTACTACATCAATATAAAATGAAGGTTGATGTCATTCAAAATTCTGCTATTAGTTTCTCTGTTTGTATCGACAATAATTACAATAAGCTTGAAGAATTGTTACAACAACTAAAGGCTACATTTAAAGTAGATTATTTTGAAAATGTTTCGCTTTACACCATTCGTCATTATAACCAGCAGTCTATTAAAGCTTTAGAAGCAGGCAAAACTGTTTTATTAAAACAAATTTTCAAAGAAACCGTTCAAATTGTAACAAAATAAGACCTATAGTACTCTTTAATTGTATAAAAAAATTGATTAGGTTTGTAACACTTTCTTTAAAATAACTAAATGGGACTTGTAACTGCAAAAGAGGTGGCTAAAGCCATTCATGCTGATAAGTATGGATTTATTGGAACTTTTTTTGGATGGATTATCATGAAGGTTCTTAATATTTCTGCTATTAATAAGATTTATAATAGAAATAAACATCTTAAAAATCTTCCTTTTTTAAATGCTCTTTTGGACGATTTTCAAATTAAGTTTGAAATTCCTGAAGAAGACCTTAAGCGCTTACCTAAAGAAGGACCCTATATAACCGTATCCAATCACCCTCTTGGTGGTATAGATGGTATTTTATTGCTTAAGTTAATGCTTGAACAGCGAAGCGATTTTAAAATTATTGGTAATTTTTTATTGCATCGTATTGAGCCTTTGAAGCCTTATATAATGCCTGTTAATCCATTTGAAGACAGAAAAGATATTAAATCGAGTGTTGCTGGTTTTAAAAACTCATTATTACATTTAAAAGATGGACATCCTTTGGGTGTTTTCCCAGCTGGTGAAGTATCGACTTACAAAGATGGTAAACTAGTAGTTGATAAACCTTGGGAAGAAGCAGCTATGAAGCTAGTAAAAAGAGCTGAAGTTCCTGTAGTTCCAATTTATTTTCATGCTAAAAACAGTCGTTTATTTTACCGACTTTCAAAGATTAGCGATACACTACGCACTGCCAAATTACCATCCGAATTACTAACCCAAAAGCATCGAACAATCCGTGTTAGGGTAGGAAAACCTATTTCGGTAAAAGACCAAAAAGAATACCAATCTCTTGAAAGCTTTTCGGAATTTATAAGGCGAAAAACTTATATGCTATCTAATGTGTATGACAAGCCAAAAATATTAGACAACTTTCAATCAAGCTTAAAGGTTCCTAAAGCGCCAAAAAATATTGTTACGCCTGTAAGTACAGAAAGTATGATATCTGAAGTAGTTGCACTAAATGATAGTGACTGCAGACTTCTAAAAAGTAAAAATTACGAGGTGTATTTATCGCATGCCAAACAAATACCTAACATTTTAAGAGAAATTGGACGCTTAAGAGAAATTACCTTTAGAGAAGTTGGAGAAGGCACTAATGAAGCTATAGACTTAGACAAGTTTGATAGTTACTACCATCATATGTTCCTTTGGGATGCAGATAAACATGTGATTGCTGGTGCTTACAGAATGGGATTAGGCTCAAGGATTTTTGAAGCTTATGGTATTGATGGTTTTTACCTTCAAGATTTATTTAGGTTTGAGCCTGAGCTCTATAAAATGATGAGCCAATCTATTGAAATGGGACGTGCATTTATTATCAAAGAATATCAGCAAAAACCTATGCCTTTATTTTTACTATGGAAAGGTATTGTGCATACAACTCTTCGTTTTCCTGAACATAAATATTTAATTGGAGGCGTAAGTATTAGTAATCAGTTTTCAAATTTCTCAAAATCGTTAATGATTGAGTTTATGAAATCACATTATTACGATCCTTATGTAGCACAATATGTACATCCTAAAAAAGAGTTTAAAGTAAAACTTAAAGATGCTGACAAGGACTTTGTATTTGATGCGACCGAAGCCGATTTGAACAAGTTTGACAAGATTATTGATGAAGTAGAGCCAGGAGCATTACGTTTACCTGTACTACTTAAAAAATATATTAAACAAAATGCAAAATTAGTAGCGTTTAATGTAGATCCATTATTTAATAATGCCGTTGATGGCTTAATGTATATTAAAATTGCCGACTTACCTGAAAGCACTGTACGTCCTGTTATGGAGGAGTTTCAAACGGAATTGGAACGTAAGTTTTCTGGAAACAATACTAATGAAGATACTTAATCTTTTAAAATTGTATCTATAACATTTCTTAAGGTATTCTTCAATGTTATTTTCAATTTTTATTGGTGTTCGTATCACACTTTGACTACACTTAGTGGGACAGCATGGAATGACAAATTATTTATAATCCTACTTTTTTACTTCGTCTTTCTAGAAAATGATTATTAAGCCATTTACCATCGCGTTTACCTATTTTTTCTCTAACACCTACTACTCTAAAACCACATTTTTCATGTAATTCTATACTAGCTTTATTTAGAGAAAAAATTCCAGCTTGTAAGGTCCAAAAGCCTTCTTTTTCGCTTTCTTCAACAAGAGCTTCAAGTAACAATTTCCCAATACCTTTTCCTCTACTATTTTTAGCCACATAAACGGTTACTTCGGCAACACCTTTGTAAACATCTCGTTTTGATACTTGCGATAACACTGCAAACCCAACTACTTCGTTATTAGTTTGAGCAACTAAGCGACATTTTTTTATGAATTTCTCATTCCAAATTTCAAACGAAGGGACTTCGGTTTCAAAAGTTGCAATTCCGGTAGCTATACCTTCAGCATAAATTTTTGAAACCGAAGCCCAATCCTGTTCATTAAATGTTCGGATTGAAATATTCATTCTTAGCAACAATTACCACTTGGTGAACAACAAGGTTCATCCGACACTAAATCGGTTTTTGCTTCTTCAACTATACCACAAGCCTCTTTAGCTTTACAGTCGGTTTTTTCAACACCTAACTTAATAATTAAGTTGTTATTTTGTATTTCAAAATCGTTAACAAACATTTGTGCAGTATGAAACGTTTTGTTACTATATTCAAATTTGAGTTCAGCTTCCATATCGTATGGCTTCATTTTACCAACCTTGTTTAAAATGCTCAATGCTTTATAAACACTCATAAAATCACGCTTGCCAATTTCCAATGGGCTTTCCCAAAGTTGTATAATGGTTTCATTCCAAGTATCTGTACCTGAGCCACAATCTACCGAATCGATTTTAATATGCTTTACTTCAGTAATGTGGTAATTTGCTCCAACAAACTCTTGTGGTTTGTATTCAAATAGTAACGACTTATCTTTATGTGTATTAAAGATGTCGAATAGTTCTTTTGTTTTCATGTTTTATTATTTATTTGTTTTGCGCTTGAATGGGCTAATAACATATGTCTTTGGCCTTAGCAACAGTTTAGTTTTGTTTGATTAAAGAACTGGTTAAATAAGGCTTGTAATTCTTGAAACCTATCAATATTTAAGCAATAACAAAGGCTTTTGCCTTCAAAAGTGCCTTTTAGCAATCCTGAATCGTTAATTACTTTTAGGTGTTGTGAAATGGTGGCTTGTGCTAAGCCAATTTCATCAACAATATCATTACAAATGCATGCCTCTTGTTTGCTTATAAATTGTAATATAGCCACTCTTGCAGGATGAGAAAATACCTTTGCAATAACTGCAATTTCATTGATTTCATCTGAATAAATATCTACTTTAGACGCTCCCATTAGTTTTATTTTAGATTACAAATATACAAATTAATTGTATTATTGCAATATTACGATAATGTATTTTTAAAAAAAGTCGAAGTATCTAGCTTCGACCTTATTTTTTGTGCTTATTTTAAAACCAAGGTTTCTTTCCTACTTGGTAAGTGTTATGAAATTCGGTGTCTGATTTTGTTAAATATATAATACCTTCAATTAATCCGATAAGACCGGAAATAGCAGAAGTGATTCCACAAGTAAAAAAACCTAAGAGACCTAAAATCAATAATACAATTCCTTCTGTATTATAGCCTAAAATAAACTTATGAATTCCTAGCCAACCTAATAATATCCCTAGAACTCCAGCAATTAATTTTTTATTATCACTAGCTGTAACCTCTTCGAATGTTTCTTTGGCGCTACTTGCAAATTCTTTTGCGCTTTCTTTTGCTTCTTCAGCAAATTCACTAGCCTTTTCTTTGGCTTCTTGCCCAAATTCTTCAGCTTTTTGTGCCGCTTTTCTTGCACCTTCTTTTGCGTCGCCTAACATATCATTAAGGTCGTCGCCTAAACTTTTTTCGTCTGACATTTTAAATAATTTTGGTTAGATATTTAAATATACTAAAAATAAAGGTTGATTAGTTTATTATTTTTCAACTAGTTAAAAGCAAACAACCTTACTGGAAAGCACTGTCTATAGGTTCCCATAGTTCAATTTTATTACCATCGTTATCCATGATATAACCAAATTTGCCGTAATCATATTCCTGAATATCACCAATAATCTTAACGCCTTCTTCTTTTAGAACCTCTATAAGCGCAACTAAATTCTCAACTCTATAATTAAACATGAAGTCTTTTTTGGAAGGCTCATAATACTTGGTATCGTGTGCAAAAGGACTCCATTGTGTAGAGCAATCGTTTCCTTCTTTATCTTTCCACCAAAAGGTGCAGCCATAGTCGTCTGTATTAAACCCCAAGTGCTTTTTATACCACTCTTTTGTTGCCTTTGGATCTGTTGTTTTAAAAAACAGACCTCCTATTCCTGTGACTCTTTTTTTCATGTGTATAAATTATTAGTCTTTGTGATACGTAATTTGTTACAGATTGTTATTTTGTCTTAACAGCAGACTCATATATATTAATCCAATCTTGAACGCTTAATTTAGTTGATAATTCGCCTATTAAGTCAAACGGAATTTCCTCTAATTTTTTAAAACGAATACAACTTTTCCCCATATCAGGCTTTCTTTTACAGTGTTTCGGATATTCATTTATAAACCAATTGTGCAATTCTGGTTTTGCATATATACCACTATGATACAAATTAACAGAGTTTTTTTGAGACGCAAAACTCATAAATGGTAATGGTTCAGAGGGTTTACAATGGTAGCCATCTGGATAAATACTGTGAGGGACGTAATAACCTATCATGCCATATTGAATGCCTTCTTCAAATCCTTTTGGAAGATTATCATTTATAACTTGTCGCAATTTTTTTAAAGTTTCCTGACGTTCTTCAGGCACTTGGCTTATATAATCTTCTGGTGATGTTGCTTTATACTGCATGGAAATTTTGTTTGAAGTACTAAAGTTAACAAAATTTCGCCTTTATTTTATTTACAATGGTTTGTGCTAACTTTTCTTTGCTTTCGACTGTCCAACCTGCTACATGAGGTGTTAGTAAAACATTTTTTGCTTCTATCAGGTATTGAAATGCATCAGGCATTTTAGATGAAAATAAACTCTCAAATGATGCTTTTTCGTATTCTAAAACATCTAATCCTGCTCCTAATATTTTACCAGATTTTAAAGCCGAGACTAAATCTTTGGTCACAACACTTTTTCCTCGAGCAGTATTTATAAGCCAAAATGATTTTTTGAAAGCATTTATAAATTCAGAATTTACCATATTGATAGTTAATTCTGTTTGTGGAGTATGTAAACTTAGAATGTCTGCTTTATTTTGAAGCTCACTCAAAGAAACTTGCTTAGCATTTTCATCACCAATATTGGGTTTAATGTCATAGCAAAACACCTCAACATCAAATCCTTTTAGTTTTTTAGCAAAAGCTTTTCCCATATTACCATAACCAATAAGTCCAACAGTTTTACCATCGAGTTCAATACCTCGATTGTCTTCTCTTAGCCATTTACCTTGTCTTACTTCTTTATCGGCTTTATTTAGTTTATTAAAAAGAGATAATATCATTCCTAAGGTATGCTCACCTACAGCATTTCTATTCCCTTCTGGAGCTGAAATAAGATAGATACCTTTAGATTCGGCATAATTGCAATTTATATTTTCCAATCCTGCACCAACACGACCAATGAATTTAAGGTTAGTTGCTTTGTCTAAAAACTGTTTGTCGATAGTAAATCGACTGCGAATGATTATGCCATCATAATCAGAAACTTTAGCTTCAATTTCTGATTTTGAAGATGTATAATCTTCATGATTGGTAAAACCTAAATCATGTAACTGATTTATAAGTAAAGAATGATTTGTATCGAGATGAAGGATTTTCATGTTTGTTCTCCTTAGGCTGAAATCTTATTAATCATTAAATAAAATTATGAGATGCTGATTCATGTTCAGCATAACTAAAGTTAGATTTTAGGATAATGTGTTTGTGTCTTTTCATGTTCTACAGTTCCTGTATGTGCTGTTGAAAGCTTTTCAAACAACAACACATGTACTTCTTCGTTATTTTTTGTAAAAGGGTTATGCTCTACTCCTTTTGGAACAACAATGATTTCACCTTCTTTAACGACTTCGGTTCTATCTCTAAATTGCATGTATAATGTTCCTTTTACAACTTGAAACAACTCATCTTCATCCTCATGACTATGCCATACAAATTCGCCTTTTAATTTTGCCAATATGACTTGCATATCATCAACTACTGCAATTTGGTGTGGATGCCAGTTTTTGGAAAACTTAGTGAATTTCTCTAGGATATTAATTGGTTTCATCTTGTAAAATTACATATTTTCCTGTCATTACGAACGCATCATACAATACTTGTTTAGATGTTGTGAAGGATCTTATAAATAAAACTCCAAATAAAAAAGACTGTTACGTCGTTACAACCGCAGTGATACATGGAATAAAACGGATTACTTCGTCGCCTTATCACTCTTCGTAATGACGTATGAATTAAATACCGAGAATCAGTTTTGCAATCATTAAATAAATTACAATACCAAAAATATCGTTGCTAGTTGTAATAAAAGGTCCTGTTGCAATAGCTGGATCGACACCACGCTTATCTAAAAATAAAGGAATAAATGTACCTATTAAACCAGCAATAATAATAACTGCCACTAGTGATACCGAAATTGACAAAGCTAGTTTTAAATCAAACTCCCAAGCATAAACAAACAAGAATAGAAATACTGATAGAATAACTCCATTAAGAGCTGCTAAAAGCATTTCCTTAATCAAACGATTATTAATACTTCCTTTTACATCGTCATTTGCTAAACCTTGTACAATAATCGCACTTGATTGTACACCAACATTTCCTGCCATAGCTGCAATTAGAGGTGTGAAAAGAAATAAAATTATGGCTTCTTCAGGTAAACTACCTTCAAAATAATACATGATAATAAAAGCGCCTATTCCTCCAACCAATCCTAAAAATAGCCATGGTAAACGCGCTCTAGTAAGTTCTAGAATACTGTCATCGGCTTCAACATCTTGTGTAATACCTGCCGCTAACTGATAATCTTTATCTGCTTCTTCTTTTAAAACATCTACAATATCATCAATAGTAATTCTTCCTAGTAAAGTTTGTTCGTCATCAACTACTGGAATGGCTTCTAAATCGTACTTAGACATGACTTTTGCAACATCTTCTGCATCGTCATTTACATTAACAAAATCTACATTATCCTTTGCTATATCAGCTATTTTTTGATCGCTTTTGGCTACAATAAGATCTTTGAGTGATAGCCTTCCTATTAACTTTTCCTGTTTGTCAACCACATAAATAGAGTGTACTCTTGTAACATCTTTTGCTTGACCTCGAATGCGACGCATGCAACCAGCAACTGTCCAAGTTTCATAAACTTTTACAAGCTCTTTTGCCATGAGTCCACCAGCTGTATCTTCATCATAGGCCAATAATTCTTCAATCTCTGCCTTATGTTCCTCATCTTCAATGTTTGAGATAACTTCTTCCTGACGCTCTTCAGGAAGTTCCATAATCATATCAGCTGCATCATCAGTATCTAGTTCCTCAATTTCTTCAGCAATTTCTTTGGCTGATAAATTTTGAAGTACTTTCTCCCTGATGTCTTCATCAAGCTCCATCAAGATATCAGAAGTTGTCTCAGAATCTAATAACTTAATGACATAAATTGATTGTTCTAAATCAAGTTCATCCAGAATTTCAGCAATATCAGCATAATGAAACTCATCTAAAACATGTTTTAGTTCCTTATCATTATTTCCTGAGATAAGTAACTCAACTTGTTCGATGATTTCATCAGTGAGCTGAAATTTTATGTTCTCTTTTTCTTCTGACATGAGGTTTCTCGTGGTTGCGCTCTGTCGGAATGACAAATCGTGTTATTCCTATTCGTCGTTTTCAATTAATTGCGTGAGTTCAATAAATGAGTTTACGCTTAATTGTTCTGGACGTTTGCCAAATATAACATTTGCTTTTAAATTATCGGAAAGATTAAAGGTTTTTAAGCTATTACGTAATGTTTTTCGGCGTTGTTGAAAAGCTGTTTTTACCACTCTAAAAAATAATTTTTCATCACAAGGTAAATCAAAATGTTCTTTTCTGGTTAAGCGCAACACTCCTGAATCGACTTTTGGAGGAGGGTTAAACACACTTGGTGGTACGGTAAATAAATATTCGGCATCATAAAATGCTTGTGTTAACACTGACAAGATTCCGTAGGTTTTACTACCTTCTTTTTCACAAATGCGTTGTGCAACTTCTTTTTGAAACATTCCAGAAAATTCTGGAATTTGGTCACGCATTTCTAGAGTTTTAAAAACTATTTGTGAAGAGATGTTATATGGGAAATTACCAATAATTGCATAAGACTCTTGATTAAACACCTCGTTTAAATTGTACTTTAGGAAGTTTTTTTCAATAATTCTTGGTGCTAAGTTTAGGTAATTAGCTTGAAGGTATTCTACAGATTCAGTATCTATTTCGATAACATACGTTGTGATATCTTTTTCAAGTAAATATTTAGTAAGCACACCCATTCCTGGACCAATTTCCAATACTTTATTATACCCTTTTAACGTTAGTGTATTGGCAATTTTTTTTGCGATATTTTCGTCTCGCAAAAAATGTTGTCCTAAATGTTTTTTAGCTCTTACTGACACATGAATATAGTTTAATTAAATGATACTGAGTACTCATCTATAACTTCTAGTTCGGTTCTAAACGCAAGCATTTTATCGGCAAAACGTTTTAGACCTTCATCTCTTAAACGGTTCGCATCATGTGCATAATAACTATCTAAGGCTTCTCTAGAGATTGCTTTATATTGCACCGAATAGGTTGTTCCTCCCATTTCTTCCTCTACCAAAACCCTTGTAAGTTTTGCTTCTACAAATTTTCCAGTGGCCAACACTTTTGGGATGTGAAGTTTTATCCAGTTAAGCCATTCTTGATGAATGCTTTCGTCTATATTTACCGTTACGTTGTATATTATCATGATGTTAAAGTAATTCTTTTACAAAGAACAGAAGTTCTTGGTCATCATCAAAGAGTTTTATCCTTTTTTCGAAAGAAAAGCCTAGTTTTTCTAATAGCTTGATAGAATTTAGATTAGATTGTAGTGTAATTGCTCCAACTTTAGTTATACCAAACTTTTTTTTAGCTTCTTCTAAAACCGACACCGAAGATTCGTAACCATAACCTATACCTTCATACAGAGGTAACATTGCAAAACCTAAATCCGGAATTTCAAGCTCCTCTCGCTTTATTAAACCACAAATACCAATAGTTGCACTTGGATTTGATTTTAAAGCAACTTTATAAAAACCATAACCTCTTTCATGATAACTTTTTATAATGCCCTTTTCAAGATATGTTTCGGCTTCTTTAACTGTTTTAACATTTCTATCTCCTATGTATTTAATCCAGTTTGGACTATTCATTATCTCTAGGAAAAATGGTGCGTCTTTAAGTGTGGCTTTGGAGATAATAAGACGACTAGTTTTTACAATAATCTTCAAAATTATTCTTTTTTTAATCCTTTAATTCCCGTAGCACAACCATAAAAATATTCTATGTATTCTACATGAAGACCATGGTTTTCAAAAATTTCTTTTGTCTTTATTGAGTTTTTAAAATTATTAGTATAAACACCTAGCATTTTATAGGTTTCTGGGTTACTTAAAAACAGTTTTCCAATTAAAGGAATTACATTTTTTAAATAAAACAAATACAATATTTTTAAAATTTTATTTTCTGGAACAGATACATCAATCAGTGAAAATCGTCCATTAGTTTTTAGTATTCGTTTTATTTCTTCAGCAAGCAAATTCAATTGTTCTTCATTAAATGTTTTCAATCCAAAACCAGAATATACAATATCTGCAATATTAGTTTTAATTGAATTTTTAAAAACATTTTCTTCTAGAATTTCTATCTTTTTATTGGAGTGTTTTTCTTTTCTCTTCTTTGATTTATTAACCATTTCTGAAGAAAAATCTAAAGCAATCAAGGTTGAGTCCTCTCCTATTTTAGGAAGTATAAATTTCCAACACTCTCCCATTCCAGACATTAAATCTACAATAGTTAATTTACTTTTTTTAATATCAATTTCGTTCACAAACTGCTTTCTCCATTTGTCACTAAATCCAAATGAAGAATAATAATTCATTAATTCGTATGAACCACTCATTCTATCAAATAAATCTTCAACAAATTTTGGATTATAAAGGTTTGACATTAAAAAAGAAATTAATTTATAGCATCACCTCGCAATGCTCTATACTTCTTACGTGCTTCTACAAAAAAGATACTATCTGCATAATCGAAAATAACTTTTTCGTAAAACTCTTTGGCTTTTTCTGGTTGTGCTAATTGATTGCTATATAGTTCTGCTAATCTGTAATAAGCATCATCTGCTAAAATATCTTCGCGATAGTTTTCAATAATAGCTAAATAATTGGCTTCAGCTCTTGTATAATCTTTTAATTCTTCAAACAATCTAGCTTGCTTATACAAGGCTTGATCCATTATGGATTCTGTTTTATGATTAGCTATTATTACATCTAACTTAGTAATGGCTTCGTTAGTTTTGTTTTGAAACGCTAGTAAATCTGCTTTAGCGTAGAGTGTTAAAGCTGTTTGTGTAGAGTCGTCGTATTTATTATCTGAGATTAGCAGCTTTAAGTCTAAAGCATCATTGGCAATTAATTGTGATGTAGAGGATTTAAGTATTTTTAGTTGTGATTCTGCCCATTTAAAGTCGCCTTTATAATAACTTGCTTTTGCAACTCGAAACCTAGCTTCTTGCGAAATAATACTATTCTTTAAACTGGTTTGAATTTGAGAATAGTAAATAAGTGCTTCATTAAATTTTTCTTGTAAAATTAAAATATCTCCTAACAACAGTTTTACTCTAGCCTCTTGAATTCTTGCCATTCTGGTTTCCAGTGTTTCTTTTAAAAATTCAATAGCAGATTCGGCTTTATCTAAATAAAACGCATTAAATTTTGCATACGATAACTGTAAGTTAATCGTTTGAATATTGCTGCCGTAAATATCTAGTAAATCTTTATATTTTTTATCAATAGAAGCATAATCCTCCTCATTGGCGTGTTTAATCTCTAACTCCAATAAATCTTTATGAGCATTGAGCACTAAGGTAGGTTCCATAACATTTTCAATGACATAAGTTAAAATATCCTTGGCTATTTCTATATCATCTTGTTCTATCGTGATATTTGCTAAATCTAGAATGCCTCTTAAGGATTCCGGTTGTCTTTTAAAGATAGCTCGTTCTTGAGCAAACGCTTTAGCATAATCTCTTTGCTGAATAAATAACCAGCTCAATAGCTGATTCCAAAGTGTATTAGGTTGCAATTGGGCTTTACGCAACAGTGCCTTTCTTAAATAGGTGTTGTTTTGGTCGTCTCCGTTTTCGGTAATGTACTCACTAAATAATCGTTTTGCTTGATGAATAAATGTTGGACTCACATCAAGAAAGTTTACATAGCTATTAAACATTTTTTCAACCTTTCCTTGCTCCCCATAAATAGCTGCTAATTGTCTGTGAAAATTAGATTCAGGCCTTAATTCCATTGCCTTTTCATATACAATGGCTGCTTTATCAATAAGTGCATGTATTTCAAAACGCCTCGCTACAAAATATGCAAAAATAGGATCTTCCTCAATATTTGTAATTGCCTCATTATAGTATTTTTCGGCTTCTTCTTGATTTCCTTTTAACTGATAATTATAGCCTAATTCAACTATAAACTGGCCATCTCTTTTACCAGTAATCTTTTCCTTAAGTAAAGATTCGGCAATATCGTATTGTTCTAATTGCTGATGAATCTCTACAATCTTGAAAAAATAATTTAGATTGTTTTTCTTTTCGTTATAGAGGTTTTGATAAGAGATAAGTGCTTTTTCGAATTCGCCTGTATCAAAATAACTTCTAGCCAAAGCATCATCATTCTGCGAAAAGGCAGTTAGTGAAAAAAGAAAACAACATATGTAGATTACAAACTTCATAGCATTGTAAATATAGTAAATGTGTATGTTGATAATGTGAATATTTTAATAAAAAAATGCCTGAACCAAAGTTCAGGCATAACCATCCAAAATAAATGTGCTATTAATCATATTATAAAATAAAATGATTCAATTATCCTGCTGTGGTATTCTATTATATATCTTAAGGGAATTATTCGATTTGGGTTATATTTTTAATTAAAAATTACTTGAACTACCAATACCACAAGGGTTACCAATAGAAATATTCTTTTAAAATTTTTCATGACTGTAGGTTAATTAGATTTGGTGCTACTAACTTCTGCAATTTTTTTCAAAAATCAAAGGAAAATGACTAAAAATTCGTCAAACAACGTGTTTTTTTACATTTAAACGATTAAAATGTTAAAATTTAACAGTTTTAAAAACTTAAAAAAAGACTTAGTCTATATATGAAAATCCTGTATATGGCACTAAAACTTCAGGAATTTTGATGCCTTTTTCTGTTTGGTAATTCTCTAAAATTCCAGCTAAAACTCTTGGTAAAGCTAATGAGCTTCCATTTAACGTATGCGCCAACTCGCTTTTACCATTGCTGTTTTTAAATCGTAATTTTAATCGATTAGCTTGAAAGGTTTCAAAATTTGAAACCGACGATATTTCTAACCATCTGTCTTGTGCTGTTGAAAACACTTCAAAATCGTAAGTAAGTGCTGAAGTAAAACCAAGATCTCCACCGCATAATCTTAAAATACGATAAGGCAACTTCAGTTCTTCTAGAATTGTTTTAACATGATTTACCATTTCATCTAAAGCTTGATAAGAACGTGTAGGATGTTCTACTCTTAAAATTTCAACCTTATCAAATTGATGTAATCTATTTAACCCTCTAACATGCGCTCCATAACTTCCAGCTTCGCGACGAAAACAAGGAGTGTAGCTAGTTAAAGCTTTTGGCAACTCATCTTCTTTTAAAAGTTCATCTCTAAAAATATTTGTTGCAGGTACTTCGGCAGTTGGAATTAAATATAAGTTATCGCCAGTAACATGATACATTTGCCCTTCTTTATCTGGTAATTGTCCTGTACCAAAACCTGAAGCTTCATTTACTAAATGTGGCACTTGTACCTCTTGGTAACCTGCTGCTGTATTTTTGTCTAAAAAATACCAAATAAGGGCTCGTTGTAATTTGGCCCCTTTTCCTTTATACACAGGAAAACCCGCACCTGTTATTTTATTTCCTAATTCAAAATCAATGATATCATACTTCTTAGCTAATTCCCAATGTGGCAAAGCATTATCTCCTAAATCTGGAATATCTCCCTCACGAAATACTTCTTCGTTGTCTTCATCTGTATTTCCAGTTGGCACTGACTCGTGTGGTACATTTGGAATTTTAGAAAGTAATTCTTCTAATTTTTCGGAGGTATTATTTAGTCTTTCAGTTAAGGCTTTGCTGTCTGCTTTTAATTGAGCAGTTCTATCTTTAATAGCATTTGCTTGGTCTGCTTTACCAGATTTATAAAGCATCCCAATTTCTTTAGATAATGCATTAGACTCTGCTAAAGTATTATCTAATTCTGCTTGGGTTTTTCTGCGCTCTTCATCAAGACTAATCACCTCTGCAATCATTTTGGTAGCATCAATATTTCTTTTTGCTAACCGTGTAATTACTAAATCTTGATTTTCTCTAATAAAAGGAACTTGTAACATTGACTAAAAATTTAAGCGACAAATTTACGGAATTACAGAGAAAATCAATCTTGTTTTGAAGGTAAAATCCAAGAAGAATGTTTAAAGGCATTCCACTTAACTGATGCTAAATCTACCTCTGGATTTATAAAAGGTTTAAATGGCTGTGCATTAACTTTTACTTTGCAATCTACAAACACCTTAACATCTCTATTTACAATCTTGAATCTTCGTTTAATTAACTGTGAAAACTGCCAAATCATATCTGGCTTTGTTGCAAAATTTCGTTGTTGTTTAGGTGATAAATAATCTTCTAACCTTATAGGTATAGTCTTATTCGTGCTTTTATCGATAACTTTGAAAGAAATTATACCTTGTCTTGCTCTTAACATCATTCTCCAAGATAATCGATGACCTTCTTCTGTCCATAGTACATCATCTTTAATCATCCAATGTCTAAGTGGCAACACTAATTGAATTATAAAATAACTAGCTAATATCCATTTTATAAGGTTAGGTTTTTTAATAAGTAACTTATCTTTTTGTTCTATTGGTTTTAAAGTTTTCAGAAAAACTCTTCTAATCAATTTAGGGTCAAAGAAAAACACACACAGAGCTATAGACATGTAAGGGAATATTCCTATTTGAAACACAAGTGAATTAAACAAATGAAAAAATATGGCTACAATAAAGGCTAGTTTCCTACTTCGTTTCCAAAGTAATAAAGGCACTATTAGCAAGTCAAAAATTATTCCGAAATAAGCTATAATATAATGTATCCATTTTTCCTGGAGCAAGTTTCCAATAATAGCATAATCGGCTTTAGATTTTAACAATATTTCAATAACCGTTGTATCTAACCAATCAGGATACCATTTGGCAATTGAAGCGTAGGTATATACAATAAACATTTGCGCAATAAAAATTAAAGTACACCAATTAGGCATTACATTACTTTTTATGAGCTTATTTATTTTTGAATCTATTGAAGCATTGGTATTTGCAGGAACTATTGTCATAAACAAACTCAAAAGAATTAACAAGTAATAATGATTATTATAAGACGTTTTCTGCATTAAATAGGTTCCAGACCAAAGCACTAAAAACGTGACTATACTTATTCGATATTTATAGCCTATCATTACCATTAAGCCACAAATTCCCATAACTGAATAATATACATACATCCAATTATCTGGAAGTGGCTGTAACCATTCGAAATCTATAAATGGAAAGGTATATTTTGGTGCTATTAAGGCGTTATAAACCCAGCCTGTAAGTATAGCTCCAAAAGATTCTATAGCTATTAATAAACCAAACAATATTCTAAACACTATAAGTGCACTATTATCTATTGGTTTAAATAACAATTTATTAAACATTATTTTGCTCTAGAAAATTTAAGCTAGTGAGTTTATCTTTGCTCAACTGTGCTTTTAAATCATCAATTGAGTTGAATTTTTGCTCGTCTCTTAATCTTTTTAAAAGCTCAACTTTAATTTTTTGGTTGTAGATATTTTTTTTAAAGTTAAAAAAATGTACTTCGATAGATTGTTTTTCTCCACTTACAGTAGGATTATTACCAATATTCATCATGCCATAAACTGTAACATCATCAATTTTAGATTTAACAACGTATGATCCAGTTTTTGGTATAAGTTTATAAGGCTCTTCAATATGGATATTAGCAGTAGGAAACCCTATTTTTTCTCCAAGGTTTTTACCCTTCACAACCTTACCTGTAAGCATAAAGTTATACCCCAAATAAGCATTTGCTGTTTCAATATCACCTTGGCTTAATGCCTTTCTGATTTTAGTGGAACTAACTGCTACTTCGTCAATTTCTTGAGCAGATATTTCGGTAACTTTAAACCCATAAACCTCACCATATTCTCTCAAATTATCTACGTTGGCATTTCTGTTTCTACCAAATCGATGGTCATAACCAATAATAATATGCTTTACATGTAATTTGTTTACAAGTACATCTCTAACAAATTCTAAAGCACCTAACCGAGAAAAATCTCTTGTGAATTTTTTTATAACTAAGTGGTCTATCCCTAGATTTTCGAGTAATTGTGATTTTTCATCAATAATGTTAATCAATTTGATATTTGCATCTTTTTGCAATACCATTCTAGGATGAGGGAAAAAAGTTAGTACTACAGCTTGTAATTTTTCTTTTTTAGCTATTGTAACAAGTCGCTTAATAATTTTTTGATGACCAATATGCACACCGTCAAATGTACCAATAGTAACTACTGAATCCGTTTTAGGATAGGCTTCTAAAGTGGTTTTTATTTTCAACTAGTCTATTTTTTAATAAATGGCAATGATAAGGAAGCTCCTTGTTTTATTATCTTAATAAAATACATCCCGTTACTTAAGCCTGAAACATTTACTTTAAGTTCAGATATCTTATTAATTTTCTTTTCATTAACTAACTGACCTAACATATTATAAACCTTAAAAGCATCTGGTAAGTCATTTCCGTTAGCTAATTTTATATTTAAAACCTCCATAGCTGGATTAGGATAAACTGACACTTTATTATTTGTAAAATAGGTATCTGTACTAAGCGTAGCTGTTGAAATTTTTGTAGCTTCAGATGATTCAAACTCACCTCCTGTAACTATTACAGTATTATCATCTGTTTTTAACTCATAAGAACCGTTTCCAAAAGGACCACAACATATACCATCATCTGCTGAGTCAAAAATAGTAAAGGTGTAGCATTCATTTGAAATAACATCAAAAGATTCATTAATAGTAACGTTATCCAAATGTGGTCCTCCACTGTATAATATTACACCATTACCATCTTTAAAATTCCAAGTAGTTTCGCCACCAAAGCCATCAGTATTTAAAGTTAGATGTATTTGTGTTGTTGTTGTATATGATGGGCTAACACTAAATGTAGCATTGGTGTTATTGTTGCAACTTCTTAAATCAGAACTTCCATTAGGGTTAGATATTGATGCATTAAAGGTGTGGTTTCCAAATGAAGAAATTATTGCAGGTAAATTAACAACTTCAAACTCACCATATGCCAAAGACCCAGACCAATTGTAATTTGATGTACTTCCGCCGTCTTCATTATAAGAAACTGTAGCAGATGTTAATGTGGTTGTTCCCCAATTTGTTATTCGTACTGACGTAGTTACACTTACTCCACAATCTTCAACTGCAATACCTTCAATTTCTACACTAGCATCATCATTTACTGAGGCCAACGGTGTACAAACATTTGATGTGGTTGTTGTTGGTCTATTAGCAGAGCCTGTTATTGTTGCTATAATTCTTGCTTTTTGGTCGTTTGTAAATACATTCATACATGAGTCTTGGCTATAATCCATGTAATTTTCAACCATGTCAACTTGACCTTGAGGGCAAGAATCATTTCCAATATTACAGTTACTATTGTTTGATGAAGAGCTAGCTACAGCAGGTGTGTCATCACATAAATCTCCTCCATTAACTTCGGCGCAACCTCCTTGAAATGTATGATAAAGACCCAAATAATGTCCTACTTCATGTGTTGTTGTTCTTCCTAAATTAAAATCTCCTGAAATGGTAACATTTGGGTCATCATCTGTACCAAAATACTGATACCCAACGACAACACCATCTGTATCTGCTGGTCCATTTGGAAACTGTGCAAATCCTAATAAAGTATTATTCTCAAAATTTACAGACCATATATTTAAATACTTTGATGGATCCCAAATAGTGGCTGGCTTTAAAACAGTATCTGTATTGCCTCCAGGTCCAGACCAACTGGTACTGGTCGCAGACATATCAACTCTATTAATCCCATTTGTTACACAACCATCTGGTGTTTGTTGTGCCAAACAGAATTCAACCTCAACGTCAGCACCATCTAAATTAAGGTTAAAGCCTCTAGTACCAGACATTCTTCTATAATCTTCATTTAATACTTGTATTTGAGATAACACCTGAGCATCTGAAATATTTACACCAGTACCAATAGCTTCTCCATTATGAATTACATGAACTACCACAGGAATTGTATAAATAACTCTCCTATTTGCGGATGGAGTTATACTACTATTCCTTGCTTTATTTAATTGAATTTGTTTGCTGAGGTTTTTTTCAAATGCTTTACCACCCATCATATTTGGGTACTTCTTTAACAGCAGTTTGTTATACTCATCAGTAGCACAGCCTGTGAAGTCTTCTTGAGCAATCATTACTATACTTGATAGCAAAAACCCTAAAAACAAACTAGTACGTATTGTTTTCTTAAAATCCATAATCTCTAGGTTAAAGTACTTAATAGCAGCTATAAAGTTACTGATTTTTTTATTTACCGTTAAAGTTGTTCATCGTATTATTGATGCCAGACAACGCAAAAGACTTGATTATTTCAGTGCTTTTTTCAAGTCGCTCGTCTAACTTGTCATTTTCTTCATGAGTCCATTCGCCCAAAACATAATCCACCTGACGACCTTTCCCAAAGTTGTCACTAATACCAAATCTAAACCTATTATATTTAGTTGTGTTTAATTTTTCTTGTATGTCTTTTAGTCCGTTGTGCCCACCGTCGCTTCCTTTGGTTTTAACCCTTAAGGTTCCAAACGGTAAATTTAAATCGTCAGTAATTATTAGAAGGTTTTCAATTGGAATTCTCTCCTTTTCTAACCAATATTTAACTGCTTTACCGCTTAAATTCATGTAGGTATTTGGTTTAATAAAAATAAAAGTTCTTCCTTTTAATTTATAGTCTGCTCTATCTGCAAGTTTTACAGTTTCAAAAACTAACTCTTCTTTTGAAGCAAAAAAATCAAGAATCTTAAACCCAATATTATGTCTTGTATTTTGGTATTTCTCACCTATATTTCCTAAACCTACTACTAAAAACTTTTTCATTAGTGACGTATCCTCTTTTGAGGATTGTTTGTTGTTTTTATAAAACCAATTTAATAGCTTACACATTTTTAAATACTATAATTGTGTAAAAATAAAAAAGCATCCTGAAATTAACAGAATGCTTTTATTTTTTATTGAAAGACTAAGAAATTATTCTTGAGTTGCTTCTGCTGCAGGAGTTTCTTCTCCTTCAACTCCTTCTTCATCTTCATCTTCGTCTTCGATATCAACAGATACTCTTGAACGCTTCACTTGACATACTACTGTATTGTCCGAATGTAAAAATTTATACGCTTCATTTTCTAACTCAGTAATATAAAGCTTACTACCTATTTTTAATTTAGTGATGTCTGCTTCGATAAAATCTGGAAGGTTAGTTGGTAGTGCTTTTACTCTAAGTTTACGTCTATTTCTTCTTAGGTTTCCACCATTTTTCACACCAATTGAGTTCCCTACGATACGTACTGGAATATCCATTGAGATTTCTTTATCTTCAAATAATTGATAGAAATCTATGTGTAAAATTCTGTCTGTTACTGGATGAAATTGAATATCCTGCAATACTGCATTATAGTTTTCATCTCCTAAAGCAATCACAACTGTATGCGCATTAGGCGTATAAACCAGTTTAGAGAATGCCAATTCAGTTGCTGAGAAATGTACTGGCTTGTCTCCTCCGTATAATACGCAAGGAACCTCTCCAGCATTACGTAAGGCTTTTGTTGCTTTTTTGCCTACGCTTTCTCTTTTCGATCCATTGATTGTAATTGATTTCATTTTGAAATTGTATATAAATTAATTTAATTATTCACTTTTTTGGTAGCTGAGCTAGTCGAAGCTACATTATAAATTTTGAGCTGATTGATTTGTTATGATGTACTTTATGCATTACATCGGCAAATAAATCGGCACAACTTAATACTCTTATTTTGCTACTTTTTTGTGACAACGGAATAGAATCGGTTACGATTAATTCTTCTAGCTTAGAATTTTCTATTTTTTCGTAAGCATTACCTGACAATATTGGGTGTGTACATATTGCACGAACACTTAATGCGCCTCGCTCCATCATCACATCGGCCGCTTTGGTTAAGGTTCCTGCTGTATCAACCATATCATCTACAAGTACTACATTTTTACCTTCTACATTACCTATTAATTCCATGTGCGAAATTACATTGGCCTTAGCACGTTGCTTATAACAAATCACTACCTCACTTTCTAAAGCTTTAGAATATGCGTAAGCCCTTTTAGAGCCTCCCATATCTGGTGATGCTATGGTAAGGTTGTCAAGATTTAAACTCTTTAGATATGGCAAAAAGATCGTTGATGCAAATAAATGATCAACTGGTTTTTCAAAAAATCCTTGAATTTGGTCGGCATGCAAATCCATTGTAATAATTCTAGTTGCACCAGCTGTTTCTAACATTTTAGCTACTAATTTAGCAGCTATTGGCACTCTAGGTTTATCTTTTCTATCTTGTCTTGCCCAACCAAAATATGGTATAACTGCTGTTATATGTCTTGCCGAAGCACGCTTTGCAGCGTCTAACATTAGCAATAGTTCCATTAAGTTTTGAGGTCCTGGGTTTGTTGACCCAATAATGAATACTCTAGCGCCTCGAACTGATTCTTCAAATGAAGGTTGAAATTCTCCATCACTATAAGTAGATGTTATCACATTTCCTAAATCTTCACCATAAGCTTTAGCAATGTTTTTTGCTAACTCAGTACTTTGAGTACAGGCAAATATTTTGGCTTGTGTTTTTATTTTTGTCATGACTAACTTCTTGTTAATGAATCAAAAAAGACTACTTATTTTAAATGAGGTGCAAATTTAGGGATTTATTTGAATTCCAAAAGGATAAAAGCTACTATTTTAATAGTTGAGAGTTAAATTATTTTTTATTTTTGCAATCGATTTAGCTCAAGTGGCGGAATTGGTAGACGCGCTGGATTCAAAATCCAGTTTCTTCGGAAGTGTGGGTTCGATTCCCACCTTGAGTACAGCTTAAAAAGCTTAACACTATAGAAATATAGCTGTTAAGCTTTTTTGCTTTTTTATTCACCCCTAATGCAACCCCAGAATCTTAATTTTTCGTTTTTTTTAATGTTCATCCTCCAGTTTGGACTTCCTATATTAGACTAGACATTAGGTTGCGAGATTTAGAGTTAGAAAAATTAACTTTGAATCATAAAAAAAAGAAACAGAACCTACAGTCCATTATTTAAATCTAATAATTTCAAAGAGGAATTCCTTTTCATAATCGGTTAGTTCTACAAAACAATTTTCTATAATAGCTTTTAAGTCTTTATTATTAAAGTCATCTATTATAGATGAGGCAATTATTAAAGATGATAAAATTCCACCTATTTTAGATGGGTGACTACCATCTTTATCATACAACTCAATATCAGGATATTTCTCTTTTGCAATTTGCCATTTATTCCCTACTGGAATTAAAAAACCTCCACTTTCTTTAGAAGCTTTGACATAGGCGTTTATGATTTGAACTTGTTGATTGTAATGTGATTTATTTTTTGCCCAAGTAACAAAGAGTCCTAATTTAGAGTCATGTCTTGTTGTATACTTAGAAAACCATTTAATGTCTCTTATCAAACCATCAGGATTATCAATTGGACGCATACTTTGATCTTGTAAAATAACATAGTCATACTTGTTTTCTAAAATAAGCGTTCGAGTCTTTAATCCTCTTTTTTGATGCCAATGATCATCTAACGAAGCACCTTCGGCCGTAGATAAGGCAACCTCAATTGTACTTCCTGCATAAGTGCCAATAGTTGAAACTGTTTGTGGTATATTTTCCCTAGCGGTATAACTGTTACCAACAAACAATACTTTTATAGTTTTACTTTGTTGCGCACTTAAATTCGCTGTATTAACAAAGCATACAACACAAATAAACCTTACTATTGTTTTAACCATTTAGAAGTTTGTTTACGTAAAGTTATTTCAATAAAACGTTCATTTGTACCATTTCTTAAAAGTATATTCGCCATGCGACTACCGCCACCAATTCCATCTCTGTACATTAATAAATTTTGGTCAACAATTGTTAATTCAATTTTTGGTTGGTCATCGTATTGAATAAATAATTTTGAATCTTTCTCAGAAATGGTGACTTTGTTTTCTTTATTATAGTAAGTACCAGTAAATTGATTAATCTCAGATTTAGTTAATTTTTTTGGTTCTGGAAATTCAAATTTATTATCAGGAATACTTTCGTTTATAGTTATTGAATTTAATAGGTTTATATTTTTTTCCCTTGGCGGAAAATAAGATTCAGATCTAAAAGGAATCATAACATTATTTATATCTCTATAATCTTGAAAATAACGTATCATTTCTGCTGTACCTTGAGAAGTTTCAATAAATCTACGTGTCTTCCTAATTAACCATAAGTTGTCAACAAAATATACTTCTTCCGTGACGCCTTCTTTACTTGTGTAATCTACCCTATGAAGCTTTTCATTTTGTTCAAAAAAAGACTCTATATATTCAGTTTTAACCCCTCTTTCATCTAAATTAAATAAATAAGGGTAATCCTCACCACCTTGATTTATATGCTCTTCCTGTGGTTGCATATAGGGTGCGAAGGCACCATCATTTTGTGTCCAAGAATAACTACCATTACTAGCAAAAACTAATTTCTGTCCGTACTTTTTTTGATAAGCTGGTGATTGATAGTAATGTTTTCCTCCTTCTTTCTTTAAACTTAAGAATTGGTTCGATTTAAAAAGACTATCATTTATAAAGATTAGGTTAACCCCATTTTCAATTTTAGTTTTTATGTTTCTTAATTTTGCTTTGCCACCATAAGCATTAATAGCCTTGTTTATAATTGTGTTTGCATCAAGGCGTTCTCCTTCTTTGTTTTGATTTTCACAGCTTACAAACAACACGAGTATTACAAATAATCTTACTAATTTTCTCATCTATAATTTTTTTAAATTAAAGAACAAAAATATAGTCAAGGTATGTTAAAAGTTGTTAAATATGGCATTGCTTTTTGCTCATCTTATAACTTGATATAAATTTTAATTACGAATTGAGTTTAAATATTGCTTAGGTGTCTGCTTAGTGAACTTTTTAAAAGCCCTGTTAAAAGTTGATATAGAATTAAACCCAATTTCAATTGAGAGGGCGGAGAATGTATATTCATTAGAAAAATCTGTGGCAATTAGTTGTTTTGCCTTTTCTATTCTAAATTCATTTATATAATCTTGAAAATTCAGACTCTTGCATTTATTTATTGCTTGCGAAATATGATGTACTGGTATGTTTACAAGTTTTGAAACTTCTGATAAAGATAAGCGTTTAATTAAATATGTTTCATTTTTCATGATGTAAACATCTAGAACTTCCATTATTTTTAAGCATTCTTTTGTATTTAATGAAGAATTTTTATAGGCTTTCTTTTTTGGTAATAAAGAGTTGTAAAATTGCGGGCTTAAATTCGCATAAGATATTATTATTATAAGCATACAAAATTGTAAACTTGAAAACGCCCAATAAATCTTGCTTACAAAATGAAAATATGACGACAGTACAAAAAAGCTAATATTTATAAAGTAAATAACCGAATAATAGATTATAAAAAAACGAATCCAAAAAAGGCGTTTGCTCTTTACCTCATTATAATTTTTTTCCTTTCTAAACAAATAAATTATTGAAACTATTAGATATAAAACTGGATGAATAAGCCATAAGTCATTTAATGATACCGTTGCATTTGCTGGTATTTGTAAATTATTATCTAAGGCATAATAATATTCATTTAAAAAATTTAATTTATAGACAACGTCACGACTAATTTCATTGAAAATATTTTCAATATTTTTTATAAAGAAAACAACTAAATGTAAACCATCATACCAATGAAATTTGAAATTTGATTTAGTACTTGATTTAATTAAAAAGTAAATGACAGGGCCTTTTAAATAGGTAAATAAAGACGCCCAACCAACTAAGAATGGGTATTGTAGCATTAAGCGTGAATAAACAAACAGATCGTGAGTTAAATCAAAAGCAAAAATTAAAAGTAATGTGATAAGTAAATAAGAAGTAATAGACTTTTTATCATCTTTTATAAAATAAATAATCGATAAAAAAGCGCACTGCCCAATACAAAATATCCCCAAAACGATTATCCAATCTAAGTTCATCTTAGCAAAAAAACCAATTATTTTTTAAGTAAAATAATAATAAATATCAAATACTTTAAATTAAATGTTATGATTACTCCTTCCTTTAGAATAATGAATACCTCTGATAGTTTTAATGATAAAACGACCTCTATTTGTTAGACGTCAGCAAAAAGTTTGTATGATTCTTAAGTTTTTCAAAGCACTGGAGAATTATAATCCATAATACCTCAACACAAATGAGGAGGTATCTATTAAAGCATGTACAAAAATGAGAGGCCAAATATTACGCCCATTAATTATGTATATAATTCCAAAAAGTAAACCTATAGAAAAGACAACAATACTACCATGGCCTCCTGAAAAATAGAAGTGTCTTAAACCCCAAAATAAAGCAGGTAATAAGATGGCAATAGCAATACCCATTTTTTTATTAATTAGTTTTTCTATGGCATTCACAAAAAAGCCTCTGTAAACAATTTCTTCACCAAATCCTCCAGCGGCTATTCCAAGTGTAACCCAAGAAAGAGTCAGACCGATGTTACCTTCTAAGTTTCCAAATCGAATATTTTCTCTCGGAAGCTTTTCAAAGAAAATATTAGCAAGCTTCCCTGCAAAAATTATCACAAATAAAGCAATCACAAGGGTAATAAAAATCCATAATATAGTTTTTAACCATTCTTTTTTAAAGCCTAAAAGTCGCCAAGTAATATTATTCTTTTTATTATAATACCAAACTGCAACTAGACCAAAAAACAAAGAAATAGGCCCTGCAACTTGCCATGCAATAAAGTCAAAAATAAATCTCATGGAGTTAAGTAGTACAAAGACTATAACAACTTGATTAAGCAGTTTCTTATTATTAATATCCTCATACGGATTTTTACTCTTACTGAATAATTTGAAGGGCTTCTTGTTAGTCATTTTCTTCTAATTTGAATAATTCATTAATATCAATATTAAGGGCTTTGGCTATTTTAAAAGCCAATATTACTGAAGGCTGATACTTTCCTTTTTCAATCGAATGAATAGCTTGCCTGGTTACTCCAACTTTTTTAGCAAGCTCTTCTTGTCCAATATTTTTAATAACCCTAGTTACTTTTACTTTATTGACCATTTTCTTTTGAATAGATGAAAGAGAACTACATATAATAAAAGTTGTATTTGAAGTAATTCTAAAACATATAAATGTCGTACTTTAAAAAGAAAAATATCTAGTAAAGAATAACAAAATGTAAGTAGGATTACGATGATTATGATACGGATTCTAATGTGATTTAAAAACTCATCATCTACCTTTTCCTTTGCAAATGCAATTATAGAAAGACCAATAAAACCAAGTACCTCTAATGTATTCCTAATTATTTCACTATTAGATAAGCTATTGATTTGTGCAAAAGCAATAAAAAAAGTCGCTAAAAAAATAAAAAAACCTATTTTTTTAAATTTGTTAGGTAGCATAAATGTGATTTATTGATTACATATGAAACTTACTAATTACAAATGTAATTATAAAATTACATTTATTAAAATAATTTTTAGCAAAAACTTACTTCTAATAATTAAAAACAAATAGAACAATCACGGTTATACTACCATCCCTAAAAACTTTTATTAAGGTTAAGATTTATTTTATTGATAGTATTGTCTTACTAACTCTAATATTCTTAACTCTACATATTTAACTTTTTTTTTATTTAAGTGTTTTAAATCATTCTAGTGTAGGCCTACTGCCGAAACACCTATTTTAGTAATTTGCTTTTCTATATTATTTAGATTTAATAAATGACGTGGAGTAATTTTTAAAGTTTAGCTAGTTAATAGAAAAAATAAAGAAAAACAATTGGGATAGTAATTTTATTATTTTATATAACATGTTGTTTGGCCACATGTTCAAATGATAAAACTATCAAGAAAATTGAAGTAAAAAAATTTCTAATTTAATAAAAGACAAGCAGCTTTTGATAGATGTAGATAGTACTTATATTCGTGATTATATTTATTACTCAAGAGCCTAATATTAAAAAAATATTCAATGAAATATTAGTTTTGATATTTTTAGGTTTTTGTTACTACTAATTTGATTCCCATTCACGCCAACGTAATTTTTTAGTCTCCTCCAGTAATTGCTTCATTTTTGGGCTGTCTAAATCATACAGAAGAGAATATTGTACTAGCTTTTTATAGCTGTCTGTACTATAAATTGATGAAAACACATGATTGTCATCTGCTAAGAATAGTAAACTATTAGGTATAAGTCCATTTAAATAATACTGCCCTCTGTAATCTACCACATGATCCCATCTTCCAGCAAATAAAAATACTTGAGTGTTTATATTTCGCAAATTAGAAAGGCTAAAGCTGGGAAGTTCAATATTTCCTTTTTTAAGTTCTTTAATAAGTGGCTCAACATCTATTTTTATCATTTCCATATCGGGTCTATATTTTCCCAAACTTCCTTCTAAAACTTTCGAAATATCTCTATACGTATAAAACTCAAAAAGTCTTATAGTACTACATATTCCCATAGTTGTAGGCTTCATTCTTTTTATAGCATTCACTTGATATTTTTTTAGCACACTATCAAAAGCAATTTTGTTTTTTTTAAACAAAATATCTATTAATTTTTTTCTTTCTTGATTTATTTTTTTTGAATCAACAAAAAAGTTTTGTCTTTGAAATGCAGAAGCTACATCATATCTATTGAAATATCCTTCTTTTAATACTTGGCTAATCTTTACTTGTAAATTATGATCATAACTTGAAATTTCTTCCCAAAACCTATCATATGAATACCCTAATTTAGTTTGTAATTTTGGTACTAAAGCAGTTTGACAGAAAGCCTTATCTACATATTTGCCATAACGCTCTAAATATTGAAGTAATAAAAACCCACCTCCTGATCTACCATACAAATTAATTTTTTTATTTGGACTGACTTTTTTTCTTACACTTTCAATATCTTCTACCCATTGTTTGGCTCCGAACAAATTATATGCATTTACCCAATTTATTTCATTGTCCTCATTTCTTAAATGAGATTCTATGATTTTACTATTAGGTCTCCCAAAAATTACTACAACATTCATTCTTAAGCCAAATGTTTCTTCTTGAAACCTATTGGCTCTTCCAGGCCTAGCCCAAAATTGTTGACCATCAGCAATAGCAAAAACAGTTGATAGATTTTCATTAAAAGTATCTCCAAATTGATATTTTAGATAAAACTTTTCGCCATTTGGTTTATTATAATCTATAGGAACAAGGAGAGAATCAATATTACTTTGCGAATTTCCTATTATATAAAAACACAAAGCAAAGAAACAAGAAATAATTGTTGATTTTTTCATAAAATTAATATGAATTATAAAATTTTTAACTTATATATACCAAATTTACTTTTTTAACTATTACATATTGTGTTAAACTATTTAAGAGTTATTTAAAATGAATTAGAAGTAATTTTTTTTGATTTAAAGTTGTTTTATATTTAATCTTTTCCTTTTATTTCTCTACTAAAAATAAGCCTATTTTTAATTTTTATATTTTTAAGGTCTTCTTGTTCTAATTCTAAATATTCGCCATATTTAGATATCAGATCCTTATATCTTTGACTTAATTTTTCATTAATATTTCTTAGATACTTTCCCATTTGCAATTGAGTTAATTCTGGTAACTTTCTTACACTAATCTCATCTTGGATTTTAAGTAATTCTTCAACTCTTTTCTGCTCTTGATAAACCAAAAAAAATTGATTTACCTTTTTTGGTGGAATTTCAGAAAACACATCACTTAATCTTGCTGATTCCCATGCAACACTTTTTATAGTTGGCCTTATACTATTTTGTGGAATATTACTTATTCTTTTCTGGCTATATAGTTGAATTAAGCTATCATATTTTAATACATTTACATTTGTTAAACTATCAACAACTCCATGTAAAGCCTTAAGGTTAGAGCTAATCTCTTCTTCTATAAAAGAAACAAGAACATTAGCTTTTTCTTGACGGTTTATATTGTCAACCCAATTTGTGAGATAGATTGCTAAAATAACAGCTATCAATATGGAAGGAGTCTCAAGTAAAATTTGCTTAAAATATGATTTGACTTTCATATAGCTCTAGGTTTTTTTTCAAGATCTAGTATTACATTTTTTGATAATAATTACCATCATAAGAAAACCCTTTTACCCATTCTCCCTCGACATCGAGTTTAAAAACTCCAGGTCTTATAAACTGTACTCGTATTGTGTTTAAATCTTTATAAGGCTCCACTAAAGCATTCCATTCTCCTTGCTTAATGGAAAACCCATTCTTATTCTCAAAAATTCTAATCAAATCCACATTTTCGTTATCTTTAGATTTATAAATACCTGTAATTGCATTTTTTGGAACTGAAAAATTCCATTTTCTTTTAGACCTATTTAAAAAATCTTTGTATATCACTTTTTTACCAACACTTTCAGTTTGAAACTTTAAATCTTTAAGCCAATTATAATATGCTTCCTCCCAATCTTTATTTTCTTTTTTAAACTTTTCATCTATAGCATCATAGGCAAGCATTGAAAGTTTATTAGTATATAAGTGTCCTAACTTACTATCATTTACCATAACAACGACACCTGATTTAGTTTCTGGCATGTACGAAATCATAGTTAAATATCCAGTATATGCTCCTCCATGATGATAGAGTGTTTTTCCTTTATATTTAGCAATATTCCAACCAAGTCCATAACTAATGTTAAAGCGGTCTAAACCAAAATCCATTCCTTCTATCTCATTTCTAATTTTTCTGGTTTCAAACAGCGAGGTTGGAGAAATAATAGTTTTATTATTATTCTTTCCGTTATTTACTTGAATAAGTAGCCATTTTAAGACATCATCAACTGAAGAATACAGGCCTCCTGCAGCATGAAGAGTAGCATCTTTTTTAGTATATCTGGAAATTTCAAATAACTCTTTGCCATTTCCAAGTGCATTATATGGAACTGCTATTTCTTCTTTATTTTCTAATAATTTAACATAACTGCTATAGGTATGTGCCATGCCAATTGGATCTAACACTTCTTCTTGTACAACTTCCTTCCACGTTTTCCCTAATTCTTTAAGAAAAATTAAATTCATAATGTTATATCCTAAATTAGAATACCTATAAGTACCATAAGAAAGCCTACCACATGTTTTATTCATTAATTCAAAAAGTTGCATATAAGTATAAGCTCCTGTATATGCAAGTTTTAAAGTCATGTATCCACAATTATCAATTCCTGAAGTATGCCCCAGTAAGTCAGGTATCTTTATTTTATGTGCCTGTATTGAATCCGGAAAATTTACTTCAGAAAAATAATCTTCCAATGATTTATTAAAATCTAATAACCCTTTTTCTTCTAAAAGAACACTCGCCAAAGCTGTAAATGACTTGGTAGTAGATGCAATATAATACTGTGTGGACGTCGTTGCAGGTATGCTATTTTTTACATCACTAAATCCATATGCCTTTTTATGAACAATTTTTCCATTATGTACTATACCAATTGATATGCTTGGAATGTACTCTAGAGAATCGAACATTTTTTCAATAAACTCATCTATGGCTTTAACCTTAGCTGTTTGAGCTTTTGCAGGGATACTTAATAGTATTAATATACAAATAATGAACGTAATATTTTTCATGATTTAAGAGTGCTTTTTCTTTGAACTATACAATAGCATTATAAATTTGCATTGCTAATAACGAATGTTATTTTGAATATTAACGACTACCTAGGAGTTAAACGAGTTGAATTAGTGCCATCTTTTTTAATCATATAAATATCGCCTTTATCTTTTTTACCATGTCTATAGGTGGCAAATGCTATCCATTCTCCATTAGGCGACCATGCAGGGAGGACATCTTTGCCACCACTCTTAGTTAATCGTAATCTATTTGAACCATCTATATCCATCAAATAAATTTGCCTTTCATTACTAGCATCTGAAACAAATACTAATTGATTTCCATCTGGAGACCAATCTGGATCAGTTTCATTCCAAGGAGTATCTGTTAATTGTTTTATTTCTGAACCATCAGTCAACATGATATACAAATCAAAATTACCTGAGCGATTTGAAGAAAACACGATTTTTGAACCATCTGGAGACCAAGAACCAGATCTATCAATAGACGGTGAGTTGGTAAGATTTATTCTTTCTGTTCCATCAATATTAACAACAAAAATTTCCGCATTTTTTTTTGGCCCAATATAATCGCCACTGTATAATAGCTTGTCTCCCTTTGGAGATAATCTTGGCATGATATTAAACACACCCTCAATAGAATCTTTAGTAATCTGTTTTAGAGAGTTATCATTTAAATTTAGTTCAAAAATTTCTGATCCACCAAATCTTTCAGAATGTCCAAAATCTGAAGAAACAAATATTCTTTTACTATCATTAGTAGGCTCGCTCCACCACTCATTATGATATGTATTGGTTAAACGAGTCATTTCTCTACTTTCAATATTCAAACTATATAATTCTGCTCCCTCATCATCATGTCTATAGGTGTAAAAAATAAGTGAATTGCCCTCTGGCAACCATCGTGGCGCAGTATCATATACTAAAGAGTCGTTTTGGGTTAACGTTTCTTTTGAGTCTAAAGTTGATTCTCTTTTATCCGATTTACAGCTTATTAGTTGAATTGTAATAAAAAAAAGAACTACCATTTTTATTCTTGTATTTAGCAATAAATTAATTGTTCTCATATTGTAATTTGTTAATTGGAATTGTTTTTAATAAAAAATCTCAAGTTATTTAGAATGACCAAACGGGGTCTCTTCCTTTAGTTAATTCTTTATAGTCTGTTCCGTCTAAATTAATAGTTGATATCCTTTCATTTTTTGAAACAAACACAATAGATTTACTGTCTGACGAAAAAGATATTCTTGACCATTTATCAATATCTAATAATTTTTTTTGATTTTTGCCGTTTGAATTTGCAACAATTAATTCAGCATAATTAGATTTTTGTTTTATAAACGCAATCATTTTACCATCTTTTGAAAATGTAGGATACCTTAAATTGTCTTTGCTTTTTATAAGCGTTTTCTTGTTATTTCCATTGATATCTGTAATAACAATATCATTGCCTTTAATGGAATTTGAAGTTTCATAAATAATATATTTACTATCTGGTGACCATTTTGGATAGCCTTTAGTATTGTTGCTAATACTTATTAGCTCACTACCATCAATATTCATTCTGTAAATCTTTTCATGGTTATTCGTTCGTAATGAACTAAAAACAACATAATGACCGTTAGGTGAAATTGTAGAGTTCCATGTGCCAGAATCTTTGGATTTTGGTTCATTTGTAAGTCTTCTTTTATTTGAGCCATCAATGTTCATTATGTAAGTGGACATCCACCCATGTTTTAATGGATCATAGATATAACAAATTTTTCCACTTTTAGAAATAGAAGGCCTACAGCTTATTGGAGTATGTCCTGGTACTTTATAATTTGTAAGTTGTTTTATATTCCCTCCATCAGGATCCATACTATGGATTTCTCTATTCTTAACAAAAACAATTTTTTCTTGGGCATAAGAACAACTAGCTAAAAAAAGGTTAGTAAAAAGAACACAAAAAAGGATTGATTTCTTCATGATTTTCATTAATTATTTTCCAACAAAACTAGTCAAGATGCCGTTTCTAAAAAAAAAAAATGTGATGTGACGTTAATTTTGTGACGAATGGTTAGTAAAAATGACTTTCTCTTAAAAAAAATGAAGAGTTAGAAAAACTTGTTATGTAAACTTTTTTTAAATAATTTACAAGGTGCCCAAATACGAGACAATTGAAGGTTTATAAGAGCGAGAAGAAGTTAATTTGATACCATTCTTTAATGTAAATTCATATTCATTGTTGCTTAAATATTTACATTTCTCAATATAAAATTTGTTTATAATTACTGACCTATGGATTCTTAAAAACTGCATTGGGTCTAATCTGTCATTAATCAAATTCATTGTCGTTCTATATAAATGAGGTTTTTCATCTGTTATTATTTTAACATAATTCCCATCACTCTTAAAACATATCACATCATCAATATTAATACTAAAGTCTCTGCCTTTTGTAGGTAAAGATATTTGAGTTAAAAACTGGTTAGAATCTTTTTCAATATTCTGTAAGAGCTTCTTTATATTTTTTTCTAACTGTGAGGCTTTATTTGTTTTTTTTATTTCTAAAATTCTTTCGATTGCTATTGTTAAACGATCTTCATCAAACGGTTTTAATAAGTAGTCCACCGCATTTATTTTAAATGCATTTAGCGCATAAGTGTCATAAGCAGTTGTAAAAATAACATATGGTTTTTTTTGAAGTTTTTCATAAACAGTAAAACCATCAATATCTGGCATCTGTATATCCAAGAAAATCAAATCTGGTTCTTTAATTCTTATTTTTTCTAATGCATCTTTACCATTTCTACATTCACCAACTATCGATAAGGATTTAAAGGGTTCCAATAATTTAAGCAAACGCTGTCTTGCTAAAAACTCATCATCTATAATTAGGCACCTTAACTTCATTGCTATTTAATAATTGGTAAAATCATTTTCGCTTTATACAACTTTGGAGTTTCAAAATCAGAATTAAACAAAAACCTATTGTTATAAAATTGATTAAGTCTTTTTTTAATATTTACTAAACCAGTACCTGTTCCTACTGGTTTTATATAATTTTGTTGATTGTTATTAAATGTATTTGAAATTTGAAGAACTAAAGCCTCTTCTTGAAGTATTTCATTATGTTCTAATTTAATATTTATTTTAATCTCACCATCGTCAACCGTAGGGATTATTCCATACTTAACTGCATTCTCTACCAAAGGTTGGAATATCATATTAGGTATTTTTAAATGCATGGTCTCTTTCGCTACATTGTAGTTAATAGTTACTCGGTCTTGATAACGTACTTGTTCTAAATCTAAATAGTTTTTTATAAAATCGAGCTCGTCCTTAACGGTAACCATTTGTTCTGTATCATACTCCAACATATTCCTTAATAGAGTACCTAATTTACTTAGCATTTTTTGAGCATTTTTTGTATCAATATCTATCATTGATGCTATTGAGTGTAATGTATTAAACAAAAAATGAGGCTGAAGTTGCATACGTAGGGCATTTAACTGTGATGCAATTAATGCCTTCTGGTTTGCTATAAACTTCTTTTGATAG
The DNA here is from genome assembly GCF_005047595.1 of Pontimicrobium aquaticum. Taxonomy (GTDB): domain Bacteria; phylum Bacteroidota; class Bacteroidia; order Flavobacteriales; family Flavobacteriaceae; genus Pontimicrobium; species Pontimicrobium aquaticum. The sequence goes on from NZ_SUPL01000001.1 coordinate 97,889, forward strand.
TCGAAAGCTAGAAAAACTGCTACAATAACTAATAGCTCAATAAAACTTGAAAAACTACCAATGGTGAAAGCCACCATACTATTATGTCCCCAAAAGGATTTTAGGTAACCACTATTTATATAATTAATAATATCATCCAATCTAGAAGCAATTAGTTGATGAATTAAGGCTAGGATAATACAACCCATTATGAATTGAAAAACCTTATAAATTTTTTGGGAAACCAGATTTTGAACTATTTTAGTTAAAAAATAAACCAAAGGTGTTAAAATTGCCCAAAGTAGATAAACAATACTTATTTTTAACGTAGTTAATAGCCAACTAAAAGGATAATTATAGTCGTTTATTAAGTGATTAGTATAAGCTTTTAGAATAAAAAATAAACTAACCAATAAACTTACCATTACTATTTTTTTGATAGATATTGGTAAATTATTATAGTATGAATAAATTATTTTTTTCATTATAGTTTAAAATTAACTAGAGATAATCTTTTTCAATTTAAATATTTTATTATGAAATTATATAGTCTTTTTTTATTTCTGATAATCACGATTTTACTTTCTGGCTGTAAAAACAATAAAACAACTTCTATTCAACCAGATTTAAATATAACGGATATCAAATTAAAAGATATTAGTGAATTATCATACATAGAAATTTATAAAATACTTTTTATTGATAATAATGGTGGCTTTGATGCTCATGGTGATTTATATGGTCAAGATGCTATTTCATATTTATCTTCTTCACAAGAAATTGATTCATGCGGAAATATACTATATCTAACGAACACTTCTAAAGATAGCATAACTTTGGCATTAAAATCAAGCTTTAATTTCCCTGGAAATCCCAACAAAGAGATTACCAGAGCATATCAACTACCTCCAAGCGAAAAAATCTCTGTTGGTAATACTAAATTATGTTATAACGGAAAAACGTATAATATAAAAAAAGAAATTACCTCAGCTGGGTTTAGTGATAATTAAACTCTAATCCACAAGTTATTCTTCACAAGAATAGCCAATTTATAGTTTCTTCTAAAATGGAATGTGTTGCTTAGTTTAATTTGTGACCAATGGTTAAACTATTAATGTATGTGTTTTATAATACACTTTCATTTATGAACCATTGGTCACAAAATTAACCATCAACCACAACTTACTATTCTAGATTTTTATTACAAATTATTTTTACTGTGAATTTAAAACTAATGAAGATGAAAAAACTAAACTGTATAATATTATCAATGATTTTCTTTAGTACTGTTTATGTTTTTGGACAACAAAAATTGGAAACATTTGAGTATCAAGGAGAAAAACTAAGTTATACAATTCTGCTTCCTATAAATTTTGATGCTACTAAAACATACCCTGTAATGGTTGGGCCTTCTCAAGCTAAATCTGTTAATGATGAAAGCTTTTATTGGAAAGGGACTAAAGATAGCCAAGGCTGGATTCTTATAGGTTACAGAATTTATGGTGCTGCTAATAGAACAAATGAGATTAAAGCACTGTTTAATCATCTAAAGTCCACTTATAATGTAGAAGGTAATAAATTTTATACAACATGCCATAGTGCCAATAGTGCTGGAATTTTTGATTTAGTAATGGAAATGCCTAATTATTTTTCAGGAATAATAGGTATGGCAGGAAATCCTAATAATAGTGACAAAGAAAAAATGAAACAATTAAAAGGAGTTAAAGTTCTATTTATAGTAGGTGACCAAGACACCTATTGGATGAGCTCTGCAAAAAAGAGTTATAAAATATTACAAGAAATAGGAGTAGAAAGCTCAATAGAGATTATAAAAAATGGAAAACATGTTATGAAGCCTTTAATAGGTAAGGGATTTTTAGATCGAGTCGAACGTTTAAGAAATTAAGATATTTAATTTTTGGTCAATTTAAATTTGGTTGGTTTAGTTTTTTGGTCAAAAAAAGAGAAGTAACTGATGTAATTGAAGATGATGCGCTAGTAGTTGCTTCTCTAATAACCAATATAAAATATTAGAGCAAATAAATCAAGAGAGATTTATTAATTCAATAAAGCTCAAAGAATTTATGCCAAGTATAAATTGATAGAAATTATAAAATAAAAAAAAACGGATAACATGTTTGAAACAACTTATTAGTAGAGGGTTTTTACATAGAGTCAAACGATTAACAAAATAATAAAATTAAAAAAATGAAATATTCAATTCTAATAATTACAGTTTTACTAACTAATAACTTATTCTCTCAAAAAGTTATATACTCTGAATTAAATAATAATAACTGGGATCTCTATTCGCTTTCAACGGAAAATGGAATTATTAAAAGAATAACCAAAGACAGCCTCAAGGATTTTCAATCTGATTATTCTAATGTCCATGGCAACATTATATTTGATTCATATAGAGATAATAATACAAGAAACATTTTTACATTAAATTCAAAAACAAATGAATTAAATCAGCTTACGTATCTAAAAACACGTGATGGACATCCTGTTTGGTCTCCAGATGGCAGTAAAATTGCATTTCAATCATCTAGAACAGGAAACCCAGAAGTCTTTGTTATGGATAGTAATGGTGAAAATGTAGAACAACTTACTTTTAATAAGGAGTTTGACGGAATACCAAAATGGTCTCCTAATGGTAAATTACTTGCATTTAATAGTAATAGAAATGGCTCACCAAATATCTTTACCTTAAATTTAGAAACTAAAGAAATGATCCAAATCACTTCAAATGAATCATATAATTTTGTTCAAGATTGGATTTCTCAAAGCAAAATTATAATAATAACAGATGTAAATGAAAAAAGACAGCTACAAATTTTAGATATAAAACTTGGAAGCATAATTAAAACAATTACAACCGAAGGAGATGTCACCTATGCACGTTGTAATAAGAATGGTCAAATTGTGTTTATACAAAAGGCTACTTCAGGAGAAGTAAATGTTTTTTTAACAGATATAAAAAAGAACAATATTAAACAATTGACGTATTCTAAAAATGAAAAAAGATTTCCAGTTTTTATGGATTAATTAAGTGAAAGAATTATACATTAAATAGTTTATTTTGTAAAAGGAATCCTTTTAAAATAATTGGAATAAACACCACCATATATTTAGGAATAAATATAATGTAGATAAACGCAATTGTATTTAGACAATTGTTGGCGCGATTCTTATCACGATAAATGTTTTTGCATCATTAATTAAGTTATTCAAATCATTGTTATAAAAAAAAACAATATTTTCAATATTTTAGGTTTTAAAAAAGAAGCTAATGAGAATACCATTATATAAGTTAAAGTCAAAATTAATAATGACACTTTTATTACTTACTTCATTTTTTTCCTACTGTCAAACATCATCAGAAGGAAAATTATATAAAAGTCAAGAGTATAAAGAAAATCAAAATGTGCAAATAATTGTGCACAAAATTATTATCCCCGAAAATGGCTCTCTTAAAGAAGCTCTTGGCTTAACTCAAGAATGGACTGAAAATGTACTTCGAAAAAATGATAATTTTGAAAACATTCAACTTCTAATATCAGACACTACCAAGGATACGATTGACTTAATGGTCCTCTACAAGTACAAATCAAATATTACTCGAGACACTAACGCAATCAATAAAGAGTTAATCAATAAATATTGGACTAAAGAAGGAACTTTTGAAAAATTCCTAAAAAGACTTCATTCATATATTGATCCTAAAATGAATAAACGTAGTGTTTTCAAAGAATTGATATTAGAATAATTAATAAACACTACCATATATTTAGGAATAAATATAATGTAGATAAACGCAATTGCATTTAGACAATTGTTCGCACTTATTTGAGAAAAATATGAATAATAAAAAGATATATATATATTTATTAATAACCATTATTTGGTCTTGGGCTTTTTGGGTTTTAGGTCTAAATTATCTTACCAATGGAATCAATCAAGAATCAATCGGAAAATTTTTAATATTCTTTTTTACGGGTATATATGGACCTACAATCAGCGGAATTGTAACAACACTTCTTTTTGATGGACTTAAAGGTGTATTGAATTTACTTAAGAAAATGTTTATTTGGAATATTCCCTTTAAAAACTATTTATACATAATACTTTTACCTATAATTTTTGTCATTATTGGAATTGGTTTTTATAACATATTTATTGGAGATATTGGGAGTTTTGACATAGCGGCTTTTCTTTCAATTCCGACTGTATTATGGGCTGGTTTTTATGCTGGACCTTTAGGCGAGGAACTTGGATGGAGAGGTTTTTTATTACCCGAATTACAAAAAAAACATTCTAACTTAAAAAGTGCAATCATAATTGGAGTTATATGGTTTATTTGGCATATTCCACTTTGGTGGGCCCCATTTGGCACTTTAGTTAGTGGAGAATCAATTTCTTTTTTAACTGTAACAGCTTATTTTCTAATGCTAATCTGTTTATCAATAATAATCACTTGGTTGGTAATTAATTCTAATGGAAGCATTCTAGTTGCAATCTTATTTCACTTATCAATTAATGCAGGAATAGCTTTGCTGTTTTTCCCTGAATTGAGTGTGGATTTTAAAAAAGTACATTTATTGTCCAGTATTGGAATGCTAATATTTACAGGAATATTGATTGCTAAAAATAAATTAAAAACAAGTGCCAACAATGTTTAAAAATAATAGCAGTTTAATTGCTAAAACGAAATAAAGTAAATATAAAAAGGTTAGTATTAATCCAAAAAGTTAGTGTCTTTTTGCGCGCTACGTTTCATACACAGACCGTTGTAAACAGTAGCTCGAAAACTGAAATTAAATTTAACAAATGAATATGTTTTCAATAGTTTGAAAATATATAATAAATAAAAAAAGATTCCCAGCTTTTATGTAATCTTTAAAAATTAATTAGACTATTTTCTTTATCAAGGACAAATAATGGACATACAATTACAGTTTGATTTTTATTCATTATTCGGACTCGTTGCCATAGGTCATGGTATATTTCTTTTGATTTTTATAGCATCAAAATATTATAAATCTATCTCATATAGGCTTTTATCATTGATACTGTTTGTCTTGCTATTTGAAATCATTCATGATTTTTTTGTCAATACCAAATTGATTCTTTACGTTCCACATATTTTAAGTACTGGAAATTTTTTTTCTTATTGTATAGGGCCATTAATTTTCCTTTACATTCTTTCTCTCACTCGATCTTCATTTAAATTAAAGCATTTACATCTTTTACATTTTATCCCTTTTGTACTTTATAATCTATTTAATCTCTCTAAATATTTACAAACAGCACAACAAAAACTATTTTTTTTAAATTACTATTACTCTTCTTTAGAAAGTGATCCAAGATATTTTTTTGAAGCTAGAGGTATTGTAAATATACTTAAAGGATTTATGCGTTACGATATTCATAAAATTATTTATGTTGCCATTGCTTTTTATTTTTTCTTAGCCTATAAGAAAAAAATATTGGATGAATATTCTAATATTGAAAAAACCAATGTACGATGGATGAAATCAATACTGTATGGATATCTTATTATTTGGTTATTAATCCCAGTTGAACGATTTGCGGGTTTCTTCGATGTAGATATAATTCTAATTAACAACCTAAGCTCTCTCATTTTACCTCTTCATATTTATTTCATCTCTTTCATCACGTTTAGTCAACAAAACTCATCTAAACTTATTCTAAAAAATAAATTAAGTTCTGAATCGGATAACAATGAATTACAGAGTATTATAGAACAGTCTAATACTGTATTCATTAAAGAAAAGTTATACTTAAATCCTGACCTTACACTTACAATTTTGGCAAAAAAAATTGGCGTTAGAGAGCATGCTTTATCTATGGCAATAAACAAGATATTGCAAATAAATTTCTTCGATTATGTTAATAAGCAAAGGGTGCTTGAAGCTCAAAAACTCCTAAAAGACCCTAAAAAGAAGCAATACACTATCGAGCATATTGGTACTTTATCTGGTTTCAGTTCTAAAGCAACATTCTATAGGGCATTTGTAAAACATACTGGAAAGACTCCAGGTCAATTTTCGAAGTCTCTCTCCTAAAAAAAAATTCTCAAAACGTATCAATGGATACAATGAGACTTTTCTACCATTCATTTTAACAATTATTTAGTATTAGTGAAAATATATTTGCTCAAATCAAAATAGTATATAATGAAAACATTAAGAAAATCTAGTCTTTGGCTATTAGTTATAGCCTTAACCATAAACACTAGTAGCAAAATAAAGGCCCAGTCATCAAATAATTCAGACTATAAAATTTATTTCACACTCCGAGAAAAACCAGGACAGAATGCGCAAATTGTTTATTATGATGGGAAGGAGTTGAAAAACTTCACACCACAAGGAAAAAGTTCAAGAGGAGAAAATAGTCCTGTAGTTTCTTCTGATGGAAAAAAGATAGTTTTTAGCACCTATCATTTTGGAGGTTGGAAAGCAGCAATCGCAAATATCGATGGATCTAATATCAAACAGTTAAGTAATTCTAGAAATTATTCTGGAGTTCCTAGTTTTTCTAAAGATGGAAAATGGGTTGTATTTTACGAACATGAAAATGGACGAATGGGGAAACGTAATATTTTTAAAATTAAAACTGATGGAACAGGCAAAAAACAACTTACAAGTAATTCTACACATCACTATACACCATCCTTTTCACCTGATGGATCAAAAATCACATTCTTATCAGGAAGAGGCGGACCTAATTATGAGGTTTTTGTAATGAATAGTGATGGCTCTAACATAACAAATATTACAAATCATCCTAGCCATGAAAGTGCTCCTTCTTGGTCTCCTGATGGAAAGCAAATTGCCTTTCTTTCTATTAGGAATGGATATTTAAATCTATATACCATTAATCCTGATGGCACAAAGATTAAAAATATCACTAAAAACGAAGAGAAAAATTTTAATTCTTTTACTGAAACTGATCAAAGTGTAGATGAGCTATCTTATTTGTATGGGACAAGTTGGTCTCCTGATGGGAAATCCATTGTATTTGTTCAGAAAATAGGAGAACTTCAAAAATTGTTTATCATCAATGTTGATGGAACAAATTTACGTGAGTTAGTATCTACTCCTGGAAATCAATACAAACCATTTTGGGCAAAATAGATAACTATCTATTCTGCAATTCATATCTAAATAAATTACCAAAAATAAAATTCACTTAAAATATTATATCTCATGAATAAAATGATAAAAAGAACCTTAGTATTAGTCATTCTTTTAACGCTAAATGATATTGTTGTAGCTCAGAGTTCTTCAGATTATGCTCCAAGAATGTCAAATGATGAAAAACAAATTGTTTTTTATTCGTATCGTGATGGTAAAGGACGAATTTACACAATGAATATTGATGGATCGAACCAAAAAAAATTAACAAACGGTAAAGGAAATCATATTGAACCAATCTGGTCTTCTAACGGAAAAAGAGTTTTGTATACATCTTCAAATGGAAATATAGGTCAGATTTATAGTATGAAAGCTAATGGAACTGATGCTATACAATTAACAAAATTTGAGAAAGGTTTTTCAGGAGCTAATCTTTGGACCCGAGGTAATAAAATTTACTTTAGGCATGATGGAGAAGATGAAGAAACAAAAAATGGGATTTATGTAATGAATGGGGATGGCTCTCAGCAGAAAAGAATAGCAAGTGGATCATCAATATCAGGGTTTAGTATATCTTCAGATGAAAAAAAAATATACTATATAGCCTCAGATAAAAATAAAGTGAAGGATATTTATGTGATGAACATTGACGGAACAAACATTCAAAACATTACAAATAATTCAGTAGAGGAATTTGCAGTAGCTATTTCACCAGATAATCAAAAAATAGCTTATACCTCCAAAGAAAGCGGAAACTATGATTTATACCTTATGGATATAGATGGTAAAAATAAAAAAAGATTGACTTTTTCTGAAGAAGCAGAATATTTTTTATCATTTACTCCAAATGGGAAAAACATTTTATTTGATTCTGAAAGAACAGGAGGAGCAGATATTTATAGTGTAGACTTACAAGGGAAGAATTTGCGAAATATCTCAAAAACATCAACACGTAATCAATATGCTTATGCAGCTGCAAAAAAAATTGTCTATGTCTCACAAAAAGATGGCAATAAAGAGATTTACATTCGTAATGAAGATGGGGGTGAAAGTAAAAGATTAACAAATAATACTTATGTAGATGATGCACCTGTATTATCTAAAGATGGAAAGAATATTACTTTTTATTCTAATCGTGAAGGATCTTATCAGTTGTATTTAATGAAGACCAATGGAAAAGGTGTTAAAAAAATAACAAATTCTAAAACAGATAATTACCAACCTTCATTCTCACCAAATGGAAAGAAAATTATTTTTACTTCTGAAAGAGATGGTAATCCTGAGATTTATGAGTTAACTTTATCTAATGGAAAAGAAAAAAGGCTAACAAATAATACTGCTTCAGATTCAAATCCTCAGTATGCATCGGATAATACAATAGTTTGGCATACTAAAAGAGATGGAAATTATGAAATTTATTCAATGAATGTAGATGGGTCTAATCAGAAAAACCTAACAAATAGTACGTTTACTGATGTGTACCCAAAGGTTTCACTTGACGGTAAGCAAATAGTTTTCAATACTACTAAGTATGATAACAAGATTAATGTGGCTATTATGGATATTGATGGAAAGAATATGAATAAGTTAAGTAGAGAAGGTAATGTACAAGACTGGTGGCATCCAACATTTTCAACTGATGGAAGTAAAATATATTTCGATTCCAAAAAAGGAACGAAAGATAAAAATTATCATTTATTCTCTATGAGGCTTAAAACTAAAGAGGTTAAACAAATAACACCAAAATAAAAAGCTTTTTTTAAATTATAATTAATAATCCTAAATATAACAACCTAACATCCAGTCTAATATAGGAATAGTATCAAAGATTAAATACAAAAATTTCCAAGATTGTTAATTTAATAAACAGAAAAATAAAGCAATTAAGTTTTCGGACATTAAATATCATTGTAAAATATGAATTGTATATGTAATTAATATTTTACAATGATATTTAATCCTAAACTCACATTTTGTTCTTCAATCCACGTTCCTTGACTTGCATACCTTGAAAAGGTTTTAGATCCATTTGGTGTTGTAGAAAAATAGAGTTCCCTTTCTATTGAATTCTCTATCCACTCCATTGAAACAAAAATATCCTTATAAACAACAATGTTATATTTATTGACATCAATAGTAAAAACGTCTTTTTTCTTTTTACATTCAATTATTATGTTTTCTTTCAAAATGTTTTTATCTGGAACACCATCTTTTAAATCATATATATTAAGCCTGAATTTAAATACTTTAAGAGGGTTTTTATAAATATTAATGTTTATTTTATTAATTGAAATTGGACCGTTTTCGACCTTAATTATTGTTCCAAGTTCATTTCCTAATTAATTGGACTGAAACCCATATACAGTATTGTTTGTAAACTCTTTATTACCTAGTATATGCTCTTGTTTATTATTGTTAGATATTATAACTTCATTTAATTGCATTACCTCAGCTTCTAATTTAAAAAGCGGATTTTCCCGAATTTTGTTTTTAAAATCTATAAACTTAAATAATCTCTCTTTATAACCAATCATTGAAATCCTTATAGTGTCTTGATTGTACTTGTCGTTAATCTCCATTTTGAAGTTTCCTTCATTGTTTGAAACCGTTCCAATGCTTTTGCCCGCAATCCCAATATTTACCCACGCTAAAGGTTGTTTTGATTTGCTGTCAATTATTTGCCCTTCAATCAAATTTTGACTAAATAAATCTAATGAAGAAATTATAAAAATAGTGGTTATATAATATTTTATATTCATTTTTAAAGTTTAGGAAATCAATATTCTAAGATTATTTAGTTAACGAGGTAAAAGTTAATAAAGTTTGAGTAAGCAAAGATGATTTAGTCTTTTATCAGGAAAATACACTTTCCTTTTTAAATAAATGATTTTACAATCATAAAACAGCTCGAATAACTTCAAATTTTACATATTTAAAATCAAAAAAAAGATCATCACATCACAATACTATGAATTAAATTCAATGACGGTAGCAAATATGTTGTTCATGCGTCTTATAAATATAAACTAAAACAGAAAACGATGAAATTTTATTATGCGTTACTAGCCTTTTTTCTATTGCTTAATTTTTAAATGCGCAAGAAGTTAAACTTACTCCTCAAAAACAAATACTTTCTGACTTTGATAAAGCAGTATCTTATATAAATACATTCGCTGTTCATAAAGATTTAAATGCAGCTCGTCTTGGTATTGATTATGAAAAAAAGTTTAAGAATCTCAGAAGTGAAATTAACAATAATATTTCAATTTGTGAATTTTAAAACCTTGCTTGTTAAACTTGATGAATTTTGTAAGATAGTACAGAACCGTTAAATCATTTTTATTTAAAAGTTATTATTACTGCATTATTTTCTTTCTTAACATTAAACTCTGTTGCCTTTACTTCAAACTCCTTATATAACATTTTGTTGGTTGTTCCATTAGTAAATTCATCAATTGATGTGTTTATTGAAAAATATACTCTTTCTTCTTTTGTATTAACCAATAAAGGGAAAGGTGTTTTTGAAATTAACTCAGGTACTTTGTCAAAATATATACCAACAGGAACCATCTCATAAATTATTGAATTATCATCAACTTTTGTAACTCCAAAGGGTGTATAATTCATTCCTGTAATTTTATGCCCTTTATAATCAAGAATAACCAGTGTTTTATTTGGTGCAGACATTATAGCGTCTACTTTTTCTTGAATTACTTTTTTCCCTTCTTTTTCAAACTCCAACTTAGTCTTAAAGATGCCATCATAATCGTATTCTAATTTAGCTTTATCTAGGTATGCTTTCTTTTGATTACTTGATAAACTAAGGCTTTCATCCAATAAACCTGAAAGAAATACTTCTTTGTCAAAAATTCTACTCTTCCATTTTGGCATTACTTTATCCAGAAGAAGTCCTTGACAAGCTCCGAGGTAGTACAATTTAAATCGCAGAGGACCTGCTCCAAATTTGTTTCCAAACCTATTATCATTTACAGATACAATGTTTACCATATCTTCTATTTCTTTTTTAAAGAAGTCAGGCAAGGTGTTTTTGTAATCAGCAAATCCGTTTATATATTTCATTTCATCTATTGGAGTAATATTTTCACCTTCACTATAAAACTTATATTCAATATACTTTGCTGTACCTTCAGCGAATTCATTCAAGTTTTCGTAAGCAACGAAAACAGAATCAAGTAGTGACTGCCTATAATTTCTAACAGCAACAAACTGACGTGCTTTTTTTGAAATTATTTTTTCATCTTTAGATAATAATGCGTCCTTTAAGATTAAACCTTCTAATACAGAAAGTGAATTATTTATTGGATCGAGAAAAGGATAGTTAGCCACACTTCCTTCATTTGCATTTTTACCTTTGGCTAAAGTTTCCTGGTGTACATGAAATCCTTCATGTAAAATAGTACTGAGTTTATGGTAAGGAGAACCTATAAAACTCCAGTCATCAAGCCATTTATTTAAAAACTCTTTGGGTTGATTCATGATAGCTCCTCGTAATTGATTTCTCATACTGGAATAGGTGTCTGCCACAACAAGCACTTTTACTCCATCAATTTCGATAGTGGTATTTTGATCATCATACTGTATATAGGTAGATTCATTTCTCACATAAATAGTTTGTCCATCCAATGGATTAAACCCATTGTAAACATCAAAACCTTCTGGTTTATGAGGAAAATTGATTAATATATCTTGAACATTGGGTTTGTAAAATAGAACAGGCGTTTTACTAAACTTCCAATTTGGGTATAATTGGTCACTTAATTGATTCGTGACATTCTGACTTTCCTTCAATAAAATTAATAGTTCTGGATCAAGTTTTAATAATGACGACTCTTGAGAAAAAAGTGGAGTACAATACGTAACAGTTAGGATTGAAAATAATACTATTGTTAGCTTTCGATAATAGGCTTCTATACGTTTCATGTGTTTCTGATTATTTATGAGACCAAATTTAAAAACCTGTAAAGTAATAAACTGTTAACTACTGTTAACACAAGCCAATGACTCCATAAATGAATTGAACGCACTGTTTTTTGATGTGAAAATAATCGCTAAGATATTTATGCTTTATAACGATTAGTATTTTATTAATCATCCATCTTTTCTTACAAGTCCAATAAAATGTCAATCTTCAAAGTAGTAAATTGTTGATTTGCAAATCCAATATTCCTATTTAGAGATTGTAAGCACTCGTTTATTTTTATGTTTCTCTTCGAATTATTTTATTCGTTGATTGAAGTATTATCGCTAAAAACATCACAACAATAACTCCTATAACATTTAACCATAAAAATTCTAAATTAATAAACTCATACTCGTTTAATAAAAACAATCCAATCACTATCACTTGTGTGATTAATGCTGCATTAAATGCTGCATTACCTCTAACAAACTTTACAAAAATCAATCAAAGTTAATTTATTGGTGTTAACAGTTATAATCTTACTCTTATCAAAAAGTTCAAATATCACTGAAAACGTACACCATATCTTTAATTGATTTAAAACAACCATTTAAAGATATTAAACATAAAAAACAGCATTCTATGATTAATGTTTCTGGCATCAAACAATATAGAAAAAGAAACACTTTGACTTATCACAGGAATTTAGAATTAATTGCTTTTAATCCAAATACAATAGAAGTGAATCCACAATCATTAATTTAAATCAGTAACCAAACATTTTGAATTCTATTTAAATTATCATTAAAGATTTTATTATCTTTTCATTCTCGAACCATAACTACATTTAACCCTCTAGTTGTGCCACTAAAAAACACCACTAAATCAGTTAAAGAAATAGTAAAGAGATGAAAAAATCAGATTCTGTCATTTTAATATTTTATTTGTTTTTATGGATCTTAATTGACAGTCCTAGAAACCCTAACCCTATAATTTTTGGCTCAGTATTTATCTATCATTTTATTGCTCTTTTTATAGCAGTTTTATTTCACATTAGGATTGTAAAAAAACGTTTTAAAATTTCACTATTTTATTTAGGTTATTTGGTCGCACTAGCAATTATAACTTGTGTTTTGAAAGTTATAATTGAAAGATTGTTATGGGAATTCTGTGCATTTACGTTTGATTATTCATTAACAGTAATTACTTATGAAGGAAGCGATTTTCTTAAACAATATTCTTCTCTTTTTAAGAGTTACTTAATTTTCTTCCTTTTTTATGAGTTAATAAACAATATGTTCTCCAATCAAAAATCTAAATCTTCGAAAAAAAAATTAGATGAAAAAGTATTGTTTATCAAATCGAATAAAGAGATTATACAAATTCCAATCATCGACATATTTTATTTTGAAGGACTTAGAGATTATGTAAAAGTATATTCTAAAAGAGGAATGCATATTACTAAAAGAACTCTAATTAGCCTAGAAAGTGAGTTAGATAATGAAATGTTTTTAAGAGTTCAAAAATCTTACATTGTTAATAGGACACATATAGAGAAGTTAAAAGGAAATAGAATAGAAATCAATGGAAATTATATTCCAATTGGAGCTGCTTATAATGAATCAATAAAAAAAATATTCTCTATTTAGTCGATTATCATTCTATTTAGTCTACTCGAAGGGCGGTTTGGTCTATTTTTATTTTTAGTTTTTTCTCTACTACGTTTCTTGCGGGGAAATAATATATATCATGAAAAAAATATTAATGACCTTAGGTTTCATTTTAATTAGTAAATTTTCATTTTCACAAAACGAGGGCTCCATTGCAAGAATAGTTAAAGCTTATGATTCTACAAGTATTGTAGCTTTCGGTGAAAGGCATGACCAAATTGAACTTATAGAATACTATAAAAATTTAGTCAATGATAAATCCTTTCAGGAAAAAGTAGATGATATTGTGCTAGAATTAGGTAACTCATTTTATCAAGAAGTACTCGATAGATATGTTAGTGGACAAAATATACCTTTTAAGGAAGTTCGAAATGTATGGTTTAGTGCTACTAACTCTCTTTTACAGATTGGGAATTTAAGTGCTATAGAGATCTTAATAAAACATATTAGGGAGGTAAATTTAAACTTACCAAAAGAAAAACAATTTAGAGTTATTGCAGCAGATCCTCCTGTTAATTGGAATGTCATAAAATCACCATCAGATTTCTATCCATTTCTGGGGAGAAGGGATTTACATTTTGCGACAATAATTTGGAATGAGGTAATTGACAAAAAAAGAAATGCTTTTGTAATAATGGGTAGATCACACTTGTTACGAAATGACCCAAAACCTGTTAATTATGTAAATCTTGTAGATATCTTAGAGGCGAGACTTGGTAAGAGAATATTCATTATTAGGGTAGAACTAGATAAAACAATAGAGAAAACCCCAGTAATAAAGGATATAGAAAACACCAATTTAAAAGAAAAGCTTATACGAAAAAATTTTAATCAAAAATTCAAAGAAAGTATTGATGCTGTAATTTATTTTAAAAAACTAAACTCATTACTGATTGAGCCATTTTCAGATAAAAAAGATATTGAAGAATTAGATAGAAGAAGTCTTATTATAAATAAATCAAACTTTCAATTTAACAGCTATGATTACTTATCCTATCTAATTAAAAAACATGGAGAGGAAGGGGTAGGAATATTTGAACAATTAGTTAAAACAAATAATAGTCTTATCAGTTATAATGAACAGTTAGTAAAAATATTTGCTAATGAAATCGATGATATGACTATCAAGAATAAAATACTTGAAATGGTAAAAGAATTGAAAAATTCAAAAAATTAAACACCACACACAACAAGTGTAATCTATTACTTAGTTTGTATATTGGAAAGCCCTTTCCAAACTTTCTATTCAGTTTATATGACTTAGACAACTCAACAATAAAGCAATTAATGGAGGAGATTAAAAAATTGCGTTGTTTCCAGCAAAACTTGAAGATCCTAAAAATGATTTGAACTCTAAAAATATAAAAATAGATCATTTTGCTTTTAACGTAACAAGAGAAAATTTTAATAAAGCTCAAAAAAAGTATGTTGAGTTGAATTTAGAATTTGACATTCAAGACCATCACTACTTTGAATCAATTTATACAAAAGACCCAGACGGACATACAGTTGAATTAACCACTATAAAAGTAAGTGAAAACGAATTTTATGAGCTAGATTAATGTTGTTTTTCCAAACATAGGTAAAAATATCTTTTAGCATCGTTAAGGTATTAACCCAATATAAGCTGTAAGCATAACTCTGTTAGTATGATTGGTCGTTTAAATCGAGTTTCATAATACATTATTAATGTTAGTTGTATTTGATTAAACTGTACAAAATTTCTGAATCTGATAATTTTCATTAATAGTTCTTATTGATAATCAATGTTTTAATATCTTCTTCTATTTGCTCTGAAAATCCAAAATATTCTTTTTGTATAACCTTATCTTTATCTACTAAAAAATATCTTGGCAGGCTACTTACACCAAAGGCTTTTTTTAATTCATTATTGCCAACTAAGTTTTTAAAAGTAGTACCTTTCTTTTTTATTAAATTAATTGCATTTTCAGTGTCTTCAGAGACTATTCCAATTACTTCTTAAGGTTTTCTATTTTTGAAAATGAAACTATACAAGGCCCACACCAAACCTCCCAAAAATCAATCAAAGTCAATTTATGATTAGTGTTAACATTAATAATCTTATTCCTATCAAAAAGATCTGGTAATTTTATTTCTGGAAGTTTTTTAGAAAGTAATTTATTTTGTTGACGTGTTTTAGGTTCTATTAATGTGTGTGTGTTTAGCTCACTTTTTAGTTGCTTAATTGATTTTGATACCTCGTCATTGATTTTTAAATTACGTATTATACTTTTTGTGATTGATTTATGTCCAAGTTGATTTGAAGATTATGTGATTTTTAACGGAAAAAAAAATTGGCTTTACTTAATTGAATCGTTTTAGTTATATCTGTTATAGCATGAACTGTATCATTATCAAATTCATATGTTAAAAAAATAAGAATCTTTACTTTCTTTTAAAGATATACGCTTATAGACTGTATCAAGCTTAAACAAATTTTGAAGTATCATTTGTCCTCCTGGACTACCAATGAAACCATAATGACCAGGTACTATTTTATAAGTACTATCCTCTTTTGATATCTCAAAACCATTCCCTCTATTAAATTAAGTGCTTTTGAATAATGTGATTAGAGAATTCAATAGGATTTGTTATTGAACCCATGATGACAATGTAAAACCATACTAATTTTGATTTTCAAATATTTGTCCAAGAATACAGATCAATTATTTTTTTGAAAGGGTGTTCCTGGACTCACATTAGGAATAGCTAAATAAGCATCAAAGCCAGTAATTAGCTGAACAGCTTTACTATTTAAAAATGGGCTTAATTCATATAAATGTTTTCTTAAAGGACGTAAGTCAATAAGGAATAACCCATTGGTGTTTTTCAATTGATTGATAAACACATGCCTTGACTTATCATCCGGAGATTTGTCAGGGTCAATACTTCCAAAATAGCTCATAACTTGTATGGTTCCTTTTCCTCCTTCAACATTGTCTTGCCCACTGGCAAGTGTTTGTCCACTTACAGCATCTATGTATATATTAAACGCTGTTTCATTTCTACTTATAGCCCATTCTTCAATAAAGGTTCCCAAAGTGGACATTCCATTACTCAAGGATGGAGCTGAATGAAACCCACCAAACTTAAAAAATACTTTTGGTGATATTCCTTGCTGCTTTTCATAATTAGAAATAAGATGTACCAAGTTTTGCTTCATTAAGTTCTCTCTAATTGCATTAGATTCAACTCTTGTAATCTCTCCTCGAAAGCGACCATATATTTTATTGCTAATCAATAGTGCATCTAATAAACTTAATGCATCATTATTATCAACAAATAAAGATTTTAACTCTGTAAGGTCATTTTTTATAGGGCTTCCCATTAAAAAACGATTTTCTTCTAATTGCAAGTCAAGTTTTGAAAGAAGGTTTTTTTGAGTATCGGTTGTTGCTAATTTTCTTAAACGTTCCAGGTACATTTTAAAGCCAAATAGAAACTCTTGGTCTAATCCCCAAATAGCCTTTTCTTTTAGTTTTGACTCACTAACAATTCTAGAAGCGAGTAATGATTCCTCTTTCCAGTCTAAAAACGCGATAGCTTGAAAATATTTAGGGTTTTCTAGAAATGTCTTTAATGAATCGTAACCACCATTTTTTAAAATTTCTTGAACTTCTATAGAAGCTTGCCTCCCTATTTCTAGTGCTGCAAGATGATAATCAACTTCTGTAAGTTTCGAAAATATCGCTCCACTAATATTTGGTATATTGGCTGTTCCATGACGTTCCCCAACTAAAAAGTAGTTGGATTTCGATGCTTCATTTATTAACCATTGTGATCCTTGACCGCTAATATCTTTACCGTTAAACTGAATAGGGTAAGTATTTGCCTTAACAATGGAATCAAAGGCATTTGCATTAAAAGTGCTTTGTCCATTAGCAAAATTCACCGATAAAACAAAGAATAAAAAATTAATTATAAGGGAGGTTTTTATTAAACAATGAAACGTACTGTTTTTTTTCATAATTGATTGATTTTGTTATGGATATTAGACTGTTATTAGATGTGAATGGTTACATTTTTTTGTTTAATTCTTCATTAAAAATCCTGTTGTTGTTAACACCTTAATCTTCTATATTCTAATATTGTAGTTTTCTTTTAATATTATTTCTTCTCAAAGTGAAATCTTAAAGCTTTTATTTTTCAATGTTTTAGCATATTGACTAGTTAGCTTATCCAAAAAGATGAACAAAACGTTATTCATTTCTTTATAATCATTCTCCAAAAGTTGTTTAGAACTTTGAACATATTTCTTTCCTTCTAATAACTTAAGCGCTTCTGTAGAATGTGATATTAAGGGTTCTATAGATTCATTATTAAATTCTAGGTGACATTGAAACCCATATACCAATTCAGAATATTCAACTATTTGTCTTGGGCAGCCATCACTGAAAGCAATAATTTTTGAATTATTTGTTAAACCAGGCATATCGTTATGCCAATGCCCAACTAAAACTTTTTCGGGAAAGTGGGAGAACTTTTCATTTTGCTTTCCTTCTTCAGTTTTTATAATTGGAAAAACTCCAATTTCTGGATTAGGACTTTTTTCGAAAGGAGCTCCAAGAGCTTCTCCAATTAGTTGGGCACCAAGACAAACGCCTAGAACAGCTTTGCCTGTATCTAAAATGTATCTTGACTATTATTTTTTATATTACCATGAATTCAGAGCTATTTAAGAATGTAAAAGTTAATGTTAAAAATTACTTTTTAATTAACTTAAAAGGCCCTGTTTTTTTCCTGAATACAGTTTTACAAAATAACCACCTCCTCCTGTGCCTTTCTCCAACTTGTGTAATTCTTTATTGTTGGTTCATTTGTATATTAATTACTATTTGAACCTCATCTCCAAGCGATACAGATTTGCTTCCTACTTTAAACAGCAACCTATCTATAGCTCCTGTTATCTTTAGTCCTGCCTTAAGCTTTTGGTTACTACTATTAGTAATCACCCCATTAACTACCCCATCTAAAGAAACTGTTTTTGTGATATTCTTTATAGTTAACTCTCCCGTTAGTTTAAATGTTTTATCTCCTGTCATTTCCACATTTGTCGTTTTAAATGATATAATTGGGAAATCCTCAACCTGAAAGTAATCGTTACCTCTTAATTTTTTATCCCTACCATCATTATCAGTATCAATACTAGCAGTTTTAATTTCTACGTTGAAATTTGGATTAGAAAATGTATCGTTGGCTGTAGCTTCAATATTAAAATCATCAAAGTTTCCTGTAACTTCGGAAATCATTAAATGGGTAATATTAAAACTTACCTTTGAATGTGCTTTATCTACTTTCCACTTTGATTGAGCAAAAATAATAGGAGAAACTGTAAAAAATAATATTGTAAATAACTTTTTCATAATGCTTAAATTGTTTTTAATTAATCAAAAAATTAAAGTTTAATAACTGTTTGCTGTTATAAATATTTAAAAGATTACGCGAATGTAAGTATCTATCATAATAAAACTTGAGTAAATGATTTAGATACTCTCTTTTAAATGCTCTAACGTGCTTTTTTTGCAGTAAAAAAAATTTAAATAGGACTTACCAAATGAATAAACTATATAATCTTGTAGATAAGGCACAATTTATTCGTGTTAATAGATCAATTGTGATCAATAAAATCTACATCAAAAAATGTATGTATATAAAGAATAATGAGTATTCGTTCAAATCGAAAAATGGAGACACTCTTTTATCTTCAAGACCTTAGTATCAAAAAAAATTTTCGGCTACTTATTACCATTTAAATCTTTAAAACTCATTTGCTCGTGTGTTACAGTTTCTAATAGTGTTTAGTTTTTAATTCATTTTTTATATTTTTCATATACTGGCAAGTAAGTTTATCTAAAAAAATAAATAAAAGATTATTCATCTCTTGATAATCATGGGCCATTAGCTGTTTAGGGTTTTGAATATGCTTGTTCCCTTCTAATGATTTAAGCTCTTCTGTAGAATTTGAAATTATGGATTCTATAGATTCATTATTAAATTCTAGGTGACATTGAAACCCATATACCAATTCAGAATATTCAACTATTTGTCTTGGGCAGCCATCACTGAAAGCAATAATTTTTGAATTATCTGTTAAACCAGGCATATCATTATGCCAGTGGCCAACTGTAACTTCTTCGGGAAAGTGGGAGAACTTTTCATTTTGCTTTCCTTCTTCAGTTTTTACAATTGGAAAAACTCCAATTTCTGGATTAGGACTTTTTTCAAAAGGAGCTCCAAGGGCTTCTCCTATTAGTTGAGCACCAAGACAAACGCCTAGAACAGCTTTGCCTGTATTGATACATTTTTTAATGAAGGCAATCTCTGATTGAGAATCAAAATACGAACACTCTGTTTTTTTTGTAGTTGGGCATTGAGGACCTCCTAAAACAACTAAAAGATCAAGCGTATCAATACTTTGAGGGAGTTTTTCATTATTGTAAATTCTAGTACATGAGACTTCACACCCTCTAGTAATCGCCCAATTATTAAAAGCTCCTGGCCCTTCAAATACTTCGTGGATAATAAAATGTATCTTAACCATTGATTTTTGTTTGATATTTTATAATTTGATTTTAGCTAGATATTAAGGTTAATTGTTCCTAATTAAATTTTCTTAGTAAGGAACCAACTAATTACTAAAAATTATTTTCACTATAGCTTTTAATGAATATATAATTAGAATTGAGTTCAATTACATTATTTAAATAACGCTATTTTTTAATCAATTTTATAGTTTCCATTTTGGTTTGAGAATATAGCTTTACAAAATAAATACCAGATTCAAACCCACTTATATTTGTTTCGGTAATCCCACTTTTTTTAGTTAATATTTTTTGACCTTTTATATTATAAATTTCTAGTTTAGTTAGTTGGCTGTCATGGCCAGTCTTAATAGTAAAAACACTAGAGGTAGGGTTTGGAAACACGCTCGCTTCTTTTAAACTAGTTTCTGTGATAGATAAAGAAGCATCTCCATACATTTGCAGGTAAATTTCTGTTTCCCCGTCATTTGGTGCAATATTATCATCTCCTTGCCACACAATTAAATAAGCATCTTGACCATTAGTAGCAACTGCTGGATTATCTGCATCATAATTAGCATCTCCATCAGTTCCCATATCACTTAGTAAAAAAGTTCCGCCACTATTTGAGCCTGTATTAGTAATTATTTGTCCATAAATTTCCTCTTCATTTTGAGTATTGTTAGCATCCGCTCTATAAACTAAAAAATATTCATTATTTTTTTCATTCCAAGTAATTGCAGGAGCCCAAGCATCAAAGTTAGAATTTGTATCGGTTACTATGGTAATTCTAAAGTCATTTGTTCCAACTTCACTTCCAGAAGATGTTAATCTTTGTCCATAAATCTCATAGAGATTTGCGCCTATATCAGACCCATTCCATATTACCAAATATTCTTGATCTATTGCGTTATATGCGCATCTAACAAATTGCCCTATTGAAAAACTGGTGTCTCCATCGGTTCCCATATCGCTAATTTTAAAGTTACTCCCTAATAATGAGTTTGTGTTAGCATCATATAATTGACCAAACACTTCTGCCTCTTCATTTGTTGCGGTTTCCCCTTGCCAAATTATCAAAAATTCATTATCAATAGAATTCCATGATAAATGAGGGTAACGTGCATCAAAATTAGCATCACCTTCAGGAAGTTGATTACTTATTTTAAAATCGTTACTTCCTATCTCAGCACCTGTATTAGATAATCTTTGGCCATATATCTCCATTTCGTTATTTTGGTTTTCATCGTCCCCTTCCCAAACCACTAAGTATTCATTACTAGTGGAGCTATAAGATACTTTTGGCTTAGCAGCACCAAGAATTGTATTTCCTTCATCACCAACGTCACTAATTCTAAAATTGCTTCCAATCAATGCCCCTGAATTAGCATCAATGCGTTGTCCGTATATTTCAAGTTCCCCATCAACAGCAGTTTCACCTTTCCAAACAACTAAGAATTCATTATTTACAGAGTTCCATGTAACATCAGGTTCGTCAGCACGAAAACGCGTATCACCATCGGTTCCTGTAAAACTTATCCTAAAGTCATTGGTTTGAACCTCCTCTCCAAGGTTATTAATGAATTGCCCATAAACTTCAAACTCATTATCAACTAATGATCCTGTATCATCATCAGCTGTCCAAACGACCAAATATTTGTTTTCAGTTACACTATATGCTACTTGTGGATCGAATGCATAAAACGAAGTAACTCCATCGGTTCCCATATCGCTTATTTTTAAGTCGTTAACCCCAAATTCTTGAGCGTTTAAATTGGTTAGTGATGTTAAGAGTACAGCTAGTAAAAATCTTTTCATAAGTATTTAGTTTGAGTTAAAAACATAAATTTATTACACAATACCTTGGTTAATATTTTTTTGATGTGAGTAACTAATTATATGATTTAAAAAAAGATTAGCAATTGAATAAAATCTTATGTAAAATATCATCGTCTTAATTAATACTGTTGAAAACTATTTTAGCTTTTAAAAATTTTCGTTTATATATTTATCTGCGTTGCTTTTTTTATAGAATGCTTTATAATCTTTTATATTTAAAATTTCATTAATAACTTCTGATTTACTCTTACCCTTTGCCTCATTATAGTAAGATTTGCAAATAATATAGCCAACCCAATACATAGCAGACATTGGTCGTTTTCCTTCTTGGGGTAACATCCATTCCATATATTTATCATCATACATGTCCTTTTTAAAATCTTTCCAGATCAATTTTTCCTTTCCAATAAATTCAGTAAAAAACCTCATAACATCAGATTGACCTGTTATTAGCTCTGTAATAAACTCAGCAGAGCCTTCTATCATAGCATATTTTAATAATGTTTTTTCATTAGCCATTCCTTCTTGATTAAAATGAACCGATTCATGAATAACAGTAACAGGAGTTTTAAAAAAATCGCTTGTCCATTCTAAAGTTTGCTTATCCCAATTAATAGAATTTTTTTTAGTCTTACTTTTAACAGAAGAATTTATTAATAATCCGTTATTTGTTTTAGTGCCTCCAGACATTAAATCAGAAATAACAAAATACACATCTGGAAAAACAGCTTCAGGGTACAAAGTCTTAAACTCTGTAAAATAACCATGAATATCACCCTTGAAGTTCTCTACTTTTAATACTGTACTTCTTATGTCTTTATAGAAAGATTTGTTTTTTATAACATGTGCCCCGAAGCTATCAATGTCTCTAACTTTGTAAGCAAAAAAATCTTGTAACCCAACACTCCCATTTATAAGGTAATTTTCCTTAAATATTTTGGAGGCATCTTTGGGATTCTTAATTGCTATATCAAAAGCTTTATAAAAGTTTTGAATATCACTTGTAACTAATTTTGGTGACAAAGGGTTGGAAGAGCTTAATTTGGGAACAATGGCGTTTATTAGACTATTCCATCTCTTATCTTTATGCAAATAACTCAAGTCAATATCTTTAGAAACTCGGGTTTTATCACTAAAACCATTATCAACTGCTAAATTTAGGCTTCTGAAAGCTAAATCCATTTTTTTTGCTAATGAATAGCTACAAGCAGCATTGTAGTAGTATCTTTTCTTTATGGTTTTTAACCAAGCTAAATTAGCTGCCCTGTCATATTCTTTTCCAGCCTTTAAATAAATTTTGGCTGAGTATAAGCTATCAGCTATTAAAGACACTTCTTTATATGATTGGCTGAATAAAGCGTTGCTATTAAAAATAAGCACAGCAAAAAGGATAATAAAATTTTTCATTGTTTTAATTTACGTTAATAATGCGTTGTGATTTAAAGACGGTGTTGTATTCTAGTGGTTACAATTTATTTTAATTAAAATCACAGAACGCTAATATGGAGAAATGATTAATCGTTTTTTTGATGTGAACGATTAATAATATGATTTGAAGAGACAAAAAAATCCTTACAAAAATGCAAGGATTTTTAAACCAAAAACATTCTAATGAAAAAAAAAAAAAATGAGTTTGTTATTTTTTAGTAAGCTGAGCTTGTATTTGTTTATTCCATGTGTCATAATCAGCATAATCTTTATGGCTAACTATTTTACCATTTTTAATTTGAAGAATCGTTAAGATAGGGATGGATACCATTATCTTTTCAGTGTTAGAGTTTTTGTACCATACATTTGGAAGTACACTTTGGTAAGTAGAGTTAACCACAACAAAAGATCCTGAACTAAAAATTTTATCAACATTTATACTAATGTATGGTGGTTTATTATTTTCAAATGCTTGATAAACTCCCTTAAACATAGTATAAACTTTTTCTTTACCTACAGTTTCAAATGCGCTTTTAAAGGCTTCGGTTGCTGTAGGATCTTGAAAGCGAATATTATCATCGTAAAAAGTTTTCATTTTATCAAAGTCCCAATTCCCATAAGCTTCCATATATTCTAAAGCTAAATCTTCAGATGATCTTCCTGCAGACGGTGTTTGACCATATGAGAAAAAAGAAGTAAGTAATAACAGTGTTATTATTAATTTAGACTTGTTAAGTAGTATTCTCATGAGATTTTTTTGTTAAAAGTATTAGAATAGTTTGTTCTTATTACAATAATGATTTGAATAGCTTAATTAATGAAGCAAAAAAATCTCTCTTATAAGTTTTTTCTCATATAATCTGCAATAAGTTTTTCATTATAAGTTCCACTATTAGAAAGAGAATCAATAATATTTTTTTGTTCTTTTTTAGTTTTATTCTGACTTAATTTTTCTTTGGCTTGTATTTCAGAAACTTTTATCTCAAAAGCCACAATACCATTTGCCATTTTGGTTTTAAAACCTAAGGGTAGTTTATTCCATTGCTGTTTATAAGCAACCTCAAAATTTTCAATAGTACCCTCCAGCAATTCAAAAGTTTTCTCTAAATCAGTAATAATTTTCCCTTTGCCATAGGCATGCACTGAAATATAATTCCAAGTGGGTACATTTAATTCCTTTCCGTAATTTTTGGGAGAAATATAGGCATGTGGTTCACTAAAAATGACCAAAACATTTTTATCTTCAATATCTTTCCACTGTTTGTTGGCTTTAGAAAAATGAGAGGTTAAAATTATGTCACCTTCATTTTCTGAAATTAAAAAAGGCAAATGCGTGGCAATTGGGACATTATTTTTTGAGGTGATAATGGTTCCAAAACTAAAACGTTGTATAAATTCAACAATTTGCTTTTTGTTAGTTTGTAAGTTTTTTTTTGGAATGTACATGTTGCTATTTGAAGTTTCATTTATTATATCTTTATTAAATAAATTTTAAAAAGGAAAAAAATACTCCATCTTTATTTTATGATATAATTATGATAATTAGCTTTCAGCTTAATTTTAACTTTGAATTAAGTCTTGTTAAAGGGCATCTAAATTTAATATCTCACCAAAAATGAATAAAAAAAACCTCTCTAGGTCTATTAAAAGGTTGATTATTTTTACAAAAATGTGATTTTGCTTCATTAAATTAAGGAAGGTAAATGACTGATTTTTTACACATAATTTCGAGAATAGTTTATGTGTCAAAGCAGAATTATTGTGTAAGATACCACACAATGTTTGAAGGTTTAAAAAAATATTTGAGTATAAATATGATATCTATACTCAAATATTTAAATTTCTAGTATTATAAGACTTCTGTTTTTTTAATAAATATAGCGTTTGAATAAAACCCTGGGCTAGGAAATTGATTTTTAGGCCTTTCAGTATATCCCCATTTTTTGAAATCCATTTTGTAAGAAATAAATAACATTGGTAATTCTAATAACGTATTTTTTTGAAGTTCAAACCTTAACTTTAAATGAGAGCCAGGATTATAAAAAATCATATTGATTTGACTTCCATCTTTATTTCGC
The DNA here is from genome assembly GCF_005047595.1 of Pontimicrobium aquaticum. Lineage (GTDB taxonomy): Bacteria > Bacteroidota > Bacteroidia > Flavobacteriales > Flavobacteriaceae > Pontimicrobium > Pontimicrobium aquaticum. The sequence continues at coordinate 123,509 of NZ_SUPL01000001.1, forward strand.
TCTTTAAAGTGATTATCTGTATATAATTTATCATTCACATAAATCTCTTGTACTCCATCCTTTTTGATTGGTAGGTTTAAAACAGAAGCTTCATTAGTAGGTGGTTCAATCATAATTTCAAGAATTCTTTTATCTCCTCTAATTGAATCTAATAATATTTTTATTTCTGGATTTACTAGCCCAGGTAGTACTTCTGCATAACTTTTAAGAACCGGTGTTTTTGAAGTAGGAATAATTTCAGTTGGCGGAGTAAATTCTGTGTTCTTTAAAAATTGTGATGCCCACTTATCAGCCTTGCGCTCACCATAAACCCAACCAGATTTCTTAACATCTAAGTTCCAGAAAAAAGATAAATCAGTTGGTTTAGGTCGTTCATTAGAAAATTCTGATGTCATACTACCAAAAGAAAGAAACAATAAGAAAATTACAAGCAACCCTGCATTAAAGTATTTAGGAGCGTAATTAATTGCTTTCATTATATAAGGATACAACATCCCTAGAAGAAGTGTAAGGAAAAGCATTATAGGTCCAATCATACTAAGAGAAAGCCCTTGAAAAATTATTATAATAATAGGTAGCCAAATAATTATTGCTGGTAAACCTAATAAAAATCCATATTTTTCATAAATTATTTTATTACCTACTTTAAGTAATGACCACAATTTTCCTAATAAGATTATAATTAAAGGAACATAAAATAGATAAGCTGCAGTAGGTGCTAACATTGTAACAACCAACATTAAAATAACCAAAACTATAATAGGGCCTAAGAACTTTGCTTCATCATTAATCTTTGAGCCAATTCTTTGGAAATAAACACAAAAAAGTAATATCGCTAAAGTGAATATTCCCCAAAAGTAGGTGTAAGCATTATACATACCTGAAGTGCCTAATAACTTATAATTTGGATGAATAAGCTCTATCAAAAACCATAACCCATATGAAATACTTGGAATTAGAACTAAAACACCTAGATACAGCATTACAGACTTTAATACACTAACAATTTTAAATTCATTTTTTCGTTTACCAAAAATTAGGACAGCTACAAATAGTAAAAACGTCAGAATTACAAATGGCCAAATTAATGATTTTGGATGCATTACCATAAAATCCCCCAGTGTATTAAAATACACAGAGTTACCACCTCCAGATAGAGTGCTGAAATCTAAATTACCAAAATGATTAGCTACTCCAAAAATATGGTTTCCATAACTTTGTAGGCTGGCAAGTGATAAATTCTCTGGGTTGTCTTTACTAGTATGATAATTATCAACCCCGTCTACAATTGCACCAGTTGCACCTCGAATTCCTTTAGCTTTAAAAATTGTAAAATCTGTCCCTTGGGGAACCATTTTATATATTTCATAAAAAATAGATGATGCTAACATGCTTGGAACTGCTTTATGTAGTTCACTAATAACTTTACCATTATTAGCACTAGTTTCAAACATAAGTACTGGGCCTGAGTTTCCTCTAGCATCCATATTTAATAAAAACCCAATGTCATTTTTATTTTTTAATTGCTCTACATATGAAATTGCGCCAAATAGCCCTGCTTCTTCACCATCTGTAAACAAAAAAATTATGTCGTTTTTATAACCTTCCTTTTTTGCAACTAATGTTCTTGCTGTCTCTAACATAGATGCCACAGCCGACCCACTATCTCCAGCACCAGGTGTGTGATAATCTGAATCGTAATGTGACGAAATAACTAAAGATTTCGAACTAGTTCCTTTACCTGGGAGAACTGCAGTAATATTCTGCACATTCGCAATCATTTTTTGAGACCTATTGAATCTTGCTTCTCTGAATGCGGTTTCATTAGAAACAGTTACTTCTAATCCTAAATTCTTAAGTTCACTTACTATATATTCTTGCACTAAACGGTGCTCATTCATACCCAAATAATGTGGGGCTTTAGCAATGCTCTTTACGTGATTCATAGCTCGTTCAGCAGAATAACCAGATTCTAAAGCTGGCTTTGAAATTTTATCACTAGGAGTAAGTGAAAAAGTACTTAACCAAGCAACAAGTATAAACGAACCTATTACTACAACTATTGGTTTAATTTTATCCATAGTCTTTAAATTATTTGTCAGGTTGTTATTTGCTCATTGCTAGTTTAGCCGAATGCTTAAAGACATCTTCAATTTTTTTTGCAAAATTATTGTCTACACCTTTATAAAATGTAACTTTCATATCTCTTTTTCTACTGTTTTTAGCTTTAACACTTATTAATAGACTCTTCTTAATTGTAATTAACAAAGAGCCTTCCGATTCTGAGTATGCGAATAGAACATTCTTCCCTACCTTCATTTTTGACAAATCAAAGTCATAAATAACTTTTCTTTCGTCCCCTGATTTTTTTAAGTTTTGTGAAATCTTAATTATAGAGCCTGTATAAGACACATTGTAACTAACATCATAACCATATACATTTCCTTTAATTTTAGTTTCCATTTGAGTTTTAATCCATTCAAGAGATTCCGAAAGGGACATGCTATCTTTATTTTGACCATAAGACATTAAACTACTAGCTGCTAAAAACAGAAATACTACAAAATTCTTCATTATTCTTAATTTAAGTTAATATTAACCACAAATGTATCTAATGAAGGGAATGTATGCTCGCAAAATTTATTGATAGTTGTTGCAAATCTTGAATTGCCAATAAGCAAAACACGAATTGAGTACTTGAAAAATTTAATTTTTTCTGGTTTTCCTGAAGTCAGTTGGCGTTAAACCTGTATGTCGTTTAAAAGAACGATAAAAGCTATCTATTGAATTGAACCCTGCGTCTAAAGCTATTGATTCAATAGTAAAAATATCATTATTTAAGTCGCTTAATCTTTTCGTGGTTTCTTTAATTCGGTAACTATTTATAAACTCAGAAAAATTCATATTCATTTGTTCATTAATAATTTGAGATAAGTGCTTTGAAGAAATATTAAGCTCGTCGGCTAGCTGATTTAAAGATATTTTTGGGTCTTTGTATCTTTTTTCTTTTTCAACCAACTGAAGTATTTTGTTTAAACGGATATTAGTGTCATTCTTTGATAAATAGGAAGAAGAATATTTTTGGGTCCAACCGTGATACGGAATATCTGTACCCATTTGGTTAATCCATAAAAATGAAATAATTAGCGTAAATAATGAATAAAGAATAATTTCTACCGCTGAATGACTAATGTTTATTATTTCAAAATTGCTTAACAAAATAGACCCTTTAAGCAGTAACCAAATTAAAAGATAGAAGTAAAGTAATCTTTTAACCCAAATTCTATTAATTTTATACTTATTGATGAATCCTATGGAAGATTTTTTAAATTTTGATAATAAGATGAATGTAAGAATTATATAAATAATTATTGACAGATCTATTATTCCAACATCTATTTGACGCACTACACCAGCTTTCACATCCCAATGCCTGATTAATTTTTCAATTTTTATTGAAGATGGTTTAAAGTATGATTTAATGTGAATTATTTGCCAAATCAAAAACGGTATAAAGTGTAGTAAGTATACCGATCGAAGAGTGAACTCTTTTTTTATTAAAGATAGGGAGTAAATATACAATAATGGTCCATAAGCCAACAAAAAAACACCTCCCCAACCAAACCAAGACGGAATTTTAAATATGAATCCTGAACGAATAACAATCCCATAACACAATTCATAACTTGCAATCAATAATAACAATGCTAATAATTTATTTGGAAAAGATTTAATTGAAGAGCTTGTTAAAATGGATGTCACAAAAAAAACACCGACACTTAGTGCTATTAAACCAAGTATTATATAGATGTCAACAACTAAATTACTTGTCATGTTTAAAAAGTACATTTTCAATTATAAGATTCTAAATATCTATGATATTTATTTTGCTTTATCCCCTCCTCTTTTCAGCAAGATAACTTGGCTAAGTTACTTAAAATATCACTTACTTTTATTTTGGCAAAACTAATTATTCTTAATTTCTTTTTATTTAACATCATTTAATGCTATTTGTTAATTTCCTAACTCTAGAGCCATCAGTTTTCATTATATAGATTTCAGAATTACCGCTACGATTCGATTCAAAAGCAATAAACTTACCATCGCCAGAAAGTACTGGACGATCATCTACATATGAATTATTTGTTAACCTCTTTAGTTTTCCATCTTTTTTATTTCTCGTATATATTTCAGTATTTCCATCACGACGGGAAGTAAAAACAATTTTATTTCCCACAACCATCGGATTTGTATTAGAAGTAGAAGTTCTTGTTAAGTTTTTTTCATTTGTTCCATCAATATTCATAATAAAAACATCTGCTGATCCACGTTTTTCTGAATCAAATAGAATTCGCTTACTATCTGGAGTAAATGAAACAAAATATTCATCCCTATCCGTATTAGTAAGTCTTTTCATATTCTTACCTGTACTATCCATTATATACAGTTCGTAATTTCCTTTCATATTAGATGTAAATGCTATCTTCTTGTTGTCTGGAGAAATTGCAATAAGAAAATGTTTGTTTGGGTTACGAATTAACTCTTTCGGTTGACCTCCATTCATCATGTCAACTTCATAAATACTTGAAGTATTATCCTCATGATTTAATATATAATATGCTTTTTTAAGATCTTTGGATACAATTGTTCTATTAGGATTTGGAGTGCGTTTAACTAACTTTTGTCCCGAACCATCCAAATTCATGGTGTAAATCCCATCACCGTCATGTGTAAAATAAATTTTATCTTTTGTCCAAGCAATGGCACCTGAATATTCTCCATCTTTAAAATTTGTAAGCTCTTTTACGTCAGATCCGTCTGCCTTCATACTTATAATTGGACCTGATATCCGCTTCCCATTTGCATCTTGTAATGAAGATTGTGAATACAAAATTCTTTTTCCATCAGGTGACCAAATAGGCTGTATATGGGTTCCATCACCAACTGATAATATTTGTTGATTAGATCCATCTGGATTCATTGTAAAAATTTTACCTTTTCCTGGTCTATAGGAATAAAAAACTATTTTTTTTTCATCATTAGACATAACTGCTGAATAATCATTTGGAGTTTGTGCTATGACAATACTACTTTGCAATGTTAAAAGCAAAATCAAAAAGATGTAAATTATTTTTTTCATACTTATTATATTAAAAAAGTTCTTTACAAATTTAATTGGAGCTTAAGTGATTTTTATAAAAAATGTTATGAATAGTTATTTTTGTGATAGTTTGCTATTTTTTAGTAAGCTGAGCTTGTATTTGTTTAGTCCATGTGTCATAATCAGCATAATCTTTATGAATAGTTATTTTACCATTTTTAATTTGAAGGACCGTTAGGAAAGGAATGGATACCATTATCTTTTCTGTGTTAGAGTTTTTATACCATGAATTTGGTAGTATACTTTCATAAGTAGAGTTAATTACAACAAAAGAGCCTGAACTAAAAATTTTATCAACGTTTATACTAATGTATGGTGGTTTATTATTTTCAAATGCTTGATAAACTCCTTTAAACATAGTATAAACTTTTTCTTTGCCAACTGTTTCAAACCCGCTTTTAAACGCTTCGGCTGCTGTAGGGTCTTCAAAGTGAATGTTTTCATCGTAAAAAGTTTTCATTTTTTCAAAATCCCAATTGCCATAGGCTTTCATATATTCTAAAGCTATAGTCTCAGATGACTTTACTGCTGAAGATGTTTGACCGTAGGAGAAAAAAGAGGTAAGTAGTAAAAGTATAATTATTAAATTTGATTTGTTAAGTAGTATTCTCATGAGGTTCTTTTTTTGTTAAAAATATTAGAATAGTTTGTGCTTGTTACAATAATGATTTGAATAGCTTAATTGATGAAGTTAAACATATTATCACTTAAATTTTTCTATTTATTGAAGTATTTTTTTTAGCGCCTTGACTCTTATTAACTCACCCTAGTAGTTAATAATTTAACTATATAAATTCAATCCATTTATATTTTAAACTACTTTTCCGAATAAATTCATTGCAGATTTTTTATAAAATCCTAATTTATCTGATTAATATATAGGATTATGCTTAAAAGTTACGTTATTCTATTGTTTCTTTATATGTGTTGTGTTTACAACTAACTTATTGCTTTTTAACTTTCTCCTCATACTTTTCTAAATAGCCACTTTCTTTTAAAAATCTATCATAATCTTCGATATTCAGAATATGGTTAACAGCTAATTTTTTGTCTTCAGCTTTGTTAAAATATGCTTTTACTATTTCATAACCAATCCAGTATCCTAAATCATGTGGTCTATCATCTTTACCACTTACCCCATATAACCAATCTTGAAAATTATTTCCATGCATTACTTGTAAAAACTCTTTACATAGATTATCTTTATGTTTATTTCCATATCTGTTTGTGCCTCCATTAAGTTTTGTTCCAGTTATTAGTTCTGCAATAAAGTCTGCTGCTCCTTCTAGAATAGACTGTTGAAGTAGGTTTTTCTCTCCTTTAGGCCATTTTTGTTGGAAATGAATTGATTCATGAACAATTAATCCAGGAATATATTCAAAATTATTGTTATTTAGCATTTCAGCTCCAATTAGCAAACCGTTTTTAGAGATAGTCCCCATAGTATTAAAACGTCCAACTACAAAATAAACTGGAGGATAAACAGTATAAGGGTACCAATATTCCAAAGCATAGAAATATGGTTTAACCTTTTTTTCAATGTCTTTAATTTTTTCTTCAATATCTCTTACTTTTTCATAATCTTGTTTTCGTCGAATTACCATATTCAATAAAGAATCTGCACTAATTATTCTATTACGAATGAAACCCTGTAGCCCAGCAGTTCCATTTTTAATATAACCCTCAAAAGGGTTTTTATCAGAATCTTCATATGCGTCAAATGCTATCCAGAAATTTTGAATATCGGAAGTTTCAAATTTTGAATCTATTGGCTTTTGGGGGAAAGATTTCTCTTGGCTTATTACTTTTGCAAAGCTTAGCGTAATAAATGTTAATATTAATGCTCTTTTCATCGTATTTTCTAATTTTAAGTTATACTATAATGAGTCATATTATTTGCAATTGTTACTACCTTTTATTATAAACATATATGAATAATTCAATAAGCAATATGAGCAGCTGATATATTGAAGCGAGAATATGATTTTATGACTTAAAGAAATAGTTAATTAAACAAAAGCTAACATTTTTAATTTTTATAAAGATTTTCTCATATAATCTGCAATAAGCTTTTCGTTATAAGTTCCACTATTAGAGAGAGAATCGATAATATTTTTTTGCTCTTTTTTAGTTTTATTCTGACTTAATTTTTCTTTGGCTTGTATTTCAGAGACATTTATCTCAAAAGCAACAATGCCATTTGCCATTTTAGTTTTAAAGTCTAATGGTAGTTTATTCCATTGCTGTTTATATGCAACCTCAAAATTTTCAATCGAATGCTCTAACAATTCAAAAGTTTTCTCTAAATCGGTAATAATTTTTCCTTTACCATAGGCATGCACTGAAATATAATTCCAAGTGGGTACATTTAATTCCTTTTCGTAATTTTTGGGAGAAATATAGGCATGTGGTTCACTAAAAATCACCAAAACATTTTTATCAATATCTCTCCATTGATTATTGGCTTTAGCAAAATGAGATGTTAATATAATATCACCTTGATCTTCTGAGACTACAAAAGGTAAATGTGTTGCAATTGGCAAATTTCTTTTTGATGTGATAATAGTTCCAAAACTAAATCGTTGTATAAATTCAACAATTTGTTTTTTGTTAGTTTGTAAGTTTTTTTTAGGAATATACATAACCTTATTTACTATAGTTTTTTACAATTTCCTTTATAATATTTTGTTTAAAATTTTTGTTGGATATGAATTCTTTTTCAAATGCTTCAAAAGCGTCTTTTTTAATGCCACTTTTAATTGCAGATTGTTTCCAGTGCTCTAATGTTAAAGTTTCATCGTAAGAAAGCTCTAACAAAGATTTAATGATATGATTCATTTTATCTCTTCCAAATCTATCTTCAAAACATTTTAACATTAAAGGCGCTAAAATGTACCTGTATTTACTTCCTATATCACTTCTTTTTTTTACCTCACTTAACGCTATAAATGTATCCTCTTCGTTAATGCTTTTAACTTGTTTTATTAGTGTTTCTTTTAAAAAATCCTTTCCACATAAATCTTCTGCTATGTTATAGGATAAGTATTCTGTAAACGATTCCCCCCAAAACCACTTTAACTTACCTGAATTTACATTGTTTCCAAAATAGTTATGTCCAAATTCATGCCCAAAATATCTAACATTATTATTTGTGAACTGACCTTCATCATCTAACATCTTGTCAAAATTTAATGCTGTGAAAGCAAATGTTGGATACGTGTTAAATCCCCAACTGCTACCTTTTTTTCTTTTATTTATAGCTTTATGACTAACCAAATAAATTTTATCAGTAAATACTATACCAAGTTTGTTTGATAAATTAGATTTAATTATCTCTATATTGCTAAACACTTTTTTTGAAGTTTCTTTTGTGATTTTTGTGTTGAGAATATAATTTCCATTGCTCTCCACAAAATCATAATTACCAGCAAACAGTAATAAACGCTGTGCTTTTTTTGACACAAAGCGAGACGTTTTTCCTTTTTTAGGAGCACTACCATTAATAAAAATGGTAGTACCTCCTTTTATACTAATGGTCAAATCATACGTATAGCTATTAATTAATCTGTCATTAGTAACATCATAAATCACGGGATACCATTTGGTCTGCTCAGTGGCTCTTAAGGTTTCTCCGTTAAAAGCTATTATTCCTTTGTAATCAAATGCACTAAATTCGTCATTCTTATATATTGGAAAAGCACCTCTATAGGTGACATGAAGCTTACTAGGAATATATGTTGTATCTGTTCTTAATGTATATTCAATAGCTTCTCCATTAGTATTTCCGTTATGATGACCATTATAGCTTATTAATTGATTTTTATCATCTTTAAAATATTTTATATTCATTCCTTTGTTGAGTAAAATGCGATACTCTTCAATTTTTGGAATGTTAGATAAATCAAAATCACAATTAATTAATCCAGAATTCATATCTATTTCAACAGTTCCTTTTATATTAATTTGTGCATAACCAATACTAAACATTAGTAATGCCCAAATAATTATTACCTTTTTAAAGTTATTTTTTTTCATTTTCTAAAATTTCTATTAAATTATTTGTTAGCTCAAACAGCTTACGTTTTTTATTATTCCCTAATAAGATAATTATATAGTCCTTTTGAGTAATTTGAATATAAGAGAGCTTCAAAGTTTCTAGATTCTCCATTATGTAAATGCGTTTCCCATTTCTCATCTTTAAATTCAACACTTCCTAAAGCAGACTGATTGCCATTAAAACTTTGCCCTAAAATTTTAATTGATTCTTTATCTATTAATCGATAATTCTTTAATGACTGATCCCATTTTAAAAGATCATGTGCCGTTACATAAATTACTCCCGTAAAACGATCTTCGATTTTATCATTAACTAATGAGTTAGAATATCCTAAGGCTATATTTTTAGTATCAATTGTTGGGTTCGCAATTGCCGTTTTCATGCCAATAGGGTCAAATAGGCGTTCTTTAACAAATACATTAAATGGCGTACCAGATACTTTCTCAACTATAAATTGTCTAACAGATATATCATTATTGTTATAAAAATAATCAGTTCCTGGTTCAAACTTTAACGAGTTTAAATTTTTTAAGTCATTTAAAATATCCAAATCACTTTTGATGGTTCCCCATTTTAAATTTGGCAAACCACTAGTATATTGAAGCAAGTGTTTTACCTTAATTTTCTTTCCCCATGAAGGTAGTGATAAGATGAATTTTGAAATAGAATCATCTAAGTTTAATTTTCCACCTTCTACCAAAACCATTAAAGCTACAGCACTAAACTCTTTGTAAATAGATCCTATATTAAATCGTGTTGCAAGGCTAATTTCCTTTTCTTTAGATGCATCCGTATATCCAAATGAGGCAGAATAGATTATCTCATTATTTTTTACGATTAATGCATTTCCATTGAAATTTCCTAAAGAGTATGCATTGTGTAGCAATGAGTCTATTAGAATTGTATTTTGAATATGAGCAAACCCGCTATTAAATACGATTAGCGCAAAACTGATTATGAACGTTTTAAAACTGTTTGTTCTCATGAAATATTGTTTATAATAATGACAACTATTATTTAAAATAGTTACAACCTGTTTTGCAAAAACAGCATGAATAACTTAAAAGGCACAATAACTAATCACACTTTTGATGTGAAAACACAGTTTTATGATTTTAAAGAAATAAATATTAGTAAAGCTAATTATTCATTATACCTACTGTTCCTGTTCTTAATTATCGTTTAATCCATTTTTTTAAAGTAATTGAAATTTTGTTGAGGAAGACTGTAAATCATTACTCCATTAGCTTGAAGGCTATTAATTATTTCTAAATCTTTAGAACCAGTGTCCAAATCAATGTAGTTGTCATTTACAGATAGGCGTTTTAAGTTTTTAAGTGTTGACAATGAATTTATGTCACTAATATTATTTGCTCCCAGTTCTAACCATTCAAGATTATGTAATTTTGAAAGCGTAGTAATATCTTGAATGTTGTTCTTCCAAAGAAACAACCTCTTTAATTTATAATTGCCAACTAAAGGGCTTATATCTTCAATACGATTATTTCTAAGGTCGAGGTACTCAAGTAACACTAAATTGGAAATAGGTTGAAGGTTAGATATCTGATTTCCATTGAGTGTAAGTAATTCAATTTTTTTAAGATTTGAAAATGAAGCTAAATCTGAATCATTTATCTGAATATTATCAATATTTACCTGTTGAAGATTAGTTAAGTTATTTATAGGAGTAATATTACTAACTGGGTTATTTGCGATAATAAGGTGCTTTAGATTGACTAAATCTTTTATAGGGGTAATATCAGAAATCTTGTTATTAGGTAGCCAAATTCCAACTAAACTTTTTATTTGAGACACGGGAGAGATATCTGTTAAATTAGCATTTCCTATATTAATCGCTCGCAGTTTCTTTAAATTGGATAAAGGACTGAGATCACTAATAGGGTTATAATCTGCTGAAATTGCAATAAGATTTTCTAAATTTTCCACCCCTTTAAGTGAAGAAATATTTTTATGTCTGATATCTAACTTTGTAACATCTATTAAATGACTCTTTTTTATAGACTTATTGGGTAAATTAATAAGTTGTCTTATTGCTAATTCTAAATTGGGGTCTTCGAATGATACTTTTTGAGCATAGACATTGTTACAGCAAAATATAATAATGATTAACGCTTTAGCTATTTTATTAAATACTGGTTTTTTCATAATAATTTTATTAATAGTTAGTTTACTTTAGGTTATTTGTTTGCTTTTAAGGCTAATCTTTTTACTGATTTAGATGTTGTTGTATATAAAAGATATGAATTATTTGTATTTGTTACTAACCTAGACTTGTCAAAACAACAAACACCTTAATAAAAGCATTATGTGCTGGTATATTGCTATAGATACATGTTTTTATGATTTTAAAATCATACAACTCAAGTCTATTGATTTAATGATTTTACTACAAATTCAAGCCATTCATGTTTTGGAATACTTTTATCTATATAAAAATCTGGTTTAATACCTTTATTATCAACAACCATTTCTGGTATTCTCATACTTTTTGTTAAGCTATATCTTATTTTGGTGTGAATCCTTTAATGTATTATTTATTTACTATTATTAATACTTTTTATGTAATCTATTTTACTTTATAACTTCTTATCATTTTCTTAATTATTTTAACAATAAGTTTAGGCTCATCAATATGAACATTATGCCCACTCTTTTTAGCTATAATCTGCTTGCTATTTGTAGATAAACTTAAAAGGTCTTTTTGTAAATTCTTTGAGTGTTCTGCTAATCTCTCTGAGCTCCAATTTCCATCACCTTTTGAAGTGTCTTTATCTCCACCAGAGATAACCACTAGAGGTATATCTCCTAAATTATATTTTTCTTTATTGGTATGCATGTCCTGCATTATTTCAGATTCATAAGTATTACTTTGACCTTTAACATAGGTCCATTTACGCTCATTGTAAATCCAATTGAAACGTGCCTTATCTTCATCAGAAAATTTATTTAGCATATCTCCAAAATCTCTTCTTGCTTGAAAAGATTTTGTTTCTTTAGGCTCACTTAAAGGCGTCGTAACCACTTCTTTTATTGGTTGATCTGCTTTTAACCGCATACGCATCCATTCCATTTTCTTTGTCTCTTTATTGTAAACCTTCAAGACTACATCTGGATGTGTGGCATCTACCATTACAACACCAATAACTTCCTTACTATATTTTGCTGCAAATAAATTGGCAGTTATACCTCCTAATGAATGACCGACTACTATATAAGGAGCGTTAAAGCCTCCTTTTTTAAGTGCTTTGTAAGTGTCATATACTTGTTGGTTTAAGGCCATACCATGACCATGATCGCTCCATCCTTCTCCAGCATGGTCTATGGCTACAGCTTTTGCAAACTTTCCAACTTTAGGTAATACCAAATTCCAATGTAAAGCGATATCTCCTGCTCCGTGGAAGAAGACAACTGTTGGACCTATTTTATTTTCTCCAGATGCTAGTAAGTGAATTTTATAACCTCCAATATCTACTAACTTTCCAGGTGCTGAGTACTCTTTTGACTGTTGCCCATTTTACTGAAAGGACCATTAATATAAATATTATGCTTATTGTTTGAATTCTTTTTTTCATTTGATTTTTGATTTAATTTAAGGAATTTAAAAGTTTAGGTAAATAATTTTTGATTAATTTATATAGCTTTCTCTATTTCGAATTTTTTAATAAAAAACATTATGTGGTTAAAATATCACTGTTATTAAGTATATGTTTTTATGATTTAAAATTATATTTATATATTATCAAAGGTTGTTATAAATAAAAGTAATCCACTTGTCTTGCGATACATATTTAGCCCCTTCACTTAAATACTTAAACTTTTCAGGGAGTCCTTGTTTAAGAGCTTCTTCAATTGAAAGCCCTTTTGTTTTCATAGCATTTATTTTAGAAATGGATTCTTTAATTTTATTAATGTGTAAGCTATATTCTTTTTTAGATAAGTATCTTTTCTTTACTTCTTTAAAAGAGGTATGTCCAGGGATAATTTTGGTGTTATTATCTGCTAAACTTAGTATGTAATCTATATTTTTAAAGTATCCATCAATGCTTCCTCCTCCTCCTTTTAAGTCAATTCTTGGATACATATCTTGAAACAAATAATCGCCTACAATCAATACATTTGCTTGCTTGAAAAAAAAGAGGGCATCTGAATCTGTATGACCAGAAGTGTTAGGAAAAGAATGAATTTCTAATTCTTCTTGTCCAAGTTTTAGATGGTATTTGTCATCAGAAGATATGATATTTTTAATATCCATATTTGAAATGTTTTTTTGTTGATTTGATGACAGAAGGATCGTGGTATTGTTGTAATAGTTTTCCATAGCTTGTACATGGTCTAAATGAAAATGTGAGGTCATAATGAATTTAATGCTACCACCGTTTAAAGCATTGATGCTGTCTTTAACACTTAATTGCATTTGCTTGTAACCTGGATCTATTAAGATGGAAAGTTCAGGTGAACTATACACAATACTTGAAGGGTTGGTAATATTAGTTTGTTGAACAAATAAATAAATATCTTTACCAACTTTTTCAATTTCAAGTTTTGATTTGCTTAAATCCAATTGTGCAGAAGCACTATATACCATTAATACAATAATTAAAAGTGTAATAATTCTGTTATGTTTCATCTGTTCGTTTTTTATTTTTTTTAAGAATAAGTTTTAATAAGTACTCATCAAGCAATTATCTAATGGGCTTAATTTATGATTTTAATAGGTTAACATATATCTACTAGTCCACAGGAAGTTTATTGTTAGAAACTTAAAACTTAAGAAGCTCTTAAGTTTGCTCAATAATAATAAAATGATGCAATCATTTAAAAACATGAATTAAACCATTAACTACTTGAGGCTTAGAATTTTTTCAATCCAGTTAGACATATAAGCTGCTAAATTTGGATCAAACTCAAAAAGAGGGTAGCCATGCCTTTTACCTTTATACGTAATCTTTTGAGAATATTCGGATTCATTACCTGGGAATACAGCGTTAATACCAGCTTGCGCAAAAGTATCTTCAATAGATGAAACGGCTAAAATAGGTAACTGCTTCATTTCTTTAAATTGATTTAAATATTCTGATTCTATCCAATGTTCTCTGACACTTGGAGAAAAGAGAACAATACCTTTTATTATGTTCTTGTTTTTATTAAGTGCAACAACTTTGAGTGTTTGTGCTCCTCCACAACTTGCTCCCACAACAAAATACTTTTTTGATGAACTTGTCTTTTTTAACCAAAACTCATTTATATCTTCAATATCTTTTTTAAAATGATTAGTAACATAGTCGTAATCGTTCTTATCTATATCAAAATCTTTAGAAACACTCTTGCCATAACCTCTCATATCAACAGTTAATATATTATAATTATTCTTAGACAGCAGTTCTATCAAAGGCTTCCACATTTTTTGATCTTGATTGCACTGATGTAGCATTAGAATTGATGGATTCTCATAATTACCTTTATGAAAAGTTCCAAATAATGTATACCCATCTTTTAATTTAATTGATACTCCTTCTTGTGCATGAATAATATTACTTAAGAAAAGTAGTGTAACAGTAGTGAATAAAATTTTGCTTAATGTTTTCATAATCTCTTTTATTTAGGAGTGTTTATTTGTATTTTAATTGTAGTTTTTTTAATCTCTTTAATAATGTTTTCTTTGAATTTTTCATTAGAGATAAATTCTTTTTCAAATGCTTCAAAGGCATCTTTTTTAATGCCACTTTTTATTGCAGATTGTTTCCAGTACTCTAATGTTAAAGTTTCATCGTAAGAAAGCTCTAATAAAGATTTAATGATATGATTTATTTTATCTCTTCCAAATCTATCTTCAAAACATTTTAGCATTAAAGGCGCTAAAATGTATCTGTATTTACTTCCTATATCACTACTGTTTTCTATACTGCTTAATGGAATGAAATTATCTTCTTCGTAAATGTTTTTAACTTGTTTTGTGTCAAATTGTATGTTTTTTTGGAATATACATGTTGCTATTTACTATTACATGTTGTTATATATAAAAGTAATCCATTTGTCTTGTGATACATATTTCATCCCTTCATTGAAATACTTAAATTTTTCTGGAAGCCCTTGTTTTATAGCTTCTTGAATTGAAAGTCCTTTCGATTTCATTGAATTTATTTCAGACATAGATTCTTTCAATGTTTTAATATGTAAGCTATATTCGGCTTTAGATATATATCTATTTTTAACATCTTTAAAAGAGGTATGACCTGGTATTATTTTGGTATTATTATTAGCTAAGCTAAGAATGTATTCAATATTTTTAAAGTATCCTTCAATGCTTCCACCTCCTTTTACGTCAATTATTGGATACATATCCTGAAACAAATAATCGCCTACAACCAATACATTTGCTCGTTTGAAAAAGAAAAGAGCATCTGAACCTGTATGACCTGAAGCGTTAGGAAAAGAATGAATTTCTAATTCTTCATTTCCAAGTTTTAGATGGTATTTATCATTAGAAGACATGACATTTTTGATATCCATATCTGTAGTGCTTTTGTATTGACTTGATGACAAAAGGATTGTGGTGGTGTTGTAATAGTCTTCCATAGCCTGTGCATGATCTGTATGAAAGTGAGAGGCCATCGTAAACTTAATGTCACCACCGCTTAAAGCACTTATGCTATCTTTTATAATGGGTTGCATTTGCTTGAAACCTGGATCTATAAGAATAGAGAGTTCAGGAGAACTATATACAATACTTGAAGGGTTGGCTATGTTGGTTTGTTGAACAAATAAATAGATGTTTTCACCAACTTTTTCAATTTCAAGTTTTGATTTATTTAAATCTAATTGTGCAAAAATACTATTTGTAGTTAATGTTAACATAAATAGCAAAGTGATTTTAAAATGTTTCATTTGTTTTTATTTTAATGTTTGTGTTTTTATTTAAATAATATTTTTTTTCTTAAAGAGATTTTTAACACTTGAATAATCAATGAAATATTGAACACGCAAAGAAATGATATTTTGTATAGGTTGATTAAATAGTGTTTTTAAACTAGCTCCATAAGTGTCTGTTGAGGCATTATTATAATTAAATAATTGATTTCTATATAAAGCAGTTAAAAAGCTACCTGGTGCAAATTGCCAGGTGTAATTCAAATCAAAATTCCATGTATTATAATTTATATTAGGATTGGTTTCTAAATCATTCATTTTGTATGCTGAGTTTTGGTTTAAACGACCATTATCTCCTAAAGTAAAGAAGTCATTTTTATAGGTTACGGTAGACCAGTAATTTCTAAAGGTTAATGATAATCCATGAAACGGATTGAATGTATAAAATGCAACTACTTTATTTTCTAAGGTTTTTCTATCACGCTCTCCAAATATAATGTCATCATTTACTGTTGTTGCGTAACCTCTGTCATTAAACTGTTTGTTATTTGCAAAAGTATAGTCAATTAAAAATTTGTCATTTAAACGAATCCTCGGGCTTATAAGTAATCTAAGTTCGTTTGTATTCCTGTTTTTTTCAAAAAAGGTATTACCGCCAACGCGAATATCTAAAGCGAATGTTTTATTGTAATTACTTCTAACCCAAAGACCTAAATCAGTTTTATTCTCATAAATAAAAAATCTACCTTCTGTTCTTGGCTCAAAATAGTCATATTGTTTACCAACATAAAATTTTGAATTTACTCCAAAATCAATAAGGTTTTTTGTGCGAGCATAAAAATCAAATCCAAAATTAGTGCCAGTATAAACTCCAGGACTCGCTAGCCTTTTGTAGTTTATATAAGTTCCTATAAAAAGCCTATTTAAATTATTGGTAGGCTTAAATATTCTATAGGTTACATCTGCTGCAAAATTGTTATAATTATTTCTTAATAAAAGGCCTAAATCATTAATATCAAATTTTGTATCGGCAAAACTATGAATAAAACTATATCTTAATTTACCGTGAGATTTTTCTACTTTAACAAGCGAACTATATCCTGTAGAATTTCCATCGACTAAATTGAGATAGCTCATTTTGCCTTCTCCATAGATATTATATGTATTTTTCTTATTAGAAATATTATAAACTAAACCTGTGACATTAGCATCTTTAAAATCACCACCTCTTGTAACATTAGTATTAATTAAACTTATTGATGAATTTTTATTGAACTGCTGGTCCACAACTAAAATATTGTAATTAGCAACAGGTTCTATAACCTGTTCTCTTAGCTCTCCAGAAATAGTATCTCTTATGGTTGCATTAGCTTTTTTAGTTATAGCGTTAAAAACACCTATGCCTAGTCCGTTTTTAGTCCTCCCAGAGAGTTTAACTGCGTTTAATACCTTAACATTATTGGTGTCATCGATAATTTCTTCATCTTCATTTAAAGTCGCTTCTCCTGTTGGATTACTACCAATACGCCTTGAGAAAAACAAATTACCTTTGTTAAATAAATCAACACCTTCAGTAAAAAATTGTCGTTGTTCAGAAAAAGTTTGCTCAAATGGGCCTAAATTTAATTCTAGATTATCAAAACCAGCTTGACTAAAGTCTGGTACCAAAGTAGCATCTAAGGTAAAATTTTCACTGATTCCATATTTTATATCAAGCCCAAAATTAAAATCTGTAACTGTTTCACCATCATGATTACTTATTAAACCAGACGTAAATGGATAAAAACTAAGTCTAGTTGGAGGTTCAATATTTTCAAGACCAACTAATTCCCCATGATATAGACCAATATTTCCTTTTGAAACGTTAATTGGATTCCATGAATATTCAGAGCTATGCCTTCTAAATTGTCTTTGAAATTGTATGCCCCAGGTTTTTATATTGTCATTTGAAAACCTTAGTGCACTATAAGGTATTTTAGCTTCAACAATCCAACCATCGCTAATTAATTTTACTTTACTTTCCCAAACAGCATTCCAATCATAATCCTCTCCAATATTAGGGTTGGAAATAGCATCTGCTTGTGTCCCTGAACTCATAATAAAGAACATTGTATCGTTTTGGGCGTCATTATTAGGGTTAATAATAATGGTAAAAACATCTGACTGACCAAAAAGATCTCTAGGAGTAATTTGTCGCATTATTTTTGAAGGATCATCTTGTAAATAAGCTCCAAAGTAGATAGCATTATCATCATAAGCTATCTTTACTATGGTTTTAGAGCCTATAGTATCTTTTACACCCATTTCGGGTTTAAATTGTGTAAAATCTTTAGCTTCTGCAGAGTGTTTCCAAACTTCATCATTTAAAACACCATCTATTTTTGGAGCTGTATTTGCTCGCTTAATTTGATATGTCTTTTTGTTTTGAGAAACACCAGTTGAATAAATTGTTATAGCAAACACTAAGAAAAGAAAGTATTTCATTGATTTTAATTGATTAATATGTAAATAAGAGTAATCCATTTTGATTTTTAACTTTATTTGTCTTTAATGTTTATATAATAGGTTGCTTTATTTTTCTAAAAATAATTCTGTAAGCTTCTTCTCTAGTTCATTTCCATGAATATTCTTAGCAAGGATTATCCCATTTGCATCAACAAGAAAATTTTTAGGCAATGCTGTTATTGAATAATTAGCAGAAACATCATTAGAATACCAATTTAGAGTTGAAACTTCTATCCATGTTTTTTTGTCTTTTCTAATCGCTCTAGTCCAACTTTCTCTGTTACTTTCTATAGCAAATCCAAAAATATTGAAGCCTGAATTATTAAACTTATTATACATTTGAACAAGATGATTACTCTCAGATCTACAAGGCCCACACCAGCTTCCCCAAAAGTCTATTAATGTATACTTTCCAAGATTTTTATATAATGATTTTTCATTACCAAAAGTGTCTTCTGCTATAATATCCGAAACTTTACCACCAAGAGAAACTTGTTTCAAAATTTTGATCTTTTCTGAAATTAGATTAGCAACTTCTAAACCTTTATGCTTTGCAACAAATTTTTCCGCAAGTTGTTCATAATACTGCATATGTTGATCACCATTCCAACGAATTATGGTTGGGTAAATAGCTATTGAAGTACCCATTTTCTTTACCACATTAATTAATGTGTCTCGGTATTTCTCTTCAGCTTTTACTAACTGCTCTCCCAAATCATTAATTAGCTTTGGGTTAGCACCCTTTTTATTCATTAATTTCCTCAATTCACCTCGTTTAGGGTATACTGTTTCTTTTAACACATCTGACCTAAATTTTTCATACTCTTCAAGTAGCTTTGTGTCTGGAGACCCTGTGATACTATACCTTTCTTCAGCAAGAAAATCTATTTTAATTTTTTGTCCATAATTAGCTATAAAAGGAATTTCTATAGAATCAAATACCTTTAAAAAGTAATAATGTGGTTGAAGATTATATGTGGCTAAAAAAGTACCATCCTTTTTTATATATAAAGTATCTACAATGTCGTATTTCTTTCTGTTTAGATCAGTTGCTTTGTAAAGTAAAACTTCCCCTGCTTTAATTTCGTCTAACTTTCCTTGTATAGAAAAAGTAAAATTCTTTTCTTTTTCTTCACAAGATGCTAAGAAAATTGAAGACATTATCAGTACAAAAATTGAAATTCTATAATTCATATTTTATGTTTTTGCTTAATTCGTTCTATTTGTTTACCCACTTAGATACTTTATGAATTAACTCCAAACGCTTGTCTGAAAAAGAATGATCTGTTTTCATTAGTATATACTCAACATTCTCTATGTTTTCTATCCAGTGTTTATTTCTTTCATTTTCATCAAATATTAACACCTGTTTATTTTTTAATTGGTTTTTATAGTTGATAATACTATACTGCTCACTATTTTTTACAATGTCTTCAAGAAAGCGCTTTGGCTCTATGTTAAGCATGAATAAAGGTTTTAGCATTGCTTTAAATCCATTAATTTGTTGTGTAGTAAATTTTGTACCTCCGGCATTCCAAGGTGAGTACACGGCAATTTTTTTAACTCTATTATCTTTTGCGCCACTAATTAAGGCAACACCACCACCCATACTATGCCCAAAAAGGATAAAAGAATCTAGTTTAATTCTATACTTATCTGAATTCTTTGATGTAGAGAAAAAGTCTATTATTTTTTTAACATCTTCAATACAGTTTGCATACATAAATTCACCTTGACTTCCCCATGCGCCACGGTAATTAAAATAGATTACATTTTTTCCATTTCGTCTTAATTCTTGTGCTACATCTAGGTTTCTTTCATTACCTGGAAGACCATGTAATAGAATCACGGTTTCCTTTTTAGCTTTCCCTCTAGCTAACATTGCCCAAGCTACAATTGAATCGTTCTCTATTGGAATAATTATTTGTTCGCTACTTGCAGGACAACTATTGTTTTGAGCACTTAAGTTATAGTTAAATAGAGCTAAAATGAAGAATAGAGTTATTATTGCAGTAAATGTATTTACCTTTAAATTAATTATTGTATTCATTTTTGATTAAGTCGTTTTGGCATAATGGCACAATTAATTGTATTAAATGTTCCTATTTTTACTTCTGTTTCGTAAATATTTTCAAATCTAGAGCTTAAGCTTTCGTAAAAACTTTCATTTGTGTTTTTGAAATTTTCATAGGATTGTTCGTCTGTCCAGGTATCAATAAGAAGATATGTCTCGTTCTTGTCAGAACTTTTATATAAAGAAGAATTTATATAATTATCAGAACTCTTAAATAGTTTTGACCAAGTTCCAAGATTTCCATACTCTAATTCAAATTCTGTTTGATTGTTTTTATTCACTTTATACTTCCAAACTACTAAGTACATATAATTTTATCAAATTTAATTTTAGCTTTAATCCATCATTTAGAACTATTTTTTTATTAATAGTTCATTAAAGCTTTTCATAATAATTATCTTTATAAGTAAACCCTTTAACTCGGTCTCCTTCAACATCTAGTTGGAGTGTTTCACCTCCTCCAGTCATGTCTATTCTAATGGCATTTGGAAACCCTTGAGGTTCAACTCTAGCATTCATAATGCCTTGTGACACACCTAGTTCGCCATCTTTTTCAAAAACTCTAATAATAGGTAAATTTTCATCTTTACATTTATAGGCTCCTGTTATGGCACTAAATGGCACTGATAAATCCCATGTACGTTTTGAACGATTTAAAAAATCTTGATACATAGGGTCTAAACCATATTTTTTAGTTTCAGCCTTCGATTTTGTTATCCATTTGTAGTAAGATTGCTTCCAATCTTTATCTTTTAGGGTTTCGTCAAAAAAATCATAAGCAAAAGTGGATAGAAAGTGTGTAAAGCTATTTCCTATATTACTATCATTAACCATTACGACGACACCAGATTTTGTTTCAGGAATATATGAAATCATAGTTCTGTAGCCTGCAAACGCACCTCCATGATGATAGAGCAATTTGTCTTTGTATTTTGCAATATTCCACCCAAGACCATAACTAATATTCATACCGTTAAACCCAAACCCTTTTCCTTTAACCTCTCCTCTAATTTTTCTAGTTTTAGCTAATGCTGTAGGTGATATAACAGTTTTAGAATTAATTTTTCCATCACTAACCTGAACAAGTAACCACTTTAAAACATCATCAACCGAAGCGTATAATCCGCCTGCAGCATGCATGGTTTCGTCTCGTTTAAAAAGGTTTGGGATTGCAAAAAAGTCTTTACCATTTACTCCAAGTGCTTGATAAGGTGTAGCAACATCTTCTTTGTTTTCTAATAAATTTATATAGCTACTGTATGTGTGATTCATACCTATAGGGTTTAACACTTCTTCTTGCACAACGTCTTTCCAAGTTTTACCTAACTCTTTAAGAAAGATTAAATTCATGATGTTGTATCCTAAATTAGAATACCTATAAGTACCATAAGGAAGTCGTGCACATGTATTCTCCATTAAATCAAAAAGTTGATCTATGGTATATGAACCTGTGTTTGATAGTGCATACGTCATACCTGCACAATTATCAATTCCTGAGGTATGACCAAGCAAATCAGGGATTTTTATTTTATCTGCTTGAATGGAATCTGCGAACTTTACTTTAGGAAAATAATCTGCCAACGATTTATTAAAATCCAATAAACCCTTTTCTCCTAAAATAGTAGCTGCCAGAGCTGTAAAAGATTTGGTTGTGGATGCAATATAATATTGTGTAGAGGTTTTTGCAGGCATTTTGTTTTCTACATTGCTGTAACCATAAGCTTTTTTGTGCACTATTTTACCATTATGGATAACACCTATTGAAATACTCGGCGCATATGGTATTGAATCGTATATTGTTTCAACAAATTCATCTAGGGCTTTAATGCTTTTTGTTTGAGCATTTATTGATAAACTAGCAGTTATCAATGCTATAATAATTAAGCTTTTAGTATTCATATTGATTGTTTTCATATTGATATTAAGGGAACCTAGGGTCTTTTATTTACTCATAGTTGTTTATCAATTTCGGCGCTAATTAGTTCTGGTACTTGTTTGTTATAGCCTATTTTCATAAACGTGATTTTTCCGTTTTTATCAATTACAACATTGGTTGGATAACTACTAATCCCAAATTTTTTAATAATCGAGTAATTTTGTGGAACAATGTTATAGTTAAATGCTTTTGTTTTAAGAAACTTTTGTATTTGTTCTTTAGAATCATTAGGTGAAATAGCAATAAAGACCACATCATCACTTTTGTATTTTTTAACCAATTTATTTAAATCTGGCATTTCCATAATACAAGGTGGGCATTTTATAAACCAAAAATTTAGCACCACTACTTTACCCTTAAGTTCTTCTAGTGAATATGAGTTTCCATTAATATCTGTTACAGAAAATGATGGTGATGGTTTGTTAACTAAGGGTGATTTTTTCCTAGAATTAGAAGCTGCAAAATTAAAGACACCTTTTCCAGCTAGTCTAAGCGCTAAAGCTTTTAGTTTCCCATTACTATCTGCATAAAGATCTGCACTATATTTTTTATCTCGCAATTGAGGTGTTATGCTTTCAAAAGACATTTTTCTTCCTTCTAGGTCGAAGCTCACTATGGATGGATTAAGTTCCAGCTTTTTTCCCATTACATCTTCTTTGGTAAGCTTTTTTAAGTCCTTTAAAAAGGCTTCCTCTTCTTTGGTTTGAGAATGCCCAACAAAGGATATTAATGGTATCATAAATAATAGTAGATACTTTGATATATTTATTTTTTTCGTTTTCATAATGATTGTTTTTAATTGATATTTTAATTCTTATAATAAATTAGAAAGCTATTCATCAAATGGTTCTTCTAATAAATTCATTTGATAGGTAAAAAAACTATCAGAATTAATATCAGTTTTAAAGGCTAAAACTTTACCAGATTTTTTATCAATATACCTGTAACCACCAGATTTAACTTCTCCATTTGATCTTTCAACAGTAAATTGTAAGACCCAAGTCTCAATAGATTGCTTATTTGGTAGAATAAAGTCTTTTTCGTCAATTACCTTAATTTTAAAAACTGCTGGTTTTTTCTCAGGAGAGAAGGTTTTAAATTGTACTCTTTTGTTTTTTGAAAAATCTATCGATTGAAGAATTTCAGAAAAACTATTGGATAAAAATACTCCCGTCTGATTATTAAATTCTTTTTTGATTTCTTTAGAATTCTTTATTTCTACAAGTAGAATTTTATCTTTCTTAAAATTATATTTTTTGATTAATGTATCGCTTGACTGAACTTCAAGATATAGAGGTAACAAGGTTTTTAAATCTATATAGCATAAAGTTTTAGTATTCGTTTTATTGTTATTGTACTCCTCAGTAATTTTTATGATTGGTGTTTGGTTATAAGTGTCTCTACTTATTTTTCTGTCTAAAATTGCTATGTCAGAAAGCGCGTTTTCTTTTTGATTATATAATACGAGCTTGTATTTAACATTTTTAACCCTACTTGGGTTAAATATATCAACAGCATTTACAAATGATTCTTTATTTTGTCCAATTAAATTTATTGAAAAAAAATAATTGAAGTTTATTAAAACCAACAATAAGAGTGATTTTAATTTCATAATAATTGTTTTAAATATGGGGTTAAATTTAGAGCCCTGTAAGCCAAAAAATTGTTAAGTATTGTTAATAGAGTCCAATGGCTCAATAAATGAATTGAATGGGTTCTTTTTTGATGTAAAAATCAAAAAAAAGATAATGAACATAATGTTACGTATAGTTGCTTAGTAATGGTTATGTTATTAAATTGTGTTTCAGCGTTTTTGCAATAACAAATCTTAAGGCATTTTTACCATTCCATTTCAGAAAATCTTGAGCTATCTAGTAGGTTTTTTGGAAGCTTTTTTGGCACTTCTATGTCGTAATATGTTTCCTTCATAATTATTTCACCATCTTTATAAAATATTACGGTAGGTGCTATCCAAGCTTCGTTTAATTTTTCATAATCCATAAATTCAGTGGTAGAAATAGTGCCATTTGGGTAATGTGTTTCCACTTTAGTAAAAAGTAGGTGTTCAGTATCTATCCAAAATTGTTTTTTCGAAGGCTCCCCAACGACATAATAAGACTTATTGTCTATGGTGTCGGTTTTAACAATATTAAGGTTAAAACCGACCTCTTCTAGTTTAGAGATTGTTGTTTCTGGATTATCGAGATAAACACTAAAACCAAGTACTAAAAGTTCATGAACTCTTCTCATCTTGTTTGCTGCTTTTCCATCTTTAAAAACAGTCATAGAATCATTCTTAAAAAGTAATCCGTTACCACCATGTATATCTTCAATCTTAATTATTAATCCTTTAGGGATTTGCATAGCCTCATGCCATAATTCTTCTTTTGAAACTCTTCCTTCTTTATAGAAAATAGTTTGCTGTTTAAAAGTAAGATTGCTGTACCATTTTTTATAGTACTTCTCATGCATTTTATGTACCAAGTCATTTCCGTTTTTCACTTCTTGTTTTGACCTAACTGGAGTTATAAAAATGATTGAAATTAGGATAATTGAAAATAGATGTTTCATTATTTGTTTATTTGTGTTAATAGATTATTAAGGAAAAAGAAACTTTTATTTAGGTTTATTATTTAATGTTTTATTAATAATAGATAAAGGTAACGATCCATTTTCCAGTAAGAGCTTATGGAAATCTTTTAACCCAAAAGTATCATTTTCCGCTAAGTATTTCTTTTTCCATCTTATTAGTTTATCTGCTCCATATTTATAGGTTATAACTTGTGCTGGCCACCTTTTTATACGTGCAATTTCTCTTAGTGCTATATCATCTTTATTTTGGATGTGTTGTCTCCAAAAATTCATAGCTTTATAATCATCCCACCCATAATAATTAATACCTACATCTAGTACTATTCTAACCGAGCGAATAATATCCCATTCCCATTTGCCTAGTTCTTCATATATATCTTCATAAGCATTAATTTCAAAACCAATTTCCTCAATGTATGCAGCATAACCCTCTAAAAAGCCATAATATTCAAACATTCTTTGAATTGATGACCTAGGTAATACTTTATCGAGCATTAACTGGTAATGATGCCCTGGAATGGCTTCGTGAATATACACCCAGCTTATTTGTCTTTTATTATATGGAGAACCTCTGTAATTATAATAAAAGGTTCTTTCTTTTGGAGTATAAAAAGCTGGGGCATTTACTAAATTTTCATCAGGTATCCTTGCGATTGTTACTTTGGGTATTTTTTCAAGAAAAGGAAAGTGCTTGTTTAATGCTACATCAATTTTATATTGTTTCATTTCAAAAGCTTCTTGAATGTCAATCTCATCATTGTAAAAAAATGAAGGCTGATTAATATGCTTTTGAAATGAAATACTATCCATTCCAGAGCTTATTTGTATATCTTTTATTTTAGATTTTACTCGCTCGATTTCTTTTAAACCAAATTGATATATAGCATCTGGATTGACCTCTTCATCAACCCATTTTTTTAAAAAATAGGCATACCATTCTTTGCCATTAGGGATGTTATAAATCCCTTTTGTTGACACACTGTCAATTTTTAAGTCCTTCCACTCTTTTTCTAGATTTATCCTCTCTAAATTAAGTCTTGTTTCATACTTTATTAATTCATAATCCAACCATTGACTTTTTGTTAATAATTCAGGCTTAATTTTTTTTAGTGATGCCTCTGTATATTTAAAAAAACTTTCTTGATATTGAATAGAATCATTGCTCTTTATGGACTTAATATTTTCAATATAGCTCATTGCAAGAGGAGCTATACTTAGTTTCTTAAAGTCTTGCTGAAACTGTTGACTAAATTCATCCCATTCAATGGTTTTTCTTTCATTTTTGCAGGAAAATATTAAAAGAAAAAACACTGTTAATAATGAAACACTTCTTATCATAATTGATATAATTATTTAGTTAATTTCTTTCCTTTACTATATAAAACAGCAAATTGATGAACTCAAGACTATAATAATAAGCGGAGAGTATAGGTAAATTTCTTTGACTTCTGTAGAGTTTAAGATTTTCATGTTTTTGATTACATTAATGGTAGTAATATTATTTAGGTGTTTTATAAATTCCATAAATAATGTTTACTCTCCTTATTCTTTTAAATATTGATATAATTTTTTAGCATTTCGTTCAATAACTTCAATTTTTCCATCTTTTGAAATAAGAATAAATGTTGGATAGGAATATGTTTTAAATTTCTCTACAAATGCTTTAGACATTAGTGCTACAGGCCATTCTATACTATGCTTTTTAACATAGTTGGCGACTCTTTCTTCGGTATCGTGCGCAAAAACACCAATGATATCTACTAGCTGTTCTTTATATATTTTCTTTACTGTAGGTTCTTGGGTAATACAACCACCACACCATGTACCACCTACATCTATAAGTAACGGCTTGTCTTTTATTAGGTTTGATATAGCTTTTGTTTCTCCAGACAGTAAATCAATAGAAAAATTAGAGACATCAGTTTCTTTATTAAACATCACTCTGGTATTTTTGTCAGTTTCAGATATTGTTAGTTTATTTCCATTTTTAGACAAATGTTTCACATAATAGTTTTTGCCATATAGTTCAAATACAGCATTGTGGTCTATAGGTTCTGCATCCATAAGAAAAGACAATAAGCTTTGTGTTTCGTCTATAGATTTATCTAATAAGACTATTCTATCTCTATTATTATCAGGATTAAAAGTATATATTCCATTAACATCACCATCACGAATAAGAATGGTTATGGGCTTTCCATTAATTTTACCTTTTGAAACTCTTACAGAAAGCTTCTCAAAAACTAACCAAAATTTTGTAGATACAATTTTGCTCTTAGGAAAATTAGCACTATATCGATTAGTAATAGAAACTTCATTTTCTTTACTAATTCTACTTTTAGACACTACATATAAAAATTTACTATCTTTTAAATCGCTATTAGATAGTTTTAATAAGAATTTGTCTTTAAAATAAATAGGCTTCCCATCGTCTGTGAAATCTAAATTACCGTTTCTGTCGATATGTAAAATAGGAGTAGTGCTATCATAATTCTCAACCAATACAGTTGTCTCTCTATTGAAAACAGAATGACTATTTCCTAAAAACAGAATAAAACCATAAGCAATTTTAGATGGATTAGAAAAACTTGGTTTGGCTTTAATTGTTCCAGATTGGTTCTTATTATAAATAGTATTTGATTCTAACTTAAAAAGCGGCGAAAAAGTTACCATATCACTACTTTCCCCAAACTCACTCACATAATTTTCAGCTATGTCGAAAGTCATGCTGTTTTGAGCAAATAAAAATTGACTGACTAAAGCAAAAAATATAAATTTGAATTTCATGATTATTACTATTTTTTTAATTAATTAGTGATTTTGCTATCTTATTGACATCTTCTCCATATCCTGTTTGTTTTAAAACTATTTCGCCTTTTTTATTAAACAAATAAACTGTTGGTGTATTTTGTACATCGTATATTACTTTAATTGGGCTAAAGTCTCCTTTAAGGTCGGACAACAAAGGGATGTCTAAATTATATTTAGATTCTTTAATCCATTCTTCTTTTGAATCAGTAAAAAAGTAATTGAGTATGTTGATTTTATCACCATATTCATTATGAAAATTCTTTAATATTTTTCGACCATGTTCCCTCATGCAATAAAGACCACCTAAAATAATTAGTAGTGGCTTATTCTGATTTAATATGTTCGAAATTTTAATCTCTCTTCCTTTAAGAGATTTAGCGGATATATCAGTGTATAAATCACCAACATTAAGTGTTTTTGAGTGAGTATAGGCATTCAAAACTTGTACATAAGGGTTGTTTTTTAATTTAGCAGAAACATTATTTAACACCTTGGTAATAGCCTTTTTATCTATGTATAGTCTAAACTTATAAAGTTCTTCAATAGTAAGTTTGCTATTAGGGTTTTTTAAGCTAAGATCTAAAATATCTTTGGCTAAATTTTTTCTTAATAGAGTTAATGAGTCATGTTTTTTTTCTTTACTTAATCTTCCAAACTCAGAAAAAAAATGGGTGTATCTTTTGTCAATAACATCTTTTATACTATCTTCACTTGTCTTGTAAACAAAAGATTGACTGTAGGTTAGTAGAGGAAATAATACTGCTAAAATTCTAAGTGTTTTTTTCATAACTGTTTTCTTTATTGATTACTTATTTTGCTTATCGAATTTAATAATGAAGGGATATAATCATCTATCGATTTGTAAAGATGTCTGTTTGTTTCATATTCTTCTATGCTCTTTTCTAGATGAGGTATATAAATAAATTTTATAATGAGAAAATAACCACTGAGTAATCATCAAACTTCAGTGGCTATTCTCAATTCTTCTTGATCTACTTAAAATAATCACCAACCTATCTATATAATTGACCAAAAAAGAAAATAAGCTATTTAGCTATTCCATTATGTTTATTTAATTACGTTTTTAGAAATTTTCCGCCACTAACAATTGAATTGTCAGTAGATTTATATTGGTAAAAATACATTCCATCTTCAATAGCATCTACTTTTATACTATTTGAATTTGTATTGTTAAATTGTATTTCTTTTATCATTTTAGTATTAATATCGTAAACTGTAAACTTTCCATTCACATTTTTATTAAACTTTATGGTTAATTCATCCAAATCTTTGTTATTAATCACATTTATTTTTAAAGTGTTTTTTTTAACAGTATCAACTGAAAGGCTTGAAGTTGTTATTTTTCTAATACGATTTTTTTCTACAATATAAATGTATAAGTCTGTACCATTAATAAAAGTTCCTATTCCAGTAGGTGCATTAAACGTTGCTTGGTTAATGTTACCATTATCTCCTCCTAAAGCTCCAGTACCAGAATAGATTGACCAAGTACCATTTGGTGCTACTTTGTATATTCTATGATCTGAAAAACTAGCTACTAATATATCTTCACCTAAAAAAGTTAAGTATTGAAGTTTTGTGTTTGGAATATTAGCAAAGGTAGTAACGACTCCTTCAGGGGTGATTTTTGAAATAGTATGAGGGGCTTCATGAGAAACAAAAAGATTATCATTATTATCTATAATAATACCAGTAGGTTCGGCTGCAGTATAAGCAAAAGTAGAAACATTACCATTCGGTAAAACCTTCATGATTTGATTATACTGAAAATTTGCAACAAATAGGTTTCCTGCGCTATCAAAAGCCATTCCAGCTGGCACTCCAGTTCCATTTGCATAAATAGATTTTAATCCATTTGGTAAAACTTTCCATATTTTTCCTGTATTTAATTCTGAAACATATAAATTTCCTGATTGATCAAAAACTAATCCAGTTGCCCCGAAGAGACCACTTACAAATATTGAAGTTGACCCATTCGATAGGGTTTTGTATATATATTGTCCATTATAACTACCATTGCCAAAAACATCTGTACTATAAATTATTCCATTAGATGAAATTGCACACCCATGATTCATGGTAAAGGAACCACTGTTAACAAGTGTTTCTACAATTTGAGCATTGGCACATCCAATTATAAACAAGGCATAAATTAAAATGTTTTTTTTCATAAGTTCAACACTTTTATTAATTATAAAAGAACTAGTAGGGTTACTTAGGTTTTTTTTAAATAAATAACCCAACAACCTTATAGCTACTTAACTAGTCCAAATAATATTAATAAAAATCGATGTAAAAATATAGACCCCTTATACTGCAAGACATAGATTTGATATGAATGATACGAAAAAATGAATTGTAACTAACTAAATATGATTTAAAAAAACCAAACTCATAGCAGATTTGGATTAATTAATCACAATGAATTTTATATTCAGCAATTGTAAAAGGGATTACTGTTTTGACAACTACTTCTTGGTTTACATTGCTTATTTTAAATAAAAAATTAGCTTGATATATAATTTTCATCCTCTCAATTAAATTTGTTAGTCCAGAACCATTATTAATAGTTTTCTCAATAGGCTCTTCAATTGCTTTTCCATTATTTTTTACTAACACCATTAATTTGTCTTTATTTTTTTTAACAATAATTTGAATGGTTAATTGTGTGTTTTTAGAAGAATATCCATGCTTAATAGCATTTTCTATAAGAGTTTGAATTAGCATACTAGGTATTAAAGCACTTGTTGTATTTTCATCTATATCCTTAATAATTTTTATATCATCTAAAAACCTAACTTTAATAATATCTAAATACTTATCCACAATGGTTAGCTCTTCACTTAGTTCCCATAAATTGTCATTCCTATTATCAATCAATTCACGTAATAAATCACTTAAATCCACTAACATAGATTTAGATTTATTTTTATCAATATCAATAAGGCTAACAATATTATTTAAAGTGTTAAATAAAAAGTGAGGTTGAATATGAGATTTAAGAGCCTGAAGCTTATTTTGAGTAAGGTTTTCACGTAATTTAACCTCATCTAGTTTGATTCTTTTTATTTCTTTTTGATTAATATATATATGGGTAATTCCAACTAATGAAAAGTAGATTAAAAAGTTTAAATCTATTACATTCATATAATAATGAAATACTAGAGAAACGGAGATATTGGTACTAATAGAACCTGTTAAGCTTTGAACAAGGAATAATGCAAAAAAGATAATAATACCTAATAGTGTAGAAAGAAATAGATGTATTATCACTACATATATTAATTTATATTTTTTAACTATTAGTTGCTTTGTGATAATTAATGCAGTGGACATGAAGAGAATAACAATAACGTAGTCAACAAAATAGGTTTCAAAAAACATAAACGACCATGTTTCA
Organism: Pontimicrobium aquaticum; assembly: GCF_005047595.1. GTDB lineage: Bacteria > Bacteroidota > Bacteroidia > Flavobacteriales > Flavobacteriaceae > Pontimicrobium > Pontimicrobium aquaticum. Next base: position 154,954 of record NZ_SUPL01000001.1, read on the forward strand.
TTATTAAACCTTGCGCCTGTGCTTTTAAAATAGATCATTTTTAATAATGAGAAGAAACTAAAAGCACTATAGAACACTATAGTAAGATTTATTAGTTTCTTATCAATATAAGGTTTAATGCTTTTTAATACTTTCATATTCTATCATATGTACAATTATCCAAAATTTGCTTCAAGACTTACACACCCATTTTTTTAAGAAATTGTTTTTTATAACTTTTACTTACTCTAAGAATTTTATTATCACTCATTTTAACATCTAATTCTCCATAGTTTGAAGAAATTAATTCTTGCACAAACTGGATATTAATAATTGTAGACCTATGTATTCTAATAAAACTGTTATTTCCTAATTCTAAAATTAATTTTGACAAAGACTCCCTTAAAACATGTTTTTTCTCTAAAGCGTGTATTTCAGAATAGTATCCAGACGCGATTATATATTTTACATTATGTGATTTAATAAAAGATATTTTATTCCCTAACTTTATTGGGATAGAAGTTCTATATTCTTGTTGATTTGGATTTTTAATATATTTTAATAATTTATTAATTTCAGCACTAAAACTTTCCTCTTCATTCTGAGAAAGGGTCTTAATTGCGCGATTTACAGATTTATAAAACCTTTCATCCTTAAAAGGTTTAAGTAAATAATCGAAAGCAAAAAAATCAAAAGCTTTTAATGCAAACTCATTAAATGCTGTTGTGAATATTGTTAGCGGAATATTTTCTTTTGGAAGTTGTTCTAGTATATCAAACCCAGTAATATCTTTAAGTTGAATGTCTAAAAAAATTAATTCAGGTTTAAGTGTTTTGATTTTTTTTATGGCCTCTGTCCCTGTTTTACATGTTCCAATAATATTAATATTAGACATGTCCATAAGCAAATTTTCAATTCTTTTTATAGCTAATTCTTCATCATCAATAATCATTACAGTTATTGGCATAATCACTTTGTTTTTGGTGAATATAAAATATTAATAAAAATAAATTAATCAAAAAAAATAATTTAATATCATTATAAATACTTTTCAATGCATATATATAATATTTAAAATCATTTTTAAAGCATTTTGGTGCATTATTCTTTTAAAATAAAACATGTTTATTGATTATTTCAAAGCATTTAAAAGCATGTTTAAAGCATTATTCATTAAACATATATTCACTTCACTTTTAAGGTTATTTAAATCATCCTTTAACACGCAAGCATCTTAACACCTCAAATAAGGATTAATTATATCTTTATTTATCCCGCAATTGTAAAGGTAAGGCAGTTTAAAGTTCCTTGCTATAATACATTAAAAGTTCTACTAAACTTTGATTTCATTATTTAGTAAATAATTTATTTGAATTAGTCACTTTAATAAATTTCTTTAGCTGTCTTCCTTTTTAATAATTGCACTAACTAGAATTTTAAACAAAATTTACAACTTATGAGAGTAAAAAATTATTTTGTGATGTTAGTGCTATTAGCTTTTAATATAGCACCAGCATTAGCACAAGAAAAAACAATTTCGGGAACGGTTTCAGATGAATCTGGAATGCCCCTTCCTGGAGTTAACATTATTGTAAAAGGTACAACTAATGGAACACAAACAGATTTTGATGGTAATTATACTATTACTGCAAACACTGGTGACGTTCTTACTTTTACTTATGTAGGCCTTAAAACTGTTGAACAAACAATTGGATCTTCTAACACTATTAATGTTACCATGCAGGAGGATGCTGCAATGTTAGATGAAGTAGTTGTAACAGCATTAGGTATTAAAAGAGAAAAAAAATCTCTTGGTTATGCACAACAATCTGTTGGAGGCGAAGAACTTGTAAAAGCAAAAGAAACAGATATTGCTGATGCTTTAGCTGGTAAGATTGCCGGAGTACAAATTGTTGGTAACTCAAGTACAACATTTGGAGCTTCGCAAATTAGGCTAAGAGGGGAAAACAATGTCTTATATGTGGTCGATGGTGTTAGAGTATATGCTGTAAACGATATCAACCCAGACGATGTAGCAGATATTTCAGTGCTTAAAGGAGGTTCTGCAACGGCTATCTATGGTCCTGAAGGAGCTAATGGTGTTATTGTTATTACAACTAAAAGAGGTGAAAACGGTATAGCAAAGTTTGAAATTGACCACACTACTTCTATTAATCAAGTAACCAATTTGCCTGACTACCAAAATGAGTATGGTGGTGGTTATAGCCAAACGTTCAATACGTTTGCTTACGATCCTGCTATAGACCCTGTTGAATGGGCTGCATTTGATGGACAACAATATCCTGATTTTTGGGCAGATGAAAGCTGGGGTCCTAAATTGGATGGCACATTAGTACGCCATTGGGACAGTTGGGTACAAGGAACCCCTGAGTTTGGTGAATTAAGACCTTGGTCACCAACAAAGAATGGAATTGATTCATTTTACGAAGATGCTTATACTTCCAATACATCATTAGCTTTTTCTAAAGCTGGTGAAAAATACAATATCAGAACTTCATTAACATATGTAGATCAAAATGGTATTGTTCCAAATACTAGTAATAAAACTACAAGATTTGCGCTTAATACCTCATATAACGTTTCAGAGAAGTTCGAGTTCTTTGCTAATGTAAATATTGAAGATACCGATAGATTAAATAACCCTGATCAAGGATATGCCAACTTAGGGTCTAACTTCAATCAATGGTGGCAAAGACAATTGGACTTTAAACGTTTACGCCGTTATGAACGTGCAGGACAAGTAGTGTCTTGGAATATTCGTGGCCCAAGAGATGCACGCCCTTTATATTGGGATATGCCTTATTTTGAGTCTTATGAAAACGACAGGAACTGGAGAAAAAATTCGTATTTCGGCAAAGTTGGAGGAACTTATACATTTAACGATAATTTTAACATCACTGCTGAGATTAGAAAGTCGTTCCACTCTTATTATGAGGATGATAGATTCACAACCAAGAGTTTGTTAGCAGATGCTTTTTATACAGAGTTTCAAATAAGAAACGAAAGGACCGATTATTTTGCCATGGCCAACTATAGCAATACGGCTTTAGATGGAGATTTAGATTATACTATAAGTGCAGGTGTAGAAAAAATTGAGAAAGACTTTAGAAGATTGGATATTAATACAACAGGTGATTTAGCCATTCCTGACTTTTATAACTTGACAAACTCAACAGGGCCTCTTTCTGCCGCTGCAGCTAATAGAAGGGATAAAGTACTGGAAAAAAGAGACGGTATCTTTATCAAGGGATCCCTAGGGTATAAAAAATTCTTGTATTTAGATGGCTCATATAGATTAGACTGGTCCTCTACAGCAAACCCTGATGATAACCGTATTGAAACAATTGGTGCGTCTTTAAGTTTCTTAGCACATGAAGTATTACCAAAAAACAATGTCGTAACCTTTGCTAAATTTAGAGCAGGGTATGCTGAAGCACCATTCTTTCCAAATCCTTACCAAACACAAAGTGCATTTACTGTTGGAACTAACTTATATCAAGGGTTGAATACGCTTTCTAGTAATAATACAGAAGCAAATCCTAATCTTATTGGCGGTACTAGAGCCGAATTTGAAGTTGGTGCCGAGTTACGCTTATTTAATGGAAAGGTTGGCTTAGATTTATCTTACTTCAATAGAACCGATAAGGATTTACCAGTTACTGCTCCCTTAGATGGTGGAACAGGTTATAATCAAATTGTTTTGAATTCAGGTAAACAAAGTGCAAATGGATTTGAAGTTTCGTTACTAGGTGATGTTATTAAAAATGACAACTTTACTTGGGAACTCGGTGTAAACTTTGCAACCTTAAACAAGTTTGTGGATGCAATATACCCAGGAATCAACAATAATGACCTAAGCACTTATACATCTAATATGAGATTACAAGAAAGAGTTGGCGAAGAGTGGGGTACATTAGTCGGTACAGGATATGCTACAGGGCCTAATGGAGAAATTCTTTTTGAGGAATCTTCACCTGGAAGTGGACGCTATTACTATAGTTTAAAAACAAATAAAATCTTAGGAAATGTATTGCCTGATTTCACAGGTGGTTTAACTTCTAACATGAGTTATAAAAACTGGGACTTAAGTTTAGGATTCGATTTCCAAAAAGGCGGTAAATATTACTCTAGAACTGAGAGATATATGGATCATTCAGGATTGTCAAAACAAACAGCGGGACTCAATGACAAAGGCAACCCAAAAAGGGATCCTGTGGCCAATGGTGGAGGTGTACACATTGTAGGGCTGTTACAGACTGGTACCGATGCAAATGGAGATCCTATTACGGATGGCACAGTTGTAGATACCTATGCAGATCCACAGTTTCTATATAACCTTGGAAATTTAGGTCAGGTTTACGAAAACAATTTACACGATGCCTCTTATATTAAATTAAGAAGCGTAAAGCTAAACTACAATTTCGAAAAGGATTTTGTAAGCAAGTTTAACTTAACTGGAGCTTCTATAGGACTTTTTGCTAACAATGTATGGCTAATTGATTCTGAACTTAATTGGGTAGATCCTTCGGAACTTGAAAGAAGAGGTGGCATTAACTGGGCTGAAGCAGGACAATTGCCTCCAACAAGATCTATGGGAGTTAACTTAAAACTAACATTCTAAAAAACTAAGAAAAATGAAGAATAATATAATTAAAAACTTAGCATTATTAATATGCGTTACAGTGTTCTTTAGTTCATGTGAAACTATAGACTATGGTAATACTAATGATGACCCTAGTGGACCAACAAAGCCAGTAACATCACAATTACTAACCGCTGCTCAATCTTTTATGCCTTTTATAACAGTTGATGAAAAGGCAATATTATATACACAGCATATTGCAGAAGGGCAATACCCTGGGTGGTCTAACTATTCTGTACTAACGTTTAACTATAATGGCTGGTACATAGGAGCAATGCATGACTTGCATTTAATTGTTAATCTTCTTGAAGATCCTGAAACAGCAATCAGTGCAGTGCCATTTGGACCTATAGAAAATCAATTAGCTGTTGCTAAACTGTTAAGAACTTACTACTTACAGTATATGACTGATAGATGGGGTTACTTACCTTGGACTGAAGCATTCCAAGGTGTAGCCAATCCACAACCAGCATTCGATTCTCAAGAAAGTATTTATAACTTTATGTTTGCTGAAGTAGATGCTGCACTAGCTATGTTAAACACAAGTAAAGATGGTCCTCAAGGAGATGTACTGTTTGGAGGTGACATGGACAGATGGGAAACTTTTGGAAATTCGTTAAAAATGCAATTAGCTATGAGAGTTTCTGATGTGAATCCTACTTTAGCTCAAACCAAGTTTGAACAAGCAGTAGCATCAGGCACATTAATTATGGATAATAGTGATAACATTGAGTGGCATTATGGCACTGATGAGAATGCTGATAGTCCATGGGAAGACAATTTTCGAACTCGTGAAGACTATGTGATGTCCGTAACTATGATAGAAGCATTAAGATCTAACTTAGATCCAAGATTATTTAAATATGCTGAACCTGCAAGAGATAGTGTATTTGCTTCACCTAACTTTCCAGGAGGTATAGATGCAGGTTATGTTGGCGCACCAATTGGTAAAGTTAATGGTAATGTACCTGATTACTCTTTTATTACTGAGGATATTATTTACGAAAAACTGACTCCATCACCAATTTTTACAGCAGCACAAACAAGATTAAATTTAGCTGAAGGCGCATTGAAAGGTTGGAATGTTGGAAGTGGAACAGCTTCTGAGCATTATGAAGCGGGTATTCAGGCTTCTATGGATTATTGGGGCGTAGATTCATCTGATACAGCTGATTATATTGCTGCACATCCTTATAATGGTATTGAAGAAATTGCTTATGAAAAGTGGGTATCATTATTCTTACAAGGACCTGAAGCTTGGGCGGAATGGAGACGATTGGATTTGCCAGTGCTAACACCTTCTCCTTATGCAAGTGATGTAAGAATACCTGTTAGAGATGCTTATGATGCTGCTATAGAGACTAACAATCAAGAGAATTATAATGCCATGATAGCTGCACAAGGACCAGATGATTTACATACTAAACTATGGTGGGATGTAAACTAGTTTATTAAAAACTTTCTTTATATATAAAAAGGGGCTCAACTAATAGTTGAGCCTTTTTTGGCAAAAAAGCTATAAATTAGATATTAAATTTGATTGCTTGAGTAATATTTCAATCAAATAATTTAGTGATTTTTGTTAGATTATTTTTTGTAAAAATGATATAAAGAATCAATTTTTTGTAATAAAACTTTCTGATTAATGAATGTTTTAAATCAAAAACACATAATTTGAGATCGCATATAATATACTCTACTTCATTGTTTGTAATGTATTGATTTAATATGCGTTATTTTAACTTTTAACCGTTAAGGATTGAGCATTTTAGTTAAATAAATTTTATTAAGTAATTAATATTTGAATTAGTCGCTTAAAAATTTGTTAGCTACCTGTTACTTTTTTGTATAAAATACTAAGTCAAGAAACAAAATAAACTAAATTTCATGAAGAATAAAGGCTATCTTATCTTATCAATTTTATTCTTTTCAATTATTAACATTTTTTCTCAAAACATTAAAATTAAATATTTGGCAAATGAAGGAGTTTTAATAAAATCAAAAAGCACTCAAATATTAATTGATGCTCTATTTAAAAAAGAGTTTGATTTTTTAGATGTTTTGCCTAATTCAGAATTAGATATAATTGAAAAAGCAAAGGCTAGCTATGGCTCTATAGATATAGTACTTGCTACACATTTACATGGTGATCATTTTAATCCTCATTTAGTTGGAAATCATTTATTAAACAATAAGGAGGCTATATTTCTTGCTCCAGAAGAAACAGTTAATTACTTTAAAGATGATTTCAAAGACTTTAACCAAATAGTTTCAAGAGTAAAACCCTCAACTCCTAACCTTTTTAAAAGTCAAGCTATTACAATAAAAAATGTAGAAATTAAAGTATTAAGATTTGAACACTTTGGCGATTCTCCTTGGAAAGAAGCAGAAAATGTGGGTTATTTAATTTCAATTGAAGGCAAAAAAATTCTTCACCTTGGTGATTCCAAAATAAATATTGAAAATCTTAAAAACTTTAATTTGCAAAATGAAAATGTTGATGTAGCAATTCTTCCTTATTGGCAATTGGGTGCAGACCAACAAAAAGATATTATTGAAAAACACATAAAACCTAAGCAAATATTTGTTGCGCACATTCCTATAGAAGATCATATTAAGGCTCGTGACGTTATTAAAAGTATCGGATACAAAAATACCTTCCTATTGATTGATAAGTTCAAAACTATTACAATTAAATAATCGCTTAAAAAATTAATTTTTGATTAGAAACTATGAATTCCAAATTTCAAAAAATTAAACAAAACACTTTTTTTTTCTTTCTCTTAACAATTTTGATTTCATGTTTTATGGGATGTGAAAATCAAAAAAAAGAACAAAACAAAAAATGGTTAGAAAAAAATGTTTTAATTAACAATTTAATAGAAACTACAAATTATTATCATATGTACGATTCTACTAACTCTAAAGTTGGATCCATGGTTTTTGGCACTTATTTTGAGAATGGATTTTTTGTAGCTAGAGATACATCACTATTTGACGATGGTAGTGTATATGAAACAGCCGAATTTAAAATAGACACTACAAATTTAAAAATGAGTCAAACAAGAATCAATTTTCAATTTGGCAAGATAAACTCAGTAAATATATCGTTAAACAATAATGAAAATAGAATAACAGGAGATTACATAATAAAAAAAGACACAATTACCAATTCAGTAAAAGTTGACTCTGTTTACAAGTATAATATCTATAGAGGAGAATTATTTATGCTTTTAAACACCATTAAAATACAAAAAGGAGATTCTTTAAATCTTAATATTTTTGTTCCTATGCAACTTAATACTTCTAAGGTGCTAATAACAGGCTTAGGAGAAGAAAAAATTAAGGTGCCATATTATGATGATATGCAATTATGTGATCGAATAAAAATTAAGGCAGATGGTGTAATGCCTGATAATATTATCTGGATTACTAAAACAGAGCCTAGAAGAATGCTTAAAGTACATGTGCCAAATAATAAGCTTGATATAGAGCTAGTAGATGTTAAATAATATTATAAATATTTACAAAGCTAAACATCTGTAAAATGTATATCCTGAGATAAGATAAAAATTAAATAAAGTATCAATAATGAGATACATAAGACAAAAGTATTAACGAAGAAGATGCCTTAATTACTTGAAATAAAATGAAAAATAAAATGAAAAATAAAACCATAATGACTAAAAAAAATTTGCTAACCATAATGCTGGTTATAGTTGGTGTAAATATATATGCACAAAATAATGAAAAATTGCAGCTTGAGAAATTAACACAAAAATTTAAAGATTCAATAGAGAATTTTGAAGATAATTCTTCATTTAATAGTTTATTAAGTTTAAAAACTCTTATAAGAACAAAAGATTTTGAAGCTTCAAAAACATTCTATACTCAGATTTTGAATTTGGAAATAATTGAAGAATATGATGATGGCAATGGCTCTAAAGGAATAATCATGAGATTTGGTCCAATAGGTAGTAATGCATTTTTTGAAATTTCAGAAATTTCAGATAACCATAGTTATTATCAAGAACAATTTAGTAAAAACCTAGAAAATGATAAGATAGATATACAGTTAAGAACTGATAATATAGAATTTTGGGCTATGCGTTTAAAAGAAAAATGGAATGCAAGAGGACCTATACTTAGACCATGGGGCTCTCAATATCTTTATTTGAGAGATCCTGATGGATTACAGATTATTATATATCAAGAAAAATCTAAATAGCACTAAACAATAAAAGAAATATACATTTTTTAGAGTTGTTTCCAATAACAAACTACAATAAGGAAAAATGATGAAAAAGGTCAAATAAAATTTATCATTTCGCTAAAATTTTTATTTATTAGACAATTGTATATTAATGTTTAACAAAGTAGTATCAAAAGGGTTTTTAGTTTTTAAGAGAAAAACTCGATTGAATAACAAATTCAATAACCTTTGTCTTAGATGTTCTGTAGGATTGTTTTGCCTGCAGATCAGTTTCAAAAAGGCGATTTAAATTATTTCCTGATAAATCTTCTAACCTACTTTCTATAACAATTTTATAACGTCCTTTTTTCCATAACACATTAGGAACAAATAAGATACTAGTTGCTTTTTTTGATAGTTTAAACTCACCTTTAATGAGTTTATTCTCATCTAAAAACACCTGAATTGTTTCTTGTGCCAAAAAAGCATCTAATGATTCATTAAAAACAATTTTAAGGGGAGCTTTAGTTCTTTCCTGAGGTATTGTAAGTTTCCAATTATTAACAGAAGGACTTTTTGTATCCCTCTCGCTAACAATTATTTTTTTTATATACTCCTTATCTAGCTCAACTCCCTCTGCATCAGTTAGTTTTTTAGAAATTTTAATTTCATAAATATTGTCTTTTTTTATAGGAATACCTAGCTTTTCATTCGGAATTAAGCCTTGTTTAATTCTTCCAGGATCTAACCATAAAGTCAACTCTGTATGGTCTGTATTCCATAATTCATTTTCAAGCGATAGGAATATATCTTCAGTTTTGTTTGTTAAACAATTTGTAACTGTAATAAAATTTAATATAGGTTGAGATTGCTGCATTGGTTTTGAAAAAACAAAATACATTTTTAATAAGTTTTCAGGAACTGTATCATTATATGGATGAATGGCAATAACTTTAGGTTGAATTTGATTTTCTGGCTTTGAAATACTAAATTCTTTATAAAGTTTACCATTTTTAAAAACCTCATAGTTCTCACCTACAGAGAAAGGAATTATTGGCGTAAATATAATTTCATCTCTATTCAATATGAATTCGCCAAGAACTGAACTTTTCTTTCCTTTTAGTTTTATTTGATATTGACTCTCAAAATCACCAGAAAATAAAACAGCAATAGCAAAACCTGTTTGATTATAGTCGATTCGTAATTGTGATTCGACTAACCTTTCTTGACAGGAAAGCATTAATAGAACACAAAAAAAGATCAAGAAACACCTACTCTTTTTAAAATATGTTGCGTTCACAAAAAAGTAATTATTATAAACTTCTATTTTGTAAAGATAAATGGCCTTCACTTCTTATTAAAAGTAGTGCATTATTATCATCATATTTATCCATTTGTTCAACATTAACATAAGGAAGGTTTACAGCTTTAACTCCACCAACCTTTCTTCCTAATTCTCTAGTAACAACTGGTTTTGTCATAGAGCCTTTAAAATCAATAATATCAGAAAGATTAATGCGTTTTACTGGAGTATCAGTATTTGACAAAAAGAACTTTAATTCTTTACCTTTTTTAAAACTGATAATATCTATAGGTGCATTTCCTGAACCGAGTTCGGAAACGGTTCTACCTTTTATATGCTTACCATTTTCTAGTTTATCAATAGGAAATAAAACCAGAGGTGTACAAGTATAACTAGCTAATATAAACTCCTTACCTTTAATCGTTGTAATATCAAATGTTTCGATAGGCGCATTAGTTTCATATCTTCCGTGAGCTGCATGATATATTTCTAAGGTTGAAAAATCTTGCTTATTATTGAAAGGAAAAGGAATACTGCTAAAAGAAGAACTAAATTCTTTATTTGATAATCCTGACACAAAAACTTTGCCATTGTAATATTTCATATCAGATATAGCCCATCTTCTATGAGCGTAATAACCTTTTGTTTTAGGAGATTTAGAAATAGGGTTGGTTAATGTTGTTTTTGCATAGCTAACATTATTAAGAGAAACATTTTCTAGCTTTCCATTTGTTAGTCTTAATAAAACAGGAGTGCCATTTTTAGTTTGAATAGAAAAATAAACATTTTTAGAGATAGGGTTTACAGACATGTCTGTAATATTTATATTCTTTACAGTTGTTCCTAAAGCTGAGGCAATTTTCTCATCAAAAGAATCAAGAGCAATATTTTCAGGTTTATTTTTTGCAATATTATCTTTTGTGTCAAGAGCAAAAATGGTAGCACTATCAGAATCTCCAATAAATAATATTCCTTCTGGACCAAAACTTAAGCGATAAATTGATTTTATATTGGGATTTCCTGTAATAAAGTTTTCAGTTAATGAAGAATTTTCAGTCTTATTGGCCGCAGCAACTGTTACTAAAATAGCAACGAGTAAACTAAATGTGCAAATAATTTTTTTCATGAAATAATTTTTATAATTAGTTTTTCTGTAGTTCAACAATCTATTATATCTACTATTTTGGAGTCATTCGTTTTAAACCTTTACCGTTTCTTCTTATCGTATAAATATCACCCTTATCTTTTTTCCCATGTCGATAAGTTCCAAATGCAATAGTACTTCCATCTGGTGACCAACTAGGCAGAACATCTAAAACTTCGTTAAAAGTCAATTGTCTTTGGTTTGACCCATCTGAATTCATGATAAAAATTTCATTATCCCCATCTCTATTAGAAATAAAAGCAATTTCATTGTTCACTGACCAACTTGGGTCTATATCATTATAATTATTATTAGTCAATCTTTTAATGTTAGTTCCATCAACATTCATAACATATATTTCAAAATTACCATCTCTATTCGATTGAAATATTACTTTTTCCCCATCTGGTGACCAACTTCCAAATTGGTCTTTAGCTGGATTATTACTTAAATTCACTTCTTCTAAAGATTCATTGATTAGATAAATTTCTGAATTTGTGTAATGAAAAGCGTCAGATGAATATAGTAACTGATTCCCTTTTGGGGATACTCTTGGCATTATATTATAAGTAGTGTCCCGAGATTTAGTTACTTGCCTAACATTAGTTCCATCAACATTCATAACGTAAATTTCACTGCCGCCAAATCTTTTTTTCTTGTCTTTATCAGAGCTAAAGAATATATTCTTTCCATCTTTTGAATAATCACTCCACCATTCATTATGAAAGGTATTCGTTAATCGAGTCATTTTCTCACTACTAATATCCAAACTGTACAATTCTGCTCCTTTATCATCGTGTCTATATGTGTAAAATAAAATTTTGGTTCCATCAGGTGACCATCGCGGAGCAGTATCATAGACTAAAGAATCGTTTTGAGTTACCACATCTTTTACCTCAACCTTTGAATTAGTTTTTGTTTTTGAATTACAACTTACTAGTTGAATTAAAAAAATTACTAGAACTGTTGCTTTAATTAGTTTTTTCATGTTTAATGAGTTTAAATTTCCTTTCAAATTTAATTGGTGCTTATTTATTATTTATGAATAATGTTATGGATGGTTAATTTTGTGACAAACTGTTATTTATTGACAATTTATTAGGTTTTAAAAACTCCCTACAAAAACGTAAGAGCTTTTTTCTATAATCTAAAACCGTGGGTCACCCATACTTTCAAATTAAACCATTTTTTCAGAATATAATCCTAAAGTAACTTGTATGTCGTCAGCTTAATTTGAACTTTTTGAGTAAGCTGCTGTAGTAAAAGTTTTATTTGCTTAAACAAAAAATGATTCAATAAAGAGATTAATAGTATTTAAAATTGTGTTAGTAAATCTCTACTGGGGGAACATAAAGCACCTTAATCCTATTTATAAGCATTTCATGAAAAGTGGCAAAAATGCAGTCAATTATTTTAAAATATAGATTTGAACAAACTAATATAATGGTTCGAACATAAGTAAATATAGTTTACAGTAGAACCTTCAACCTTTTCGGTTCGAGATTTTTATCTTCTAATTTACAAACTTTAATCTTGCGGTCTGGACGGAACTTTATGAGGTTTAAATTTTAATTATAATAACCACCTAATTACCAAATTGTCCCAATTCCTTTATGTACTGCTTTGAGTAATTTAAATGGTTCATGCCCTATATCATTAACAATTATTATTTTAATTTTTTGATTATTATATGGATTGAGCTTATTCATGACATTTGACCAGTTTTTTCCTCTTTCTATACGTGTGTTCCCAATAACTCCTTTTATGCTTTTTAAAGAGATCGTATCATTAGCACCTATTATAATTCGTATTGGGATTTGATTTACCGCTTTTATTGCTTTTTTAAGGTTTGGAGAAAATAACATTCCAGCTGCTTTATTTGGATTATTTTTAAACTGGATTGTTCCGTTAAAAATAGAATCTCTAACAATAGACTTAAATCCATATGGCCAATTAACTTCATCATTAGGAAAAGGTTTACTTTGCATTTAGACTACAAAAAAAACTTTTTTTTACTTAAAATAGTTCGACTACATGAATTCGAACTATTTTTTCCTAGCATAAAAGAAAAAATATAACTGAAGTCTTAAAAAGGTTAGCAATCAAATATTATTACTATCTATATTATTAATGTGATATATAGAATTAGCTATTTGAAAATACAATCATAATTACTTATGTACTTTAAAGTTGACAGGAGCTTCAATTATTGCTGGTGAACTAAATAATTTAGGATTAGGAGCTGTAAGATAATTTATCATTACTGGTTTTATTTCATCCCATACTTCCTTGAATAAATCATGAGAGCCATTTTTTACTCTTATAGTATGAGCATTTTTAAAATGCTTCATTATATCTTGAGTATTTGATGGTGGTGTTCTAGCGTCTTGACTACCATAGATTAATACAATTGGAATTTCGGTATAAAAATCACTTGAAAGTTCATTTGATAGATTTAAGTTTGGTAATGAGTCGCAGACCTTAAATCTAATACTATTAAGAGCATCTCCCAAAATAGCTTTCTTACTTTGTTTTTTAAGTTTAAGCCATCTATCAGCTTTAGCCCCAGAAGCACAATCGGTTAATACTGGCATTAAATTCTCATCTTGATTAACACGTATATTAATTGCTCTTTGAGCTAGCCAACTATAATCACCTTCTTGCATCTGAAGATATCTATAAGGCAGCTCCCTGTATTCTTTTCTACCTAAAAGCGAAGCAGTTATTAGCTGCAAATCGTAACCTCCTACGACAATTTGAACCCATTCATTCGTTTCTGGGTGTTTTACATCAACTTTAATGGGTGAGGTCTCTAAAGATTGTATTTGCCTTTTAACCATCTTAATAAAAGATGGTATTTTATTATTTAAAATAGTGTCACGAGACACCATTTTCGACAATCCTTTTAGAATTCTATCTACATTTAAAGGTAGTTTTACTGTATGTGTTAAACCTTCAGGACTATCCACCAAAATCCTATCTACATGTTTAGGATAGTTTTTTGCATAAGTAAGCCCATGATGACTTCCAAAACTTCCCCCAAACAGCATGATTTTATCATGATTTAAACTCTTTCTTATATCATTAATATCATCCGCCATAGAAATAACATTATACGATGATAAGTCTCTAGATTTTTCCTGCCAAAACTCTTTACAACCATTAATATAATCTCTATATACTTGAGAAAATTTTTCTATTCTCAATGGTTCGTCTAATGGAAGATTAAAGGAACCAGGGCATGTTAAATTTGGAGTAGCCAACCCATTACCCCTTTGTTCTACTATAACAACATCACTTTTTAATGTAAAATCATATAAACTCGGCACAATGCTTTTTATCTCTTGAAGAATTGAAGGATTGTCCCCTGGTCCGCCATCAAGTAAAAAAATAGGAGGTAAAGGATTTGGGTTCTTCGTTTTTATTATAAAAAAAGGGATTTCAATGAGTCTAGAATCTTTCTTTTCTCTGTTTTCCTTTACTTTAATGCTTTTTAACTCACCTTGAAAAATTTCTCCCGATTCAGAATTGAAGTTAATAAGTCCTTTTTTTAGTTTTTTTTACTTAGTTCATTACCGTAAATACTATTTATTATATCTTGTTCAAAAGCGGAAGTATTTATTTTCTTCTGAACTTGTAATTTATTATCCTTGATTTCTGAAGAGAAACCAACTCGAGACATGTAATTTTCAATAGGAATACGCTTTGTTCCGTAGATATAATCTTTAAAAAACTCTGTTTGATCTTTACCACTTAAATTTGACAGCATTTCCTGTAAATCTTGTATTGTATAAGCTTTATCACTGCCAGAATAATTCTGGAACAAGTTTCTCATTAAATCATCTAAACTTTTAGTATTATTGGAATTGAGCCGTATTTCTATATCTTGAGCTATTCCATTAAACATCCCTCCTGCATAAATTAGCCCCCAATGATTATGTTTTTCTTCTCCTTGTACTGCAGGAATCTTCCCTAAACCATCATCATTTATATAACTTTGGTAAAATAAATCATCTAAAATACTTAGGAATTCATCTTCAGACAAATACCCAATACTGAATAAGGCTTTTAGAGTATAATAATTACTATACCCTTCTTTAAACCATTCAACGGTATTAGGGTTTTTAGGAAAAAATGATTTGCCATTCCACAAATGGAAAAACTCATGAGCAAAAATAAAATTAGCTATATTTTTATCCATACCTTTTGCATCCTTTTTCACCAATAAACTTATGTTATTTCCAATAGCTTCACCATCTGTTTTACTCCAAGAATTAATAAATACGGTAAAGGTTGAAGAATCTAGCTTTGGGAGTCCTTTCATTAGCTTTTCATAATAATTTAAAACTCCAGAAGCCATATTGGCATAATACTCTTTTTTAGCCAAAACGTCATCACCTCCTAGGGCAAAAACAAGCTTAAAACCACCCTTGTCTATTAAAATTTCTTCCTGAGTTCCAGCAAAAAACATAGATTGGGTAAGTTCCTCATAATTATGTACAATATAAGAATGCTTATTATTTGGTTTTGGAGTCCATGACGTGGTTAACTTCCAGGAATCATCAATTTTGAAATTAACCTCGATATTAGTTCTATCAGAACCGTTTAAAATCAAAAAAGCTCTTGTCGTAGAAAACACACCCCAATCTGTATTAAAAGCAACGCCATCTATTCCTCCACCCCATCTATGTTCATCATGAGTAAGATTTATGTTATACTTTAATGTTACTCTTCCTTTTTGCGGTGTTTTTATCAACCATTTAGCGCCTCCAAGTTCACTTATTTCAACAGGGGCATTCTCTTTATTTAATAACTGTAAATCTGAAACAAAAGTAGCCCACCTATTAGGTAATTGATATGCTCCTGGAGCCATATATAATGTATCATTTTTTGGAATGAATGAAACCACTATTTGGGCTTTTTTATTATGGTTTTTATTTATAGTTATTGTATATTGTGTTATATTTTCTCTACCATTTTTCGATATATTATTTAAAGAAATCTGATTAAAAGCATTTGAATAACTAAAGGCTAAAAAAGAAAAAATGATAATTAAATGTTTCATGCGTCTCTATTATTTTGATTAATGATTGTCAAAAATAGATAACCTAAAAGCCCATTACCAAATACTAGTTGTTTGGATTTTAAAATCAGAACAAGTTAAAAAAACTATAGTGTATCAATATACTTTGAAGGCGTGGTTCCTGTTTCTTTTTTAAAAGCTTTATAAAATGCCGAGGTTGATTTAAAACCTACTTTATTGGCAAGCCCTTTAATAGTTAAAGATTGGTGGCTATTTTGGCGTATTTCTTTAATAAATTCTTTTACACGGATACTATTTATAAATTCATTGAAATTTTGATTGAATGCTGTATGTATAAATGCACTCACTTTATAATAAGGCATATTAATTTTATCTGACAAAACACGAATATTTAAATCTGCATTCTCGTAAATTTTCTGTTCTATAATTGTCTTTACAAGCGTATCTGGATCTATTTCTATTTCAAGTTTTGTGTTTGCAAAAGACGTCCTTTTTTGTGGAACCTTTTTTAAAGTAGCATACAAATAGATGATGCTAATTCCTGTAAAAAACAATGTAATATTAAGATAAACACTTGATGGCAATGGATTGAAAATATGTCGATATAAAAAAATAAGTAGGTTAACCCCCCAAGATAAAGAAACACCAAAAATCAATACTCTTGAAAAGAAGCTTAATTTTTGCTTTCCCCTTTTAACCAAAAAGAATATTTTAAAAAGATAGATAGCAAAATACAGATTCCATACTACTTGATATGGCATTCCTTCTAGTACCGATTGACTATTGTATCCAAAAATATTAAATGAATATATTAAAGAAAATACTACTAGAAAGAAATAGCAAAAAAAAGGTATTAAATGCTTTAACCATTCTTGGAGGTTTACCTCTTTAAAAAGTGTTTTCACATATACATATAATGTAGAAGCCAAAATAAACATAAAGGCATTTGATATAGTTTCAAAGCCATAAAACAATTCGCTGTAACCGCTATGATTTAGAATGGTATTTAAAGTTATCCAACTTAAAATAAAAAAGATAGCTGATAGAAAATAACGTTGACTAGAGTGTTTCTTCCCTCTACTAGTAAGTTGAAATATTGACAGCAAGAATAAATTACCTACACCTATAATATTTAACAATAATGTTATGTCTTTTCCCATATGATAAGTTAAACAACTTTGACGATTACAAAAAGATAAAGTTACAATTTTAACCAGTAACTGATTACAGCATCACCTAGACCACAAAACATCACCTCTATACCTACTGTTATTACTGAACTAGCTATCCTAAAACGAAAAAGCCTCAACTGGTTAAGGCTTTTAGCAATTTTGCGGTCTGAACGGGAGTCGAAACTACGATACTTATTTCATTTCACTTAGTTTTTTAACTAAACCGAATAAACGGTTCAAACATAAGTCAATGTTGTGTACAAAAAAACCCTCTTAGAATAACATCTTAAGAGGGTTTTTTATTTATAGTAAAAGATTTTTTTATCCTTCCTTAGCTGCTAAGTATCGCTCGGCATCTAAAGCTGCCATACATCCTGTTCCTGCTGCAGTTACTGCTTGTCGATAAACATGGTCTGCCGCATCACCGCTTACAAACACACCATCGATATTTGTTTTTGATGTTCCAGGTTTATTAATGATATAACCCGTTTCATCCAACTCTAAATAATCTTTAAAAATATCTGTATTTGGTTTGTGCCCAATAGCTACAAAAAATCCTGTTGCTGGAATCTCATGTTTTTCGTTGGTTTGGTTGTTAAACACTCTAACACCTGTTACAACTTGGCCATCGCCTAAAACTTCATCAGTTTCAGTATTAAATAAAATTTCAATATTCTCAGTGTTCCTAACTCTTGATGCCATAATCTTAGAAGCTCTAAACTCATCCCTTCTAACTAGCATTGTTACTTTTTTACAAAGTTTCGATAAATAATGTGCTTCTTCACAAGCTGAATCTCCAGCTCCAACTATTACTACTTCTTGGTTACGATAAAAGAACCCATCACAAATAGCACATGCCGAAACTCCTCCACCTAGTTTCAAGTATTTTTGTTCAGATTCTAAACCAAGGTATTTTGCTGATGCTCCTGTAGAAATAATTACAGTATCACAGTGAATTTCTTTAGTATCGTTTACCCAAACTTTATGTATATCTCCTGAAAAATCGACTTTAGTTATCCAACCATCTCTTACATCAGTATCAAATCTTTCGGCTTGTTGCTGTAACTGAATCATCATTTCCGGACCAGTAACCCCTTCTGGGTATCCTGGAAAATTTTCAACTTCGTTAGTGGTTGTTAATTGTCCCCCTGGTTGCGAACCTTGATATAACACAGGATTCATATTAGCTCTTGCAGCATAAATTGCTGCGGTATAACCTGCAGGTCCTGAACCTATAATTAGGCACTTTACTCTTTCTATTGTTTCTGACATGTTATTAATCAATTTTTAAACATTAAACCAATTACTGGTTATTTTTTTCTCTATTTCTAAATTTTGGGTGTGTTCGAATTCGTTCTTAATCGCATTATATTCGTAATCCTTACTCCAAACTTCAAAGTTTTCTGCAACGTCTTTAATAGCATCACAAATAAAATAAATTTCTTCATTAGTCATTGTTGGATGAATAGACATGCGCACCCATCCTGGTCTTTCAATTAAACAACCTTCTAAAATTTTAAGCTCAATAGCTTTAGAGGTTGGCAAATCTACATTTAACAGAAAATGTCCATACGTTCCTGCACATGAACAACCTCCACGAGTCTGAATACCATAATAGTCGTTTAAAAGCTTTACTACTAAATTATAATGTGCATCTTCAATATAAAATGAATACACACCTAAGCGATCTTTATGATGTCCAGCTAAAATGCGTAGGTTTTTAATTTTTGATAATTTGTCGAAAATAATATCGTTTATTTCATGTTCTCGTGCCAAAATATTTTCAACACCCATTTGGTCTTTAAGCTTAATTGCCAAAGCTACTTTTATAGCTTGCAAAAATCCTGGTGTACCTCCATCTTCTCTAGATTCTATATCATCAATATAATCATGATCTCCCCATGGGTTTGTGTAAGATACGGTTCCTCCTCCTGGATTATCTGGCACTAAATTTTTATATAATTTCTTATTAAAAATTAATACTCCTGACGCTCCAGGACCTCCTAAAAACTTATGTGGTGAAAACATGACAGCATCTAAATAGGCTTCATCATCTTCTGGATGCATATTAATCTCAACATAAGGTGCCGAACATGCAAAGTCCACAAAACATAATCCATTATTTTGATGAATTAATTTCGCAATAGCGTGATAATCTGTTTTTATTCCTGTAACATTAGAACAAGCTGTTACTGCAGCTATTTTTATAGGATGATCTTTATACTGATTAAGCAGTTTTTTATAGCTTTTCATGCACACCGAGCCTTTTTCATCGCAAGGTATTACCTCAACTTTTGCAATGGTTTCTAACCATGAAGTTTGATTAGAATGGTGCTCCATATGTGTTACAAATACTACTGGACGTAATTCTTCTGGAACGGTTGTGTACTCTTTTAAATTCTCTGATACTTTTAAACCTAAAATGCGCTGAAACTTATTAATAGCTCCAGTCATTCCTGTACCAACAGTTATTAAAACATCATCTTTAGAAGCATTTACATGTTGTTTAATAATGTTGCGTGCCTCGTGGTACGCATGCGTCATTGACGAGCCAGTTATAGAAGTTTCGGTATGTGTATTAGCCACATAAGGGCCAATAACATTCATCATCTTTTCTTCTATAGGTTTATACAACCTTCCACTTGCAGTCCAATCGGCATATATAATGTCCTTTTTTCCATAAGGAGACACAAAAGATTGGTCGATTCCAACGATGTTTTCTCTGAATTTTTGAAAATAGTTTTCTAGCTGTGTTGACATTATCTTCTTAAAATTTAGCGTGTACAAAAATAGTGAAAAGAATTGCTTTAAGTAACTAAAAAATTAAGGTGTTATATTAAAGTCTGTTTTATTGGAGTTTTTAAAAACATTGAGTCCACATTCTAAAAACCGAGCATATTCATCCTCATTTGGAGTGTAAGCAACAGGCTGGTTTAAAATTTTGGTTCCATCTGGATTTAACAAGACATAATAAGGTTGCGAATTGGTTTGAAAAAACTGTGTTTGAAAATGCGCCCATTTGTGTCCATAATTTTTTAAGGTTCTTGTGCCTCCATTAATCCTAGGCACATCTATTTGCTGGCTTTCTGGCAATTCTTTTTTATCATCAACGTATAACGAAATTAGTACATAATCATTCCTTAAATATTTATCAATAGATGGTAATGGCCAAACATGCTCTTCCATTTTTCTACAGTTTACACAAGCATATCCTGTAAAATCTAACATAATGGGTTTGTTAACTTTTTTTGCATATGCAATTCCTGTTTTTAAATCTTTAAAACAATCTAGATTGTTTGGGCAGTCATTAGGTTTCAAGAAACTATACCCTACAGGTGGTGCTAAACCACTTAAAAGTGTTAAAGGTGTGAACGTGTTTGTTTCTTTATTAACCCTAAATCCTGATGCTAAATACACCACAAATGCTGCTACCAAAACTCCTGAAGATATTCTAAAGAATGATAATTTTCTAATAGGTGAATCGTGCGGAAACTTGACTTTTCCTAAAATATATAAAGCTAATCCAGCAAATATAATAATCCATAAACCTAAGAATACTTCAATTTTTAATATTCCCCAATGTTGTACTAAATCGGCATTCGATAAAAACTTAAATGCCAATGCTAATTCTAAAAACCCTAAAACAACTTTGGTTGTATTTAACCAACCTCCCGATTTTGGTAATGCATTTAACATATTAGGGAACATGGCGAACAATGCAAAAGGTAATCCTAAAGACACACCAAATCCTGCCATTCCTGCCGTGAGTTGCCACGCACCACCATCAACAGTTAATGATCCTGCCAGTAAGGATCCTAAAATTGGTCCAGTACAAGAAAACGATACAATAGCCAAAGTTAAAGCCATAAAAAACACTCCTAAAACACCACCAAAATTCTCACCTTGTGTTGTTTTATTTGTCCATTTTGCAGGTAAGGTTAATTCGTAATATCCAAAAAATGAAAATGCAAAAAAGATAAAAATGATAAAGAAAATAACATTCAACACTACATTGGTTGAAATTTCGTTAAGGATATCAGGATTTACAGAATCCAACAAGTGAAATGGCACACTTAATACCACATATACGGCAAAAATAAAAAACCCATAAAGTAGTGCCTTGTAAATTCCAGAGCCATTATCTCCATTGTCTTTTTTAGTAAAGAAACTTACTGTTAAAGGTATCATTGGAAACACGCAAGGCGTTAACAACGCTAACAAACCTCCCAGAAAACCAAGTCCGAAAATACTCCAAAGCGATTTCCCTTGTTCTTTAACATCTGTAGCAATTGAACTTCCTTCATTATTACATTTAATATCTGATTTTGAAATATCTCCTACAGACATCCCATAAAGCAATTGATTTGTATCATTAGAGTTTATAGTAGGCACATTAGTAAGTAAAGCATCCTCTTCATTTGCAACATCCAAGCCTTTATTTACTGAAAAACTAAACTCAAATGGGTTGTCTGGTTTAAATATACACTGCTCATCATCACAGGTCATATATTCAATATTCCCACTTATTCTAAATTGATCTCCAACCACTTTAATTCGTTGCTTAAAGGTGGCTTTATTGAAGAATTTAGAAACCTCCATATCAAACACTTTATCGTGCTTAGTGACTTTGTTTTCATCACTTTCAACAACGCTATCTATGAGTTGATAATTCTCGTTTTCTTCAAAATTAAATATGGTTGGTAAAGGCCCTCCTTCTTCAACAAATTGTGAATATACAGCCCATTTATCTTCAATGTTAGCTGTAAATATGATGTCATATTCGTCATCGCTAATTTTGTTTGTTTCAAATTGCCAAGATACTGGATCTAATATTTGAGAATCTCCTAAATCAAATTCAGGCATGCTTTCTTGCTCCATTAAATTATCTGAAACAACAAACTCAAAAGGCACATCTGTTGGTGGTAAACAGCGTTTATCATCACAAGTCATAAAATTAAGCGTTCCTGTGATGATAGTATTAGGGTTTAAAAGCGTTACGACTTGAGTAAATTCAGCTTTATTATAAAATTTAGATAAGGTCATGTCAAACACTGGATCGTGTTTTGTCACTTTATTCTCATCACTCTCTACAACGTCACCAACTAAAGTCACAGCAGCGTTCTCATCAAAATTAAAAGTTGTGGGTATTGGCCCATCTTCTGGAATGCTTTGAGAATAGATTGCCCAATTATCGTCCACCAAGGCAATAAACTTTAACTTATATTCATTTTCAGAAATCTTTTCTGTTTGAAACTCCCACTTCACAGGCTCTAAAATTTGGGCAGAAAGTGTGACACTCAATAAAAAGGTGAAAAGGGCAATAATATGTTTCATTCTTCTAGTTTTGTTCATGGTAAAAATAAAACAATAGAATTAATGTATTTTAAGTCTCATTTATTTTAACATAACATTAAATGGGTTTTCTATTGTCAATTTATTGAATTAGTGATTACACCCGAAGCTGTTTTCTTATTACTATTTACAAAGTTAACTTTTCAAATAATAACTCTAGTTTATCATCAGATGGTCTAGGAGCATCGGCATCTACAACATATCCTTCTGGGTCAATTAAAATAAATCGTGGAATACCACTACCAGCAATGGCATATTTTTTAATAAAACTTGATTTCCAATCTTTATCCGCTAAAAGTTGTGTTCCTCCTAAATTTTCTTCTTTAACCATTCTTTTCCATTCTTCCTTTGCTTTTGGAGTATCTATAGAAATACTAACAAACTCAATATTCTTATCCTCATATTCTTTCTCTAATTTTTTCAAATAAGGCACTTCTTTTTTACAAGGAGCGCACCAAGTTGCCCAAATATCAATATAGACATACTTTCCTTTAAAATCGCTTAAGGATTTAGTATCGCCAGAAGCAGTTTCATAATTAACAAAACTTGGTGACACATCTCCTTTATTAGGCTTAGCTATTAACTTTTTATACTTATTTGTAATGTATTGTTTATGCTCATCATTGGTAGAGCCTTCAATAAAGGTGTTATAATAATCATCTAACTGGTTAGCATTGTTAATTCCATACATTGCTTTTTTAAACAATAAGTAGTTTTTAACAATAGGGCTTTTTGAATACTTGATTACAGCTTTAAAGTAAGCAATGTTTTTATCCAGTAATGTATCCTCACTATTTAGCTCTTGCGATAATTTATCATATTCTGTCAATATAAAAGTTTGGTATGGCTTTATATTTAACAGTGCTTCATTTTCTAAATCATATAATTCTTTTGGAATTGTTGGGAACGCCTTTGAAACTGTAAACCCATCATCTTTGAGCACATAACGTCTATAGTCTTGGTAGCGGTTAATTCTATTTACCCATTCATATTCAATCTTTTTCTGTTCAATATTTCTCAACTCTTTGGTTAAGTTTTTATATTCCTCCAAAAAAATCAACATCTCTTTTTTAATAAGGTTAATTTTATTTAAAAAAGCAGGCTCATCTAATTTTGCTAACGATAAAAGAGAAGGATTCCCATAGGATAGTTCTTTTAAGTGCTTCTGTATTAAATAGATGTTTTCTATACTTCCCTTCCCTTCAAAAGTGAGCGTTTTGTCAAAATTCTTTATATCAAATTTTACATTTAATTCATTTCCTGGTTTTAAATATATATATGCTTTTTCTCCTTCATAATACATTGAATAATGCCCTTCTGCGAGGTGTAGTGTATCCCTAAATGTACCGTCTTTATGTACTAAAATATTATGAATAGGTTCTTTATCTCTACTACTAATAGCAAGTTTATCGCTATTTTGACTTAATTCAGTATCTACTTTTGCGTTTTTAATAACTCCAGATATTATTATATAATCTGTTGTTTTTTCTGCACAAGATGTAAAAATCAATGTCAGTATTAAAATAGATATTATATTCTTCATTTAATTAAATTTTTAAATAGTGTTTTTTTACTGTTTCCTTACGAAAACATCAGTATTATAGCCTTTAATTTGAATTTCTGTTCCTCCTCCATTTATTGAGGTAGTCAGCCATTCTTTAGCCTTTATTACATATTGACTTCCTTTTTTTCTAGGGTTTGCTTTTTCTGGTTCTTTTTTAGATGAAATTATTTTCCAATCGAAGTTTGAATATATATCTCCTCCTTCTAAGTTTATTTTCATATCTGCTTTAATGCTGTTAGGAAAGGTGACATCTATATCACCATTCATACAACTAAATGCCATTGGCTCATTAGGATTAACTTTTAAAAAATTGGTTATAATATCACCATTCATAGCACTGGCAATTACAGAACCACTAATATCTTTTAATGTTATTTTACCATTTGTATTATTAATGTCCATTATGCCATTTACATTCTCTACATGAACTTCCCCTTGATTATGAGTAGTGACTTTTAAAGAAAATTTTTCAGGTACTTGCACTTCAAAATCTATTATTTTTTTTGAAGAATTTCTGACATTTACTTCATTACCATATTTTTCTACTCTAAACTCAATAGAAGTATTGGAAACTTTTTTTAACCCATTAACTAATTGTTCTTTTTCGTTTGCTTGTATCCTAGCCGTTCCTTTTACAATGACTTCATTCCCAGAATACCCTTTTATGCTTATAGAACCATTCATTGTCGCTATTTCTAGTAGTCCCTTTTCATTAGGGTTATCCATAGGAACAGTAATTATTTTTTGTGCTGTTATATTTAGTGTTAGTAAAAATAACAGTGTTGTAATCGTTTGTTTTAAATGTTTAGTCTTCATTGCTTTTTTGTTTTTTTTAATTCATTTTAAGTCTTAAAGTATAAGGTACATTAAGCTTATTGCATTTTTTTAGTAATTGTTCTAAATGGCTATACTCTGTATACTTTCTTCCATTTTTTCTTTTGCACTTTCATTAATGTTCTCTTTTTCAATTAATTCTTTAAATATTTCAACAGCATCTTTTTCTTGCATTTCTACCATCAAATCTGCCATAGCTATCTGTACTAAAGGTGACTCTTGGTTTATTATTGATGCTACTAAGCCTTCCCTTACCAATGAAATATTTGTATAATTTTTCAAAGCCTCTATGGCTGACAAACGAACATTTACATTCTCATCATTATTTAAGGTCATAAATAACGCTTTAATAATAGTTTCTGTAACATTGTCCATTTTATTCACCTCATTAACCGCTTGTAGTCTTTTATTTGCCGAAGGCTGGTCTAATAAGGTTACAACCAATTGTGAGCGAACATTCTCTATCTCTTGCTTGGCCACAGCCAACTCCTTTTCAGGGAAGCTTTTTGAAGGATTTATATGGTTTCCTATAAAAAACCCAATAGCTAAAGTTGCAAGTGTATATGCTAATTGTTTTGAAAAACTACCAAATAGAAAGTTTTCTATGCTTTTAATAATTGATACCTCTTTAGTGGATTTTGTTTGAGAGTTTAACATTGCGTAAAACTTCATATCCATCTCTGGTGTTGGATCTGGAGTTTCATTATCAAACTCGCTCCAAAATAGCTTTGCTGTTTCAAACTCAATGTTGTACTGAGGGTTTTCTACTAAAAACTGCTTGAACTCTTGTTGCTTATCTTCTGATAAGTTCTCAGATAGATAATCTACTATTGTTTCTTTAAATTCTTTGTAATTCATTGCTATCTGTTATCTAGTGTTAGAAAAATATTTTTTAATTCATTTACAGCCCTATGCACCTTAATTCTTGCGTTTCCTTCTGAGCACCCAATAATTTTACCTATCTCCTTGTATTTTAATTCTTTAAACTTGCTAAGTAAAATGACCTCTTTTTTTTCTGGTGACAACAATTCAATTGCTTTTTTTAAAATGGCTGTATTCTCATTTTTAACAATCACCCCATCAATATCATCTGTTGCGTTTAATGAATACTCTACATCTTCTATATCTTTATGAACATTCTTTTTATTTTTCTTAAAGCTATCATAACTTGTATTTCTAGCAATTTGAAAAATCCACACAACAAATTTGCTCTCCTCTGTATAGGTGTGCTTATATTTCAATATTTTCATAAAGACATTTTGAACTAGATCCTCACTTAAATACGCGTCTTTATTCATGTTATAAAAGAATCCAAAAAGTCGCTTTTTATAACGCTCGTACAATAAGCCTAACTTATGGTTATCTCCAGCTTTTACTCCAAGCATTAAGGCATTGTCTGATAATGTATTCAATTTTATCTTTGTTAGTTGGTTCTTCAATAATTAGGGTATCGTATTTTGCCAATAGTTTCTAGTCAATTTAATATCCCTCTAATAAAAATTAGTTTACTAATTCTTTAAGCTCTAACTATTTTCTACTTTAGAAAAAACAAAAAGTTTCGCTTTCAGTATAGATATACATCTATTTTCTAAAAACGTTACAAAAAATAATTAAATACTTTAAATATTTGATACACTAAGCTATTTTATAATAGCAAAAAACAGATTTTGATGGTGAGCTCGTAAGTAGTAATGCCACTGACCTCCCATAATAATAGATAGCAACTCGAAGTTTAAGTATAGCAACTTCAGAAAGAACGATATTTAGCTACTAAAGAATAAAACAAGGGATTAAAAATCCTTGCATGTAGCAAACTAATGCTTCTTAATATTTTCCTTATGAAGTGCAAATATTACTCAATAGGTTTAAACACAATTTCAAACGATTTATGGTTGTCTAACAGTCTTTTTACCATATCTTGAATATCATTCTTTGTGATTGATTTAACAATGTTCTTAAAATTTTCAGGTGCTTCCATATTATAACCTTCTAAAATTAGGTTTTTTAATAACGACATCTCGTATGCATTAAAGTTCTTACTATCTTCTCTTTCTTTTATAAGATTTGTGGTGACCTTATCAAGGTCGGTTTGAAGTACTGTTCCTTTCTTTATTTTATCAATTTCAGCGTGAACAATGCCAATTAGCTTTTCAACTAAATCCGGATTACAATCGAATGTTACTGACAAATAGGCTATTGATCTTGGCTCTTTAAATACTTGTCCCCAACTACTTGCTCCATA
Organism: Pontimicrobium aquaticum; assembly: GCF_005047595.1. Classification (GTDB taxonomy): domain Bacteria; phylum Bacteroidota; class Bacteroidia; order Flavobacteriales; family Flavobacteriaceae; genus Pontimicrobium; species Pontimicrobium aquaticum. Next base: position 182,443 of record NZ_SUPL01000001.1, read on the forward strand.
GGTTCCTCCTTCATCTTCTCTTAATAATTCATTATATCTTAATTGAAGTATTTTACCTAATGCTGTCATTAACAATTGATCTTTCAAGTTAAAAGGCATTTCTTTTTTAATGGCCATTTGTACTGATCCTTTAGGGTCTTCCATAGGTAGATAAATATCTTTATCTATGTTTTTAGCAGACCATTCTACTGCATTATTCACCCAGTTTTCTTTAACATTTGTTGTTGGGATACTTGCAATATAATTTTCTAATAGAGGCTTTACGTCTTCTTTTTTAACGTCTCCAACTATAAAAAATGTAAAATCAGCAGCATTGTTAAATCTACTTTTATAAACCGCTTTTGATTTCTCGAAACTCATATCTGCCACAAACGATTTATTAAAAATACGCTTTGTAGAATGATTATGTCCATAAAGCGTCGTAGTAACACTATCGGACATTTTTGAGTTTAAATCTTGACTTCTTCTTACTAAGAAATTATCAATATTCTGCATTAACACTTTATAGCTGGTTTCGTCAAAACGTGGTTTTGTAAAACGCAAGTTTACCATTTGCAACATGGTTTCAACATCTTTAGTTGAAGATGCTCCAACAATAGCCTCAGTAGTTTCTCCAATACTAAAACTTGTATTGGCTGTTTTTCCTGCAAGCACTTTTGGTAAATCGGTCATAGAAAATTCTCCCAATCCAGATAACTGTACCACATTACTAACAATTTCTGCTGAAGGTAATTCATCAACTTTTAATAATGATTTTCCGCCATCGCTTATAGCTTCCAATTTTACATCATTTTTGTTCTTATCTGCAAATTTGTAATACACCTTAATACCATTGCTAAGAGTAAAAGTTGTAAATCCTAACTCGCTGTTTTCTTTTTCTTCTACAATCTTACCAGGAACCAAGTTTACACCATCCATTAACGATTTTGCTTCTTCATCTTCTTCATAAGGTTGAAGCGTTGTGTCATTTTCGGCGTCTTTAATAATCTGATTTGCTTGTTCTTCGGTTAAGTTATTTTTCCCTTCAACTCCTGTAACCACAAGAGTTCGGTTTTTTTGAGTATAAATGTCTTGCATTCTTTGAAGTAAATCTGCTTGAGTAATTTGACTGAACAGCCCTTTTACTATTTCAAATTCTTTTTCAATATCAGTTAAGTGAGCGTTCTCTAAATAATTCTTTTGAATAGATTGAATAATTTGCCCATGCGGACGATCGTTACGTTTCGCTATTTGATTTTCGTAAAAGCTACTAAACTGTGCTTTTACAAGTTTAATTTCAGCATTGGTAAACCCAAATTTTACAGCTCTATTAATTTCGGTCATTACCAACTTAAAGGCTTCTTGTTGTTTTTCTGGTTTTGGTGCTACACGAACATTAAACGCATTGTGCACTCTTGTCATGTCTCCAAAACCAGCTCCAACTGCTATAAATGGTGCATCTGGTTGTTGTGAAATTTCTCGAAAACGCGTACCTAAAATACTTGAAATCATGCTATTTAAAAGTCCAATTCTTAAATCGGCTACAGTTTCATTTTCTAAAGATTTATCGTGACGAATACCAAAAGAAATATTTGCTGTTGACACCTCTTTATCCATAGCAATATCATACATGAGCTTATCATTATCTTCAATCTTTACAATGAAGCGTTCAGGTGCATTTTCAACAGCTGGAATCGTTGAAAATTTTTCTTTAATTTTTACCTCCATGTCATCAACATCAATATCTCCAACAATAGCTATTGCTTGTAGATCTGTTCGATACCAATCGTGATAAAAATCGCGAAGTGCTTTGTACTCAAAATTCTGAATAACATCCATATTGCCAATTGGAATGCGTTTAGCATATTTTGAACCTCCAAACATGGTCTCGATAGATTGCTGCAAAATTCGCATTTGCCCACTTTGGCGTGTTCTCCATTCTTCTTTAATCACACCTCTTTCGGCGTCAATTTCTTCGTCAGTTAACAATAAATAATTAGACCAATCACGAAGAATTTGCAATCCAGTTTCTACTAGCTCAGGTGTGGTTGGCACATTATCAATATTATATACTGTTTCATCAAAAGATGTATAGGCATTAATATCTTTTCCAAATACAATGCCTTCTTTTTCTAGCGTATTTAAAATACCTTTCCCTTCAAAATTCTCGGTACCATTAAAAGCCATGTGCTCTAAAAAATGTGCTAATCCTTGTTGATCATCATTTTCTAAAACTGATCCAACGTTTTGGATGATATAATAACTTGCCACATCTTTAGTGACATCTGTACTATGCAAATAATACGTCATTCCGTTGGGTAAAACGCCTTTTTTAATGGTATTATCTAATGGCAATGGTTGATTTAAATTTAGTGACTGTGCATTAACTACAAACACACATGCGAGAGCAAAAAATTGTAAAAGTATTCTTTTCATCTTCTGTTAGCTTTTCTTAAATTTTATTGAAGTTGCAATTTAATTACTTTTCTTATGGTTTCCTTGTTAAAACATTCTTAATGATAAACAGCAACTAGTTTAAGACATTAAATTAGTGCTTTTTTAATAGCGGAATTGTAAACTTTTACATATTTTTCGAACTAAAGAGAACGACTTAAACCTTAATAATACATGTCTAAATCATATTACGACCCAGCAGACCTTAGGAAATTTGGGAACATCACCGAATGGAGTGAAGAATTAGGAACCAAATTCTTTGATTATTACAACTCTGTTTTTCAAGAAGGAGCACTTACAGCACGTGAAAAATCATTAATTGCCTTAGCAGTATCACATACCGAAAAATGTCCTTACTGCATAGATGCATATTCAAAAGATGGCTTACAACGCGGCTTAACCAAAGAAGAAATGATGGAAGCTGTTCATGTTGGCGCTGCTATTAAAAGTGGTGCTGCATTGGTACATGGTGTACAAATGATGAATAAAGTAAATAAACTAGATGGATAAGAAAGCTTAACGACAAAAGATTTTTTATCTATTTAAAATTTAAATATGGCAAAACTTAAAATACAATCTTTACATAAACGCGACAGCGAATTAGCTAACAGCAACAGGCAATTGGAAATTCTATCTAACGGTATTTTTAAAACTGGAGAATTACCAAAATTTAAAGATAAAATTGCAGAAATAGGTCAGTTTCCTTTAAAACCAAGAAAGCTTGAGGTATTACAGATTAATGTGGGCTATATGTGCAACCAAGTTTGTGAACATTGTCATGTTGATGCTGGACCAGACCGAAAAGAAATTATGACGCGCGAAACTATGCAACAATGTTTGGAGGTTATAAAAAACACTGGAGCACATACGTTAGACTTAACTGGAGGCGCGCCAGAAATGAATCCAAATTTTAAATGGTTTGTCGAGGAAGCTTCAAAAGCTGGTATTAAAGATTTTATTGTACGTTCTAACTTAACCATTATTAGAGCCAATAAGAAATATTACGATTTACCTGATTTTTTTAAAAAGCACAACGTACACGTTATAAGCTCTATGCCACATTGGACTCGTGGAAAAACAGATAAGCAACGTGGCGAAGGTGTGTTTGATCAATCCATAAAAGCGTTGCAAGATTTAAACGCCATAGGTTATGGTGTGCCTAATAGCGATTTAAAATTAGACCTAGTTTATAACCCTTCAGGTGCTTTTTTACCAAGTGATCAAGCCTCTATGGAAAAAGACTTTAAAAGAGCCTTATTAGAAGATTTCAATATTCAGTTTCACAATTTATTTGCTATTACTAATTTACCTATTTCTAGATTTTTAGATTATTTGATTGCTTCCGAAAACTATGAAGATTACATGTACGCATTAGTAGAGGCCTATAATCCGATGGCTGTTGCGAATGTTATGTGCACCAATACCATTTCTGTAAGTTGGGATGGTTGGTTATACGATTGTGATTTTAATCAAATGTTAGATTTAAAAGTAGCTAGTAAAGTAAAACATATAAGTGAATATAATGAAGAGGTACTCAATGACAGAAATATTGTTATTTCGCAACATTGCTATGGGTGTACAGCAGGTGCAGGTAGTAGTTGTCAAGGCTCTGTTGTATAAATTTATTTCTATGAAACTTATAACTCAAATCTTAATTCTACTCTTTTCGATATTTAGTTTCTCACAAGAAACAATGTGTGATTTATTAAAAAACCACAATACTAAAAATATTCCTTATATATCTGTACAAGAATTGGCAATGCCTAAAACAGAAGCCATTATTTTAGATGCTAGAGAACCTAAAGAATACGAAACAAGCCATATAAAGAATGCTATTCATATTGGATACGATAATTTTAATATTGAAACTGTTTCAAGCATCATAAAAAACAAAGATATGCAAATTGTAGTGTATTGTTCAATTGGTATTCGATCGGAAAACATTGCAAAAAAACTAAAGAAAGCTGGCTACACTAAAGTTTATAATCTCTATGGAGGTATTTTTGAATGGAAAAATAAAGATTTTAATGTTTATAATTCAGAAGCAACAGAAACAGAAAGCATACATGTTTTTTCTAAAGAATGGAGCCAATGGCTAACAAAAGGAATAAAAGTATATGAGTAAAAACTTGCTCATCATATTCACCCGAAATCCAGAGCTTGGTAAAGTAAAAACCCGTTTAGCAAAATCTATTGGTGAAGAAAATGCATTAACCATTTACAAAACCCTTCTAGATAGAACTGAAAAAACAACCAGAAATTTAAAGTGCGACAAAGCTGTTTATTATTCAGTAAAAATTAGAGAGCATGATATTTGGGATACTTCAATTTATCAGAAACACCAACAACATGGAGACGATTTAGGTGTTCGCATGCACAATGCTTTTTTTGAAGCATTCAGCAATAATTATGACAAGGTTGCAATTATAGGAAGTGACCTCTTCAATTTAAATCCAAACCATATAAATGAAGCCTTTAAAGCGTTAGGTGAAAATGATATAGTCATAGGTCCTGCTCATGATGGAGGCTACTATTTATTAGCAATGAAATCTTTATATTCACAAGTCTTTAAAAATAAAAAATGGGGAACCTCTACCGTTTTTAAAGACACTATAAAAGATTTAAAAAACAAACATCTTTATTTACTGGAAACATTAAATGATATTGATGTTTACGACGATTTAAAAAATATTCAAGCTTTTAAAAAATATTTAAATAAATGATTAAACAAATAAAAAAAACCACCGAATATTTAATAGAAAAAGGATTTGACAAACCAGAAATAGGCATTATTCTAGGTACTGGTTTAGAGCAGCTTCTTAATGAAATAGACATTATTAATGAAGTTAGTTACAACCATATTCCATACTTCCCAACAGCTACTGTAGAGTTCCATAAAGGAAAGTTAATTTATGGTGTTTTGGAAGGCAAAAAAGTAGTCGTTATGCAAGGTCGCTTTCATGTATATGAAGGCTACTCACTTCAAGATGTGACGTATCCTGTTCGTATTATGGAAAAATTAGGCATTCATACGTTATTAGTATCTAATGCCTCAGGCGCAATTAATTTGAATTTTAACAAAGGTGAATTAATGCTTATTGATGACCATATTAATCTTCAAGGTAGTTCCCCTTTAGCTTTTAAAGGCGTTTCGCAACTAGGAGAACGGTTTACAGACATGAGCACTCCTTACGACCAAGACATTAATTCTAAGTTTGAAAACATAGCTAAAGACAAAGGCATAAAATTGCACAAAGGTGTTTATGTAAGTGTTGTTGGACCTCAATTAGAAACAAGAGCTGAATATAGAATGCTTAAAATAATTGGCGCCGATGCTGTTGGTATGAGTACTGTTCCTGAAATAATTGTGGCCAATCATTTAAAATTAAAAGCAGCAGCAGTGTCAGTTTTAACAGATGAATGCGACCCAGATAATCTAAAACCCATAAACATTGCTGAAATTATTGAAATGGCAGCAAAAGCAGAACCAAATATGATTACGCTTTTTAAAGAATTAATAAAACAATTATAGTGCATTTAAACAAACAAATAGCTGTATTAACTTTAAGATTCCTCTTAGGCTTCATATTCTTTTTTCAAGGATTTGGAAAAGTTTTTAAGTTTGGCCTAGAAAACGTTTATCAAAACTTTTTCTTGTCAAGTTATGCTGACATAATTCCTGAATTCATATTATATTTTACAGCTTATTACACCTCATTAGCAGAATTAGTTGGAGGCGCACTCTTAATAATTGGGTTGAAAATAGATTACACACTGTATATATTAGCATCTGTATTAATAATTGTTACCATAGGCCACGGCTTAAAAGATCCTATTTGGGATTTATCACATGTTATGTTCAGAGCCATATTACTTATAAGCATTTTACTTCTCCCAAAAAAATGGGATACTATTTCTATCGATTCTTTAATGACAAAAAAATAAATAAATTCGACAAAAACTATGAGCAATTATTTAGAAACTACTTACGACGTATATAAAGAAGCGGCATTAACACCAGATGTAGGCTTATGTTGTACCACTAACCCTATTTGGGAATTACCAGGTTTAAAAATTCCTCGTATCATGCAGGAAATGAATTATGGTTGTGGTAGCACAGTACATGCACGTGATTTAACCAACAACCCCAAAATGCTCTATGTTGGCGTTGGTGGTGGTATGGAACTATTGCAATTTGCTTACTTTAATCGTCAAAAAAGTGGTGTAATTGGTGTTGATGTGGTTGATGAAATGCTAGAAGCATCTCGTAAAAATTTCATTGAAGCCGAAGCGCAAAACCCTTGGTTTAAAAGTGAGTTTGTTGATCTTAAAAAAGGCGATGCTATGAATCTTCCTGTTCAAGACAATAGTATTGATGTAGCAGCACAAAATTGCTTATTCAATATTTTTAAAGCAGACGACCTAAAAAAGGCCATTGCCGAAATGTATCGTGTATTAAAACCTCACGGACGTTTAGTAATGAGTGATCCAACCTGTGAACAACCAATGAATGATGAGCTTCGTAATGATGAGCGTTTAAGAGCTTTATGCCTAAGTGGTAGCTTGCCAATTGCTGAATATGTAAAAGCACTAACAGATGCTGGATTTGGAACCATTGAGATTCGTGCAAGAAAACCATACAGAATCTTAGATTCTAAAAATTATCCTACGGACAAATTGATTTATATAGAATCTATTGAAGTTGCCGCAATAAAAGATCCAATGCCAAGTGATGGTCCATGTATATTTACAGGGAAAGCGGCTATCTATTTTGGTGACCAAGACTATTTTGATGACAAAGCTGGACATGTACTTTTAAAAAACCAGCCATTAGCAATTTGCGATAAAACCGCTGGAACTTTAGCAAATCTTAATCGTGATGATATTCATATTAGTGAATCTACTTATCACTATGATGGTGGAGGCTGTTGTTAAACACAAAAAAACATACTATAATGAATCTTATAAAAAAACTATTATTTGTTCCTCTATTTATACTAGGAACTGCAGTATTTGCACAAAAAGTTAATCACGATCAATGGACTACTTTGTTAAAAACCCATGTCGATTCTAAAGGAAATGTAGATTACAAAGGGTTTAAAAAGAACGTTAATAAGTTAGATGCTTATTTAAAAACACTGTCTCAAAACAAACCAGCAAGCAACGCATCTAAAAACGAAAAATTAGCCTACTGGATAAATGTTTATAATGCCTTTACCGTAAAATTAATTATTGATAATTACCCTATAAAAAGCATAAAAGACATTAAACAGCCTTGGGATCAAAAATTCTTTAACATTGGTGGCGAGACCATGTCCTTAAACCATGTTGAACATGAAATACTTCGTAAAATGGCTGAACCACGCATTCACTTTGCTATTGTATGCGCTTCTTTTTCTTGTCCTAAATTACAAAACAAGGCCTTTACAGCCCATAATTTAGAGACACAATTAACAGATGCCACAAAAGAATTTTTAGCAGATACCAACCGAAATGAAATTTCAAAAAATAACATCAAGATTTCAAAAATATTCGATTGGTTTTCAAAAGACTTTACCAAAAATGGAAGCTTGATTGATTTCTTAAATCAATATTCAGACATAAATATTTCACCAAACGCTAAAAAGCGATACAAAGATTACAATTGGGACTTGAATGACTAAAATTTTAATCATTATTCCAATACTTAATGAAGCAGAAACTATTAAGCATCTGTTAGAACATTTATTAAAAAATTCATCAAAAGAAAACATTGCAGAAATTATTGTTGTTGATGGTGGAAGTACTGATGCATCGAAAGATATAGTTTTACCTTTTGTCACTTCAAGTGAATCAAATGTCAGTTTGAGTGTGGTCACTGAGCAAAGTCGAAGTGCAGTCGAAAACAAATTTGATTTGTATCGAGAATCAGATAAAAAAGGGCTTGATACTTTTCCGCAAAGCGAAAACACTCGACCTGACATTCTATTAAAAAACTCAGAAAAAGGCAGAGCCAAACAAATGAATACTGGCTCAAGCTTTGCTACAGGTGATATTTTATACTTCTTACATGCCGATTCGTTTCCTCCTAAAAATTTTGACCTATACATTATTAATGAAGTTGAAAAAGGGAATTTAGCAGGTTGTTTTCGATTACAGTTTAATCATAACCACTGGTGGTTGCGCTTAGCAAGTTGGCTTACACAGTTTCGTTGGAGAGCCTGTCGTGGTGGCGACCAAAGTCAGTTTATTACAAAAGAACTGTTTGATGAGATTGGTGGTTTTGATGAAGCTTATACAATTTATGAAGACAACATTTTAATTAACGAGCTTTATAAACGAAAGCAATTTACAGTCATTAACAAAAAGCTCATCACCTCTGCACGTCGTTACAAACAACACGGTATTTGGAAACTACAATATCACTTTTGGACTATTTACGTGAAAAAATGGCTAGGTGCTTCTGCTGAAGAGCTTTATGATTACTATAAGAAATATGTTGCTTAATTGCTTCAGTATGTTTCCTTAATTATTGCTTCAACAGGCTTATTCTGTGGTGTAAATTGGGTGTTGTTTTCACCACCACTTTTTTCATGGTTGCGAAACCATTTCCAAATAAAGCCTCCAGCAAACCAGTCTTCTTGCCAAAAGGTATCGAATAATGCCTTGGTAGTGTTTACCTGAGCTTTCATGTTTACACTGTTCATATTTCTGTCAGATTTCCAAGGTTCTTTTCCAGAATAATCCACACTTCTATATCCAAATTCAGTGAATAAGATGGGTTTGTCAAATTTATCAGAAACCTCACTTATAACTGCTTTATGTGCCTTCCAACCTTCTAAACATTCTTCAACAGTTGGTGTTTGTGCATCGCTAACAGGAAAGTAAGCATCCACACCAATATAATCTAATTCACTCCAAAATGGTGTACGCTTAAATTCATCCCAATTGGCTGCATACGTAAGTTTGCCTTTATAAACTTTTTTAATTTTATTTATTAATTCGTGCCAATACTCTGGTCTGTGCTCAATAAATTTTTCTAATTCTGTTCCAATACAAAGTAATTCAGCATTTGTTTGTTCTGCTAATTCGGCAAAATCCAAAATAAACCTTGAATATGACGCTTCAAACTGTTGCCATTTTTCTTCCGATGTCATTGTTACATGACCAGTAAAATTACCTCTACCTATCCAAATATGAGGTTTCATCATAACTTTAACTCCTTGCGCATGCAATACTTCTATATACTGTTTAGCGCCTTGCTTTGATTCGCCAAACCATTGTCTCTTTGTATTATAGATAATGGTAGGACTGTTAACATCTCTAAAAAAACCAAAAGGCATAATAGCTGCGTAGTTGGCGTTAATGTTAACTAATGGCTTTACGTGTTCAACTGAAATAGAATCTCTAGACGCTACAAAACTCACACCATTTATTTTTGGAGTTTTATACGTTGTCATACTACAAGAGCATAAAAGGAATATCAAACAAAGCCTAAAAACTATCTTCATAAGTGTTAATTAATTTCTAAATTTAAACAATCTGAAATTATCTAGTTAAGGATTTAACAAAACCTTCGACAAACCTTTTAACTAAACCAAAACTATGGAGCATATTGTTATTATTGGAAATGGAATTTCTGGCGTTACAGCCGCTAGACATATTCGAAAACTTTCCGATAAAAAAATTACTATTGTTTCGGCAGAATCAGATTATTTTTTCTCTCGCACTGCTCTTATGTATGTGTATATGGGACATTTAAAGTTTGAACATACACAACCTTATGAAAATTGGTTTTGGAAAAAAAATCGCATCAATTTAAAAAATGGATATGTCGAAAACGTAGATACAGAAAACAGCACTTTACATTTTGCTAATGGCGACAGTTTACATTACGACAAGCTTATTATTGCCACTGGAAGCAAACCCAACAAGTTTGGATGGCCTGGGCAAAACTTAAATGGTGTCATGGGAATGTATCACAAACAAGATTTAGAGAAGCTAGAAACATATGCGCCTAATAATAAAGTGTGTAAACGTGCTGTAATTGTTGGTGGTGGACTCATTGGTATTGAACTAGCAGAAATGCTACATTCTCGTCATATTCCAGTAACGTTTTTAGTTCGTGAATCTAGTTTTTGGAATGGTGTACTACCCAATGAAGAAAGTCAAATGATAAATAAAGAAATTATAAGCAACGGCATTGATTTACGTTTATCATCTAATTTAAAAGAAATAATTTCGGATAAAAACGGAAAAGTTAAATCTGTAATTATTCAAGAAACTGGAGAAGAAATTCCTTGTAATGTTGTTGGATTAACAGCTGGTGTGTCCCCAAATATTGATTTTTTAAAAGATTCAAATACTCGTACTGAGTCTGGTCAAAGTATTGAAACTGGTAGAGGTGTGAAAGTGAATCGCTACTTAGAAACTAACATCTCAAATATTTATGCTATTGGTGATTGTGCAGAGCAACTTGACCCAATAGGAAATCGCAGACCAATTGAAGCAGTTTGGTACACAGGGCGTATGATGGGAGAAACCATTGCGCAAACCATTTGTGGTAATCGTATAGAATATAAACCTGGACATTGGTTTAACTCAGCTAAGTTTTTTGACATTGAATATCAAACCTACGGTTGGGTTTGGGCACAACCTAAAGAAAATGAAGCGCGTTTTTATTGGGAACATGAAAGTGGCAAGAAATGCATTCATATTAGTTATGATAAAAACACAGGCGAATTTATTGGAATCAACACTTTTGGCATACGAATGCGTCATGAGTTTTTTGATAAAATGCTGACTGAAAAACAATCGGTAAAATATGTGCTAGAACATTTAGCTGACGCCAATTTTGACCCTGAATTTTATAAACTCCATGAAAAAGAGATTGTAACAAAATTCAACATTGAAAATGTCTCAAATATTCAATTAAAAAAGAAAAACTGGAAACGAATCTTTAAAGTCAACTAACTATGAAGCATATACAAAACACAGGGCTTGCTATATTTTTGGTTGGTCTTTTAACATTTACATCGCTCATCTTTATTGGAAAGTATGAAGTGACTCCTGAAATTTTAAACAACCTCATAGATAGCAAAGGCATAAAAAGTGAGCTTTTTATTGATAATATGAAAAACAATGTGGTTGGGAAAGAATTTACCAATCCGTTTTCGCTTTCTTCTAAAATTATTTCTTCTTTAGAAACAGCCAATGAAACGCATAAACAAAATAGCGAATGGGACAAAGTAATTTGGGACAAACCACATAGCTTTTCTTATGAAATAGCCAAACTATCTGGCAGTGGTATTGTTAAGGAGCATAAGTGGTTGTTTTGGTGGTTAACTTTTGGACTTGGTATTCTTGGAGCACTCATGTACATTATTCCAAATGTGATTGTAAAAGGACCTCCAGGGATAAAAAATAATAGGGTTTGGTTTAATGCTGCAACAAATAGAGGTTGGATTGGTTGGTTTGTATTTATCTTTTTGGTTGGTTTTTATTTGCTGCTTTATTTTAGACCAGATTATATTGTTAATTGGACATACATTGTTGACCCTATTAGTAAAAATATTAGTGGAAATTTAGCAAGTCAGTGGTTTTTATATGGATTTTTATACTGTGTTGTTATGACAGTAATGGCAGTACGCATGTACATTAAATACCGTCATAATAAATATCAAATATTACGAACAACCTCTGTATTATTCTTCCAAATTGTATTTGCATTTTTAATTCCTGAAATATTAGTACGCTTTGAAAAACCTTGGTACGATTTTAAAAATGCCTTTCCGTTAGATTACGATTTCTTTTACAGTTGGAATTTAGACCAACTCATCGCCAGTGGTGGATTAGGATTGTTTATTTTAATTTGGGGAATTGTCCTTACACTCGTTATAGTTCCTATAATGGTATATTTCTTTGGGAAACGTTGGTACTGCTCTTGGGTTTGTGGTTGTGGTGGCTTAGCTGAAACACTAGGTGATCCTTACAGACAATTATCCGATAAATCTTTAAAAGCATGGAAGCTAGAGCGATGGTTAGTACATAGTGTTTTGGCATTTGCTTTGGTTATGACAGGGTTTACGCTCTATGCCTATTTTTCTGGTGCTGATGCAGTTTTAGGCATTAAAACACAAACCATACAAGATATTTATGGCTTCTTAATTGGTTCTATATTTGCTGGAGTAATTGGCACAGGATTCTACCCTATTTTTGGAAATCGAGTTTGGTGCAGATTTGGTTGCCCTTTAGCCGCTTATTTAGGCATCGTGCAACGTTTTAAATCACGTTTTAGGATTACCACGAATGGAGGACAATGTATTTCTTGCGGAAATTGTTCTACCTATTGCGAACAAGGTATTGATGTAAGAGCTTATGCACAAAAAGGTGAAAATATTGTACGAGCTAGTTGTGTTGGTTGTGGTATTTGTTCTGCGGTTTGCCCAAGAGGTGTTTTAAAATTAGAAAATGGACCTGAAAAAGGACGAATTAACCCAACCGAAATACTTTTAGGCAATGATGTGGATTTAATGGATTTAGTGAATAACAAATAACTACAAAACTATCGTACTTTTGCAACTCGAAAACAAACACTAAATGCCAATAATTAAAGTCATCATTCCAGCGTATAACGAAGCTGATTCAATAGCAAAGGTCATTAATGATATTCCAAATATTGTTAATGAAACTATTGTAGTGAGTAATAACTCTACAGATAACACCGAAATAAATGCTAGAAAAGCTGGAGCAACCGTTTTAACCCAACCTCGTAAAGGTTATGGTTATGCTTGTTTAAAAGGAATGGACTATGTGGCTGAGCAATCACAAAAACCAGATATCATTGTGTTTTTAGATGGTGATTATAGCGATTATCCTGAAGAATTAACCAAAATAGTACAACCAATTATTGAAAATAATATTGATTTTGTAATTGGTGCTCGCGTTAAACGACTTAGAGAACGGGGTTCTATGACCATGCCACAAATATTTGGAAATTGGTTAGCAACTAGTTTAATGCGGATTATGTTTAGATCAACATTTACCGATTTAGGCCCTTTTAGAGCAATTAAATATGATAAATTATTAGCTCTTAATATGGAAGATAAAACCTATGGCTGGACAGTAGAAATGCAATTAAAAGCCTTGAAACAAAAACTAAGTTATGTTGAAATTCCTGTAAATTATAGAAACCGTATTGGAATTTCTAAAGTTTCAGGAACAATAAAAGGCGCTATCTTTGCAGGTGTAAAAATACTTGGTTGGATTTTTAAATACAGTTTTAAACAATGATTTTAGAAACCATTATAATCATTATATATTCTACTGCACTCATACTTATTTTTATGTATGCATTGGCACAATTAAACCTGTTATTTAACTACTTATCTGCTCAAAAAAAGGAAGACACCTCTCCAAAATTTGATTTAACCAACCCAAATGAAGTGCCTTTTGTTACCATACAACTTCCTGTGTATAACGAATTGTATGTCATGGAACGTTTACTGGAAAATATTTCAAAAATTGACTATCCAAAAAACAAACTAGAAATACAAGTTTTAGACGATTCTACAGACGAGTCGTTTCAAGCTACCGAAAAACACATCCAACTATTACAACAAACAGGTTTAGACATACAACATGTGGTTCGTGAAGATCGAAAAAACTTTAAAGCTGGTGCTTTAAAAGAGGGATTAAAAGTGGCCAAAGGTGAATTCATAGCCATTTTTGATGCCGATTTTTTACCTAAAAAAGATTGGTTACAACGTACCATTCCATTTTTTAAAGACAAAGAAGTTGGCGTAGTGCAAACACGTTGGGGACATATTAACAGAGATTATTCAGTACTTACTAAAATTCAAGCGTTTGCGTTGGATGCTCATTTTTCATTAGAGCAAGTAGGTAGAAATAGTAAAGGGCATTTTATTAATTTTAATGGTACTGCTGGTATTTGGAGGAAAGAATGTATTATTGATGCTGGAAATTGGGAAGGTGATACATTGACTGAAGATTTAGATTTAAGCTACAGAGCGCAGCTTAAAAACTGGAAATTTAAATACTTAGAAGATATTGAAACGCCTGCCGAATTACCTGTGGTGATTAGTGCTGCACGTTCACAACAATTTAGATGGAACAAAGGTGGTGCCGAAAACTTTAGAAAAATGCTATGGAAAGTATTAAAAAACCAAAATATTTCGGCTAAAACTAAAGTTCATGGATTGCTACATCTATTAAATAGCACCATGTTTTTAAACGTCTTGATTGTTGGCATTTTAAGTATTCCAATGCTATATATTAAAAACGAACATGAACAATTAAGCATATACTTTTATGTAATGAGTTTCTTCGTCATTAGTACGCTCATCTTTTTTATTTGCTACTGGTTTATGTTTAAAAAAACGTATGGCAGTAGTTTAAAAAGTTTTGTACAGTATATTGGAATGTTCATTACCTTTTTCTCCATAGCCATGGGCTTTTCACTGCATAACTCCATTGCAGTGATTGAAGGGCATTTAGGAAAACGAAGTGATTTTATACGCACGCCAAAATTCAATATCAATTCGCTTAAAGATAGCTGGAAAGATAATAAATACCTTAAAAAGAATATCTCGTTAAACGTGATTTTTGAAGGCTTATTGATGCTGTATTTTGCCTTTGGAATGTACAGCGCATTCGTAGTTGGTGATCAAGGTGGCGATTTTGGGTTGTTCCCTTTTCACTTAATGTTATTTCTTGGTTTTGGCTATGTGTTTTTTAAGTCACTAACATCTAAGGCTTAATGCAGTTTTGGAAGCTTCATAAAATTCTTTTACTACTTGCTGTAACGTCTATTTTATTCTATTGGTCGTTTGCTTACGATTTAGTAAGAACAGATTATATTAAGCTCTTGAGCCTGTATTCTGGTTTGTTTTTTCTGTTTTATAAACTCATTCAAATATCTAAACACGATTTAAAATTACTCACTTGGATTGCCTTTATATTTCGAACGGTGTTTATACTTGCTATTCCAAACCTATCACAGGATTTTTACCGCTTTATCTGGGATGGTCGTATGATTTTAGAAGGTTTTAACCCTTATCTCTATACGCCAGAATCGTTTATTGCAAATGGTGAATTTCTAGTAGCTCAAGCACAAGAATTATATACTGGAATGGGAGGCTTAAGCGCAAGTCATTTTACCAATTATCCTCCTTTAAATCAGTTGTGTTTTGTATTTGCTGGCTTATTTGCTAGTAAAAATATTCTTGGCTCTGTTGTTGTTTTAAGGCTCATTATTATTGCGGCAGATTTTGGTACGCTTTACTTTGGACAAAAATTACTTGAGAAATTAAAGTTACCAGCACACAACATTTTCTGGTACATTTTAAATCCGTTTATTATTATTGAACTTACTGGAAATTTACATTTTGAAGGTGTGATGATTTTCTTTTTAGTATGGAGTTTGTATTTGCTGTATTCTGGTAAATGGAAATGGGCTGCGGTGGTTTTTGCCTGTTCGGTGTCAATTAAGTTAATGCCGTTGTTGTTTTTGCCTTTGTTCTGGCAATGGTTTACTAAAAGAAACGTCATTGCGAGAGAAACGAAGCAATCTGTTTCTATTAAAGAGATTACCACGTCGCAAGCTCCTCGTAATGACACAGATGTTTTAATTCTGCCGAACACAACAAAATTGATTGGTTTTTACGCTATAATTGGCGTAACCACTATTTTACTGTTTCTACCTTTTTTCTCACAACAATTTATAAATAACTACACTGAAACAGTTGTATTATGGTTTCAAAACTTCGAATTTAATGCTAGCATATATTACATAATTAGAGAAGTTGGTTATTTGTTTAGAGGCTACAACGAAATTGCCATTATTGGAAAGTTTACAGCAATAATGATTCTTATGTTTGTAATTGGCATGGCTTTTCTTAAGAAGAATAAAACCATGGTGCAACTCATTACTACAATGCTTTTTGCTTTATCGTTTTATTATTTTACAGCAACTACTGTACACCCTTGGTATGTTGCTACATTACTTATTTTATCTGTCTTTACCAAATACAAATTCCCGTTGGTGTGGAGTTTTGTAATCATTCTCAGTTATTTGTCGTATGTACAAATAGGAAACGCTAACAAAACAGAAAACCTATGGATCATAGCCTTAGAGTACAGTATTGTATATGCTGTATTTATTTACGAGGTTTGGTTACAACCTAAGCGCAATTTGACTTTGTGAGAAAAAACAACTAATTTTGTTTAGCTGTCGATAAACTTCTAAAACTGAATTTATCTTAACATTAGCAAAAATTAAACCCTTACATATGAAGAAAATCTATTTACCAATATTGACAATCTTATTTGTTTTTACAGCTTGTAATGACAGTGCTAATCAAGAAGAACTGGACAATAGCTCAACCGAATGTGTAGGAGATATTATTTTAACTTCTCAAAATGAAATAAATGAATTTGGGAATAGTGGCTGTACAAAAATAAACGGCTCTTTATTAATCAAAGATAATGATGAATTTGAACCAACTGATTTGACAGATATTGTTGACCTAACACCATTAAATAATTTATCAGAAATTACCGAGGGTTTATCTATTGTTTTCAATGATAAATTAATATCATTGAATGGTTTAAATAATTTGATTAAAGTCGGAGCTTTAAATATTTTCTCAAACAATAATCTAGTTCATATAGATGGTTTTGATAGCTTGATTTCTGTAAACAATGGAATGTCAATCGACAGTAACATCGCATTAGAAGATATAAATAGCTTTAATAATCTAAATACTATAAATAGTTATTTACATATTGACTTCAATCATAACTTGGACAAAATAAGTGGTTTTAATAATCTTCAAGAATTAAATGGATTTTTAAGCTTAAGGTCAAACCTTGAACTAACAGAAATTGATGGATTTAGTGAATTGCAAGTAATAAAAGGTTATTTATATATTGGTGGTAATACGCTATTAAATAACATAAATGGCTTTTCTAATTTAAATGATATACAAGGTCATCTTAACATAGACACAAATAACTCTTTAACAAACCTTGATGGTTTAGAAAACTTGACTAGTATTAGTGGAGATTTAACAATCGGTAAATTTTCAGGAAATGATTTACTAATAAACATCACTGGTTTAGGTAATTTATCTAACGTCGGTGGTAATATTTATATTGGACAAAATGATAGTTTATTAAGCCTCAATGGATTAAATAATTTGACTTCTACAAATGAATTTGAAATACAATATAATGACAGTCTAATTAGTTTAGATGGATTAAACAATTTAATTTCAGTCAATGGAAATTTAAATATTGGTAGTAATAACAATCTGACTGACATAAACGGCCTTTCTAGTCTAGAAGTAGTTTCAGAAAATTTGGGTTTCCATTGGAATTTATCATTAAAAAACTTCTGTCCCTTAACAGGTTTTATACTAAATGGTAATATATTTGGCACACACGGAAATGGATATAACCCTAGTTTTAATGATATTGTGAATGGGAACTGTTCAATATAACTTTTGCTAACAATGCATATAAAAAATTACTTAATCAACTAAATAGAATGATTGACCCGTCCTAAAATAACAACTTTCCCACAAACATATCCACCACTTCCACTAGGATTAAAATAATAATGATCCATTCCAGTTTGCTACTCTCTTTATGATCCATAATATCTTTAAAGAGCTCTAGGTTTTCTTTAATAATATCTATACGGTCGTGAATGAGGTGGTAACGATCTTTTAAATCGAAGGTTTTTTTAAGCTCTATGTTCAATCGATTCAATTGAGCATCTTCCCAAGTAATATCTGGCGAATCGAAAATATACAAGTTCTCCGAAATTTTGTTTTTAATATTAAGTATCTTACCAATAAAGCGTTTAAGCTTATTCCCTGAAATATCGAGTTTTCCTCTATTTTCAAGATATTTTGTATGCTCATTGGTTTCAATTAACAAAGCTTCAGTAATTTCTGAAAAACGGTTTAACGCCACCGATTGTGATGCGTTGAGCATTACTAACCTTATCATTTCAGAATCTAGCTTAGGTAACACCACATGTTCAAACTGAACTTTTAACGTATGGTCTTGAACCACTACATTGATTTCTTCTAAAATTCTTTCAGAAAAATAATTATCGCAATAGGGTTTTATTTGTTTTAAAATTGCGTCTATTTCATTATTGGTCATGTTGAAAAAACTCACCATACCATAATGAAAAATATATACAAACTTATCTTTTGAACTGCTATAAAACAGTTCGTCACTATCTTGAAACAGTAATTGCAACTGCAACTGCTGTTTACTTGCCTTAATATTGATAGTGTTGGCTACGTGATACGCAACAACAGGATACATTGCTAGTTTAACATAATACTAAATGTGTAATAAAATAGTTATAAAGGAAGTTTCATACTTTCTATACGATAGGCTAAATAATCTTCGTCTAAATCGTCATAAACCTCAACAAACGATACTCTAAAGGTTTGGTCAATAAGCGTGTCATCATTTTGAAGGTCAAATTGTTTTAACACTCTTGGATGTACCTCTTCAAAAACCATTTCTCCTCCATTATTAAACAAAAACGTGTAAAAACCGTTTTCGTAAGACTTAAAAACAGCTGTTTGCATGTTATAATTTTTTAATCGTAATTTTCTGGTTCGTCTGATGCTTCTAAATCTGGATCTTGTACAGCTGTAGGGTCATCATCATCATAATCTTCATAATCATCCTCATCGTAATTTTCCATAGTTTTCACTAATTTGGTACTTACTTTTACCAAATACCTAGTATCATCAGTATCTACTTGTACTGCTTCAACAACTTCATTTTTTGCATTCCTAAAAGAAATAATATGATCTTCATCATATCCATCAGGATACTTCTCAACTAACAAGCCTAATATTTCAGGTGTTAATTTCTTAAAATCTACGATAATACGTTTACGATTGTCGTCTGCTCTTTTCATGAGTTAAAAATTATGCTCTATTTGAGGTTTCTTGTAAATTTAACAACAATAACCTTACAAATCCAAAAGATATGCAAAAATTAAAGGTGCAACTATCGTTGCATCACTTTCAATAATAAATTTTGGTGTATCAATATCTAATTTTCCCCAAGTAATTTTCTCGTTTGGCACAGCTCCAGAATACGAACCATAGCTAGTAGTTGAATCACTTATTTGGCAAAAATAACTCCAGAATGGTGTGTCTGTACGTTCCATATCTTGATATAACATTGGCACGACACAAATAGGGAAATCACCTGCAATTCCGCCTCCTATTTGAAAAAAACCAATGCCTTTTTTAGAATTATCTGTGTACCAATTGGCTAAAAAAGTCATGTATTCAATTCCAGATTTCATAGTGCTAGCTTTGAGTTCGCCTTTAAGCACATAGCTTGCAAAAATATTCCCCATAGTACTGTCTTCCCAACCTGGACATACAATGGATAAGTTTTTCTCTGCAGCAGCATACATCCAAGAATCTTTTAAGTCGATTTCATAATATTGCTCAAGCACTCCAGACAACAACATTTTGTACATATATTCGTGTGGTAAATAGCGTTCGCCATTAGCTTCAGCATCTTTCCATATTTTATAAATATGTTCTTGTAATCTTCGGAAAGCTTCTTCTTCTGGAATACACGTATCGGTTACTCTATTTAATCCTTTTTCCAATAATTCCCACTCTTCTTGAGGTGTTAAATCGCGATAGTTAGGTACGCGTTTATAATGCGAATGTGCTACCAAATTCATGATGTCTTCCTCTAGGTTAGCTCCTGTACATGAAATAATGTGTACTTTGTCTTGACGAATCATTTCAGCAAAACTTTTACCAAGTTCTGCAGTACTCATAGCACCTGCTAATGATACTAGCATTTTTGAACCAGACTCTAATTGTGCCTCGTAACCTTTTGCTGCATCAACTAAAGCAGCAGCGTTAAAGTGCAAATAATGTTTTTCTATAAATTGCGAAATTGGGCCTTTAGTAGTCGTCATCTTCAACAAATTTTAGTGTGTTATTTTTATTTACGTAAGTACTTTCAAATGAATTATCATAATCATCATCAGCATCTTCATTTTGGAACTTATAACTTAACATTTTATAATATAGTTTCGCCGCCAGAAAATCAGATGATTTTTCTTTTGCATTAGGACAAAGCTCTACTATATCAAAACCAACTACATTTTTTTCTTCAAACACTTGTTTTAAGAACTCAAGAGTTTCATACCATAACAAACCTCCTGGTTCTGGTGTTCCTGTACTTGGTAAAATTGATGGATCAAACGCATCTAAATCAATGGTGATAAATACATTATCTGTCATTTGGTCAATAGCAGAGTCCATCCAAGTATCGTCTGTTACCATGTCATGAGCAAAATAGGTTTTTTCCTCATCCATAACTGTTTTTTCAATAGCATCCATAGAACGAATTCCCACTTGAATTAAGTTAGTAGTTTGGCTTGCTTCATATACAGCACAAGCGTGATTGCAGGTAGAACCTTCATAGCTTTCACGTAAATCGGCATGTGCATCAAGTTGTAATACAGTTAAATCTGGAAACATTTCGTTAAAAGCTCTAATAGTACCAATAGAAACAGAGTGCTCGCCGCCAAAAATGGTCACAAATTTGTTCTTTTTAATATACTTCTTTGTGGTTTGGTGTACTGCATCAACCATAGCTTCTGGCGAGCTATTTTCAGTTACTGCATCAGCAAGATATATACCTTGTTTATACACTTCGGTATCTGTTTCAATGTCGTAAAGCTCCATGTTTTCAGACGCATTTAAAAATGCTTCAGGACCTTTATCGGCTCCTTTTTGCCATGTGCTTGTACCATCGTAAGGCACAGGAATTAATACAATTTTTGCTTGCTCTAATTTTGCAAGTTCTGCCGGAATTCCAGCATAAGTTTTAGTTTTCATTTTTTTATTTATCAGCTAACACTATGTTAGCATTTTTGTTTATTGTTTGTGTTGTGTTAATATCAGGTTTTGGATCGTAACCCAAAATTTTAAGTAAGTCTTCGCTTTTTTGTTGCTCACAAAAAAGCTCAGTCGTTATATTTCCTTCAGCATCTTTGTTAATTAAAACATGCTTTGGTGTTGGAATTAAGCAGTGTTGCAACCCTCCAAAACCTCCAATGGTTTCTTGATAAGCTCCTGTATTAAAAAAGCCTATATACAATGGTTTTTCTTTATTATACTTTGGCAAATAAATAGCATTCATATGTTGCTCACTATTATAATAATCGTCGCTATCGCAGGTTAAACCACCAAGTAACACACGCTCGTAACTATCATTCCAACGGTTTATAGGCAACATAATAAAGCGCTTATTAATAGCCCAAGTATCAGGAAGTGTTGTGATAAACGACGAGTTAATCATGTTCCATTTTTCACGGTCGTTTTGTTGCTTTTGGTATAGCACTTCGTAAATCGCGCCACCACTTTCACCTACTGTAAAACTTCCAAACTCTGTAAAAATATTTGGCACTTCAACACCTTCTTCTTCACAAGTAATATTGATTTGATTTACAATTTCATCTACAAGATATTCGTAATCAAAATCGAATGCTAATGAGTTTTTAATTGGAAATCCTCCTCCAATATTTAAGCTATCTAAACTTGGACAAATCTTTTTTAAGCTCGTATAAACCTTTAAACATTTTAATAATTCGTTCCAATAGTATGCATTATCTCGAATTCCTGTATTAATGAAAAAGTGAAGCATTTTAAGTTCAACTTTTTCATTATTTTGAATTTGATTTTTGTAAAAAGGTACGATGTTTTTGTAGCCAATTCCTAAGCGAGACGTATAGAATTCAAATTTTGGTTCTTCTTCAGATGCTATTCGTATTCCTATATTGAAGTTGCCATTGATTTCTTGTGATAACAAATCGATTTCCTCATAATTATCAATGATTGGAATACAGTTTTTATGTCCTTCATTAATAAGTCTTGCAATATTAGTAACATATTGCGCGCGCTTAAAACCGTTGCTAATAATATAGGTATTATTGTCAATTTTACCTTCACGCTTTAGATTTTCAACGATATCAATATCAAAAGCCGAAGAGGTTTCAATATGGATATCATTTTTTAACGCTTCATGCAACACATGCTTAAAATGCGAACTTTTAGTACAATAGCAATAGTTGTATTTACCTTTATAGTCATACTTTTCAATAGCAGCAGTAAACCATTGTTTTGCTCGTTGAATATTATTTGATATTTGTGGTAAATACGTGAATTTTAAAGGTGCTCCATACTGTTCAACCAATTGCATTAGGTTAACATTATGAAAGCGTAGTTTGTGTTCCGCAAGTTTAAATTCATCTTGTGGAAAATCGAATGTTTGATTGATTAGATCAATATATTTAGTATTCATTATTAGTTTAAAAAACGTGATTAATTAAAAATTGAAATAAGAAACGCTACGTTTCAAAAAAAACGGAAATAATAATGATGATATATCAAACCTGAAGTGGATTTTGTGTTGTTGGCACAAAACCATACATATGCTGACTAGCAGCGATTGGAGTAACGGAAGTTAGCTTTAAAATTCGGTCGCTTATCCTATAAGCTGCTTTTGAATATGACTTCCTAATTTTCAAAAGCCCGAACATAGAAACAGGTTTCAATTTGTTCAGCTAAATGCGTAGCAAATGTAATTTATTTTTTAATACGCAATACTTTTTTGTGATTTTTTTTGTTGCCTTTGAAAACCCTCTACTAAAATCTCCTTTTCAACAAAAAGGAGATTTTAAATTATAAAAAAAGACCGTTTGAAAAAACGGTCTTTTTTTATACATAATGCATTTCTTTATAAGACAAACATTATTTTTAGGGTTTAACTTATAACTTCAACGTTTATTGCGTTTAAACCTTTTCTACCTTGCTCAGTGTTATACTGAACTTTGTCATCTTCTCTAATTTCATCTGTTAAACCAGAATTATGTACGAAAATATCTTCACCTGTTTCTGATGATTTAATAAATCCAAATCCCTTGATATTGTCAAAAAATTTTACTGTGCCTTCTTGCATCTTTACTTAATTTTATAAATTATTAATTGTTATTTTCACAATAAAGAACATCCTAATTAAGAAAAGCATACTAAAAAATTATTAATGAAATTGAAAACAATTCATATAATTTAAAACACTATTGAAAAAGTAATTGTAAAATAAAATTGGAAAGAAGAGAAAAACTCGTAAAACTAATTGTACTATATACTACCTTAAAACTCTATAGGTATCTTTTATTGTGATGCAAAAATACAACATTTAACTTGCTCTATCTAATATTTTGACATAAATGTTGTTTTGCATATAAACGTTAAACAAAACTAAAAAACCTTAAAGCATCTTCAAGTTATTAACTTCTAGCTCGGTTAGGTGTTTCCAGTGACCACGAGGAATATCTTTTTTAGTAAGTTCAGCTATCATGACACAATCCACTTTAATAATGTCGTATTTAAAGTGTTCAAAAATGGTTCTAATAATGGTGTTTCCAGTGTTTTTAATTTTTAACCCTATTTCTCTTTTAGGAGCACCATCAATATAGCTTATATCTTCAACAGCAATTTCTTTTCCAGCTATTTTAAACCCTTCTTTTATTTGCTTAAGGTCTTCGTATTTTAAGTTTTTATCCAACTCGACATGAAATAATCTTGCCACTCCATTTTTAGAGTTGGTAAATTTATTATGCACAGCATCATCATTAGTAAATAATAATAATCCCGTAGAATTTCTACCTAATCGTCCTATTGGTTTTATACGCGAAGTGGTTGCGTTGGCCACTAAATCCATTACTGTTCTACCTTTACCTTCACTGGTAGTAGTAGCAAAACCTTTGGGTTTATTTAATAGTACATATGCTTTTTTCTCAGGGCTAATACGCGCACCATCATAACGAACTTCATCATCCAGTTTTACCTTATAACCCATTTCGGTAATTACTTTACCGTTTACAGTTACCAAACCAATAGCTATATGCTCATCGGCTTCACGACGTGAACACATGCCTGAATTAGCAATGTATTTATTTAATCTAATTTCGTTAGGATTAGGCGTGCTTTTTTGTTGAGGCTTTTTCTTTATTGGAGCATTTCCTCTTGCATAACTTTCCTTACGTGTGTGATTTGCACCACGTCCAGAAGGTTTTCCTTTTCTTTTATTATCTCGCTGTTTAGCCATTGCTTAAAATTTTTGCAAAGATACTACAATAGTTTGCATTAACTATTAAAATCTACGGTAGATTGACGCTCTCTATTCACACTTAGTTTTGTAACATCAGGACGTGAATAATGCCCAACAGGATCAAAGTTTTGACGCTCTTCATAGACACGATTAAAGTCAATGGTTTGCATAATTAACCCTTCTTTTTCTAGTACAGGTTCCATAATCCATTCGCCATCTGGTCCTGCAATACAACTACCACCATTAGCTAAGGTTTCAGGAGCATTTTGAAGTATTTGATTTAAATGAGGAGTGGCTCGTGGAAAATCACTTTTACTCATTAAACTAGACACAGACACCACGTATGAACGTGATTCTCGTGCTATAAAACGCGTAATATCTTTAGTGTTATGGTCGCTTCCAGGCCATACTGCGATATGCAAGTTTTCACCTAAGCCATAGAGCGCTGCTCTTGGTAATGGCATCCAGTTTTCCCAACAGTTTAATCCTCCAACGGTAAATTGTTTAAGAGGGTGTACCTGCAAACCATTGCCATCTCCAGGTGACCATGTTAAACGTTCATCGTAAGTTGGCTGTAGTTTTCTATGTACCGATTTTATCTCTCCTTTTTGATTGATATACACTAACGAGGCATACACACTATGTCCTCCTCTATCTAACGGACGTTCAATTACACCTAAGTAAATCGCCATTTTATGTTCTTTTGCTAATTGGCAAATACTATCTAAATCGCCATTTTCGATGGTAATAGAATTAGCAACATAATGTCTGTGTAATTCTTTATTAACTTTTTTATCCCATTCGGCGCCTCCTGTTAACGCTAACCAAAATGGATACCCAGGAATTAAACCTTCACCAAATACTATTAGCTCACATTGCTCTTTAGCAGCATCATTAATTGACTGCTCTACTTTTTTAATAGTTTCTTGCTTGTTTAACCATACAGGTGCAATTTGAGCCATGGCTATCTTTAAGGTGTTCTCCATTATAAAATTCGGTTTAAAACAACATTTATGTCAATTAATACTATGCTAAATACGCCAGCAACAATTATAAATTTCAATATGTTATGCAATAATAAATAATGTGATTTGCTGTTTGATTTCCATACTAAAATTAGAAAAATTAAAAGTAACACTACACTTAAATAAAAGAAATACGTCATGCGTCCTACTTGAAAATTGTAAATTAGTAAATAAGCTGGAATAAGTGTTAATATAGCTAAAATGGTAAGCATTACTTTAGACGTCTTCTCACCATAAACTATTGGTATGGTCTTATAACCTAGTGCTAAATCGCCTTTAATATTTTCGAGGTCTTTAGTGAGTTCTCTCATAGACAAAATTAAAAACAAAAACATGGCATGTACAAAAATGACAGATTCAAAATTCTTATAATAAATAAATACTGCAAAAAAGGGTGTAATAGTTAGTATTGCTGATGTTACATTACCAATAATTGGCATTTTCTTTAGTTTGTGCGAATAAAACCAGATACCAAAAATGTAAAACGAAAAGAAAATAACTGCCCTAAATGACACATAACTTGCAAAAATGACTGCGATAAAATTCAACACAAAATAAAACACTAGTTTGGTGTTTTGACTTACCAATCTGTCTAACATAGATTTTTGAGGACGATTGATTAGGTCTTTCTCTGAATCGTAAAAATTATTAATAATATAACCACTTGCAATAGTTGTTGCTGAGGCGAGAATAATCATAAGTAAATTCAAATCGAAAACGACAGATTTTATTGGTTTGTCGTGAGCAAGTATATATATTGCTGATAAATACTGTGCTATAATAACGATGAGTACATTGTAACCTCTAACGACAGAAAACATACTGAAAAACTTCAGTAAAACGTGTTTTTGTTGTCTAGAAAACATATGAAGGTATTTAGAAGTTATAGACTACTTCTAATTTATAATCGGATAATGATTTTTGGGCTTTATCAAAGTCTTCAGTGAAACCTAAAATATAACCTCCTCCTCCAGAACCACAGAGTTTTAAATAATAGTCGTTGGTTTCAAGTCCCTTTTTCCATAACTCATGAAATTGTTTAGGAATCATAGGTTTAAAATGGTTCAATACGACTTTAGATAGTTGCTTTGTATTACTAAATAACGATTTAATATCGCCTTTCAAGAAGTCTTCAACACAAGCATCTGTATGTTTTATAAATTGATCTTTAAGCATTTTTCGGAAACCTTCTTGCTTCATGTTTTCCATAAAAATACCAACCATTGGTGCTGTTTCTCCAATAATGCCACTATCTAATAAAAACACAGCTCCTTTTCCATTACTTTGCTGTGATGGAATTCCAGTGGCTTCAATATTATCTTTGGAGTTGATAAGAATTGGAATACTTAAATAACTATTTAAAGGATCTAGACCAGAAGATTTTCCATGGAAAAAAGATTCCATTTCAGAAAATATAGTCTTTAATTTTAATAGCTTTTCACGAGTTAAGTTCTCTAAAACCGTTATTTTATCTTGAGCGTATTTATCGTAAATAGCTGCTACTAAAGCACCACTACTACCAACACCATATCCTTGTGGAATTGAGGAATCAAAATACATTCCAGAATTCACATCGGCTTTAAGCGATTTAAAATCAAAAGACACTAAATCAACATCTATGGTTTCTAAATAGTTGACAAATGATTTTAGGTTTTTATTAGAAATAATTGCATGTTCTGATGGGTTATCGTCTTTCTTCAATGCACCATTGTAGAAACTATAAGGAATAGAAAGTCCCTTAGAATCTTTAATGATTCCGTACTCTCCAAAGAGTAATATTTTTGAATAAAATAAGGGTCCTTTCATAAGTGTTATACTATTTTGTTTAACAATATAGTAATATTTTTAAACATTTATACAAATCTAACTAATTTTTTTAGCACCAAAGCCAATTCTGTCACAAATATAATGACCATTTTGGCAATACACAACTAACTCATTATTAATGAATTCATAAATCTCTTTCGCCTCCTTTTCTGGATATAAAATATGTACGTTTGCTCCTGCATCTAAAGTAAAGCAAATATGCAAACCTGTGTCTTGTCTAAAACGCCAAATTTTATTGATTATTTCAAGTGTATTAGGCTTCATTAAAATAAAATATGGCATACTTGTCATCATCATTCCATGGAGCGTTAGAGCCTCGCTTTCAACAATTTTAATAAACGATTTTAAATCTCCTTCTTTAAATATGCTTACCAACTTAGAGAGATTTTCATGAGCTTGTGCAAAACGCTGTTCAGCAAAAGGATGGTTATGCATTAAGTTATGGCCTACTGTACTACTTACTTGCTTTTCGCCTTTATCAACCAACAAAATCGTATCATGATAGTTTTTAAAATTCTCGTGAACTTCAAAAGGATATTTTACACCAAATAAATCGGAACTATTAGGAATCTCTTTATGATTCCCCCAAACTATTAAATCACCCTCAATACTTCTGCAAGCACTACCAGAACCTAATCGCGCTAAAAATGATGCCTTTTGGTTGAAAAACTCGTCAGATATTTCAGGGTTTAACGCTTTTTCCATACTCATTAAACAAAGTGACAATGCACTCATTCCTGATGCCGAAGATGCAATACCTGAACTGTGGGGGAATGTGTTTTTTGTATCTATTACAAAATGATAGTCTCTTAAAAAAGGTACATATACTTCAATTCGCTCTAAAAAAGTTTGGATTTTTGGTTTAAAATCATCCTTTTTTTCTCCATCTAGGAATATTTCAAAAGAAAAGTCAGTATTATTTTCTTTTTTCGAACATGTTAAAGTTGTAGTTGTCTTACATGCGTCAAGTGTAAAACTAATGGAAGGATTTGCTGGAATTTGCTGTTTCTTTTTTCCCCAATATTTTACTAGAGCTATATTACTAGGTGAAGACCAAGAGTATTTATCTCCTACAAAATTTTTATTATAATTTTTTAATATAAAGTCTTTCTCTGCCATTATTTATTAATCTACTGACAAAGATAACAACTTTAACATTGTGTTGTAATTTCTTGCTGTGGCATATGTGTTGAGTTTTCGTTCAAAAAATTTGGCATCAAATTTTGACTGACCAAAACCATTCGCCGAATAATAATAAATAAAATCTTCAATAATTTGATACGCTTCTCCTTCGTAAATCTTTTCTGAAGTAATTTTTACTAACTCTTTATCTGGAGTATTGTGCAACATTATAAAGTAACTAGCCTTTTTTTCGTCTTCTGAAAATGGAGAATTATTAAAAATACGTTGTAAATCTTGTCTGGTTTTAACTAAAACAGACACTTCAAATCCAAAATAATTTGTAATAGCCTCCTTAACTGTTTTTTCAATTTTTAGATTACTTTTTTCTGAAGATTGTAAAATCACATTACCGCTTTGAATATAGGTGCGTACATTTTTAAATCCAGATTGAGAAAACAATTCACGCAACTCTGCCATTGGCACTTTTTTATGCCCTCCAACATTAATTCCTTTTAAAAGCGCAATGTATGTACTCATTTTGACATGGCTTTGGCTGCAATATAAGCTCCTGTCCAAGCATTTTGAAAGTTAAAACCTCCAGTTATAGCATCGATATTAATAACCTCTCCAGCAAAATATAAATTGTTATGTAATTTACTCTCAAAGGTTCTAAAATTGATTTCTTTTAAATTCACTCCTCCAGCTGTTACAAACTCTTCTTTAAAAGTACTTTTTCCATCTACACTAAAAACAGCTTGAGTAAGTTGCGAAGCTAAATTTTCTAATTGCCCTTTGTTTAAATCTGCCCAACGAGTTTCTCGATTCATATTGGAAGCTAAAACCAGTTTTTGCCATAGGCGCTTTGGCAGCTCAAACTGTGTAGATTTATAAACTGTTTTCTTTGCAAATTCCTGTTTAAACTCTTTCAAATTATCTAAACAATCTTCAAGTGATTGTCTTATAAAATTGACTTCTATTTTGAATTTATAATTGCGTTTAGCTAGCTCTATCGCTCCAAATGCAGACAGCTTTAAAATTGAAGGCGCGCTCATTCCAACATGTGTAATTAGCAAAGGACCTTCGCTCCAAAGATTAGTTTCTAGGACTTTAACCTCAACATTTTGAGCGACTACACCAGGAATATCTTTAATGCGCTCATCCTTAATATCGAATGTAAAAAGTGATGGAACAGGTTGCAAAATAGTGTGACCTAATCCTTCAAGTAATTGCCAAATCTTAGTATTGCTTCCTGTTGCAATTAATAATTTTTTAGAAAAAAAATTTCCTTGAGACGTTTCTAATTGCCAATAGTTTTCTTCTTTTTGAATTGACTTTACCGAATGATTATATAAAACTTCTACTTGATGCTTTTTTGCTTCATTTAAGAAGCAATCTATAATGGTTTGAGAAGAATCTGTAATAGGAAACATACGTCCATCTTCCTCAATTTTTAATTCTACGCCACGCTTTTCAAACCACTCTATAGTATCACCTGTCATGAATTGATGAAAAGGTCCCAACAATTCTTTTTCTCCACGAGGATAATTGAGTACTAACTCTGAAGGAATAAACTCGGCATGTGTGACATTGCATCGACCACCACCTGAAACTCTAACTTTATGCAAACCTTCTTTTCCGCGTTCAAGAATGGTAACTTTTAATTTAGGGTTTTGTTCAGCAATATTGATAGCTGCAAAAAAACCTGCGGCTCCACCACCAACTATAATAACATCGTAATGTTTCATTATTTATGTATTGGTCTCATTAATCCTTCTTGAGCTACTGAAGCAATTAATTTTCCTTCTCTAGAAAAAATATTGCCTTTTGCAAATCCTCTAGCATTAGATGTGTTAGGTGATTCAATAGAATATAGTAACCAATCATCAAAATCAAAGTCTCTAAAATACCACATCGAGTGGTCTAAACTTGCTGTTTGTGTATTTCCCCAATGAGCTTTACTGGCATGACGATTCATAGCTGCTGCTAAAATATTATAATCGGAAATATAGGTAAGTATTTGTTGCTTTACTGCTAAATCTAGTTGTGTTGGATTTCCTTTTAATTTAAACCACACATTCGTGAATGGTGGTAAATCTTCTTTATTAAAAGGGTTAACAACCTCAACAGGTTTAAACTCTACAGGTCTGTCAACCTGCAAAAACTCTTTGGTTCTTGGAGGGATTACTTCGCCAAACTGCTCTAACATATCTGTCCAACTCAACAACTCTTCTGGTTGTTTAATAGTATTATTCATTTCTATTTGATGATTATAACCCTCTTCTTTTTTATGAAATGAAGCTGATAAAATAAATATAGTTGTTTCTTTTTGATGTGCTGTTACTCTACGTACTGAGAAGCTTCCACCATCTCTAACAATACTAACATTATAAGTTATGGGCAACTCTAAATTTCCAGCTTCCAAAAAATAAGAATGCATAGAGTGTAATATTCTACCATTAGTAATCGTTCTACAAGCTGCATTTATTGCTTGCGCCAAAACCTGACCTCCAAACACATTTGGACTCCCAACGGTTTTACTTATACCATTATATTCATTATTGCCTACCTTTTTTAAGGTTAAGATGTTTAGTAAATCATCAACAGTCGTCATTATTAATCATTTTTATTAATTCTTTATTGCCTTTTTAAGCTCCCTATCAGTTAAAGGTCTTGTTAATTCATTTCTGACTCTTATTTTTTTATACATCATTCTTCTACGCTCAACACCAAAAAAACCGACCTTTATATGTGCTAAAAAAATCTTATCTAATTCGTTAAACTTTTTTAAATCAAATTCGGCTCCTTTATCATCTCCCAAGACCTTTTTAATTGCTGCCCTTTCAAAATAAAACCTAGCCTCATCTTTATATTTTTCAACAAATTTATTGTACATTTTTAAAGCTTTTTCATATTTTCCCTTTTCATTTAATCGCTTTGCTTTACTATAATCATCATTAAATGTACCCTTCTTATTTATAAAGTGAAATTTAATTTTATAGGTATAACTTGCTTCTTTTCCATGAATTAAAGTTGGGTTCCATAAACCATCCGTTTTTTGCACTGCCAACATAGCGTTTAATCCATTGGTTTTACTGCTATTAATTTCAGGAACAACATCTATTACTTCACCTTTTTCATTAATTGTAAAAGAAATTATTACTGTACCATCGCCTGTTTCTTTATTCCCATTAAACATGAAGAATTTTGATGTAATAAATTCACTAACATCTTCTTCCTTGAAAGTAGCTCGGGTAAATTCTTCTTGAGAAACTATACTAGCACAATACATTAAAAGTATTATAAATAAAAAAGTGTAGTGTTTCATAACTAGTAGCGCTTTTATTGCTCTTAAAAGTAAGAAAACTATATAGTTTTTTGTGAATGTATTATGTAGTTTTAATAAAAAGATTCACTTAGATATAAATTTATAAATAGTTTAGCATTTTAAATTTTATATTACCTTATTATCTCAATATATTGATATTAAACCCAATATTTATGATGTTGCAAATTCATCAACTAATTATCTTTTTTCTTTTTTTTACCTCTTGCGATACAGGAGAGCTTACTGTAATTGCTGATTTACCTAACGATTTAAAAGAAATTTCTGCAACTGAAACTTTACCAAACTCCAATTTAATTTGGGTTATTGAAGATGCAGGAAACAAAAACAATATTTATGGTTTAAATACTAAAGGAAAGATTATAAAAGATATTGATGTCAATAACGCTAGTAATATAGATTGGGAAGATTTAACCTCAGATAGTTTTGGCAATTTATACATTGGTGATTTTGGAAATAACAGTAAAAACAGAGATGATTTTACTATTTATAAAATTGCAAATACAAATACTGCTGAAAATAAAATTACTGCAGAGAGGATCAATTTTATACTTCCAAAGGACATGAAATCTAAAGATTTTGAAGCCTTTTTTCTTTTAAATAATCACTTTTATATTTTCAGTAAAGAAAATAAATCTAGTGTGCTTATAAAAGTTCCTAATAAAATAGGAAAGCATACTGCAGAATTAGTGATTGATTTTAATTTAGATGGCAAACACCACAAAATAACTTCGGCTGATGTTAGTGATGATGGTAAAACCATTATACTTTTAAACCATGACAAACTATGGAAAATTACCGATTTTAAAGATGATGCTTTTTTTAAAGGCACTATTGAAGAATTACCCTTTGAGCACGACTCACAAAAAGAAGGTGTTTGTTTTTTAAGTAAGACGGAAGTTTACATTACAGATGAAAAAAACAAAGGTGAAGGTGGTAACTTATATCTTTTTAATATGAATTAAAAACTTAACCCAAACCCAAAAGAAAATCGAAATCCTTCAGCACTATTAAAGAAATTAAAAGTACCTGATAAACTTTCGGCTGCTGTTATCCACAAACCACCACCATAATCGTTGTGCCATTTGTTTGAGTTTTTACCTCTTAACCAAACCCTACCAACATCAGCTCCTCCAAAAACACCTATTTGTAATGGTAATATATTAGTTTTAAATGATGGAAAACTATACCTAAGATCTGCACTTCCAACAAACGAGCTTTTACCTGTAAAACGCTCAGTTCTATAACCTCTTAACCCATTATTACCTCCAATATTAGCAGCTTGATAAAACACAAGTTCATCACCAAATCTTACTTGGGTTCTTACATCTGTTTTTAGTACCAGTTTTTTATTTTTTGATAACGCATTATAAAACCCTAGATCAGAATTAATAAAGCCGTAGGTGTTTTTAGTATCCTTAAATTCGGTTTTACCACCAATATTCAACATGAAGTTCATCCCTCTCGAAGGGTTTATAGTATTATCAAAACTTTTGTAGTTATATTCTATTTCTACACCTCCAAATAAGCGTCTTTTGTAAAATTCGGTATTAATTTCAGGAGCAAATTCTGATATAAATCGATCTTTGGTTTCTTCAATTTCTATACCTTCAAAAATCGTTCTAATTCCAAAGTCGCTACCAAAACCACCTTTTTTCACAACGCCTATTTTAGTGGCAATAATGCCTGTTTTAACCCTATTAAAGTCTAAATCATCTTCATTGTTTTCTGTTTCATTACCATAGCCAAAAAAGTTATTAGTAAAATTCTCTGAAGTAAATGTTCCAGATACATTTAAATTCCAATCTTGAAATATATTTGCAAACTCTCCATTATAATTGAGAGCAAAACCTTTAGTTGCAAAAAAGTAACCACCTTTAAAGCGATGTTGTTGTGAAAAAGGGTTTCGCTGAAAGCCCTTAACCGTTTTTACAAACGAGACACCTAATTGAAACCCATCATCTGGGTTATAACCCATATTTGGGGTGATGATTGATGCTTTTGTAATGTTTTTATTAAAATCAAAAAGATTTAGAGTATAGATATCGGTAAATTTTATTTGCCCTCCCTTATTTTCTTGTATTGTGTTTTCTTTATATTTATGGTCATACACTTTAATACGCCTGCCATTTTTTATAATATAAGTGTCATTTCCTTGACCTCCAATAAGTCTTGTATAGATTAAATTATTTGCTTTTCCTGTAACTTTAAAAACATCTTTATCATCTAAACCGTAAATCCAAATCTCTTTAGTAATATCCCTATGGAATGTTTTATCAACCAAAACCTCACCTTTTTCACCATCAATAATTCTTGAGATTTTTATGTGAGTTTCTTTATTGCCTGTTCGGGTTACTTCAATATAATCGTCCTTATCTGTACCTTTAAGAATCACTAATTCGCTTAAATAATTGTAATATCGTATTGCAATATCTTGCAGGTTAGCATGTCTTCCTTTAAATTTTTGCTTGATATCTTTTAATGTTTCATCCTGCACTGATTCTGGTACTTTTGAGAACGCTAAATCAATAACCTCATCTGTAATATTGTCTTGTAAAAATTTAGCTTGTTCTAACCACTTATTTTTATTTGCTTGTTGAATAAGAACTCGGTCTAATTTAATTCCTGCACTATTCATCCACTCAATATCTCTTAATTCTTCGTCATACACCTGAAGTTGCTTTGTAGGCCCCGAAATAATTTTCATAACCCCTAATAATGCACCATCAAAATTTGAAAACACCTGATCCCTATCCCTTGGAATTGGTTTAAAGTAGGTATCGCCATTTTCCAAATCAAATTGTGCCCATTGCCATTGGTCTTGGTGCCTATCCCAATCGCCAATTAGCATATCAAAAAGGCGTGCTCTTACAAAAGCATCTTCATCTATTTTATACTTTTCGTCTTTACGGATTTTTTTTATAATATCATATGTGCTTTTAACATCATTAACATACCCAAAGTTTTTTTCTTTAGCATAATTTTTTTCCGGACGCTCCTCAATAGTATATAATTCTCCTCCAAATTCTTCATTATATATTCCTAAGGCTTCATGCTTAGGAATATAATATAGTTGTGGATTGGTATGATAGACTTTTGCTGCTTCTGACAAATCTGGCACTACAGTAAACGCATAAGGATGTGCAGCTGTATAAAAATCTAGAACAAGATTTTCTACTGTTGTTTTCTCAAACTCATCTTGTATATATGTGTCTTTAAAAAGTACTGTTTGTAAATATTGTGTTGCGCTTTTACGAAGTGCTCTCATATTAAGTTCTTTTCCATCTTTGGCTCTTAATCGGAGTGAACGTGTTTGATGACCCCCACCTTTCCTTACAACTTCTAACCCTCCATAAAGCGTGTCGAGAGTAGCTACCTTAGCTTTAATTTTTGTGCTATAAATATCACGATAATGGTTTCCCCAAAGCGATTTAAAGAACCCTGTTTTATCGGTTTCTTCTTTGGTGTAAATAGACACTTCTATTTCTTGAGGGAAGCTTTTTGGTAGCTTAAATTTAGAAACATCAAACTCTTTTCTTGGTTTAAACACTTCTTTTTGATAGAGTAGCTTAGCTTTTCCATTTTCCACTCCATGAAATTTCACCCAACTACTTCCATCCTTAAAAACGGTTAACTCAGCAAAGCCTTGTTTGCCATATGAGAACAATCCGTTTTTACCCAATGAGGCTACAGATTCTTTAGACCCTGAACCAGATACTATTTGTTTTATAGATTTATTTTCTATGTACTGTAATGAATGCTCATGACCTGAAACAAAAACCACATTTTTGGCATTTAAAGTCATTGTTTCCAACCTATTCATTAACTTATTGTAACGTTCATTATAACGATCTTGTATTGAAACGCCTCCTTGGGTTCTTACTTGTGCTAAAAGTGATGCTATAATTGGAACAGGAATTTTCTTTTGCGTTGGAAAAATATGCTTTGAAGCATTATAATAACCTCCATGAATGCCATTGGTGTACATTGGATGGTGCATTGCAAAAATCACCGTTTTATTTTGTGCCTTTTTTAATTCACCTTCAATTTCTTCAAATAATCGTTCTCTAGTTTTAATTTCACAATCGTCATTAATGGTTGGGTTATCGTTCCAGTTTTCTAGATACCACTGAGTATCTATAATAATTAATTGAATTGTTTCACCTATATCTACACTTTTTAAGGGGCAACCATCTTCTGGCAAAAAGGTATTTTTACCTAATGCTTCTTCTATATACTTTTCTTCGCGTTTTAAACCTTTAAGTTTGTTTGAATACCAATCATGATTCCCAGGGATAAAAATGGTAGTTCCTTTAAAATTCTCAACAGCATTTATTTGTGCATTTAATGCGTTTTCGGCACTTGCTCTTCCTTTTTGATTTTTATCAGGTAACCCTGACGGATAAATGTTGTCTCCCAAAAAAATGGTATAGTCTCCCTTTGTTTCCTTATCTGAAATATACGATTGAAACGTTTTTAAACCATCCGAAAGATTGTTTTTTGGAGACAAACCAGCATCTCCAATAAGGTAAAATGTTTTATCTATTTCTTTATCTGGAAAATTGTTTTGAAACTTATCTGCATTTGCATATTGTACTTTATGAGTTGCACATGCATTGAATAACAACGATAAAAAAAAGACAGCTATTATTTTAGCATTTAATTTCATTAAGGATTGATTAAAAATCTAAGGTTTAAATTTCATGTTACATGTTTCACAAAGATAAGTATCTGCTTTTAAAGTTATTTTGTCTAAACTACGAACAACCTCGTTTATAAAATGTGAATAAGCATCAGTATTTGGTGATACATTCTTAGAGCTAATTTTTTTATAGAACTCCCCATCCCATTCCTGACTTCCCCAACAATTAGGGCAAATACCTTCAGGTGCTTTACCTGTTTCTTTTTTTTCTAACTTTTTCCCAAAATAGCTTTTAACATTGTTTATTAAATTCATTTTTCTTAATCTTTTTCTAATTATAATAGTTTGTTATATACATTATTTTAATTTTTTAGCATGAAGCTTTCTAAATTTGGCTAGCTTTGGTGTAATAACAAAGCTGCAATATCCTTGTTCTTGATTGTTTTTATAGTAATCTTGATGTTCTTTTTCTGCTTCATAAAAGATACTGAAAGAACTAATTTCGGTTACTATTGGATTTTCATAATAAGATGCCATTTCTTTAAAAACAACTTCGGCTATTTCTTTTTGAGCTTCATTATGATAATAAATCACGGAGCGATACTGCGTACCTCTATCAGCACCTTGACGGTTTAATGTTGTTGGATCGTGGGTAGTCATGAAAATACTTAAAATGTCATAATAAGAAATAATGTTGGCATCAAAAGTAATTTGAACGACTTCGGCATGACCTGTTAAACCAGAACACACCTCACGGTAAGTAGGGCGACCTGGAGCATTCCCTCCAGAATATCCAGACACCACTTTCTCAACACCCTTAACCTCTATAAACACAGCTTCGGTACACCAAAAGCAGCCTCCTCCAAGGGTTGCCAATTGCAAATTTTTAGTTGTCATTTACTCTCTCTTTATCTAATTTTATGGCTTGTGAGTTAATACAATAACGCAACCCACTAGGTTCTGGTCCATCTGGAAACACGTGTCCTAAGTGTGCGTCGCATGTGTTACACATTACCTCTACACGCACCATACCAAAGCTTGAATCTTTTTTATACTTAATGGCATTTTCTTTTATAGGCTGTGTAAAACTTGGCCAACCTGTTCCTGAACTAAACTTAATTGAAGAGTCAAACAAAGGTGTGTTACAACAAATACAATTGTATTGTCCTTCGTCATAAACACTACAAAGAGCTCCGCTATGAGCTGCTTCAGTTCCCTTTTTTCGGGTAATTCTATATTGTTCAGGAGTTAATTGAGCTTGCCATTGTGCTTCTGTTTTATCAACACGTCTATCTGGCTTTGCATTTCCGTTAACTGCGAAATTAATTACGTTTTTCCAAGTGAGCATATTCTTTAATTCTAATTAGTAGCCATATAATATTCTAAGCTTAGTCTAAAATATATAAATATCCTTACAGTTGCTTTTGTTAGCATTAAAAAATAAAAGCGACCAATATGCCACTTTGCTTTACATTAATTAAAGTTTAGTATTTTTACTTAAAATCATTGTATTCGCATGGATAATATTCTTGTTGAAACTGAAAAATTTGTCACTCAGTTATTAAACAACCATCTTGACAATAAATTTGTTTATCACAATTTAGCTCATACACAACGTGTTGTTGAAAAAGGAACTGAGCTTGCCGAACTTGCTGAACTAAACGACATTGAAAAAGAGCACCTTTTACTTTGTGCTTGGTTACACGATACAGGTTACACAAAAACCATTGAAGATCATGAAGATGAAAGCATTAAAATAGCTTCTAGTTTTTTAAAGAAACAAGGCTATAATAATGAAGGTATCGACATTGTAAATGGTTTGATTTTATCAACC
Source organism: Pontimicrobium aquaticum (assembly GCF_005047595.1). Lineage (GTDB taxonomy): Bacteria > Bacteroidota > Bacteroidia > Flavobacteriales > Flavobacteriaceae > Pontimicrobium > Pontimicrobium aquaticum. The sequence goes on from NZ_SUPL01000001.1 coordinate 220,857, forward strand.
AAAATAACTCACGAACCAACAAATAACCTAGAAAAATTGATTCGTGATGCAGATTGCTCTCATATTGGTAGCAAAAGCTACCTAAACACCTCGGAGTTGCTAAGAAAAGAATGGGAATTAACTTGTAACAAGACATTAACCGAACATGAGTGGTTAAACGAGAATATTGATTTTTTAACTAACAGGCATCGTTTTTACAGTGATGAAGCTTCATCTATTTGGGATAAAGCAAAAGGGAGAAATTTATCACAATTACTAAAAATGCAAAAAAAATTAGTATTGGAGCGTTCTAAATTAAAGCAAAAGAAAGAAGAGCTAAAGTTAAAAAAGAACAGGGTTAAATTACCTGAACGCGGTATTGAAACCATGTTTAGAGTCACTTTAAAAAACCATATGCATTTAAGTAATATTGCCGATACGAAAGCAAATATTTTGCTGTCTGTAAACGCCATAATTATTTCGTTAGTGCTTTCTAATTTAGTTTCTAAGCTAGACAATCCATCAAACAGTTATTTAATTTGGCCTACAGTAATTTTTGTCGCTTTTACGGTTGTTTCTATTGTACTATCTATTATTGCAACACGTCCTAATGTGACTAGTGGTAAGTTTACAAAAGATGATGTTGCAAATAAAAAAGTAAATCTTTTATTTTTTGGAAACTTTCACAAAATGAGCTTAAACGATTTTGAATGGGCTATGGGAGAGATGATGCAAGACAGAGATTATTTATATTCTTCAATGAAAAAGGATCTTTATTTTTTAGGAAAAGTTTTAGACAGAAAGTATAAAATATTACGCCTTACTTATACTGTTTTTATGATTGGCATCATAGTTTCTGTAATTACCTTTGGAATTGCATTTAGTTCTATTGGGTAAACCAAAGCTTCAACAACATGTTTTAGATTTTTTAAGATTTAACGTTATTTTTTAATTTCTTTCATTAAATCATTATAGGTATAGAAGGCTTTGTCGTTGTCTTTTTTATGATATAGCACACTTACCCTTATGGCTTTTAAACCTGTAACACCTTGCAAATCTTGCAATTCTAATATTTCTATATCACAATCAAGAATAGATTTTGATTGTAAAAAGTTAATGTATCTTAAGTATTCTGCTTCATCTTCTTTTTGTGAATACACAATAGCTATTTTACCAGATTGCGTAACACGTTCGTTTGTGCCTTTTATAAGTGCCTTATCAACGCGTTTTTTAACAACTTCATATCTTGCGTTATAGGTGCCATCTACATCAAAGCGCTTTTCATCCATTCTAAATCGTATAGATAAAGGCTGGTTAAATACTAAAATCATTGATGCAACATCTAGTGATAGTGGGTACTCACTTTGGCTATTGTAAAACTCTCTTTCCATTTCACACATTACCTGTAACTGCCATAATCGCAAATTATAAAGGTAAACAACATTAAAGCTATCTTCTTTTGTAATGGATTCGCCAATATACATATTGTGCTCAACACCATCTGTTTTATAACGCTCGAAAAAGTGAGGATACATTTGTTGTGCATCTACTTGCTTTTGATCTAAAAGGTTAGACATTTTTTTATTAATTAAAGCAATAGTATCGTCATACTTTTTTCTGTAATAATAAACTACTCCTAGGTCTTTATTTATTTTACCAAAATAGTCTTCTATGTCTTTAGAATAAGCTTTATCTTTTTTCTGAAGAAACCTAAATAACGGCTCTATTTCTCTTTTAAAAAATCCAGATATTTGTTGCTCGCTATCAACTTTAAAATCTACATTAATCTCTTTTGTGTAAGATTGTATTTGAAATTTTATTTGCTCATAAATTGGCATGTGTTCTTTCTCAGGAAGCTTTTTAAATATTTTTTCAGCTAACGACAATTGCAGAATTAAATCTTTTTTTGTGGCATTGTTTCTAGAGTGTGATGATCCTTTTACATCCATTTGCCCAAACAAAGGATATACTTTTTTAAAGCTTATATTTTTGAATGTTGCATTGGCTGCGAAACGTTGTTTATCTATTAAAAACTGCTTAGCAGCACTTTTAAATTTCCAAGACACGCTTGGGTGAATAGAGGTACACTCTTGTTGTATTATTGCTTCAATTAAATTTTCTTCATCATTTTTAGAGCGCTCAACTGCCGACACAATAAATGGCATTACATCTTCTAATTTATTAGCATTAATACTATTTAACGCTAGTGGTTCATTTGATGCTATTTCTAAAACACCCATTAACCCATCGTCATTTGCTATTGGAGCAAAAATAGCACTTTTAATACCCTGCTCATGAAGTGCATCTATATGTGGCGTTTTTCTCTTAGAAGCCTTAAACATCTTATCAACATCTGATACTGAAAAATATTTATTGTCTTGTAACAACCTTTTGTATGACCATTTACACAATGCATCTGAACATTTTAATTTTTCTGCTTTATTTAACAGAAAACTTTTTCCTCCTACATCATAAATACGCTCAAAAGTACTTTCTTCCTTATTATAAATTGAAAAGCCTATTTGAATATCATTAACTCCTAAAAGAGATCTAAAAATTTTGCTAAAATCTTCTACGATATTCTCATCACTACATTTTTCATCGCCAATAAGTGCTGACTTTACGTTTGAAATGGATTGATCATCAGTAACATCAAAAATATTTGAAATTACAAATCCCTTGAAAGTGTAGCTATTTGGCGGGAATTTTTCTTTCCACAAATCGATATTCTCAAAACTATCCAAAAGTATTTCATAATCTTCTTGGGTAATTTTGGGCGCACTCTTTTTAGGGGTTATTTCAATAAAATCTGCATTATACAGTATTTTATAATAACGCATAACGCCGTTAACATCTGGAATTTCGTAATAAAATGGACGCTTAAAATTTAAACTATAACCATAACAAAAAGCTAATATAATAGTACATGCCATAATGTAGGTATCATCTTTTGGCATGTTCTTAATTTTTAATTCAAAGTCATCACCTGCAGTGCTAATAATGTTTTTAAATCGATCTGAAGAATTAAAAATTAAATTATGAAATGGTACAGATGCTGTCTTAATCTCATTTTTTGTTAACACAGGACTAAAAGAATCTTGAAGAATTACACTAATTTCTTTTTTTCTTTTCTTTAATATACTAGTCTCACTAAATCCTTTTCTTAGCTCAGGGTACGTCTCAGCTATTTTTAGTATTCGTTTAGCTTTTTCTAAAATCAATTCGTCGTCACTCTCAGCTAAAACCTCATAATGCTTAAGCAGTTTATCAAAGCTTACTTTAAGCTCTAAGGGAGATTCAATATTTTCATTAATATCATGCATAATCTCATAAATACTTTAAGCAAATTTACGAATATTTAGCTTTAGTCGTGTATTAAGTAAGTTCATAACATATTATTTAATTGATAGGCAAAAGCTAGCTAATTATCTCTCCATCACTCATAGTAATGATTCGATCTGTTTTTTTGGCAAAATCTTCATCATGGGTTACAATAAGAAGTGATAGTCCTTGTTCATCGCAAAGTTGTTTGAAAATATTAAAAACATTTTCAGAGTTATGGCTATCAAGGTTTCCTGTTGGCTCGTCTCCCATAATTATTGATGGGTTATTAATTAAGGCTCTGGCAATAGCTACTCTTTGCTTCTCTCCTCCAGAAATTCTTGATGCTCTTTTTAACGCTAAATGTTCAATGCCAAGAATTTTTAATTTTTGCATGGCTTCGTGCTCAATTTCTTCAAACGATTTTTCGCCTAATTTTTTTGCTGGTAGCATCACATTTTCTAAAACTGAAAATTCAGATAACAGATAATGAAACTGAAAAACAAAACCAATATGTTTATTCCTTATACAGGAAAGCTTGTTGTGGTTCTGACCAGTAAGCAACTCATTATTTAAATATAGTTGTCCTTCATAATCTGTATCCATTGTTGAAAGAATATATAGCAATGTTGACTTACCACAACCTGATTTTCCCATAATTGAGGCAAATTCACCTTTTTTTATTGAGATATTGATGTTCTTGAGCACATGAAACAACACAGGTTTCCTGAAATATTTATTAATGTTTTTTGTTTGAAGAACGATACTCATTATTGCCCTCTAATTATGTTAACTGGATCTATTTTTTTAGCTTTTTTGGATGGTAAATACCCTGCAAAAAAAGTAGAAATTAATGCAAAGGTGATTCCTATAACATAAAACCAAGGATCAAAGTTTACAGGAAAGGTTTTAATGGTTGGCAACGCCTCTGTTTCAAAAGGTAAATTATTAATCAAACTTGTAAGTCCGAAACCTATTAACAACCCTAAAACACCTCCAACAACACCAATGATTAGTGCTTGACTCATAAAAATGTATTGCACATCTTTTCCTGAAAACCCTGTAGCTTTTAAAATAGCTATATCGTTCATCTTCTCATAAATAAACATGTTAAGAATGTTATAAATACCAAATCCAGCCACAATTAATAAGGTAATTGAAACCGCATATGTAATTAAGTTTCTAATGGTAGTTCCGGTTTCAAATTGTGCATTGGCTGTTTTAATATCAATTGCTTTTAGCTTAAACTGAGTTTCTATTTCTTGAGCCATGTTGTAAGCAACTTCAATATCAAAAAGTTTTACATTAACATCTGTTATATAATTCTCTGCTTCGCCTAAAATTCGTTGTACTGTTTTAATATTTGCAAAACTTTGTATGGCATCTAAATCGGCTAAACCACTTTGATAGATCCCAACAATTTTAAGAGGAAAAATATCACCTTTAATAGTACTTATTTGAACTCTATCGCCTACATCTAGCGACATTTTACTAGCAACTCCAGACCCAAGCAAAATACCATTTTCTGTTTTTTGTAAATCTTCATGGCTTCCTTTTACAATGTAATTTTGAAAGTTGAATAAGCGTGCTTCTTCTAGTGGTTGTATGCCTGTTAAGTTACCTCCCAATTCTATAGAACCTGCTATATAAAATATTTGTGTTTTTATTTGCGGAATGGCTCCTTTAACTCGCTTATCTTTTTTTAAATATTTAACTATTGGCAATGCATTATGAATCTTTTTCTGACTTTGCTTTGGCTTTATGGAGTGTACTACCTTAAAACTGTTTTTAACTTCTTCATATAATGCTATAGGCTGTTTTTTGGAAGGCTCAATTTCGTTGTAAATATGTATATGAGGTGTTTGATTCAATATTAAACCGTCTAACATTTTATTCAATCCTGTCATAAAGCACACCAAAGTAATATATGCACCTATACCAAACGTTACACCAAGTGCAGCAACCGACGTTTGTTTGAGTTTACTCAACAAGTGTGTTTTTGCAATGGTTAATATGATTTTCCAATTAATCACTTTTTGGCTTATATATATAGGTTTCAGAATCTATGCCTTCAAGAATTTCAACAAACTCGAGGTTTTCTAATCCAGTTTTAACAGTAACCAAACCATCTTCTGTTTGTACTTGATTGCTTGAAGTTAAATACGCCTTAGGAATTGTAAGCACTTTTTCTTTTTCACTTACTATAATATTTGCTTCTCCTGATAGCCCTGAATACAACTTATTAGGAGTGTCAATAAATACAGCTTCTATCGTAAATGTTTGATTTCGTAAATCTTTTTTGGGTAATATTTTAGAAACTTTTGCTAAAAATATGTCATCTTTATAAGCATCTAAACTAACCACGACTTTTTGGTCTAATTCAATTTTTATAATATCAACTTCGTCAATAAGCATTTCAATAATAAAATTATTAGAACTTCCAACCGCTGCTATTGGTTCCATTGTAGTAATAAGTTCACCCTTACTCTTATAAAGTGCATAAACCACACCATTTATCTTACTTTTGATGGTAAAGTCGGTTGTATTAATTAATGATGCCTTATAACTATTTTCAGCTTGTTTAATGGCTGTACTAAGTTCATTTTTAGTACGCTCATATCTACTACGTAACAATTGCAAATTGTTTTTAGAAAGTCTGTAATTAAGTTCTTTTGTATCGTATTCTATTTTTGAACCAATGTTTTGCTCCCAAAGGTTTTTTTGTCTGTAAAAATTAATGGAATCATTTTTATATTTTAAAGAAGCGGCTTCAATTTCATCTTGTACGCCTTTTAAAATAGCAGCACTTCCATTATAATTATCTCTTGCTAAATCGAGAGCTAATTTTGCGTTTTGTGTATTTAATTTTGGTGTGCTATTTGTTATTTGAATGATGGGATCCTCTTTTTCGACCTCCTGACCTTCTTCAACTAAATTAGCTTCTAAAATACCTGATACTACCGAATATACCTGGTATAGACTATCAGGTTGTATTATTGCAGATGAATAAACAGACTCCGTTAGGTTTTGTATTTGAGGTAAAATTTTGTCTTCATCATTTTTACATGATACCATTAAAATAAAGAGTAGTACCCAAATTATATGTTTCATTATTTTTACAATAAGTAGTAAATATATCTACATTAAAGATACTATAAAATGACTTTGGTCAAGAAAATGAAATAAAAAAAGCCTCTCAATTCGAGAAGCTTTTTGTTTCGTGCGGATGAAGGGAGTCGAACCCCCACGCCTCGCGGCACTAGATCCTAAGTCTAGCGTGTCTACCAATTCCACCACATCCGCAAAATTGTGCGTGCAAATATAAGCATTACTTTGAATAATCAAATGCATCTACTATAAATTTCTAGTTCTTTTTGTTACTTTTATAATCCTTTAAAATTACTTTAATGAATAACATAACATCTTACGTTTCTAAAAACAAAGAACGCTTTCTAAGCGAACTACTAGAATTATTGAAAATTCCTTCCATAAGCGCCGATTCTGCTTATAAAAATGACGTTTTATTAACTGCTGAATTTGTTTCAGAAAGTTTAAAAAAAGCTGGCTGTGACAATGTCGAAATATGCAAGACAGAAGGGTATCCTATTGTTTATGCAGATAAAATTATTGATTCTAATTTACCAACCGTTTTGGTTTATGGACATTATGATGTACAACCACCAGACCCATTAAATTTATGGAATTCTCCTCCTTTTGAGCCTGTTATTAAGAACACCGATTTACACCCTGAAGGCGCTATTTTTGCAAGAGGAGCTTGTGATGACAAAGGGCAATTCTACATGCATGTAAAAGCCATAGAGTTTTTAATATCGACAAACCAATTACCATGTAATGTGAAGTTTATGATTGAAGGCGAAGAAGAAGTCGGAAGCACAAGTCTAGCTGGATTTGTAAAAAACAACCACGAAAAATTGGCCAATGATGTCATTTTGATTTCTGATACAGGCATGATTGCCAAAGATGTGCCTTCTATCACTACTGGACTTAGAGGTTTAAGTTATGTTGAAGTAGAAATAACTGGCCCAAATCGCGATTTACATTCTGGCTTATATGGTGGCGCAGTCGCAAACCCAATCAATGTTTTAACAAAAATGATTGCATCACTACACGATGAAAACAACCATATTACTATTCCTGGGTTTTATGATAAAGTGGAAGAATTATCACTTGAAGAACGAGCTGAAATGGCAAAAGCACCTTTTTCATTAGAAGCATATAAAAAAGCATTGGATATTGATGTGGTTTATGGCGAAGAAGGTTATACAACCAATGAGCGTAATTCAATCCGACCAACACTTGACGTCAACGGAATTTGGGGAGGCTACATTGGTGAAGGTGCAAAAACGGTCATTGCTAGTAAAGCCTATGCCAAAATTTCTATGCGCTTAGTACCAGATCAGGATTGGTTAGAAATTACCAATTTATTTAAAACACATTTCGAAAGTATTGCGCCTAAAGGTGTTAAAGTAAAAGTCACACCGCATCATGGTGGTCAAGCATATGTAACACCAATTAATAGTATAGGTTACCAAGCAGCATCTAAAGCCTATGAAGACACTTTTGGAAAAACACCAATACCACAACGAAGTGGTGGAAGTATTCCAATTGTGGCATTATTTGAAAAAGAATTAAAAAGTAAAACCATATTAATGGGATTTGGTCTAGATAGTGATGCTATTCATTCGCCTAATGAGCATTTTGGACTTTTCAACTACTACAAAGGCATCGAAACCATTCCTTTGTTCTATAAATATTTTACCGAGTTAAAAATGAAATAGTTCCAAATTCCTTACATTTATACATCCAACTAAAACATAATTCTCATGAAATCTAAATTTGTACAATTAATTGTAATAGTTTTTACAATTTCAACGGTTTTCAGCTGTTCAAATTCAACCTCTTCTGAAAAAAAACAACTTACCGAAGCCGACTATAAAAAAGCTACTGCTCATATGAGTAGTGATTTAAATAAGCTTATTTCTAATCAAATTACAAGTCAAAAATGGCTAGACGATGGTTCTTTTTTATATTCAAAGCAAACTGAAAATGGTAACGAATACATTCTTGTAAATCCTACTTCCAAAGAAAAAACAATGGCTTTTGATATTGAAAAACTGGCTTCTAGTTTATCATCAAAACTAGATGAAACCATTGATGCAAAAGATTTATCATTAAGAAATGTTGATTATTCAAAAAATTCAAACAGCCTTACATTCTCTTATGATGGGAATAATTATTCTTGTAATCTTGCTGATTTTTCAATTTCAGATTTTAAAGATACTTCGCCAGAAGTAGGTCGCATTGAACATCTATCTCCTAACGGAAAATTAGCTGCTTATATAGACAATTTCAACCTTTGGGTAAGAGATGTAAATACTAATAAAAAAACACAGTTAACATTTGATGGTATTGAAGATTACAGCTATGCGATTAACAACGCAGGATGGACCAAAGGGGATAATGCCGTTTTAAAATGGTCACCTAATTCTGATAAAATTGCCACTTTCAGGCAAGATGCACGAGGTGTTGGCGAAATGTATTTAACCTCCACAAATGTTGGTCATCCTAGACTGGAAGCTTGGAAACACCCTTTACCTGGAGATTTAAAAGTATTTAAAATTGAGCGTGTTATTATTCATTTAGATGGTACACCAAGAATGACACAACTAAAAATGGAATCGGATTTTCAACGTTCCACAACAACCGATCATATTGCTGGAAGAGGTGGTGAGTTTTTGGATGTAGAATGGAGTGAAGATGGGTCTCAATTGTCTTTTGTATCATCTTCAAGAGATCATAAAATTGCACATTTAAGAATTGCCAATTCAAATACTGGTGATGTTCGCTCAGTTTTAAAAGAAGAAACTGAAACCTATTTCGAATCTGGTGTGAGAATGAGAAACTGGCATTTATTAGAGAAAAGCAATGAAGTGATTTGGTTTTCCGAAAGAGATAATTGGGGACATTTATACTTATACGATTTAGCAACTGGAAATTTAAAACAGCAAATAACTAAAGGTGAATGGGCTGTTCAGCAATTAATACATATTGATGAAGACAGTAGAGAATTATTTTTTACAGCAGGTGGAAAAGAAGACGGAAACCCATATCATCAATACTTATACAAAGTAGATTTTGATGGTAATAATTTGACTAATTTAACACCAGATGCTGGAACACATAGCATCAATTTTTCACCTAATTACGATTATTTTGTTGACACCTATTCTACAGTCGAAAATCCTCCTATAGCTGTGTTAAGAAATAGAAATGGAGAAAAAATAGTTGACTTAGAAACCGCTGATATTACTAGATTAAAAGCCAACAACTGGCAGCAACCAATCGAGTTTAATGTAAAGGCAAGAGATAATAAAACCGATTTATACGGTATTATGTACTTACCTAGTCATTACTCAGAAACAGGCTCATATCCTGTGTTAAATTACATTTATCCTGGTCCACAATCTGGCAGTGTTCGTGGTTTTGGTTTTAGCGCAGTAAGTAGAGATTATCAAGCCGTGGCAGAATTAGGTTTTGTAGTAGTCGCTGTAAATGCTATGGGAACTCCGGGACGTTCTAAATCTTTCCACGATTTTTATTACGGAAATATGGGCGACAATGGTATTCCTGATAATATAGCAACTATTAAGCAATTAGCTGAACAATATAAAGGAATGGATCTTGATCGCGTTGGTATTTGGGGACATTCTGGTGGTGGTTTTGCATCAACAAGAGCATTATTTGCTTACCCAGATTTTTATAAAGTAGCTGTTTCTGGTGCAGGAAATCACGATAACAGAAATTACGAAGCAGATTGGGGCGAAAAATGGCAAGGGCTTTTAGTTACCGATAAAGAAAGTGGCACAACAAATTATGACAATCAAGCAAACCAGTTGATAGCTGAAAACTTAAAGGGAAAACTTCTTATAACTCATGGCTCAATGGATAATAATGTACCTCCATCAAACACGATGTTGGTTGTTGAAGCCTTAATTAAAGCCAATAAAGATTTTGATTTTATTTTATTCCCAAATAAAAGACATGGTTATGGTGACATGACTGACTACATGACAAGAAGGCGTTGGGATTATTGGGTAAAACATTTATTGAATATGGAACCTCCTAAAGAGTTTTCATTAGATAATTTTTAATCAAATTACTGCTTAATAAAGCATGAATGAAGAATGACCATTTAGTTCGACTGTTAGAACTAAGTTTAGCCACATTATTTATTAGCACCTCAGGTGCTTTGGGTAAATTTATTGCAATGCCAACGCCAGTTATTGTATGGTGGCGTTGTGCATTGGCTTTGGTGCTTTTGTTTATTTTTTCTAAAATTGTTAGAATTCGTTTAGCTCCTAAATCGAAAAAAGATTTACCAACCATAATTATTAGTGCGTTGTTTCTCGGCGCGCATTGGATAACCTATTTTTATTCGCTGAAACTATCCAATGTAGCTATAGGCATGTTGTCGTTATATACATTTCCTGTAATTACTGCGTTGTTAGAACCTTTTTTTACAAAAATAAAACTCGAAATAAGTCATGTGTTTTTAGGGTTACTCATTTTAGCAGGTATTTATATTTTATCGCCTGAGTTAAATCTTGAAAACTCGCAAGTTAAAGGATTGCTATTAGGAATACTTTCGGCTGTTTGCTATGCTTTACGAATTTTGATTTTAAAGAAGCACGCCAAAAATTATCATGGTACAACATTAATGATTTATCAGCTGATTGTGTTAACCATTGTATTAGTACCTTTTATATTTGTTATGGATACCAGCGGAATTAAAACTCAGTATCCTTATGTGATTTTGTTAGCACTACTCACAACTGCCATTGGACATTCTCTATTTGTACACAGTTTAAAATATTTCTCAGCAAGTTCAGCAAGTATTATTAGCAGCTTTTTGCCTATTTATGGGATTATTATTGCTTACTTTTTCTTAGGAGAGGTTCCTAAACTAAACACCGTTATTGGTGGCAGTTTAATTATGTTAACCGTAATTATTGAAAGTGTGTTGTCTAAAAAAAGGATGGTTAACAAATAGCATTCCTACCTATTGTACATTTTGACTCATTAAACATTATTTTATGTCAGTTCGAGTCATTTTCAATAGAAAATTGTATCGAGAACTCTTCGTTTGAAACAAAAATTTGATTCTCGATACTAATTTCACTCATTTTCGATCGTGAAATTCACTCGAATTGACAAATTTTAATCAAAATGCATAATGGGTTTATTCCTTTACAACTTTATAGGATAACGTTCGTCCTTCGTTTTCAATATTCACAAAATAAATACCATTAGAAAATGGTGAAAAATCGACTTCAATATATTGTTTATCAATAGGCTTTTTTAAAACCTCTTTTCCTTCAATCGACACTATAGATAGCATTGCTTTATGTATGTTTTCAGGGATTTTAATATTCAATTTTGAGGTTACTGGGTTTGGAAACACTTCAATACTTTCCTTGTTAAACCCATCAATATCAAGTGTATTAAAGTTTACACAGCTACTAACTTCTACGCAGGAACCTACAGTTACTTCTACGGCATAATTACCATTGGATGATGGTGTAAAGGTTTGTCCTGTTTCAGAAGGAATTACAGTCATATTATTATCACAATCTAACCATTGGTATGTTGCTCCAGGTTGATTTGCAGAAATATTAGATACTGTTGCTGTCACTGTATTATCAATAGGTTGCAAGCTTCCTTTTGTCGCTATATAGTATAATGACAACTTTGTTAAATCTGTAAAATAGTCCATATCTAAATCGGAAAATCTATCATTAGCAGTATGGTAATTTGGTGTTTCATCATTATTAAACCACGATTCTCCCATTAACACAGCTGGATACCCATTACTCCAAAACCATGCATGATCAGATGCAGCTGTTCCAGGATTTACCACATTGACATTTAAATTTAGCCCTGAATTTGTCAATGCTGTTAATATATCGTCCTTTACAGTTAAAGAACCTGCAATGTTTCTAACATCAATGTCAAAGTCGTTATCACCATCACTATCGTGAGCCATCATATCCAAATTTAAAACACCTAAAATAGTATCGCCATTAGCTCCTGCTGCATTAGCATAATATCTAGAGCCTACCAATCCATCTTCTTCTTCATCCCAAAGGGCATAAACAATAGTATTATCAAAACATTGCGTCGATAGTATTCTGGCAATTTCCAATATAGCTGTGGTTCCGCTGGCATTATCATCGGCACAGTAATCGGCTACAGTGTCGTAATGTGCACAAATAATGTAGATATTGTCTGGATTGGTTTTACCTAATTGTGTAGCAATAATGTTTCGTCCATTATAAGTTGTAGAACCATATGTAACTGTATAAGCTTGATCGTTAATGGTTAAATTATTGTATTTAGATAGTTTTTCTATTAAATAATTAGCAGCTAAATCGTTATTAGCACTCTGTCTGTTTAAAATAGTAACAGTACTTCCATTGACAGTAGCTTGATCTTCACCAGAAAATTCGCGAATAGTTTTCGTCAACGTATCTTGACTCACCTTATTCATTAAGTCTGAAACTGTTTGAGCAGACATTGCAAACGACATTAAGAATGTCATTACAATAAAAGTCGTAAGCTTATTCATTTTGGGTTTGTTAAGTATTCCTTATCAAATATAAGTCATTTATAAAAAAAGGCTCGTTTTAAACTTAACGAACCTTTTTTATTGTCTATAAAATCAAACATTAAAATCAACAAATAAAGCCAACTAACTAAACTTTTATTGCTCTAAATGTTTTGTAAATGTAGTGCATAACTTTAAGCTACACAGTAACATTTGTTACAGAAACCTCTATTTACTTGTTAAAATTGTTCCTATTTTAAAATAAATATTTGGTTTTTATTTTTTTTATTCTACATTTGTAGAGTTAATTCTAATTTTGTAGAGCTATGCAGTTATCTAAAACCGAAGAGCAGTTAATGCAACATTTATGGCGACTTGAAAAGGCATTTATGAAAGATATTTTAGAGGCTTATGACGACCCTAAACCTGCAACCACAACAATTGCCACCTTATTAAAACGTATGGCTGGAAAAGGATTTGTTGCTTATAATCTTTACGGAAAATCTAGGGAATACTATCCGCTTGTAAAAAAGAAAGATTACTTTTCCAAGCATGTAAACGGACTTATAAAAAACTTTTTTAATGATAGTGCCACACAATTTGCATCGTTCTTTACCAAAGAAACGAACTTGAGTAAAGATGAACTGGAAAGTCTAAAAGAGCTAATAGACAGTGAAATTAAAAAGAAATAAAAATGGGGTTGTATCTTTTAAAATTTTCGGCATGCTTGCTTATATTATTAGTGTTTTATAAGCTCGTTCTTGAAAAGGAAAATATGCATATGTTTAAACGCTTCTATCTTTTAGGAGCCTTAGTTTTAGCCATTGTTATTCCTTTAGTAACTTTTACACAATATGTTGAGCCATTAGATCAAACTATTAGTTTATCTACTCAAGATGCACTTATCACTAATAGCATTGCTGTTACTGAAACAAATACCAACTATTTGCCTTACATCATTTGGTTAATTTATACAATTGGCGTATTGCTATTTGGCTTTAAGTTCTTTAGAAATTTGTACCTATTAAATCATAAAATCAAACACAACCCTAAGCAACATTATAATAAATTTACGCATGTATTATTAAAAGATTTAATTGTCCCACACACTTTTTTTAATTATATCTTTTTTAATAAATCTAAGTTTGAGGCCAACGATATTCCTGAGGAAGTTTTTTGGCACGAACAAACACATGCTAATCAAAAACACAGTATAGATGTTGTGTTTATTGAAGCTTTACAGGTGCTGCTTTGGTTTAACCCGTTAATCTATATTATTAAGCACGCCATTAAATTAAACCACGAGTTTTTAGCAGACCAAAGCGTCTTACAAAAAGGCATCAAAACAAACAGATATCAAGAAATTATTTTAGCATTCTCATCAAGTGCTGCACAACCACAATTGGCAAACGCCATAAATTATTCATTAATTAAAAAACGATTTACAGTTATGAAAACTCAAACCACAACACGAGGTATTTGGCTCAGAAGCCTCATACTATTACCATTACTAGCATTAATGCTATATAGCTTTAGTGATACTAAAGTTGTTGAAAAAACAAGTATTAAGTCTATTGATAAATATCCATCAGCTAGTTCTCAAGAAACAATAACCAACAAGATAAACAAAAACTGGTTTATTACCATAGATGGTATAAAGTACTACTATACTTTTAATAACAAAGTATCTAAATATTACAACGAAAAAGGAGAAGAAATAAAATTAGATATTGTTAAAGAGTACAATAAGAAGTATGCAAGTTATATTGATTTAAAAGACAGTGGAAATCATTATGTTCATAAGGCTAAAGAAGAAAAACAGGCTATTGATGTTGTTTTCTCTGATTTAGGAGGCATGTACTTTAGAATGTCTTCAAAAGACAAAGCTAAAGTTAAACGTCCTATTTCACCAATTAAACCTTATATAAAAATTACATATAAAAACGGTAAAGTTGTTTATAAAAAAAGGAGTGAGCTTACAGAAAAGGACAAAGAAAACATGATCGTTCCACCTCCCCCAGCAAAACAACAAAAAGTCACAAAATCTCAGCTCAAGGAATATAATAAACTTGCTAAAAAATACAACAACATGTCTAAAGATGAGATGCGTGTTAAAAAAAGTGATGTGGAGCGTTTAAAGTACCTTTACAGCATCATGAACGATGCGCAAAAAAAGGATGCAGAGCCATTCCCTAGTATTCCGCCGCCACCTCCAGCACCAAAAGCTCCTATGGCGGATAAAGAAGTAGAAGCAGCAATGCCTCCTCCACCACCAATTCCAGCAGATGCTACACCTGAGCAAAAAGCCAAGTATAAAAAAGTAATTGCTAAATATGCCAAAAAATATCCTAAAAGTGTGTCTAGACGTAAATCTAAGTCTGGTGAAATGATTGAAGAAGTAGAAGTTCCTATAAGCATGTTTCCACCTCCACCACCTATGCCTAAAAATGCAACGCCTGAGCAAAAAAGAAAATACGAAGAAAGTATAAAAAAATATAAACTAGCAGTGGCAGAGTCTAAACAAAAAATGGCTAGAGTGAGAGAAGCAAGAAGTACTGAAAGAGCTCAACTTAAAGAAGTAAAAGAACAATACGCTGCCCAAAGAAAAGCATCACAAGAAGTGAAGCTTGCAAGAGTTGCCGAAATGAAGCAGCGACAAGAAAATCTAAAACAAGAAAAATTACAACGTGTTGTTGAAAGGGGAGCTATTAGTGAAGAACGCAGAAAAGAACTAGCAAAAGAAAAGCTAAGGCGTGTGGAATTAAGACAAGTTGAAATGGAACAACGCCAAGAAAAGCTAAAACAGGAAAAAATGCAACATGTAGTTGAAAGACAAGCCATTAGTGAAGAACGAAAAGCGCAATTAGCAAGTGTGAAGCTAATGGAAGTAAAAGAACGGCAAATTGAAAAAGAAAAACGACAGGTAGCTCTTCTTAAAGAAAAACTTAAACACGTTGAAGAACGCAAGGCAATGTCAGAACAAAAGAGGGAATATGCTGCGCAACAAAAAGCATCGCAAGAAGAAAAACCGTATAAGTTATCTTTAGTTGACAAATCACCAGTGTATAATGGTTGTAACAATTCCAGTTCTGAATTTGAAATTAGAAAATGTCTCTCAGAAAGTTTTACTAATCACTTTGAAAAAAACCTTAATTTAGAAATTATTAATAAAGTAAGATCAAAGGCAGATAGAAAGTTTGTTTTGGTAATGTTCAACATAGACAAAAACGGTCATCTCTCTTCGGTACGCAGCTCATCTAAAAATGAAGACCTAAAAAAAGAATTAGGGCGAATAATAGAACTTGTTCCAAAATTAAAACCTGGAATAAGAAAGGGTGAAGTTGTGAAAACCAAATATAGTGTATCTATTAATTTTGAAACGGACAACATTATAATTAAAGGGACATCTTCAGTTTACTAAAACAAAAGCCTCGATTTTCGAGGCTTTTTTGTAACAAATAGTAAAAAAAAGCGTTCTAATAGACAAACTTGTCCTGAGCTTGTCGAAGGATCAATCAAAACTACGACACTATGTTACAGCAATTTTTCATCATCTGCTCAGGTTCCGACACCGATATTTTAAAAAACTGCTCCAAAGGTGAGCAAAACAAATATGCAGGCATTGGCGCAACCGTGTTTTTTACAGCATTTATGGCCTTTATAGCTGCTAGCTATGCCCTTTATACCGTTTTTGACAATTTGTTTACAGCTATAGGATTTGGTCTTGTTTGGGGATTACTTATCTTTAATTTAGATAGATATATCGTTTCTACTATCAAGAAAACTGGCAACATTATTGATGAACTCATACAAGCCTCTCCTAGAATTATTTTAGCAATCATTATTGCTGTGGTGATTTCAAAACCATTAGAGTTAAAGATTTTCGAAAAAGAAATTAATCAAGTCTTATTGGAACAAAAAAACGAATTTACACTGGCCAATAAAGAACAGATTGCACAACAATACACGCCAACGGTTGAATCTTTGACTAGTGATATTAAAGCACTTCAAGATGAAATTGACACCAAAGAAGCCGAAGTAAACAATTACTACAACACATATATCGCTGAAGCCGAAGGACGTGAAGGCACCATGCTTTTAGGCAAAGGGCCTGTATATAAAGAAAAGCGTGATAAACATGATGCCGAATTAGCCACTTTACAAGAATTAAAAGAAACCAATAAAGCTAAAATCATAGCTGCTGAAGCACAAATAGCACAATTAAATGCCGATTACGAATCGGCCGTAACAACCTCGCAACCTATAATTGATAATTTTGATGGTTTAATGGCGCGTGTCAATGCTCTAGGTGAATTGCCTTGGTTGCCTTCTTTCTTTATTTTCTTATTGTTTTTAGTGATTGAAACATCACCAATTTTTGCAAAACTATTATCTCCAAAGGGTGAGTATGACATTAAGTTTTTAGAAAACGAGTCGAAACTTAAAACGTGGGCAGAACAACAAGAGCATCAACGAAAAGCCGTTTTAAATACTGACAACATCATTAATGACCGAGTATATGGTGATATTAGTGAAGAAGAAGAATTGTATGCATACAAGAAAAAAATTGCTCGTGAACTCATGAAAAAACAGCAAGAAGCTTTTTATAAGAAACAGACTAAAATGCTATAAATCTCAATTAGATTTTTCTATTTTTAGCTAATCTTAACCATCAGATTAGCTACATTGAAAAAAAGTACTATATACTCAACTCAAGAAGCCGAAGACATCCTTTTTCAGCTTTATAATATTAAAGGGAAAGCGTTTGAGCTTCCAGGAGAAATTGATTTTAATTTTAGAATTAAAACTGAGAGTCATGACGACTATATTCTAAAAATTTCCCGTCCGAACGAGAATAAAAACTATTTAGATTTTCAACAGCAATTATTGCAACATATTGAAAAAAATGAGGAAAAAATTGTCGCACCTAAAGTCATTAAAAATTTTGACAATGAGTCCATTTCTTCAATAACTGATGATGCTGAAAATATAATCTTTGTAAGATTATTAACGTGGATTCCTGGACGGCTTTGGAGTCAAGTAAATCCGCAATTAGATAATTTGCGTTTTAGTTTAGGTGAGCAATGTGGTTTATTAACCAACGCTTTACAAACATTTGACCACAAAGAAGCCCATCGTAAATTTGCGTGGGATACCGCACAATCACTTTGGACTAAAGAACACCTTCATTTATTTGAAGTTGATGAGCAAATAATTCTTCTTTCATTTCAACAAGAATTTGAGTTATCACTAAGTGATTACGACAAACTTCGAAAAGGTGTCGTTCACAATGATGCTAATGATAATAACATTGTTGTTTCAACAGAGCTTATCAACCCTAAAGTAAAAGCATGTATCGATTATGGCGATGCAGTTTATACACAAATCATTAATGATGTTGCCATTACTTGCGCTTATGCTATCATGCATCATAACGACCCTTTAGATGCAGCTTTATCTATTGTAAAAGGGTATCATGAGTCGTTTCCTTTGCTAGAAGAAGAACTAAAACATCTTTACAATTGCATTGCCATGCGTTTGGTTATTTCGGTTACTAAATCTGCTATAAACAAGTTTAAAGAACCCAATAATGAATATTTACTTATAAGTGAAAAACCAGCTTGGGAGGTTTTAAAAAAATGGCATCAAATAAGTTCGGATTTTGCACATTATAGCTTTCGAGTAGCTTGTGGTTTTCCAGCGCATCCTGATACTGAAAAATTTAACAATTGGGCTTTAAAAAACATATTTAAAGTATCTGATTTATTTCCTAATGCCTCAAGTGATGACTTTCATCATATTGATTTGAGTGTGTCCAGCACTTGGATAGGGCATGAAAAAGAATTTAATGATTTAGATTTATTTCAGTTTAAAATTGACAGGCTACAAACAAAACATGCTAACAAGGTCATAGCAGGAGGTTATTTAGAACCTCGACCTATTTATACCTCAACCGCTTATGATAAAGTTGGAAATAATGGTCGTGAAAGTAGAACCATTCACTTAGGTATTGATTTTTGGTTTCATGCCAACACTCCTGTGCATGCCTTGTTTGATGGCGAAGTTGTTACAGCTTGTAATGATGCTGGCGATAAAGAATATGGTGGCTTAGTGATTCTTAAACATTGTGTTGAAAATTTCGAATTCTTCACCTTGTATGGACATAATACCGTTGAAAGTGCTAAAAAACATCAACTTGGAGACATCATTAAAAAAGGCGATAAAATAGCCGAATTAGGTAATTATCCAGAAAACGGTAATTGGGCACCTCACCTACATTTTCAGATTATGATGAGTATGCTAGATTATGAAGTAGATTTTCCAGGTGTTGCTTATTTCAAACAGCTCAATGTTTGGGAAGGACTTTGTCCAGACCCAAATTTGCTGTTTAAATCTGATGCTCTTAAGAGTTCAAATACATCAACAAATGATGAGCTTATTACTTACAGAAAACAACATTTAGGTAAAAGTTTGAGCCTACAATACAAAACACCCATTAAAATGGTGAGAGGTGCTGGTGTGTATTTGATGGATCAATTTGCTCAAAAATATCTCGATACAGTAAATAATGTGGCTCATGTTGGCCATGAACATTTTAGGGTTGTAAAGGCTGGACAGGATCAAATGGCTTTACTAAATACCAATTCACGCTATTTGCACGACAATATCAATGCACTTGCTAAAGAACTTATTGAAACCTTACCGCCTGAATTAAATGTGCTTCATTTTGTGAATTCAGGAAGTGAAGCCAATGAATTGGCCATTAGAATGGCTAAGGTCTATTCTGGAGAAAAAGACTTTATTGTTAGTGAATTTGGTTATCATGGCAATACCAATTTGTGTGTCGATATATCGTCTTATAAATTTGATGGAAAAGGTGGCAAAGGTGCTCCTGAATACACACATATATTTCCAATCCCAAATACATTTAGAGGAAAATATCGAGGAGAAAATACAGCAGACAATTATGCTAAAGAAGTACAACATTGCATTGATAATATAAAAAGCAAAAAACGTAATGTTGCAGCCTTTATCATTGAGCCTATTATAAGTTGTGGTGGACAAGTAGAATTACCTGAAGGTTTTTTATCAAAAGCTTATAGCATGGTTCGAAAAGCAGGAGGTGTTTGTATTTCTGACGAAGTTCAAACAGGTTGTGGTCGAATGGGAAAAACGTTTTGGGGGTTTCAACTTCATGACGTTGTTCCAGATATTGTAACCATTGGTAAGCCTCTTGGTAATGGTCATCCAGTTGCTGCTGTGGCTTGCACACAAAAAGTTGCCGATGCATTTGCTAATGGCATGGAGTATTTTAACACCTTTGGTGGTAACCCTGTTTCATGTGCTATTGCTTCAGAAGTTTTACGAACTGTAAAAACAGAACAATTGCAACAAAATGCTTTAGAGGTAGGTGAGTTTTTAAAAGCTGAGCTAAAAAAGCTATCGAAAAAATTTCCAATAATTGGTGATGTACGTGGTCAAGGTTTGTTTTTAGGTATTGAGCTGGTTGATGATAGTTTGAATCCTTTAGCATCACAAACAGATTATCTCTCAAATAGAATGAAAGATCATGGTATTTTAATGAGTATTGATGGCCCAGACCATAATGTCTTGAAAATTAAACCTCCTATTGTGTTTAGTAAAGAAAATGCTAAAGAATTATTATTCTATTTAAGAAAAATTCTAACTGAAGATTTCATGACGACTTATTAAACCTAATATTAAGCAGCACTATGCGTTTTAATATGCTCATAAAGTTCTTTACAACCCAAACCAATAATTGTGAGTTTTTTGTTTTTAGAAATAGCTCTGTTGTGAAGTTTGGTAATAGCACTTACTCCATCTCTGTCAATACTGTCCAATCCTTCAATATTGATTTTAAGCTCATCAACTTTAGAGAAAATATTTTTAAAAGTATGTTGAAAAATACTAAGATTTTCTTTGGTAAGATTACCTTTTATCTTGTAACAATTATCGCAATTAGAAATTTCCAGAACCATAGGTTAGTGTTTTATAGGTGTATAGCTGCTGAAAATCAAATATTTAATCTAATTTCTGAAAAATAATCCTATATCTATATATTTTTCGATAAACGGAATAAATTTTAGATTTGAAAACTATTATAAATCAACTAATATCATCTACTAAGAAATATGACTCCAATTGTTAGAAAAGCAACTCTAGAAGACCTCCCTGTTTTGATGGAATTTATGGATGGGCTAGTTAACGCCGAAAGACCAATGGATCCAACTATTAAGGACGGAAAAGTAATATATTATGACCTTACTGAAATCATGGCGAATAAAGAATCTGATTTATATGTTGTTGAATTAAACAACGAATTAGTGGCTTCAGGTTATGCTAAAATAAAAGACGACAGACCCTATTTAAAACATAAAAAACAGGGTTATTTAGGTTTTATGTTTGTTCCAGAAAAGCATCGTGGCAATGGTTATAACAAACTCATTATGGATGCTTTACTAAAGTGGTGCAAAGAACGAAACGTTTTTGAAATACGTTTAGATGTTTATGAAGATAACCCTTCAGCCATTAGAGCTTATGAAAAAGCTGGCTTAAAAAAGCATCTTATTACAATGCGAATGAATTTAAAAGATTAAAACTTTCTATCTGGATGAAAAGGGTTTATATCTAAAGATAGTTTTTTATCTGAAATTATCTCTGAAACCAACTTTCCTGTGGCAGTAGCCATACTCCAACCCATCATGGCATGTCCTGCTGCTATGGTTAAATTATTGCATTTTTTAGACTTCCCAATGTAAGGCAATCCATCTGGTGATACAGGGCGTAATCCGCAAGCTGCATTGTTTTTTTCTTCTTCGGTTAGTTCAACATTTGGGTAATATTTTTTTGCCGCGTTTGCAATGGCTTCTACTCGTACTTTATTAATATTTTGATTGATTCCTGCTATTTCCATAGTCCCCGCAAATCTTGTAAACCCGTTCATTGGTGTTATGGCTACCTTAGCCTCAGCTAAGATTGCTGGAATAGTTATTCCTGTATCCCTCTCAGAATTAACACGATAGCCTTTTCCTGCTTGCAAAAGGAGTTTAATCCCCAATTTTTTACTCAACATGCTACTCCACGATCCTGCTGCAAGTACAAATTCATCAGCTTCAATTGTCTGCTTATCTGTTTTAATGGATTTTATACTATTATTATTAACCTCTAAATCAATGACTCTTTCATTGGTATAAAATTGCACATCCTTGTTTTTAAGAGCAGCTTTTAACCCAGTCATAAATTCATGTGGTGTTGTATGGTGGTCACATTTAAAATAAGCGGCTCCAATAGCATTTATCTCAACATTAGGCTCTAATTCTTTAATTTCAGCAGCACTAACTTCTCTAGCTTCTAAACCTAATCTATTAGCGTAATGCGCAATGTTTACTTCTGTTTCAAGCGCCTTCTCTGTTTGGCATAGCATAAACAATCCTTTAGTTACATAATGGGAATCTATATTTTCAGTCTTAGAAATGTCCCTGTAGAGTTCTTGACTTAAAACTGCAATATCTTTAATAACTGGTGCAGCCTTTTCAACATGTCTAGGATTACAAGATTTATTAAAAGCCCAAGTCCATCTTAAAAAATCTGACTCTAATCGTGGTTTTATATATAGAGGACTCGATTTATCAAACATCCATTTTATACCTTTTCTCATCACTCCAGGAGCAGACAATGGTATAATATGACTTGGCGATAAATAGCCTGCATTCACATAAGAGGCTCCAGCATCCATGTTTGATTGATCTATAACTGTAACCTGATATCCTTGATTTTGAAGGTAATACGCAGATGATAAACCCATTATCCCTCCGCCAATAACTACAACTTTTTTACTCATTTAATCCCATTTAAAATCCCATATTGGTTTTACCTCCAATAGGTGTTCAATAAAATAATTCCAACGTTTTTTAATAAAATATTTTCGAGCTTTGCCTTCATAACCATGTCGCTGACTTGGAAAAATTAATAAATCAAAATCCTTATCTGCATTGACCAAAGCTTCAGCTAATTTAAAGGTTGCTGATGGATTTACGTTATCATCAATACCACCATGAACCAATAACAATTTTCCTTTTAATTTTTTAGCATTTGTAATGTTTGACACTTTTTCATAAGTCTCATCAACTGGCCAACCTTGATACATTTCTGGCCACCACGCTTTCTCCATTCTAAAATCATGGTCTCCAGAACTCGCGACACCAACTTTATAAAAATCCGAAAAACCTAACATAGCTCTTCCTGTATCATAACCACCAGCTGAGTGACCAAAAATACCAACTTTTTCTATATTAATCCATGAATATTTTTGAGCCAGATGTTTTATTGCTAATACATGGTCTTCTAAATTATTTTCCATGTTTTTATAGGAATGGTTGTGAAATTCTTTAGAGCGTCCTGACGTTCCTAAACCATCAATTCCAACAACAATAAAACCAAACTCTGCTAAAGATTGATTACTTAAACCTCTATCAAACGATTTTGGAAACACTTGCGTATGTGGTCCTGTATATGTGGCATCAATGATTGGGTAGAACTTAGAAGCATCAAAATTTGTTGGTTTCCAGATTGCACCATAAATGGTGGTTTTTCCATCTTTGGCAGTTAGTTCAAAAACTTCTGGTGATTTCCAGCCTTTAGAAACGACTTCAGAAACATCAGCTTTTGTTAATTCTGCTAGAATTTTTCCGTTTTTAGAGTCTCTTAAAACTGTTCTTGTCGGAATGTTTATGGTTGAATAGTTATCTGTGAAATACTTTCCATCTTCTGAAAAACTAACAATATGATGTGTATTCTCAGGCGTCAACAATGTGACTTTACCTTCAAAATTAACTCTATAAAGTTTTTGATGATAAGGGTTTGCATTAGGTTCTTTCCCTGAAGCTAAAAAGTAGATGTTTTCTTTATCTTCATCAGTATGTTCTACGGAATTTATATAATAATTCCCAGTAGTTAAAGGCTTTGTTTCTTTGGTTTTTATGTCAACCATGTATAATTGTCGCCAACCGCTTCGCTCTGATAAAAAGACGATTTTTTGTTTGTCATCAAGCTTTCTAAACCAAAAATTATCAATATTTGTTTCGCTGGTTTTCTCAATTAATGTTAGCTCTTTACCATCATGTAAATTAATATGTTTAAGGATTTCTTTCTTATAACCTCGTATAGGGTAATTAGCTAATAATTCTCCCGGATTTTCCATCCATTCAACAGCAACCGAATTAATATGTGTTCCCGTTGGCAAGCTTGTTTTTACTTCTTTTTTGTTTGAAATATCATAAAAAACAGGAGTTATATGTACCATTGTAGTATCTCCTGGTGAGCCTCGATAATAGGATAATAGTTTTGGTTTATAAAGCGAGTCGATGCTATGATCTAACATATACATTTTCTCAGCATTTCGAGTATCTACAATACTTGTTGCAATCCATTTTGAATCTGGAGACCAGTTAACAAAAAACCGTTTTGGTCGCTCACCATTTTCTCCTTCCATTTTGTCATACCAACCATACCATGATGCATATTCATAGCCTTTTTCCCCTTTTGAGCTCAATTGGTATTCTTGATTATTCTCGGTTGATTTTATGAATAGATTATAATCTTTGGTAAAGGCAATCCATTTACCATTAGGTGATTTAGATTCAAATTCGTTGTTTTCTTCTTGCTTTTTTTCTTCTTTCAGTTGAAGTTCATAGGATTTAAGATTTAAAGTATAGGTCTTTCCATCAAAACTCAAATCCAAATTTCCATACTTTAGTCTTTCAATATTGGAAATAGAGATATTATTTGCTTCAACAGTTTTATCATTCAATTTGCTTAATGCTGTAGCC
Source organism: Pontimicrobium aquaticum (assembly GCF_005047595.1). Taxonomy (GTDB): domain Bacteria; phylum Bacteroidota; class Bacteroidia; order Flavobacteriales; family Flavobacteriaceae; genus Pontimicrobium; species Pontimicrobium aquaticum. The sequence goes on from NZ_SUPL01000001.1 coordinate 245,631, forward strand.
AACTTTACGTGATCAAACAAATCAACAACTTTATAGTTTTTGAAGTCAACTGTTTTATAAGATTTGTTGTTGTTACTATAATCATTAAACCAAAGTCCCGAACCATCTTTAAACCAATTAATAGTTGTATAAAGGTTGAAAGCTGTTTTGTTATTATAATTGTCGTACATAAAACTGACAGCTCTTTTATAATCTTCTTTTGTAACCTCTTGCGCTTGAAAAGGCATTGAAATTAACATTAACGCTACAAACAAAATTGAAATCTGCTTCATGTTTTATTATTTTATAATTACTACAATCCCAAAACAAGTTTGAGAAGATTTGATTCAAAATTAAATCACTTGAAACCCATGTGCATAAGGATCGTCTTCATCATCAATAAAAATGGTATTGTACCCATACACTTTTGCCCAACCTTGGATACTTGGTACAATGGCTAATTTACTGTCTAAAATAGTTTCTTTTTCAACACGACCAATAAATTTACTACCAATAAAACTTTCATGAATAAATGGTTCTCCAACTTTTAGTTTTCCTTTAGCGTATAATTGTGCTAATCTTGCAGAAGTTCCTGTTCCGCAAGGCGAACGATCAATAGCTTTGTCTCCATAAAATACTGCATTTCTACCTGAAGATGTTGGATCGATAGGATTTCCTGTCCACAACATGTGTGTGACATCACGAATGGTTTCATTTTCTGGATGAATAAATAGATTTGGGTATTTTTTATTGATGCGTTCTCTAACCACTTGTGAATACTGTACAATTTTACTCGCTGTAAAATCATGCACTCCTGAAAAATTTTGCTGAGGATCTACAATAGCGTAATAATTTCCGCCATAAGCCACATCAAATGTAATTTCGCCTAGTTCAGGACATTCAACGGTTAAATTTTCGGCAGCTAAATAACTTTTTACATTAGTGAGTTTCACCCAATCTACTTTTCCATTGGTTTGCTGATACTCAATTTCAACCAAACCAGCAGGTGCTTCCATTCTAATTTTTCCAGGAATTTTTGGCATTACTAAGCCTTCCTCAATGGCAACAGTAATGGTTCCAATAGTACCATGCCCACACATTGGCAAACAGCCTGAAGTTTCTATAAACAAAATAGCAAAATCGTTTTCTGGATTGTGAGGTGGAAATAAAAAACTGCCACTCATCATGTCGTGACCTCGAGGTTCAAACATGAGTCCTTTACGAATCCAATCGAACTCTTTTAAAAAATGTTGGCGTTTTTCGCTCATAGTTGCACCAACCAAATTTGGATGCCCTTCGGTTACCACACGAACTGGATTTCCACAAGTGTGAGCATCAATGCAAACAAACTTTGTTCTACTCATTTAATTTATTCTGAATATAATCATCCATTCGCTTTTCCATAATAGAAAGTGTTACCGTTCCTTCTTCAAGAATTACTTCATGAAATTCACGAATGTTAAATTTTTCTCCAAGAGCTTCTTCAGCTTTTTTACGGAGTTCTCTTATTTTTATTTCTCCTATTTTATACGATAATGCTTGTCCAGGCCACGAAATATAACGATCAGTTTCGGTAGTTACTTCATGAATGGATAGGGCTGTATTTTCAGCCATATAATTAAGCATTTGTTGTCTTGTCCACCCTTTTGCATGAACACCTGTATCTACTACCAATCTGCAAGCTCGCCACATTTCGTAGGTTAATTGTCCAAATTTTTCATAAGGTGTTGTATAGATGCCCATTTCCTCAGCTAAATATTCAGAGTACAATCCCCAACCTTCACCATAGGCAGATAAATATAGGTTTCTTCTAAATTGTGGAATAGTTTCTGGTAATTCGTTGTTCAAAGACATTTGTAAATGGTGTCCTGGAACTGCTTCGTGAGCTGTTAATGCTGGAATTGTATAAAGTGTTCTACTCGGTAAATTGTAGGTGTTTACCCAATAAAATCCAGCAGTTGCATCACTATATGACCCTGAATATCTTCCGCCTGTATAATTTGGTGCAATTGCTGCTGGAACTGGAACAACACCATATGGTTTCCTTGGTAATGTGATGAAGTATTTTGGTAGTTCAGCATCAATTCTTTTTGAGATATCACGAGCGAACATTAATAGTTCTTTAGCTGTTTTTGGATAAAATTGTTCGTCTGTACGCAAAAATTTTAAAAAGTCTGCAAAGCTTCCTTCAAACCCTAAATCATCAATAATTTTTTGCATTTCTGCTTTAATTCTTGCCACTTCATTTAATCCAATTTGATGAATATCATCTGCTGTATACTTCGTGCTTGTAGTATAATAATTGATCCTATTTTGATAAAATGCTTCTCCATTAGGTGTCGAAGAAACCCCTAATCCTTTTCGGGTATTTGGAAAATAGTCATTCTCAAAATAGCTTTTAATCTTCTTATATTGATTGACTGCGTTTTTTTGCACACTCACCTTGGCAACTTTAATGATTGAATCTTTTAGTGCTTTTGAAAACGAGTCTGGTAGGTTTTGGAATGGCTTATAAAATTCGCTTTTAGTAACATCTGAAACGATGTGCTTATCATACGTAATTTCATAATTATTAAACACTGCTTTTGGTTGTGAAATACCTTCTTTAACTCCTGCTCTTAATAAATCTAAATTATAATCAACTCGTTGTGGCAACTCTTCAAGCTGCTCTAAATATTTAATGACTTGCTCTTTGTTTTTGAATGTCCTATTAGCCATTCTACTTAAATTCAAATGAAAAGCTCTCTCATTTGTAATAGGATTCAAGTACATCTTAAACGTATGCGTATCTATTTTATCCTGTAATACAAACAGTAGTAACTCTCTTGAAATTTGCTCAGATTCTGATAAGCCTTCAACACTAACTTTTTCTAATTCTGCTTTGAGTGATTTTGCAAAATCCGATTCTTCTTGATAGTATTTAATAGTGTTTTCAACAGATTCATTGCGCTTGAAATCGTAATTTCTATCTGCTTCATATTTTGCAATAATGTCATTCAATTTATCGGAATTCGAAGAAGCTTTAAAAGCTAAAATTCCAAATAAAACGAAGACAACTAAATACTTGAGCAATTTCATAATTATTCTTTTTAAATTTTTTGGCTAGTTAGTTTGCCATTAACATTTCGAATAATTCCTAATGGGTTTTCATTTTTTAACTCATCTGGAAGTAAGTCATTTGGCCAATCTTGAAAGCTAAATGGTCTTACAAATCGTTTAATCGAATCTACACCAACCGCTGTAAATCTCGAATCTGTTGATGCTGGATAAGGTCCTCCATGTAGCATTGAAGGACACACCTCAACACCAGTTGGAACTCCATTGAATATAATGCGTCCAACTCTATTTTGAAGCGCATTAACAACGTTAGAGTATTCTGCTACTTCATTATCATCTGAAATAATAGTTCCAGTAAGTTGTCCTTCTAAATTAGAAATAATATCTTCTAATTGTTGTTTGTCTTCACACTGTACAACTAACGAAAATGGTCCAAATACTTCGTGATGTAATGTTGGATTATTTAAAAAAGTATCTCCTTCAACAGTTGTCACAACTTGTCTGGCATAATTAGGTTCTACATCATTTTCATAACCAGCTAATACTTTTATTCCGCTTTGTGATAATGCTTTAGATTTATTGGTTTCATATGCTCCAGCAATATTTGGATGCAACATACAAGACGGTTCAACTTTTACGATTTCTTCAGCTAAAGTATTCACAAAACTGGTCAACCCTGCAGATTTCACACCAATAATCAAACCTGGATTTGTACAAAACTGCCCTGTTCCTAAAGTAATTGAGCCTGCATACGTTTTAGCAATTGTTTCAGCTCTATTATTTAATGCTTGTGGCAAAATAACAACTGGATTAATACTTCCCATTTCAGCAAATACTGGAATTGGTTCATCTCGTTTTGCAGCTAAATCGTATAATGCGCGACCACCATGAATACTGCCTGTAAAACCAACTGCCTTCACTTTAGGATGCTGTACTAATTGTTGTCCAACTTCTATTCCGCTAGAATTAAGGTTAGAAAATACACCATTAGGCATACCAGTTTTTTCTGCAGCCTTAATCACTGCACTACTAACCATTTCGCCTGTTGCTGCATGCATTGGATGCGATTTTACAATTACAGGGCATCCTGATGCAATGGCTGCTGCTGTATCTCCTCCTGCTGTTGAAAATGCGAATGGAAAGTTGGATGCTCCAAAAACAACAACTGGTCCTAAAGGCACATTCATTTTTCGTAAATCTACTTTGGGTAGTGGTTTTCTATCTGGTTGTGCAGTATCTATAGATGCATCTACCCAATTACCTTCTTCTACATGATTCGCAAAAGCACGTAATTGCCCAAGTGTTCTTCCTCTTTCTCCCTTGGCTCTTCCATTCGGCAATCCACTTTCTGAAGAATAAACCTGTAATAACTCATCGCCTAATGCTTCTATTTCGTCTGCAATAGCTCTAAGGAATTGTGCTTTTTTTGCTCCTGAAGTTTTGGAATATGTTTTGAAAGCTTCAGTAGCTAATTCTGCTGCTTGATTAACCTCATCTTGAGAAGCCTCAGTTATTTCCCATTGGTTTTCTATGTTCAACAAAGGGTTAAACGTTTTGAACGTTTTGCTTCCTTTGGCTGATAGTTGATTTCCTATATAATTTTTCCCTGTTATCATTGATTTTCAATTCTTTTTAGGTGAGTTTCAACATCGACAGGTTTATGTACTATTTTGGTTGAAACTGGATATTTTTCTAATAAATTTTTTGGTCTAATTGGTCGTTTTTCAAAACCACCTCCACAATTTGGGCATACATGCTGTAATACACTCTCAACACAATCTTTACAGTAGGTACATTCAAACGTACAAATCATTGCCTCACTAGAATCGTGTGGCAATGATTTGTTGCAATGTTCGCATGTTGGTCTTATTTCTAACATATATTACATAACTATACTAACTCTTGTAAATTCTTATATTCTGGAAGTGTTGGTCTGGTTCGCATTCCTTTAGCAATAATTGCTAGTACTTTTGTTCTTTCTTCTCCAAAAAGAGGTAAACGTGGTGCACGTACATTTTCGGTTCCTATTCCAGTAGCTACTTCAGCTAGCTTGATATTTTGTACTAATTTAGGGTTAATATCTAACTCTAGCAATGGTAAAAACCATCTATAAATTGCTAAAGCTTCTTGTATTCTTCCTGCTTTTTGCAGTTCGTAAATAGCAACGGTTTCTCGTGGAAAAGCACAAACCAAACCTGCTATCCATCCATCGGCTCCCATTAATAAACTTTCTAATGCTAAAGTGTCAACTCCAGTCATTATTTTAAGCCTATCTCCAAATCTGTTTTTTATTCTCGTTACATTAGATATATCTCTAGTTGATTCTTTTACAGCTTCTATATTATCACATTTTAAGAGCTCATCAAACATATCTAAAGTCACTTCAATTTTATAATCTACAGGATTATTATACACCATAATTGGCAACGATGTATTGTTAGCAACTGCTTTAAAATATTCTACGGTTTCTCTATCTCCGGCTTTATAGCGCATTGGAGGTAACATCATTAAACCTTTTGCACCATCATCTTCTGCTTTTTTCGCCGCTGCAATAGCTCCTTTAGTTGATTGCTCAGCTACATTCATTAACACAGGAACTTTTCCGTTAACTATTTTAACTGTTTCTTGTGTTAGAATGCTTTTTTCCTCATCTAATAAGGTACTTGCTTCTCCTAGGGTTCCTCCTAAAACAATACCGTGGACTCCAGCATCTAATTGTGCTTTGATATTGGTTTCAAACATTTGTAAATCTAAAACATCATCATTTGTGAACTTTGTTGTTACTGCAGGCATTACGCCTTTCCATTTTAAACTCATTATACTAAATTTTGTTTTGATAAAAGTAGCATGGATTTTAAATAAAATATAATGTTTCTTTATCCATAATTTATACTATATTATCCTTAAATATTATTAATTATAATATATTGAATATTATTTACATATTTTAGTGATATGAAAGTATTACCGTTTCAAATACCAAAACCAGAATATCATGCACTAATTTATCAAGAAGATAAAGAACTAGTGTTCTATGATAAGTTTCATCAGCATGAAGAAATTCAGGTGAGTTTTATTGCCGAAGGTGAAGGTACTCTTGTGGTTGGAGACACCATTAACTACTACAAAAAAGGTGATCTTCTTGCTATTGGAAGCAACTTACCACATGTTTTTAAAAGTGATATCTCATTAAATAAAGCTTCAGAAATGTTGACCCTATTTTTTTCAAAAGATGCCTTTGGAACCTCTTTTTTTGAACTAGAAGAATTAAGGGATCTAAAACCTTTTTTTAAAAAGGTTAATTACGGATTTAAGGTATCTCCAAAATCAAAAATCCTTGAAACTTATTTTCTACAATTAGCTAAAAGCAGTAAACTGCAACGTTTTATCATACTGCTAGAAGTTTTAAAAACGCTTTCAAAATCTAGAACACAACCGTTATCTTCTTTTATATATGACAAAAAATATACTGATAGCGAAGGGAAACGTATGAGAGATGTTATGGATTTTACCATGCAGAATTATCATCAACAAATTAGTTTGGACGATGTGGCTCAAGTTTCATCTATGACAAAAAATGCGTTTTGTAAATACTTTAAAAAGCGTACTAACAAATCTTATTTTACCTTTTTAAACGAGTTACGTATTGAAAATGCGTGTAAATTGCTCATATCAGAAGAAAGGTTGCTAATTGCAGACATTGCAGAAAAATCTGGATTTAATAATATCTCTAATTTTAATAGGCAATTTAAAACTATTAGGAAAATGTCGCCATCAGAATTTCGAAAAGCTAAAGTTGTTTAATCGATTCTATAAAAAATCATAACAGTTTAATTAGAGGTAACTTTTAAGCCTAATCTAACTCCTTTAGTTTAGCTTGAGCATCTTGATTTCCATCTATTTTGACGGCTTTTTTATAGTTTGTAACTGCCTCTGATTTATTTTTTTGGGATAAAAAATAATTACCTAAAGCAACAAAACTTTTTGACTCATTAGGATAAAAATTGGCATTCATTTCTAAATAGGCTAAGGATTTTTTAGGAAGGTTATGGCCATCTAACATAAAGAAACCAATGTCGTTGAGCATTTGCCATTCTGGTTTTACTTCACGCTTTAAACGAGTACTTAATTTTTTATAATGCGAATAAAACGGTTCTGTTAATTCTTTGGCAGTATATGCTTTTGGTGTGTTAAAACGCCACATCTCTGGGAATGGAAACCAAGAGAAAACAGATCGTAATCCATTATATTGAGCTGGAACAACAACACTTCCATGATCTTCATCATTAAAATATTCCCAAGTAAAATTAAGCATTTCACTATTTTTTACTAATACATCATGAAACTTTAGATTTGCTCTAATCTGTTCAGTAGGAACTGTTTTATCTTTTCTCACCTTAACTGTATCCATTTCTTTTCCAATACTATTTGCTACAGCTATATATAATGACTTTTCCTTTTTATTTCCTTTACTTATTTGGTCTTGAGTTGCTTTTACTAGATTTTCTTTATCCCACCAAAGACTTGGATCTATTGCTAAATAATTATCAAAAGAGTTTTCGTGATACAAATAAGAGTAAAGCACAAAGAGACCGCCCGTTGAGTGACCAATAATTGTGTTGTTGTTTTCTGTTGGATATTTATTATTTATAAATGGTTTTAATTCTTTGTCTATAAATTTTATAAAATTACTAGCACCTCCTGAAGTTTCCGATTTGTGCCCACGTTGAAAAGGCACATTGGTATGTGTAAAATCTCTTGTTCTGTCAGTATTTGTAATACCAACAATAATAGATTTAGGAGTTTTAAAAGGTATTAATTGTTTTTGCATTCCGGTAACAACATAGAAAAGTTGGGATGCATCTAAGATGTATATAACAGGATATTTTTCACTATTATCAAAATCTTCGGGTAAGTGTATCCAAATTTTCCTTTGTTCTTTTAGTATATTAGAATACAAGCTATCAACTTCTCCTATTACTATTTGCATTTCGCTATTTTGATCAAACTGTGCTATTCCTTTGAAGCATAAGCACAATATAATTGTTGTAATTATAATTTTAAGCTTTCTCATTTGATTGGTTGGCTTTAGTCTTTAACTAAGCAGTGTTATCAATAATAATGCCAGATACAAACACATTTTTTACTTTAATTTATTGAAATTAGAATACGTTTTTCAAACTATCTTTAACTTAAAAACAGAACTAAGCCATTTACAATAATTGAGCGAAGTATTAATTCAAATATTAAATCCAAATTGCTTTAATTTTGACTTTATATTTTTTTAACGTAATCGGTAATAATTACAATTTGGGTTGGTCCAACTTTGCCTTCGATATATTTTTCATTATCTCTATCTAAACGAATATTTCTAACAGCAGTTCCTTGCTTTGCAACCATACTTGAACCTTTTACTTTCAAGTCTTTTATAAGCACTACAGAATCACCAGCTTCTAAAACTACACCATTAACATCACGATGTATTACTTTATTTGAGTCGTCTTCACCTTCGCCAGTTGCTTTTGCAAATTCTAGGATTTCTTCATCTAAATACATCATATCCAATAAGTCTTGTGGCCAACCTTTGCTTTTTAATCTTGAAAGCATTCTCCAAGCCATTACTTGAACAGGACGATGTTCACTCCACATACTATCGTTTAAGCATCTCCAGTGATTTGCATCTGTGATTTCTGGATTATCAATTTGCTCAACACATGTTTTACAAGCCATTAGTGCGTTATCCAAACTTTCATCTTTTGATGGAGGCACTACATACACTTGAAGGTTTTCGTTACTTGAACATAACTCACATTTTTCTTGACTTCTCTTTTTTAGTTCTCTTTCTAAACTCATCTTTTTAGCTTCTAGATTTAAAATGCAATAATACAGTTATATAATTGTTTCTACAAGTTGTTAAGCTCTTCTCGAAGCTTCTTTGTCATTCCTTTTACAACCATATCGTAACTATGATCTATGAGTTCTAAAATCAATTTTGGCGGCAGTTCATTTTTATGAATAGCTAAAGTATTCCAATGTTTATTACTCACATAAGGTCCAGCGTAAACACTCTCGTAGCTATCTCTTAATTCCTCTGTATATTCTGGATCACATTTTACGGTAATAGCAGCTTCTCCTTTTTCAAACTTGTCTAAAGGTGCCATTAAAAACATTTTATTCATTACTTTAAATACAAGTGTATTTTCATCAAACGGAAAACTTTCAGTCGCAGCTTTTTTTGATAAGCAATGATCTCTTATTTGGTCTATGTGCATCAATCTATGAGTTTTTGGTCTTTATCTTGAATTTTTAAGGATCCATAATCTAGTTTCCAACCAATAGTTTGCACAATATTTTCTATTAATAAAATTGCTTCTAAGGCTTCTTTTTGTGCAGCTTGATACAAACCACTTTCAGGAATTTTATCTTTTATATGAATCTTAGCTTCGTTCTGCAAATCGGTAAGATCGTTTGCTTCAAATTTATTGAAGTATCCATCTTTTTTATCGTAATAATCTAAGGTGGTTTCGATTGATAATACTTCAGCTTCAGGAAAATTTTGTAATACAAGCGTTTTAGTATTCGCGTTTGCTTTCATTTCTATTTTAGATAAATCAAATCCTATGTAGGCTTTAGCATTAACCACAACAAGTGCCTTTTTTTTACTAGTGATAAGCTTTAAGAATTTTTGCTTGACATCTTGATAATGATATATTTCTGCGAAATCACCTTCAACTGTTATGAATTTGCAAACGCTTTTAACTTTATCTAATAGTATAACAGATTGTGAATTAGCCAATTTTTTTGACTGCTGAAATTTTAAAAAAACAATGACACCTACTGTTAATAAAACACCTACTACTAATCCTAAAATCGCTTCCATTTTATTCGTATAACTTATATAAAACAGGTTTACTTGGAGTCGCATCATTCTCAAATGGTGCAATTTGAAGGTTTAATATGTACTTACCATCTTCAATGGTATTTGGTACAAAAATAAATTCTGTGATAGTTGCTTCAGTGCGTATTTTTCCATCGGTATTCCAAAAAGCATTATGTGAAAGTAATTCGCCATCATCTCGCTCTCTATCTACACTTGGTAAGTCTATAAGCAAATGTTTAACACCTTTATTTTTTAAATAAATAGCTGCTTCTTCCAATAAATATGGTGGGTTTGTATTTGAATATTGCTGCGTTAGTTTTTCCTTGGTATTAGGCAACGTTCTAATAATCACTGCTTCGCGTTTCTTGTTGCCAATAGCAAAACGTAATTGTTTTGCTGAAATAACAAAATCGTCAGCTAGCTTTTCAGGTGCTACAGTTACCACTTCAGCTACAAAAAAGAACTGTTTTAAACATTGATTAATGCTGTATTTCTTTTCAGTAATATGTCCAACACACTCGGTATGTGTACCATGAGCATGCGGATTAAACTTTATATTATTGAAATTTACAGGAGCTCCATGTTTTACGCTTACAATAAAATCGTCCATTTCAACAGGTTCAATACTTGGTTCATTAATATACCAAGCATTTACGTTGCTTTTTGTGGCACGTAGAGGAATTGAAATATCTAAAGGTTTATCAATATAAATGGCGTAGGTACGACTGTTTACGTTTATAACTGCTTTCATGTAATATGGTTGTTAAGCGTAAATTTAAGGATTATAAGAGAAACAAACTTGATGAAATTCCATCAATTAAAAATTTTCCTTTTTGGGTTGCTTGTAACTTCTCGATACAATTGCTATCGCAATCACTCGAAGTGACAATTAGTAATTGTTGATTAATAAATTCTTTTGAAGCTGTTAGTAAATGCTCTTTAAACTCAGACCCGAAATCTTCTTCAATTTTTAATAATGAAACTCCCCATATGGTTCTTAATCCTGTCATAACACACTCATTAAATCTATTTTTTTTAGTGAGTGTTTCAACTGTTGATGGTAGTTGGTTTTGTTGAATAGATTTGATGTATTTAGTATTATTAGCAATATTCCAGCTACGCTGATTATTATAAAACGAATGTGCTGAAGGACCAATGCCTAAATACGATTTTCCTTGCCAATAACTTGTATTGTGTTTAGAGAAATAATTAGGTTTTCCAAAATTTGAAATTTCATAATGCACAAAGCCTTGTTTATCGGTTTCAGCTATTAAATGATTAAAATGCTCTAAAGCTAATTCTTCATCTATTGGTGGATAGGTGCCTTTTTTTATAAAACTATCTAAGGCTGTTTTTGGCTCCACTGTTAAGGCATAACTAGAAATATGATTGACACCAAAGTTGAACGCTATTTTTAGGTTTTCATTCCATTTTTCTAAGCTCATGTTTGGGATGCCATAAATTAAATCAATCGTGATATTATCAAAATAACGAGTTGCTTCCTTCAAACATTCTTTGGCTTCTGTTGCATTATGCGCACGATTCATGCTTTTTAAATCGTCTTCAAAGAAGGATTGAATACCAATACTCAATCGGTTGATTTGCGAATTAGCAAGTTCTTTTACTCGTTTTTCTGTTAAATCATCTGGATTGGCTTCTAATGTAATTTCGGGATTATCGACAACTTGATAGTTAGTGTAAACTGCATTAATTAGTAACGATAATTCTTCATTCGTCAATAATGATGGTGTGCCTCCACCAAAATAAATAGTTTCTATAGATTGATTTTGAAACTCCTCTTTTCGTAATTCCAATTCTTTTATTAAGGCATTAATGAGCTCTTCTTTTTTCTTTAATGAGGTAGAAAAATGAAAATCGCAATAGTGACACGCTTGTTTACAAAATGGTATGTGGATGTAGATAGCTGCCCCATCTAACTTCCCCAAAGGGGAAGAATTATTACTCAAATAATCTGAAATTTTTATGTTTTCCATGCTAATCGAAACCTATCTGACTGCAACTGCATACTGCTAACTTATTTTTTTAGAATTCTGTTTTACAAAACTCTCCCAACCTGAATAGCTTTTACCAACATTGACACGTCCTGAGTTGTAAAAATGACATACTGCTGCTGCTAGACCATCTGTCGCATCTAGATTTTTTGGTAATGTTTTTAATCCTAAAGTACTTTGCAACATTTTGGCGACTTGCTCTTTACTTGCATTACCGTTTCCAGTAATGGCCATTTTAATCTTTTTTGGTAAATATTCGGTAATTGGAATTTGTCTTGACAAGCCAGCTGCCATAGCAACACCTTGTGCTCTACCTAGTTTTAACATACTTTGTACGTTCTTACCGAAAAAAGGTGCTTCGATAGCTATTTCATCTGGGTGATGCGTATCGATAAGTTCTATAGTGCGTTCAAAAATGAGTTTTAATTTTAAGTAATGATCGCTATACTTTTTTAAATCCAACTCGTTAAGTTGCAAAAACTGCATTTGCTTACCAACTACTTTTATAAGCCCAAAACCCATAATGGTTGTCCCAGGATCTATTCCTAATATAATTTGTTCTTTAGCCATTAATTACAATATCTACAACCACTTAAAGCTACTGAAAGTCCAACTGTGGCATACATTAAATCTCCATTAAATGAGTAACCGTCTGTTACAACATCATACTTTACTTTATTCGTGAAACTTTTTGCATAAGCTACATCTACAAACAAAGACAACTTACGCGATAAGCTATAATACACTTCCAATCCTATCAATCCATTTAAATACGTATAGGTATTCTCAGAATCATTTAATAGTGGCTTAGTAAAACTTACTCCTGGTCCTGCATGTGCTTGGATTGACATTTCTTGAGGCAAAAAACTCAATAAATCATTAAAATCATACACCACTTGCGCATTAACACGTGTATAATTTAATTTAAATTTCTGTGAGCCTTCATCACTTTTTGACCTGTTATAACCAACATCCAGTTTTGCCCCTAATTTGTTAGGCTTAAACATATAACGAACACCAAAATTAATGGTTGGTAAGTTGATGTCTTTAGCAAAATAGCCATCATTTTTGCCATTATCAATTGGGTTATTTACTCCAACTGCCAATTGTAATCGTATCTTTTCGGAATCGCCTTGAGCAAAACTAAAGGATATGACGCTAAATAGAAGTAAACAAAGTAAAGGTCGTTTATATTTATTTTTTATAAAGGTCATTTACAATAATAGTTTTAATTTGTGACAAAATGATTAGCAGAATTCCATACAAAACTAAGCAATTCTTTTTTGTACTTATTAAGTTAAGCATTGTAGTTGGTGCTGCCTATTTTATTTATGACAAACTTGTAAATAATAAGGAATTAGATTTTTTAGTCTTTGTTGATTTTTTAGTTAAAAATGGTGCTTTTTCGCTCAAAAACATCATTTTTTTATTGGTTTTAACCATTTTTAATTGGTTTTTTGAAATTTTAAAATGGCAAAATTTAGTAAAATCTATTACTCAAATCTCATTTTTAGAAGCATTTAAACAAAGTTTAGCATCGCATACAGCATCTTTATTTACGCCAAATAGGATTGGAGATTATGCGGCTAAAACTATATATTTTAGAAGTGACCAACGCAAAAAAATAGTCCTTTTAAATTTAATTGGCAATATGGTTCAGATGAGTATAACCCTTTTATTTGGAATTGTTGGCTTTTATATATTTATTTCTCAATATGAGGTTGATATTTCTTATTACAAACTAGTTAGACTATTAACCTACGCTTTAATAGGCGTTGTTGCTATAGGGTTTGGTGTGTCGCATAAACGATTTAGTATCAAAGGATTTTCGTTTTTAAAAATATGGACGTTTGTAAGGAGTGTGTCTGCAAAAATTCACCTGAAAAATATAGCCTATTCCTTGTTTAGATATCTTATTTTTTCATTTCAATTTTATTATCTATATATAGTATTTGGAGTAGATATTACCTACATAAACGCCATGGTTTTAATATGTACCATGTACCTCTTGGTTTCTATTATACCAACCATATTTATTTTTGATGTTATCGTTAAAGGGAGTGTAGCTTTGTACATATTTGGTTTTGTCGAAATCAATAATATTACCATTTTAAGCGTTACTACACTAATGTGGCTATTAAACTTTGTACTTCCAAGTGTGTTTGGAAGCTACTATGTACTTAATTTTAATTTGCCAACTGCTTCTAACATCGATGACTAAATGATTTTTATCATTATAATTACAACCGTTTTATATAGCCTTTTGATAGGTAGTTTTGTTATTGGATTTAACAAAATAAGAATGTTTAACGAACCTTTTTTGAGACACTTAACGCGATTCACTATTATAGTCCCTTTTAGAAATGAAGAAGAACATTTATCCGATCTAATCAAGTCTTTAGAAAGTTTAAACTACCCTAAAAATCATTTCGAAGTGATCTTTGTAGATGATGATTCTACTGACAATTCTGTGGAACTAAGCTCAAGACTATTAAGTTGTTCGCAATTAGATTTTCAAATTATAAAAAATAATCGTGCATCTAATTCACCAAAAAAAGATGCTATTACCACAGCCATTAAAAAAGCTAAGTACCATTGGATTGCAACCACTGATGCCGACTGTGAAGTGCCCAATACATGGTTAGAAATAAGCAACTCCTTTATCAACAGTTATGATGTTGCCATGATAGTTGCGCCTGTTGTTTTTAAATCTTCAGATTCATTTTTCAACCAATTTCAAGCCTTAGATATGTTAAGTCTTCAGGCTGCAACTATTGGAGGCTTTGGTCTCTCATTTCCTTTTTTATGTAATGGTGCCAATTTAATGTATCGAAAAGACTTATTTAAAGAACTTAATGGCTTTGAAAACAATGACGACATTGCCAGTGGTGATGATATTTTTTTGCTTGAAAAAGCAATAAAAAAATACCCAGAATTAGTTAAGTATATGAAGTCTAAAAATGCTATAGTTTTTACTAAGGTAGAAACATCTTTATCTGACCTTATACAACAACGTATTCGTTGGGCTTCAAAAACAAGTACTTACAAAAATGCGTTTGGGAAGTTTGTTGGCTTACTAGTTTTATTGGTGAATGCTCTAATTGTCATTACTCTTTTTTTAAGTGTTTTTGGTTTATTTTACTGGCTTTACTTTGTTGCTGTTTTAATACTAAAACTATCTGTAGATTATATACTACTGTATAAATCGGTTAACTTTTTTAATCAAAAACATCTTTTAAACAATTACTTTTTTAGTGGTTTACTATATCCGTTTTTTGTTGTTTTTATTGCTTTTAAAGCAATGTTCTCAACATACAAATGGAAAGATAGAAGTTTTAAAAAATAAGTATCTTTCTAATCGATATGCAAAAACTATCTAATTATAAAACGTCTAATCCTGCGTTTTCCAATTATTTCTGGAAAAACAACCCAAACACTTCAAAAACGATGAGTGTTAGAGGTATTATTATTAAATCGATAGTTTGCATTTTTATTATTGCTTTAATAACTGGTTTTATTTGGAAATTATATGATAATGGTACCAATGTAAGGTGGTTTACTTTAGGAGGAATGCTCGCTGCGATAATAATAAGTATCGTTATTTCGGTAAGGCAACATTGGTCGCATGTTTTAGTGCCATTATATGCCATTGCAAAAGGCTGTTTTTTAGGTGGGTTTAGTGCTTTTATAAAAGCGAAGTATCCTGAACTGCCTTTTCAAGCCATTGGTGTTACCATTATTACCTTTTTTACCATTTTAGTATTGTATCAAACACAGATTATAGTCCTTACCAAAAAACTTAGAAGTGTTATTATTACTGCTGCTCTCTCAATATTTATCGTGTATTTCATTTCATTTATTTTAAGCCTTTTCGGTATAAGGTCATTTCTTTGGGGAACCTCCTGGTTAGCAATTGTGTTTAACATTATTGCAGCAACAGTCGCTGCATTTACATTGCTGTTAGACTTTAATTATATTGAAAAACATAAGAATAAAGCCGACAAATACAAAGAATGGATTGCCACTTGGGGATTATTAGTATCACTCGTTTGGTTATATACCGAGATTTTAAGACTTATGAGAAAATTTGCTATTAAATTTTAACTATTCTACCTTGATTATGATTGGGATTTTAAACTCAGTCTTTACTTGCTGGCCTCTTTTAATAGCTGGAGAAATTTCAGGTAAATTATTAAGACTTTCGATTAAAAAGGTATTGATATCAGGTATTTGAGAAGTAATGTTAGGATTATCTTCAATACTTAATACTCGTAAATCTCCTTTTTCTGAAATAGAAAAAGACATGTTTATCGTGTCGTTTAAATCTTTTGTAACCACAATTTTTCTTAGTGCTAACTGCGACATAATATGGTTTGTAAGTGTTGTCTGAAAACATTGCTTACGAAGTTCTTTTGTACCTGAGTTATTACAATTATCAAACGAAGGATATTCATCAACATCGTTCCAATTAAACGTTTCGAGTTCCTCATTGATAATATCCTGAGTATTTACCTTTTTCTTTTCAAAATAATCGCAAGAGGTTAGGCAAATAATTAAAACAAAAAACTTTAGGTACTTCATTTTCAAAAACTGAAGTGGAAAAGTACGATTTTTTTAAATCAATCGGTGGTTTGGTGCTTTTCTTCTTTTAGTTTGTATTAACAAAAAAGCCAAAGTTATAATAACTAAGGCTTTTCAATTTACACCAATAATGTTTCAAATAAATGTATAACCAACTAATTTTTCTTTTTCTCTAACTCATAAATTATTGGTACAGAATATGGTACAATTACGGTTTCACCATTGTGCTTTCCGGGTGTCATTTTTGGCAGTAATTTTATAACTCTAATGGCTTCTTTTTCCAATTCTGGGTGCTTAGCTCTGGCTCTAATATTTGTGATATCTCCTGTTTTACTAATTTTAAACATGGTAGGCACTTTTTGTCTTGGTAATAAATCAAGATCTTTAGGTAAGTTTTTACCAAACTCGTTTAAAATAAAGTTTGAAATACCCTCGGTTGTACATTTTCTTAATTCTTCCCTAGAGGTTTTTGATTTACAACCAGGATATATAGGCATTTCATCAATGACTGCAAAAGGAACTTCTTTATGGTTTTGTTGGTTTTTTACTTCATTTTTGTTTTTATTAGATTCTATTACTTCTCTATTTACTTGAAAAATAATTGGTAATGAATAAGGCACTACCACTGTTTTGCCTTTTTGCTTTCCAGGAATCATTTTTGGCAGGCTTTTAATCACTCGTTTAGCTTCTTCTTCTAATCTTGAGTGTGGTGCTCTTGCTTTAACATCTTCAATATTACCTTCTGTATTAATTTTGAACATGACCCTTATCATTTGTCTTCCTAACAATCCTAAGTCTTTAGCTAAATCTGAATTAAAGTTTTTTATAACATGCTTTGTAATGGCATCCGAAGTACATTTTCTTCTTTCATCGGCGGATAGAGTTTTGCAATCTTCAAACATTGGTGGTTGTTCTATAACAGCATAAGGTATTTCAATCTCATTTAGCATTCTTAACTTGGCCTCTTCCTGTTTGACTTTATTGCCATTAGTAGGTTTGTCGTCTGTTTTGTCGGCTACTTCAAAAATAATAGGTAAGGAATAAGGCACTACCACTGTTTTGCCTTTTTGCTTTCCAGGAATCATTTTTGGCAGGCTTTTAATCACTCGTTTAGCTTCTTCTTCTAATTTTGGATGTGCTGCTCTTGCCATTACACTTACAATATCGCCTTCCTGATTAATTTTGAACATGACCCTTATCATTTGTCTTCCTGACAAACCTAATTCTTTAGCTAAATCTATGTTGAAATTTTGTTGTACATGATTTGTGATAGCGTTAGAAGTACATTTTCTTCTTTCATCTGCGGATAGAGTTTCGCAATCTTCAAACATTGGTGGTTGTTCTATCACAGCATATGGTATTTCCACTTCATCAATCATTACTAATTCTTGTTGTCTAGGTTTATTATTATCCTTGCTAAAGGAAGCTGTCATATTCTTACTCTCGATAATTAGTTTTTTATAATAGTTGTTATTCTTAATTAATGCCATTTTTTCATCATACTCTTTTTGTTTAGCTGTTGTTAAATTGCTAAAATCATCAACGACTATTCTTAGAGTCGAAGGTGCAGCGTTATCTTCCCATTCTTTTTTGGCTATTTCAGTTTTTTTATAAGCTAAATAATCATCGTAGTCTCCTTTAATTATTCCAAATCCACTATGAATTTTTTCTGTTAATCCTTCTACTACGTCTGATGGTAATCTTTTTGGGTTTTCATCAATATATTTCTGATAAGCCATAAACTTATAATATTCTTCTTCTGAAAGCCTATACTTATTATAATCAGGTAAATACTCATCAGCAATTTGTTTAAGCGATACACCTTCCTTTTCTTTCTTTAATAATTCTTTATAAAATTTCTCTTTTAGCTTTTTCTGAGATATTTTCTGACTTGTTTCACTAGGAATTTTGTTGTCTTGTGCATAAGATGAACTATACATTAACATTCCTAACACCACTGGAATCAGCAACGCATATTTAAGCTTTAGTATTTGTTTTGATTTTGATTTAGATAACATCATGATTCGTTTTTTAATTAATGATTTTTTAAAAAATGCATTGATAAATGACACATTTTGCGTTTCAAAAACCTGTGTTAATAAATTTTGATAATAGTCTGATTTGTTTTGTGTTTTCAAAGCTTCTTGGTCTGCTATAAATTCATGCAAAGAGCGAATTCGTGCTTGGTACATATATACCAATGGGTTAAACCAAAATAGTATGCGTTGTAGCTCGAAGAACAATAAATCTAAAGTGTGTTTTTGCGTTACATGCACCAGCTCATGTTTTATAATGACTTTTTGTTCTTCTTTTTTTAGATTGGCTCCTAAAAACACATAATGAAAAAAAGAAAATGCCGAGGTGCTGTTTATTAATTCCACTAACAATACATTACCCTTCCAACGCTTTGGGTTTTTGTAAATAAGTATAAAAATGTGTGTGATTTTAAAAAGAAACAACAAGCAAGCCAACATAACTCCTAAGTAAAATATAGTTTCTAAATCCCAAGAAACAGCTTGTTCGGTAATTTCAACTTCTGGCAATACTACGGTTGTATTATTAATCGCTTTGTTTCCTATAAACACTTCTGGCAAGGCAACCACATAATCTTTAGGTACAATTTCTTTAAAAGCCGTTACTTTAATAAATGGTAAGATTAAGGACAATATAGAGGTGCCGATTAAATAAAACCTGTTCCAGTTAAAAAAGGTTTCCTTTTTTAAAAACACATCATAGACCAATAAAAAGAACACCTGAAATGCTATAATTTGAATAATATATTGTACCATAACTATTCCTTTTTATTGATTTCCTTCAATACCGATTCCAACTCGTTTAAATTAATATCGTTCTTTTTTACAAAAAACGACACCATACTTTTAAATGACCCTTGAAAGTAATTATCTACCAATTTATTTAGAGATTGATTGCTGTAATCCTGCTGCTGCACTAGAGGAAAGTATATATGTCCTTTGCCTTTCTTCTCATAATCAACAAAGCCTTTACTTTCAAGAATTCTAACAATTGTTGATACTGTATTATAAGCAGGTTTGGGTTCTGGAAGCACTTCTATAATGGCTTTTACATTAGCCTTTTTTAATTGCCATAGCACTTGCATAATATCTTCTTCGGCTTTTGTTAACTGTTTCATGAATTGATAATTTTAAACTAAGTTTTTAGTTGAACAATAAAACAAATATAACTAAATTTTTAGTTTGAACTAATTTCTTAGTTAAAAAATGTAACATTTAGGGTGTAACTTCGTCAAACAATCAGTATTAATCACACGTATTAAATGGATATATTTTTAGTTTTTGTAGCCGCATTATTTATGTTTTTGGGTATTATTGGTAGTTTTTTACCTGTGTTGCCTGGGCCATTAACCAGCTGGTTTGGATTATTAATTTTACATCTAACCGATACCATTCCAATGAATTGGACATTTCTAGGCATTTGGTTAGCTGTTGCGATATTTATTTGGGTATTAGATTATGTTATTCCTGCCATGGGAACCAAAAGATTTGGAGGCAGTAAATATGGTATGATTGGCACAACCATTGGACTTCTAGTTGGGTTGTTTTCCCCTATTCCTTTTGGGATTATTATAGGTGCTTTTATTGGTGCTTTAATTGGCGAGCTCATTAATAAAAACGATAAAGATGTTGCATTAAAAGCTGCATTTGGCTCTTTTCTTGGGTTTTTAACCTCAACCTTTTTAAAATTTATTTTTGCAATTATTTATTTAGGGCTATACTTTATGAAGGTCTGGGAATACAAAAGCGCTTTGTTTTAAATAAAAAAACCGCATGACCAACTTTTGTTGGTCATGTGGCGTGTCAATTGCTATTAATTCAACAAATAAATTAGAGGGATAATTAATTTTCTTCGTTGTCTTTTTCAAATATAAATGTAAGCTTGCAATTTTTGTTGTGGTAAAACCGTAAACTTATTACGGGAAAACCGTAGTTTATGTATAATTCATATCTAAATGAGAGATTTTAAAAAATCACAAAAGTGAAAATTTAACATTTAAGTTATGAGGAAGTATATATTTTTCTTACAAGAACCCTTTATGTCTTGCTTCTTTTAGGAGTGTTTCATCATTTCCATCTTCAACATCAAATAATAGTTTTAGGTGTTTTTTTCGTTTTTCAATAGCACTCATTGACAAATCAATATGTTCCTTAAGTGATTTTGTTTTTACACCTTTTGATAGTAAGTGAAGTATTTTACGATTGGTTTCATCTAAATAGATATCGCTTGTAATAGTAGTTTTTAAAAATGTATTTACAGTACTACTGTAATATGGTGGATTTGTTAATATATGCTGAAAAGCTTCGGCTAACTCACTTGATGTTAAGTCGCTTTTAATTAATAAGCCTTCTGGGTTTATTTCTTTAATGATATTTAATATTCTAAATGATTCATTAAACATGGTTAAGATAACAACTTTAGCATCTGGCAAATATTCTCTAGCTATTTTTGCAAGATCTTCTCCAGAAGTAATCAATCCATCTTTTGAAGCTGGTAAGCTAATATCAAAAAAACATACATCATATAAACTATCTAGACTGCTTGATGCTTTTTTTATTAATTCAAAAGCCATGTCGCAATCGTGTGCTATGTCAATATCTAAATGTTGGTGTGGTTTTTTTGTAGCTACTAAGGTCATTTGATATCCTTCTATAATCATTGGATGATCATCGACCATAAGTATTTTTAAATGTTGTTCCATAATAGCTATTAGACAGGAATAAATATTTTAATAATGGTTCCAACATCAATTTTAGAATATACTTCGACTTTACCTCCTATATCCCTAATTCTAGAGTCAATGTTTTTTAATCCTATTCCTTTTCTTGCTTTATTGACATTAAAGCCAGAACCATCATCTTCTATAGTACATAAAATTACGTTATTTTTTAATTGGAAACTAATTTTTACAAGACTTGCATTAGCATGTTTGTAAATATTTTGCATGGTTTCCTGTAACATTCTATAAATGTGAATTTTAGTTTTGTTAGGCATTTCCTCCCAATCAATACTATCGTCATTTGTAAATTTATAACTAATATTATATGCTGTAGTTTGGGTTTCTACTAATGCTTTTATAATATCTATAAATCTTGAATCTGCAACAAAATCGGAATTTAAATCGTGAGATATTTTTCTAATTTCGGTTTCTATGGTTTTAAGTTGTTCTATATATTGACTTCTACTTTTGGCAGCTTCTTCAGTTTGCACTAGGTTTAAGCTATCTAAGCTTAACCTTGTTCCAAATAGTTTTCCTAAAATACCATCGTGAAGTTCTTCGGATATTCGTTTTTTCTCATGGGTTCGTCCTTCTTCAATTTTATCTTGTTGTGCTAACATTAAATTATAAATTTCTTCATTAGCCTCTTGTTGCTTTTGAATAAATTCTAACTTACGGTTTTTTGCTCTTTGTGTGATAACAAAATATAACAGCGTTAAACTAATAAGGAGTCCAACAGAAATAATTAGAAACAATTGTCGTTCCTTAGATAATTGTTCTTTTTCTTCTTCTAATATATCTGTTTCGTATTCAATTCGGGCAAATTTGTCTCGAATAGCTCTTTCATTATTTAAAAGACTATCATTAAGCTTTATATGCTCATATAAATACGCTTTTCCTTTTTCTCCTTCTTCTGTAAAAGAAAGTAATTTTAAAGACCTTAATATCTCTTCTGTTGAGTTTAATTCTCTAGCAACATCTAATGTCTTTTTTGTGTAAAATTCTGCTGACTCTTTATTGTTATTCTCTAAATAAAATTCCGCCATATCATTACCAATACCTAAAAGTCCATAAGGGTCGTTCAAACTATCTGTTATTTTATATGCTTCTTTAAAAATTTGTTCAGCCTCTTCTTTATTATTTGGGTTTAATTTTAATTTTGCTAATGCTTCATTGCCTTTTGCTATGACATAAATAGAAGGGTCTAACTCAATAAACGCTTTGTTTTTTGAAATCTCATTAAAAATATTAAGTGCTTCATTATATTTTCCTTTTTGCAATAAGGAATACCCTATGTTATTCCTGCTATTGACCAAATACCATAGGTTCTCCTTAATATCTTCGCTAACTTTTAGTGCTTGAGTTTGGTAATTAATAGCCTGATCATAATTCTCCAGTTTCACAGATATGACAGCAAGTAAATTTAATAAATGATATGTCGTTTCTAGATTTCTCTGACTAGCCTTTAATTCCCTAATAAGCTTTAAAGCGCTTATAGCATTCTTTTCAGAGCCTATATAGTCCCGTTCCGTTTCTTGAATATTAGCCATTGTAAACAATGTCTCAGCTCTATTGCGAATATCTCCCATTCTATCATAAACTTTTACTGCATTATAGTAGTAGTAATAAGCACTATCGTTTTGTGTTTGGGTTTTATAATAGTAGCCTAGATTTTGATAGGTATATGCTATATAGGTGGTGTCTTGAAGTTTTTTTGCCAAAATGAGATTTGATTTATTGATTTTACCAAACTCATCATTCAAATCAAAATATAAGTATAAGCGAGATAAATTCCAGCTGCTTTTTAAGAGTGTTGTATCTATCGCTAGTTCTTTAGACTGTTGAACTGCCAAATTAGCCAGTGTAATTCTTTCATCAGGGCTAAGTTCCCTATCATTAGATAACTTCCTCAAATTTAAAATACTATCTAGTTGTACTTGAGGCTCTTTAGATTGCGCTGAGAGACATACACTTATAAAAGATAGCATTACAAAAAAACAGTTTTTCAAACCTTAGATTTTCAATATATTCAAATTTAAGCTAAAAATAATAACTTTAGGTGAATTAAAAAGGTATATACATAAAAAGAAAAAGCCCATTATATATTAATTATAATGGACTTTTTTATTATAAATTAGCAATCTTTACAGTTGCTCTTGACCTGGTTTAATTCCATCCTTTTTTCCAACAGATGCAATAAGTTTTGTATCCTTTTTAACTTCTTTATAAGAAGCTACTTGAGATTCTGAAAAGTTTAGTTCTGTTTCTGTTTGTTTACTTGTTCCTGAAATAGTTAAGCAAAATACTGCTGCTACTAATAATGTAATTTTTAGGGATTTCATAGTTATTCGTTTTGGGGTTATTATTATATCTATTATTATTTTACATTTTTAATGTACTAATAGTTATAGTTTGTGAGGGAGCACAATGGACCAATAATAACTAAACACAAACAGTGTTTAACAAATAATTTTTGAGGGTTACAATTAAATAATTGTAAAAAAGGATTAATTAAATTTTCTTAAAAAGCATGAGGGAATTGTTTGGGGCTTTTAAGAGACGTAAATATAGTATTGGATAGATGGAAGAATTAAAAATACCGATTAAGTGTTTGATATATTCGATGAAATACATTAAAAAGATAATTTTCCTACAAATAAAATGAGTTTACCTGTTAAAAATTGCATTGCTAAGATATGGCTTTTATTTAATAATTAAAGTAATGCTTCTTTTAAAATAGATACTGGATGCTTTGACTCTTTATCTATTCCGTCTTTTATTTGATGTCTACAACTTGTCCCTGAAGCCACAATAGTTAAGTCTTTATTTAGATTTCTGAGCTTTTTAAATAGTGATTCTTCTCCTATTTGCATGCTTAGGTCGTAATGTTCCTTTTCGTAACCAAACGATCCTGCCATACCACAACAACCACTATTTATAATAGTAACGACGTAGTTTTTAGGAAGCGATAACATATTAAACGTATGTGAGCTGTTACTCAATGCCTTTTGATGACAGTGCGCGTGTATTTTAATAGTTATTGCTTTATCATGAAACCTTTGCGATGATATTTTTCCTTGCGTAATTTGATTATCAATAAACTCTTCAATTGTAAATGTATGTTTTGAAATATTTAGTGCAGACTTTTTATCATCAGCTAATCGCAAATATTCATCTCTAAATGTGAGTATGGCTGAAGGCTCAATACCAACAAGAGGCACTTCCTTATCAATAACATCCTTAAAAATAGTAATGTTTTTATTTGCTATGGCTTTTGCTTTATCTAAAATACCTTTCGATATATAACTTCTCCCGCTTTCTTCGTGATTAATAATGTGAACTTTATAACCAAGGTTCGTTAATAGGCTAATGGCATCAATACCTACCTCAACATCATAAAAATTTGTAAACTCATCAATAAATAAATAGAGTTCTCCGTTTTTGTTTTGCTCTATCTCAAACCGTTGCTTATTCTTTTTATACCTGTTAAAAAAAGTTGTTCTATGTAACTTAGGAATACTTCTTTGTACAGCAACTCCTATTATTTTTTTAACAATTGAAGTATTTAATAAGGCATTTGTAATTGCTGGAAACTTACTTCCTAACTTATTCCATTTGTTACTAGACGCAAATAGTTTGGTTCTAAACGGAATACCATGCGCTTTATAATATTGATATTGAAACTCTGCCTTTAAAGCTGACACATCTACATTACTTGGGCATTCACTTGCACAAGCTTTACAACTTAAACATAAATCGAAAACCTGCTTAAGCGCTTCACTATCAAATTTATTAGTTTTCTTTGAAGTAGTTAATACGTCTCGCAACGCATTAGCACGTGCTCTAGTAGTATCTTTTTCGTTTTTAGTGGCTCTATAACTCGGACACATAGTACCTCCAGCAAAGGCAGGTTTTCTACAATCGCCTGAACCATTGCATTTTTCGGCAGCACGAAGAATGCCTTGGCTATCCGAAAAATCCGTTATAGTTTCAATGTCTGGTTCAATTCTATCTGTTTCATACCTCAAGTTTTTATCCATTGGAAACGGATTTACAATCTTACCTTGATTAAAGATATTATCAGGATCGAAAGTAAATTTGACTTTTTTTATCAACTGATAATTTTTTTCTCCAATCATTATTGGAATAAATTCTGCTCTTACAATACCGTCTCCATGTTCGCCACTAAATGATCCTCCATTCTTTTTTACTAGAAGTGCTGTTTCGTAAGTGATTTGTCTAAATAGTTGTACATCTTCTGCTTTTTTAAGATTCAGTATTGGACGTAAGTGCAATTCGCCAGCACCAGCATGTGCATAATACACTGCTTTTTGGCCAAACTTATCCATCATCGCTGTAAATTCTTCAATATAATCTGGAAGGTCATCTACTTCTACTGCTGTATCCTCAATACAAGGCACTGCTTTTTTATCTCCTGCTATGTTTCCAAGCAATCCTAAACCAGCTTTTCGTAAGCTAATAGCTTTATTAACATCCTCGTTAAACAACATTGGGTAAGCATACCCCAAATTATGTTCTTTTAAAACAGCAATGACATTTTCAGCAAGTTGTTTTGCTATTTTTAAATCGTCATGTCTTACTTCTAACATTAAAATAGCTTCAGGATCGTCTTCGATAAAAAATCTATTTTTAAGTTGCTCACGATTATTTTTAGTACAGTCTAAAATGGTTTTGTCCATAAGCTCACACATGTATAAATTATGTTTCATAGCATGAACCACTGCTTGTAAACTCTCATTCACACTTGTAAAATGCGCTGCAATTAACACACTGTTTTCAGGAGGAAGTGCATCTAACTTTAAGGTTATTTCTGTAGTAAAAGCAAGCGTTCCTTCGCTTCCACATAATAACTTCGCAATGTTTATGTGGTTATTAGAATCACTAAAAATCTCCGAATCAATTAAAGCATCTAGTGCATATCCTGTATTTCTACGATGAATGTTAGGTTTTGGGAACCTCTTAGCTATTTCTTTTTGAACATGTTTATTTGAAAGCTCCTTAAGAAGGGTTTTATAAATGCTACCTTCTAAATCATCTTGAGATATTTTTTGTTCAAATTCTTTTTTTAAAAGTGAGCCAAATTCAACTTCAGAGCCATCACTTAAAATAGTATTAAGAGTTAATACTTTATCTCTAGTAACTCCATATTGAATGGAGGTGGTTCCAGATGAATTATTTCCAACCATACCACCTATCATACATCGATTACTTGTAGAGGTGTTAGGCCCAAAAAATAATCCGTGAGGTTTTAAAAATTCATTTAATTCGTCACGAATAACTCCAGGTTGAATTGTTATAGTTTTTTCTTCTTTATTAAACTCAAGTATTTTATTGAAGTATTTAGAAACATCTACAACCATGCCTTTACCAACACACTGTCCTGCTAAAGATGTTCCTGCTGTTCTTGGAATAAGCGTTGTTTTGTTGTTTTTTGCAAAGCGGATTAACAACTTAATATCCTTAACAGTTTTTGGTAACGCTACTGCTTCAGGTAACATTCTATAAGCCGAAGCATCGGTTGCATAAATAGTACGATGAAGCTCATCAAAATAAAGCTCTCCAGAAAAATTTGCTTTTAAATCGTTATAACGTTTGCTATCTACCTGCAATTAATAATATTTTATAAGGTAAATATAAACAATGACTCCATATAGTAGATATTAGATAACGCCATAATTAAACTAATTAAGGTTAGTTAGCTTTATTAAGCTTTTCACAATGTATAACATGTTCGGTTACTCCTCCTTTAAGAGACACAACATGATACTTTTCGAAAACTTCATGAAACTTTTTAAAATTAAATTTTGTTAAAAGCACTTGACTAAAGAAAGTGTTTTGCCTCATAAGTTTATGAGTACTTTTAATAATATTATTGCTTTTTTCTTTACTAAAAAACGAAAAAGGAATTGACGATACAACACCATCTATATCCTTGTTTAAATACTGATTAATGTTTTCGGCGCCATCATTAATAATAATTAATCTATCATCCGAAATATGTTCTCTTACATAATCACAAAATTTCTTATTTACTTCAAAGGCATAGAGCTTTGACGAAAGTGAAATGGTATTTAAAATTTCTTGAGTTATATTACCATGTCCTATTCCAAATTCAACAATAATTTTACCTTCTTCTTTAGGTAGTTGTTTACATATTTCAATTTCTACTTTTCTACTAGTTTCAGTTATAGCACCAGTAACTAAAATGTTTTTAGCAAAAGCTATAGATGTTTTTAATTTTTTTTTCATTTATGAGTGAAAAATCTATTTACGGCGAAGATATTAACGAAACCTGAAATCCCAAGATATTCCAAAAGAATAAATCCAAAAATAATTACCAGGATCAAAACTTATTTCTTGATGTGAAACACCAGCCTGAACTCCCCAAGAATTTTTATTATTACTTGAGGTAAAATAATAGCCTACATTAAATTTTTGAGACTTAAGATTAATGATTTCATCCTCGTTGCCTTCAAAATTAAATCTATAAATATCAGGTGAAAACCCCATACCAGCAGCTATACTTAAATAATTGTTTGCATCACTTCTATATTTTCTATACGTAAGGGTTCCCGATTTACTTGCTTTTGGTTCTCCTGGTGTTACATAGGCTCTAAACGACCAATAACTATTGCCAGAATACCAGCCAACCGAACCTGTATAAATGGTTGTTGTTGAACTATATTTTAAAGCTCTAAATCCTAAGGAAGCTTCTAGACTTAATGGCAAGGATTTGTGCAATTCGGCACCATAACGAATATCAGGATATAAAAATGAATTAGATACACCAAAGTTAAGATACGCATACAATCCAGGAAGTATTCTTGGGTACGCATCTACTTCAAACTGTGCTCCAGTAGATGCAAAACGATGACTAACATTTAATTTTCCGTGAATGCTACCAAATTTTGTTTGCCTTACATACTTTAAGAGGTAATACTGCATTGGATCAAAAACTTGAGAATACAAATCGACAGAACTTTTTAAACCAATAGTGTTTAGGCTTAAATCGCTAATTAAACTTGTTTTATAAGCAAGCGTTTTTTCATGATTTGGATGTAATAAAAGACTGTTATTAATTGTTTTTAATGCTTCCTGCTTATTGCCTGAAGCATCTTCGGCGCTTGCTTTTAAATATAAAATATCTGGATTGTTAGGAAACTGCTTTAATGCCTTTTTAGACATTTCCAGAGCTTTAAAAGGCGATTCGCTCCACAACTCGTTTTTTATAGCTGCTTCCCATGTGGTTAATCGTTGAGGGGATTTTTCCAAAACATATGAAAACTCTTTTCTAGCTTTATCATAAGCTCCATCCCAAGAATAGGTACTAGCCAAAAACGAACGTATGTCATGATAATCAGGGTACTTTGTTAATATTAGCAGTAATGAATCTTGAGCTTGAGCTCTTTGATTATTAAAAGCCATGTCTCTAGCTACTTTAAAAACTCTATCTGGATCGCCTTTAAATTCTTTTTCCTGAGCAAATCCGCAAAGTGTTAAAGAAAACAGTAATAAAAAAATTGTCTTTTTCATGTTTTTGGATTGCTTTATTTTAGACTTGCTTTAAAGGTTTTATATTCTTCAACATCAGGGTGAACCTTAAGAATACTATCAATAACTACATTGGCTTGCTCCACTTTTTCTAATCGTTGGTATGCTTTTGCCATTTTAAAGCTTATGTCTGGGTTTAGCACATCATTTTTAATTGATTGTTGAAATATTATTTTTGACTTATCATCCTGACCAGACCACCAATACAAATCTAAAATTGCCAAATATGCATCGTCATAATATGGCGATCGTTGTATGGCATTTAACAGTACTTTTTCAGATTCCTCGTAAACACCTTCCCAAGCTAGTGTTCGTCCTTTTAAAATGATTGCATCTGTATAATTTGGGAATTCATTTAAAATATAATCGCAAAGTATTCGAGCTGTTTTATAGTCTTTATTAAAAGCCTTATCTCTTGCTATAAACAATAGCTCGTCAAAGGTTTTATCTTTTGAGTGTTTTTCAATAACCGCTAGTTGTTGTTTTGTAAACTTAATTTTTGGAGTGACATAAATATTTAATGAGTCTGGGAAAATTTTATTTCTTTGGGTGACGTAAGCATTCATTTTTTTAAACGCCATCAACGAGTCTTTAATGACTGACTCTACCTCATCTTCTTTAACTTTATAGGTGCCAAAATTTTCTTTTATTTTAAACAACTCTCCATTTGCATATAAATAATCTTTATAAATCATGTCATTTAGACTGCCTTTATACCTCATTAACGGAATATTTTTAGTGTTCCTAAAATGCTTAGCAGTATCCAAGCCTTTACCAATCCAAGGAGTAGCTTCAAGTGGTTTTAATTTATGGTTGTTCGACAAATAGCTTAATACACTTGGGGCAACATCCCAATGTGATGAAATAGATTTAAATTTTTCTGATTTTTTAAGCATTGGGCTATAAATAAAAAAGGGCACATGAAACCTGCAAAGCTTATCTTTTTGAGTAATTGGAATTAACCTATGGTCTCCTGTGATTATAAAAATAGTATTATTATAATCTGGTCTTTTTGAGTATGCTTCCATAAATGTTTTAATACTCTCGTCAGTATAAAGTAAACACCCAAAAATATCTTTATGATTTGAAACCCTTTCTTTGTAGTTACTAGATTTCACTGATGTTTTTAACATTTCATCAACTCTCGATATATAGGCTTCTTTATTTGGAAATTCAAATGGTTCATGATTAGATAATGTCATAATTATATCTAATCTAGGTTGCTTCTCTACATCAATAGATGATATTGCTTTTCTAAAGATTTCACTATCAGGATAACCCCAAGAAAACCCTCCATCGTTGCTTTTTGTTTTAACGAAATCTGAGCCATATTTACTTTCGTCAATTAAATTATGAACCCCATTGTACTCAAGGAAATTTACTTTTCTATCGAAACTAGATGGTCCTCCTGAATAATAAGAAGTTTGGTAACCATTATGTTTTAACACACTTATTAACGATAAATGTGAAGGCACATCGGTTAATTCTAAAAATCCAGTTTCTCCAAAAGGTAAAGAACCAAACAAGGATGGTAAAATTCCAAAAGATCTTCCTGTGGTGCTTACAAAATTATCCCAATACAATGATTTAGAAATAAGAGAATCTAAATAAGGTGTGAAGCCACTATATTGATTGTCTGCAACAAACTCAGCACCTAAACCTTCAACAACTATTACTACCACATTAGGTTTTTCTTCGCCACTTTCAATAAATGTTGATAAAACATCTTCTGTTTCATTAAATGGTTTTAATAACGGGTAATCTTCTCTATCGAATAGATTTAGGGCACTTATTTTATTTTTCTCTTTTTGAAACTTAACAATATCCTTGGTTAAAAACGCTGTTTTATTTTGATATAATTCTGAAGATGTTTCTGAAAAAACCAACTTTAAACTACCAAATAACAATACAAAAAATAATAAAACGCCTAATACTTTTCTATTGTTTGCATATTTATTGATTACTAAAAATGTTGCAAAAAACAACAATGGGAACAGTATAAATGGCAACAAATATGTTAAAGACATAGACTCGGAAGCTGACACTGTACTAGTAACATCATCATAAGAGTACCCTAAAATATCTGCTCCTAAATTAATAAGCGTGGTTAAACTGTATTTTACTAATGAGAATTGTAATATTATTAGTAAAAGAAATATCAAGTTAACAGCTACAAATGCTGCTTTTTTTGAAAATAGCTGAATGGCATAAAATATTGGAAAGAATATTATGCCAATAATTAGTCCTGTCCAAAAATCATTTATTAATTTATATAGCGCAGCACTTCCTAAGTTAGAAATTACTATTCCTGCTGTTTTAGAAAAATATAGCTCGTATAGGCTTATAACCCAAAAAGCACAAATTAGCGCTAACGTTAAAAACACATAACTGTAAATTTTATCTTTTTTAATTGTAAAGTTCATGTCTATATATTTTAAGCTTCAACGGTTGAAAGTCCTTTTCTCACCATTTCTCCCCATTTCTTTTTCTTATTAAAATAATAATCAATATTTCCTCTAATAGCTGCATACAAAATAAACGGATGTAACACAAAAGGCTCTAAAGCACTAAGCAGCACTAGCTTAAAACCCGTTCCTTTCTTTTTGTATTGATGAAAGGTTAACTCTTCTGAATAAATAGCTACAATTGAGAATAGTACTGAGAACAAATATGATAGAAGCAAAAATGTTAGCGCAAATTCCCATCTCACTTCCTTTAATGCTACTAAAATTGTAAAATAAATAATTCCAACAGCTTCAATTATTGGAGCAAGGCGTTCAAAAATTAACCAATAAGGATAACTTAATAAACCAAACGATCCATATTTAGGATTGAACCCTATTTTTCGGTGTTTCTTTAAAGTCTCTATGGTTCCTCTAGTCCATCTATTACGCTGAGAGATAAATATTTTGTAGGTGTCTGGAGCTTCAGTCCAACACAAAGGATCTGGAATATAGGATACTTTATATTTTCTTCCTTGTTCTTCCATATAGCGACGCATACGCACAATAATTTCCATATCTTCGCCAACAGTATTTGTATCGTATCCACCAACTTTAATTGCGATTTCTTTATCGAAAATTCCGAAGGCTCCAGAAATAACCAACAAACCATTTAACCTACTCCAAGCCATTCTCCCTAAGAGAAATGCTCTTAAGTATTCTAAAATTTGAGACTGAACCAATAAATTTTTGGGAAGATTTACGTCAATTAATTTCCCTCCTCTAATGACACATGAATTAGCAATACGAATTACTCCTCCTGTTGCAATAACTTTAGAATCGGTTACTTCAAGAAAAGGCTTTATCATTTTTTGAAGCGCATCTTCAAGCAATAAACAATCAACATCAATACAAGCTACATATTTACTTTTGCTTATATTAAGTCCCATATTTAACGCATCGGCTTTTCCACCATTTTCTTTATCTACAACCATTAGCTTTTCAAAAGCTGGATTTTTTGATTTAAAAACGCCTGCTCTTAATGGTTGTGTTTTTAATTTTTCGTTTACTACGTAATCTATTTTCTCAAGATCGTATGATTCTATTAACTTTTCTAAGCTATCATCCCTACTCCCATCATTTATAATTACAACGCTATAGTTAGCATAATGATTAGAAAGTAAAGACCTTACATTTTCTACTATGTTTAAGCTTTCATTATATGCTGGAGCAATTATTGTAATGGAAGGAGACTCTGTTGATGATAAAATATCTTTATAATTAACAAAGCTGTTTTTCTTTAAATATTTTAAGGTTTCTTTTCCTGAAAGAATTGAAAGCACTATGTATGATGTAATAGCAGCAAATGCATATCCAAAAAACAAATAATGAAGTATTTGTAAAATTATTTTTACTGTACTAGTATCCATACGCTATACGTTTTCGAGTTTTAACATTGCTAAACTTTTTTGACTAGGTGGCAGCTTATTTAATCCTAAGTATTTATCTATATTGATAGATTTTAGAATTTTAAGGGCTAGTAATTGTATTTCAAAGTCTTTATGAAACAAATGCTTTTCTACAAAAGGCTCATCGTCTGGAATGACTAATTTTTCCAACAATCCGAAGAAGCTTATTTGTTCTTCTAAGCTTAATTGGGTGAAGTTTGCTTTTAACACATCTTTAGCTTCAATTCCATATAAATGTGTAAGAACTTCAATAACCTGTATTCTAACCTGTTTACTGTTATGAGAAAGCATATTCATTAACTCATCTTTCACTTCATATTGATTGTAAACTTTAGCGAGTTTTAGTGCGAATAAAACAACGGTTTCGTTTTTAGATTGTAACCATGGTTTTATATCGCATATTTCCTGATCGTTAGATTTTTGAAGAATTTCTAGTATTTGTATTTGATCCCATTCAGATAGTGGCGTCTTAATTATATCTAAAAAATTTAAGCCTTCAAAATAGAATAGATTAACAAAATATAGATGGGCTTCTTTCCTAACCTCTCTTACAGGATGTACTAATAGTTGCTCTATTTTTTCTTGAACAGATTCTATTTTAAACTTAGTAAGTTCTCCAATACCTTTAGCTTTTACATGCCATTTTTTACTGTTTATTTTGATTAATGCGTAATGCATTAAACCTGTGTTTTTATATAGTACTTTTAAGGCATCTGTCACCTCTCCTGACACTTCGTTCATTAATTTGTATAACACAGAGATAATGACTTTGCGCTTAGATTTTACTGTGACGTGTTTTTTTAGTTCTTCAATGATGTTTTTTTGAATTTCAGATATCCCTCCTTCTTCTGTTCCTGAGTATAAATATTCAATAAGCAATGCTTCATATTCTTTTCTGAACTCTAAACTATTAGCTTCTTTCTTCCTTAATATTGTACGAACAAATTTTAAATATACCGTCAATAAAATAATTAGAGCACCTAAAATAGCACTGACTACCCAAGCCAACTTAATTAGGTAAGGGTATTCATTAAAATTATCTATAAGTATTTGAAAATCTATCATTGGGGCTGAGGGTTTTCTGTACTTAATTTAATTGCCGTTTGACTCGGATAACCAACTCATTTGGACTAAAAGGTTTTCCCATAAAATCATTAGCTCCTAAATCAAAGGCCTTTAAAACCATTTCCTCTTGACCAGCAGAAGAAAAAACAATAATAGGAACATTTAATTCTAGTTTATTTCTTACGTGACTTATCACTTCTAATCCGCTAATAAAAGGCATCATAATATCTGTAATTATCAAATCTGGTAATTGCTCTTCAATTAAAGCTAAAGCTTCTTTACCATCGGCTGCCATAAACAATTCATGCCCTTCTTTTTCAAGTCGAAACTTTAAGAGTAAGGATAGTGTTGAGTTATCTTCGGCAAGAACTATTTTTTTTCTATCCATGAGACATAACATTAAGTTCAAATTGTATTTCTTTCTTTACATGAATTAAGTTTTGTACTACTAATTCTACTAAATCATCTATCTTTTCTAGATGCATTTCCTTTCTAAAACAAGTTTCTAATTCTAAAATAGGATCTACTAAAGAAGCTATTCCAAACATTGCTATGTTTGGCTTAATCTTGTGAGTTTCTTGAAACAAAGGCTGCCAATTTTTAGTTGGTAATTCTTTTTCTATTGTAGCTAAATACTCGTCAATTCCTTCAACAAATAACTCTAGTATAGTGTTTAAAATTTCCTTATCACCAAAGGTTTCTTCCTTTAAGCTTTGCAGATTTATATAACTGTAGGCTGTTTGATTCACAACGTTAAATATTAAATTTGGGTTAATTTTATTACTAACTCTCAATGATTAGCTTAAAACATGGTGCAATATATAAAATAATATCGATTAAATGACGTTTTTTTTCGATGAAATGCGTTTTTGTGTTAATATTTTTGATTTTTGTACTTTTCATGAACTAAAACCAACCACATGAATTCTAGAATACTTTTATTATTTTTTGCCATATCTCTTCTTTTTTTTAGTTGTAGCAAAGGCATTACTTACGATATTATTATTATAAACGGTCAAGTGTTTGATGGCACTGGAAGCGATGCTGTTTCAACAGACATTGGCATTAAAGATTCTATTATTGTAACCATTGGAGATTTATCTCAAGCTAAATCCAACCGCATTATTAATGCAAATGGTCTTGCCGTTACTCCTGGTTTTATAGATGCACATGCACATTTAGAACCAATTTTTCAATTATCAAATTGCGAAAGCCATATTAGACAGGGTGTTACTACAAGTCTTGGAGGCCCTGATGGTTCTGGCCCTTGGCCATTTGGCAAATATTTAGATAGCTTACAACAAATAGGTGTTGGAATGAACGTAGCTTATTTAGTTGGTCATAATACCGTGAGAAGGAATATTATGAACTTAGATAACAGGGCTCCAACTGATGATGAATTAGACCAAATGAAAACTCAAGTATCTCAAGCCATGGACGAAGGTGCTTTTGGTATTTCTACAGGATTAAAATATTTACCTGGAAGTTTTTCTGAAGTAGATGAAGTTATCGAGCTATCAAAAGAAGCTTCTAAAAAAGGTGGTATATATACATCGCACTTAAGAGATGAAGGCTTAGGTTTATTTGATGCTGTTAATGAAGCTATTGTTATTTCGGATAAAGCGAATATCCCTGTTGTGCTCACCCATCATAAAGTTATAGGCAAACCAATGTGGGTAAAAAGCAATGAATCATTAGCACTAGTTGATTCAGCTAGGGTAGCAGGATTAAATATTATGATAGACCAATATCCTTATAATGCTAGTTACACAGGAATTTCTGTACTAATTCCTGGTTGGGCAAGAGCTGGAGGCAATAAAGCCTTTATAGCGCGAGTTGCAAATCCAAAACTTAAAGACAGTATAAAAGCCGGAATAGTGTTTAATATTCTAAATGATCGTGGAGGAGACGATTTAGACAGGATTCAGTTTGCAAAAGTAAGCTGGATGCCAGAATTAGAAGGTAAAACTTTAAAATATTGGTGTGAGCAAAAAGGATTAGAGCCTACAGTCGAAAATGGTGCTGACCTCGTTATTGAAGCACAAGTAAATGGAGGTGCATCTTGTGTGTTTCACGCTATGGATGAACGTGATGTTGAAAACATCTTGAAACACCCTCAAACTATGGTCGCTTCGGATGGTAGATTGGTTAAACCAGGCGATGGCCACCCTCATCCTAGATGGTATGGCACATTTCCAAGAGTTTTAGGTCATTATGTTCGTGAAAAAGGAGTCATTACATTAAGTGAAGCCATTTACAAAATGACAGCTTTACCAGCAAAAAACATAGGGTTAAAAGACAGAGGTCTTTTAAAAGAAAACATGAAAGCTGATATTACAATTTTTAACCCTCAAACCATTATTGATAAAGGTACTTTTGAAAAACCTCATCAATATCCAGAAGGCATTTATTATGTTTTGGTAAATGGCCAAATAGTTATAGATGACAAAAGCTTTAAAAACATTAAAGCTGGTGTAGTTTTAAGAAAAAATTAAAATTACCTAACTATAATTTTCTTATCAATTACTCCGTGAGAAGACGTGTTAAATTTTAAAACATAAACACCATGACTTACATTAATAGCTACTTGATTAGTTGACGCATCAATACTATGCACCGATAATTCTTGACCTGCTATGTTATAAATGGTTAATTTGTTTAAGTCAATATCATTAATATTATTAATTCTAATTTTTGAAATATTAGAGTCGTAATACGCTAAAAGTCCATGATTAATTTCAAGCACTTCGTTGTTTATTGAGTATTCTTGCGCTTTAAACACTAATAAAAATCTATCATTATAGATGCCTGCTTTAAGTTTTAAATTAAATACATCATTATTAATTTTAAAGCTCTCATTTGTCTCTTTATCTTTTACATAAATTGATGCTCTTGGATCAATATTTTTAAGCTCTTTAATTCTAATACTAATAACTCCAGCTTCATCAACAACTAACCCTAAAGGAAATTCTTGGGTATTATTTAAGTCATCTACTCCTTGAATTACAAATTTTTCAGCACCAATAGTCCAGTACATATCCTCTTTGTTTACATCAACCATAAATGCATCATACCCTAAATCAAAACCTTTTGAAGCATTGTTATTAACGCCCAACAATAATTGACGATGATAGCCTTTTGGCGAATCGTAAATTATTCTAATAGATGGTGTGTCTTTAGCTACTTTATTAGTACTAGTATTTGGTTTATTTGATTTCTTTTTTCCTGAAGTCCTCAAAAAAGAAGACGAAGCATCTTGTTCTGTCACAAATACACGCTGAGTATTTTTAAATACTATATTCCCTCCTGCTATTGTAGATATATTAGCTGATGGCGTATTATTATCTGGATGACTATCTAAAGCTGTTAATACAAAAAAGCCTTGATTTACAGGAATATATTGACCTGGAACCTTAGTACCAATTGCTGCGTTTCCTCCATCCGAAGTATTGTTAATTCTAGTATCATTTGAAATTGCTGGAGTTCCTCCAGTTAAATTATAAGTAGCATAGCCACCTACATAATCTCTTAAGTAATGGGAATTTTCTTCTCCAAAATGGTCCCAAAAATATACAGCACCATTAATAACATTTACAGTATTATTTCCACCATCGTTTTCACTTAAATGATCTAAAATAAACTCTCTTGCATCAATTGCAGATGGATAAGGATTTCCTATTAATCGTTCTACATCGCCAGAACTTTTATCGAGTGGTAAAGTAATATCGCCATTATTTGGTAAGCCTTTAAACACATAATTCTGATTATTGACTATAGTAACAGAACCTGATGTACCTTTCATTGTAAACCCTTCGCCTGCTAGTAAAAGCGATGTTTCGTCAATAGGAGTCCAGGCATCATAATTGTCTTGAGATCCGTAAAATTTATACATCCAATAGGTACTAAGTGTTCTTGGTGTTGTTGGCGTATCGGAATCTGCTGCAGTATGAGCAGCATCATATGTTAAGCCTTGATACGCGGCAGAATTAGTTCCATCGTTTAAAACACCACTAATCGTATGGTTTGCATTTGTACTTGCGGTTCCTGTTCCTCGTGTTCCAGCATTACCAGTTACAGGACCAACAGAAGACGACCAATAATTGTAATTAAAACCATTAGCTGTTCCTTGTTGATCGCGCTCTAGATGACCACCACTATCAGCATCAATAATACTACCATCGGTTTGTATTAATTGTGATTCGCCCACAAGGTCTATCACACCATCTATTTCTAAATAATTAGTTACTGTTAAAGCCTGACCTGCATTATTTTCTATTGGTGCAGTTACAACTGGATCTGCTATTGTAAGTGTTCCTGCTGTTTGCTTTAAACCCAATAGTGTAATATCTCGATCACCAGACGTAATATCATGTGCAATTTCAACAATATTCCAATCTATTATTGTGCTACCATCTAAACTTAGTGAGTTAGGTATTATTTGATCTGCACTATTACTCCATGTTGTACCAGCATCCCAAGCACCATTGGCTACCGAAACATAAGGTAAAGGTGTTGTTTGGTCGTCAAGTATTGTTTTTGTTTTATTCAAGTAATTTAACCTCAAGAAATACCTATCGTCTGTTAAGCCTTCTATGGTTGAGCCATAAAACGAATTAAAGTCATAATACACTCTTAAACTACTCCAAGGTATTGTGTCTGTAGGATTGTTTATTGCAGCTTGAGGAAGTATTTTACCTTCAACATAATCCGTCCCAGCAATATCAAACCTTTCAATTTCTTGATTCATTAAATATCTTACCTGATCTTGTGATAGTGCTATATCCCAAACATAGACCTCATCTATGTCTCCTAATAGCGGGTTGGTTACAGTATCTTTATCTGTATATAAAGCTCCAATTGCATAATGGTTATAGTTTGGAGATGGGTGTACGACATTTTGAACCGATTTATCCAATACACCATCTACATACATTAATAACGTTCCGCTATCGTAAACATATGTTGTGTGATGCCATTTACCGTCATCTATATCCATATTGGAAGTAAACTTGGGTGTTGCAGGATCATCGATATATACCTCTACATTTCCAGTTGCATTTAATCTAATTTGAAGCTTATCGCCCTTTGCCATTACCGTTCTATTACTAGCATTTGCTGGAATTTTTAACCACGCAGAAATAGTAAAATTGTCTGTATTCAAGTTCAATAAATAATCTCCCACCAGATAATCACCAGAAGCAATGTTTATAGAATGATTTTCTGTTAATTTTGATGTTTTTCCAAAGGTGAAATATTTAGTACCATCAAAATTATACCACGTTTCTAAGTTTGTGCCTCCATCAGACCTTAACGGAATGACATCAATAATATCTCCATTGGCAAAATTGGCGTTATCTGCTACTATTAAAGCATATTCTTCATCGGCTGTTTTTGTAAAACTACTAAAGGCTACTGAGGGTATAGAAACATACACTGTTTCGATATCGCCACCAGAACCAGATTCTATAGATTCTACAATTTTCCATTGTCTATCAATACGAGTTAATGTAGTTGTAACTCCAGTGGCTATTGTTACCGTATTGTTATTTGCACCTGTAAAAGCACCATTGTTATTTCCCCACACAAGAAAATCGCCATCGGCAACAAACTCATTTGGATTAGCACTATTTGTAGTGGCAACTCCTCCTAAGCCTATAGTTACAGCATTAGCATAGTTAATAGATTTTGATTGTTTTTGATTTAAATCGGAAATGGAGTCTCTACCTATACCAGCTACATGATAATTATAGCCTGCATTAGCAGTAGCATCCCAAACCTTGGTATTAAAAGAGTTAATATAGTCTTTTGTAGCTTCGGTTGAGGCTCCCAGAGTAATCCCATATTTAATCCCTAAATAAGATTCAACTTTTTGCCTATCTGCATCACTTAAACGTTCAGCAAAGGTGAAAATTTCAGCGACCCTACCATTTAAACTTCCTTGTATATCATAATTTCTGCCAATCCAAAACCTAGTTCCGTGAACTGTAAACGGTGGCAATATATCAGTATAACCAACATTTGAAAACAATAAACTATTTTTAGTCGATGTTGTCAACACATTAGAGTTATATAAAATATCTTGGCCTGTCGGTAAAATCGAAGCATTGTTCCTTACATTTATAATCCCTGCTTTTTCGTACGACGAATTAAGCTCTGCTTCACCATGATATGACAATATCCCTGGATAATTTTGATTATAGGACAAGGTTTCATTAGTAAATTCAGATGAATAATCACCAAAACCAATACCTGTAATATCTCCAGCAGCACCAGAATCTATTCCAGCAAAAATGGTATTTTTTGCAGATGCATTGGTAATTGTAGCATCAGGAGTCATAACAATGAATATATCTTGACTATAAAATCCATTGCTATTATTATACATATACTGCTCTAAAACCCCTCCATCATTTTCAAATTTTATCACAGGGTTGAAGTTTATATTATCTGTGGCAGTATCCAAATATGTTGGTTCTTTACCTACAACTGTTGTTGCGTCCTTACCATTGGTTCCTAAGTCTAACCAATCTGTAACACTTAAACCAGAAGTCACAACACCTCTTGTAGATTTTAACCATAATCTAAAATCTGCTGTAATACCACCAGGTCCAGGAATATTAAAGTTAAACATTTCGGCACTAACCGTAAATGTAAATGTTGTATTATCTGTATTACTTATACTTATTACTGATGATTGCGTTCCTGTTCCTGCCACTGGAGCAGTAAATGTTACCGAAATTACTGTGTAATAATACGGATCTAAACTAACTGGCAATGTACCATAAGGCCAAGTAACTGCAAAATCATTATTAGAACTAGCTAATGCAGTAACATCAAGACTACAGCTACCTATGTTAGCAACAATAAAATTTCTTGTTACTGTATTCCCTTCATCCAACACTCCAAAGTAGGTAGCATTAGTATCTGAAGTCGTTGTATCTCCATGGTTTATATCTTGCCACGGATTACCTCCTAACACATAAATTTCGGGGGAGGAAGTTACTTCTAAGGTAAATGTAAAATCTGGTTGATTTTTTATTTCTACTGTAACTAAAGTACTTGCTGTAGCACATGAAGGACTTATATTTTCTATTTCAAAATCAAGAAACTTTTTCCCTCCTCTACATGAATAAGGTTTAATATTTCTTTTAGGATTGTTTGGGTTTATATCAAAATCTACAGTATTAAATATATCTACATCTTGTATCTTTAAATTTTTGCAGCTTGTTGTTGATACATTTGTAATTCTGAAATCTAAACTTGCACCTGCTGTAATTGAAATTGTAGAACCCTGAGTTACAACTGCTCCACCTACTACTTCCAGTTGCATAGTTTGCGAATACACAGTTGAGCAAAACAACAATAAAAACACTATTGTGTTGAAATACAATGTTTTAAAGATTAGAGCCCTTTTCATTTTTACCAATTTAGGGTTAATTTTCACGTCTTAAAATTTGATAAAAACATATCAAATTATCGATAAAACGCTTTAAATCATCGATAAAAGTACACTTTTTATTTGATTTTGCAAAAAAACAAGCCTTATAGTTACTATGACATAACTAAAATAGTTGTCATAATAATAAAAAATACTATAAATCTAAATGAAATATCCCTAAGGGGGTTAAACTAAAAAAACAAGGGTTGTTTTAATTTTACAATTATTTCACGATAAGCTTTTTATTAATCATTCCGTGAGACGGTGAATTGAAGTTTAAAAGATAAACACCATCGCTAACATTAATAGATACCGCTTTAGTTGATTTATCAATTTTATAAGCCAAAATTTCTTGACCTGCAAGATTATAAACAGCTAAACCACTTAAGCCAATATTGTTTGTATTATGGATTAGAATTTTTGAAGTTTTAGAATCGTAATATACCTGTAGTCCATGGTTCAATACTTTTTCTTCTGTTGACAATTGTTGATTTTGAAACACTAATGAAAATCTATCATTATAAATACCTGCATCAAGCTTTAAACTAAATACATCATTATTAATTTTAAAATGCTCATCTGTCTCATTATCTTTTATATAAATTGAAGTAGAGGTATTTATATGCTCTAATTCATCAATTCTAATATTTATAACTCCACTTTCTTCAACAATTAATCCTAACGGAAATTCTGAAGTCTCGCTTAAATCATCAACTCCTTGTATTACAAATTTCTCATCATTAATAGTCCAATACATATCCTCTTCATTAACATCAGCCATAAACGCATCATACCCTAAATCAAAGCCTTGTGAAGCCTTAGCATTAACACCTAATAATAATTGACGATGATATCCTTTAGGAGAATCATACATTAGCCTAATTGATGGTGTGGTTTCTGTAGCTCGATTATTAGACACTTTGCTTTTAGACATTTTTTTACCAGATGTCCTTAAGAAAACGGATGATGGGTCTTGTTCTGTCACAAAAACACGTTGGCTGTTTTTAAAGACAATGTTTCCGCCGTCAACCACATCAATTGCAGCACCATTATTATCATTAAAACCATCTAATGCAGTTGACACAAAAAAGCCTTGATTTACAGGAATATATTGTCCTGGCATTTTAGTACCTGTCGCCATATTATTGTTAATTCTAGAATCATTAGAAATTGCTACAGTGCCTCCAGTTAAATTATAAGTTGCATACCCTCCAACAATATCATTTAAACTATGTGAGTTTTGCTCACCAAAATGATCCCAAAAATACAAAGCACCGTTAATTACCGTTCCATTTGTATTATTACCTCCATCTGCCACACTTAAATTATCTAATATAAATTTGGTAGCATCAATTGCTGATGGATAAGGATTTCCTATTAACCGATCTACATCTCCAGAACTTTTATCAAGTGGTAAAGTAATACTGCCATTGTTTGGCAAGCCTTTAAACACATAGTTTTGATACGTTGAAATTGCAACAGTTCCTGAAGTTCCTTTCATTGTAAAGCCTTCACCTGGAAGCAATGATGATGTTTCGTCAACAGATGTCCAAGCATTGTAATCGCCTTCTGAACCATAAAACTTATACATCCAATAGGTACTGAGTGTTTTTGGTGTTGTTGGCGTATCAGAATCTGCTGCAGTATGGGCAGCATCATATGTTAAGCCTTGATACGTGGCAGAATTGGTTCCATCGTTCAAAACACCACTAATAGTATGGTTTGCATTTGTACTTGCAGCTCCTGTTCCTCTAGTTACCATATTTCCTGTTATTGGGCCAACAGAAGACGACCAGTAATTATAATTAAAACCATTAGCGGTTCCTTGCTGATCTCGTTCAATATAACCACCACTATCAGCATCAATAACACTTCCCTCTGGTTGTATTAATTGTGATTCGCCCTCTAAATCTATAACGCCATCAAGCTCTAAGTAGTTATTAATTGTTAAACTATATCCAGTACCAGTGCCTGTAGCAATATTAGTAGCCCCATCTATGGTTAAAGTTCCAACTTCGGAAACCAAACCAGAAACTATAATATCCCTATTTCCCGAAGTTATATCGTTGATTAAATGAACAATATTCCAGTCTATCATAGTAGTTCCGTCAATACCTAAAGAGTTTGGTAAATAAACATCCGTATTATAAAGCCAAGTCTCTGGTGTATCCCATGTACCATCACCATCAGTTTCATAAGGCAATGGTGCTGTTACAATTTGAGAACCTGTAATATTTTGAGGAATACCATCTACACTACTAATTGAACTATCAAAAGCCGTATTGGAATCTAGAGGATAATACCCTATTAAATTTGTCCATAATAGCCCTCCAGAAATATTCAACTTAGTTTCAGCTCCTTGAACATTCGTTGTATTTTGTTGGATATGCTGATTCATCATTTCTCTAATTTGAGTTTCACTTAAAGCAACATTCCAAATACGAACTTCTTGAATCGCTCCATCAAAATAATTCATATGAGTTGGTACTGTAGCAAAATTTTGCGTGTTGGCACCTATTAAAAAATCATTTGCTGAGTTAATTGGTGCTGAAGAAGGTGAAGCTGAATTAACCTCTATACCATCTATATACATTCTCACAGTTGTCCCGTCGTAGGTAACAGACACATAGTGCCATTCATTATTAGGTATAGCATAAGGAGAAGTTATATTTACCACTTCATTATTAGAATTGTCATACCAGATTAAATTTGGATAATTATTTTTTAAACTTAAATGATAACCTGTTTTTAATGAATTGTCTATATTCCCTTTAGACATTATAGTACCTGTAGCTACTGTATTTTCTTGATAGACCCATGACTCTAATGAAAAAGAACCATTTAAGTCATGATTATCATCAATATCAACATATTCATCAACGCCATTAAAATCAATTAAATAGTCAATAATATTAATAGAATAATCTTCAACTTCACCATCAAAACCAGAATCACAACTCAAAGGATAATTATTATATCTTGTAGCAACACGCATTCTTGTAGAACCAATAACTGCTCCCGTAGGCGGTGTAATTGACATAGGAGAATTAGAAGTAAGCCCATCAGTTACGTTAGTTGCAGAGCCCATATCATATTCTTCTCCAGGGTCGTTAAAATCTCCATCTCTATTCCAATCAATCCAAACATTTGTATATATAGTATAATTACCATCTGTATTTACTCGAACTGTCAAATCATGAATTGAGCTTTTATAAATATTAGTAGACATATTGGTAAAGTCTTCGTAGGCGTTATCTTTTGGAATTTCATTATCTGCATTATCAATCGTATTAAAAGAAACATACGTTACACTTGTATCCCAAGTAGTATTTCCTCCAGAATTACAATAATCACCAACGCCTTGTATATTGAATGTATATGGATTTTCATCAGAATCATTATTTGCAATAGACACGGTTGCTGTATGAACTCCCACAGTAGTAGGGTCGTAAGTAATAGTAAATGTAGTGTTATTTGTTATTGTAGGGTTTGGGACTGTTGTTAATGTAAAATCAGCAGTATTACCAGTTAAAGTTATATAAGGATTAGGATCTGTTAAAGTAACGTCTGTACTCCCCAAGTTTTGGATTGTAAACGTATGAGCGACTGAACCAGTAGTTGTTAAAACACCCCCAAAATCAGTATTATCAGCGACTGAAATTGCAGTATTTCCATTTGGGATATCTACACCATTACCAGTAACGTTTATTTCTGGTCCAATAATAACAGTTTGCAAACCACTTAAATCTA
The DNA here is from genome assembly GCF_005047595.1 of Pontimicrobium aquaticum. Classification (GTDB taxonomy): domain Bacteria; phylum Bacteroidota; class Bacteroidia; order Flavobacteriales; family Flavobacteriaceae; genus Pontimicrobium; species Pontimicrobium aquaticum. Next base: position 290,628 of record NZ_SUPL01000001.1, read on the forward strand.
CTATTTGAATTTCATGATTCATTGGATTACCACTCCTATGAGCCCAATGTGCTGCTTGGGTTGTAGATTTTAAATAATAATTTCGCCAACCCCTACCATAAGCCGTACCTCTTCCTCTAGTTATAGATGTTCCTAAAATTAGAGCTTGATTAACATCTGTTAACCCTGCGGAAGTAATATCAATTGTATTTTCTCCACCCCTGTTTGAATTATCTTGAAACCGTGTTACATTTAAACCTGTGTTTTCCAAGACATGTACAAAATGCCTATTAGTACCATTAGAATCATGATCGTTGTTAAATGTCCAATCTACACGTTGATTATTATTTCCTGGTTCTGTTAAAGGCCATAAATCGGAAATGGCGTCATTGACACCACTAGCATTAGTATCGGCTCTAAAATGACTAAAAATAACTGCATCATTCCATGACGTTACATTAGTTGCCGCACCTGTACCGTCGGAGCCATCTCTTAACGTTATTGTTCCTGCATCACCATTTACATTACCTGAATCACCATGTAAAACTGTCCAATTAACTCCAGTAAACTCGACAAGTGTAATATAAACGGTAACATTATTTGCATTAGATCCTTTTTGCACCCTTAAGGTATTAGCATTTTCTAAATAAGCAATTGCTGTTCCAGAATCCCCATCTTGATTTGTTGAATTATTCATTATACCTGTTACAAAAGGAATACATTTGTTGGCATTAATAATTCCTACTAAAGCTTGTGTAACACTATTGTTGGCACCATTTAAATTAACAGCATACCTACCTCTTACAATCAATTCATTGCCACCACCTATGGGTCCAATATATTCCCAAAGAGACGTATTAAACCTCATGTCTCTGTTATCAGAATTCGCTTCTCTGTAATAGGTTAAAGTATTAACACCTGTAAGCTGTCTAGCACCTGCCATATCATCTCCAGATCTGTTTGACGAATTTGTGGGTGAACCAGCGTGTGACTTACGATTATTGTTGGCTAACTCAATAACACTGTTTAATGAATTCACTGATGTAAATACGGTATTTACACCGCCTGTTCTAGCAATATCGTTTTCTATATGCTGAACTTTAAAATCTGGTGTTTGCGCATAAACGCCATAAAACACAAATGTAAAAATGAAAGCAAGGACATTATTCCTTAATTGAGGGGTAATTAGGTACATGGATTAATAACAATTGACACCTCAAATATAAAAATATTTTAAAGATTAGCGTGAATAAATTACTACAAATACCTATAAATGAGATTTTTTTAATTAATGTTAGAGTTAATTAATTATTTTGCCTATCAATTTTAATATATTTACTACTATACTTAAATACGAAAAGTGTAGCTTAATTTAGAATCATTATGAAAGTCTTTTTAAAAGAAGCTACTGTAGTAATGAGAATGAGCAAAAATGAGACTGAAGCATTATCATTAGATGGTTGGATATTAGGCTTCGTGAAATTTATTAATAATAGAAATGTCAAAGCGACAGGATTTGAAGAAAAAATTATAAAAATGAAATCTATGATATTTGAAGATATTGCTTATATGCTGGTTTTGTACACTTCATATATTCCTAGAGTAAGTAAAGCACCTCGCGAAGGTGTTGATAGTTTTCATTTAATTAAAAAAGACGGAAGCTGGAAGATTGTTTCAATATTAAATGAAATTCCGAGTGCAGATAGACCTAAACCAACTATTCTAGAGAATTAAATTCAAATAAAAAGTTGACAACTTGACTTTGACAACTTAATTTATATTAAACCATCTTCAATAATTTTTAAAACCATTGATTTATTAGATTTACTAACTGGGATTTTAATATCTGACAGTAATAGGTGGTTATCTTTAAAAGCAGTTACTTTTTTGAAATTAACAATATAGGAATAATGAACACGAGCAAATTGTGTGTTTGGCAATGTGGTTTCCAATTTTTTTAAACTGTTATTTACAATATATGTTTTTTTTGATGTAACAAATTTCACATAGTCTTTTAACCCTTCTATAAATAATAAATCATCAAAATCTACTCTTACGAAATCCCTTCCTGACTTAACAAAAACAAAATTTTCATTTAAAAGCTCTAAGTTAATTTCTCTATTTAACGGGAACTTATAAACCGCATTCACAAAGCGATCAAAATTTATTGGTTTTACTAAATAATCTAATGCATTTTTTTCATAGCTTTCAACTGCATAAGAGGAATAAGCTGTTGTAAAAATCACCTTTGTTTTATCCTGGTTTATAAAAGACAAAAACTTCATCCCGTTAATATCAGGCATTTCTATGTCTAGAAATATTAAATCTACCTTATTATTTTTAATGAATGTTATAGCTGTGAGAGGACTTACAAATACACCTAACAACTCTAGAATTGGTGTTTTATCAACGTATTCTTGAAGTAATTTTTGAGCATAAGGCTCATCGTCTATAATAATACATGAAATTTTCAAATCTTGGGAATGATTAATTTAGATTTAAATACTTTTTTATTTTTATCAAAAGTCAGTTTATAATTGTTTCCAAATAATAAATCCAATCGTTTTTTTAAATTATTAATACCCATACCGTCCCTACTATTATCAATGGTATTATTTAGCCATAAACTGTTTTCAACTGTTAAAATAATATCATCTGTTTCATTAATTTCAATATGGACATAGTTTTCTGAGTTATTCTTATTTATGCCATGCTTAAAAGCATTTTCTACCAATGGCAATAAAAGCATTGTAGGAATATTAATATTTTCATTTTTAATATTAACTTTAAAATTAACAGATACATGAGGTATTCTTATCTTTTCTAATTCTAAGTAAGCTTTGATAAACTCAACTTCTTTTAGCAAAGGTATTTCATCAATATCATTATGCTCTAATAAATACCTCATTAATTCAGAAAGCTTCTCAACCACATCAGGTGCTAAATCAGATTTATTCCTTGTTAGATATAATAAGCTATTTAACGTATTAAAAAGAAAATGAGGGTTTATTTGAGCCTTTAAATATTTCATTTCCGTTTCAAGTCTACTTTTAGACTGCTCTAATTGTTGTTTTTGAAGTAAAAAGTTATCAAAAGTAAATTTTATTAAAGCGCTAATGATAAGTGCATTTATAGCTGAACCAATCGTTCTGACTATTTGACCTCCACTAAAATTATAATACTCTGAGAAACTTGATTTAGGTTCTGACTTAGAAAAAGCAAAATATTCAAAACTTAAGCTCAAAACAATAATAATGAATAAAAAAAGCAATGTAATAATTGAGTATTTTAGATATTGCTTTCTTTCGACAAATGGTAGGATATAGAAAGCATGAAAGTAAGTAAGCACAGAGTAAAAAACTGTTGCCTTAGCACTAAAAAGAACAGAGTTTATAACATTGTTATACTGCCTTTCCAAAAAAAAGAAATATATAAAAAAAGAAACCCAAAATATAAATTGAGCAATTACTATTGTTTTTTTTGGGTTTTTTATAAAAATATCACTCTTTATCATTAAATAAATATAGGACTTTTGAACTACAATAAAGCACTAATTAATTAGAGAGCTAGGTAAGCAACACTTATTAATCATCTTATCTATTCTTAACTCTTTTATTCCTTGTTTATACTATTAATGCTGTGCAATAATTCTCTCAAAGTTTTTCTGACCACCATGATATGTTGATTGCTATATCGATTAAATTGGTTATCTCTTTTAAACTTCAAATAAGCATTAAGATTTAGTATTGTTTTTTAAGGCTTTATACCTCTCAATATTAATTTCTATATGGTATATATCTAGAAAACCATTTTGAGCAGATGTTAAAGAACGATATAAATCTTTATAAGTATCATAAACTAAAGGTTGTGAATTTAAGCTACCTCCATAAGAATAATACAATACTTTTCCATCTGGAGATAATCCAGGTTGACCATCATTCCCTGATGAGTTAATTTTAGCGCCAAGATTTATTGGCTGTCCCCAAATGTCTTCTTCTTTAAAACTAATCCAAAGGTCATTACCACCAAACCCTCCTTCCATATTAGCAGTGAAAATAATAAAAGATTCATCTTTAGATACGACAGCGTCTAAATAGTTAATATCATCATTAATAAAAGATAATTTTTTTGGTGCAGAATATTCACTTTCTTTTTCATTCCATTTTGACACATACAAAGCATTTTTATTTTCTCCCTTTGCCGTGAAATAAAGATTCTTGTTCTTGCTTAAAGATGGGTACAAAAGCATTCCAAGGTCATTAAATGAACCTTCTAAGTATATTGGTTTACTCCATTCATTATTTATTAGTGTAGAATACCAAATATTATAATCCCATTTCTTATACTCTAAATTAGATTCTGTAGGTCTATCGGAAATAAAAAACAACTGATTCTCATTAAAAAGAAAAGGATCTGCATCTAAATACTTTCCTGAAAAAGGAAGCAGTTTAGGTTTGTTCCATTCTCCTGCTTCTTTTTCTGAATAACAAATTGCAAGACTAGACCACATAGGGTTTCCTATTGTAAAAAATAACACATCATTATTTTTTGTTAAAGTAGCATTAAACTCCATAGCTCCTCTTGATATGATGCCTTTGCCCAATATTGTTGGTTTTGATTGACTGTATGAGTTTGTGATACAAAGGAAAAACCCAATAAAAAACAATATAGTGTGTAAATATTTCATAGATAAAAATGATATTATTTATATAACACGACAAATTAAAAACCTTAAAACACAATGGAAAACATTAATCTACAGCTCGACCTGATAAATAGATAAGTGATACGTTTTAATCTATATAATGAAGTTATCTATTAAGTGAGTTTGAAAGTAGAATAAATTTTTTAACGAGGTGTTCATCTGTTTTTTTTGTACAAAAATTAATAGTATGTACTACTCAACAAAAAATATCATGAAGAAACTATATTTAATCCTATTATTTATTATTTCAAGTAACAATGTGTCTGCACAAATAAAAGATACTATAACTATTTCGGGCAGCAACCTAAAAACTGAATTTATAAAAAAAGGCAGGCATAGTTATATAGTATATTTTAAAGACTCATTACAAGCACCATCTAAAAATATTCAAATAGTTGAAATTAACATTAAAGATAAAATCCATAATGGTAAAAAAGCCATTACTATAGAGCAATCATGGGAAAGAGATACCGTAATACACACTGCCAATACCATCTTAAAACATTCAGATTTATCAACTCTTTACCATGAATATTTTTGGAAAGGCAATAAGTCACACATTTCATACGATTTTGTAAATAAAAAGATAAACTTCAAAAGTAAAGTTGCCGATTCTACTAAAACAAAAACACAAGAAAATTTTATTAACTCATTTAAAAATTATAACCTTAATTGGCATTCTGATTTGGTGATTTTTCCTCTTCTCCCTTTTAAAGAAAATCGAGTTTTTAAAATAAATTTTTATGACCCTCCTTCGGAATCAATGGAAGTTTATTATACAGTTATTGGCAGTGATTATCTTACAAATTCATTAGGTAAAAAAATAGATTGCTGGGTATTAGAATTTCCTGTACCAAAAAAATATGGAGGCGGTTATCAACATTTCTGGATTTCAAAAAAAGATAGAGAACTTCTAAAAGAAGAAGATTTATTTGGCAAAATGTACCGCTATAAACTAAAACTAGGTGTCTCTGAAAAAAATTAATAAAATAACAGCTAAAAACCACAACCAGAATGTTGTGGTTTTATGTTTTTATATAAAAAATCGCTTAGCTTTTCAACCTCTTCATTTTCCTTTACCCTATACTTTCCTCTTATCTAAATCTAAATAGAAAAGTATATTGATTTCTTATTATTCATGATTTTATATTTTTGGTTAATGGTGTCCCTAAGTATGTTTTAGATACACCTTATGGTATGTTTTTAAAGGAATACACTTGGCAAATTGGCATTTAATTAAAGAATACTAAATGCTATAAAACCAAAAAAGCCTCTCCCTTTCAACACTGTTCAGGGCAGGCTATAAGGAAAAGCTTCTATAATTAGCAAAAAAAATCAATCTACATCTCTTCTAGTCCAACAATTACTGAAGCTCCAAATGAGGAGTAATTTACTCCTTCAATATCATTAGAGTTGGTGATAAACTGATAAATATATTCATCTGATGAAATAGAAAAAACAGATCTAGATTTATCAAAATAATTGCCATTATAAACTTTATGATAAATTTTTATAAGATCAGAGTTTGTTCTAAAAATAACCGCATCTTGATTATTCCCATTTCCTAAATCTCCAATTATTAATAAACCTTTATCTTCTGTTTCTAAAACTTTGTTTGCAAATGGTTGCTTTGTGCTAACTCCATTTAAACCAATGGTTTTATCGTTAACTACATTTCCATCTCCATCAATTGTTAATATACTATAATCAAACAAACTTGTACTAACTGAAACTAATCTACCATTGGATAGTGTGTTTATCGCACCTGAATTAGTAGAATTCAAATTCAACTTCCAATTAAGTTCTCCTAATTGATTTAAGTTAACAATCCAGTTATCCACCTTATTGAAGTCTCCATCTAATGAATTTACCTTACATAATAGTGAATAGCCTCCTTGTGTAATCAAAACTTCACGACCATAGTCTCCTTCACTTCCACCAAAGTTTTTTTCAAATTCAATATCTCCAGTTGAAGAAATTTTAACAAACCAAATATCATGATCACCATAACTATTAGAAACATCATTATCATCAGACTCAGTAGAACCAACAAAAACAAAACCTCCATCATTAGTTTGCTTTATTAGATGCTCCCCTCTTAAAGATTCTGCTTTACTTCCTCCATAATTTTTTTCCCAAATTAAATTTCCATTACTATCTGTTTTTATAACCCAAATATCATAATCACCATAATTATTAGAGACATCACCATCTGAAGAAGTTGTCCAACCAATAATTAAATAACCTCCATCATTAGTTTGGATAATTGACTCTGCATAGTCACTCTCTGAACCACCATATTCTTTGTCCCATGTTATGTTAAAATTTGAATCAAGTTTTATTATTTCATAGTTACCAGAATGAACTATGCCAATATAGCCACCATCAGTAGTTTTTATTAATTTCCAGAATTCTTTCCCATCAATTACCTTCATCGTGCTAAAATTAGGATTAACCTCATCGGGTGTCTCAGTTGGATTATTGGTATCATCTTTTGTTGAACAATTAAAAAGGAATAGAAATAAAATAAGTAGTAGGTAAGAGTTTTTCATTTTTATTTATTTATAAAACATTTAAGGGTTTTTCAAGACAATAATACAAAAATTCCTACAAAAATAAAAAAGCCTCTCCAATAAAGGAAAAGCTTCTCAAAGGTCTGTTTCCAGACTACTTGAAACATCTCTGTGTCACAACACAACTAATTTTTGTTGCTAAAAAAGTTCAACTTAGCTAGAGCTTATTATAATCCTTATATCTTTTTTATTTTTTAGAAACAATCTTTCCTTTATATAAAATTAGCCATGAGCTATTTATATTGTCAATATCATCTATCGGGTTCTTTTTCATAATAATTAAATTAGCTAATTTATTCTTCTTCAATTCTCCTGTGTATTTATAAAGTCCTAAAAATTCTAAAGGATTTTTGATAGTTGCTTTTAAAATTTCAAAAGTGTCAACTCCAGCTTTTTGGGTTAAAGATAATTCATTATATATTGAAACTCCCGTAATAACTCCAGGGGTACCAGCATCAGTCCCAGTAATTAAAATGTTACCACTTTCTTGTACTTTTTTAGTATTAAAATAAAGATTTTCTAATTGATACTTCAATGATTCTGCTTTTGGCCACCAGGTATTCCATTGTTTATTTGACGCATCATTGGTTAAAGAATCCTCATATTTTTCAGTATAACTATTCCAAACATCAAACTTAAATTGCCTTTTTACTGATTTTTGAAAATTAAAACTTGTTTCGTATATTGTTGCTGTAGGTATATAAATAGCATTATTTTTTTGCATTAGTTTTAAAAATTCATCATCTACTTTCTCAGTTACAATACCATGCACTAACCCGTCTACTCCTAATCTTAAAACTGTTTTAGCCTTTTCTAAATCGGCTACATGCACTAAAACTTTCATATCTTTACTATGAGCATAGTTAATTAAAAATTTCATTAATTCTTTATCGAATATAGGGTGTTCACCACCTAACCAAGACATATCATCGTAAGTAAACTTAACATGTCTAAATTTTAAACTATGAAGTGAATCTATTATTTTAATTACCTCTGTATTATTTTCAACATAATAACTTCCCCAACCACCATTCTTAGGAGCTATCGAAGGACCCGTAAAATATGTAAAAGGGTATTTATTGGCTTTATCTTTAACTTTTTCAATAACTTCAGAACTAACCCCTATTGGATTATTTGGGTTGAGAATAGCTTGAACGCCATATAAAACTAACTGTTCAAGAACCTCCAATTGTTTTTTCGTACTACCTCCTCCACTAAAATTAAAATCCCCCATTGTCATGTGGTGATGCATATCAACTAAAGAAGGAATGGCATAAGAACCCTTACAGTCAATGATTTTTCCATCAAATTTTTTTAATAATGTCCTTTTTGTTTTTGATACATCTACAATTTTATTATCAACCACTAAAATTGACTTATTTTTATCAATCCGCTTTTTTTCTAGATTAACAATATTTACATTCTCAAGAAGTATAGCATTTTGCGATAAAGAGATATTAGCAATTAAGGTTAGAAATAATGTTAGAGTTGTTGTTTTCATCATATTTTGTTTAATAATTTTTACACTTTAAAGATTACAAAAAACAAAGAAGTGTTACAGTATTTTTAAAATATGCTGTGTATGGCTATATTTTTGATTTGGTTCACAACTATATAGCTTTAAATACTTAACCATCCTATTCTCTGATCTCAAATGGTATTATTATTTGAAAGTAATAGTGAAAGCAAACAGTAATCTTAAGTTGTAAAAAATAACCAAACTTATTACCCCTATTAGAATTTTACAAACTTAAATTTTACCTTATTATTACAGTAAATTAGTTAGATTAACAAATTTGTTTTCACCTTAAAAAGGACGACATAAAACAAAAAAAGCCTCTCCAATAAAGGAAAAGCTCTTTTTATTATGCTAGTAAAGCCTCAATATGATATTATTTTGATCGACATTTTAAGCTTAAGCTTCTTTCTTTCTTCCTAAGAACCATCCAACAACTCCACCAACGATAGCCGAAATAATTGTCATTACAATAATATCTACAATAACTCCGGTTAAATTTGGAATGTGTGTAGAACCTAACTGAATTAAATCGAAAGAAGCTCCAATTAAAAAGCCTAATAGAGCTCCTGTTTTAGCTCCACTTGTGAAGGTCGAAATGTTTGCCCATCGCCCATAAATAATTGCAAAAAGTAATCCCCATGTTATGTGTCCTAAAATCATTGGAACCCATTGCATTTCATCATCACCTCTCATAACTCCACTTGCTGATCCAGAATTTTCCACAAAAAAGTCAGTTAATACATTTCCGTAAACAATAAAACCCAGTAAAAAAGCGATAACCGCTCCAACCAAGCCTGCTAATAAAACCTTGTTGTTTGACATAATAATTAGTTTTAGTTAGTATTTTATTAAGTTAGCCAATAACTAAAATAAGAAAAATAACTATGGTATTGTAAATTAGATAGTTAAAAGCTTAAATCACTTGTATTTTACACTCACTAAAAACAAAAAAGCCTCTCCAATAAAGGAAAAGCTTCTCAAAGGTCTGTTTCCAGACTACTTGACACATTTCTGTGTCACAACACAACTAATCTTTGTTGCTAAAAAAAAGCCTCAACTAGGTTAAGGCTTTTAACAATCTTGCGGTCTGGACGGTAGAAACAAATAACCTTACTTCATTTGTGTAATAATTAGGTTGGAAACCATTTTTTTATCATAGACATGAGCCTTTTCTAAGCATTCATCTACAAGGAAAATATAATTCCTTGTCTGCCCTATATATTTATTTTGGCTATCAGATTTAATGCTTTCCTTATTATAAATAAACTCAACCATTTTCTTTTCTTTGTTAATCTCCTTAATTTCAGTGAAAGATGACTGAACAGTATATAAAAAGAATAAAAAAATGACGTATGACAAATTAGTGTATGAAGAGCTTATATTGTTACCATTTATAAGTTTATACTTTCTTCTAAATTCAAACTCTAAAATATTAAACAAAAACAAGGAAGGTATAATTAGATTATTTAGAATATAAGGTAACAGATTATCTGGATTTCTAAATGCTTCAACTATACTAAATACTATAATAGTATAAACCCAATATGCCAAAAAATTATGATGCTTAATTATTAATTTTAATCTCTTAAAAAATCTTTTTTCATCAATTATCTTCATATTCATTTCTGCGTTTTTTTCCATTCTACCAGAGGTTATCACCAGATATGCTATGAAAAGAGAGCCAAACAGAATTATACTATTCCTAACAATGTCTGGCATAAAAAGAGTTATTATTTCTGAAAACTCAAGGTAATTATAAATTTCTATATTAAAATGATTGTAAACCAGTGACAACTTTATATATCCACAAACAATTAATGTAGTTCCTAAATAAGGAATTAATAGCTTTAATATCTTAGATTCTATATGCATTATACATTTTGTTTTTTTTAAAGTCATAAAGTATTGTAAAGAGGATTCATCCGTTGAGCTAAAAATAATATAATTAATCAACTGAGTGGAAATCTTTAAATTTAATGAATATAGCAACTATATCATTTTCTATACCATGCTTTATTAATGCTTTAGTTATTCTATTAGTGCCATAATCTAGTTGTGTTGAATAATAATTCTTTACTAATATTAGAATCTTTTCTTTTTCTTCCTGAATGAAATTGTCTGAAGATAAATGCGTGATTAATAAATCATATTCTGCCATAATAAACTTCCAATTTTGATAGATAGGCTCATTTATATGGTGCACAATTTGGGTCTTACTCCAATTATCTTTAATTGCATTTGCATATGCGTTTAAAGCTCCTTGACCTTTAGCATGACCAAAATTTAGGTTTAATAAATCTAATTTTAATTCTTTAAACAGTTCAAGAGCTACTTTAAAATTACTAGATAAGCCTTGATTTATAATATCTTGATTTAGTAGTTCAAATTGTATTCTATTCGCTTTTATTTGAGCTTGAAATGACAAATACACTAAAATAGCACCAAGCAAATTTATTATTGGAGCAGTAATGCCACCAATTGTGTCACCAATTTGACCTGTCTGGGTAAAATCAAATCCATTCCAAATTGCTGGTCTTGTAAACATATACACACTTGTTATAAGCATAAGAATTATTCCTATTAACAAGAGAATAGATGTCTTTTTATTAAGTGGCTTTTTCATTTATTTAAAGATATTTATTTTCAATGAGGTATTTTATTAGCTCATCTAATTTTTCAAAGCATGATTTAGTCATTTTATTCATTTTGGCAGTTTGTTGTTTAGCATTTTCTTTTTGCTTAACTGTATCTTTGAATGGTTTTAAGTAACCTCTATCTCCAGATAGTCTCATTGAACTATATTCATGGAAACTCTTTAGTTCGTTTGTAAAGCTATTAAGCAAAACGTTTAATTTTGGGTCTGATATTTTATTCTTAATCAGCCTAACTTTATCATAAAATTTTGTGGTTTTATAAATAGCTTCATCTTTATATCCATACCAAGCGTCTTGCTTGTAGATATCTTCTTGAAAGGAGTCTAAATCTAAATAATTAAGTAACTTTTTAATTACCTTCTGGTCTCTTTTGTTTGGCTCTAGCTTTAATAACAAGTGTTTTTTATTCAAACGGTAAAGTTCATATACTAAAATACTGATAATAATAGTTAGTGTTGCAATTAGAGAGTCTTTCCAATTAGCTAATATATCAGGTAGTTTGAAGTAGTTAGTGCTATAAGTTATAATAACTGGGATAAAAATTAGACCTATATACCAGCGGTTTATAATTCTACTCATATTTGGAATCTATTTGTTATAATTATTTGTAAGTTTATACTGTAAATATAAGATTTACAAGACGTTCTTTAAAAATAAAAAGTTGCTTAGGAGAGAGACTATAAATATAATGGTTTAAAGTGAAATTTAGTACTTAACGCACTGCAATTATTAAACCACTCTTGAGGTCTGACCAAGACCGCAATATTTTCAAAACTATCTAGCATTAATACACCTTTCACAACAACCCAAGCTCAACACCAACCTTATATTAACCCTATTAGGTTAAATATTCCTCAGATATAATTATAGCACTCGCAAACTAATAACCTCCATCTACAAAACTACAATAGTCCTCTTTAGAAATAATCATATTATCCAAAATGGTGACATCTAAATAATCTGCTACTTTTTTAATCTTATTGTATAGTTGTTTATCTGCTTGACTAGGCTTAAGGTTTCCACTTGGGTGATTATGTACCAATATGACATTACTTGATGCTGATTTTAGTATGACTGCAAACAACAATTTTAAATCAACCATAGTGGCATGTAGTCCTCCTTTGGAAACTGTATAAATACCTAACACTTCATTAGCCCTGTTAAGTAATAATACTTTAAATTCTTCATAAAGCTCTATTGTGTCCTTATCCCAATTATCAAGTAATACTTTATAAGCAGATTGGCTATTTATTATCTTAGGACGATCTTGTTTGGTTGTAGTTGGACTGTATTTTAATTCTATTTCTGATATGGTTTCGGTCATGGTTTAGTTTTAAGTTAGATTTTTAATTGAATGTTCCTATAGATAAATAAAAAGGACAGCTTTTTAGGCCATCCTTTTATCATTTAATTATTTGTTTTTTCCTTTACGGAGTACCTCTTGAAACCCTTATGAATAAAGGGATTGAAATTAAAATGATGAAGTTGTTTTTCATCACTTAGTTTTAATTCAATTTTATGCTGCCATACTTAATGACTTATAATCGGTGTCATTTAACCATTCCGATAATAAAGTACGCATCCGTTTACTAGGTATAAAAAGATTCATTTCTTCATGGTTACGTATAGCTCCTCTCCATATCCATTGCAAAAGTTCAGCTAAAGCCCAATTATTCTCATCCACTTTAACATTACCGCTTCTAAAGAAATCAATAATATTTGGGTCTAAAAACCTATTGGCTAGATATATCATAGTTCCTTTATGGGCATATTTATTGGTTGCTCGTTCATTAACTGGAACAAAACCTCTGGAATAGCCTTTGCCTTTTAATTTACTTTCAAACTTTTTAAAAGTTGTAAATGCCGTATCGTTTGATGTTGCTGCAAAGTTCCTTTGAAGTATGTTAGATACCGTGTCCTTTATCTGCTTAAATTCCTTTGAGGTTTTATTGCGCAACCAACTCACACAAAATGCTGAATGGTGGTCACCCCATTTATTACTTAACCCTTCATAGATATTCAATAGTTTGGAAATCTTGAATTTCATTATCGCTTCATCTTGGTCAGAATGCTTTTCTAATTCATATGGTATTTTATAATACTTAAAATAACTTGCCAATAAACTCCCCTCGAACAAATAGGTTAATACTGTTACAGATTTAAAACTTTGGAATATTTCAGGTGGGAATGCCCATACTAATAGTCTGTCATTGACATGTACAACATTGGCAGTATCACAATATGGCTTTAATGCTGAATAAAACCCTTTGTAATCATCACCTGTATAGGTCACTTCTCCTGTTTTATCATTCTTTACCAATAACCCTTGTTTAAAGGCTATTTTAATGTCATCAGCACTTATTTTAATAACCTCAATAGGCGTTAAAACTTCATCTAATATCAAATCATAATCTTTAAAGAAACTATAGTCACTGCGTTGTAATTTGGAAAACAAACTATGCGTTGTTACTATGTTCTTGCCGTTATTAGCCATAGTTAAAAGGTTATTTCTCTTGTGCAATATTTCCCATTCGCCCAAATGGTTCTTAACATTTGTTACTTTAGGTTGGAACGTGTTTGGTACATTCTCTAAAATCCGTTCTACTTCATTTAAAAATGGGGTCACATATAAAAAACTCCCCTTGTTCTTTTTCATATTTGCTATGGCCTTGGTGGTTTTTCCACTGCCCATGATAGCATCATGAATCTTTACTTTTTTCATTCTTTTAATCATCTTCGTTTGCATGCATTGTACATGCGTTCATATTGTTCCAGTAATAACCTCACTGGAATCCTTTAGTTTAATATGTACGGTGGTTATTATTTGAACTGAATAGAAACTTGTTTGTGTCCAAATAACTTATATGTGTAGTTGCTTTGATTTATCACTGTCATTCTTCCTCTTCATTTCAAACCGCATTTACATAAAGATAGTGAATATAAGCTCTCAAAGCAAGTTTTTTGCTATGTATTTTCTCACAATAATTATTATAATCTATAATGAAAAAAGCTTACAAATCATACTTGTTCCTTTTTAAAATTTGGGTTTACAAGTCATTTATTTCTCTAAAACGATATCGAAATAATGGTACTGGTAGAATTCATTTTTGATTTCAAACACGGTCACTAACTTATCGGTATTCCATATTCTATCGACAGTAAGTTCTTGACCAAGTGTAAAATCATTTACAGGCTTAATAACTCTCACTTTGAAAGGTGTCCTCAATGCTTTTAGTTTATTTTGGAAATTAATGATGTATATCACTCGTGGCGAGCTGAATTGAAGTGTTTTTAAAAGTTGTTTTGCATTCATGGGTTAATTGAATTAATTATAGGTTGTACTTGATTTTGTATAAAAGTGCTATGATATACTATGTAGATGTATAATTTTTGATGTTATAATCACTCATTTTAGGGGTTTATTGATAGAGGCAAGTATTTAATTCATCTGTTGAAAACTACAGACATAAAAAAAAGCCTCTAGGTTTCCCTAGAAGCTCATGTTGTTAGTGTACTACTTCTGATTCCAGTAATTGTTCTTTCATCACTTCTTCTGGATTATCGACATAATCCCATTTGTATGAAAGCTCTACTACCTTATCCGTATTCGGAATTGTGTAGCTGTATGGCTCACAAGGTACTTTCTCAATACTGCCTGGAAACTTAGTTCCTATTAAATCCTTACACATTTCTTCATCAAAACTAGCAGCTACTGTGCATGTTCTTGAAGTAAAATACAATTGACCATCTGCGCTCTTTACTGGTTCGATTCCACCGCTTAGAACTAGAACAAAAAATTCTCCTCCTTTTTTACTTTTTCTTTTTAAATAATCTTTTACTGTGACCATCTTTTTTAAATTTTAATTAAACAATAGGGGGAGTGAAGCCCCAAATGTTAAATAAGGGTGCTTTGGTGGTGGGTTACATCACGCTTTCGATAAAAAACGTTCTGAAAAAAATTATAAAAATTTTGAAAATATATTTTTAAGGACAAGTAGGACTATAACCAGTAAGATGATTAAAACTAGCTATAGTAATTCCTACCTGTAAGTTTGTAAAGATGCTGTTATTTATCTGTGGGAATATTTGGTTTTATCTATACATCCACAATAATGACCTTACCTAATCTATCTACTGCCGATATGATTTCGTTTGCTGATAGTTTCTTTTTAGGTTCAAAATAAAGCTTGCATGTTATATCATTAGATTGATGGTGTGTTTGACAATTGATTAAATAAGATTTATCTAATTCAAATCCTGATTCTTCTGCTTCCTCTCGGTGTAGTAATAATGCTGCTGGGGATTTCCCTGCAATTGGTTTGATTTCAAAAATATCTAGTGTTGAATCATCTGTATCTTTATGATATAAACGTACAGTGCCAACAAATAAAGACTTAAAATTGGTATTGTCATCAACTGGCTTGAAAACTTCACTATAGACCTTTAAATAAGCTGATTTCAGAGCCTTATTCATGTCTTCTTTTGATACATCAAATTGGTTTCGCTTAATCACACCCTTTAATTCCTGTTGTGAATTTAACAAGCACATGATTATTCCAATAGTGTCAACTGATGCTCCTAATTGGTTTTTATCATTGATATACTGCTGTAAACCCTTGAGCATTTTGGTTTCAAAATAAGTAGCAAGGTCAGTTGATTTCATGTTAATTTACCTTTTGAAAAACATAAATTTCTGATTCTATTGAATTTGGGTCAGTATCTGCATCTATTTTAAGTGTAGTTGCAGTTAGTTCAACTATCAAGTAGTCACCTATATTTCCATTATCAACTTGACCATTTAAAGTAATTCTTAAGATATTTTGATTAACAATCTGCCAATCTCCAGTATTATCGAATTCAAGCCCACATGTTGTTACTGGATAATACCCTGTTTGAGCAAAGTTTCCATTGGTTGAAATTGTAGTTCTTCCTGTTTGTTCACAGTCACTATAATTGTCTGTTGTCATTGTGCCACTAGAATCTATAAATACAGCTTGTAACGGCTTCCAAACGCCTATTATTTCATCATTTGTATCGTCATTATTATCTGTGGAGTTATCGGAACTACACCCAGTTAATAATAGACTTAACATTACGATTCCTAGAATCGATTTTAAAATTTGATTTTTCATTTTATTAGGTTTTAAGTTAAACAATAGATTTAGTATCCATCAAATATAATTAAAAATGTAGTATTTTAAGGTTACAATAAATAATCTCTGAAATTGGAATTTTATTGCATGGCGCAATTATCTGATAAGAGACTTAATCAATTAAAAGAATCTATTCCAAAAATAGTTGGATTGAGAATTAAAGAATTAAGAAATGAAAGAGGACTCACTCAGACTGAACTTGCTGAATTAGTAGGTAAGGATAGACAGTATTTATACAAAATAGAAAAAGGTAGAGTAACACCAAACGTTGTTACAATCTCAGCATTAGTTTATGCATTAGAAATTTCATTAACGGACTTTTTTGATTTTAAAATATAGACACCCTCTTTAAATTCAAATAAAAACTTGACAACTTGACTTTGACAACTTGCCAAGTTATTCTAAAGTTTTATATGGGTAGTATATTTATCTAGATGGACTCCTTCCTTTAAAACTTTCCAAAAATTAAGGAAAGTCATTAAGTTTTTTAATGTTTTTCCTTAATAGAGTGTACATTAGTTTAGGTAAATTACACTTCTAGTTTTTTTTAAAACCCTTTTATTTAATATTCAAAATATACGTAGTTCTACGTATTGTATGAAAATAAAATTCTTTCTAGCTTTAAAAACATTAAAATCCAAACTCTAAAATATAATGAAAAAACAATCCAACCCAATCCAGCCCCCAAACGTTTTGTATAAAACAAAATTCGTTTATCAAGTATAAACACCTACTACATCAACCTTTTTTAATCTATTTATTTATATCAACAATTAGTTGATATAAGTCACATTTTTATTAACCAACAACAAAACAATGAAAAATATACGTTTTATTACAATAACACTATTTGCCCTATTACTCCTTAACCTAGTTAGTTGTGAAAAAGAACAAGTAATTATTGAAGAGCACTCAAGATTTAATGTTAAAAGCTTAAATCAGGAACAAATTCAATCTAATCCGCCGTTAATAAAAAAACTATCTAAGTTAAACTATAAGAAAAAATACAAGCACTCAAATAATAGTGAAGCTAGAGAAATTTACAATCCAAAATATGGTTTTACAATTAATACAGATTACATAAAATATATTGAGGACACAGAAAATGGGAACCATTCTTATAGTTTCCCAATAACAAGGGACAATCCTACAAATGATAAATTAGAAAACCTCTTACTCCATTCTAATTCAGAAAACGGATATGATGCATATATTATTCAATACGGATTTACAGCTAGTCAATATGCATCACTTGATGAAAATAATATAAATACATTTAAAACTTTATTATTTCCAATAGATTTTGACACTTCTATATTTAATAATGGAGAATTAACGAGAGCTGTTTATGAGTGTAGTGAAACTTGGGAATACATTACTCATACAGGGCACGAGGGTGGTGAACTTCACGGAATAAACAGTGATGGCACTTGCGCTGTTGGATGTAATTATGGAACATCTGAATGGGTTTTAACAGACATATCCTGTGGGTGGTACGATGATGGAACTGGTGGTGGCGATGATGTAGATGAAACAGAGCCTGCTGAAGGTGGCGGTGGAGGAGTTGATTATAACAACCCAATTGCATCACCCACAACAAACCCTGAACCTTCTGATGCAGAACTATTAGCTAAAAGCATTGCAGGTCGCTTGAACCTTTCAGAAATAGAACGTAATTGGCTAATGAAGCAAGACGCTCTAGTTATGAGTTTAAATGAAACTTTAGCTTCAAATTCCATTGAAGCTGAAAATGAAGTTAGAATGATCATTAAAGCTGAAATAGTTAATCATCCTGACAATAATACTCCTCAGTGGGATTATTCCAGAAGCGGTACTTTTCCTAATCGTCCTTCGCTAGAATATAAAGCAACTCATAACCCAAATTTAGGTGAAACGATGTATTTACTTAAAAATGGATTAGTTCTTTATCAATCTTCAACAAATAGAAAAATTAATAAATCTGTTTCAAATAGTATTTCATCAACCGAGGTGTCTACTGATGGTTACAATTACATTTATAGTTACCAAAATAAAAAATGGTATGAATATAGACTCCCTCCTCCAACATATGTTAGTGCTGATATAGATTTTTTATTAGGAGCTTTCTGGGACGGAGTTAAAATTGTTGGGCGCTATGCCACTCCTGTTGAGGATATAATAATATTAATTGATGGAAATGATTTTGACGGTGTAGAGCAAAGCAAAGCACAAACTGCTGGCTTCATGATTTTAGGATTTATACCTGGAGGAAAAATTGTAAAACCTATCTCTAAAGTTGTCAAGGGAACTCAAGTATGGAGAGTTGTAATAAGGTCTGGAGGCAAAACATTTACAAGGGTTGTTAGAGAACTTACAGAAGATGTGTTGCAGCATCTTGAACGTTATGCCCCTGGCACTAAAGATTTAATTGATGATGCTCTAAGGAAAGGTGAGGTTTTAGACCATGAAATTATTATTGAAGCATCGGAAGTTATTGAAGATATATCAATCTCTAAAGGTAGAAATTTAACTTGGCAAGAAGTAAAAGCACTCTTTAAAAGAGGAAATGATTTTAATAAAAAGGCTCTAGATGAGGAATGGTATGATTTTCATGAAATATATTTATCTAATGGAAAAAGATTAGATAGCTATGATCCTCTAACTGGAGAAATAGTTTCAAGGAAAGCAACAGATTTAGGAGAAGTTCAATTTTCTACATTTGAAAAATATTTAAGGGAAATGCATCAAAAATATGCACCAGGTACAGTTATTAGATCCAATAAATATTCTGATTTGGATGGATTAATTTTACATGGACAACAAATTCTAGAAATCCCAGCTAGCAATCAATCTTTATCAAATATTCAAGATTTTATTGATTTTGCAAGAGATAATTACGATATTGAAATCCGTTTTAGACCTGAATAATTATGAAACTACTTCCTGAAATAAAACTAATATTAGAAAACATAAAATTTGAAAACACTTATAGAACCATTTCTAAGAACTATTCTGTAGATAAAGAAGAAATGTTAGAAAACCATTCTATTGAAAAAGTTTTATCAATTTTTAAATCTTTAAACTATAGTTTTAAATATAATAAAAAGGAAAAATTTTATGGTCTTAACCAAAGTGTTGAAGATTACCTCTTCACTTTCAATATTTCATTAAGATATGGTATAGTAGAGTTCATTTGGGCACTTCGTAAAAATGGTGAGTTAATTACACTGGGGGGACCTTGGGCTTTTATTATTAGATTGTTAAACAATGGAGATAAGGCTAATATAAAAAAGCCATCTTTTAGTAATTATGAAGATTTGGAATCTATTTTAAAAGAAGGCTTGTCTTTGTATGAAGATTTTAAATTAGAAGTCTTAAAGATAGAACCTTAATAAGTTAGGTTTAATATTAGATTAAAATCTAAATGCCTAGTGTGGATTGACTTTTCTACCCTTAAACAAATGAAAAGGGAAGTTAACTACTTCCCTTTATTCTTTTTATTTCTTTAGCAATCCTACTTTCTACAACCTTACCATAATGGTCTTGTGTAGTCTGTAATTTAGAATGACCTAATAGCTTACTTACAATTTCCATTGGCACATCATTAAATAACAACACAGTACTGGCAAAGGTCTTTCTGGCTATGTGATGTGTTAAATTAAACTCTATACCGACCACATTAGCTATTTCCTTTAAATAAACATTAAACTTAGTATTAGACATTCTAGGGAGCACATAATCGCTTTCACTACTATATAACTCCATTATAGCTTTAGCCTTTGGTAATAATGGCACTTTAAAGTTCTTCTTGGTCTTCTGCCTATTAATGTTAATCCACAACTCTCCATCAAATTCTGTAGTGAATTGATTCTTCTTTAAATTACTCATCTCACTAAATCCTAATCCAGTATAACAGCAGAACACAAACATGTCTTTTATCTGTTGAATCCTAACAATAGAAAAAGTAGTTTCCTCTAGTTTTTTAAGTTGCTCTGGATTTAAAAAAACTATAGGTTTTCTCACTGTTTTAGGTCTATACAACATAAACGGGTCTTTACTTAAATAATCCTCTGCAACTGCAAACTTTATCACCTTTCTGAACCTCTGTACAGCCTTATTTAAGGTGCTTTGTTGGAACTTCTTCTCCACTTTAAGGAAATACACATAATCATCTATAAAATTGCTTCTAAGAGCCTTTAATTTGATATCTTTTTGCTTGTATTTATGCTTAATAAAGTCCTTTAAATGCTTACCTGATTCTAAGTACTTTTTATAGGTTACTTCTTGAATATCTATGCCTATTAGTTTCTTTATTCTTTGGCTGTGCATATCATACACTTCTACTACTCCACGTTCTTTTTTAAGTGGTTTTCCTTTGTACTGCATATAGATATCATGTACATCAAAGTTCACTTCATTAACCTGTAGAAATAAAAAAGCCTGATTAAGTTTTGTTCTTATCAGGCTCAGTTGAGTGTTTATTAGTTCTGCATCTAGTTCAGGTGGTTCTACTAACTGTTTTTTAGAGTTCCAGTTATTTGGGTTGATGAATTTTCCTGTTGAGAATTCTTTACGTTCTAGTTTATATGTAATTCTACATTTTAGAGCAGAACTTCCTTTTTTATTATTTCTACTACGTACTAATAGAAACAATATTTTCATATCATATTTATTCATTGTTTTGATTATTAAATTGTTAGAAAAAAAGGTGTGCATTTTAGAAAAGAGAAAAGACACCTAATTACACACCTGAGCAATATCTTTTAAAACAGTTTTACATGTTTTTTGTTATTAAGTTATGGACACTACGGAAATTGGATTTTAATGTCCTTTTATGAAAGAGCCCTTTGGTTTAACTTGTATTTCAAATGAGATTAATAACAAAAATACTTGGCTTAATTTCTCTATACTTAATCATATTATTTATGATAGGAATAGGCTTTTCAGGCATACTTTCTATATGGGTAGATAACTCATTTGAAATTATTTTCCAAAACATGATAAACCCAATGATAATGGTCTTTACACCATTTTACATATACTATATTTTACCTGAAAAAATAAGAAAGAAGATTAAAGATATTTTTAAATAACCTTATAAAAACAAAAAAGCCTCTCCAATAAAGGAAAAGCTTCTCAAAGGTCTGTTTCCAGACTACTTGACACATTTCTGTGTCACAACACAACTAATCTTTGTCGCTAAAAAAAAGCCCCAACTGGGTCGGAGCTTTAAGCAATCTTGCGGTCTGGACGGGACTCGAACCCGCGACCCCCTGCGTGACAGGCAGGTATTCTAACCAGCTGAACTACCAAACCGTTGCGTTATTGCGGTTGCAAATATACATTGCATTTTTTATAACACAAATCTTTTTTAAAAAATTTTCAATAAAATCTCCCTAAACAAATTTTTGTCGTTCTAACATATAGGTTGTTAGCACCTTATTAAAACTCTCATTTATATCAGCCTCAAAATATTTTATTTGATACTGCCCACACTTAAGCTTAATATTGTTAAAATATCGCGCCACTGCTTTTTCATAGTTCTCCTTAATGTTTTCAGCATATAAATCAATATACTCGCCTGTTTCAACATCTACAAATCGTTTAGGGGCATTATCAAAATCGAAATTAAATTCCTTTTCTTTATCCATCACATGAAACAGAACAACTTCATGCTTATTATACTTTAAATGCCTTAAAGCATCAAAAAGTTTAACATCATCAATCCCATCTTGAAACATATCTGTAAACAAAAATATTAGTGAACGTCTGTGAATTTTTTCTGCTATTTGATGAAGATATTCGTAAGTATTAGTTGTTTTTTGAACAGATTTTGAAACAACCATTTTACTTAACTGGTCTAATAACATTCTATGATGACGTTCACTCCCTTTTTCAGGTGAATAATAATCGTAGGTATTACTATAAATACTTAAACCAACAGCATCTCGTTGTTTTTTTAATATATGCATAATGGATGCAGCAGCTAATGCTGAAAACCCTATTTTATTTAGCGAATCTATATTAAACTCCTTGAACTCTGGATAATGCATGGAGCTACTATTATCAATAATTAAGTGACACCGCAAATTAGTTTCTTCGTCGTATCGCTTAGTAAACAACTTGTCAGTTTTAGCAAATAATTTCCAATCTATATGGCGTGTACTTTCACCTCGATTGTATATTTTATGCTCCGCAAATTCTGCCGAAAACCCATGAAACGGACTTTTATGCATGCCAGCTATAAAGCCTTCAACCACTTGTTTAGCTAGTAATTCGAGATTTTTAAATCCTGAGGTTTTATTTACTTCGTCTCTTAAATTCATTATTCTTTGATGCTTTCAAAAATAGTTTGTGCTCTAAAAATTGGATCTGATGCTTGAAGCAACTTGTTTTTTAATATAGAACTAAAATCAGGGTTTTCACTTAAAAACTCTTCAATAATCGTTTTCGCATACGCTGAATTATATCTTCCTATAGTACTACTAAGCCATCTTTTTGGAAAAAATATATCTCCAGTAAGTTGAATTTCTTCCAACAACTCTAAACTTTTCTTTAAATGTTTTTGCCCACTTTCTTGACGTAATGGATGATGTATGTTTCCCAAAGCATTTAATACCCAAGATTCTTTTGCTCTGTTTTTAGCATCTTTAAACGATTCGAATAATTTGTCGCGTGTTGTTTCATCATTTGATAGGGATGGTAATAAAAATTTGAAACGTTCCAACTTATCAGGATTAGTGATTTGTATTTCGGCTGTTTTTAAAATATTTTGTGTTTCTGGGTGATTATATAACGCTAATGTTGATGCCAAATTGGTGTAATCATCTTTATTTAATTTTAGATCTTTAATGTTGGTTGTTTTACTCCAAATGGCGTATAAAAAATCTTGCCCTTTGTTTGAATAGGCTACCGCTTTATAAAGACCGAATAGTGACTTTTTAATTCCTGAGGTTTCTGTTCCTTCTAATCGTTGTCTAACATCTGTCTCTAAAGCTTCTTGAACATTATCCCTTTCCTCTTTGGTTAAATATGTCCAAAAAATACTTTGTAGTTTTCCTGAAATCAATCGTACTAAAACTTCTTCCTGCTCTTCTAAAACTGCTCGTTTAAATAATTGATAGGTCTCAATTGGTGCTACGTCATTATTCAACGTTTTTTCATATAAATTAACATAAGAATAGCCTCTTGCAACTTCATCTTTAAGATTTAATATAGCATTTAAACTTTTGTTTTGAACCGGAAAAACACCATAACCAAATCCGTTGTAATTATAAATTATATCTAATGGTCTTTGCAATCCAATGGCCTCTTTAATAGTAATGTCCTTATTTTGCATTGCTACGTTTATCACGTGAATCGAATCTTTATATACAAGTCCAATCTTAAATTTTTGTGGCCAAATTTTATCGCTTTTATCTTCAGCTTTTTGACTTATAGTAAAGTTGGAAATCGTGTTATTTGATGTGTAATTAATATCGTCAGTAAAAATTGGTCGCCCTGATTGATTTACCCAAACATCGCTCCAAGCTTTCATATCAACCTCTGTTTTCTTATCAAGAATAGACACCAATTCATTCCAATCGGCATTTCCATTTGCGTAGGTTTTAATATACTCCTGTATGCCTTCCTGAAAAGCTTGTTTTCCCATAGTAGCCTCCAGTTGTCGCATCATAATTGGCGCTTTGTTGTAAATAATATTCCCATATAAAGAGCCAGCATTTTTTAGATTGCCTAAGTGTTGACGAATAGGTGTTGCTCCTTGTGTACGGTCTTCGGCGTAAGCACTAGAATAGTGTGATAATACAAACTGCAAATCGTGATTAAACTCTGGAAAACTAGGATTGGCTATTTTATCTGCCATAAAATTGGCAAATACTTCTTTCATCCAAACATCGTTAAACCATTTCATAGTCACTAAATCTCCAAACCACATATGTGACACTTCATGGGCTATTAACTTCCCTCTACCTAACTTAGAGCTTTTAGTAGCTGTTTCGTCTAAAAACAGAACTGGTTCTCTATACTGTATTGCTCCAACATGCTCCATGCCTCCATATTGAAATCCTGGAATGGTAGCAAAATCTAATTTTTGAAACGGAAATTTATAATTGGTATAATCTTCTAAAAAACGAACTGCTTCATAATGCAGTCTGAAAATTTCTGGAACACTAGCTATGATTTTTGCAGAATCGGTTTCTCGATATAACAAATTCATTTTAAAATCGTCAATGGTTTTTTGACTCGTCTCGAAAACACCTGCAACAAATGAGAATAAATACGTACTCATTTTATCGGCAGGATGGTATATATGCCTAGTTGTATTTTCTTCTGTAATAGTTTCTTGCAACAATGCGCCACACAATACTTGCCAATCTTTTGGAGCCGAAATGTTTAAGTGATAAACCGCTTTTAAATCTGGTTGATCAAAACATGGAAACAATGTACTTGCTCTATCTGGCACTAATAAGGTATATAAATATTCTTTGTTCCTATTTAATGATAATTCGCCAGCATTAAAGTTAATTTCAATAGTATTTTTTCCTTGTTTTAAGTGTGTAGCATCAATTATTAAATGCTCATTTTCATGCTTTATATCAATATCATCTTCATTAGCATTAACATTTAAAAGCAATGACTTGTCTGCATTGAAATCTAAAATAAGTGGTTGTTGTAGGTTATTAATATTGACTTCCAATGTTAACTTTGAAACGACAGGTTTACCTAGCGATTCTGGTATATTAAAGGTTAAATAATACTCGATATTTGAAAGTTGCTCTGCTCTAAATTCAGCCAAATCTAACGAAATACCTTTTGCTAATAACTCTGTTTTGGTGGTTGTATTATTATTACATGCTACCAAAAAAAGGGCTAAAAGCCCTAAATATATTTGCTTCATCATACGACTATAAAAAGTAAGAGGTATTAAAAATAGAAAAGGTTTGGCGCATTGCCAAACCTTTTCTATAAGCTTATTTGTTAAATTTTACTTATAACAATGAATCGATTGCTTCAGTATATGCATTTTTAGGTGCAACACCAACTTGTCTCCCTACTACTTCTCCATTTTGAAATACTAAAACTGTTGGGATGTTTCTAACACCATACTTAGCAGCAAATTCTTGATTTGCATCTACATCTACTTTACCAACAACAGCTTTACCATCGTATTCCTCACTTATTTGGTCAATGATTGGTCCAACCATTCTACATGGTCCACACCAAGCAGCCCAAAAATCTACCATTACTGGTTTGTCGCTTTTTAAAACCGTTTCTTCAAACGTTGCATCTGTTATTTCTAATGCCATAATATGTTTATTTAATGTATTTTATTACTGATTTATATGCAAAATTAGTCAAAAATTTTACCAAAGCTTACAAAGACACTATTTGTTTTGCTTATTTCAAGATTGATTGATGTTATAAAGCTTAATTCAACTTATAAAACACTTGTTGACTTTCTAATTCTTCAAGTAACTCTTGAGAAATTCTAACCTTTTGTTTACGACTAGGCATTTGCAGCTTTATTTGCTCTTTGTTATCGTAAATCACAAAGTTTAAATGATGATTTCCTTCATGCATTCTCAACAACTCCTTAATACTTTTTATGCGTTCTTCTTTTATATCTTTTATATCGAATTGAATAGATAGTTTCTTAGCATACG
The DNA here is from genome assembly GCF_005047595.1 of Pontimicrobium aquaticum. Lineage (GTDB taxonomy): Bacteria > Bacteroidota > Bacteroidia > Flavobacteriales > Flavobacteriaceae > Pontimicrobium > Pontimicrobium aquaticum. Next base: position 316,855 of record NZ_SUPL01000001.1, read on the forward strand.
TATCCAAAACATCATGCAATAACTGGAAATTATTAAACTGAATTCTCGGGTCGCTCTTTTTGCCAGTTTCCCTATTTACCCAACCTTCTTTAATAAAAGCTCTTACATACACAAAATTACTTACCATTAAAAAATGCCTAAACTTTAAATACTCTTCCCCAAAAATTCTGAATTCAAACGAATCCATATAGTCTTCAATAGTAAATAGTGCCCACCCTTTTCCTTGCTTACTCACACGATGTTGCACATCGGTTACCACACCTCCAAAGGTTAGTTCTCTATTAACATAACTATGCAAATCTTTAAACAAAGACACTTCAGCATTACAAAAGGTGTTCATTTCTATTTTAAAATCATCTAAAGGGTGACCGGAAATATATATACCCACCACCTCCCTTTCTCTAGCAAGTTTTTCCATGGTTCCCCATTCTTCACAAGGAGGCACTTCTGGTTCTGGAATTTGCACATCACTAGCCTCTCCAAATAAACTCACTTGCGCTGAATTTTCGCTTTCTTGATATTTATTGGCATATTTAATTGTTTTTTCTAAAAATGTAATACCATCTCCTGTATCGTGAAAATATTGTGCACGATGTGTCTCTTTAAAACAATCAAACCCTCCTGCATTGGCTAGATTTTCAAAAGCTTTTTTATTGGCTGCTCGCAAATCGATTCGTTTAGCAAAATCGAAAATAGATTTATAGTGACCATCTTTTTTTCTATTCTCTACAATAGTTTTTACAGCACCATGACCAACACCTTTTATAGCTCCCATCCCAAAGCGAACGGCATTATCTTGGTTTACCGAAAATTTATAATACGATTCATTCACATCTGGCCCAAGTACATTTAATTTCATACGCTTGCATTCCTCCATAAAGAAGGTTACCTGCTTAATATCGTTCATGTTGTTTGACAACACCGCTGCCATATATTCGGCTGGATAATGCGCTTTTAAATAAGCTGTTTGATACGCTATCCATGCATAGCACGTAGAATGCGATTTATTGAAAGCATAACTTGCAAAAGCTTCCCAGTCTTTCCAAATTTTCTCAAGCTTCTTCTTATCCATTCCTTTTGCAGCTGCTTGGTCTATAAATTTAGGTTTCATTTTATCAAGTACAGCTTTTTGTTTTTTACCCATGGCTTTACGTAGCACATCGGCTTCACCTTTGGTAAAATCTGCTAGTTTTTGAGATAAGAGCATTACTTGCTCTTGATAGACTGTAATACCATAGGTTTCCTTAAGGTATTCTTCCATTTCCGGAAGATCGTACTCAATGTCTTCGTCACCATGTTTACGAGCAATAAAGCTTGGAATGTATTCCATTGGCCCTGGACGATACAAGGCATTCATCGCAATAAGGTCATCAAAAACCGTAGGTTTTAAATCCTTCATATGCTTTTGCATTCCTGGGGATTCGTACTGGAAAATCCCAACCGTTTCCCCTCTTTGGAATAGCGCATAAGTATCTTCGTCATCTATCGGAAAATTATCAGGTTCCAGCTCAATACCATGTTTTGCCTTTACAATTTTGACCGTATCCTTTATAAGTGTTAAGGTTTTAAGGCCAAGGAAATCCATTTTCAACAGTCCAGCATCTTCCACAACTGAGTTATCAAATTGTGTGACATACAAATCGGAATCTTTTGCTGTAGCTACAGGCACATAGTTGGTAATATCACTAGGCGTAATAATGACACCACAAGCATGAATTCCTGTATTTCTAACGGAGCCCTCTAAAGTTCTTGCGAGATTAACCGTTTCGGCTTCTAGGTCTTCACCATCTGCAATATTTAGTAATTGGTTGACTTTTTCTAAATCTTCGGCTCTAAATTTTTTACTTAATTCCTTTTCATCTAAACCAAAAATTTTATTCAATTTAGACATTGTTGGAATAAGCTTTGCTATTCTATCGGCATCAAATAATGGTAAATCCAACACTCTTGCGGTATCACGAATGGAGGACTTTGCAGCCATGGTTCCATACGTGATAATTTGCGCTACTTGATTAGCTCCATATTTATTAATTACATAGTCCATAACACGACCTCTCCCTTCATCATCAAAATCGATATCAATATCAGGCATACTCACACGATCTGGGTTTAGGAAACGCTCAAAAAGTAAATCGTACTTTAAAGGATCAATATTAGTAATCCACAAGCAATAAGCCACCACAGACCCAGCTGCCGAACCACGACCAGGACCAACAGACACATCCATGTTTCTTGCTTCTCGAATAAAGTCTTCAACAATTAAGAAATATCCTGGATATCCTGTGTTTTCAATGGTTTCTAGTTCAAAATCCAATCGCTCTTGAATCTCTTCTGTGATTTCCCCATAGCGCTTTTTGGCACCTTCATACGTTATGTGCCTTAAATATGCATTTTCGCCTCGTTTACCACCATCAACCAGATCTTGATCATCTTTAAACTCATCTGGAATACTGAACTCAGGTAACAAAACGTCTCTCGCTAATTCAAATGCTTCAACTTTGTCAACAACTTCTTGAATATTAATGATAGCCTCAGGAGCATCCTTAAACAACGCTTTCATTTCATCAGAAGACTTAAAATAATACTCTTGATTTGGCAAACCATAACGGTAACCGCGACCTCTACCTATTGGAGTGCCTTGTTTTTCACCATCTTTAACACATAGCAAAATATCATGCGCATTGGCATCTTCTTGCTCACAATAGTAGTTATTATTAGTAGCAACTAGCTTAACGTTATGCTTTTTTGCAAATTCTTTAAGTACTATGTTTACACGTCGTTCATCTTCTTGATTATGTTGCATGATTTCTAAATAGAAATCATCTTTAAATTGTTCTTTCCACCAAACAAGTGCTTCTTCTGCTTGTTTTTCACCAACATTTAGAATCTTACCAGACACTTCTCCATAGAGATTTCCTGAAAGTACAATAATATCTTCTTTGTATTGCTCAACAACAGTTTTATCAATTCTTGGCACGTAATAAAAACCATCTGTATAGGCAATAGATGCCATTTTTACCAAATTTTGATAGCCATTTTTATTTTTGGCCAGCATGACTATTTGATACCCATAGTCTTTATGAGATTTGTTTAAATGGTCTTCACAGACAAAAAACTCGCAACCTACAATGGGTTTTATTTCTTGACCAACTGGTATTTCTCCTTTTTCAAGAGCCTCTTTGTTTTGCTCTTTAATGATCCTATTATGATTTTTCACCTCTTTTACAAAGTGAAACGCTCCCATCATGTTAGCATGGTCTGTCAACGCCACAGCATTCATGTTGTGCTTTGCGGTTGAAGCCACTAAATCCCTAATACTTATGGTAGATTGCAATACCGAAAATTGCGAATGGTTATGCAAGTGAACAAAATTGACCTCTTCTAACTCTGAAGCATCAACTGAGCTTTTTTCAATATTAACTTCTTGCGATTTTTGAAGCTGCTCATTAATTTTAGCTGAAGCCTTTTTAAGGTTAATATGCTTTAACCCTATTAGCTGAATTTCCTTTGGATTAGCCTCAGTAAATTTTTCGAAGTAATCTGGTTGAACATCTAATTGTTCTTTGGTGTACTCTTGTCTTCTTATTAATTCTAGAAAACAGCGTGTGGTTGCTTCAACATCGGCAGTGGCATTATGAGCTTCGTTAAAAGCTTCACCAAATAAATATTCGTGAAGTTCTGTTAAAGTTGGCAATTTAAATTTTCCGCCACGACCTCCAGGAATTTTACACATTTCGGCTGTATGCTCTGTACATGTATCTAGAATTGGAAGTTCTAATAATTTAGTTACGGTATCTTCACGAAAAAACTCGCAACCCATAATATTTAAGTCAAAACCTACATTTTGCCCAACTACAAATTTTGACTTATTGAGAGCTTCATTAAATTTTTCTAAAACCTCTATTAGCGGCAACCCTTGTTCTTGTGCTAACTCTGTAGAAATGCCATGAATTTTTTCGGCATCATATGGTATATTAAAACCCTCAGGCTTAATCAAATAATCTTGATGTTCGATACAATTTCCTGTAGCATCATGCAATTGCCATGCAATTTGAATAGCTCTAGGCCAATTATCAATGTCTGTAATTGGAGCATCCCATCGCTTAGGCAAACCTGTTGTTTCTGTATCAAAAACTAAATACATAAATGAGTTTTAAGGTGAAAATTTAGAACCTTAAAAATAGGAATAATTATAGGTTTAAAAACGGAAAGTTATAAACAGTTTTAAACAAAAAACGCAACCAAAATGGTTGCGTTTTTTCTATAGTATATTAAAAGTGTTATGAAACTAACTCTTCATGTACTTTCTCTGTATTAATGGCTGATTGAATAGCATTTCTCTGCTTTGTTAGTAAAGAATCAATCGTTGGTGGCAATACGCTGTTTGCTAAAATTTCGTTATATTCTTCTAAATTAGCTTCTTCGCCTTTAATAGCTTCTTCAAGAATAGCCTCTTCATTGTTGGACGAAAATGTCGCTTTTAGTGTCATCCAGTTTCTGTGCATTGCTCCTTTAAAAGAACCATTGTCTTCCGGTATTTCACCATATCTTAGAATCTCGGTTCTTAAGTCTTTTGCAAATTCACTTCTCTCAGATGCTCTTTTTTTAAAATACATTTTTAAATTTTTATTATCAATATTGTCAATGGCATTTAAATAGCCTTTTTCAGCATCGTAATTTTTAACTAATAGTTCGTTTAACTTGTTTGAAATTTTTTCGGAATACTTCATAATATCTTTTTCATTTTTAAATTTCAATAAATTCTTTAAAGATGCGTATTGTTTCACATCTGCATACATAACCTAACGATTATTACGCTTCATGTCAAGTATATTAACACCTTTAATAAAAGTTTAAGATTCTTTAACAAATTGAAGTTAAAGTTGTTAGCAGAATTTGTTTAAGTGCCTACTGAATTTGCAACAAGCCACCTGTTAAAGGCACTTTATAAAACACGCCTTTATTGAAGTTGATTACTTTTAACCCATCAGCAGTATATGCATAGAACCAAAAGGTTCCATAAACATTCTTAGGATCGTCATTATCTATATCTTCAACAATAATTTCGCCACTTGTTGGGTAACTACCTAAGCTTGGATCTGGAGCATTTTTGGTGGAATAAATAGTACCATCAACATCTTTAAAAATTGCAACGTTATCACTTTCTAATCCAAGACTAAATGTTCCTCTAGCATCACTTGTTGTTATTAATTGAATTGTTTCACCGGAAAATCTACCTTCAATAACGAAACCTCCATTATCGATATCTGCAGCAAAAAAATTTGATCTCCATAACTCATTCTGCTTACTTGCCTGTAACGCTGGCGAATTAAACCTAATTTCATCACTACAATTTAACAGCAAAAAAACAATCAAAAAGCTTACAACTATTCTTTTCATAACAAAATAACGACTTTAAGACTTCAAAAGTATAATAAAAAAGCAAACTAAATAATTGTGAATTAGAAAAATATAGTATCTTTGCGCTCTTATTAATAATCGAGGTCGTGAACCTCACTAATTAATTTTTATGGCAGTTAAATTAAGACTACAAAGACACGGTAAAAAAGGAAAACCTTTTTACTGGATTGTTGCAGCAGATGCAAGATCAAAAAGAGACGGTAAATTCTTAGAAAAATTAGGAACTTACAATCCAAACGTAAACCCAGCAATTATAGATTTAGATGTTGATGGTGCAGTAAAATGGCTTCAAAATGGAGCACAACCTACTGACACTGCCAGAGCTATTTTATCTTACAAAGGTGCTATGTTAAAAAATCATTTAGCAGGTGGTGTACGTAAAGGTGCTTTAACAGAAGAAGAAGCTGAAAAGAAGTTTCAAGCTTGGTTAGACGAAAAAGCAGCTAAAGTAGAAGCTAAAAAAGATGGTTTAGCAAAAGCTGATGCTGATGCTAAAGCTAAAATTCTTGAAGCAGAAAAAGCAGCAAACGAAGCTCGTATCGCGGCAGCAGCTCCAGTTGTTGAAGAAACAACCGAAGATGCACCTGCTGAAGAAGCACAAGCTACAAACGAAGAAGAATAAAAAAATATTTTTTTATACTTTTAAACCCAGACCTTGTGTCTGGGTTTTTTATTCCCACATAAGTATGAATCTTATAGTTTGAGTTAATAACATTAAAAGATTTCCATTTTCATGGAAACAAAAACATCCATTTTTGATGAAAAAAGAAGATTGTTTTTATTTAGGAAAGATTGTTAAAAAGTACAGCTTTAAAGGAGAACTATTGGCTAAACTAGACACTGATCAACCTGATCTTTATGAGCATTTAGATGCCATATTTGTTCAGGTTAGAAATAATTTACTCCCTTTTTTTATTGAAAGTTCACAACTTCATAAATCTGATTTATTGCGTATTAAATTTGAAGAAGTAGATACCGAAGCCGATGCTGATGCATTACTAAAAAGTGAACTGTATTTACCTTTAGAGTTATTACCAAAGCTCGAGGGGAATAAATTTTACTTTCATGAGATTATTGGCTTTAAAATTCATGATAAAAATTTTGGGGACGTAGGCATCATTAAAGGTATTAACGACTCGACAGCTCAAGCACTTTTTGAGGTTGATAGAGATGGTGTTGAAATTTTAATTCCAATGAATGATGAGTTTATTGTAGAAGTAAATAGAGAAACAAAAACTATTTTAGTTGAAACACCAGAAGGCTTAATAGATTTATACTTCTAAAGTCTCCTTTACTTTAATACTATCTATTTTAATACTATTCATTTTAGAATGAAGTAAATCTCGTTGTTCCGCCAACAGCTTGCATAAAGATAAAGACAAGTTAAGCTCCTGTAGTAAATCATTGTAATTATCAATGCTCCACTCTTTAATATTGCATATTTGATCGAGCAATTCTGGAGTATAATCTTCCTTTAGCAAGGGTCTTAAATTTTTCCAAAAAATATAATAGGCTCTACTTAATTTATTTAATCCTTCAAAATTTTGGGGTTTTTCTCCCAGCTTAATTGTTTCTTTTCTTAATGCTCTAATAAACTCATTTCTTTCAAAAGCGAGTTCTCTAAAAAAAGATTTTAAATTATTATCATTAACAATATCATGGGCATCTGTAAAAATTTTTTCAGCCTCATAATTCATCATTAATAGATTATTAGCTTTTTTTATAACCTTTTCTGAATGCTTTACTTTCATATTCCTACTTCTTAACATTTACATAAATATAACTCAAAAAGTGTGTTTAAATTATAAATTTTAACACGATTTAATAACTAAGTTTTCAACATTTAAAGAATTACTCTTTCAATGAAGTTGACATCACAAATTATTAATACATTTAGTCTCAAAAATTCAATATGCCTTACAAACCTTTTCTTTTTAAGAAGTTTAAAGTCAACCAAAATAAAAGTGCTATGAAAATTGGCACAGATGCTGTATTGCTTGGTGCTTGGACATCCATAAATCGAAATCCTTTTTCTGTTTTAGATATTGGAGCTGGAACTGGAGTTGTGGCGCTTATGTTAGCTCAAAGATGTTATGCAGAACTCATAGATGCTGTTGAAATTGAAGATAATGCCTATGAACAATGCACTGAGAATTTTGAAGACTCTCCATGGAACGATAGGTTGTTTTGTTATCATGCTTCATTAGAAGCGTTTGTTGAAGAAATTGACGAGACATACGATTTGATTGTGTCTAATCCTCCATTCTATTCAGATGACTTTAAAAGTAAAAATAACCAGCGTGACTTAGCAAGGTTTGAAGACGCTTTACCTTTTGACCATTTATTAGATAGTGTTTCAAAATTACTTTCAAGTAATGGTCTGTTTTCTGTTATTATTCCATTTAAAGAAGAACAATCTTTCATGGACATAGCAACAAGTTTTAATCTATTTCCAAAACGGATTTTAAGAGTTAAAGGTAATCCAAATTCAGACACAAAGAGAAGTCTTATAGAATTTTCTTTTACTAAAGGTCAGGTCGAAACTAATGACCTTATTATAGAAAATGGACGTCATCAATACACACAAGACTACGTCAATTTAACAAAAGATTTTTATTTAAAAATGTAATTAATAACTGCGATGCATAGGTCGTGTTAAACACGTTGGACCTCCACCACCTTTCACACTAATATCCTCACCTTTGTAAGTCGTTACTTGGCATCCTGCATCTTCTAACAATTGCTTTGTTTTTGGATTTCCTGCAACCATTAGGCATTGTCTTGGTGCAATTACCAACACATTACAACCCATGGATTCAAATTCTTCATTAGGCACTTCAATTAATTCGAAACCTCTATTTAGTAATTCGTCTCTAAATTTAATAGGCATTAAAGGCGAATACACCACTACTAAATCTTTATCAACTGGACTTAAAATACTCATTAAATGAAATACATCATTTTTTCCTTTATAATGTGGTAATTCAGCAACGACAACATCAATACCTTTAGGCTCTAATAAGGCCTTAAGTTGTGCGATGCCTTCTTCATTAGTTCTGTAAGTATGACCAACTACTAAGGTTGTTGAATCTAACCAAGCAACATCGCCTCCTTCTAGAGTTCCAGGTGCTTCAATAATTCCTAATATTGGAATATTAGCTTGTTTGTAAATTTCTGAATGCGATTGAGGTTCATTAATACGTCCTCCTTTTCCCATATTACAAATTATCATCCCAAAATCTGTAGCAATCGAAGCATCTCTGCAATATATAGAATCAATTTGTACATTATTATCAAAAGGAAAATCATGTGTTTCAATATTGTTGTTTAAAAAATACTCTTGAAACGTTTTATATTCTTCCAAAGCACTATCAAAATCTGGACGAGACAAATAATTAAGTTCACGCCATTGTTCACCTAAATAAATGTCTGATACGAATGCATTTTTTGCTGGTTTTATATATACCGCTTTTAGTTTTAAATATTCTGAATGATGTGTTGCTTTCTTCATACTAGTTTTTACTTTGATTCCATTTCATCATTACGTAAAACGGAACGCCTGCCAATAATAATAAAAATCCATAGAATACTGTATCACTTCCTGAGCCATAAATTGCCCAAAATGAATAGGCGAATCCCAAAATAGAAAGCAAGCTAATTTTAAATTTATTATTCAAAAAAACACCTTTGTTAATTGTAATTATCACATATGCTGCTGCTACAAATAGATACGGAATTAAAGCTGTTAAAGTTGTAAGGAGTGCTATAAACTCAAACTGATCAACGAGTCCTTCCGAAAAATTCATTAGCATAACAATAGAGCTTAAAACACTTCCAATAATTAGCCCTAAATAAGGAGCTTCTTTATCGTTTTGCTTTTTAAATACTCTCGGAAACATATTATCTCTTGCAGTTGCCATTGGTAATTGTCCTGCAATTAAAATCCATCCATTAAGTGCTCCAATAGCTGAAATAGCTGCTCCAGCTGCTACAAAATAGCCTGTATATTCTCCTCCAATAATTTTTCCTGCTTCTGCAAAAGGTGCTGGCGATATCATTAATTGGTCGATTGGCAAAATCCCAAACAACACAACGGTTCCTAGAATGTACACTAAAGTTGTAATAGTTGTTCCTAACATTGTAGCTTTTGGTACTGTTTTTTCTGGATTTTTGACATTTTCAGCTGGAATAGTTGCACATTCAATTCCTAAAAAAGCAAATAACGTTAATGTTGCTACAGCTGAAAAAGCCTGTAAATTATTTTGACCTGAAATATTAAATTCTGGGAAATTGTCCAAGCTAAAAAAGAAAAAACCGAGAATAATTATAACAACTAAAGGCAATAATTTTAAAATAGTCGTCACCACTTGAAACTTTCCAGATGTTTTTACACCCTTGATATTTATCCAAGTAAAAAACCAAATAAAACCTAATCCTATTAATACAGCCAATAATGAGTTGGTTTCTAATATTGGAAAGAAAATGGTCAGGGCACTAATAATAGCCACTGCAATTCCAGCATTAACAACCCAACACGAAATCCAATAACCCCAAGCCACTAAAAATCCTATAAAATCACCAAATCCTTCTTTGGCAAACACATAAGGACCTCCGCTTTTGTTCACTAAGACCTTACTTAAATTGCTGAATATCTTTGCTAAAACTAAAGCTCCTGCAGCAGTAAATAGCCATCCTAATAAACTAATACTTCCGTATTTTGCCAATGTTGCTGGCAATACAAAAATACCTGAACCAATCATATTCCCAACAACTAAGGAGGTTGCAGTAATTAATCCTATCTTTTGGGATTTAGATGCCATTTATTTAGTTTAAAAAGAGATAAGGTTTAATTACGTAAATTAGGAGCGACGTACGAATATACAATTATATTATTTTTAATGAAGACATATCATATCCATCCAGATATAAAAAAGGCTGAAACACTTCCTGCTAAATTTTATAAAGACGCCGAAACTTTTGAGGCTTTAAAAGAATATGTGTTTTTGAAATCTTGGCAATTTGTTGGTGATGAAAATCTGGTAAGACTTCCTCAATCTGTACATCCTTTTGTGTTATTAGATTCTTTTTTAACTGAACCTATGATGTTGACTCGAGATCAAGATGATGGAGTTAGTTGCTTAACTAATGTGTGTACGCATCGTGGTAATGTTGTAGCTTTACATTCTGGTAAATCTAAAAAATTAACCTGTATGTATCATGGAAGACGCTTTAACCTTAAAGGTGAATTTGAACATATGCCAGAATTTAATGACGCCGAAGATTTTCCCAGACCATGCGATAATTTACACCAATTTCCACTAAGGAAATTTGGACCTTTACTGTTTGCAGGTTTAAATCCTTCATTCGATTTCCAACAAGTGATTGATAAGATGAACGAACGTATTGGATTTTTACCTTTAGATGAGTTTCGTTTGGATAATTCTATTTCAAAAGACTTTTTAGTGCATGCACATTGGGCTTTGTATTGTGATAATTATTTAGAAGGCTTTCATGTGCCTTTTGTTCATGAAGACTTAAATGCAGTTTTAGATTACGGAAGCTATAAGACTGAAGTTTACGACTATTGTAATCTTCAAATTGGCTATACCGATGAAGCTACTGAAGTGTTTGATTTACCTATAGACCATATTGATTATGGCAAAAATGTTGCAGCCTATTATTATTGGGTATTCCCAAATATGATGTTCAATTTTTACCCTTGGGGATTATCTGTAAACGTAGTAAAACCCTTAGACATGAATCGTACAAAAGTATCATTCATGTCTTATGTATATGACCCATCAAAACTTGACAAAGGCGCAGGAAGTGGTCTTGAAAAAGTAGAACGAGAAGATGAGTTTGTGGTTGAGCATGTTCAAAAAGGTGTACGCTCGTCTTTTTATAAAGCAGGCCGCTTTTCTCCTACGCGAGAACAAGGTGTGCATCATTTTCATTTATTACTTAGTAAGTTTTTAAGCAGTTAAATTTCTCGTTAAAATCCTTAGTGATTCGTTTTGCTTTAGTTAAATTTGAAGCTCAAAATTAAAGCAGATGAATCGAGCATTTATGCGAACACCATCTGACAACTATTTAAAATAAAAATCACCAGATGAAACCAGATTTATTTGAAGCTCCAGATTACTACAATTTAGACGAGCTTTTATCCGAAGAACATAAATTAGTACGTGATGCAGCTAGAGAATGGGTAAAACGTGATGTATCACCTATCATAGAAGAATATGCTCAAAAGGCAGAATTCCCTAATCAAATTATAAATGGATTAGCTGACATTGGTGCTTTTGGGCCTTACATTCCAATGGAATATGGAGGCGCAGGATTAGACCAAATTTCTTACGGATTAATTATGCAAGAAATTGAGCGTGGCGATTCTGGTGTACGAAGCACAGCATCTGTGCAATCATCATTAGTGATGTATCCTATTTGGAAATATGGAAATGAAGAACAACGTCAAAAATATTTGCCAAAATTGGCTTCAGGCGAATGGATGGGTTGCTTTGGTTTAACCGAGCCTGACCACGGAAGTAATCCTGGAGGCATGACCACTAATTTTAAAGATATGGGAGACCATTATCTTTTAAATGGTGCTAAAATGTGGATTAGTAATGCTCCTTTTGCGCAAGTAGCTGTTGTTTGGGCTAAAAATGAAGAAGGTCGTATTCATGGGTTGATTGTAGAGCGTGGAATGGAAGGTTTTTCAACGCCAGAAACTCATAACAAGTGGTCACTTCGTGCTTCAGCAACTGGAGAGCTTATTTTCGACAATGTAAAAGTTCCAAAGGAAAATTTATTACCTAACAAATCAGGATTAGGAGCACCTCTTGGCTGCTTAGATTCTGCTCGTTATGGGATTGCTTGGGGAGCGATTGGTGCAGCAATGGATTGTTATGACACTGCACTCAGATATAGTAAAGAACGTATTCAGTTCGGAAAACCAATTGGACAATTTCAATTACAACAAAAAAAATTAGCCGAAATGATTACCGAAATCACTAAAGCACAATTATTAACTTGGAGACTTGGTGTACTACGTAACGAAGGCAAAGCCACCTCAGCACAAATTTCTATGGCAAAACGAAACAATGTTGATATGGCAATTAATATTGCTAGGGAAGCAAGACAGATGTTAGGAGGTATGGGAATTACTGGTGAGTATAGTATTATGCGTCACTCCATGAACTTAGAAAGTGTGATTACTTATGAAGGCACCCATGACATCCATTTGCTAATTACAGGTTTAGACATTACAGGGCTAAATGCTTTTAAATAGGTCGCTAAGCGACATTTAATTATCTCACTCTTGTGAATAATTATCCTTTTTAGTTTAACTAATGCTTCTATTTATTTAGGAGCATTTTTGTTGAAATTTATTTACATTTACTAAATGTCTTCAAAATCAAGATTAGATCGCGCATACAAAGAAGCAAAAACACTGTTGTTTGACAATTCCAGTAAATTTATTTTGTTTAGTGATTGTCACAGAGGCGATAATAGTTTTGCTGATGACTTTGCAAATAATCGAAATATTTATTTTCACGCTTTAAAGCATTATTATACTGAAGGATTTCAATATTGTGAACTTGGTGATGGCGACGAACTCTGGGAAAATTTGTCGTTTGATTCTATTTTAAATGCTCACAAGAACGTGTATATGCTTGTGAAACAATTTCATGAGCAAAAACGCTTACACATGATTTGGGGAAACCATGATATGATATATAGAAATCCTAGTTATGTTGAAAAACATTTATCTACTTACTTTGACCCCAAAATTGGTGAAGATGTTGAATTATTCTGTAATATTCAGTATCATGAAGGGATTGTTTTAAAGCATTCAGAAACGAATCAAGAGTTATTTTTAACGCACGGTCATCAAGCCGATTGGTGGAATTACACATTTTGGAGATGGAGTCGTTTTTTGGTTCGTGTGCTTTGGAAACCATTAAATGTCATGGGAATTGCAGACCCAACAAGTCCAGCAAAAAACTACAAAGAACTTATTAAAGTAGAGCGTCGAACAAAAAAATGGATTGCTGAAAACAACAATTTAATTACCATTGTTGGACATACGCATAGACCACGTTTTCCTCAACCTGGTGATATTGCATTTTTTAATGATGGTAGCTGTGTACACCCAAGAAGCATTACAGGCATTGAAATTGAAAATGGTGCTATTTCATTAATTAAATGGAGTATTGCGACTAAAGAAGATGGCACACTTCAAATCAAACGTACCTTACTAGAAGGCCCTCAAAAATTGATTGATTATAAAACAGAATAAATCTAAATATCATTACGAGCATAGCGAAGTAATCTATTTGTTTTCAACTCTAAATTAAAAAGATTGCCACATCCTTCGTCCTCGCAATGATAGTGCCAACTAACTTTCAGGAGCTAACTCGACTTCCAAACCATCCATGTCTGGTGTGATTTGAATTTGGCAACCCAAACGAGAATTATCCTTTACATAAAAGGCTTCACTTAGCATAGCTTCTTCGTCATCCTGCATTTCTGGAAGTTCATGATTTGACTTTACATAGCACTGGCAGGAAGCACACATCGCCATACCGCCACAAATACCAATAGTGCCTTCTGGTGCAAGTTCGTAAGCACGAACAACTTCCATAAGGTTCATAGCCATATCAGTTGGTGCATCAATAGTATGAGACACACCATCTCTATCAACAATTGTTATTTTAACGTCTTGATTTTCTTCCACTAATCAATCTTTTTAACTACTGCTTTAGGTGCTGTTTTACTTGTACCATCAAACCCATGAACACCACTTACGGTTGTATATTTTAGTACATATTTTTTTCCTGGATTAATAATTTGATAAGCAGCTTGACACATTAACGTTGCTTCATGGAAACCACACAAAATCAGCTTTAATTTTCCTGGATAGGTATTAACATCACCTATGGCAAAAATTCCTGGAATATTAGTTTGGTAATCTAAAGCATTATTTACTTTAATAGCATTTTTCTCAATTTCTAATCCCCAATTTGCAATTGGTCCAAGCTTAGGTGACAGCCCAAAAAGAGGCACAAAATGGTCGCATGTAATATTAAACTCCTTTAACTCCTCTCCTGATTGTTTTACTACAACACCTTCAACATGACCATTACCAATAATACCCATAACTTCGGCAGGAGTTACGAGATTGATTTTCCCCAGGTTTTTTAATTCTTGAACTTTCTCTACAGAATCGAGATGACCTCTAAACTCATTTCTTCTGTGTATCAAAGTTACTTCACTTGCAACATCAGATAAAAAAATACTCCAATCGAGAGCAGAATCTCCTCCTCCAGCAATCACTACTTTTTTATCTCTATATATTTCTGGATCTTTAATGATATATTCAACTCCTTTGTCTTCAAAATTTGCAATATTCGGAATTAGGGGTTTACGTGGCTCAAAACTTCCTAAACCTCCAGCAATAGCAACCACTGGTGCTTGATGCTTTGTGCCTTTATTTGTAGTGACAATAAAGGTGCCATCTTCTTGTTTTTCGATAGTTTCAGCACGCTCTCCTAAAGTAAACCCTGGTTCAAACTGCTTACATTGTTCCAAAAGCTTTTCGGTTAAATCTCCTGCAAGTATTTCGGGATAAGCAGGAATATCATAGATTGGTTTTTTTGGATATATTTCGGTACACTGTCCTCCTGGTTGTGGTAATGCATCTATTAAATGGCACTTTAATTTTAGTAGTCCTGCTTCAAAAACGGTAAATAATCCTGTAGGTCCAGCTCCAATAATGAGTATATCAGTAGAAATCATTAAAATTCAATTTATTAAGCGCAAAAATATTAATTAATAGTGTGGCAAAATGTGATAAAAGTCACTTTAGGCTTCAATATTGATAACACGTTCTATTTGAGGCGCATACTTTTTTATGGTCATTTCTACACCAGATTTAAGTGTCATTTGATTGACACTACAACTTGTACAAGCTCCTTCTAGTTGTACTTTTACTAATTTATCATCTTCGATTGCTAATAGCGAAATATCTCCTCCATCACTTTGCAAGAAAGGACGAATTTCATCCAATGCTTTTTCAATGTTTAGCTTAAGTTCTTCCGATGTCATCATATCTTATTTGTTTACTGCTGAGCATCCAGCCATTGTCGTTATTTTAATGGCTTCCGTTGGAGGCAAATCTTCATTTCTATTTACAACTTCTTGAACCACTTGTCGTGTCAAACCCTCAAA
Source organism: Pontimicrobium aquaticum (assembly GCF_005047595.1). Classification (GTDB taxonomy): domain Bacteria; phylum Bacteroidota; class Bacteroidia; order Flavobacteriales; family Flavobacteriaceae; genus Pontimicrobium; species Pontimicrobium aquaticum. Next base: position 332,506 of record NZ_SUPL01000001.1, read on the forward strand.
AGCTTCTTGTATTGGCGTTGCTGTTTGCATAGCAGCTGGTCGTCCAACATCACCTGCTTCCCTTACACTTTGAACTAAAGGAATCTCACCAAGGAAAGGTACTTTTAAATCTTCTGCTAAATTCTTAGCACCTTCTTGTCCGAAAATATAATATTTATTTTCAGGTAATTCTTGAGGTGTAAAATAAGACATATTCTCTACGATACCTAGTACTGGAACGTTGATATTTTCTTGCTGAAACATTGCCACTCCTTTTTTCGCATCTGCTAAAGCTACGTTTTGAGGTGTACTAACTACAACAGCTCCTGTTATTGGAAGTGATTGCATAATACTTAAGTGAATATCACCAGTTCCTGGAGGTAAATCTATAAGTAAAAAGTCTAACGCTCCCCAATCAGCATCAAAAATCATTTGATTTAATGCCTTTGCAGCCATAGGTCCACGCCAAATAACCGCTTGATTTGGTTCTGTAAAAAAGCCTATCGATAAAATTTTAACCCCATAATTTTCAACGGGTTTCATTTTAGATTTCCCTTCAATGTTAACTGCTAACGGTCGTGCATCTGCAACGTCGTACATAATTGGAATAGATGGTCCGTAAATATCGGCATCTAAAATACCTACCTTGAATCCCATTTTAGATAACGTTACAGCCATATTTGACGTAACTGTAGATTTTCCAACGCCACCTTTTCCTGAAGCAATGGCAACAATGTTTTTTATTCCAGGTATGGCATTCCCTTTTATTTGGTTAGAAGCATCAGCTTTTGGGGCATCAACTTTTACGTTCACTTTTACTTTAGCTTTTTCATACACAAGGTCATGAATGGTTTTCATGATATCCACCTCTGTACGTTTTTTTGCTTGTAAACTTGGATTTTTAATAGTAATATCAACAATAACTTCATCTGCAAAAGTCATTACATTCTTAACAGCACCACTTTCTATCATGTTTTGTCCTTCACCAGGAACTGCTATAGATTCTAATGCTTTTAATATATCTTCCTTGCTTAACTTCACGTGTATCTTATTTAGATTAATTCTAAGATGCAAATATAATTAATATAGCTGGAAGAGTGAAGCTAGAAGTTTGAAGTTTTTTATAGTACTATTATTGATTTCTATGGAATGTAAATTCAATATTATTTGTAAATTTTTCAAAAAATTAGGAAATAGTTACAATTCCCTAAAAGGATCCCAATATAGTTTTTCAAAATCTTGAATCTGGTTATCTATAACTTTAACACCTTCGCTTTCTAAAAGTTGCTGCATAAGGTTTGTACCATCAAAATGATGTTTGCCTGTTAGCAGCCCTTTTCTGTTAACCACACGATGCGCTGGCACATCTTTTCCGCTCGATCCATTCATGGCATAGCCAACCATACGTGCGCTTCTAGCTGCACCTAAATACTTTGCAATAGCTCCATAACTGGTTACTCGTCCATAAGGAATAAGTTTAGCTACTTCATATACCTTATCAAAAAAATTAAGTGTTTCAGGTTTCATTCGCTAAAGTTCTTTTATAATATTAATTAGTGTAAAAATTGCTATAACACCTGTTATTGAGCCTATAAAATAGTTCATGGTTTTTTGTGATGTTAACTTTTCATTTTTTATTTTATCGAAAAAGAAAATATAAATATACAGCATTACAAAAGTTCCTGTTGCTGCTCCAGCTACATAGGCAATAATGCTATACATTTCGAATGTTAGCCAACCAAAAGACGCTAACGTAATCGTCATATAGGCTTGATATGGAATAGGAAATACGTTTAATGCAGACAACAACACACCTTTAAAAAAGCTACTGCGCTTACTTATTATGCTTGCTTCAAGGTCTGGTTTAGGCTGTTTTCTCGCCAGCAACAAAAAATAGATAGTAATTAAAACAAATATCACAAACGCTACGCGCTGTAAAATATCAATCACCTCTGGATGGTTACTTAAATATTTCGCAAAAATTGTTGCAACATAGGTTTGCACACAAACTATTACACAAACACCTATTGAAAATAAAATACCATGATTTGAGCCTTCTTTTAAACTAATTTTAGCAGCAGTCATATTTAACAAACCAGGAGGAATAACACCAACCAATGCAATAATTAAACCTAAAAAGAAGATAACAGTAATGCCCACTAATTACTTTATTTTAAATCTAATATACGTAATTGGTTTGTTTTGTTCTAAATATTGGCTTTCATAAAATGTTTGAATACTAGTAACTTCTTCTGGACTGCCCTCTTGTTTATATACATTATGGTTAGCATAAAGTACCTCATGACCCTCGCCATGTAGTAATCCTAGCGTGTAACCATGCATAAACTCGCTGTCGGTTTTTAAGTTTATAACACCATTTGGTTTTAGTACTTTTTTATAACGTTTTAAAAACTTAGAGTTAGTCATTCTATGTTTTGTTCGCTTGTATTTTATTTGAGGATCTGGAAAAGTTATCCAAATTTCATCTACTTCATTTTCGGCAAATGCGTATTCAATAAGTTCAATTTGAGTGCGTAAAAAGGCTACGTTTTCAATTTGTTCTTCTATAGCTGTTTTGGCACCTCTCCAAAAACGTGCTCCTTTTATATCAATACCAATAAAGTTTTTGTTTGGATATTTTTTTGCTAATTCCACACTGTACTCACCTTTACCGCAACCTAATTCTAAAACTAGTGGATTATCATTTTTAAAAAATTCATGCCTCCAATTTCCCTTTAAATGATAGGTGTTTTCAACCAAATCTGCTCTAGTTGGCTGAAACACATTGTTAAAAGTTTCGTTTTCTTTAAATCTTTTGAGCTTATTTTTACTTCCCACGTGTTATTGATATTTGGGCAAAAATAAACAAATTAATGAGAGGCATTAATATCCTTATATTTGATTTTCATTATGAGCAAGAGAATTTTAATAGCCCCTTTAAACTGGGGATTAGGTCACGCTACACGATGCATACCAATTGTGAATGCCTTACTAAAATTTGGTTTTGACCCAATTATTGCAAGTGATGGAAACGCTTTATCGCTCTTACAAAAAGAGTTTCCCAATTTAAAAAGTATTGAGCTACCATCTTACAACATTACATACTCAAAAAATGGAAGTCATTTAAAATTAAAACTGCTGAAAGATGCACCAAAAATATTAAAAGCCATTAAAAAAGAGCACCTTGTTATTGAAGATTTGGTTACTAAAAATAAGATTGATGGCATTATTTCGGATAACCGATTTGGTGTTTGCTCAAAAACTGTTCCTTCAGTATATATTACACATCAATTGCATGTTTTAAGTGGGAGTACAACATTTATAAGCAGCAAGTTACACCAAAAAATCATTAGAAAATTCGATGAATGTTGGGTTCCTGATTTCGAAGAGCACAATAATCTTAGTGGTAAACTTGGTCATTTAAAAAACTTAAATGTTTCTATAAAATATATTGGAGCATTGAGTAGGTTTAAAAAAATAGATTTACCAAAAACCTATAATGTTATAGCTATATTATCTGGTCCTGAACCTCAGAGAACACTTTTAGAAAACAAACTTCTATTAGAATTAAATAATTACAGTGGAAATGTGATTTTAGTTAAAGGTGTAATCGAGCATGAGCAACAAATAATAACCCAAAATAATTTAACAATCTATAATTTTATGACCTCAACAGAACTACAAACAGCTATTAATGAAAGTGATTTAGTGTTGTCGCGTTCTGGTTATACTACCATTATGGATTTAGTCAAACTAGAAAAAAAAGCGTTTTTTATACCAACGCCAGGACAATTTGAACAAGAGTATTTAGCAAAAAAATTTAAAAAAGAAAACATTGCGCCTTTTTGTAATCAAAATGATTTTTTTGTTGAAAAGTTACAAGAAGCAAAAAACTACAAAGGGTTTTCGCCTATTAAAAGTAAAACTAATTATAAAGAATTATTTAGCCTTTTCGAGCGTGAATGAAAACTCACTTCCAATACCATACTCGCTTTCAACATATAGTTTTTCTTGATGCGCCTCAATAATGTGCTTAACAATGGCCAACCCTAATCCAGAGCCTCCTTCTTTTCGCGAGCCACTTTTATCAACCCTGTAGAAACGCTCAAATAATCTTGGAATATGAACCTTCTCTATACCTTCGCCATTATCGGTCACTCTTACAATAACTTTATTTTTAATAAGATTTTCTATGCTAACTTCTGTTGTCCCATTAATTTCTCCATATTTTATGGAATTTACAATTAAATTAGACAACACTTGTTGGATACGTTCTTTATCGCCATTTACCATTATAGGACGCTTATATTCCATATCGAAAGTGAGTGAGATTTTTTTCTTGGAGGCTTTCATTTCCAATAAGTCAAAAACGTTTTTCACCAACTCTACAATATCAAACGTTGTAACCTCCAATCTCAAATCACCAGCTTCAAACTTGGTAATCATATCCAAGTCCTTTATAATGTAGATTAATCGCTCTACACCCTTATCTGCTCTTTTTAAGTACTTTTCCCTAAGGGTTTCATTTTCGGCTGCGCCATCAATTAATGTACTAATATAACCTTGCACCATAAATAGTGGTGTTTTAAGTTCGTGTGATACATTGCCAATAAACTCCTTTCGGTATTGTTCACGTATTTTAAGAGCTTCTATTTCAATTTTTTTATTCCTAGCATACTTATCAATTTCCTGAGTAAGCGTTGCCATATCTGTGGTGATTTTATTTCTATCGAAGGTACTGGATTCCAACAACGTTAAATCGTCGTATATTTTTTTAACCCTCTTATAGATAAACTGTTGTACACGAAACTGAATTATGAGAAATGACACTAAAAAACACACTAAAGTAAAGGTTGCTATAGCTAGTATATTTAAAGAATAAAACACATACAAAAAAACACTCACAAAGAGTGTTAGGATTAACGTTATAAATATAGACGATTTAAACGCAAATTTATACGATCTTTTAAAGGTTTTTGCCATTAATCAACAAACTTATATCCAACGCCTTTTACTGTTTTAAACGTTTTGTCACCAATTTTTTCTCGAAGTTTTCTTATATGAACATCTATGGTTCGTCCTCCAACAACAACTTCATTTCCCCATACTTGGTCTAAAATTTCCTCTCTTTTAAAAACTTTTCCTGGTTTGGAGGTCAATAAAGATAATAATTCAAACTCTTTTCTAGGAAGAATAATTTCCTTTCCTTTTAATAGTATTTTATAAGCATCTCTATCGATGGTTAAATCACCTATTTTAACTACGTTTTCTTGTTTTTCTTGCTCTTTATAGCGCCTAAGTAAAGCTTTTACTTTACTAACTAATACCTTGGGTTTAATAGGCTTTGTAATATAATCGTCGGCTCCAGCTTCAAAACCTGCAACTTGCGAATAGTCTTCACCTCTAGCGGTTAAAAACGTTACCAATACATTTTTAAGTTCGGGAATAAGTCTAATTTGTTCACAAGCCTCAATGCCATCCATTTCAGGCATCATCACATCTAAAATAATAAGCTGTGGCTTTTCTTTTTTTGCTTTTTTTACAGCCTCAATGCCATTTTCGGCTGTTACAACTGTGTATCCTTCTGATGACAAGTTGTAACCAACAATCTCTAAAATATCGGGTTCATCATCAACTAAAAGTATTTTAATGTGCTTTTTATCCATTAGTGTTATGTCGTAAATTCTACACTACAAAGATAAAATTAAACAAAAAGAATAAGAATTAAATTAGGTTTAATAACATTTTGGTAACGTGCCTCTTACATTATTTTAACTTTTTCGACAAAACACTCCTTTTTTTAACAAGCCTTTGGTATAACTTTTGCAGTTCTTTTAGTAGCTTTACAAACAGTGATTAACAGCAGAACCCATTTTTATGAAAAAAAACTACATTTTTAAATTTTTAATTGTAACGATGCTTTTTGCATCTGTATCCTCTTTTGCGCAATCTAATGATGGAATTGCTGCAAAAAAGAACATTGAAAATATTGAGGGTTTAACCATTTTTCCAAACCCAGTAAACAATGGTAAAGTATATATAAGCACCAAACACAACCTTACTAAAAACATTGAAATATTTGATGTGTTAGGCAAAAAAGTGATCTCGCAAGTACTTTATGGTAAAGAACTTAAAATACAAGACCTAAATCCAGGGGTTTATATTTTAAAAATTAAAGAAGGTAAATTCTCTGCTACACGTAAATTAGTAGTACGATAGTTTAACAAAACGTTATATTTATATGAAAAACAGCCTTTTAGGGCTGTTTTTTTGCATTTAAACGTAAAATTTTTCTTATATTAGGTGTCCTAATTAATTAATCCTCGTTTTATGAAAAAATTTTACTTTTTATTTAGTGCCCTTTTTATAACCTCTTTGTCCTTTGGGCAATTAGTCATTAATGAAATTGATGCTGATTCTCCTGGAACCGACGCGGCTGAGTTTATTGAATTGAAATGGACCCCAAATACCTCTCTTGATGGTTTTGTTGTAGTTCTATTTAATGGCTCTGATGATTTAAGTTACGATGCATTTGATTTAGATGGTTATAGTACTGACGCAAACGGATTCTTCATTCTAGCAAACACTGCCCTAATATCTCCTGGTGATTACGATATTCCACCTGGAGGATCCGGAGCAATTCAAAATGGAGCAGATGCTATTGCTATATACCAAGATGATGGCTCAAACTGGCCAAATGACACAGCTATCACTCTTACAAATCTAATAGATGTTATTGTATATGACACTAATGATAGTGATGATGCAGGCTTGTTATCTGGATTTTCAGTATCTACTCAATATAATGAAGGAGCTAATGGTAATAAGGATGGACATTCTTTACAAAGACAAGGAGATGGTACCTTTGAAGCCTTAAGCCCTACATTTAGAGCAGATAACGCTACACCTTCTGGACCAGTTCAAGTAGCTAATATAGCCGCGCTTAAAACTGATGTAGATGCCAATGGTGCTGGAGGATCATATGAGCTTCAGAGTACACCAACCATAACTTACACTAGGGTTTCCAGAAATCAAAAATACATACAAGATGCCACAGGTGGCATTTTAATTGATGATGCCTCAGGAACCATTACCACATCTTTCTCTGTTGGAGATGGTATGAGTGGTTTAGTCGGTACTGCTTCTATATATAATGGTATTTTACAATTTGTACCAACACAAGATGCGTCTGTTGCAGCTGGTTCAACAATTACTCCTGAAGTGGTAACCATAGCAAACCTCTTAGCAAATGTTGATGATTATGAGTCTAAATTGGTTAGAATAAATACTGTAAGTTTTACAGAAGCTGGTGGCACCTTTGCTACTGGCACTGATTACACTATTAATGATGCTTCCTCTCGTGGAGGTTCAAGTATGACTTTTAGGACTAGCTTTAGTGAAGCAGATTATATTGGACAAACTATTCCTTCTGGAAATGTTAATATGGAAGTTTTAGTTGGTGAATTTAATGGCACTCCTCAAGTAACTGGAATTGATATGGCTGGTATCACCCTTTCAACCAAAGAAAACCAAATAGATGGTTTTGAGTTATATCCTAACCCAACATCAAGTGCGTTCGTAAATATTTTTAGCGATAAACGTACACCAATGAAGGTAAGTGTGTTTGATATTTTAGGTAAACAAGTAATACAAAAAACTATTACTAACAATCGTTTAAATGTCTCTAACCTAACTACTGGTGTGTATATTTTAAGAGCAGAACAAGACCATGCTTTTACCACACGAAAATTAGTAATTAACTAATTATAATTAAATAGAATTAAAAAAAGCGTTGCCAATGGCAACGCTTTTTTATTTTATATACTTTTGTTCTCGATACATCCAGACGTTTCTGTCTGGACACTCGAACTGACAAAGGTTATATGACTAGCAAAAATGATATATTTAGCATAAACTCTCAAAATCAATTTGAGCAATTGGCTTTAGCTATTTTTAAGCATCAATTTGAAAACAATACCGTATATCGTTCTTTCTGTGACTTGTTGTACAAGCATCCTAGCGATATATATTGTGTTAATGACATTCCATTTTTACCCATTCAGTTTTTTAAGTCTCATAAAGTGGTTAGCTCTCAAGCAAAAGCTAAAGAAATCTTTACAAGTAGTGGTACCACAGGGCAAACAACTAGTAAGCATTTTGTGACTGATATTACACTATACCAAGAAAGCTTTAGAAAAGGATTTAAGCATTTTTATGGTAATATTGAAGATTACGTCGTGTTAGCCTTATTGCCATCTTATTTAGAGCGTGATGGCTCGTCATTAATCTACATGGTTAATAATATGGTTACGCACTCTAAACAGCCTGAAAGCGGATTTTATTTAAATGATTTAAAAGCTTTAAAAAACACGTTACTTGACTTAGAATCTAGAAATAAAAAAACGCTATTGATTGGTGTATCGTTTGCCTTGTTAGATTTTGTAGAAAAACACCAACTTAAGTTAAATAATACTATTATTATGGAAACTGGTGGTATGAAAGGTAAACGCAAAGAGCTTATTAGAACCGAGCTTCACGATATTTTAAAACAAGGTTTTGGCGTAAACACCATACACAGCGAATATGGCATGACTGAATTACTAAGTCAAGCCTATTCTAAAGGTGATAGTCTTTTTAAAACACCTCCTTGGATGCGTATATTAACTCGCGATACTGAAGACGCTTTAACCATTCAAGACTATGGTAAAACTGGAGGCATTAATATTATAGATTTGGCCAATATAAATTCATGTGCTTTTATTGCCACTCAAGATTTAGGAAAGGTATATGAAGATGGTAGTTTTGAGGTTTTAGGGCGTTTTGACAACTCCGATATTCGAGGCTGTAACCTCATGGTTATTTAAAAATTAGATTATTTTTTTATTATGTAAGCATATCTATAGACTTGCGACTTAAAGGACATAGTAAATAGATTTGCTATGAAAAAGTAAAATTAGGTTGGTTAGTTTTTTTGAAGTCTGGTTGTAATAGTCTTATTTACAACCAGACTTCTTCTTTTTATATCGCTTTTAGAATATAGGTATTACGCTTTCCTTTGTTTAAAATGACGTACGTATCGTTTATTAAATCGGCTGTTGTAATTTTATAATCTTCTTTTACTTTTTCTTTATTAACAGACACCGAATTTTCTTTTAAAGCGCGTCTTGCTTCTCCGTTTGATACTAAAAAGTTGGTTTTAGCTGCCAAAGCAGCAATCATGTCTAATCCTTCTGTTAAGTCTGCCTTAGACAATTCGGCTTGTGGCACGCCTTCAAACACATCTAAAAAGGTGGCTTCGTCTAAAGTTTTTATATCTTCTTTAAAGCTCTTACTAAATAAAATGTTCGATGCTTTTTCGGCATTTTCAAAATCTTCAACAGAGTGTACCATAGAGGTAATTTCTTTAGCTAAACGCTTTTGTAAAATTCTTAAATGTGGTGCTTCCTGATGTTCCTTTATTAGGGATTCCACGTCATCTTTCGTTAAAAAGGTGAATATCTTTATGTACTTAACAGCATCTTCGTCGCTAGAGTTTAGCCAATATTGGTAAAACTTATAAGGCGATGTACGTTTGGCATCTAACCACACATTTCCACCTTCAGATTTACCAAATTTAGACCCATCCGATTTTGTAATTAAAGGACACGTAATAGCATAACCTTTACCGTTTCCTATACGTCTAATAAGTTCGGTTCCTGTGGTGATATTTCCCCATTGGTCACTGCCTCCCATTTGAATCGTACATTGATTATCTCTGTATAAATGAAGAAAATCGTAACCCTGAACCAGTTGATAAGTAAACTCGGTAAAACTCATCCCTTCGGAAGCTTCAGAAGAAATCCTGTTTTTTACAGAATCTTTACTCATCATATAATTTACCGTAATATGCTTACCAACATCGCGAATAAACTCTAAAAATGAGAATTCTTTCATCCAGTCGTAATTATTCACTAACACCGCAGCGTTAGCTTCATTACTTTCAAAATCAAGAAAGTGAGCTAATTGGTTTTTAATAGCTTCTTGATTATGGCGTAAGGTTTTTTCATCTAACAAATTACGTTCACTAGATTTTCCGGATGGATCTCCAATCATTCCTGTAGCACCACCAACTAAAGCCACTGGTTTGTGTCCACAGCGTTGGTAATGTGCCAATAACATAATTGGCACTAAATTCCCAATGTGCAAAGAATCGGCAGTTGGATCAAATCCAACATAAGCACTACGCATGCTTTCTTTTAAATGTTCTTCTACTCCAGGCATGGTGTCGTGTACCATCCCTCTCCATGTTAATTCTTCAATGAAATTCTTTGCCATTTGATTTAAAAATTTGAACAAAGATAATTTTTTACCTAATGATGAGAAAAGAAAAAACACTAATTTAGTTGTATGATATTAGTTACAGGAGGAACAGGTTTAGTTGGCAGTCATTTACTCTATCAATTAGTTGTAAGCGGAAAAGCTGTTAGAGCAATTTATAGAACTAAAAAAAAGATTAAAGCAGTAAAAAAAGTGTTTTCTTATTATAGTGAAGATTATGAAAACTTGTTTGCTAAAATTGAATGGTTTGAAGCTACTTTAAATAATATACCTCAAATAAATGAAGCTTTTAAAGATATTACTTATGTGTATCATTGTGCAGCATTTATCTCGTTTGACCCTAAAGATTACCATACTTTAAGACGCGTTAATATTGAAGGCACTGCAAACATAGTAAACCTTAGTGTTTCGCAAAATGTGAAAAAACTCTGCTATGTAAGTTCTATAGCTACTATTGGTAAAAAAGAAAACAACCTATTAATTACTGAAGAAACACATTGGAACCCTGAAGCTGAACAAAGTGTTTATTCCATTACTAAATATGGTGCCGAAATGGAAGTTTGGAGAGGCACTCAAGAAGGTCTAGATGCAGTAATTGTTAATCCAGGTGTTATTATTGGCTCTGGATTTTGGAGAGGTGGTGGCAGTGGTAGCTTAATAAAACTGGTCTATAAAGGTTTTATTAGGCTCACTGAAGGCGTGGTTGGCTATGTTAGTGTGAAAGATGTAGCTAATACCATGATTAAGTTAATGGAAAGCAACATCATAAACGAGCGTTATATTTTGGTATCTGACAACCTATCTTATACAGATTTTTTTACTAAAACAGCTAATTATTTAAATGTTAAAGCTCCACAAAAAAAGGCCTCTAAGTTTTTATTAAGTATAGCTTGGAGATTGGATTGGTTACGAAGTAAGTTATTTAATAAAAAACGTAGGTTGGTTAAACAAACTACAAAAACCATTACCACAAAATCGTATTACAGTAACAACAAAATAAAAAATGCTATTGATTATAACTTTGCACCTATTGACGAATATCTACCTGAGACGTGTCAATTTTTTTTGAAGGAATTATAGTTTCAACTTCAGGCGCTCGGGTTGATTTTTCTTGATCGCGTCGTTTTTTTCGTTCTTCAGCTTCTATATTTTTAATGGAGTCTAAAACTTTCTTTTCTTCAGTCAGTCTATTTTTTACTTGGTTAAAAATCTCCTCGTAAGTTTCTAGTTTATAAGCATAATACTCGTTACTTAAAGCAAATTGCACACTATCTATTCCATATTTTTCGTACACAAAATCTTCCGGAAAAACACCATTTTCTTCAAGTAATTTTTTATTAACTCCTTTTGACGCAGTTAAAATTGACATATCGTACAATATGTTAACCATGTCTTGTTTTTTAATCAGGTTCTTTGGTTTTTTAGGTCTTTCAATATTGTTAGAATTACACCCAACAAAAATTAAAACACACAGTATTGCAACTATTTTAAGATACTTCATTATCTATTAAACGTTAATCGTTTTGCGGCTTTTACTTCATGAAATTTTGAGTTTTCATAAACTAAATTTCCATTTACCAATGTATGTGTTACCTTCGATTTAAACCTTGTGCCCTCAAAAGGCGACCACTTACATTTATATAGCACGTTGTCTTTGTTAACTGTCCAAGGATCGTTATCGTCAACAATTACCAAATCTGCAAAATAGCCTTCTTTAATATAGCCTCTTTTTTCTACTTGAAACAATATCGCAGGGTTATGACACATTTTTTCTACTAATTTTTCTACTGAAATTTTCCCTTGGTGATGCGCTTCGAACATTGCTACAAGTGCATGTTGCACTAATGGACCTCCAGAAGGTGCTTTAGTATAAACGTTATTTTTTTCTTCTAAAGTATGTGGCGCATGGTCGGTTGCAATCACATCTATTCTATCATCAAGTAAGGCGTCCCATAACTGCGCTCTATCATTTACAGTTTTTACCGCTGGATTCCACTTTATTAAGGTTCCCTTTTCTTCATAATCCTTATCAGAAAACCAAAGGTGATGTACGCATACCTCAGCTGTAATTTTTTTATCCTTTAGCGGAATTTTATTTGTAAATAAGTTGGTTTCTTTCCCTGTTGATAGATGAAAAACATGTAATCTTGCACCTGTTTTTTTAGCAAGCTCAATAGCTTTAGACGATGATAAATAACAAGCTTCTTCACTTCTAATAATTGGGTGGTATTTTATTGGAATATCCTCACCGTATTTTTCAATATAATTTGCTGTGTTTTTTCTAATGGTTGCTTCGTCTTCGCAGTGTACACTAATTAATAAATTGGTGTTTGAAAAAATGTTCTCCAACACTTCAGGGTTATCAACTAGCATATTTCCTGTTGATGAACCTAAAAATAATTTTAAACCTGCAACATTTTTATCATCAACCTTTAAAATTTCATCTAAATTATCATTAGTGCCTCCAAACATAAACGAATAATTTACAAAAGATGTTTTTGAAGCTATTTCAAATTTATCTTCTAATTTTTCTATAGTTGTAGTCTGCGGATTTGTGTTTGGCATTTCAATAAACGAGGTAATGCCTCCTGCTGCCGCAGCTCTAGATTCGGTTGCAATAGTTGCTTTATGAGTTAATCCTGGCTCTCTAAAATGTACTTGATCATCAATAACTCCAGGCATTACATACTTGTTCTCGGCATCAATAATTTGTGCCTCAGGAGCGTTAATAGTGCTGCTTATTTCTCTAATAAATTCGCCTTCAATTAAAATATCGCCTTTAGTAATACTTCCTTCATTTACTATTCTAGCATTCTTAATAAGTACTTTTTTATTACTCATGTTATCTTTTTCTAAATAAACTTTTTAATTTCATTGAAATCACTCCAAATATTGCTTCAGAAATTATGCCACCACTCAATTTAGATTCGCCTTTTGTTCTATCGGTAAAAATTACCGGAACTTCAGTTATTTTAAATTTTTGTAAGTAGGTTTTGAATTTCATTTCTATTTGAAATGCATAGCCTACAAATTTTATCTTATCTAAATTAATACTTTCTAGAACTTTTCGTTTGTAGCATACAAATCCAGCTGTGGTGTCGTGAATTTTCATTCCAGTAATTATCCTAACATACTTAGACGCTAGGTAAGATAGTAATACCCTAGACATTGGCCAATTAACTACATTAACGCCTTTTACATAACGTGAACCAATAGACATATCTGCACCATCTACATGACAGGCATTGTACAACCTAGATAAATCGTTGGGGTTATGCGAAAAATCGGCATCCATTTCAAAAATATAATCATACCCTTTATCTAAACACCATTTAAATCCGTGAATATAAGCTGTACCCAAACCCGACTTTTCCTTACGAACTTCTAAAAACAATTTATCTTTAAACTCGTTTTGTAATTCTTTTACCTTTAATGCGGTTAAATCTGGTGAATTATCGTCAACCACTAAAATATGAAATTGCTTTTCTAAAGAAAATGTCGCTCTAATAATGGCTTCAATATTCTCAATTTCGTTAAAAGTTGGTATAATAACAATTGTGTCTTGCATTAAAAAAGTAATTTTAGCAAAAGTAAGTTTTTTAATGCATTAATTTTATAGAAATATTCTTCATAATTTAGCAATTATGTTACGCGAAATAATCTCAAACGAGTGGTACACAATTCTTTTTGTTTTATGCCTATCAATTTTGGCATTTGCAAAATATGCCTTTACTATTAGGTTTAATGACTTTTTATTACTTGTTGGCAACTCTAAATATTTAAAAATTTATGCTAGAGAGCAAAAGTTTATTGACCAATTTGATGCTTTGCTTTTTATAAATTTCGTCATTTCAATATCATTATTTTCTTTCTTAGGATACACCACTTTTATAGACAATATTGAATTTAATATAGCTTTATTTTTTAAGATTTTATTTGGTGTTGGAGCCATTATACTTATTAAGGTCTTAATTGAACGACTTATTGGAAGCCTTTTTGAAATAGATACGCTTATAGATTCTTATCTTTTTCAAAAAACTAATTATAAAAATTTTATTGGATTACTGTTATTTCCATTAAATATATTATTAGTTTTTACTGTAACCTTAAACCATACTGTTTTTTATATAGCTATCGGGTTATTGTTTCTAATAAACTTCATTGGCTTTATTACATCTATTAAAACGCATCAAAAAACAATAATAAATAACATTTTCTATTTTATTTTGTATCTTTGCGCACTTGAAATTGCACCTTATGTGATTTTATATAAACTGTTATTAAATAGTTAATTAAGAGTAAAAGCTAAGTCAACCTATGAAAGTGAAAACAATTTTGGTTTCCCAACCAGAGCCTAAAGTAGAAAATTCTCCTTATTTTGATTTACAAGAAAAGCAACGAGTTAAAATTGATTTCAGACCTTTTATACATGTTGAAGGCGTTTCTGCAAAAGAAATAAGATTACAGAAAGTTGATCTTAGTAATTATACTGCTATTATTTTAACAAGTAGAAATGCTGTAGATCACTTTTTTAGAGTTGCCGATGAGATGCGCTTTAAAGTACCTGATACCATGAAGTATTTTTGCCAATCAGAGGCTGTTGCCTACTATTTGCAAAAGTACGTTGTCTATAGAAAACGAAAGATTTATGTTGGAAAACGAAATTTCTCAGACTTATCACCTCTAATTAAAAAATACAAAGACGAAAAATTCTTACTTCCAACAACTGATAAGCTTAAACCTCAGGTTCCTGAAACATTAAACGATTTGGGTGTTAATTGGAAACAAGCTACTTTTTACAAAACTGTAATTAGTGATTTATCTGATTTAGAAAACGTATTTTACGATGTATTAGTATTTTTTAGTCCATCTGGTATAGAGTCGTTATTTCACAACTTTCCTAATTTTAAACAAAATAATACACGAATTGCTGTTTTTGGCAATACAACCATTAAAGCAGTTGAAGATAAAGGGTTACGAGTTGATATAGCTGCGCCTACTCCTGAAACGCCATCAATGACAATGGCTTTAGAAAAATACATACAAACTGTTAACAAAAAATAAGTTACCTGTTTTTAAATAACATAAAAAAGCGTGATTCTTCCGAATCACGCTTTTTTATTATTTGGACTACAAAATGTTCTATCTCACTTTTGGAGCTCCAGCCATAATGTCGTCATTAGCATAATCTTCAAACTTTTTAAAGTTTTCTTTAAAAGAGTTTGCTAGTTTATCTGCCATGTTATAATAACCTTCATCATTATTCCACATAGTTCTCGGACTTAAAACCTCATCTGGCACATTAGGACATGTTCTTGGTTGTTGAACACCAAAAACAGAATGAACATGATAATTTTCTTTATTAGCAGCTTCTAATTCTCCATTCATTGCTGCTGTAATCATAGCTCTTGTGTATTTGAGTTTCATTCTCGTACCAACACCATAAGGACCTCCTGTCCAACCTGTATTAACTAGCCATACATTTACACCAGCTTCCTGCATTTTTTTACTGAGCATTTCGGCGTATTTTGTTGGATGTAGTGGCATAAATGGTGCTCCAAAACAAGCTGAAAAACTTGGTAAAGGTTCATCTATACCTGCTTCAGTTCCTGCTACTTTTGCAGTATATCCAGAAATAAAATGATACGCTGCTTGACCTGGTGTTAGTTTTGAAATTGGAGGTAAAACTCCAAAAGCATCTGCGGTTAAAAAGAATATATTTTTTGGGTTCTTACCAATTGATGGTTTTTGAATATTATCAATGTGGTAAATTGGATAGCTAACTCTTGTATTTTGAGTGATAGTGGTGTTCTCGAAATCTACCACACCATTTTCATCCATGATCACGTTTTCAAGAATTGCTCCTCTTTTAATAGCACGATAAATGTCTGGTTCCTTTTCTTCTGTTAAATCAATAACTTTTGCGTAGCAGCCTCCTTCAAAGTTAAACACTGTATTTTCGTTGGTCCAACCATGTTCGTCATCGCCTATTAATTTTCTTTCAGGGTCAGCAGATAGGGTTGTTTTTCCAGTTCCAGATAACCCGAAGAAAATAGCAGTATCACCATCTTTACCAACATTTGCACTACAGTGCATTGGCAATGTGTTTTTAAATACTGGTAATACAAAGTTTAGAGCAGAAAAAATGCCTTTTTTAATTTCACCTGTATAACCTGTTCCACCTATAATTGCTGTTTTTCTAGTAAAGTCTAAAATTGCAAAATTATGTTGACGTGTTCCATCTATTTCAGGATCAGCCATAAAACCTGGTGCGTTTATGACAGTCCATTCAGGTTCAAAAGATTTTAATTGTTTTTCAGTAGGGCGTAAAAACATGTTATAAGCAAACATATTGCTCCAAGGGTATTCATTTATGACACGAATATTTGTATAGTAATTTTCATCAGCACATGCGTAGCAGTCTCTAACAAAAACTTCTTTTTCTGATAAATAATTAGTTACTTTATCATACAATTTTTGAAATGCATCACTTTCAAACGGAATATTAATGCTTCCCCACCAAACTCTATCTTTAGTAATATCATCTTTTACTATAAAACGATCTTTTGGAGAACGTCCTGTAAATTCACCAGTATTTATAGCTAAAGCTCCCGATGATGCCTCAACGCCTAAGCCTTTTGCTATTGTGATGTCATGAAGTTGATCTGGTGTTAGTTGGTAATTTACTTTTGCATTTTTGATCCCGTATGTTTCTAACGAAATCGTTTTCGAAGTATGGGTGTTTTCCACCATAATTTTGTGTGTTGTTTAGAGTACAAAAATATAAATTTTTATAAAATCACGTTTTAAAACTCGATATTATTCTTCTTTAAATTTTATAAAACTAATAAGCATAACTATCCAAGATAGAATTAATAATAAACCACCTATGGGAGTTATAAAAGCTATCGATTTAAAATTAAATGATGTAAGTGTGTTTGTCGCTAGACCATAAATAGAGCCAGAAAACAGTAGTACACCTAAAACAACCAAATAAAGTATTCTTTTTTTTACAATTGCATTTAAATAAGTGGCGTTTGCTATAAATAAAAGTAATAAGGCATGATACATTTGGTATCTTACCCCAGTTTGAAACGTATCTATTTCTTCAACCGAGAGTTTTTTTTCCAGTCCGTGTGCAGCGAAAGCGCCTAATATTACTGCTAACACACCTAAAATACTTGCTGAAATTACTATTTTTTTGTTCATATTATTTATAAATTTTAAGTTTTAAAAACAATTTCATTTACTACATTCGTGAAACATTTAATTACAAAATTACTCATCTAATTTCATTATGCGAAACATATTAGTTATAGGTTCTGGCAAATCAACATCTTACTTAATAAAATACTTTCTAGAAAAATCAGAATCAGAAAATCTGCATATTACTATTGGCGATATAAATATTGAAAACGCTAAAAAACTAATTAATAATCACCCAAATGCAAATGCCATAACCTTAGATGTTTTTGATAAAGGTTCTCGAAAAAAAGCGATTGAAAATGCCGATATTGTTGTATCAATGCTTCCAGCACGTTTTCATATTGAAGTTGCAAAAGATTGTATTACTTACGGAACAAATATGGTAACTGCTTCCTATGTAAGTCCCGAAATGCAAGCCTTAGATTCGGCTGCTAAATCTAAAGACCTTGTTTTTATGAATGAAATTGGTGTAGATCCTGGAATAGATCATATGAGTGCTATGCAAGTGATTGATAAAATTCGTGATAAAGGCGGTGAAATTATACTATTTGAATCGTTTACTGGTGGACTTGTAGCACCTGAAAGCGATAACAACCTATGGAATTATAAGTTTACATGGAACCCAAGAAATGTTGTGGTTGCTGGTCAAGGTGGTGCTGCTAAATTTTTACAAGAAGGCACTTATAAATACATTCCGTACCACCGATTATTTAGACGCACAGAGTTTTTAGATGTTGATGGCTATGGCCGTTTTGAGGCTTATGCTAATCGCGACTCCTTAAAATACCAAAGTGCTTATGGACTAAACAATGCTAAAACGTTATATCGTGGCACTATGAGACGCGTTGGGTTTAGTCGTGCGTGGCAAATGTTTGTATTACTTGGAATGACTGACGACAGCTATACTATTGATGATAGCGAAAACATGAGCTACCGTGATTTTATAAACGCTTTTTTACCGTACAGTCCAACCGACTCAGTAGAACTAAAATTTAGACATCAACTAAAAATAGATCAAGATGATATTGTTTGGGAAAAGTTAGAAGAATTAGATGTTTTTAACTCTAAAAAAATGGTGGGTCTTAAAAAAGCAACGCCTGCCCAAATATTGCAAAAAATACTTATGGATAGCTGGACACTTGATAAAGAGGATAAAGACATGATAGTTATGTACCATAAATTTGGATATGAATTAAAAGGAAAGAAATACCAAATAGATTCAACCATGGTATCTATAGGAGAGGATCAGACCTATACAGCCATGGCAAAAACCGTTGGTTTACCAGTAGCCATTGCAACGCTTGCTATTTTGAACGGAAAAATAACCACCCCTGGTGTTCAAATTCCTATTTCGAAAGAAGTATATGAACCTATTTTAAAAGAATTAGAAACTTTTAATATTGCTTTTACCGAAAAAGAAGTGCCTTATTTAGGATACAATCCATTAACAACTTAATCTTTCATTCTAATATACTTTTAGTACTTTTATGTTTAATTATGAAAGTATAGTAACAAATGAAGTTTGTAAATCAAAACCTATATATAGATGGTATCGATAAAAAGATACTTCGTGCGTTAATGAATGATGCACGAACTCCTGTTTTAGAAATTGCACGTCAGGTTGGTATTTCTGGTGCAGCCATTCACCAACGATTACGAAAATTGGAAAAATCTGGTTTGTTAGCAGGTTCAAAATTTATAATTAACCCAAAAGTATTAGGTTATACTACTATGGCTTTTGTTGGTGTATTTTTAGACAAAGCAATGAATAATCCTGATGCTGTAAGACAACTTAAAAAGATTCCTGAAGTATTAGAATGTCACTATACCACAGGAAACTGGAGTATTTTCGTTAAAATATTATGCAAGGATAATGCACACCTTATGCATGTATTGAATACAGACATACAAACCATTTCTGGTGTTTCCAGAACTGAAACTTTCATTTCTCTAGACCAGCAAATTGACAGGCAAATCAATATATAACGTCACTTCGAGTAATTTTTTGTAATACAAAAAATTGTATCGAGAAGGGCTAACAGATAACCCGTTCTCGATACAAAATTGTTCCACAATTTCACTCGAACTAACTAGGGTCAAAAAAAGCCAGATAAAAATATCTGGCTTTAGTTATATTATTTGAATCTTAGGTTAATCTCTTCCTCCAAACACTTGAAGTGCCCAGTACAACAATGATGCTAAGGCACCAATAGCTGCAACTAAATACGTTCTAGCAGCCCACTTTAAAGCATCTTGTGCTGCATCATGTTCTTCTCTGGATACCATATGTTTATTCTCTAACCAAACTAAAGCCCTGTTACTTGCATCATACTCCACAGGAAGCGTAATAAAACTGAATAACGTTGCAAAACCCATAAATACTAAACCAGCAACTGCAACCCACCATCCTAGACCTAATCCTGTAGCGCCTCCTAAAACAAGACCACCAATAACTAGCCATTGTGACATTCCTGAAGTAATACTCACAATTGGCACTAAAGCCGAACGCATACCTAAAGCACTATACGCTTGTGCGTGTTGTACAGCGTGTCCACACTCGTGTGCTGCAACCGCTGCCGCTGCTGCATTTCGTTGATTATAAACCGATTCACTTAAGTTTACCGTTTTATTTTTTGGGTTATAATGGTCTGTTAGCTGTCCTGGAGTAGAAATCACTTCAACATCATAAATACCATTATCTGCCAGCATTTTTTCGGCAATTTCCTTACCACTCATACCATTACGTAATTGTACTCTTGAGTACTTGGCAAATTTTTGTTTTAATTGATTACTCACTAACCAACTTACTAAAGCAATCGCTCCAATTAATATATAATATCCTATCATTTTTTTATTTTTAGCATTGTAAATTTAGACAAAGTATAGCAAAAAATAAGCCAAATTTTCGTTAAGAAATTTTGTCAGTATTATTTTAAATTCCTTCCCTAAAAAGGAAAGGTGTCACGTAGTGACGGAAGGGTTATTTAACCACCTCGCCTTTCAGGTATTATAAAAACTGAAGGCACTCCTCCTTAAAAAGAAGGAGAGCGAATTCCTATTTAAAATATTACCACGTCACTTCATTCCTCGTAATGACGTTACCCAACAATATTCACAATTTTACCTGGAACTACAATCACTTTTTTAGGTTCACGACCTTGTAATTGTTCCTTTGTTTTATCGTTTGCCAACACAGCCGCTTCAATCTCTTCTTTGCTTAAATCTAATGACAACTCCATCGTAAAACGCATTTTACCATTAAACGAAATTGGATAATTCTTCGTGCTTTCTACCAAATGGCTTTCATCAAATTTTGGAAAATCGGCAGTTGAAATTGATATATTATGACCTAATTTGCTCCACAACTCTTCTGCAATATGTGGTGCATACGGCGACATTAACACCAATAATGGCTCTAAAACATCTCTACTTGTACACTTTTGGGCTGTTAACTCATTAACCGCAATCATAAAGGTTGAAACAGACGTATTGAATGAAAAGTTCTCGATATCTTCTTCTACTTTCTTTATGGTTTTATGCAGTGTTTTTAAAGCGTCTTTTGTTGGTGCAGCATCAGTAACTTTTAAGCCATTATCGTCGTTATACAATTTCCATAATTTTTTTAGAAAACTATGCACGCCTGTAATACCAGCTGTATTCCAAGGTTTGTATTGCTCTAATGGTCCCAAAAACATTTCATACAACCTTAAACTGTCTGCGCCATACTGTTCGCAAATGTTATCTGGATTAACGACGTTGTATTTAGATTTGGACATTTTTTCGACGTCTCGTTTTACTTTAAAAGTTCCGTCTTCTTCACAAATAAACTCGGCATCCTTAAATTCAGGTCGCCAATTTTTAAATGCTTCAATATCTAATTCATCAGAGGAATTCACAAAAGATACATCTGCGTGAATTGGAGCAATACTAAAGTCATTCAAATCAAATTTAGAATTAGAAATATTGATTTCTAATAACTTTTTAATATCTGCCTTTTCTTTTATCAACTCATTAGAAATAAAAATGATAGGAATATCAGAATGTTTTACGCCTAGTTCTTTATTCTTTTTGCGACTTTGCAAATCATTTTTTAAATTCAAATTAACCCTATAAACAAAAGCACTCGTCCCTAATATCATCCCTTGGTTAATCAGCTTTTTAGCAAACTCATCATAAGGCACTAACCCTAAGTCAAACATGAATTTTTGCCAGAAACGCGAGTACAATAAATGTCCTGTAGCGTGCTCGCTTCCACCAATGTACAAATCTACTTGCTCCCAATAATTAATCGCGTCTTGAGAAAAAATCTCCTCGTCATTATGAGGGTCCATATAACGATTAAAATACTGTGAGCTTCCTGCCCAACCAGGCATGGTGTTAAGTTCGAGAGGATAAATGCCGTTATCGGACACTGAGGTTCTCGAAGTGTCCGATGAGTCGGTGGCTTCGAGTGCCTCAGCCACCAAATCATTTGAAACAACTTTATTTGTTTTTGTACACCAAGCCCAAACCGTAGCGTTTCCTAATGGTGGCTCGCCAGTTTCGGTTGGCAAATACTTTTCTACTTCAGGTAAGGTGATTGGTAAATGCTTAGCATCAATCATTTGAGGCATTCCATTTACGTAATACACAGGGAAAGGTTCGCCCCAATAACGCTGACGAGAAAACACAGCGTCACGTAATCTATAATTGGTTTTTCCTTGTCCTTGACCCAGTTTTTCTAATTCGTAAATGGCTGTTTTTACCGCTTTCTTATACGTCAGTCCATTTAAAAAATCACTATTAGTAATAATGGTATTGTCTTTATCTGCAAAGGCTTCTTCCGAAATATCAACCCCTTCAAAAATATTTGGAATTGGAATATTAAAATGTTTAGCAAAGTCGTAATCACGTTGGTCACCACAAGGCACCGACATGACTGCTCCAGTTCCGTAACCAGCTAATACGTAATCACCAATCCAAATCGGGATTGGTTCTTTGGTGAATGGATGTTCTGCGTAAGCACCTGTAAACGCACCTGTAATGGTTTTTACATCTGCCATTCTATCGCGTTCACTGCGTTTTGCAGTGGCTTCAATATAGGCGTCCACCTCAGCTTTTTGTTCAGGTGTTGTGATTTTTGACACTAGCTCGTGTTCTGGAGCTAAGGTCATGAAAGACACTCCAAAAATAGTGTCAGGTCGTGTGGTGAAGACATCGATTTTATGAGACCCTATAGCTGCGTTCGACACAACAGATTGCTGAATTTCGGACACTGAGGTTCTCGAAGTCTCTGATTTGCTTTGTTGCGCTTCGAGAGCCTCAGCGCCCAAAACGTTAAACGTTACAGAAGCACCAACTGATTTTCCAATCCAGTTGCGTTGAATTTCTTTTAAAGGTTCTGGCCAATCAATGGTGTCTAATCCTTGAAGTAAACGCTCTGCATATGCTGAAATACGCATACTCCATTGAGTCATTTTTTTTCTAATAACAGGATGTCCACCACGTTCAGAAACACCATTGACAATTTCGTCATTGGCTAGCACTGTTCCTAAAGCAGGACACCAGTTTACTTCGGTTTCAGCTAAATAGGTTAATCTATATTTAAGTAATATTTCTTGTTGTTGTTCAGATGAAAAGTTGTTCCATGCTTCAGCAGTAAACACTTCAACATCATCATCACAAGCAGTATTAACACTTTTGTTTCCTTCAGCTTCAAAAATTTTAATTAATCCTGAAATGTTTTCAGCTTTATCTGCATTATTATTATACCATGAATTGAATAGCTGTATAAAAATCCACTGTGTCCATTTGTAATAACTAGGATCACTAGTTCTTACTTCACGAGACCAATCGAACGAAAAACCAATTTGGTCTAACTGACGACGATAAGTTTTAATGTTTTCTTCGGTTGTTATTGCTGGATGTTGCCCAGTTTGAATAGCATACTGTTCTGCAGGCAACCCGAAACTGTCATAGCCTTGAGGGTGTAATACGTTAAATCCTTTATGTCGTTTATAACGCGCATAAATATCACTAGCAATATACCCTAATGGATGCCCAACATGCAAGCCTGCTCCAGATGGATAAGGAAACATGTCTAACACATAATACTTAGGTTTTTCGCTATTATTTTCGGCTTTAAACGTCTGGTTTTCTGCCCAATATTTTTGCCATTTGGCTTCTATCTCGTTGAAATGGTATTTCATCGTATTGCTTTCCGTAATTAAAAGCGCAAATTTACGGTTTATAAACAAACTGTAAAACCTTTATAATATTTAGTGGTTATTATTTTGCAAGACGCTACATATTATGTAACATTGCTACTTTAAATGTAGCAATATGAATTACAACTCACAACCAACTCCAGGAAAACCAGTAAGAGGTTCTAAGACAGGACAACCTATTATGGTCATTTTCGATTTGCTTGGTAGAAAATGGGCTATGGGAATAATTTGGCACTTAAATAATGGCCCAAGCACTTTTAGAGCATTACAAGCGTATTGCGAAAACATTTCTCCCACCACATTAAATAAGAGAATAAAAGAACTTTCCAATGCCCATTTAATAATGAAAACACTTGATGGTTATGCGCTAACTGAACAAGGTAAAGAACTCTTTAACCTAATCTCTCCGTTAGGAAAATGGGCTAAAACATGGGCTAAAAAAATTACAATTTAAAATAATGGACACTTTTAGAATAATTGAAAAACCTAACTCAAGTGAATATCCAGAATATTCAAATATATACATGAGTTTATTGGATGAAAATGAAAGCATACTCATTCAGCTTTGGCAAAATTTCTTATCAATAAAAAAATTGATTTATAGTTTGCCTGAAGAAAAGCTTTACTTTAGATATGCAGAAAACAAATGGACTATTAAGGAAATTTTAGTTCACCTTATTGATGACGAACGTATTTTTTCTTATCGTGCATTAAGATATGCAAGGAATGACAAGACAGCTTTGCACGGGTTTGAGGAAAATGATTATGCATTTTATTCAGATGCAAATAATAGAAGTTTAGATAGTATATTTGAAGAATACGAATCAGTAAGAAAAGCAACTTTAACACTTTTTAATAACCTACCAGAAGATTGTTTTTTAAGGAGTGGCTCTGGAATAGATACTGATGGAAGCATTATTAATAAAAGAACTGTTAGAGCATTAGTCTATCATATAGCTGGTCATGAATTAAGGCATTTAAATATTATTAAGGAACACTATTTATAACTCACAAATAATTTTAACTATTGAAAAATAATATTTTTAAAGCGCATTTAGCTTTACTAGGTGCCAATGTTATTTATGGAGCCAATTACCTAATTGCAAAAGGTATTATGCCTAATAAAATAGGCCCTTCGGCTTTTGTGTTTTTAAGGATTATTGGAGCTGGCATTTTATTCTGGATTATTAAGTCTTTTATAAAAGAACGCATTGCGAAAAAAGATTTATTGAGACTAATGCTTTGTGGAATTTTAGGTGTTACCACCAACCAATTACTGTTTTTTCATGGCTTAAATTTAACATCACCAATTGATGCTTCTATAATTATCACCTCTATTCCTGTAATGGTTTTGGTGTTTAGTGCCATTATTTTAAAAGAAAAAATCACCACTAATAAGCTTATTGGAATCACCGTTGGAGGTATTGGAGCTATACTATTGGTTTGGTATGGTAAGAGTGCTGCTGGAACCAGTTCAACCATAGGAAACTTGTTTGTGTTTATTAATGCATGTTCTTATGCGTTGTATTTGGTAATTGTAAAGCCTATGATGAAAAAATACAATGCGTTAAATGTGATTAGTTGGGTGTTTTTATTTGGTTTTGTTTTTATGTTTCCGTTTGGTATAGGCGATTTTTTAGCTACAGATTTTTCGGCTTTTGACTTAAACACTTATTTAGCTGTAGGTTTTGTGGTTGTGTTTACTACGTTTTTTGCCTATTTATTTAATATTTATGCGCTTAACTATGTATCGCCTTCGGTTACTGGAAGCTATGTGTATTTACAACCTGCTGTTAGCTTTATTATGGTAAGTATTTATGCTTATGTATTAATGCATAACGAATATGCACAAGACATAAATCTTATTAAAATATTAAGTTGTTTATTGGTGGTTTCTGGCGTGTATTTAATAAGTAGAAAGCCTAAATCAAAGTTAACATAATCCGCGTGCTTTTCTTTCCTGAGGCAATAAACAGTGATATATAAAGGCATTTGCAGGTGTTGATATATGTAATTCTTTACCTTGTTTTACAATATAGCCATTAAAATTTTCGAGCTCACTTGGTCGTCCAGCCATAACATCGCGTTGCATTGATGCTGTGGTTCCGTGATTAAAATTATCTATAATCCTTAAAATCAACTCAATATCATCATTAGTAAGTTCAATCCCTTTTATATTAGCTATGGCTACAATTTCATTAGCTGTTTGATACATAATTTGCCTTAATTCGTTATCTTTTCTAATCTCTCCATAAACCGCTCGCGTAATAGCTCCAATACCACTAATAGTGGTGATAAACAAAAACTTTTTCCAAATATCTAATTGAATATTTTTTGAAATAGTGCTTTTAAACCCTGCTTTATCAAAAGCTGATTTTACTTTTTTTACTCGTGAAGTCAATTCGCTATCATATTCACCGAACACAATTTCTGGTTCAAAAGCGAAATGATTAATTACACCTGGTGTTTCAATTTTACTTACTATTTTACATAAACCTGCAAGCACATTTTCATGTGGAAGAATATTGCGCAACCTATCAGCATTATCAGCACCATTTTGCAATGGCAACACCATAGTGTTTTTAGTAATAACATCTTTAAGCTCTTTAGCAATCGCTTCAATTTGCCATGATTTTACACCAAGAATGATTAAATCTGGATTTTTTATGCCTCCATAATTATCCGTAGCCTTAGGATGAACAGTAAAATCGCCATCCACACTAAGTACTTTTAATCCGTTAGTTTTTATAGCTTGATGCGTTTTTCCTCTAACTATAAACGTAACATTAAAACCAGCTTGAGCTAGTTTTCCACCAAAATAGCCACCAACACCTCCTGCACCTATTACAACAATGTTCATATGTTTTAGTTATTATAATTATAGATTAAAGATACTTTTATATTTTTACGCTAACAAGAAAAAGTTTATGAGTTCAGCATTTGAAAAACATCAAAAACGTCGTTTAATTTCGTCTTACTTTTCGGTAGTGATTAGTATTGCATTAGTCCTATTTTTATTAGGCCTTTTAGGCATGTTGGTTTTAAATGCTAAAACTATTTCGGATAATTTCAAAGAACGTGTAGTGATGACTATTTACCTAAACGATACTGCAAAAGATGTAGAAATTAATCAATTGGAAAAAAGTTTAACACTAGCTAGTTATATAAAGGAAACCAAATACATTTCGAAGGAAGATGCTGCCGATTTTATGAAAGGCGAATATGGTGAAGATTTTTTGGATGATATAGGACATAACCCTTTACAAAACTCTATTGAGGTTAATTTAAAAGCCGATTTTGTTACCGAGCAACGACTTGATAGTATTTCGCAAGCTACCTTAACTAAGGCATTTGTAGATGATGTGCGTTACGACAAAGATTTAGTATCGATGATGAATAGTAACGTTAAACGTATAAGCCTTTGGGTGTTAATTATTAGTGCCTTATTTACGCTTATTGCTGTATTGCTTATCAATAGCTCTATTAGATTAGCTGTATATTCTAAACGTTTTACTATAAAAACCATGCAAATGGTTGGTGCAACCAAACAGTTTATTAGACGTCCTTTTATTTGGAAAAGCATTAAACTAGGTATTATTGGAGCTGTGTTAGCTTTGATAGGTATGGCCATTGTCCTGTATTATGTGGATAAAACGTTTGCCGATTTACAATTATTAAGTAACACAATATTAATTGCTGGTTTGTTTTTAGGTGTGTTTTTAATTGGCATTTTAATTACTTGGATAAGCACTTACATTGCCACACAACGCTTTTTAAATTTGAAAACCGATCAGTTGTATTATTAATTATTTAAAAATAAAGTTTGTCAAATCTCGTTAATACATTTAATTGACCAACAATTTAAAGATGAAACAAAAAATACCATTTTTTGTCCTTACCCTTTTTTTTTCTGTATTTTTAGTTTTTAAATCGTGTGTTATTAATAATCCGCAACCCGAAAATTGCGACATTGTAGATGTAACCATTAAGAAAATAACCGAAGGATCTTCATACGATATTGTGTTTCATGATACGGGAACAGATTCCTATTATATCGATAGAGGTTTAGAACAAGGTTTAAATTTAGAAACCCTTAACGCTAAAGTTTTAAATAAAACTGTTACTTTGCACTTACCAAAACTAATGTTTGGCACATCGGAACATATTGCACAATTAGCCATTGGTGATGACATTATTTTTACCGAATTCGATTAATTATGGGAGAACAAAAACGCAAGCAAGACTCAAAAAGCAATTTCCTCTTTGGAAAAAAGAACTATAAATTTATGCTTATTGGCATCATTTTTATTGCTGTAGGCTTTATTTTAATGTCTGGTGGTGGTAGTGACGACCCGAATGTTTTTGATGAAAGTATTTTTAATTGGAGACGTATTCGTTTAGCTCCAACACTAGTGCTCATTGGATTTGGTATTCAAATTTATGCGATTCTTTTAAATCCTGATAAAACCAACACTAAGAAATAAAAATTCCTACCCTTAAACTAAGGTTAGTCAATTTTAATACTTTTGCCCACATGGAAGTAATCGATGCTATTTTATTAGGAATTATTCAAGGGCTTACCGAGTTTTTACCTGTTTCGTCTAGTGGTCATTTAGAACTTGGCAAAGCTATACTTGGTGATGATTTAGTGCCTGAAGAAAGTCTTTTATTCACTGTAGTTTTACATTTTGCTACAGCCTTAAGCACCATAGTTGTTTTTAGAAAAGACGTTTACAACATCCTAAAAGGTGTATTTGCTTTTAAATGGAATGAAGATACTAAGTTTGTGGCAAAAATTGCCGTTTCCATGATTCCTGCTGCTATTATTGGCTTTACTTTCGAGAGTGAACTATCAGCACTTTTTGATGGTAACATTAAGTTGGTTGGATTTATGTTAATCATTACAGCATTGTTACTCTACTTAGCTGATAAAGCAAAAAATACTAATAAAAAAGTATCATTTTCTAACGCTTTGGTTATTGGGTTTTCTCAGGCTATTGCCATGTTACCTGGAATTTCACGTTCAGGTGCCACTATATCAACCTCAGTGCTTTTAGGGAATGACAAAACAAAAGCGGCTCGTTTTTCATTTTTAATGGTAGTGCCTCTAATTTTTGGCAAAATTGCTAAAGATATTTTAAGTGGTGATTTAACTTACGAAAGCCAAAATTTTTCACTACTGTCTATTGGCTTTGTGGCGGCTTTTATCTCAGGCTTATTTGCCTGCACATGGATGATTGCTTTAGTTAAAAAGAGTAAGTTAAAATACTTTGCTTATTACTGTGTGATTGTGGGTTTAATTGCCATTGTTTTCTCATTTTACAACTAGATGAAAACGTTAGAAGACTTTAAAAACGGTCAAGTATTATTAATTGACAAGCCTCTAAATTGGACATCATTTCAGGTGGTAAATAAGCTACGTTGGCATATTAGAAAGACCTTCGGTATAAAAAAAATAAAGGTCGGTCATGCAGGTACTTTAGATCCTCTTGCTACAGGTTTATTAGTGATTTGTACTGGAAAAATGACTAAACAAATAGACACGTTTCAAGCACAAGTAAAAGAATATACAGGAACCATTACCTTAGGCAGTACTACACCATCGTTTGATCTTGAAACCGAGATAGACAACACCTTTTCTACTGAGCATATTTCAGAAGAATTGATTAAAAAAACCACAACACAATTTATTGGCGATATAGAACAATATCCTCCTGTGTTTTCTGCCATTAAAAAAGATGGGAAACGGCTGTACGAATTTGCTCGGGAAGGGAAATCTGTAGAAATTAAATCAAGAAACATCCATATTTCAGAATTCGAAATTACGCGATTTGAAAATAAAGAGGTAGATTTTAGAGTGGTTTGCAGTAAAGGCACTTATATTAGGTCGCTCGCTCACGATTTTGGTAAAGCCTTACAATCTGGTGGTCATTTAACTGCTTTAAGACGAACAAAAATTGGAGATTTTCATGTTGACTCGGCGCAAACAATCGAGACGTTTATTGATGGTTTAAATATTCCTTAAAGCATAACTTTATTTGGAGATAATTTCTATTTAAACTATTTTCCACTATTGAACGTATATCATTATGCGCAATTTATTATTGTAAATGTCTGTTTCGAACACATATAAAGCTTTAATTATAACTGTATTACTATCTACTGTTGTACTATTCCTTGGGTTTACTATTCATATTAAAAAACAAACCAAGTTAGTAGCCGAAACGTTCTATGAAATGGACACAGAAACTGTTGAAGATAAGGAACAAGAGGAACTTGATGATATTTTAAAAAGTTTAGACAACTTATTATCAACTCCTGCTACCAATCAAGCTTTTAATGAAACTAAAACTTATGAAAATGATAAGGCAGTTGATGAGGCTTTTGAAGAGCAAATGGAAGCCATAAAAAATCGTACAAGTATTGAAGAACTAAAAGCTGCTAATCAAAACAACAATGTGTTAACTGCTTCAAATAGCGGAAGCAATAAAGACAAGTCTTCTGCTTTTGGAAATATAAATGACATTGTTAGCAAACGCCTTGAAAGTCAAAAAAACGCTCAAAATAGTGCTAATAAAAATAGCTCTGTAAGCTACTCTTTAGTTGATAGATTACATACCTTTTTGCCAACACCCATTTATTTATGTGAACAAGGCGGAAAAATAGTCGTTAATATTACTGTAAATCATGAAGGAAATGTTATAGATGCTTATATTAACGCTTCGTCATCTTCAGAAAATGGTTGCTTAATTGACCATGCTTTAGAGTATGCCAAAGAGTCTAAATTTACACGCAATCCAAAAAAAGCAACCCAATTAGGTACGATTACTTTTTTGTTTAGAGGCAAAAACTAGGCTGAAATTCACAAAGCATTTCCGTTAAGTCTTCTAGTGTACTTTGTCCTTTATCTTTATTATACCAAACCTGCAAATCTTGTTTAAACTCAGGTGTTAATTTTCCATGCTGCTCTTTATAGTCGTTTACCAGTTTTGTTGCCTTTTTTGGTCTAGGACCATAGGTAGAAACCACCTCCATAGTATTGGCATCAATCATTATTAATTTAGGAATAGACTTGTTTCCATTGGTTAAAAATAAATTCATTAAATCTTCATTATCGTCACGCAATGCGATACGCAATTCAATAGTATCGCTTAACTCTGCAACTTTATTTACAACAGGCAAAACATGAGCCGCATCACCACACCAACTCTCAGTAATAACCAACCAGATAACTTTAGTATTGTAAGCTTTTATTTTTGCTTCAATATCTTTTGGAATTTCTATTTTTTTATCCCATCTACTCATACGCTTTTCATTGAGCATTGTGTAGTTAATATATGCTTCAGAAATTACATCTCCTGTAGTAAACTTATCTAAAGCCAGCCTTTTCATTAATCTTTTAAAGTCAGAATAATTAATACTATTTTCTAAACCTTGTTTTATAATTTGCTGCATAATTGTAACTTTATAGTATGTAAAATTAATTTACTTACATACTTTATTTTATGATTTTTGTCATACACTAAGTCTGCTATTAACTTATATCCTTACAATTTTAAATATGAGCACTAAACACAAATGCGGTTGGTGTGTTGGAGACACACTATATGAAGCGTATCATGATAAAGAATGGGGCGTTCCTGTTTACGATGACGCTACGTTGTTTGAATTTTTAATTCTTGAAACATTTCAAGCTGGATTAAGCTGGATTACCATATTGCGTAAACGTGAAAATTTTAGACTCGCTTTTGATGATTTTGATTATAAAAAAATAGTGTGTTATAATCAGGAAAAAATTGACTTATTGCTTCAGGATGCTGGTATTATTAGAAATAAACTAAAGATTAATGCAACCATTACTAATGCACAGGCCTTTATGAAAATTCAAGATGAATTTGGGAGTTTTAGCAGTTATATTTGGAAATTTACTAATGGTAAGCCTATAAAAAATAACTTGGTAAATTATAAAAATGCTCCAGCAAATACAACACTAAGCGACACCATAAGCAAGGACCTGAAAAAGCGTGGTTTTAAGTTTGTTGGCAGCACTGTGGTATATGCACATATGCAAGCTACTGGAATGGTTAACGACCACGAAGTATCTTGTTTTAGATATAATGAGGTTTAAAAATTGACAGGTTTTATGAGTTCTAGATCCTTTGCATCGTATGGAATATGCTCCAATATTCTTTGAATGGCTTCAATTCTTGCTTTGCTTTTTCTATTGGCTTTTATAACTATCCAAGGTGCTAATTGGGTGTTTGTTTTTTCAAACATTTTCTTTTTATAATCTGTGTAATCATCCCAAAGCTCTAGTGCTTTTGCATCTACATCACTAAATTTCCAGCGTTTTAAAGGGCTTTTCTTAATGTCTTCAAATCGTTCGGCTTGTTCTTCTTTAGAAATTGAAAAATAGAATTTAATAAGTCGAATACCAGATTCAATAAGCATTCTTTCAAACTCATTAACCTGATTCATAAAAATTTGATATTCCTCTTGAGTACAGAAACCGTTAACAGGTTCTACAACAGCGCGGTTGTACCAGCTTCTATCAAAAAATACAATCTTTCCTTTTTTAGGCAAATGATTTATATAACGTTGAAAATACCATTGGCTTTTTTCGTCGTCGGTTGGTTTTGGTAATGCTACTACTTTAAACTCACGAGGGTTTAGGTGTTGTGTTGTGCGTCTAATTGCGCCACCTTTACCTGCAGCGTCTCGACCTTCAAACAGAATGACTACTTTTTCATCGTTATCTTCTACCCATTTTTGCAACTTTATTAACTCTTCTTGTAGTTCTTTTAGTTTATTTTCATACTTCACATAACGCAATATTTTAGGAATGGTATAATGCTCTTCTTTTAAGAATTGCTTGATGCCTTTTTTTGAGTTTAAGAGTTTTAAATCTTTTGGTGTTAAATTTTCTGTCATTTTCAATGTCTTTACTTAATGGCTCTGTGGTAACGTTGAACTACATTTGGATCTCGTAACATGGTTAAACCTGATTTACGCTTTCCATCATAATCAAATTTAGAGAGTACATAGCGCATACTTTCTAATCTAGCTTGTTTTTTATTATTGGTAACGATTAAAATCCATGGACTAAATGTAGTATGCGTTTTGCTAAACATTTGTTCTTTATAAAATGTATAATCATCCCAACGCACTTGACCTTCTTTATCTACTGGACTAAACTTCCAGCGTTTTAAAGGGTTTTTTAGTCTTGATTCAAAACGTCGTGCTTGTTCGTCTTTAGTTATTGAAAACCAAAACTTTATAATATCGACACCGTCTTCATAAAGCATATGTTCAAACTCGGTTACTTGCACCATAAATTTTTCATATTGCTTATCGGTACAAAACCCCATAACAGGTTCTACAACAGCGCGATTGTACCAACTTCTATCAAAAAATACGATTTCTCCAGGCTCAGGAAGCTCTTTAATATAGCGTCTAAAATACCATTGTCCTTGCTCAACTTCGGTTGGTTTTGTAAGTGCTACAACTCGCATAGAACGAGGGTTTAGGTGTTCGGTAAACCTACGTATAGACCCTCCTTTTCCAGCAGCATCTCGTCCTTCAAAAATAATACAAACACGTTTTTTATGTTTAGCCACCCAATGTTGCAAGTTCACTAACTCAGCTTGTAATTGCTCGAGTTCTTTTTCATACTCAGCCTTAGCAATAATTTCATCTAAAGTATTTTTATCAATCTTATTCTTAAGAATCTCTAAAAATTGTTCCTTGTTTTCGTAATGTTTAAAATCTTCTTTTGTAAGCATTAATTCCCTATTATGTTTACGAATATTAATATTTTATTTTTTCCAGCCTATGAAATATGTCAATTTAAGTGTTTTATAAACTCTTTTCTTGGTATATGTTCTGCTCCTAGGCTTTTTAAATGACTTGTATATACTTGGCAATCTATTAAATTATAATTTGAATTTTTCACAAATGTTATAAAACCTACTTTACTAGCATTGCTTTTTTTAGTAAACATGCTTTCACCACAAAATACTTTTTCGTTTAAATCTATGCCATAGAGACCAGCAACAAGATTTTTGTCTTCCCAAACCTCAATAGACTTTGCATATCCCAAGTCGTGCAATTTGCTATAAGCCTTAATCATCTCATCGGTAATCCACGTACTAGATTGTCCTTGTCTTTTTGCAAGTGCACATGCTTTAATTACGCTATTAAAGTCTTTATTGACCGTAACGGTAAAATTGCTGTTTTTTAAAACTTGTTTCATGCTTTTGCTTACTTTTAGTTTCTCCGGAAAAAGTACAAATCTAGGGTCTGGAGACCACCATAAAATAGGCTGACCAACTTCGTACCATGGGAAAATTCCTTTTTTGTAGGCATCTATTAAACGATCAACCGTTAAATCACCTCCTATAGCAAGCAACCCTTCTTCGTTGGCCATAGAAACTTTTGGAAAGCTAATTTTATTAGTTAGGAAATGCATTTTAGTAATACGACTTATTTAGTTTCTTGTTGTTCGAAAATTACCAAAATTTACAGCAACAAAAAAGCCTCAATGTTTTTATTGAGACTTTTTGTTTTGATTAGTTTTTTTAAAAAGGAAGATCATCGTGCTCGTCTTCGTTTAAGCTATCTACGGGCTCAAAAGCTTCAGCTGGTGGTACTGGAGGCACATTACCAGAAGCTTCTTGTTGTATATTTTCAATTCTCCAACCTTGTATTGAGTTAAAATATTTTGTTTCTCCTTGAGGGTTTACCCACTCTCTTCCTCTAAGGTTGATGTTTATTTTTACCTGTTGTCCAACTTGATAATTATTTAATAAATCTGTTTTATCTTGAACAAATTCAATCATTATATGTTGTGGATATTGCTCTTCGGTTGTTACTACAATTTCTCTCTTTCTAAATCCATTTGTTCCAAACGTTTGAGTTTCTCCAATTACTTTAATTTTTCCTTGTACTTCCATCGGTTCTTATATATTATTTATTTCTGTTTATTTTTCTGTTAATAATAGCTTCCATGCACTTTCTACATCGCCATAACTCAAATAGTTTTGAGCAATTTTATGCCTTTCTCTATGCGACATGTCTTTAATATTAGGGTAACGTTTACTTACATCAACTAAAAAAGCCTCTACCTCTTTGCTACTTGGTAGTGCTTCAACATTACCTAACATGCCTAAATCGTTTCCTGTTAAAATCATACTATTTTTAACATGTTCTGGCATTGCATCTACTCCAATTCCTAGAGTTGTTAAGGGCTTTGGTATTTCAAAAAATCCTTTATTTGCTCTACTGTAATAACTTCCTCCAGCTCTCGCAACTAAATCTAGTTGTTCTTGATTAATGGTTTTATCGTCATTAAGTACTTCGTCTGTGATATGAATTTTAACGACTTCACATATTATTAAATTTCCTGCGCCACCTTCGGTTCCTAATTTGACAATATCGTTCACTTTACATTCAAATTGTATTGGAGACTCTGCTACACGAAAAGGTTTTACAGCATCTGAGGCAAGCATTGTTAATCCTGCTTTATCAAATTCGTTAACATTTTCAGGATATTCGGTACTACTTAAAGACATTTGCTGAACAATGTCAAAATTCACCACATTTATAACCACTTCTTTTACTTGCTCAACATTATCTAAAGTATGTTTTGTTGAACTATCTCTAACGCGTCTTGCAGGAGAAAATACCAAAATTGGTGGATTTGCACTAAACACATTAAAGAAGCTGAAAGGTGACAAATTAGGATTTCCTTCAGCATCTAAAGTACTAGCAAACGCAATAGGCCTTGGCGCTATAGCACTAAGCAAATAGCTGTGCAATTTTGCAACTGGCAATTCTTTTGGTTCAAATGAAAACATATTAAATTTTTTGAGCAACAAAGTTAACAATCTAAGTAGTAACTAAAAACCATTTTACTAACAACTAGAGCAATAATATTAACATAATTGCATTATATTTAAAATTGAAAACCAAACTTATCTTTTTTGAGTAATAGAAACATTTTACGTTGGGTTATTATAGTAGCGTCTTTTGCTATTATTTCGTTAATTCTTTGGAATACTTATACGTTTTTTCAACACTTTAAGGCTGAAGAACGTGTGAAAATGGAGAATTG
Organism: Pontimicrobium aquaticum; assembly: GCF_005047595.1. Taxonomy (GTDB): domain Bacteria; phylum Bacteroidota; class Bacteroidia; order Flavobacteriales; family Flavobacteriaceae; genus Pontimicrobium; species Pontimicrobium aquaticum. The sequence goes on from NZ_SUPL01000001.1 coordinate 368,326, forward strand.
GGCAAATGCTCAAAGAGAAATTAATAGGACCCTAGATTTAAATGCTGATTTAGGTGACCTTCCTCTTCAAATTCTTTCAAGTAACAAAACAACTCCCATGATAAGGTATAATGTTGATGGAAGTTATAATTATAATAATATAGATGAAGAAAAAGCCAAAGACACTTCATATATAAAGAAATTAATAATACAATTCGAAAAAGAAAATGAGCCAATTGAAATGGTTTATAGCGATCCAGTAACTAACGAAACAGAAAGTGCAGGGATTCTTTATTATGGAAACTCTCCTTTATTGGAAAAGTTAAAATACTATCCTCTTGCCTTAATACTAATCATTGTATTGTTTGCTGCTGTGGTATTTTTCTTTTACAGAAGCTCCAGGGTAGCTACCCAAAATAAATTATGGTCTGGAATGGCTAAAGAAACGGCTCATCAAATTGGCACGCCTTTATCCTCATTAATTGGTTGGACCGAAATACTAAAAATGGAGAACACAGATCCTGAGCATATTAAAGAAATTGAAAAGGACATAAATAGACTTCAAACCATAACGGATAGATTTAGCAAAATTGGGTCTGTTCCAACCCTAGAACTATCAAACATTGTAAACGAAACCAAAGACTCTTATGATTATTTAAAAAGTCGGTCTTCTAAACTGGTTGAATTTGAGTTTTTAGCACCAAGTGAAACCATTAATGTTAACTTAAATAAACAACTTTATAGTTGGACAATTGAGAACTTAGTAAAAAATGCCATTGATGCCATGAAAGGAAAAGGGCATTTAAAAATTGAAGTTGTTCCTAACGACAAGTATGTTCATATAAAAGTGACTGACACTGGAAAAGGCATTCCTAAAGCTAGATTTAAAAAAATATTTGAACCTGGGTTTACTAGTAAAAAACGTGGTTGGGGATTAGGCTTGTCGCTTGCTAAACGTATTGTTGAGGACTACCATGATGGAAAAATTAAAGTAGTGTCTTCTGAAATTGGCAAAGGCACCACCATACAAGTTTCTTTGAAAATAATCAATTCATAACATAATGAAACACAATTATGTTCATATAAAAACTGAGTCACTTAACAACCATTGCCCTGAGTGCTTTTCAACTGAAGGGCTACAATTATCTTTTAAACAAAAATATAGCGAAGCACTCTTTTATAAAGCAATAACCGATGATATTGCTTATACATTAAGCTGTAAGGTATGCAATACTGAAATTTTTCCAGTACGTTGGACAGACGATATTGAACGTGTTGTTGATTATAAGAAAAAAGCATTTACACCAAATCCAAAATCGTTTAAATTAAAACGTTTAGCTTGGATGCTTATAATTACTCTAGATGTTTTAATATTACTTGCAATTTTATTTACAGTTGGTATTATTAAAATTTAAAGATTACTATGTATAGCCTTTGCAGTTGCTTCAAACTCCTTTTTAGACAAGGAAACTTTACTTGTAAAACGTACATCCTCCATTGAATTTAAAGGAATTAAATGCACATGTACATGAGGTACTTCCAACCCAATAACCGACATGCCAACACGCTTACAATCAATCGTTTTTTCAATAGCAATGGCTACTTTTCTAGAAAAACTCATAAGTCCGTTATAGGTCACCTCATCGAGATCGAAAATTTTATCTATTTCTTTTTTTGGAATACATAATGTATGACCTTTAGCATTTGGGTTTACATCTAGAAAGGCTAAAAAATCTTCGGTTTCAGCAACCTTATAACAAGGAATTTCTCCATTAACTATTTTTGTAAAAATGCTTGCCATTAGGACCTTGATATTTCTAAAATTTCAAAATTAATGATGCCATTAGGAACTTGAATAGCTGCAACATCACCTACAGATTTACCAAGTAACCCTTTTCCAATAGGAGAATTTATAGATATTTTACCTGAGGCTAAATCTGCTTCTCCATCAGCTACTAAGGTATAAGTCATTTCCATACCATTGGCTTGGTTTTTAATTTTAACAACAGATAATGCCAACACTTTTGATAAATCTAATTGGGATTCATCAATTAATCTTGCACCTGCTAAAGCTTCTTCTAGTTTAGCAATTTTCATTTCAAGCATTCCTTGTGCTTCCTTTGCTGCATCATACTCAGCATTTTCGCTCAAATCTCCTTTATCTCTAGCTTCAGCAATGGCATTAGATGCTTTTGGACGCTCAATATCTTTTAATTGCCTTAACTCGTCTCTTAGTTTCTTTAATCCCTCTGCAGTGTAATACGATACGTTGCTCATAACTTCATAGTTTATTTAATAAAAAGATTCCGAAACTCACTTCGATGTAGCTCAGTGCAAGCATTCGGAATAAAAAAATCTCGCTCACACGAGATTGTAACACAAATATACAAAATATTACATTAATTACGTTTTTATTGTAAATTGCAAATGATTTATTCTCACTATGAAAAAGCCCTTATATAGCCTTGTTTTAATTTTTCTATTCTCTTCGTGTAGTAAGAGCGATGTTAACAATAGAAACTGTAGATTTTTATTAAATGTTGGTGTTAATACAAGTATTAATTTAAATGTTTTTCCTTATAGTAATTTACAGTTTGTAAGTAATTCGGTATATGTTCCAAATGTTGGAAATGGTGGTGTTATTGTCACCAATTCTGGAACTGGTTATTTGGCTTGGGACGCTAGCGACCCTAATCATACACCAAATACTTGTTCGCGATTAGAAATAAACGGATTAGAAGGCACTTGTGGCTGTACTGATGCTAATGTTTATAGCCTAATTACTGGACAACCATTAAGTGACCCAGACTTAAACTGCGGATTAAAAGCTTATCGTGTTGAACAAAGTGGTAATGACCTAATTATAAGTAATTGACAAAAAAGCGACCTCTAAAAGTCGCTTTCTTGATTAGGCTTAAGGCAGGAAATTAAAATTTCAATGTCATGCCAACTAAAAAGTTAATGGTTGCTTGCGGATAATAACCTTGTTCTTCAATAGCTGTTAATCCACTCCATGTATTTAAGTACGTATAGCCTCTATCAACATACTCGTTATTAAAAAGATTATTTATTAATCCTTTAAAAACTATTGATTTAAAAACACTATTCATTTTTAGCTCATACATCGCATTAAAATCACTCACAAAATAACCATCAATTTTTGATGCCTCAGTATCGGTATTACTTAAATATTGAGAGCTCACATACTTACCTAATAAAGCTAGTTGTATATTCTTAATTGGTTTATATGTAATAGAATTTCCAGAAATTAAGCTAGGTGAAAAAGCAATGTTTGTTTTTCCAAAGTTGGTTAAACCTCCATCTCTATCAATTATTAGCTCATTTATTTTATTCTCACTTATGGCAACATTAGAATTAAGTGTCCATTTATTTGAAACATCAAAATTTGCATCAATCTCTAAACCTAGTCGATAACTCTTATCTATATTTTCTCTTAAATATTCACCTGAATTATCCAAAGCCCCTGTAAGTACCAACTGGTTTTTATAGTTCATGTAATACAAGTTTGTATTGACACTTAGTTTTTCGTTAGCAAATCGCCATCCTAATTCAAAATCGTTGAGGCTTTCATGTTTTACTCGAGCAGCGTTACTTTCAAAATCGTTTCTGTTTGGTTCTTTATTGGCTCTTGCGTACGATGCATATAAACTATTATTATTGTTTATTTTATAAGTTAACCCAAGTTTTGGATTGAAAAAACTATAATTTTCATCTACATTAATGGGTATTCTATTAGATGTTAATCCAACAGTTTTATAGTTTACAAATCGTCCTTGTACATCTACAAATGCCTTTACATTATTTGATACTTTAAAACTAGCTTTTGAAAAGATGCTCCAATCGGTTTTATCGGATGTGCTAAAGTAGTATCTATCATTTATATTAGTATTAGGTGCTAAATTACTAGCCCAAATTACTTCACCATAATGGTCGTTAGTATAAGTACTAACTGATGCGCCTGAAATAATTTCAATGCTATTCTCTATGTAAGTTACAGAACCATTTGCTACGTAAAAATGATTATCTAACCACCTGCGTACAATGACATCACTACCATCATTAATTAAATTATTGTAATCTTCGGCATCCCTATCATCTTTAAACTGCTCAAAATAGCCTTCACCTCTTGTGTAGTTAAGTCCAAGGTTTGTTGACCATTGACTATTTAATTGCTCGTTCCAATGTAATTGATAATGGTTTTGCCAGTAATTATCGGTTTCATTATCGTATGTATAAGGGTTTTGACGTCTGTCTTCCTCTAGCTCCTCAGCCGACAAACCATACCATGCTTGATAGGTGTGCTCTTCTCCTCCAAAGACCAATGCTTTTATTAACGTATTTTCATCAACATAACTTCCTTGCAAGAAATACGATTTTAAATCGGCAAATGCTCTGTCAACATAACCATCAGAATAGATGTTAGACAATCTTCCAGCAAATTCGAAATGGTCATTGATTTTTCCTGTAGTGAATTTTACCGTATGTTTTCTAGTACCAAACGATCCGAATGAGTTTGAAACTTCACCTCCTGCTTCATTAGAGATAGCATCAGTTAAAATATTTAAACTTGCTCCAAACGCCCCAGATCCATTGGTTGAAGTCCCAACACCACGCTGTAATTGCAGGTTTTGTGTAGATGAGGCAAAATCGCCTAGATTTACCCAAAATGTTCCTTGGCTTTCGCTATCGTTATAAGAAATTCCGTTAATGGTAACATTAATACGTGTAGCATCCGAACCACGAACACGAAGATAAGAATATCCAATTCCAGCTCCAGCATCAGAGGATGTTATTACCGAAGGTAAATAATTTAATAGTGCTGGAATGTCTTGTCCTAGATTTCGTTTTTCTAGGTCTTCTTTCTTGACATTGGAATGCGTTATAGGTGATGTAGGTTGAACACGTACAGCCTTAACTAAAATCTCATCCAGTTTTTCGATTTTGGTCGTGTCTTGTGCTTTTTGATTTTCTTGTGCTGTTACACTGACTGACAACACGAGTAGTGTTAAAAAAAGAAATAAATTTTTCATATCGATTAAATAAAATTATAATCGAATAAAAAGAGGTAATTATTCTTTTGTTGTTAAAATTGATTTTGAAAAAGACCTTTCGACTGCGCTCAAGGTGACAGAATCAAAAAATTATACATTGGCGATTATCGCCTTCCTAAACAGCATTACCTGTTCTAGGTTCAATGGGTATGATCTCAGCCTCTCGGAGTTAAAAGTTAAAAGTTGACAATTAAAAGTTTTTAAGAATACTGATAACTGCTTACTGATGACTGCTAACTGAAAAGCACCCCTTTATGAGAACGCTACAAATATAAATATGTATTAGGAATTACAAATTATGAATTGCTATTTTTTTAGTTCTATAAAAAATTAATTCTGTTATTAAACTTATTTCTCTCTGAACTGCGACTAAAACTGAAAACTTAATCTAAATCTGGTTTTTTTCTGTTCGCTTTCTTTTCGGCTTTTTGACGTTTTTTTGCTAATCTTTTGTTTTTAACTGCCTTAGGCGTTTTAGTTGGAACACGTTTTTTTTGCTCTTTTAGTCCTTTTGCTATTAAATCTAAAAACTTTGCAATAACTATTTGCTTGTTTTTAAGCTGGCTTCGAGTTTCTGAACATTGCAAGATTAGTACATTGTCATTATTTAATCGATTGCTTAAAAACTCTTTTAATCTTTCTTTCTCTTGATTAGTTATATTTTTTGAGTTTTCTAAATCGTAGTATAGTTCAACTTTTGTAGCAACCTTATTTACGTTTTGTCCTCCACTGCCAGAGCTACGTACTGCTTTAAATTTAAGTTCGGTTATGAGCTGCTCTTGATTCAATTTATTTTAACTTGATGTGTTTCTTTTAAAAGGTCGTTAACCGTTTTTATAGGGTTAAATGTAATTAGCGGAACTTCAACAAAAATGGTATTCCAATAGGCCATACTACCATTCCATAAACCTGGAAGCTCTAATGCTTTTAAGTCTTTTCCAGATTTTGTTTTTGTGGTAATAAAGGCTGTATTTTTGTCAATAAATTTTGTTAAATCATACTTTTCTCCTTTATAATTTTTAACCCCACACACTAAATCTACAGGATTAAAATGAGTCGCATTTTTAAGAATCTCAATCTGTTGAGGGTCGTTTTTATCTATTTGTGCAGACTCTACAATTTGCAAAGAAACAGTTGCCGAAGCATCTTTCACCCAAAATGGACCTCCTCCTGGTTCGCCTTGGTTTTTCACCATTCCACAAACACGAATGGGTTTATTAAGCTGACTTTTTAAATACGTTTTCTTCTCTTGAAAGTTTAGATTATTGAAATTATAATTTAATACAATATTAAGTTTCTGAGTTAAAAAATTAGTAATCTCTATAAGCTGCTCATTACTTACCTTAGTGTCTAGAATATGTTGATAATTAAAAATATTCTCTTGAATTTTTAAAAGAATTCCTCCAAGCATTTTTTTGTATTTAGCAACCTCATCTACATAGTTGCTAACAACTACGTTATCTATATTTTTTATAAAAATAACATCGGCATCTATATTGTTTAAGTTTTCAATAAGCGCACCATGCCCTGAAGGTCTAAATACCAACTTCTTATTTTTATCTCTTAAAGGCTCATTTGATAATGTTACAGCAATGGTGTCGGTTGCTTGCTTTTGATATGAAAACGAAATATTGAACTTTGTTAAAGTAGAGTGTTCAATTACATCTTTAACTGTATTTATTTTTTTAGAGAATTTTTGTTGATGCGTTTTAGAAACTGTAAAATGTAAATCGGCTTCGTTTTTAGAGGATGCATATTTAGCAGCTTCAAATAAATGTTCTTCAAAGGCTGTTAAAACATAGTTTTTATATTGATGAAATGGCAGTAGTCCTTTTGGTGACGAAGAAAAATTTAAAAGGTTTTTATCCAACATGGTTTTTACAAATAACCATTGCTGTTCATCGCTGGAGAGAGTATTATAATTTGAGTGCGTGTCATTTAATTTTAATATGACCTCATTAAAAAAAGGAAGTTTATTTAATCCTTCAAAAAAAATAGCTAATTCCTTATTATTTGAGTTTTTTAAATAAGCCTCAAGAGGCTTATTTTTAGGATTGTATCCTTCTAAAAACTGGAACAATGCTTTAAACATTCTTGTTGCAGCTCCAGAAGCTGGAACAAATTTTACAATTGAAACATTGTCTTTTTTAGAATTGTAAAGTGTTATTAGTTCATTAATATCTTCTTCGTTAAAAGACCAAATACCATCTCCAACTGTTGCAGCACTTTTAAGGTTAACAAAAGGAATTCCTTTTTTAAAAAGTTCTAATTGAGATAATACTTTATCTACTGTTAATCCTTTTTTTTCTATTTGCTTAATGTCTTCTTTAGTAAAATTCAATGGTGCTCTTTAATTAATTTATCAATATGCTTAACTGCTTCTTCCAGTCGTTCTTTTTTATTGCCTTTAAGCAATACATAGGGTCTGTTATACTTTTTTAATGCATCTTCAAAGGCCTTAAACATACGCTCTCTCTCATTGGGCTTGTCACGTAAGTCATCTGCTTCCCATGGTACATCTATATAAGTTAAAAAATACAAGTCATAGGTGTTTTCAATAGCATACTTATCCAAAATAGGATCACAAGTTCCAGAATAATAAGCTTCAGAATACACTTTGGTTTCTAGCAAATCGGTATCGCAAATTAAAACAGAATCTGTTTTTTTAGCAAGCTCGTTTTCTAAAGCCATTTGCCCAATAGCAATAGGAACTAAATCTTTAGGCTCACATGTTCTTCGCTCGTTATTCCAAACATTTTGCAAATATTCTCTGGCATATTCTGGTACCCAAACAGAATTATAATATCTAGCTAAATGCCTAGATAAGGTTGTTTTTCCTGTCGATTCGGGACCAAACAGCACTACTTTGACGCAGCTTGCAGGTTCTTGTTTAAGTTGTTTTTCCATTCAATATATCCTAAAACAGCTAGTATTAAAAATATGGTGAATTGAATTCCTGAGAAACCCAATCCTTTTATAAAGTATAACGGAATTGAAATAATGTTACCTCCAATCCATAATAGCCAATGTTCAATTTTTTTGTTTGCCATCATCCACATGGCAGCAAAGAAAATACCTGTTGTAAATGTGTCAAAATAATCGGTAATTCTATCAAATCTATTAAAATACAAGTAAACACATATCACAAATATTGCTGTGCTTATAAAAATACCAACAGCTTTTAGTATATCTTTTTCTGAAGATTTCGTGATTTCAATATGTTCTCCTTGTATGAGTTTAGTCCACATATACCAACCATAAATACTCATTAATGTGTAGTAAATATTTATAATCAAATCACCATAAAGTGTAAACTGATAGCATATATACACATAAATAGCTGTGCTAATAATACCTGTTGGATACACCCAAATGCTTTCCTTTTTTGCAAACCAAACACTGGCCACTCCAAAAACAACTGCTAGTATTTCTAAACTAATATTTAGTGTTGTAGCAGTTTTATAAGGTTCGATAAAAAAATTAACTATCTCGTTCATACTAATTCATTAAAAAAAGATACATCTTCTTCGAAAGCAGTTCCAATAACCACGATGTCTGCTCCTGATTTGAAAGCTTTATCTAGTTGTGCTTTGCTTCGTATGCCACCACCAATAATTAATGGAATATTTAGATCTTGTTTTACAGTTGAAATTATCTCTGTACTAACGGGATGCAACGCACCACTTCCTGCTTCTAAATAGATGAGTTTCATTCCTAGTAATTCTCCAGCTTTAGCTGTATCCGAGATAGCTTGAATATTATGTCTTGACATTGGAATAGTCTCTGTAATTCTTTGTACTGAGGTTTCTTTACCATTTTCAATCAACAAATATCCTGTTGGAATAATCTCAAGATGAGTTTTACGTAATTTTGAAACTGATTCTATATGTTTTCCTATCAAATAGTCTGGGTTTCTACCTGAAATCAATGACAAAAACAATAAACCATCTGCTCTATCAGTAAGCTGGTTGACGTCTCCTGGAAATAAAACAATAGGTAAGCTTGTAAAACGTCTTATTTCTGTTACTAATTTTTCAGTAGCACTCTCAATTACTGAACTACCACCAACAAAAACATGAGTTACTTTAGATTTGTTTACTTTTTCAATAAAACTAGATATATCATTAAGTTTTATTTTATCAGGATCTATTAAAACTGCTAATAATTTTTTCTTCTCAGAAATCGAGTCAAGTATATTTTGGTAGATGCTTTTCATTTAGCTAATAACATAAGCACAAGTAAACCCTTCAAACTCTAAAAACTTAGTGTTATAACGATACTTTTTGTTTTTAAAATCTATCCAAGCCACTGTTTCACTATCTTTTATCATAAATGGAATGACTAAAAAATGATCTTTAAAAACCATTCCAGGCGTTGCAAACAACTTGTATAACGACTCTTTAACACACCAAATAATGGTTAATTCATTAATATAGTTTTCTGAATCTTTTTTTAAATAATTGAACTCATAATCAATAAACTTTGGTGCAATTCGAGCAATTTTATCGCGCTGCATTTCTATATCAATCCCAACCTCTGCATCACTAATAATAACACCAACAAATAAAAAAGAATGTGTAATTGAAATACACTTACCATCTTTTAAGTGAGGCTTCCCATAATCATCATAAAATAAATCTTGGTCTGTGTAACCTAAATCCCGGAGAATATGTCGTACACTTAAAAATCCTCTTTGATGCCATTCGCTTTTCATTCCTAATACACGCTCCATACTATTAGGTTTCAAATCCAACGGCTTCAGTAATTCGTCATAAGATTCGGTAATCTTCCAGATTTTAACAGTAGTTTGTGAATTTGGAGTAAAGGTTTTATAAAGTGGCATTTACTTTTCTGAAAGTTAATAGTTATCTTTGCAACGCTAAAGTGTACTTGGCATTTTTAACATAGCGAATTTAACTATTTTTAAATTCTAAAACCAAAGTTGTCGCTTTTAAAAACACATAGAAAAAATATACTTATATGAACACAAAAACAATTCCTTACGTAGCTAACAAAGTTAAAGATATGTCGCTTGCGGCTTGGGGAAGAAAAGAAATTGAATTGGCTGAAGCTGAAATGCCTGGATTAATGAGCCTTCGTGAAGAGTACAAAGATTCTCAACCCTTAAAAGGCGCTCGTATTGCAGGTTGTTTGCATATGACGATTCAAACGGCTGTGTTAATTGAAACATTACAAGCTTTAGGTGCTGAAGTGACTTGGAGTTCTTGTAATATTTTCTCAACACAAGATCAAGCTGCCGCTGCAATTGCTGATGCTGGAACTGCTGTTTATGCATGGAAAGACATGACAGAAGAAGAATTTGATTGGTGTATTGAGCAAACCTTATTTTTTGGTGAAGATCGCAAACCATTAAACATGATTCTTGATGATGGAGGCGATTTAACCAATATGGTCTTAGATAAATATCCTGAATTGGTTGATGGCATTAATGGTTTAAGTGAAGAAACCACTACAGGAGTTCATAGATTATATGAGCGTATGGAAAACGGAACGTTGCCAATGCCTGCAATAAACGTAAACGATAGTGTTACTAAATCTAAATTCGATAACAAATACGGTTGTCGTGAAAGTGCTGTTGATGCAATTAGACGTGCTACAGATATTATGCTAGCTGGAAAACGCGTGGTTGTTTGTGGTTATGGTGATGTTGGTAAAGGTACTGCTGCCTCATTTAAAGGTGCTGGAAGTATTGTAACTGTTACTGAAATTGACCCAATTTGTGCGCTACAAGCTGCTATGGATGGTTTTGAAGTGAAGAAACTTGAGACCGTAGTTGGTAATGCAGATATCGTTATTACAACCACTGGAAATAAAGACATTGTTCGTGGCGAACACTTTGAAGCTATGAAAGACAAAACCATTGTATGTAACATTGGTCATTTTGATAACGAAATTGACATGGCTTGGTTAAACAAAAACCACGGTCATACAAAAGATGTTATTAAACCTCAAGTTGATAAATACGATGTAAATGGAAAAGACGTGATTGTTTTAGCGCAAGGTCGTCTAGTAAATTTAGGTTGTGCAACAGGTCACCCAAGTTTTGTAATGAGTAACTCATTTACAAATCAAACTTTGGCTCAAATAGAACTTTGGAATAATAAAGATGCCTACGAAAACAAAGTATATATGTTACCAAAGCATCTTGATGAAAAAGTAGCCAAGCTTCATTTAGAAAAAATAGGCGTTGAATTAACAGAGCTTAAAAAAGATCAAGCAGATTATATTGGTGTTAAAGTTGAAGGGCCTTATAAACCTGAGTATTATAGATACTAAAGTATTTTCATTCTTGTGAAGACAAAATCTATTATATAAAAAAACCTCCCAATGTCGAGAGGTTTTTTTATTTTTAATCTCTAAATCAATCTATAACTCTTTCTGAAAAAAGATTAATGTATTATAGTTTTTTATGGTTTTAGGTTAGGTATTGGGTATAGAAATAGCGAAGCCTACAGGAAAATGTTAAATATGGAGATTATTCAAAGATTAGATTTTTATTCTATCTTATTATTTATGAGTATGGGACAGCTATTTCTAAGTATGTTATACTTAATTAGTAAACCTAATAAAGATAGTAGTGCCATATTTTTAATCTTAGTTCTTTTTATTTTCTCTTTAAATATAGTGGAACCTGTTTTTATAAAAACCCATTTTTTATCTTCTGTTCCTCATTTACTTTATATTGGACCATTCTTTCTGCTTTTGCTTGGTCCAGCAATGTATTTTCAAACTATTGCTATTAAAGAAGTAAAGTTTAAGTGGAGGACTGTTTATTTTCTTCATATACTTCCTTTTGTTTTAGATAAGCTATGGAGATTTCCTAATTTTTTACAATCTGCATCTGAAAAGAGAAAGATTATAGATAGGTTTTATGAATTTAAATTGTCTGATGAATATCTATATCCAAATATTGACATTGTTTCATTATTGTTTCAATTACATCCAGTTATTTATCTTTTTATTTCAATTACAATTCTCCTGAAGGATATAAAAACACCACAAACAAGATTTCATAGAAATCATACAGTTTATATTATTGGATTTACTTCTGTAGTGTGCTTTTATTTATTTGGAAATTGGCTCTTTTATTCTTTACAACCATTTCCGAATGAGATGTATTGGCAAGTACTTTCAATTTTATTTTTCATTCTTGCTAGCTACATTAGTTATGCAGTTATTAATAATCTTTTAAAACCAAGAAAGCAAAAGAGAAACCTTAGATTAAATTCTAAAATGATTGACATGCATGCTCAGATTAAAGAATTAATGTTAAAAAATAAGCCTTATTTAAATGAGGATATTTCATTAGATAAAATAGCTAGACAAATGAATATGTCTTCCAAAGTATTTTCCAAAATCATCAATGAATTTGAGCAGCAAAACTTCTCTGATTTTATTAATAGCTATAGAATAGCAGATGCAAAAGAATTAATCATTGACCCTAAAATGGAACAATACACTATAGAAGCAATAGCACATGAAGTTGGCTTTTCTAATAAAATGTCGTTTAATAGAGCTTTCAAAAAGTATTTAAACATGACACCTTCTGAATATAAATCAATAAATAAGTAACAGAATAGGTTATTGTTACCTAAAAGATCTTCATTTTAACGTCTATTTAACAAGTCCTAAAATAGTTTTGAGCAAATTCAAACTATAAATAATGAAGACACTAGTTTCTTTTTTCTTTTTATTGATACTTTCTAACCCCCTGTCAGTAAAAAATAATTTACATCTACAAAAAAACAAGTACATTTATTTCTCATCTAATTTAAATTCGAGAGGCAGAGATATTGTTAGAATTAGTGCAGATGGAAGTGGCCCAAGAGTAAAGCTAACTTCAAATAATGGTAGAGGGCATTATCCACATCACAATGGACCTAAATTATCTCCTGATGGGACAAAAATTGCATACCATAGTGATACAGATGGGCATGATAATTATTCTATCTGGGTGATGAATATCGACGGAAGCAATAAAAGAAGACTTACAAAAGAAGAAGGATTGTATTCAAATTGGAGCGCAGATGGGAAAAGCATCATTTTTAGCGGTAGAAGAAATGGTACTTGGGAAATCCTAATGGTTCCTGCTATTGGAGGAAAAGAAATAAACTTAACACAAAACTATAAAAAGAAGAAACGACCAAGTTGGGGAGCTACAAGTACTTCTCATCCAGATGGAAAATCAATTATCTATTCTTATATAAGAGAAAAAGTTTTATACTCAATGAATCTCCAAACTAAAGAGATTAAACAAATATCTCCTAATGGAGAAAGTTATACTAATCCCTCATTTTCAAAAGATGGCAAGAGAATAGCTGTAAACAGAAAAATAGATAAAAGCTACGATATGATTACGATGTCTCCTAACGGAAATAGTATTAGTCTCATTGTCAAAAATGTTATTTCATACTCTGCTCCTTCTTGGTCAGATTCAGGAAGAGAAATTTTATTTGTGGGGTCGGCGAAAGGAAATCAAGAATTGTTCAAAATCAGTTTAGATACAAAAAAGGAAATTCAATTGACAAATAATTCCAATTTTGATGCTTTTCCCACTTGGTAACTAAAATCAATTTAAAAAACGAATATATTATGAGAAACTTCTTAGCATTATTAGTAATTACTTCAATAAACTTCAGCAAAATTTTTGCGCAAGCACCTTCAGATTTTGCACCATCAATTTCCCCTAATGATAAATTTATTACATTCTATTCCTATCGTCATGGAAATGCAGAAATTTTCAAAATGGCATCGGATGGGTCTAAACAAACTCGCTTAACTTTTAATCAAAAATCTCACGATTTTGAACCTGTATGGTCTCCAAAAGGAAATGCAATAGCATATATATCAAGCCCGATTGACGATTTTAAGAATTCAGAAATTATGATAATGGATACGACTGGAAGGCAAATTAGTAATGTAACTAATTCCCCAGGAGCTGATTTTTCTCCATCATGGTCACCTGATGGTAAATCAATTGCTTTTTACTCAGAACGTGACGGAAATCCTGAAATTTATACACTTTCCTTAAAAGAAGGAAAAGCAACAAGAATTACCCATTCTTCCTCTCGGGATATTTACCCTTCATGGAGTCCAGACGGAAAAAAGATTGCTTTTGTTTCTAATAGAGACAATGAAAAGGAAGAGATTTATACATACGATATAGATACCAAAAAAATAAACCGAATTACAAATAATGATTTTAGTGAACTTGGACCGAAGTGGTCATCAAAAGGGGATAGGTTAATATTTGGAGCTAATTTAGATGGTGACATAGATGTATTCACTATTGATTTAAAAGGAAATAACATTAAAAATCTATCAAATAATTATGTTGATGATTGGTTTGCTATTTATTCAAATGATGACTCAAAGATTTTTTTTACATCAACACTTAATGGAGGTAATGATATTTATAGCCTTAACATATTAACAAAAGAGTTGAAAAACCTTACTAAAACCTCAACATTTAATGGGAGCCCATCTATAGGCAATGACAGATATATTTATTTTAACTCTAAAAGAGATAACAACTCTGAGATTTATAGAATAGATATTGATGGAAGAAATGAAATGAGAATTACTAATAGCCCAGAAGCCGAATTAGCTCCATTTGGTTTTAAGGAAAAAATCGTCTACGAAGAAAATAAAGACATTTATTTGTTAAACACGAAAACTAAAAAGAAAAGAAACCTGACAAAAAGTAAAGCTGAAGAGCATTCAGTGGTTTTTTCTCCTAACGGTAAATCAATACTCTTCATTTCAAATGAAAATGAATCTCATGATCATATTTATGTAATGGATTTAAAAACTCAGAGAAAGAAACAACTAACCACAGGAAATGCTCACAATGGTTATGCTTCCTGGTCTTCTGATGGCTCTAGAATTGTATTTCATAGTCAGATAGAAAAAACTACAGACGTTTGGATAATGAATAGCGATGGGTCAAATCAAAAAAAAATTACAGATGGTAAAGGATCCAACTATAACCCTACAATAGCTCCAGATAACAAAACCATTGTTTTTGTATCTAATCGTGATGGTAGAAGTTTAAGAGAATTGTATAAAATAAATATTAATAATCAGAAAATTGTACAGATTACAAAAAATCATGGAAGAAACAATAACCCTAGATGGGCCAATGATGGGAAAAAGATTGTTTTTGAATCAAATAAGGATGGAAATTATCATATTTACTCTATGGATCCTAATGGGAAAAATTTGAAACAACTTACTTTTTTAAAATAAATAATAAATCTTAAAATTTTTTTGTGATAAAAAAACCTGTCCAAATAAGAGGTTTTATATTTTTTTAGACTTAAATTTAATTCATATCACTTGGCTAAAATTGGTGTTGAGTTAACAGAACTTAAAAAAGATCAAGCAGATTATATTGGTTTAAAGTTGAAGGGTCTTATAAACCTGAATATTATAGATACTAAAAAAAGACCGCTAGCACTTCTAGAGTATAGATCGCTTCGCTTTTAGGTATTAAAAAAACCCCAAACACTTATGTTTGGGGTTTTTTATTTAATCTATCGTAAAATGTCACTTCAAGTGATTCCGAAGTATGAGGAATTGTATCGAGAACTGACATTAATCATATTGCTTTATTCAATCTTATTTTTTAGTAGCTTAGAGCATGTTAAAAAGACAACCAAAAACTCTTATTCCATTAATTCAAGAATTAGAACGCTATGTCGCTGTTAAAGACAAAAGAAATGCCAAGGTTTCTACATCTGATGTGGCTTGGCAAATAGACCATTCATTAAAAGTTATTAATTTGGTCTGCGACACTTTATTAAAATCTAACCCAGAGGATTATAAAAGAAACTTCAATACATGGCGACTATTATTGTTCACTATTGGTTATTTTCCAAGAGGAAAGGTAAAAGCCCCAAAGTTTGTTAGACCTCCTGAAATTATTTCTATTGAAGATTTGAATGTACAAATTCAAACAGCTTATCAAAATATTGAAAAGCTAAAATCTGCTGATAAACATGCACATTTTAAGCATTTTGTTTTTGGTGTGTTACATAAAAAAAGAACCATTCGCTTTTTGCAACTACATACAAATCATCATTTAAAAATAATTAGAGATATATTAAATTCTAATTAAAGTAGTAAGCCCTAAATACTATAATTTTAGTCACTTCGAGTGGTTCTGAAGCATGAAGAATTGTATCGAGAAGTATTTGTAAAAAGTTCTCGATATAAAATTCTTTCTCAAGAATTTTACTCGAACTGACGAACAACAAAAACCCCTTTCTGAAAACTGAAAGGGGTCTTAATATCAATATTAATGTTAATCTTTATTTTTTTATTGGAAATTTAATGAAACTATCGTTATACCATTTTACAATTAATGGCTCTTTTGCATCAGCAATGGTTTCATCGCTCACATCTTTTCCTGTACCATAATTTAATTGCTCATAAGCATGTTTATTAACATTTAACACTATTACCAAACGACTTCCTTTTCTCAATTTCTTACTGGTCATTCTAACATTGGTAAACGGAAAAGAGGTAATTTCATTAGGTTTCAATAAGTGTCTTGTTTCAATATTTTTAGCATGACTTGCTCTCCCCACATATCGCAATGTTAATTTAAAATATTTTCCCTCGGGTGTCTGTTCATATAACAACATAGAACAATCCATATCTTTTTTATTGATGGCTATTTTCAATTCTCCAAAAAATGATCCATTAAGCTCTACATCTTCTTCGAATGCAGGTGTAATAAACGAAAAACCGTTTCCAACAGTAAGTGTTTCATTAATTGTGAATGGTGTAAAATAATTGTGCTGCGCTTCTGGTGCCCTATCCGAAAAGTCAACTTCTTGCTCTAAATACTCTAAAACTTCTGGTTTTCCCTCCGTAAACGAAAAATGTTGATTGCTCCCATTATTACCTGAGTCGAACGTGGACTTAAAAACTACTCCAGATGGTTTATTATTGAAATAGTATTTCAATGTGTGATTACTCATATTATTAATAGAGGACGCATGTCCCCAAGTATTAGCACTCATAATCTGGTAATTAATCTTATCCTTTAGCAACTCAGGCTTTGGAGCTTCTTTAAAAATATAATCAAACCAATCAAAAATTAAATTTGTGATGTTAATCTGTGCGACTTCATCAATAGCATAACCCCCCACTTCTTTGTCTGGAATACTCTGTGAACCAAAATGGGTATAAGGACCGATTACTAGATAGTTCTCTGCGTTTTTATTATATTTATAATGTTCTTTTAAATAATGCATAGCACCAATCTGCCCACCATCGTAATACCCCGTTGTTGTTAATACCGGAATATCTATTTGAGCAAAATCCTCCTTGTATGGCATCATGTTTTGCCAATAAGCATCATATGTGGGATGATCTAGCCATTTTCTAAAAATGGGATTGTCTAAACCGTCCAGACTATCCATCGATCGATACGCTGTTCCTTTTTCATATTGTTCCTGATATAAGTTCCCCCACCTTTTACCATCATTGTACAATTCGTTATTTAAATATTTGTTTGTGGATACATAATGAGGCCAAGGGTAAAAAAAATGTGGGATAACCCCGTTTTCCATGGGCTCTGCAATCCCTGGAGCCGCAGTTGCTGAGGGGACAATTGTTTTTAAGGCAGGATGTAGTTTTTTTGCTGCTGCCCATTGCACAAAGCCTACATAACTGCCACCATACATGCCTACTTCCCCATTATTCCAGGATTGTTTACTAATCCAATCAATAACATCATAAACATCGTTAGATTCATGTTCATAAGGTATAATTTCATCTGGACTCAACCCCTTCCCTCTTGTGTAAGAAACCACCCCAACATATCCATTATTAGCAGCTTTTATCGCTCTATTAATATCCGTTTTTCGAGTATAAACGGTATGAAATAAAATAGCCGTTTGCGGTGTTTTTATATTTTTATCTCTAACTATGATTGTAGCTATTTTGGCTCCGTCTCTTGTGGTTATTAATACAGAATCCTGAACCAAATATTGCTTTCCTTCTTTTTCAACTGTTCTTGGTTTTTGAAATGACTCTGTTGTTTGGCAAGAACCAATAGATGTTATCGTTAACATCAAAAATCCCATAATGTAAATTGGTATTGTTTTCATAATATAGTTCCTTTTTAATTGATTGATGTATTCTTATAAATTGTATAATGCCCTTAATTCTTATTAGGGTTTGAATACTTAATTAATTCGCTTGAATACAAAAAACCATTTCCACTATCTTGTGTGTGCTTTAAATAATCTTTTAAATCTGGACAATACCACCAAAAATCAACCATTTCCCCTTTTCCTCCAGTTGCAAAATTTTCTATTACTCCGTCGTACTTTATTTTATAAGCCCAAAATTCACCAGCCTTTACAGTTATTTTCTCAAATGAAACAACTTCAACATCACGATTATATCTTCCTTTCTCTCCTGATTCATTTTCCCAATTTTCTATGTGTTTCCACTTTTTACCTAGCTTCAATGGCCAATCACGAAAAGGATTTTTACTTTGCTTTCTGTTTACAATTTCAGTTATTTTAACAGTGTCTTTAAGGTGGACGTAATGAAAGCCTAAATCGCCTTTATAGTTTACTACTTCTTTAACATCTACTCCCTCTCCAAGTACTTCACCTTCAACGGAACGTTGCCATTTCCAAGTCCATTTTTCTCCAACAGTAAAATCATTTAATGTTGGTTTATTTGTTTCTAACAATGTGTTTTCACCACAAGAAAACAGTAGTGAAATTACAGCTACGTATAAAAATTTAAGTATGTAATGCATTATTTTAGTCTGTTTCATAATATGATTTTATTATTTGACTCTATTTATGATACAAAGCAATGAAGTTTTTAAATAAATAAAAAGAGAAAGTACAGGAGCGTAAATAAACAGAAATGAGCGTAAAATACTTTGTACAATTATTCTCTTACAGGCTATTCCAATTTTTAAACCTTACGGATTGTCTACTTGACACCTCTATCGTTTCACCCGTAGTTAGTGTAATATGAAGTCTATTATTAAAATGTGGATGAATTTCTTTTATGTAGTGTATGTTGATTATCTGACTTCTATTGGCTCTAAAAAAAACAGTTGCATCCAACTTCTCCTCTAGTAGGTTTAACGATCTCTTTATCATTGCCTTATTTTTGCCAAAATATAATCTGGCATAATTATCCAAAGACTCTATAAATCGAATATCGCTTAAAGGAATAAAATAACATTGCTCGCCATCTTTGATGAATATTTTTTTATTCATCTCATAAGGTTCTTGTCTTATCTCTTCTTTTTTCGATAGTTCCAATTTTACCTTCTCCATGGTACTTGCAAAGCGCTCATCCCGTAAGGGTTTTACAATATAATCTAAGGCATTCACTTCAAAAGCTTGAACTGCATATTGATTATAGGCCGTAGTAAATACCACTTCTGGTACAGTTGTTAGCTCTTCCAGCAAATCGAACCCTGATTTTTCAGGCATATGAATATCTAAGAAGATAAGATCTGGTTTTTCTTCTGCTATTAGAGCAATTGCAGCATCCACATTATTTGCTTCACCAACAATTACAAATTCAGGATAGGGCAAAAGCGCTCTTTTAACCTCCTCACGTGCCAATCGTTCATCATCAATTATTATGGTTTTATATGTGCTCATTCTGTTACAATTGGAATTAATAAAGTTGCAACTATTTTTTTTCCTGATGCTTCGCTTATTTTTATACTTGCTTTTCCCTTATATTGTATTTCTAATCTCTTTTTTAAATTACTTAACCCCAACCCATTTTTCTTTTCATAATTAAGCTTTCCAGGATTTTTTACTATAATTTCAATAAAATTAACGGTTTCTTTAATTGAAATTTCAACCAACCCTCCTTCAACATATTTATCAACACCATGTTTTATAGCATTCTCAACTAAAAGTTGAATACTTAAAGTCGGGATCATAAAATTTTCTAAAGATTCATCAATATCAAATATTACATTTAATCGCTCTTCAAATCTCATTTTTTCAAGTTCTATATAATCCTTAACTAAAAGTAATTCTTCTTTAATAGGAAGTAGATCTCGATCTTTTTCATAAAGTGATGAGCGTAATAGATCCGACAACAAATCCACAGCTCTTCTAGCAGTTTTAGGATTTTCCATGACCAACGATTTAATAGAGTTCAAGGAATTAAATAAAAAATGTGGGTTTAATTGCGCCGATAAATTATCTAATTGTGCTTGTTTTGCAATAATTGAAAGCTGAGCATTCGCTTTTGCAGTATGTATTTCTTTTTTATAAAAATGATATAAGTGATACGCAAGCACCCAAATAGAAATTTGTCTTAACCCAGTCAATAAAACAGGATTCCACACTAAAACATTCTCTAAGAACACATCCCGATTAAATACCATATATACAAAAAAAGAAGTCTTTAGCATCATTATTTGCATAAATGCAACGGACAATAAAAGCACAAGAGGGATTGCCTTAATTAATAACTTTTTTATATTTAATTCGTTCCATTTTCCTCTCAATGCATAGTAACGATATAAATGTGTAAGACCAATACAAATAGCTACATCTAAAACATAATTTATTAATGCATGAAAAACATTAAATTGATCTCTTACTAAAGCAATATAAAGCCATAACAACGATACAACACCCCAACCTATAAGTTGGCATTTCCAGTAAAGCGATATTGAAATCAATTTTTTAATTTTTCCAAGCATAGTACAAAAAAAAGTATCCCAATTCAGTAAATAAAGAAAAAGTACATAAGTGCAGATATTTGGCATTAAGTGTAAAAATATAGGTTTTACACCATACTCAAAAAACAAAAGCCCTTTCTGAAAACAGAAAGGGCTTTAAATATTTTAAAAAGAAACTATGTTTTAAGCCTCAAAAGGCTCTATAGAAACATACGACTTATTATCTTTCTTTTTCTCAAATTTTACTATGCCATCAACTTTAGCATGTAATGTATGATCTTTTCCAGCGTAAACATTTTCACCTGGATTATGTGCAGTACCTCTTTGTCTTACAATGATGTTTCCTGCAACAGCAGCTTGACCACCAAAAATCTTAACACCCAATCGTTTCGATTCTGATTCTCTACCGTTTTTCGAACTTCCGACTCCTTTTTTATGTGCCATTTTATTTCGATTTTAGTTTTTAAAAATTAACTTAAAGCAGCTATTAAATCGGCTTTCTTCATAGAAGAAATTCCAGAAACTCCTTTTGCCTTAGCCATCTCTTTTAATTCAGCAACGGTCATTTTGCTTAAATCTTGAGTAGCTTCTTCTTTTTTAGCTGGCTTTGCTTCTGCTTTTGGAGCAGCAGCTTTTGGTTCAGCTTTTTTAGTTTCTTTCTTTGGAGCAGTTTTTTCAGCTTTAGCTGGTTTTGCTCCTGAAGCAACAATCCCTTCAATTTGAATTTCAGTTAAAGATTGTCTGTGTCCATTTTTAACACGGTAACCTTTACGTCTTTTCTTTTTGAAAACTATTACTTTATCACCTTTAAGGTGCTTTAAGACTTTTGCACTTACTTGTGCTCCGCCTATAGCTGGGGCGCCTACAGTTACATTGTCACCATCTGCCACTAAAAGAACGTTATCGAAAGCTACTTTCTTTCCTTCTTCAGTTTGTAAACGGTGAACAAACACTTTTTGGTCTTTTTCAACTTTAAATTGTTGCCCTGCTATCTCTACAATTGCGTACATAGCGTAACGTTTAAATATTTATTAATTAAAATTTTTATTCAAAAATGAGTGCAAATATAAGCCTATTTACTTAATCTACAAACGTTTTAAAGTATTTAATAGGTTTAATTTAGAGTATCTAATTGCGTTTATTAGCAAGATAAATACCTAAAAGAATTAAAATAGTTGCTAAACCCTGCAAAACACTAAAGCTTTCACCATCTAAAATTCCCCACATTAGTGCAATTAATGGCATAGAATAGGTTACTGATGATGCAAAAACAGGTGTTGCCATTTGCACTAATTTATTAAAAAGTACTTTTGCTAAAGCAGTTCCGAAAGCCGAAAGAATAACAATATAGAGCATTGACATAGCAAAATCATGATTACTAAAATCTACCTTGTCTAAAAAATTGGTTGATAACAACACTATAATGGCTGGAATGATAATAGTTACAAAATTTCCAACTGCTATGCTTATAGCTTTAACGTCTTGTAGATGTTTTTTTATGATATTGACATTAATACCATACATAATTGAGGAAAGAACAACTAACCCTGCATATAAATAGTTTTGTTGAGGGTTTAATTCAGCACCTTTTAATATTAATAATGCTGTACCAACAAAGCCAATAATAACACCCAATATTTGTCTTTTTGTTGAAGCTATTTTAAATATTGCAAAGCCCAACAAAATGGTATTTAATGGTGTAAGTGAGTTTAATATGGATGCGACTGAACTATCTATTTCAGTCTCTGCAAAAGCAAATAAAAATACTGGAAAAAAGGTCCCTAAAAGCCCTGAAATAGCCAGCCATTTCCATTGAGCTTTGGTAATATCTTTTATTGTATAGAAGCCAAAAATAAAGATAAAACAAGCAGAAATAATAATTCTTAAAGCACCTAGTTGTAGTGGTGTTAAGCCAATTAAACTCTTTTTAATAAGAATAAATGAGCTTCCCCAAATAAGAGATAAAATAGCTAGATATATCCATTTTTTATTTCCTAAATGCATGTACTATATCTTCTTTACAAATAAATTTAGAATGCAAATAACAGTATTTATTACTAATTTTGTAAACAACTCTAATATTTAAAACCTATGAAGACATTAAAAAACACATTAGTACTTGTTATGGCAATAGCACTAATGACATCTTGTAAAAATAAAACCACTCCTGAAGTTAAAACGGTAAAAACAGAAGTTGCTATTAATACAGAAAATGTTTTAAACCCTGATGCTACTTTTATAAAATCAGAATTTACAATTGATGGTATGACTTGCGAAATGGGTTGTGCTAAACTTATCGAAAAAAACATTAGCAAAATGAATGGTGTAAAATCTGTTAAAGTAGATTTTAATAAAAAACTTGCTATGGTTGAATATGATGAATCCATGGTTAATCATTCTTCATTAGAAGCAACAGTAACCAATTCTGACGAGACTTATAAAGTCAGCAACATGAAAATTGTTAATTCATTTTCTAACGAAGACAAAGAAGTCAAAGAATGTGGAATGGGGTGTTGTAAAGGAAAAACCGAAGCTGAAAAAAAGGAAATTAAAGAAAATTGCAATAAGGCTTGCTGCGCTGATGAGAAAGCAAAAGCATAATTTTAAAAAATTACCCAAACAAAAAAAAGCCACTTTAAAGCGGCTTTTTTTGTTTATTTATTCATCAAATCCTCAATTTCATCGGCTTCAATTGGGATGTTTTTCATTAAGTTTATCGGTTCACCTGCTTCTTGAATCACTACATCATCTTCCAATCTAATTCCCATACTTTCCTCTTGAATATAAATTCCAGGTTCCACAGTAAACACCATATTTGCTTTCATTGGTGTTTTTAATTCACCATAATCATGTGTGTCTAATCCTATATGATGTGATGTTCCATGCATAAAGTATTTTTTATAAGCAGGCCATTTAGGGTCTTCGTTTTGTACATCGACTTTATCTAACAATCCTAAGCCTAATAATTCTGAGGTCATTATTTTACCTACCTCAACATGATAATCCGCCCAAATTGTTCCAGGAACCAACATTTTAGTTGCTTCATCTTTTACACGGTTTACAGCATTATACACAGCTCTTTGTCTGTCTGTAAATCTCCCATTAACAGGGATCGTTCTTGTCATATCACTAGAATAGTTGGCGTATTCTGCACCAACATCCATGAGCAACATATCGCCATCTTTACAGACTTGGTTGTTTTCAATATAATGTAATACGCAAGCATTAAAACCAGAGCCTATAATTGGTGTGTAAGCAAAACCTTTAGACCTATTTCTAAGAAATTCATGCATATATTCGGCTTCAATTTCATATTCCATAACACCTGGTTTTATAAACTCCAGCACGCGTCTAAATCCTTTTTCAGTAATGTTACATGCTGTTTGCAATAACGCTATTTCTTCTGACTCTTTCACGCCACGAATGTTTTGCATTATTGTAAAACTCTTTGCCCAGTTATGAGCTGGAAACTTATCTTTTACACCTTTAATAAAACGCGCTTCACGAGACTCTAACTCTACTGCTTGACGGTAATGTTCATTGGTATTAAAATAAACGGTTTCAGCTTCAGTCATTAAATCAAAAAATACTTTATCAAAATCGCTTAACCAATACACCGTTTCTATGCCAGATGTTTTTGTAGCTTGCTCTTTTGTAAGTTTTGCACCTTCCCAAATAGCAATGTGGTCATTGGTTTCTCTTACAAATAACACTTCACGATGTGCTTTATTGATCGCATCCGGAAACAACAACAAAATACTTTCTTCTTGATCCACACCACTTAAATAAAAAATATCGCTCTGCTGTTCAAAAGGCATGGTACTATCTGCTCCTGTTGTAAACACATCATTGGAATTAAAAACCGCAATAGCTTTTGGTTTCATTTGAGCTATAAATTTTGCTCTATTCTTTATAAAAAGCCTGTTGGATATTGGATGGTATTTCATGTATGTTTTGTTTATAAGTTTTCAATGAAAAACAAATGTAACCATTACTTTATAGAAATAAAAAACATCCTTATACAAGTGTTATTTTAATTAAATGCTTGGTCGTTATTATTGATTTAAGTAATTTCAACTTTCTTTTTAACCAACCAAAAAACAAACACTATTCAAAAATGAAAAAATTAAGTATTCTTTTAACAATCGCTTTCATCGCATTTTCGTGTACTAAAGAAGATAAAAAGTTAAGCAATGCTGAGTTATTTGCTAAAATAGACACAGAAATCAAAGCTAATTCACAAGCCTATAACGATTTAAAGGTTTCATCTGAAACAATTGGTCATCGACTCACAGGCTCTGAAAATGGTGCTAAAGCGGAAACATTTACCTACAACAAATTTAAAGAATATGGTTTTGATGACGTGGTTTATCAACCTTTTGAAGTTGAAGCTTGGTCACGCGGAGATGTATCTTTACAAATTGATGGAAACGACACAAAGGTTGTTACCTTAGGGCACTCACCTGTTGAAGCCAGTGTTAGCGGAACTATTGTAGATATGGGAAATGGGCTTGAAGCAGATTATGCTGCAAATCCAGACGCTGTAAAAGGTAAAATTGCTCTAGTCTATATTGGAATCCTTCCCGGAAGTGAAGAAGGTTTAACGAACCTACATAGAAGTGAGAAATCCGCTATCGCTATTAAATATGGAGCTATTGGTATCATTATTATCAATCAAGTTGATAATGGTGTATTACTTACTGGAACTGCTTCGGTAACTGGTGCTTTATTACCAATTCCTGCAGTTTGTATTGCAAAGAAAGATGGAATGGCATTAAAAGAGAAATTAAAAACATCTTCTTCTACTGCTACTATTAATATGACTAACAATAGTAACATGATTAAAGCAAGAAATGTTATTGCTACAATTAAAGGAAGTGAACTTCCTGATGAAGAAATTGTTATTGGAGGTCACTTAGATTCTTGGGATTTAGCTACTGGTGCAATAGATAATGGAATAGGCTCATTTGCAGTTATAGATATTGCTCGTGCTTTTAAAGCAAATAACTTAAACCCAAAACGCACCGTGAAATTTGTAATGTTTATGGGTGAAGAACAAGGTTTATTTGGTTCAAGACACATGGTTGCCGAAGCTGTTAAAGATGGTAGCATCGACAACATAAAATATATGATAAACCTTGACATGGCTGGAAATCCTGTTGGAATGAACGCAGGCGGACAATTAAACAATGAGAATTTCTTTAAAGAACTAGGAGCAACTATCCAGCAGCAAGATAGCATCTTTAAAAATACGTTTTCTAACAGATCTGGACTGCATAGCGATCACCAACCATTTATGTTAGAAGGAATTCCAATTCTTTCTCTACATAGTAATTTAGATCGTTCTATTTACGGGTGCTACCATTCTGATTGTGATAGCTTTGATTTAGTAAACGAAGAACATATTACCAATACCGCTCGTTTTGGAACCATGATTCTATATGGTTTAGCTAATGCCGAAACACTTCCTGCTACAAAAATGGATAGTGAAACCACAAAGGAATTTATGATTAAAAATAACCTAAAAGAAAAACTAATTATTGGTGGTGATTGGAAATGGCAGGAATAACGATTTTTTAATTATTCCTGAAATTCTGGATACAAGGTTTTAAGTTCTGTTTCAGATATTGAAATCATATTTACATCTAACGTAATTTTAGAAAGAGGCTCGTCAATCGAGTCTCTTTCTACATTAACAATAGTGTCAACCACATCCATGCCTTTAATCACTTTTCCAAAAACCGTATAATCACCATCCAAACGATGTAATCCATCTTTATTATGAACAATATAAAATTGGCAACGCGCAGATAATTTCTCCGGATTTCCATCACGTCCAGCTCCCAAAGCTCCATAGGTGTGTGTTAACGAATCAACAAACTCTGGTTCTAGTAAGTATTCAGGGTCGTTAAATCCTTCAGGTGTATCTGGGCAACCTCCTTGGGCAACAAAATTTGGTATCACTCTGTTAAAAGATAAACTGTCCCAATAGCCTTTGTTTGCCAACTCAATAAAACTAGCTTTATGATTTGGCGTTTCATCATACAACCAAAGTAATATCTCACCCTTTGGTGTATTTATTTGACCTATATCATGCATCTTTTCAGTGTTGCACGATATCATTAAAAGCGTAATAAATAGAGTTGCAATTTTTTTCATAACGACTAGTTTAAGTTTAAAATTAGCAAATAAATGTTAAAAAATGTTTTTTAATAAGTAGCATTTGACCGTTTATGAAGTTTTAAGTATTTTCATCACTTCTTAAAACAACCAACCAAAAATGAAAAATTTCAAACTATTTCTACTTCTAAATCTTGCATTTATATTTAGTATCAATGCTCAAGAATCCATTGTGAAAAATGTGCCTTTCACCAATATTGGCCCAACAATTATGAGTGGTCGTATTGTTGACTTTGATGTGAACCCAAATAACCCAATAGAATTCTATGCAGCTTATGCTTCAGGTGGTTTGTGGTACACAAATAATAATGGTACTTCGTTTACTCCTGTTGCCGACAATGCTCCTACACAAAATATGGGTGATATAGCTGTAGATTGGAACAGTGGCACCATTTGGATTGGAACTGGTGAAAGTAACTCGTCTCGTTCATCTTATTCAGGAATTGGAATCTTAAAAAGCACTGATAAAGGTAAAACATGGACTAATGTTGGCTTAGAAAATTCACAACATATTGGCAGAATAGTTATCAACCCAAATAATCCTGATGATGTAACTGTTGCAGCTGTTGGAAACTTATATACTTCAAGCTCAGAAAGAGGGATTTATAAAACTACCGATGGTGGAAAAACTTGGAAAAATGTATTGTTTATAAATAACGGTACAGGAGCAATCGATTTAAGTGTCTCTCCAACAAACCCTAACGTGATGTTCGCTGCAATGTGGGAACGCGAAAGAAAAGCATGGGATTTTGATGGTGATGGAGAAAATTCAGGCATTTATAAAAGTACTGATGGTGGACATACATGGACTAACATGACACCAGAAGGCAGTGGTTTTCCAACAGGAACTGGTGTTGGCCGTATTGGTGTATCAGTGTTTAATGACAATGTTGTGTATGCACTTTTAGACAATCAATTTAGACGTCCTCCTGGAAAGACAAGAACATCTCAAGGATTACAAAAAGATGATTTTAAAACTATGAGTAACGCCGATTTTTTAAGCTTAGATAACAAAAGTTTAAATGGCTATTTACGCAATAACCGTTTCCCTAGAAAATATACTGCCGAAAGTGTAAAAGCATCTGTTAAAGATGGAAAAGTAAAACCAAGTGATTTAGCTCTATATCTTGAAAATGCTAACGCAGCTTTATTCAACTCACCAGTCATTGGTGCCGAAGTGTATAAATCTACCAATGGTGGAAAAACCTGGAAAAAGACCCACGATGATTACTTAGATGGCGTATATAGTTCGTATGGATATTATTTTGGTGTAATTGCTGTAAACCCTTCTAACGAAAGTAAAGTTTATATTTTAGGTGTACCATTGCTAAAATCGGATGATGGTGGAAAAACGTTTTCACGTATTGGAAAAGAAAATGTACATAGTGACCATCAAGCTATATGGTTAAATCCAAAAAAAGAAGGACATATTATTAACGGAAATGATGGTGGTGTTAATATTACTTATGATGATGGCGAAAACTGGACAAAAAACAACTCTACATCTGTAGGTCAATTCTATTATATAAATGTTGACAATCAAAAACCATACAATGTATATGGTGGTTTGCAAGATAATGGCGTATGGTTTGGACCAAGTACTTATAGAGCTTCCAAAAGTTGGGAAGGAGGAGGTAGATACCCTTACCGAAGAATTGGAGGTGGAGACGGTATGCAAGTACAAATAGATAGCCGCAACAATAACATCGTATATTCTGGATCTCAATTTGGGTTTTATTCAAGACAAAATCTAGAAACTGGAGAACGTATTAGCATCAATCCTAAGCACGAATTAGGAGATTCTCCTTACAGGTATAATTGGCAAACGCCTATTTTATTATCGCCTCACAATCAAGATATTTTGTACATGGGTTCTAATAAGTTACTACGTTCTTTAGACCAAGGTGAAACATTTGAAGTGATTTCAGATGATTTAACCACAGGTGGTAAAAAAGGAAATGTCCCTTACGGAACACTTACAGCAATTTCTGAAAGTCCTTTTAAATTTGGAATGATTTACACAGGAAGTGACGATGGTTACATTAACTTAACTACTAATGGTGGTGGTTCTTGGACTAGAGTATCTGATAATTTACCTCAAGGACTTTGGGTGTCCAGAGTTATTGCGTCTCAACATAAAAAAGAACGTGTATATGCAACACTTAATGGTTATAGAAATGACGACTTTAAAGTATATGCTTATGTAAGTGAAGATATGGGAAAAACGTGGAAATCTATTACTAACGGTATTTCTGATGCACCTGTAAATGTCATTAAAGAAGACACTAAAGACGAAAATATTTTATACTTAGGAACAGATAATGGTGTGTATGCATCGTTTGATAGAGGCAATAATTGGCACGAATTTTCAAATGGTTTAACAAAAGCTGCAGTGCACGATTTAGTGGTGCATCCAGAAGCAAATGATTTAGTAGTTGGTACACATGGACGCTCTATTTACAAAGCAAATATTTCAGACTTACAAAAATACAGTACTATTGGTACAAAGGCCATTACTGTTTTTAAACCATCTCCTGTACAAATGCCTAGGTTTAGAGGAAGATCGTTTGAACCTTCAGCAACCATATCATTTTATTCTAGCGCCAAAGCCACTCAAGGCATTAATATTTTGTCTGAAGGAGGTGCTTTATTAAACTCCATTAAAGTGAAAGCTGACAAAGGGTTTAACTATGCTAAATACGATTTAACGATATCAAGCGGCGGAAGAAAAGATTTAATGAAAGAAAACAGTAAGTTAAACATTCCAAAAGCTCAAAACGGTAAATACTATTTACCAAAAGGCACTTATACTATAGAAATTGGTAGCCAAAAAACGATTTTAGAAATAAAGTGAAAAATTTAAAACACAAAAAAACTCCATGATGATTGTCATGGAGTTTTTTATGTTTTATTAATAGTATAACAAGGCTAATTTGGTCTCTCAAAAGCTATCATTTTGAGATTTTTGTTTTTTAAATAAACGTTGTTGCTGTTTTACGGTCATAGTACTATTATCGTGACTCCATCCTGGAGGCCCAAATACATACATTAACTTGTGTGCTAATTTTGGGGATTTTTTGGTATCGTTCCAAATGTCTTTAAATTCATGAGTTAGTATCACTAATGGGTTGTAAGACTCAGGTGCATGAATCACACCGTATTGTATATCAATATCATCATCCAATTCTTTCCAAGTGCCAAATAGCTTGTCGAAAATATTAAGAAAACCTCCATGGTTTTTATCTAAATACTCCACATTTTGAGCATGGTGGACTTGGTGCATTGTGTGAGTGTTAAATATTTTTTCAATAACACCCATTTTAGGAACATATACTGAATGTAGCTGAAACTGCCAAAGCGCTTCAATACCTAAACAAACTACAACCATTTCTGGAGGAAAACCAATAGCAGGCATCCACATATAAAAAAGTGGTTTATATAAAATCGTAAACCATCCGTTTCTAATGGCTGTTCCTAGATTAAAATTGTTTGAAGAGTGATGTACAATATGTGCAGCCCATAAAATACGTATTTCATGATTTGCTCTATGAAACCAATAATAAGAAAAATCATCTGCTAACTGACAAAGTATCCAAACATACCAAAAATAGCCAAACGACTCATATCCCAAAATATTGGTACGTACACCATTTTCCACGACGTTAAACAAATCGTAAGTAAAATTAAAGATAACAATTGCCGAAATAATTTTAATTAGTGGTGCAATAACAACCGAACCTATTCCCATTATACCACTAGCCATAAGATCTTTCCAGTCATAAAGATTTTTATCTCCATGAGCTTTACTGTAGGTTAATTCTAATAAAATAAAAGCGATAAAACTAGGTACTCCATAAACCAAGGGGTTGGTAAAATCCATAAATATTTTAAAATTTTGATAAAGGTACTAATATTGAAAACGAAAAATGTAACATCTATGTTTTAACTATTACGAAGATTTTAAAATCTCTAATAAAACGTCTTTTTTAACAATGCTTGACACTTCTTTTACACTTTTTTAACACTACTTGCTTAAAATCAATTTAGCTTTACTCCTTTTTACAAATTCCTTTTAAAAAGTTGTTGTTCTTTTTGGAACAATATTTGTGAGATAAAAAGACTAATAAACTAACTAAACCATCAATCAATGTCAAAATCCTTCATAGCACTTATTATAATGTGCTTAACTTTCTCGTTTCAATCTAATTCACAAGAAACACCTCAAAACGACCAAACAGAAGATCTTAAAATATATCTAGATTGCAGATTTTGTGATAATACATTTTTAAAACAAAACTTAGGGAATGTACAGTTTGTTCGCGATCAAGCACAAGGCGATGTCCATTTGTTTTTCCTCGCACAAGGTACTGGTAGTGGAGGTAGACGTTATGATGTTGATTTTATTGGTAAAAATGACTTTGAGTCTATAAACTATAAATTATCATTTACCACTGATTCAAATATGACAGGTGACGATGTTAGAAAACGAATTTTAGAAAAAATCAAGTTAGGTTTGGTTCGTTTTTGGATAGAAAAAGGAACTTTAGACGGTATTTCGGTGTCTGCACCTACTCCTAAGGTTGAAGAAGCCGAAAAAACAAAAACAGAAGTTGAAGACCCTTGGAATTCTTGGTTTTTTAGACTTGGAGCTAATGGGTGGTTCAATGGTCAAGAAACCAATAATTCAAGTAATATAAATTTAAATATATCTGCGAGACGTGTTACCGAAAAAAACAAGTTCTTTATGCGTATTGGGTTTAATGAAAATAAATCTACATTCTCTTATAATGGTGATGATATTGTTTCAATAAACAGCGGGAAATCTTTATATGTAAACGATGTATTGAGTATTAATGACCATTGGTCTTATGGCTTTTTTGGAGGTTTAGGAACGTCTACTTTTGGTAATTATGCATTATACTGGAATTTTAAACCTGCATTGGAATACAATTTTTTTAAATATAACGAATCCGCTAACAAACAATTGGTGTTGAGTTACAGTAATGGCATTAGATATAACGATTATACTGAAAGAACAGTCTTTCTTAAAAATTCTGAATATCTATGGGAACATTCTATTTCACTTGGTGGTAGTGTAAGGCAAGAATGGGGCGATGTAAATGGTGAAATATCTTTTGACCAATATTTACATGACACTACACTAAATTCTTTAAATTTTAACTTAAGAACAAATATAAGATTATTTAAAGGTTTTAATTTCAACATTGGTGGTGGCTATAGTATCACTAGAAATCAAATTAACATATCTTCTGGAGGCGCATCGCTTGAAGATATCCTATTACGACAACAACAATTACAATCAGGTTATAATTACTTCTTTAATGTTGGGATAAGCTATTCGTTTGGCTCTATTTATAACACAGTAGTTAATCCAAGGTTTAACTTCTAAATTATAACCATTCTAAATAACAAAATCAACACTCTTGTTTTTTGCTAGAAAGACCACCCTGAAGTATTTTTGTGTCAACTTATAAATAACGACACATTATGAGTGGATTTTTTAAATCTTCGATTGGAAGAAAAGTAGCCATGGCATTATCTGCCTTCTTCCTAATGTTTTTCTTAATAATACATTTAGCTGTTAATATTACATCCTTATTTAGTGTAGAACTTTTTAATCAGTTATCACACTTTATGGGAACTAATCCATTAGTGCAATTGGCATTACAACCCGTTTTAATTTTTGGTGTGGTATTCCATTTTGTAATGGGCTTTATTTTAGAAATAAAAAACCGCAAAGCTATTGGTATTTCATATGCCAAAAATAACGGTGCTGCAAATTCAACTTGGATTAGCAGAAACATGATTTACAGCGGACTTGTTATTTTAGCCTTTTTAGTCTTACACTTTATAGATTTTTGGTTTCCAGAAATGAAGCTAAAGTATATTGAAGGAGACATGACAGGAGTAATCGCTGGCACACAAGAGTTTAGATACTTTGAAGAGTTGCAACACAAATTTCTTAGTCCTATTAGAGTTGGAGCATATGTATTAGCCTTTATTTTTCTTGCATTGCATTTACTACATGGTTTTACCTCAGCGTTTCAATCAATGGGCTCAACTGCTGGGCGCAAAAAAGCGTTACAAACTTTCGGGAAAATATATGCTTATGCAATTCCACTAGGATTTATTATCATCGCTGTTTGGCATCATTTTAATCACCTATAACATTTTACAACTATGAGTGTTTTAAATTCAAAAGTACCTAAGGGTCCCATTAAAGATAAATGGACCACTTATAAAGATAAAATAAATTTAGTAAATCCTGCCAATAAGCGTCATATAGATATTATTGTTGTTGGAACTGGTTTAGCTGGAGGTTCAGCAGCTGCTACCTTAGCAGAACTAGGCTATAATGTAAAAGCCTTTTGTTATCAAGATTCTCCAAGACGTGCGCACTCTATTGCTGCACAAGGTGGAATTAACGCCGCAAAAAACTATCAAGGTGATGGCGATTCAACCTATAGATTGTTTTACGATACTGTAAAAGGTGGTGATTATCGTTCGCGTGAAGCAAACGTCTATCGTTTAGCTGAAGTATCAGCAAACATTATTGACCAATGTGTAGCTCAAGGAGTCCCATTTGCACGTGATTATGGTGGGTTACTTGACAACCGTTCGTTTGGAGGTGTGTTAGTATCTAGAACATTTTATGCTAAAGGACAAACAGGACAGCAGTTATTACTTGGTGCTTACTCAGCAATGAACAGACAAATTGCTCGTGGAAAAATTCAAATGTATAACCGTCACGAAATGTTAGACGTTGTAAAAGTTGATGGAAAAGCACGCGGAATTATTGCACGCGATTTAATTACTGGAAAAATAGAACGCCATTCAGCTCACGCAGTTGTAATTGCTTCAGGAGGGTATGGAAATGTTTATTTCCTTTCTACTAACGCTATGGGAAGTAATGCTACAGCTGCTTGGAAGATTCATAAAAAGGGAGCGTTTTTCGCTAATCCATGCTATACACAAATTCATCCAACATGTATTCCGCGTTCGGGAGATTACCAGTCTAAACTAACATTGATGTCTGAGTCACTTCGTAACGATGGTCGTATTTGGGTGCCAAAAAATATGGATGATGTAATGGCTATTCGCGAAGGTCGTAAAAAACCAACCGATTTATCGGAAGACGAACGCGATTATTACCTAGAACGTCGTTATCCAGCCTTTGGTAACTTAGTGCCACGTGATGTGGCTTCTCGTGCTGCAAAAGAGCGTTGCGATGCTGGCTATGGTGTCAATGCAACTGGTGAAGCAGTATATTTAGATTTTGCTTCAGCTATAGAACGTTATGGAAAAGAGCAAGCAAAACTTAATCATATTGAAAACCCTACAAAAGAAAAGATTACTGAGTTAGGTGAAGGCATCATTGAAGCTAAATATGGAAACTTATTCCAAATGTATGAGAAAATTGTAGATGAAAATCCATACAAAACACCAATGATGATTTATCCTGCAACACATTACACAATGGGTGGTGTTTGGGTAGATTACAATTTAATGACCACAGTTGACGGGTTGTATTGTATTGGTGAAGCCAATTTCTCTGATCATGGTGCTAACAGACTTGGTGCTTCAGCATTAATGCAAGGATTAGCAGATGGTTACTTTGTGCTACCTTACACTATTGGAGATTATTTATCTAATGACATTAGAACTGGTCCTATTTCTACCGAAACTAAAGAATTTGAAGACGCTGAAAAAGAAGTAACAGATAGAATTAACTTCTTTATGAATAACAACGGAACAAAATCGGTTGACTACTTCCATAAAAGGCTTGGAAAAGTTATGTGGGACAAAGTTGGTATGGCTCGAAATGAAAAAGGTTTAAAAGAAGCTATGGCTGAAATTAAACAAATTCGAGAAGAATTTTGGAAAGACGTAAAAGTTCCTGGAAATGCTAACGAGATGAATCCAGAATTAGAAAAAGCAGGTCGTGTTGCCGATTTTCTTGAATTAGGAGAGTTATTTGCTAAAGATGCTTTAATACGTAATGAGTCTTGTGGAGGTCATTTCCGAGAAGAATCAGTAGAATTAGAAGGCGAACAAAAAGGTGAAGCAAAACGAAACGACAAAGATTTTGCTTTTGTTTCTGCTTGGGAATATAAAGGAGAACCTGCTGATGCAGTGCTACATAAAGAAGAATTAGAGTTTAAAGACATCGAACTAAAACAACGTTCATACAAATAAGAAGACATTATGAATTTAACACTTAAAATTTGGAGACAAAAAGACTCAAATGCAAAGGGTCAAATGGTCGATTATAAAGTCAATGATATTTCAGAGCATATGTCTTTTCTTGAAATGATGGATGTTTTAAATGAGCAATTAATTAATTCTGGAGAAGAACCTGTAGCTTTCGATCACGATTGTCGAGAAGGTATCTGCGGCATGTGCTCCATGTACATAAACGGTGAAGCACATGGTCCAGACAGAGGCGTAACTACATGCCAATTACACATGCGTATGTTTAAGGATGGTGATACCATTACTATTGAACCATTTAGAGCTAAAGCATTTCCAGTAATAAAAGATTTAGTAGTTGATAGAACAGCTTTCGAGCGTATTCAACAAGCTGGAGGCTACATTTCTGTAAACACCTCTGGTAATACACAAGATGCCAATGCTATTCCTATTTCAAAGCATGCTGCTGATGAAGCTATGGATGCTGCTACCTGTATTGGTTGTGGTGCTTGTGTAGCCACTTGTAAAAACTCTTCGGCAATGTTATTTGTTGGTGCTAAAGTAAGTCAATATGCTTTATTACCTCAAGGGCAAATAGAAGCTGCCGATCGTGTTAGAAATATGGTTGCTCAAATGGATGCTGAAGGTTTTGGTAATTGTACCAATACTGGAGCTTGTGAAGTAGAATGTCCTAAAGGCATTTCATTAGATAATATTGCGAGAATGAACCGAGAACTTATGAAAGCCAATTTAAAATAGCCTAAATAATTCTATATAAATAAATAAAACCTAAGTTCTCACTTAGGTTTTTTTATTAGCTTTGGTTTTTAATAAACATAAAATGAAATTAAAACATTATTATCTAGTACTCGTTGCTATCCTTACGCTTTCTTGTAAAGGTCAAACAAGCGAAACAACACAAGAAGTTGAAACTACTGAAACTATAGAAAAAACAGTAACATTATTTGATACTGAAGCACTGTTAGAACGCGTAAAATTCTTGTCGTTAGATTCTTTAGAAGGCAGACAAACTGGAACAAAAGGTGGTTTAATAGCTAGAGAATATGTTATTAATCAATTTAAGAAATATGGTATTGCACCTTTATTAGATGACTACACCCAACCATTTACTTTTGAAGGTCGTCGTGACAAAAAAACCTATAAAGGCGCTAATGTTTTAGGTGTTATTAAAGGCACAGATCATCCCGAAAAATATATTGTATTATCGGCACATTACGACCATCTTGGAGTAAGAGATGGGAAGGTGTTTAATGGTGCAGATGACGATGCATCTGGTACAAGCGCTATAATTGCAATGGCTGAATATTTTAAAAGCAATCCCCCAAAACATTCTGTGGTTATTGCATCTTTCGATGCCGAAGAAATGGGCCTACAAGGTGCGAGTTACTTTGTAAAAGCCAATACATTGTCAAAAGAACAAATTGCCCTGAACATTAATTTAGATATGGTTGGTCGTAACGATAATAATGAATTATATGTTGTTGGAACTAATTTATACACACAGTTACAACCAGCTATTGATGGTTTGGAATTACCAGAAAATTTTAAATTATTAACTGGTCATGACGGATTAGATGGCAAACAAAGTTGGGTGTTCTCATCAGATCATGGGCCATTCCATAGAGAAAAAATTCCGTTTTTATACTTTGGTGTAGAAGACCATAAAGACTATCACAAACCAACCGATGATTTTGAAAGCATACAACCTGAATTTTATGCAAAAGCAGTGACAGCTGTGATTGCTGTGTTTGAAAAGTTGGATGAGATGAGTTCTTAGTTGCAAACTATAGTTTTTAGATAAGCTAGATGACATATGAAAACTGAAATTATTCCACATGTTGGATTTGGTAAAGTTAAGCTGGGTCAAACTCTAGGTCAAATAGAAAAATTATTAGGAAAACCTAATGAAAATAAAAGAAACTACTACAGAGAAGATAATTCAAATGAAGTTGTCTTAAAATATCATCATATTGGAGCAGATTTAGTATTTTCATCTGATAATAGTTTTAGGTTAAGTTCAATTACTTTGTTCTCTAGAGCATTTACTCTAAATGGCAAAAGTTTGATTGGATCAAACCAATCAGAGTTAATATTAAAATTCAAAAATTTATTTGAAGACTTAAAATTAGATGATGACTTCGAAGAATTAAATGCAAAAGATTACTCGATTGACTCAATAGGAATTTCATTTTGGTTAGATAATGGAATTATCGAATCAATTACTCTTTTTCCGAAATATCAAAATGATAATGAAACTATAATATGGCCTAAATAACAATTAAACAAGAAAATGTAAAAAACCCTTCTAATAAACAGTAACCACATTTTTTCGTTTCTTTACTCTCAAAAAAACGCCTCATGAACAACCCATTACAATTTTATAACGCTCAAATAAGCTTATTTCAAAGCAAAATAGCTGCTCTAAAAAAGAAGCTCTTGGTTTTGAGTCTCTCAAGAGTAGTTATTTATTTAGCTGGTGTTATGGGTGTTTATATCTATTTTCATAACATTCCTGTGGCAGTTAGCATTGCTATTGTTGCCATTGGCTTGTTTTTATATTTTGTATCAAAACATACCGATGCCAAAGCACAACGCAATTTATTTAGAGCATTATTAAAAATTAATAATGAAGAATTAGAGATAGCAAAAGGGAACTTTTATAAACGGTTTAGTGGTAATCAGTTTCAAAATTCAGAGCACCCTTATAGCTTAGATATCGATTTGTTTGGTCGCGGGTCTTTTTTCCAATACCTCGATAGAACAGCTATAAACGAAGGCACACACGCACTAGCAGAGGTGCTAAAATCTAACGACATTACTAATATTCCTAATCGTCAAGAAGCTATTAAAGAGCTTTCTAAAAAACCTGAATGGCGACAGTTATTTACTGCTAAAGCATCCTTAATAGAAACTGAAACACCAACAAATGTTATTATTGATTGGTTAAACAATTACCAACCCTTTGTCCCTAAAATAATGCGTTGGTTACCTTATGTTTTTGGAACACTTTCAACAGTAATCATTGTTTGTAGTGTATTGCAAATCATTCCGCTTCATTATATGGCATATTGGTTAATTTTTGGGATATTTATTATTGGTTTTGTATTTAAAAAAGTAAATATGCTGTCTATGCATACCTCCAAAATTAAGGATACGTTTAGACAATATGCTTTGCTATTACACCAAATAGAAACGGAAACGTTCACCTCAACATTACTTAAAAACAAACAACTTCAAATCACTTCTGAAAACGATAAGGCATCAGACATTTTGAAATCGTTTTCAAAAGCATTAGACGCCTTAGACAATAGAAACAATATCTTTTTTATCCTTTTTGGAAATGGATTTTTTCTCTGGGATTTAATTCAAAGCTATAAAATAGAACAATGGATAACCACGTATGCTCACAAAGTTGAAGATTGGTTTGAAGTCGTTGCCTTTTTTGATGCTTATAACTCCTTAAGTAACTTTTCGTTTAATCATGCTGAATTTGTATATCCTAAAATTACAGCAAACAACACCATTATAAACACCAAAGAGTTAGGGCATCCTTTATTAGATAAAACCAAGCGTATTGCTAGTGACTTAAACATCAATAAAGAACAGTTTTTTATTGTAACAGGTGCTAATATGGCTGGAAAAAGTACTTTTTTACGAACGGTTTCCTTGCACATTGTTATGGCGAATGTTGGATTACCAGTTTGTGCAGCGTCAAGCGAATACACGCCAATAAAACTCATCACAAGTATGCGTACAAGTGATTCTTTGACTGATAATAGTTCTTATTTCTTTTCGGAGCTTACACGACTTAAGTTTATTGTAGATACTATAAAAACAGAGCCATATTTTATTGTGCTAGATGAAATTTTGAAAGGCACTAACAGTACCGACAAAGCACAAGGTTCCAGAAAATTTGTAGAGAAATTAGTGGCTGGAAACGCCACAGGTATTATTGCCACCCACGACCTAAGTCTTTGTGAAATTGAAAAAGAATTAGACGACGTAAAGAACTACTATTTTGATGCAGACATCGTCAATGATGAACTCTATTTTGACTACAAATTAAAGAAAGGTATTTGCCAGAATATGAATGCTAGTTTCCTGTTAAAGAAAATGGAAATCGTTTAACGTTAAAGCACCTTCCCTTGATTAAGGGAAGGTGGCTTCAACTTTTTTTTGTTGAAGACGGAAGGGTTGGAAAACACAACCACATCGTCTTCTAATTTTTATTAAATTGAAATCCACTCCTCCTTTCAAGGAGGAGACTTAATTTATTCTCTAGTTTCTTTTTTTATTTTATCAATATAATTAGCTGCTACATATTTTGGTGCATATTTTCCATCTAAAATAGCTTTAATACCTTGTTCAAGGGTTTCTTGCGGTGATTCTACAATTCTATTAACCTCTTTTCCATCTTTATAAAAAATAAACGTAGGTACTTTGATAATATTTAAGCCTTCCTCTTCGCCTGTTGGGCTTTTTTTATAGGCTTCTGGAGTTCTATCTACAGCAATTACTTACCTATATAGACTCGCTTAAAAATTGGATAGAAAAGCTTTGTGGTGAGCAGTTTGTACAAGTCCATAAATCGTTTATCATTAATAGTAAAAAAAGTCGATAAGGTTTCAGGCAATCAAGTATTTATAAACAATTTAAAAATTCCTATTGGAAGAACTTATAAGCAAGAATTATTAAAGCAGTTAAAAATTATGTAATTTTCGGTTTGTATAACTTATAGTTGTGAATTCAAAAAATTATGAGCTTTTTTAAAAAATTATTTGGTAGAGGTCACACTAAACTACAAATAGTAGATTCTGATTTAGGGCAATTTAATAGTGATTATATAAAAGGTTCAGATGTTATTTGGATTGGAAATACTAAATTGTTTGGTAAGTCTATTGAGCTTCTTATGGAAGGAAATCAAGAGAGAATTTCACAAGTACAAAAAAAGATTGTTTTATCAGCTTTATCTGATGAAGACAATCTTAAATCTGAATCATCTATTGCTATCAAAGAAGAATATAAAAATGCCGAAATGGATTTTTCTTCTCTTGAAGACCTATTGGAAGTTAAAGCGATTACAACCAATGACAATGGGTTTGAACTATCTTTTGAACAAAAGGAAAATCCTTTTTTTTATTTTAATGTGTTTTTCGAGAATAATAAACAAACAGGAGTATCAATTGATAGCTAAATAAAAAAATAAAACGTTTATAATAGATTACTGTTTTTTAAGCAAAATTCAACTCTAATAAACAACCAATAACATGAACCACCAATCCAAACTTCCTAATTTAGAAACCACCATTTTCTCGGTAATGAGTGCTTTGGCGCATAAACACAAGGCCATTAATTTATCACAAGGCTTTCCAGATTTTAAAGGCGACCAAAAGTTAATAGATTTAGTAAGTGCCAATATGAATGCTGGCTATAATTATTATGCACCAATGCCTGGAGTTTTAAAATTACGTGAAGCCATTGCAAAAAAATACGATGATCTTTACAGTTCTACCTATAATCCAGACAATGAAATAACGGTTACAGCAGGCGCTACACAAGCTATTTATACAGCTATCACTGCACTTATTAGACCTGGAGACGAAGTGATTGTATTTCGTCCAGCGTACGATTGTTACATTCCATCTATAGAACTTAATGGTGGAAAAGCCATCTCTATTCAATTGCATAAACCTGATTATAAAATTGATTGGAACAACGTTGCTAAGGCGATTAATAATAACACAAAAATGATTATTATTAATACACCTCACAATCCAAGTGGTACTGTGTTTTCAAAAGAAGATATGCTACAATTACAAAAGCTAACCAATAACACAAACATTGTTGTGTTAAGTGACGAGGTATATGAGCATATTATTTTTGATGACGAACAACATCAAAGCGTGTGCTTATTTCCTGAGTTAAAATCTCGTAGTTTCATCACCGCGTCGTTTGGCAAAACGTTTCATAATACGGGTTGGAAAACCGGTTATTGTTGTGCACCAAAAGAATTGATGGACGAGTTTGTAAAAGTGCACCAATTTAATGTGTTTAGTGTGAATCATCCTATACAGTTAGCGTTAGCTGTGTATTTAGAAGAACCCAATCATTATTTGGATTTATCTCAGCTATTTCAAGAAAAAAGAGATCTGTTTCTCAACTTGATAAAGGATTCTAAATTTACGTTTACACCATCAAAAGGCACGTATTTTCAAGCATTGGATTATTCAAATATTTCGAATGAGAACGATTATGATTTAGCTATCAGACTTACCAAAGAACATGGCATTGCTTCTATCCCTATTTCGGTGTTCAATAAAAATAAGCTAGACGAAAAGATGCTACGCTTTTGCTTTGCAAAAACCGATGATACTTTAAAAAGAGGTGCGGAAATATTATGCAATATTTAGTTATTTTTGATCTATGCAAGACACTTTAAAAATAGCCCTTATTCAATCTGATTTAGTTTGGGAACACCCTAAAGAAAACAGATTACACTTTTCTGAAAAAATAGACACAATTACTGAAACTGTTGACTTCATCCTTTTACCAGAAATGTTCACTTCTGGATTTACGATGACTCCTGAAAATGTTTTTGAAACCATGGAAGGCGAAACAGTGCAATGGATGAAAAAACTTTCGAAAGAAAAAAATGCTGCTATTGGAGGTAGCTTAGTTATAAAAGAAGGTGGTAATTTTTACAACCGTTTTGTGTTTGTAACGCCTAATGGTACCATTGACACCTACGACAAAAGTCATACCTTTACTTTAGCTGGTGAAAGTGATGTATATAAGGCTGGATGTGAAAAAGTCATAATTAATTATAAAGGTTGGAAACTTTGTCCATTAATTTGTTATGATTTACGCTTCCCTGTTTGGGCTAGAAACGTTGAACATTATGATGTACTGATGTATGTAGCCAATTGGCCAACACCTCGTGTTGATGCTTGGGACACCTTACTCAAGGCTAGAGCCATAGAGAACATGAGTTATTGTATTGGTGTTAATCGTGTTGGTAGTGATGCTAATAATCTTGAGTATTCTGGACACTCAGCTGCTTATGATGGATTAGGAAAACAACTAACATCTTTAGAAAACAACAAAGAAGGTATAGAAATTGTAACGCTAGAAAAAAAGCATGTATCTAAAATTAGAACCATGCTAAAATTTTTAGATGATAAAGATGTGTTTACTGTAAAGTAAATGTGATGATTTGTTCCGAATACGCTCTAACATCAATTTCTTTAGAGTCATGGCTTACACGTTCAGGTTGAATTTTATTTAAAAAATTACCTGAATCGTACTTACCATTTTTATTGGTGTCGAAAATTACTCTTATAAAATACTTCCCTGGATTGAGGCTTAAAAAATCAATTGGTTTTGAAGCATCTTCAACATATTGCTCAACTTCTAGCTCTCCTTTTTTATCTACTAATTGTACAATAACAGGATATACTGCGTTTTGTAAATTAACACGAATTTCACCATAATCTATTTCAGCTTTCGTACGAACATTAAAGTTAAGTGTGTCGTTTCTGTCTTCAAAAAAATCGGTAAGTGCTCCTGGCAGTAATGTTATTCTATAAATATTCTCTTCAGTTTTATCAAAAGAGAGGTTATAAGTATTATTAAATGTATCGAGTCTGCTAGTAAAGGACACATTAGTAGAATCCTTATCTAAAATGGTTATCTTACTTTCATCCATTGAAGCAAATGGTGTTGTTCCTTGCAATTGAAAATCTTCTTGCAATTTTAGTGATCTGCCTTCTATAGGCTTCACAATTAAAGTGTCTTTTTTTAGGTCTCTTAAATTTACTTTAAATGTTTCGGTAAAATCTGCTTTTGAAACGTTTACCATTACAGAATCTGCTTCAAAATTAGGTTTATACCAAAAATTTAAGGTGTCTTTTTCAACTTCTTTAGTGATGACACTTTTAAAATCTGAAGTGGTTTGAGACAAAATTTCAATATTCATATCCTCACCTTCTCCTTCGTATCCAAAAGCAATTTTATTACCAGATACTAAACTAGGTCTCACAGGTTTAAAATCTGTAACTTCTTTAAATAAATTCATTTCGTAAACCGAATCAGAAGGCAATGTAATGAACTCCTTTTTAAAGGCTATTTTATCTGTTTTTTGTTGAAAAATATAATCTTCATTTTTCTCTTTTAAAGCAATCATTAAATACTTACCTGCTTTTAAGTTTTCAAGTTTAAAAGTCGTTGTACTATCTAATGTATTAGTGATGTATTTTGGTTTCTGCTTGTAAATAATGGAGT
This sequence comes from Pontimicrobium aquaticum, assembly GCF_005047595.1. Classification (GTDB taxonomy): domain Bacteria; phylum Bacteroidota; class Bacteroidia; order Flavobacteriales; family Flavobacteriaceae; genus Pontimicrobium; species Pontimicrobium aquaticum. The sequence continues at coordinate 411,787 of NZ_SUPL01000001.1, forward strand.
CCGTAAACGTGTCGTTTACTTCATAAAGCATGACAGACACAAAATCGTCAGGTGTTCTTTCTAGAGCATTTTTCACAAATCCGTTAATGCTTAACGAATCAATATGGTTGCCAGTTGAAAACACATAACGATAATAAGGATAAGGATTGCCTTCGTTATTATCTACAATACTTGTTCCGAAATTAAAAGCATACGTGGTGTTTTCTTGTAAGGTGTCGTGAATTTTAATCGTAATATATTTACTTGCTGAACCCAAAGGCGTAATCTCAGGTGCAGGATCCATTGGTGGCGATACTATTAATTGCTTTTGTATATCGTTAAGTTTAATATACTCATCAAAATAAATTCTAATTTCCTTTCCTTTAAAGTTTATGGAGTTGTTTTCAGGAACTGACCTAACAATTTCAGGTGGCGTTACATCTTTTTCGCCTCCAGAAGGAGTGCCTCTATTTGCACAATTAAAAAGAACTGTACAAACTAAAGTTAAGAGACAAAAATTAGATAAAAAACGATGCATTAAATCAATTATTTAGACAAATTAACAACTTATTTAGATAAACGAAAAACTTATTACGCAATTGCCATAGTGGCAAGACTTAATTTAACATTGTTGGCTTTTAACAGTTCATTTGCACAAGCTTCAACTGTTGCTCCTGTTGTAATAATATCGTCAACCAATAATATATGTTTATTTGCTAAAACATCTAGTTTAGCTGAGCTAAAAACCTCATTATCATTGCCCCATCTAGCTATACGCTTTTTAAATACTTGGGTTTGCGTTGCTGTGGTTTTTTTAAGCACAGTATCTATATATGGAATATCTAAAGCGTTCGCTATTTCTTTGCCAAACTTTTCTACTTGATTATACCCTCTTTTTTTAAGTTTCTTTTTATGTAAAGGCACAGGTACAATTGCATCAATATTTTTATATGCTTCAATGTTTTTTAACTCATGCCCTAGCCACTTCCCAAGAAACTCACCAATATCTTGATAGCCTCTGTATTTTAAACCATGCATAAGCTGTTGTACCATTCCTTTTTTATGAAACCTCAAAAGTGCAGTGGCATGTTCTAATTTTACACGTCCGTAAAGCACTTTTTTAACCGTATCATCATTATTAAAATGATAATTAGTAACTGGTAAATTGTGCCTACAATCGGTACAAACGTATGTTTCTTTATCTACAAGTAAATTATTGCAAGCATAACACACTTTGGGGAAAAATAAATTCAACAAGTTTTTTACCATTTTAACGATTAAAATTATTTACTACAAACTTAATATATATTTTCGCCTCAATTAATTAAATCAACCAATAATAGTAAGTAATGATAGTTAACCCTCAAGTATTTAACTACAGATTCACTATAGGCACCCTCGTAGTTGCTATTACAGCTCTAATAGTGTACAGTTACTCTAGCTATACTTCAGCACAGTCAAAAGAAGCTTTTTTTAAACAAGAAAAAAAGCTTTTAGAGAGTCAGACATCTAAAATCATTACGAGTTATGATAAGCTTGATAGTATTAACAAAAGATTAAAATTAGAATTAGACAATTCTAAACAACATATTACTCAAACTCAAGATTCTTTAGAAAAATTACAAGCTAATATGTCGTTGATTTATCAATATAGAAATGAATTAATATCTCTAAAAAAGCAACAATCTCATTTACTTAAAAAAGAAGATTCTTTTTCTATAGTAAATAATGAACTTTCAAAACAAAACGCTTCTATTTCTAAGATTCTTAATGAGCAATTGAATGTTATTTCTAACCTAAAAGAAGAAAAAGCTAAACTAGATAACAATCTAAAAAAAGGAGCATTAGTTACAGCAAACTCATTTAAAACCACAACCTTTGGTATTAAAAATTCTGGAAAATTATTAGAAACCAATAAAGCAAACAAAACTAAAAGCTTTAAAATAGATTTTGTGCTTGCAGAAAATCCATTAGCTTCAATACAGGAAAAAGAATTTTACTACCAAATAATTGGCCCAGACAATAATGTTGTTTCAGATAAAGGTGCCATTGAATTTGATAGATCATCACTAATATACAGTTATAAAACAAGCGTTTTATATAGCAAAAACACATTAGATGTTTCTGTAAACATTGGAGTTGAAGAAACTCTTAAATCTGGTCGTTACCTAGTAAATATTTTTGACAACAATAAACGGGTAGGTAGTACTAAAATAATTTTACAATAATTCAACAAATAATTTTTAAGTAACCGTTCCTTTTGTATGGAACGGTTTTTTATTTTTGCACCATGGCAAATCAAGACGATAAATTTAAGAAGGTAATCTCTCATGCAAAAGAGTATGGTTATGTGTTTCAAAGCAGTGAAATATATGATGGTTTAAGTGCTGTTTACGACTATGCGCAAAATGGCGTTGAACTCAAAAAAAATATACGCGACTATTGGTGGAAAGCCATGGTACAAATGCATGAAAATATTGTTGGTCTAGATGCTGCTATTTTTATGCATCCAACCACTTGGAAAGCTTCTGGACATATTGATGCTTTTAACGACCCTCTTATAGATAATAAAGATTCTAAAAAACGCTATCGTGCCGATGTTTTAATTGAAGACTATTGTGCTAAAATTGAAACTAAAATTGAAAAAGAAGTAAAAAAAGCTGAAAAACGTTTTGGTGATGCTTTTAACAAAGAAGAATTTGTTTCAACTAACGGAAGAGTATTAGGCTACCAAGAAAAAATAAACACTATACTTTCTAGAATGGCAAAGTCTTTAGAAAATGAAGATTTAGCTGATGTTAAGGCACTAATTGAAGAACTTGGAATTGCTGACCCTTTAACAGGAAGCAAAAATTGGACTGACGTAAAGCAGTTTAATTTAATGTTTGGAACTAAGCTTGGTGCTTCCGCAGAAAGTGCTATGGATTTATACTTACGCCCTGAAACAGCACAAGGTATTTTTGTGAATTTTTTAAATGTTCAAAAAACGGGACGTATGAAGATTCCGTTTGGGATTGCCCAAACAGGTAAAGCCTTTAGAAACGAAATTGTTGCACGACAATTTATTTTTAGAATGCGTGAGTTTGAGCAAATGGAAATGCAGTTTTTTGTAAAACCAGGTACACAAAAAGAATGGTATGAGCATTGGAAAGAAACCAGACTTAAATGGCATTTATCTCTTGGAATGGGCGAAGATAATTACCGTTTTCACGATCATGAAAAATTAGCACATTATGCCGATGCTGCTGCAGATATAGAGTTTAAATTCCCATTCGGTTTCAAAGAATTAGAAGGTATCCATTCACGTACAGATTTCGATTTAAAAGCACACGAAGAATTTTCCGGAAAAAAGCTGCAATATTTTGACCACGAAGACAACAAAAACTATGTGCCTTATGTGGTTGAGACTTCTATTGGTTTAGACAGAATGTTTTTAGCTGTATTCTCCAATTCTTTACAAGAAGAAGAACTGGAAAACGGTACAACAAGAACTGTTTTAAAGCTACCAGCAGTATTAGCACCAACTAAAGCAGCCATTTTACCATTAGTTAAAAAGGATGGTTTACCTGAAATAGCACGTAAGATTGTTGATAATTTAAAATGGGATTTCAATGTTGCTTATGACGAAAAAGATGCCGTTGGAAGACGCTACAGACGTCAAGATGCTAACGGAACACCATTTTGTATTACAGTAGATCATGATACCTTAGAAGACAACTCGGTTACTATAAGACATCGTGATACTATGGAACAAAAACGCGTTAGAATTGGAGAACTACGAAACATTATAAAACAAGAAGTAGATGTGAAATCTTGGTTGATGAAAATATAGCCAACAATAAAACATAAAAAAGCCTCAAGCAAGAAACTTGAGGCTTTTTTGTTTTACTCTCCTCCAGACAATAACATAAACGTACCTTTAGTTAATACTTGCTTATCTTTAAAATCTTGAGTGTTTAGAACCTCTACAAAAGCTTCTGTTTGCTTTCCTACCGCTACTTTTGTCTTTTCGAAAGCGTATCCATCATCTTGGTTTTGTAAAACTAATGCATAAAATGCTCCATCAATTTTAGCCACTGCTTCTTTTGGTAAAGCATTTCCACTAGAAGCATCTGTAATAATTTGAGCTTCCACAAACATTCCAGTTACAAAAGGCGAGTTTTCGTCATCTTCAATATGACCATGTATTTTTATAGTTCGGTCAGTGACGTCTATCGATGTTCCAACTAAATAAACCTCTGCTTTATAAGCATTGTTAGAAGCTTCAGGAACTTTAAAACTAATGGATTGTTCTTTTTTTATCTTTAAAATATCCTTCTCAAAAACCATGAGTTCCAAATGAATGTGATTTGTATTCACGATTTCCAATATTTCAGTAGATGCAGATACAAACGACCCATTACTTACATTTACTTTAGTTATAGATCCTGCAATTGGCGCATACAAATTTATAGTTGATGATATGTTGCCATTTTCAACATTTGATGGATTAATATTGAGCATTTTTAGCCTTTGCTTTAATCCATTATAATGTGCTAGATTCCCTTTGTAATCACTTTCAGCTTTCAAATAGTTTTTTTGCGAAGTGATATTCTCTTTATACAAAGTTTCTTGCCTTTCAAACTCCGATTTTAAATAGGTAAGTTGGTTAAACACTTCTAAATAGTTCTGTTGTAACTCTACAAATTCTGGGTTTTCAAGTGTTACTAATAACTGTCCTTTTTTAACCTCATCTCCAATTAAAAGCGGTGTGTTTTTAATATATCCTTCCATAAATGCGGTAACACTTGCTCTACTTGATGGAGGTACATCTATAAATCCTGTGGCTGTTACTGTTTGGTTAAAATCTTGCGTAGATAGTTCACCTAAAGCCATATTTTCAGACTCAAACTGAGATGCTGAAACAACAACCTCTTCTTGATGACTTTGAGTTTCTATACTAACTTCTTCTTTTTCGCTATTTCCACAAGACAAAATGACTAGTAAAAATAAAATGCTATATATATGTTTCATGTTGATATTTTATAAGGTTAAGTAATTAATGGCTATAACTGTTTGGTTATATTGATTTAAATTTTCTAAATAACTAAGTTCAATTTCTTTTGCGTTTTCAATGCTTTGGATGAATTGAAAAAAATCTATTTCTCCATGTTTAAAGCTTTGCTCGGCTGTTTTGATAATCTCTTCAGAAAGATGTTTTCCTTGAGTTTCATAATATATGAGCGCTTCATCTAGTTGTTCTAATTTTGCCAATAGTGTATTAAACTCTGCTTCATAACTTAACTTGTAGTTTTTTTGCTGTTCTTCAGCAGCTTTAAAAGCTAGTTTAGAAGCTTTTATTTTTGAAGCATTCCCATTAAACAATAATGGTATTTTAAGTCCTATTTGATAACCATTTATGTTTGAATTTAAAGTACTGTTTGTGCCTTGAAAATACTCTATGCTTACATCTGGTAACAAATTTTGTGATTCTAAATTGATTGCTGAATTATAGTAATCTTTTGAACTTTCAAAATATGCTAAACCAACATTAGGACTATTAAGTGTTCTTTTTAATTCAAGCCTATTAGGCGTTTGGGTGTTAAATGAAGCTAATTCAGACTGTACTACTTTATTAAGCTGATGTTGTGCAGCAATAACTTCTTTTGATGCTTGCCCTAATAACATTTCTATTTGACGTTGTTTTGATTTTGCTGAAATCATTTCGAGGTAATTAGTTTCACCCAGTTCAAAACGTCTTTCAGAAGCCTTTGCAAAATTTTTGTACAAACTGTCTAGATATTGAATAGCTGCAACTTTTTCGTTTGTATAACTTAGTTGATAATATGCCGAATACACCTCTCTTTTAATTTTTAACAGCTGCATGTTATACTCAGCTTCGGCAATATTTTGTGCGGCTTTATTAAGTTTCTTTTGGGCAAAATAAACCGTTGGAAACTTAAAATCTTGAGACACTCCAAAGACTTTTAACGGTTCACTATTTATGGCTAAATTATTCTCGTCGTAATTATAATAAACATTTGTTTTGTCGAAGCTAAATGCACTATTTATTAACGCTTCTTTTTCCTCAACCATTAATCTAGAGGCTTTTAAAGATGCATTGTTCTCTATTGCTAAAGCTAATGTTTCATCTATTGTTAATTTTGATTGTGCATTGGTATTCATCATAAAAAAGAAACCAATAATGGTAATAACAGCTGTTTTGTTCATTCTTATTTCTTTTTTGGTTTCAAACCACGCATATAAAACAGGCAGTACGATTAAGGTTAAGACAGTTGCTGTAACTAAACCTCCAACTACTACTGTAGCTAACGGACGTTGTACTTCGGCACCAGCATTGGTAGACACAGCCATAGGTAAAAATCCTAAAGCTGCTGCTGCTGCAGTTAATAATACTGGTCGCAAACGCTCTGCAGTACCCCGTTTTATACGTTCTTCAATATCATCCATACCTTGTTCTTTTAGCTCTTTAAAATGCTCAATAAGTACGATACCATTTAGTACTGCAATACCAAAAAGTGCAATAAATCCAACGCCTGCTGAAATACTAAAAGGTAAATCGCGTAACCATAGCAGTAATACACCACCAACTGCAGATAACGGAATTGCAGAATATACCAACAATGCTTCTTTAGCCGAACCAAATGCAAAGTAAAGTAGTAAGAAAATTAAAGCTAGGGCTATTGGCACAGCAACCATTAAACGTGCTTTCGCACTTTGTAAATTTTGAAATTGCCCACCGTACGTAATGTTGTAACCAGCAGGTAATTTTAGTTGACTATCAATGATGTATCTTACATCGTCTACAACCGACTGTAAATCACGATTACGCACGTTAATACCAACAACAATACGCCTTTTGGTATCGTCCCTTGAAATTTTTGCAGGTCCAGTTGTGTATTTAATGTCGGCTAATTCACTTAACGGAATTTTTATTCCGCTTGGTGTATCGACATATAAATTTTGAAGACTTTCCAGGTTTTTTCGATTGTTTTTATCCAGACGAATGACTAAATCAAAACGTTTTTCACCTTCAAAAATATTACCAACTGTTCCACCTGCAAACCCCATTGATATGAGTTGATTAACATCTGAAATATTAAGTCCGTAACGTGCAATTTTACTTCGGTTGAAGGTAACACTCATTTGTGGGAGACCTTCAACTTTTTCAATAATAATATCTGAAGCACCTTCAACATCTTTGATGAGTTCTTTAACTTCATCTGCTTTGTTGGCTAATATTGACAAATCTTCGCCAAAAATCTTGATAGCTACATCAGCTCTAACACCAGTAATAAGCTCGTTAAAACGCATTTCTATAGGCTGGGTAAATTCTACTTCCATACCTGGAATTACACTTAGTGCTTCCTTAAATTTATCGGCCAACTCGTCTTTAGTTTCTGCGTTTACCCATTCGTCTTTTGGTTTTAATTTTATAATTACGTCACTCTCTTCCATAGACATTGGGTCTGTTGGCACTTCGGCAGCACCAATACGACTCACCACTTGATCAACTTCTTGGAAATTGTCTAATAGAATTTTTTCTATTTTAGTTGTGATTTCAATGGTTTTCCCCAGTGAAGTTCCTGTTTTTAAAACAGGTTGAATCACAAAATCACCTTCATCTAAAGTAGGTACAAATTCGCCACCCATTCTACTAAATAAAAAGATGCTTATAGCCAATAAAATTCCTGCTAAACTTACCACTGTCTTTTTGTGATATAATGCCCAATGTATAGATGGTTTGTACCATGAGTTTAAGGCTTTCATTAGTCTTACCGATACATTTTTTTTGCTGGGTGCTTCTGGTTTTAAAAATAATGAAGACACTACAGGTACGTAAGTTAAACATAATAACATAGCGCCAATTAAAGCAAAACTGAAGGTTAGTGCCATAGGCTTAAACATTTTGCCTTCTACACCACTTAATGATAAAATTGGAATAAACACTATAAGAATGATAAGCTGCCCAAAAATGGCAGAATTCATCATTTTTGAGGCGCTTTTTAGTGTAATTTGATCAATTTCTGATTGTTTTGCCTCTCTAGTTAGAGATTTTAGTTTTTCGCTTTGCTTGATGATCCTAAAGGCAATAAACTCGACAATAATTACGGCGCCATCAATAATAATCCCAAAATCTATAGCGCCAAGACTCATTAAATTAGCATCGACGCCAAAAATATTCATCAGTGAAATGGCAAATAATAAACTTAATGGAATCACTGAGGCAACCACTAGCCCAGAACGTATATTACCCAGTAATAAAACCACCACAAATATGACTATTAGAGAGCCTAAAATTAAATTTTCAGACACGGTAAATGTTGTTTTGCCAATAAGTTCGCTTCGTTCTAAAAATCCGTTTATGTACACACCTTCTGGCAAGCTTTTTTGTATAGATTTTACGCGTTCTTTTACGGCGTCTATGATAGCTTTTGAGTTACCATCTTTAAGCATCATAATTTGCCCAAGTACTTTTTCACCTTCACCATTACCAGTAATAGCACCAAATCTGGTAGCGCTTCCAAAGCCAACATTGGCAACATCTTTAATGTAAACTGGAGTACCTTCATTTTTTACCACGATTTGTTCAATATCTTCTAGGTTTTTTACCAAACCTTCACCGCGTATAAAATAAGATTCGTTGGTTTTTTCGATATAGCCTCCTCCAGCAACACTATTGTTTTTTTCTAATGCATCAAAAATTTCGGCTATCGAAATATTCATAGCATTTAACTTATTTGGATTAATGGCAACTTCGTATTGCTTTAAAAATCCGCCCCAGGTATTAACCTCTACAACGCCAGGAATACCAGATAATTGACGTTTAACAATCCAATCTTGAATAGTGCGTAACTCAGTAGTTGTATATTGGTCTTCATAACCTGGTTTAACGTCTAAAATATATTGATAAATTTCACCTAAACCTGTGGTGATTGGCCCCATTTCTGGCGAGCCAAATCCATCAGGAATTTTCTCAGAAGCCGATTTTATTTTTTCAGCGATAAGTTGTCTTGGAAGGTAAGTACCCATTTTGTCTTCAAAAACAATGGTGACTACCGAAAGACCAAATTTTGAGACCGATCTAATCTCTTCTACACCAGGTAAATTAGCCATTTCTAATTCTACTGGATAGGTAATAAATTGTTCCACATCTTGGGTAGATAAGTTACGCGATGTGGTGATAACTTGTACTTGATTATTGGTAATATCTGGCACAGCACCAATAGGGATTTGGGTTAAAGAGAAAATTCCAAAACCAATAATAAATGCTGTAAAAAGGAAAATAAGAAGCTTATTTTTTAAGCTTGACTTTATGATTTTTTCTAACATAATTCATAATTAATTAAAATTGAAATGTGACTGATTGCTTAAAAATCAGAACCGTTTTTTAATGAATTATGCTTGTTTAGGTGGCTGAAACACAGAAGGTTTTTCGAATAAAGAATATGATTCTTTATAAAAGAACGTTTTACCAGAATCTATAAATAAAGCTTCTTTTAGTTCAATAGCTATAGATTGCGGCATAAAAATAGTAGGCGAATGATGGCACGTTTGCTGGTCATGTTTAAAAGGTAAATCTTCGTGCTCTTTATGTTCACTACTGTGATTTATAAACTCTTCGCCATAATGTTCTGCTAAAAACTCAAAAAAATTGTCTCCATATTGCTCTTGATGAAATGAGGCATGTTGCAACAGCGTATTGAGCTTTGAAACATCATCAAAACCAATATTGAAACTTTGAAAAAGTATCAAATTTGCAAATAGTATGGAAAACAACTTTGTCATATCGTTGCTCAAAAATAAATAAAAAACTGAACACTATTGATACCTAGGTTACATTCATTCTAATAAAATATTTAAAAATAGGCTTTTAGCTGTATGTTTCCTGTATGAATGGTTTTACTCAATTTACTTTTCCTTCCAAAATAATTAATGTTTAAATCAAGAAACTGGGTTAGTTTTTTTTGAGCTAATAAGTTCCAAGTGAAATTTTTTCCTGGTTGTAAGCCTTCCATCATTTGGTATCCAACTGGTGAGTTAGGGTTACCTTCAAATTTGTTTGAAAAATAATTTACTTCGGCTGTTATTGCGGCCTTTTGATTATTAGATAGTGCAAATGATACACCATACTTTTGCTGAGTTAATGTTTCTAAATTTCCTATAGTGTTTTCTTTATTTGCATATTGGTAAAACACATCAAATCGAGTAGCATCATTAAATAAATACGAAAGTTTTGGGTTAAGTTTTATTTCATCAATATTATAGTTCTTACTCACAAAATTTTCACTTATACTTTCATTGTTATTAAAAGCCGAATCTAAGTTTAGCAACCATGTATTTGCTATTTTATGGTTAAAATTAAATTGGTGGCTCTTTAAATTATTTTCAATAAACCCAAAAGACAACACATTTCTAGCTTTGTTAGATAAATACATGTAAGATGTTGTGTAATGCTGTTTCCCTCGATTAAAAAAGAGTACATTTCTAAAATTTAATTGCAGTCCTAATTGATTTTCTGCTTCACTTTCAAATGGGTTTAAATTAAAATTATTGCCTTCTCTTTTTATTTTTCTATCAATTAAATATGAGGTTTGATTATAAAAATGCGACCAGAATTTCTGACTTGTATTTTCAGCAGATGACCAAACCGAAGGATTAATAGTTAACGTTTGACTCAACCTATTTTGATGTGTTTTTAAGAATACTTGATTTGGTAATAACACTCTAATATACTTTCCTTGATCTTGAAATTGTGCCAATTCAAATTCTTCCAATTCTTGTATGCCATTATTATTATAATCAATCCAAGTGTAAGCGCCTTGTCCAGGTTCTACTTCAACATACGTAAATTGCTGTTGTGGTAATGTTCCTGAGTTAGTTTCGAAAATAGTATTCCACAACATTATTTGCTTAAACAGTTTTTGACTAAACTGAACTCTTGAGTTTAACGATGGTGAATCCTCGATAGCAGAATCAACACTTTTTAAAACACGATAATTTGCGTAAACACCTAAACTAGTGTTGTTATTTTGAATAAGTTTTGAGCGTACATAGTAGGTATTTGAGGTATTCACTTTTTGAAGCTGGCCGTTTTTAATACTATCATTAACTCGGTTTTTATAACCAATTTCTACAAATACGTTGGTACTATCACCAATGCCAGTAAATACTTCATACGACGAGAATTTTTGACTTAATGGCGTGAGTTCGCTTGTTAATTTTTCCTTTTGCTCATTATCTTCTATAGCAACTTTAGTGCCTATCCAACCCTTATTAAAATTATAAGTAATTCTATTAAAGGATCTTGAAAATTCTGATGTATTTAAACTTGAATTCGATGTTAAAAAACTGGAATTTGAAAAGATGTTAAACCTTCCTAATCGTAAATCTGCTAAAACCACGTGTCGGTTTCCATTAAAGTTTTCAGAATATCCTAAATGCTCAAATTGATAAGTTGCTATCCCTTTGTTTCCATGAACTAACTGCAATCCTGTTTTAAGCAATTGTTGATTTCCTAAAGGCATGTCTAAATTCCAATCTCTGTTAAATTCGGCATAGTACAAGCGTTCAATGGTTTTAAAATCTTCATTCACATAGTCGCCATCTACAAAAGCGTTTAAGTTCCAAAGACTATCTTTTTTAATAATGTTTTGTGTGATTTTTAACTTTCCTGCAAATCCGTTATTGTTAGCATCATCTAATGCCGAAAATAAATTTAGATCATTTTTGCTAGCCGAAATTTCAAAATTAACAATTGTTTTTTCCGAAGGTGTATAAGTTCCATTTACAACAGCCATTTGTAACTTTGTTGGCGCGATTAATTGCACAATGGGTTCGTAATTTCCTTGTGGCACTCCCAAAATTGGCTCAACATATTCGTAAATTGTAGAAATAGCATTGGTGTTACTTACAATATAATTACCTTGATTATCGCCAACCAATGAAAACCTAACACTAAATAATTCATCATTTGGGTCATTAGAAAATACGAATGCCTCTACACCATTAATGGTCTCTTTTTTGTACAGAATTCTATTTTCGTTATAAGCTTCAGGAACTGCCGAAGGTGCTACCATCAAGTTATTATCATCACCTGCATCTTTTAAAATTTGTACCTGTTCGGCAGATAAATTTTGCTGCAAAGGCTGGTTTTTAGCATCCTTTTCTGTATAAACTGAAACACCTATTTTTAGCTTTTCACTTTGATAATTTCCGCCTCCATAACCAACGAATCTTGAGTAATTTCTATCACTAAATTGGTAATCTACCACAATACGCATCTCAGAAGTTATAGGATACGTGGCGTTAAAAATAATTTCACCAGCATTGTAGTCAATAATATAATCGTTGTTTTCTCCTCGCTCTAAAGCAATGCCATTTACATATACCGTTTCACTTCCAGAAACAATCAATACAAATAGCTCTCCATTTTGCCCTTGTAATTTATAAGGTCCTTGATTGCCTTCTTGCCCTTTAAATGTGCTGGTGCTAAATTGACCTCTTACCAAAGCTCCTGCAGCAAAAATATTAGATTTAGAGTCGTCTCCATTTAAATTGGCATTGATGGATAATCCCTGAACACGTTTGGAAAATTGACCAAAATAAGACTCCGTGTTTTGTAAATCGATGTCACCTGCACGAATGTTCCATGTATCACTATACAACTCAATAAATATTTGGTCAAACTCGTCCAACCGTTGTGAATAGCCACTCTCTTGGAGAGGAATATTAGCATCTTGTATAGATGCTCTTAAAGAGACTTTGTCGTTTAGCTTCCCTGAAATTTGTAAATCTAATTCACTGTTTAAAACCGAATTTTGATTATTCCCAACTGTGATCCCTCTAGAAATACTTCCTGAAGTAGTCAAGCCATCAAAAGGAATGAAGCTATTGGTTTCACTTGGTTGTGATAATTTGTAAAGCTTATCTAAATTACTCGTATTTTCAACAATAATACTTTCATCTAATTGCTTATAGGTTCTCGTTAAGAATTCTGGATAACGCAAATATTCAATAATGATAGAATCGGTTTCAATTGGCTTTTTAAATGTTAATAATGCTTTGGAAAAATCAATATTATAAAACGTAGAATCTAATGTAACTCCATTTTTAAGTTTCACTAAAAACATACTGGAATTGATACTCACGCTATCAATCAAAATAGAATCCCTAACAATAACCTTTTTAGTCTTGTAATTAGAGGTTTGTTCTTGAGTAAAGCCCAAAAAACAAAGAAAAAAAAAGAAAAAAGGTAAAGTTAATTTCATCTAGTATGATAAACTAAAAAGCTTATAAAATATTTTGTTAATAGTTTTAAGTTAAAACTCCTTTAAAATTATAGTGTAAAAGTACAGCATTATTTATTTTAGCTGAAAACTAACTTTGCTTATATAATAAGAGACGGTTACCCCAACTTTTTATTAGTAAACATTTTAACAGTAATGAATAAATTTTTATCGATTTTCTTAATCATTGTAACATTTTTTAGTTGTAAGAACGATACTATTTCATATTTCGACCAAGAGCCTCCTTCTACAATTCCTGAATTATTTGCACCATCAATTGTTAATACTGACAGTATCGAACTTAATGTAGTTTTTAATTATGACAATACAGAAATGTTCTTTTCAAGAATTGTGGACAACAGTTTTGTTATTCACCATTCTGAATTGATTAATGGAAAATGGTCTGACATTAAACCTATTAAAATGTATAACGATGATGTTTTAGTTTCAGTTGCTTGTGATCCCACAATTACCAAAGACGGAAAAACAATGTATTTTCTTGGTGTAGACCCTAAGCTTTATAAAAATGATGTTACCCGAGAAGAACTTTACACGATACCACCAGACATTTATAAGAGTAAAAAAGTGAATGGTAAGTGGGAATTAGCCTCTAAAGTGGATTTTTCAGTTTCCACGGAATACTTTGAAACTTATCCTGTAGTTACGGCGGATGGAAGTTTATATTTTCGCTCAAATAGACCAAGTGATGAAGGAGGAATGAATACATATCGTGCACAATATTTAGGAAATGAAAAATTTGAAACACCTGTTATCGTAAACATTAAGGCAAAAAAAAATGAACTAATAACTTATGTTTCACCTGATGAACGGTATGCGATAACTAATGGAGAAGGTAAATTTCAAATAACGTTTAATGATAATGGTGAATGGACAAAACCAAAAGAAATACCGTTAAAATATGAAAGCAATTGGCATTATTATTGTCCGTATATGTCTTCTGATGAGAAATATTTTATCTTCTCCAGAAAATATAATAACCCTGAAAAAAGAGGATGGGCAGGTGTTGAAAAAGGAGAAGTTTATTGGGTAAACGCCGACATACTTTTTAGTGCAAAAAAAAATTAAAATATTTGTTGCTGATCATGCACTAGATTGGCTTTTTAAATTAACTAAAAATTAAAAATATCCCTTCCGAAGCTTCGGAATTATTGAAAAAACAATATGAAAATCATTTCTTATAACGTCAATGGCATTCGCGCCGCAATTAACAAAGGCTTTATTAACTGGTTACAAAGTGCTAATCCTGATGTAATATGTTTACAGGAAACCAAAGCGCATAAAGAACAATTAGAACTATCGCTTTTTGAAGACGCTGGTTATAACTATCATTATTGGTTTAGTGCTCAAAAAAAAGGGTATAGTGGTGTTGCTATTTTAAGTAAAACGGAACCTGACCATGTAGAGTATGGCACAGGCATTCCGACTATGGATTTTGAAGGTAGAAATATACGTGCCGATTTTGGTGATGTCTCGGTAATGAGTATGTACTTACCGTCTGGAACAAATCAACAGAGACTAGATTTTAAGTTTAATTACATGGACGAAATTAAAGAGTATTTAACTTCTTTAAAACAAAACAAACCTAATTTAATTGTTTGTGGCGATTATAACATTTGCCATGAAGAAATTGACATTCACAATCCTAAAATGAAAGGTGTTTCTGGATTTTTGCCAGAAGAACGTGAATGGCTTGGCAACTTTATAGATAGTGGATTTATTGACTCGTTTAGACACTTAAATAAAGATGTACAACAATATAGTTGGTGGAGCTATCGTGCTAATGCCAGAGCAAATAATAAGGGTTGGCGTTTAGATTATGCTATGGTTACTGAACCATTACAAGAAAATATTAAAAGAGCCGTTATACTCACTGAAGCAGTGCATAGTGATCATTGTCCAATTCTAGTAGAAATAAAAAAATAATCAAATCTATATAAATAACCTAATAACAAAAACAACCACAGTTATGATTAAAAAAATATCATTAATAGTATTCACACTAGCGCTTTTAGTGTCTTGTGTATCTCCAAAAGTTTATAAAGAACTAGAAGACAAATACACTAACTTAAAAAAAGAACACAGGCAATTATCAGACGATAATGAAGCACTCCTAAATGCTAAAACAAAGTTGGAAAATAGCTTAAAAGACTTGCAAAAAAATTATGACGAAACCGTCGCTAAACGTGATAAATTGCAAAGTGATTATAATGCCTTAAAAGCTAATTACGATAATTTAACTGCATCTTATGATGCGTTAGAGAAAAATAGTTCGGCCGCTATTGCTGATAATGTAAAAAAGAACCGTGAGTTATTAGCCGAACTTGAAGCAAAAGAACAAGCCTTGGCTGCAGAGAACACACGCCTTGAAGCACTTAAAAAACAACTGGAAGACCGTTCAAATCGCGTTGCAGAGTTAGAAGCAGTGATTGCTGCTAAAGACAAAGCCATGACCGATTTAAAAAATGCCATCTCAAGAGCATTAACCGATTTTGAAGGTAAAGGTTTAACAGTTGAGCAACGCGACGGAAAGGTTTATGTCTCTATGGAAAACAAATTATTATTTAGCTCAGGAAGTTGGGCTGTTGGATCGGAAGGAAGAAGAGCAGTACAGCAACTTGGTGCTGTATTGGCAGACAATCCTGAAATAGCCATTTTAATTGAAGGACATACCGATAATGTACCATACAAAGGCAATTCGCAGTTAAGTGGCAACTGGGATTTATCGACTAAAAGAGCAACAGCTATCGTTAATATTTTAAGGGAAAATGCTAACATTAACCCTGAAAACTTAACTGCTGCAGGACGTGGTGAATATGCACCAATAGCAACAAACGACACTGCTGAAGGTAAAGCGAAAAATAGACGTATAGAAGTAATTTTAACCCCAAAGTTAGATGAACTTTCTAGGTTACTTAATGATAATTAATTGTTGATAGTAAAATAGGCAATAGAAAATAAAACACATCGAACATCGAAGTGCCAAAAATCATATTTTTCAATGGAACACTTAAAACGAGGTGAATATTTTTGCAACGAGAAACAAGTCTTTGATTTCAATAATTTAATTATCACTGAGACTAAATTTAGAAATTCAGTTGTTGATTGGCATTATCATGAAAATCCATATTTCTCCTATTCTTTAGAAGGATATTGCCTTGAAAAAAACAAAAAACAATCTTACCCCGTCCAATCAGGCACTTTATTATTCCATAATTGGCAAGATGTCCATTGCAATACAAATCATTCAGCGTACTCAAGAAATTTTTACATTGAATTAGAAAAGGAATGGTTAAAAAAATATGACATAGAAGATAATATAATGGAAGGAAGCAATCAAATAGACAATCCTTTTTTAAAAGCTTTATATCATCAAATATACATAGAAACTAAACTTAAGGATAATACTTTTCAAATTGCAACAGAAAGTTTACTTCTCAATATTTTTAGTGTCTTGAAAGAAGTTAATATAGCAAAATTCTCCATAGAACCGTTATGGGTAAATAAAGTAAAAGAAATTATTCATGATCAATTTGCAGAAAAAATAACTCTTCAATATCTTTCAAAACAAACCAATATTCACCCAGCACACATATCCAGAGATTTTCCAAAATATTTTGATACTACCTTAGGAAACTATATTAGGAAAGTTAAAATTGAACATTCGGTTACACTATTAATTAAATCTGAATCTCTCACAAATATTGCTTATCAATGTGGGTTTTCTGACCAAAGTCATTTTATTAGATGCTTTAAATCTACCTACAATATGACTCCAAATAAGTTTAAAAGTATTTTAGCTTCACGTTAAATTCATTCTATTTTATGACTCTTAGTCATTTTATATTTGCATGATTCTTTTGAAAGGAAAAAACAGAAATTAAACTAACATGATCACGAAATTTAAATTAATTACAGTAATGAAATATCCTATACTAGTCATTTTTCTATTCTTTATTTCCTTAACAAATGCTCAATCTGAAGAAATTAATGAGGTTATTGAAGATTTTAGACTAGGCATTCTAAACTTAGAAAGTGAAAAAGAATGGTCAAAACTCTTTTTACATGATTCAATTACTTGGGCCATGGTAAGAGAGGGAAAAACAGAGACAGAAAGAAATAATAGCAACCCTAATTTTAGATTCTTTAGTAGCGATCCAATCTCTTTCTTTAGATTTTTGAAAGGAAAAAATCAAAAATTTGAAGAAAAATTTTATGATGTAAGTATTTCTAACACTGAAAAATTTGCTACAGTTGAGTTTCTATACTCCTTTAATGAAAACGGGAAAATTCTTAATTGGGGGAAAGAGTATTGGTCTCTACTAAAAGTGAAAGGAGATTGGAAAATTACTAGTGTTACATGGACCGAAAACTTGCAAAGTATAGAGCAATGTCCTTTTAGTAATATGAAATCTTTTTCTTTAAAACAATATAGATGTCCACCTTGTCCATTCGGCTGTGATGTTGAAATACATGACAATCCAGGGCTGTGCAGTGTTTGCAAAATGGAGTTACAAGAAATTAAAGAAACTAAGTTTGGTGGCTACAAAAAGTCAACCTTCTATATCAAAAACGACAGTATTCAATTGTTTGCGGCATATTATTTACCAGAAGATGTCACTAAAATAAAAGGAGGTATTGTAATTTCGCATGGATCTGCACCATCTACTCACGAAGATGTAGCATATTATACTAAGCTGGCTACTCAACTAAATATGGCTGTTTTAGCATATGATAAAAGAGGAACTGGGTTATCTTCTGGCACCTATGAATATTTTACTGTGGATAGAAGTAAGGAATGGTTTGATATGATTGCTTCTGACTTACAGGTTTGTTTTGAATGGTTAAGAAAGAGGTCAGAACTGAAAGATAAAGAAATAGGCTTTTTTGGAGGTAGTCAGGCAGGTTGGATTATGCCTCTTGCTGCTTCTAGATTAGAAAGTGTTGATTTTATAATTATTGGAGAAGGAGCTGCTGTTTCTGCAGGTGAAGAAGCTTTTCATAGTAATTTGACTGGTGATGGTTCTGGGAATGGTATTTCTATAGATGAAGCTGATAAAAAGCTTAAAACATATAATGGGGAATTAGGGTTTGATCCTAGGCCTATTCTCAAGAACCTGAATACAAAAATTTTATGGTTCTTTGGAACTAAAGACGATGTAATGCCTGTTAATGCATCAATTGAAGTTTTAAATGAAATTAATAATAAAAACTATAAAATTATCATACTTCCTAATGGAGATCATAATTTTAAAAATGTAGAAACAGGAAAACGGTATGACCTAATAGAATATATTGAACCTTGGTTAAAAAAAATTGGAATATTGGAATAATAATCAAAAAAGTTTTTAAATACAACCTGCTGCCAACAACGTATAAATAATTACTAGTTATTTACAATTGTGAAATATAACTCAATAACAACTTAAAGTTATATTAATTAAAACCTTTCAGCTCTTAAAACACTGAAAGGTTTTTTATATTTACGCTTAATCTGAAAAATCTAATTATCCAACAGCCCATAATATGAAATATACCAACCTTCCAAATACTGATATAAAAGTTAGTAAAATTTGTCTTGGCACCATGACATGGGGCAACCAAAATACCGAAGCAGAAGGTCATGCGCAACTGGATTACGCCTTTAATAATGGTGTAAACTTTATTGACACTGCCGAGTTATATCCAGTACCAGCAACTGCCAAAACACAAGGTAGAACAAGTAAAATAATTGGTACATGGTTTCAAAAAACTAGTAATCGTGATAAGGTAATTTTAGCAAGTAAAATTGCTGGAGGAGGCGATTATACAGCACACATTAGAACTACTGGCTTTGTAAAAGGCATTAAAGAGGCTGTAAACAATGAATTAAAACGATTACAAACAGATTATATTGATTTGTTTCAACTACATTGGCCAGAACGCCAAACCAATACTTTTGGCGTAAGAGACTATAATCATAACCCAAACGACCAATGGCAAGATAATTTTAAAGAAGTGCTTCATGTTTTGGATAATGTTATTAAGGAAGGTAAAATTAGACACGTTGGCTTATCAAACGAAAAAGCTTGGGGAACCATGCGCTATTTAGAAGAATCTAAAACAAATGATTTACCGAGAATGATTACCATACAAAATGCCTATTCATTATTAAACCGCATATTTGAAGGCGATATGGCAGAAATAGCCATGCGTGAAAATATTAAACTCTTAGCGTATTCACCAATGGCTTTTGGAGTATTATCCGGTAAATACATTAAAGGCACAGCTGCTGATAATTCGCGATTAAAGTTATTCCCTAGATTTGCTAGATATAGTAGTGAACAATCTACTGAAGCTACAAAACAATATTTACAATTGGCAGAAGCTAACAATTTAAGTTTAGCACAAATGGCTTTAGCTTTTGTAAATCAAAGATCTTTTGTATGTAGTAATATTATAGGTGCCACAAGTGTGGAACAGTTAAAAGAAAATATAGATAGTATTCATGTAGAATTAAACGATGAGCTTTTAAATGAAATTAATGCGATTCATGCTACCATACCAAATCCAGCACCTTAATTTTTCAAGTAGCTATAAAACAAAAAAGCCTCTCCATACGGAAAGGCTTTTTTTATAATGTAATTTCGTTACCATTTTTATCTAAAAAATGATACTCTAGATATGTGTAAGCATCTCTTGGTAAAATTTTCACCCATTTTTTATGTTCAAAATACCATTTTGAACGTAATGATGGAAAGCCTTTTGTTAAAAAGGCTGCTATAAAAGGATGTGTGTTTAAGGTCACCTTTTTATAGTCTTTTTTCATAATTAAATCCAGATCGTGTTTAATTTTTTGCAATAAAACAATTGGTGCTTCAACCTCCTTGCCATTAATACCATTTGGATCTTCCTCTCTGGTTTTAATTTTCATTTCAGGTCGTACACGCTGTCTGGTTATTTGTATCAATCCAAATTTACTTGGAGGTAATATTTTGTGTTTTGCTCTATCATCTTTCATTTCTTCACGAAGATGATTAAAGAGTTTCCTCCTATTATCAGCAGTATTCATATCTATAAAATCTACAACAATAATGCCTCCCATATCACGTAAACGCAACTGTCTTGCCACTTCTGATGCCGAAATTAAATTAACTTCTAATGCTGTATCCTCTTGGTTTCTTGCTTTGTTTGAACGGTTTCCGCTATTAACATCTATAACATGAAGTGCCTCGGTATGTTCTATTACCAAATAGGCACCTTTTGCCATAGATACAGTTCGACCAAAGGATGTTTTAATTTGTCTTTCTATTCCAAATTTTTCAAAAATTGGAACTTTAGATTGATACAACTTAACTATTGATTCTTTTTTTGGTGCAATTTCTTGCACATAATCTTTAATTTGAATGTAAAGCGATTCGTCATCAACTACTATTGAGGAAAATGAATCATTAAATATGTCTCTTAAAATTGAAGAGGCTTTATTCATTTCTCCTAATACTTTACTTGGATGACTTGCTTTGTGTAGCTTTTTACACATTGCGACCCAACGGTCATACAAATTCTGTAAATCTCTGTCTAGTTCGGCTACTTTTTTGCCTTCTGCAACAGTACGTACTATGACTCCAAATCCTTTGGGAGTAATACTTTTTAATAATCGCTTTAATCGATCTTTTTCTTCTTTACTTTCAATTTTTTGAGAAATAGAAATACGATCAGAAAAAGGGACTAATACCAAATATCTACCAGCAATGGATATTTCCGAGCTAATTCTCGGTCCTTTTGTAGAAATTGGTTCTTTAACGATTTGTACTAAAACAGATTGATTTGATTTTAAAGCGTCAGTAATACTGCCATCTTTATCAATATCTTTTTCAAATGGGAAATCTTTTAAAGAATAATCTTTAAGTTTACCTGTGCTTACACGTTTAATGAATTTTAAAAGAGTAGGAAGTTTTGGCCCTAAATCATGATAGTGCAAAAATGCATCTTTTTCATAGCCAACATTAACAAATGCGGCATTTAAACCAGGAACAGATTTTCGGATTTTGGCTATAAACACATCACCAACCGAAAAATTGCTGTCATCTTCATCTTTTTGTAATTCAATAAGTTTTCCATCTTTTAATAAGGCAAAATCAACATTGTTTGAACTAGATCTAATGATCAATTCTTTATTCATTTTGTTAATTTTTATCCATACTATCTAGTTTACAGTTTCATTTTACAGTTTACAGTCATTTTACTGATAACTGATTACTGTTACTGGCTACTGAATTGTACAGATGGATTAAACATATTATTTGATTCACAGGATTTTAATCCAGAAAACTCATGCTTATGCTAGGTAGTAGCATAATAATAACATGAATTTGATATCAAAGAACGATTTTTAATAAAACTGAAAAAGTAGCTTTTTTAAACTACTTTTTCGTATTATTTTTTCTTGTGACGATTAGCGCGTCTTCTTTTTTTACGCTTATGCGTCGCTACCTTGTGTCTTTTACGTTTTTTACCACTTGGCATAAATTAATGCTTTTTAAATTAATACTTCTTTTAATGCTAAACCAAGTTCAGCTAATTTCTTATTTTACTTCTACTTTAGCTTTTACGCCTTCTACAAAAACTTTTGCAGGCTTAAACGCTGGTATATTGTGAGCTGGAATTTTAATAGTTGTATTTTTTGAAATATTTCTACCTGTTTTCTCTGCTCTTGTTTTTACGATGAAACTTCCAAAACCTCTAAGGTAAACATTATCTCCACTCTCTAAAGAGTTTTTTACTTCACTCATAAAAGTTTCTACTGTTGCTTGTACATCTCCTTTTTCAATTCCTAACTTGTCAGAAATTTTAGCTACTATATCAGCCTTCGTCATTATTAATTATTTTTTAGGGTTATCTATTAATTATAAGGGATGCAAATATATGTATTTTAAATTCAATATTTCAAGCCTAAATCATTAAATTTTAATCCTATAAACGTTTATTTTTGCTGCTTATATAATTTAATAAAATGATTTTTAACAATATTTTAACCAACTGGTACTCAATACATAAGCGTGATTTACCTTGGAGAGAGACCAAAAACCCATACTTTATTTGGTTATCAGAAATCATTTTACAACAAACACAAATTAAACAAGGGTTGCCATATTACGAGACTTTTATAAGCAAATTTCCAACCGTAAAAGACCTTGCTGAAGCTAAAGAATCAGATGTTTTAAAGTTGTGGCAAGGACTTGGTTATTACTCAAGAGCTCGTAATTTACACTATTCGGCAAAATACATTTCAAGCATATTAAATGGTCAATTTCCAAAAAACTATAAAGAGTTACTTAAACTAAAAGGCGTTGGCGATTATACTGCTAGTGCCATTGCCTCTATTTGTTACAACGAATCAACTGCAGTAGTTGATGGTAATGTATATCGCGTTTTAAGTAGATATTTTAATATTGAAACTCCTATTAATTCTACTAAAGGCATTAAAGAGTTTAAAATATTAGCACAACAGCTTCTTCCGAAAAGTAATATTGGCGATTATAATCAAGCCATTATGGAGTTTGGTGCTATGCAGTGTAAACCAACAAATCCTAATTGTAAAGAATGCCCCTTACAAGATGGTTGCAAAGCTTTTGCTTTAAACAAGATTAGCCACTTACCTAGTAAACTAAAAAAAACTAAGGTGAGTAAAAAGCATTTTAATTTTTTAGTATTTCTATCTAACGATGGAAAAACTATTTTAGAAAAGAGAACCAAAAAAGGTATTTGGCAAAATTTATATCAGTTTCCTTTAATAGAATCTAAAAAAAGTCTAGCAATTAATGGCATAAAAAGACAATTAGAAAACACATCTTTAATTAATATTGAAAACTATTCGGTTAGTTTATATAATGAAAAGGAAATAATTCACAAACTATCTCACCAACACTTACACACAAAGTTTTGGATAGTTGAAACCGAGAGTTTGTCAAAAAATAGTATAGATACAGCAGATATTAAAACTTACCCAGTACCTATTTTAATAGGAAATTTTATTGAGCAGTTTAATTTTTAAAGCTTTTTTATTACTTTTAAGTAAATTACTCAAAGCTAGCTCACAATGCATTAAAAAGAAAAAATAAAATTTAGGAGTATGCTTTTGAGTATTCAAATCTCGATTATCGAGTAAATCAATTAAAAACCACTAATTTTGTGGTTTAAAACAAATTATTATGTCAGGAACATTAAACAAAGTAATGCTAATTGGGCATTTAGGCGATGAAGTAAAAATGCATTATTTTGATGACAAAAACTGCGTTGGTCGCTTTCCTTTAGCAACAAACGAAACTTACACTAACAAACAAACTAATGAACGTGTAACAAATACCGAATGGCACAACATTGTTGTGCGTAATAAAGCTGCCGAAATTTGTGAAAAATACTTAAAGAAAGGTGACAAAGTTTATATAGAAGGTCGCATAAAAACACGTAAATGGCAAGACGACAAAGGAAACGATCGTTATTCTACTGAAATTTATTGCACCGATTTTACGTTTTTAACAACAAAAGACGAGGCAAATTCATCAAATAACACTTCTCAAAAAGCATCGCAACCTCAAAATCAAGTTAATGAACCTATTGGTGATGATAATGATGATTTACCATTTTAATATTAACTAAAATCTTAAAATATTGGATCCTGATCCCATAAGTTTATTCATCTCTTTTTTAGCAATAGAAACATCCACCATATCTGGGTTAATATTGCTGCTTATATTGTTATTTTGTTCTGCATTAATTTCTGGCGCCGAAGTAGCTTTGTTTTCTTTAACTCAATCAGATTTTAAAGAGCAAACAGAAGACTCAAAGCCTCTTGAGATAATTTCAAAATTATTAGAAAAACCTAAAAAGCTTTTAGCCACAATTTTAGTTGCCAACAACTTTATAAATATTGCCATTGTAATATTGTTTGCTTACTTAAGCGAATTTTATTTTGCAAGTATTTCTCCTGTATGGTTTAAACTTTTAATCGAAATTGGGTTAGTCACTTTTTTAATTTTACTATTTGGTGAAATTTTACCTAAAATTTATGCCAGTAGAAATAGTTTAAAATTTGCCAAATTAATGGCATATCCCTTGCGCTTTTTAGATGTAATTATTTCTCCTATTAGTTTACCCATGCGAAGCATTACAATTGCTATGCACAATAGATTAGGGAAACAAAAATCTAATATAAGTGTTGACCAATTATCGCAAGCATTAGAGCTTACTAGCGAAGAAGACACAACAAAAGAAGAACACAAAATTTTACAAGGCATTGTATCTTTCGGAAATACAGATACGAAACAGGTTATGCGTCCTCGAATTGATATTTTTGCCTTAGACACCACTTTAAAATACAGCGATATTATTCCAGAAATTATAAAAAATGGCTACTCACGTATTCCTGTGTATGAAGATAATATTGATACAGTTATTGGTGTTTTATATGTAAAAGATTTATTGCCTCATTTAGATAAAAAGCAATTCAATTGGGCTTCTTTATTGCGAGATCCGTTTTTTGTTCCTGAAAACAAAAAACTAGACGACTTAATGCAAGAATTTCAAGAAAAAAAGGTGCATTTAGCAGTTGTTGTAGATGAATATGGTGGCACATCAGGTATAGTATCGTTAGAAGATGTTATTGAAGAAATTGTTGGAGATATTAGCGATGAGTTTGATGATGACAATCTAGTTTACTCTAAGCTTGATAACAATAACTTTGTGTTTGATGGCAAAACCACTTTAAAAGATTTTTATCGTATTATTAAAATTGAAAATGAGGAGCTTTTTGAAGCAAAAAAAGGTGAAGCCGAAACTATAGCTGGTTTTGTTTTAGAAATTTCCGGAAGCTTTCCAAAACTTGATAGCAAAATAAATTTTGAGAACTACGTTTTTACAATAGAATCGTTAGACAAAAAACGTCTTAAACAAGTAAAAATAACTATAAATTAAATGAGAACAGTATTTTTAATTTTTATAATTATATGTTGCGTATCGTGTGGAAACGAGCCAATACCAAAGCCAAAAGCTTTTTTAAGACTTGAATATCCAACACATCAATATGCTCAAGTAAAAACTCAGCTTCCTTTTACTTTCGAAAAAAATATGTTCGCTAAAGATATTAGCAACATAAAAGTTTCAAATGATAACAAAACCTACGGTATCGATATTACTTATCCATCATTAAAAGGCACTATATATATTACCTACAAAGAAATTATAGAAAACAATGTAACACCTTATTTGTTAGACGCACAAAACCTTACCCAAAAGCACTCACAAAGAGCTGATGAAATTATAGAACAACCATATATAGACACCACTAATAAAGTTTATGGTATGTTTTATGAAGTTGGTGGCAATGCTGCATCACAATCACAGTTTTATCTAACCGATAGTGTTAATCATTTTGTAACAGGATCGTTATATTTTTATGCTAAACCAAATTACGATTCAATTCTTCCAGCTGCACATTATTTAAAGAAGGACATTCAGCATATTATGGAAACCATTCGTTGGAAAAATTAATTACTTCGAGTTTTCAGTAAATACATTTTTAGAACTAATCATATCAATATTTTATTAAATAGTTTAAATTTGCACACAATGTTAATTATTTAACAAATGAAAACAATTGCAAGTTGTGTCGAAGATGTGCTAATTACGCAGCCTTATCTAGAAGAAGCTCTTTCAAGAGGTATTATTAATTACAGTGCTTTAGCAGAAGAACTGCAACAGCCAATAAGCGACATGCTAAAAAAGCCTGTAAAGTCGGCTGCTATTATGATGGCATTAAGGCGTTATAGCTCGCCAATGGTTCCTGGGCATTCGCTTAAAATGAAAAAAATTATTAATAATTTAGGCGATATAACTGTGCGCTCTAATCTTACTGATTTTACTGTTAAAAATTCGCACACACTAATACAAAATCATTCTAAAATCCTTGAAAAGGTAAAAGGTCAGTCTAAACTGTTTTACACTTTTACCAGAGGCATTCATGAGAGTAATATTATTATTTCTAGCAGCTTAAAACCTTTTATAATGGAGTGTTTTAAAAATGAAACTTTTATCGCAATTCAAGACAATTTATCTGCAATAAGCATTAATTTACCTGAAGAAAACTCAAAAATTGCAGGTTTATACTATCACTTTTTTAAACGGTTGGCTTGGGAAGGTATTATTTTATACGAAGTCGTTTCAACAACAAATGAGTTTACTATTTTGGTTGAAGATGAGTTTGTAGATAAAGCATTTTCGGCTGTTAAGCGATTGAAGAAATAGATTGAGTAAAAATAGTTGCTCTCAACACTGTATAAAATTAATTGCTAAATTAGGTGCCTAAAACACAAAACAAACCATATACAAAAACGTTGAAGCTCATTCAGCTAAACTGAACTTTTGCTGCTAACTCCCACACCAAAAGCATGTGCTTCAACAGACCTAAAATCAAAAAACCAAATTTTAAATTAGTAAATATTGCTTCTTTTAGTTTGAAAACACCTAAGACATCTTTTATATGATTAGAGCAGACAAAGACATTTTAAATTATATTTTATCATTAGAAAAAAAGTCAAGTAAATATATTGTTTTACATCAAGTCAAACCAAAAAGCAAGATTATAAAGCAAAATCATAACACATCTAATATTTATGTATTAAAGAGTGGGATTGCTAAATGTTATCTAACAACAGAAAACGGAAATGAATTTATTCAAGAGTTTTTTGGAGAAGGTCAACTATTTGGAGAGGTAGAAGCTATACATGATACTTTAAGTATTTGTTCTGTAGAAAGTATTAATGAAGTTCAAGTCTATGCTATAAATAAAAATTATTTTAAAGAACTTTTAACTAAAGACAAAAATTTTAATACTTTAATTTTAAAAACACTCACAAATAAAATTGCATATAAGGCTCATAGACATTCTTATAACCAATTTAATTCTATACACTCTAATATTAAAAGACTAGAAAAGATTTTTCCAGAATTAATGCGAATTATATCTAAACAAGATATAGCTGATTATCTAGGAGTTACACTAAGGAGCCTAAATAGAGCTTTGAAGAATCAAGTTGAACCTTAATTGATTTTATGAATCTTTAAAACATCATCCTCTAGCATTGGCCCAACAACTTTTACTTTGCGACCTCCTTTACTAAAAACTTCTCTCGAACCAAGCTCAAATACCCAATTAGGATTTTCTCTACCAAAGCTATCATAAAAAGTCTTTTTACTTAATCCAAAAACTAACTTGCCAATCCCACTCCAATAAATTGCAGATGAACACATTGCACATGGTTCATCACTAGTGTAAATAACGCAGGAATTAAGGAACTTGTAGTCATAAAGTTTACAAGCTTCTCTAATTAAGTTTATTTCAGCGTGTGCCAAACAATCATTATCAGTATTAATTGTATTTTCTCCTTTTAGTAAAACCTTACCATTTGCATCTGTTAAAACACTCCCATAAGGTAAATTTCCTTTTTCTTTTGCTTGTTTAGCTACGTTAATCGCTTCCTTAACTCCGTTCATATCTAGAGGCATAACTTCATTTTGTTTATTTCTACAATTTGTTAGTGTTACCAAAATAATCAATAACATTAAAAATTTTGTTTGTATGTTCATTTGTACCATTAATTTATCAATACAAATGTAAAAGTCTTAGGTTATTTAGAATAGGACATTTGTCCTTTCAGAAAAAATTCAAAACTATGGTTTTTGTAAAAACTCTAATATTAGAACATTAATAGTTAAAATTAATGGGTAAATTTCCGTTTCGTAATTTATAGATGGAATTATTCTATTTGCCTAGGAAGAATTTCGCAGGAACAAATTGGAGAACATTTAATGCATGAGGCAAAGGGTATTGTGATATTAGAGATATTGATAGAATTAAATAGGAAGTTGTAGAAAAAATAAATACAATTAAATTGAAACGACAAACATTTTAACAAATCTTATACAAACTCGTCGCAAAACATTTGAATAATTTAATATTGAAATTCAATAGTGACAATCAATAAAAAAACTAAAACAGTTTACTAACACTTCCTTTATAAGTTTGCCCTATCGGAATTTTATGCTCGTTAATAAGAATTCGATTACCTTCAATAAGTTTGATTTTATCAATCGCTACAATAAACGATTTGTGAACCCGTAGAAAGTTTGATGCATCTAATATATCTTCATAATGCGATATTTTTTGATGGCTTACAATCATTTCGTCCTTTAAAAATAGTTTGGTATAGTTTCCATACGCTTCAATAAAAAGCAAATCGTTTAAATTAATTTGATGATGTTTTTTATCGCCTTTCACAAAAAAACGACTATTATCTGGAACATTAGAAACTTCTCTAACTAACGTTTTTGTGTTTTGAGTTTCTGAAACCTTATTTATTGCTTTCACTAAACGATCAAAGCTAAAAGGTTTTAAAAGATAGTCCACAACATTCAATTCAAAACCCTCTAAAGCATGCTCCTTATAGGCTGTTGTTATTATAGTTTTAGGAGGATTAGTTAATGTTCTTAAAAAATCTAAACCTCTTAGTTTAGGCATGTTAATATCTAAAAACATGAAATCTACCGTATTTTCATTTAAAAACTGTAGAGCTTCCATTGCGTTATAACAGTTCTTTACTAATTGCACATGAGGTAACATGCTACAAAACTCTTCAATAATTTCATGTGCTAAAGGCTCATCATCTACAATAATATATTTAAGCATGTTTAGAAATTTTTAAAGTGGCTAGATATGTGTTCTTTGTTTTATCAATACTTAATTCGTGTTTTTCTTTATACAATAAAGAGAGCCTTCTTTTAAGGTTTTGCAACCCAATTCCATTTGATTCTTGTTTCTCTTTTGAGTCAAAATTGTTTTCGATTTTAAAATAAATAAAATCTTTATCATCGTATAAATTTATATAAATAAAAGCATTTTCTGAAAGTGTTTCAACACCGTGTTTAAAAGCATTTTCTAGAAGAATGATATACAATAGCGGCGCTACATTTAAACTTGTATCTATATTACTGTAATTAAACACTATTTCTACAGATTTTTTGTAACGTATTTTGTGTAACTCTATATAATTGTTTAAATAGTCTATTTCATCTAGAATTTTTACAGTTTCCTTTTCTCCTTCATAAATCGTATAGCGCATCATATCAGATAGTTTTAAAATAACTTCTGGAGCTTGCTTTGAATTTTTAACTGTAAGTGCATAAAGGTTATTTAGAGTGTTAAAGAAAAAATGCGGATTTATTTGTGACCTTAATAAAGATATTTCCGTTTTAGCTTTTTCAGCCTTTAAATTCTGTAGCCATTGCCATTGCTCAAAAAGCCAAACAAGAAAAAAGATTGGTATAGGCAAAAAGAATACATAGAAAGGAAATTCTTCTTTAATTTTTAGATACGCTTCTAAGTCTCCAGAAAACAACCTTAAATAAATAAAGTAAAGTAATAATGGCACATATATTAACGTAATTAATTTCCAATATTTTTTGATAAATTCAGGAATTAGTACGTATGCAAAACCAAACCAAAAACCCATTAATAGGATAAATGTTATTGGGTTATCTGGCAGGCTCATTATAGAGTCAATGCTTACTGTAATAAAGAAGAGTAAGAATAAGCCCAACACTTGTAATACTGTTTTCTGCTTTCTTTTTAAGTAGTTAAAATTATGTATTGGTAGTGCTATTAAAAAACCCCAAATGAGGGCAAAAATAATGATCTCGTAAGTGCTTTCTTCTGGTAAAATAATCAAGTCAATATAGTCCAAGAAGTAGAATATTGGAATGATAACAATATACCCAATAAAAAAAGCTTTGTATTTTTTTAGAAACTTAATCACAACTCAAAAGTAAGTATGTTATACTGTCTTAACAAGAAAATTGACACACACTACTAAAATTGATACCAACAACATCTTTTTACGGCTAAACACGATTGGTATCAAAAATTATTATGTATGGCTTAACAAAAACTTCATTTGTCATATTAATTAGAAACCATTTCTTAATCACTTTATGTTTGTTCCAAATTAATAATAAAACAATAATTATGAGAACTTTAAGTAACAAACAAATCAGTAGTAAACTAAACAAAACCCATTCTTTTAAATGGAACTCTAAAAGACGTTTTAGGTAAAACAACAAAAATATATCAATTAAAAATCTAACAGACATGAATACATTACAAATAAATAATCTTAGTAAAACTTACCCTAATGGTGTTAAAGCACTAAACAGGATCAATTTAAAGATCACTAACGGAATGTTTGGCTTACTAGGTGCAAATGGTGCAGGAAAATCATCATTAATGCGAACTATTGCATCGTTACAAGAACCCTCTTCTGGAAGCATCACATTTAACGATTCGGATATTGTTAAAAATCCAGAACATATAAGAAAGCATTTAGGATACTTACCTCAAGAGTTTGGCGTATATCCAAAAATTTCGGCTGAAAAGTTACTAAACCATTTAGCTGTTTTAAAGGGAATACTAGACAAAAAAGAACGCAAAGAACAAGTTACTGCATTATTACAGCAAGTAAATTTATATCAGCACAGAAAAAAATCTGTTTATACATTTTCTGGAGGAATGCGTCAAAGATTTGGAATTGCACAAGCTTTGTTAGCAAACCCACAAGTCATTATTGTTGACGAACCGACTGCAGGTTTAGATCCAGAAGAAAGTAACCGTTTTTTAAACTTATTAAGTGAAATAGGCGAAAATGTTATTGTTATCCTCTCTACACATATTGTAGAAGACGTAAAAAACTTATGCCCTAGAATGGCTATCCTTTCTGATGGGGAAATTATTTCGCAAGGAAACCCAACAGAATTAGTAGCAAGTTTAGAAGGTAAGGTTTGGACTAAAATTATACCAAAAAAGGATATTGAAATTTACAAAAAAGCGTTTGACGTTATTTCTACAAAACTAATATCTGGAGACACACAAATTAGAGTATTATCGAATTCAAAGCCAGAAGAAGGTTTTAGCTTAATCACTCCTAATTTAGAAGATTTTTATTTCGCTACACTTTTTAATAATCAACAAAAAAAGGCCTAAGTTATGTTTAAGCAATTATTTAATTTTGAAATTTTTTATCAATTAAAACAACGTGCATTCCCAATATTTGCACTCTTGTTTCTAGTGTTAGGCATATTTGTTGGAAGGCAAGGTTTTGCTCCAACAGGCGTTAATTTCAATTCTGTCTATCAAGTCTATTTTCATACAAGCCTTTTTACCTTAGGCAGTGTTTTTATTATTATGTTTTTTGCTATTAGTGCCATACTAAGAGACAAGCAACACAATATGGAAGGCCTTATTTATAGCTCTTCAATAAAAAAAGCACATTATTTTTGGAGTCGTTTTTTAGGAACGTTCGTTTTTAGCGTATTAGCATTTTCACCATTTGTAATTGGATATATTTTTGGAAATTATTTTTCTGATTTAGATCCTGAACGTATTGCAAGCTTTAAATTATTAACCTATTTGCAACCTTGGTTGTATATGGTTTTACCTAATATTTTTTTCTGTTCTGCCATAATATTTTCTGTTAGTACATTAACAAAAAACAGTACTGCAACTTATGTAAGTGCAGTGTTTGTTTATATGTTATATTTTGTGAGCTCCCTCTTTTTAAATTCACCAATGTTAGCACAAGCTGTTCCTGCATCTCCAGAAAGTATGGCAATTGCTGCTGTAGCAGATCCTTTTGGAATTGCCGCATTTTTTGAACAAACGCAGTATTGGACAGCTTTTCAAAAAAACACACAGCTACTTTCTCTTTCTGGTTTGTTTTTATTGAACAGATTTGTTTGGGTATTAGTTTCTGTTGGCATATTACTAATAACATACAGATTGTTCTCTTTTAGAAAAATTTCAAAAAAAGTAAAGAAAGAACCAAAACAAAAAAAGGAGAAGGTGCAATGGTTAGCATATCAACCAAAAAAAGGATTACACAATTTTAAAGCACAAAGAATGGCCTTTATATCTCTTTTAAAATTAGAACTAAAAAGTGTTTTTAAGAGCTTGCCTTTTATTGCAGTCTTGTTAATGTGGTTGTTTATCGTATTCTCAGAATTATATTCAACTGTAGTTAGTGGAGGAGCCTATGGTGTAAGTGTATATCCTTTTACTAATCAATTAATGGATTTAATTGTAGATCCATTAACAATTTTTAGTTTAATTTTAATTATTTATTACAGTGCAGAAATTGTTTGGAAAGAACGCAGTATAAATTTTAATAGCATTATTGATGCAACACCAGTAAAAAACTGGGTATTCTTTGCATCTAAGTTTACAGCATTAGTAGCATTGCCTATACTATTAATTACTTCTGGTATTATAATGTGTATCGCATTTCAGGTTAGTTTAAACTATACAAACTTTGAATTTAGCTTGTATGCATCTTTATATTATCATTACGGAGTACAATTGGTTGTATTTTCTATGATTGCCTTATTTGTAAACAGCTTCGCAAAAAGCAAATACATTGGCATGGGAATTTTTGGTTTAATCGTACTGTTAAGCATGAAATCTGGGTCGCTAGGGCTGGAACACCCTTTAACAAGCCTTGGGTTTATGCCAAGAATTGGGTACAATAACATGGACGGATTTAATGGTGTTTCAAACCTTTTTAACCACCTCTCTTTGTATTGGTTAGCCTTAGGTTTATTGTTAACTTTTATTTCATTTAAAATTTGGAATAGAAGTGTTGTAACAAACCTTGGTTTTAAATTAAAACAGCTAAAAAATGGTTGGACACCTATTCAAAAAGTAGCACTTACATTTTGTGTATTGCTATTTGTTGGAGCTGGCAGTTTGGTTTTTTACAACGTGAATATTGTTTCTAATTATGAAACCTTAAAAGACAATCTAGATTTTAGTGAAAACTATGAACGAAAATTTAAGAAGTATGAAAGTTTAGAAAGGCCTGTTCCTATATCAGTAAAAACAGAAGTGGCTATTTATCCAAAAGAAAGAACATATACTGTTATAGCCAATCAAATTTTAATAAACAAAAGTGAAGATCCATTAACAGAAATATTTATAACTGAAAGAGTTCCGTTAAAAAACGTCAAGATAGAAAACGCACGTTTGGATAACCATGATGCCTTTTATGGAACCTATTTATTCAAGCTGAACAATCCTTTAAAACCAGACGATTCGATAAAATTTAAGTACGAATTAAAGAAAGATTTAAAAGGATATGAAGAAGATAATTCTATTATAAACAATGGTACTTACATTAACCGATTTGCCAATTTTGAACCAATGCTAGGGTACAGTTCTGGACTAGAAATAACAAACCATATTGAGCGACAAAAAAGGAATTTGCCAGAACGTTTAGAAGAAGATAATTCAGATGCTCATATCGTATTAGAGGACTTCAAATATGAAAAAATAAACTTTGAAACTATTATCTCTACAGATAGTGACCAAACTGCCATAAGTTCTGGTCGTTTAATAAAGCAATGGACAAAGGATAATAGAAATTATTTTCATTATAAATCAACCCATAAAATCATGCCTACTGTAGGTTATTTCTCTGCTAAATATAAAACACAGAAAACCGACTACAAAGGAGTTTCAATAGAGCAATATTATGATGTAAATCATGATTTTAATATCGACAACGTTGAAAACAGTGTAAAACAAACCTTAGATTATTGTCAAGAAAACTTTGGGTATTATCCTTTTGATCATGTACGAATTGCAGAAGTTCCTTCACACTGGCCATTCGGAGGTTTTGCTCATCCTGGAGTTATCAGTATGAATGAGGACAGATTATATTTATCTGATGTAAGTAACAAAGAGACTTTTGATTTAGTTGCAAAACGAACCATACACGAAGTGGCTCATCAATGGTGGGGACATATATTATCTGCTAAACCAGTAGCAGGAGGTTCGCTATTTGTAGAAGGATTTGCAAAATATACAGAAGCTGTTGTTATGGAAAGATTGTATGGAAAACGAGCTTTATATACTTTGAGTGAAAATGTTAGGTCTAGGTATTTCTCTGGAAGAGCCTTTGATGGTGATTTAGAACCTCCAGTATATAAAGTACATGGACAAAGTTATATCTCATACGGAAAGGCTTTAACTGTAATGCTTGCTTTAAGAGATTTAATAGGTGAAAATGAGGTAAATAAAGTTCTTAAAACTATTACAAATAGGTATCGTGGCTCTAATAAGCTAGACGCTACTACAATTGAGTTATTAGATGAAATATATAAAGTAACACCAAAAGCATATCATACATTAGTTGACGATTGGTTTAAAAAAGTAATTACATATGATTTAGGTATTGAAGAAAGTTCTTATAAAAAGCTATCGAATGGAACTTATGAAGTTTCGGTAAAAATTAAAGCAAACCGATTTGAGATGCAACCTTCAGGTAAAACCAAAGAAATTGAAATGAATGAGCCTATAAAAATAGGCGTTTTCACAAAACATCCATCACTGGTGAAAGATGATAGCCCAATTTTGCATTACAAATCCTCAAAGATTGACAAAGAGTTTACAGAAATAAAAATTATTGTAAACGAAAAGCCTGCTTATATTTCAATAGATCCTTATGGAACCAGATCTGATGAGAATTTAGTTGATAACACTAAGTCACTATAGTAGTTAAAAAATGATAGATAAAGTTCAAATGTATTAAGTCAATTTCAAGGCTTTACATTTGAACTTTATCATTTAAACCTTTAATCAATCGTTTTATTACACACTACTTTACAAATACTCTTAGGCAACACTCAATTTTGGGTTAATTTGAATAACGAATAAAAAACGTTTTTAACAAACAATTGAATTAAAAATCACCTCCCTTAACTATTTTAAGCGCTTCTTGGCTTAGAAGTTTTTTCAATCAAATTAACCACAACAAAGGCTAAAACAGCTGGCAGTACCCAGCCTAAATTTTGCTGTGCAAAAGGAATAGTTTCTTTAACGTTTTGCAACCAATTAGCCTCTATTAAAAACCCTAAAAAATCTGGGATGCTAAACACAAAGGTTACTAAAACTACGATCTTAAATACTAATTTAGACGCATACTTATTAGGAAGAGTATTTAAGAAAATTAAGACGACAGTTAAAGGGTAAATAAACATGAGTACTGGTAATGCCACATCAATGATATATTTCACATTCATTTGACCAATCAATATACCAACCAAACAAGCTACAATAGCAGTAATGGTATAAACTAATTGAGATTCTTTAAACAAGCCTTTAAAAAAATCTGCAGTACCTACAATAACACTTACTGCTGTAGTAAAACATGCTAACGAAATAAGTACGCTTAAAAATAAATTACCTATGTTTCCTAAAGTTTTTAAACTTAAACCAGAAAGTAATTCTGGTCTTGAAATTGACGCTTCAAACTCAGTATTGTGCAAAGCACTAACGGCAATCATTCCTGCATAAATAATAAACAATCCAAAGGCAGCAACCAATCCAGATTTAGTAATGATGGCTTTTTTGTCTTCAAAAGAAATACCTCCTTCTAAATTGAGCGATATAATTACGACACCTCCAATTAAAATCCCTCCAAGCGCATCATAAGTTTGATAACCTTCTAATAATCCAGCAACTAAAGGTGGTGATTTTAAAACCGAAGCATTCATGGTTTCAGGCGAAGTAAAAAATCCAACAATTATAATAGCTAAAAGAATCAGCACAATTAAAGGTGTTAGATACTTACCAAGTATGCTTAATATACTATCTCGTTTCATTATAAAAATAAAAGCTATACCAAAATACAAACTGCTTGTTAAAAATGAAGGTGTATCAAAAAAAGGCTGAATTGCCATTTCATGAGTCACAGCAGCTGTACGAGGAATGGGTAGTGTAATAGCAATAATATACACACATAAACAAAACACCAAACTGAACAAAGGCGAGACTTTATTACCAAAATCCAGCATTGTGCCTTGTAATTTTGCATGACCAAATAAAGCTAGTAAAGGAATTATTGTTGCAGAAGTAATAAAGCCTAAAGCTACCAACCACCAATCTGGACCAGAATTAAACCCTAATTGTGGAGGCAAAATTAAATTTCCAGCTCCAAAAAAACTTGCAAAAAGCGCAAAACCAATTATGAATATTGTTTTCTTATTATTCATTGTATAAAACTATCTTTGTGAAAGATACTAAATTTGCTCGATGAACGCTTTTGTTTTGTTTAGAAATGCAAAAATCCATTTTAGTGATTATGGAAAGGGTAAAACAGTTGTGTTATTACATGGTTTTTTAGAAAACTCAACCATGTGGCGCGATTTTATTCCGCAATGGTCCAAAAATAACCGTATAATTTCGGTTGACCTATTAGGCCATGGACAAACAGAAAGCATAGGCTACATACACAGCATGGAGCTAATGGCAGAAGCTGTTGCTGAGGTTTTAGCGCATTTAAAAATTAAAAAAACGACGCTTATTGGTCACTCAATGGGAGGCTATGTAGCTCTCGCTTTTGCTGAATTGTATCCAGACATGGTTAATGGCTTGTGCTTAATGAATTCTACTGCTAAACCTGATAGTAAGGACAAACAAAAAAATAGAGATCGTGCTATTGAAGCTGTTAAACAAAACTATAAAACATTTATTAGGATTTCAATTACCAATTTATTTAGGCCTAAAAACAGACGTTTGTTTAGCAACGAAATTAAAATTGTTATAAACGAAGCTCTTAAAACACCTGTTCAAAGTATTGTTGCAGCATTAGAAGGCATGAAAATCAGAAAAGATCGACAGGACATTTTTCATAAAGGTGATTTTAAAAAAATGTTTATTATCAGTAAAAAAGATCCCATTTTAGATTATCAATCTTTAATTGAACAAGTACCAAATAAAACTATTAAAGTCGTAGAATTACCTGATGGCCATATGAGTCATATCGAAAATAAAGAAGCTTTTTCTTACCATATAAAGCATTTCATCGAAAATATTTAATGTTTTAACGTTTATTTGATTTTTTTTTCTAAGTTTACTACACCCAATAACCAATATAGCTTATGAAAACTTCTACTTCTTCACAAACCAATTCCGTTTCAAAATTATACTGTAGCATTTTTGGCCATCAGTACGATGTAACCAAATTAGTAACCAAACATGTAAAAGAATATACGTGTAAATGCTGTAAAAAGCAGTTAACCACAAACAGTAATGGTAATTTAACAGAGCTTACACCAACATTTCAAGAAATAAATTCAATTTTAGAATATATCCACTCAAAAAGAATGTCTCGTCTTAAGCAAAAAATGTACACCACAACTGCTGCTTAATTATTACTAGAAGATACCTTATTTATAGTTTTTGAAACCAGCATTTTAGCTCAAAAAAAATAAATGTAATTTTTAACAAAGAGTTTAAATTTTATGCTCTTTTTTTAAGCATTAAATAAAAAAATATTGCTTTCAAAGGAAAAAACAAACTTTTTAACGAATACTTATCGTTAAAACCTATTATTTTTGCAAAAAAATATACTTTTAATAATCCCTCAATATTAACTAGCTAAAAACAAATAGGTTTGAAACAATTATATTGCTCTCTTTTTGGTCATGATTACACAGTAACAAAAAACGTTACTTATCATGTTAAAGAATACACATGTAAGCACTGTAAAGAACAGGTCACGACAAATGGTAATGGCAAACTAACCTTGTTAACACCAAAGTATAAAGAAATTAACACTGTTCTAGAAAGGATTCATAATAATAGGCTTAAGAAAAAAAACATTCCTGTTATAGATTTAAGTGAAAGTCCGTTATTCCGAATCGCTAAGTGAATTCCATCCTTGCGCTTTTAAAGGTATTTTTTCGTCTGCTCTTGTAACCAAATGCATTCCTGCATTTTTTTCTGTCATATAACCAATAACTGTTAAGTTTGGGTTTGCTTTTATTTTTGGGAAATCTTTCTGGGAAATTGTCATAAGCAACTCATAATCTTCACCTCCATTTAATGCAATAGTTGTACTATCAATATTAAATTCTTCGCAAGTAGAAATTACCTGAGGATCTAAGGGTATTTTATTTTCGTAAAGATCACAACCAACATCACTATGTTTGCACAAGTGAATAATTTCTGAAGACAACCCATCACTAATATCTATCATCGAGGTAGGTTTTACTTTTAAATCCTTTAACAGCTTTACTATATCTTTTCTGGCTTCTGGTTTTAACTGACGCTCAATAATATAAGTATATTTATCTAAATCTGGTTGATTATTCGGGTTCACCTTAAACACTTCTTTTTCTCGTTCCAAAACCTGCAACCCCATATATGCACCTCCTAAATCGCCTGTTACAACTAATAAATCGTTTGGTTTAGCTCCTTTTCTAAAAACCACATCATCTTTATTTACTTTACCTATAGCTGTTACTGAAATTAACAACCCAGAGGTGGATGACGTTGTATCACCTCCAACAACATCAATGTTATAAATATTAGCTGCTGCTTCAATTCCTGCGTAAAGTTCTTCTAATGCTTCCAACGGAAACCTATTAGACACAGCTATAGATACTGTTATTTGAGTAGCCATAGCATTCATAGCATAAACATCAGATAAGTTAACCATGACCGCTTTATAACCCAAATGCTTTAAAGGCATATAGCTTAAATCAAAATGTACACCTTCAACTAATAAGTCGGTAGAAACTACCACTTTTTTATCTCCAAAACTTAAAACAGCAGCATCGTCACCAATACCTTTAACAGTCGTTTTTTGCTGTATTTTAAAGTTTTTGGTTAAATGATCTATTAGCGCAAATTCGCCCAAACTACTTAATGGTGTTCTTTGTTGGTTTTTATCTTCTATCATGCCGCAAAGATATAGCAATTACTTTTATTTACTAGTAAATGATTTGTTATTAAACCGTCTTGAGTGCTTCATGGAAAAAATCAAGTATTTTGGAATTTAATGATAATAAGTATCTATAATGAATGTATTAACTATTTATTATAGACAGACATAGACTGCATCTACACCACATTTAGTTAAAAACCGTTTTTATCCAACCTTCAATTGTTGTTAAATAATCAGGGTGCAATTTTGACCAGTAAGGAAAATCACTGTCTCCAACATTATACATAGAATGAGATGCTCCTTCTGTTAAAACGGTTTTAAATTATTATTACCTGATTTTTTAATAGCTTTAGAAATGAGTGAATAGCTATTATTAGGTATTATTTCATCCATGGTTCTCTGTACAATCAAAACAGGTTGCTTGGTGATTTCAAAATAAGGTATTGGAGTATATAAAAGTTTTTTATCTATTTGAACTTGATCCAAATTTGGCACCCATATATTAGTGAATGACGTCAGCTTAATTTGAACTTTTAAAGGGTTAAATCTAAGAGAAAGATTTAATATATTTAATAACCTTTAAAAGCAGAACACTGGAAACAAGAAAAAAGCAATTCCAGAATAATCAGTTAAATTCGTAAAAGTACTCTCTTAAATTTTAATTCAAAAAGTTCAAATTAAGCTGACGACATACAATGTTTTAATTTTTTTAAGCATAGAGTATTATTGTTTTTATTAAAATTGGGGTATACTTAATGATGCTGCACTTTTACACCCAAAACTTTGTA
Source organism: Pontimicrobium aquaticum (assembly GCF_005047595.1). Lineage (GTDB taxonomy): Bacteria > Bacteroidota > Bacteroidia > Flavobacteriales > Flavobacteriaceae > Pontimicrobium > Pontimicrobium aquaticum. The sequence goes on from NZ_SUPL01000001.1 coordinate 451,669, forward strand.
CCATCTTTTGACTTTTAATAATCCCCTACTGGATTTACCATTTTATATTAGAAAAACTTGAGTATTCAAGAAGATTTTCGGGGAGCTTTTCTGGAGTCTCAATATCATAATATATTTCCTTCATAATCATTTCACCATTATTATAGAATATAACAGTAGGCGCTATCCAAGCATCGTCTAATCTTTTATAATCTTTAAATTCAGTGGTAGAAATGGTGCCATTTGGATAATGTGTTTCTACTTTAGAAAAAAGAAAGTGTTCGGTGTCTATCCAAAACTGTTTTTTTGAAGACTCTCCCACGACATAATAGGTTTTATTATCTATTGTATCAGTTCGAATAATATTAAGATTAAAACCAACTTCTTTTAGTTTAGAGATTGTTGTTTCTGGCTTATCAGCATAAACGTTAAACCCAAGTACTAAGAGTTCATGAACTCTCTTCATTTTATTTGTTGCTTTTCCATCTTTAAATACAGTCATAGAATCATTTTTAAAAAGGAGTCCATTACCACCATTTATGTCTTCAATCTTGATTACTAATCCTTTTGGAATTTGCATGGCTTCATGCCATAATTCTTCTTTTAGAACCTCTCCTTCTTTATAAAACATAGTTTGCTGTTTAAAAGTAAGGTTGCTATACCATTTGTTATGGTATTTCTCATACATTTTATAGACTAAATCAGTGCCATCCTTAGGTTCCTTTTGAGTCCAAGCTGTAGTGGTAAAATAGATAACGATTAAGCTTATTGCAAACATTATTAATAAGCTTGTCAAAATTAAGGGTTTAATTTTTTTACTTTTTTGTGTCATAATTTATAGTGATATTTTAATTTGTAATTAAATTATTCTTGGTTTATTATCTTATTGAGGACTAAAAAAGGCAGCGAACCTTTTCAAGTATTAATTTGTGAAAATCTTTTGTTTTTTTATTATTTATATAGTTCTTCATTTATTTTTCAAGTCTATAATACTATTACTGAGTTAGTTTATTAATCGATTAGCTCTATCTAAAAAGCCTTTTCCAACTAGAGATTCCAAAACATGTTCTCCATTTTTAATAATTTCTAAAGTACTCTCCACTTCTAATTCAAGTAAAAGTTGATGACTTTTTTTAGCTGAACTCATCCAATAAGAATCTTTATCGTCAACAACAAATTGTACTTTAACACCTCTTAATTGTTTTAGCTTTTCTTTATTATTGGTTGATGGATTACCTGCCATACCAGTAATGCCTTTAAAGTACTCTGGTATTTTCATTACGAGGTCAAAAATACTGGTACTATGCGCTATAACAAACAACGTGAAACTTACTGTCTTCTACTTTATATTTCGATTTAAGGTGATTAAATAGAGCTTTAATCTCACCAACTCTATTTGTAGCGTTATAAATTTTATAACCAATAAGAATCCAGCCTTGACTATCTTCTGTGTCGTTCCAGTAATAACTTGCATTATTGACAGATCTAGTGTTGGAAGGCCCGATAATTACAGGGTAAGTTTTTGTAGCATCAAAATTTAGAGGTAACTAAATTATATAACTCTTTTTTTCGTCCTTATATTCAAAAGTTTCTATCTTTTGTTTGCCAAAAGCAAGCAAAGTGTTAAGAAATATAATTGATAATACTATACTTTTTAGATTTTTCATATTTTTAAATTTCACACAAAGCTAAATGAGTTATTGCTCTATATTTATTGATTTGTGTTAGTGCGTTTATTTTGTGATTAGTGGTTTTAAATTGCATTATTCTTTCTTAAATAAATCTTTTCTTTTATTATAAAAAATAGCAAATATTATAACAAATAGGTAAAGTATAAAAAACCAAAAAGCATTCATACTTCCAGTAAACTCTGGTAAAATAAGTAAGTAGTTAAAAGCTGCGTTTGCACTTATATGTATAAGTATAGAAGTTAAGACGCTTTTTGTGTAATAATATACCCAGCCTATAAAAAGAGATGCCAAAATAACCCAGATTAAAAATACCATAAAGTTCATATTTAAAGGAACCCCTGTACCTATTAAATAAGCTGGAAAATGCCAAATACCCCAAATTAGCCCTAGAATTACATTTGAATAAAACGGATTAAATTTATTCATCAATCTTGGAAGCAAGAATCCTCTCCAACCATACTCTTCCCCCAATGCTATCACTATTATTACAATAATTTGAGGCATTAATTGAGTAGTTCTAAGAGCAAACTTTGATATATCAAAACTATATAATGAAAGCATAGCTAATGATGCTATAAGAGGAATGCCAAGTAAGGAAACTAGAATCCATTTAAAACTAATTTTTTTAACGGTTTGTTTAATAAATAATTGATGAACCCCTTTCTTGCCTTTTGTAAAAAGAGTGTAAATAAGAGCAAGTATGGTAGGTGTTAATACCGATAAAATGGAGATATTAGTATCACCTATTGCATAAGAAATAAAACAAATAATTGAACTTAAGGCTATTGCAATAATTGAGAAAAAGTAAATTTCCTTTGATTCTGATGAGTTTATGCTTTTCATGCTATTTTGGTTTTTTAATTGTTGGTTCTTGGGTTATACAGCCACCACACCATGTACCACCTACATCTATAAGTAACGGCTTGTCTTTTATTAGGTTTGATATAGCTTTTGTTTCTCCAGACAGTAAATCAATAGAAAAATTAGAGACATCAGTTTCTTTATTAAACATCACTCTGGTATTTTTGTCAGTTTCAGATATTGTTAGTTTATTTCCATTTTTAGACAAATGTTTCACATAATAGTTTTTGCCATATAGTTCAAATACAGCATTGTGGTCTATAGGTTCTGCATCCATAAGAAAAGACAATAAGCTTTGTGTTTCGTCTATAGATTTATCTAACAAGACTATTCTATCTCTATTATTATCAGGATTAAAAGTATATATTCCATTAACATCACCATCACGAATAAGAATGGTTATGGGCTTTCCATTAATTTCACCTTTTGAAACTCTTACAGAAAGCTTCTCAAAAACTAACCAAAATTTTGTAGATACAATTTTGCTCTTAGGAAAATTAGCACTATATCGATGAGTAATAGAAACTTCATTTTCTTTACTAATTCTACTTTTAGACACTACATATAAAAATTTACTGTTTTCTAGGTCGCTGTTAGATAGTTTTAATAAGAATTTGTCTTTAAAATAAATAGGCTTCCCATCGTCTGTGAAATCTAAATTACCGTTTCTGTCGATATGTAAAATAGGAGTAGTGCTATCATAATTCTCAACCAATACGGTTAGCTCTCTATTGAAAACAGAATGACTATTTCCTAAAAACAGAATAAAACCATAAGCAATTTTAGATGGATTAGAAAAACTTGGTTTGGCTTTAATTGTTCCAGATTGGTTATTATTATAAATAGTATTTGATTCTAACTTAAAAAGCGGCGAAAAAGTTACCATATCACTATTTTTACCAAACTCACTCACATAATTTTCAGCTATGTCGAAAGTCATGCTGTTTTGAGCAAATAAAATTTTGAACCTAATACAAAAATTAAAAGTTTTATTTTCATCTTAACTAATTTAATTATGATTTGAAATTTTTCATGTCTTATTTCTAAAATGCCATATCTAATTGCATATCATTAACTGTTTTTGACTTTGTTTAATAGTATTTATAAGTTGACTTTTTAGCTGTTGAATAATTAAAAGTTCTCCTAGTAGCTTAGAATGATTTGCATTTACAAAATAGTTTAATAGCTTTTGCTGTTCATTTAAATAAATTTCTTGAAGTTTATAAGCACCTACAAAAGCTTGTATGCATTCATAATCAAATTCATTAATTACTTCACTTAATTTATAAGTTTCCCAAGCTATATCACTTAAATCATTTAACTCTAAATTAAAACTATACTCTACATTATATTGATACAAATCTTTATTAGTTTTTATTGAATCTACTACGTTAAAAAGCTGATGATATTTTTTCTCTAATTTTTTTCTTTCACTAGTAGAAATTTCAATTACCCTAGAGATTTTACCATTTATTTTTTTTAACTCTTGTAAGAAATTGGTGAGCTTTTTATTATCATTTGAACTAACAAGAGTGTTCTCATTATTTTTTAGCTCAAGAGCTAAACTTTTTATTGAAACAGCTTTTTTTTGATTTATTTTTGTGCGTATACTTACATCATTTAAATAAAAAGCTAAAAGTACTCCCATTGTCGTGGCAAAAAGAGTGACAAACCAAGTGCTTTTGTATAACCTTTTAAGTGTCTTTTTCAGACTAATATTCATAATTATTAAATTTAAAAATCAACAATAATTAGTGCTTTTATAATTGCATTGCATACCACTTTAATTTTATTGTAGTTTAGTTAACCACCTTAGAGTATTAACAAGTAATCCAGCATTGTCAGTCTCTGGGTCATGAATAGTAACTGCAATTTTTTCATTTTCAATAAATAAATTTAAACTTCTAAAGATGCCTTGATCTGTACAAATAATAACTCTTCCCTTGCCATACTCAAACCCAATCATTCCAGCATAATCATTAGAAGTTTCTTCCATTCTAATTTTGCTTGTAGTGGTTTTGGTATAGTTAACCGTATTGTTTGGAAACGGTAATATTTCATCTTCTGGATTTCTAAAAATAGCTGCACCACAATAAAACCTTACACTAGTTGGTATGGTTTTTTTATCGATACTGGAAGTGAAAAGAGGATGATTTAAATTGAGCATCCCATTTGAGGTATTCATCCTAAAATGTCCACAAATTCCTTTCTTTTTTGTTGTATGATATTGATTATGGTAAGCATAACCATCTCTAAATTTTACACTAAAGGCTTCAAGCAAAGGAAGAGCGCCACTACCACCAGGAAAATGGCTTAAAAATAATAACAAACTTCCTCCATTATTTACATATTTAGCAATCGATTCAACTTCTATGTTTTTTAAAGGAGACGTATATAAAATTTCCTCTTTATCTCCATTTTTTAATATGGTTTTATTGTTTGGCATACCATGCACAATCAATAAATCAGGGTTTACTTGAGATAAATATGTTGAGTCTAATTTTTGGTTAGTAAACCTTACCTCAAAGCCATCTGTTTCAATAATTCTAAACATTTCTCTTGCAGTAGCTTCTCCTGAGGGAATAGAATAAATTGTATTGTGACCTTTGTCAATTAAAATCTTTTTTTGATGTGTATCTTTTAGTGATTTAAATTGATATTTAAATAGTGTATCAATTTCAGCTTCAACTGTACCTTGAGCATATGATAATGTTCCAATAAAGAATATTAAATGATATAAATTTTTTTTCATGATTATTATTTTTGGTTTTAATCTATTAGTGATTTTGCTGTCCTATTAACGTCTTCTCCGTAACCTGTTTGTTTTAATATAATTTTACCTTTTTTATCTAACAGGTAAACAGTTGGTGTTATTTGTACATCATAAATTACTTTAATTGGGCTAAAGTCTCCTTTAAGGTCGGACAACAAAGGGATGTCTAAATTGTATTTAGATTCTTTAATCCATTCTTCTTTTGAATCAGTAAAAAAGTAATTGAGTATGTTGATTTTATCACCATATTCTTTATGAAAATTCTTTAATATTTCTCGACCATGTTCCCTCATGCAAAAAAAACCACCAAGAATAACTAGTACAGGTTTATTTTGATTCAGTACGTTGGAAATTTTAATCTCTTTCCCATCAAGTGATTTAGCAGAAACATCAGTGTATAAATCACCAACATTTAATGTTTTTGAGTGACTGTAAACATTTAAAACTTGTACATAAGGATTGTTTTTTAATTTAGCAGAAACATTATTTAACACCTTGGCAATAGCCTTTTTATCTATGTCTAGTCTTAACTTATAAAGCGCTTCAATAGCAACTTCGCTATCAGGGTTTTTTAGGTTAAGCTCTAAAATATCTTTAGCAAAATTTTTCCTTAATAGGGTTAGTGAGTCGTTTTTTTTGTCCTCAGTTAACCTCACAAAATCTAGCATAAAAAATGTGTATTTTTTGTCAAGAATATTATTTATGCTATCTTCAGATGTCTTGTAAGTTGAAGATTGACTGTAAGTTAGTAGGGGAATTAAGATTGCGAAAATTAAAAGTGCTTTTTTCATAACTGTTTTTTTTATTGCTTCCTTATTTTGCTTAACGAGTTTAATAATGAAGGGATATAATCATCTATAGATTTGTAAAGATTTCTGTTTGTTTCATATTCCTCTATACTCTTTTCTAAATGAGGTATATAAATAAATTTTCTCTTATTAACATATTCATCTCTTAACTTTTCAGCACGAGCAGAGTCTCTCATAGCGTATGAAATTCTAATTTCCCCAAGCCTAACAAAATGTTCTGCAACACAACTTCTCCAACTTCCATAACCTTGATTTTGCATTTCTTTCTTTATAGGATCAAACAAATACTTGTATTTATCAATAATCTCTGTATTTTTTGCTAAATCAAGAATTGGGTTAATGAATGAATGTCCAAATTCATGAACTGTGAGTTCATCTATTTCTTTAGAATCATCAAATCCAAACCCAAAGTCCAATGAATCTTTAGTTACTATTAATGGACCAAAAACATTAAACACTTTATATCCTATATCTGCATTAATTCTTTTCCCAAAACCCATGGTGTGATATAAGGTGGGAGAGGGAATTAAGGTATAACTATCATTTTGTTTGCCATAATAATCTTCCATAGTTGCAATAAATTGTTCATTTGGAAGATTATTGCTTACTTCCTGATTAACAGCCTTAAAATAATCTGCATTTTCTTTAAAATATTCAGACATATTAGCGTCTAAATAAAATTCATTCATTGCAGCTATAAACTCTTTTATTAATGATGTAGATTCGGATTTATTATTAGACAATCTATCTAAAGTGGACTTATCAATTTCATAAATTAATTCAGCTTTAGGAAGAGGGGACGATTTTAGCATGACTTCTACCATAGCATCAAACCAAAAACCTTTACTTACCAAGGTGTCAATTAGTTTTATTGCTTCATGATTTTTATACTCTTTAAATTGATTTCGAGCTTGTGTTTTCATTGGTTGAAAATCATCAAACGGGAAATTCCAAAAGCCTTTGTCAGCAATTTCAAAGCATATTACCAGTGTCTCAATATTGAAGTTAGTCTTTACATCAATTTCTTTTTTGACAGGCTTGACTTTAGAACATGCAACAAAACATAAAATGTTTAATAATAGTAATAGCTTTCTCATTTCATTTATATTTCTAGGAGTTAATTTTACTATACTCTATTGGTGTTTTTGATTAGTTTTAAATACATTATTTATATATTTGAAAAAAGCAAATTCTAAAAATAGCTTATTATGAATTAGCTCTTTGTATAAATGATTTAGATCTATTTATAAATGATTTCAACTTAATTAAACAAAAATATTGAGGCTTGTGATTAACTAGTTTTTGTAATTGGAATAGGAATAATTTCTATAGGATAACCTTCAGCGTCAATTTGACCTCCATCATTTTCAAAAATTGCGTGATACATAAACTTGCTTTCTATGTTCTCATCAATAAAGAATATCTGTTTAAAGGTTTCTTTTCTTCCATCGCTATATTCTGCTGTTCCATTAATTTTATTAACTAGAACCTGTTCGCCTTCAAAAGTTACTGTTTTGGTCCCCGTGGTATTAAAGGAAATAATCACTGTTTCGTTAAAAATAGCAGTTCCATTGCACTGCATATTGTCAAAGCCCTTAATGTTGATTTGAAGATCTTTATTATTAAAAATCAAAGACTCATTTAATATCATATTATTATTGGCTTCTACACAACCCGAAGACCAAACACCATCCATATTGATATTATTTCCTGATGTTGTAGTTAAGGTGATTGATTCTATAATATCTATAGGATCATCTTTTTGACAGGAAAATGTAAAAATCCCTATTAAAACATAAAGGATAAGTAACTTTGCTTTTTTGTTTTTGATTGCTCTCATAATAATGCGGTTTTGTTTTTTGTTTGAGCAAACATAGCCTTAAGATTTTGCTATAAAGAATAATTTCATGCTGAATACCTCCTAAAACATGATATAGGAGATAAAAATCAAGCTTCTAAATTTAGATTATCTTTATATTGTTTTGGAGTAATTCCTGTTTGCTTTTTGAAGGCAGCATAAAAAGCAGAGCTAGATTTAAAACCACAACTTTCTGCAAGAGCAACCATAGTATAATTTTTGGAAGATGGTTTTAAAATTAATTTCTTAAAAGTATCAATGCGATAACTATTAATATAATCTACAAAACTTTGTTTGGTAGCTTGATTAATTGTAAGCGACACATCTCTTGGTGATAATTTAACTTTTTTTGCAACTTTTGCTAATGAAATATTTTTATCAAGAAAGAGCTCATTATCATTAATTGTTGATTGAATGACTCTTAGATTTCTATCTAATATTTCTGTACTCAATTTGGAGTTCTCGTATTTCTCCTTTTTAGCAAAACCTACATTTCCTGATGTATGTGCATAGCTTAATAAAAACGCACAAACACCAAAGATTAATGATAAATTTAGATTTATAAAATCTGGAGTTATAATTCCAGATATTTTTTCAGTAACTATAAAGGCTAGTTGTAAAAACCAAGGAATAATAATTAACCAAGTGGCAATTCTTACCCATTTTAGTTGTTCTGGGAGAGGCTTTATATTGTTTAAGCTTATTAATGAAAGAGTAAAATATGAGACAAACTGAATATTAAAAATAAAGTAAGCAATAATATGAATTTCTTCAAATGATTTAGTTTTATAAAACATTTGACTAATTAAAATAAAACTAAAATATAATAAAAACGGAAGGTAATGAATCCATTTTGTTCGTTTTGACGTAATCTGTTTAGTTTTTGCCTTTGTAAATAAATAAACAGAAGGAGCGATAGCTAGTAGAAAAGTGTTGGAAAAATTTTCAAAAAAACCAAGAGGGCTTATATAATCGCCAAGCCTAATAATAGTGTTAAGTATAATTACTGAAATTGCTAAAAGTAAATAAATCAAGTAAATATTTTCTGGCTTATTTTTTTTGCTTCTCCAAAGTAGTAAACATAAAAAAATACCTTGCCCAAACCCAAGAATATTTAAAAGTATACTAATATCTATTAAGATTCTTGACATAAAAATTAGTTGATTCTAATAGCTAAATTAATTAAATAGATCTATTTTTTTAATTTATAATATTTAAAAATAGGATAAGCTACTGGTTTACTGTCAATACCATTTTCTTTAAAGTAATCATCAAAGAAATTCCAGGTCACCAAACCATCATCCGATTGTGGTTCGAGCATATAAAAAATTAGATTCGACAATGGTTGTGCCATGTCAACCCAAAAGTCTCCCTTTTTAAACCGCTTTGTTTTAGATTTAAACTCCCCTTTAGCATTTGCCATAAAGTGCCCTTCAAACTTACGTTTCGACACGTTTAAATCAGACATTATAAACTCTTCACCTATTGCTCTTTTAGATGATGTTAACTCTGTTACTTCCACCCCATGTTTTTTTAAATGATCCACAATAGGCTTCATTGATTTTGGTATAAAATACCCTCGTGGTAGTGTACTTTTTACTTCTGCCTCAAACTTAGAATAGTTTTGAACGTTTGGTATTTCAACTATCTTTCCAGATCTAGTATATCGTTTTTCTCCTTTATCATTATTATATGCTATGTAATCGTATGTTCTTAGTGTAAACGTATCCTCTAGAGGCACCATTTTAAAACGCACACCTTTTTTAGCTTTCCCAGCATTGTTTTTTACATTTTCTATGGCATCATTAGTCGCTTTGGCGTTTATTTCTACTATTTTTTTACCGTTACTATTTGTAAACTCTAAAATTTCTGCTACAAAACCATAAGTACCATTCATACGTTTATAAAAACGATCATGAGCAAAAGCTTCGCTTAAAATACCAATCTTGTTTCTTAAGCCCATTTGATTTACAACATATCTTGGATGATGATTATAAGTATAAATTGCTTTTGCGGGCCAACCTTGACGTAACGAATAGCCTCCGTAAGGCCCCAATTTTACACCATAATTTTTATCGATAGACTTTACAATACTTGGTAACATGGTGTTCCAGGTAAAATCGTAAGGTGCTTTTTCACCTGCATAATGATAACTTGGCGCATATGTAACGCCATATCCATGCCAAGTCCCATTGGTTGTATGTAAATCTACTAGCATTTCTGGATCCCATTTTACCAATACATTTTCTACTAAAGCCTGAGTTTCAAAAGCCTCCATTTTAATACCATCTCTATTTAAATCTAATCCTTGACTGTTGGCTCTAATACCAACCTCAACAGGACTATCTTCTTGTGATGGTCGTCTGCCTTTCTCCATTTTATCATTAGAATCTGTGTTATAAATTGGTGCAAAAAGCAGAATTTGATTGTCCAATAAGTGCTTCTTCTCTCCAAGTAGAATATCACGCATTAATTGTTGCAGAATCTCTTTGCCTTCTACTTCTCCAGAATGGATATTTCCTTGAACGTACATAACAGGCTTCCCTGAATTTTTAGCTTCTTCAGCTGAACTTATTTTTGGATTTGCCATAACTACAACTGGAATACCCTTACCCTCTTTACTAGTTCCCATAAATTCAAGGTGAACTAGATTCGACTTACTTTGAATGGTCTTAATAAAGTCCATTACTTCAGCATAAGTAGAGGTTTTCTGATAATTAGTTTTTTCAGGAGTTGTTATTAAATCTTCGCTCCAAGGTGTGCTTTGTGCAGATAATTGAATCCCTATTAAAAAAATGGCTAGTCTTAAAAATGATTTCATAATCAATCTGGTTGGTTTATAAATTTCATTGCATAAAAATACTTTATTAAGCTTCAACTACGCAATTATTTCTGTTACAAATTGTGTCATCTATATTTTTTGCAATTTCAAATACAGAAGTATCTTGTTTTTCTTGTATTTTAGTACTTAAAAGAACTGCAATGAAAAATTTAAACACAATATTTTTTAGTGTTTTCACTATCCTATTTACTATTAGTTGTTCCAAAAATAATACTCCTAACAACCCTTCAACTCCACAGCCTAACAATTCCACATGCACTAACGGGTTTGCAGACGTATTCCCTTGTAACGATTATGACCTTATGGCACATATGACTTTAGAGGATCTTAATGGCGGTATCGAAGGAAACGATTCATGGGGATGGACAGACTCTGTTTCTGGTAAAGAATATGCTCTAGTATGCACCTCATCTGGCGTGTCGTTTGTTGATATCTCTAATCCTATGGATCCAATACTAATAGGCACTCTCCCAACAGCCACTACTAATAGTTCATGGAGAGATGTAAAAGTTTATAATGACTATGCTTTTGTTGTAAGCGAAGCGCCAAATCATGGCATGCAAGTATTTGATTTATCAAGATTAGGTGATGTAACTACACCTCCTGAAACTTTTACTGAAGATGCCTACTACAATCAGTTTGGTAACGCACATAATATTGTAATTAATGAGGTAAGTGGCTATGCTTATGCTGTAGGAACCAACACTTATAATGGTGGCCCACATTTTGTTAATATTCAAGATCCTTTAAACCCTATAGCAGCTGGCGGCTATAGTAACGATTCGTACTCTCATGATGCGCAAGTAGTGACTTATAACGGTCCTGATACTGATTATGTTGGGCGTGAAATTTTAATTGGAAGTAATGAAGATGAGGTTGTTATAGTAGATGTAACCGATAAAAACAATCCAACAAACATATCTAATGTGTCTTATTCAAATATTGGTTTTACACATCAAGGTTGGTTTACCGAAGATCAAAAATACTTTATTCTTGGTGACGAATTAGATGAAATCAATTACAACACTAGAACCAGAACTATTGTGTTTGATTTTTCAGATTTAGACAACCCTTCTTTTCATATGCAGCACCTTGGGTCAACCACAGCAATAGACCATAATGTATATGTAAAAGGAAATGTATTATACCAAGCTAATTATACTTCTGGAGTTAGAATTATTGATATCTCTAATATTGAAACTAATACCATGACCGAGATAGGCTTTTTTGATACTTATCCTGAAAATAACAATACATCTTTCCATGGTGCTTGGAATGTATATCCATTTTTTGCAAGCGGCAACTTAATAATAAGCGATATTGAAAGAGGCTTATTTATTATTCGTAAAAGTGGAAATTAATATGAAAAAAGTAATCAACTTATTTTGCATAATTACGTGCCTTTGCGTTAGTAGTTCTTGTCTTGAAGATTTAGACGACAACTATGTAGCTTTTTTTAATGATATTGAGTTTATAAACACCTATGGAGGATCTCAAGAAGACCATATCCTCTCTATTGCTGAAACTCTAGATGGCAACTTAGCCCTCTTTGGTTATACAAATAGTATAGATGGCGATATTACTGATAAAACCTTACAAGAAAACGATTATTGGTTAACAAAAATAACTCCTAGTGGGAACATTCTATGGAGTAAAACTTACGGAGGAACTGGAGACGATGTAGGACAGAAAATGGTAACAACAAACGATGGTGGCTTTGCCGTTACTGGTTATAGCATGAGTAGTGATGGTGACGCAAGTAACAATGAAGGGTTTCATGACAATTGGCTGCTTAAATTAGATGCAAATGGCGGTATTTTATGGGAAAAAAGTTATGGGTTTTCTGGTCACGACCATGCTTATTCAATTATTCAAACAAATGATGGTGGGTTTTTAATGACAGGGTTTTTAGACGTTACAGCTTCAGGAGGAGAAGGCAACACAAAAATAAGAAACTCTAAACGTCATGGCATTGGTGAGTTTTGGTGTCATAAACTAGATGCCAATGGAAACATTGAGTGGCGAAAATATTTTGGCGGCACAAATAACGATCGTTCTTTTGATGTAGTTCAAGCAAATGATGGAGGCTATGTAATAACTGGGTTTTCAGAAAGTAATGACTTCGATATCACAAATAGTAAAGGCTCTTATGACTATTGGGTTATTAAGTTAGACCCTAACGGAAATTTACTCTGGGAAAAATCGTTAGGTGGCTCCGAAATAGATCAAGCAAGATCTATTGCTAAAACAAACGATAATGCCTATATCATTGCTGGAAACTCTTTTAGCATAGACGGAGACGTAACTTCTAACCTTGGAAATTCTGATTTTTTTATCGTCAAAATTGATGATAATGGAAACATCAAATGGCGAAAAAATTATGGAGGTTCCGATTTTGATTATGCAACTTCAATAAGGTCTGCAACAAGCGGATTCTTAATCACAGGAAACTCCAAAAGTAGCGACAAAAATGTAACTTCTAATTATGGTGAAAACGATTTTTGGGTAGTTAAAATTAATACCAATGGAAAGCTTTTAGATCAAAAAAGCTTTGGTGGCTCTGGTTTAGACTTCGCTTTTGATGTGTTAGAAACAACTCAAGGTCATGTTTTTATTGTTGGAGAAACCGAGAGCAATGACTTTGATGTTTTTGAGAATAAAGGTCTTAAAGACGCACTAGTTATAAAGCTAAATAATTAGCTGGTTTCACATAACAAAAACCTATCTAACCATTGGCTAATATAATGTTAGGTTTTCTTTAAATACAGGACATAAATTGTATATTTGTACTTTATTTAGAAATAATCTACATAAGAATATGATCAAAGTTTCAGAAACTGCTAAAAAGAAAGTTGTTGAGCTAATGAGCGAAGACGGTTATAATGCTGTAACGGACTTTGTGCGAGTAGGCGTAAAAAGTGGTGGTTGCTCTGGTTTATCATATGATTTAAAATTTGATAAATCACAGCAAGAAGATGACAAAGTATTTGAAGATAATGGTATAAAAATTATTGTTGACAAAAAGAGCTTTTTATACCTAATTGGAACTACTTTAGAATATTCAGGAGGATTAAACGGAACAGGGTTCGTGTTTAATAATCCTAACGCTAACCGAACTTGTGGTTGTGGCGAAAGTTTCTCCTTATAAAAAATAACATGAGCAAATATACAGAAGACGATTTAAGAGAAGAACTTAAAACCAAGGAATACGAATACGGTTTTTACACAGATATAAAATCTGATACATTTCCTGTTGGTTTAAATGAAGATATTGTTAAGGCCATTTCAAAAAAGAAAGAGGAGCCTAAATGGATGACCGATTGGCGCTTGGAAGCATTTAGGGTGTGGCAAGAAATGATAGAACCAGAGTGGGCAAATGTACATTACGAAAAACCAGATTTTCAAGCTATTTCTTACTACTCTGCACCTAATAGCAAACCAAAATACGATAGTTTGGATGAGGTTGACCCAGAGTTATTAGATACTTTCAAAAAGTTAGGTATTTCTCTAGATGAGCAGAAAAAGTTAGCTGGTGTCGCTATGGATGTTGTAGTTGATTCTGTGTCTGTGGCTACTACTTTCAAAAAAACCTTAGCTGAAAAAGGCATTATTTTCTGTTCTATTAGTGAGGCTATTCAAGAACATCCAGAATTGGTAAAAAAATATATTGGAACCGTTGTTCCAAGAACCGATAATTTTTATGCAGCCTTAAACAGTGCTGTGTTTAGTGATGGTAGTTTCTGTTATATTCCAAAAGGCGTTAAATGTCCAATGGAATTATCTACCTATTTTAGAATTAACCAAGCAGGAACAGGACAATTTGAAAGAACCTTGGTTATTGCTGATGAAGGCAGTTATGTAAGCTATCTTGAAGGTTGTACTGCACCTAGTAGAGACGAAAACCAATTGCATGCTGCAGTAGTAGAATTAATTGCTTTGGATGATGCCGAGATTAAATACTCAACCGTTCAAAACTGGTATCCTGGAAATGCCGAGGGCAAAGGTGGTGTTTATAATTTTGTAACCAAAAGAGGCTTGTGTGAAACCAACTCTAAAATTTCTTGGACACAAGTTGAAACAGGAAGTGCTGTAACATGGAAATATCCATCATGTGTATTGAAAGGTGATAATTCGGTAGGCGAGTTTTACTCCATTGCTGTGACAAATAACTTTCAGCAAGCCGATACTGGAACTAAAATGATTCATTTAGGAAAAAACACTAAATCAACGATTATTTCTAAAGGAATTTCAGCAGGAAAATCACAAAACTCTTATCGTGGATTAGTACAAGTTAGCTCAAGAGCCGATAACGCTCGTAACTTCTCGCAATGCGATAGCTTATTAATGGGTAACGAATGTGGTGCTCATACATTTCCTTACATTGAAGCAAAAAATAAATCTGCTCAAATAGAACACGAAGCAACTACCAGTAAAATTGGAGAAGATCAAATATTTTATTGTAACCAACGTGGTATCGATACCGAAAAAGCCATTGCGTTAATCGTTAACGGTTTTAGTAAAGAAGTATTAAACAAACTACCAATGGAATTTGCGGTAGAGGCTCAAAAGTTATTGGAAATAAGCTTAGAAGGATCCGTAGGTTAAAAATAATTAAACTATGAAAAAACTAATGTTATTATTAGCAATTATTGCTTTTATAGGTTGTAAAAAAGAAACAAAGTCTGTAGAAAACTCAACAGCTTCGGAAAAAGGTTCTTCTGAAAGAACTGAAAAACAAAACGATGGTTTAACACTTTTAAAAGGTGATTTTATTTATTATGCTGATGCTGCTGTCCTACAAACACATAATGAAATTTATGGTGTTATTATTAACGAGAAAATGCATGAACTAAACGAGCAAGTAAAACAGTATAAAAAAGCAGATACAGATATGGCTTCTGTAGAAATAAGAGGAATTATTACACCAAAACCTGAAAATGAAGAAGGTTGGCCATTAAGAGTAGAAATAAAAGAAATATTAAACGTAAGTAAGCCAAATCCTGAGGGAGGCGAAATGATAACTATAGGTAAAGATTAATATGTTAAAAATTGAAAATTTACACGCAAGTGTTGAAGATAAAACAATACTAAGAGGCATTAACCTTGAGGTTAAAGCTGGAGAAGTACATGCTATTATGGGTCCAAACGGTTCTGGAAAAAGTACTTTGGCATCAGTAATTGCTGGAAAAGAAGAATATGAAGTTGATAATGGAAGTATTGTTCTTGAAGGTGAAGATATCGGTGAGTTAGAAGCCGACGAACGCGCTCATAAAGGTGTATTCTTGTCGTTTCAATATCCAGTAGAAATTCCAGGAGTGACTGTCACCAACTTCATGAAAACTGCTATCAACGAAACACGTAAGGCTAAAGGTCTTCCTGAAATGCCTGCTAATGAAATGTTGAAACTTATTCGTGAAAAATCTGAGTTACTAGAAATAGACAGGAAATTTTTATCACGTTCTTTAAACGAAGGGTTTTCCGGAGGTGAAAAAAAACGAAATGAAATCTTCCAGATGGCAATGCTTGAGCCAAAATTAGCCATTCTGGATGAAACCGATTCTGGATTAGACATTGATGCTTTACGTATTGTTGCTAACGGTGTTAACAAATTACGTAGTAAAGACAATGCTACTATTGTTATTACTCACTACCAACGTTTGTTAGATTACATTGTACCAGATTATGTACATGTACTTTATAACGGACGTATTGTAAAATCTGGTGGTAAAGAGTTGGCACATGAATTAGAAGAAAAAGGATACGACTGGATTAAAGAAGAAGTTAGCGCGTAACGTAAGCAGTAAACAATCTCAGTAAACACCGTGATTGAAAACTGAAAACTGAAAACATGGAATTAAAAGAAAAATTATTATCATCATTTTTAGCTTTCGAAAATCAAGTAGATGTAGATACCTATGTTCACGATATTAGGAGTAAAGCCATTAAAACCTTTGAAAACAAAGGTTTTCCAAATAAAAAAGATGAAGCCTGGAAATACACCTCTTTAAACAAAATATTAAAGGAAGATTACAGTGTGTTTTCTAAAGAAGAAAACAATCTAGATTACAATGATGTAAAGAAATATTTAATCCACGATATCGATTCGTATAAAATTATCTTTATAGATGGCAAATATTCGTCACATCTTTCAGAGACTACTCACGACGGAATGGATGTTTGCTTAATGTCGGCAGCTTTAACAAAGCCTAAATACCGTTTAGTTATTGAAAATTATTTTAATAAAATAGCAAAAGACGATAGTTTAGCAGCTTTAAACACCGCGTTCTCTCAAGAAGGTGCGTTTATTAATATTCCAAAAAATAAACTTGCTGAAAAGCCTATTCAAGTTATTCATTTCTCAACAGGAAAAGAATCGTCTTTAATGTTGCAACCAAGAAACTTAATTGTTGTTGGCGAAAATTCGCATGTGCAAATTATTGAGCGTCATCAAAGCTTAACATCTAACCCAGTATTAACGAATTCGGTTACCGAAATTTTTGCATCTAAACGTGCTATTGTAGATTATTATAAGGTACAAAACGATAAGCAAAACGCCTCGTTAATTGATAATACCTACATTAATCAAAAACAACAAAGTCACGTATCTGTTCATACCTTTTCTTTTGGAGGGAAATTAACCAGAAACAATTTAAATTTTTATCAAAACGGAGAGCGTATAGATTCAACCCTAAAAGGTGTGACTATAATAGGAGACAAACAACATGTAGATCATAACACTTTAGTACATCATATAGAGCCTAATTGTGAGAGTCATCAAGATTATAAAGGCATTTTCGGCGATAGTGCCACAGGCGTATTTAATGGAAAAGTTGTTGTTGAAAAAGAAGCACAAAAAACTAATGCCTTTCAAGCTAATAATAACATATTGGTAAGTGATAAAGCCTCTATTAACACAAAACCTCAACTAGAGATTTTTGCAGACGATGTAAAGTGTTCACATGGTTGTACTATTGGACAATTAGATGAAAGTGCTATGTTTTACTTGCGTTCGAGAGGTATTCCTGAAAAAGAAGCTAAAGCATTGTTAATGTATGCCTTTGCTAATAACGTTTTAGAAAGTGTAAAAATTCCTGAGCTTAAAAAACGAATTAACAAGCTTATTGCCAATAAATTAGGTGTAAATATTGGATTTGATTTGTAAGAAATAGTACTAAATATAGAATAAAAAATCCCGCTTTTGCGGGATTTTTTATTCCGTTAAATTAGTTATTCATTTCAAAAAATTACTTCATCTTCTAATTAATCACTTCAATTACATCACGTAATAAACCATTAAAATCCATTGGTTTTAATCCCATGCGTACTACAACCAAATCTTTACTTGGGCACATATATACACGCTGCCCTTGATATCCATTAAAAGAAAATACATCTCTAGGCACATCAGGCAAAAAACCACCAGCGTTTAGCCAAATTTGCGCACCATAACGTCCGTTAGACGAGTTGGTAGGCGTAACAGCATAATCATACCAGTCTTTTGTAAAAATTTGCGCTCCATTCCAGTTACCCTGATGCAAATACAGCAATCCCAATTTTGCCCAATCTCTAGGACTTGCCCAACCATAACTAGAGCCTACATAGTTGCCTATCATATCAGCTTCAATTAACATGGAGTGCATTCCTATTTTATCAATTAAATCAGTGTACCAAAAATCTAAATACTCCTGATATGAATTGAACTGCTTACGCAAAATCCCTGATAATAAATTGGTAGTTCCAGAAGAATAATACCAACTTTCATTTGGTTTTCCAACTAAAGGTTCATCTGCTTGAGAACTCGTCATATCTTCTTCTTGAAAGAGCATTTTTGTAACATCGCTAATGGTTTCATAGTTTTCTTCCCACTCCAAACCTGAATTCATTTGCAATAAGTTGTTTATAGTAATCTTATTGCGCTCATCATCTTTCCAAGCATCAATAGGTGCAGGTTGCATTACATCTATTTCACCATGGCTTTGCAAGACACCATAGATGGTACTGGTAATACTTTTGGTCATAGACCAACCTAAAATTCTGGAATCTTTATTAAATCCTTTAGCATATGTTTCTGCTATAATCTGGTCTTTATAAATTACCAAAAGTGCTCTGGTTTGTAGGCTGTCTTGAGAGTACGTATCAATAACACTCTGTAATTTTTTGTAATCTACATTAGCAAAAACTGTGTCTTTTTGTTCTAAGTTTCCATAAGGATATGGTAACTCTATTTTAGTAAAATTACGCTTCGGTTTTATATTGTCAGGCGTATATTTATATCCATCTGGTATAAGTACACTTCCCAAGCCTTCTCTATAAATCGCTTTTCGTTTATTTAACCCAAACACCGATGCTGTAGCACTTTTTTCCTGCAAATCAATTTCATCTTTAGCAATGTTTATTGGAGAAAAGTTATTATCTGTACTATCTGTAAACTGAAAACCTCTTTTAGCCGTAAATACTGAAGACGCCATACTTTTAGCCGAATAACCCGAAACAATATCTAGGCGTTCGTAATTTAAAAATACCACAACAATAACAGCTGCTAACAATAGCAATAAAAACCACTTTAAATATTTCATAAACGTATGATTTTTGAAGTTTTTCAAATATAAGAATTCAAGTAAATGTAATTTGCATAAATAATCTTTAAGTTCTTATCAACTTATTCAATGCCTTCATTTCTAAATGAAACTTAGTATTACTACCTTTGTTTTTTGAAATTAAAAGCTATGTTAGACGTTACAGTAATTAGAAAAGATTTTCCAATACTCTCTCGTAAAGTAAACGGGAAACCTTTGGTGTATTTAGACAATGCCGCAACGTCGCAAACACCACAACAAGTTATAGATGTTATTGTAAATTATTATAGTAATTATAATGCAAATATACATCGTGGTGTACACACCTTAAGTCAAGAAGCAACCGATAAATACGAAGAAGCACGTAAAAAAATTCAAACGCATTTTAATGCTGAAAAAGCGCATGAAATTATTTTCACTTCAGGAACAACACACAGTATTAACTTAGTGGCTAATGGCTTTGCTTCGTTGTTAAAAAGTGATGATGAAGTTATTGTTTCTGCCTTAGAGCATCATAGCAATATTGTGCCTTGGCAAATGCTTTGTGAAAAAACTGGAGCCACCTTAAAAGTGATTCCAATGAATGAGAAAGGTGAGTTAGTAATGAGCGACTATGCAAATTTGCTTTCCAACAAGACCAAATTGGTGTTTGTAAATCATATCTCTAATGCGCTTGGTGTTATTAATCCGATAGAAGACATTATTGAGAAAGCACATAAAGTTGGAGCTGCTGTGTTGGTTGATGGTGCACAAGCATGTCCTCATATAAAACCAAACGTTCAACAATTAGATGTTGATTTTTATGTCGCGTCTGCTCATAAAATGTGTGGTCCAACTGGTGTTGGTATGCTCTACGGAAAAGAAAAGTGGCTAAACAAATTACCTCCTTATCAAGGTGGTGGCGAGATGATTGCTGAAGTTACCTTCGAAAAAACAACATATGCCGATTTACCTCATAAGTTTGAAGCTGGAACACCAAATATTTGTGGTGGTATTGCCTTTGGAGCTGCTATAGATTATATGAATGCTATTGGTTTTGATAACATAGCAACTTATGAAAATGAACTATTAGCTTATGCCACCAAAAAACTTTTAGATATTGAAGGATTACGAATTTATGGAAATTCAAAACATAAAACCTCTGTTATTTCTTTTAATATTGGCAATGTCCATCCTTACGATATTGGCTCTATAGTGGATAAATTAGGGGTTGCTGTTAGAACTGGACACCATTGTGCACAACCAATTATGGATTTTTATAAAATCCCTGGCACAGTTCGTGCATCCTTTGCATTCTATAACACCTTCGAAGAAGTTGATGTGTTTGTAGATGCTGTAAAGAAAGCTTCCCAAATGTTAACTTAAAAGCTGGGGGCATTATTTTTTGTGTATTAAAATTATAATCCATTAATTATGAAATCATTAATCATATTACTCTCTTTAATTTTTATACCAAAACAATGCAATACTGTGTCTTCAAATTATACTGAATTACAAAAACGTCAAGAAACTATTACTATAACATATCAGGCTGTTTCAAGAGGATTTTTTGAGGAAATTTCTATTTCTAGTGATTCCATAACTATTTCTAATAATATTAATAGAAAAAACGTTAAAACTTATAACAGTTCTATTGAAGATTGGAATACATGCTTAGAATTATTATCTAAAATTAAGATTAATGGTTTATCTATATTAAAAGCTCCAACTACCTTTAGATATGCCGATGGTGCAGCTCATGCCACTTTAATCATAAAAGACGGAGATAAGGAAATTAGGTCGAGTGAATTTGATCATGGACATCCACCTCAAGAAATAAAAGAACTTGTTGAAAAGCTTCAATCCTTTAAAAAACTAAGCTCAAAACAATAAGGAATTGTATTTTTGCATAAAATAAAAACAACTGTGACTATTAAAGACATACAAAACGATATTATAGAGGAGTTCTCAATGTTTGACGACTGGATGCAACGTTATGAATATATGATAGAACTTGGTAAATCTTTACCTCTTATTGACGACCAGTATAAAACCGATGAGAATATCATTAAAGGTTGTCAAAGTAAAGTTTGGGTTCATGCCGAAATGAAAGACGATAAGGTTGTGTTTACAGCAGATAGTGATGCTATTATTACTAAAGGTATTATTGCCATTTTAATACGAGTATTTTCTAACCAAACACCAAAAGCTATCATTGAAGCAGATACAGGTTTTATAGATGACATAGGACTTAAAGAGCATTTATCTCCTACCAGAGCAAATGGTTTAGTAAGTATGATAAAACAAATAAAAATGTATGCCATAGCATACCAAACACAATTAAATTAGTTGATTTGTTTCAGCGTATAAACAAATAACGAATAAAAAGCTTTTAAAAATGAGTACAACACAAATAGATGTAAACGCCTTAGGCGAAAAAATAGTACGTGTTATTAAAACCATATTCGACCCAGAAATTCCTGTAGATATTTACGAATTAGGGTTGATATATGATGTTTTTGTAAATGAAGACTATGAAGTAAAAATCTTAATGACCTTAACAACACCAAATTGTCCCGTAGCTGAAACGCTACCAATGGAAGTTGAAGAAAAAGTAAAGTCTATTAACGAAGTGAAAAGTGCAGAAGTTGAAATTACTTTCGATCCACCTTGGAGTCAAGACTTAATGAGTGAAGAAGCCAAATTAGAATTAGGAATGCTTTGATTTAGTTAGCAGTATCCTGTCACAGTATTCAGTAATTAATTATATATAACTAAATATTACCTTGAGCATTACTAAAATGAAAATATATTTTCATTGATAGTACATAACGAGGTTAACGAAAGGTCTTTTATTAAATGTCAGACGAAATCATAAATCGCGTAGCAAATAGCAAACTTGTTACTATTGATCTTGAGGATTATTATCCTAAAGGCGAACGTATCTTATTTGATATTAAAGATTGGTTACTAGAAGGCTTAGTACTTCGTGAAAAAGAGTTTAGACAAAAAGCTTTAGAACATAACTGGGAGCTGTATAACAATTGCTTCGTTGCGTTAAATTGTTCAACCGATGCTATTATTCCTGCTTGGGCTTATATGCTGTTAGCAACCTATTTAGAGCCTTATGCCTCTAAAACTGTTATTGGAGATTTAACGTTATTAGAAACATCTATTTACCAAGATATTATTTCTAACATAGACGTTTCAGAATTTATAGACAAGCCTATTATTATTAAAGGATGCTCTAATAAGCCAATTCCAGACAATGCCTATATCCAATTAACAGCAAAACTAAAACCTATTGCAAAGTCTATCATGTATGGTGAAGCATGCTCTTCTGTACCGCTTTATAAAAAACCTAAAGCCAGTAGCTAGTGTGATCCCATTATCTATTTAGTGTCTTACAAGAACCTAAATAGGGTAATTTTTAGCAACATTTAATTAAGTTATATATTTGCCAACATTTTTATAAAAAATTAAAATTATGAGAAAATTATTATTAGCAATAACAATTGTTTTTGGAATGACCTCGTTACATGCCCAAGAGGCTGACGAAACTCCAAAAGATGGATGGACTAAAACAGGAACTATTTCATTTTTATTAAACCAATCATCATTCGATAATTGGGTAGCTGGAGGACAAAGTAATTTATCAGGAACCTTAGGTTTAAACTACGACTTTAACCTATTAAAAGGTGATTGGACTTGGGATAACAAATTAATTGCAGCTTTTGGAATTACTAAAATAAAAGGTGAAGATGCTCAAAAATCTGATGATAGATTAGAGTGGAATTCTTTATTAGGAAAAAAAGCATCTGGATATTGGTATTATTCAGCGTTTTTTAATTTTAAAACACAATTTGCAGACGATTTGGATAGCGATACAGATGGTCCAACAAAATTCTTATCTCCAGCCTATTTACAGTTTGGTCCAGGGATGTTATGGAAAAAAAGCGATAATCTTAAAGTAAATATTGCTCCTGCAACGTCTAAACTAGTTATAGTTGATAAAGATTTAACCCTCCCTAACGAAGCGTATTTTGGTGTAGAAGAAGGTAAAAGCACGCGTTTTGAATTTGGTGCTGCTTTAGGTGCTTATTACAAAGTTAACTTAATGGAAAACGTATCAATGGAAAACATTTTAAACTTATACTCTAACTACTTAGAAGACCCTCAAAATGTGGACCTAGATTACACCATGAATTTAGTAATGACTATTAATAAATACCTTTCGGCTAACTTAGCATTCCAAACTATTTATGACGACAATGCTTTTGAAGGCTTTCAAACTAGACAAGTGTTTGGGTTAGGGATTAATTACGGGTTTTAAAACACACCCTTATAACAATAAAAAAGCACCTATTAGGTGCTTTTTTTATACGTCATGCTCATCATAATCTGGATACAAAAACTCATTATACGGAAAACGCGTGACATGAATTTTTCTAACCTCATCATACACACGTTTTCTAAATTCTTCTAAATTCTCTTTGTTTAATGCCGAAATAAATAAGGCGTTATCACCTATTTTAGACATCCACGTGTTTTTCCATTCTTCTAATGAATAGTGTGCTGTGGTTCTTTCAGCAATTAAATCGGTATCATCAAAAGGTTCAGGTTTATAAGCATCAATTTTATTAAACACCATAATGGTTGCTTTATCGGCACTATCTATTTCACCTAAAATCTGGTTTACCGAAGCAATATGCTCTTCAAAATTTGGATGAGAAATATCTACTACATGCAGTAACAAATCCGCCTCTCTTACTTCATCAAGTGTGCTCTTAAACGATTCAACCAACTGCGTAGGTAACTTTCTAATAAACCCAACAGTATCGCTCATTAAAAACGGTAAGTTTTTAATCACTACTTTTCTAACTGTAGTGTCCAAAGTTGCAAACAGTTTGTTTTCGGCAAACACTTGCGATTTACTAATGGTATTCATTAAGGTTGACTTTCCTACATTGGTATAACCAACCAAAGCTACGCGTACCAACTTTCCTCTGTTACCTCGTTGCACAGCCATTTGTCTGTCAATTTTCTTGATTTTAGCTTTAAGCAGTGCTATTTTATCACGTACAATACGTCTATCAGTTTCAATTTCGGTTTCACCAGGACCACGCATTCCAATACCACCTTTTTGTCTTTCAAGGTGTGTCCACATACCTTTTAAACGCGGCAATAAATATTCACATTGTGCCAATTCTACTTGTGTACGCGCATAACTGGTTTGCGCACGTTGTGCAAAAATATCTAGGATTAAGTTGGTTCTATCCAATACTTTGCAATTAAGTATTTTACTGATATTTCGTTCTTGTGCTGGCGATAATTCATCATCAAAAATAGCTGTACCAACCTCATGTTCTTCTATATAACGTCGCACATCATCCATCTTCCCTGATCCAATAAATGTTTTTGGATTAGGCATGTCCATTTTTTGAGTAAAGCGTTTTAAAACCTCTCCTCCTGCAGTATAAGTTAAAAACTCTAACTCATCTAAATATTCTTTAGATTGTTCTTCGTTTTGGTCTTTGGATATAATCCCAATTAAAACCGCTTTTTCTAATGCTATGTCTTTCTTTTCTATCATAAATAAGGATGCAAATGTACAAATTGAATTGCACATTATAATTGTGCTTAGGCTAATAAGATTTTAGTATTTTAGTCACTTATACCAACTTATGGATACAAATTATCATACTATTGCGTTTTACAATCTTGAGAATTTATTCGATACGTTTGATGACAAGTTTACTTATGATGATGATTTTTTGCCAAATTCCAAAAAAAGGTGGACAGAAAAACGCTATCGCAAAAAAGTTAGGAAACTAGGGTATGCCATATCGCATATTGGTGTAAAAGCCTCTAAAAAAATTCCAGCAATTATAGGCTTAGCAGAAGTTGAAAACAAATTGGTGATTGATGATTTGTTAAACTCTAAGTTTTTAAAAAACACTTCGTATAATTATGTGCATTACGACTCTCCCGACGAACGCGGAATAGATGTCGCTATGCTATACGACACTAGTATTTTTGAGGTTATAAACTCCGAAGTATTCCCTTTAGATCTATTTGATGAAGACGGAAGTAGAGATTACACTCGAGATATTTTAATGGTTGAAGGCAAATTAAATGGAGAACATATATTCTTTATTGTAAATCATTGGCCTTCAAGACGAGAAGGTGTTGAAGAAAGTGAACCAGCACGCTTGTTGGCATCATCAAAGGTTTTAAAAATTATGAATAAAATTAAGTCTGAAATACAAAGTGCCAAAATCATTATTATGGGCGATTTTAATGATGGCCCTTTCAACAAAAGTATCAAGCAACTGGTTCATGCTGAAGATTTATTTAACCCAATGGAAGAGCTTAAATCGTTTTTTAGAGGAAGTTTAAGTCACCGACGACAATGGAATTTATTTGACCAAATATTGTTTACCACCAACTTTTTTGAATATTAAAAAGGAGCCCATGGATTTTCAAAAGCCGATATTTTTGATCGTGACTTTTTAAGACAGTATAAAGGAAAATATAGAGGCAACCCTTTTAGGACTTTTGTAGGCAGAAGGTACAAAGGTGGTTATAGCGACCATTTTCCTGTGTATATTCACTTAAAACAAGCTTAATACTTATTTAAAAGCATGATAGCGATTGCTATGCAACCAAATGGGAGCAACCAAAGCACCCAAATATTATAAGCTTTGAATTTCTTTTTATTGGATTTTGCGGTTAATACGTGTCGTCGTCTTCCTGTATAAGTCATCCAATTTTTAAAATAGATAATTATTATTGCTATTACAAAAAGCGTCCAAGCATTTGAAGACGACATGGTATTGACTTTCATTTGATTAAAAAACTCCGAAAAGAACACCCCTAAAAGCAATAATAATGCACCTTGCAACAACGATATGTAAAACACGGTAAAAGTATTGGCTTTTCTTTTTAATCTAGGTTTGTAATGGTTAAAAATGCTCAGGGCAAATTGGTCGAAAATTGTCATTTACTGCTAATTAAATAATAAAGCCACATATTGTGTTTATGTGGCTTTATTTTTAGTTTTTAATATAAATACTATTGTACTGAAATTACAACATTATCTACATGAATAGTTGTATTTAGATTTGCTGTATCACTTCCTGTGTATTTAAAAGCTATATGAGCTGTTCCTGAATACCCTGAAAGGTCTATACTTCCTGAACTTACAAAACTAAACCAAGTTCCATAGTCTGCTTCAAGACTAGAAGTATAGTCTAATGAAGTCCATGTTGCTGTAGCAACGCCACCTTCTGTACCATCCCAATTAGTAGAAATCAACACTTCTAGAGGTTCATGTCCTGCATCTGGATAAGCATGTTCTGTTTGAAAAGTAAGTATTTCACTCGTTTGAGCATCCATATCAATTGCTGGACTAATTAACCACCCAATGCTTGATGTATCACCAGAACTATACGGAGTAAATTCTGCATAACCATTGCCGCTATAAACTTGTTCTGTCCAAAGTGTAGAACCAGCTTCGGCATAATTTGTCCATCCAGAAATATTTAGTGTTGTATTATCTACAGCTGTATTGAAAGATTCCTCAAAAACAGGGTCACAACGTTCACTATTAAAATTTATATCATCAATCGAGTTTAATACCATAACCCTATCGTTACCACCATAACTTTGGGTAATTACTCCCGAAATAGCTCCTCTAGCATCAGTAGGCAAAAGCACTTGTGTAAAACTTGCAAAAGAACTTGTTTCCAAAGGAAATTCTGAACCATCAGTACAACTTACCAAAGTGCGTTGTGTATCAAAATCATCATTAGGGTCTAGAAACGTTTTCCCTTCTAAACTCATTGGAAACTGTACATTTTCGAAGGTTACAAACATTCCCATATGTGAAGAATTAACATCCGATGGTTCTAATGACAATGGTACTATTTCCATGGTAGTTCCTGATCTAAACACATGATTGGGGATCATAACGGCAGTTAGTTCACCAACCTCATCGTCATCGATGCTGCCTCCTATAGTAAGTACTTCTGATGAGTTTTCTCCTAAAAACAACCCATTTAATTTAATATAAATCTCTCTACCTTTGTTAAACTGGTTATACGAATCTGTTTGGTTCAACACAATGCCAACAGCTGCTGTTGGGTTTTCAGGAGCATCTTGCATGTAAAATTCTTTATAAAAATTTCCTGTAGCATCTGAAGATGTTACATAACCTTTTACAACAATATCCGAAGTTATTGCTGTTACTTGTCCTGTATATAATGCAAGAAGTTCGGCTATGCTAACTTCGGTTAACGATCCATTACTAATGCCTTGCATAATATCCTGTAATCCTTTATTTTCTTCATTTCCTAAAGATGCAGGAACAGTAAAGTCGTCGTCTTGAACACATGAAACCATAGCTAAAGTTGCTACAGTAACCATCATTAAAGTTAATATTCTATTGAATTTACCCATAGTTTTATTTTTTTTGGATTCCGTGAATGCTATGCATTTCATTGTTTGTGATATAATATTTTTCATAATTGTTTTTTTAGAATCTGAAGTTTAGATTAAGGAAATACGTAGTACCTCGACCATACCAATATTTAGGACCGAATATGCGCTTAGGATTAGCGTTATCGTCTCTTAGCTGCCTAAAATTAGCATTTCTTCCTTGTTCAAAACCACCAGTTTTGTACTCTTTGTCCAGTAGGTTATTAACACTTGCAAATAAGCCAATAAAATAATCGCCTATTTTCCATGACTTGCCTCCAATAAGATTAACCGTCATGTAATCATCAAATTTCTCTTGCTTTAAAAGTTCTCTTGCTAAATCTGGATCGTAGTCGTTAAATGGCAATCCGTCATTATCTAAATAAAAATTTTCTGTTCTTATTAATGGACTCACATCTAGGTATGCATTAGAAAAGAAATTGGCTGTCGCACCAAACCACCAATAATCTGGATCTCTATATTCAAACCCTACCGAAGCAGCTCGTTGTGAGCCTCCAGCTATTTTGTAATCCTTTAAATTTGCTTGATTGAAGTCTTGAAACCCATTTTCAAAATCATCGGATGTTAAAATAAGGTTTGGGTTATTATCGTAAGTAAATTGTCCAATTGAAGCAGCTCCTTTTAATTTTATTGTTGGTGTTACTTGTGCTTCTATACCCAACTCGCCTCCAAAATGTTTTTTGTTAACTCCCTGAAGAATTTCTTGTACAAAAGCTGTATTATCTCCACCAATACCATCAGCAAAGAAGAATGAAATTTCATTAGCATCTTTAATGGTTGTATAATACCCTGTAAGTCTAGCTTTAACTATTGGAGATCTAAAAATATAACTAGCGTCAACCGAGGTTATTTTCTCCTCAGTAATATCTATCCCACTTTGGTCTCCAACTATACTATGGTTTTCTCTTGAGTTTGAAAACGCATTTCGTAACGAGGGTGCTTTAGTTATATAAGCCGCATTTATATCAAATAAGTGCTTTCCTGTTAACTTATATGTAAATCCTGCCTTAGCACCTAAGCCATTAAATTTAAGTTTCTTTCCTTTACCATACGAGTTGTCTTGATAAGCTTCATGTTGATATAATCCTTCTCTTTGATATTGTGTATTGGTAATACTTCCTGCAACATAAAAGTCTATTTTATTATACTTAAATGCCGCTTGAATATTGGCACTAAAAACATCGGCATATAAGTTATAGTTGTATCTAAATTTATCACCTTCATTAGCAACCCTGTCAGGGTTTCTATAATCATATTGATACCCATCAAAAGAGTCAACATTTAAATACCCTGTAGTACTTCCTAACATGTCTGTTATTTGTGCAAAGTTTTCAGATTTTAGTTGTCTTAAGTTTAAAGCGCCATTTAAGGTAATATTATCTGTTAACTCTGTATTAAAAATGGTATTTGCGGTGAACTGCGTGTCATCGCTTCTATCTTCATATAACACATATGCTGCATTATAACCGCTAATATTATTAGTGATATTAGCATCATACATTCTATTCCAATTTATTTGTCCATTATTAATAAACTCTTGTTGCCATTCATAAGCTCGTTCTAAATCATCATCTGCCAACCAGTAACTAGGAAGTCTTTGGTAATAAGCAGGACTTGGGTTAGCTCCTCCTCCATCATTATCTACATTATTTATTGGCCCTCCATAGTCTAAACGACTATTTCCAAGCTCACCAAATTGGTATGCCAAATTAGTGTTTAAGGTTGTTTTATCATTAATATCCCAGTAGTGGTTTAACATAATTATTGGCTCATCGGTACGCTTTACTCTGGAGTTACGTTTTTCGCCATCTTGCCAACCCCAATACTCATTGTACCTAATATCTTTTAAATCGTAAACTTCTTGTGTGTTAGGTGATGATTTTCCTCTTCTATTTGGCGCATAAATTCCTGTAATATTGATGCTGTGATTATCATTGATTTGTTTTTCTACAGAGACAAAAAATGAATTGGCATCATAAAAAGTTCCGTCTTGAAAACCTTCATTTCCCCATCGTCTTCCAAGAGATAATGAATATGCCCAACCTCCTTCAACTAAACCTGAAGCGTAAGACGCCATTATACGGTTTGTATAACTTCTATTAGATGATGAATAAGTAATACGCCCTCCTTTTCTATATTTAGAGGCTCTTACATTAATGTTAGTAGTTCCTAAAATACCTCCAAAATTATACGCTGAAGGCGGAATACCATTAGTAAACTCTTGGTTTCGCATTACATCGTTTAAACCTCCCCAATTACTCCATTGTGGTCGCCCATTAAACATCTTGTTCATTTCAACACCATTAATGAGTATGGTTCCATTCTCTGAATCGAGTCCTCTTACCCTAAAAAATGATGAACCAAATTCAAAAGCAGCTGTACGTAAAAACACATCTTGCGACGATTGTAGTAATCCCGAAATATTATCAGCACCACTTGTATCGTCGTTAAGTTCGTCATCTGACAAACTAATAGTGAATAAATCGGCCGAATCAGATACATCAATATCTAAAGACATATCAGTAATATTCACGGTACTGCCCTCATTAACTACAATTGGATATCTAGCAGTAATATATCCTAGTTTAGACACATTTAAAACCTGTTCGCCTAATGGGACGTTTCTTGTAAAGCTAAACTCTCCATTAGCATCTGTTTTAGTTGAAAATGAAGTCTCCTCAATAGTTATTATAACTTCGGGAATTGGTAAATTTGTTACTGCATCCTTTACACTACCTCTTATTATAGTTTGTTGTGCAAAAGCTGAGGAAACAAAAACAACTCCCATTAAAAAAATAAGTACGTTTTTTTTCATATTTAATTTTAAAATTAACACTCCTTTTCTTAAAACTTACATTTTTTAAGACTACCAAATTTACATTATTTATTACTAATATTTACCTTTGGCTTAAGATTTGATTGTATCTTAACGAACTCATAATACATGTTTTAAATGAAAAAAATAAACTTTTTAGTAATTGCATTTCTCTTTTTTACATCTGTAGATGGGCAAGAAAAAAGGAAATTTAAAGTACATACTGTAGCTTTCTATAACGTTGAAAATTTATTCGATACAATTAATAATCCCAATAAGTTTGATGAAGCAAGCCCCATAATGGAGCTGAATTTTAATAGAGGCGAGGTTTACAAACAGAAAGTTAAGAATATGGCGAAAGTTATATCTGAAATAGGCGCAGATGTGTCTAAAAATTCGCCTGTAATTATTGGTATTTCTGAAGTTGAAAACAGACAAGTTATTGAAGATTTAGCCAATGATTCTGCTTTGGTAAAAAAAGATTATGGTATTGTACACTTTGAATCGCCTGATGCAAGAGGGATTGATGTTGCCTTAATGTACCAAAAAGCTTTTTTTACACCTATAGAAACAAGCAATCATGAACTAAAAATTTATGATGATAATACTAGAAAACGAGTCTATACAAGAGACCAACTACTGGTTAGTGGAAAATTGGAAGGGGAGTTGATTCATATAATTGTAAACCATTGGCCTTCTAGAAGTGGTGGTGAAGCAAGGAGTAGGCCTAAACGAATTGCAGCAGCGAAACTAAATAAACGTATTATAGATTCGCTTCAAGCCATTGACCCTTATGCTAAAATTTTTACAATGGGCGATTTAAATGATGATCCTACTAATTCAAGTGTTAAGGATATTTTAAATGCCGAAAAGGATAAAGAAAAAGTAAAACTTAAAGGTATTTATAACCCTATGGAAGATTTTTTTAGAAAAGGGTTAGGCTCTAATGCTTATCGTGACGCATGGAGTTTGTTTGACCAAATATTAATTACAAAACCTTTATTAGAAAAAGATTACTCTTCTTTTAGATTTTATAAAGCAGGTATTTTTAACAAACAGTACTTAACTAATAAAAAAGGCAGGTATAAAGGCTATCCGTTTAGGAGTTTTGCCGATGGCGGTTTTACTAATGGTTATAGTGACCATTTCCCTGTGTATGTACACATTATAAAAGAAATTGATTAACAACAACTAGCTCATAAAACAAAAAAGGCAGCAATTTTTGCTACCTTTTTTGTTTAATTTAACCATGCATCCCATGGAATTCTTGATAAAAACAACACTAAAGCAATTACGTAAAAAATAGCAATAATTTTAAATTTTGGTGCTGATGTTAATTTCTTTTTGTGCTTAGAATAGCCTATTGTAATTAATACTACAGCCAAAATATTTACAAATGGATGCTCTACTAAATACAATCTAACAGAAGCTGTTTTCATTACCTCGCTTCCCATTTCACTCCACATATCAAACATAGGAGATACAAAATACAGTATCATACCAATTAATAGTTGTATGTGAGATACTATTAATGTAAAAAGTGATATTCTAAATGCCTTGGCATTGTATTCTTTTTTCCCAAGAAGTCCTAAAAAAGCATTTAAAACTGCTAACAACAATATAAATAACACTAAGTAGGCCCAATAGGAATGGAGCATTTTTACAATATCGTACATAATTTATTTTTTATTAAATGAGTTTCAAAAATAGTGATTTTTATTCATAAAAAAGCCTGCTCTTTATGAGCAGGCTTTTTATAAAATCTATATAAGAATATTAGAATTTGTAACGTAAGCTTACGTTCCAGGTTCTACCTAAACCAAAGTATCCTTGGTTACGGTTACTAATACCTTTAAAATTAGCCTCACCTCCTGTTGCTTGAATATTTGTTCTTAAGTCAGAAAGATAAATTTCATAGAATACGTTATTAACGTTAGCTCTAATGTTAAGAGACTTGTCCTTATCTTTTCCTACTAGCATTTTATAAGAAACACCAGTATCTACAATTTTGTAGGCAGGCATTCTTAAGTTTTGCTTTACAGCTCCCACGTTTGCATATAATCTATCGTAGTATCTAAAGTCTGCATCCCAAGATAGTCTTTCAGCTAAATCTACATCAATACCAAATCCTAAAGTAAATTGTGCAGCATCACCTACCATACCTCCATCAACATCTACTTCATCTTCAGAAATAATATTTTGATTCTCATCAGTGATTTGAGTTCTAGAAGTTCCTTGATATTTCCAACTACCTGCAGACATAAATCCATTAAACTTAAATCCATCAGCTAATCTAGCAATAAAATCTACTTCTAACCCAGAGTGTAATTGCTCAACACCAAAATTTAGTGTATTTTGAACTACTCCACCTACAATACTTGAAGAACTTATAACTCTGTCTTTCCAAGAGGTTCTATATACGTTTACATTTGCAGAAAACGCTCTTGTACTATAAGAGTACCCAGCTTCCAAACCAAAAATAGTTTCATTTTGGTATCCTGGACTTTCTTGGTTGTTAAACTGTGTCCAGATATTATCTTGATATGGTTGTCTTGAATAATACCCAGCATTAACATAGGCTTTATTCTCTTCGGCTTCATCCAACACAAACCCTAGACCACCTTTAAGATTATATCCTACATTGCTTATTTTTTCAGAATCCACTGAATCTGTTGTTCCAGCAGGAAGCGGAGTTCCTGTCCATTGTGGTGATGTCCCATTAATAAGTGATTGATCGGCATACTGATAATGATCAAAACGCTGGTGCCATTGGTTAGATAAAGCTCCTTGGAAAAATGCAGAAAATTTATCATTAGCATATTCTAATTGTGCAAAAACACCTCCATAAGAAATACGCTCATCATTACTGTAAGCAATTTTATCTTTTTCATCTACATCAGCAAATAATACCGCCCATGGATTTGCAGATAAGTCTCTTGTTGTAATGACATTTTTATACGTTCCAAAAGAACCATATGTTTGATGGTTTTCATCTCTTAGACGAATATCTTCTTGCCATGATGTTAAGCCATGAAAATTTTCTACCATTCTAAAGTGCTTACCATAGTAGGTTCTTAAGTCTAACCCAATATTAAAACTAAGGTTTTCACTTAACTGTGTTTGTAAGTTAGATACAATTCCATACCAGTTGTGTAAGTTCATTGAAGAACGCGTTACATAACCTCCACCCGCAGTAAAGTAGCCACCAGCTCCATTCGCAACACTATTATTATATGCATAAATAGCATCATAATCTATACGC
Source organism: Pontimicrobium aquaticum (assembly GCF_005047595.1). Classification (GTDB taxonomy): domain Bacteria; phylum Bacteroidota; class Bacteroidia; order Flavobacteriales; family Flavobacteriaceae; genus Pontimicrobium; species Pontimicrobium aquaticum. The sequence continues at coordinate 485,613 of NZ_SUPL01000001.1, forward strand.
CCTTCAGCTGTTCTAATACGGTAACCTCTGTTTCCAGTTCCACCACCACGTCCCCAGGACGCATATAATACTGTAGATAAATTAGTATCATCACTAATTGTATAATCCCAGTTTAAGTTAGCAACTGGCTTATGGTAGAAATTTCTTCTTTCAGTCATGTACTGACCTTTGTAAGTTCCCCAGTTATTATTATATCTTCTTCCATACTTAGCATAATCAGATAATCTCTTAGAGAAGTTTTGATCGTGAAACTGTGGTGCTCCTGTAATTAGGAAGTTAAAGTTATGTGTTTCGTTTGGTGTATATCCCACAGATAAAAAATATGTTTGTCCAGCACCAAAGTTACCTTCGTTGTAGCCATCACCTTGCCAGTGAGACAGCATAAAGCTTGCTCCCCAACCTTTTTCAGATTTCCCAGTACTATACTGATAAGTTGTCTTAATAAAATCGTCATTTGCAATACCAGCGTATAAAAACCCAGATTCTCTTTTATCAGTCGTTTTAGTAACAAAGTTTACCGTACCACCAACTGATGAAATTGCTAGTTTTGACGACCCTAATCCTCTTTGAATCTGAATTGCACTAGCAATATCATTAATTCCAGACCAGTTAGACCAATACATTTTACCGTCTTCCATACCATTAATTGGTTGTCCGTTTAAAAGATATGCCGTATTGTCTTGTGCGAAACCACGAACATTGATTCTAGAATCCCCAAAACCACCTGATTGACCTGCAACATATACCGAAGGTGTGTTTACAAGAGTCATTGTGATGTCTTGTGTTCCAATTTTCTTTTGAATTTCAGCAGCTGTAATAGTTGACACTGCAACTGGTGTTTTTCTATCTTCAGCTAAATCGATAAGCCCTGTACCAACAATAACTATTTCCTCTAATGTGTTATCCGGAGATAATGTTATTGTTCCTAAATTGGTATTTCCATTAAAACTCAATGTTACAGAGCCATATCCAACATAAGATATTGTTACTTGACCTGAAGTTGCTTGAGTAGTTAATGTGAATTTTCCATCAAAGTCTGTAGAAACTCCATTTGTAGTTCCTTTTTCAATAATGTTCGCTCCTGGTAATGGAGCATTTAGTTCAGAATCCATAATGGTTCCTGTAACTGTACTTTGCGCTATGACACCAGTAGTAAATACTAATGCTAAAGCAAGTAATAAAAATTGAGTAGTTTTTTTCATACTGAAAAATTAAATTGATTTTTTAGTTCTAGGCAAAATTAACCATTAATTGTTATTGCTTATTAACTAATTGTTAAGAATTTTTGCCGCCGCAAATATACATACTATTGTTGAATTTTAACAAATTTTAACGTATTAACCTTGGCAGAGGTTTCTTAAAAAGACTTTAAGATTTATTTTTGTAGTAGGTTACGAGATTTTTTGTAGAAGAGTCGTGAGGCGTATTTAACGCTGAGTTAAACTCTTTAAGTATATTTTTTGCTAATTGTTTACCTAGCTCTACACCAAATTGATCATAGCTAAAAATATTCCAAATAACACCTTGAACAAATATTTTGTGTTCATACATAGCAATAAGCTTACCTAGACTCTCTGGTGTTAACTTATTAATAAAAATAGTTGTAGTTGGCTTATTTCCGTTAAACACTTTAAAGGGCACAAGCTTTTTCTGATTATCATTAGATAGCTTAGAGTATTTAAGCTCCTTTACTACTTCTTGCTCCGACTTTCCATTTAAAAGTGCTTCTGTTTGGGCTATGAAATTAGAAACAAGTTTGTCGTGATGATCTATATTACCATTCAAACTTTCTTTAAACCCTATAAAATCGGTTGGAATTAATTTTGTTCCTTGGTGTAATAATTGAAAAAATGTATGCTGCGAATTTGTCCCAGGTTCACCCCAAATAATATTTCCTGTTTGAAAACTAACTATATCGCCATTTCTCATAATGGTTTTACCATTACTTTCCATAAAAACTTGCTGAAGATATGTAGCAAATTGGTTTAAATATTGACTATATGGTATTATTGCTTCGCTTTCAGCTTCGAAGAAATTATTATACCAAATACTTAAAAAAGCTGAAATAATTGGAATATTAGATTGAAACAATTCGTTTTTAAAATGTTCATCCATTTTATGAGCACCAGATAATAATGCGCTAAAATTGTCATATCCTATCGATAGGCTAATACTTAGCCCAACTGCGCTCCAAAGTGAAAATCGACCTCCAACCCAATCCCAAACTGGAAATATATTTTCTTGGGAAATGCCAAATTCTTTAACTTTTTCAATGTTTGTTGAGACTGCTACAAAATGCTTTGATACACTTTTCTCGTTTGTTGATTGCAAAAACCATTTTCTTATAGTATTTGCGTTTGATAGTGTTTCTTGGGTAGTAAACGTTTTGGAAACAATTACGAATAGTGTGGTTTCTGGATTTAGTTTTTTTAGAATCTCATTAACATGGTCTCCATCTACATTGCTTACAAAATGTGTGGATAAATGATTTTTATAAAACTCTAAAGCATTAACTACCATTGCAGAGCCAAGGTCAGAGCCTCCAATGCCAATATTTACAATATCAGTAATTGGTTTCCCACTAAAGCCTTTGTGCTCTCCGTTTACAACCTTATTTGTGAAGGACTTTATTTGATGTCTTGTTTTATGAATTCTTGGAATAATATTTTCTCCATTAACAAATACCTCTACACTTTCTGGGGCTCTTAAAGCTGTATGAAGTACAGCTCTTTGTTCTGTTTCATTTATTTTATCGCCTGAAAAATATTTATTTATAGCATCTTTTAAATCAACTTCATCAGCTAATTCCAAGAACAAGTCTATTGTTGTTTGGTTAATTCTGTTTTTGGAATAATCTACAAAAAAATCGTCCCACTTAATAGTAAAACGATTGGCTCTATTAGCATCATTTATAAACCAATCTTTCATATGATCATTTTTAATTTGATCATAATGTGCCTGGAGTTTTTTCCATGCTTTAGTTTTAGTTGGGTTTATACGCTTTAAAGCCATTATTTTTCAGTAATTAAATCGTCTTCTACTAATATTTGCTTATCTAACGTTTTTAAACTATCTATTTTAATCTCTAACTCATCTTCTAAAAACTTGATATTATCTAGTTGTGCTCTAATTGGTTTAATAAACTCCAAATATTCCATTTTTAGGCTATCTGAAATAGGTTCAGCCTCAGGTAGTTTTTGTTTAAACGGATCTACTTGCTTTCCATTTTTCCAAAAACGGTAACATACATGTGGACCTCCTGTATTACCAGTCATACCAACCCAACCAATAACATCGCCTTGTTTTACAAATTGTCCAACTTTTACATTGCGGTTTTTCATGTGCAAATACTGGGTGCTATAAGTAGCATTGTGCTTTATTTTTACATACTTACCATTGCCTCTTGTATAGCTAGATTTAGTAACTGTACCATTGGCTGTTGCTAAAATTGGTGTGCCAATATTTGCGGCAAAATCAGTTCCGCGATGTGGTCGAACTTTATTGCCGTAATAAGCTATACGGCGTCTTAGGTTATAGCGAGAGGATACGCGACTAAATTGTACTGGTGCTTTTAAAAACGCTCTACGTAAGTTTTTTGCTTCATCATCAAAATAATCAATAATTCCTTTTTCACTATCTGTTTCAAACTCAAAGGCATAAAATGGCTCATTCTTATGTTCAAAATAAGCTGCTTTTACGTTATGCACTCCTGCATAAATACTATCATCTATGTATTTATCGGTATAAATCACTTTAAAGCGATCTCCAGGATAAAGCCTGTTAAAATCTATTGTCCAAGCATAAATATCATCGGCCATTTTATTTGCCAATACCTGACTAACACCAAGGCTATCTAGTGTTTGTGAAATGCTAGAAGTAATTGTACCTGTTAATACTTTTTCTACATACTTAATTGGCTTTTTATTGGTATATGCATGAATGGAGTCTTGAAAATTAATAACTACATAATCTTCTTTATTTGGTTGATATATGAAGCATTGTGGTTGCTGTAATGAATCTTTTGAACATAATAACGTATAAGGCTTACCTACTTGCAATCTTCTAATATCAAAAGTGTCTTTTGCTTTTTCAACAATATTATAGATTTGTGGGTATCCTATTTTATTTCGTTCTAATATTTTGCCAAAAGTATCGCCTCTTTTTATTGTATCTCTTACAACAATGAAGTCGTCAAGATTAAACCCAAATTCATATCTTTCAACCACCTCTTCTAATGCAATTTCCTCACTATTAGGTTCTTCTTTTGGCTCTTCCTTACAGGATACAATGCTTACAAAAATTGCTAGCATTACAAACACGATTTGAAATATTTTCTTCTTAAAAATCATATTAAACAGTTTCTCCCCAATTATCAATTTCTTCTTGGCTCCAAAGTTCAGGAAAAAATATACGTTTTTGATACTTTGGATGCATATATTTTTGCCAATCGCTTCCTCCTGTTGCTTCGCCATCGCCTTCAGGCCCTAAGATATAGTGTGCAGCTGCGTTGTAATGTGCCATAACCCAAGTAATATTAACAGTATAGTCATAATGCCTCATGGCCTTAACTAAATTTGTGTTTTTTTGATCTTCAATTGGCAGTTCTTTAAATCGAGACCATAGATTTTTTGTGTTATAAATTTTCATAAATGTTATGAACTCTTCTTTATAACGCTTTTCAAAATTGATAAGTAATTTTGATTTGCTGCCTGTTTTATAATCTTTTCCTGCTGCTTGCCAATATAAATGCTCAAATGCATGCTCAAACGGTGTGTTTCTATCGATGGTTTTTCTAAATCTATTGTCAATTAGGTTAATGAGCTCAGTAGAGGCAAATTCAATTTTTCGATATTGCCCACTTTGGAAACCACTTGCTGGTGTTAATGTGTGTCTAAATTTACTGTATTGCTTAACATCCATCCCTTCGCGCATGATATTGAATGATGTTGTTAACATGTCGAAATATCGACTAATTCGCATTAGCTTATCTTCAAAGAATTTGGTCGTTAAATTTTCGCATTCAGCAACTTGAGATATTTCCCAAAGTATCATTTTAAACAACAGTTCATTTATTTGATGGTAGGTAATAAATACCATTTCATCTGGAAATGTGGTACGTTGAATTTGTAAGCTTAATAAGGCATCTGTATGTATATAATCCCAATAGGTAATGGAATTTGAGTACAACAACCCTTCAAGATAATTTTCGGTGTCTTCGCTTTCGGCGTCGTACTTTTGTTGTATTTTATTTAATAAATGGGTATAATCTAGTTGGTTGGACATAGTATTAATCAAATTGTATTTCAAATGGGTGTTTTAACCCTTTAAAGGCATCTAAGTCGGCTCTAAGTGAACCTATTGCTAAATCGGCTTTTAGTCGCAAAGGTATTTTATTTTTATCGGCACTTACCCATAAAGTTAGACTTTCTTCTTCTTTAAACACGCGACCTGCCATAACGTAAGGTCTAAATTTCAAGCATTTTACTTTTCCAAACTTAGTTCTAATGGTTTCATTTCCTAAATATTTTAACTTAAAGTTGTAGTTTTCAAAATCAAAAAACATGGTTAAGTTTATTTCGTCTCCAGGCTTAATATTACTGGTGTCGTAGTTATTACGCAAATAATAAAATGCCGACACCATGTCTTGAACACCAAACTTGGTATCATGAACCGTTTTCTTCTTCTTTTTAATATTGTTTACATATGCTTTTTGATTTTCTTGATCGAATTCAATTTCTAAATTCTTTGTGTGACCTCCTTCGTTAATATTTCTTATAAACTTATAAGGCAAATTGCTTTCTTTATCAAAATAGCTTTCATAACGATCTTTTACTTTAAAAAACCAGCTAATTGCTCCTGTGGTTTTTCCTTTGCCAACAACATGAAATACTGGTTTTCCTTTAAGTCTTTTTTCTTTTAATTCCATGGTGGCTTCACCAGCTTTCATCCAGCCACTGTAGCTCATTCTAAATTTAAACCATTCTCCATCTTTGTAAGCAGATTCTTTTTGGGCGAAAGAGTTGAAGCTTAACAAGGTTGTCAATACTATAAGTAGATTTTTTTTCATATTTTAAGTAATTGTATTTAAACCATTTTATTAATTTTTTATTGTAATAACTTTGAAAATACAATTACTATTCCAAAAGTATTAAAACCAAAAAACTCTGTCAATATAAAAGACAGAGTTTTTACTGTTTTCGTATTAAATGTTTGTTAAAGTGTACCGCGGTTAGCTTGTTCTCTTTCTATAGACTCAAAAAGTGCTTTAAAATTTCCCGCTCCAAAACCTCTTGCTCCCATTCGCTGAATAATTTCGAAAAACAATGTTGGTCTATCTTCTACAGGTTTTGTGAAAATTTGCAACAAATAACCTTCTTCGTCGGCATCAATCATGATTCCTAAGTTTTTTAGAGTTTCAATATCTTCTCTAAGTTCGTGACTAAACTCCTCCAGTCTTCCTGGAACTGCTTTATAATATGCTTCTGGTGGTGTTGATAAGAATTCGATGCCCCTTTCTCTTAATTGAGACACTGTATTAATAATATCATCTGTAGCTACCGCAATATGTTGTACACCTGGACCTTCGTAAAAGTCTAAATATTCTTCTATTTGCGATTTCTTTTTTCCTTCGGCTGGTTCATTAATAGGGAATTTAATACGTCCATTACCATTACTCATCACTTTACTCATTAGTGCAGAATATTCTGTATGGATTTGTTTATCATCAAAGGACAAGAAATTTTCAAATCCCATAACATCTTCGTACCATTTTACCCATTGGTTCATTTCTCCCCAACCTACATTGCCTACCATATGATCAATGTATTTTAATCCTACTGAAGTTGGATTATAGTCTGATTCCCATTTTTGATATCCAGGAAGAAACATTCCGTTGTAATTTTTACGCTCAATAAACATATGAACGGTTTCACCATAGGTATGAATTCCAGCCTTAATCACTTCACCAAATTCATCTTTTTCAACAACTGGCTCCAAATATGATTTTGCACCTCTGCTTGTGGTTTCTTTGTAGGCACTTTTAGCGTCATCCACCCAAAGTGCTATAACTTTTACACCATCACCATGTTTTACAATATGATTGTTAATTGGTGAGTTGCTATTCAATGGTGTTGTTAATATTAGACGAATTTTATCTTGAACTAGCACATAACTTGCTCTGTCTTTAACACCTGTTTCTAAGCCAGCGTAGGCTAAAGATTGGAAGCCAAAAGCTGTTTTATAAAAATGGGCTGCTTGTTTTGCATTACCTACATAAAACTCAACATAATCTGTTCCAAGAAGTGGCAAAAAATCTTGCGCTCCTTCAAATATTTTTTCTAAACCGTAGTTTACTGATTTTATTTCTTTACTCATGATTAATCGTTTATTTGTTTAATCGTTGATGTGTTTATTTGTTAATTTATATTACTCAAGCCAAGATTTATAATAATCTTCATCTGCTATTTTTAAAGCTTCCTCTGTAACTTGTAATGGCTTAAATGTATCTACCATTACAGCCAGTTCCTGTGTCTCTTTTTTACCTATACTTCGTTCCATTGCTCCTGGATGTGGTCCATGAGGAATTCCTGCAGGATGCAAGGATATATGTCCCGCTTCAATATCGTTTCTACTCATAAAATCTCCATCTACATAGTACAACACCTCATCACTATCTATATTGCTATGATTGTAAGGTGCTGGAATTGCTTCTGGATGATAATCATACAAACGAGGCACAAAGCTACATACCACAAACGCTGATGTTTCAAACGTTTGGTGTACTGGTGGCGGTTGATGAATGCGTCCTGTTATAGGCTCGAAATCGTGAATTGAAAACGCATATGGATAGTTGTAACCATCATATCCTATAACATCAAAAGGATGTGATGCATACACCATTTCAATAATTTCTCCTTGCTTTTTTACATTAATAGTAAAATCTCCGGTTTCGTTATACGTTTCTAATTCTTCTGGTCTGCGAATATCTCTTTCACAAAATGGAGAATGCTCTAATAGTTGCCCAAACCAATTTCTATAGCGTTTTGGCGTGTAAATTGGGTGATAGGATTCTACAATAAACAGTCTATTATCTTCTGTGTCAAAATCTATTTTATAAATCATTCCGCGTGGAATAATTAAATAGTCTCCATACTTAAAATCTAAATTTCCATACATAGTACGCAACTTTCCTGTGCCTTTATGAATAAAAATCATTTCGTCTGCATCAGTGTTTTTATAGAAATAGTTTTGCGTTTTATTTTGTGGAGCGGCTAAAATTATATTACAATCGCTATTAGTAAGTATTGTTTTTCTACTCAACAAATAATCGGCTTCAGGTTTTACTTGAAAGCCTTTAAAGCGATACGATTGAATGTTATTTGCTTTAGCAACTTTTGGAGTCACGCTATACTGTTTTTTAATAGCCTTTACTTGCGTTGGTCGTTGCTCATGATAGCTATTAGTTGACATACCATCAAATCCAATGGTTCCAAAAAGCTGTTCGTAGTAATAATCACCATTTGATTTTTTAAATATGGTGTGTCGTTTAGGTGGAATGTTTCCTAATTTATGATAAAATGGCATTTTTAATAATGTTTATTTGTTTAATCGTTTATTTGTTGATTGCTTTATTAACATTTAGCATTACAACAAATGTGATAAAATTTATACTAAGATAATTAATTAAAAAGGATTCCTATAAAGTTAGGAATAGCAATGCCAACTTACTCAGGATTTCTCTTGATAAGATAATGAAGTAGTACAAGATATTCTGCCCAGAATGGTTTCATATTGTAACAAATATCGGAAAAATTGAGCAAAGTTTTAAAACCAAAAGCCAATATTAAAAAACCATTTGCTTTGGCTGGTTTCTGGCGACCATGTATATTTTGCTTCTATTGGCCCAATAATGGTTTCAAAGGCATAACCCAAGGCATAACCACTATAATCTGGTGTTGTAATCCATTCGCCATTAGTAAAAATACTATCTGCTACATTAGCATAATTTGCCGAAAAATTAAGATGGTGATTTCTTACAAATTCATAATCTAAATTAATAAGCCCTTTTACAAAGCTGTCGCCAGTTATAGAAATATGGTCGTAACCGTAAAATGATATAAAGTTATTGATCAGGTTATTTCCGTAACCTCCAAGAGCAAAACTTAATGATTGGTTAGAGTTATCACCAATTCTAAACCCTCCTTCTGAGCCAAGTACCATAGAAAACTTATCGGTAAAACTAAAGGCATAGCCTATATTGGCCTTAGCAAAAGAAAATTGAGAGAAATTGCTTGTAAAATCTGACGATGATAAATACAAATGAAAATCGCTATCAAATAAAAACCCATTTTTAGGAAAATGCTTGTTGTTATAAGTGTCAAATTTTAATTTCCCGAATAAACTAAAAAAATCTGTGTTTTCGAATGTTGTTTTATCTGCGTTCGGATCTGGATTGTTAACAATAGTTTCGGAAGTAATTTGCAACTTTTTATGCTCTACTCCCAATACTAATGAAAAATCTTTTCTAAACAATGTTTGTAAGTAAAACTGATTTGTAAAATCATCTAATTGAATATCTAATTTGTTTAATCCTGTTGTGGCAATTTCAGCTTCACTTAAAAGTAAAGAGGCATTAATATTTTTATGAAATGTGTTAAATCTAGATCGCAAACCTATACTCCAATAAAATCCTTTATCTATAAAGTATTCGAAATTATACCGAATATTATCACCAAGAATAATATCTAAAGTTGTTACATCGTTGCTTAATAGTAACCGCTTTTGTGTTAAGTTTATTAATGCTGCGCTTTTATACAAGTCGTCATAATGGGCTCCAAGTTTTAAATACGTATTGGTTTCGCTCTCCTTTAAATTTGTAAATAAATCATAGCCATTGTTGTTAGGTTTTAATTGATACAGAAAACTTTCAAAGTTATTTGTAGCTACTAAATTGTTAACACCTCTTGTAAATTCTCTGTAGGTTGTTTTTTCATTCGCCTTAATTTTTAACTTACCGAGTATATACGCTCTTGTATAATTTTCGTTTCCTTTCAAGAAAATATTATTGATTTTTATATTTTCTATTTTAGGAATTGTACGCTCTATTAAACCTATATTATGAGGTAATTTTTTTAGCTCGGTTATATGATTTACTGCCGCTGTTTCTCCTCTTTTAATTATTTCTGCACCATCATCAAAAGACACTACAGTAAACCCTTTAATATCTGGCTTAATGTAAATATCTGTTTTTTTTGATTTTTCAACCATATCCTTAATGGTTCTATAATTATTTATTTGCAATAAAATTTCAGGAGCCGACTTTAAGTCTTCTCTAGTAGATAAATCGTCCTGAACATCAACACCAATAATAATATCCATACCTTTTGCTTTAAGTTCGTTTATTGGATAATTATTAACCACACCACCATCTATTAAAATTTGGTCGTTAATAGTTACTGGTTGAAATAAGGATGGAAAGGCACCACTTGCTGCAATAGCTTGAGCCAAACTTCCTTTTTCTAAAATTACAGGTTTACCACTTTCTATATTGGTAGCAATGCAGAAAAATGGAATAGGAAGGTCTTTAAACTCTTCAACATCACTTACATGAAGCGTTAGTTTTGAAAATAAATTAAACACATTTTGTCCTCTCGAAATGGCTGAAGGTAATTGTATTTTAAGGTTGTTAAAGGGAATTGAAATGGCATATTTCTCAGAGTTTTCGCGTTCGTAAAATGTTTTGGAAGCCCTTGGTAGATCATCGCCAATAAGTTTATCGAAATCTATCCCGTTAAAAATTCTTTCTAACTCTTTACCTGAATATCCTGAAGCATACAACGAGCCAATAACTGCTCCCATACTTGTTCCTGCAACATGGTCTATTTTAATGCCAAGACTATCAATAGTCTTTAAAACACCAATGTGTGCTAACCCTTTGGCGCCACCACCACTTAATACTAAGCCAATTTTAGGTGCTGAATTTTTTTCTGTTTCATTTTGTGCTTTCACAGAAAAAGAAGTAAACAAGAAAAAAATTACTATGATGATTTTAGTTCTCAATCTATTTGTTTTGATTGTAATAATTATAAATTTTTTGAGCTCTTGACAGTCCAATGACCTCTTCTAATTCGTCCAGCTTTGCATACGAAATACGCTTTGCCGATTTAAAATGTTTCAACAACTCCACAATTGTTTTTTCTCCAATACCTGGAATCGTCTCTAATTCTGTATTTAAGGCACTTTTACTACGTTTATTTCTATGGTGTTCAATACCAAAACGATGCGCTTCGTTACGTAATTGCTGAATGATTTTAAGTGTCTCACTTTTTTTATCTAAATATAATGGAATTGGATCATTTGGATAGAATAATTCTTCTAAACGTTTTGCAATTCCAATAATGGCAATTTTGCCTCTTAGGTTTAATTCGTCTAAACTCTTGAGAGCTGAGGATAATTGTCCTTTACCTCCATCAATAATAATAAGCTGTGGCAATGGTTGTTTTTTATCTAATAAGCGTTTATAGCGTCTGTAAACAACTTCTTCCATAGACGCAAAATCATCTGGACCTTCAACGGTTTTTATATTAAAGTGCCTATAGTCTTTTTTGCTCGGTTTTCCGTTTTTAAACACCACGCAAGCAGCTACTGGATGTGTGCCTTGTATATTACTATTATCAAAACACTCAATATGCCTTGGTTCTTCTTTTAATCGTAAATCGGCTTTCATTTGTGCCATGATACGATTGGCATGTCTGTCTGGATCTACAATTTTCACTTGCTTTAGCTGCTCTAATCTATAATACTTGGCATTTCTGGATGACAGGTCTAGAATATGCTTTTTGTCGCCTAATTTTGGAATGGTCACCTTTACATTGTCTCCAATATTAATTTTAAAAGGCACGTAAACTTCTTTAGACTGAGAATTGAAGCGCTGCCTAATTTCAACGATGGCAATTTCTAATAATTCTTTATCAGTTTCGTCAAGTTTCTTCTTTATTTCAAGTGTATGCGAACGCACAATAGAACCTAAAGAAATTTGTAAAAAATTTATATACGCGTAACTTTCATCACTAACTATTGAAAACACATCAACATTGTTAATTTTTGGATTTACAATGGTTGATTTGGCTTGATAGTTTTCAAGAACATCAATCTTTTCTTTTACTTTTTGCGCTTCTTCAAAGTGCATCTCTTTTGCAAGGTCATTCATTTGTTGTTTGAAGCGTTGTAAAGAGTCTTTAAAGTTACCTTTTAAAATTTCGCGAATGGCTTTTATATTTTCTTCATATGCTGAAACCGTTTCTTTACCTTCACAAGGTCCTTTGCAGTTTCCTAAATGATACTCTAAACATACTTTGTACTTTCCTGCATTAATCTTTTCTTGTGATAAATCGTAATTACACGTTCGTAATTGATACAAACCTCTTATTAAATCTAAAAGCGTATATACTGTTTTTACACTTGTATATGGCCCAAAATATTCACTGCCATCTTTAATCAATCTTCTTGTTTGAAATATTCTTGGGAAGCGTTCTTTTTTTATGCAAATCCAAGGGTACGATTTGTCGTCCTTCAACAAAACATTGTAACGTGGTCTGTGCTTTTTTATGAGATTGTTTTCCAACAATAAAGCATCTGTTTCTGTATCCACCACAATATGCTTGATGTTGGCAATCTTTTTTACAAGAATTCTCGTCTTGCCATTGTCATGTGTTTTGGTAAAGTACGAACTAACTCTTTTCTTTAAGTTTTTGGCTTTTCCTACGTAAATAATAGTATCATTTACATCAAAATATTGATACACTCCTGGTAAGCTTGGTAGGGTTTGTATTTGTATTTCTAGAGGAGATTTTGCCATTACCCAAAGGTAATAATTCAATCTAAAAAAGATGTTATTTCTAGTATCTTTATCAGTATCTTTCGCCACTTATTTAAACCTGTTTATGACAAAAAAAATTCTTGGTAGAATCGATAAAGTTGATTTTCCAAAGCTAAATTTATTTGATGTTGCTGTAAAAATAGATACTGGTGCTTTTACATCTGCAATACATTGTTCGGAAATTATTGAAGAAAACAACACTTTACGATGTACTTTTAAAAGTAAAGGACACCCTAATTTTAATAGTAAGGATATTATTTTTAATAATTACACTTACACTGACGTAAAAAGCAGTAATGGCTTTAAGGAAAATAGGTATAAAATAAAATCTGAAGTCGTATTCTTTGGAAAGAAGTACAAGATTAACTTAACTTTAAGCACAAGAGACGATATGAAATTTCCTGTGTTAATTGGCAGACAGTTTTTAAGCAAAAAGTTTTTGGTTGATGTTGATTTGGAAGACCAATCGTTTAACAACAAAGCATTATGAATATTGTAATTTTATCAAGAAATCCCAACTTATATTCTACTCGTCGCCTCATAGAAGAAGGTGAAAATAGAGGTCATTTAGTAGAAGTTATTGATCCTTTAAAATGCGATATTATTATTGAAAAAGAAAAGCCAACTATTTATTATAAGGACAGATATCTTGATTATGTTGATGCTATTATTCCTCGTATTGGTGCTTCGGTAACATTTTATGGCTGTGCTGTTGTAAGGCAATTTGAAATGATGAATGTATTTACCATTTGCACCTCGGATGCCATACAGCGTTCACGCGACAAACTACGCAGTTTACAACGACTTAGTAAAGCTGGAATTGGCATGCCAAAAACGGTGTTTACTAATTATTCTCGCGATGTTGAGGAAGTTATAGAACATGTTGGTGGTGTACCAGTTATTATAAAATTGCTGGAAGGCACTCAAGGCTTAGGTGTTGTTTTGGCTGAAACAAAAAATGCTGCCGAATCGGTTTTAGAAGCCTTTAATGGTTTAGAAGCACGTGTTATTGTTCAAGAATTTATTAAAGAAGCAAAAGGCGCCGATATTAGAGCTTTAATTGTGGACGGACAAGTGGTTGGTGCCATGAAGCGTCAAGGTAAAGAAGGTGAATTCCGTTCTAATTTACATCGCGGTGGTTCAGCTAATATTATAAAATTAAATGCCGAAGAATTAAAACTTGCCATGAATGCTTCTCGTGCATTAAAACTCCCTGTTTGTGGTGTAGATATGTTGCAATCTGCTCGTGGACCATTATTATTAGAAGTAAATTCAACACCTGGTTTAGAAGGTATAGAAAGAGCAACCCATAAAAATATTGCAAGAGCTATTATTACGTTTATTGAACGCAATAAAAACTAATAGTATGAGCGAAAAAGATGTTTTAGAAATATTAGGTGAAAAAGTTGGCCTTGGTAAAAGTGCAACTGTTAGTTTTAACGTTGCAAAATTACACACTCAAAACACTATTGATGTTCCTGTAATTATTGAACGCTCTAAAAAACCAGGTCCAACTATTTTAATTACAGCAGGAATTCATGGTGACGAAATAAACGGTGTTGAAATAGTGAGACAAATTATTGCTAAAGGAATAAACAAACCTAAAAAAGGAACCATCATTTGTATTCCAGTAATTAATATGTTTGGTTTTATTCACATGGATAGAGAATTTCCAGATGGTCGTGATTTAAATCGTGTGTTTCCTGGTGGTAAAAAAGGCTCCTTAGCAAGTAGGGTAGCACATAAATTGATAACCGAAATTGTGCCACATGCCGATTTAATTATGGATTTTCATACTGGAGGTGCTGATAGGTTTAATTCGGCTCAAATTAGAATTAAAAAAGGAGAGGTTGTCTTAGACGAATTAGCAGAAGTTTTTGGAGCTCCTTTTGTTTACTATTCTAAAAACCTCAACAAATCGTTTAGAAATACGAGTTATAAATTAGGCATTCCAATGCTGCTTTTTGAAGGTGGAAAATCCTTTAATATCCACCCTAACATAACTAATACAGGAGTTAATGGTGCCAAGCGTGTGTTGCATCATCTTGGTATGCTGAAAGCCCGATTTAAAGTGTCTCGCCCAAAAAAATCTTGTGTGTATATTTCTGAAAGTAAATGGATTAGAGCCAAATACTCTGGAATGTTTAAGGCTTCTACAACCATTAATTCATATGTAAACGAAGGCGATGTTCTTGGTCATATTACCGACCCTTACGGAAGTTTTAATCATTTTGTAAAAGCTCCCAACGATGGCTACATATTTAATATCAATCAATCACCTTTAGTGTATCAAGGTGATGCCATTTTTCATATTTCTACAAAACTTGCAGAATGACAAAAAAAGAACTTAGAAAAAAGTATAAAACACTAAGAAATTCAATATCTCATGAAGATATTGATGAAAAAAGTTTAGCCATTGCCAACCAATTGTTACCCCTTAATATTTGGGACAAATCATTTTATCATGTGTTCTTGACCATAGCTGAACATAAGGAAATAAACACGGATTATATTTTAAACATTCTAGCTGGTAAAGACAAACACGCTGTTGTCTCAAAAAGTAATTTCAAAACTATTAATCTAGAAAATTATTTGTTAACTGATGGTACTGTAATTAAAACAAACCATTGGGGAATTCCTGAACCTGTTGATGGCATACCTATTGAAAACTCAAAAATTGATGTGGTTTTTGTACCTTTATTATGTTTTGACGCAAATGGTCATCGTGTTGGTTATGGTGCTGGTTATTACGATAATTTTTTAAGCGATTGTAACCCAGAAACTATAAAAATTGGCTTGTCACTTTTTGAAGCCGAAGATACTATAGATGATATTTATGAAGGCGATATACCTCTTGATTTTTGTATTACTCCCCTAAAGGTGTATCAATTTTAACAACTTTATGCTCTTTAGGAAATGCTTTTCTATTAAATACGATCAACATTCCAACACCTGTGCTAATGGCGACATCGGCTATATTAAAAACAGGTTCGAAAAACGTAAAATACTTACCTCCATACCAAGGTATCCATTCTGGTAAATAGCCTTTCCATATGGGAAAATGAAGCATATCGACCACTTTTCCGTGCAATAAACTATCGTAGCCACCTCCTTCTGGAAAAACAGTAGCTATTTGCCCATAACTATCATTAAAAATGATGCCGTAAAATACCGAATCGATAATATTTCCTAGAGCACCTGCAAAAATTAATGAAATAGCTACAATTAAAATTTTAGAGCCTTTACTTTTTATAGCACTCACTAACCAATAACCAATACCAACAATAGCTACTAACCTAAAAGAAGTAAGAATTACTTTAGCTTTTCTATCGGTTATCATTGATGTAAAATCACTGAGTTTTGCTCCCCAAGCCATTCCATCATTTTCAACAAAAAGAATACGAAACCAATTAAAAATCTTTACTTCTCCCCCTAATTCAAAATGTGTTTTAATATAAATCTTGGATATTTGATCTATAAGTAAAATAACAATAATTAGTATTGAGGCTTTCTTTAAGGACATTGTTGTTTTGGTTATTCCTAAGAGTTTTAAATTGGTAAATATAAAAAACGCCTCTAAAATGAGGCGTTTTAAATTAATAATACGTTAATTATTACTTTTGCATATTTTTAGCTTCAATACTTAACGTTGCGTGAGGTACTAATTCTAAACGTTTTTTATTAATTAGCTTTCCTGTAACACGACAAACACCATAGGTTTTATTCTCAATTCTAATCAAGGCATTTTTTAAATCACGAATAAATTTTTCTTGACGAATGGCTAACTGTGAGTTAGACTCTTTGCTCATAACTGCACTTCCTTCATCAAAGGCTTTAAATGTTGGTGCAGTATCTTCTGTACCATTATTATGGTCATTCATATAAGCGCTTTTAATTAACTCTAAATCGTGTTGCGCCTTCTTAATTTTTTCTTGAATTAAGACTTTAAATTCTGCTAAATCTTTATCAGAATATCTTACTGTATTTTCCGCTGCCATAGTTTTTTAAATTTTTTGAATAAATAGTTTGGTATTTACCTCATCAAATGCAATTTCAATACCATTATTTAAGTCATCTAAAATCTCCAATTCATCAGTTAATGTTTCGGTTTTTATGTACTCTAAATTTTTATTTATTGCGTTAATAATTTGTTCATCTTTTTGTAATTGCACTGCAATTCTGTCTGTCAACTCAAAACCAGAATCCTTACGTAAGTTTTGAATTCGGTTTACTAACTCTCTTGCAATACCTTCTTTCTTTAAGTCATCTGTCAAGGTTACATCTAAAGCTACTGTTAATGCTCCCGAACTTGCCACAAGCCAACCTTCAATATCTTGCGATGTTATTTCAACATCAGACTTCTCCAATGTAATGTTTTTTCCATTAATTTCAACGTCTAAAATACCGTTTTGCTCGATATTTTTAATATCTTCTGCTGTAAAGTTATTAACCGCTTGAGCTACTGCTTTCATATCTTTTCCAAAGCGTGGCCCTAACACTTTAAAGTTTGGTTTAATTTGCTTTACCAAAATATCTGAAGCATCTTCTAACACTTCAACCTCTTTTACATTCACTTCAGATTTTATTAAGTTAGCGACTGCTAATATTTCATTTTTCTGAGTTTCACTACTTATTGGAACCATGATTTTTTGCAGTGGTTGACGTACTTTAATCTTTTCTTTAGCTCGTAACGATAAAACTAATGATGATATTGTTTGCGCTGCTTCCATTTTACGTTCTAACGACTTATCAACAAAAGATTCGTCAAATTTTGGAAATTCTGCTAAATGTACACTCTCAAAAGCTTCTTTTTTGGTGACTGAATTTAAATCTAAATACAATTTATCCATAAAGAAAGGCGCAATTGGCGCTCCCAACTTAGCGATAGTCAACATACATGTGTAAAGTGTTTGGTAAGCCGAAATTTTATCTTCTTGATAATCGCCTTTCCAGAAACGTCTTCTACTTAATCTTACAAACCAGTTACTTAAATAATCTTGTGTAAAATCTGAGATTGCTCTTGCTGCTTTTGTTGGCTCGTATTCAGCATAATAATCATCAACTTTTTGAATTAAGGTATGTAATTCTGATAAAATCCAACGGTCAATTTCTGGTCTTTCATTTAGTGGAATATCTGCTTCTGAATAACTGAAATTATCTAGATTTGTATATAATGTAAAGAACGAATAAGTGTTATAAAGTGTTCCGAAGAACTTACGTTTTACTTCTTCTATGCCATCAATATCAAACTTTAAATTATCCCATGGATTGGCATTACTTATCATATACCAACGCGTCGCATCTGCACCATAAGTCGATAATGTTTCAAATGGATCTACAGCATTTCCAAGACGTTTAGACATTTTTTGTCCATTTTTGTCAAGTACCAAACCGTTAGAAACTACATTTTTATATGCAACCGAATCAAACACCATAGTTGCAATAGCATGAAGTGTATAGAACCAACCGCGTGTCTGGTCGACACCTTCAGCAATAAAATCGGCTGGAAATGATTTGTTTTGGTCTATTTTCTCCTTGTTTTCGAATGGATAATGCCATTGTGCATAAGGCATAGAACCTGAATCGAACCACACATCAATTAAATCGCTTTCGCGTTTCATTGGCTGACCAGTTGGAGAAACCAATACGATTTCATCTACAATGTTTTTGTGTAAATCAATCTTAGCATAATTCTCTTCAGAATTGTTACCAACCTCAAAATCTTCAAAAATATCAGCTTCGAGAACCTCAGCTGCCACAGCCTTTTGCATTTCAGCTTTTAATTCTTCTACTGAGCCAATGCATAATTCTTCCTTACCATCTTCGGTTCTCCAAATTGGTAATGGAATTCCCCAATAACGTGAGCGTGATAAATTCCAGTCGTTGGCATTTGTCAACCAGTTACCAAAACGTCCTGTTCCGGTTGATTTTGGTTTCCAATTAATGGTATTGTTCAATGCCACCATTTGCTCCTTGACATCGGTCACTTTAATGAACCAAGAATCTAAAGGATAATACAGAATAGGTTTATCTGTACGCCAGCAATTTGGATAACTGTGCTTATATTTTTCAACCTTAAAGGCTTTATTCTCTTCTTTTAATTTAATAGCAAGCTCAACGTCAACTGAGCGTTCTGGTGCTTCGCCATCATTATAATATTCGTTTTTTACATACTTGCAAGCAAACTCACCCAGTTCTGGTCTAAAACGCCCTTGCAAATCTACAAGTGGCACCAAATTATCATTCTCGTCTTTGACTAGCATTGGTGGTACTTCTGGTGTTGCTTGTTTAGCAACCAAGGCATCATCTGCTCCAAAAGTTGGTGCAGTATGTACAATTCCAGTACCATCTTCAGTAGTCACAAAATCTCCAGCAATCACTCTAAAGGCATTCTCAGGATTATCATTTGGTAATACAAAAGGTAGAAGTTGTTCGTAAGTTATTCCAACTAAATCTTTACCAACAAACTCTTTAACAACGTAAAAAGGGATCTTCTTATCGCCAGATTTATAATTTAATAATTCTGATTTGTCTTCAACTTGATTGAACTTTCCTGAAAACTGATAGTTCACTAGTTTTTTAGCCAAAATCACATTCATTGGTTGGAATGTGTATTGGTTGTATGTTTCAACCAAAACATACTCAATTTTTGGTCCAACGGTTAGCGCAGTATTACTTGGTAAGGTCCAAGGTGTGGTTGTCCAAGCTAAAAAATAGATGTCACCTTCATTTTGTAAAAACTCCGGAAGCGATGTTTCTTTTGCTTTAAACTGAGCAACAACAGTTGTATCTGTTACATCTTGATAGGTTCCTGGTTGATTTAACTCATGCGAGCTTAACCCAGTTCCTGCCTTTGGTGAATATGGCTGAATCGTATAGCCTTTATATAGTAAATTCTTGTTGTAAATTTGCTTAAGTAACCACCAAACAGACTCCATGTATTTTGGTTCATACGTCACATAAGGGTCGTCCATATCTACCCAATAACCCATTTTTTGAGTGAGGTCGTTCCAAACATCTGTGTAGCGCATTACAGCTTTTCGGCAAGCTGCATTATACGCCTCAACCGAAATGGTTTTGCCAATATCTTCCTTAGTGATACCTAATTCTTTTTCAACACCAAGTTCAATAGGCAACCCATGAGTATCCCAACCTGCTTTACGCTTTACTTGGTAACCTTTCATGGTTTTGTAACGAGGGAAAATATCTTTAATAGCACGAGCTAGAACGTGGTGTACTCCAGGCAATCCATTAGCCGAAGGAGGTCCTTCAAAAAACACATAAGGTTTGTTTCCTTCACGTGTGGTAACGCTCTTTTCAAACACATTGTTTTCTTCCCAATAGTTAAGAATTTCTTCAGCTATTTTTGGCAAGTCAAGTCCTTTATATTCAGGAAATTTGGTACTCATATTATCCTATTTCATTTCAAGCTGCGAAATTAAGGAATTTTGATAAAATAAAGGACAGAATTTTCTATTAAATCCTTAGCAATTAATCATTAGAGGTTTTTGATTTTTTTCTAATAGCATTCATTATTTGTGTAATCGGAAGAATCTGTAACAATGACTTTAACTCATTATTAACTGCTTTCATTTTTTTTATTGGCATTACCCAATAGACTATAAGAACTATCAAAAACGTAGAACATAAAATTAAAATTATTTTTTCCATCACAAACTACTACTTTATGAAGGCAAAAATAAAAACGGAGTTTCTAATTAATAGCCTTTTAATATTTACGTTGTTAACTATAAGTCAACAATATAAAAACTTATAATGATTGATTTCTATAAGTTTTTTTAAACAATAAATTCCACCAAATCCTCAATCTTAGAAATAAGTTGAATTTTAATAGCTGTGTTTTTTAATGAAATCTTATTGTATTTAGATACAAAAATGGTTGAAAATCCTAATTTTTCAGCTTCTAAAATACGCTGCTCTACACGTTGTGCAGGACGAATCTCACCCGATAAACCTACCTCAGCTGCGAAACACACATCCTTTTGTAACGCTTCGTCTTCGTTAGATGATAAAATGGCTGCAACTACAGCTAAATCAATTGCTGGATCGTCAACAGTAATACCACCAGTAATATTTAAGAACACATCTTTTGCACCTAAGCGAAAACCTGCACGCTTTTCTAGAACTGCTAATAGCATATTGAGTCGCTTAGCATTAAACCCAGTGGCAGAACGTTGAGGTGTTCCGTACACTGCCGTACTTACCAAGGCTTGCACCTCAATCATTAATGGTCGCATACCTTCTAAAGTGGCAGCAACTGCATTACCTGAAAGCTCTTCGTCTTTTTTGGAAATGAGAATTTCACTTGGATTAGACACTTCACGCAATCCAGAACCTTGCATTTCGTAAATACCTAATTCATTAGTAGAGCCAAAGCGGTTTTTATTGGCTCTAAGAATTCTGAACACATGATTGCGATCGCCTTCAAATTGCAACACAGTATCCACCATGTGTTCCAATATTTTTGGCCCAGCAATGTTGCCATCTTTAGTAATATGACCAATCAAAATAACTGGCGTTGCTGTTTCTTTTGCAAACTTTATAAGCTCTGTTGTGCATTCTTTTATTTGAGAAATACTACCTGACGATGATTCAATATAGTCGCTATGCAACGTTTGAATAGAATCTACCACCACAATATCTGGTTCTAAAGCTTCTATTTGTTTGAATATATTTTGCGTTTTTGTCTCAGTAAGAATATAGCAATTACTACTATTTGGGTTAATGCGTTCAGCGCGCATTTTTATTTGTTTTTGGCTTTCTTCACCTGACACATATAGCGTTTTGTGTTGAAGCTTTAAAGCTATTTGTAACAACAATGTACTTTTACCAATTCCTGGTTCGCCTCCTAAAAGCGTTAAAGACCCTGGAACAATTCCACCACCAAGAACACGATTAAATTCAGCATCATTTGTTTGAATTCTAGCTTCTTGCGATACATCAATCTCATTAATTAATAAGGGTTTTGAAACACGCTTTGAAGTATTAGTTGGTGTTTTCCAGTTGCTTTTTTCTGGTTTTTGTATTACCTCTTCAACAATAGTATTCCATTCCTTACATGCTGTACATTGTCCTTGCCATTTTGAAAATTGATTGCCACAATTTTGACAGAAGTATGTTGTTTTTATTTTTGCCATTTAAAATCCAAAATCTCGTTTAATAGCATCAGCTCGTTCTAACATGTCATCTTTTGTGTAACCTCCAACTTCTTCTAATACATAAGCCGACCTATAGGTACGCATTGCCTTTTTGGGCTCTCCTGTTTCTTCATAAAATCGTCCTAGATAATAATGTCCTAAGAGTGTATCAGGATGTTCTTTTCTTGCTAATTTGCCAAGGGCTTCGTACTCCTCAAAGATTTTGTTTTTTTCAATAGCTGCTGCAATGGCTCTAAAATCGTTAATAAGCACCTGTTTTTCTATATTAAACAGCTCTTTAATCATGCTGTATTTTTCATTCAGGTATTCTACTGGAGACGTTTCTAGTGTTAAAATACGCTCATTATATTCTTTTTTACTAATTGGTTGAAACACAAAAAATATACTTTCCAAAGCATTTGGTATAGCATGAGCTGGCAACGAATAATGTGTTGGTCCGTCGAACTCATTAAAACCAAAAAATATGTTCTTGTTTTCTAATGCAGATAATCTAGCATTCAATACATTTGCATCTTCTCTTAATGGTTTTATATCGTTGGTTGCTGTCGCTAAGTAATAAAATATTTTTCTCTCAAATTCATTAATTCTGGTTGGTAAACTCTCAAGCATACTCATTGCTAAGTCTGGACTTAACGTAATATACGCATTGAATAATGGCTCTTTTTTAAATAAAAAATAGTTGATGAAATTAGCGGTTTCGCCATGACCTACTGCTACTCTAAAATTTGCAGTTCTATATTTGTCTTCGATATATGGAATGAGCTCCATCCCAACAAACTCAAAGAATTTTGCACCAGATTCTACTGGAAAATAGGTTTGGTCAGAATAATGATTGTCTTCATCTCTAGAATTAACCTGATTAATCCCAACAACTATAGCTTCTGGCATGTCTTCCCAATAGGAATAATAATCTACATTTCCAGCCACAGGTTCAAATAGATAATCTCCATCAAAAACAATAAAAATTGGATATAACTTCTCTGTGTTTTCTTCGTAATTTCTCGGTAATTGAATTTTTAACTGTCTTGAATCACCTAGTTTAGCCGATTGAAACTCCTCATATATCGTTTGAGCATTTAAAAAGCTAAAACAAAGTAAGAAAATGAACGTGGTTAGTTTAGTTTTCATCTTAATTCGATTTGAGATTTATAACGGCAAGGTAAACAATTAGGGCTAAAAAAAGAAGTAATTTTAAGACAGCTAGCTAGTCTTTTTTTCTCTTTTTTTATTGTAAATAGGCAAAAACAGTAAGGACAAACCTCCTAAAACAATGACCATTAATGTTTGTGCAGTCCACATAATCCAGCCAAAAGCCATTCCTGCAGCTTCAGCTATTCCAAATATTGAAAATGCTAAAAAGATAGCCACTGGATATGAGCCAACGCCTCCATTAGTAGCTGCAATACTAAAGCTTCCTGAAATAAAACCTATTAAAATAGCTGCAAACGGAATTCCTGAAGTTTCATTTAGAGCAAATGTGGTTACGTAAAACATAAGGACATACATAATCCAGATAAACAAGGTATGAAACACAAAAGCCCACTTTTGCCTCATTTTAAAAATACTAAAAACACCTTCAATTAAACCTGTAACAAATATTTTTATTTTTAAAGCCAGTTTGGAATTACTGCGTTTTATAAACACTATAAACACCAATGAAAGAATTATTAATCCAAAAATTCCGACAAGGATTTTATACGGATCAAATCGATCTGCAAAAAAATCATAGATATATTCAAACTCTAAAAATAAGGTTATTACAATAATGAGGAGCATCATTACTAAGTCTGCAATACGCTCAGCTACGATGGTGCCAAATCCTTTTTCAAAAGGAATTCCTTCATAATTCGCAACTATAGAAGCTCTCGATATTTCGCCAGCTCTTGGAATAGTGTAATTAATAAGATACGCAGACATAACTGCCATAAAGCTGTTGGGTATATGCAATTTATAACCCATTGGGTTAATCATAAATTTCCAACGGTAAGCTCGTGAAATATGACTTAGGATACCAAGCAAAACTCCCAAACCTATCCAAAAATAATTGGCTTCTTTAAAATATTCTAGAAGTTCAGATAAAGGCATTTTGGACAAAGAATACCAAACTAAAACCACTCCCAAGATTAAAGGAAGTGCAATTTTTATGACATTCTTTGTTTGTTTGCTCAATGATTTATTTTAATAAATTGGTGTTTTCGTCTGGAAAAACCAGCGATGGTTTAAAGTTCTTAGCTTCCTCAATATCCATAAATGCGTAGGTTATTAAAATAAGGATATCTCCTACTGCAACTTTTCTTGCGGCTGCACCATTTAAAGTAATTTCACCACTATTTCTAGGACCTGGAATAACATAAGTTTCAAGACGTTCGCCATTGTTATTGTTTACAATTTGAACTTTTTCGCCTTGAATAATATTAGCAGCTTCCATTAAATCTTCATCAATAGTAATACTACCAATGTAGTTAAGGTCTGCACCTGTACATTTAACACGGTGAATTTTAGATTTTACAACTTGTATTTGCATTGGGCAAAGGTAATTAATTTAGTGCGATATTGTCTATAAGCCTTATTTCTCCAGCATAAACAGCAATGAATGCACGATATTTTTTTGATTGTGATTTTCTTTTTACTGGCTTTAAGGTTTCTATGTCGGCAATTATAAAATATTCTAACGTTAATAATTTATTTTTTTTGAATTGCTTAGTAACCCATTCCGTTACTTTTGTAGCACTTTTTGTGCCAAATTTTTTCTTAGCTTCTTTTAGGGTTTTAAAAATAAAAGAGGCTTCTTTTCTATGGTTTTCCAACAATCTTTCATTACGAGAACTCATTGCTAAACCAGAAGCTTCACGATGTATTTTACAACCAACTATTTTTACTGGTAATTTATGCTTTTCTACTAGCTTTCTAATAATTTGTAATTGCTGGAAATCTTTTTCTCCAAAATAGGCTTTGTCAGGTTTAATTATTTCGAATAAGCGTTTTACAATAGTTCCTACACCATCAAAATGACCATCTCTAAATTCACCTTCCATTTCATGTTCTAAACCATCAAAACTAAATTTAATGGCTTTAGGATTTTTTCCATAAATATCTTGTACTGTTGGGGCATAAACAAAAATTTTAGACTCTGATACTGTTTTTAACAATGCTACATCTCTCTCCAACGTTCGTGGATAATTTTTAAGGTCGTTTTTATTATCAAATTGGGTAGGGTTTACAAAAATGCTCACAAAAATAACATCGTTTTCTTTCAGAGCTTTATTAATTAAAGACAAATGACCTTTGTGCAATGCTCCCATTGTAGGAACAAACCCAATAGAAAGGTCTTTTTTTCTTAGGTCTAAGATTGTCTCTTTAATATGTTCTTTTGTGTTAGCTACTTGCACTTTATAAAAAAATTAACAGCGTGCAAACATAATATATTACTGTTAATCTGCATAATTTTTGTAATTTTGCGTGTTTTTTATTCTAAAATTAAAGCAGAAGCGTTTATGAAAGATAAGAGAATATTATATGTGTCCTCTGAAGTAGTGCCATATTTACCCGAGACAGAGATTTCTTCAATGTCCTTTGAGGCACCAAGAATGGTAAACAAACAAGGAGGTCAAATACGAATATTCATGCCTAGATATGGAAATATTAATGAAAGAAGACATCAGCTTCATGAAGTAATTAGATTATCTGGAATTAATTTAGTGATTAATGATTTAGACATGCCTTTAATAATTAAGGTGGCATCTATCCCTAAAGAAAGAATCCAAGTTTACTTTATCGATAATGAAGAGTACTTTAAGCGAAAAGCAACTTTGACAGATGAAAACGGGAAATTATTTGACGATAATGACGAACGTGCTATATTCTTTGCAAAGGGCGTTATTGAAACTGTAAAGAAATTAAATTGGGCTCCAGATATTATTCATGTACATGGCTGGTTAGCATCATTGCTTCCGCTTTATTTAAAAGAATATTATAAGGACGAACCTCTTTTTAATGAAAGTAAAATAGTAACTTCTCTATACAATCAAAGCTTTGACGATTCGTTAAATAAAGAAATGATGAACAAAATAAAGTTTGATAATATTGAAGAAGAAGCAATAAAAGCCTTAGAAACGCCTACTTACAACAATATAATGAAAGTAGCTGTTGACTATTCAGACGCCTTAATTGTTGGATCTAAAGAACTTCCTAACGAATTACAAGACTATTTAAAAAATTGCGAAAAACCAGTCTTAGAATACCAATATCCAGATGAATTCGCCGAGGCCTATACTACTTTTTATAACACCCAAGTTTTAAGTTAAAAAATACATGAAAAAGAATAAAAACTTAATAAGTAACCTTGCACTTTTGGTTATAATAGTATCTGTTTTTGCAGCTTGCGAAAGAGATTTTTCTAATATAGACTCTGATGTGGTCAACTCAGAAAACACAACACATTTTGATGCAGATGTTGTAACCTATCCAATAGTAGCTTACAATAAAAAAATTACACCTTTTAATTCCGATAGGTTATCATCTAACATCATAGGCTATTATAGCGACCCTGTTTATGGTAGTTATTCGGCAAATTTTGTAACACAGCTTTCTCCTAGCCTTTTCAACCCTACTTTTGGAGAAAATGTAAAGCTCGATTCTGCTGTACTTAATGTACCTTACTATAGTAGAGTAACTGGAACTAATGAAGATGGTGGGTCTGACTATGCCTTAGACTCTGTTTATGTTGATACTCCTATTAAATTATCTATTTACCAAAACAACTATTTTTTAAGAGAATTTGATCCAAATTCTGAGCTTAATCAATCGCAAAAATATTATTCAAATGGAGCCCTTTCACAGACAGTTCAAATTAATCCAGCTGACTTGGAAGGAGAGCTTATTTATAGTGAAGATTTTACACCAAGCGACAAGCAAATTGTTTTAGAAACCGTTAATGAACAAGGTGAGCCAGATTCAACCTTAATTGCTCCAGCTTTAAGAATTCATATACAAGATTCCCTACACCATACTTATTGGCAACAGTTATTATTTGATAAAGAAGGAGAACCAGAATTAAGTAACAGGAATAACTTTCTAAATTATTTTAGAGGACTTTACTTTAAAGCCGAAGCAACAAGTGGTTCAGGCACTATGGCTATGCTTAATTTTAATTCATCTGAAGCTAACCTAACCATATACTATACAAGTGACAGAGACAATACTGACGAAGATAATGATGGCATTCCAGATTACGCCGACGTAGATAGTAATGGTGACAATGTTAATGACAATGGAACAGATACAGATGGTGACGGAATAAATGACACACATGATGTAGATCAAACAGAAGGTAGCGACCTTAACAATAACGGAATTGATGATAATTTAGATTCTAACAAAGAAGAATATGTTATGAATTTTTATCAAAATTTAATTAACTTAATAGACAATAATTTAATTGCAATTCCTGATGGTGATGAAAATGTAGGTGATGAAAAGCTATACCTTAAAGGAGGCGAAGGCTATATGGCAGTAATAGATTTATTTAACGGAATGGTTGAAGGAGAAGATGGAAATCCTCAGGACGCATTCGAGAATTTTAAAGAGCTTTTTAGAGACGAAGTTGATGAAGAAATTATTCCTAAAAGACTAATTAACGAAGCTTATTTAGAATTTTATGTAGATCAAACAACCGTTCAAGGAAATGAGCCAGATAGAGTTTATTTATACGATTTAACTAATAATACACCACTATTAGATTATTATATAGATCAAACGGTAAGTGGTACAAATGTCAATGCAAAAATTAATCATTTATCTCCTCTAGAAAGAGTCGATGACGAACCAGATGGAGAAGGCATTAAGTACAAAGTACGAATAACCGAACATTTAAAGAATATTTTTATCAATGATTCTACAAATGTAAAATTAGGCTTAGTAGTAACACCAAATGTTGGCGCAGTAACAACAAAACAACTTCTTGACACCTCTCATGAAGATGTAAAAGCAATTCCAATAGGAACCCTTTTATCTTATAAAGGAACCGTTCTATATGGAAACAATACAACAAATGAAGCAAAAAAAGCTAAATTGACTATATATTATACCGAACCAAAAAATTAAAAATTATGTGTGGCATTGTTGGATATATTGGGCATCGAGAAGCTTACCCTATTATTTTAAACGGACTTAAACGTTTAGAATATAGAGGATACGACAGTGCAGGCATTGCTTTATTTGATGGAAATGACATAAAACTTTCCAAAACCAAAGGAAAAGTTGATGATCTAGAAAAGCGCGTTTCCAAAGAAATATCTACTAACGGAACTTTAGGCATAGGTCATACACGTTGGGCAACACATGGTGTTCCAAATGATGTTAATTCACACCCACATTATTCAAACTCTGGTGATTTAGTAATTATTCACAACGGAATCATAGAAAACTATGAAGCCTTAAAAAAAGAGCTTCTAAAAAGAGGATACACTTTTACATCTGACACTGATACTGAAGTTTTAGTAAATCTTATTGAAGATATTAAAAAAAGCAATAATGTTAGATTAGGAAAAGCAGTACAAATAGCACTAAATCAAGTTGTTGGTGCTTATGCTATTGCTGTGTTTGACAAAACAAAACCCAATGAAATTGTAGTAGCACGCCTAGGAAGCCCTTTAGCAATTGGTGTTGGAGAAGATGAGTTTTTTATTGCAAGTGATGCTACACCTTTTATAGAATTTACCAATAATGCCATTTATTTAGAAGATGAAGAAATGGCTGTAGTTAGAAGGCATAAAGATGTAAAAATTCGAAAAATTAAAGACGACTCTTTAGTGAGCCCTTACATTCAAGAATTACAACTTAACCTTGAACAAATAGAAAAAGGCGGTTATGAGCATTTTATGCTTAAAGAAATATTTGAACAACCAAATGCCATTAAAGACACCTATAGAGGTCGTTTACTAAGTAAAGAAGCTATTATAAAAATGGCTGGAGTAGAAGATAACATGAAAATGTTTCTTAATGCCAATCGTATTATTATAGTAGCCTGCGGAACTTCTTGGCACGCTGGTTTAGTTGCTGAGTATATATTTGAAGATTTAGCAAGAATTCCTGTTGAAGTTGAGTACGCGTCCGAATTTCGATATAGAAATCCTGTAATTAATAAAAATGATATAGTCATTGCTATATCACAATCAGGCGAAACAGCTGACACGTTAGCTGCAATTAAATTGGCAAAATCTCAAGGAGCCTTTGTTTTTGGTGTTTGTAACGTTGTAGGATCATCAATAGCACGCGAAACTAATGCTGGAGCATATACACATGCAGGGCCAGAAATTGGTGTAGCTTCTACAAAAGCGTTTACGACTCAAATCACAGTGCTAACCCTTATAGCATTGCGATTAGCTAGAGCTAAAGGAACAATGTCTAGTTCAGATTTTAGACGTCATTTAATCGAATTGGAAATGATTCCTGATAAAGTAACCCAAGCTTTAAAATCAGATTCCTACGTTAAAACCGTTGCTGAAATATATAAAGATGCTAAAAACTTTTTATATCTAGGTAGAGGCTATAATTTTCCTGTAGCACTCGAAGGCGCATTAAAACTTAAGGAAATTTCATATATCCATGCCGAAGGTTATCCTGCTGCCGAAATGAAACATGGTCCAATAGCTCTAATTGATGAAAACATGCCTATTGTAGTAATTGCAACAAATAAAGGGCATTACGAAAAAATTGTTAGCAACATTGAAGAAATCAAAGCTAGAAAAGGAAAAATAATTGGCATAGTAACCAAAGGAGACAAAAGTGTTAAAAAACTAGCAGACCACGTAATAGAAGTTCCTGAAACAATTGAGTCGCTTACACCACTCCTTACAACTATTCCGTTACAGTTATTATCTTACTATATTGCTGTCATGTTAGATAAAAATGTCGATCAACCTCGTAATTTAGCTAAATCGGTTACTGTAGAATAATCTTCGTTATTTAAAATTAATCCAAATTTAACATTTGGTTAAATTTTAAGATAATCGCTATTTAAAAAGTCTTATATTGTGTTTAATATATACTATGCATGCATAGTTGTTATATTTTTTTATATTGCAAATAACTAAAAGCACTTTTAAAATTAAATCAATACCCAATATGAGAACTATTCTAAAGATTTTTTTATTACTCTTTTGCGTATCATCCTATGCGCAAACTACTATTAAAGGTAAAATTACCGATAATAGTGGCCTACCACTACCTGGTGCAAATGTTATTGTACTTGGAACCACCAGTGGTACAATGACAGATTTTGATGGTAATTACATCTTAACTGTTAGCCAAACACCTCCATTTACTATACAAATAAGTAGTGTAGGTTTTGAAACACAAACTATTGAAGTAACTACCAACAACCAAACAATTGACATTACTTTAAAAGAAGGAAACGAATTAGACGAAATTGTAGTTTCGGCTTCTAGAACCCCTGAACGAATATTTGAGTCTCCTGTAACAGTAGAACGCTTTGGGCTTAAAGAAATTAAAAATACTGCTTCTGCTGATTTTTATGATGGGCTTGAAAATCTAAAAGGGGTAGATGTTAATACCAATAGTTTAACCTTTAAAGCTATTAACACTCGTGGGTTTGCTACATTTGCCAATACAAGGTTTATGCAGTTAGTTGATGGGATGGATAACTCTACACCAGCACTTAACTTCCCAATAGGAAACTTAGTTGGTATGACTGAAACCGATGTGCAAAGTGTTGAACTACTCCCTGGTGCATCTTCAGCTTTATATGGAGCTAATGCTTTTAACGGAATTTTGTTCATGACCAGTAAAAACCCTTTTGACCATCAAGGAATAAGCGGTTATTACAAACAAGGAATTACCTCTCAAGAAGCCTCAGGTGATAATTCTTATACCGATTTTGGTATGAGAGCCGCTCATAAGTTTAGCGATAAGTTTGCTGCAAAAGTAAACTTTGCTTACCTAAAAGGAACCGATTGGGCTGCAACCAGTGAAGTTGATAGAAATGATCCTTCAAGAAGTCGTTCTCATTATGGTTATAATGGAATTAATGTATATGGTGATGAAGTTTCTACTAATATTAGAGCTGCTTCTGGATTAGGCATCATTCCTGATGTTGTTGTCTCTAGAACCGGATATAATGAAAAAGATTTAACCGATTATAATGCTGAAAGTGTTAAAGCAGATTGGGGATTATATTATCGCCCTTGGGCAGATGACTTTGAAATTGTATATCAAGGAAAAGTTGGTACAGGTTCAACGATTTATCAAGGAACAAACCGTTATAATATTGATAATTTTACACAACAACAACATAAAATTGAATTGAGAAATGACAATTTCTTTTTAAGAGGCTATGTGGTTGGTGATAAAGCTGGCGATTCATATGATATGGTATTTACAGGTATTAACATACTTAATGCTTGGAAACCTCACGAACAATGGTTTGCAGATTATATAGAAACCTATGCAGGAATCGAATTAATGGGAAATCCTTTAGGCTTAAGTGAACAACAAAAACATGATGCTGCAAGAGCAGTTGCAGAACAAGGCAGATACCAACCTGGTACACCTGAATTTAAAGCTGCATTTAATAGAAGTATTAATGATCCTGATTTATTAACTGGTTCAAAATTTCAAGATGCTTCTAAATACTACCATACTGATGCCAACTACAACTTTAGCCATTTAACCGATGTAGCCGACATTCAAGTTGGTGGATCTTATAGAAAATATAGTTTAAATTCTTTTGGAACTATTTATACCGATTATGATGGTAATATTGATTATTCTGAATATGGTATTTATACACAAATACAAAAAAATATCGATTTAAGTGACAATGTAGAGTTAAAACTAACTGGTTCTGCTAGATACGATAAATCAGAATTTTTTGATGGCTTTGTATCTCCAAGGATATCTGCAGGTTTTACGATTAATAAAAATCATAATATTAGAGCTTCTGCACAAACAGGATTTAGAAATCCAACGACTCAAGATTTGTTTATTGGATTAGATGCTGGTGTTGGTATATTAGTAGGTTCAGCTCCTGATAATTTAGACAGATATGTAAGAGATTATGATATTAGCACAGAAGGTCAAGGCCTAGGAACTCCTGCCATGGTCACTCAAACAGGTGCTGCTGCTTACAACAATTCTTATTCTGCTGCTTCGGTACAAGCTTTTGCTGCATCTGGAAATCCAGCACTTTTAGAAACAGGAAATCCTGAAGTTGTAAAACCTGAAAAAGTGAGCTCTTTAGAGGTAGGATATAGAGGGAAATTAGATAAAACAATTATCGATTTAAGTATATACTACAATAAATACCAGGATTTTATCTCTGGTGAAAATGTAGTTGCTCCTTTATATGGAACTGTAGGAGACAATTCTCTTTCAATTGCTGCTTTAGCAAATGGTGATTATGTAGGATACCAAACATATACAAACTCTGAAGCTGATGTAGACTCCTATGGAGCATCTATTGGTATATCAACAAAGATTTTTGGTGATTTTGATTTATCAGGAAATTACACCTACGCTAAACAAGACTTTGACCAAGATGCTTTCCCTGATTTTAGAACTAATTTCAATACGCCTGAACATAAGTTTAAAGCCTCTTTTGGTAACACCGATTTATTTAAAAATTTCGGATTTAATATTGCCTACAGATTTAGTGATGATTATTACTGGCAGGCAACTTTTGGAGATGGTTTAGTACCAGAATTCCATACCGTTGATGCACAAATAAACTTAAGAGTTCCAAGCTTGAAATCTACTTTTAAAGCTGGAGCCACTAATTTATTAGGTGATGAATATTTCACAGCTTTCGGAACAGGTTTCATAGGTTCTCAATACTATATTTCTTGGACAATTAATAACTTATAAAATGAAAAAAAATATTATGAATACTAAATATATATGGTTGCTATTAATCTGTTTAGGTTTTGTAGCATGCAACGATCCTGAAGATTTTATTGATGCTCCTGAACCTGAGGCAGTACTTCCTCCTCTAACCGCAGGAAGTGCCGATTTTTCAAAATTCGTGTCAGTAGGCGCGTCTTTTACTGCTGGCTATACTGATGGTGCTTTGTTCATAGCTTCACAACAAAATTCATTCCCTAGTATTATGGCAGAACAATTTGCTAAAGTAGGTGGTGGTTCCTTTACCCAACCTATGATGAATGATAACTTTGGTGGCTTAGCAATTGGAGGTACAAGAATTGCTGACCCTCGTTTAGTTTTTGGTGGTGCAGGCCCAGTACCTTTAGAGTCTATAATTGGTCCAATAAATGTAACTACCGATATTATGTCTAACAACCCAACAGGACCTTTTAATAATATGGGAGTTCCTGGAGCCAAAAGTTTTCATTTATTATCAGACACTTATGGGAATATAGCTGGAGTAGGTTCTTATGCTAACCCTTATTTTGTACGTATGGCGTCTAGCTCTACAGCAACTGTCTTAGGAGATGCAGCAGCTCAAGTTCCTACGTTTTTCTCATTATCATTAATTGGTGGAAATGATGTTCTAGGTTATGCTGTCTCAGGAGGTACTGGCATAGATCAAACAGGAAATTTAAACCCTGTAACGTATGGCAGTAATGATATTACAGATCCAAATGTGTTTGCACAAGCATTTAACGCAATAGTAACAACACTTACTGCCAATAACGCAAAAGGTGTTTTAACAAATATTCCAAATATTACTGATTTACCACATTTTACAACAGTACCTTACAACCCCATACCTTTAGATGCAGCTACTGCTGGCGCTTTAAATCAAGGGTATGCTGCATATAACGGAGGGCTTCAACAAGCCTTTGCTGCATTATCAGGAGCTGGCTTGTTTACTCAAGAAGAATTAGACAGAAGAACTATCAATTTTGTTGAAGGACAAAATGCTATGGTCGTTATAGACGAAGATTTAACAGACTTAGGAGCAATTAATCCTGCTTTTGCAGGCATTCCACAATATAGGCAAGCAACTGAAGAAGATCTTTTTGTATTACCATTATCTTCATTAATTCCTCAAGGATATGGAACCCAAATTCCTCTAGAAGACAAATGGGTATTAACGCCTGAAGAGCAAATGGCTATTCAAACAGCAACCGACGCTTACAATGCTACTATTACTTCAGTGGCATCGACTAATGGTTTAGCACTAGTAGATTTACAATCTATCTTAAATCAAGCAGCTACAACTGGAATTCCTTTTGATGACTATGTTATAACAGCCGATTTAGTTACAGGTGGTACCGTTAGTTTAGATGGAATTCACTTGACAGCTAGAGGTTATGCATTCATGGCAAATAAATTTTTAGAAGCTATAGATGCTACTTATGGTTCAAACTTTGTAGCATCTGGAAATATTGCAAAAGCTAATGATTATAACGTAATGTATTCACCAGGCTTATAACAATAATATCTTTTATAACTATTAAAAACCCAGAACAAAATTCTGGGTTTTTTGTTTTCTAATTCAACATTTTAGCGTTCTTTTCTAAACATAAAAAAACTTGTGTTTTTTGATACTATTTATATATGGTTTTTTAATTAAAACTCATATATTTGCAGCGCGAAAAACAGCTTGTTTTTCAATTAAAATTTAAGCAAAAACAATAAACACATAAGTAATGTCAAAAGTTACAGGTAAAGTTGCACAAATAGTAGGTCCAGTAATCGATGTTGAATTCGGTGCTGGTGCTGAACTTCCAAAGATTTACGATTCGTTAGAAATTAAGAGAGCTGATGGTTCTATTTTAGTACTCGAAGTACAATCTCACATTGGTGAAGATACAGTACGTACTATTGCAATGGACTCATCTGATGGTTTAAGTAGAGGTACAGAAGTTACTGCAACTGGTGCTCCAATACAAATGCCGATTGGCGAAGATGTTTACGGACGTCTTTTTAACGTAATTGGTGATGCTATTGATGGGTTAGGAGACTTACCTAAGGCTGATAAAGATGGACTTCCAATTCACAGAGAAGCTCCAAAATTTGAAGATTTATCAACATCTACTGAAGTTTTATTTACAGGTATTAAAGTAATTGATTTGATTGAGCCTTATGCTAAAGGAGGGAAAATCGGATTATTTGGTGGTGCTGGAGTAGGTAAAACAGTATTAATTCAGGAGTTGATTAACAATATTGCAAAAGGACACGGTGGTTTATCTGTATTCGCAGGAGTAGGTGAAAGAACTCGTGAAGGAAACGATTTATTACGTGAAATGTTAGAGTCTGGAATTATACGTTATGGAGACGACTTCATGCATTCTATGGAAGAAGGTGGATGGGATCTACAAAAGGTTGACAAAAAAGCGATGTTAGATTCTAAAGCAACGTTTGTTTTCGGACAAATGAATGAGCCTCCTGGAGCACGTGCTCGTGTTGCATTATCTGGTTTAACTATTGCTGAATATTTCCGTGATGGAGCTGGAGATGGACAAGGAAAAGATGTATTGTTCTTCGTCGATAACATTTTCCGTTTTACACAAGCTGGTTCTGAGGTATCTGCATTATTAGGTCGTATGCCTTCTGCAGTAGGTTACCAACCAACATTAGCAACTGAAATGGGTGCAATGCAAGAACGTATTACTTCAACAAAAAGAGGATCTATTACATCTGTACAAGCAGTTTACGTACCTGCGGATGATTTAACCGATCCTGCACCAGCGACTACATTTGCTCACTTAGATGCAACAACTGTATTATCTCGTAAAATTGCTGAGTTAGGTATTTACCCTGCGGTGGATCCATTAGATTCTACTTCAAGAATTCTTACTGCTGACATTTTAGGTGATGAGCATTATGATTGCGCACAAAAAGTAAAAGAGTTATTACAACGCTATAAAGAATTACAAGATATTATTGCTATTCTTGGTATGGAAGAATTATCTGAAGAAGATAAAATGGCTGTAGGACGTGCACGTCGTGTACAACGTTTCTTATCTCAACCATTCCACGTAGCTGAACAGTTTACAGGTATTCCAGGTGTATTAGTAGATATTAAAGAAACAATCAAAGGATTTAACATGATTATGGATGGTGAATTAGATCACTTACCAGAAGCAGCGTTTAACCTTAAAGGTACTATTGAAGAAGCTATTGAAGCTGGAGAAAAAATGCTTGCTGAAGCTTAATTTAATACAATTAAAGAATGCATTTAGAAATCGTAACACCAGAAGCCACATTATATAGTGGAGAAGTAGAGTCGGTTGCTGTTCCAGGAGTGAACGGTGAATTTGAAATGCTAAAAGATCACGCACCTATTGTGTCATTACTCAAAGAAGGACATGTAAAAGTGCACGGTAATATTCAACTTGATGAAGAGGTTGAAGCTAAGTTTATCAAAACAGATAAAGGTGTTTCTTTAGCAATAAATTCTGGTACTATTGAAATGAACGATAATAAAATTATAGTTCTAGCGGACTAATAAGTTTTATAAACTCAAAAATATATTATAAAAGGGCGAAATATTATGTTTCGCCCTTTTTTTTATTCTCTATATAGCAGCTTTTTATAAAATATTTGTCTTTATTTTTTTCCAAAGCTTAATAAGTACAAGTGCTGAAGCTACTGCTAATCCAGACAACGCTAATGCGCTTATATGTTCTCCATAAATAAAATGTCCTGTTGCAAACATAACACTGTAAATCAATACACAGCCCACTAGCATAGCAATAATACCAGAAGGAACACTCCATCCTTCATTGGTGTCAATAATTTCAATGTTTTCAGCTCGTGCCTCAGTAACAACTTTATTCCATCCAGGTCCACCTGGTTGTATTTTCTTATAAAACAATTGTAACACGTCTTTGCTTTCTGGTTGTGTTAGGTACGTTACAGTAATCCAAACTATAGATGATACTAATACAATAAATGGAAATTTTGCCCAAGAAGGCATAATCGCTTCATTACCAAACAATATTTCTCCTAAAGAAGTAAACGTAATTAACATAGATACAACACCTGAAACAAACATGGCCGAAATCTCACTCCAAGCATTAATACGCCACCAAAACCATCGTAATATGAATATAAGTCCTGTACCAGCTCCAAACATTAAAATAATATCGAATAACTGTAATGCGTTTTGTAACACAAGCGCAAATAATGCACTAAACACCATTAATAAAACTGTTGAAATTCTACCAACAGCCACTAATTGTTTTTCCGTGGCATTTTTATTTATTTGTTGCTTATAAAAATCGTTGACTATATACGAACTTCCCCAATTTAAATGCGTAGAAATAGTACTCATATAAGCTGCGACTAATGATGCTAAAACAAGTCCTAATAAACCACTTGGCAACTTTGTAAGCATTGCAGAATAGGCTAAATCGTGACCCAATTTATCTTCAGCGACATTAGGAAATGCCTCTTGTATGCTTACTAAATCTGGAAACACCACTAAAGATACTAGTGCTACAATTATCCATGGCCAAGGTCGTAATGCATAGTGCATAATATTAAAAAAGAATGTGGCTCCTATTGCGTGGTTTTCGTCCTTGGCTGCCAGCATACGCTGTGCAATATAACCACCACCACCTGGTTCTGCGCCTGGATACCAACTACTCCACCACTGTACTGCTAACGGAATTATGAGTAGTGTAATTAGTGCTTCAGTATTGCTAAAATCAGGTAATATTGATAATTTATCAGCTACATTTTCGTGCTGAAGTAAACCTTCTAGTCCTCCTACTTCTGGTAAACCAACCAAATAATAAGCGGCTCCAATGGCTCCAGCCATGGCTGTAAAAAACAATATAAAATCCGTATAAACCACACCTTTAAAACCACCTAAAGCACTAAAAATCATAGCAATAACACCAGCATATAGAACTGTTTCAATAGGTTCAAGGTCAAGCATAATACTACCTATTTTAATAGCGGCTAATGTCACACCAGCCATCGCCAAAATATTGAAAATTATCCCTAAATAAATAGCCCTAAAGCTTCGTAAAAATCTTGCAGGTGCACCACCATAACGCAGCTCATAAAACTCAATATCTGTATTTACCTTAGATTTTCGCCAGAGTTTTGCATATACAAAAACGGTAAGAAGCCCTGTAATTAAAAACGCCCACCATACCCAATTACCAGAAACTCCATTGTTACGTACAATATCAGTCACTAAATTTGGTGTGTCTGTAGAAAATGTGGTTGCTACCATTGATACTCCAAGTAACCACCAAGGCATACTTCTTCCTGATAAAAAATATTCAGCTGAACTTTTTCCTGATTGTTTGGATACGTAAATGCCTATAAAAAGTGTAATTGCAAAAAATAAGATGATAATTGAAACATCAAATACGGATAAATCTACCATGCGTAGTGTAAATTAAATTTTAGCCTAAGTTATACTTTTTTAATCACATTAGTTACAATTCCCCAAATGACAAATTGATTGTCTTGGGTTATTTTAATAGGCTTATAGTTATCGTTTTCGGGTTGTAACCAAATACCATCCTTTTCTACCCTTAATCGCTTTACGGTGAACTCTCCATCTAAAAAGCAAACAGCTATTTTATTATGCTCAGGCTCTAGACTTCTATCAATAATTAATAAATCATTATCATTTAGTCCTGCATTTATCATGGATTGACCACTTACTCTTGCAAAGAAAGTAGCTTCCTTATTCTTAATAAGCTCTTCATCTAATGATAATCGTTGTTGTTTAAAATCTTCGGCGGGAGAAGGAAATCCAGCTGAAATACCAGCATCTACTAGTATTGCACCTAGACTATTCGTTTTTTTTGGTGTTAAAAAAGTTAAATCTTGGGTTGATTTTGTCATTATTTTATTTTAATAATTTCATTTATATCTGTTGTATATCTTGGTGATAAACGTTCTTGGCGCATTTTCCATGTACGTTCTAAATCTTGATTACCAAGTTTTATTTTATAATCTTTATACCGTTTGTTAATACTATCAATTACTGTCATTAAAGGTTTGTGTTTAGGGTTTTCTTGCTCAAAAATATTTAACTGATGATTGTAAGTAGGAACCAACCCTGTTACGATAACGCCTGCTCGTTTATATTTTATATCTTCCTTAAAAATTGATGTCACAGCTTCTACGGCGTATTTGCATATAGTAAGCGTTGAATCTGTAGGATATGATAATTTTACTACTCTACTAACACGATGTTGTTCTAAGTCCTTTTTATGTCTATCGCTACTTAATAAAACAATAATCATGTGGCAGCTAGATTCTTGTTTACGAAGTTTTTCGGCACAACTGGTAGCAAAAGTTGAAACACGCTCTTTAATATTGTCAATATCAGAAAATGTATATTCAAAACTTCGTGTGGTTGCAATGGCTCGTTTTGTTTTAATTTCGTCTAGTTTTAAGGTTGAAATACCTTCTAAATCCTT
This sequence comes from Pontimicrobium aquaticum, assembly GCF_005047595.1. Lineage (GTDB taxonomy): Bacteria > Bacteroidota > Bacteroidia > Flavobacteriales > Flavobacteriaceae > Pontimicrobium > Pontimicrobium aquaticum. The sequence goes on from NZ_SUPL01000001.1 coordinate 525,044, forward strand.
TTTTAGTTTCCACTCGGTTATTGAAAAATGCTTGCGAACCCAATCATCCGATAACTGTGTAAAATCGAATGCTGTTTTACAGTTTTTTGCAGCCAACCGTTTTTGTAGTCCTCTTCCAATTCCCCAAACATCTTGCAATTTAATCCATTTTAAGGCTTTAATTCGTTTTTCTTCAGAATCTATTACATACACCCCTTTGGTCTCCTTAGGAAACTTTCTTGCAATCTTGTTAGCTACTTTACTCAACGCTTTTGTTGGTGCTACACCAACACATGTTGGAATACCTGTCCATTTTAAAATGCGTTGTCTTATCTGATTTCCATAATCATTAAAATCATAGGTATCGAAGCCTTTAAATTCTAAAAATGCTTCATCTATACTATACACCTCAACATCTGGTGTAAATTGTTGTAAAATTGACATAACGCGGCTGCTCATGTCTCCATACAACGGATAATTTGATGATAGTATTTCTATATCGTTCGCTTTACAAAAGCCTTCCCACTTAAAAATTGGTGCTCCAAAAGGAAGTTGCAAATGCTTAGCTTCATCGCTCATAGAAATAACACAACCGTCATTATTACTTAGGATAGCAACAGGTTTTTCGCGTAAATTAGGATTAAATACGCGTTCACAAGAGGCATAAAAATTATTACAATCAACTAAAGCAAACATGCTTATAAAGGTACATATTTGCTTTAGTTTTTTATAGAAAGTGTTTTTAAATTATTTACTTTTTTTACGTAACCAAGCCTCTCTTGCTGCTACTTGTTCCTGGCTAGCATTCTCATTAATACTTATAGAGTAAGAAGGATCTGATTTAAACGTTAGGCTTGTTTCTCTTTTATTTCCTAAACGTTCATACACTACTTTAGCTACATCACCTGCTTTAAAATTCGTCATTATAGTGTTAGAGTCTAAATCATCACTTAACACATAATCTCCTAGTTGAATGATAGTGTCGCCATTTTCAAGCCCTGCTTCATAAGCTGATGAACCAATACTTGTGTAACCATAAATTTTGCCTTGTCTAACACTTGCGCCAAAACGCGCTTTTGTATCATCCTGTGTTAATGACACACCAACAGTTTTAAACAAACGCTTCATGTCTGGCATATCGCTTTTATGTACATAATTATTAAAGAACGTGTCTCCAAAACCTTCTCCCGCATATTCGTTAAGTGCCTTTTGTAAATCTGGGATCGTGTATGGTTTTTCATCTTTTCCTAATGTATTCCAAACGAACTTCATATAATCATCTAGATTCAAATTCTTTTCACGAAGCGATAAATCTAAAGCTAAGCCCAAAGCACTTCCATAAGAGTAATACGAAATAAAGGTATTACCTCTATTTACAGGATCTACTGAACGAGCAGCATCCACGAAAGGTGCTTGATAACTCATTTCAATCACATTAAAAAATTGTCTCCCAGGAGAATTCCATACATAATTAAAGGTTCCCGAAAGCCCTCTTACGTAGTTTTCTGGCTCCATGAGCCCTGCGCGACATAAAATTAAGTTGGTGTAATAGCTTGTAAATCCTTCGGCAAACCAAAGTTCACCACTCATATTTGCTTCTTCAAAATCGAAAGGTTCTAAAGATTGCGGACGAATACGCTCTACATTCCACGCATGAAAAAGCTCATGAGATACTGTCCCTATATTTCTTTCCATACCTCCATCAGCCAAACTTCTTGTAGATGTTACTACTGTGGAGTTACGATGTTCCATGCCATCGCCAGATGCATTAGGAATGTAACAAGCTAAAAAATAATAATTATCATAATCAAAATCTGGTAATTCACCATAAACAGCTTCTTGTTCTAATACTACTTTCTTTACTTTCTCGAAATATTCATCTAATTCGGCATCAGTACCGTTATGATGCAATACAAGATTTACAGTTTGCCCATTTACATCGAACGAACGAACACCATGGTTGCTGATTTCGGTTGGACTATCCATAAAATACTGCAAATTAGGTGCGTAATAGGTGTTTCCGTCTTTATGCTTTAATTGTGTGGCTATTTTCCAATTTAAATCTTCACGTACATTAAACGTTACTTCCATTTCATCATTCGCTAAACTTGGCGCATACATAAACGTTGCTGGAATATTTAAATGTGCATGGGTTTCATCTATTTGCGCATAGGTTCCGCCGCCTCTATTAGCAAATAAGGTATATGATACTTTTATGGTACCATCATGTCCGTTTACTTTCCAAGAATAAGGATCTGGTCTTGTGGTTTCCAGCTCGTTTCCTTGGCTATCTGTTACTTTAACTGCATATACGTTTTTAATAAATTCGTGCAATGCATAACGTCCTGGAGAGGTACGACTCATTCTAAATTCTACTTCGCCAGATTTTAAATTGGTAAAGGTTGCTTGCACGTTAGCTTCGTGATGTACAGCATTTTCAAATGAAATGTTATAAGTCGTAGAAACACCTTTTGAGGCTTCTTCGGTTTGAGTGCCTTCTTTACAATTAAAAAAGGCCAAAAGTGTGAGTAATAAAAATAGTTTTTTCATGATTGAAATAGTAAAAAAAGTGTTTAAGCAACTAAGATACTATTTTTACAGAATGACAGAAACTAATAATGAATTAAAGTATATAGGTTACTCTTCTACATATTCCAAAATATCACTTGGTTGACAATCTAATGCTTTGCAAATGGCTTCTAAGGTTGAAAAACGAATTGCCTTTGCTTTCCCTGATTTTAATATGGACAGGTTAGCAGTGGTAATACCAATAATTTCGGCCAAATCTTTGCTTTTCATTTTGCGCTTTGCCAGCATGACATCTAAGTTTACAATTATTGACATAGGCTAAATGGTTAAATCGTTTTCATATTGAAGTTCCAACCCTCTTTTAAATAATAGTGAAAACACGTAAACGATACCTGCTATTAACACAAATTCGCTAGGTATTAAGGTTGCTTTTATGCCTTGTGTTGCCTCTAAAATTCCTACGTGAATATTATGAGCTACTACAATTGCCCACATTAGCAAAAGACTATAGCTAATAGTTTGCATCCATTTTAAAGCATTTGCATTAAATGGTTTGTTTATGTTTAAGTTACTCAAGAGTTTCACTACAAGAAATGCAATATATGCTTGAATACTAAATTGAATAATTCTATAGCCAACAATAATAGAGTAGTGCACCAAACTGTTTTGTTTATAAGCAATTAAATTCATGCCTTCATATAAATCTTTAGCAACTTCTTCGTTACCTAAGCTTATTAAATATGATATGATTATAGCACCTGCCTTAATTGACAGCCCAATCAAGGCTATCCATGCAAACACATGCAATATTTTAAGTATTCTTTTTGTATTCATAATGTCTTATTTATTCATAAACCAATGTACATGACCGCAATTATTACATATATAGTTTAAAGCTTGCTTATTTGCCCAATCTAATTTAAAAAAGGTCATTCTAGGTGTATTCATTAATGTGGTTCTTGCCCAAAATTTATCATGTTTGCACACATTGCATTCTAATTTGTTCCCTTTTATTATTCGTTGTTTTACTTGAAGATTACTTGACATAACTTTGCTGTTTTTTGATTAATTGATATAGCAAATATATTTAAAATTATCGAAAAACAATAATTTTATATTGAAAAAGGATGTTTTTAAGTTTAAAGCACAAGCTATAACTCGCTAACAACCTTAGTATAAGCATGCTTTAATTTTTCAACTACTGCTTCGATTTCTTCTTCGTTTAAGTGTCCAAAACCAAAACGAATGGCACAGGTGTTTCTATCTTGATACAAAATGGTTTTTGGTAAGAATACGTCTAATTTTTCGGCTTCTTCTGCTAGTTTTACTAGAGAAATTGTGACATTAAATTCCAGCCAAATAGCTAAGCCTCCATTAGGTTTAGTGTAAGTTATACTATTCTCAAAATAATGGTCTAAATAGTTACATAAACAGTCGCGACGCTTTTTATAGGTGATGACATTTTTTTTAACAAGTCTATATATTTCACCTTCATCTATTAATTCAGATAACATTTGTTCTTGTATTGCATCTCCTTGTGCATCAAGCAATGTTAAGTAATTATTGGCTTCTATAATTAATGCTTCTGGTGCCACTACAAAACCTGTTTGAAAGCTTGGAAATAAAGACTGCCCTAATTTACCTAGATAAATAACCATTCCGTAAGTATTTGCCGTTGCCATAGGTAACATAGCAGACCCTTCAAATTGAAAATCATAATCGTAATCATCTTCTATAATAGCAAAACCATAATCCTTTGCTAGTTGTAATAATTGCAATCGTCTTTCTGCATTCAAGGTTGTAGTTGTTGGGTAATGCCTATGTGCGCTTACATAAACACATCTTATACTACCTTTAACAAAATGCTTTTTTATATAATCTACATCTAAACCATCAGCATCTATAGGTATGGTTTTTATAATGGCTCCTGATTCCTGAAAAATAGTGTTTGAAGAGTAATTACTTAGCCGACCAACCAAAACTACATCACCTTGATTTATTAACAACTGTGACACAATATACAGACTCATCTCTGTACTTCTTGTGCTCATTAAATTATTTGGCATTATATGAAACCCTCGTGTTGCGTTTAAATAATTACAAAGGTTAATTTTATAGTTAGTAATGGTTGAGGCTGATCTTCTATTCCATTTATACTGTAAAGTCTTTCGTTTCATAGCGGCACTATACCATCTTGAAAACTGATGCGCAGGATGTAATCGTAAATCTGGACTACCTTCATTTATAATATAAGTTGCTCTTGTTTCTTGTTTAGTTGATGCTAAATGAAATGATTTTTGAAATGGAAAACCCGTTTCTTTAGGGTACGTATAGGCCTGATTTACATGTTTTCCTGTAGCTTTAATTATGGCTGTAGTTTGTTCTGGTACTAAAATAAAGGTTCCTTTATTAGCAACAATATCTACCCAACCTTGTGAGGCTAATTCTTCATATATAGCAACAGCTGTGTTTCTATGAATCCCTAACAAATTGCCTAAAATACGTGTTCCCGGTAACTTACTCCCTTTTATTATATAACCACGCTGAACAGCATTTATTATTTGCTGTGCTACTTGTATATATACAGGTTGTATAGTAGATTTATCAATAGATATAAGCTGCTGTAATTTTTCATTAACCGGACTATTAATCATTTCGAAACTGGACTATTTTAATAGTCCGGAAAGTTACGAATTTTGCATCTTAAAATTATTTCATCTTATGAAAAGAAAACTTACACTTACAATAGCTGTATTTATTACCATATTTCAATTAAATGCTCAAGAAGTTTCAAGGCAAAGTTTAGATTCCATAACCTTAATAGGAAACCGTATAGATATTCCATTTAAAAAAAACTCAAGAACCGTTACAGTAATTACTGCAAGCCAAATTTCACAAAGTCCAGCAACTAACGTTACTGAATTATTACAACAAGTGGCTGGAATAGATATGAGACGTCGTGGTGTTAATGGCATGCAAGCCGATTTATACATTCGTGGTGGAAGCTTCGACCAAACCTTAGTTCTAATTGATGGTATTAAAGTGGAAGATGCACAAACTGGCCACCATACCATGAATATGGCTTTACCCATTGAAGTCATTGAACGTATAGAGATAATTAAAGGACCAGCAGCACGCATATTTGGGCAAAATGCTTTTACAGGTGCCATAAACATTGTTACAAAAAAGAATACTAATAATGTAAACACTGCTGGTTTTCAGGTGGGGTCTTTTGGACAACAACATGCTACAGGAACTACAGGGATTGATTTTAATAGAACCTCTATTATCGCTCATGCGTCTGTGAATACATCAGATGGTTACAGGCATAATACCGATTTTAAAAATCATAATTATTTTATAAAAGGAACCTTTAATAAAAATCATACACCTATAAATCTTATAGGTTATTATACTGATCGCAAGTTTGGCGCCAATGGGTTTTATGCATCTCCTTCGGCTATTAACCAGTATGAAGAAACACAAAGCAGTTTAGTTGGAGCATCATCGGTTTACAAAAAAGGAAACTTTACATTAAAACCTCGTTTATATTGGAAACGCAACCAAGATATGTATGTGTTTGTTAGAAACAACCCTTCTATTTACCGAAACTTACATATTTCGAATAAAGTTGGTGGAGAAGTAAACATATCATATAAATCTAACTTAGGAACAACTGGTTTTGGAGTAGATATTGCCAAAGTGTATTTGTCTAGTAATAATCTTGGAAATCGTGATCGTTTTATGACAAATATGTTTTTAGAACATCGTTTTACTTTTGCAGATGACAAATTAGATGTCACGCCTGGAATAGCGATAAACTATTTTTCCGATTTTAAATTCCATGCATTCCCAGGAATAGATATTGGTTACCAAGTAAACGACCATTTAAAAATATACGCTAATGCTGGTTATACTTATAGAATCCCAACATATACTGACTTATTTTATAACGACCCAACAACAGTTGGAAATGAAGATTTAGAACCTGAAGAAGCACTAACCGAAGAGCTAGGAATTAAATATACTAAAGGGAGTTTCTCTGGTTCTTTAGCTATATTCAATAGAGATTCTAACAATCTTATTGATTATGTAAAAGAAAAATCGGACGATTTATGGGAAGCAACAAATATTCAAAATTTAAACACTATTGGGTTGGAAGCGAATGCGTCTATAAATTATACTATAAGTGGTTTTAATCAGAATATTACTTTAGGATATACATATTTAGATGAAGACTTAAAAAAATCGAAAGTTAATTTCTCAAGATATTCAATCAACTCATTACAACATCACGCTACTGCTACTTTTAGAACACAGTTCTTTAAAAATTTTAGACAAAGTATTGCTTATAAATTTGCAAAACGAACTGAAGGAACAGATAACGATTATCATGTGGTTGATTTGAAAGCAACATTATATCTAAAGTCATTTGAAATATCAGTGATAGGAAACAACATTTTTAATACCTACTATACTGAAACTAACTTAGTACCTATGCCTAAAGGTAATGTGTTATTGGATGTAAAATATAGATTTTAGATATTGCACAAACATTATTTTAAATTAGATAACGTTTTGTTAAATTTGAAACGTTAAAACGAATTCAATTGAAATTAAATCTTCAAGAGGTTCCGCGTGTAAAAACCATTACAAAACAGGAATTCATAAAACACTATTTTAAGCCACAAAAACCTGTGGTTATTGAGCGTTATATTGAAGATTGGCCAGCATTTACTAAATGGAATTTAGATTATATGAAACAAGTTGCTGGAGATAAAACCGTACCGCTTTACGACGACAGACCTGTAGATTATAAAGATGGCTTTAACGAACCACATGCGACTATGAAAATGAGTGAATATGTTGATTTGTTAAAAAAAGAACCAACAAAGTATCGTATTTTTCTTTGGAATATTTTAAAAGAAGTACCTCAACTTCAAAAAGATTATAAATATCCTAATTTTGGTTTACGACTCATGAAAGGCTTACCAATGTTATTTTTTGGAGGAAGAAACTCCTATACTTTTATGCATTACGATATAGATTTAGCCAATATTTTTCATTTCCATTTTGAAGGAGAAAAGCAATGTATTTTATTCGACCAAAAACAAAACAAACATCTTTATAAAATACCTCATTCACTAATAACAAGAGAAGATATTGATTTTGCGAATCCTGATTTTAATAAATGGCCAGCTTTAAAACATGCACAAGGCTATATTGCCAACCTCAATCATGGTGAAGTGCTTTATATGCCTGAAGGCTGGTGGCACTATATGCGTTATATTACCCCTGGGTTTTCTATGAGTTTACGAGCTATTGCCAGAAATCCGAAAAACTTAGGAAAAGCGATTTATAATATCTTTTTTATGCGAAATTTTGACAATGCTATGCGACGCTTAAAAGGTCAAAAATGGATTGATTGGAAAAATGAACAGGCCATTGTTAGAACCAATAAATCAAACAACCTTAAGTAACAAGTTCATTTACTTTATCGTAAACCAAAAAAGCTTCCCAGCCTCTGTATAATAAGTAATCTGCCAATTTTTTCTTTCGCTTATAGATATTACGTTCTTTAATTAAACCAAACTTTTTTTCTGCTAAATCATTAAAAATGTTTAAATATTCTTCATCATTTATCTCTGCTAAGGCTTTCGTTATGTTTACTTTAGAAATATCCCTTTTCTTTAGTTCTTGGATTAAACGTTGTTTTCCCCATTTCTTGTGTTTTAACTTTCCACTTACATATGCTTTGGTAAAACGCTCTTCATTCAGATAATTATGTTGTAATAAATGCACTATAATTACATCTATAGCTTCAGGTATCATATACATCCCTTGTAACTTTTGCCTAACCTCTTTATGATAACGCTCTTGATAAGCGCAATAATTTTCAAGCGCTTTTTTGGCTTCCTCTAATGTATAGGTGCGTTTTTTAAACATAGTTCAAAAATAACAATTGACGGCAAATTGTGCTCTACAATCTGTGTTTTTTAAAATTACTTAAACTCATAATTACGGTAAAACCACAATAATTTTACGGTTTTCCCTCAATAGCATTCATATTATTAGTGTTATATTTGAATTAAATACTATAAAAATAGCTGCCCTACTATTTTGTTTGTCAGATTAATAGCAAATGAAATATAACATTACTTTTATACTGCTTTTTGGGGTGCTATACTTTAGCTACGGTCAAACTATTTTTTCTAATGAAATAACCGACACTGACCCTTCTGCTGATAATCCATATACAAATAACCAGTATGTTGATGCAAATATTACTGTTTCAGGAATTGGGAGAGGAAGCAATATAACTCGTGTTCAAAACCCATATAGAGAAAATAAGTATGCCGCATATAATTGGTCTGAAGTCTTTCATGAAGACGATTATTTAGAATTTGTATTAACCCCAGATCCTGGCAAACAAATCAATTTTAATAATTTTATTTATACTGGAGTAGTTGAAGGCATTTATGGACAAATACCAACCAATATTTCTATCAGAAGTAGTGTAGATAGTCTTGCAAGTGATATAGGAACCCCTACTTTGGTTGGATACAATTATATTGATTTATCTGCCCCAGAGTATCAAAACATAACCTCTGCAATAACTTTTAGAATCTATGCTTGGGGTGGAGACCCTTTAGGTATTTTTGGGCTTGAAAGATTTGAGTTTAATGGATCAGTAGAAGATATCCCATGCTACGGAGGAACGACGTATACTTGGGAATCTGGGCAATGGAATTCTGTTAATCCTTCTGGAACTCCAACATTAAACGATCCTGTTATCATCAACGATAATTATAACAGCACCACAAACGGAAGTTTCAGCACCTGTAACTTAACGGTTAATAATAGTTATACATTAACTATAGCAAACAATACGTATGTTGAAGTTGAAAACGACATTGTAGTTAATGGTAGTATTATAGTACAACCAAAAGGGTCAGTCGTACAAATCAATGATAATAGCAGTGTAACCAATAACGGAAATATTACCGTTAATAAAGAAACAGCACCAGCTAATAAATGGTATGAATACACTTATTGGAGTTCGCCTGTTGAAAACGAAACGATAGGCGGTGCTTTATCAGATGCTGATATTGGAAGACGGTTTTGGTATAATGCTGAAAACTATTTGGATGCCACAATGGAAACCAACAACAATAATACATCAGAAACGGGACAAGACGACATTGATGATGATGGTAATGACTGGGTATATGCCAACGCAGCAGATACTATGATCCCTGGAGTAGGTTATGCATCAACGCATGATCAGGTTGCATTTAATTTTTCTCCAGGAAATCAATTTGTATATTCTTTTCATGGTGCTTTTAACAACGGTGAAATCACGGTTCCTGTGTATAGAAATGATTCTGAAACCAATGACAATAACTGGAATTTTATAGGAAATCCATATCCTTCGGCTATTGATGCTGATGTGTTTTTGACCACCAATAGTATTATTGCAACCAATATACCTCATCATAATCTTACTTTAGATGGTGCCCTGTTTTTATGGTCTCAAAATACAGTGCCTTCCGATACTGCTAATGGAAACCAAAATTTAAATTTTGCCTCTTCAGATTATGCAGTCATTAATGCGGTGGGAGAGATTGCGGGTGGAGATGGGGTTACCCCAACTAGATATATCCCTTCTGGTCAGGGATTCTTTGTGGTTTATTCTGATGATGCTACACCTGATACTACAGTTAATGATATAAGTCGGGGAACTGTTGTTTTTAATAATTCTATGAGAGTTACTGATAATAATGACCAGTTTTTTAGGACTACTCATAACACTAAAATGAATAAGCTTTGGCTAAACCTAACGTCTGATAATGGTGTGTTTAAACAAATACTCGTTGCTTATGTCCAAAATGCCACAGACGATGATGATGGCATGGCTTATGACACACCTAGGAATCTTTCTTCTAATGCTGCAGCTATATTGTATTCCACTATTGAAAACAATACTAAAAAGTTCGTCATTCAAGGGAAGGCTATTAACAGTATTGATAAGGATGAAGTGATTAGTATTGGTTATAAAACCAGTATTGATGTACCAACTATCTATTCAATATCTATAGCGCAACTTGAAGGAGGGTTTTTAACTAATAATGCTGTTTATTTAAAAGATAACTTGCTAAATAAACTTCATAACTTGAAAGTGAGTGATTATAATTTCACATCAAACGTTGGTGAGTTTAACGACCGTTTTGAAATCGTTTTTTCTCAAGATGCGCTTTCTCTTAACGAGCAACTAATTGGTAGTAATCAGCTCTCAATTATTGAACATGCTAATGGCAATGTTCAGTTTAAGCTGAATGCTAGCAACTCTATGACCAACATTAAAATTATTGATTTACAAGGTCGCATTTTGTATAATTTTGACGTAAGTAACAACGATGAAACTTTATCGCTTTCTAATTTAAGTGGTGCGCCTTACATTGCTAAAATAACGCTTGATAACAATGTAATAATCAATAAAAAAGCCATTAAGAGGTACTAAAAATAGAAAGTGACTATGTATAAAAGCGGGGGAGAGCCCTCGCTTTTATTGTTTTATAGGGTATATTTTAAAGACACTATAACATTAGTTCCTGATGCAGCTACTCCAGATGAATACGGTCTGTACAATTGGTTTGTAATATTTTCAATAGTTGCCACAATAGATGTAGATTCACTAATTTGATATTGCGATCTAAAATTTAAAGTGTACCAAGATGGCGCATACGAATTACCGTTTTTATCTTTAGCATAAATATAATCCTTATCTGCTTCAGAAGGTGCTAATTGATAGAATGACAATTCTCCATTATAGTTTGCAAAGGCATCCCATTTAAATTTGTTATTTCCCCAAGTTAAGTGCGTATTTCCAAAGCTAGGTGCTACATGCCTTATTGGTACTTCAACACCACCTTTTTCCTCTTCTGTCCCTCCAATAACGCTATATTGGGATGTTAATTTTAAGTTGTCGCTAAAAGTGACTTTAACTCCAGCTTCAAAACCATAAATCCATGCTTTAGAGGCATTTTGAATTGCTTGTATATCGCTTAACTCACCATCATACATCATTTGTGAATCACCATTAACAGTAAACTCTCGCCTTACTAATGCATTGTCGAGGTATGTGTAATAGGTTGATAAATCTAATACAACATCGTCGCTAAAATTTAAGACTAATCCTAATTCTCCACCATACGCATATTCGGGTTTTAAATTTGAGTTAGGAACAACGACCGATCCTGGCTCGGAATCGAAAACCTTACCAACATCATCAATATTTGGTGCCCTAAAAGCCGAGGTTCCATTTAGTTTCCATTGTAATATCTCATTTGCCGACCAACTTATACCTGCGGTGGCTGTAAATGCACCAGTACTTAAATTGGTATCGTTAAATGGAAAATTATAGAACTCATTGTTGTCTGTGAAATTTGCATCTATTTTTATATGATTATAGCGTATGCCTGATTGAAACGTAAATTTCTTGTTTGGTTTAAACTTATAACTAAAATAAGCAGCAGCTGATTGCCATGAGGAACCATTAGGATACCTTGATGCTATAGCTTTTGATTGGTTTGTAACAATATTGGTTTTTTTTCCTGTTGAATGTACCTTGTTGTAAATATATTCAAAACCATAAAAAATGTTAGATCGTTCCGATACCGTTTTTTCAAAATCTAAATTACCGGATAATACATCTACATTTTCTTTGCGATTTCTTCTCTCTAATGCGTTTACATATCTATCTATCCTGCTTTCCTGAAAATTTTGATAGGCTACAGTAGCTTTTATTTTGTCATAAAGGTTAGATTTACTGCTATATTTTGTGAGTTTTAAATTTCCTAGAAACCACTTTTGTGGTCCGTAACTCCATTCGGCTGAACGTAAACTATTTCCTCTGTACCTTATAAGTCTGTCGTATCTTGGATAGTCTGACGTAGCTGTATAATGTAACCCAAGGTCGAAACTTAATGTTTTATCGGCTTGATAATGTAACTTCTCTAAGAAATTTATTTGGTTATATCCTGTAAACTTTTGAACTCTAGGGTTTGAATTTTGTTTAATTACATCTACACCATTAATTGTTTCAATATATTCTGGGCGTAAATATTCACTAGGACCATATTTTCCCATTTTTAAATCATCAAAATCAGTATAACTAATACTAGTGTATGAAGCCCATTTTTCCCAGCCTAAATTAAAATCTAAGTGACCTGTCTTTTCTTTACTAGCAGTAGCATACCTAGAGATAACATTAGCGTTAAATTCTAAATTGTTTGATGAAGACAACATAGGTTTTTTTGTATAAAAATTCATAACGCCTCCAATAGCGTCACTACCATAAATAACCGATCCAGCTCCTAAAATAACTTCGGTATTTTGAACTGAGAAAGGGTCTATAGATATTATATTTTGTACATTGCCTCCTCTAAAAATTGCTGTATTCATTCGTACATCATCTACAGATATTAGTAGTCTATTGGTAGAGAAACCTCTTATCATTGGGCTACCTCCTCCTAATTGGCTTTTTTGTATAAACACTTGCCCACTTGAGCCTAATAAATCGGCACTTGTTTGTGGGTTTGCCAAAACTATATCATTTGCTTTTATACTAATAATTTTTTGCGGCACTTCCCTTTTGCTTTGCTCAAATTTTGAAGCTGAAATTACAATCTCATCTAAATCTTGTTCTTGAGGAGATAAATAAACCAAATTGTCAATTTTAGATTTTACTATAGCTATTGTAACGTGTCCAAGATGTTGAAATGTTATTTTTTCATTCTTAGAAAATATGTCGATTGATACCTTCCCATCTAATCCGGTAAAAGCACTTTTTGTTTTTGAAGTGTTAAATACAGCCACACCAGGAATGGTTTCATTAGTAACTTCATCTAGAATTGTAATTTCTTGAGAGTTACCTATTAGGCAAAGTGAAATTAAAAAAAGCGTAAAAAGGCTCTTCATTTTAATGAAAAATTTGGTTTAAGACTGTTATAGATTTAGGTTGTTTAAACCCTTCTATGTGTAATTTAAAATAATTTAAAATAATATTTAAAATTTCCAGTCGCTTAGTTGGTTTAAAATTTATCGCTCTATCTACATCAAATTTTGTACCAATAATCTCTTTAAATAGTATTAAATTTTCACCTTGAATATTATGCCTTCCTGTTATTTTATTATGGAACTTACCGTCTTCAAGATTAAAGTAAGGCAGGTGAGATTGACTAGTATCTGGGTAAAACCCTAGATACTTAGTTAGTTGCAGTAAAAATAATAAGTGAAAGTTCACATTTGTGTCTGTTTCATCAAACCAAATCATGGTTGTTTCTAAAAAACTATAAAGTTTTTCGTTTTCTTCTTCTTCTTTTAGAATACTTGATAAAACCTCAGATAAAAACATGACAATAGTACTTTTTATAACATTTGTGTGTAATGTGCTATAATACATATGCAGTTTAATATCTCGTAAATATTGTAAAGAACGATTTTCTTTATGATCTGCTTCGATGTCTAATAAACTTAAAGGTTGAAAATAGGCCGATTTAAATTTCCCCTTTTTCGTTTTAATAACGTTTCTAACTAAATATGAAATAATCCCAAATTTTTCGGTATAGCATTTAATAATAAGGTCACTGTCTTTGTACTTAATTTTTGATAATACAATAGCCTTTGTAGAAACAATCATTATCTAACAATCATTAACTTTAAAACTTTGGTTTCTAGAGTTTCCATATCAGAAATCATTACTAAATATACGCCTGAAGCAACAGTATTATTAGCCATGTTTTTTCCATTCCAATATGCTGTACCTCCATCTATTTCTAGATTATAGCCTCTATATCTAGAGTTTGTTTTAGATTGTGCTTCGGCTACCAAATTACCTTCTATATCTGTAATCTTGATATTTACATTATCTGTAATGTCTTTAATTTTTATTTTTTCGGTTGTAATGTTAAATCCTGGTCTCACAGGGTTAGGATATGCGTAAGCATCAACAAGCTCATCGGTTGGAGCTGAACCTCCTGATTTAAATGACACTAAGCCTTTGTCTGTGCCAATATAAACAACTCCGTTATTACTATCTATCGTTACGTCATTAACATTATTTGATGGAAGTGGAGAATTATCTTTGGTAAAATGATAAATAGTTTGTTGACCATCAGGCGAAAAGTAAAATAACCCCGCGCCAATGGTTGCTATCCATTTATTGTTAGAACCATCCACTTTAATATCTGATATAAACTGATCTTGTAAAAGCTCTTTAGGTATTCCGTTATCTAATATTACAATCTCATCGGTTGTTAGATTGTCATCACTAAAAAAGCCTGATGTATTGTAAAGTACTCTCAATCCCATATCAGTTCCTATCCATAATTGTCCGCCTTTGTCTAAAGCTATGGCTCTTACCGATTTATCTGGCAGATTTCCATTCTCTTTATCGACATTTTTAAATATTTGGTTGCCTCCATTATGTTTAAACCCAATAACACCATAAGAAAATGACGCAATAAATATATCTCCTGAAGGAGCTAATAAGAGTTCGCTAAAACCAATATTATCATCAACTTCAGGAATTAGCTCAGTAAAATCAAAACTTCTCCATGAATTAGAGCTAGGGTCGAACGCCTTTAATGGCCTTTCTACTAGACCTGTAAGAGACCATAATACGCCATTGTCATCAAACGTTGTTCCTGAAACTCTAATGCTTTTATAATTTGGATCTGGAGGGTAAATTAACGATTCGAGCCCACTATTCGTTTCATCAAGTCTTTGGGTTGCTATACCATCATTAATTTCTAGCATACCATCATGAAACGAACTTACAAACACCTGTTGTGGGTTTAATGGGTTTATTGAAATAGCATTTAAATTTCTTAATCCAAACACCTCATCATAAGGAATATTATTCCATTGTTCATCATATAGTTGACTAACTCCTGCTCTTTTAAAAGGACCTGGATTATAAAACCTAGTATAGTCTCCAAACGATGCCCAAACACTACCAAATCCTGACTCTAACGAAAATATGCTGTTTTGTAATGGACCATCTGGATGTATTTCTAAAAACGACGACACATTCGTTTGCATGGTTTCTAATACTCCAAAGTTTTTTGTTCCAATATAAATACCCTCTTGACTTACAGTAGCACTAGTAAATGTTGTGTTGTATTCGCTAGTTAATATTGGGTTTGCCAGCAGCACAAAATTAGCATCATAAACATATACACTGTTTTGTGTTGCCACTAATAGTTGATTGTTTCTAGTTTTTAAATCTAAAGGTTGGTTTGGATAAACAAATAATTGGTTTAGAGTTGTGTTATCAATTTCATAAACTCTTCTATTAGTAGAGGTGCAATATAATTTGTTTTCAATAGCTTCTATACCATTAAAATTTCCTGTTGAAATTTGCTCCCACTCTTGAAAATCGATAAGGTTAGAGCTACTTAACAAGCCTCTCTTTATTGCCTCATTATCTTCACAAGCAGCATAAATATAACCGTTAAAAATAGTACTTTGATTAACCTTTATTTGCGAGCCTCCATTTCCAATAAAATAAGTGTCGCCAAATTCTAATCTTGATATATCATAAACAGAAATGCCGTAATCTGCTGAGATATAGACATAATCATTTAATTCACTAAAATGATTAACCCTTTTATTGTTAGGAGGTATGGTAATTTTATCTAAAATATCAACTACGGTTGTCACCTCTTTAGTTGCATCATTATAAATTTCAACTAATCCATTTTCATATCCTATGAGAAGTAATTCAAAATGGTCACTAAAATAAATAGTTGAAATTTGCTCTCCTGATAACCCATGAATAGTTGAAATCTCTTCTAGTTCATTTGTTTGCAAATCATAACTAAACACAGCATTTTCAGATGCTGCATAAATTTTTTCTTCACTCGAAACAACATCCTTAATATTTAAATAAGAAAAATGACCTTCCCAAAGTAATGATGTATTTTGAGCATTACAGAAAAACATGCCTATAAGCCCAAAAACCATTAAAAAAAACGTCTTCTTCATATAATTATATCAATAGTCAAATATATTTATAACTAACGACAAATATGCTAAAATCATATAGATTAAAAATAAAAAGCTCCCAGAAGTCTGGAAGCTTTAAAATATTATTTGCGATGTTTTATTTATTAAACAACACCTTGTTCTAGCATTGCATCAGCTACTTTTACAAAACCTGCAACATTAGCTCCTCTAACATAATTTACGTAACCATCTTCATCGGTTCCATAAGTAACACAAGACTCGTGAATATCGTTCATAATCTTGTTAAGCTTCTCATCTACTTCTTCTCTAGTCCAGCTTAAACGTAATGAGTTTTGACTCATTTCAAGACCTGATGTTGCAACCCCTCCAGCATTTGATGCTTTACCAGGAGAAAATAACACCTTTGCATCTTGTAACGCTTCAATAGCTTCTGGTGTTGTTGGCATATTAGCACCTTCAGCCACAGCTATAACATTATTAGATATTAGCATTTTAGCTTCTTCCTCGTTTAGCTCATTTTGGGTTGCACATGGCATTGCAATATCGCAAGAAATTGACCAAGGTCTTTTTCCTTCGTGGAATGTCGCTGATGGGTATTGTGACGTATATTCACTTATTCTGCCTCTCTTAACATTCTTTAAATTCATGACAAATGCTAACTTTTCAGCATCAATACCATCGGCATCATGGATAAATCCAGAAGAATCAGATAGTGTTACTACCTTACCGCCTAATTCTGTTGCTTTTTCACAAGCAAATTGTGCAACATTTCCTGATCCAGAAATAACAACTGTTTTACCTTTAAAAGAATCTCCTTTGGTAGCTAACATGTTTTTAGCAAAATAAACTGTACCATACCCTGTTGCTTCAGGACGAATTAAAGAACCTCCGTAAGATAAGCCTTTACCTGTTAAAATTCCGGTAAATTCATTTCTAAGTCTTTTATATTGTCCAAACATAAATCCAATTTCACGTGCACCAACACCAATATCTCCAGCTGGCACATCTGTATTCGCTCCAATATGACGGAAAAGTTCGTTCATAAACGATTGGCAAAAACGCATTACCTCATTATCAGATTTCCCTTTAGGGTTAAAGTCTGATCCTCCCTTTCCTCCACCCATAGGTAAAGTTGTTAACGAATTTTTAAATACTTGTTCAAACCCTAAAAATTTAAGAATACTTAAGTTAACGCTTGGATGAAAACGCAACCCTCCTTTATACGGTCCAATAGCAGAATTAAACTCTACTCTAAACCCTCTATTAACTTGTGTGTTTCCTTTATCATCAACCCATGGTACTCTAAAAATGATGGTTCTTTCTGGTTCAACCATTCTTTCAAGCAACATTTTACCTTGATATTTTGGATTCTCTTCAATAAACGGAATTACCGTTTCTGCAACTTCGTGTACAGCCTGCATAAATTCTGGTTCATGACCATTTCTTTCTTTTACAAGCTCTAAAAACGCATCAATTTTAGCTTTCATTTATATAAATTTGAAGTAATAATAAATATTGAATTTTTATGACGACAAATATACATTATCTTAAAAAAATACAGGCTATTTTTTATTATTTAGCAATAACTTTTTAATATTTACTGTTATTTATACGGCATAAGGATTGATTGAATAATAAATGTATTTTATCGGATTTATTTGTTGTTTCATCGAAGTTTTCTATATTTGCTCATATTAATAGCCTTACAGTGTCAATACATACTATGCTTAACCCTAAACAATTAGTTTTACTAATATGCTTATTTGCCACCGCGCAAACAACATTTTCTCAACTAGGGTTCTCCCATGAGATTGGTGCTATTGCTGGTCCTGTTGAATTTAGATCAGATTTTGGGGAACGTTTAAATGAAAAAAACAATTTTGGAAATTCTGGCTATGGTATTGGTATTATACACTATCTAAATTTTGCTTATAGTGCTGATTGTAATTGCTATACTACCTATAATTACTTTAACGATCACTTTAAACTTAGAAATGAAATTTCTTATAACAAGTCGCAATTAGAACATCATGGAGAATGGGTAGCTCCTTATAGAAATACTCCGGAAGCTAACCAATTAAGAGCTCATACTGGTGTTGCCGAAAATTTTGACATCGGTACTCAACTAGAGTTTTTTCCAAGAAGTATTAGGGATTTTCAAGGATTTGCTTATCGTTTTGCACCTTTTATAAGTCTTGGTGTACATTATACATATTCTACACCTGAAGTATCTACTACCTATGGCAATGGTGATATTACTGACCCAGCAAATTTCTATTCGTATTGGCAACCTGATTCGGTTAGCAATGAAGCAAAAAGTGGTTGGTCCTTAGTAACAAGCGTAGGTGTTAGATATAAACTTGGTGTATTATCTGATTTAATGCTAGATTTAAGATGGCAATATTATGGACATGATTGGGTTGATGGTTTAAATCACCAACTCACATCTAACAAATACAACGATTGGTTGTTATGGCTAAACTTTGGTTATATCTATTATTTAGATTAACTCTAGAGCTTGCTTTAAATCGTTTATTAAGTCGGCTTCGTCTTCAATACCAACACTTAACCTAATTAAAGAATCTACAACACCTGTTTTTTCACGCTCTTCTTTTGGAATACTTGCATGCGTCATACTTGCTGGGTGACCTGAAAGAGACTCTACACCTCCAAGTGATTCAGCTAGTGTGAATATTTTAAGGTTTTCAACTATTTTAATCGATTTGTCGTAATCATTTCCTTTAGTTGTAAACGATAACATCCCTCCAAAATCTTTCATTTGAGTTTGAGCAATATTGTGATTTGGGTGCGTTTCAAACCCTGGCCAATATACCTTTTCAATCTTAGGGTGTGAAGCTAAAAACTCAGCAACTGCTTTTCCGTTTTCGCAATGTCTTTGCATTCTAACATGTAATGTTTTTATACCTCTTAGCACTAAAAAACTATCTTGAGGTCCGCAAACAGCACCGCTTGCATTTTGAATAAAGTATAGCTTTTCAGCTATTTCTTTGTCTCTTAACATTAACGCTCCCATAACAACATCACTATGACCTCCTAAGTATTTTGTTGCCGAATGCATTACAATATCAGCGCCCAAATCTAAAGGTTGTTGTAA
Organism: Pontimicrobium aquaticum; assembly: GCF_005047595.1. Classification (GTDB taxonomy): domain Bacteria; phylum Bacteroidota; class Bacteroidia; order Flavobacteriales; family Flavobacteriaceae; genus Pontimicrobium; species Pontimicrobium aquaticum. The sequence goes on from NZ_SUPL01000001.1 coordinate 544,698, forward strand.
ATACGGTGTTGCAAATGTATTATCAACAGCTAACAGTATATTGTGCTTTTTTGCAACAGTAGCCAATGCTTTTATATCAATAATATTTAACATCGGATTTGTTGGTGTTTCTGTCCAAATCAATTTAGTGTTTTCATTGATTTTTGCCTCTACATTCGAAACACTTTCCATGCCTACAAAATGAAATTTAATCCCAAATTTTTCAAACACATGTTTAAACAAACGATAGGTTCCTCCATATAAATCGTTAGTAGAAATCACTTCATCTCCAGGACTGAGAAGTTTAATTACCGCATCAATTGCTGCTAAACCTGACCCAAAAGCCAAACCATAATTACCATTTTCAATACTTGCAAAAGCATTTTCTAACGCTTTACGTGTTGGATTATGTGTTCTTGAATATTCAAACCCTTTGTGACCTCCTGGTGTACTTTGGGCATAAGTTGATGTTTGATAAATTGGTGGCATTACTGCTCCATAAGCAGGATCGTGCTCTTGACCTCCGTGAATTGCTTTTGTATTAAACTTCATTTTTTAATTATTTGCAACAAATGTATATATAATTCGTTGTTTTAAAAAGTATATAATACCTTTATAACACATATAAAACATAATTGTATTGAAAGCAAAACTCATAGCTCTTTTTTCTGTTTTAATTCTTTTTTCCTGTGAAGAAATTACAGTTGTAAATTTTACCGAAACCAATGCGCTTTATGAAGATAATGCCATTATTGAATTAAATATTCCGAAAGCCGAAGGGAATTCAATTGCTGCTAAAGCAATTAACAACGCTATAGAAAATCATATTGCCAATACGTTGGTGTTTCTTGAAGAACCTTCAGATACTTTACAATTAGATTATGCTATAAAGACTTTTGATACTGAATATAAATCCTTTAAAGATGGTTTTGGTGAAAGTGCCATGGTTTGGGATGCTAGTTTTGATGGCGAAATTACATACCAATCACCTATGCTTATTTCTATAGCCATAAATAGCTATGTTAATTCTGGTGGTGCTCATGGAAACTTAAATGTAACTCTTTTCAACTTTGATGCTTCAACTGGTGAGCTATTACAATTTGAAGATATATTTAATAACAAAGACGCTTTAATCAAAGTTGTTAAAACTCATTTTGAAAAAGAGACCAAAAATAGCGATATAAACTATTTCTTTGGTGAGCCTTTTAGTCTTCCAGCTAATATTGGTTTTAATTATGAAGGCATTATTTGTTTTTACAATGTATATGAAATTGCTTCATACGCTGATGGAGTTATTGAATTTACAGTTCCGTTTAATGAAGTAGAAACCTATTTAGATATATACTAAGGTTTTTGTTTAGTTAATTTCTTGACAATTGGTTCTACCGTTAAGCCTTGACCTATAATAGAAAATGCTACGATTATATAGGTAATTACCAAAAACAGTTCTTTATGCATTTCTTGGGTTAAGCTTAATGCTAAGGCAATAGAAATGCCTCCTCTTAAACCTCCCCAAGTCATAATAATATTTGTGTTTGGCACAAACTCCAACTTCTTATCAAAAAACTTAATTGGTCCCCAAAGCGATACAAATCTTGCCAGTAGCACAATTGGAATACCCAATAATCCTGCTATAATATAGCTACCTTCAAATGTTAACACTAACATTTCCATACCAATCATCACAAATAAAATGGTATTTAATAATACATCTATTAGTTCCCAAAACTTATCGACGTACATTTCGGTAATTTTAGACATGGCTGCATTTCTAACAGTATCGTTACCAACTATAAGTCCAGCAGTTACCATCGCCAAAGGTGCCGACATATGCAAATTTTGTGCTACATGCGTTCCACCCATGACAGCTGCAATAGTAATAATTACTTCGATTTCATAATCATCTATTGAGCGCATCATTCTATAAGTAATCCATCCTAAAATAGCACCAAGTAGAATACCTCCAATTACTTCTACACCAAATAATTTAACTATTTCCATTAGCTCAACATCTCCTGAAGACGAGGACGCTATATTAAATATGGTTAAAAACACAACCACGCCAACACCATCGTTAAATAATGATTCTCCAACAATTTTTGTTTCCAGTTTTTTTGGTGCTCCAGCTTTCTTTAAAATTCCTAAAACAGCAATAGGATCTGTAGGTGAAATTAACGCTCCAAACAACAAACAGTAAATAAAATCAACCTGTAAACCAACTAACTGAAGCACATAAAACATGATTATTCCTACCAAAAAAGTTGACATTAAAACACCTAAAGTAGCAAATACAAATACTGGCCATCGTTGCACTTTTAATTGAGCGAAATTAGTGTGTAGTGCCCCCGCAAAAAGCAAGAAACTTAACATGATGTCTAGTAAAACTGTTTTGAAATCTATTTGGGAGATGAGTTCTTTTTCTCTTACCAATAACGCATCATCAAATTGACCAATGGCAACCACCACTAGAGTAAAAACAATAGTAATAATCATTAACCCAATAGTAATTGGCAGTTTTAAAAACCTCACATTTATATACCCAAATACAGCTGATAAAACTGTTAAAATTGCTGCTATTGAAAAATAATCCATCTTTTTATAATGTTCGTTTTAATGCTAAAATGTATCCCAAGTGTATTCCTTCATGAAAATTGTTAAAAGCTATGGCTTCTTCAACATTTGTCATAGTACTGTTTGTGGACGTCGTATAAGAGTTATAGTTTTTAAACACGCCATTTTCATAATCTTTTTGTGTTTGCTCTAAAGTAGAAAATAAAAGACTTTTTATTTCATCAACTTCTTGTTGTGTTACATCTCCATCTACTTTTGTACCTTTTCGATATTTGGCTACTAACTCATCGTTGGTCATCATAGGTAGTCCAGACAACTCATACACTAGCAATTGTTGGGTTACAATTACATGCGCTAAATTCCAAATAATATTGTTGTTGAAGCCTTCTGGAACTTTGTTCAATTCTTCTAACGAACATTTCTCAAAAAATGAGTTTAAAATAGTTCTGTTTTTTAAAGCGATATCTAATTGGTAATTCATTTTATTAAATTAAAAATATAAGTATTAATCTTAATTGATTTTCTTTGTAAAGTTAATGTTTGTTTATGATGAAAAAAATATACTTTTTAAAAACTTGTAATACGTGCATGCGTATTATTAAAGAGCTTGATCTTCCTTCTAATTTTGTGTTTCAAGACATAAAAGAACAACCTATTGCTGTTTCTCAACTAGAAGAAATGCACCAGCTAGCTGGTAGCTATGAGGCTTTGTTTAGTAAAAGAGCTAAACTTTATAAAGAAATGGATTTAAAAAATCAGTCACTTACGGAAGCCGATTATAAACACTACATTTTAGATCATTATACTTTTTTAAAGCGTCCAGTAATTATTGTTGATAATCAAATTTTTATTGGAAATTCTAAAAAAACGATTTTAGCAGCAAAGTCTCATCTAGAAAAATTGTAGTTTGTAGGGAATTTAAAAAATTGAGACTAATACTACATGAGTCATTTGCAAGCGGTTACTTATCATACTGTAACAGCAATCTCTTCTAAACAATGGATAGAGCTTGAATGTGCTAACAATGCCTATTTTAGTCCAAAGTTTTTAAAAGCTTTTGAGGTTTCAAACCCAAACATAAATTTTAAATATATTGTTGTTAATCAAAACAGCAGCGCAATAGCCTTAGCAATAATTCAAACTATTGAATTAAGTGTAGATGTCATTTTGAAAAACATAAAACTAGCTAATTGGTTAAAAAAATTAGCTCACTCATTATTCTGCAATAATTCTATGAAGATTATGACTAATGGGAACATTTTTTTAAGTGGCGAACATGGTCTTTATATAAAAGAGGAGGCTAGTAAAATTAAAACCTTAGGCACCATTGCTGAAGCAATTAATAATATAGCAAAGCATACAAAATCGCTTCATGCCATTGTTTTAAAAGACTTTTTAAAACACTCATTAAAGCTAACTACTCATTTTGAAAATTATGGTTTTACTGAAATGCATGTAGAACCTAATTTAATCTTAGAACTAGATACTAATTGGAAAACCTTTGATGATTATAAAAAAGATTTAAAGTCGAAATATCGTGTAAAAGTTAATAAAGCTGACTCGTCTAGCAATTCTTTAACTGCTCGTTTATTTACTGAGGAAGATTTTGCAACATACAAAGAAGAGCTACAAAAACTTTACGAAAACACCATTGCAAATGCCAATTTTAATGCTCAGGTGTTAAACTTAGACACTTACATACACTTGCGGGAAATATATCATGATGATTTTATTGTAAAAGCCTATTTTTTAGAAAATAAATTGGTTGGATTCCTTTCGGCATTAGCTAACAACAATCATTTGGATGCCCATTTTATTGGTTTAAATTATAATTTGAATAGAGAGCATGCCATTTATCCAAGAATATTAAATGATTATGTTCGTATAGGTCTTGAGAAACAAGTATCACATATAAATTTTGGAAGAACAGCTTCTGAAATTAAAACTACCATTGGTGCTATTCCTGTTGATTTAACTTGCTATATAAAACACAAAAGACCTTTTATGAATCGTATTATTAAATTCATTATTAAGCGTGTTAAATTAAAAGAATTTAAACAACACCATGCTTTTAAAACAAAAAAAGAGGCTACAAAAGCCTCTTAGATTTATAAAGTTTAAAATTTTTATGACCAAGCGTTTATTAAACCTCCCATTAATGCCATTGTTACTATCCAGTATCCAACATTTATCAATACATACTTTGTTGATTTCATCTCAAATAATGCATTTGTTGCAAAAACTGGCAACACTAAAAATACACCTATTAAGGCACCATGAAAAGCACCATGCTTAAATGTCATATAAGGATCTACACCATGAGGCTCGCCAGGACCACCTCCTATCATTACTTGTGCCCAAAGAGAAAAGGCTATTAAAAAAGCAAACACTACAGCTAATCCATAGGTTTTTCCTGGATTCATGCTTTTTGCTTTTTCTTCTGTCATACCAGTTTCTTTCATCCATGCAGTTCCAAAAATTTTAGGATGATACCATATAAATCCAGTTACTAATGGTATAATTGCCGCTACAATAAGGGCAATCCAATTAATATCAAATTCTTCCATAATATTGTTTGTTTAGTTAGTATATTATGGTATTAAGTTAGTAAAAATTCCTTTTACAGTTAATTACCTGGCAAGTCTATGGGTTTTTTAATCAGCCTTTTTGTCTCTTCTTTTGTTAGAATTTTGAAATTATTTGATCTTGGGAAATTTTTAATTTTTTGTAGTAATTCAATTGGTATTTTTCCAAATCTTCGAGTTTTTAAATCCATCCAAGAAAATAACATTTCAGCATTTGCTAAATTTTTACCTTCTTCATTAAAAAAGTTATGTTCTATTTGAATAAAACGACCATCTTCACTCATTCCAGAGACTTCTAAGCTTACTTTTACCTTGTCGTCAAGTCCAATTTCTTTAAAATAGTATATATGCTCGTACATTACAATTGGTCCCAAACCATAACTATTTACAACATCTAGACTTAAACCATGGCTTGTTAAAAAACTCATTCGTGTATCGCTCATATATTCAACATAAGTTGAGTTCCCTAAATGCTTATTCGCATCAAGGTCATTCCATCGTATTTCAAAGTGCTTTAAATACATATATTTTATTTTTTGTAAAGTTATTATTTACAGCTTATGTTTCAATTTAATAACATCATTACTTAAGTGATTTAATTATCTTTGTGCAACTTTTAAATATTACCAATGATACAATCAATGACAGGTTACGGAAAATCTGTACTTCAGTTTCCAACAAAAAAAATTTCCTTAGAAATAAAATCGCTCAATAGCAAAAACCTCGATTTGAATACACGCATGCCATCAGTGTATCGTGAAAAAGAATTACATATTAGAAAACTTATTGCGTCGCACCTTGTAAGAGGTAAAGTTGATTTTTCACTCTACTTAGAGATTACAGGCGAAGAAACAACAAGCAAAGTAAACAAGCCTGTGGTTAAAACCTACATGCAACAACTTAAAGATATTGTTGATGGTGATGCTACTGAATTATTAAAAATGGCAGTTAGGTTTCCTGATGCTTTAAGTACCGAAAGGGACGATATAGATGCTAACGAGTGGAAACAAATTGAAGATGGTATTAAGGCTACTTTAGAAAAAATTAAAGATTATAGACTCCAGGAAGGGAAGGCACTTGAAAAAGATTTCATTACTCGTTTAGAAAACATTGATAAGCTACTTGAAGAGGTTATAAAAATTGACCCAGAACGTATTGAAAATGTTAGAGAGCGTTTAAATAGAGGTATTGCTGAATTAAAAGAAAGAGTTGACGAAAACAGATTTGAGCAAGAGCTCGTTTACTACATCGAAAAATTTGATATTACCGAAGAAAAAGTACGCCTTCACAACCATTTAGAATATTTTGTAAAATCTCTGCATTCAGCAGATTCTAATGGCAAAAAACTTGGGTTTATTGGTCAAGAAATAGGTAGAGAAATAAACACCATTGGCTCTAAAGCCAATTATGCGCCAATGCAAAAGTTAGTAGTTCAAATGAAAGATGAACTAGAAAAAATCAAAGAGCAATTATTAAACGTACTGTAGTTATGAGTCAAGGTAAATTAATTGTATTCTCTGCGCCTTCTGGCTCTGGTAAAACAACTATTGTAAAGCACCTTTTAAAGCAACCTGAACTTAATTTAGAGTTTTCAATTTCGGCTACTTCAAGAAACAAAAGAGGTGAGGAAGTTAATGGAAAAGATTACTATTTTTTATCTGCAAAAGAATTTATTTCTAAAATAAAAACCGATGAATTTTTAGAATGGGAAGAAGTCTATCGCGATAATTTTTATGGTACTTTAAAAACCGAAGTGGAACGTATTTGGGCACTTGGCAAGCATGTTATTTTTGATATTGATGTGTCTGGAGGATTGCGTATAAAACGAAAGTTTCCTGAGCAAACATTGGCTATTTTTGTGAAACCACCAAGTATCGATGAGTTAAAAATACGCCTTAAAAAGCGCAAAACTGAGAGCGACGACAAAATAAATATGCGCGTTGCAAAAGCTTCAGCTGAATTAGCTACAGCACCACTTTTTGACGTAATTATTGAAAATGATTCTTTAGACAAGGCGTTAGATGAAGCCTATACTTTGGTAAACAATTTTGTAAACCCAAACTCTTAAAAATGAAAATCGGTCTTTACTTTGGCACCTTTAATCCTATTCATGTTGGTCATTTAACCATTGCCAACCACTTAGCTGAGTATAGTGATCTTGACCAGGTATGGTTTGTAGTAACACCGCATAGTCCCTTTAAAAAGAAAAACTCGTTACTAGACAATTACCAACGATTAGAGATGGTATATCTAGCTACAAAAGATTATCCAAAATTAAAAGAAAGTAATATAGAGTTTGGTTTACCACAACCTAATTACACAGTCAATACGTTGAGCTATTTAGAAGAGAAATATCCTGATAATGAGTTTGCACTTATTATGGGAGAAGACAACTTGAAGAGTTTTCATAAATGGAAGAACTACGAGGTAATTTTAGCAAGACATAGTATTTATGTATATCCTAGAATATCAGAAGGTACAATAAACCATCAATTTGAAGACCACCCAAATATTGTTAAGGTTGATGCTCCAATAATGCAATTATCTTCTACGTTTATTAGAAAATCTATTAAAGCTGGAAAAAATGTAAAACCCATGCTTCCAGAACATGTTTGGCAATATCTTGACGAAATGAATTTTTATAAATAAAACATTATTTAGCAATGTTATTATTTATACTGGCATAATTCCATCGTCATCATCGCAGTCTAACAAACTAGCTTCAACATACATCGCCCAACTATTTCCTGGAAATTCTGTGCCTTCAGCCCAAGCAGTCTCTCCTCCAGTAGGTCCTTGTACTTCAGCATGTGCAGCAAAGCAAAACTCATCTAGGATAGCATCTAAACTAATTGTATAAGTGACTACATTAACACCATCAGAATGTGTAGAATGATATTCAAAATGTCCGATTTTAGGATTTCCCGATTCAGTAGTTGGAATTGACCCATCGTCGCATCCTCCAATACTTAAATGAGTGGCTTCAATTGTCCAATCTCCATTTGTAATATAGGTAATAATTAAGTTTTCTCCATCATTTTTAACACTTACCGTTCCTGCAACATGGTGTTGACCAGCAATTAAGTTAGTAGTTAAGCATACTTCATTATCTGTACTATTTTGGTTCTCGTTGGTTACAATATCTTCTGTAACAGTAAAGTTTGGGTCATCTGCCAATGTTAGTTCCTCGTTACTAATTAACTCTGTATCACACCCAGATAATACAAATAGACTCAACATTAGGATTAAAAGTATTGGTTTTTTCATAACATTAGATTAAGTAGGTTACTTATAAAAGTACAATAATAGTCTTGAAAAACCATATTTTTTAGATGAACTACTTTTTTTAGTAGTATTCTACTTTCTTTTTATGTGTCCACGCATAAAAAACCAGCTATATAGCTGGTTTTTTATTTTTTATATATTAATCTAAGTCTAGTCCTCCATATGAGGTATACGCAATACTTGACCTGGATAAATTAAATCTGAGTCTTTTAGCATTGGCTTGTTTGCTTCAAAAATTACAGGATATTTCATTGCATTTCCGTAAAATTTCTTGGCAATTTTACCCAAAGTATCACCACTTACAACCGTATGGAACTGTGCTTCTGGTTCTACATTTTCAACTGTCATTTGGTCATTTACTGTTGCTATTCCATTAGAGTTTCCAACAACCAACACCACTTTTTCTTTTGTTGCTTGGTCGTAGGCAGCTCCTCTAATTCTTGCCGTATCACCTTCAACGTGAATATCTAAATTTTCTACCTCTAATTGCAAGTCTTTTACAGTTTGCATCATGTGTGCTGCTGCAGTTGCTTCTGCTTTCTTTTTTGCTTCTAATGCTTCGGCCGCTTCTTCGGCTTCCGTTTTTCCAATTCCAAAAACTTTTGCTCCTGCATTTTTAATAAATGAAAATATTCCCATTGTCTTATTGTTTTAAAGTTGTTATAAATGATTTATTATAAAGTTCTTAAAATGTTATTGAAACTCCAATTATTGTTAATAACTCTATGTGTGTGTGTTTTAGACACCTTATTTTATTTCTGGTCACATAAAAAATAGAAACTGCTTAGACACCATAATGCATCTAAGCAGTTTTAAAACTAAAATAACCAACCAAAATTTTAGTTTCTTGTATTAACCCTAGGGTTGTCTTTCTTTATTGTTTTTTGTTTACGCTTTTTTTGAGATTTATCTTTTTTGCTATTTGTTGTTCTCATATACTCTATGTATCCTCTTCCTTCAAACTCGTAATACGTTCCAGAAGTTGAATGATACAGTTCTATTCGCGCATCATTTATAACGTTTAACTCGAAATATTCATTGTCAAAATAATCGTAATCTAATGTTAAAGTTTTTAAATAGTCGTTATTTACTACATCTTGTACACCATACTTTCCAGAGTAATCCCAATAAATATTATTAACGTTACTTACGTTTTCATCTTGCGAACTTCTAAAATCTGAATCGTCACCACCAGATAAAAACTGTAAATAGTTTTCGTAATCAAATTCATTTAAAACACCTACATCACTTGTATATGTTTTTTCCCAAGCTTCGTATTCCTGTAAGAAATAATGAATGTTATCATAGAACACAAAATCGTAATCGAATGTGTTACGCTGGTAGCCATGCAGAAAGTATGAGGTATCGTTGTTTGGATTGTACAACTCGATGGTATTTGAGTCTATTAAATACACATCAAACGTATTAAAACCGTCAACATCATGGTCAACATCTAATACCATATCGTAAGTTCCGTAGCTTCCAACCGGAATACCAAAACCGTTTCCTTGACTACCAATACCAACTAGATTGTTATTGGCATAAAGTGTACCATTTCTAAACGATACTGTAAACGCTATTTGTAAAAAGGGTGTTTCTCCTAAGCCAACAGTTTGATTTACATCTATGTACCAAAGCTCATGAGAATTTAATACACTGTGTAAGGATGTTGATGGTTCGTCATCAATAATAACTTCTGTATAACAAGAAGTAAACAATAGTGCGACTATCGCAAATCCTGAAAGTAATTTTAAAGTCTTCATAAGCATTTCTTTTAATGTTATACTTAGTCGCTTTCAAATTACATGCCAAAAACATAAGCTCCTGTTTATCAGTACTTATGTAAACTTATTATTTTACGTATTTTTGAATACTCAAATTAAAAATTTTTATGGCGTCAGATTTAAAATATGCAGTGTTTGGAGGCGGAAGTTGGGCAACTGCTATTGTAAAAATGTTATGTGAAAATTTAGATGAAGTTGGTTGGTACATGCGCAACGAACAAGCCATTGACTATATTAAAAAATACCAACACAACCCAAGTTATTTAAGCTCTGTTGAGTTTCATTTAGAACAACTCAAACTTAGTAACGATATTAATGAAACAGCCGCTTATGCTGATGTGTTGATTTTTGTCATTCCATCAGCTTTTATTCATGACGAATTAAAAAAGTTAACTATTGATATTTCTGATAAAATAGTGGTTTCCGCTGTAAAAGGAATTATTCCAGAAACCGGTTTGCTACTTGGTGAACATCTTCATGATTTTTATAATATATCTTTTGAAAATATTGCGGTAATTGCTGGACCATGTCATGCTGAAGAAGTTGCTTTAGAACGCTTATCGTATTTAACCATTTCGTGTGCTGATGCAAACAAGGCACAAGCTATAGCTAGTGCTTTGAATAGTGATTATATTAAAACCAAGATTAGCGACGATATTATTGGCACCGAATATGCTGTGATGCTTAAAAATATTTATGCCATAGCAGCAGGCATAGCACATGGTTTGGGTTATGGTGATAACTTCCAGAGTGTGTTAATGAGTAATGCCATTCGTGAAATGAAGCGTTTTATTAAAAAAATGCATAAAATGAAACGTAACATTAATAACTCTGCCTATTTAGGTGATTTATTAGTAACAGGTTACTCGGTGTTTTCTAGAAACCGTATGTTTGGTAACATGATTGGTAAAGGTTATACTGTAAAATCTGCACAAATGGAAATGAGCATGGTGGCAGAAGGTTACTATGCTACTAAAAGTGCGCATTTGCTTAACGAGAAAAACAAAAAGAAAACGAGACTGCCCATTATAAATGCAGTCTATGCTATTTTATACGAAGGTAAAGACGCTAAAAAAGAGTTTAAAAAACTGACTGAGAAGTTGGATTAACACTTAATTTTGTAAGAATTTTATTTAAATTTACAGAAATACATATAATGTAGATAAACGCAATTGTGTTTATCTGTACGTTGGCGGTAATTAAAACAAATTAAACTTTGAGAAATCACATAATTAAATTTTCAGTGCTAGTATTCGTAATATTATTAAATGCTTGCAAAACTGAGAAATCGAAAACAAAAGAGAATGATTTTTCGACCACGGAAAGTCCTTATCTTGGTCAAAAGCCGCCTGGTTTAATACCAGAACCTTTTGCCCCTGGATTAGTTACAACTTTGAATTGGGAAATTGATGGTGTTTTTACGCCTGACCTTAAAGAGTTTTATTTCATCAGAGAAGTTGGAGAAAAAGAGGAAGATAAAAAAATGGAATTTGTGGTCATTCAATATAAAAACAACCAATGGCAGGATTTTGTTATATCACCAAGGGTTGGACAACCTTTCATATCTCCCGATGGAAAAAAAATGCACTTGGGCAGAAGGTATAAAGAACGTATTGGTACTGGTTGGTCGGAGATAAAAAAACTTGACACCGTATTTATGAAGATTCCTATTATGAGACTTACAGCTTCAGCCAATGGAACTTATGTTTTCGATGAAATGTCGGAACAAGGTAATCTGCGTTACTCTCGATTAATAGACGGAAAACGTGAAGAACCCAAATCATTCGGAAAACAAATTAACACTGGAAAATCAAACGCTCATCCTTTTATTGCACCTGATGAGTCTTACATTCTTTGGGATGGCAGACGAGATAGCGGATATGGCAATGCTGATATCTACGTCAGCTTTCGACAAAAAGATGGTTCATGGAGTGAAGCAATTAACCTAGGTGAAAAGATAAACACTGAAGCGTCAGAATATGGTGCAAGTGTAACACCAGACGGAAAATATCTGTTTTTTAACAGAAATGTTGGTAAAGTAAAACCAACTGACAAATATGAGAATACGGATATGTTCTGGGTGGATGCTCAGGTTATTGAAACGCTAAGACCAAAAAAATAACTACCGCCAATAATGGCTATAAGTAATTGCTTGTTCTCGCCTACTTCTGAAAATCCTCGCGGATTTTCTATTTGGTTTGTATTTTGCTAAATTAGGTGCTTAAAACACGCAACAAACCATATACAAATACGCCCTACATAATTTGACATAACCAACAAAATGAAATTAAAAACTTACACTTTTAGCTTACTTATCATATTTCTGATTTCATGCAATAACGAAAACAAATATATTCCGAATGGATTAACAAAACTGACAGAAAAGGAACTAATTGATAGAGCCAGAAATAAAGAAATTCTGGACATCCAAAATATTACTTATAAAAATGAGAATGGAGAAATATTAACTCTGGATTCAATTAAAAAAATTCCTAATCAAGAAAATTGGGCATATGATAGATATGTAGATAAAAATGGAATTGTAAGGGAAATGATTTTAAGAAAGGCTACTCAAAAAGATGGGGAGCTTTTAATAAAATTACAACAAGCGTACAATTATGTACCCATAAAAATTATAAACATCGATTGTCAAAAAAAAGCTGAAATTTTGGAAGAAATACATTCGCTGGATCAGAATATGAGATTAACTGATAATCTCAGCGATATTGACCCTAAAATAGACAAACAAAATTTAATTAAAGTTGTAAGTCTGATTGAAAATTGTGGAATGCCAACAAAAAAAGATGTGACCAAAAAACAGATGAATGCTATTTGGTTGGTATTCCAACACGCGGACAACATCAATCGAAAAAAATATTTCCCTTTATTAAAAAAATCAGCTGAAATGGGAGATTTAGACAAAAGTAGTATTGCCTTGATGGAAGATAGAATTTTAATGTTTGATGGAAAACCCCAAGTATATGGCTCACAAATTACCCAAAATAGAGAAACTAAAAAATGGGAATTATATAATCTTGAAAAACCCGAATTTGTTGATAGAAGGAGAGCTAAAGTTGGATTAGGTAGTTTAAAAGAGTATTTGAAAAATTGGAATATTGAATTTAATGTTGAACAATTTAAATAAAAAAACTTAGTAGAACAACGTTTATAATTCATTGCTAATACTCATCTACTTACGAAAATCCTCGCGGATTTTCTATTCGGTTTGTATTTACTAAATTAAGTGCTTAATCAAAGGTTAGTACACTTTTTTTGTTACGTAACCTACAAGCTAAAAAACACAATGTTAAAATTAAAATGAGTAAAACAAAACAACCTATATCGCTGTTCTCTGAGTGGTTTCAAAAGGAACTTAATCTAACTAAAGTACAAATTCCCACAGCAGTTTGCTTATCAACAATCGGAATTGACAATTTTCCAAATGCTAGATTTGTTTCGTTTAAAGAAATAATTAATGACTCTTTTATTCTTACTGGATCTTTAAACTCAAGAAAAGGAATTGAAATCAAAAATAATGATAAGGTTGCACTAACTTTTTGGTGGACAAAAACTGAAAGACAAATTAGAATACAAGGAATAGCAACCGAAATAAACAAACAACTTGCAAACAAATATTTTAGTGAGCGAAGTAAAAAGTCTAAAGCAGTTTCTTCCATTTGTGAACAAGGAAAAGAAATTGACAATATGGAAAGACTGGAAAAACAAATATTGAGAAAAGTGGCAGAAGATAAAAATATTCCAAGACCTAAAAACTGGGGCGGAGTTTCAATCAAACCTTTAAGAATCGAATTTATGGAATTCAAAAAAACAAGATTCCACGACAGAAAATTATTTGAATTTGATAATGGCGAATGGAATATGAAGCAAATTCAACCGTAAAAAACCACTACTAACAAGAACGTGTAAGCGCAATAACAACAAAAAATTTAGTTGGTTTAAAATAAAGCTAAACTCGTTTTGGCTAAATACCTAAAATTATCATAAATATTGCATTTTGTTTTTTCATTTCTAAGCAATTGATTAGTTTTGTAAAGTTATAGTAATTTATGGCTAGAAAGAAAGAATATAAAGAAGAGGAGGTTATAGAAAAGGCAATGGATTTGTTTTGGCGTAATGGATACGAAAGTACTTCTGTTAGAATGCTAGAAAAAGAAATGGGAATTAACCAGTTTTCAATCTACTCTAGTTTTGGAAATAAAAAAGGGGTGTTCTTAAAAAGCCTAAACTGCTACAAAAAAAAAGCTAAGCTAGAATTAATAGATAAACTTAAAAATTCTTCTGATGGAATAGAATCAATTAAGCAGTATTTCTATGATTTTATTAATTTCTCTAAAGATATACAACTTAATAAAGGGTGTTTAATAACAAACACCGTAAATGAATTAGGGGAAAAAGCTGACAAGGAAATTATTTCTGAAATTTTAAATTTTGCTGCAAGTGTTAAAAAAGTATTTATACAAAAATTAGAATCTAACAGTTTAAAGACAACAAAAACAATTAATAAGCAAGCAAATTACTTAATGATATCATTACAAGGATTATCTGTTGCCTCAAAAATGTTTGACCAAGAACAGTTAAATGATTTCATAGAAAGTACTTTCAAAAATTTATAACTTTTTTTTATAATATAACTAAGCGTATGCTTAGTATTAATAATTCAAATAAATAATAATTATGAGTATCACAAAAACAATGGATTTAAAACCCAAGACTATTGAAAATGCAGATGCAATTTCGAGTCAAATTTTAGAAGCAACACAAAAGAAATTAGGATTAATTCCTAATATGTATGCAGGTATGGCTAACAACACTGCTTTATTAGATGGTTATGCATTTGCTTATAACTCTTTTAGGGCTAATTCGGGATTTAACTCACAAGAACAAGAGGTAATATTTTTATCGATAGCATTTGAAAACAATTGCGAATATTGTATGGCTGCACACAGCTTTGTTGGTGACAACATGACTAATGTACCAATTGAAGTTACCAATGCAATAAGGGACAACTCAGAAATTCCAGATGATAAACTTAAAGCATTAAGCGTGTTTTCAAGAATAATTACAAAAAAGAGAGGGTTACCTACAGACAATGATATTGCAAACTTTATGGATGCAGGATATACTGAAAAACACATTTTAGGTGTAATCTCAGCTGTGGGCATTAAAACAATGAGTAATTATTTCAACCATATTTTTAATACACCTGTTGACGATGCCTTTAAAGGTCGAATTTGGAAAAAGAAATAAAGACTACAACAACATATGTGAAGAACAGCCAGTTAAGCACAATCCGAAAGGTTTGTGCTTTTTTATTCATTTTTTATTCAGAAAAGCTAGTGTATTCCTACTCGCTACTTTTATATAACAACCGTTGGGGTTAATTTTAAAAAATGAAAAACATATTTCTGATTTTATTATTGAGCTTTTGGTCTCTATATTTACTTGAACAGTATGTCACTAAATTACGACAGATGTGACTATTTTAAAATCACTTCACCAAAACACCTCTTACTTCCATTAAAGGAATAGTTTGCAGTGCCTTTTTATTAATGGTATTTTTTCTAAATAGATAAGTTTTCTCAAACATTTTATTAGCTTCAAAAAATGTTACTTTAAACTCGTTATTTAGGGCTAGCACATCCTCTTGCATGAATTCTATTTTTGCATAACTTTTAGCAGGTAGCATATCTAGTTTATGACGCATGGTTGAGGTGGATTTAATTTCAGAAAAACCTCTGGTAACAATTAGCACCATTTCTAACGCAACGTCTTTATCGTTAATGATATAAGCATTCCAATCATGTGTTTTGTAAATATCGTTATACTCATTTACAACAGATACATACACATTAGATACTTCTGGTATTTGGATATCTTTTTTCATAGTTCTTTGTCATTTCGAGCTAGCTTGCACTGAGTGAAATCGAAGTGAGAAATCTCAAACAGTATCATTTAAGAAAGTCCAATCAGGATTTTTTAAATTAATCAACCTCTCTTTTTTAGCTCTACTCCATTTTTTAAGTTGTTTTTCTCTTTTAATTGCATCTTCAATTTCCAAAAAATGCTCAAAATATATTAAGTATTTACATTTATACTTATGTGAAAATGATTTTGAATGGGGTTCAGGGTTAGAATGATAAAATATTCTCTCTTTTAAATTATTAGTCACACCAATATATAGAACCGTTTTATTTTTATTGGTTATTATGTAAACATAATAATTATGCGAAGCTGTGACTTTAGGCATTCAACAAAAATAAGAAAACATAAGATTCCTCCACTACGGTCGGAATGACATTACCCTCGTAATGACAATAAATTATAAAGCCGACTTAAACTGATCTAAAAAACGCGCATCGTTTTCACTTAATAAACGTATATCACCTATTTGGTGTAATAACATTGCGATTCTATCAATTCCCATTCCAAAAGCAAAACCAGAATACACTTCAGGATCGATGCCGCAATTTTTAAGAACATTAGGGTCAACCATACCACAGCCCATAATCTCTAACCATCCTGTGCCTTTAGTAATACGATAATCTATTTCGGTTTCTAATCCCCAATACACATCTACCTCAGCACTAGGCTCTGTAAATGGAAAATACGAAGGGCGCAACCTTATTTTAGACTTTCCAAACATTTCGGTTGTAAAGTATTGCAATGTTTGTTTTAGGTCTGAGAAACTCACGTTTTTATCAATATACAAGCCTTCTACTTGATGGAAAAAGCAATGCGAACGTGCCGAAATGGCTTCGTTACGATATACTCTTCCTGGAGAAATAGTACGAATAGGTGGTTTGTTATTTTCCATATAGCGCACTTGCACAGAACTTGTGTGTGTGCGTAATAAAATATCTGGATTTGTTTGAATAAAGAATGTATCCTGCATATCACGCGCTGGATGATATTCTGGCAAATTTAATGCTGTAAAGTTGTGCCAATCATCTTCAATTTCAGGACCTTCGCTAACGTTAAATCCAATACGTGAAAAGATGTCAATAATTTGATTTTTTACAATTGAAATAGGATGACGAGACCCAATATTTATAGGTTCTCCTGGTCTTGTTAAGTCTCCTAAATTACCTTGAGTATCTTCTCCTTTACCTTCTAATTCTTCTTTTAAAGCATTAACTTTTTCTTGTGCAGTTGTTTTAAGTTTATTAATAGCTTGACCAAATTCTTTTTTTTGATCATTTGCTACATTTTTAAACTCTGCAAAGTACTCATTAAGTAATCCCTTTTTTCCTAAATACTTAATTCGGAATGCTTCTATTTCATCTAACGATTGTGCAGAAAATGCTTCTACTTCTTCAATTAGTTCTTTAATTTTATCAATCATGATATCTCTCTTGTGCTGAATACATACAAGTATTCAAAATAATGGGCAAATTTAACAAATCTTATCTTATAAATTCCGCTTGAAGAAAATAGTTTACAATGGCCTCTTTCATTAAAACACTTTGTTCTCCAGCTTTTAAATTTGGAAGTTTTTCTTTTGTTTTATAATGTGGCCAACCTTGATCGTCTATAAAATCGAACTCATAATATCCATAAGGCTCCAGTAATCTGCAAATAGCTATATGCATAAGGTTTACCTTTTCATCTTTTTTAAACTTACGATGTAGTTGTCCTAGTTCCTGAACACCAATTAAATAAATTATTGCATCTAAATCTAAGGTGTCGCCATCTGCAAACTGCGTTGAAAGTCTCCCAACCACAAGCTCCCATCGTTCTTTTAACTGTTCGTCTCTTGCCATATTTTTTTCCGTTACAACGGTAATTTTTCATTTAATAAGCCACAAAGTTACAGAGATATAAAATACTAAGGAAACTCTATCGTTATTATTACACTACCTTTTAATTTCTTTTTTTGATTTTAAAATATGTAGGTTTGTAACACACTATATTTATATGAATATTTTAGATATCATTTTAGGAGCCCTGATTCTATTTGGTCTTATTCGTGGTCTTTCTAAAGGTCTGTTTGTTGAAATAGCCTCTTTAGTGGCACTTGTTGCTGGTGTTTTTGGTGCGATTCACTTTAGCGATTTTGCGGCTGGTTTTTTAGAAAGTAAGGTAGATTGGAGTGAACAAACCATTAATATAGCTGCTTTTGCCATAACCTTTGTTATTATAGTCATGGTTATTTCGTTAGCTGGGAGAGCGTTGACCAAGTTGGCAGATTTTGCTGCTTTAGGTATGTTAAACAAACTCCTTGGAGGTGTTTTTGGAGCACTTAAAATAGCGCTTATTTTAAGTATTGCTTTAATGATTTTTAGTAAAATGAATAGAGCAATTCCTTTTTTAGGTGAAGAAGACATAGAAAACTCTGTGCTTTATGAGCCTGTTGAATCGCTAGCTCCTATGATTTTTCCTTATATTATAAAAGAAGATTTACCAGCAGAAACTGCTGAGAAATAAAAAAAAGCCGCTCATTAGCGACTTTTTTTTATTCACTATTTTATAAATAACTATTCGTAAAAGGCTACAGCACCAGTGTTAATATCATACATAGCACCAATGATCATGATCTCTCCGTTCTTTTCCATTTCTGAAAGGATAGGGCTTTCTTCATGAATTCTATCAATGGTTAATTCTACATTCTTTTTTGATACTGCATCTACAAAGTCTAAATTTTTAGACGTTCTTAAACTTTCATCCTTAGGGTCTTGTGTGGCATTTACTGCTGGAGTAATCTTTTCTATTAACTTGGTCAAATTACCCATTTCTGCATGATCACATGCGCCTTTTACAGCACCACAACTGGTATGCCCTAATACAACAATTAGTTTTGTACCTGCAAGCTTACATGCAAACTCCATACTTCCTAAGATATCTTCATTTACAAAATTTCCAGCGATGCGAACACTGAATATATCACCCAAACCTTGGTCAAAAACCAATT
This sequence comes from Pontimicrobium aquaticum, assembly GCF_005047595.1. Taxonomy (GTDB): domain Bacteria; phylum Bacteroidota; class Bacteroidia; order Flavobacteriales; family Flavobacteriaceae; genus Pontimicrobium; species Pontimicrobium aquaticum. The sequence continues at coordinate 563,831 of NZ_SUPL01000001.1, forward strand.
CTGCTGACACTCGGGAATCTATACAACTTAAAATGGTTGCAAATGGAAATTGCCCTTCACTAGTATCGTTCACTTGTTCTAATAAATTTCTATTTGCCTTTAAATTACTTTGAAACCTTATATTTCCTTCTTTTAAAAATTGCAATGCCTTTTCAGGGGTCATTGTTGCTTGTGATTCTTTAGTATGTGCTTTCATAATTTATTGTTTTTTTCTAATATTTTTTTAAATCTTTAATGTACATCTTTTATATTTTGTTTTATCCAGCGAACACAGTCATTAAAATTATTGAATATGTGCTCTTCTGGAATAAAGTCTGGTATGATATCTATTCGCTCCATCATGTAACGCGGTTGTTTTAATAAGTTTACAAACAACACATCTACATTTTTGGTTTTTAAATCTTGAAGCATATCCTCCATAGCATATAAACCTGATTGATCCATATATTGCATACGTCCTAACCTCAATATTACTGTGGATGCTGTATCAGGTATTTGCAACCTGAGTTGCTGAAAATCGCTTGTAGAACCAAAAAACAAAGGGCCTTTTAAGTGTTTAATAAACACTTCTTCTTTAAGGTTTTCTGGAAACCCTATTTCGTCTTTCCAAGCTTCTTCTTTTAATGGTTTTACATCACTACGCTCAGCTGTTAAATCACCTATTTTCTTCATAAACATTAATGAAGCTATTACCAAACCAATTCCAACCGCATATACTAAATTCCAGAATGTAGATAATAATAATACTATAATCATTATGATTACTTCTGAACTTAATTTTAATGGTCCAAACTTAACATCTTTTGGTAAAGCAGGAATCGCTCTTAATCCTTTATAATCCATTACACCAATGCCAACAGTAATTAAAATTCCGGCTAAAACAGCTGCAGGAATTTTGGATGCCAATGGAGCTAATGCTAATAGTATTATTAATAGCATGATACCAGCAATCATCCCTGAAAGTTTTGTTTTTCCACCAGAATTAATATTTACAACGGTTCTAATAGTTGCTCCTGCTCCTGGAATACCTCCAAATAAAGCTCCTATAGTATTACCAATTCCTTGACCTACTAATTCTTTATTTGGTTTGTGTTTAGTTTTTGTCATATTATCTGCTACAACACTTGTTAATAAGGAATCAATTGCTCCTAAAAGTGCTAATGTAAGCGCTGTAAATATATATGGCGTTATGGAGCCTAAGCTAAAACTGGTAAAAATATCGGTTCTAATAGTTGGCAATCCTTCAGGGATTCTCTCTATAGGTTGATAGTCTAAACTAAACCCAATGGCTACAGATGTCATTACAACTAAAGCCACTAAAGTACTTGGCACTGCTTTGGTTACTTTCTTAAATCCATAAATAATAAAAATGGTACCAAGTGCTAACAATAACTCTAGCCAGTTTGTTTTTTGCAATGCTCTTGGCAGCACTTTAAAAGCTCCCATAACACCTGAAGCTTCTTTGGCTGCTAACGTTTGCGACTCTTTAAGAATTTGGTCTGGTGTTACTTTTTCGGCTCTATTAATTGTTTCTTTAAAATCTTCAAGAACTAAAATGCCTTCGCCTGCTTCTTCTTTAAGAATATTCTCTAATATTAGTTCTTCGGCTACGGGTTTAAATTCGCTTACAAATTCTACATCGTCTTTTGGGTAATACCCAATAGATGGTAAAATTTGTGTTACTAAAATTATAACACCAATAGCAGTCATAAACCCTGAAACTACAGGATAAGGTATGTATCGAATGTACTTACCAAGTCCTAAAATTCCAAGACCTATTTGCATTAGTCCTGCTAAAATAAATACTGTTAAAATGGCTGGAAGTGCTTTATTGACATCGCCATCGTTTACCGCAATTATACCAGCGATAACCACCATACTAACGGCAGTCATTGGTGCTGTTGGTCCAGAAATTTGCGTGTTTGTTCCTCCAAAAAGTGCAGCGAAAAAGCTAATAAAAATAGCTCCATACAACCCTGCGCTTGGGCCTAATCCTGAAGAAACACCGAAAGCTAATGCCAATGGTAATGCTACAATTCCTGCTGTAACGCCTCCAAAGATATCGCCTCTTAAATTCGAAAATAAATTTTTCATGGTTATTTAGTTATTTTGTGTTCTTTAAAAAGTAAAAAACGTTATTATATTAAATTGATCTCGACTTGTAGTTTCAAAAAACTGATTCATATAGCCAGCTTCTAATCTTAATGTATTGCTAATATTATATCCCAAACCTGCATAAACTCTGTTTCTGTCGAAAATAGAACTTTTCGTGTTTAAGAAAATTTCATTGTAAGCAGAAATATAATATTTATTTACATCTTTCTCTTTTTTACCCAAAGGGATGTTTAAGCCTAAAAAATACCTGAAACGCATTTTAAAAGCGTCTTCAACAAATCGTTGTTCAAACCTATATCGATGGTTTAACTTTACTGAGCCTACTGACTGTTTTGATGTAAACTGCTGAAAAATTCTATGCTCGTTAACCGATATTTTGTCGTCTGTATTTCCAACGTAATTTTCAGATAGTATATAACCATAACCTAGTAACATATTGTTTTTGTTATCGTTAAAGGTATATCCTAAACCTGTTCTAAGTAATAACTGCTCCAAATCGCCAATGGCATTGTAGTTTCTATATTGAACTTCATTATGGATGTTCCATTTATTATTTAGTTTTTTGTTCCCTATATAAATTAGCCAATTACCAAAATTACTGTCTTGACTTTGAACAAATGTAGGCAGCATTAATGCAATGATTAGTGCTAACAGACTTATTTTACTTTTTATATTAATTTTCTTCATTCTAAGCGGTTTTAGGCCTTAGTTTAAAAAACTCGATATAACTATCTGGGTTTTGTACAATTCCTCTTTCTGAAACTAACTCTATATCAATATTTCTTTGTTTTGCTTTAAATGCAAAATCTTCGAGAATTTCAACAATATCGTTATCTAAAAATCTTGTCTTTCTTACATCAAGTTCTAAAAAAGAATTTTCAGGAAGCCTATCAAGCTCTTTTAAAATAGCACCTTTATTAAAGAATGTTACCTCTTCTGCTAAGGTCATTTTCAATCTTTGTTTACCATTGCTTTTATCTTCTATATGCAAAAAGTGTGAGTTTTGGTAACTCTTTATAAGTATTACAACCACACCTACAGTAAGTCCTAAACCAATGCCATATAAAAGATCGATAAAAACAATACCTAAAACAGTAACTGTAAACGGAATAAATTGTTTCCAACCAATTTGATACATTTTTATAAACAATGATGGTTTTGCTAGTTTATATCCTACAATTAATAAAATGGCTGCTAAAACAGATAAAGGAATCATGTTTAACAATCTTGGAATTAAAATTACTGAAACCAATAATAATAGACCGTGAACAATTGCAGATAGTTTACTTCTACCACCAGATTGAATGTTTGCCGAACTACGTACAATAACCTGAGTAATTGGAAGTCCTCCTACTAACCCTGAAACAATATTACCTGTTCCCTGCGCTAATAACTCTCTGTTTGTTGGAGTTACATTTTTATTTGGGTCTAACTTATCTGTAGCTTCTACACATAAAAGCGTTTCTAAACTAGCAACTAAGGCAATGGTAAACGCTACAATCCAGATATCTGGATTTGTAATAACGCTAAAATTTGGAAAGCTAAATTGTGCAAAAAACGATGCAGCATTTTCGGGTATTGGTACACTTACTAAATGTGATTCGGTTATTACCAATGAATCATTTGATTGTGTTAGTGTATAAAAAATAATACCAATAGCTACTGCTACCAAAGGTCCTTGAATGATTTGAAATATTTTTCCTTTTTTAGATAATACTTTGTCCCAAAAAAGCAATATGCCTAATCCAATAATTCCAATTAATGTTGACCCAATTTGTATATGATCTACAATTTTTAGTAATTGGGTTAAGGTACTTTCTTCATTAACATTAAAAAACACGAATGTTTTATCGTAACCAAAAAAGTGTGGTATCTGTTTTAAAATAATAATAATACCAATCCCTGTTAACATCCCTTTTATTACAGATGATGGAAAATAATAGCCTATAATTCCAGCTTTTAAAAACCCAAATAAAAGCTGGATAGCTCCAGCTATAACTACTGCTACTAAAAAATTTTCATAACCTCCTAAGGTTCCTATTGAGGTTAACACAATAGCTGCTAAACCTGCTGCAGGTCCTGAAACACCAATTTTAGAACCACTTAAACCTCCAACAACAATTCCACCAATAATTCCTGCAATTACTCCCGAAAAGAGAGGAGCACCACTGGCTAACGCAATACCTAGACATAATGGCAATGCAACAAAAAATACGACTATACTCGCAGGTAAGTCACTCTTAATATATTTAAACATATAATAATTGATTTAATTAATCTAAAAAAGATTAATTTTTAATTGAACTTTCAATTTTGATAAGGCTTTGCTTTGCCTTAAACTAAATTATTACATGTTTACTTCTGGAGGTGGAGACGATAAATTAAGGTGAGGTGTAGAATACTTCTTGTTACGATACTCTAATTGCTTAGTTGTGTTACTTGCAAATACTTTTTCTGTATCGCTTAAGTCACTATCAGGCAAGGTGAGTTTAAAGTTTTCGTTTTCTTCTTCTGTAATACTGTAGAGTATTGAAATATCTACAGAATCATCTATTGCACTAATTATAGATGGCGCCGAAATAAGAGCCACAAATAGTATAGAAAAGATAAGTGCAATAGCTTTTTTATTCATCTAAAAAATTTGAAAAGCAAATATACTTTTTGATTTTGTTAAAACTGTTAAGGAAATATTAAATATCATTCAACAACTTAATATCTTCTGATGGAATCCAACCTATTTTTCCATCAGCTAATTTTATTTTTATCCAATTTTCATCATAACTCTCTAACACTAAAACCTTTGTGCCTTCGTGTAGCGTAAATGCTATTTCACTTCGTAAATTTGGCTCTGTTTTAACATCGGTTTCTTTTGCAAACACTATTGCTGGTTTATCTTTTTGGGTGTATTGATATTTTTGTTGAGCAAAAAATAAGCACATGATTGCTAAACCAAGAGAGGTTGAGCTAACTATGAATGCCAACCGTTTTTTAGCTGTGGCACTTGAAAAATAATACCCTAAAAATAATAATACAAATAATAATACAAATGATACGGAGAGTATTGCCCAAGTATCAAAATTAAACGCATTGATAATGCTTTTCCTTATTTTAGACAAACCTATTTCCGGAATAATTTCAATATTATCAACAGTCATATTTTGAGCAAAACCTAAATTATTCTTAATATCTTTGTTGTTTGGTGATAATTGCAAAGCTTTCTCATAATAATAAATGCTTGGTGCAATTCTATTAAGTTTATAATACGCATTTCCTAAGTTAAAATATAACTCACTAGAATGAACACCATTACTTAATATACTTTCATAACTTTCAATTGCTTCTTGAAAACTGCCATTGTTATAAAGTTTATTGGCTTTATCAAATAAATCATCGTTTTGAGCACTTAAAGACATACTAAACAACAAAACGACTATGTATAAAATATATCTCATTACTATCTCTTAATTTGTTTGTCTAAAGTTGAAATTACTCGTACTGCTTTATCGTAATCTTGTTGCATTTCAACATTCGAAAATGGTGTGTATCTTGCTAGCTCACAACTTTCAAGGAGACTGTTAAATTCTACAACCGTATTATTATTAACAGATTTTTGAGTTAACAATTCTGAGATTTTGTCTTTACTAAACTCACTCGTCTCGATATGAAGTTTAGATTTTAAATAATTATGTAATGCACGTTCTAAGGCGTTGTAAAATTCTTCTTTGTTGCCTAAAGATTTTTTTGCTTCACTTAAATACTTTCGAGCTAGTTTATTAGCTGTTCTTATTTTATTTCCTACAATGTCATTATCTCTTTCTATTTTTTTACGCCTTAGTAAGATTGTTATTGGAATAATTAAAAAAGGCACTAATAATAACATCCAAAAAGACTTAGATTTATAGAAATATGATGTCTCGATTGGAATGAAATTGGTTTTTGTTTTAAAAGATAAGAATTGTCCTACAACCTGTACTACTGGTTCTTTTGTTAAAGTTGTAGTATTTTCATTAGTGTTTTCACTACTTATAGGTCCTTCGTTAACATTAATTACAAGCTCATCAGATGTTATTGTTCTATAGCGCTTTGTATTGATATCGAAATACGAAAATGAAACACTTGGTATTGGATATTTACCCTGATAAGATGGCACAATGGTATAAGTATCTGATATTTGCCCTTGCATTCCTGCTAAAGTTGTTGATACATTTTCACTATGTTCGGGCTCGTAAACCTCTAATGAACTTGGAAGTGTTAACTTAGGGAGTTCAAAAAGTTTTAAGTTTCCTTTTCCAGATACTTTTACGGTTGCCTCTAAAGCTTCGGTTGCTTTAAGTTGACTTTTATTAGCTGATACTTCAAAATCAAAGCTTCCTACAGCTCCCGAAAAATCTAATGGTCTGCCTTCTTTAGGCAATGGTTTTACATTAATGGTTCTGTTACCTGCGGCAACTGTACGATGTACTGTTTTTAATAGTCTGCTTCCAAAAATATCACGTCTGTTAGTTGGCACTTGAACCTTAATATCTAAGGTTAAAGGTTCAATATTAAGTTTACCGGTTTTTTGTGGATAAAGTACCGTTTTTCTTAGAACAACATACCTATAATCTTCTCCTTTATAAGTACTATTTATAAGCTTTAATTCCTTTACATTAATATTCTGACTCCAAAAATCGGCATATCTTGGATTATCTAATTCTCTCCATGTTTCAACTCCTGTATTAGGTGAAATATAGAGTTTATATACAACTGTGATGGCTTCGTTTAAATAAGGATTGGTTTTTGAAACTTCGGCTACTAAATGAATGTTTTGTGACGCTATATAGTTTGGGTCGTTAACGTCTTTGGGTTTATCTATGGCAGCAGTCACCTCTACAGTAATAGGTAATGTTTTATAGGTTTCGCCTTCTATCTCTATAGTAGATTGCCCAATGGTAAACCTTCCTCTTTTTTTAGGTGCCAAAAAATAACTGTAGGTTTTTGAAAACGACCTAACACCATTTATCCAAGAATTATTAATGGCTTGACTAGGGCCTCCAACAATGGTAAAGTTTTCAAAATTTGGTGGATTAAAGTTATCGCCATCCTTATTCATTACAAAATCGATGCGCAAACGCTCATTTATACCTAATTTTTTCTTACTAACTTTTGCTTCAAAAGTTACTTGAGCTGAAGCAAAACAGGTGATTAAAAATGCAATTATATGGAGCTTGAGTTTCATGTGTTAATCATTATCATTTTTCATCTGTCACATGTAACATCTATTGAATATCTAACTATAATTTAAGATAGTATTAAGATGTTTCATTTTACCAATCTTTTTCGGCTTTTACTTTCTTTCCTTTGGCTTTTTTGGCATTTATTTTTTGCTGCACCTTTTTCTCTTCATTGTTCATTGCTTCTAACAAGTTTTTAACTTGCTGAGGCGATAATTTTCCAGGTTGCGGTTCTGGTTTATCATTTTTATTTTTAGGATCACCATCTTTTTTCTCGTCTTTATCATCTTTAGGCTTGCCCTGATCGTCTTCTTTATTATCACCATCCTTTTTGTCTTGATCGCCTTCATCTTTATTTTCCTCTTCTTTTTCTCCGTCTTCCTTTTTTTCTTTATCTTCTTTCTTTTCGTCCTTTTTCTCTTCGTCTTTTTTGTCTTTATCCTTATTCTGGTCTTCGTTTTGTTGTTGCTGTTTAGCACACTCTTTAGCTACTACAAGGTTGTATCTACTTTCCTCGTCACTAGGGTTATTTCTTAAAGCATTTTTATAGGCTTCAACTGCTTCTTTACATTTTTTTTGTTCCATTAGTGTATTACCAATGTTGTGAAATGCTCTATGCTTTTCTTCTTTAGTTTTAGCTACATTAGCAGCTTCGATGTGGCGTAATAACGCTTCGTCAAAGTTTTCGGTTTTATAATAAGCATTTCCTAGGTTATAAGCTCCTACTGCATTAGTTGGCTTTTTAGAAATGGCTTTTCGGTACTCTTTTTCGGCTGCTATAAAATCTTCATCTATTAAAGTGTTTCCTTGATAGACAAAATCGTTAGATTTTTGCAATGCTTTGTCCTTTTCTTGTGCAAAGGCTACAGAAATTGATAAGGTTAATAAAAAAGTGAATACATATTTCATACTACATATATCTTTCGTTACTTGATGAATATCACCGAATAATACTACTTTTTTATGTAAAAAAATCATAAGTTTTCGTTAAATAAATTTAAACTGTTTAACCATGCTGTTTTACGTTCCAATAAAAATATATCTATTAATAAAAAGAAAATACCTAAACCTAAAAACCATTGAAACTGGTCTTTATACTCTGCAAATTGCTTAGCTTCAAATTCTTTTTTATCCATATTGTTTAAAATGTCACGAATGGTTTCAACAACCTCACTCGTGTTAGTGCCATTAATATATTGTCCGCTTGCTTCTTTAGCAATATCAATTAATGTCTCTTCATTGAGCTTAGTTATAACCGTTTCACCATCATTGTCTTTTTTATAATTAAGTATAATGCCGTTACGCTTTATAGGAATAGGTGCTCCTTTAGTGTCTCCTACACCAATGGTGAATATCTTAATGCCTTCGTCACTAGCTTCTTCCGCTACAGAAGTTGCAATATTGTTATGATCCTCACCATCAGAAATAATAATTAGGACTCGATTTGTTTGTTCTTCATCATCATAATAGGTTTTTGCTAGCTGAATTGCTTCATCGATAGCTGTACCCTGAGATGACAACATATCTGTATTCATACTTTGTAAAAACATCTTTGCTGATGCATAATCGGTAGTAATAGGTAGTTGCGGAAATGCTTTTCCTGCGTAGGCTATAATACCAACCCTATCGCTTGCTAAATTATTGATGATTTGCGTTACTAATTGCTTAGATTTTTCAAGACGATTAGGTGCAATATCTTCAGCTAACATACTTTTGGAAACATCGACCGCAAAAACAATATCGACACCTTGACGCTTTATGGTTTCTAGCTTTGTTCCTATTTTAGGGTTTACCATAGCAATGGTTAAACTAGCAAATGCTAAACAAAGTACGATGAGCTTTAATACTGATTTTAACGTGGATTTATTGGGGCTTAATCGTTTTAATAATTGTTCGTTAGCAAACTTCTTTTGTACATGTCTTTTCCAGAGCTGAAGTGCTAAAAAAATAACTATTACCACAGGGATAATAAGCAATAACCAAAACCATATTTTTTCTTCTAGTTGAAACATTTTTTTTGTGTCCAGTTTACTGTAGTAGTAATTAGCTATCTACTAATATATTTAACTGGTTTTTTTGTTCTTGATTCTTTTTTTAAATTCTGCTATATAAAACTTCTAAAAATTGTAAATCGCAATAGCACTTCTATAAGTAACAGTATTCCTGCAAATAGTACTAATGATCTATATTTTTCTTCGTAGTTATAGAATTTAAACTCTTCTACATCCGTTTTTTCTAACTTATCTATTTCTTTATAAATTTCTTTTAATTTTCTATTATCGGTAGCCCTAAAGTACTGCCCTCCAGTAACACTAGCTATTTCTTCTAACAATTCTTCATCAATCTCTACTTGAACTCTACCATATTGAAATTGTCCTGTGGTTTGACTATGAGCTATTGGCGATAAAGCCATACCGTTTGTTCCTAGTCCAATAGTGTAGGTTTTAATACCATACTCAACAGCCAATTCACTTGCGGTATTAGGGTCTATAAACCCTGAATTGTTAACTCCATCTGTTAATAAAATAATGATTTTGCTTTTTGCTTTACTGTCTTTTATTCTATTAACAGCTGTTGCCAGTCCCATTCCAATAGCTGTACCTCCATCGATAATAGTGTTGTATTTTATATCTCTTAACGACCTTAGCACGATAGATTTATCACTGGTAATAGGTGTTTTTGTATAACTTTCTCCAGCATATTCTACGATACCAATTCTATCATTTGGTCTGCCTTCAATAAATTCGGCAGCCACGGCTTTAAGAGCTTCTAATCTGTTTGGTTTTAAATCTTTGGCCAGCATACTTGCCGATACATCTATTGCCATAACAATATCAATGCCTCTTGTGGTTTTTGTTTTTGTAGAAACATCAACCGTTTGTGGTCTTGCTAATGCTGTAATTAATAATGCTAAAGCCACTAGGCGTAACAAGAATAAAACATGTTTAAATTTGGGCAATATTGAACTTCCTATTTTAAAGCCTTTAATGCTAGATATTTTAAACTCAGCGGTTTGTTTTTTATATTTAAAAATGTACCATACAAGTGCCAAAGGCAATACTAATAATGCCCAAAAAAACTGCTTGTTTAAAAATTCTATTCCTTCTAACATTATTCTTCGTCGTCTTCTAACTTAATTAACTCAATTGAATTTAATATACGCTCCATGATTTGATCGGCATACACATCGTCTTCTTCCCATACAAGTACTACTTGCTGCAAAAGGTTTTGGGTAGTAAACCCAAGAATAACGTATTGCCCTTTTACGTTATCTCCATTCTCAGTAACAAAATCACCTGTTCCGTAGGTTTTTAAACCTTCCTGACCATTTGGTGTTATAAATTGTTCGCTTCTAGTAATAATATTTGTTACACCACGTTCTTCAAAACTTTTAAGTTGACCTTCAGCAACATTTATTAAGTCTATCTCGTTTTTTTCTTGTTCGGCGTTTTCTTGATCATGACCTCCAGGAGGTTCTGTTGATGCCATTTTTGTAGAAATAACAAGAATATCAAAATTTGTATTCTTATCTCCAAAGCCAAATGCAGCGACTTGCATTTGCTTTTTTAAGTTTTCTGGCAATTCGTTAGGTTTTCGTTCTAACACCTTAGGTGTTGTAATAATAACACCTGGAGCTCCATATTCGCTGGTAACCCAATCTTTTTCTTCTAAAAGCTCTAAACTTGAATTTCCAAAAATGGTGTCTTTTATATAGTTGAAACCATAATGCATTCCAAAACCTATGTATGTTGCTACTAGAATTAAAACTGAGGCAGCAACAGTAATAGTAATTTTTCTTTTTCGTTTTTTCTCTTCTAATTCTTCTTGATATTTTAAATCGGCTAAAAGCTCTTCTTCTGTTGGTTCAGGAAGCGCTTCTTTAACATGGTCAATTTCCATGTCAATAGTATCTCTGTCTAATTTGGCTAATTCTATATCTGGTTTTGACTTTGCAAACTTTACTAAGTCGGCTCGTCTAAGAATTGTGTTTATTTTTTCAATATCCTCTTTGCTCAAGTCTATTTGATTGCCATCTTTAAGCAAATGAAGCCTCGTTATTAACTCTTCTGTAGTACTCTCTAGAGCATGATCATATACCTTTTCGTCTAGGTATTTTCTAATAATTCCTGTTAATTCAGAATAATATTCTTTTAGTTTTTCACTCTTTAGGTAACCTGATTCATCAAGCTGTGCTAGGGCTAACTTTGCACGTTCGTAAGGAGGTAATAAAGCTACTTTTTCTTCTTCAGTAAGTGGCTTTTCTCTCCAAATAAACCAATAGAGTAAAAATGCTATTACTGCTAAAGTAAAAATTATAATGAGTAAATATAACCACCATTTACTTGGGCTTTTATCTACCTCAATAATTGGCTTTATACTATATAGTGGTTGCTGGGTAGTGTCAACTTCTATAGTGTTTACCTCCACTTTTAACGAATCGGTAAAAAATTCGTAATCGCCAATTAAAACTTTTTGTCTTGGTATGGTATAGGTGCCAGAATCAAACTGTGTTAATCCGTATTTTTTTATTAGTTTAAATCTATCTCCTAATTTAGTAGCATCAACTTGATATGATTCTAAAACTTCTAATGGTAAAAATGTTTGTCCTTCAGGAAACACTACTACGCTAGATGTATCTACATCTACTTCTATTTCATAAACTAATTCTTGACCTATTTTTATGGTTGTAGAATCAATAGAAGAAGTTATTTTTTGAGCAAAAGAGAACAATGACAAAAGCACAAACACAGAAAACAGAAGCCAGTTTCTTCTAAAGTTTCTTTTTGTATTTAAATCAATATTTTGTGTTTCGTGGTTCATTTTTTATCCTCTTCTCTTAAAATATCCCAATAATTTTTTCACGTAACTTTCGTCTGCACGACAATCTATAACGCCAGCTCCTGATTTATTAAAGCTATCTTTATAATAATCTACCTTATCTCTATAATATTTACCATAATTAAGGCGTACTTTTTTTGACGAAGTATTTACCAATAGTAATTCGCCTGTTTCCTCGTCTTGCATTTGTACCATTCCAAGATTAGGAATACTTTCTTCATGCTTATCATATATTCTAATGCCTGTAACGTCATGTTTTTTAGCAGCAATTTTAAGTGTATGATGGTAATCATCTGCTATAAAATCACTTAACACAAAAACAATAGCTTTTTTCTTCATCACGCTAGATAAAAACTTTAAAGCTTCAGCAATATTTGTTTTTTTGCTTTTAGGATGAAACTCAATTAACTCACGAATAATACGCAACACGTGTGATTTTCCTTTCTTGGGCGGAATGTATAATTCTACATCATCAGAAAATAAAATTAATCCTATTTTATCGTTGTTTTGAGTGGCTGAAAAAGCTAAAGTTGCCGCAATTTCTGTAACCACTTCGTTTTTAAACTGCTTAACTGTTCCAAAAAATTCTGATCCTGAAATATCAACCATCAACACCATAGTAAGTTCTCTTTCTTCTTCAAAAACTTTAATATGAGGTTCATTGGTTCGTGCAGTTACGTTCCAATCTATGTTACGCACATCATCTCCATATTGATACTGACGTACTTCACTAAAGGTCATACCTCGCCCTTTGAAAGTAGAATGGTATTCTCCTCCAAAAATATGATCAGACAAACGACGTGTCTTAATCTCAATTTTTCGAACTTTTTTTAGTAACTCTTTAGTATCCATGTTTTAAGTATGCAGTGTGCAGTCTTCAGTTAGCAGTCAAAAAAATCAGAATTCTAGCAAGCATTGCCTACTGAATACTGATTTACTGGTAACTCATTTATGGTACTTCTATTTCATTAACAATTTTATTGATAATGTCTTCTGAGGTCACATTTTCAGCTTCGGCTTCATAAGTAATACCTATTCTGTGACGCAATACATCGTGTACAACTGCACGAACATCTTCTGGAATTACATAGCCACGACGCTTAATAAATGCATAACATTTAGCAGCATTAGCTAGGTTAATACTTCCACGAGGTGATGCTCCAAATGAAATAAGTGGTTTTAAATCGGCTAACTTATATTTTTCAGGATAACGTGTAGCAAACACAATATCTAAGATGTACTTTTCAATTTTTTCGTCCATGTAAACTTCACGAACAGCCTTTTGAGCATTTAATATTTGTTTAATAGATACTACAGGATTTACTTTCTCGAAACTACCCCTTAAATTCGCTCTAACAATTAATTGCTCTTCATCCATTTTTGGATAGTCAATGACTGTTTTAAGCATAAAACGATCCACTTGCGCTTCTGGTAGAGGGTAGGTTCCTTCTTGCTCTACTGGGTTTTGAGTTGCCATTACCAAGAAAGGCTTGTCTAAAATAAATGTTTCATCTCCAATAGTTACTTGCTTTTCCTGCATGGCTTCTAGTAAAGCCGATTGTACTTTAGCTGGGGCTCTGTTAATTTCATCTGCTAAAACAAAGTTGGCAAAAATTGGACCTTTTTTAATTGAAAAATCGTTTTCTTTTATATTGTATATCAGGGTTCCAACAACATCTGCTGGCAATAAGTCTGGTGTAAATTGTATTCTACTAAATGTACCATCTACTGCTTGCGATAACGTATTAATGGCTAATGTTTTTGCCAACCCTGGAACACCTTCAAGCAAAATGTGCCCTTGACCTAGTAAACCAATAAGCAAACGCTCCACCATATGCTTTTGGCCTACAATTACTTTATTCATTTCCATGGTTAGTAAATCAACAAAAGCACTTTCCTTTTCTATTTTCTCATTAATCGTTTTGATGTCAATTGTACCTGTATCTTCTATCATTTTGTTATTTTTTTATGCGTGAATATAGCTCGCATTTTTCAACACCGCAAATTGTTAAAATATTTTGTGTAGTGCTGTTAATAATTGGTTAAAAAAAAGAGCATTACTAATTAGCAATGCTCTTTTTTTTATCTTTTTTAAAATATACTATTCAAAATTAACTGTTTCAATTGTGGTAGTGTTTCCTATAGTTACTTCTATATCTTCAATAACTAATGGGGTAAATCCTGAAGCTTCTTCCGGAGTAACTATTATACTGTAAGCACCTTCTTCTAAACCTACTAACATGAAATTTCCATCTTCATTTGTATAGGTAGAAATTGTCTCACCATCTATTTCTGTAGCAACTTCTACTTGAATTCCTGTTGGTAAAACTTGTCCTGAAATAGTTCCTGTTTTAGCTTCTATAGATCCTCTTATTACTGGTTTTAAAATTATGTTGCTTGAATTTCCAGCAACGACTATAGATTCATCAACCACAAAATCTAATAAAAATGTATAACTGATATTTTCTTCTAGTGTTTCATTTACTTTTATTTTTAACCCACTTTGTTGAGCACTAGGAGTTTTTAGCAAAAAACTTTCACCATCAATTACAACTGTATTGTCATCTCCTAAAACTAATCTTATTTCGTTTAATGTTCCTGAAGGTATCTGAAAATCATCAACCAATAACACATTAACTCCACCCGTTAATTCTAAAAGATCATAAATTCCAGTATTAATAGGGTTTAGACTTTGCCATCCATTTTCATCATTACTATAGTCATTTAATTTTACCTCAACATCTACTACCTCGATGAATACATTATCATAATCTGCTGGGTCATCCATTAATCTTACAGAAATACTTGAAGTCCCATTATTTGTGGAAACTTCATCTTCATTACAACTAAAAGACATTAAAATTAAAAATAGAATAGTTGTTAATTTAAGATTTTTTACTGTTTTCATATTTAAGTTTTTGGGTTATACAATAATTACGAATAACTTTAAGCTCTGGATGTTTTTAATGCTATATAGATTTTAAAACACTATAAACAATGATACAATAATTATAAAGTAATAAGTATTTTTATATACGAATTACAAAAAAACAACCATTAACTGACTAGAATTTAAATAACTGTACTAAATGAATCAAAACAAAACAGCTTTAATCACAGGAGCAACTAGTGGAATTGGAAAAGCAACAGCCTATGAATTTGCCAAACATGGCATACGATTAATTTTATGTGGAAGACGTCAAGAGCGTTTAAACATCATACAAACTGCTTTATCAAAACAAACCGATGTCATCACTTTAAATTTTGATGTTAGAGATAAAACAGAGGTTTTTAAAGCCATAGAATCGCTTCCAGAACCTTTTAAGCACATAGATATTTTAATAAACAACGCAGGAAATGCTCATGGCTTAGATCCTATTCAAGATGGGAAATTGGAGGATTGGGATGCCATGATAGATATAAACGTAAAAGGGTTGTTGTACGTGAGCAAAGCAGTCATTCCGAAAATGACTAAAAGACAATCTGGACATATCATTAACATAGGTTCTTCGGCTGGAAAAGAAGTTTATCCAAAAGGAAATGTGTATTGCGCTAGCAAACATGCTGTTATTGCCATTACTGATGGTATGCGTATTGATTTGAATCCGTTTGACATTAAAGTTTCTGCCATTAATCCTGGGTTGGTTGAAACCGAATTCTCGCAAGTTAGATTTAAAGGTAATGCCTTGGCTGACAATGTATATAAAGGATATAAGGCTTTACAACCTGAAGACATTGCAGACATCATTTATTTTACAGTTACAAGACCTCAACATGTCAACCTTGCCGATATATTAGTATTCCCAACGGCACAGGCTAATAGTGTGACCGTGAAGAAAAATCTTTAACTTAAAAGATTCCTGCTTTCGCAGGAAATGATGTTATGATTAATAAACGCTTACTTATTAAAAACCTATTAGCTCACAACGATGAGAATAGTTTTTATGATAAAAAGCGAAAAATTGACATTGGTCAAAAAGAAGGGAAAGCCAAATTTTTAAAACACATTTGCGCGCTTTCTAATAGCAATCCAAAAAACAACTCGTACATCGTTATTGGAGTTGAAGATGAAGACAACAAGATTGTTGGTGTTGATTTTTTTGATGACAGCAAAATTCAAAACCTCATCAATGCATATCTTGCTAATCCACCCATAGTGCAATATGAAAACATTCCATTTCCTCATCTGCCTGACGATAAAGTAGTTGGTTTGGTAACTATTAGACCAATAAATGAAATTACATCCTTGCGCAAAAACATATGGAAGTATTATGGTGGTTCTGTGTTTTTTAGAGATGGCAGTATGAGTATGCCTAAGGTATTTGATATTGAACTTACAGACACTAATTCTGAGATTGTTACTGCTATAGAAAATCATGCTCAGAATAATATTGAACATACTCTAGATGGTGTGTTTGACTTTCTGCAAAAACGAAAAGATTATAATCCACAATACAAAGTGTTTAAAGAATACTTTGTTATGTGTTGGGCTGGACAAAAAAAAGAAGTGAAAGACGAAGTGTTCTATTCAAGAGTAGATATTGAGTTAATTAATGAACAAGTGCGTTTGTTTTTTTCAACGTTAGACGAGGTCTCCATTGAATACAACGAGGATTCCTTTAAAATAATTGAATATGTGAACTTAGGGTTACAAGGAACAAACAAATACTTTCAGTTAGAAGAAACGATTATCAGCTTTCAAGAAAGTGCCAACTACACGATTGACACGCAATTACTTTTCGAGCCTCCACAATATGATAAAAAAGTATTGCATCATATTTACAATTCTAACAATGCACTTCTAAAAAACATTCAAATTGGGACATCACTTAATAAACAGCAAGAATTGGATTTAAAAAATCTTCCTGTGACCTATTTAATTTGTTATTTCAATGGGTTTGAAGATGCCATTACTAAACTAGAAGAGGCAAAATCATATTTAAGAAAGCACAGTGTTGAAGTCTATAAATTGTATAAAGAAGCTGTTCGTGTGTTAAGAAAAGTAAAGTATAATTAAAAAAGCCACAACAAAATGATGTGGCTTTTACTATATATCTCTAAATACTTTTAAAGGTCAAACTTTATCCCTTGAGCTAAAGGCAATTCATCAGAATAATTAATGGTGTTTGTTTGTCTTCTCATATAAATCTTCCATGCATCACTTCCAGACTCTCGTCCGCCACCTGTTTCTTTTTCGCCTCCAAAAGCACCTCCAATTTCGGCTCCTGAAGTTCCAATGTTAACATTGGCTATTCCACAATCTGAACCAGCATACGATAAGAATTTCTCAGCTTCTTTCATTTCGTTAGTCATAATTGCTGACGATAACCCTTGAGCTACACCATTTTGTAATTCGATAGCGTTTTCAACATCACCAGAATATTTCATTAAGTATAAAATTGGTGCAAAGGTTTCGTGCTGTACAATTTCGTAGTGGTTCTCGGCTTCAATAATCGCTGGTTTTACGTAGCATCCGCTTTCGTAACCTTCGCCTTCCAACACGCCACCTTCAACCAGTACATTTCCGCCTTCGGCTTTTGCTTTTTCAATAGCAGCTAAATACATGTTTACAGCATCGTGGTCAATTAATGGCCCAATGTGGTTCTTTTCATCTAAAGGGTTTCCAATAGTTAATTGTTTATACGCTCCAACAATAGCATCGCGAACTTTGTCGTAAACCGATTCGTGAATAATCAGTCGTCTTGTCGATGTACAACGTTGTCCACAAGTTCCAACTGCTCCAAAAACAGCACCAGGAACGACTACTTTTAAATCTGCTGTAGGTGTAATAATAATCGCATTATTTCCACCTAACTCTAATAAAGATTTTCCAAAACGTTCGGCAACTGTCTTACCAACAATGCGTCCCATACGTGTAGAACCTGTTGCAGACACTAAAGGAATTCTAGAGTCTGTTGTCATGAATTCTCCAACTTTATAATCTCCATTAATGATGCAAGAAATTCCTTCTGGCAAGTTGTTATCTCTTAATACTTCTGCAATTATATTTTGACAAGCAATCGAGCAAATTGGTGCTTTTTCAGAGGCTTTCCAAACACAAACATCTCCACAAATCCAAGCTAAAGCAGTATTCCAAGACCAAACTGCTACTGGAAAGTTAAACGCCGAAATAATGCCAACCACACCTATTGGATGCCATTGCTCACGCATGACGTGACCTGGACGTTCCGACGGTATGGTTTGTCCATTTAATTGACGTGATAAACCTACTGCAAAGTCACAGATGTCAATCATTTCTTGAACCTCTCCATAACCTTCTTGCAACGATTTGCCCATTTCGTAAGACACTAACTTACCTAAAGGTTCTTTTAAGTCTCTTAATTTATTTCCAAACTGACGTACAATTTCGCCACGTTGTGGTGCAGGCACATCTCTCCAGGTTTTAAAAGCAGCGGTAGCTACATCCATCACTTTATCGTAATCTGCTCTTGTAGTAGTTTTTACTTTTCCTATTAATTTTCCATCCACTGGAGAATAACTTTCAATAATCTCTCCATTTGAAAAATTATTGGATCCTGTAGATGTTCCTTCATTTATATCTTTTATCCCTAATTGACTAAGTGCTTCTTGTATTCCAAAATCAGTTGCTACTGCTTCCATTCTATACGTGTTTTTTTGATTTATTAATTTGATGCGAAGATACTAATTTATTATATTTTTGTAGTTGTGTAATCACGTTAAGATTTTGGGCTATAATTGATTTTAATACTTATTTAACATTATTAAAAAGTCTAAACATATTAAATCTTGCGTAAGTATTTAACAAGAGATTACTTACGCTCTTTTAACAACATCGTTCACTTAAATACTTTTTACAATTATGCAGCTAAAAAAATCTCTTGTCGTTTTCCTTCTCACAATAGTTGCTTTTTCATGTAAGCAAAGAGCAACGCAAACCGATAATCTTTTCAAATTTAAAGACCATATAAGCTACACAACATCTGGATTGGTTTCTGTGACGAGTCCAATAACTATCAATCTTGTAAAAGCTGTAGATAGTTGGAAACCTAACGAAGAGATTCTAACAAACGTAATACGTATTTCGCCTAAAGTTTCTGGAAAACTCATTTCAAAAAATGCTAATCAATTAGTTTTTATACCTAAAAACCCTTTAAAAGCTGATACAGAATACACTGTAACGGTTAATCTAAAAGATATATATGAAACAATGCCGAAAGGTTTTGAAAGTTATACATTTCAGTTTAAAACCTTTAAACCCAATTTCTCGGTTATCACAAACGATTTACAATCCTACAGTAAAGAATGGCTATATATTGATGGCATTATAAAACTAGCTGATATGGTGCGTTTAGAAGATGCTAAAACGATAATTGAAGCTTCACAAAACAATAAAGATCTTTCAATAAAATGGGATGAATCTATTGAAACAGCTCGAATATTTGAATTTAAAATAGATAGTATTCATCGTGATATTGATGACTCAAAAGTAACCATCAATTGGAATGGAAAATCCATCAATGCTAATAATAAAGGCGAGAATACCATGATAATTCCAGGTATTAATAACTTCACCATCGTTGATGTAAAAGTGGAACAATCGCCTGAGCAATACTTGTCTATTAATTTTTCCGATCCTTTAAAAAAGCAACAAAACTTTGACGGTTTGGTAACATTAAAAGGCGTTTCAGACCCAAAATATATTGTTGATGGCAACGTGTTAAAGGTGTATACAGACTCTCGTGTAGTTGGTAATATTCAAGTAGATGTGTTTCAAGGCATCCGAAATACTGACGATTTTAAACTAAGAACACCTTTTTCAGAATTGATTTCTTTTGAAGCGCTAAAACCTCAGGTTAGACTCATTACAGGAGCGGGAATTTTACCAAATTCGCAAGATTTAAGGTTCAATTTTGAAGCGGTTAACTTAAAAGCGGTTGATGTTCGCGTTATCAAGATTTTCGAAGATAACATCCTCCAGTTTTTACAAGACGATAACATTGGTAGCAACAGCAATTATAGCATTAAACGTGTTGGACGACGCATTGCAAAGAAAACCATTCCACTTATAAAAGATGAAACTATAAACACAGGAAAATGGAAGGCCTACAGCATTGATTTATCTGAATATTTCAATGCAGATGCAGGTGCTATATATCGTGTTGAATTAAGCTTTAACAAAGACTATTCGCTATATGATTGTGAAGTGAATAACACCAATACAACCAATCTTGAGGACGACGAATACTACGAAGATGATTATTATTATGACGAAGAAGAATACACTAAAACTTCTGATGATGAAGACCTTCGTGAAGAACAATATTGGGATAATGTTATCTACAATTACAAACGCTATTCGTATAACTGGAGAGAACGAGATAATCCTTGTCACGAAGCGTATTACAATCAAGAGCGTATGGTTTCAAATAATCTTATGGCTTCAAATCTTGGAGCCATTGTAAAACGTGGTACTAACAATTCGTTTTATTTTGCTGTCACTAATATTTTAAATACCAATCCTGAAGCAAATGCTAAAGTGACACTGTATAACTTTCAGCAGCAACCTTTGGCTTCAAAAACCACTGATACTAATGGTTTCACAATTATCGATTCGGACACCAATGCCTATTTCGCTTTAGTTGAAAAAGGAACCAACACAACGTATGTAAAACTCAACGAAGGCAACTCATTATCCTTAAGCAAATTTGATATCTCAGGAAAAACGTTGCAACGTGGACTAAAAGGCTTTATTTATGGCGAACGTGGCGTGTGGCGACCAGGAGATTCGTTACACTTAACATTCATGTTAAACGATAACGCCAACCCTTTACCAAAAGAACATCCAGTAAAAATGGAAGTGACTGATGCCAATGGAAAGCTCGCCTACAGAAACATTACACAAAACGGATTGAATAACGTATATCGCTTTTCCGTACCTACCTCAACAGAGGACAAAACAGGAAATTGGAACGCAAAAGTGTCTGTTGGTGGTGCCACATTTTATAAAACCTTAAAAGTGGAGACCGTAAAACCTAATCGCTTAAAAATTAAAATAGATTTTGAAGACGAGGTACTTTCTAACACAAAGCCACTACAAAGTAAGCTTAGCGTGAATTGGTTACATGGTGCGCCTGCAAAAAACGTCAAGGCTGAAATAAAAGCAAAATTTAGCACAACTTCAACTGGATTTGAAACCTATCCAAAATATGTGTTTAGTGATCCAACACGTTCATTCAATACAGAAGAAATTACCATTTTTGAAGGGAATGTAAATGCCGAAGGTATTGCCAATGTTAACAAAAAAATCAATGTTGGCGCGAATGCTCCAGGCATGTTAAACGTATCATTCTTAACCAGAGCATTTGAAAATGGAGGTGATTTTTCTATAGACGCGTTTAGCAAAAAATATACGCCTTATAAATCGTTTGTTGGTTTGCGTTCTCCAAAAGGAAATGCATATGGCTCGTTTTATACAGATGAAAATCAAACATTCGATATCGTAGTTGTTGATGCTAATGGAAAACCCATACAACGCAATAATCTTGAAATAAAAGTTTATAAAATTGAATGGCGCTGGTGGTGGAATTCCTCTTATGATGATTTAGCTTCCTATGAATCATCAAGCTACCACACACCTTTTTCAAGCAGTGCTGTAAACACAAATGCTAAAGGCGAAGCCAATTTCAATATAAACATTCCAGATGATGAAAGTGGTCGTTACCTTATTCGAGTATATGACAAAGAAAGTGGTCATGCCACAGGACGCGTTGCTTATTTCTATAGAAATTGGTGGCATGGTAATTCTAGAAACGATAAAGAAGCTGCAAAAATGTTAGTCTTTGCTGCTGATAAAGAAACCTATACTATTGGTGAAGAAGCCAAAGTCACATTTCCTAGTGGCACCGAAGGTCGTGCACTCATCAGCATTGAAAATGGTACAGAAGTACTTAGTACAACATGGGTAAAAACTCAAAAAGGAGAAACCACGGCGAGCATTCCTATCACTAAAGAAATGACACCAAATGTGTATATAAATATTTCGTTGTTGCAACCTCATGCTGTTACCGAAAATGACTTGCCAGTTCGATTATATGGTGTCATTCCAATAATGGTGGAAGACAAAAACACCATTCTAGAACCTCAAATCTCAATGCCAAATGTGTTGCGTCCAGAGCAGAATATCACTGTAAAAGTCAGCGAAAAAAACAACAAAGCCATGACTTATACGGTTGCGTTGGTTGACGAAGGCTTATTGGATTTAACACGTTTTAAAACACCAAATGCTTGGGAGGAGTTTTACGCTCGTGAAGCTCTTGGTGTAAAAACTTGGGATATATTTGATGATGTGATTGGAGCTTATACAGGAAGTATTGACCAAGTGTTTGAAATTGGTGGTGATGGTTCTGCTTCCGAAGGCAAAAAGAAAAAAGCCAATCGCTTTAAACCAGTGGTTAAATTTTTAGGTCCTTTTGAGCTTAAAGCTGGAGAAACCAAAGCACACGACATAAAAATTCCAAAATATATTGGTTCGGTCCGTACTATGGTGGTTGCTGGAGATTCCAAAAATGCAGCCTACGGAAGTATCGACAAGACAACACCTGTAAAAAAGCCTTTAATGGTGTTAGCAACCTTACCTCGTAAACTAAGTCCAGGTGAAAAAGTAACACTTCCTGTGACTGTTTTTGCTATGGAAAACAACATCAAAAATATAAACATTAGTTTAAAATTGAGTGATGGTATTTCAATAGTTGGCAACAAAAATCAGTCGTTAACTTTTGCAAAACCTGATGAGCAAATGGCGTATTTTCAGTTAGATGTTAGCAAAGCAAAAGGGATTAATACTGTTGAAGTGATTGCTTCTGGACATGGTGAAATATCGTCATATCAAGTAGAAATAGATGTGATGAATCCAAATCCATATAGCACCAAAGCAACCGATTTTGTTCTAGACGGCAACACATCGCAAACCATAGATTTTGCAACCTTTGGTGAAATTGGAACTAATAGCGCAAACGTTGAGTTTTCAACCTTACCTCCAATGAATTTCACTGGAAGATTACAATATTTAATTCGCTATCCTCATGGCTGTGTGGAACAAATCACGTCTAGTGTATTTCCGCAGTTATTCTTAACAGATATTTTCGATTTAACCTTTGATAAAAAGAAGACTATTGAAGATAACGTGAAAAATGGGATTAAAAAACTGGCTCATTTTCAAAGACCAAATGGTGGTTTATCCTATTGGAGTGGACAACATGATGTGAATGATTGGGGAACGTCGTATGCTGGACACTTTATGATTGAGGCAGAGAAAAAAGGTTATGTATTACCATTGACTTTTAAAAGTAATTGGATTCAATACCAAAAACAAGCTGCCAAAAATTGGCGACCAAGTTATAGGTATTATCGAAGTGATGTCGCTCAA
This sequence comes from Pontimicrobium aquaticum, assembly GCF_005047595.1. Taxonomy (GTDB): domain Bacteria; phylum Bacteroidota; class Bacteroidia; order Flavobacteriales; family Flavobacteriaceae; genus Pontimicrobium; species Pontimicrobium aquaticum. The sequence goes on from NZ_SUPL01000001.1 coordinate 587,405, forward strand.
GCTTACAGATTATATACGTTAGCGTTAGCAGGACAGCCAGATTTAGCATCGATGAATCGATTAAAGGAATTTTCAGAATTAAGCAACGATGCTAAATGGCGTTTAGCTGCTGCCTATGCACTTGCTGGACAACCTGAAGCTGCAAAAGCGATTTCAGCCACAGCAAACATAGAATTCAATAACGTGCAATATGATTATTATACTTATGGCTCAGTTGATAGAAATAGAGCAATGGCACTAGAAACCATGGTAATCCTAAACGATACAAGAACTCGTGAATTAGCCGAATTAATTGCAAAACGTTTGTCATCAAATCAATGGATGAGCACACAATCTACAGCTTACAGTTTGTTGGCAATGGCTAAAATGGTCAACGAAAATGGAGGTAAAGATTTGAATCTAACTTTCAAACTTAATAATGGAAATCAAGAAACCATCAACACTAAAAATGCCATTTCACAACGTGATTTAAACATTAAAGATGGTAATAATCAAATTGTGGTCAACAATACAAAAAACAATACCATTTATGCTCGTGTGATTACTTCTGGAAAATTGCCATTAGGCAAAGAAATTTCAGAGCAAAGAGGATTAAAAGTCTATGTGACTTATAAAGATTCACAAGGCAATACTATAGATATTACTAAGTTACAACAAGGTCAAGATTTTGTTGCAAGCATACAAGTTACTAACCAGAAAAATGAACCAATCAACGATGTGGCACTCACCCAAATTTTCCCTTCCGGATGGGAAATAGTAAATACGCGTTTTACTGCATTTGGAGAGACAGCCACGAATCAAGCTGATTATACAGATATTAGAGATGACCGCGTAAATTTCTATTTCAATCTGAATAAAAGCTCGAGAGATGGAAGCACAAAAACCTTTAATGTGCTATTAAACGCTTCGTATTTAGGAACCTATTATTTACCAGGAACACAAGCCGAAGCGATGTATGATAATGACTATTTCGTGAGAACGAAAGGTCAGTGGATTGAAGTAATTAAATAAACAAATCGGTCATTCTGAAATTGGTTCTGAGAGCCAAGAATTTTTCTGAAACTTTTTCGGAGTGACTTTTAACACCTTAAAATAATGAAAACAATAATAAGTTTATTAGTAACAATCGTAGCATTTGGCTACGTAGAAGCACAAGACATTCAATACGTTAATGCAGAAAACGGATTAATTGTAAGAGAAAAACCAAGCCAAGGCGCCATTAAAGTTGGTATGTTAGATTATGGAACAGCTATAGAAATTACCGAACACACCAATTTAAAACTCGACGTTGTCGATGGTGGCACAAAACTTACTGGTGAATGGGTAAAAGTAAGAGGTATTGACGCTTACGAATTCTTTGAAGAAGGCTATGTTTTTAATGGTTATTTAACCGAAGAAAAACTGGAAAAACGCTTTAAGGCAAGCTATGATGAATTCACAGTAACTATTGAAGGCATCTTAGAAAAAGAGAGCAGGAAAGATGACATAAATCCTGATTTTGATGGCGTGTTGTTTTACAAGTTGAATGATGATGAAACTTTAGAAGGCAAAACAGTTAGGGTAAAACATCATCAAGAATTTAGAACTATTGAAGTATTCCAAAAGCATGAAAACAGTATCGCTATTTCTGATGATAAATCGCATTGCGATATTATTAACTGGCAACACTACTATTCTAGTTGGAAGCCTTTAAAAACCATTTCCAGCAATAAAAAGTTTGAAGCTTTACCAATTTCAGAAAAAGAAGCAAGCAGGTTTATTGATGTTGATATTGATGAGCTAAAAACAGTTGTAAACGATGCTTGTGGCGAAACTTGGAGTGAAGCTATAAAAGATGTTACCTCTTTGAATGACTATCCTACGAAAATTGTGGTAAGCAAAATGTATTTACGCATTTTAATGACAGATATTGATGGCTATAAAACAGAGAAGATAATTATCTTTGAAGTACCACTTAATAGTCAAACAAAAAAAGAGTCTTATGCAAAACTTTAAGCCATACTACGCAGTAATATTTACATCCACTTTAACTCAAAAGAATGAAGACTATAGTGAGATGGCACAAAAAATGGAAGATTTAGCCAAAACCCAATCTGGGTTTTTGGGTATTGATAGTGCACGAGAAGATGTAGGTATTACTGTGAGTTATTGGGAAAGTTTAGAGGCTATAAAAACATGGAAACAACATTCAGAGCATTTAATAGCACAACAAAAAGGACGTGAGCAATGGTACAGTTGGTACAACACTAGAATCTGCAAAGTAGAACGTGAATATGAGTTTAACAATATATAAACTTCCTTCCCTATTTTAGGGAAGGTGGATTTAATTCTTTTAGTAGAATTAAATTCGGAAGGGTAAAATCATAAAAGAATGAGTAAAACCCATAATCAAAGACATCTTGAAGAGCGCAGGAAAGAACTTAGAAAGAACCTAACTCCTGCCGAAGCGACCTTATGGAAATCATTACAAAGAAAACAACTAAAAGGAAGAAAATTTAGAAGGCAACACAGTATTCAAAATTTTATAGTTGATTTTTATTGCGCTTCTGAGGGATTAATAGTAGAACTCGATGGCGCTGTTCATTTAGATTTTGCGCAACAAAATTATGATTTGGAAAGAACTGAAATACTTGAAAACCTTGGACTTAAAGTAATTCGGTTTGAAAATCGGTTGATATTTGAACATTTATCCGAAGTATTAGAAGAAATTATCTGTCATTTTAAAACCACCTCGTCTTCTGAATAAAAATTCAGAAGCCACTCCTCCTCTCTAAGGAGGAGAGTTATATAAATAAATATTAATTGGAAGAATTCCTTCCCTATTTTAGGTAAGGTGTCACGAAATGACGGAAGAGTTATGAATAAAATAATAAGCTACATAAAACGTAACAAAATAAAATCAGTAGTAGTAACAATACTGCTGATTGCTTATTATTTCTGTTTGCCAAAACAACTTTTTACAGATCCTACAGCAACCGTTATTGAGAGTCGTGATGGTGAATTGCTTGGTGCTATTATTGCTAAAGATGGTCAGTGGCGATTTCCACATAACGACAGTATTCCAGAGAAATTTAAAGAATGCTTACTCCTATTTGAAGATGAATACTTTTACAAACATCCTGGATTTAATCCAGTGTCTATTTATAAAGCCTTAAGAGACAATATAAGTTCTGGTGAAGTGAAACGAGGCGGAAGCACACTCACTCAACAAACCATACGTCTGTCTCGAAAAGGAAAGTCAAGAACTTACACTGAAAAATTTAAAGAGATTATCCTTGCAACAAGGCTTGAATTAAGATATTCCAAAGACAACATTTTAGCTTACTACACAAGTAATGCGCCTTTTGGTGGTAACGTTGTTGGACTCGACGCAGCCTCATGGCGTTATTTTAATAGGAATGCTAACGATTTGTCTTGGGCGGAAAGTGCTACACTTGCCGTATTACCTAATGCACCCAGCTTGATTTATCCTGGAAAAAACCACGAGCGTTTACTCAAAAAAAGAAATGCACTTCTTGAAAAACTATTGAAAAACGAGGTCATAGATTCTTTAACCTATGATTTATCAATTCTAGAAGAATTACCTCAAAAACCCTATCCTTTACCGCAAATTGCACCTCATTTATTGCAAAATGTTGCCAAAAGCAATTATGGTAAACGCATTAAAACAACCATCAAAAAACAGGTGCAAGAGCAAACTAATGTCATTGTAAAAAATCATCATCATCAATTACGCCAAAACGAAATTCATAACATTGCTGTTTTGGTTTTAGATGTCAACACACGAAAAGTGGTGTCGTATGTTGGCAATGCGCCAACCGATAAAACACATCAAAATGCAGTAGATGTCATAACCAAACCACGAAGTACAGGAAGCATTTTAAAACCCTTTTTATATGCTGCTATGTTAGATGCTGGCGATTTGTTGCCAAACACTTTAGTGCCAGACGTACCAACACAATTTGGAAGTTACAATCCGCAAAACTATAGTAAGGAATTTGATGGTGCTGTCACTGCCAAACGTGCTTTAGCTCGTTCGCTCAATGTGCCTTCAGTGAGATTACTACAACAGTTTGGTTTGGACAGATTCTACTATTATCTCAAGCAATTAAAATTAAAAGACATAAAAAAGAACGCCAATCATTATGGTTTATCCTTAATTCTTGGTGGTGCCGAAAGTAATCTTTGGGATTTATGCAAAAGCTATGCTGCTATGGCTGGAACCGTTAATCATTTCAATGAAAACTCAAGTCAGTATTATACAAATGAGTTTTTAGAGCCTACTTTTTTTGCAGATGCAGAAGTAGATTTTGGTAACCTCAATAATGAAAAAACCATTTTTGATGCAGCTTCTATTTACCTCACGTTTGAAAGTATGAAAGAAGTCAACAGACCTGAAGGCGACGAAAACTGGCAGTTCTTTGACTCCTCTAAACAAATAGCTTGGAAAACAGGAACTAGTTTTGGTTTTCGAGATGCTTGGGCCATTGGTGTGACAAAAGATTATGTCGTTGGTGTTTGGGTTGGCAATGCAGATGGTGAAGGTCGTCCAGGATTGGTTGGTGTGCAAACTGCTGCGCCTATTTTATTTGATGTGTTTGATATATTGCCACATAGCGACTGGTTTAGTAAGCCTTTTGATGAAATGCAAGAAGTAGCCGTTTGCTCCAAAAGTGGTTATAGAGCGTCGCCTAATTGCAGGGATACTGAACAGAAATTCATTCAATTGAGTGGCTTAAAAACCAAACCTTGTCCTTATCATATCTTAGTACATTTAGATGCTTCTGAACAATATCAAGTGAATTCCTCTTGTGAATCTTTGGATAATATTAAAAACGTTTCTTGGTTTGTATTACCGCCTTTAATGGAATATTATTACAAGTCTAAAAACCCGTTTTATAAACCCTTACCTCCTTACAAAAGCGATTGTATAACAAAAGGCTCTACTACCATGCAGTTCATTTATCCTAAACAATCTGGCAAATTCTTTTTACCTAAGGATTTTGATGGAAATACCAATGAGCTTATTTTAAAAATTGCTCACTCAAAACCAGAAACAACCGTTTTTTGGTATCTGGATGACAATTTTATTGGAAGCACAAAAGTCATTCATGAACTTGCTATTTTGCCTGAAATTGGAAAACATGTCATTACTGTGGTTGATGAACTTGGCAATGAAGCCAAACGTCGTATTGAGATTTCGGAATAATTATCTCAACGGAAGTCCTTTTCCTGCCCACCATGGGTGTATTTCTATCACTAAGCGACCAGCTTTTACCATGGGATCAGCATTGGCTAAACTATCTGCCATTTCTAAGGTTGGAACATTGTAAATAGTGATCCCTCTAATATCACCATCGTCACCAAAAGGGCCTGAAATATCAGCATAACCCAATTCATACATTTTTGCTAAATGTGCTAAATGCGCCGATTGAAGTTTACTAGCTTCTTCTTCAGATTGTGACCGATTTGGTCCAGACTTTAAAAAGGCCATAAAGTATTGTTGCATCAAGGTAGTATCTTTGGTTTTTTCATCTACATAATCAAACACCTGAAAGCCTTTTGCAATAAGCGCTTCTTTTAATGCTTTGTTAGACTTTTCTATTGTTTCAAGAGGTTGTTCTGCGACTTCAACAGTATCTTTCGTTTCCGTTTTGCATGCAATAATCGCCAAAAGAATTGCTAAACTAAAAATGACTTTTTTCATTGGTACCAAGTATTATATGGTTGTTTACTTAATTGCGAATTATAATATTTTATGTCTCCCGTCACTTCTTCTCCTAGCCACTCTGGTTTTGTAAAGGTTTCATCTTCTGATTGTAATTCTACTTCAGCGACTACCAGTCCTTCATTGTCTCCAAAAAATTCATCGACTTCAAAAATATGATGGTTAACTTTAACTTCATAACGTATTTTATCAATAACTCCTTTCTCGCAAAACTCCAATAATGCATTTGCATCGTTTTTTGAAATCTCTTTTTCCCATTCAAAACGCGATAAACCATCATTAGATGAAAGTCCTTTTACAGTTAAAATGCCTTTGTCGTCTTTAAGCCTTACTCTAACGGTTCGTTCAGGGTCACGATTTAAAAACCCTTGAATGATTCTATGTTTTTGATGCGCTTCGGCTTTAAAAGCATCTGATATAACCAAAAATTTGCGTTCTATTTCTATCATTTAAATTGAATAAGAAATCCTAAATTTACGCTATGCCAAACGATTTACCAATAAGAAAAATTATTCATGTTGATATGGACGCTTTTTATGCATCTGTAGAGCAAATGGACAATCCTGAACTTAAAGGTAAACCACTCGCTGTTGGTGGTGGTGGCAAACGAGGTGTTATAAGTGCTGCGAGTTATGAAGCTCGACAATTTGGCGTTAAAAGTGCTATGTCTGGTAACTTAGCCATTAAATTGTGTCCTGAACTTATTTTTGTAAAACCTAATTTTGAACGCTACACCAAAATTTCTAAACAAATAAGAAAGATCTTTCATGATTATACCGATTTGGTAGAACCACTATCATTAGACGAAGCCTACTTAGATGTGACAAAAAACAAAAAAGGCAACCCAAGTGCCTCATTAATTGCCAAAGAAATAAGGCAACGCATTTTTGATGAAGTTGGCTTAACTGCTTCCGCAGGTATTAGCATTAATAAGTTTGTGGCAAAAATTGCGAGTGATTACAATAAACCTAACGGACAAAAAACCGTAAACCCTGAAGACGTTTTGGAATTTTTAGAGCAATTGGATATCAGGAAGTTTTATGGTATTGGTAAAGTAACTGCTGAAAAGATGTACCAAAAAGGTATTTTTACAGGAAAAGATTTAAAAGCAAAATCGGCTGACTATTTAGAAGCACATTTTGGAAAATCTGGAAAGTCTTATTACTACATTGTTCGAGGTATTCATAACAGTGAAGTGAAACCACATCGCACAAGAAAATCGTTAGCTGCCGAGCGCACCTTTTATGAAAACTTAACTAGCGAAGTGTTTATGATTAAAAAATTAGAGCACATTGCCAAAGAAGTTGCTAAACGATTATCTAAAAGTAAAGTGGCTGGAAAAACCGTGACGCTAAAAATAAAATACAGCGATTTTACCTTACAAACACGAAGCAGAACCTTGCCTTATTATGTGAGTGATAAAGACATTATCCTAGATGCTGCAAAAAACTTGTTGTATCAAGACACCTTAAAAGAATCGGTTAGGTTATTGGGCATTTCAATATCAAATTTAAACACACAATCCATCTACGCTAAAGCTTCGATGGACAAAGAAAGCGTGAGTGTACAGTTAAAGTTTGAGTTTTAGGTATTTGACATTGTAAGAAAAAACACCTAACTTCGTTTAACAGTCGATAAACTTCAATTAAAACTGAATTTATCTTAACATTGTGTGCAATGCAAAAATGAAAAAAATGAAAAAAATAATCGGAATTTTAATTATAAGTTTATATATAAATTCTTGTGAAGAAAAACCTGTAATAAGTTCAAAATCTGAATTTTATACTGACTCTATTTATAGTAAATATTTGAGTGAATATCGAAAACATAATATTTATTTACCAAATGGGTTTAATAGTAAAAAAAAATACCCAATTCTATATGCAACCGATGGTGGTGAAATAAAAGAGAACAATTTTTATAAAAGAACATTAGATTCATTGATCGACAATCGAATCATTAATCCAATGATTATGATTTTAAGTCATTCTAATAATAAAGTTGCTGACAGTGTTGACATGGGTAATGGAAAGAAATTCTATTTAACATTTAGAAATTATGAATATGCTAATGATATTGCATCTATCAGTGAGGATTCATTATTAAAAAATAAGTTTAAAAACCATATGTTATACTTTAATGATGAATTAATCCTTAAAGTAGAAAATGAATTGAACCAAAACCCAAATAAAAAAGACAGATATTTTTATGGGACTTCTAATGGCGCAGGTTTTGGGTTAAATTTATTAAACAAACACCCAAACAAAATTGGAACCTATCTTTGTTTTTCAGTATTCGGAGGAGATATTCAATCGAAAACATGGAAAAACAATGTTTATTATCCTAAATTATATTTAAGATACGGTAATAAAGAAGATATTTCTCTCAAAAAAGATGCGGAATTTTTAAAACTAAAATATAAAGAATTGAATTTATATGCTGATATCAGCGATTTTGAAGGTGGACACGACTCAAATAAATGGAATGAAATATTTACTGAAATGATTAGTAAAATATTTACGACTGAATGAAGCACTGCTCACAACAATGGCTATAATTCATTGTGGTTTTGTGCCACACCAAAATAAAAGTATAAATCAACGGCTGATTTCTCAGCGGAATAATCCTGCGGATGATTCCACAACGAAATCATAGCCGAGACCGTTAAACGAACATCTAAAAACTACAACTTGTAATTTCAGTAACACGTAAAGTGTTTACCATGCCTTTGTCTTGTATTGGCATTGCCGCTAAACTAATAAGCATATCGCCTTCTTCTAAATACCCTTTTTTGCAAGCAATGGCATTTACATCTTCAATAGTTTCATCGGTACTTACAAACTTATCATAATAAAATGCCTTAACTCCCCAAAGCAAACTAAGTTGTGTTAAGATGCTTTTATTAGAAGTAAATACTAAAATGTGTGCGTCTGGTCGCCATGCCGAAATTTGAAACGCCGTATAACCACTATTGGTTAATGTAGAAATGGCTTTGGCATTTATCTCGTTAGCCATATTGGCCGCGTGATAACAAATAGACTTTGTTATATATCTGTTGGTGCGAATATGTGGTGGCTCTTGAGGTACTGTAATTAAATGTGAATCTTCTACGCTTTTAATAATGTTAGACATTTGCCTAATAACTTGTACTGGATAACTACCAACTGAGGTTTCGCCAGATAACATCACAGCATCGGCGCCATCCATAACCGAATTGGCTACATCGTTTACTTCAGCTCTTGTAGGCGTTAAACTGTTAATCATAGTTTCCATCATTTGTGTAGCAATAATAACAGGGATTCTTGCTTTTTTTGCTCGTAATACCAACTGTTTTTGAATCAGTGGAACTTCTTCAGCTGGAATTTCTACACCTAAATCACCACGTGCCACCATTAAACCATCGCAATATGCTACAATCTTATCTATATTCTCAACAGCTTCAGGCTTTTCTATTTTAGCAATGATTGGAATTTTATGGTCGCTATGTTCTTTAATCAATTCTTCCAGTTGCATTAAATCTTCGGCATGACGTACAAATGATAAGGCCATCCAATCTACACGTTGCTCAATAGCAAAAATGGCATCTTTAATATCCTTTTCGGTTAAAGCTGGTTGTGAAATGTTGGTATTTGGAAGGTTGACTCCCTTTTTCGATTTTAATGGACCTCCTTGAATGACTTTAGCTGTAACCTCGTTTTTTTTATTTGTTGAAACGACTTCGAATATTAATTTGCCATCATCTAGTAATATGTGTTCTCCTGGTTTGGCATCTTGAGGAAATTTGTCGTACGTCATATACACACGGTCTTTGGTGCCTTCAAATCTTTTCCCAGTGGCAAAAATTATTTGGTCTCCTTCATTGACAATTACATCTGATTGCATTTTACCAACACGTAACTTAGGACCTTGTAAATCTCCTAAAATAGCTGCATTATAACCAAACTCATCATTCAATTCTCTAATAAGTTTAATTCGTCTCTTTACATCTTCGTAATTGGCATGCGAGAAATTTATGCGAAACACATTTACACCTTCATCGAGCATTGCTTTTAGTGTTTCTTTTTTGTTTGTTGCAGGACCTAAGGTTGCAACTATTTTGGTTTTTTTTCTTTTATTGGCCATTAATTAAAAATTAAATTGTCCTTAGATTTTAGTTGAGAAACATTAATACTAAACACAGCTGCCACCTGAGGCATTTCTTGAATTTTGTGAATAATTGCTCTTTCGTTTATAAAATTTCCATCATTGTTAATCTTTAGCAAATAATTCACCTTTTTATATTCTGGAATTAAATTATGGGTTCTTAATATTTTGTTTTGTGTTTCAAATAATGATCCAGAACTAGCCATACTATCTTCTTCCTTTTTACAAACATTAGAAACTAGATTCCAAATGGTTTGCTGGTTTTTATCTTTCCATTCATAAATTGGAAAGGATGATGCTGTGTATTGAACATCTATATCTTGCTGTTTTCTTTGTAAACTTATTTGAAGCTGTTTGTTTAAAAGATAGGCAATACGATAATCCTCAAGGGTACAATGAATTGCTAACAGAGAATACGTTTCAATATCAAAATCATCAACAAGTAACTTGTGTAATGCCATAATGCTTAAATTATGAAATGTAAATATAGCATTTTAACACTATAATTGTTTACTGTTTATTATAACTTAACAATAAAATAGTATGAAAAACACGGTAGTCTTGGTACTAAGTTAGATAGCTCTAGATATTTTTTCTTGTAAAGCAAAAAATGCGCGCTTGGACGCTTTTTCCTCGGCTTTCTTTTTAGAAGTTGCTCTTGCTTTAGCGATTACTTTGTTATTTATAGATAATTTTACTGAGAAGTGTTTTAACTGGTCGTTTCCTGTATCTTCGTAAACGTTGTAATTAAAATTTTTCTTTTCTTTTTGGCACCACTCAATTAATAAGCTTTTGTAACTAATTACTTTTCCTTCTAGCTTTTCTATATCTACATGCGGAATAATTACTCGCTCATAAATAAACTTTTCGCACATAGAGTAACCTTTATCCAAAAAAATAGCACCTACTAAAGCCTCAAATAAATTACCATGAATATTATTCCCAAAATTATCGGTTGAAATTCTACTTTTAACTAACTCAATAAGATTTAATTCTCTTCCAAGTTCATTTAGATGCTCCCTGCTTACAATTTTAGAGCGCATTTTGGTTAAATAGCCTTCGTCTCCTTGTGGTACTTCGCTAAATAAATGCGACGCAATTACTGCACTAAGCATGGCATCTCCAACAAATTCTAACCGTTCGTAGTTTATTGGGTTCCCATCATCATCACGAATATTCATGGAACGATGGGTAAATGCTTTTTTGTAGAAACTGTGGTTCTTAGTTTGGAAGCCCAATATTTTTTGCAATTGAACAAAAAAATTCCCGCCTTCATCAGAACGGGAATTTCTTTTCAATATGTTACGAATGAAATTCATTCGGGATTTAATCTAATTTCTTGAATAATACACAGGCGTTGTGTCCGCCAAATCCAAAGGTATTACTCATTGCTACTTTAACGTCTTGTTTTTGTGCTTTGTTTAGAATTAAATTTAAATCAGGATCAATATTCTCATCTACTACTGAATGATTTATTGTTGGTGGTATAATACCATGTTCTATTGCAAGAATTGATGCAATAGACTCAATAGCACCTGCGGCACCTAATAAATGACCAGTCATAGACTTGGTAGAATTGATACTAATATTTTTAGCATGATCTCCAAATACTTCTTTTATCGCTTTTAACTCTGCTACATCACCTAAAGGTGTTGATGTGCCATGAGTGTTAATATGATCGACATCAGAAGGAGAAATACCTGCATTCTCTAAACAATTTCTCATTACAGCCATTACGCCAATTCCTTCAGGATGTGGTGCTGTCATATGATACGCGTCAGAAGATAAACCTCCTCCAATAACTTCTGCATAAATTTTAGCACCTCTAGCTTTTGCATGCTCATAATCTTCTAAAATAATAGCTCCTGCTCCTTCGCCTAATACAAACCCATCTCGGGTTGCATCAAATGGTCTAGAAGCTGTTTCAGGACTTTCATTTCTTGTTGACAATGCATGCATTGCATTAAAACCACCCATTCCAGCAATGGTAACTGCGGCTTCACTACCTCCAGTAACTACAACATCACAATGCCCTAACCTAATATAATTAAGCGCATCAATCATTGAGTTTGCCGAAGAAGCACATGCAGATACAGTTGTATAATTAGGCCCCATAAATCCATGCTTAATAGATATGTTTCCTGGTGCAATATCTGCAATCATTTTTGGGATAAAAAATGGATTAAATCTTGGTGTACCATCGCCTTGTGCGAAGTTTAATACTTCGTTCTGGAATGTTTCCAAGCCTCCAATTCCTGCACCCCAAATAACACCTACTCGTAATTTATTTACTTCATCTAGGTTTAGCTTAGCATCGGTAATGGCTTCATCTGAAGCGACCATGGCATACTGTGCAAACCTATCCATTTTACGAGCTTCTTTTCTATCAAGAAAATCGGTAGCGTTAAAGTTTTTTAATTCACAAGCGAACTTAGTTTTGAACTTTTCAGTATCAAAATAAGTTATAGGTGCAGCACCGCTTTTACCATTAATAAGACCATCCCAATATTCCTCTTTGGTATTTCCTATAGGTGTAAGTGCTCCTAAACCTGTAACAACAACTCGCTTTAATTCCATAAATAACTATTAATTATTTTGCGTCTTCAATATATGATACTGCTTGACCTACTGTTGCAATGTTCTCAGCTTGATCATCTGGAATTTGAATATCGAATTCTTTTTCGAACTCCATAATTAATTCTACAGTGTCTAATGAATCTGCTCCTAAGTCGTTAGTGAAGCTAGCTTCTGTTACAACTTCGTTTTCATCAACACCTAATTTGTCTACGATAATCGCTTTTACTCTTGATGCAATGTCTGACATAATCTTTAAATTTTAAGTTTTAATTAGGACGCAAAAATAAAAAACTTTATTTTAAAACGCACCTTTAGTACAAAAATGTGATTGTAATTTAAGGATTTTAACTCTAAGAGTTTTATTTTGCTTCTAATTGTTAATAATTATTCTTTTTTTTGTCCGAATAATAAAAAGGTTGTCTGTAAATGAAACGTATTGTAATCTTTGCCTCCGGAAGTGGATCTAATGCTGAAAATTTAATTAAGTTTTTTCACAACAGAGATGATGTTTCTGTTATTCAAGTATTAACTAACAATCCTCATGCCAAAGTTTTAGATCGATGCAAAAAAATGAATGTAAGTGCTTTATCATTTAACAAAATCGCTTTCTATGATACAAATCATGTGTTAAATCTTTTAAAATCGGTTAAACCAGATTTAATAGTGCTGGCTGGCTTTTTATGGAAGTTCCCTGAAAATATTATTGCCGAATTCCCTAATGAAATAATAAATATCCATCCAGCTTTATTACCAAAATATGGTGGAAAAGGTATGTATGGTATGCATGTTCATAAAGCCGTTGTTGTTAATAAAGAAAAAGAAAGTGGTATTACAATACATTATGTAAATGAAAATTATGATGAAGGCGCTATCATTTTTCAGGCAAAATTTGACATTTTAACTTCAGATTCAGCCGAAGATGTAGCTGCAAAAATTCATGAATTGGAGATGGAGCATTTTCCTAAAGTTGTGGAAAAGATCTTATTGAATACAAACTAAAAGATTTACGTTTTCACGGAAACTAAAAATGAGTAAAAAAAAGAAAAAATATTACACAGTCTGGAAAGGACATCACACAGGGGTTTTTGAGTCTTGGGATGACTGTAAAGCGCAAATCAAAGATTTTCAAGGTGCTCAATATAAATCGTTTGAAACTTTTGATACAGCAAAAAAAGCTTTAAAAGGCAACTACAAGGACTATATTGGTAAAACCAAAAAGTTTAAAAGTGAACTTAGCGAGGAACAGCTTAAAAAAATTGGTCAACCTAATTATAATTCAATTTCAGTAGATGCTGCTTCAAGTGGAAATCCAGGTAAAATGGAATATAGAGGTGTCGATACCAAAACTAAAAAGCAATTGTTTATTCAAGGGCCTTTTGAAGAAGGCACAAATAATATTGGTGAGTTTTTAGCCATTGTACATGGTTTAGCCTTTTTAAAACAAAAAAATAGTAATCGAATTATTTACACAGACTCAAAAACTGCCATGAGTTGGGTTAGAAAAAAAAACTGTAATACAAAATTAGAGCGTAATGATAAAAACGAGGCGCTTTTTCAGTTAGTGGATCGCGCCATTACTTGGTTAAAAACCAACACTTATACAACCACCATTGTGAAATGGGAAACCAAAGCTTGGGGAGAAATTCCTGCCGATTTTGGAAGAAAATAACTGCTTTAAACAACCGCTTTCTTTACTTTTTTTCAGAATAAATTTTACGTAAGTTTGCACTGGATTTTTAAACCACTTTATGAGCAAATTAGTGATTGTTGGAACTGTAGCTTTTGATGCTATTGAAACCCCCTTTGGAAAAACTGATAAAATACTTGGTGGCGCCGCTACTTTTATAGGATTGGCAGCATCTCAATTTCATGTAGATTCTGCTGCTGTGTCTGTTGTTGGAGGTGATTTTCCGAAAAAATATTTAGATCTTCTTGAAGATAAAAACATTGATATTTCAGGAATAGAAATCGTTAAAGACGGTAAAACTTTCTTCTGGAGTGGTTTATATCATAACGATATGAACTCTCGTGACACACTTGCTACAGAGTTAAATGTTTTGGCCGATTTTCAACCTGTAGTTCCTGAAAATTATAAAGATGCTAAAGTAGTTATGTTAGGAAATCTTCATCCATTAACTCAGTTAAGCGTTTTAGAACAAATGCATAAAAAGCCTGAATTAGTTGTATTAGATACTATGAATTTTTGGATGGACAATGCTCTTGATGACTTACATAAAGTGATGAAAAAAATTGACGTTATTACTATTAATGACGAAGAAGCAAGACAACTTACAGGGGAATACTCATTAGTAGTAGCCGCTAGAAAAATACATGACATGGGACCACAATATGTGGTTATTAAAAAAGGAGAACACGGTGCTTTATTGTTTCATGACGACAACGTGTTTTACGCACCGGCACTTCCGTTAGAAGAAGTATTTGACCCAACAGGCGCTGGAGATACTTTTGCTGGAGGATTTGCAGGTTATTTAGCTAAAAGTGACGATCTGTCTTTCGAAAACATGAAAAAGGCAGTTATATATGGTTCGACATTAGCCTCTTTTTGTGTGGAAAAATTTGGTACAGAACGCATGGTAAGTTTAAAAAGCGACGAAGTTTTAAAACGACTTCAGCAATTTAAAGCCTTAACACAATTTGAAATAGAATTAACATAAACCAACGCGCTCAATTTTTGAGCGCGTTTTTATTTAAAATAGCACTTCAATATGCTGGCATATTGAAAACATAAAATTGTCATTCCTGTGAAGACAGGAATCTAAACAAAATATACAATGAGTGACGCTTTAAAACACGAATGTGGGATTGCCCATATTAGACTTTTAAAACCATTAGAGTATTACAAAGAAAAATATGGTAGCGCCTTTTATGGTGTAAACAAAATGTATCTGTTAATGGAAAAGCAACACAATCGTGGTCAAGATGGTGCTGGTTTTGCAAGCATAAAATTAGATACAAAACCTGGAGAAAGGTATATTAGCAGAGTTCGCTCAATACAACAACAACCTATTCAAGATATTTTTGCACAAATAAACGAGCGCATTAATAAAGAGTTTAAAGAAAACCCGGAATATGCTAACGATGTTGCTTTACAAAAACGTCATATTCCATACATTGGAGAGGTACTATTAGGGCATGTTAGGTACGGAACTTTTGGTAAGAATAGCGTAGAAAGTGTACATCCTTTTTTAAGGCAAAACAATTGGATGCACAGAAATTTAATTATGGCAGGTAACTTTAACATGACCAATGTTAAAGAACTTTTTGGAAACCTTGTAGATTTAGGGCAACACCCAAAAGAATACACAGACACCATTACCATCATGGAAAAAGTAGGTCACTTTTTAGATGATGCTGTTAGCAAAATATATAAGAAATTAAAAAAAGAAGGCTATAGTAAAAGTGAATGTTCGCCATTAATTGCTGAACGATTAAACATTGCTAAAATCTTAAGAAGAGCCGCAAAAAACTGGGATGGTGGTTACGCCATGGCAGGTTTAATTGGTCATGGCGATTCATTTGTATTACGTGATCCTGCAGGTATTCGTCCTGCTTACTATTATAAGGACGATGAAGTGGTTGTGGTAGCTTCAGAGCGTCCGGTAATTCAAACCGTGTTTAACGTAGATTTTGATGATGTTAAGGAATTAAATCCAGGGCATGCCATTATTACTAAAAAATCTGGAGAAGTATCAATCAAACAAATTTTAGAACCTTTAGAAAGAAAAGCGTGTTCATTTGAACGTATTTATTTTTCTAGAGGAAGTGATTCTGAAATCTACCAAGAGCGAAAACTACTAGGCAAACTCATTATGCCAAAGGTATTGAAGTCTATTGATAATGATATAAAAAACTCTGTGTTTTCATATATTCCAAATACTGCTGAAACATCTTTTTTCGGAATGATTGAAACGGTTGAAGAATTTTTAAATAAAGAAAAAACCAAAGCTATTTTAAATGGTGGTGGAAAAATGTCGGCAAAAAAAGTTACTGAAATACTTTCTGAACATCCAAGAATAGAAAAAATAGCCATTAAGGATGTGAAATTAAGAACTTTTATTACCGAGGACAGTAGTAGGGACGACCTTGTAGCACACGTTTACGATATTACCTATGGTGTTATTAAACCAGAAGACAACCTAGTTATTATTGACGATAGTATTGTAAGAGGAACTACTTTAAAGAAAAGTATTTTAAAAATGATGGATCGATTACGCCCTAAAAAAATAGTAGTGGTTTCGTCGGCTCCTCAAATTCGTTATCCAGATTGCTATGGTATTGATATGGCAAATCTAGAAAGTCTTGTGGCTTTTAGAGCAGCTTTAGCACTTTTAAAAGATGCTAATAGCTATAGTATCGTTGAAGACGTTTATAAAAAATGTAAAGCTCAAGTAAACTTAGATGATAAAGATGTAGAAAACTTTGTAAAAGAAATATATGCACCTTTTACCGATGAACAACTTTCAGATAAAATATCTGAACTTTTAAGTGATGAGTCTTTAAATGCTGAAGTTAAAATAATCTTTCAATCGGTTGAAAACTTACATAAGGCTTGTCCAAAAAATCTAGGAGATTGGTACTTTACTGGTAATTACCCAACCGTTGGCGGTAATCGAGTGGTTAACAGAGCATTTATTAATTTTTATGAAGGAAATAAAGAGCGTGCATATTAGCGAAAAAATGTGTTTTTCGTCTTTTAATCTATAAAAATAGGTCTTTAAACTAAAAAAAATGCAGTTCGTCTAATATTTATAGGCTTTCACCAAATTACATATACTTTAGTATCACCATAACATAAGTAGGTTAAGTTCATGGTAGATTTGGGGCAAAAAAAGGTGAACTCTCGTTCACCTTTTTTTATGCATATTTCTTACTATCCTAACTTCCTGAAAATAAAAATTTTATCTCTGATTTTTTTTGCTATTTTTCTCCTATCGCTTGATATACGCTGTTTTCCGCAAATCACTGTTAGACTAATTTATAAGTATTTTATCTAATAAATTTAATTATTAGAAATAATCACCCTTATATTTACATCACCATAACATAAGTAGGTTAAGTTTATGGTAGATTTGGGGCAAAAAAGGTGGACACTTCGTTCACCTTTTTTATTTTTATTAAAATATTGTTCTACAAAAAAAGACAACCTTATCAGGTTGCCTTTTTTGAATATTTATAAGCCAGTTCTTATTTAGCTTCTGCATAACGTCTTTCAACTTCATTCCAGTTAATCACATTAAAAAATGCTTCAATATAATCTGGTCTTCGGTTTTGATAATTTAAGTAATAGGCATGCTCCCAAACATCTAGACCTAAAATTGGTGTTCCTTGACATGTTACTCCAGGCATTAATGGGTTATCTTGATTAGGTGTAGAGCAAACCTCAACCTTGCCTCCTTTATGAACACACAACCAAGCCCAACCAGATCCAAACTGAGTTGCTGCTGCTTTACTAAAAGCCTCAACAAAAGCATCTTTTGAACCAAACTCTGCTTCAATTGCATCTTTAAGTTCTCCAGATAAATAACCTTTGCCTTCTGGGTTCATTACCTCCCAAAATAATGAGTGGTTATAAAATCCTCCTCCATTATTTCTAACAGCACTATTACTCATGTCTAAATTTGTTAGAATATCTTCAATAGATTTCCCTTCTAAATCAGTACCAGCTATGGCTGCGTTTAATTTTGTCGTATAACCATTGTGGTGTTTTGAATGATGTATTTCCATCGTGCGTGCATCAATATGGGGCTCTAAAGCATCATATGCATATTTTAATTTCAGTAATTCGAAAGCCATAATTTTAAAGTTTTTATATTAATATTTATTTTCCTATCAAATTTACAATAATGCATTAAGTTTTGTATAATTAAGTTATTAAGTTTCCTTATTTTGGTATAAAAATTTTCTTTTCTTGAGCTCGACCTCTTTTAATATTTACGATGCATCTGCTGGAAGTGGAAAAACCTACACTTTAGTTAAGGAGTATTTAAAAATACTTTTTAAATCGGCTTACAAAGATGTTTATAAAAACATCCTTGCGATAACATTTACCAATAAAGCTGTTGGTGAAATGAAAGAGCGAATAATTGAAACGCTTAAACAGTTTTCTGAAGACACTATTTTAACCGAGCCTAACAGTATGTTTAAAGATCTTTGTAAAGAGCTTAATGTTGCGCCTGAAAAGCTGTCAAAAAAATCTAAGAACATTTTAGAAAGTATTATTCATAATTATGCTGCTTTTGATATTTCAACGATAGACAAGTTCACTCAAAAAGTTATTAGGACTTTTGCCTACGACTTGCATTTACCTTTAAATTTTGAGGTTGAGTTAGACACCGACACGCTTTTGGCCAAAGCTATTGATAATTTAATTGCTAGCGCTGGAACCGAAAAAGAGCTAACCAAAACTTTAATTGACTTTGCTATTGAAAAGGCTGATGATGATAAAAGCTGGGATATTGCCTATGACTTTAATCCGGTTGCAAAATTATTGGTTAACGAAAATCATGTGCCTTATGTCGAGTTGTTAAAAAATAAAACCTTAGATGATTTTAAGAAACTTAAAAAGTATTTACGTAGAGAAATTGAAAATATTAAAGTTGAGATTACGCAGGAAGCACAAAGTACTTTAGAAATGATACATTTATCTGGGGTAAAATATTATGATTTTAGTAGAAGCTCACTTCCAAATCATTTTAAAAAACTTTCTAATGAAGATTTTAGCGTTGCTTTTACTTCTAATTGGCAAAGCGATTTAGTTGAGGGTAACTCTCTATACCCAGGTCGCGTTTCGCAAGATATTGCTACACTAATTGATGGTTTACAAACAAACCTTAGTAAGGTATTTAGTAAAACTAAGCAGTTAATTATTAATTATAACTTCCTGAAAAATATTTATAAAAATGTAACACCGCTTTCGGTACTTAATGAAATAAATAAAGAAGTTCGTAAAATTAAAGAAGAACAAAACTTACTGCTAATTTCAGAGTTTAACTCAATTATTGGTAATCACATTAAAAAGCAACCAGCTCCTTTTATTTATGAGCGTATTGGCGAAAAGTTTAAGCATTATTTTATTGATGAGTTTCAAGACACCTCAAAAATGCAGTGGGAAAATTTAGTACCTCTTCTTGAAAATTCTCTTTCTAGTGAAAACGGAAGCGTTATGCTGGTTGGAGATGCTAAACAAGCCATTTACCGCTGGCGAGGTGGAAAAGCTGAACAGTTTATAGATTTATATAATGGCAATAACAATCCTTTTCATGTAAAAGTTAATAAAGAACATCTTCCTGTAAACTACAGAAGTTACAAAGAGATTGTTAAATTTAACAATGCCTTTTTTAAACATATTTCATCTTTTGTTTTTAGTAATGAGGAATATTCTAAATTATATCAAAACAGTCATCAAGACTGCTATAAAAACCATCAAGGTTTTGTGGATATTACATTATTAGAAATCGATAAAGATGATGACAAAGACATTGAATATCCAATTCAGGTCTTAAAAACAATTACAAACTGTATTGAAAACGGTTTTAAATTAAACGATATTTGTGTACTTGTCAGAAAGAAAAAAGAAGGTGTTGCTGTAGCAAAATACCTTTCAGAAAACGGTATAGACATTATCTCTTCAGAAACTTTACTTATTGGGAATGCTCCAGAGGTTAAGTTTATAATTAATCTTTTAAAATATATTCTTGAACCACAAAATTTAGAAGTTAAGATTGAAGTTATTAGCTATCTTGGAAATAAAAAACTTCAAGTTGATGATATTCATGCTTTTTACAAAAAACTTATAAATCTAGATGTTGGTGCTTTTTTTGTAGAATGTAGCCATTTAGGGTTTAATTTTAATTATTCCGAAGCATTACAAACTGCAGTTTATGAGGTTATAGAGGCTATAATTTATGGTTTTAACCTTAACAAAACCTCCAATGCATATTTACAGTTTTTTCTAGATTTTACTTTAGATTATGAAAATAAAAAGAACTCTAATTTAACCGACTTTATAGCACATTTTGAAACCAAAAAAGAATCCTTAACAATAGTGTCTCCTGAGGGTCAAAATGCAGTTAAAATAATGACCATACATAAGTCTAAAGGCTTAGAGTTTCCTGTTGTTATTTTTCCTTATGCCGACTTAAACATTTACAAAGAAAATAGTCCCAAAATATGGTTTCCTTTAGATCCTGAAAGCTTTCAAGGATTTCCAATAGCATACATAAATTATAATAAAAATATTGATGCTATAAATGAGGTTGGAGAAGCGCTCTATACGCAACATCAATCAGAGTTAGAGTTAGATAATATCAATCTCCTATACGTAGCTCTAACAAGACCTGTTGAGCAACTGTATATTATTAGCAATAAAACTCAGTCCAATAGGAAAAATGAAACTTTAAATTCTTATAATGATTTATTAATTCATTATTTAAAGCATATAGGTAAATGGGAAGAAAGCAAGTTGAATTATAGTTTTGGAGACCAAAAAAGAGTCGTTTCCAAACATAAAAACCTAGTTATTACTGAAAAACAAAAAATGTTTATCTCTATTCCTAAAAAAAAACATGGAATAAACATAGTTACAACCTCTGGAAACCTCTGGGACACTTCTCAAAAAGAAGCTATTGAACGCGGAAACTTAATTCATGATATGATGTCTCAAATAAAAACCAAAAACGACATAGAAATTACTACAGAAAACTTTATTACATCTGGTGTCATCAATGAAAATCAAGCTGTAGAATTAAAAACGATTGTTGAAAATATTGTAAATCACAATCTAATAGCACACTTGTTTAGTCCAGATGTCACAGTTTATAATGAAAAAGATATTATAACTAAACAAGGCAAAATATGGCGTCCTGATAGAGTTGTCATTAATAAAAATAATGAGGCAACGATTGTCGATTACAAAACTGGCGCACAAGACAGTAATCATCTAGCGCAAATTGAAGACTATAAATATGCTTTAAAGGATATGGGATTTGAAGTAAATAAAGGTGTACTAATTTATACGAATGACACGATAGAAATAAAAGAAGTTTAACTTTGCAAAAAAATACATCATGTACGGAAACATTAAAGAACATTTAGAAAAAGAAATTCAAGATATTAAAGACAATGGTCTTTATAAGGAAGAACGCATAATAACCTCAGCTCAGGGAGCCAAAATAACCTTAAACACAGGTGAAACTGTATTAAACTTTTGTGCCAATAATTATTTAGGACTATCTGCACATCCTGAAGTCATTCAAGCAGCAAAAGACACGATGGATACACACGGTTTTGGAATGTCGTCAGTACGTTTTATCTGCGGAACCCAAGACATACATAAAGAATTAGAGCAAAAAATTGCTGATTTTTATGAAACCGAAGATACTATTCTTTATGCTGCTGCTTTTGATGCTAATGGAGGTGTTTTTGAGCCACTTTTAACTGCTGAAGATGCTATAATTTCAGACTCTCTAAACCATGCATCAATTATTGATGGAGTGCGCTTATGTAAAGCGGCAAGATATCGTTATAAAAATAATGATATGGAAGACCTTGAAAAACAATTAAAAGACGCAAATGCAAATAGTGCTCGCTTTAAAATAATTGTTACGGATGGTGTCTTCTCAATGGATGGTTTAGTAGCTCCTTTAGATGAAATTTGTGATTTAGCTGATAAATACGATGCGTTAGTCATGATTGACGAGTGCCACGCTGCTGGATTTATAGGTAAAACAGGAAGAGGAACACTTGAAGAAAAAGATGTTATGAATCGTATTGATATTATAACAGGAACTCTTGGCAAAGCCTTAGGTGGTGCTATGGGTGGTTACACTACAGGAAAAAAAGAGATTATTGATATGTTGCGTCAACGCTCTAGACCATATTTATTTTCAAACTCTTTAGCACCTGCAATTGTTGGAGCATCTATAAAAGTGTTTGACTTACTTTCAAACGACACATCACTAAGAGATAAACTAGAATGGAACACAAACTACTTTAAAAAAGGTATTAAAAATGCTGGTTTTGATATAGTTGATGGTGACTCAGCTATTGTTCCAGTAATGCTTTATGATGCAAAACTATCTCAAATAATGGCAAACAAACTATTAGAAGAAGGTATTTATGTTATTGGGTTCTTTTTTCCAGTAGTACCAAGGGAAAAAGCAAGAATTAGAGTGCAATTATCGGCAGCTCATGAAAAAGAGCATTTAGACAAAGCTATTGCCGCATTTATTAAAGTAGGAAAAGCCCTTGAAATTGTTTAAAACCTTTATAAATACTAGTGTTTTAATACAAAAAAGTCAATAATTTCCTATATTTGTCTTTGTTAATAAATTTTAACAACTTACTTTTGCTTACAATTAACACTTAAAATTAAAATTATAGAATATGAAAAATCTTAGCAGATTAATGTTCGCTTTGTTGCTAGTAATTGGTTTTAGCAACGTTAACGCACAAGACGAGAATAATCCTTGGCAATTAAGCATAGGGACTAACGCCGTTGATTTTTATCCAGTTGGAGATGGCTCTCCGCTTGGTGGGACTTTTGAAAAATTCTTTGATACAGATCATTGGAATATAAGCCCTACAATTAATTCCTTTTCAGTTTCTAATTATTTAGGAGATAATTTCTCTTTAGGAGCAGTTTTGTCTTTTAACCGAATTAAAAAATTTGGTGATGCTAACATTAATAGCTTAAGCTATTATGGTTTAGACGGTATCATTAAGTATAGCCTTGCTGATGCTTTAAATACAGGTAAATTTGACCCTTTCCTTGCTGTGGGAGGTGGTTATACTTGGGTAGATAAAATTGGAGCAGGGACTGCTAATGGAACATTTGGAATTAATTATTGGTTTAACGATAATATAGGCTTAACAGCTCAATCTAGCTATAAGCATTCTTTTGAAGATTATTTAGCTAAGCATTTTCAACATACTTTTGGAGTTTCTGTTAAGTTTGGAGGTAAAGATACTGATGGTGATGGGATATATGACAAATACGATGCATGTCCTGAAGTTCCTGGTCTAGAAGCTTTCAACGGTTGCCCTGATACTGATGGTGACGGTATTGAAGATTCTAAAGACACTTGCCCTAACGAAGCTGGTTTAGCTGAGTTTAATGGTTGTCCAGATTCTGATGGTGATGGTGTATCAGATAATAATGATAACTGTCCTAATGTTGCTGGTTTAAAATCATTAGCTGGTTGTCCAGATGCTGATGGTGATGGTGTAACAGATAAAGACGATAGATGTCCTAACGAAGCAGGTCCTTCTGCAAACAACGGATGCCCTTGGCCAGATTCTGATGGTGATGGTGTATTAGACAAAGACGATCAATGCCCTAACGAAGCTGGTACTGTTGCTAACAATGGATGCCCAGAAATAGTTGTTCCTACGGTTGAGGTTCAAAACCAATTAACTGAATACGCAAGAACTATTAACTTTAATACAGGTAAATCTTCTTTCAAAAGTGGTACTGAGCCAACATTACAAGCAATTGCTGCTATCTTAAAAGAATATCCTAAAGCTAACTTCACTATTGAAGGTCATACAGACAGTACAGGTGGAGATGCTTTAAACCAAAGATTATCAGAAGCTAGAGCAAATGCAGTTATGGATTACTTAGTAAACAATGGTATTTCTGCCGCTAGATTATCTGCAAAAGGTTATGGTGAAACTATGCCAATAGATTCTAACAGAACTAGAGCTGGTAGAGCTGCAAACAGACGTGTTGAAGTAAAACTTGCAAACATGTAAGAGATAAAATATAATTCAAATTATATAACAAAAAACGCTTCGAAATTTCGAAGCGTTTTTTATTTTTATACTATGCCAAACTTTATTAGTGATGTTTTAAAAGACCTTGAAATAAAAGAGGTTAATTTATCTAACCTAACGTTTATACTTCCAAGTAAACGTGCTGGTGTATTCCTGCGAAATGAAATAGCCACGAATGCTTCTAAAACTATTTTCGCACCATCAATAATAAGCATTGAAGAATTTGTTGAAGAACTTTCACAGTTAAAAAAAATAAGCAACACAGAACTTCTTTTTGAATTCTATAGTGTTTACAAATCTCAAACTCCTATTGAGCAGATTGAATCATTTGAAACTTTTTCAAAATGGGCTCGAATGTTACTACAAGATTTTAATGAAGTAGATAGATATCTTATTGAACCTAAATCTATTTTTAAATATTTAAGTGACATTAAAGATATTAACCATTGGGCGTTAGAAAAAAATCAAACTCCTTTAATTACGAATTATTTAGCGTTTTGGAAACGACTGTTTACTTACTATTCTAGTCTTGTTGATGTGCTTATAAAAAAAGGGAAGGCATATCAAGGGTTAATTTATAGAGAAGCCGTAGAGAGTTTAGAAAGCTATATTCAACTTAACGAAAATGACCATCACGTTTTTTTAGGGTTTAATGCATTAAATAATTCTGAAAGCCTTATTATACAGGAGTTACTCCAATCTGGTTTAGCAAGTGTGTATTGGGATATTGACGAATTGTTTTTAAATAATACTAAACATGATGCAGGTTACTTTATTCGCCAGCATAAAAACATGTGGACATACTTAAAAAGTAAACCTTTTCAATGGTCTCACAAACATTATTCAGAACAAAAAAACATGTCGGTTATAGGCATCCCGAAAAATGTTGGGCAAGCTAAATATGTTGGAGAAATACTTTCAACATTAAAATCACAAAAAGGTCATCTTAATAATACTGCTGTTGTTTTAGGAGATGAAACCCTGTTATTACCAGTGTTAAATTCGTTGCCAGATACTGTAGAGGCACTTAACATTACCATGGGATTTCCGCTTAAATCTATCCCTTTAGCGTCTTTATTCGATCAATTATTCTTGCTTCATAAAGATGGTAAATCATCCTTTTACTATAAAGATGTAATTGCAATACTATCTCATTCTTTTATAAGGTCATTATTTATAGACAATCATAAAGATTTTGGTCAAATTATTATTGATTTCATTAATGAAAACAACTTAGTAAATATTGATTATAAAAAACTTCTTAAGCTAGCGCCTCAATTAGAAACGATTTTAACTTTATTATTTAAACCTTGGTCAAACAACCCAAGCGAAGCACTACATAACTGCTTAAGAGTTATTCTTGAAATTAAAGCCTTTTTAGTAAAAAATAAAAAGGAAAACTTACTAGCTCTAGAGTATCTTTATAGGTTTAATGAAGTTTTTAACACTTTAACCACTCTAAACTCTAAATACAAGCACATTATTTCAATAAGTGCTTTGTATAGTGTATATAATGAACTTCTTAGCTTTGAAACACTTGATTTTAAAGGCGAACCCTTAAAAGGATTACAAATAATGGGAATGTTAGAGTCAAGGGTTTTAGACTTCGAAACAGTAATTATCACCTCAGTCAACGAAGGCATTTTACCTTCGGGAAAAAGTAACAACTCATTTATTCCTTATGATGTAAAACTAGAAAACAAGCTACCAACATATAAGGAAAAAGACGCTGTTTACACATATCATTTTTACCGATTAATACAACGTTCAAAAAATGTGTTTATTTTATACAATACTGAGCCTGATGTTATTAATGGAGGTGAAAAAAGCAGATTTATCACACAACTAGAAGTAGAAGGAATTCACAACATACAGCATAAAATAATTACTCCTATAACGCCCAAAATTTTTCAAGAATTGATGTCAATTTCTAAAACAGATGATGTTATTTCAACCTTAAAATCATTGTCCAAAAAGGGATTGTCTCCTTCATCTTTAACCAACTATATTAGAAATCCGTTAGATTTTTACTATCAAAAAATTCTCGGCATTAAAGAAGTTGACGATGTTGAAGAAACCGTAGCAGCTAATACTCTTGGAACTGTTGTACACAATACTCTTGAAGACCTTTATAAACCTTTTGAAAATGCTATACTAAACGTTGATTTGATTAAAAACATGACACAGAAGGTTGAAAACACAGTACAACATCACTTTAAAAACATATACAAAGATGGCGATATAACTAAAGGTAAAAACCTTATTATTTACGAAATCGCAAAACGCTATGTAACTAATTTTTTAAACGAGGAGCTAAAAGATTTAGAACAAGGAAACCGTATAAAAATCATTGAAGTAGAAGCAGATTTATCTGTAAACCTCAATATTGACACTTTAGATTTCCCTGTAACGCTAAAAGGTAAAGTAGATCGTATCGACGAGTACAATGGCACCTTACGAATTATAGACTATAAAACTGGAAAAGTAGAACAAAGCCAAGTTGAAGTAGTGGATTGGGACATTATATGTACCGATTACAAAAAGTACAGCAAAAGCTTTCAAGTATTAATGTATGCTTACATGTTGCACTTACAAACCCCTTTTAAACAAAATGTTGAAGCAGGAATAATATCGTTTAAAAACTTAAGCTCAGGGTTTTTGAAATTTGGTAAAAAAGAAAAACCTGGTAGTAGAAACAAAAACACTAATATAGATGTTGAAGTACTTAATAATTTTGAAAATGAGCTAAAAAAACTTATTCTAGAAATTTATAACCCTAATATTGATTTTATTGAAAAAGAAATAGAGTAATGCAAGTTTTAAAAAATTACATTTTTGAGCGGCAAAAAAAGAAACCAATACTTATTGATGCTTTTTATTCTAAAAGTAAATCTAATCAGCCAATAATTATTTTTTGTCATGGTTATAAAGGATTTAAAGATTGGGGTGCTTGGAACGTTATGGCTAAAAAAATTTCTGAATCTGGTTTTTGTTTTATAAAATTTAATTTCTCGCATAATGGAAGCACAATGGAAAATCCTATTGATTTTCCAGATTTGGAAGCCTTTGGACAAAACAATTACACCAAAGAGTTAAACGATTTAAACGATGTTATTAGTTGGTCACAACACCACTTTAAGGACGAACCTTTTGTTAATACCAAGAGCATATGTCTTATTGGTCACAGTCGTGGTGGTGGTATATGCATATTAAAGGCCTCTGAAGACAAACGCATTACAAAGCTTATAACTTTAGCGAGTGTTTGTGACTTTGAAAAACGTACAGCAACTATAGGAAATCTAAAAGAATGGAAAGAAAAAGGCGTAAAATATGTTTTAAATGGTCGTACTAAGCAGCAAATGCCACACTACTATCAATTTTATGAAAATTTTATTGCTAATAAAAAACTATTAAACATAAAATCTGCAACCAAAACATTAACCATTCCGCAACTAATTATTCATGGTGATAACGATACTTCTATAAACATTAAAGAAGCTAACGAATTACATAAGTGGAATCCAAATAGTAAATTACAAATTATTAAAGATGCAGATCATGTATTTAATACCAAGCATCCTTGGGAATCTAATGAGCTTTCCCCAGAACTGGAGGTGGTTGTAAAATCAATTACAAATTTTTAATAGTGGAGAAGATGGGATTCGAACCCACGACCTCTTGACTGCCAGTCAAAATTTTAATTATATTTTAGTTTATCATCATTTCTATTTTCTTTTGTATATATAACAAAAATAGAGAAAAGGTTTTGTTCTATTTTGTTATATTGTATGCAAATTATGTATTTTTGTATGCAAATAATATGCAATAATTATTTAATTGTGAAAAGAGAATATTCCATATCAATCTATCTAGACACAAGAAGACCTAAATCTAATGGCAAGTATCCCGTTAAATTAAGAGTTTTTAGCTCAAACCCTAGAAAGCAAAAATTATTCCCCACCGTGTTTGACCTAACAAAAAAAGAATTTGATAGTATTTGGCTATCAACAAAGCCGCGAAACAAAAACAAGAAAATTCGAATGCAAATTCAAGCAATAGAAACTAAGGCTAATGAAATAGCAGATAAGCTTAACATCTTTTCATTTGAACAATTCGAAAGAAAAATGTTTAGAGAAAAAGGAGAGGGAACAAAGATAAGCTATCACTATCATCAGCTAATAGAACACTATCGCAAAAACAATCGCTTAGGGACTGCCGACTCCTATAAATACAGTGAAAAAGCTATAAGCGAATTTGTAGAAAACAAAAATAAGAAGTATAACAAATTAAGCTTTTTCGATATTGATAAAAACTGGCTAAATGAATTTGAAAACTATTTAAAAATAACTGGTCGTAGCATAACTACAGTAGGGATATTCTTAAGACCGCTAAGAGCAATTTTCAATAAGGCTATAGCTGAAAATGAAATAGAGCAAGAAATATATCCATTCGGTAAAAGAAAATATCAAATTCCTTCTTCTAGAGCTTCAAAAAAGGCATTGACAAGGGAGCAACTTAAAATTCTATTTAACTCTACTCCAAGTACTCCAGAGCAAGAAAAAGCCAAAGCTTTTTGGTTCTTTTCATTCAACTCTAATGGAATAAACATTAAAGATATTGCATTACTTAAGTTTAAGAACATTGATGGCGAAACCATTAAATTCTATAGAGCTAAAACTCTTTTTACTTCAAAATCTGACTTAAAACCAATCACTATTTATCTTAACGATTATGCTAAATCATTTATTGAAAAATATAGTAACAAGAATACACATCCTGAAAATTATGTGTTTGATATCATATCAGAAACAATGAATGCAGAAGAACAGCGATTAAAAATAAAGGGCTTCACAAGATTTATCAATCAACATTTAAAGAAACTGTGTAAATCTATTGGACTTCCTAATGAAATATCTACCTATTGGGCAAGACACAGTTTTGCCACAACATCAATCCGCAAAGGAGCTACCATGGAACTCATACAGGAAAGTTTAGGGCATAAGAATATTAAAACAACTCAGTCTTACTTTAATGGATTTGAAGATGAAACAAAAAAAGAATTAGCAAAACAATTAATGGATTTTTAAACTATGGATACCAAATACATTAATAAAACGGTATTACCCTATTTAAATGAGGTCTTCTTCCCCGAAATACTGATTGGCGAGTTAATTCAATACGTTGTAGATGAAAATGGCTTTCAAGAAAGAACTAATAAAGATAAATCCCCTGATGATTGGGATTATGCCCAAAACGAACTGGTTGATATCACACCTGAAGACATCCTATATAAAGCAAAACATTATTTCAATACATCCAATTTTACCCAAACACAAATAGAGAGTATTTTTAAAGGTTTAGACATGTCTCTTGAACGATTTAAAAAAAAGACTCCAAAATCTTTTGTTTCTTTTGACTGGAAAAACAAATGTAAAAATGAAAAAGCCATTCCAGAAGCAAACAAAAGACAACAAGAAATAATTAATATCTATACTGCACTTAGAAATAAACTATTAGGAGTCAAAATCAATAAGTCCACTATAGATGAAACTGCTTTGAAATATGTTTACTTGGGTATTGATATTAATAGGTCAAATTGTAATATTCACGCCAATGACAACAATCATAAATCAGGTGAAAAGCTTTACCAGCGTTACATCTATTTTTTAAATAAAAACAATCGTATTGTCCCTCCTGACCCAATCTCCTTCATTAAATTTAGAAACAAAATAGAATTATTCGAGTCTGTTTTTGAAAAGCTGCCACTTAACAAGAGAGATATAGCTAAAGCTGACCTTGATTGCTTAAAAGAAAAATTCATTAATCTATATAATGATAAGTTGTAACTAAAAATAACTAGTTACATACTCCAACAAAATATAATATTGCCATATCAATTTTAAAATAAGGTAATATGAATAATCCTTTTGAATATATAGAGGCAAGGTTAGATAAGATTGAAATACTATTACTTGACATTATACAAAACCCTAATAATATGTCAGGTGATAAACATGACAACCCTATTGATATCAAAGCTGTTTCAGAGTTGACAGGATTATCAGTTCCAACTCTTTATGGTTATTGCCATAGAAGAGAAATTCCTTTTCATAAAATAGGCAATAGGTCAAAATTTTTCAGAAATGAAATCTTGGCTTGGATTAAATCAAAAAAGCAAGAGACCTTCAAAGAAATTGAAGCTAATGCAAATAAATACTTAAAGTAAGAAAGTAATCCTAAATACTGAATTATACAATAAGGAGGGGAAACCTGCATTAACCTTGTTGCGTTTAATAAACAACAATTATGAGTTTAATTACTAATGCCTACGGGAATTGGCTAACATCAATGAAATGGGATTACAATGCAACCCTTAGAAGACATTTTGCAATAACTGAATTTAACATACATCCTCTAATGGACAATTTGATAAAGTACAAAAGCATAAATAAGCTGTTTTGCTGTATAGAGGAAGATAGAAATGATAATATGACCCATCTACATTTACTGATTGACACTAACGCGTCCTACTCCAAAGAACGTTTATCAAAAGAAATAGGAGTTAACAAAAAAACTGTCAGTTATTTAGACAGAATTAATGATATCAACCAAATTGGACATTATGTAACTAAAGACTTTTGGAAAAGAACCTCATTCTACGATATAAGATTTAAATAAGTTATTGATATTCCTAACCTTAACTGAGAAATGAAGAAACAAAAAAAACCTCTTAAAGATTTATACAAAAATATCATTGACCAATACTTTTTAAATGGTTTCAATGGAATTAAAGCTGTAAGAACAGTTAAAGGCTCAATGTATAATTATAATAGTGCTGCTAGCCTTTTCAACACAGTTATCAAGCACACAGACTCAATAGCTTATATTCAAGCCAAGAGAGAAGCTTTAAGAAGTAGCGTTTCTATTAAGAATGAAGACATATTAAAAGAGTTGATTAACTGGGCTTACTCAGATATAACTGATTACATCCTTCTTACTCCGTCAGAATTAAAACAGCTCCCAGAAGACCTGAAACGTTGCATTCAATCAGCAACATATAAAAAAAAGAAATACGTTACAAGACAAGGTGAAGAGGTAGAAGAGGAAGTGATGACAGTTAAACTCGTTGATAAATCAAAAGCATTAGAAATGATTAATAAACATCTTGGGTTTTACCTTGAAGACAATAAACAAAAGTCCAATCCAATTAACATAGAACGTCTAAGTGTTGATACACTTAATGCCTTACTACAAGCAATAGAGTAACACCACAAACCCCAAAAGAGGTGTTAAAAGGACACTCTTGAAAGGTATCCATACAATTTTGGAAGTTTTCAAATAAGTTATGAATAAAACCCATTAAAACCCATTAATGTAAAACACTGGTTATCAATTAAAATTCAGAATTGGGCTAATAGACGAGCTATTGCACATATACATAAACACAATTTGAAATTTTTGGTGGGTGGTGAAATATAAAAAACCTTATAAATCTTCGATAGCCTTTTCGATAGATGCTTTCTCTTTTTCTATAACCTTTTTTTCTAATTTTCTGGCTTCATCTTGTGTTTCATATTTAAAATGGAGCAATAATCTATATTTAAAATTATAATCATCTTCAACTATATTCAATCGAATACTTTTATTTCCTATTTTCCATTCTATATTTGGCAATTGATTATATATAAAAGTGTCTGTCGGGATGCCATATTTTTTAATTAATATTGATTTTAAAGAAGAAAAATCATCCAACATATAATTTTTGAAATAATTATAATTCCTAATCTGCCCATACAGTCTTAAATGCCTAAGCCCTCTATTTTCATCATAAAAATCTGGTCTCATAGAAAATTTAAATGTTCCCAGCTTACCATTGGTTGAGTTTAAAAACTTCTCTTTCTCCAGTACATATTCAGCTTTACTAATTCCAAAATTAATATTCCCTACCGCTATTTTTTCTTCAATTTTTATAATACTATCTCTGCTGTTTTCGGCTGCCAATCGAACACTATCAAATTTCTCCTTGCCTTGCTGCTTATATGAATTGTTATTTCTATTATCGCCACAGCTATAGATTAAAATAATTAAAATAGCTAAAATAAATCTGTTAAATATCATAGTTTTTGCATGCTTTGATTAAAAATTCTTGTCTTTAAAAGTAGCAATTATTTTATATTGGACACAAACATGTGTCCGATTAGTTTATTTGATGTACTGATATTTCGGTATGCCAAAGAAGTATTCATCGTCAAAACAAGAGTTTTTAAAAAAGCTAGGTAACACTCTTAAAGAAATTAGAATGTCTAAAGGGCTTTCTCAATTCCAATTAGCTATTGAAGCTGAAATTCCTAAAAATCAAATAGGTCGTATTGAGCGAGGTGAAATAAATACTAGTGTTTATACTTTAAAAAAAATTTCTGTGGCATTAAAAACGCCTGTTGACGAGTTTTTGAAATAATTAACTAATTCTTTTCAGCAAGTAATCTGTACTATCAACCATTTCATGACATATATATTTTTCAAACAAGTTCTTTTCTTTTTCAACATGGCTGTACGTAGTTAATATTATTTGACACTTATTTTCTTCTATGTGCTCAATCAAGCTAATGAACTTTTTAAGTGTTTTATTATCCAAATTTTGCTGTTTTGGTTCATCAAAAATTAAGATGTTTGGGAATTTGATGTTATTATCTTTTTCAAGTTTAACGGAAGTCTGTAATAAACTCAAATAATAACTTAAAATTATACGCACATTATCACTTGAACTCACAATATTATAGATGTCATATGAATCTAAATAAGGCGTGTAATAATCGTTTTCATCAATTTTTATTTGATTTATTAATTGCTCTTTACTTCTGAACAATTCAAGCTCTCTTACATTGTTTCTAAAATTATCTACAATAGACTTTAAAATTTCAAGGTCTCCTTTTGTGTATTTTAAATCCCTTAGCTTTTCATCTATCGTCTTTTTTTCAGCCTCTAACTCCGCCAATTCTTCCCTGAAATAATCCAATTCTTGCCATTTTCTAGACGCCCATCTATATCTCTTAATTTCTTCCCTAATATCATCTAACTCTAAAACCTTTAATTTAATTTTAGATTTACTAGAATCAGAATAGGTGTTAATACTGTGCTCAATTGTTTCCTCAAGCTCTTTTAGCTTGGCTTTTTGGTCTGCGATAGCTACTCCTACCTTTCTAAGTTCCAGCTTCTTTGACCGTAGTACTTCTTTAAAAGATTTTTCTTCGTCTTCTAAAAAAGCCAAATTTTGTTCTGGAGAAGATATTTTCCTTTTTAATTTAGAATGACATAGTTTGCATTCTCCTTCTTCCTCAACATTTAATTCTGTCTCACATACAGGACAAGAATTAATGTTTAAAGTTAAAGCTAGATTTTCAATTTTCTTTAACTGTCTATTTTTGGCTTTGTTAATCTGTATTCTTTCTATATAATTTACGTAGCCACTTATTTCTGAATTAAGCTTATTCGCTCTGTCAATTGATTTTCTTAATTTGTAATCTAACCTTCTAAGCCTAGTTCTCAAACCCTTATTTTCATCTTTTAAACCAGAATCACTCTCACTTAAGTTTTCCAGAACTTCTAACTCACGATTGTATTTTTTATCTAAATAACTTAGCCCATCATGAACACTCGTTTTACCAATATCACTTCTGTTTACTAACAATACACTCCCATCTTTTTCACCGTTTATTCCAACAATAATCTCTTCCTCTCTATCTCCAAGTACAGCCTTTTTTCTTCTTATTTTCTCCAGTATTTCCTTCTTCCTTATTTCAATAAGATGTGACTCAAACCTATCTAATCCCATTAGGTATTCGAAAGCCACTCTTTTGACATCCCTAATACCATACCTTGTTACTTGCATTGACTGAATTTGTGACCACCCTGCTCTCTGTTCCACAAAAAACAAAGGGGTTAAATTCTCAAAATACAGTTTTGATGCTCCCCCGTCATAAGTTGGCACTTCTAAGAATGGTATGTTCAAAAACTTATAAAGATAGTGTTGTAGCCCTCCTTTTGAAGCAACTCCATCTCCTACTGCAACGTAATAGTTAATTTTTTTTGTTGAGTGAAAATCTTTGATTTTACAGTTTTTAATTCCTACTACATTGGTTTTACCTATAATGCTTCTTGCTATGGTTATTGTTTTTTTACCATTAGATATTTCTAATTGAACAAATGATGTTGAAATCTTTTCTCCCTCTATGACATCATAAAATTCAGGTTTAAATGGATTTTGACTAGATTTAAAAATCCCAAAGGACTTTTCTAAACCCATAGAATAGAGAATTCCAATTATTATACTCGTTTTACCTAAAGAATTTGGGCCATAAACAATATTAAGTCCTTTATCAAATACTATATCAGCTCCAAATTTAGAGCCAACATTTGTTCCTATATTATATTTAAGACGATTAATGAATAAGTTTCTCATTCTCTTTCCAGTATGATTCAGGTATTACTTTAGTTATGATATGTATGGTTTTTTCCTCCGAAATAGTTTTACCAAAAATTTCAAGAAAGTTAATCTCGTCAGGGAATATCTCTTCAAAACTCTTTGAGTAATCAATCCCTTTTTCACTTATAATAGCTCTAGGGTTTTTCTCACTACTTGTAAAAACAATAAGCTCTCTAACCAAAAGAAAAAGAAACATATCATTAAACCTTAAATCCCATGGTAAACTTTTATATTGTACAATGTTACTATCCATTTCTAAACTACAAGAAAGATTATATATTTTTATTTTTTCGGCTATTTTTTTATTGTCTTTAAAATACTGCAATATAAACTGTCTTTGATAGCTTGTGTTTCTTAGTAAGAAATCAACACAAGCTATTACCTCTTTAGATAATCCTCTCTTAGTGTTTAACATCTTAAGTATCAATAACACTCTATGAGCTCTATACATTAATCTATCTTCAGGTTGAATGTAATATGGTCTTTCCATGTTTACATTTATCTTGAGATTTTTTCTTTCTAAAGCTGTAATTAAAGTGTTTATTGTACTCATACTATTCTCTCCAATCTAGTGGGCACTCAGCAGCTAATTCCATCACTACTCCATGCAATAACTTCTCGTCACTACCACTCAATGAATTATTATCGTAAAAACTTATTAGAGAATTTTCGGCAGCTTGGAAAAAATCGTGAAAAAATTTGCTTGGGGTGTAGTTTTTGTCTGATTTAAATTTACTTGTTAATCTAAACGCCTTAAGCCTCAAATCATCTTGCCAATCAATTATTTTTCCTCTTAAAGCATTATTCAAGTCCTGTTGCTCCTCTAAAAATATTTTATAATTACACCTTAGTTGATGATACCTAATTCGTTCCTCATTTGAAGGACTAAGTGCATCCAGTTTTTCATCCAATGTAGTTCTAAGATTCTCATCTTCATCAGGAGTTTCACTTGTTTCAGAAATCGAAATAAAATTGCTTATTGCCAAAGTGTCTTTTTGACTTAGAATCATATTAATTCTAGCCTTAAATTTTTTCAAATAATCTTCACGATTAAGTTTAATTGAACATTCTTCATCATAAACAACTTTATAATAATCTTCGTCCAATGCAAATAAATTATGAACCTCCGAATCCGGGGTCAAAAATTTAATAGGAAACTTAAATGAAGACTCTAACTGCTCTTTTAAATTATCATCCCGGTTACTAATATCTCTCTTAGG
The DNA here is from genome assembly GCF_005047595.1 of Pontimicrobium aquaticum. Lineage (GTDB taxonomy): Bacteria > Bacteroidota > Bacteroidia > Flavobacteriales > Flavobacteriaceae > Pontimicrobium > Pontimicrobium aquaticum. Next base: position 623,349 of record NZ_SUPL01000001.1, read on the forward strand.
AGACAGTGCAATAAATCCATCTGGCACATAATTTGAACCATTTAATTCAATAATCTTTGTTACAATTTGGCTAAAAGATAACGTAGTTTCATAATATTTGCATTCAATAAAAATACTTCTATCTATACCATGGTCATCTTCAAAAGAAATTTTTATATCAAACCCGTTTTGAGTTCCTGATGTTTGATTCCTAACTTCTAAAACATGAAATCCTATTTCCTCAAATACCTTTCTAAAGAATGGTTTTGTATGGTTTTCGAATTGAGTCCCTGTTATTGGCATTTAATATGTATAGATTTCATCCCATTTAAATTAGGATGGATTTATTAATAATACTATTAAAAATTAGGGAGTAAAGCAAATATACATTTTAAAATAATAACAACAAATAAGGGAATGAAATAACCTATTTTAAAGCTAATTTGTTATTTAAGTTGACTGAGAATAATTGCTAAAAATGATTTAGCGTGGAATAATATGCAAATCGTATGCAAAAGAAATAAAAAATATTTTCTATTTCTTTTGAAAGCCTATTTATTACTAGTGGAGAAGATGGGATTCGAACCCACGACCTCTTGACTGCCAGTCAAGCGCTCTAGCCAACTGAGCTACATCCCCATTTTTACTACTTCAACCCACTCAACACTAATACAGGTCGTGTACTATGAAAATCTTTCTTTAAAATGGTGTTTTTCTCCCATTTTTTTGTGAAAAACCCACGTCTGCGTCGTACCACACACAACATATCTGGGTCGTTAGATTTAAAATGCTCTAAAACCCCTTGAAAGGTCGTTGCATTTTCTGTGGTAGTGGTATTATTGACCAAGTTGTTTAACTCATCATTCACGTCAAAATCACCTTCGTTGTAATACGGTGTTTTAACCAACAGTAAACTGGTCACAGCATTAAACTTACTTTGAATTTCTTTTAGTGGTTCTAAAACACCTTCCTTCTTTATAATTGCCGATTTTACAGCCATTAATATTCTGGTAATAGGCTTAAAAACATAGTTTTCTGGTACAATTAATGCAGGAATTTGTGTTTGTTTTATGATTTTTCCAGAAGTTTTTCCTAAAAATACTTCATCTCTTATAGAGTTTGTTCTTGGTTCAAGAATAATTAAATCTATGTCTCCTTTTTTACAAGCCAATTCAATTGTATCTACAAGCTTACCCTTAAGAACTCTTGTATGTACATCTACGCCTTTTGTATCAATTTGAGCTATAAGCTTATTTAAAAATTCTTGACTTTCGCGTTCTAGTATATGATCAACTTTTATCATAGTTCCTGCCTTAGTATATACATTATACACTTGTACTATGTATAGCTTTGCATTAAACTCTTTGGCAAAGTCAACAGCATATTGTAAATGGCTTTTAGCGTTTTTAGAGGATCCAACAGGAACTAAAATATTCTTCATACTCAAAATTTTAAAGACTAAATTTACTGAAAATTATACAGCAAAAATAATCATTAATAATAATTAGTTATAAAAAGACTTTTGAGTGCAACTATTACCCTAAAACAAATTAACAAACTAGCCATTCCAGCATTAATTTCAGGGGTTTCCGAACCTATTTTATCATTAACTGATGCGGCAATTGTTGGAAATATTGAAGTAAACGCAACCGAATCATTAGCTGCTGTTGGTATCGTTACTACATTTTTATCGATGCTTATTTGGGTGCTTGGTCAAACACGAAGTGCCATTTCTTCTTTGGTTTCTCAGTATTTAGGAGCCAATAATCTTGAAGCTATAAAATCACTTCCAGCTCAAGCTATTTTTATTATCACTTCTTTAAGTATCTTAATCATACTTACAACATATCCTTTTGCGGCATCTATTTTTAAACTTTACAATGCCTCAGATTTAATATTAGATTATAGTGTAGATTATTATAAAATTCGTGTTTTTGGCTTCCCTTTTACGCTGTTTACTATTGCTGTTTTTGGCACGTTTAGAGGGCTTCAAAACACCTATTATCCAATGCTTATTGCTATTGTTGGTACCATAGCAAATATTGTTTTAGATGTTGTTTTAGTTTATGGTGTTGATGGATTAATTCCAGCTATGAATATTAAAGGCGCTGCCTATGCAAGTGTTGTTGCTCAACTCATTATGGCGACCCTATCTGTTTACTACTTATTAAGAAAAACAGAAATTTCACTAAAACCAACATTTCCTTTTAACAAAGAAATAAAAACGTTTATACTAATGATTTTTAACTTATTTGTAAGAACGTTAGCTTTAAATGTAACCCTATATTACGCAAGTGCTTTTTCAACAAGTTATGGTAAAGAATATATTGCTGCTTACACCATTGCTATTAATTTATGGTTTCTAGGTGCCTTTATTGTTGATGGTTATTCAAGTGCAGGAAACATCTTATCCGGAAAACTATATGGTCAAAAAAATTATAAAGCTTTGGTACAATTAAGCAACAAGCTTATTAAATATGGAATGATTTTGGGTGTTGCTATTGCAATTATTGGAGGTGTTTTATATTATCCCATCGGAAACATATTCACAAACGACCCTGAAGTACTCAAACAATTTTATAATATTTTCTGGATTGTTTTAGCTATGCAACCTTTTTGTGCACTTGCTTTTATTTTTGATGGCGTATTTAAAGGGCTTGGTAAAATGAAATATTTAAGAAACGTATTGTTGTTTTCAACGTTCATTATTTTTATTCCAATACTATTTTGGTTAGATGCCCTAGACTATAAACTTTACGCTATTTTTATAGCAATAACCTTCTGGATGATTGCAAGAGGCGTTCCTTTAATTATAAAATTTAGACGACAATTTTTATCGCTTTCACAAAAGACGTAACTTTGGCATAATAATGTAACATATGGTAGTAGCAACAATTCTTCAGGAAGTAAATATTGAGGAGAAAATTAATAATGCACCTGACAATAGTTATGAAATAGGTGTGTTTATAGGCTCTATGATTCCTTTTGTAGTGCTGGCAATAATAGCTTATGCTATTTATTACTACAATAAAAAACGACTAAATAAAGAATAAAATGGGAGGAAGTAGACTTTTTTTAATATTGGCAATCGTACTAATTATAATCTATTTTTATAACCGAAATAAAAGACGTTAATTACCTAGTTTTTAACCACCCTGTAACACTCATTCTTTCTTTGTTTACGGGCTTAACCTCATGCTCAATAATCTGGCTTTCAAAAATGACGACACGACCAGGAAATGGATAAATAACCTTTTCAATTTCTTGACCATTTTCATTTAGATACAGTACCAATTCACCTCCATTTACTGGCAGCCAACCATCTTCGTTTAAATAACAAACAAGCGATAGTTTTCGCCTATCATCATTTTGAAACGTGTCTATGTGTCTTTTATAATAAGTGCCTTCTGGATATAATGCGTAATGGAATTCTTTATGTAAAATACCTAAAAAGCAGGTTTTGTTTAAGTAATTTACCAAATCATTTATCTTATTAAAAAACAACATTTCCGCTTTATTGGCTTTAAGCTCATCTATCCATAAAATAACATCACCACGAATTGATTTTACAATAACTTCATTAACACGATTACCTATAGCAGCTTTTTTAAAGGCATCTTCTTCATGCTTTTGTATTAATGATTGTCTTAAAGACATAACTTCTTCGTCAGTAAAAAAATCTTCAACAATACAATATTTCTGTATTGAAATATTTTCTATAATACGCTCGTATTGAGGGTTTTCAACAAAATTTATATCTTCAAATAGCTGGTTCATAATTAATTGATAGTTTAAAAAGCGCGCAAATGTAATCTAAAAAGCAATTGCTTTTACAAAATGAATATCTTTGCAATGAAAATGAATAGCAATGAGCAATATTAGAATTACAAAACAGTTTTCTTTTGAAACAGGTCATGCACTTTATGGTTACGATGGAAAGTGTAAAAATGTTCATGGACATAGTTACCGTTTAGACGTTACAGTAATTGGCAAACCTATTTCAGATAACTCTAACGTGAAATTTGGAATGGTAATTGACTTTGGGGACTTAAAAAAAATCGTAAAAGAAGAGGTTGTTGACGTATTTGATCATGCTACAGTTTTCAATAAAAACACGCCTCATATTGAGTTAGCGAAAGAACTCGAAGATAGAGGTCATAATGTGTTACTTGTAAATTACCAACCAACAAGTGAAATGATGGTCATTGATTTTGCAAAAAAAATAAAAAAACGATTGCCAAGTAACATTAAATTATTCTCATTAAAACTCCAAGAAACTGCAACCAGTTTTGCCGAATGGTTTGCAAGCGATAATGAATAAAGCCACTCACATAACAGTTCCTAAAGGGAAAAAAATTTATTTTTCTTCTGATAATCATTTGGGTGCACCAACTCAAAAAGAATCACTGCCACGTGAGAAAAAATTTGTGGCTTGGTTAGATGAAGTTAAGCACGATGCAGCGGCTATTTTTTTATTAGGAGATTTGTTCGATTTTTGGTTCGAATATAAAAAAGTAGTGCCCAAAGGGTTTACAAGAACCTTAGGAAAACTTGCTGAAATCTCAGATGCTGGCATTCCTATTTATTACTTTGTTGGTAATCATGATTTATGGATGAATGGCTATTTTGAAGAAGAGCTAAATATTCCTGTGTTTCATAAACCTCGAGAGTTTTTCTTTAATCAAACCTCTTTTTTTATTGGTCATGGTGACGGTTTAGGTCCTGGTGACAAAGGCTATAAGCGCATGAAAAAAGTGTTTACCAATTCGTTTAGCAAATGGATATTTCGTTGGTTACATCCAGATTTAGGTGTGCGTTTAGCGCAATATATGAGTGTGAAAAACAAATTAATTTCTGGTGATGATGATGCTAAGTTTTTAGGAGAAGACAACGAATGGCTGGTACAATACTGTAAACGAAAACTTGAAGAAAATCATCGTGATTATTTTGTGTTTGGTCATCGCCATTTGCCTTTAGAAATTGATTTAGAGACAAATTCAAAATACATTAATCTAGGCGATTGGATACGCTATTACACCTATGGTGTTTTTGATGGTGAGAAAATGGAGTTAAAAGAATACTAATCTTCTTTCTCGTGCTCTTCAATATCTTTTGTTAAGTCTAGTTTTCTAAAAGATGGCAATGCAATTCCTGTAGTGATTACTGTAATTAGAGTCATTGTTCCTCCAAAAACAACAGCGGTTGCTGTTCCCATTAATTTTGCAGTTAAACCACTTTCAAAAGCTCCCAATTCATTAGAAGACCCTACGAACATAGAGTTAACCGACGATACGCGTCCACGCATATTATCAGGTGTTTTTAATTGAAGAATGGTTTGTCTAATAACCATAGATACACCATCTGTAACACCACTAAAAAATAAGGCACCTACAGAAAGCCAAAATGAAGTTGACATCCCAAATACGATGATACTAATTCCAAAACCAAAAATAGCTATAAGCAGTTTCATACCTGCGTTTTTGCTTATTGGAATATAAGCTGTTACCAACATCGTTAAGAATGCACCAACAGAAGGTGCTGCCACTAAAATACCGAAACCTTTTGGTCCAACTTTTAAAATATCCTCAGCAAAAACGGCCAATAAAGCTACAGCTCCACCAAACAACACAGAAACCATATCTAAAGTTAAAGCTCCTAAAATAGCTTTGGTTTTATAAACAAATCTAACTCCTTCTTTAAGGCTTTGAATTACTGGCTCTCCTATTTTTGGATTAAGAATAGGTTTCTTTTTAAGTTTAAAAACCATTATAAAGGAAAACACGACCAACCCAAAAACGATGCATAAAGATAGATTTACACCAATCCAACTAATAGAAAAACCTGCAAAAGCGACCCCAAGAACACGAGCCATCTGCCAAGTAGAGCTATTCCATGTTGCTGCATTTGGATAAAGTTTCTTGGGTACAATTAACGCCACTAATGAAAATACTGTAGGACTAAAAAAAGCTCTTAAAATGCCTCCAAAAAATACTAATGCATAAATACAATATAAGATTGTTTGTTTAGACCATGATGCTTCAATTTTTGATGTAGTTAGCCAAAATAATCCAAAACTTATTAATGAAAACGCAGCAATACATTGCGCAAAAAGATTGCGTTTTTCTCGCTGATCTACAATATGACCTGCAAATAATGCCATTCCTAGTGCTGGAATTATTTCCATAAGTCCAATAATTCCTAACGACAATGGGTCTTTTGTTAAAGCATAAACTTGCCATTCAATAACAATAAACTGCATAGACCATGCAAATACCAATGCAAATCTAACTACTAGGAATATATTAAACTCCTTAAATCTGAGTGCTGCATAAGGGTCTTTTTTTGCCATACTATGACTTAATGTCTCTTAATTTTAATTGCAATGATGTTCTTCCTTGCCAATAGTTTTCATCAACAGAATACACAGCTTTAAATGGTTTCTTATTGGTAATAATACCTAGCTTATCTCCCAGTCCAAAACCTATACAAACCAATGTTTCTTTTCCTATTTGTGTAGCTGTGATTCGTAGATGCTTGTCATCTTCACCAACACATTTGCCATAACCTGTATCTTTTAAATTATTGGTCATAAAAATAGGTGTCATATTTCCTGGACCAAAAGGTGCAAACTGACGTATAATTCGCCATAGCTTATCATTTACTTGAGACAAATCAATTTGCATATCGATTTTAATTTCGGGTGTTAATAACGATTTATCAATCGTTTTAGAAACCTCATCTTCAAAAGCTTGTTTAAAAACTTCGTAGTTTTCTTCTTTTAAGGTTAAGCCAGCAGCATATTTATGACCACCAAATTGTTCAATATGTTCGCTGCAAGCCGCTAAAGCATTATACACATCAAATCCTGAAACTGAACGTGCTGAAGCTGCTAACTTATCTCCACTTTTGGTAAAAACCAAGGTTGGTCTATAATAGGTTTCAATTAATCTTGATGCTACAATGCCAATAACACCTTTGTGCCAATCTTCCTGATACACTACGGTTGTAAAACGCTCTTGTTCATTTTCGGCTTCAATTTGTTGTAATGCTTCTTCGGTAATTTGTTGATCTGCTTCTCGTCTATCAGTATTAAATTCTTCAATTTCGGCTGCATATTCTTTAGCCAATTCTAAATTAGTTTCCGTTAACAACGTAACCGCATAATTACCATGCTTCATCCGTCCAGCAGCATTAATTCTAGGCGCAACAATAAACACAACATCTGTTATAGTGAGTTCTTCTTTTTTAACCTGATTGATAATCGCTTTAATTCCTGGTCTTGGGTTTGAATTGATCACTTGTAAACCAAAATATGCCAATGCTCTATTTTCGCCAGTAATAGGCACGATATCTGCGCCAATCGCTGTGGCTACCAAATCTAAATATTCCGTTAAATCTTCAACGGTTTTACCTTCTTTTTGAGCTAATGCTTGAATAAGCTTAAACCCAACACCACAACCACACAGTTCTTTATAAGGGTACTCACAATCATTGCGTTTTGGGTCTAAAATGGCAACTGCTTTAGGCAATTCATTTCCTGGTCGGTGATGGTCGCAAATAATAAAATCAATCCCTTTTTCTTTGGCATAAGCCACTTTGTCAATAGCTTTTACACCACAGTCTAACGCAACGATGAGTGTAAAATCATTATCGTGTGCAAAATCAATTCCTTTAAAAGAAACTCCATAACCTTCATCATATCGATCAGGAATATAAGTTGCTATATTATCTGTTCTTGTTTTTAAATAAGAAGACATTAATGCGACTGACGAGGTTCCATCCACATCATAGTCGCCATATACTAAAATGTTTTCACCTTGAAGAAGCGCAGCTTCGATTCGTTGAACTGCTTTTTCCATGTCTTTCATCAAGAATGGATCGTGTATATCGCTTAAACTTGGTCTGAAAAAGGTTTTGGCATCTTCATAGGTTTCAATACCACGCTGTAATAATAACGTAGCCACAACCTCATCTACTTGAAGTGCTTCTTTTAATTGTGCTATTTTCGTAGCTTTCGGTTTTGGCTTAAGCGTCCAACGCATAAATTGGTTTTGAATATATTCCTATTTGTTATGATAATGAATTTCGGTCTCTAACTGGGCAAACTGACGAAACATTTCCATAACACCACAGTATTTTTCTACTGAAAGATCAACGGCTTTTTTAAATTTTTTCTCCTTTAAATCTTCACCGTAAAAATGATAATCTAGTTTTACTTTATGATAATATTTAGGATGCTCTTCGGTTAACTCTCCTGAAACTTCCATTTTAAACTTATAATCAGTTACTTTCATTTTATCTAAAACAGAAACTACATCCAATCCAGTACACCCAGCAAGTGCTGATAACATTAATGCTTTTGGAGCTAACCCTTCACGTTTGTCAACTCCTTCAACCTTATCGTCAATCAAAAAAGAATTTCCACTTGGATTATCAGATTCGAAAGCCATACCACCTTTCCACTCTGTAGTGATTTTATTTATCATATTTAAAGAATTTTTCGTTTATTGATAGTTCAAAAATACTATTAAAAAACTAAAATAAATAAGAATATGGCATTAGTAACACCTCTTGATCCTAATCATGATGAGGAGACAAAAAAACTTTCAGATTTCTATAACGAAACCCTTGGGTTTTGCCCAAATTCAGTATTAACTATGCAGCGTCGTCCAGCTATTTCAAAAGCGTTTATCAACCTCAATAAAGCGGTAATGGCAAATGAAGGTCGTGTAACTTCCGCCTTAAAACGTATGATTGCTTGGGTAAGTAGCAACTCTACTGGCTGTAGGTATTGTCAAGCACATGCCATTAGAGCTGCTGAACGCTATGGTGCTGAACAAGAACAATTAGATAACATTTGGGAATATAGAACGCATCCTGCTTTTAACGACGCCGAACGCGCTGCGCTTGATTTTAGTTTAGCTGCATCTATGGTGCCCAATGCTGTTGATGAAGACATTAAAAAACGCTTGTACAAACATTGGAACGAAGGTGAAATTGTGGAAATGCTAGGTGTTATTTCATTATTTGGCTACCTCAACCGTTGGAACGATAGTATGGGAACTAATATTGAAGAAGGTGCTGTTGAAAGTGGCGAACAATATTTAGGAAAACATGGTTGGAATGAAGGAAAACATGATGGATCGCAATATTAAATTTGCTTTATATTAAATGAAAATCACATATTTGCAACAAGAAATGAAAAATACAATAGTACATATTGCACCAAAATCACTGTCTAGTCAGTGGGATTATCGAGGAATAAGTGAATTATTCTCTCGGTCAAGGGTCTTATGTTGTTGTTTTAACTGATTTTTATATACAATATAAACTAAGAAAACCTATAATTATAACAAGCGTCCAAGAAATTGGGAAACAAACTTTTATTAATTACAACAGCTAATAATGATATTGATGTTGCCATTAAAACTACTTTTAAATTAGAAGATAATCCTGTAAAAGAGTCTATTAGAGCTTACAAAATAAAACCAACCGAAAAAATTCCTATCGGAACTTCGAAAGTATGTTATATTGGTAAAGAATACCAAGTAACATGTGAAATAGTTTCAGCTGGTTTTAAAAATGAAAAAACTACCAACCATTAGTTTTTCCAGGAGCTATATTTTTTAACCGCGTATAAATTGTTGTTTTGCCATGTTCTCTTTGTAAGTGAGAAGTCATAATCAATATGGATTGTAATCTTGACATTTTCCTTCCAAAAAATTCAATCTCTTCATTTAGATCTTCATTAGTAAGTTTAGTCATTCCATTTCTAATAAACATAAAAGATTCCTTTAATTCTTTAATAATTTGATTCTTGTTTTTTGTATCTGTTAAAGGACTTGGATCTGGTCTTTCTAACTTAACTACAGTTGCAAAAAGATAATTTGCCCCAGCTGTATGTCCTATTTGGCTTGTAAAGTCGCGCAATTCTTCTGTCGGTTTAAATGAATAGTACTCACTAGGCATTGCCTCGGCTGTTTCTACTACCATATTTGTCATATTGTCCCAAGCTTTAATAAGTGCTTCTGAATTTATTTGAGAAAACGTAGTATTACTGACAAATAAACAGAATACAATTAACGGAATAGTTTTAAATTTAATTTTTTTCATACTTTTTAAGTTTTATTAATTTAAGTTAAAATTATGAACAAAAAGGCATTTGTAATTTAAATTGTGTTTGTTGGTTAAATTTGTGATGAATAGTTTTAGTTTAATCTAACTTTAAACAAAAAAGGATCCATAATTATTTGTTTTTAATTCTAATAGCTGGCTTCATTGATTTAATGTAAAAAACAGCATCTATAGATTGATTCCATTTTACTAAATATTCTTTATTAAACACAAAACTAGCCTTAAATGGATTTTTAAAAAAAGTAGATTTAGAATTATTTATATCGTTAAGCATAAAATATGCGTAATCAAATTCTTTAGAGTATAATAATGATTCAATACTTTTTGGTGATGGTTTTTTTAATCTTTTAACAGAATTATTGTATATATCTAAAAAGCTTCCATCATGACCTGTAAAGGCGATATGAAACATCTTGTCAGAGCCTATAAGATTACTTAAATATTCACCCATAAATTTTGTTTTTGAGGACCATCCCATTTGATTTAAAAAGGTTGAATCTACATTTCTCATATTATGATTTGTAGCTGCCCAAACAATTACTTTTTTATTTTCTCTAGTAATCCATTCAAGGTTTTCAGCCATCATTTTACTTCTTCTATTAAAAAATAAATACCTAGAATAGGTGCCATTTAATCTACTCCATTTGTTTATAGAATGCATTTTATAGCTTTTCCATACTTGTTTCCAAAAACCACTAGAATTCCAATGAAAATTATTAGCTGAATGTTTTTCAAATTCAAGAAGATACACTTCAAGAATAGCCAAAAACTTGTCATGCTCAAATTTTGAAGGCAGAAATTTTTTATTCTTAATTGACTTGTTTACGAAATACTTAAAAAAAGTATAATTCTTGTGTTTAAATAACTTTGGATGGGTCTCTTTAAGGAAGTTTTCAAAATCATATAATAAATATTCTTTAGAATAACTTCCGTCAAACATTACATCCATTCCAACCATTTTAAGTGGATTATTTGTTTGTAAACTTTTTTGTACATAAGAAAAAATAGGTTGTACTTGCTCAATATTTGACCACCTATCGTTAATTCCATATTCGATTATATTTTTATAATCTACACCTTTTTCTAGTTCGTTCCATAATTTATATGATTGATAAATACTACTTTCAAAAACTAAGATTTTAAAGCCCAGCTCTTCATGAAGGTATTTTATCAAAAGCTCTTTTGCTTCAAATGTGCTACCATCACCATGTGTTTGTTCTCCCAATAAAACAACATTACGGTTTCCTATTGCTTTTTTAAGATATTGAAACTGTTTAATTTTTGATTGACTATATTCTAGATCAGTTATTTCAAAAACATTATTAGTTAGCCATTTTTCAGGATTTTTTAAATCCTGCCCTATTGAAATTCCTATATAAGTTAAATATATAAGAAAGGAGAGTTTAATTTTACTGAGTAATTTTACATGTTTAAACATAACAGCTAATTCATTGTTTTAATGAACCCCAAAACGGAGTAAGTTCTGACCTAGAAGAAGTTGTTATTTGTTTAAGGTCGTTCCCATCTTTTTTAATTGTAAACAAGTCAATGTTATCGCTTTTAATATTAGAAAAAACTAGTGATTCTCCATTTGGAGACCATGATACTTTAAACATCCAGAAAAGATTATTATCCTTAAAATAATTGTATCTATTATTTTTGTTTTGTAGTGAAGCAGTAAGGTTTTTTTGATTTCTTCCATCAATATCCATAACATACATGTCTAAATGTCCGTTTCTATCGGAGAAAAAAGCAACGTGTTTCCCATTTGGAGAAACAGATGGCCCAAAATCATTTCCTGATTTGTTTTTGGTAAGATTTTTTATTTGACCTGAATTTATATTTACACTATAAATATCATTTACGTTTCCGTTTTGACTATAAAATAAAATTGACTCTCCATTTGGGGTCCAAGATGGAATTCGATTTTCATCTCCCATTTTACCTGTTAACATTTTTTCATTTGTTCCATCACTATTTGATATAAAAATATGCGTACTTCTTCTTTGAACACTTCTTTCATAAGCAACTTTTGAACCATCAGGTGAAAATACGCCGTTTGTGTAGTAACTAGATTTGGGTGATATTCTGTTAACTGACTTTCCCTTAACATCATATAAAGCCAGTTTCCAACCACCATAACGATAAGTATTAAAAATTACAGTTTCTCCATTTGTTGATACAGCAGGATTATACTCCCCTTGCCCAGATTTAAATGGAATAAGAACTTCCTCGTTTGATCCATTCGGGTCTATCATATATATTGACCATCCGCTATCATTTGAATTCTTACGAGAATATAAAATTTTAGAAACAGGCTTGTCTAAACCTATTTTTATACAACTACTATCTATATTGTTTTGATAAATAGTTTTATTATCTTTTTTAGTCAAAAAAAATAATGCTAGAATTAATATTAATTGTTTCATTTATACTAAGTTTAATTAAGCCAATAAGGTGTCATATCAGTATCATTGTTATTTGTGATTTGAGTCAATTCAGTTCCATCACTATTAACAATGAAAATTTCCAAATCTCCATTAATTATTACATTAAATACAATTTTTTTACCATCAGGTGACCAAGATGTTTTATATGGCCAAATACCATTTTCATCTCCATCAGATGATTCAAGAGTTGGTGTAAGGTTTTTCAAATTAGAACCATCTGTGTTCACTACAAAAAGGTGAATTTTGCCCTCTTTATCAGATAAAAATGCTATTTTATCTTCTAATTTTGATGTAGAAGGAGCAAAATCGTTAGCCAAATGACTAACGATTTTCTTTGCTTTCCCTCCATTTAAGGATTTAATATAAATTGATAAAGATTTATTTTTCTTTAAAGTAAAAACAATAGATTCACTATCTCTTGTCCAATCTATATTTTGATCACTAATTCCTGTTTTAAAAAAATACTTTCCGTTTTTACCATTCTTGTCTGCAATATAAATATCACTTTCTCTAACACTCCAATCGTATTCTACGTAGGCTATTTTAGATCCATCAGGCGAATATTGAGCACAATATTCATAGTTTTTACGATTTGTTAGTTTTTTAATATTAGAAATATTTTTTCCATCAAAATCTCCAATTCCAAGCTTCCATCCACTAAACCTATAAGTATTAAAAATAATTTTTAAATTATCTGGAGAAGTTATTGCTCCATACTCTCCTCTACGATTTATAGATCCTTTCAAAAGAAGTTTTGTCTCCATTGTTTTAGTATCAAATATCATTAAATCAAGTGTTTTCCCTGTATTAATTCTACCTGGACTACGAGAAAAAATAATTTTATTTTGAGAACTTACTTTACAATAAAAAAGAAATGTTAAAGTTAGTATAAAATAAAATTTAAACATTTTAATCATCTGCTTCAAAAAATATGGTTTAAGCAAATAGTAATTTTTTACTTGCTTACTCAATGATATATGTCTAATCATTCTGAATTTTAGCAATTAATTTAGTATAATTATCTTGCTGATTATCAGGAGCAATACTCTTTGCTAATTTATAATGTTTTAAGGCCTCTTTTTTATTTCCGTCTTTTAAATACGCTTCGGCTAACGTGTCAACATACATCCATTTATTAGGATGTTTTTTGACAAGTATTTTTGCTGTTTCAATTGCTTTCTTAAAATCACCAATAGCTATAAGATCATATATGGTTCTGTTTAAAACCATTGGGTTACTCATAAGCGGTATTGCTTCATAGAGTATTTCTTTTGCTTTAGTTGAATCTCCTTTTTTAAGTAAAAGAGAGGCTTTTACTTGTAAGTTTATTGAGTTTCGTTCAAGTGCAAGTGATTTATCTATCCACTTCATTGCTTGATCTAAATAGATATTTCTAGCGTTTAAATAGTTGGCAGCATCTGAATATGATCCCCATCTAAATTGTGCAATCCCTTTTAATTCAGATCGTAAACTTTCAATTAGCACTTCATCTGGTTTGTGAATTTCAATTTTAAAAGGAACTTGTGTTTTACCCCATTCTAGAGCAGCTGTAAGACTTTGCCCTCCTCTCTCAATGAAATCATAGCTTAACCATTCTTTATGAGAGATTTCTTTAGGCATGACACTAACTCTTAAAACAATCTCATCTTCTGTTGGGTGAACGAAACTAAGAGAACGACTATATTTAGATAAAACTATTTGAAATTCTTTTTCTCCTGGTATCATAAACATACCATATTTACCAGCATTTATTTTTTTGCCTTCTATTAAACCATCATGCGTAAGTTCAATTGTAGTGTTTCCTCTATCTCCTGCTCCCCACATTTTATCATAAGGGATTCTTGATCCAAATATTTGTTTACCTCTTGCTGCTGGACTACTATACTCTATCGTAACCCAAGATAGCCCAAGGCGTTGTGAAATAATACTTCGTTGGCTCATTTGAGGTAGGTCAACATTTTGTGAAAACCCCAATGATATCACCCCAAGTAAGCATATCAAGAGGTTTAATTTAATTTTTTTCATACTTTTTAAGTTTTATTAATTAAAGTTCAAAATTATATATTGAAAACAGAATAAAACCCAAAATTGTGTTGAGTGGTTAGATTTGTGACAAACAGTTAGATAAGTGTTTAGCTAAAGAATTCGTGACACCCTTTTTTGCTTCATTTAAATTTTTTTAAAAAACTCTCCCCATTAACAATAGATAGATACATCATATCTATAGCGGATTTGCAAGAAAAAAGTGGACAATTAATTAAGAGAACTTTTCTTCATAATTACTCTATATTTAAAGTGCTAATTGATAAAAATATCGAGTATATTATATAAAATTGCTATAGATAGTTTTTTGTAATAACAAAAATTATTATTGATCTAAATCTAAAAGTTTATCACATTAAAAGAACTATAAAAAATAAGATTAATTTATAAATTCAAATAAGATTTCACGTATCTCGAGGCTGTAAATTACTAAATATGGGATATATAAAAACAGTTGCAATTAGAAATTGCTGGACAAGAATTATTAACGAAAGATAAAGCTGCTATTCGTATCAACTTTTATACTGTGTATAAAGTGACTGATATTCAAAAAGCTTTACTAGAAAACAAGGATTATGAAAAGCAATTATACATTGCTATGCAATTAGTATTACGTGCTTACATTGATGCTTACACATTAGATGAATTGCTAGAGCGTAAAGAAAATATTGCAGAAGCAGTGTTTGAAGATGTTCAGGCAAGTGCATCAAAATTAGGTGTCAATGTTTTAAGCTGTGGTATTAGAGATGTGATTTTAACTGGAGATATGAAAGAGATTATGAATCAAGTTTTAGTCGCACAAAAGAAAGCTCAGGCTAATACTATTACAAGACGTGAAGAAACAGCTTCGACTCGTAGCTTGCTAAATACGGCAAAGTTGATGGAAGATAATAACATACTGTACAAGTTAAAAGAAATGGAGTATGTTGAAAAAATCGCTGAGAAAATTGGTGAAATCACTGTTTCAGGTAATGGTAGAATTGTAACACAATTGAAAGAGATTTTCTCTGGAAAATAAGTGGATGTTTAAATGCGCTAGTTTAAAACTAGCGCATTTTTTTATATAGTTTCTAAAGCCTCCAAAACACGCTTAGCTTTTGCACTAATAGCTTTTTGAGTGGCTTCAATATCAGCTTTAATTAAATTGGTATCCTTTACCATATCATTTGTTGTGCTAGCTGCTCTAACATACCAATCCTTCCAAGTCTTGATAATTTCAATTTGTGTTTCTAAGCCCTCTCCATTTTCAATAGCTATTTGACTTTGTTTTTGTTCTTCTTCTAAACGATTAATAGCTGCTTGCTGAATACTTTGCAGTACTTGTTTTGCAGTATTTTCGTCTGAACTCACGAGTTCTATTGCAGAAACCAATGCTCCAGTTGCGACGTTTTTTAATGTGGTTTTAGACATCTTATCTATTCTATCATTATCCGTGTGATAAAACTGATCGGTAAAATGCCAGAATAGTACACCCGGAATATTGCCTCTTAAAAAAGGTACGTGGTCACTACCCCCTTCGTAGGGATTAGTGTTTACTTCCCAATTAGCGCGTCTTCCTTGTTCTTTAAATTTTTTAATGACGAAATCGTTTAGGTAATGAGGTGTCATGTCTTCCACTTTTAATGGTCTTCCTCCCCATTCGGTGTGTTTATCATTTCCTCGTGTCCAAATAGCACTTGGGTCTGGCATTTTTTCGATTAAAAAAGTACCTCCTGTTTTCTCGGTATCTTCTCCAACCATATCCAGAGATATTCCCCATTTAATACCCTTTACTCTAATACTATCTTCTTGAACATAGCGTCTTGTTGATACTATTTCGTCTCCCCAAAGAAAGGTTAAGGTTCTTTTTGGTTTAAATCTTCCATCTTTAAATAATTTAGCTGCAACCGAAGCCATTTCAAGCGTTGCTCCAACACCTGAAGCATTATCGTTTGCTCCTGGTTCTTGTATATGAGCACTAAACACTAGTCGTTCGGAAGGGTTTTCACTACCTTTAATATCTGCAACAATGGTTAATTCTTCCGAAGGATAAATCTTCGTTTCAACCTTAACATTCAAAGTGGTTTTCCCTTTAGATAAGCTACTTTTTAATCGCTCTTTAGCTTCGAAAGACATAACAATTCCCCATGCCTTACTCACAGAATCTAACGGAATAGATCGAAACTGAATTGACGTTGTATTCTTTTCTGGTTGTAAATAACTTGGGTTATTATAGGTTATAATTCCTATGGCGCCACCATCGGTAACGGCTGTTTTAAAGATTCTTCCAGGATGTGTTTCAGCAAACACGATTTTTCCTTTTACATCGGTTTCTGCTAGTTTTTTGATGTCTTCTATGTAAACGACTTCTGCTGTATCACCTTCTTCGTCTGTGCTATAAGAGTTCAAGGCAATCATATTTCGGTTAGTGTCGTGACTAAGTAATGGCTGTTCTTCACCATTAATAGTTACTGTTGCATCCACCGATTCCCACGTTGGCCTTTCTAATGGTCTTGTTTCAATTCGGTAGGTTAAAACATCGTTTTTTGTTGCATTTTCTTCTAAAACATAACCATCTTTCTCAAGTTGTTCGGCAATTCTGTAAACACTTTTGTTAAAACCAGTGTTTCCAACAACACGCCAATATTTTTCTATAAATGCAGTGGTTTCGTAAGCTAAATCTCCCGTAAGCTCTTGATTAACAATATTAAAATATTCTTGGGACGTTATTTCATTATTCTGCTTACATGAAAAAAAAGTGATTGTAAGTACTAATAGGAAAATAATTTTTTTAGACATAATGGTGATGTTTTTAGACTATAATATTACAACTTTATGAGATAATTTCGGCAACTTTATTTTTAAGGGCTGGAACAATCTCAGCCTCAAACCACGGGTTTTTTGTTAACCAAAATCTATTTCGAGGTGATGGGTGTGGCAATACAAAGTATTTAGGAAGGTACTCTGTATAATTAGCGACCGTTTCTGTGAGTGTTTTTTTAGCACTTTCTTTTAAATAATACTTTTGAGCATACATACCAATTAATATGATTAACTTTAGGTTTGGCATCAAATTAAACAAGGATTCATGCCATTGTGGTGCACATTCTGGTCTTGGTGGTAAATCGCCTGTTTTACCTTTTCCTGGATAACAAAATCCCATTGGTATTATGGCAAATTTAGTTTCGTCATAAAAATCTTCATCAGTTACATTAAGCCATTTTCGCAGTTGTTTACCACTTGCATCATCCCAAGGAATGCCTGAATTATGAACTTTCGTTCCAGGTGCCTGACCAATAATAACAATTTTAGAATTAGGATGTGCCGAAACCACTGGTCGTGGTCCTAACTGTAAATGTTTTGAGCAAATGGTACATTGACTGATATTGTGAAGTAAGTTGTTCATTTATTGGATGTTTCGACTGCACTCAACATGACATTACTTTTTTCCGGCTACGATAATCACAATTTCACCTTTTGGTGGTTTATTGGTATAGTGTTCAAGTACTTCTTTTGCTGTTCCTCTAACCGTTTCTTCGTAAAGTTTGGTTAATTCTCTCGATACAGAAACCTGTCTGTCTTCTCCAAAATATTCACAAAAATGTCCAAGTGTTTTTAACAACTTATGAGGGCTTTCATAAAAAATCATAGTTCTGGTTTCTTCGGCGAGAAACTTTAATCTTGTTTGTCTTCCTTTTTTTACTGGCAAAAACCCCTCAAACACAAACTTATCGTTTGGCAAACCACTATTAACTAAAGCAGGAACAAAAGCTGTAGCACCAGGTAAACATTCTACTTCAATATTATTTTCTAAACAAGCTCTTGTAAGCAAAAATCCAGGGTCGGAAATAGCAGGTGTTCCTGCATCGCTAATTAAAGCCATTGTAATTCCTGAGTTTAGCTTTTTAATTAGTGTCTCAACCGTTTTATGCTCATTATGCATATGGTGAGACTGTGTAGGCGTATTAATGTCGAAATGTTTTAAAAGCTTTCCTGAAGTACGTGTGTCTTCAGCAAGAATTAAATCGACTGCTTTTAAAACCTCAACAGCTCTAAAAGTCATGTCTTGAAGATTTCCAATTGGTGTTGGAACAATATACAGTTTGCCCATTTACTCAAACTTGCTTTGAATAATACCCATAAAGCGCTCCTCAAATTCTTCTTTACCTTCCCAATGGTTATAATCTGGTTTGATAATATTTTGAACTAAGGTATTAGCTTCTTCAAAGGTTAGGGAAGTGTTTATTTGAGAAACAACACGTTCAAAATCTTCATTACTACCATCGAATAAATGTTTTGTAAATGCTATTTTATCATTTAATCCAAAGGTTAAGCCTTTTTCTTTTAAAGTGTCATTTAACGTTTTTTTGTCCTCTTTAGATTGTGTTTTGGTTTTCGGAACAGCCTCAAAAACAGGCATCTCTTTAAAGCCTGCAGTTAATTCTTCAAAATCATTATCAGATGTGTTTGATGGTATAACAGATTCTAGAAAATCGTCAACTTCTTGCGTTTCTTGTGGCATTTGGGCAACCATGTCTTTAATTTTTTCAATGGCTGGCTCCATAATACCATCATCTTCTATTTCATCTAAATTCACATATATTCTATCCTCTACCTCAATATTGTCACTCACTTTATTATTAAATGCACTATCCAGCATTCCAAAGAACGACGAATCGCTACCAATAGTAGGAATGTCGTCTTCAAAGTTTTCATGAGCAAATTTTAAAACAGTTAATTTTTCATACAATGCCGAAACTTCTGCATGCATTTTTAAAACATCTTCCTTTCCTTTTAATTTAAGAATTCTATGCGCTATACTGATTAGGTCTGATTCTAACTTCTTCTTCATAACTTTTAAATTTAATGCGCTATTGGTTTTTGATTTTTAATAAATTTACGCCACCTTTATGCAAACGAATATTTGCATTGTTTTAGTGTTAAAATTACAAAATGTTTCTCGAAAATACAGTAAATCATAAAGAACAATTTGGTTGGATTGAAGTTATTTGCGGTTCAATGTTCTCTGGAAAAACAGAAGAATTGATACGCAGGCTTAAACGCGCGCAATTTGCAAGACAAAAAGTAGAGATTTTTAAACCTGCAATTGATGTGCGCTATGATGACGAAAAGGTAGTGTCGCATGACGCTAACGAAATACGTTCAACACCAGTTCCTGCTGCTGCTAACATTCCTATTTTAGCTGATGGGTGCGATGTAGTTGGTATTGATGAGGCTCAGTTTTTTGATGATGAAATTGTTCGTGTTTGTAATGATTTAGCCAACAAAGGTATTCGCGTTATTGTTGCTGGTTTAGATATGGATTTTAAAGGAAATCCTTTTGGACCAATGCCTAATTTAATGGCAACTGCCGAGTATGTAACTAAAGTTCATGCGGTTTGCACAAGAACTGGTAATTTAGCCCAATATAGTTATCGTAAATCTAAAAGTGACGATCTAGTATTATTAGGCGAAGTAGAAGAATATGAGCCCTTAAGTAGAGCCGCTTTTTATAAGGCAATGCTGAGAGATAAGGTGAGAAACATAAAGGTTAACGACGCCGAAGAAATCTCTTCCAAATTAAAAACTGGTAATGGATAAAACTCAGGAAACAATTCTTGAAATAGACCTAAATGCTGTTACGCATAACCTAAAATACCTTAAGTCCAAACTTCAAAGTAAAACTAAATTTTTAGCAGTAGTTAAGGCCTTTGCTTATGGTAGTGATGCAGAACAAATAGCCCTCCATCTTCAAGACTTAGATGTAGATTATTTTGCGGTTGCTTATACTTCTGAAGGTGTTGTACTTCGAGACGCAGGCATTACAAAACCTATTTTGGTTTTGCACCCTCAACCCATAAATTTTAAAACAATTATTGATCGTTGCTTAGAGCCTAGTTTATATAGTGCTAGGGTTTTAAAGACCTTTATTGAATGTACAAAAAAAGAAAAGCAAACTAATTATCCTATACATATAAAATTTAATACTGGTTTAAACAGACTTGGCTTTTGGGAAAATGATATCGATTTTATTCATACTCAATTAAAAGAAACCAATTCGGTTAAAGTAGCAAGTGTTTTTTCGCACTTGGCAGCTAGCGAGGATTTACAAGAAAAAGAGTTTACCAATACACAAATATCTTGCTTTACTAATACTTCAAAAAAATTAGTAGCCTTATTGGGGTACCATCCTATGCTTCATTTATGTAACACATCAGGAATTTTAAATTACCCAGAAGCACATCTCGATATGGTGAGATGTGGTATAGGTCTTTACGGTTTTGGAAACTCAAAGGAAGAAAGTAAAAACTTAAAACCTATAGCTGCATTAAAATCGGTAATCTCCCAAATTCATCTTATTGAAAAAGGAGAAACTGTGGGTTATAATAGAGCGTTTAAAAGTGAAAAAAAACTAAAAACAGCAACCGTTCCTATTGGTCATGCTGATGGTATTGGCAGGCATTTTGGAAACGAAAATGGTTTTGTATTTGTTAATAATGCCAAATGTAACATTATTGGAAATGTATGTATGGACATGATTATGATAGATGTTACTAATGTGGACTGTAATGAAGGAGATGAAATAATTATTTTTAACAATCAACATACCGCTGAACATTTAGCCGAAGCTATTGACACAATTTCTTATGAATTAATTACCTCCATTTCAAGACGTATTAAGAGAAAATTTACAAAATAATTTTAAGATTATTTTAACATTTAGATTTTTTCGTATTTTAGTCATTAATTAACTAAAACATTAGACTATTATGCTAAAAGAATTTAAAGAGTTTGCCATGAAAGGCAACTTAGTTGACATTGCTGTTGCCTTTGTAATGGGTGCGGCCTTCAACAAGATTGTATCTTCATTTACAGGAGGAATTGTATCACCTCTTATTGGGTTGGTGTTTAAATCGGATTTTAAAGATCAAAAATGGATCCTTCAAGAAGGTGTTGTAGATGAGGCTGGAAACATAACTGGAGAAGTTGCCGTTATGTGGGGAGATTTTTTGACAAACCTTATTGATTTTATTATTGTAGCTTTTGTTATGTTCTTAATTATCAAAGGAATTAACAAGATGAAGAAAAAAGAAGAGCCTGCTCCTGAAGCACCTGCAGGACCATCAGATAATGATTTATTAACCGAGATTCGTGATTTGTTAAAGAAATAACACTATAATATAAACTTGTTAAAAAGGGTTGATTCTAAAAATATCAACCCTTTTTTATTGACTTATTATAACCTCAAAATAAATTAATACCTACTTTTGTTATTTAAATTTTATATAAATGAAAGTAGCTGTTGTTGGTGCCACTGGAATGGTTGGCAATGTTATCTTAAAAGTTCTTGAAGAACGTAATTTTCCTGTTTCGGAATTAATTCCTGTAGCTTCTGAAAGAAGTATTGGAAAGACTATAACTTTTAAAGGAAACCTCTATAAAATAGTTGGTTTAAATGATGCTGTTTCTATGAAACCAGATATAGCACTATTTTCTGCTGGAGGAAGTACTTCTTTAGAATGGGCTCCAAAATTTGCTGAGGTAGGCACTACGGTTATTGATAATTCTTCAGCATTTAGAATGGATCAGGACAAAAAACTGGTAGTCCCAGAAATAAATGCTCAAACACTTACAAAAAACGATAAAATAATAGCCAACCCAAACTGTTCAACAATTCAATTAGTTTTGGCTTTAGCGCCTCTTCATAATAAATACAAAATGAAGCGGGTTGTTGTCTCGACTTACCAATCCGTTTCTGGAACTGGTGTAAAAGCTGTGCAACAACTTGAAAATGAAATTAATGGTGTTGAAGGAGATATGGCTTATCCTTACCCTATTGGAAGAAATGCATTGCCGCATTGCGATGTTTTTCTTGAAAATGGTTATACAAAGGAAGAAATGAAATTAGCCAGAGAGCCTCAAAAAATATTAGATGATAGAACGTTTTCAGTAACAGCCACAGCAGTAAGAATTCCAACTGCTGGAGGGCACTCCGAAGCGGTAAATGTGCAATTTGAAAATGACTTTAATTTACAAGATATTCGCAAAATATTATCAGAAACTGATGGTATTATAGTTCAAGATAATACAGCCACAAACACTTATCCAATGCCAATATTTGCACACGAAAAAGATGAAGTTTTTGTAGGCAGAATTAGACGAGACGAAACCCAACCCAACACCCTTAATATGTGGATTGTTGCCGATAATTTACGTAAAGGTGCTGCTACTAATGCAGTTCAAATTGCTGAACACCTATATGTAAGTGGGTTAATATAGCTTAAGCCTTGTCGTTTATGGGAAAAATCTGCTTTTTAACATATCATATGGAAATTTTGGCATTATAACTAATTAATTACTAGCAGGTTCTCCTTTTAAGTAAATTAGCTATCCAAATTTTCTATAAATGACAAAAAATTACTCCTGTTTTCTAGGGCTTTTGCTGTTTGTATTTTCCTGCACATCTTGTTCAGAAGACGATAGTTATGTGCAAATTCGACCTACACAAGTATCACCTGTTTCTCTTGATTTAGAGACGGTTCCTTATTCAAAACTTTCCGATTATAATTTTTTTGAAGGTGATATGTCTGACCTAAAACCTGTTTATGGGGTTTTGCCTTATAAGATAACTAGTGGTTTATTTATAGATTATGCTAAAGCACAAACTTTCGTTTGGATGCCAAAAGGCTCTAAAGCAAGTTATGTTAACGACCATAGCGTATTAGATTTTCCTAATGGTGCTGTTTTAATTACTACTCACTACTTTGATAATGTTCTGCCTGAAAAGACAACAAAAATGATTGAAACCAGATTGTTGATTAAAAAAGAAGGCGAGTGGGTTTTGGTTAATTACAAATGGAACGACGAACAAACAGAAGCTATTTATACAACAAAAGGAAGTTTTGTTCCGGTAAAAATAGAAGACAATAATGAGGTAAAGGCTGTAAACTATAAAATTCCTTCATATAACGAGTGTTTTACATGTCATAATAAATATGATAAAATACTACCTATAGGTCCAAAACCTCAAAATATAAACGAGGATTTTTCTTTTAAAGACGGTATTAAAAATCAATTACAAAAATGGGCTGAATTTGGGTATTTAGATTCTTCTAGCCTACCTAACGACATTGTTTCGGTTGTTGATTGGGCAGACGAGTCTCAACCTTTAGATTTAAGAGTAAGGTCTTATTTAGATATAAATTGTGCGCATTGTCACTCAGACAAAGGATATTGCGAATACACACCTATGAGGTTTTCATTTAATAAAACCGAAGATTTCAAAAATATGGGTGTTGGTGTTCAGCACAGTTTTGAGCTAGGGCAAGAACTATCACACATTATATCACCAGGAAAATCAGATGATTCAGCCTTGTTATTTAGAATAAGTTCAACACTAGACGAATATAAAATGCCAATAATAGGAAGAAATCTTCAACACAAAGAAGGTGTTCAGCTTATTGAACAATGGATTAATTCATTAGAAGACACAAAAAATTAATAAAATAGTATAATATCCCAATCATTATGAAAACAAAATTACTTTCTTTAATTATTTGCCTCTTGCCCATAGCTATTATTGGGCAAAACAGCTCTAATTCTTGTTTAGATGCAAATAACGCGACTCACATAACTGGACCAGGAACATACTCAATTACTACTCTTAACGGTATAGCTCCCTCTCCTTGTGTTGGGTCTTCAGCCAATAATGGAGAATGGTTCGCTTATACTCCAGCAGCAGATTTTCAGGTAACCGTATCCTCTGATATTGTTGGAAACGATGGAAAAGACACCAGACTTCATGTATTTGAAGGAAGTTGCGGGACTCTAAGTTGTTTGGCAGCAAGCGATGATGATGGATCTGTTGTTTATAGTAGACTCTCTGTAGTACAATTTAATGTAGAAGCTGGACAAACATATTACATTTCTTGGGATGATAAATACGACGCTTCAGCATTTGATTTTACATTATCAGAAGATACTATTCAACCACTTAGCTTTACACAGAATTCTAGATTGGGAGGTGGAACATTAAGAGCTGTGGTTGATATGAATAACGATGGTTTAGATGATATGGTATCTATAGTTGCAAAAAATGTTAACGATATTAATGTGTATGATATTAATATTCAAGAACAAACACAAATTGGAACTTTTATTAATAACGACTATGAACTTTCTGCTCCTTATAGTGCTTCTTGGAGTTTAGCAGCAGGCGATTATAATGGAGATGGTTATAACGATCTTGTTTGGGGTAATGGTAACGGAGTACAAGTTGTAAAAGCAACCAACAATGGAACTTCTTATGAAATAGCAGCAACTAAAAATGGTGTTTTTACACAGCGTACTAACTTTGTTGACCTAAATGAAGATGGTCGTCTAGATATCTTTGTTTGTCATGATATAGCACCTAATATATATTACATAAACACCACTGGCGGTTTAATGTACTATCAAGGAGCAGATCCTAATGGGATACCTGAAGGTCTAGGAACATACCCTTCTGGAGGTGATTATGGATCTGTTTGGGTAGATTATGATAATGATGGCGATATAGATATGTTTATGGCAAAATGTGGTGGTGGTGAAGAAAGAAGAACCAATCAATTGTTTAGAAACAATGGGAATGGCTCCTTTACAGAAGTTGCGGCTACTGCAAATTTAGCAGACCCTATACAAACTTGGTCTGGAGCATGGGCAGATTATGATAATGATGGTGACATGGATGTCTTTATTGGTGGTTATAACGGAACCTCACATAAAATGATGCGTAATAATGGAGATGGTACATTTACAGATATTACAGGTACAACAAACCTAGGGTTCTTTACTTATACAGGGATTGATAATTTTCCTGTCGATTTTAACAATGATGGTTTTGTGGATATTTTTTCTAATGGAAGTATCTTAGTAAATGATGGCGACACCACTAATATGACTTTTACAGCCCTCACTTCAGGAATGCCTCCTCACGGTGCTGTTGGAGATTTGAATGATGATGGGTTTATGGATGTTGCTAGTGGTACTAAAATGTATATTAATAATGGGAACTTTAATAACTACATAAAAATAAACTTAAATGGCAGCGGTCTTAATAAAAAAGGGATTGGTGCACGAATTGAAATTACAACCGATTCTGGAACACAAATAAGAGATGTTAGAAGTGGTGAAGGTTTTAGATATATGAACTCTCTTACAGCTCATTTTGGTATTGGCTCCGACACTTCAATAAATTCAATTAAAGTATTTTGGCCTTCTGGAGTTGTAGATATTATTAACAACCCTGATATTAATAAAACAATTGTTGTTAACAAAGGCTCTACCTTAGGAACACAAACCGAAACGTTTGCAGAAGATTTAACACTATTCCCTAATCCTGCTAAAAACACTTTATATGTAAATACTAAATACAGCTTAAATGATGCTATTTACACTGTTTTTGATATATCTGGTAAGCGCGTATTAAATAGTAAGTTTGGTCAATATAACACTGTTAATGTATCTTCTTTAAGTACTGGAACATATTTCTTAAGAGTAATGCATGATGGTCTATCTCACACTCAAAAGTTTATTAAGGAGTAAAAAATAAATTACATTGAGTCGTCCTAAAATAGGTTGACAGTTTATAAATAAAAATTAGATAGGACCAGTGAAGTTAACTTCACTGGTTTTTTTGTTGTGTACAAAGTTAGGTGTTTTGTAATTAAGGCTCAAATGTG
>NZ_SUPL01000010.1 GCF_005047595.1 Pontimicrobium aquaticum
TACACCGCATTTTTATCCTCACAAGTCTTTTCTTATTCTTTTTTATAACTCAATACTATAAACACTATAACTCAACTAATTATCACATGAAAAAATTCCATACCAAACCAAAGCGAAGGGAAAGGTCATAACGAATAAACTTAAATACACTAAAAAATATACCTTATATATATATTGTATGTCATTTATTATCCTATTATCTTTGCGCTTATAAATTTATAACCACCTATGATCGAGATTACTTTACCAGATGGCAGCGTAAGAAGTTATGACAATAACATTACTGCAATGGATGTTGCAAAAGATATTAGCGAAGGTTTTGCAAGAAATGTTATTTCTGCAAAGTTTAATGATGTAACTATCGAAACTTCTACTACTTTAACCACCAATGGTAACCTTGTTTTATATACATGGAGAGAGGACGAAGGCAAAAAAGCTTTTTGGCATTCATCGGCACATATTTTGGCTCAAGCTTTAGAAGAACTTTACCCTGGTGTAAAACTATCTATAGGACCAGCTATTGAAAATGGTTTTTATTATGATATCGACTTAGGAAATAGAAGTATTTCTGATAAAGATTTTAAAGCTATTGAAGATAAAATGTTAGAAATTGCTCGTGGCAAGCATGAGTTTAAAATGAAATCGGTTTCTAAAGCAGATGCACTATCATTATATAAAGAACAAGGAAATGAATATAAAGTAGAACTTATTGAGAATCTTGTGGATGGTGAGATTACATTTTGTGATCATTCTACATTTACTGATTTGTGTCGTGGTGGACATATTCCAAATACAGGAATTGTTAAAGCTGTAAAAATATTGAGTGTTGCTGGTGCCTATTGGAGAGGTGATGAAAACAATAAGCAACTTACTCGTGTTTATGGCACTTCATTTCCTAAACAAAAAGAACTAAAAGAATATTTAGAGCTTTTAGAAGAAGCAAAAAAGCGCGACCATAGAAAGCTTGGAAAACAACTTGAGCTGTTTACTTTTTCGCAAAAAGTTGGTCAAGGGCTACCTTTGTGGTTACCTAAAGGTGCTGCTTTACGTGCTCGTTTAGAAGATTTTCTAAAAAAAGCACAACAAAAAGCTGGTTACGAAATGGTAGTAACACCTCATATTGGTCAAAAGGAATTATATGTAACTTCTGGTCATTATGCTAAATATGGAGAAGATAGTTTTCAGCCAATTAAAACGCCAAAAGAAGATGAGGAGTTTTTACTAAAACCAATGAACTGTCCACATCATTGTGAAATTTATAATGCTAAACCTTTTAGCTATAAAGAACTTCCAAAGCGTTATGCCGAATTTGGAACCGTATATAGATATGAACAAAGTGGAGAATTACATGGATTAACAAGAGTTAGAGGTTTTACTCAAGATGATGCTCATATTTTTTGCACTACTGACCAATTAGATAAAGAGTTTAAAGAAGTGATTGATCTTGTGCTTTATGTATTTGGCTCATTAGGTTTTGAAAATTTTACTGCACAGGTTTCGGTAAGAGATTTAGATACTCCAGAAAAATACATTGGTGATCCAGAAAATTGGGAGAAAGCAGAACAAGCTATCATCAATGCGGCGAAGGACAAAGGATTAAATTATGTAATTGAAAGTGGAGAAGCGGCTTTTTATGGCCCTAAATTAGATTTTATGGTAAAAGATGCCTTAGGTAGAAGTTGGCAACTTGGTACAATTCAAGTTGACTATAATTTACCTGAACGTTTTGATTTATCTTATAAAGGCAGTGATAATGAACTACATAGACCTGTAATGATCCATAGAGCTCCGTTTGGAAGTATGGAACGCTTCGTAGCTATTTTACTAGAACATACAGGTGGGAATTTCCCTTTATGGCTAATGCCTGAGCAAGTTATTATTCTGTCTATTAGTGAGAAATATGAAAAATACGCCGAAAAAGTTTTAAATTTGTTAGAAAATAACGAAATTCGCGCCCTCATTGACAATAGAAATGAAACCATGGGAAAAAAAATTCGGGAAGCCGAAATGAATAAAATCCCATATATGATTATTGTTGGTGAAAATGAAGAAAACGAAAATAAGATTAGTGTTCGTCAACATGGTGGAGAAGACTTAGGCATGATAAGTGTAGAAGATTTCTCAAAAATTGTTGAAACAGAAATACATAAAACATTAAAACAATTTAAAGTATAACTAAAATTTTTAAGCCATAGCAATACGTAGAAGAAGAAATAGAGGTCCAGCTAGAATAATTAAGGAAGACCAACACAGGATTAATAGAAAAATAACATCACCAGAAGTTCGCTTGGTTGGTGATAATGTTGAAATAGGTGTTTATAAAACATCACAAGCATTAGCAATAGCTGATGAACAAGGTTTAGATCTTGTTGAAATATCACCAAAGGCAAGCCCTCCTGTGTGTAAAGTTATGGATTATAAAAAGTTTCTTTATGAACAAAAGAAACGTGATAAGGCTTTAAAATCTAAAGCTACGAAAGTAGTTGTAAAAGAAATTCGTTTTGGTCCAAATACAGATGACCATGATTACGAATTTAAAAAGAAGCATGCAGAAAAGTTCTTAAAAGATGGCGCAAAGCTTAAAGCATTTGTGTTTTTTAAAGGACGTTCAATTGTATTTAAAGAACAAGGTCAAATCTTATTATTGCGTCTAGCACAAGATTTGGAGGAGTTTGGAAAAGTTGAACAGATGCCAAAATTAGAAGGAAAAAGAATGATTATGTTTATTGCTCCAAAAAAGGTAAAGTAAACAAAATCAATAATAGTATAAGCGAAGTGAATTTAAATAAAGAGGAGAACAATGCCTAAAATGAAAACCAAATCTAGTGCCAAAAAACGTTTTAAGTTAACTGGAACTGGAAAAATCAAAAGAAAGCACGCTTTTAAGAGTCATATATTGACAAAAAAATCTAAAAAGCGTAAGCTAGCTTTAACTCACAGTACATTAGTACATGAGAGCGATGAAGCAAACATTAAGCAACAATTACGTTTAAAGTAATTAACGCTTAGGTTAAAATTATTTATAAACCATGGAGTTAGGCTTTTACAAGAGTTGATTTTCAACCGCCTACTACAAAAAAATTTAAAATTATGCCAAGATCAGTAAATTCAGTTGCAAAAAGAGCCAGAAGAAAAAAGGTTCTTAAGCAAGCAAAAGGTTACTTTGGAAGACGTAAAAACGTTTGGACAGTAGCAAAAAATGCGGTTGATAAAGCGATGCAATACTCGTATAGAGACCGTAGGAACAAAAAAAGAACATTCCGTGCATTATGGATTATGCGTATTAACGCAGGAGCTAGACAACACGGATTGTCATATTCACAATTTATGGGAAAATTAAAAGCTAACAACATCGAATTAAACCGTAAGGTTTTAGCCGATTTAGCTATGAATAATCCTGAAGCTTTTAAAGCAATTGTAAATAAAGTAAAATAAGGCGTTTTGCCTATTGTATAATATATTTCGCTTATTAAAGTCCGATTCAAATGAATCGGACTTTTTATTTTATAAAACTTTTGTGAATAACTAATTTCAAAATCAAGATTCATTTTTAGTATCTTTCAAATTCATAAAAATTTTCTCATAAAATGAATCGAATTCAACAATTACTAATTGCCCTGTTTTTAATTTCTACAACCATTTCTGCTCAAGAAAAAGATAAGAAATGGGATGTATCAAATCCAGAAGGTGAATGGAATTTTAAAGAAGTACCTCTAAACACTAATGAAGGCACTTGGATGAACGTAGATGTTAGTCCTGATGGAAAAAAAATTGTTTTTGACCTCCTTGGAGATATTTTTATTATGAACTCCAATGGTGGAAAAGCTACAGCCTTAAGAACAGGTTTAGCCTTTGAAATACAACCACGCTTTAGTCCCGACGGTAAAACCATTTCATTTACCAGTGATGCTGGCGGCGGCGATAATATTTGGACTATGAATATAGATGGTAGTGATGCCAAACAAATCACCAAAGAAAATTTTAGACTTCTAAATAATGCCGTTTGGATTCCAGACGGAGAATATATAGTCGCAAGAAAGCACTTCTCTTCCACTCGTTCGTTAGGTGCTGGTGAAATGTGGATGTATCACTTATCTGGTAAAAGTGGTATTCAAATCACTAAACGTAAAAACGACCAACAAGACGTAAACGAACCTAGTATCTCAAAAGATGGACGCTATATGTATTATAGTGAAGATGTCTATCCTGGAGGATTTTTTCAATATAACAAAGATCCCAATAGTCAAATTTATGTCATCAATCGTTATGATTTTGAAACAGGAAAAACCGAAAGAATTACTGGAGGTCCAGGAGGAGCTGCAAGACCTCAAATATCTAATGATGGAAAAAAACTAGCATTTGTGAAGCGTGTGCGTACAAAAACAGTCCTTTATATTCATGATTTAGAAACAGGTGAAGAATGGCCAATTTTTGATGGACTCAATAAAGACCAACAAGAGGCTTGGGCAATTTTTGGAGTGTATAGCAATTATAGTTGGACACCAAATGACGATAGTATTGTGTTTTGGTCTGGTGGAAAAATCAATAAAGTAAATGTGAATACGCTGCAAGTAACCAACATTCCTTTTGAAGTTAACACAAAAATAAAGATTGCTAAAGCAATAGAGTTTGACACACCAGTTGCGCCAAATGAATTTAATGCAAAAGTAATTAGAGATGTAAAAACATCGCCTGATGGCAAAGCTATTGTATTTAATGCTTTAGGTTATTTATATACAATGAAATTACCTAAAGGTAAACCAAAACGTTTAACACAAGGAACAGATTTTGAATTTGAACCTTCTTATTCTTCTGATGGCTCACAAATAGTTTATGTGACTTGGAATGACGAAAATCTAGGAGCCATTTATTCTGTTTCTTCAAATGGAGGTACGCCTAAAAAATTAAACTCTGAAAAAGGAATATATAGAAACCCATCATATTCAAACAACGATTCTAAAATTGTTTACAGAAAAGAAGGTGGTAATGGTGACCAAGGGAGAACTTTTACTAAAAAAACAGGACTATATGTTATGAGTGCAGATGGTTCCAATAATAAGTTCTTAACACGTCAAGGAGATTATCCTATGTTTTCTCAAAATGATAAAAGGATAATCTTTCAGAATGGAGGCACCTTTGGTGGTGCATTAACCAAGCAATTAAAGAGTGTAGATTTAAATGGAAAAGATGAAAGAACACATATAACATCTAAAAACGGAAACAGGTTATTACCAAGTCCAGATGGAAAATGGGTGGCATTTATTCATTTATTTAAAGTATATATGGCTCCAATGCCACAAGCAGGAAAATCACTTGATTTAACTGATAAAACAAGCTTTGTTCCAGTCACTCAATTAACAAAAGATGCTGGAATTAATCTACATTGGTCTAATGATAGCAAAACCATTCATTGGACTTTAGGCAACGAGTACTACTCTGCTCCTGCTTCATTAGACACAAAACTGGTTACAAAACCAAAAGTGACCATAAATCTTGAAGTTGAAACAGATAAACCTAGTGGTAGAATCGCATTTAAAAATGCTCGAATTATTACAATGGAAGGTGATAAAGTTATTGAAAATGGAACAATTGTCATTAACCAAAATAAAATTGAAGCTATAGGAATCGCTTCGGAAGTTTCAATCCCTTCAAATGCTAAAGTCTATGATATTTCTGGAAAAACGATTATGCCAGGAATTGTAGATGCACATGCACACATAGGAGGTTTTAGAGATGGTTTAACAACTCAAAAGCATTGGCAATTTTATGCAAATTTAGCTTTTGGTGTTACTACTGCACATGACCCTTCAGCAAATACACAAGCTGTTTTTGCTTTATCGGAATTACAAAAAAACGGAACCTTAGTAGGTCCTAGATTGTATTCAACTGGTCATATTTTATATGGTGCCGAAGGTGATTTTAAAGCTGTAATTAATAGTTTAGATGATGCTCGTTCTTCAATTAAACGCACCAAAGCATTTGGTGCATTATCAGTTAAAAGTTATAATCAACCACGTCGTGAACAGCGTCAACAAGTACTGCAAGCTGCGCGCGAAGAAGGTATTTTTGTAGTACCTGAAGGAGGCTCAACCTTTTATCATAATATGACTATGATTATGGACGGTCATACTGGTGTGGAACATAACATCCCGATTGCGCCTGTTTATAAAGATGTCATGACGCTTTGGGGAAATAGCAATACAGGTTACACACCTACTCTTGTTGTTAATTACGCAGGTATGAGTGGTGAATATTATTGGTATCAAAACACCAATGTTTGGGAAAACGAAAAATTATTAAAGTATATACCTAGAAGCATTGTTGATGCGCGCTCAAGACATCGTGTGATGGTGCCTCAAGAAGAATATGACAACGGTTATGTGGCTACCTCCAAAGTATGTAAAGCACTTACAGATGTTGGTGTAAAAGTAAATTTAGGGGCTCATGGCCAGTTACAAGGCTTAGGTGCACATTGGGAACTTTGGATGTTACAACAAGGAGGAATGACCAATATGGAAGCACTAAGAGCTGCTACACTTAATGGTGCAGAATATATTGGAGCTGGAAATGATATTGGATCTCTAGAAACTGGAAAACTTGCTGATTTAATTGTATTAGATAAAAACCCTCTAGACAATATCAGAAACACTGAAAGTGTCATTTACACAATGATTAACGGTCGTTTATATGACACTAAAACTATGAACGAAATAGGTAACCATCAAAATAAGCGAGGTAAATTCTATTGGGAAAACAATAAATACAATGTGGCTTTTCCTTGGCATGAAGAAAGTCAAAGTTTCACAAGAGAAACTTGTGGTTGTATCATAGGAACTCATTAAAATTTAATAGAAAAGCCAATTCAGATAGAATTGGCTTTTCTATTTTAAGTAATATTACAAATGTATTAGGGCAATAACTTAAGCATTAAATAGTACTACTTCAATAACTTTTACTTAGGGTTAATACCTCCTCCGTCTTTAGGGTTTATTCCACCACCATCTTTTGGGTTGATGCCTCCTCCGTCTTTAGGGTTTATTCCACCACCATCTTTTGGGTTGATGCCTCCTCCGTCTTTAGGGTTGATACCTCCTCCATCTTTTGGATTGATTCCTCCTCCATCTTTTGGGTTGATTCCTCCTCCGTCTTTTGGGTTGATTCCTCCTCCGTCTTGTGCCATAATACAGTTTTTTAAAATTAATTATTCACTATATTACTGAAAAAATGTAACTTTAACAAGCTATTAATCCCCTTTCTACTCAACTAACCACTTTAATCAACTGAATATGAACCTAAAAGGTTTTATTAGAGAGTGTCATAAAAAGCATGTGTTTAAAATGCTTTCAATTTATATCGTGTCAAGTTGGGTGATTTTGCAAGTACTAGCCCTCATTGCTGACCCACTTGGTTTACCAGAAAAAAGTGTAGCCTATCTTATAATTATTTTACTAATTGGTTTCCCTATTTATATCTACTATGTATGGAAGTTCAGGTTACTTAAATACGAAATTCAACAAACTGAAGACCCAACTACACCTTATAATAAAAGTGCATTTCAAAAGATGTACTTTTCTTCTTTATTTGTTATTGGCTTACTTTCTGGAATTGCCACAACTCTAATTATTAAAAACAATTTTGGGGAAAATTTTTCATTGGAAGAGTTAAAAGGAAACGACAAAATTGCAGTATTGGATTTTGAAAATACAACAGGTGATGAAAGTTTGGATAAGGTTGGTAAAATTGCAGCAAGATATATAAGTCATGGTATTACTGAAAAAGAAGTTGGTCAAGTGTTTT
This sequence comes from Pontimicrobium aquaticum, assembly GCF_005047595.1. GTDB lineage: Bacteria > Bacteroidota > Bacteroidia > Flavobacteriales > Flavobacteriaceae > Pontimicrobium > Pontimicrobium aquaticum. The sequence continues at coordinate 7,798 of NZ_SUPL01000010.1, forward strand.
CATCTAAAATTGTGAACGATTACTCTAATGTTTTAAAATCTCAAGCTGGTAGTATTGATCTTAACAATTTATTGAAAAACTATTTAAAACCGGGTAAAGTTATAGATGGTGTTTTTTATGAGGAAAAGGGAAAACTTTTACTACAAGCATCCATTAAAACTGGGTCAATGGATAGAACCCTTATTTCATTTGAAACAATTACGTGCGACCAAGATAACCCTTTAGGCTGTGCCGAAAAATTAAAACAAGAAATACTTGGTTATTTGCTCACAGAAGATCGACAGGATGACTCAGGCTATATTAAAAAAGATAATAATCAAAAAGCTTCATATTATGAAGAAACACCTCCAAACTCCGAGGCCTATATATACTTAATTGATGCTTTAGATAATACAGGTAATAATAAGTTACACTTAGAGTATCTAAATAAATCAATAGAAAAAGACCCTGATTTTTTTGAACCAAAAGTCCATAAGCTATCTTATTATTATAACAATGGGCTTTTTAAAGAGTTAGACTCCTTAAGAAAAACAGTAGTTGTTAACTCCAAACTAAGTAATCGACAAAAAAACTGGATGTTATTTTTTGAATCTATCGTAAATGGAAAAAACGATAAAGCATATAGAGCATTAAAAAATGAATATGAACTTGCTTATCTAGATCTTAACACCAATCAATCGTTAATGACTATTGCTTTACAATTTGTAAATCGTCCAAAAGATATTCAAGCTATTTACGATGAAATTCCAATGGATGATTATGTTTTGGAGAATTGTTCACGTTGTGGCTATAGGTATTATCTAAAAGGGTTGGCAGATGTTGAAATAGGCAACTATGATGAAGTCATTAAAACACTTGTTCCTATTACTAATACTATTGAAGCTAATTACTTAAAACGTCCGCTAATTAATGCTTATGTTAAATCAGGTAAATTTGTTGAGTTAAAAAATTACATATCTCAATATGCTTTAACAGCTTCTACAAACGATATTAATTATCTATATAGTTTTACTGGAATACAGTTAATTAATGCAAATAAAATTGATGAAGCCAATAACTATTTTAATGAAATTATTATCAAACAGAATTCTGAATCTAACCCTTATTATTTAGCTCAAGCATATTACTACAAAGGTAATTATTTAAATGCCCAAAATATATTTGAGACTTTACACCAGCAATATCCAAGTGATATAGACTACTTAGTGTATTTAGCTGTATCAAATTTCAACAACGGAAATTTTGAAACAGCTAAAACTACTATTGAAAAACTAGATAGATTAAAAACTGATTATCAATTTGGTGCTGTTGATTATGGTTGGGCTCAATATTATGCATCTATTGGAGATAAGACAAAGGCATTAGAGTATATGTTAAAAGCGATTGTTCAAGGATATAATTTCACTCCATCTACATTTCACCATGATCCACATTTTAAAACATTAAAAGATACCCAAGAATTTAAAAATCATTTAAACTATTGGAAAAATAAAGCATTATGATAAATTTTAAAAAAGTAGGACAAGTTGCTAAAGAAATCGAAAAAACCGCCGAGAAAGCAGCTGGCGAACCTGATACATTAGACCAAATAATAAATTTATTGGATGTAATAATTTGGCCAATTGCAATGATTGTTGGACTCTACATGTTCAAAAAACATATTGGAAAAGTAATTAACAGCCTAGGTTCTATTAAAGCAGGAGCTCAAGGGTTTGAAATGAACTTTATTGAAGATAAGCTTCAAGAAGCAACCAAGTTAATAGGAATTGGTTCTGCTGGTATTCACGCTAAAGATGGTGGAGGTATTAATCCTAAAGACGGAGGAGGCATCAACCCTAAAAACGGTGAAGGAATTACGCCTAAAAGGAGTCATGCTGAAACACCTTATCAAGAACTGTTAGTGTTACAGGATTCTATTAATCAGAAATTAAAAAGTATCACCTCTGAAAATGGAATTACTACTACAGCTTCCTCAAACTTTGCTTTAACAAGTGAGTTAGTTGATAGAAATATAATTAAGAGAGATTTATCAAGTCAATTAAAAACCCTAATAGAACTTAACAATTTGGCCTTAAATTCTCCAAAAATTACTTTTGAACAAGTTTCTCAAATGAAAACATTATTCAAAAATTTATCAGCTAAACTCTAACTATGAATCATCTTGAAAATGCATATGCACTAATCATTGGTGTTGATTATAAGCAAAAAACAGAAAGTGTTCTTAAGGATGCTCAAAGTATATACGATATTCTTACAAACGAAGAACTTTGTGGCTATAAAAAAGAGAATATTTCGTTACTACTAGATGGAGATGCTACTATGAATAGAATACTTTCGGAGTTAGATGATATAGTAGAAAAAACAAATGAGAACTCGTCGTTTTTAATGTACTACTCTGGTCATGGTGGTTATGAACAAGGTATATCGTACTTATGTCCTCATGATAAAATTATTTCAAATTCAAATTATGTGTCTGGACAAGAAATAAGAGAAAGATTAAGTAAAATGAAGTCAAAAAAGATATTTATGCTTTTTGACTGTTGTCATTCTGGATCCTTTTTTGATGGAAAAGATGACATTATTTCTCAAACTATTTCAAAAAACGTTAAACAACAAGTATTACATAAAGATTCTACGTTAGAAGGTCTAGCACAAGAAATAGACGACGAACGAGGCATGGTTATACTAGCTTCTTCGCAAGCCTCTGAGTTGTCATGGGGAGATGAGAATGACAGTGTTTTTACAACATGTTTAAAAGAAGCTTTTAAAGCAACTCATAAGCACTTTTTTGCTGATGAATTTGTTAGAACTGTAGAAACTGTTAATTACGTATTTGAAAGAACTCCAGAATTAATTGAAAAGCTAAAGCAAAGAAGCGATATTGTAAAAGATCAAACACCTTATGCCAACTTGCAAATGAGTAGTGATTTTGCCATTTGCTATATCCCGAAAGATAAGAGAGATAAAATTGTTACTAATAAATTTAAAAATCATATTCAGCAATTAGAAACTGTATCATCAAAGAGTGATGATTCAGCGGTATCTTGGGAAAGAGATGAAGGCAATAACTTATTGCTCTTTGTTCATGGGCTTTCAGGAGAATCAAAAGACACTTTTGGAAACATTCCATCAATGCTGCAATCCGACTCAAATTTTAATGGTTGGGCCATGAAACCGTTAGGTTATGCTCCTATAGTACAACCAAAACTTGGGAAAGATATTTGGGGAGCTATTCGTGATGTAGATAAAATAGCTGGTTTTTTAAAAACATCCATTAAATATAAATTTAAAGACTATGATCGCATTGCCATTGTAGCACACAGCCTGGGTGGGTTAGTCGCTCAAAAAGCTATTCTAGGCTTAGATGAAGATAATAGAAATAGAATTTCTCATCTCATTATGTTTGGTACACCTAGTAATGGTATTGCTCCTGAAGTTTTAACAAAACAATGGAACAAAAAATATAGTGAAATGAGTAGTGAAGGCAGCTTTATAAAATCTTTACGCACTAATTGGAAGAATACTTTCAACGGCAACTATCCTTTTAAATTAAAAATTGCTGCCTCATCTGAAGATGAATATGTATCGATTGATTCCTCACACAAACCATTTGCTCAAGAGCATTGTGAATTTGTTGATGGTAAACATTTAATGATGGTAAAACCCAAAGATGAAAAAGATGATGCATACGCTTTAATTTTAAACACATTAACAGGAAGCAAATTTTTTAATCAATTCACTAATAAAGAAGAAATTAATTTAACTCTTGGTAAATATGATGCTGTGATTAAGGAACTTCTTCCTAAAAAAGATGATTTGGATAAAAGAGGTTTAACCCAACTTATTTTTGCTTTAGAAGGTCTAGAACGAAAGGATGACGTTTACGATATATTAAACAACCATCCTATTGCACAAAGTAATACCGATTTAATGGGAATAATTGGTGGACGACATAAACGCGACTACTTAAAAACCTATTCTTTTAAATCCAGTCAATTGGCTCGTGACTATTATAATAAAGCATTGGAAATTTCAGTTGAAAATGAAGTTCATTCACAAATTTATTATCACGCTATCAATTTAGCGTTTTTAAGTATAGTAACCGATCCTGAAACAGGGAAAGGCGAAATGAAAAAATATGCTAATCAAGCACTAGAAGCAACTCAACATTGCGATGATGATCTTTGGAAGTTCGCAACCGTAGCCGAAGCAAATATGTATTTAGGCAATTGGGAAACAGCAAAAGAATTTTACATTAAAGCTTCTAAGGATATTCCTGTAAGAGAAAAAGTATCTATGCATACCAATGCTTATGCAGGTTATGTTGCTCTAACAAACAAAGAAAATGATGAGTTTACGCAGTTTTTAAAAGCGCAATTACTAAGTTAATATGTTAACTTTTAAGCAAACCATACCTAATTTAAAGTTTCAAAAAGCCGTTAAAAAACCCATTCCTATAAAATGTATTCAAATAGATGAGCCTTTTGTAGTCGAAACTTTAGAAGGCACAATGAAAGGCAATAAAGGAGATTGGTTAATGGTAGGTGTTAGCGGTGAAATGTACCCTTGTGATAAGGAGATATTTAAAAAAACGTACAATTTAGTGAAATAATGACTATATTAACAATCCCTTAATTAATCCTAACAAACTAAAAACTAATAACATGAGTGCAGAAACTATTTTTGTAAGTTACTCTAGTAAAGACAGGCCATTTGCTTTGGGACTTGTAAAAGAATTGCAAAGTTTAGGGGCTAATGTTTGGATAGATCAATTAGGTATTGGCCTTGGTGAAAACTGGGATAATGCCATTGAAGAGGCCTTGGAAAAATCAGGAACCTTTATGCTGATTTTATCGCAAACTTCGGTTGAATCACCAAATGTTCAAGATGAAGTTTCCATAGCTATCAATACAAAGAAAAAAATGGTACCTATTCTTATTGAAGAATGTAAGTTGCCCATGCGCTGGCAACGCAGGCAATATGCCGACTTAGCAAATAATCCAGATAAGGCAATTCACGATATTTTATCTTTTCTTGGGCTTCAAGAAAAAGCGGCTGCCAATCTAAAAAAAATACTCAACCTAATAGGTGTGTCTGAAGCTCCACAAAAAGAATCAGTTAATACTGATCATACTAAATCTGACGAAATTCAATACCAAGAATCCAATTTAGAAGACCTACTGGTTTCTAAAGAAGAAATAGACAAAGCTTCTGAAATGCATAAAAAAGCAATTAGCAAGAACAAACAGCTAATTATTTTTGTTATTGCTTTGAGTGTTATTCTACTGGGTGTACTTTTAAGTTTTAATCTTGATGTTCAGACTTGGATGATCGTTGTAGGTTGTCTTTCAATTAGTTTTTTGGCTGTTAGACCAATAGGAGCCAATAAAAAAAGAGCTCGAAACATAGAACTCATGGGATTACTCAAATTAAAACGCGAGCGTTTAACTCGTGTCATGAATAGACTTTCCAACAAAGAAATTGAAGATTTCAATAATGAGTTTTACAATTATATTACCCTTTAACCCACTAATCTTATGAAACGCATTGACGACAAAATAAAAGAAATTGAAAAAAAAGATAAAAACAGTCGTGTACTCTACATTATTATTGTTTTACTAATTGCTGGCTTTATGGCTTATGCACTAAGCAGTGAAAAGACTAAAAAAGAACAAGGAGAAACGATTGTAGGGCAAGAAAAAACCATTGAACAACAATTGGTTGATTTAGAAAACAAGAACATAGAGTTAAAGGCAACTATTACTAGATTAGAAAAAAGTCAAACACCAATTGGGTTTTGGAATCAAACAGATGAAGCAAAGAACACTTCTGCCTACATAAATTACATATTGCATACTGGCAAACCAGAAGCCAAAGATGAGTATAGAGCAATGGCGCTAGAAAACATAAAACTAAATGAGACTACTGGAAAAACTGTTTGGTTATTTTGTGGAAGAAAAAGTGGTGATAAAATATCTAGTGATCGTGTTATGGAAGTCATTTACAGAAAAGATGAGACTCCTTCTGGTGATGCATTACCAATAGTGGGAGATCTTGTTGAAAACAATACTTCGAACAGAATTACATATAGAAACTTTTCGGGAGGTAATGTGACTGGACAAAATAATGACAGTGATGCATGGAAAAGAGGTAGCAAAGCTCAAGTTTTAGATGTGGAAACTGCTGGTAATGCAGTTTTTATTCAAATTAAATTTTAACTTGTTATTTTCATCATAAAGCGTTTCTCTATCTTACATTATGGAATATGTAATTATTTGCCTAGTTGCTTTTTTAACAGCAATTCTTACTTTTTTTTCAGGGTTTGGTTTAGGCACAATTTTAATGCCAGTTTTCGCACTATTCTTCCCAATAGAATTAGCTATTGCACTCACAGGAGTTGTACATTTTTTTAACAATGTTTTTAAACTCATTCTTGTTGGTAATAAGGCTAACAAAAGTGTTTTACTACGCTTTGGCATTCCAGCAATTATTGCAGCTTTTATAGGTGCTTGGGTGCTTTTAAACATAACCGATTTACAATCTATATATAGTTACAACATTGGTGAGAGATTATTTGAAATTACTCCTGTTAAACTAATTATAGCTATTTTACTTATTATCTTTTCGGTTATTGAACTATTACCATTTTTTGACAAGCTACAATTCATAAAAAACAATTGCCTTTTGGTGGCTTTTTAAGTGGTTTTTTTGGTGGGCTTTCAGGGCACCAAGGTGCGCTAAGAACTGCTTTTTTGATTAAAGCTGGTTTAACAAAAGAAGCCTTTATTGGTACCGCAGTTGTTATTTCATGTTTAGTAGATTTTACACGAATATCGATGTATTCAACAAGGATGCTAGAATCTGGGTTGTATGAAAATATTCCATTAATAATAAGTGCAACACTAGCTGCTATTATTGGTGCTATTGTTGGTCATAAATTATTAAGGAAAGTCACTTTAAAGTTTATTCAAAAGTTTGTGGCTGTGTTCCTAATATTAGTGTCTATTGCTTTAGGAATTGGTTTAATTTAAGTTTTCTGTTTCTTCTTTCTGGCAGCCGGAAACAAGACATTATTTAAAATAAGCCTGTAACCAGGAGAAGTTGGATGTAGATCTAATTCGGTTTTTGGGTCTCCTACTCTATGTGTATAATCTTCAGGGTCATGCCCTCCATAAAAGGTAAAAAAGCCTTTTCCTTTTATACCATGAATATATTTAGCTTCACCGTTGGTTTTATTTTCACCTAATACTAATACTTTAGATTTTATTTCGTCTCTTGAAAACGAAGTGGTTTGTCCCATAAACCCTTTTACTAAAGCTGTATGGTTTTGATTTAACATTGTTGGAATAGGATCCCATTTAGCAGAAAAATCCATCAAGGTAAAATAATCGGTTGTTTTAGGGATGCGACGTTTTTGAGTCATATCGATAGATGAAAACTCATATACATTTGGACTACGCTCTAAAATAAAATCGGTAAACGCAAACGTTTTACTATAATCTATTTTACTTTGGTAATTAGCATCACTTCCATCTCCATCAAACATTGGTTCGCAAATATCGATACCTTCGGCAGATAAGGCAATATCAAAACTATCAGTAGCACTGCACATGGCAAACATAAACCCTCCTCCAACTACATAATCTCTAATTTTTAAAGCTACATCCAACTTCGCTTCCGATACTTTACTATATCCTAATTTTTCAGCTAATTCTTCAGCTGCTTTCTTTTCTTTTATATACCAAGGTGCACTTCGGTAACTTCTGTAAAATTTTCCATACTGTCCTGTAAAATCCTCATGGTGCAAATGCAGCCAATCATATAACAACAAGGCATCATTTAAAACCTCTTCGTCATAAATCGTGTCATAAGGAATTTCGGCATAGGTTAATACCATTGTTACTGCATCATCCCAAGGCTGTTTTCCATAAGGTGTATATACTGCTATTTTAGGTGCTTTCTCCAAAACTACAGCTTCCATGTTTTGACTAGGACTGCTTATTTCTTGCAAAATACTTTCGGCTTTTGCATCGCTAATCACTTCAAAGGATACACCTCTAATTTGACATTCTTTTCGTATTTCTTCAAAATCTGGCAATAAAAACGAGCCTCCTTTATAATTAAGCAACCATTTTACTTTTTGTTGCTTTTCTAATGTCCAAAAAGTAATCCCATAAGCTTTTAAATGATTTTTTTGTCCTTCGGCATCCATAGGGATAAGGATGTAGGAAGCATAAACATTAATGCTTAAAAAGAATAACAATACTATAATTAAGTTCTTTCTCATCTACTTTGGGAGCTTTTTTATGTAATTTCTCGCTATGCTTCAAAATGACGAATAACTAGATTTATAACGGAAAGATACTTAAAAATTATTCCGAGCAGAAAAAATTAAGATAATTTTAGATTAATCACTTAGAATGGAACATCATCGTCTTCCTGCTCTGGAGCACCAAAAGCTTCGTTTGCACTTGGGAAATTATCTGTCTTAAATGTATCATCATTTGCTGCTGCATTCATTTTAGAATGAAATTCATTTCCAAAAGGTGAATCGAAATCATCTAAATTATCGAACTTACCTAAATGGCCAATAAACTTTAATCGTATGTTTTCTAAGCCACCATTTCTGTGCTTTGCTACAATAAATTCTGCTTGTCCATCGGTTGGAGTACGTTCCTCATCATCCCATTCATCAATTTTATAATATTCTGGACGGTAAATAAATGATACAATATCGGCATCTTGCTCTATCGCTCCAGATTCACGAAGATCTGATAGCAACGGTCGCTTACTGCCACCACGAGTTTCAACCGCACGTGATAATTGTGACAAAGCTATTACTGGCACACTTAATTCTTTAGCCAATGCTTTAAGGTTACGAGAAATCATTGATATTTCTTGCTCTCTGTTTCCTCCATGCGAGCCTCCTCCTGTCATTAACTGCAAGTAATCAATTACAATTAATTTTATACCATGTTGTGACGATAAACGTCTTGCTTTGGCACGAAGATCGAAAATAGACAATGATGGTGTATCGTCAATAAACAAAGGTGCTTTTTCTAGCGCTTTTACTTTTACATTAAGTTGTTCCCATTCGTGTTTTTCTAGACGACCAGTTCTTAATTTCTCTGAAGATAATCCTGTTTCTGAGGAAATTAATCTGGTAATTAATTGTACTGATGCCATCTCTAGGGAGAAAAACGCTACTGGAATATTTTGATTTACAGCAATATTTCTTGCCATAGTTAGTGTTAATGCTGTTTTACCCATACCAGGTCTAGCAGCCACAATAATTAAATCGCTTTCTTGCCAACCAGAAGTTAATTTATCAAGCTTATCGAAACCAGATGGAATACCACTTAAGCCCTCTTTATTAGAGATTTCTTCAATTTTCTTTTTTGCTTGAATTACTAACTCTTGAGCGGTTTCTGATGATTTTTTAATGTTTCCTTGAGTAACCTCGTAAAGTTTTGATTCGGCTTTGTCTAAAAGATCGAATACGTCTTTAGTTTCATCATAAGATTCTTCAATAATTTCACTTGAAATTTTAATCAAACTACGTTGAATAAATTTTTGCAAAATAATACGAGCATGAAATTCAATATGTGCTGAAGAAGATACTTTTTGAGTTAGAGAAATTAAATAAAAATCGCCTCCAACCATTTCTAACTTACTATCTTTTTTAAGCTGACTGGAAACAGTTAACAAATCAATAGGCTCACTATTTTCAAATAATTTAAAAATAGCTTCAAAAATATATTGATGTGCTTCTTTATAAAAAGCATCTGGACTTAAAATATCAATAACCTCATCAACTCCCTTTTTATCAATCATCATTGCGCCTAAAACGACTTCTTCTAAGTCAATAGCTTGTGGAGGGATTTTACCTTTTTCTAGACTAATTAAAGTGCTTTTATCTACTTTAAAGCCTTGTAATTGATTAGGTTGTTTCATTAGTTCTTTAGTTTATTGAGGTATTAAAATACTCTTTTTTAGGATTAATCATGCTATTAATAGCAAAAGCGAAAGTAACTAAATTAAGAGTTTATTCAAGGTATATAAGTTACAACATTGTTCACTATAAGTCAACATTCTAATTGTTAATAAGTTGCAAATATTGTTAATAGTGATAAAAAAATCCGAAGTTACAAACCTCGGATCTTTCTAATATATGATTAATAGGTGTTTAGTCTTTATAAACTCCCATTTGAGAATATTTTTCCATACGTTGTTTTACCAATTCCTTTGGTGATAAGTTTTTAAATTGGTCATAAGATTTTACAATTGCATTACTAACTGCTACAAATGTTGCTTCTCTATCTTTATGTGCGCCTCCTAGAGGTTCTTTAATAATTTCGTCTATAACCTTAAGTCGCTTTCCATCTTTTGCTGTTAGCTTTAATGCTTCGGCTGCTTGTTCTTTAAACTCCCAACTTCTCCATAAGATAGATGAGCAGTTCTCTGGAGAAATAACCGAATACCAAGTATTTTCAAGCATTAATATTTTATCGCCTACACCAATTCCTAAAGCACCTCCTGATGCTCCTTCACCTATTACAACACATATAATTGGTACTTTTAAACGTGTCATTTCTAAAATATTTCTAGCAATGGCTTCACCTTGCCCACGTTCTTCGGCTTCTAAACCAGGGTAAGCTCCAGGAGTATCAATAAGTGTTACAACAGGGACTCCAAATTTCTCAGCAGATTTCATTAAGCGCAATGCTTTTCTATAACCTTCAGGATTTGCCATTCCAAAGTTTCTGTACTGCCTTGTTTTGGTATTGTATCCTTTTTGCTGACCTATAAACATAAAACTTTGGTCTCCAATTTTACCGAGCCCACCAACCATAGCTTTATCGTCCTTTACATTTCTGTCTCCATGTAGTTCTAAAAATGTATCACCACAAATTGCTTTAATATAATCTAAAGTGTATGGTCTGTTAGGGTGTCTTGATAATTGTACTCGTTGCCAAGCGGTTAGGTTTTTATAGATATCCTTTTTTGCCTCGTCTAATTTTTTTTCTATTTGTTTACAGGTTTCTGTAACATCTACTTCACTCTCTTCACCAATAAGTTGGCATTTTTGCAGTTGTTCTTCCAACTCTTTAATTGGGAGCTCAAATTCTAAATATTCCATAGAAATTTAAGTTTGTTAGTTAGCCTACAAAATTACATATTTTATTTTGTTTTAAAATTAGAAACAAAATGAAATGCTGTTTTAATTTATGAAATATTATATATCAAACAATTACGTACAGTAATGATAGATCTTTTTTTAAAAAGGAGTAACTAATTTATAGTGTTTTTTTCTTTTCTGAGTTTTTTAATATGCCATTGAGTATAACAACACTAAATATTATAAAGGCTCCTAAGTAAAATTCTAAACTCATTTTTTCTTTGATTGGAAACAAAATAATAGCTAATACTATTCCATAAATAGGCTCTAAATTATAAGTTAACACAACAGTATATGGACTTATATATTTCATAATATAAACTGCCGCAATAAAAGCATATGCTGTACAGATAGAGCCAAGTATGAAAAGGTATAACCAATCTAAATTACTTAAAATAAAAAAATCTTTACTAAATCCTTCTCCAAAAAAAATGATAAATAATGATATAAATAGTACGCCACTTATAAACTCGTAAAATGAAATAACAGATGCGCTATAGCGCTTTACAAATTTTCCATTTATTACTGCAAATAAGGACGAAAAAAAGGCTGAAGCTATTCCTAGTAAAATTCCGTTTAAGTATTTTAATTCGGTTTTTGTAATTAACCAAACACCAAAAACAACCATAATTCCAAATACTATTTCATACCATATTATGCTTCGCTTAAAGAATATAGGTTCAATAAAAGATGCAAAAAAAGCACCAGTAGAAAACATTGCTAATGCAATTGAGATATTGGATTGCTCTATGGACTCAAAAAATGTAATCCAATGTAGTGCGATAATAATTCCTGCTAAAAAGAATTTAAGAATTGCTTTTAAATTAATAGTTAGATTAATCTTCCTGAATTTTAAATAACCTATTAAAATTACTGAAGCTATTAGCATTCTAAACCACACTAAAGGTATGGATCCAATTGAAATAAGCTCTCCTAAAATTGCTGTAAATCCAGCAATAAAAACAAGTAAATGAAGATGTAAATAGTTTTTTAGTTTATCGCTTAGCATTATAAAGTAGATAGATAGCTAAGGTACCAAAAATGATATTAGGAAACCATACTGCTATTGCTGGCGAAAAATTTGACTGTTCTGCCATAACACCAAAAACCTTATCAAAAAACACATAAATCATAGCAATAAAAATTCCAAAGGCAAGGTTAACTCCCATTCCTCCTCTTCGTTTCCTTGAAGATACTGCCACAGCAATAATGGTAAGTATAAAAATAGAAACAGGTAAGCTCCATTTTTTGTAGAGCACCACTTTATATCTGCCAATGTTTGATGAGCCTCGGGACTCTTCCTTTTTTATAAATGCATTAAGGTCTACGTAACTAAGCGTTTCTGCAATGTATTTTACTGGCATTAAATCTTCTAAATCAAATACAAACAATGTATCTAATCTTCTTTTTTGAATAATTTCATCATCATTCTCTCCAATAATTCTCTTAACATATTGTCTCAATCTATATGTACTATCTCGTTCAACATAGTTAATATTGTCTGCCTCAATTTTATAAATAAGCTTGTTATCTTCAAAGTGTTCTAAAGTAAATTGTCTTCCAGAATTATTTTCTGCATCAAACTCTTTTACATAAATAACATCGTTCTCATTTATTTGCCTATAGAGTTGTTCGCTATCTATAGCTTTTTTATTACCACTTAGATAATTATAGTAAAACTGATTAAACCCTCTACTTGCATTTGGTGCCAAATACATACCCAATATAAGTGCAAACAAAGCTACTATTACTGACCCAATTATATAAGGTCTTAAAAATCTTGAAAAAGAAACACCCGAACTTAAAAAGGCAATAACCTCGGTGTTATTAGCTAATTTAGATGTAAAAAAGATAACTGATAAAAATAAAAATAAGGGAAATAAAAGGTTCGCAAAATAAATTGTAAAATCTAAAAAGTACTGAGCTACTTCTGGAAAAGGCACATTATTAGCAAGTATTTTATCGATTTTTTCAGATAGATGTACTGTAATCCCTATGGGAATAAACAATAGTAACATCATTAAAAATGTTACTAGATATCGCTTTAATATGTACCAATCAAGTATTTTCACTAACTACAAACGCTTATCCATTTGTTTAACCATATTGTCTTTCCAAGTTCTAAAATCTCCTGCTAATATATGTTTTCTAGCTTCACGTACCAACCATAAATAAAATCCTAAATTATGAATGGTTGCTATTTGCGCACCTAACCTTTCGTTAACACTAAAAAGATGACGCAAATAAGCTTTGGTATAATCTGTATCTACATAAGTTATTCCCATTTCATCGACTGGCGAAAAATCGTCTTCCCACTTTTTATTTTTAATATTTATAGTTCCATGAGCGGTAAACAACATACCATTACGTGCATTACGAGTTGGCATCACGCAATCGAACATATCTACACCTAAAGCAATATTTTCTAAAATATTTATTGGTGTTCCAACTCCCATTAAATAACGTGGTTTATCTTCGGGAAGTATATTACAAACCACATCAGTCATCGTATACATTTCTTCTGCTGGTTCACCAACAGAAAGTCCTCCAATGGCATTACCAACAGCTCCAGAATTTGCAATATATTCAGCAGACTGCATTCTTAAGTCTTTATAAGTACTTCCTTGTACAATCGGAAAAAATGCCTGATTATAATCATATTTTAAAGGTGTTTTCTCTAGATGGTTTATACACCTATCTAACCAACGATGCGTCATGTGCATAGAGCGTTTTGCGTAATTATAATCGCAAGGATAAGGAGTACATTCATCAAAAGCCATGATAATATCAGCTCCTATAGCTCGCTGTATTTCCATCACATTTTCAGGTGTAAAAGTGTGATAACTTCCATCTATGTGGCTTTTAAATTTCACACCTTCTTCCTTTATTTTTCTATTTGCAGATAAAGAATATACCTGGTAGCCACCAGAATCGGTTAAAATATTTCTACCCCAATTCATAAATTTATGTAAGCCTCCTGCTTTCTCTAAAATAGTTGTTTGTGGTCTTAAGTATAAATGATAGGTATTACCAAGAATAATGTCTGGGTTAATATCATTTTTTAACTCCCGCTGATGCACGCCTTTAACCGAAGCTACAGTACCAACAGGCATAAATATTGGTGTTTCAATTTTACCATGATCTGTAGTAATACTTCCAGCTCTAGCTTTACTTTGAGAATCCTTCCCTTCTAGTTTAAAAATCATTCATTTATTTTATCGCCAGCAAAGATAATTAACTCAAATTTCTAACCATTAGAATTCTAATTAAATTAACTTATTAACAATACTAAAAGCTTTTTAACAATGCTATGATTTTCCTTTTTTTAAACCCTCTAAAAACCTATTTTTGCGCCTTAAAAGTAACTCACTTAACATGCCAAACACACAACAACTAAAGGACTTAACTATACAAGTTCGAAGAGACATTTTAAGAATGGTACATAAAGTAAATTCTGGTCACCCAGGTGGTTCACTTGGTTGTGCCGAATTTTTTGTAGCACTCTACAATGAAATCATGGATAGAAACGAAGGTTTTAATATGGACGGAATTGAAGAAGATCTTTTCTTCTTATCAAATGGTCATATTTCTCCAGTTTATTATAGCGTTTTAGCTAGATCTGGATATTTCCCAGTAAAAGAACTTAACACCTTTAGACTTATTAATTCTAGATTACAAGGCCATCCAACAACTCACGAAGGTTTACCAGGAATAAGAATTGCTTCTGGCTCTTTAGGTCAAGGAATGTCTGTCGCTATTGGAGCAGCTCAAGCAAAAAAATTAAATAATGACAGTCATTTAATTTATAGTTTACATGGTGACGGTGAGCTACAAGAAGGTCAAAACTGGGAAGCCATTATGTATGCTTCAGCAAAAAAAGTAGATAATTTAATTGCTACCGTTGATTTAAACGGAAAGCAGATTGATGGCGCTACTGATGATGTATTAGCCATGGGAAATATAAAAGCTAAATTTGAAGCTTTTGATTGGACAGTTGTAGAAATAAAAGAAGGAAATGATATAGATGCTATTTTAAAAGGAATGGCTGAAGCTAAATCTAAAACAGGACAAGGAAAACCAGTTTGCGTTTTATTAGAAACAATGATGGGTAATGGCGTAGATTTTATGATGCATACTCATGCTTGGCATGGTAAAGCGCCAAACGATGAGCAATTAGCGTCTGCTTTAAGTCAAAACCCAGAAACTTTAGGTGATTACTAATTCAATAAACAAGAGAATGAAAACTTATACATATACAGAAAAAAAAGATACACGCTCTGGTTTTGGAGCTGGTTTAGCAGAATTAGGAAGAACTAACCCTAACGTTGTAGCATTATGTGCTGATTTAGTTGGGTCACTTAAAATGGATACATTCATTGAAGAAAATCCTGAGCGTTTTTTCCAAGTAGGAATTGCCGAAGCAAATATGATGGGAATTGCAGCTGGTTTAACTATTGGTGGTAAAATTCCTTTCACTGGAACATTTGCAAATTTCTCAACGGGTCGTGTTTACGACCAAATTCGTCAGTCTATTGCTTATTCAGGAAAAAATGTAAAAATTTGTGCTTCGCATGCTGGCTTAACACTTGGAGAGGATGGTGCTACACACCAAATTCTTGAGGATATAGGACTAATGAAAATGCTACCAGGAATGGTCGTTATTAACCCTTGTGATTATAACCAAACAAAAGCAGCTACACTTGCTATAGCAGAACATAATGGACCTGTGTATTTACGTTTTGGAAGACCTTCTGTACCTATTTTTACTTCAGTTGACCAAAAATTTGAAATTGGAAAAGCAGTTAAAATGACTGAAGGTAATGATGTAACTATAGTTGCCACAGGACATTTGGTTTGGGAAGCTCTTGAAGCGTCAAAGGCACTATTTGAAGAAGGTATATCTGCTGAAGTAATTAACATACACACCATTAAACCTTTGGATGAAGAAGCTATACTAAATTCTGTAGCAAAAACAAGATGCATTGTTACTGCCGAAGAGCATAACTACCTTGGAGGCTTAGGAGAAAGTGTATCGCGAGTATTAGCACTAAACAACCCAACACCACAGGAGTTTGTTGCAACTAACGATACATTTGGTGAGTCTGGAACACCTGCACAGCTTATGGAAAAATACGGACTTAACAGTACTGCTATCATTAAAAAAGCAAAAACTGTTATAGGTAGAAAATAACAGCAAATAATATATTTTATTAAAGGTTCTTTTATTGATTTAAAAGAACCTTTTTTTATAAATTAATTTTACTCGTAAAAAATAATATAGACTTGGCAACGTTTTTGATACATAAACATTTAAATCTTAAAACGAATATTATGAGAAAACTAATTTTATTAGTAGCACTAACAACCACTTGCACATTTGCTTTTGCGCAAAATGGATCATCCTTTGGAATAAAAGGTGGGTTAAACTATAACGCAAACGGTGATTATTTTGAGTCTATAGGTGATAACGCAAAACATCCTGATAGAAATATTGGCTATCATATTGGTCTGTTTGGTAAAATAGGTAATCAAGTATATTTTAGACCAGAAATAATGTACACTAAAACTAAAAGTGATTATGACAGTGATGATTTTACAATGGAAAAAATTGATGCTCCTTTATTGGTAGGAGTTAAAGTTTTAGGACCAATATCAGTTTTTGGAGGTCCTTCATTACAATACATTTTAGATACCGAATTTGATGGTATTTCTATTAATGATGTTAATAAAGATTTTACTGTTGGACTTAATTTTGGGATTGGTTTAAATCTCAATAAAATTGGTGTAGATTTACGTTATGAAAGAGGTTTTAATGATAACGAAGCAACCTTTATTAATAACAATGGGCTTGCAAGCACTAGTAGGATTGATACAAGGCCAGATCAATTAATATTGAGTTTTGCTGTAGCATTATAAATATAAATAAAAGAGCCGCTTCTTTAATTGAAGCGGCTCTTTTATTTTATTTTGTCACTGTCAAGATTAGGTGACATAAAATCGACTTAATTGTCAGAATAATCAATCTTTACTCCTTCGTCTAGATAATCAGGGACACCATTATTATCAGTATCTACTATAGTTCCTGTTTTGATAACAATTTTACCTTCACTATTAGGTTCAGTTCGGCTAATTTCAAATTCATTAAGTCCAAACGTAGGATCAGAATCTCCTTCATTTATTTCATACTCCTTAGGTTCCAATTCGTTAATAGTTAAAATACCATCGCCATCATCGTCAGGGTCTATATAATTGGCTACCGTATTATCATTAGTATCGTCATCTGCTACGTTTTTATTATCATTTAAATCTTCAACATAAGATGGAACACCATCGCCATCATGATCATTTACCGTATTTTGGAATACTTCAAACCTAAAAATTAAAGGTGAGTACTCAGGAATACCAGGGCTTATTCCAGAAAAATATCCTAAACCAGAAGGTAAGAACATAACACCTACACCTGAGTTATAATAGCTTACGGTACCATCGCCATTTTCTGTAAATGATTCTGCAACACCAAACTCTGGAATTGCTAAAGCCCATCCTCTAATTAGACCTGTTAAGTCAAAATCTACAGGGTTAACAGAACCATCAAACACACTTTCATCTAATAAATTACCCGAATAATTTAATCTAACAGTATCTGTAAAGTTTGGTTTTTCTCCTGCTCCTGGGTTTAATTCTAAAACGTAAAATTCGTAATCTGTATCAGAAAAAATAGTAGTTTTTCTCATATGGCTCAAACTATCTTTTAGTAGTACATGACCCTCTGGAACTGTTTCACCTTCTTCTAACTTAGTAATAACCAAATCGTTCATGGAAGCGTTTGGATTATTAACAAAAAACCCAGAATTATAATAATGCGTTTCAAAATAACCCAATAAAGAGTCGTTATCTATAATTTGTTGTTCTGCTCGATCAACTGTATTATCAGGAGGCGTTGGGTCGTCGTCATCTTCCGATTTGTTACAGGCATTAAACATTAATGATACACTAAAAAGTGCTAACAAATAATATCTAAATTTCATATTGCTAATTTTTTGTGCTGCAAGATACAATTTTATAATATTTTTGCATCATTACATTAACGTAGTTTTTACATTTTTATGCGAATTGATAAATACCTTTGGTGTGTTAGATATTACAAGACTAGAAACATTGCCACAACTGCTTGTAAAAAAGGGCATATAAAAGTAAACGAACAAGTAGTCAAGCCCAGTAGAGAGGTTTATCCAACCGATATCATAGAGCTTAGAAAAAACCAAATTAACTATAAGCTTGTTGTTAATGATATTCCTCCCAATAGGGTTGGTGCCAAACTTGTGGACATTTATAGAACCGATATTACACCTAAAGAAGCTTTTGAAGCCCAAGAACTATTAAAATACTCAAAAGATTATTACCGTAAAAAAGGCACTGGAAGACCTACCAAAAAAGATAGAAGAAATATAGAAGATTATTTAGACGACACTAATGACGATATTGAATAAAGCATTTTGGGAACAGAAGTATCTTGAAAATAAAACTGGCTGGGATATTGGAGACATATCTACACCATTAAAAAGCTATATAGATCAACTAACCAATAAAAATTTAAAAATACTAATTCCTGGTGCTGGCAATAGTTATGAAGCAGAATATTTATGGAAAAAAGGATTTAAAAATGTGTATGTCGTTGACATTGCAAAACAACCGCTCAAGAATTTAAAACAAAGACTACCTGACATTCCAAAGCAACAGCTCCTGAATAAAGACTTTTTTGATTTAAATGATTCGTTTGACTTAATAATAGAGCAAACCTTTTTTTGTGCCTTACAACCCAGCTTAAGAAAAAAATACGCAAAGAAAATGTACGAATTACTAAACTTAAACGGAAAAATAGCTGGACTTTTATTTGATTTTGAACTCAACAACGAAGGTCCTCCTTTTGGCGGAAGCAAAGCAGAGTATTTAAACCTATTTACACCTACTTTTTATATAAAAACTTTAAGAGAGTCTTATAATTCAATAAAACCAAGGCAAGGTAAAGAACTGTTTTTTATCTTTGAAAAAAATAATCAATAATGGCATTAGAGCAAAACAGTATTTTGTCGCATGACGAAATTAACCATAAAATTAAACGTATTGCATATCAAATTTACGAGTGCAACGTAGATGAAAAAGAAGTGATTTTAGCAGGAATTGAAAGCAATGGATATATTCTAGCTAAAAAACTAAAAACTGCTCTTAAAAAAATATCAAATATTGAGCCTTTGCTTTGCAAAGTAATCATTGATAAAAAAAATCCATTATCTGAAATTAAAACATCAATAACACCCAACGATTACACAAATAAATCCATAGTACTTATTGACGATGTTTTAAACTCAGGAACCACACTTGTATATGGTGTAAAGCATTTTTTAAATGTTCCTTTAAAACAGTTTAAAACGGCTGTTTTAGTTAATAGAAATCATAAAAAATATCCAGTAAAAGCAGATTTTAAAGGTATTTCATTATCAACTTCATTACATGAACATATAGAAATTAAACTTACAGGAAAAGTGTTTGAAGCAGTTTTAAAATAGCTTTGCAACAATGTCTTCGACTATGCTATCAACTGTAGCATTGTTAGTTTCAATAGTATAATTTGCTTGGTTATAAAATTGATTTCTTTCAAATAAGTGTTTACCTATAAATTCTTGTAATTCCTCATTTGATTTAACTCTGGTTAATAATGGTCGCTTTGATGGTTCATTTTCAAGGCGAGAAATAATTGTTTTTATACTAGCATTTAAATAGAAAGACACTACCCCTTTAGTGTTTTTAATTAAATCAAGGTTAGTTCCGTAACAGGGTGTACCCCCTCCTAGCGATAATACAATATCTTTGTTAGATGTTAATATTTCTTTTAGGTAATTTGTTTCAATTTTTCTAAAGTAAATCTCTCCAGAAGAATTAAAAATTTCAGTTATAGACTTTTCTTCCTTTTTTTCTATATAATCATCTAAATCAAAGAAATTATAATTTAATTTCTTTGCCAAAGACTTACCAATAAAAGACTTACCTGAAGCCATATATCCCATTAAAACTATAATCATTTTTTCTTTTTTAAATTGATTTTTAATGCTCTAGACATTACTGTTACAAAAAAACGAAATTTATCTAAAAAAGTATTGTATTATTAATTAAACATTTTATATTTGCACCCTCGTTAGAGAAAAACATCATGACCAGTTAGCTCAGTTGGTAGAGCATCTCCCTTTTAAGGAGAGGGTCCTGGGTTCGAGCCCCAGACTGGTCACAAAAAAGTTAAGCAATTTGCTTAACTTTTTTTATTTTTAAATACTTCAAAAAATTTGCGCACGTGGCGGAATTGGTAGACGCGCTAGCTTGAGGGGCTAGTAACCATTAGGTTGTGGAAGTTCGAGTCTTCTCGTGCGCACAAAATTTTCTTAAATTTTTATACTTTTTTTTATTTATACGATTTTTATACTTAATTTTGTTTAAGATAAATTAATTATCAATGAACAATATTAAAAATGATTTCAGTATAAAGGATCTTGAAAACCTATCAGGTATTAAAGCCCACACTATTAGAATTTGGGAAAAGCGATATAACCTTTTAAAGCCTGAAAGGACAGATACTAATATTAGGCATTACAGTATAGACAGCCTCCAAAAGCTATTAAATGTTGCCTATTTAAACAAAAATGGATATAAAATATCAAAAATTGCCAAACTAAAGAGCGACGAAATTCCTGCAAATGTGAGAGAAATTGCGTCAAGAGGCAGCGTAGAGCATCATGCTATTAATGCATTTAAAATGTCTATGTTAAATTTTGATCAAGTTCTTTTTTACAACACATACATGAATCTACTTGAAGCTCACACTTTTAGAGATATTTTTTATAATGTATTTATTCCTCTGTTAGAAGAAATAGGTTTACTATGGCAAACAAATACCATAACTCCAGCACACGAGCACTTTTTATCTATTCACATTAAGCAAAAAATATTACTAAATATAGAAAAGCTCCAAAACTTAGAACCTAAACCCTCAACAAAGACTTTTGTTTTGTATTTACCAGAAAATGAAATTCATGATATTGGGTTGCTTTTTGTAAATTACGAATTAAGAAGCAGAGGTTACCATACCATTTTTTTAGGAGAAAGTGTACCTATGAATAGCTTAAGCGATTTACTAACCTTTTTTGATGAAGTCACTTTTATTTCTTATTTTACTGTTAAGCCAGAAGATGATGATGTAATTAAGTACATTGAAGACTTTAAAAATAAAATTCTAAAAAAGGAACCAACTAAGTTATGGTTGTTAGGAAAAAAGCTGGCTTCAGTTGATATTACAAGTTATTCAGAAGATGTAATAGGATTTAAATCTATTAAAGATTTAGTTAAAGAATTGTAAAAAATTATAATTAAATTTCATTTTGTTTAACTTTTTTATATATTTGTTAAACAAATGAAAACAACTATACATATTATCGGTTCAGGTTTCTCTTCATTAGCCGCTTCTTGCTACTTGGCAAAAGCTGGTTATGATGTTACCATTTTTGAAAAAAACAGTACTATTGGTGGTCGTGCAAGACAACTAAAACGTGATGGTTTTACATTCGATATTGGACCAACTTGGTATTGGATGCCTGATGTTTTTGAACGCTTCTTTTCAGATTTTGACAAAAGACCATCAGACTATTATACTTTAGAAAAGCTTAATCCAGCTTATAGTGTCTATTTTGGTAAAGATGATTTCATCACCATAGAAGACACACTTGAAAAGATTTGTATAGCATTTGAAAAAGAAGAAAAAGGCAGTTCAAAAAAACTATTAAAGTTTATAAATCAAGCAAAAAGCAATTATGATATTGCTATTAAAGATTTGGTTTATAATCCAGGATTATCTCCTTTTGAACTTGTAACACCAAAAACCATTGGTAAATTAAATCAGTTTTTTAGCACTATAAAAAAAGATGTACGCAAAGAGTTTAACAACAATCGTTTGGCACAAATTTTAGAGTTCCCTGTACTCTTTCTTGGTGCAAAACCAAGCGCAACACCTTCTTTTTACAGTTTTATGAATTACGCTGATTTTGGCTTGGGAACGTTTCATCCAAAAAAAGGAATGTACCAAGTAATTCTTGCCATGGAAGCCTTGGCTTTATCATTAGGTGTTAAAATAAAAACTAACTCATCTATTGATAAAATATTAGTAAATAAAGCTGGGGAAGCAAAAGGTTTAAATTCAAATGGTGTTAACTACTATAGTGATTATGTGCTAAGTGGAGCAGATTATCACCATACAGAAACTTTACTTGACAAAGAATTTAGGCAGTATTCTGAATCTTATTGGGAAGCCAAGACCTTTGCACCTTCTTCACTCCTTTTTTATGTTGGCTTTGATAAAAAATTAAGAAATGTAAATCACCACACGCTATTTTTTGATGTCGATTTCGGATTGCATGCACAAGACATTTACGACAATGCAAAGTGGCCTGAAGATCCATTGTTTTATGCAAGTTTTCCAAGTATAACAGATGGTTCTTCAGCTCCAGAAGGAAAAGAAGCAGGTATTTTTCTTATTCCACTTGCACCAGGATTAGAAGACACACCTAAACTGAGAGAAACCTATTTCAATAAAATTATTAAACGATTTGAAACATTAACCTCGCAAAAGGTAAGTGACAGCATTTTGTTTAAAGAATCATATTGTGTGAACGATTTTATAAAAGACTATAACTCCTACAAAGGCAATGCTTACGGGATGGCCAACACACTATTGCAAACAGCATTTTTAAGACCTAAATTGAAAAGTAAAAAAGTAAAAAATCTATTTTTTACAGGACAACTTACAGTTCCTGGACCTGGAGTTCCACCTTCTTTAATTTCTGGAAAACTAGCCTCAGAACTAATCGTAAAAGACATTTCGACCAATAAAAAAATCACTACTAGAACACTAAAACAAAATGAAAACAATTTTTGATAACGTATCTTACGATTGTAGCAAAACTGTTACTAGAACTTACAGTACTTCTTTTTCATTAGCTACAAAAATGTTGTCTAAATCAATAAGGCAAGACATATATAACATCTACGGTTTTGTAAGATTTGCAGATGAAATTGTTGACTCTTTTCATGATTTCGACAAAGAAGAATTATTCGAAAAATTTGAAGCAGATTTAGAGCTAGCATTGGAACATAAGATTAGCTTAAACCCTATTTTAAATGCTTTTCAACACACATTCCATAATTATAACATTGATAAATCGATAGTAGATGCGTTTATGAATTCTATGCGAATGGATTTACATAAATCTACATACTTAACTGAAGAAGAATACAAAGCTTACATTTACGGTTCTGCCGATGTTGTTGGCTTAATGTGCCTAAAAGTGTTTGTGAAAGGTGATGAAGAAAAATATGATGAGCTTAAAGATACAGCCATGTCACTTGGTTCGGCATTTCAAAAGGTGAATTTTTTAAGAGACTTAAAAGCAGACCATGATGAGTTAAATAGAACTTACTTCCCCAATACCGACTTAATGAACCTTGATGAAGAGTCAAAACAGTTTATTATAGATGATATTGAGAATGACTTTGCTAAAGGCTTAGAAGGCATAAAAAAACTACCAATTGAAGCTAAATTTGGGGTTTTTATGGCTTATAGATATTATAGACAATTACTTAAAAAGCTAAAACGCACACCTGCTCTAGATATTAAAAGTTCAAGAATAAGAGTTCCTAATTACAAAAAATTAGAGCTTTTAACGAGGAGTTATGTAAAATTTCAATTAAATTTATTGTGAACTAAATTATGCAAACATTTTTCTGGATATTAATATTTTTTGGCACATTCTCCATAATGGAGTTTATGGCTTGGTTTACTCATAAATATGTGATGCATGGGTTTTTATGGCATTTACACAAAGACCATCATAAAAAAGACCATGATAGCTGGTTTGAGCGTAATGACTTTTTCTTTATTTTCTACGCTTTAGTGAGTATTACTTGCTTTTATTTATGGAATTATGAGAATATTTGGTATTGCTTACCTATAGGACTTGGTATTTTATCTTATGGAATTGCCTATTTTACTGTTCACGACATTTTTATTCACCAACGTTTTAAATTATTTAGAAATGCCAACAACTGGTATGCTCGTGGAGTAAGACGTGCACATAAAATTCATCATAAGCATCTTGGCAAAGACAAAGGTGAAAACTTTGGGATGCTCATAGTACCTTTTAAATACTTTAAAAAATAGGCTTAATTACTTCAATGACAAACAATCCCCATTTCGATTATATTATTATTGGAAATGGTTTAGCTGGTTTACAACTAGCACTAAAATTAACATCAGACACTTACTTTAGTGATAAACAAATTGCTTTGATCGATTCTTCAACGAAAAGTGATAATGATAAAACCTGGAGTTTTTGGGAAACTGAGAGTTCTTATTGGGACAACATTGTGCACAAATCATGGAATGAAGCTTCGGTTATTACTTCAAAAAAAAGAATTGATTTAAAACTTCAACCTTATACTTATAAAACCATTCGTGCTATAGATTTTTATAACGAGGTCATAACAAAACTAAAGCAGTACAACAATATTCATTTTATAATCGATAGAGTAGAATCTGTTAGTGAAAAAGACACTGTTACAGTAAGAACCAAAAAGCAAACATACGTTGCCAAACATGTTTTTGACAGTAGAGTTCATGAAGCCTTTTTAAACTCACCAAAGCATTGCATAATAATCACGCAACACTTTAAAGGTTGGGTTATTAAAACTCCTACTAACACTTTTAATGAGAATAAAATTACCATGATGGATTATCGGTTAAAAGATGGTAAGCAAACTACGTTTATGTATGTGTTACCATTTTCTAAAACTGAAGCCTTAGTTGAATTTACTTATTTTACTAAGCATTTAGTTGAAGACGGCACCTATGATTGTTTCTTAAAAAAATACATTAGCGACTATTTAAAAATTGATGATTACACCATTATTGAAACCGAAAGAGGCCAAATACCAATGACCAATTTTCCTTTTAACACTTATAACACAAAAGGAATAACAAAGATTGGCACAGGTGGTGGTTGGGTAAAGGGATCTACAGGATATTCGTTTAAACATACTGAGAAAAAAGTAGATAAAATAATTTCAAATATTAAGCAACATAAAACACCTTCAAGTAATTTATTTAAAAGAAAATATAGATTTTATGACAAAGTATTTTTAAAAGTCCTTAAAGATGAGAATGATAAAGGCGAATGGATTTTTCAACAATTTTACAGTAAAAATTCTATCCAAACTATGTTTCGCTTTTTAGATGAAGACTCTTCTCTTTATGAAGATATAAAAATAATGTGGTCGCTCTTTTCATGGAGCTTCATTAAAGCTTTTATCAAGACCCTTTAAGCATTTTATCTAATTGTTTTCTTATTGCATTGCTATTCCAGTTAGCTGCGCCTTTTTTATCAACCACAATGTAACCTTCTTTATCGATTATATAAGTTCTAGGGATGCTTCTTGGGTTAAAATCGTCAGGATACTTTGTCAATGGGTTAAAAACCTGAATATCATACCCTTTTTTATTAAGGAATTTTTTTATGGTTGCAGGAGATTCATCAGATACTAATAAAAACACAACATCATTTTTATAATCATTGTATAAATCTTGAATAGTACTAAACTCTGCTATACAAGGAGGACACCAAGTAGCCCATAAGTTTATAAATACCACCTTGCCTTTAGTATTGGTAAAATTTAGCTCTTTTCCATTTAAATCTCTTAACCTCCATGCTGAATAAGACACTTCTTTCCGATCTTCTTTTTTTACAACTGAAGGCCCTAATTTTGATAATACAGAATGTAATGCAATTTGAATAGGCTGTCTTGTTTGAGGCACGATAAGTAAGACTATAATTACTAAGAATATTATATCGCTTTTCTTGGGGGTTTTAAATTTCATAGATTTTTCACTAATGCCAATAAGTTCGCAAAATTAATTAAACCTTACAAAAAAGCGTTACCATATGTAAATGATAACGCTTTAAATTTATATAGTTAAGTAGCTTAATTCGAGACTACCTTTATAGTTAACATAGCTCTTCTATTTAAAGCTCTTCCTGCCTCAGTATCATTAGATGCTATTGGCTTGGTCTCACCTTCTCCTTTTACAGCTATTAATTCACGAGATAATCCTTTGGATACTAAGTAATCTTTAACCGCTTCAGCTCTTTCAACCGAAAGTTTATAATTATATTCTTTTGTACCAATATGGTCTCCATGGCCTTCTATTAAAATAGTATAGCTGGAGTTGGCAGTAATGGTAGAAACCTCGTCTAATACTCTTTGTGCTTGACTACTAATGTTAGAATTATCGAAAGCGAAATACACTAGTTTTTCAGTAACTACTGGCTCTATTACTTTCTTCTCTTCTGGGCACCCTTTATTTGTACCTTTTACATCTGGGCATTCATCAATGTTATCGGCATACCCATCACCATCAGAATCTTTACAACCCTTAAACTGTTTTAATCCAAAAACAGTAGGACAATCATCGTCTTTATCTGCTACACCATCGCCATCGGAATCTGGGCAACCTTTTAATGATACTAAACCTGGTACATCTGGACAATCATCTGTTTTATCTGGAACTCCATCGCCATCTCTATCTTTTTCTTTCTCTTCTACTTTTTTCTTAACATCTGCTTTGGTAAGATTAATGACCACACCAAAACTATGCTGCCAATGTTTTACAAGATACTCTTTAAACGAATGTTTATAGGTTGTTTGAAGGTTTAACCCAAAGTTTTTAGTAATCCAGTAATTAGCACCTACTGTTCCATTAAGGGTTGCTGCTCCTACTAATGCATCTTTATTTATTCCATTTGTAAAAATGTTGAACTGTCCTTGTTCAATCCAAGTATAGCCAGCTCCAGCACCAATAAAAGGTTTTAACTTACTTCGTTTAGACAAGCCTGAAAAATAATAATTAAACATTCCATCTATACCTAAATAAGTAAGTTTATCTACTTCAACTTTTGGAGATCCAGGAAATTCTCCCCATTTTTTTATTTTATTATAAGAACCTGCAACACTTACTGCCATATTATCTGATAAGTATTTTGATATTGTGATTTTTGGAAAGCTAATATTCCAATGATCTGTTAAATTAAAAAACTCATCAAAATAAGGTCCTTGTGGATTATTGTCTTCTCCTACTGGATAAACATCAACCGCATTGGCTTCAACATTTAATATCCAAGGTTTTTTCTTGGTTTGAGCAATTAAAGAATGTGTTCCTACAATTAAAAAGAGGGTAATTGTAAAAACTTTGTAATATTTTTTCATAGTAATTTAGTTTAATATTGATTAATTAGGCTCTAAAATAGCATAATATTACTACAATATTTATTTTTTATAAACTAAATAACATTTTTACTCTTTACCACAAAGCATCTCAATAGCTTGTCGCATAGGCACTTGAGCGCCATTAAAAAAAGCAATAACAAAAGCATCTTTAACCCCTTTCTCTATTACGCTTAAGCGAATAATTTCGGTCTCTACAAGTGTTTTGTAATCGCCTAGCCTAAATTTTGTGAGTTCATTTTCCTTTATCATATTAATCTCTCCTATATCTTGTAGAAAATCAAAATATGATAACTTAGGTGGGGTTTTATAGGCTCCTACCTGAACTTTAAACTCCAACCCTTTTACTTCTATTTGCCCATCTCGCTCCAATGCGGCAAAGTAGGCGTTAATCTCATCCAAGTCTTCAAAGCAATATGCAGAAACAACTTCTAATTCTTCTTCTTCTGGGCAACCTTTGAGCGTTCCTTTTACTTCAGGGCAGTCATCAATATTATCAGCATACCCATCGCCATCAGTATCTTTACAGCCATCAAATTCTTTAAATCCGTAAATATCTGGACAAGCATCATCTTTATCGGCAATACCATCACCATCAGCATCTGGGCATCCTTTTAATGTTTCTAAACCAGGTTGATCTGGGCATACATCGGTTTCATCTGGAATTCCATCTCCATCCCTATCTTTTATTTCTTCTTCCTTTTTCTTACTTTCTTTTTTGGCAAGATTAATTACCACACCAAGACTATGTTGCCAATGCTTAGCTAAATATTCTTTAAATGAATGTTTATAAGTCGTTTGAATATTTAAACCTATTCTATTATCAATCCAATAATTTGCACCAATAGCACCATTAACAGTTCCAGCTCCTACTAATTCATCTTTATTTATTCCATTGGAAAAAGTATTAAACCTACCTTGTTCTATCCATGTGTAACCAAATCCAACACCTATAAATGGTTTTAATTTACTAGGCTTAGACAATCCTGACAAAAAATAATTAAGCATTCCATCAACACCTATATAAGTAAGATTGTTTACCTTAACTTTTGGTGAATTAGGAAACTCTCCCCATTTTGTTAACTTGTTGTAAGATCCTGATAAATTGACAGAAAAATTATCTGATAAATATTTAGAAATTGTAAGCTTAGGAAAACTAATGTTCCAATGATCTGATACGTTAAAAAACTCATCAAAATATGGCCCTTGTGGATTCATATCTTCACCTACTGGATAAACATCAATGGCATTTATTTCAACACCTAACACCCAAGGTTTATTTTTTTCTTGAGCTAATAAAGATTGTGTTCCAATAATTAATAAAAAAATAATTGTGAGGGATTTGTAATAGTTTTTCATATAGATTAGCCTATTGTTGATTAATTAATTTTTATGAATATAGTAAAAACTATTAATTATTGGTCGTTAGTCTATCTAATTCATCTATAAACCTAAACTAAAACACCCAAGAAAAAAAGCATAGTCCCTAAAAATAGAAACTATGCTTTAATAACACAAAATAAATAAAAACCTAAATTTATCTTGCTGAAGTACCTAAAAACAGTACAACTAACTACAAAGTGAAAAAATAATTCACATTTTTTTTATAGTTTTTAAGCTTTCTTTATTTTTTAATTATAATAACATTAGTTGTTATCAACCATAATTGTAATCTTAATCATATCTGATATACTTGGAATACTAGCTGTATTATTCTCAACAACTACGTTTCCGTTTTCATCAGCACCTGTATCTGGACCTGATTGTCTAGGTGCTTGATTGTTTCCTGCGCCTACATACTCATCTGTTTCTGTACCAACATCTAATAATTGAGCTAAATTTGTAACATTGCCTGACACAGGAATTCCATTGTTAAATAATGAAATTTCGTCCAAAGCAATTACCCAGTCATTAGATTGAACTAGCATAAGTGCGATTGAAAGTGCATCTCCATTAGCAGCGTTAAAACTAAAAGAATAAGATTGACCTGGGAATATTGGACCAGGAGCTGATGCTCCATCTGGTGTATTATAAACATTAGTGAAACCAGAAACGTTCCCATCTTCTCCTAAGGCTTCCATTTCGGCTGAAGCACTACTACCAATTGTAAATAAAGTATTTTGACCAATATTATAAGCACCAGGTGCAAATGGCGACACTAAACCAGTATTTAAATCTAGATTATCAACTAACTCTGTATTAGCCCCATCTTCTGCTAGTCCTTCTAAACCTGAAGTCGCTACAGTATTTTCTTCAAAAATTGGTTTTTCACCATTACCGTGTATTGCCCATGCACCTGGAGCTAATGGCGTTGGTAAGACCGAAGACCCAGAAATATTTGAAAGAGTAAGTGTGAACTCTGTTCCGCCATCGTGAGCCAAACTTATGTTAATAACAGATTCGTTACTTGGATATACAAAACCATCACCAACATTAGAAACCAATCTTACGGTTCCATTTTCATCTATACCAGTGTTTGCTCCTGATTGTCTTGGAGCTTGATTTTCGCCTATACCAGGCTCTTCATTAACTTCGGTACCAGCATCCCAAAGATTAAACATGCTTGTAATATCTCCTGTTAAAGCTACTCCTTCTTGATCGTATAATGGAATTCCCATATCTGATGGAGCATAAAATAAATCGTTGGATTGTACAAACATTGTTGCTAATTGAAGAAAATGCCCTTTACCTGCATTGAAGGTAATAGTTTCGCTTTCGCCTGGTGATATAAATCCGGTACTTCCAGAATTAAAATTTCCTTTAGGCTGGAAAACATTTTCGATTAAAACGGTAAAATTAGATTCGTTAATTACAAATCCCGAATCATTATCATCATCGCTACAGGAAGCGAATAAAAGTACTGTGGCCAAAAGACCAAAAATTAATTTTTTCATAGTTTTTTTATTTTATTTTATTCTGCAAATGTCTTTATACAAAACCTAACATAATGTTAGCTACCTAACATTATGAAAAAAAATAAAAAAATTAAGCCGATGTTTTTAAAATACGAATCTCTTTTCGGTTAAAATCTATATACTTTTCCTCTTTTAATTCGTTTAAAAGTATATTAAGAGTGGGTCTTGAAGTACCTATTAATGACGCAATATCCTTTTGTGTATAAGGGTGTTTAATAACATGATCTCCTGTTTCTTGACAGTCGTAACCATAATCTGTACATAATTCATCTAAAAATTCTAAAAGCCTAGTTTTTGTGTCCTTAAACATCAACAACTGTAATCTACGTTCTAATTTTTTAAATTTCAGACCTATAAACTTATAAACTTTAAAGCTAAAGGTTTGGTTATTTCTCATCAAATCGTGCATTGTTGTTACACCAATTGGACATATAGATGTTGAATTATCAATTGATTGTGCAAACTCATCTCTAACACTATCTCCTAAAATTGCCTTTTCGCCAAATAGATCGCCCCTTGATAAAATGGCTTTAACAATTTCGTCCCCATTTTCATTGTAATACCCTATTTTGACTTTTCCTTTTTCAATAAGATATACTTTGTTAGCCGAATCTGTTTCAAAATAGATATAATCTTTTTTTTTATAGGCATCAAAATCGTGACCTTTTTTATATGTTTTAAATTTATGAGGACAAAGCACCTTAAACAGATCCACATCGTCAAAGAACCATAATGATTTCACTAGAAAATATTTTAAATTAGACTACGCCTAAAAAGTCGATTTAAATGGATGTTACTTACATTATTAACACAAAAAAGCTCTTAATTTCTTAAGAGCTTTTTTATATAATTTAGCTATAATTTAGCTTGCGTTTTCTTTCTTTATTAAGTTTAATGCCGACCCTTCGTTATACCAATCGATTTGAGATTGATTATACGTATGGTTTAATTTGATAACATCTTTACTGCCATTAGCATGTACTATTTCTAACGTTAGTTGTTTGTTAGGCGCAAATTCGTTTAAATCTAAAAAGTTAAATGTATCGTCTTCTTGTATTAAATCGTAGTCATTCTCGTTAGCAAAAGTCAATCCTAACATACCTTGCTTTTTAAGATTTGTTTCGTGGATACGTGCAAACGATTTTACTATAACAGCAGCAACACCTAGATGGCGAGGTTGCATAGCAGCATGTTCACGAGAAGATCCTTCACCGTAGTTATGGTCTCCTACAACTATAGATTTTATCCCAGCAGCTTTATAAGCCCTAGCAGTATCAGGAACTCCACCGTACTCTCCTGTTAATTGATTTTTAACAAAGTTTGTCTTTTTATTAAATGCGTTTACTGCACCAATTAAAGTATTATTAGCAATATTATCTAAATGTCCACGGAAACGTAACCAAGGCCCAGCCATTGAAATATGGTCGGTAGTACACTTTCCAAATGCTTTAATTAATAGTTTAGCTCCGTTTATTGAGTCACCAATTGGTGTAAAAGGCGTTAATAACTGTAACCTTTCTGAGTCTGTAGCTACATTAACTTCTACATTGCTTCCATCTTCCATTGGTGCCAAATAACCATTATCATCAACGTCGAAACCTTTAGGTGGTAATTCCCAACCTGTTGGTTCATCTAACATTACTTCTTCCCCATTTTCATTAATTAGGGTATCTGTCATAGGGTTAAAATCTAGACGACCTGCAATTGCAATAGCAGCTGTTATTTCTGGTGATGCCACAAATGCATGGGTATTTGGATTACCATCTGCACGTTTAGCAAAGTTTCTGTTAAATGAATGAACAATACTGTTTTTAGGTGCATTTTTAGGGTCTTCATAACGTGCCCATTGGCCTATACATGGTCCACATGCATTCGTGAAGATTTTAGCGTCTAATTTTTCAAATATCTCTAAGATTCCATCTCTTTCTGTTGTATATCTTACCATTTCAGAACCTGGATTAATTCCAAATTCTGCTTTAGTTTTTAAACCTTTATCCAAAGCTTGTTGTGCTACAGATGAAGCACGAGATAAATCTTCATAAGATGAATTTGTACAAGATCCTATCAATCCCCATTCTACTTTTAATGGCCAATCATTAGCTTTTGCCTTTTCATTCATTCTAGAACCAACTTGAGTAGATAAATCTGGAGTAAATGGTCCGTTTAATAATGGTCCTAGTTCAGATAAGTTAATGTCAATCACTTGATCGAAATACTGCTCAGGGTTAGCGTACACTTCTGCATCTGCAGTTAGATATTCTTTAACAGCATTTGCTGCATCAGCAACATCAGGTCTGTCAGTTGCACGTAAATAACGTTCCATAGATTCGTCATATCCAAACGTAGATGTTGTTGCTCCAATTTCGGCTCCCATATTACAAATAGTGCCTTTACCAGTACAAGACATAGCTGTTGCACCTGGTCCAAAATATTCTACAATTGCTCCAGTTCCTCCTTTAACAGTTAAAATATCTGCAACTTTCAAAATCACATCTTTAGGTGCAGTCCATCCAGATAATTTTCCTGTTAATCTTACACCAATTAATTTAGGAAATTTCAATTCCCATGCCATTCCAGCCATAACATCAACAGCATCTGCTCCTCCAACGCCTATAGCAACCATTCCTAGTCCACCAGCATTTACTGTATGTGAATCGGTTCCAATCATCATTCCTCCTGGAAATGCATAATTTTCTAATACTACTTGATGAATAATTCCTGCTCCTGGTTTCCAGAAACCAATACCATATTTATTTGATACAGACTCCAAAAAATTAAACACCTCATTACTAGTATTCATTGCATGTTGCAAATCTGAAGATGCTCCGTTTTTTGCTTGAATTAGATGGTCACAATGAACTGTAGTAGGCACAGAAACTTTGTTTTTTCCTGCCTGCATAAATTGTAATAATGCCATTTGAGCTGTTGCGTCTTGACATGCAACTCTATCTGGTGCAAAATTGACATAATCTTTTCCTCTTTCAAATGCTTTTGTAGGATTTCCATCCCATAGATGAGAGTATAATATTTTTTCAGAAAGGGTTAATGGTTTACCAACTATTTCACGAGCTTTATCAACACGTTCTGCTATTTGGCTATACACCTTTTTTATCATATCAATATCAAATGCCATATAATTTGTATTTTAATTTTTAATCTATTTTACAATGACGCAAAAGTACAAAATATTAGTATATTTTAAAATATACACAACGAAATAGAGTAATTACTAAATATAATTCAAAAAAATAGATTTTTTTAATTAAATTTTTATTGAATCAATAATTTTGGTATTGAAAAAATAATAAATTAACAAAATTAAGGTGAGTGCTTAGGATAATAATTTGAGTTAAAACAGGCTTTTAATAATCTGTTCTTCGGTAATTCCTTCTGCCTCTGCTTTATAGTTTTTTATAATTCTATGGCGCAGAATACTATTTGCCACAGCCTGAACATTCTCTATATCTGGCGAAAATTTTCCATTAATAGCAGCATGAGTTTTGGCTGCTAATATTAAATTTTGAGACGCTCTTGGTCCAGCTCCCCAATCAATATATTGTTTAACTAAATCTGGAGCAGTGTTGCTGTCTGGTCTTGTTTTACCTACCATACGTACAGCATATTCAATAACATTATCTGCTACAGGAATGCGTCTTATAACATGTTGGAAGTCTATAATTTCCTTAGCTGAGAATAGCGAATTTACTGTAGCCATCTCATCAGTAGTGGTAGATTTTACTACTTGAACTTCTTCTTCAAATGAAGGGTATTTTAGGTTTACTGCAAACATAAAACGGTCTAATTGCGCTTCTGGTAATGGATATGTTCCTTCTTGCTCAATTGGGTTTTGTGTAGCTAGTACAAAATATGGTAGGTCTAATTTATAATGGTGTCCTGCAACTGTAACCGCACGTTCTTGCATGGCTTCTAATAATGCTGCTTGGGTTTTAGGAGGTGTTCGGTTAATTTCATCTGCTAAAATAATATTAGCAAAAATTGGTCCTTTAATAAATTTAAAATGTCTGTCTTCATCTAGTATTTCACTACCAAGAATATCACTTGGCATTAAATCTGGTGTGAATTGAATACGTTTAAAATCTAAACCTAAAGCCTGTGCAATAGTATTTACCATTAAGGTCTTAGCTAGTCCTGGAACACCTATTAATAAGGAATGACCTCCAGAAAAAACCGATATTAATATTTGATCTACAACATCTTGTTGACCAACAATTACTTTAGCAATTTCATTTTTTAAATCCTTGTATCTAACTACAAGTTGTTCAATAGCAGCAACATCAGACATAAATTAATTTTCTTCTTTTTTT
This sequence comes from Pontimicrobium aquaticum, assembly GCF_005047595.1. GTDB lineage: Bacteria > Bacteroidota > Bacteroidia > Flavobacteriales > Flavobacteriaceae > Pontimicrobium > Pontimicrobium aquaticum. The sequence goes on from NZ_SUPL01000010.1 coordinate 42,591, forward strand.
AACCAATTAGCTTCAAAATTGCACTCACGATGTTCGCCATTAATTTTTATGTAAGTCTCCATAATTTTTTCTTTTTGCCACTTACCTATAACTTTTAATTGCTTATCGTATAAAGCCAATTCTTTAATTTTAAGGTAATCTTTAGCAAAATCTGCTTCGTGCTCATCAATCCTATCGGTAACTGTTAGTATTTTAAACTTTACTTGATTTACTAAATCACTCTCAGAATATACTGGGCTAACTTCTCCATTTTTTAAATCTTGTACTTGCACATAAAGCTCAGGATCTATTTTTGTGAGTGGAAATACATAATCGCGTGTTTCAGGGTTTATTAACTGGCCCCCTTCAAACTTGGTTTCTTCTTCATCACTTACTTCTAAAGCAGCATCGGCAAACGCTATGTCTCCTGCTATAATTTTTTCTCTTACTTTTTCAATTTCTTCTTTTGCTTTTGCAATAGCATCGTTTGTTACTTTAGGTTTTAACAAAATGTGTCTTACATCGTATTCTTGACCTCTAATTTTTTCTAGTTGAATAATATGGTAACCATATTCTGTTTTAAATGGCTTTGAGATTTCACCTTCCTCTAGCGAAAATGCTACTTCTCTAAACTCTTTAACCATTTGCGGGCGCTTCTTATTTAAGCTATATTTACCTCCATTACGTTTAGAGCCTTCATCTTCTGAATACAATACAGCCTTGGTCGTAAAGCTAGCTCCATTTTCTAACACGTCTGTTCTAAACTCATTTAATTGGTCAATTACTTTTTGTTCTTCTTCTGGTGTAGTTTCTGGTATTACCACTATTTGTGCTAAACGCAACTCAGTACCAATCATTGGTGGTTCTGCTTTTAACTCTCGGTTATAGAATTGTCTTACCTCTTCTGGTGTCACCTCAACTTCTTCAATTACTTTTTGCTGCATCATTTGCACCATTCTCTGGTCTCTATTAGCTGCAAACATTTCATCACGTAATTCTTGTTCAGAATCTTTTTTATAAAATGCCAGTAATTTTTCCATACTACCAATTTGTTGAACAAATGCATTTAATTGCTGATCTACATTTAAACTTATTTCGGCATCATTAATTACAATACTATCTTGTATAGAGTGATGCATGTATAGTTTTTCTTCGAGTAATGATCCAAAAATTTCACATCTGGTTTGACCTTCTAACGATTGTCCTGCAGCTCTTGCTTGTTCTATACGCTTATCAATATCAGAATCTAATACAACATAATCGCCTATTACAGCAGCTACTCCATCTAATTTGATACGCTGTGAAGGATCAATATTTTTTTCAACTTTTTTCTCCTCCTGCTTTTCTTCAATAATTTCTTGCGCCATTGTTGTAAACGACGATAGCATTAATATGCTTAATACAAAATATTTCACTTTAGTTAAAAATTTCAAATTGTTTGTTTTTAATTGCATCCTTTGTGATGTCTTTTTCTAATTCTTTAATAAACTCTAACTTTCGTTTATTGATAACGATTTGCTTAATTGTTGGCATTACAAATTCTATTGGTGCGTTTTCGTTACGCAACAGCACATTATTTGTATGCATCAAATATAAACCTAATGAATCTTTGAGCTGTATAAAATTAGATTTTTTTAACAGTTCTTTTTTATTTTCTGCATTTATTGCAGGAATTTTTAAAATTGCTTGATTTGCTCTTATCCAGATGGAGTCGTTTAACGAATAGGATTTAAACTGAATAGCTATAGAATCTAACACTTTTTTGTCTTCATCGTTAAATCGTTTAAATCGTTTTTCAATATCGCTAAGATTAGCAATGTTTTCGTTTATATTTATGTATCTAAACTTGATGAGTTCTTCATTAAGCTTAAAGGTTTCTTGGTTTCTTTGGTAAACATCTTTAGCTTCTTGTTGAGATACAGTGGTATCTATACTACGAGCTACTAAAGCTTCTAAATATGCTTTAATAAACAAATCGTTTTTATACTGCTCAATTAAATCATTAAATTCTTCTTGCTTGTCCTGAGATAAATTTAATCGTGCTCCATCCATTAACAATTGTTGAGTTGCCCAATTATTTATATAGTTGTTTACACGCAGTGTACTGTCTGCCTTAGATGTTGTTTCTGTTATAAGGTTTTCTATATCACTTTTATACAAGTAAGTATCATTAACTCTTGCTACTGCATCTTCTTCTTGAGGTTTTTTTAAAAAGTCGCAAGAAGCTAAAAATACAATCAATAAAAAGGGTAATATGATAGTTTTACTTCGCAATTAATTGATAATTTGTTCTTTAATATTTTGTAATGCTTGTTGGTTGATAGTGACTTTATACTTACGTTTTAAATTATCAATCCAGTTTTTTTCTAATTCTTGTTGATAATCATTAATGATTACACCTCTTACCTCATCTAAGGGTTTATAAGATTCTGGAATTAATTTAGAAACTTTCACCAAATAATAAGCATTGTTTTGATAGTAAACTTTAGAAACTCCTTCTTTAAACTCAAAATTAGTAGGTAATGCTTGATGGTTTGCTGCAAAAATTCCAGAAGTAACTATCACGTTTTGCTCTCCATTACCATTTAATGCTTGTTTAATCTCCTCAACAGGTTTATCATCTTTAAACATTTGTCGCACTTTTTCGATGTCTTTTTCTTTAGATGTTGTTGCAACAGCAGCCTCTACTCTAGTTTTCCATTTATAGTTTTCTTTGTTTTTATTGTAAAACGATTCAATTCCTAGGGTGTCACTTTTTGCTGCATCCCAAATTTTAGTTTCCATTAAATCGAATAATAACAAACCTTCTCTATATTCATTTAAAATTTGAGCAAATTCTTCGTTTACGTTTTCAAGGTTATCTTCATGATAACTTAAAACACATGTATTTAAAAAACTTTCGTAAGCATCATCAACTATTTGCTCGAAGGATTTTCCTTTAACATCTCCTTTTTGTTGTGAACGCAATACACTCGCAAAATCTTTATAGTTCCAATTTTTGTTACCTATTGTTAAAATAGTTTTTTCCTTACTAAAGCCTTCTGGAAGTTGCCATTTTCTATTGTAAAAATCATCATTTAAAATAGAAATAAAATAGGCTCTAGCAGTATTTTCATTACTTACATTATACTGTTTTTTAAGTTTATTTTGCATAGACGTATTAATAAGTTTTGAACGCGAATCTCTACTTACTTTATTTTCTAACTCGTAACGCATATCTTCAAAACTTCCAACAGGTTTAATGCTATAACGTTTTACAATATGCCAACCATATTCCGATTGAAAAGGCTTAGAGATTGCTCCATCTTCTTGTATACCAAAAGCGGTGTCTTCAAAAACCGTCGAACTTAGTTGTCCACTAGTAAAAGGTGCCAGCTTACCTCCTTTGCTTGCTGAACTTCTATCTTCTGAAAATTGTTTTGCTAACGATTCAAATTCTTGGCCTTGTTCTAAAAGCTTATATATTTCTTTAATTCTAGTTTCTGGATCTTCGGTTGTTTCCTTGTTATTATTTGAAATCATGATATGTCCAGCTGTTATTTCACCTCTAGATTTACGTTTATCAAACACTTTAACGATATGATAACCAAATTGCGTTCTAAAGGGCATTGACACTTCTCCAACAGACGTTTTATATGCTTCGTTTTCAAAATCATATACCATTTTAAAAACAGAAAAATAACCTAAATCTTCAACCAAAATAGTATTACCATTATGAAGCTCTTTTTGCAGGCTATTAAAATCTTCGTTTTTAAAACGTTCTCTTAAATCTATAAGTCTATTGTAAACTTCTACAGTATCCTTATTTGAAGGTTCTAGTCGAAATAAAATATGTTTAGCATTAATATCGTAATTAGCTCTACTATAAGCCTCTTTTACTAAGGCTTCAGTAACCTCATTATCGACAAGGTAATTTTTAGCTAGCTGCTTCTTATACCCTTCTAGTTCTCTAATATATTGAGGTTTTTTATGAAAATCTAAAGCTCTAGCTTCAACAAGCTTTAATTTATAGTTAATGAATAGTGTTAAGTACTGATCGATGTCTTTTTGTGACTCATCTTTAACTAAATCCAAATTTTTTTTATAAACTCTCACAAATTCTGATGCAGGCACAGGGTTATTGTCCACTGTAAACAACACATCTTTATTGTTTGATTGAGCAGAAATAAAAAAAGAAAAAAAGAAAAAAACACATGTCGAATATATATATGTTTTCATAAGATATGGGCTTTTATTGAATTGTAGCAAAAATAATATATTTAAAGGATTAAACAAGTACTACCTTAACGACAACAAACTAGTATTAGTGCTTATAAACTATATTATTTTTATTTATAAAAAATGTAGTCTATCTTTAAAAGCATAAACTTTATAAAAATGAAATATTCAGTAGAAGTTACAATAGAGAAACCCCGAAATGAAGTCATAAAAAAATTGGATAATGTAGATAATATGAAGCATTGGCAAAAGGGTTTAGCTTCTAGCGAGCATATTTCAGGTACTCCTGGTGAAGTTGGCGCAAAAATGCGATTAAACTACAAAATGGGGAAACGTAACTTAACACTCATTGAAACTATCACCAAACGCAACCTACCAAACGAATTTAATGGTACTTACACTGCAAAAGGTATGCACAACATTCAAGAAAACTATTTTGAAGAAACCTCTGAAGGGAATACCAAATGGATATCCAATTGCGAATTTCAGCCATCTAGCTTCATGATGAAAGTCATGGTGTTTTTAATGCCTGGAGCGTTTAAAAAACAGTCTAAGCAATACATGATAGATTTCAAAAATTTTGTCGAAAAAGGTGTTTCTGTTGCAGAAGAAAAATGAACTGTAATTTTAATATGAATCATTCTATCAAAAAGATATTTATCTTAATATCTATTTTAAGTTTTTCCATTGCTTGTTATTCTCAAACTACTGAAATCCAAAAAGAAGAACGTCTAGCTTGGTTTAAAGATGCTAAACTTGGTATTTTTATACATTGGGGAATTTATAGCGTTAATGGCATTGACGAATCGTGGTCCTTCTACAATGGTTATATTCCGTATAACGAATACATGAAGCAGTTAAAGGGCTTTACAGCCAAGAAATACAATCCAGAGCATTGGGCTAAACTCATTAAAGAAAGTGGTGCAAAATACGCTGTAATTACAACCAAGCACCACGATGGTGTTGCATTATGGGATACTAAACATAGTGATTTGAATGTTGTAGATAAAACCAAAGCTATGCGTGACCTTATAAAACCTTTTGCTGAAGCTGTTAGAAACGAAGGTCTTAAATTAGGTCTGTATTACTCACTGCTAGATTGGTCACACGACGATTACCCAAACTTTACAAGGGATAAAAAACGTTATGAAAACGATAGCTTAAAATGGAATCGTTTCACCAAATTTAATTTTAGTCAGTTAGAAGAACTTACCAAATTCAACCCAGATTTATATTGGTTTGATGGCGATTGGGAACAAAGCGCCGAAACATGGAAAGCAAAAGAGATTAGAGATTTATTACTCAGTAAAACACCACACACCATTATTAATTCGAGGCTTCAAGGCTATGGCGATTACGCCACACCAGAACAAGGTATTCCAGTATCTAAACCAAAAAGTGAGTTTTGGGAATTATGCATGACCATGAATAATTCTTGGGGATACCAACCTAATGATACCGCTTATAAAACCTCCAATCAAATTATTAGAATTTTAGTGGATTGCATTAGTATGGGAGGAAATTTACTCTTAGATATTGCGCCAAAACCAGATGGTACTATTCCAGGTGAACAAGTGACTATTTTAAAAGATTTAGGGCGTTGGACCAACAAACACAAAACTGCCATTTATGGTACTCGTGCTGGAATTCCTCATGGGCATTTTAATGGTTATACAGCCTTAAATAAAGAAGGCAATATCCTATATCTTTATGTCGATAACAATCCAAATGGCTCATTACTCATTAAAGGATTAAAAAATAAGGTCAACAGGATTTGGGTAGTTGGCAATGGGACTAAACTAGAACATAAGGTTGTTGGAAAACAGTATTGGAGTAATGTTCCTGGTTTGCTATACATTGATTTACCAGAGCATGTACAAGATAAAGACGTGACTGTAATTGCTGTACTTTTAGATGGTAAAATTGATTTATATCGTGAAGCTGGCCATACTATAGAAGATAATTAATTACCTTGAAATAATAAATAAAAACAATTAATAAATAATGAAACGTATTCTTTCCCTCATTGCAATTTGTATTCTTTTTACTTCTGAAATACAAGCACAACAAACAAATGTTGACTTAAAAGCACTTGACACTTACTATGAAAAAATGGTGAAAGATTGGGATGTTCCAAGTGCTACCATTGGCATTGTAAAAGATGGTAAACTCATTTTTACAGGAAATTATGGCACCATGGAAGTAGGTACCAATCAAAAACCTAATGAGCATACTCTATATGCCATTGCATCTAACTCTAAAGCATTCACCTCAGCAATGATTGGTATGTTAGTACAAGAAGGCAAACTCAACTGGAACGATAAAGTAGTAAAATATTTACCATATTTTGAAGTATATGATACTTGGGTGAGCAATAATGTAACTATTAGAGATATTCTAAGTCATCGTGTTGGTTTGGGTACTTTTAGTGGTGATAACATTTGGTATAAATCCAATCTTCCTGCCGAAGACATTATTAAGCGTATAAAACATGTGCCACAAGCTTACGATTTTAGAGCTGGTTATGGCTATTCTAACCTAATGTTTATAACTGCTGGTGAAATTATAGAGAAAGTTACTGGAAAAAGTTGGGCAGAAAATGTACAAGAACGCATTTTAAATCCTTTAGGTATGACTCGCACAATTGCATCTGTTTATGATTTAGAAAAAAAAGGAAACTATGCCACGCCTCATGCGAGAAAAGATGATAAAAACTATCCTATTCCTTGGGCAAAATGGGATAATGTCGCTGCTACTGGTGGTTTGATTTCAAGTGTGTCAGATATTTCAAAATGGATGATTTTTAATTTAAATAATGGTATTCATGAAAAAGACACGTTGTTGTCTAAAAGAACTAGAAATATGGTGTGGACACCTCATAACAATCATTATATAGACCACACCACCAAAAATGATTTCAATCAACATTTCAATGCCTATGGTCTAGGTTGGGGATTGAGCGATTATCATGGCCGATTAAAAGTTGGACACACTGGAGGTTACGATGGTATGATTACCGCTGTGACCCTAATACCTGATGAAAATTTGGGTGTAGTTGTATTAACCAATGGACCAAAAAGCCCTATTATGGCTGCAACCTATTATGCGTTGGATAAATTTTTAGGTGTTGAAAACGGTAAAGATTGGTCAACCGATTATTTAACCAATACTAATAGAAACGCTAAAAATGATACTCGCATTTCTGATAGAGTTAATAGTCGTGTTCTAAGTACTAAACCATCTGTACAACCAAAAGATTTTGTTGGAAATTATTATGCAGATATTTATGGCAAAATAAGTATCGTAGAAAAAAATAATGAACTAAAACTTCAATTTTCACATTCACCATTATTATCTGCTACCTTAACACATTGGCATTACGATGTGTGGAAAATTAACTGGGATCACCCTCATGCTTGGTTTAGTTTTGGTACTATAAAAATTAATACTGATAATAATTTAAAAGTAACTGGTTTTAATTTTGATGTCCCTAATGATGATTTCTTTTTTGAAGAAATTAAACCAAAGAAGATTAAATCCAACTAGCCTAAAATATTTCGTCAGTTTGAGTGCTAAATCTATGATTTAGTGTATCGAAAACAGAAATATTTTAGACATAAATTCACTTCTAGATACTAAATTCTTTTCAGAATTTCACTCGAAGTGACACTTTTAAAATGAAACATTACTATATTTAATAAGGTCTTTTAAAAACTTCTTAAATGAAAAAACTATATCGTAGAAATTTTGTAAAGCAGCTTTTTACAGGTGTTGCAGGAACTGTTTTGCTGTCTTCATATAAACTAAGTGATATAGATTATCCTTTATACTCGTTTGATGAAAATGATAATAGTGAAGCCTTTTGGGAAAACATAAAGGCGCAGTTCAAGTTTGCACCAAATTTACGGTATTTTAATAATGGATCGTTAGGATCCTGTCCAATAGCTGTACAAAAAGCAACGAATGAATTTAGAGCAACATTAGATGCATTTCCATCAAAATATATGTGGGGAGGTTGGTATAATGAAAAGGAAGATGTACGACAAAAAGTAGCCGATTTATTCTCTGTAGATAAAGAAGAAATTGCCTTAACGCACAATACTACCGAAGGTATGAACCTCATCGCTAGAAGTTTTAATCTCAAAGAAGGTGATGAAGTAATTTTAATAGATCACGAACACAAAAGTAGTGTTGTTCCTTTTACCGTTTGGCAAGAAGAACGAGGTATAAAATTAGTTCGCCCTGTAATTCCAATACTTCCAGAAAAAGTTGAAGATATTGTAAAAGTATATGAAGATGCCATTACTCCTCGTACCAAAATTATATCGATGTGCCATGTAGTCAATACCAATGGTATGATATTGCCTGTAAAAGAAGTCTCAGAAATGGCACATAAAAAAGGCATTCTAGTTGCTGTTGATGGCGCACAAGCCGCAGGCATGTTCGATATTAACTTAAAAGATTTGGGCTGTGATTTTTATACCGTTAGCGCCCACAAATGGTTATTTGCCCCTAAAGGTATTGCTATGTTTTATGCTAAGAAAGAAAGTCAGCATCACCTAAAACCACTAATTGTTGCTAATGGACATACCGATAAAAGTATAAGACGTTTAGAGAATTACAACACCAGAAACTTACCAGAATTATTGGGTTTTGGTAGTGCTGTTGATTTTATAAATAGTATTGGAAAAGAAAAAATATCGAAACGCTCCTACGAGTTAAAACATTACTTTAGAAACAAAGTAAAAAACAACCCAAAGTTTAAATTAAAAACACCCGAACATGATGGATTGTCGTGTGCGATTCAAACATTAGAAGTTGTTAGTAAAAATGTACGTGATGTAAAAAACAAATTGAGTAACGATTATGGTATCGATACACGACCAATGAGCAGCTATGGCTTAAATGGCGTACGTATTTCCTTCGCCATATTTATTACCAAAAAAGATATTGATTATTTAGTGGATGCTTTGGAAGCCATTGCAAGCTAATCCATTTGACTTTGTAAGAAAAAACACCTAACTTCGTTTAACAGTCGATAAACTTCAATTGAAACTGAATTTATCTTAACATTAAACGAAATTCAAAAAAAAAAAAAAAAAAAAAAACAGCACCAAAGGTGCTGTTAAATCAATATAAATAAGATTCCTGTTTCCACAGGAATTATTACCTCGAATAATTAGGAGCTTCCTTAGTAATCGTTACGTTATGCGGATGACTTTCACCAATTCCAGCGGCTGTAATTTTCACAAACTTACCTTTGTCTTGAAGCGAAGCGATATCTATAGCACCGCAGTAACCCATTCCTGCACGTAAACCTCCAACAAATTGGTGAATGCTTTCATACAGTTCTCCTTTATAAGGTACACGACCAACAATGCCTTCTGGTACTAGTTTTTTAATATCGTCTTCTACATCTTGGAAATAACGGTCTTTACTGCCTTGTTTCATGGCTTCCACAGAACCCATTCCTCTATAAGACTTAAACTTTCTGCCTTCGTAAATAATGGTCTCTCCTGGAGATTCTTGTGTTCCTGCTAATAACGATCCCAACATCACACAATCGGCTCCAGCAGCAATAGCTTTTGGGATATCGCCTGTATAACGAATACCTCCATCTGCAATTACTGGCACACCACTACCCTTTAAAGCAGCAGCTACTTCTAGTACTGCTGAAAATTGTGGAAAACCAACACCTGCAACCACTCTAGTAGTACAAATAGACCCTGGACCAATACCAACTTTTACAGCATCTGCTCCAGCTTCCACTAAATATTTAGCAGCTTCGGCTGTTGCTATGTTTCCAACTATAACTTCTAGTTTAGGGAAACTTGCTTTTACTTCTTTTAACACATTTACAACACCTTTGGTGTGTCCATGGGCTGTATCGATTATTACAGCGTCAACACCTGCTTTTACCAACGCAGCAGCTCTATCAACCGCATCACCTGTTACGCCTATAGCCGCAGCAACACGTAAACGACCATAACTATCCTTATTAGCTATTGGTTTTTGTGTTACTTTAGTAATATCTCTAAAGGTTATTAAGCCTTCTAGTTTATAATTATCGTCAACAATTAAAAGCTTTTCAATTTTATTTTTTTGTAAAATGATTTCAGCATCTTTTAGCGAAGTTCCAACAGAAGCTGTTACCAAGTTCTCACCTGTCATTACCTCAACTATTGGTCTGTCATTGTTGTGTTCAAAACGTAAATCACGATTAGTTACAATACCTTTTAGTATTCCATCTTCATCAACAATTGGAATACCTCCAATACTATACTCTTTCATAAATTGCTTAGCATCCAACACATTTGCTGTTAGAGGCAAGGTTACAGGATCTATAATCATTCCGCTTTCGGCACGTTTTACCTTACGTACTTTAGCAGCTTGCTCCTCAATAGTCATGTTTTTATGTAACACACCTATTCCTCCCTCACGAGCCATGGCTATGGCCATTCTGCTTTCGGTAACCGTGTCCATTGCAGCAGATATAATAGGTACATTTATAGTAATGTTCCTGGTAAATTTTGATTGAATACTAACCTCGCGTGGTAAAATTTCGGAATATGCTGGAACCAAGAGTACGTCGTCATAAGTAAGACCTTCTCCAACAATTTTGTTTTGATGTGCAATCATTGCTTTAGCTTTTAATTGCGTGCAAATTTACACTTTTTATTTCATTTATTGTGAATGTATTTTATTAAAGTATCTATTTGCAACGTCCTAAACAAACAGATTTTTTTAATGTGATACGAAATAGTTAATTTTAGTCTTTAATTTTATATATGGAAGCCTACGCAAATGCCTTATTATATGCAATTCCTTTCTTTATTGTATTAGTTTTAGTTGAAATAGCTTATGGCTATTTTATAAAGAATCAAACGCATAATGTTATGGATACTATTTCTAGCTTGAGTTCTGGTTTAACAAATATTATTAAAGATTCTTTAGGATTGGTTATAATAATTATTTCTTATCCATACTTGTTAGAACATTTAGCTCTATTTAAAATTGAAGCTACATGGCTAGTGTACGTTATTGCTTTTATAGCAATTGATTTTGCTAGTTATTGGAATCATAGATTGAGTCATAAAATTAACTTTTTTTGGAATCAACACGTCATACATCACAGTAGTGAAGAGTTTAATTTAGCATGTGCTTTAAGACAATCTATTTCTAACCTTTTAGGCTACTTCCCTATTTTATTAATTCCAGCCGCTTTGATTGGAGTTCCTCATAAGGTAATCGTATTATTAGCTCCCATACATTTATTTGCGCAATTTTGGTATCATACCAAACATATAGGGAAATTAGGTGTGTTTGAATACATTATTGTTACACCATCACAACACCGTGTGCATCATGCCATTAATGAAGAATATATAGACAAAAATTTAGCTGCTATTTTTTGTGTTTGGGATAGACTATTTGGTACGTTTCAAGAAGAATTAGACGATGTTCCTCCAGTGTATGGCGTTTTAAAACCTGCGCATACTTGGAATCCTATACTCATTAATTTTCAACATATTTGGCGACTTATTAAAGACGCTTGGAGAACTAACAACTGGCTTGATAAATTGCGTATTTGGTTTATGCCAACAGGTTGGAGACCAAAAGATGTCGCTAAAAAATTTCCTATTACAACTGTAACCGAACCTTATTCACTAAAAAAATATAATACCAACCCGTCAAGGTTTTTAATTTGGTGGTCTATTTCCCAGTTAGTGGCCACAACCTTACTTATGCTATTTATGTTTTATAATTATGCTAATATTGAGTTTAACAATCTGTTGCTTTACGGATTAATTGTTTTTATAGGCATCTATGGCTATACCTCAATAATGGATAAAATGAAATTTGCCTGGGTAATAGAAATTGTTTTTAGTTGCTTAGGATTATTTGTACTATATAGAACAGGAAGTTGGTTTGGGTTAGATGCATATAGTTACTTTGGAAACTATATAGTTGCCTTATACTTTGTAAGTACTATTTTTGGAGCTATTTACTTTGCATCAAAACAGTTTATTAAAAAACCCTAACGCTTAGGACAACGCTTACAATTAGTTTTACCCTTTTTCTTAAACTTTTTACAGCATTTCTTTTTTACATCACCACAACCATTAACAACACAAGGTGTCATTATAAACACTGGTGATGCACAACTACTGGGATTAGGCATAACGGTTAAGCAGTGTTTTTATTTGCTTGTGCAATGGTATTAATATCCCTATCAAATAAATAGTGTCCAGATTTATCTTCTCCAATAATATTTAATTTATCGAGTAAAGTTCTAGCAACTGCTTCTTCTTCTAATTGCTCTGTAACATACCACTGCATAAAATTATGTACGTTATAATCTTTATGCTCTAGGCATTCAAAAATAATGTGGTTGATTTTTTGTGTTACAAACATTTCACTTTCAAGAAACAATTCAAACAATTCGTTTAAAGATTTGTAATCTGCTTTAGGCTTTTCAAGGTTTGGAACAATGGCATTTCCACTTCGTTCGTTAATAAACTTTACTAATTTAATCATGTGTACACGTTCTTCTTCCGATTGTGAATAAAAAAAATCGGCCACACCATTATAACCTTTAGCATCTGCCCAAGAGGCCATGGCTAAATATTGCATTGAAGCCTTTGCCTCAAACTTTACTTGATCGTTTAATAATTGTTCTATTACTTGATTCATACCATAAATTTTACATCCATAAAGATACTTAAACTTCCTTTTAATTGTAAATGAATTTAAACTATTTACTAACGTTGTTTTGTTTAAAAAGTTGATATAAAATTATTATAATAGCAACCGTGAACGTAAGCGTCATTAATACACCTGAAAACATCACTATGTATTTCACCCATAAAATACCTTTCCATAAAAAGTAAAGTCCTCCAAACGTAAGAATCACAGATATAAATGGTTCAAGAATCAAAAATAATTTTAACTTTTTTCCAAGTTGTGTGGTACTTAAAATACCACCTACTAAAAAGAAAATAATAGACATTGACAAAATATGATTATGCACCAACGTAAGCATTTCCTTTTCGCTTTTTTTAAATTTCATAACCTCAGCGTTTTCATCACTTTCGTTTCCCAAATATTGTTCTTCAATACCATTTGGATTTGCTGACGATGTTTCTCCTACAAATAGTAATCCAGTATAAAAACCAATACTGAGCACAATTATAAATGCACCTATTAATAATTTAATTTCTTTAGGAACTGTATAAATTAATCCGTTTAGCTGCATTACAATAATTCTTTTTGATGAAGGATCTTTATAGACTTTAATAAATTATTTACAGCATTAGTCATAGACTTAACCGAAATTGTTGCGCCAGAAATTGCTGCAATATTATCTCCATAAATAAGTTTATCGTTTAGCGTTTTACCAACCAGTTGTTTTAACCAACGCTTACTACCTATTTCATTCCCATAATCTTCTCTATAAATTAACACTTTTGATTTTTTGATAATGAAATCATTATCAAAAAGTACTAAATAATCAAACTCATCAGTTTTACTTGGTGCTTTTGAAACATAAGCAAAACCAACAACATTATTATTACTCAATATTTTAAATAAGCTGTTGTCTTCAAACTTACTTGGTAAAGCATCAGTAATAGATTTATCAAATGTCACAGGTATTAACTTGTGTGCTTCTATACTATAAACTTCTTTAATCTGCTTATCAACTTTTTTTTGAATGTTTTTAGGAAGATTAGAAACCACCAACACCAAACTAAAAATTGAAATCAGTATATATTTAAAATTCATTTTTTTACGTATTACTTAAAATACCAAATAGTTAAGATTAAAAATCAACCTTAACTATTTGATAAAAATTAACCAATTAAATTACTAGAACCAAACACCAAAGCCAATGTTTAATTGCCCTTTGGCATCGTTTCCTTGTATTGCGTTATCAAAAATTTGATAATCGGCTTTTACTACTGCTCCTGACGCTATATGGTAACTTAAACCAGTTGTCCACTCATTTCTATTATAACCTAAGTTACGTGTAATATTTGCGTCGGCTGTTGCAGCATGTGTATCGTATTTCTCATATCTTACAAAAGCATCTAGTTTTTGCTCTTTTCTAAGTGGTAATAAATTATAGGCAGCTTCGGCATACCATCCTCTAAGTTCTGATCCTAAATCTGCTGTATATAAATCGTTATAATCATCAGCATTTTTTATTAATGCATGTATGTATTGTCCTCTAGCAGAAAAACGTCTATTAATATAACGTGCATCTAAACCAAACATAGATACTCCTATGTCAGACCCATCCATCTCCTGAACATCGTCAGTTGCTTGTGTTCTACCAAAATATCCTGATAATCCTAAACGCAGTCCTTGAATACCATAATAATCTAACTTAGCTGAGAAATTTGGTGTATTAATAGTCGATTCGGCTCCTTTTTGGCGACCATTTCGTAATCCGTTAGCACCTCCTAAAACTTTGGTTCCGTTTACTGATGCAAAACCATTAAAAATATAGGCTTGGTAACGCAAACTGGCTTCATCAAACTTTCCAGTAACACCAACTCCTATTTCTCTCCACGTAGTTGGCACAATACTTTTATCCATACTCGGTCTTTCAACACCATTAAAAGTTGTTGGTTCGTGGTACTCATTTACAATTCCCATAGGTACCAACATTAAACCTCCGCGTATATTAAAATTATCGTTCATACTATAATTTAAAAAAGCTTGTTCTATATAAACTTCTTTAACGTGCTCGTATTCAATTTCTGTAACAAATTGCACTTTGTCATTAAATTTATAACCAAATAGCATCACTAATCTATGCACATCCATTTTACCATTTACACCTTCTGGTTGGTTATAGTCAACTTCTGCATAACCACCAACAGTAATTCCCTGCGAACCATTACCATTTAAAATGTTTTGTGCAGCATTTTGTTGTTGATTATTTGTAGTACTTGCATTTTGACTAACTGTTTGAGCGTATCCAAAACTAGATACAAGAATTGCTATTGATAAGACAGCTTTTTTCATTTGTTTTTATTTAGACTTATTACAAATAGGTATTAAATTCAGATGCAAAAGTAATACTGAAAAGTAAAAAAACAAATGTTATTTAGAATAAATTTAAATAAATTTATTAATGGTATTTAGTAAAGATCTTAGTAGCCTCGTTATAAGCACTTTCAAAACTAAGTGCATTTAAATTATTATCTTTTTTAGATGTAAAATAAGACAATAATTTTTCGGTTGGCATATTGCCTGTAAGTTCATCTTTTGCCATAGGGCACCCTCCAAAACCTTGAATGGCACCATCAAATCTTGTGCAACCTGCAAGATAAGCGGCATTTACTTTTTCAAACCAAGTAGAAGGAGTGGTATGCAGATGCGCACCAAATTCTATATCAGGATAACTAGGAATTAAATTAGAAAACAAATAAGAAATATTGTCAGGATTGGAGCTACCAATTGTATCGCTTAATGATAAAATTTTAACTCCCATATTACTCAATCGTTCGGTCCACTCACCTACTATATCAACATTCCAAGGGTCTCCATAAGGATTACCAAAACCCATAGATAAATAAGCAACAACCTCTTTATTAGACTTATTTGCAATATCAAGTATTTCTTGAAGTGTAACTACAGATTGTGCAATTGTTTTATGAGTATTTCGCATTTGGAAATTTTCAGATATCGAAAAAGGATAACCTAGATAGTCAATTTCTTTATGCTTACTTGCATCAATAGCTCCTCTGGTATTTGCTATAATTGCTAGGAGTTTACTTTTTGTGTTAGAAAGGTCTAACTGAGACAAAACTTTAGCAGTATCAACCATTTGCGGAATGGCTTTTGGAGATACAAAACTACCAAAATCAATAGTATCAAATCCTACTCGTAGTAGTGATTGAATGTACTGTACTTTTTTTTCTGTTGGAATAAAAGCTTTAATGCCTTGCATAGCATCTCTAGGGCATTCTATGATTTTAATCTGCTTGGTCATTTTCTTTAAAATACGCCTTAAAAATACTACTATTTTTGGAATGACATTTAATTAAATTTCTCAATAAAATTTAATTAAAAAACTTTCTTAAATCGATAAAATAGTCGCTTAATCGTTATTGTAGTTATATAGATGATTTTATTTCTATTTTTAGAACTTAATCAGGTATTTGCAAATGAAAAATAACACTACTTTATTTTTTATCACTTTATTATTCTTATTAGTTACAGCAGGTTTGCAAGCTCAGCAAACTACTGAATTAGAATGTGGTACACTATCTACACCAGAGTCTCAGGAATATTGGAGAAACACTAAAAAAACCATAAAAAAATATGAAAAAGAGTTCTATGAATTAGCTGCTAATGAATCTCGTACTTCTATTATAAATTCTGTTCCAATAAAAGCTCATATTATTAGAAAAACAGATGGGACAGGTGGTTTAACAGAAGCTGAACTAAATGATGCTATGGATAACATGAACGCTTTTTATGCAAGTGCCTTCATGGAGTTTTTTTTATGTGATGGCATTAATTATATAGATGATGACAATTATTACGACTTTAAAAACTCAGAAGATGAGGCGTCACTTACATTAGCTAATAATGTAAACGGACTTATAAATATTTACTTTACCAATTATATTGAAAATAGTAGCGGAAGTAGTCTATGTGGTTATGCCTATTATCCTGGTGGAGCTGATGTTATTCTAATGGCTAATAATTGCGCTACTAATGGAAGCACTTTACCTCACGAAGTTGGGCACTTTTTTTCTTTAAGACATACTCATGGACCTTCAAACTCTGTACTAACCACTGAGCTAGTTGATGGTTCAAACTGCGATACAGATGGTGATGAAATTTGTGATACACCTGCCGATCCAAAATTAAGTTACACAAATGTTGATGCAAGTTGTATTTATTCAGGAATTGAAACAGATGCCAATGGAGATACGTTTGTTCCAGATCCAAATAACATTATGTCCTATTCTAGAAAAGAGTGTAGAATTTATTTTTCAAATCAGCAATTTGCTCGAATTTATGCAACCTATAAAAGTGTACGTAATTATTTTGCTTGTCCCTCTCTTAACGTAGATTTTTCTGCCAATATCCCTGAAGATTGCGCTAGTAATTTAACTGTTGATTTTACTGATAATAGCCCAGGAGCAACTTCATGGCAATGGGATATTAATAGCGATAATATTATAGATTATACCATACAAAATCCATCGCATACTTACTCTTCTGGAATATACGATGTAACATTAACCGTTTCTGATGGCACAAACTCAGTAACTAAAACCTATTTCGAATATATTAAAATTGGAACTCAAAAATCAACACCAATTGAAGAAGATTTTGAAAATTTTGATATCGCTAACAAAGATGGCTGGGTAGCTAACGACGTTAATGGCAATGGCTATAATTGGATTGCAACAAATGGAGGTACACCTTCCGCTAATACAGGCCCTGAAGTAGATAACACAACAGGAACTGCCTCCGGAACTTTTATTTATACCGAAGCTTCATACGCTGTTACAGGCGATGTTGCCGAATATATTTCACCTTGTATCAATATTAGTTCTGTTAATGCTGAACTCGAGTTTGCTTACCATATGTATGGTCCAAATACAGGAGAACTTCATCTAGATATATTAACAGATTCAGGTGAAATATTAGATGTAATGACTCCTCTTGTTGGACAACAACAAACTGCACAAACTGATAATTTTATATTAGCAAAGATTAACCTATCAGCCTATTACAATCAATCTGTTAAAATTCGTTTTAGAGCTATAAGAGGAGGCCATTGGGATGGAGATATTGCCATAGATGATATGAGAATAAACACCAATTTATTAAGTATTAATAAAAATGAGTTGTCTGGTTTTAAAATATATCCTAATCCAGTTACAGACAGAACACTAAACATAAAAAGCACTTTAAATTTAAACCGTGTCAATTATGAAGTAACAAATCTACTTGGTCAAAAAGTTCTATCTGGAACACTTAAAAGCAAAGAGGTTAATGTAAGTAAACTACATTCTGGCACTTACTTTTTAATTTTAAAATATGAAGGCAAAAAATCAATTAAGAGATTTATAATTCAATAAAAAAGGGACTCTTAAGAGTCCTTTTTCATTTTTAATATTGCCTTATTAATGCTTTTTATAAGCTTGGGACCTTCGTAAATAAATCCTGTGTAAACTTGAACTAAATCGGCTCCTGCTTCAATCTTCTCTAAAGCATCTTTAGCCGAGTGAATACCTCCAACACCAATTATTGGAAATGCTTTGTCACTCATCTCTGCAAGATATTTAATGACTTGTGTACTCTTATCCTTAATTGGTTGTCCGCTTAATCCTCCATTGCCAATAGCTTTCAACATATCATCCGAGGTTTTTAAACCTTCTCTAGACACTGACGTATTTGAAGCAATAACGCCATCAATTTTAGTTTCTGCAACTAGCTCTACAATTTCATCGAGTTGATGATTGTTTAAATCTGAAGCAATCTTTAATAAAATGGGTTTTTGTGTTGCAAAATTTCTATTTGCTTTTTGTACTTCACTAATTAATTCTTCTAGATAATCTTTATCAGTAAGTTTGGCGTGACTACCAACATTTGGACAACTTACATTTAACACAAAATAATCTACATAAGGATGTAATGCGTTAAAACACTCTAAATAATCGTTAGTATAATCTTCAGGAAGAGTATTTGTATTTTTACCAATATTTCCACCAATAATAACGTTTCCCTTGTTTTTCTTTAATTGAGTAATAGCAGCTTCTAAACCTTCATTATTAAATCCCATTCGATTTATAATGCCTTGATCAGCTTTTAATCTAAATAATCGCTTTTTTGGATTACCTTCTTGTCCTTTAGGAGTTACAGTCCCTATTTCTATAAATCCAAAACCAAAATTTGATAATTCATTGTATAATACAGCATTTTTATCGAATCCTGCTGCTAAACCCACTGGGTTTTTAAACGTTAACCCAAATAAATGTCGTTCTAGAGATTTATCTTCAACTGTATAAAGTGCTTTAACAATACTTGAAACAAAAGGGATTTTAGAACTATTTTTTATGAAGGAAAATGTAAAATGATGTACTTTTTCAGGATCGAAACAAAATAATAAAGGGCGAATCAGTAATTTATACATTATCTAGATTTTGACTGCAAAAGTACATGATTTTTTAGCATAAAAAAAGAAACATTTTAAAGCTTGTTACTTATAAAACCGTTGGTTATTTTTGAGTAAAACCAATACTACAATGTTAAATAAACAACATATTATTAATCGCTTTTTAAGCTATGTAAAAATTGATACTGAAAGCGACCCAAAAAGTAATACTACACCAAGCACAAAAAAACAATGGGATTTAGCCAACAAGCTAGTTGAAGAATTAAAAGCTATTGGCATGAGCAATGTTAGTATTGATGAAAACGCCTATATTATGGCAACCTTGCCAAGCAACGTAGAGCATGAGGTACCAACCATTGGTTTTATTTCGCATATTGATACCTCGCCAGATTTCACTGGAGCAAATGTCAATCCACAAATTGTAGAAAACTATAGTGGAGAAGACATTATTTTAAATACTGAAAAAAACATTATTCTTTCTCCTAGTTATTTTGAAGACTTACTATTGTATAAAGGTGAAACACTTATCACTACAGATGGTACAACATTGTTAGGTGCTGATGATAAAGCAGGAGTTTGTGAAATAGTGAGTGCCATGGAATACCTTATACAACATCCCGAAATTAAACATGGCACTATAAAAGTTGCATTTACACCAGATGAAGAAATTGGTCGTGGTGCTCATAAATTTGATGTTGACAAATTTGGAGCCGATTGGGCCTATACTATGGATGGTAGTCAGGTTGGTGAATTGGAATACGAAAACTTTAATGCTGCAGAAGCAGAAGTCACTTTTAAAGGCAGAATAGTACATCCAGGTTATGCCAAAGGCAAAATGATAAACTCTATGTACTATGCTTCAGAATACATTAATACTCTACCAAAATTAGAAGTTCCAGAACATACCGAAGGCTATCAAGGATTTTTTCATTTACATGATATACATGGTAACGTTGAAAAAACAGTATTAGAATACATTATTCGTGACCATGATAAAGATAAATTTAAAGCACGCAAGGCTTTGATGCAAAAGGTTGCAAATGATATGAATACAAAATATAATCAAGATATAATTAGTATCGAGGTTAAAGATCAGTACTACAACATGAAAGAAAAAGTAACACCAGTGATGCATGTTGTTGATATCGCCGAAGAAGCTATGAAACAATTAGGCATTACACCTTTAATAAAACCCATTAGAGGTGGTACTGACGGCTCACAGCTTAGTTACATGGGGTTACCTTGCCCAAATATATTTGCTGGAGGTCATAATTTTCATGGTCGCTATGAATATGTTCCAGTGGAAAGTATGTTAAAAGCAACCAAGGTTATTTGCAAAATTGTAGAACTTACGCAAGAACGTTATAACTAATAATGTATTGTGATTATATATCTCACCGAAATAAAGGGTGGATATTAAGAAACAACCAGTTTCTAAGTAAAATCTAAAATCATAAAACAATCACTAAATAAAGCTAAAATTTAAACAAAAAGCACAGTTTATAAACTGTGCTTTTTGTATTATTTATGTCCCGTCCTGAAATAAGTTGACACAAAAACGACTTATTATGAAAGACAAAGAGCAATCAAGAGTTAAGCGTACTCAGCGCGATTATAATTTGGGCTTTAAATTAGCAGTAGTATCGCAAGT
>NZ_SUPL01000011.1 GCF_005047595.1 Pontimicrobium aquaticum
ACTTGCGATACTACTGCTAATTTAAAGCCCAAATTATAATCGCGCTGAGTACGCTTAACTCTTGATTGCTCTTTGTCTTTCATAATAAGTCGTTTTTGTGTCAACTTATTTCAGGACGGGACATAATTAAGAATAAAAAAGCACCTTTATAAAGGTGCTTTTTTTATATAGATACACATCTAGTTAGTGCTTGCCTGTAAATTTCTTCGTAGTGTGGTACAATGGCATGCAAGTCGAATTGTAATGCTTCTTTTTTAGCGTTTTCTTTAAATTGCGCTAAAATGGCATCGTCTTTAAGTATTTTTAAGGCATTTTTAGTCATATCCTCTATATCGCCTACATTACTTAAATAACCTGACACACCATGTTTATTCACCTCAGGAATTCCACCAGTATTACTTGATATTACTGGAACACCTGAAGCCATAGCCTCTAAAGCTGCTAAACCAAAACTCTCGGTCTTAGATGGCAATAAAAACAAATCGCTAAAACAAAGTATTTTATCAATTTCACTGCTATTTCCTAAAAACTTAACTTTATCTTCTATTCCTAACTTTTCACAAAGTCGTTCTGCAGGTTCTTTTTCTGGGCCTTCACCAACCATAATCAATGTTGCAGGTATTTCTTTCTGCACATTATTAAAAACACTTATAACATCGTCAATGCGCTTTACTTTTCTAAAATTACTAATATGCGTCAGCACTTTTTCATTATCGTTTGCCAACATAGCACGTTGGCAATCTGTAAAATGATTTACATGTTTTTCTAAATCAATAAAATTAGGAACTACTTGAATGTTATTTTTAATATTAAACAATCTTAAGGTATCTGCTTTTAAGCTTTCAGAAACTGAGGTTACTGCATCCGATTTATTAATACTGAATTCTACAGCAGTTTTATAAAAAGGATGGCTTCCAACAAGCGTAATATCTGTACCATGAAGTGTAGTCACTATTGGTAACTCTATACCTTCTTCATGTAGCATTTTTTTTGCCATATAAGCTGCATATGCATGCGGAATAGCATAGTGTACGTGTAATACATCTATATTATAAAGCTTTACTGTATCTACCAATTTGCTAGATAATGCTAACTCATAAGGTTGATAGTGAAATAACGGATATTCTGGCACATTTACTTCATGAAAATGTACATTGTGACTTAATAAGTCTAACCTTACAGGTTGGCTGTAGGTTATAAAATGTACTTCGTGTCCTCTTTTAGATAGTTCCAATCCTAATTCAGTAGCTACAACACCACTTCCTCCAAAAGTTGGATAACAAACTATACCTATATTCATTTTTTTATTCTTCAATGGCTTCGTAAATCAATCGTTGTATTTCGGTTCTGATATTTTCTTTTAATAATTTATTTCCATTCATGGAGGTTGGATACGTTCTATTGGCCATAAATACATATACTAGTTCTTCTTCGGGGTCAGCCCAAGCATAAGTTCCGGTAAATCCTGAATGTCCAAAGCTTGTCATAGACACGCAGCCACAAGTTGGGCCATCTTCATCTA
Organism: Pontimicrobium aquaticum; assembly: GCF_005047595.1. Lineage (GTDB taxonomy): Bacteria > Bacteroidota > Bacteroidia > Flavobacteriales > Flavobacteriaceae > Pontimicrobium > Pontimicrobium aquaticum. The sequence continues at coordinate 1,523 of NZ_SUPL01000011.1, forward strand.
ATTGCGGTTTATCAAAACCGACTCCTCTTCTGTTATCGCTCTCGCAATAGTAACATTCATTAAACTTATCTAAGGTTTCGCTTCTAAAATAACGATGCCCTCCATAAAATCCTTTTTGCAAATACATTTGCATAATTTTAGCTATATCATTGGCATTACTAAACACTCCTGCATGACCTCCTACGCCATTTTGCATTGCTGCTCCCATGTCATGCACGTAGCCATGTACTTCTTGATACCTGAAATAATCATCTATTTCACTTGGTACAATTTGTGTTTTACTAAATCTTTCTCTTGGCTTATAGGTTGTATAATTTGCCCCTAAGGATTTATAAAAATGCTGTTGCACCAATTCGTCTAATGATTGGTCGTAATGTTTCTCAATAAATTTCTTTAAAATATAATAAGGTAAATCGCTATAACGATATCTTAAACGCGAAAGCATATCGCTTTCCTTTATAATTCCTTGTATAGAATCTTGATAATCAGATCTTAAAAATAATTTATTAGCTACTTCAACATCAAATCCTTTAGTTAATTTTCTTCTATAATATTTTGCATCTGGTTTTTTTGTTACAGAATCCAAAGTTGCTGTGTAAAAAGGAATCCAAGGTTTTAACTGTGCGTAATGCGATAACATTTTTTTAATGGTTACATGCTCTTTGTTAGTGCCTTTGAATTCAGGTAAGATATCTGATAATTTACTATCTAAAGAGATGATGCCTTTTTCTTCTAACTCCATTATTAATGGCAGCGTAGCTACAATTTTTGTTAAAGAAGCTATATCATAAATATCTGTCCATCTTACTTTTTGAGCACCTTTATATGTATGCTTACCAAAGTTTTTATTATACACTATTTTGCCTTTTCTAGCCACCAATAGTTGTAATCCTGGGGTCATAACAGAATCTACTGCATATTGAGCAAGAGAATCTATTCTTGCTAATCTTTTAGAGTTTAAACCTACACTTTCTGGAAGTGCATAACCTAATCTACTTAAAGAAGTAAATTTAATACCATCACCAGCTTTAAAAGTTTCACCAGATGTAACTGGTAATTCGCCTTTGGCTGGAATGGCTCCAAATATAAGTTGTGCAGCTTTTTGTTGGGCAACATTACTGTTTTGATAAGACACTAAAATACTTTCAATATTTTCATGTGTTTTCACGTCCAACAATGCATAAGGCTTAGTAAATACACTTAAAATAGTAGTGTTAGTCCTAGCTATTTCGTACAACCATACTAACTCTTGATTTTTGAATTTATGTGATTCCCAAGGACTTTTATTCGATTTATGAAAGCCTACAATTACTGTATTATAATTATTAAGTTTCGAAATTAGATCATCTAAATTAGGAGCAGAAATTTCGTGTACTTTAGTGTATTTTTTGAGTTCTTTTAAAAACTCTGAACCGTCGTCATCTCCTAGTTTCACATAAGCGATAGACTTGTTTTCAAGTTTTCGTAAAGGCATTAAACTTCCTTTATTTTTTACAACTGTTAAGGATGCTTCTGTTAATGACTCGTTAAGCAAATCATCTTTTAAACGATTTAAATCTTCAACTAAATTAGCAATACCAATAGGCTTGTAATTGTTTAAGCCAACTTTATATTTAGCCATTAATATTTTTTTAACCGAATGTGCTAATCTTTCCTCGGTTATTTCGCCTGCAGAATAAGCCTCTGCAAGTTTATCTATTCCTTTGCCAATATTTCCTGAAATTAAAAGCATATCATTACCAGCTTTAAACGCAGCAAGATCCACATCTTCTGATTCACTGAAGTTTGACGCTCCTTTCATATTCAAAGCATCGGTAAATATTAAACCTTTAAATCCTAGCTTTCTTTTAAGGATATTTGTAACGATATTTTCTGATAATGTAGATGGAAATCCATCTCTAGATTCTAAACTAGGAATATTTAAGTGAGCTACCATTACACTAGCTAAGTTGTTTTTGATAAGCTCTTTATAAGGATGTAATTCGACTGAATCTATTCGCTGTTCATTAAAACTAATGGTTGGTAATGTTTTATGCGAATCTGTTTCGGTATCGCCATGTCCAGGAAAATGTTTAGCTGTAGCCAATACTCCAGCTGCTTGCATTCCTTCCATAAAGGCTAATGCTTTTTCAGTAACATTATCTCGATCTTCACCAAAAGATCTATTCCCTATAATAGGATTTTTAGGATTGGTATTAATATCTACAACTGGTGCAAAATTAAAATGAATACCAAGACGTTTGCAATGCTCACCTATATTATAGCCTGTTTGTTTAACAAGTTTATTGTCCTTAACAGCACCTAGCGTCATGTTCCATGGAAAACTTACAGTAGAATCAAGTCGCATTCCAAGTCCCCATTCGGCATCTATCCCTACAAGTAATGGTGTTTTAGAAATAGCTTGGTACTCGTTAGTTAGTTTTGCTTGGCGTATAGGACCACCTTTAGAGAAAATAACACCACCTATTTTGTGTTCTTTTATTTGCCTGATGATTTCTTGGTGTTCTTTTTTGGTTTGACTAGAAAACACCATTGGCATAAATAATTGTCCTATTTTTTCTTTAATAGACAATGAGTTATAAACGCTATCTACCCATTTTTGTTGGGCTTCATAGTCTTTAGCAGCTAAAGGGTGATTGCTTTGTGCAGAAACAAATACACATGAAAATAGCAATAGTAAAGTTATATTTCGCATAGTTTGGGATTAATTAAATATTCCATTGTCACATGGAAAACGAAAAACTATGCCAAATTAGCATTTTATAGCTTAGAATAAAAAACTTTAAGATAGATTTATAACCAAGATAATTAACAATGGTTATTATTTATTATTCTCCATTAAATCTATATACCTATCATGATAACCTAATAAATATAGTACTCCATCTAGTCCTATACTTGATATAGAGTTTTGGGCATTATCTTTCACTTTGGGTTTTGCATGAAAGGCAATACCTAAACCAGCAATATCAAGCATAGCCAGATCATTAGCACCATCGCCAATAGCTATGGTCTGACCAATATCTATACCCTCCTTTGCTGCAATTTCCTTAAGGTATTCTGCCTTTTTAGTTCCATCGACAATGTCACCAAGATAACCACCAGTTAGTATACCATTTTTGATTTCAAGCTGATTAGCATACATATAATCTATTCCCAACTCTTTTTTTAGATAGTCTCCAAAGTATGTAAATCCTCCAGATAAAATAGCTGTTTTATAACCATACTTTTTTAGCGTATCAATAAGTCTTCTTGCGCCTTTGGTTATAGGCAAATTAATAGCTACATTATGCAGTACTTCTTCACTTAAACCTTCCAGAAGTTTCATTCGTCTTTCAAAGCTTTCTTTAAAATCTATGTCGCCATTCATTGCCAATTCGGTAATCGCTTTTACCTTATCTCCAACACCAGCCAGTTCTGCTAATTCATCTATAACTTCTGCCTGAATAAGCGTAGAATCCATATCAAAACACACCAATCGTCGGTTTCGACGATAAATATTATCCTCCTGAAATGCTATATCCACATCCAGTACTTGAGATATTTTCATGAACTTTTCGGTGATATCAGCTTTCTTATCTAACTCACCTCTTATGGATAGTTGAATACAAGCTCTTGGATAGTCGTCATTTTTTACAAGTGACAAGCGTCCTGTAAGTCTTTTTATAGAATCGATATTTAATTTCTTATCTGAAATCACTTTAGTGACTTCGGATATTTGCTTCGCTCCAAATTTTTCACCAAGAATAGTCACAATATACCTGTCTTTACCTTGAAGACTCACCCAGTTTTCATAATTATCGAGTGCAATTGGTGTAAATTTAGCCTGAATATCAAGTTCGTATGACTTAAATAGTAGTTCTTTTAATACTGCTCCTGATTTTTTTCCAGATTGAACTTCAAATAAAATTCCTAAGGATAATGTGTTATGTATGTTTGCCTGACCAATATCTAAAATTCTAGCATCATAGGCTGCTAAAATTGATGTTAGCTCAGAAGTTAACCCTGGTTTATCTTGCCCTGAAATATTTAATAATATAATCTCGTTTGCCATAATACCAAAGTCTTTTAGATAGGATTTTCTAATTCAGAAATCTACTATGCCAGCTTTCACTGGCAGGTACTTCCCAGTTATCAAGATACTCAGCTTTGTTGGCCACTAAATTATTAAACACAATGGTATTTTTTGATACTGCTTTATCTTTTGCCATTTTCCTAAAGTCTGTCAATGGCTTATATGCAATAAATTCCCCTTGTTTGTATGACACGTTCATTTTATCCATCAAATCAACATTATAATCTTTTTCTAATTGTTGAATAAAATGCACAGAAGCATCTATAGAGCAACCTGTTGCCATATTTATGTTTTGGTTTAAAGCAATCACTATAAATCGCTTATACTTAACTTCATAACCTGCCTGAAGATCGCTGCCATGAGCGGTCCAGTTTTCTATGAAGGTGTCCAGCTTAGCACTGATTTCTTCTATTTCTTGTTCGGTAAAAGAACGATTGGCTTGGTATATCCAAACTCTAGCTGTTTCGGGTAATGTGTTAAAATCTACTAACATTAAATTTTATAATTCTTGATTATTAGCCAACAACTCAGCTATATCCAATACTTTTATATCGGCTTCTTTTTCTTTAAATTTCACACCATCTGTCATCATGGTATTGCAGTAAGGACAACCTGTTGCTATAACATCTGGATTGGTTTGTAAAGCATCTTCGGTACGCAACACATTTACATCTTTATCTCCTTTTTCAGATTCTTTAAACATTTGTGCTCCTCCTGCTCCACAGCATAATGCTGTGCGCCTATGACGCTTCATTTCTACTAAATTAACACCAAGCTCTTTTAAAAGCTCTCTTGGTGCTTCGTAAACTTCATTAGCTCGACCTAAATAACAAGGATCATGAAAGGTAATTCGCTTTCCTTTAAACGAATTGTTGGTGACTTTTAAACGTCCTTCTTTAATTAATTGCTGTAAATATTGTGTATGGTGTAACACCTCATAATTACCACCAAGTGAAGGGTATTCGTTTTTTAATGTATTAAAAGAATGAGGACAAGCTGTAACTATTTTTTTTATTTCGTAGGCATTAAGTATTTCAATATTTGTTACTGCTTGCATTTGAAACAAAAACTCATTTCCCGCTCGTTTTGCTGCGTCACCAGTACAACTTTCTTCGGCTCCTAGTACAGCAAACTCTATATTTGCACTATTTAATAGCTTCACAAAAGCCCTTGTTATTTTTTTGGCACGATCGTCATAGCTGCCAGCAGAACCTACCCAAAATAATATTTCGGGTTGTTTGCCTTCTGCCATAAATTCTGCCATTGTTTTTACAGTCATCTCTTTAAGTGTTTAACTAGTTATCACTTTTCTTTTTGCTGTTATTCATCTTTCCAATTAAGCCTATCCATTTGATTATAAGGCCAAGGCGCACCATTGTTTTCAATATTGGTCATCATATTGTTTAATTCCATTGGTGCTGCAGACTCTTCCATTACCAAGTAACGTCTCATATCCATAATAATAGATAATGGACTAATGCTCACAGGGCACTCCTCAACACAGGCGTTACAAGTGGTACATGCCCAAAGCTCTTCTTTTGTTATATAATCGCCTAATAATTGTTTTCCGTCGTCTTTAAATTCACCCTTATTGGCGTCAATGTTTTTACCAACTTCCTCTAATCGGTCTCTAGTATCCATCATAATTTTACGAGGCGATAATTTTTTGCCTGTTAAATTAGCTGGACAGGATGATGTACAACGTCCGCATTCGGTGCATGTATAAGCACTTAGCAATTGCACCCAATTTAAATCGGTGACATCACTAGCTCCGAATTTTTCTGGATCTTCATTTGTTTCAGCTTCTTCTGGAGCTGCAAATGGGTCGGCATTCGGATCCATCATAAGCATGACTTCTTTAGTCACAGATTCTAAATTGTCTAGCTGTCCTTTTGGTTTTACGCTAGCGTAATAGGTGTTTGGAAATGCCAATAATATGTGTAGATGCTTAGAAAAATACAAATAATTTAAGAACACTAAAATCCCTAGAATATGCAACCACCAAGCAGAACGCTCTATTAAATGCAAGGTGTGTTCAGGTATTTTACTAAACAAAGGTGCTATATGCTGACTAATAATATTACCAGAACCCATTGCTTGAAAAGAGACATCAGTTGCATTCATAATTAAAAACAAAGACATCAATACCATTTCGAAATACAAAATGTAATTGGCATCATTTTTTGGCCAACTGGTCATTTCGCTATTCCAGAAGCGTTTTAGTTTTATAACATTTCTTCTAATCCAAAAAACGATAACTGAAATTAAAACCAATACAGCCAAAATTTCAAAACTACCAATTAGCACACCATATAAATTACCTATGCCAGAAAAAATACGATGTGTACCAAATAGACCATCAATAATTATCTCTAGAACCTCAATGTTAATAATAATGAAACCAACATAGACAATAACATGTAAAAAACCAGCAACTGGACGACGTACCATTTTACTCTGCCCTAAAGCAATGTTTATCATGTTTTTTAGGCGTTGTGACTTGTTATTACTAACATCAACATCTTTTCCTAACTTTATATTTCTAATTAACTTGCGTACATTTTTTACAAAGTAACCAATACCTATTACCAATGCTATTGCAAAAAGGATGTTTGGTAAATAATTCATATTAAAAGTTGGGTTATAAAAAGTGATTAATCTTTACTGTATGGAATTTCTTTTTTAGACAAAATTCTAAAATAGCGTTTTGGGTGCAATTTTATATCTCGTAATAATTCTTCTAGTTCTTTAGTTGCACCTTCTAAATTATTATACAAACCTTCATCTTTCATTAGTTTTCCCATCGAGCCCTCACCTTTATCAATGCTAGAAAGTATATTTTTAAAACTAGCAATGGTTTCTTGTAACTCTGTTATGGTCTCCCCAAGGTTTGCTTGAGCCATTTCATCAGTGATAGAAGCTAAATTAGCAGAAGCACTTTTAAAGCTTGTTATGGTGCTATCGAGTTTTTCTTTATTACTTTCAAGTAATGTATTAATTGAATTTGAAGTGTTCTTAAACGAGCTTATCGTTTGATTTAGCTGTGCAATACTATTTCTTAAATTAGCTTTAGTTTGCTTATCAAAAACATCATTAATATTCCCTAAAAGCGAATCGGCACTCACCATGACACTTTCAATTTTACCTTGCAATGGTGTCAGTTTTTGGTTTACCAATTCGGTTAATCCTGCTTTTACTGTCCCTTCAAGTATATCGCCATCATTAGCATTTTCGCTACTATCAAAGGTAGGAACAATGGCTATTGCTTTACCTCCAATAAGACCAGCTTCGTAAAGTTCGGCTTTACTATTTTTAGAAAACTGGAAATCACTATCTACTAATAATTTTACCTGAAGCTTTGCTGAACCATCCTCGGTAAATCCTATTTCCTGAACTTTTCCAACGACATGACCATTAATAGTTACTGGTGATGATGGTGCTAAACCTTCAACATTATCGTAAACAGCGTAAAATGTTCGTGAAGCATCTAATAGATTTTGACCCTTTAGATAATTAAATAAATAAACAATGAGTAGCAGTCCACTTATAACTAAAACTGCAGCTTTTACTTCTCTAGTAATCTTCAATGCGATTATTTTTGGTTAAACACAAAATTAGCAATTAATTTAAATAAAGCCTTAATTTGAAATAGTTTTTAAAGCATCATTAATATTAATACGCTCTCCGTTTTTATAGGCTACAATAAAAGCAGTAGTATATCCTTTCTCTAGAGCTTCTTCTCTGTACTTTTTTACTTCGTTATAGTTTGAAGTTACACCATAAAAATACTTATAACCATTGCCAACACTTTCGGATGTTACACCTCTTAAGCCTTTAAAATTATAAGACTTTGTTTCTAGTTTTTTAGCGCCTGCAGCGATTTGTACTTTAAAAACATAATCGGTATTAACTTTATTTTTGGATTTATCTTTAGCATTATCTGTTAAAATTTCTAAATCATAATTTTCACTTACGGCATCTATATACCCTAAAACAGAATTGTAAATAGATTTAGACATTTCTTGTTGCCCTCTTTTTGAACTCAAATATTTACCTTCATGCTTGTTTGTTAAAAACCCTATTTCGACTAATACACTTGGCATGTAAGTACCTCTAATTACTAATAGACTTTGTTGTTTAACACCTCTACTTTTACGTTTAAGTTTCCCTGCAAAATCATCCTCTATCATTCTAGCTAATAAAATGCTTTGCTCTGTATAATCCTCTTGCAATAGCGTTAAACCTATAACAGATTCGGGTGAGTTTGGATCATAGCCTTCATAATGAATTTCGTAATTATCTTCTAACAAGACAACTTCGTTCTCGGCTTTAGCCACTTCAAAATTTCTGTCAGTATTCTCTACACTTAAAATGTAAGTTTCAGTTCCATAAGCCTGTGTGTTATGCGCATTACAGTGAATAGATATAAATAAATCGGCATCTGCTTTATTAGCTATGGCAGCACGCTCATGCAGCTCAACAAATACATCCGTTTTTCGAGTATAAATAACCTCAATGTCCTTATGTTTTTCTAATTCTTTACCAAGCTGCAAAACAACTTTAAGTGCTACATTTTTTTCTAAATCATATTTTGTAGGCCTCCCAGGATCCTTACCTCCGTGACCAGCATCAAGGACCACCACAAATTTATCGGTAGATTTTTGAGAAAATATATTCAGGGATATTAGTAAGAAAAAAGATACTAAAAGGTATTTTAAATTCGTTTGCATAAAGACTAAAACGGTATTAAAACTGGGTTTATTTTAAATTAGATATTTTTTAAGTTATTAAAATATTCACAAAAAAATATATGTACATTTGGCAATTCAAAAACCGAGCCATACTTTTACAAAAATACATCTAAAAGCGTTGCAAACAAACATCTTTCAAATACTTTTTGCTTTAAGTTTTACAGTGTTTATAAACACTTTTGGCTTCGCCCAAGATATTCCTCCCAAAAAGAAAGGAATTAAGCCACTTGCAACAAAAGATAGCGTTTCTGCTAAGGTTGATAGTTTAAAAACCAGAAACACTATTACCGCTAAAATTGAAACAGATACTATAAAAATTGACAGCCTCAACAAAAAACCAAAGCTTTTAAAAGATATAGTAAAGTACAGCGCTTCTGGTTATACCTCTGTGACTAGAAGAGATCAAAAAATTACCTTATACGATAATGCCAAGATTAACTATGAGGATATGGAAATTACTGCTGGTGTTATTATTATAGATTATGAAAAAAATGAGGTTTACGCTAAAGGCATTGTCGATTCCTTAAATAATTATACGCAAAAGCCAGTGTTTACTCAAGGTAGTGATGTGGTAGAACCAGATTCTATACGGTTTAACACTGATACGCAAAAGGCATTAATTTTTAATTCTAGAACTGAGCAAAGTGGTGGTTATATAATAGCAGAAACCACCAAAAAAGAAAACGATTCAGTATATTTTATTGATCGCGGAAAGTTTACAACTTCAAAAGATCTTGAAGATCCTGAGTATTATTTTTTAATGCGAAAAGCAAAGATTGTTCCTGGTAAAAAAGTAGTTACCGGTTTAACCAATATGTTTATTGCCAATGTACCAACACCTATTGGATTACCTTTTGCATATTTTCCGTTAACTCAAAAGCGAACCTCTGGTGTTATTTTTCCATCGTTTGGTGAACAAAACAATCGTGGGTATTTTTTGCAAAATGGTGGTTATTACTTTGCGGTAAGTGATTATTTTGATTTGGCATTGCTTGGTGATTACTATACTAATGGTAGTTATGGTATGCGTGTAGAAAGTAATTATGCCAAGCGCTATAGATTTAGAGGGAATTTAAGTTTTAGATTCGAAAACCTTATTAATAGTGAACGTGGTTTTCCGGATTATTCAAGAAGCTCTATTTATAACATTCGTTGGTCGCACAGTCAAGATGCTAAAGCGAACCCGAATTCGCGTTTTTCGGCATCTGTTAACCTTGGTAGTAGTCGTTATTATCAGCAGTCCATTAATCAGTTAAATGCTAGTAATTACTTAAATAATACACTATCGTCCTCTGTATCATATTCAAAAACGTTTCAAGGCGAACCACAAGTAAATATAAGCCTTACTGCAACGCACTCACAAAACACCAATACACAAACAATTAATATGACCTTGCCAACATTTCAAGGTAGTGTTGGTAGAATTTTTCCTTTTGCACCAAAGGGTGGCACCAAAAAAGGAATAATTCAAAACATTAATTTACAATACAATACGCGAGCTGAAAACAGAATACAAACTACCGATTCGTTATTCTTTAAAAAAGAAATGTTTGAAGATGCAAAAGTAGGCATGCAACATAGTATTCCTCTTAGTACTAACTTCAAATTGTTTGATTACTTAAGTGTAAGTGCTGGTGCTAATTTTCAAGAAACCTGGACACTCAATACCATTGAAAAATCGTTTGACCAAGCTACACAAGAAACTGTTATTACCGAAAAAAATGGTTTTGATTCTTTTAGAACCTATAATTTTAGTGCGAGTTTAGGAACAACGCTGTATGGTATGTTCCCGTTTGGTGAGGATAAAAAAATTCAAGCAATCAGGCATGTTATGAGACCATCGATAAGCTATAACATCTCTCCTGCTTTTAATCAGTATTACGACACCTACGAAGTTATAAGTGCAGATAATTTAACCACTACTGAACAAGAATATACTCGTTTTGAGCAATCTATTTTTGGAAGTCCAACTAATAATTATGCGAGTTCTATTGGCATTTCAGTAAGTAACAATTTTGAAGCCAAAGTACGAGATAGAGACAGTACTGCTACTGAGCCTAAAAAAATTACGTTATTAAATAATTTAAATTTTTCTACATCATATAATCTTGCTGGCGATTCTCTAAACTGGAGTCCTGTAAGAGTCTCTGGTGGCACAAAGTTATTCAAACAAATGAATGTTAATTTTGGTGCTACTTTAGATCCTTATGCTTTAGATAGTAATAACAATAAAATAAACACCTTTAATATTGACAATGGAGGTAGTTTATTTAGGTTAACCAGTGCCAATTTAACTACAAGCTATTCGTTTTCTAATAGTAAATCTAAAAACGACGACGATAGAACAAACTCAAGAGCCCAAGAAGAATCGCGTAGAAGTGGTGGACGTGATGACGATTTATTTGGTAAATCTCAAGATTTTGCTGATAAATCGTTTAATGACAATGAAGATAACGCTGAAGAAACCAGCACCCTTTACAGATATAAAATACCTTGGAATTTACGTTTAGCCTATGCTGTTAATTATTCAAACACCAGAAGACAAAACGAAATATCGTCTCACTCATTAATGTTTTCTGGAGATATTGAGTTATCGCCACGTTGGAAAGTTGGTGTCTCATCTGGATACGATTTAAAAAATCAAGGGATTACTTACACACAATTACGCTTTGATCGTGATTTAAAAAGTTGGCGAATGAATTTTTCATGGATACCCTTTAGTGCTAATAAACAATGGAATTTCTTTATAGGTATAAAATCGAGCATACTCCAAGATATTAAATATGAAAAACGCCGACAGCGTGATAGAGATTTATAATAATTAAATAATCAGCCAAAAAATAAATAAGATGAAACAAATCATTACAACTACCAAAGCTCCAGCACCAATAGGACCATACAACCAAGCCGTATTAAGTGGTAATACGCTTTATACTTCTGGACAAATAGCATTTAATCCAGATACCAATGAACTGGTTTTAGACAATATCACAGACGAAACCAAGCAGGTTATGGAGAATATGAAAGCCGTTTTAGCTGCTGGTGGAATGACTTTTGAAAATGTGGTAAAGACCTCAATTTTTATAAGCGACATGAATGATTTTGGTGCTATTAACGAAGTATATGGTTCTTACTTTAACGAAGCCACAGCACCAGCTCGCGAAACAGTACAAGTTGCATGTTTGCCAAAAAATGTGAATGTGGAAATTAGTATGATTGCTATAAAATAGCGTTTTATACACTTAGCTTTAATGAAGTGTGAAGAAAAAATAATAGTTCTTAATTGAGATTATTATTTTTTCTTCTAATCAAAACAAATTTTCAGAATTAGTTCATCAGCATTAAAGCACCAGAAGCTACATTGGCATCTAAAAGCTTCACTACTGCATCTAGAGTTACTGTGCCATAATACCATGTTCCAGCAGCTAAAGATTCTGCTAAAACAGCTTTGTAAATATCGTAATAGCTACGTTTACCATCCACAAAATTAAACACCTCCATTCGCATCGTAGAATGTATTTGTACACCAGAAACACCTCCTCTTCGCTTTCCAAAATACTCATCTAGCACTGGGTTGTTTTTTACAACTTTTTTAGATGCTAACTCCTCTGCTTTACTAAGTGCAATCTTTGGAGTTCTTTTTGTATTATTCTTAAATTTATAATAATCATCTATATCATTTTGAAGTATTGCTTTTTTTGTTCTTAAGCGCTCATTTACAATTGCTACCTTTTTTAAAACATTATCCGAATTTCCTACTACATCAGTAACAGATATTAAGGCTCTACTTTCTCTTAACAGGCCTTGTTCTATAATTATGGATGCATTTTTATAGGCAAGTGCTTGGTCTTGTTGCGACTCAATTTGATGAAATGCAGCTTGCAAATCGTTTGCTAAACGTTTATTACCCTGAGCATAGGTTTCTGAAATTAAAAGATTGGTTTGATCTTCTTCAGCTTTTCCTAAATAATATGCCATAGAAGTAATAATAAATGCATTTCGCTGTAACTGAGTAGCATCTATTTGCCATAGATCATCATCAGATGAGTGAATATAATAATCGTCCCAGTTAATCAGTCCAACTGCAGGGACACCAATAGCTCCTTCAATAAAATTTAGATTATCAGAAGCGTTAAAAAACGGAACAAATCGTGCACCAAAACCTTCACGTGTACCTCTAGTAGCATATATTGGTCGTGAATGAGGACGAGGTAAACCTCCCATTCTTCCAGCTGTTATAAATGGGTTATTAGTTTCAATAACAAACTGTCCAACACTTTCAAATAACGCATCTAGATAAGTAGTTATAGAATGAGGTGAGTAAATTAAGTGCTGTGTACGACTACCTATAGACTGTTTTGCACCTACCATATCCTGATGTAAGTTTGCAAGCATTTTAGAAGGTTCTTCAGGATAATCTCTAAAATACCTATATTCTGAATAAATCTCGTCTGTCCACCAAAAACGAATATCTCTTAAAGGGCGTTCAATTTTTCCTTCTTCAATTAATTTATTTAATGTTCTTGCAATTTCCAGTAAGTTTCCACAACCACTACCATCATCATTTGCAGACCCTTGTTCTTCCTGTAAATGGGCTGTAATCATAATTTGTTGGTCATGATATTTTGATCCTCTAATCCAACCTTCAACAAAGCCTGTTCTACCAGGAGCTTCGCCAATTTCTGTATCAACTTTTGCCTTTAAGACAATTTTTCCGCCCTTCGTTTTCTTTCCAGTAGCAAAAATATCTTGCATACCATTGGTTTCTAGCACTTTTCTTAGCTGCTCACCTTTTCGTGGAGATAAATTAAATGCAAATGTGCCTTCTTTTCCATCAGGAACATTCATCGATATTCTTGTCCATGCTAATTGATCTGGAAAGTCCATCTGGTTTTTACTTTCAGAAGATGTGTAACACACAACTCCCAATGCTCCTTTGGCATATACAGCATTGTTTACAGCTGCGCCTGGTGAGGCATTTACTAATACTATTTTTCCAGCAACATCCAATCCTTCTAAATCGGCTTTACTTCCTGTTCCAGCCCAAACAAGCTCAGCTGTAACATCTGCATCATGACTACCATCAGACAGCATTAATGCATGATCGCCAATATCAGCTAATTTAATTTCAACAGGTTCTGTCATCCAAAGTTCTGCAGATTTTGCTGTGTAATTTGGTCCACCTAATGGTTGTTCAATAAATTTAACATCAACTAACCCTGCCTTTTTGGCTTCTTCAACCACATAATCGGCTGCTTTAAAATACCCTTCCATTCCTGAATTACGATGCCATTGAGTTAATACTCGTACATGTTCGAATGATCTGTCACCAGATAATTCGTTTATGAGCATTCTAATTTCATCATCATTTAAAAAAGGCGTTTCCTGTGCAAATGTTGGAATAACGATAAAGGACAATAAGATAGATTGAATTATTTTTTTCATAATTAAGAAGTAAAGAATTGTATAATTGTTTGGTTGTATTGTTTGTCTATTAAACTCTATTCCACAAGGTATTTTATTTTGTGTTAACTATCAAAAGTTGTTAATAACTAATTAATTAGAATAATAAAGATGTGCTCTATATTTAAAATCGCTATTTAGATAACTGATTGGTGTGATAACTTACTAACCCTTCTATTGGACGACGTTCAAAATTACCAACTATAAAGCCCATTTCTTTTGCAACGGTTTTAATTTCATCTTGAGAAAAATATGCTATAGAACCTGCAAAATGTACTGGAGTAGTTTGTAATACATCTTTGTATTGAAGAATCATATTTTTTGCAAATAATCGAATTCCATCTTTAATTAAATCTACGATATACTCTGAATCTTTATTTAAAAACATAAATTCAGCAAACGATGCTAAATAAGCATTAGGATTTGGTTGTTTATAAAGATTGTACTTGATAAAATCGGAATCCATATTGTACTTTTCAGCAAGCGATACTTTTAGTTGCTGTGGCATATGATTAAAGTAATAATCTCGAATAAGTTGCCTTCCAAAATAGTTGCCAGCTGCATCATCCATAATAGAATATCCAAGCGATTTTACACGTTGCTCTATATTGATTCCATTAAAATAGCTACAATTAGAACCAGTTCCTAAAATGCAAACTACAGCTGGTTTTAAAGAACTCCCAACAGTAGCGTAAACAGCCGCATATGTATCCTCCTTGACTTGAGCTTTTGCATTTGAAAAAAAACTATGAAGCACATCTTTAAGCAATTGTCTTGGTTTTTCGGTACCACAACCAGCTCCATAAAAAAAAATGTGTGTTACTGTGTCTTTTACTTGATATAAAACATCATTCTTTTTTATAGTCTTGTAAAGTTTCTTCTTACTTAAAATAGCAGGATTCATACCTTTTGTGCGTTGCTTTTCAAGCAATTGATTTCCTTTGTTATCAATTGCTAACCAATCGCATTTAGTAGAACCACTATCAACTATAAAAATCATGTTGTTACCTTTATGTTAAAAAAACTGCTAACCAAATATAATGATTAGCAGTTTATAACTTTATAAATTTATAAGTCGTGGATATATTGCATTAAATCTACCAATTTTGCAGAGTATGCGTACTCATTATCATACCAAGATACAATTTTAAAGAATTTAGAATTTAGCTCCATTCCAGCATCAGCATCAAAATTACTTGTATGCGTTTCTCCAACAAAATCTTGAGACACAACTGGTTCATCAACATATTTTAAAATCCCTTTAAGTTCTCCATTGGCAGCATCCTTAAAAGCTTCTTTTATGGCTTTATAGGAAGTGTCTTTTTCTAATCTAACAGTTAAATCGACTACCGAAACATTAACAGTTGGCACACGAAATGCCATTCCTGTTAATTTTCCATTTAGTTCAGGAATAACTTTACCAACTGCTTTAGCTGCTCCTGTTGTAGATGGTATAATATTATTAAGCGCTGAACGTCCTAAACGATAGTTTTTCTTTGATGGACCATCGACAGTTAATTGACTTGCTGTTACTGCATGAATCGTAGTCATTAATGCTTCATCTATACCAAAATTATCATGCAACACTTTAGCTATTGGTGCTAAACAGTTGGTAGTACAAGAGGCATTTGATACAATAGCATCAGATTTTTTAATGTTTTTATGGTTTACTCCCATTACAAACATTGGCGCATCTTTGGATGGTGCCGAAATGGCGACTTTTTTTGCACCAGCTTCAATATGATAATTGGCAGTCTCTAAGCTTTTAAAGATTCCTGTGCATTCTGCTACAACATCTACTCCAACCTCATTCCATTTTAAATTGCGAGGATCTCTCTCGGCAGTAATTCTAATTGTTTTACCGTTTAGCACTAAATGACCATCTTTAACTTCTACACTTCCATCAAAACGACCATGTACAGAATCGTATTCTAACAAGTAAGCTAAATGATCTACATCCAACAAATCGTTTATTGCTACTACATCAACGTCTGGTCTTTTAAATGCTTCTCTAAAGACAAGTCGCCCAATTCTACCAAATCCATTAATTCCTATTTTTACTTTTGACATACGTTTTTTTATAATTTATGTGGTCATAATATCTGATACGCGTAATAATTCTAAATTTATTGTTGATTTGCCTTTTATAGCTTGCTTTAAAGGTGTTAATTCCATTTTATTATTAAGAAGACCTACCATGTAATTAGACTTTCCTTTAAGCAAACTTTCTACGGCTTTTACTCCCATTCTACTAGCCAGCACTCGGTCAAAACAAGAAGGACTACCACCTCTTTGTATGTGACCCAACACAGATACTCGCACATCGTAATACGACATGTGCTCTTCTACATAGTCTCTTAATTCAAATACATTTTTCCCAATTTTATCGCCTTCGGCAACTACAACAATACTTGATGTTTTTCCTGACTGTTTACTCCTTTTTAAAGATTCAAGCAATCTATCTAAACCTAAATCTTCCTCTGGTATTAAAATCTCTTCTGCACCAGCTCCAACTCCAGTATTTAGTGCTATATGGCCAGCATCTCTACCCATAACTTCAATAAAAAACAATCTATTATGAGAACTTGCAGTGTCTCTAATTTTATCGATTGCTTCAACAACTGTGTTAAGTGCGGTATCAAAACCCAGAGTGTGTGAGGTTCCATAAATATCATTATCTATAGTTCCGGGAATACCAATTACTGGAAAGTTAAATTCTTTACTAAAAATAAGTGCTCCTGTGAACGTACCATCTCCTCCAATAGTGACTAAGGCATCAATTCCAGCTTTTGATAAATTATTATACGCTTTTTTGCGACCTTCAACAGTTCTAAACACGTCTGAGCGTGCTGATTTTAAAATAGTTCCGCCTTTATTAATAATACCTTTAACACTACGTGCATTCATAGGTTTGTAGTCGCCCTCAATAACGCCATCATAGCCTCGGTAAATACCTATGCATTCTATATTATGATAAGCACAAGTACGCACCACCGACCTAATTGCGGCATTCATACCTGGTGCATCACCACCAGAAGTCATGACTCCTATTTTTTTAATTTCTTTTGCCATTTTTAAGCATTTGAAAAGTAAAATTACTAAACTTAAACTACAAAAAAGCTATGCATTATCATATTTTAATGAAATTTAGAACTCAACCTTTTTGGTGATTCATTGCTTAGTTTGAATTGTATTTATAGAATCTTTGCTCTTAAAATTTATATAGTCTGGAAATGCTTTTTGAGTAGTACTCTCTTTTTTCTTGTTTTCCTTCTTTTTACTACTAAATATTTTCTGTACTAGCTCATTTAAATTATCAAACTCAACATTATAAGAAAGTCCGACACCTTGTGTATATCCAATTTGCTCACCAAAATAACGAATACTATTTTCTCTATTAAAGAATTTTAATGACAAGGTTCTGTCTTCGTTAATAAGCATTTCTACTTCAAAATCGCCAGCAATTACTGTTTCACTTACACCACCAATAGGCACACCTACTTTACCATTAATAAGAATGTTATCACTTAATTTAGTAGATAGTGTTACACCTACGCGACTACTGGTTTCAAAATCTGGTGTGTTTTGTCCTAACTGCAAATCGACCCCTAAGTTTAGTTTACCGTCTTCAGATGATAATATTTCGTTAAGCATAGATTGCAGTCTATCGGAAACTAAACCAAAAGCATCTTGCGAGCCAAAACTTAACTCGTTTCTAAAAGCACCAGTCACTAATAAAGAAATTACTTGCAACTCCTTACTATCCTTATCATTTAAGCGATATTGAAGCTCGGAATTAAGCGTGGAGTTAACATTTGGGAATCTTAAATCGTAATCAATATTTGGTTTTTCTAATTGGTCGGTTAAATGAATTTTAACTTCAACTGGAATACTCCTATTTATAGGATTTTCAAGTAATACTGATGGATTAGCTTGGATTTTATCGTACACAGCCTCAATATTTATTTGTGCTTTTAAAGGATCTCCCTCCCAAGCTAAAGTTCCTCCAGGAAGTACTCTAAATTCTTTTTCTATAACACCTTGATAATTGAAGTTATAAGTTCCTTCGGTTACCAAAAAATCGCCATACATATCGAACACACCATTTGTGGTAATTCTAGTTAACAACTGTCCATTACCACGCCCTTTAATAGAGCTTCCCGTACTTTTATCCATAATAATTTCAATCTCAGCATTTTCATTTATAGCCAAATCGAAATCCATTTCCACACCTTTAATTGTTTCTACAGCGACTTCTTCTCCTTTGAGTCTCGCTGCTTTTTCTTCTTTGGTTACAAAGTGGATGTATGAGTTGTCTCCAAACGATTCTGTATCGCTTAGAGGGATTTTAAAAACCGTTCCTTCCTCAGAAGATACGTTGGCTCCAATTACCAGTTGATCTGTAGGGCCAACTACACTTATATTACCATTTACAAAGGCTCGCCCATAGTACAGCGCCTCATCAGAATCACTTGTGTTTAACACTAATAAACGATCAGAATCTATACCTAAATTTAACTCCCAATTTGAAAAATTAACATGATTAATATTACCACTAAGCGTTGCTCTTGAGAAAAACTCTGAGTCGGTTAAACGAGCGTTATTAAATATAAAACGTTGTTGCTCTAATGCTATTTTTGTTTCATCTTCAAAAGAATATTCAATATTTAAATACGGAATTCTAAGTCCACCACCATCTAAACTTAATTCGCCATTTATTTGAGGTCGCTTAAGCAATCCTGAAACTTTTGCATTACCAGTAACTTCTCCTCTAATATTTGTTATAACGCCTTCGCCAAAAGGATTTAATGGATTTAAAATAAACTTGTTTAAATCAACATCTAAATTAATCGTTGAATTACTTCCTAAGAAATCCAAGTTCCCTTTTACTGCTAAGGATTCGTTGCTATCTTCTTTTAAACTAACATCAACAGTGTAATTAGTTAACGAGTTATTTCCTTCTATTTTCGTATTAAATGAACCAAGATTAAAGTCGTTTACTTTAAAGTTGTCTATCGTTACATTAGATGCTGGGATATAAACACCTTGGCTTTGTCGAATATTTAACCTACCGTTTACATTTCCTGCCAGCGACAAACTATCTATTCTAGGAGTGATTTTGGCTAACTCTACATCTTTAAAGTCTAAGTTAATATTTTTAGTTGTAGAATCCCTTATAACTCCATAAAGGTTAATAACTTCATTTTCGTGACTCATTCGTAAGCTACGAATATTAAAGTTTCTAAAGTCCCGATCGAATTCAATTTTATTTACACTATCTTTTTCTTCATTAACAAACCAATCTGTATCCTTAAAAACCACAGTTGATTTTTTAAACCCTAATACCGATTTATTTTGCTCGTTAATAGTATAGAAAAGGTTCATTTTAAAATCATCTGTATTTCCCTTTCCTCCTTTAAAATCGGATCTTACAAATAAAGTGTCATTTTTTGTAACGTTTATTAAACTAAATTCAGATACATCATAAATTTTTGATGACAAGCTATCAATTTCTATAAACGTATTGTATAACGGATTTTTATTATCTACCTCAAGACGAATATTATTTACAAAATAGTCTTTCAACTTAATTTGCGGAGAGCTAAATTCTAGATTAAACTTTTTTGCATCACTCTCTACGTGTCCTTCAAAATAAGTATTGCTACCTAATTCTAGCTCTGGTAAAAATACTTCGGCGATTTTATTATAAATATTGAATCTAAAATTTATAAACTGATTGGATGCTATATCGTGTGGTTGAAAGTTGGTATAAATATTACCAAGCGAATTTTCCAGAAGCTTATATATATCTCTAAAAACGAATTTACCACTAAGACTCCCTTCAACTATATCTGGTGAATTTATTTCTATATATCTAACATTGTCGTCGAATCTGGATGAAATAGCAAAATCTTTAAAATAGTATTCGTCATTTTGATTTTTATAAAGTGTGTTTACAAATTTAATATTACCATAAGCATCGTCATAGCTGCTACCATTCATATTCATACTAACAATGCTTTTAAATATTGCAAGACTGTCTTGCTTTGCAAAATTTAACGCCTTTAAATTGGCATGCTCTACATTTGCAGTAAAATCGTATTTCTTTACTTTTTCAGAAAAATCTATTAAACCACTAAACGTTAAATCGAAATTAGGATCATTAGCAATTAAATTACCATCAAAAATCTTGTTTCGTATATTTCCAACTACTTTTATACGCTCGTACTCATAATTATTATAGCCAATACTAAATACATCTCCTTTTACTTGCGAGTTAACACTTTCGGCTGAAAAACCTGTTCCAGCTACATCAACATTAAATGAAATTCTTCCAACATTAGAATCATTAATAAGCGATCCTAAATCAAAATTATCCATTACTAAATTTCCTAGATATGTGGACTTGTTATTAGTATTGATATCCTTTATGTCAAGATCTGCAATAATAATTCCTAAGTCTGAAATAATATCAACATCTGCATCCAAATTTTTTGGAGTTATAATTGTTTTTCCTTCTAAAGTAAATCGGTTTAAATTTTTTATTATAGGAGGCAAAGCATTACCCAATACATTAGGCAAAATTCTTGTAAGATCATTATAACTGGTTGTAAGCCTGTCAAAATTAGCATCCATTATAAAGGTATTTTCCTTTTTATCGAAAGCATTTTTCAATACAATGTCTCCAACTACAATCGAGTTTCCAGAAGTATTTAACTCTATATTTGTCGCTGTAAGATTATTTAAAGTGCCAAACAATTCTGTTTCAAATTTTGCTTTTTGATTACTAGCAAATTCATTGTAAAACAGGTTTAAATCGCTAAGTGTGATATCAGAATTTTCAAATGATGCATCTATACGCACTTTATCAACAAAGTGTTGCAAATCCTCACGGTTGTAGCTAAATTTTAAGTCACCATTTAAAGTGGAATTTGGTGTTTTGAGCTGAAGAAAATCAAATGTCATTCCGGTTAAGGTATAAGCAAAATTGGTAGTCATATTCGCAACTTCAAGTCCACTTATACTATCTACAAAGTTTAACTTATTGATTCTGGCACTAACGTCTGGACCAAGGATTAAGAAATCTGTTGCATTTATATTTAAATCATTAAACGCTAGTATTTCAATATCGTCTTTATTTTCATCCGTTAGTCTAAATTCACTTTCATAAATAGATATATCACTAGATGATAATAAAAAATCACTCTTCTCTTTACTTGGGTTTTCTTCATCAAATCTGGCCACAAATACATCAAGGTTTGTGTCAACTTCTCCTTTGTAGGTTTTAAGGTTAAAAACCATTCCGTAAATATCTACATCTCCAAAAGTTAGTTTATTATCATAAATTAATTTCCTAACACTTAAAACTGATGTATTTAACTCATTAATGCTTATAAGTGTATCTTTTTTGTAATCCTGTATGTAAATATTCTTGAGTTCTACATCGCCATTAAACTGTAATCCTACTTTTTCGATATTGATGTTAGTTCCAAAATCTTCGTTTATCTTGTTAGTAGCATACTTTCCTAAGCGAGTTTGTACGGCTGGAATAGACAATAATAACACCAAAATGATGAACAATAGCAAGAAGATTGCTACAATTTTTAATGCTATTTTTATTGCTTTTTTAATGTTGTACTAAAGTTACAAATTTTGACTCTAAACCCTAATTTAAAACTAGCTATAAACTTATCAATTTTTAAGGCTATTTTTAGCTATTAGCTCTATAATTTTTTATTTATTTGTATATACGTTAAAACAAAAAAATACAGATGTTTATTTTCTTACAAAATAAGCAATTATTATGCCTAAAATTTCTTAATGTCCTCACAAAATATTTACATACTAGGAATTGAATCATCATGCGATGATACTGCTGCTTCTGTAATACACAACGGTAAGATTTTAAGTAATGTTATTGCTAACCAAAAAATACATGAAGCATATGGTGGTGTGGTACCTGAATTAGCTTCAAGAGCGCATCAACAAAATATAGTGCCTGTTGTACATCAAGCGCTAGAAAAAGCTGGTGTTGCCAAAGAACAGCTTAGTGCTGTTGCGTTTACAAGAGGTCCTGGTTTAATGGGATCGCTATTAGTAGGTACTTCGTTTGCTAAGTCGTTTGCTTATGGTTTAAACATTCCGTTAATAGATGTAAACCACATGCAAGCGCACATTTTAGCACATTTTATTGACGAAGAAGGCTTTGATAAACCAAATTTTCCATTCTTGGCTATGACTATTTCTGGAGGACATACACAAATAGTAAAAGTGAACCATTATTTTGATATGGACGTTATTGGTGAAACTATTGATGATGCTGTTGGCGAAGCCTATGATAAAAGTGGAAAAATACTCGGATTAGGCTATCCTGCTGGCCCAGAAATGGATAAACGTGCACAACAAGGCAATCCAAAAGCATTTAAGTTTACCAAACCAAAAGTAGATGGATTAAATTTTAGTTTTTCAGGTCTAAAGACTGCAATACTTTATTTTATTCAACGAGAAACTAAAAAGAATCCAGACTTTGTCAAAGAAAATTTAAATGACATCTGTGCTTCCATACAATACACTATTATTGGTATTTTAATTGACAAACTAAAAGCAGCCACTAAGCAAACTGGAATTAAACAAATTGCTATTGGTGGTGGTGTATCTGCCAACTCTGGGATTAGAAAAGCCTTAAAAGATGGCGAACAAAAATTTGATTGGAAAACCTATGTGCCAAAGTTTGAATTCACCACAGATAATGCGGCCATGATAGCCATTGTAGGTTATTTAAAATATCAGGAAGAAGATTTTGCTCAGCAAGATATTACGGCTTCGGCCAGGTTGAAAATATAGAATTATATTTAAACTAAAGCCACATCAATATTTTTGGATAATTTGTATATTCTTTGGTTTTATTGGTCAAATTCCAAAGACGCAATTAACATAAATATTCACGACACCTATTATGTTATTGCTAATTCACATATAGCTAAATTGTTTTTTATTTTAAAGAAAAATCATAATGTTATTACGAGGAATGAATTGACGAGGTAATCTCATAAATTAAAAGATTGCTTCATTATATTCGCAATGACACAAATGTTTTTATATTTGATTCATGCAACTATTCTACAATTCAGATATCAACGAACACACATCGCAATTCGCTTTTTCAAAAGATGAAAGCAGACATATTGTTAAAGCGTTACGAAAAAAAACTGGAGACACACTTTATATTACTAATGGTAAGGGTTGGCTATTTGAAGCTCAAATTGAAGTGGCAGATTTAAAAAATTGTATGGCATCTATAGTTTCTAAAAGCTATCAAGAACCTAAACCTTACAAAGTCCATTTAGCTGTAGCACCTACAAAAATGAACGATCGTTACGAATGGTTTTTGGAAAAAGCTACCGAAATAGGCATTGATAGCATTACTCCTATTATTTGCGACCATAGTGAACGTAAAGTTATTAAACCAGAGCGTTTCGAGAAGATATTGCAATCTGCCATGAAACAATCGTTGCATTATTATTTGCCTAAATTAAACAAAGCTATTCCTTTTTCTGAGTTTGTAAAACAGCAACATGAAGGTCAATTGTTTATTGCACATTGCGAAGACACCAAAAAACAATCGCTTAAAAATCAGCTTAAACCAAATACCAACGTCACTATTTTAATAGGTCCTGAAGGCGATTTTAGTGTTAAAGAAATTGCAATGGCTTTGGAGCGTCAATTTATTCCTGTAACTTTGGGTAACACTAGATTACGTACCGAAACTGCAGCTATTGTCGCTTGTCATTCGATTGCCTATACTAACGAGTAATTATGAAACTATTATTATTTATTGCCTTTTGTCTTTTTTCTCTTGTCTCAATATCACAAGAAGTCGCTATTTTAAAATATAGAGGTGGTGGCGATTGGTACAGCAATCCTACAGCATTGCCAAACTTAATAGAGTATTGCAATGAAAACATTAACACAAAAATAAAACCCAAACCTCAAACGGTAGAAGTGAATAGCGTTGACATTTTTCAGTTTCCGTTTATACACATGACAGGTCATGGTAATGTGTTTTTTAATGATGACGATGCACGAAACTTAAGAAATTACCTTATTTCAGGAGGATTTTTACATATTGACGATAATTATGGTATGCAACCTTATATTGTAAAAGAATTAAAAAAAGTGTTTCCAAATAATGAGTTAGTAGAAATTCCAGCAAATCACGACATATTTAATATAGCTTTTGCCTTTCCGAAAGGGCTACCTAAAATTCATGAGCATGATGGAAAACGTCCGCAAGCCTTAGGAATTTTTTATGAGTCGCGCTTAGTACTATTATTTACTTATGAAAGCGATTTAGGAGATGGTTGGGAAGACCCAGAAATACACAACGATCCAGAAGATGTTAGAGAAAAAGCACTGAAAATGGGAGCAAACATTATGAAATATGCTTTTGAGAATTAAGAATGCAGCTCAACCACTACAATACCAACTTTAAAAAAAAGAAATTCCCAATCACATTAATTTGTGACAACATTAGCAATGCACCAAATATTGGGAGCTTATTTAGAATTGCAGATGCCTTTGGAGTTGAAAAACTTATTTTTTGTGGTGCGCATATTCCGTTAGGTCGAAAAATGACCAAAACCTCCAGAGCAACTGAAAAAGTGATGGATTACAGCATCGAGCCCTCAGCTTTCGAGGTAATAAAAATACTAAAATCAGAAGATTACTATATAATTTCTCTAGAAATTACTAATAATAGCCAACCCATTTATTCGTTCACGTTTCCAAAAAACAAACCCATAGCATTGGTAGTTGGTGATGAGAATTTTGGGATCTCAGATGAGGTTTTAAAACTATCTGATGCGGTGATTCATATCAATATGTTTGGACAAAACAGTAGCATGAATGTAGTACAAGCGGCAAATATTGCTTTATACGAGATGACTAAGCAATTAATGTAAACTCTTTTATATATTTACTACATGAATTCAAAAATTATAGCAAACGGTATTTTAAGAGCTTTAGCCATTGTTATTGGTGTAGCACTACTTATCTATTTTTTGTATAAAATACAATCGGTAATTGTGTATATAGCCATAGCTTCGGTTATTTCACTAATAGGCTTACCAATTGTTAGGTTTTTAAAATCTAAGTTAAAATTTAAAAACACGTTTGCAGTCGTAACAACAATGGTATTGTTAATTGCTTTGTTAGTTGGATTGGTACGTATGTTTATTCCTTTAGTTGTTGAACAAGGACATAATTTGGCTCTGCTAGATATTAATCAATTACAAGGTAATATTGAAGACTTATACTTTCAATTAACCGATTATTTTGGGATTAATAGTTACGATGTTGAGCAATCTTTAAAAGAGTCTAATTTACTTTCAAAACTAGATTATTCAATTATTCCAAATTTCTTAAACTCGGTTGTTAGTGGTTTTGGAAGTTTTAGTGTTGGCTTATTCTCGGTTATTTTTATTGCCTTTTTCTTGCTTAAAGACAGTAAACTACTTGAGCAAGGTATTCTAGTGTTTGTACCAGACAATAAGGAAACTCGCTCAAAAAAATCGTTTGAAAAGATTAAAACCTTATTATCGCGCTACTTCGTGGGTTTGATTTTTCAAATACTTATACTGTTTGTAATTTATACAATAGTACTGCTGTTTTTTGGCGTTAAAAATGCGGTTGTTATTGCATTTTTGTGTGCCTTATTAAACCTGATACCTTATGTAGGACCAATGATTGGTGGTGTGTTAATGCTTACGCTTACTATGTCGAGCTTTATGGGCTCAAGCTTTAGTGAGGTTATTTTACCAAAAACCACCTATGTAATGATTGGTTTTATTATTGGACAATTGGTAGATAATTTCTTTAGTCAACCAAAAATATTTTCAGCAGCTACAAAAGCACATCCATTAGAAATCTTTCTAGTTATTATTATTGCTGGTATTTTATTTGGTGTTATTGGAATGATTGTAGCTATACCAACTTATACAGCTATTAAAGTGATTTTAAAAGAGTTCTTGGCGGATAATAAGATTGTAAAACAGCTTACTAAAAACTTATAGTATTCGTTTGAATAAAGATATTTTAAATACTGTAGTACAGGATTTTATAAACAACAATATTAAAGCAGACATCACTTCTCTGCTTCTAAAGAAACTTGTCTTTAATAATGTTGACATAAAAGAAGTTGTCGAGCAAATTGAAGCGAAAAAACGATGCAAAATTAAGCTTCCTACATGGTTTAACACCTCTAATATATACTATCCAAACAAGTTAAATATTGAGCAAACCTCCTCTGAAATTGCAGCCAAATATAAATCTCAATTAATTAAAGGAAGCAGCATTATTGACCTTACTGGTGGTTTTGGTGTAGATAGCTTTTATTTTTCAAAGTCTTTTAAAGAAGTAACGCATTGTGAGATTAATAAAACCCTATCAAACATTGTTTCTCACAATTACAATCAATTAGGAGTTGATAACATTATTACCTTAAATGTTAATGGTATAGATTACCTAAAAAACACTTTTAAGCACTATGATTGGATTTATGTAGATCCTTCCAGAAGACATGACAGCAAAGGAAAAGTCTTTTATTTAAAGGATTGCTTACCAAATATTCCAAAGTATATAGATTTATTATTTAAACACACTAACAGCGTGTTGCTAAAAGCATCACCTATGCTAGATATATCTATTGGAATATCTGAATTAAAATACACAACAGAAATACACATAGTTGCAATAAACAATGATGTAAAAGAACTGCTTTTTATCTTGAATAAGGAAAGTAAAAGCGATATTCAAATAAAAACAATAAACATTAAGAGCTCACTAAATGAAGTATTTAATTTTAACTACCAAGCTGAAACTAATGCTAAAGTTCAATTTTCAGAACCTTTAACTTATTTATACGAACCCAATGCTGCTATTCTTAAATCTGGAGCTTTTAAAAGTTTAGCAGAACAACTAAACGTGTGTAAATTACATACTCACTCGCATATTTATACTTCAAAAAAATTAATAGAATTTCCTGGAAGGAGTTTTAAAATAATTGCTACAATTCCATATAAAAAAGCATTAGTAAAAAAACACCTAAGTAACACCAAAATAAATATTGCAATAAGAAATTTCCCTGAGCCTGTGAGCCAAATTAAAAAGAAGTTTAAAATTAACGATGGTAGCAATATATATGCCTTTTTTACTACAACCCTAGAAAACAAAAAAATTGTTGCCATTTGTGAAAAGGCATAAAAAAAGGGCTGCCAAAAAAGGTAGCCCAAAAATCCTTTATTGCTAATAACACTAACCTTAAACTATTGCTTTTTGCAAAAGGATCTTTTCTATAATTATCACTAAAATTTTTTATAGACTGTTAAATTAATAGAATATTTTTATTTTTAAGTTAATCATGTCATATTTAAGTTCAAATTAACAGTTTCGATTAATTAATGATATTTAATTCTTAAAAACTATATTCGCAAAAAATAAATTAGTGTGATAAAAGCAGTTATTTTCGATATGGATGGTGTTATAGTAAACTCCGAACCACTTCATAAAAAGGCATACTATAAAATGTTTGAAACTGTAGGGATTAAAGTGCCTAATGAGTTATATGAATCGTTTACAGGGCAATCAACACTTAGCATCTGTAAAACCTTATGCAAAACATATAACTTAGATTATAAACCACTAGATTTAATAAGTTTAAAGCGAAAATTTTTTAAACATATTTTTGAAAGTGATGATGATTTATCACTCATAGACGGAGTACATGATGCCATTATTGATTATTATAAAAATGGACTAACATTAGTATTGGCTTCATCGGCTTCAATGCCAACTATAAATAATGTATTTACACGTTTTGATTTAGATAAGTACTTTGTGGCTAAACATAGTGGTGCTGATTTAAAGGCATCAAAACCACATCCTGAAATATTTATCAACGCAGCAAAATCATCTAGTCATAATAAAAATGAATGTGTGGTTATTGAAGATTCTACTAACGGAATAAAAGCTGCTAATGCCGCTAATATTTATTGTATTGGTTATAAAAGTGACCATTCAAAAAATCAAAATTTCACTACAGCTAATAAAGTAATAACAACTTTTAATGAAATTTCATATAACAAATTAAGCACGCTTATTTAAGAAACAAAAAAGCCTTACTTGTATTAAGTAAGGCTTTTTGTGATCGCGATAGGATTCGAACCTATGACCGTCTGCTTAGAAGGCAGATGCTCTATCCAGCTGAGCTACGCGACCAGTAACTCTAAAAAGTCGGGGTGGCAGGATTCGAACCTGCGACCTCCGCGTCCCAAACGCGGCGCGATAACCGGGCTACGCTACACCCCGAAATGATTATCTTTAAAAGCGGAGAGACTGGGATTCGAACCCAGGCAACACTTACGCGTTGACAGATTAGCAATCTGCTCCATTACCACTCTGGCACCTCTCCTATTCTATTTTATAAGAACTTCACATTGTTTTTAAATGCGGATGCAAATGTAACTTTTCATCTTAAAGAACGCAAACTATTTTTTTACTTTTTTAAAGGATTTTTTTTATTCGGGATATTCTATGCGTAAGTGATAGATATTAGCCAACTTACGTTTTAATACTTTTTTAATAGATTGTATTTCTTTAAATGTAATATTAGCATTTAAAAATTGGTCATTTTCAATCTGCTTACTAATAATATTCTCAACAAAAACATCAATTTTTGCTGCTGTTGGTTCTTTTAAACTTTTTGATGCTGCCTCCACACTATCACACATCATTAATATTGCTGTTTCCTTGCTAAAGGGAGTTGGGCCAGGATATCTAAAGTCATCTATATTAATTCCTCCGTCTAATCCCTTTTCTTTAGTATAAAAATAATAAACAAGACTTGTTCCGTGATGAGTTCTAATGAAATCAATAACACGATCTGGTAAATTATATTTCTTTGCCAATTCAATACCATCTATAACGTGGTTAATAATAATTGTAGCACTTTCTTTAGGAGACAATTCATCATGTGGGTTTATTCCTGTAGCTTGATTCTCTGTGAAATATGTAGGGTTCTTCATTTTACCAATATCATGATATAAAGCTCCTACTCTTACTAACATTGCGTTAGCTTCAATTTCATTTGCTGCAGCTTCAGCTAAATTTGCAACATTTAAAGAGTGATGAAATGTACCAGGTGCTTTATTGGATAATTCTTTTAATAATTTTGAATTTGTATCTGAAAGTTCTAACAAAGAGACATCAGACACTAAACCGAATAGCTTTTCGTATGCATAAATTAAAGGTTGTACAAACAAAGTTGCTAAACCACATAATGTAAAAAGTATGAATGTTTCCCATTTTAAATTATTAATTCCTCCTTCGTGTATAACAAAAAAAGCAAAATAAGAAACTATATATATTAAAGTTATTTGCCCAACCGAAATGAATAAATTTGCTCTTTTATATAGCTCTGATACAGTAAGAATTGTTACAATACCAGCTATGATTTGCAAAAACATATATTCATAATTATTAGGAACCACAAAACCTAAAAGCAAGACTGTTACAACATGCGTAAATAAACCTAAACGAGCATCGAAAAAAGCTTTAAGCACTAAAGGCAATACACATATTGGAACAATATATAAATATGATGAATTATAGTTAATTATTAAAGTTGTTAAAAGCACCATTAATAAAATATTGAAGAAAATAAAGGTGACTTTGGTATTGTTTTTAAACACCATTGGTCTGTATTTTCTCAAAAACAGTAAAAGCATCAATAGTGTTAAGGCGACCAACAAAGTGTAGGCTGCTAAAATCCAATTATAGTTTGCTTCGCTCCAAATTTGCGATTCATATTCAGATTCTAGTGATTTTAAAATCATCAATTTATCGCCTTCTACTACTTCTCCTTTAGAAATAATAAGCGTTTCTTTTTCTATACTACCTCTTACCAATGAAATTTTATTTAACTCTTCTTGTAATGAGTTTTCTGTAATACTCTCATTTAAGGATATATTTGGTTTTACAATATCAAAAAACAGTGATATTAGCTTTTGAAAATTTTCGCCAGAAAGATTGTAAGCTTCTAGGTTCTTTTCAGAAAACGCTCTAAAATTGGGTTTTATAAAGTTTGAGTAATTGGTGTTTTTAACTTGATTTCTATCTTCAAGTAGAATTATAATTTTATTGTCAGTGTAATTATAGTCTTTATCTAAAATCCCTTTTGAATACATTAGGTTTAAAACTGAAAGTCCTTGATTATAAATTAACACTTTCTGTCTAGGTGGTATAGAGTCTGGAAATAATAAAGGGAATTGCTCTTCATAATTCTTAATTACCTGAGATACGACTGTGGTATCCAAATCAAAATATACTGAAGCATTTTGTTCAATTAGTTTTCTTTCATTAGCAATCTCTTCATCACTTTTTTTAATTGCAAAATCAAAAGGAGCTTGCAGAGTTTCAGACTGCCAAGGTTTTCCTTTTTCAAAACTGTATTTAAACTTTCCGCTCTTTGGGAACAAATAAACAATTAAGAATGTAGTAGCCATAAAAAGCAATACCTTATAAATTAAGGAATGATTCTTATATAACTTATTAATTAAGTCTTTCATGAAATATCTTAAGATTATTTCAAAAGTAATAAAAATAAAGGTGCAACATAGATAATGATATTAACTTAATCTTTCTATTTTCTTCTAAATTTTAATTAATTTCGCAACAAATAAAATTATAAAGAAAAATGAATAAAGAGGTTGTAATCGTATCGGCTGCCAGAACACCAATAGGAAGTTTTTTAGGAGCCTTATCTACTATACCAGCTCCAAAATTAGGAGCCATTGCCATAAAAGGCGCATTAGATAAAATTAATCTTAATCCAGAATTGGTAGAAGAAGTTTTAATGGGTAATGTGGTTCAAGCAGGTACTGGACAAGCACCAGCTAGACAAGCTGCCATTTTTGCAGGAATTCCAAATACTGTTCCTTGCACTACAATTAATAAGGTATGTGCTTCAGGAATGAAAGCTGTTACACAAGCTGCTCAATCTATTGCTCTTGGTGATGCAGACATCATTATTGCTGGTGGTATGGAGAATATGAGTTTAATTCCTCATTACTACCATGCACGTTCTGCAACAAAGTTTGGTCCAGCTACATTAATTGATGGTATGCAAAAAGATGGTTTGGTCGATGTTTACGATAACCATGCCATGGGTGTTTGTGGAGATGCTTGTGCTACGAAATATAAGTTTTCACGCGAGGAGCAAGATGCTTATGCCATGCAATCATATAACCGCTCTGCTCAGGCTTGGGATAACAATAAATTTGATAACGAAGTAGTGCCTGTTGAAGTCCCACAACGTCGTGGAGAACCAGTAATAGTGGCTAAAGATGAAGAATATACTAACGTAAAAATGGAAAAAATTCCTGCTTTACGTCCTGCATTCACAAAAGAAGGAACCGTAACTGCTGCCAATGCCTCAACTATTAATGATGGTGCTGCTGCTATGGTATTGATGAGCAAAGAAAAAGCAAATGAATTAGGCTTAACACCTATAGCGACAATTAAAAGTTATGCTGATGCTGCACAAGAACCATTATGGTTTACTACTGCTCCAGCAAAAGCTTTGCCAAAAGCATTAGCAAAAGCGAATATCAGTATTGGAGATGTTGACTATTTTGAAATCAATGAAGCATTTTCAGTAGTTGGATTAGCCAATATGAAGATTCTTGGTTTAAAAGATGATAACGTAAATGTAAATGGTGGTGCTGTGTCATTAGGACATCCATTAGGATGCTCTGGAGCCAGAATTATCATTACTTTAATTAATGTGCTAGAACAAAATAATGCAAAAATTGGTGCCGCAGCTATTTGTAATGGCGGTGGTGGTGCATCTGCTATTATTATTGAACGCAATTAAATATTAGATGCAATACGGAATCTGTAATTTAAGCATTGTTCCTTTGCGTTTTGAAGCAGCTGATGCTTCAGAACTAGTCTCGCAAGTGATTTATGGTGATTTTTTTAAAGTTCTTGAAAAACGAAAAAAATGGAGTAAAATTCGATTAGATTTTGATGGTTACGAAGGTTGGATTGATAATAAACAATACCAGGAAATAACAGAATCTGATTTTAAAAAATTACAAACAAGTATTCCTGTTTACGCATTAGATTTAGTTGAATTTATCCAAAACACTAAAAAAGAACTATTTCCAATTCCGTTAGGAGCATCTCTAAATGGATTGCAAATATTAAATCATGAACATGATGGAAATACTGTAAAATATGTTCAACAAAAAGAAAACATTTTAAATACTGCTTTCTTTTATTTGAATGCACCTTATTTGTGGGGAGGTAAAACTCCGTTTGGAATTGACTGTTCTGGTTTTACTCAAATGGTTTATAAACTCAATGGTTATAAATTATTAAGAGATGCTTCACAACAAGCTACACAAGGTGAAGCATTAAGTTTTATAGAAGAAAGTGAGCCAGGTGATCTTGCCTTTTTTGATAATGCCGATGGTAATATTATTCATGTAGGCATTATCATGAAAGACAACTATATTATTCATGCACATGGAAAAGTAAGAATTGATAGACTTGACCATACTGGCATCTACAATAATGACTTAAAAACCCATACTCATAAATTACGAGTAATTAAAAAAATTATATAAAAAAAGCCGTTTATAAATAAACGGCTTTTTAATTATTAAATCTATTTCTTAGACTAATTCTCGTTTTTAATAGTCTCTACTTTAGCCTTCATCGCTTTAAAATTATCATCATCTCCAAGAGCACTATAAATATTCATTAAAGTTGTAGCGGCATTTATATCTTTTGGGTTAAATTCTAACACCTTAGATAGATAAGGCACTGCTTCTTTATAAAGGTTTTGTCTATGTTCCTTTAGTTCGTCATATTTTTTATTATCAGCAGCAGAAGTACCTAGAGCATTCATTTCGTCAACAATTCCTTTTTCTTGATCAAGAATAAGTACTGCCATATTCATATATGCATTTGTATATTCTGGGTCAATTTCTATAGCTCTATTGTAGTACTTTTTTGCAGCTTCAAAATCATTGTTATCTGCTGCATTAACCCCTAAATTAAATACTAATACAACATTGTTAGGATCTAATTCTAAAGCTTTGGCTACTGCTTGGGCATATTTAGTATTGTCTCCCATTTTTCTATATAACTCTGCTTCTACTAGAATCAAACCAGTATCATTTGGATTTGTTTTTTTTGCATTATCTATTGCAGCAATAGCTTTTTCATTCTCTCCTTGATTAACATAAATCAAAGCTACATTCTTAGCTATTTCCCCAACCTTAGACTCCGTTTTTAC
This sequence comes from Pontimicrobium aquaticum, assembly GCF_005047595.1. GTDB lineage: Bacteria > Bacteroidota > Bacteroidia > Flavobacteriales > Flavobacteriaceae > Pontimicrobium > Pontimicrobium aquaticum. The sequence continues at coordinate 35,172 of NZ_SUPL01000011.1, forward strand.
ATCTTTAGGGTTAGAGTGTGTTTTTTGCCTTACAGATACATCTCGCATTGCACTACTTGGAAAAGCTTGTTCTTCACCTGTGGCTACATCAGTAGCAACATATTGGGTCGATATTCCTGTGTAACCAATGTCTGCTAATTCAGCATATATCCTTAATGCTGCATCATAATCTTTTCCACTTACTGATGATGTTGCTGCATTATACAAATACAAGGTATCCATTGGTGATACTCTATATGCTTTTTCAAAACTTGTACTTGCCAAAGCATAATTTTGATTTCCATAAGCTGTGGTTCCTTTTTGAACCAAAGCATTACCCATTTCAATTTTTAATTGATTTGCTTCATCTGAATAAGTTTTTTTTCCGCTATTTGCCTCAACCTGAGATAACATTTTAAAACTTTCTAAAGCAGTGTCTATATCACTATTACTACCTGCGCCTTTAGCATAAAATGCTTGACCTTTTAAAAAGTAAAATTTTGCTTTTGTTTTATCGTCCATAGCAGACATTAAAGATTCTGCGGCACTAATAGCAGCTTTAGCATCTGAGAAGTTACTACTTTTTATAGCTTTTTCTGCGGTTTTTAATTCTTTCTTCTGAGCGAAAGAAAAAGTACCAATCATTAAAGCTAATGCTAATACAACCTGTTTTTTCATTTTTAATTGTTTAAATATTAATTGTTGTTTTCTGTTTCAATATTATCAAGAGTTGTGCCATCATTTGCTGAAGCGTCTGTTTTAGGTGTTTCAGAATCATCAACATCATCTTCATCATGCATAACTTTAGCAACAGCTGCAATTGAATCGTTGTTTTTTAGATTAATAAGCTTAACACCTTGTGTAGCACGCCCCATAACTCTTAAATCTTCAACTGCCATTCTAATAGCAATCCCAGATTTGTTGATTATCATTAAGTCATCTTCATCACTTACATTCTTGATAGCTACTAAATTACCTGTTTTTTCTGTAATTGAAATGGTTTTAACTCCTTTTCCTCCACGATTGGTAACTCTATAATCTTCTAAGCTTGAACGTTTACCATAACCGTTTTCTGAAACGACAAGTATATCGCTATCCATATCATTAACAGCAATCATGCCTATAACTTCATCTGTATTTTCATCTTGAAGCCTAATTCCACGAACACCAGAGGCGTTTCTTCCCATAGGACGTGTTTTTGCCTCTTCAAAACGTATGGCTTTTCCTGATTTTAGTGCCAACATCACTTGACTTTCGCCAGTTGTAAGTTTTGCTTCTAAAAGCTCATCGCCTTCCTTGATCGTTATTGCATTAATACCATTTGTTCTTGGTCTAGAATATTGTTCTAATGAAGTCTTCTTTACCTGACCTTTTTTAGTTGCCATGATTACATAATGATTATTAATGTAATCTTCATCTTTTAAATCTTGAGTACAAATAAATGCTTTTACTTTATCGTTTTGCTCAATATTTATAAGGTTTTGAATGGCTCTTCCTTTTGAAGTTTTACTACCTTCTGGGATCTCATAAACACGCATCCAGAAACATTTTCCTTTTTGAGTGAAGAACAACATGTATTGGTGGTTAGTACCAACAAATAAATGTTCTAAGAAATCTTCATTTCTTGTGGTTGATGCTTTTTGTCCAACACCTCCTCTATTTTGAGTTTTATATTCTGTAAGGGATGTTCTTTTAATATAACCTGCATGAGATATAGTAATAACTACTTTCTCGTTTGGTATCATATCTTCAATACTTAAGTCGCCACCAGCATATTCAATAACCGAACGACGCTCATCACCATATTTTTGCTTAACTTCATGAAGCTCTTCTTTAATGATATCCATTCGACGCTCTTTCTTTTCTAGAATATCTTTTAGATCTTCAATGGTAATCATTAATGCATCATACTCTGCTCTTAGCTTGTCTTGCTCCAAACCTGTAAGCTGGCGTAAACGCATTTCAACAATAGCTTTGGCTTGAATTTCAGTAAGCTCAAATCTATCTATTAACTTTTGCCTGGCTTCATCTGCATTAGCAGAGGCACGTATTAAGGCTATTACTTCATCAATATTATCAGACGCAATAATTAATCCTTCAAGAATATGCGCTCTTTCTTCAGCTTTACGTAATTCGTACGTGGTTCTTCTTACAACAACTTCATGACGATGTTCTACAAAATAATGAATCATATCTTTTAGATTCAACATTTGTGGACGACCATTTACTAGTGCAATATTATTAACACTAAACGATGATTGTAATGCAGTATATTTATAAAGCTTATTTAATACAATGTTTGGTATAGCATCACGTTTTAAAACATACACAATTCGCATACCATTTCTATCTGACTCATCACGAATAGTAGCAATGCCTTCAAGTTTTTTATCGTTAACAAGATCGGCCGTCTTTTTAATCATGTCTGCTTTATTGACTTGATAAGGAATTTCAGTAACGATTATGCATTCGCGACCTTGAACTTCTTCAATAATTGCTTTACCTCGCATAACTACACGACCACGACCTGTTTTAAAAGCCTCTCTTACTCCATCATAACCATAAATAATACCACCTGTTGGAAAATCTGGTGCTTTTATATGTGTTATAAGTTCATCAATTTCAATGTCGTTGTTATCGATATATGCAATGATACCATCTACAACTTCAGATAAGTTATGAGGTGGCATATTAGTTGCCATACCAACAGCAATACCAGATGCACCATTAACTAATAGTCCTGGAATTCTTGTTGGAAGAACTGTTGGCTCTTTTAGTGTGTCATCAAAGTTTAATTTATGATCGACAGTTTCTTTGTCAATGTCTGCCAACATGTCCTCAGAAATTTTGCGCATACGTGCTTCTGTATAACGCATTGCTGCAGGACTGTCTCCATCTATTGAACCAAAGTTTCCTTGTCCATCAACTAACATGTAACGTAAACTCCATTCTTGAGCCATACGCACCATAGTATCATACACCGATGTATCACCATGTGGATGATACTTACCAAGTACTTCACCAACTATTCTAGCGGATTTTTTGTGTGCTGTGTTAGACTTTACACCTAATTCATGCATGCCAAAGAGCACACGTCTGTGCACTGGTTTTAAGCCATCTCTTACGTCTGGCAATGCACGTGACACAATGACTGACATTGAGTAATCAATGTAAGCCGATTTCATTTCATCTTCAATATTTATTGGAATGAGTTTTTCTCCTTCTGCCATAAATAAATTTATTAGTTTTTGTAGGTTTTCAAATCGAGCTAATATAACAATTTTGTTAGTCCAACAACTACGAAAACAAGGCTTTTTTAAGACTTTTTATCAACAATATTTTGGGTGGTTTTGGTTAATAACTATAGTAAGTTTTGTTTTGATTTATAAGACTTTTTATTGTCTTTTAACCTAACAAACTATAATTAAGGTATAGTTTTTGCCTTTATACAGTAGTTTTTATTATTTTTAATGCAGAAAGGAACCAAATTTATGGACGATAATTTTTCACCAAGAGTAAAAGATGTAATTGCATATAGCAAGGAGGAAGCATTGCGTTTAGGTCATGATTTTATTGGCACTGAACATTTAATGCTTGGTCTGTTACGTGATGGAAATGGGAAAGCAATTGATATTTTAAGTGCTTTAGAAATTGATTTAAATCATCTAAGAAGAAAAGTAGAAATACTAAGTCCTGCTAACCCAAATATTGCGACAGCATCTAACGAAAAGAAGAACCTACATTTAACAAGACAAGCAGAACGTGCTTTAAAAACTACGTTTCTGGAAGCTAAACTATTTCAAAGTACTTCCATTAACACAGCACATTTACTGTTATGTATCTTAAGAAATGAGAATGACCCAACTACAAAACTATTAAACAAACTTAAAGTGGATTACGATAACGTGAAAGACCAATTTAAATACATGATTGCAAACGATGATGACTATATAGAGTCTCCAAAGGCAGAATCTTTTTCTGATGAAGGCGACACACCTGAAGGAAGTTCTAAAGAAAATCCGTTTAATCAACCAACAGGAAAAGGTGCCAAAAAGTCAAAAACACCAGTTTTAGATAATTTTGGTAGAGATCTTACTGCTTTAGCAGAAGAAGGCAAACTCGATCCTGTTGTTGGAAGAGAAAAAGAAATTCAGCGTGTATCTCAAATATTGAGCAGACGTAAAAAGAACAACCCACTTTTAATTGGTGAACCTGGAGTTGGTAAATCTGCCATTGCCGAAGGTTTAGCTAATAGAATTGTGAGTAAAAAAGTATCTAGAATATTATTCAATAAACGCGTAGTAACTTTAGATTTAGCAAGTTTAGTTGCAGGTACAAAGTATAGAGGACAATTTGAAGAGCGAATGAAAGCAGTTATGAACGAGCTTGAAAAAAATGATGATATCATTTTATTTATTGACGAGATTCATACTATTGTTGGCGCAGGTGGTGCTACGGGAAGTTTAGATGCATCAAACATGTTTAAACCAGCCCTTGCAAGAGGAGAAATTCAATGTGTGGGTGCCACAACACTAGATGAGTATAGACAATATATTGAAAAAGATGGTGCTTTAGAGCGTCGTTTTCAAAAAGTAATTGTAGAGCCAACAACCGTTGTTGAGACTATTGAGATTCTAAACAACATTAAAGGAAAATATGAAGAACACCATAATGTTGAATATACACAAGAAGCTATTGAAGCTTGTGTAAAGCTAACAAATCGCTATATGACCGAACGTTTTTTACCAGACAAAGCTATTGATGCTTTAGATGAAGCTGGTTCTAGAGTTCATATCACCAATATAGATGTACCCAAACAAATACTCGAGTTAGAAAAACAACTAGAAGATGTAAAAGAAACTAAAAACTCCGTTGTAAAGAAGCAAAAATATGAAGAGGCTGCAAAGCTTAGAGACGATGAGAAACGCATAGAAAAGAGCCTCGCTGAAGCGCAGGCAAAGTGGGAAGAAGACTCAAAATTGCATCGAGAAGTAGTTACAGAAGATAATGTTGCTGATGTCGTTTCTATGATGACTGGAATTCCTGTAAACCGAATTGCGCAAACCGAAAGTAATAAACTTGCCAAATTACCTGAGTTAATCAAAGGTAAGGTTATTGGTCAAGACGAAGCTGTTAGTAAAGTAGTAAAGGCCATACAACGTAATCGTGCTGGATTAAAAGATCCAAACAAACCCATTGGTTCGTTTATATTTTTAGGTCAAACAGGAGTGGGTAAAACACAGTTAGCTAAGGTGTTAGCGCGTGAATTATTTGACAGTGAAGATGCTTTGGTTAGAGTGGATATGAGTGAGTATATGGAAAAATTCGCAATCTCTCGTTTAATCGGCGCGCCTCCTGGTTATGTCGGTTACGAAGAAGGTGGTCAATTAACCGAAAAAGTAAGGCGCAAACCATACGCTGTTGTATTATTAGATGAAATAGAAAAAGCACATCCAGATGTATTTAATATGCTATTACAAGTATTGGATGATGGATTCTTAACCGATAGCTTAGGTAGAAAAATTGATTTTAGCAATACTATTATTATAATGACCTCCAATATTGGTGCAAGAAAGCTTAAGGACTTTGGTTCAGGTGTTGGTTTTGGTACAGCTGCACAAAAAGCACAAGCAGGCTCTCACGCAAAAGGTGTTATTGAAAATGCTTTAAAGAAAGCTTTTGCCCCAGAATTTTTAAACAGAATTGATGATGTTGTCGTATTTAACGTTCTTGAAAAAGAAGATATTAATAAGATTATTGATATCGAATTAGAAAAACTACTTGCTAGAATTAAAGAACTTGGTTATACCCTAAAATTAACCAAAAAAGCTAAAACTTTCATTGCAGATAAAGGGTTTGACCAGCAATATGGAGCACGTCCTTTAAAAAGAGCCATTCAAAAATACATTGAAGATGCTTTAGCTGAAGAAATCATTGTATCTAAGATTCATGAAGGTGATATTATCACTATGGATTACGAAAAAGATGCATCCGAATTAACTGTTAAGGTTAAACATTCAGAAAAACCTACTGAATCGTAGAACATTTTTTTTTAACAAAAAACTCCGCTCACTAACAAGCGGAGTTTTTTATTATATTAATTTTTAATTAATTTTAGTTATGTTTAAATCACTAAAATATTCCTTTTGCACTATTAATGTCTATAATAGTTTTGTTATTTCTTCAATAAATGAAGGCTTTCACTTAACGCCTGACAAGAACAAGGTTTTAGAAGAAATAGCAAATGATTATTTCAGTAATAATCCCTTTGCCTATATATCACATAGAAAACACTCTTACTCTGTTGATCCTTCTATTTACTTACAAACATCTAAAATAAAAAACTTGATTGGTATGGCTGTGGTTGCTGAAGTTCCACTAGCAAAAGGTAACGCACAAATTGAAAAGCTATTTTTAGATAAACCTTTTGAAATATTTTCAAGTTTAGATGATGCGATAAAATGGGCAAAATCTTTAACAGCTGATGAATAGTGAGGAATTAAAACATATTGAAGAAAAAATAGCAGCAGAAATATTAAAAACTAAAGCTGCAATATTGCATTACAAAGAACTCACAAAACCCATAGCTCCCGAAAATGCTATAGGAAGAGTATCTCGAATGGATGCCATAAACAATAAAAGTGTTAATGAAGCTGCTTTAAAAAAAGCAGAACAAAAACTTAAAAATCTACAGATTGCATTATCTAATATAAGTGATGTAGATTTTGGTTTATGCTATAAATGCAAAAACTCAATTCCTTTAGGTAGAATTTTATTAATGCCACATACGCATTATTGTGTGCATTGTGCAAGTTAGTATAAACTGTCATTGCGAACATAAGGAAGCAATCTCATGATACAACCTAATGATTAAGCAGGTTACTTCAGTCGTATCTCCTTCGTAATGACGCATAAAAAAAAGGAGTCATGAAAATGACTCCTTTTTGGTTTATATGATAATTACTTATCTATTCAAGACATTAATTTCCTGATGTCGCAACAACCTTTTTGGTCATTGTTCCTTGACTTGTAATTACTTTAATATAATACATCTGGTCTGAACCGTTAATGCTCAATGGCATTGTAGCATCAGTACCTCTCATGTATGAAGCATCATCTTTGCTTAATACTAGCATACCTTTTGTATCATACACTTCTACTTTTACATTAGTATCAAAATCGAAGTTGTAAGCAATGGTTACTTCTCCATTAAATGGTACTGGGTACGCTCTGAAGTCTACTGTTGTATCAACCCCTGAATCGTAATCGTTTGCAGATGACGCCGAGGAGCTATCTACTATACTCCAAGTATAAACTACACTACACAAGTCACTTTCGTTGCCACAATCGTCTGTAGCTGTAAACGTTCTAATCTTCATATAATTAGTAACTCCTGGTTCTGGTACATCACCTATACAATCTACTCTTAGAATTTTACAATTTAAATTATTTTGCATGTAATTAGTTTCATTCCAGTTGGCATCACAATCTGGGAATTCATTATTATTTTGAGAATTCTTAAAGGCAATTAATTGTCCATTCAATCGTAATACCCAATCATTTAATGACTCCACAGGGTTCGAATCAGGGTTATCTACACCTTCCTCAAAAGTTAATGTATAAGTACCTTGCCCTGTAACTACTGGTGTGTAATTAGCTTGAGGCCCAGAGCTTCCAACTACAGTAGTTGTACCATCCCACACAAACGTTGTAAAATGATAACTAGTAGGTCCATTTTGACATGTGAATTTATACACTGATCCTGGATCATTACTACCAGGTGCTCCTGGTACATAGGTACTATCGTCAGTATCCACATAAGTTACTACTGGATCAGGATCACAATTATCAGTCGCCGTAATATCAGCCTCAACAGCAAATATTGGTGTTTCGGTTACTTCGCCAAAATCAACATCGTCTGGACAGTTAACTATCACTGGTTTTGTCTCATCATTAATAATAATCTTCTGTGTTACCTCTATACTATTTCCACAAGCATCTTCTACCTTATAAATTCTGGTAATAATCTCTGAACAACTACCATTATCACTCTCGTCCTTCACCCATGTTACGGTTGGTGTACTACAGTTATCATCGGCATCCGTAACTACTGTTGCATCTGGATTTGGTACATCATCTGAACACTCTACATTGATATCTGATGGATTACTTGCTGTTGGTTTAGTAGCATCCTTAATCGTAATAATCTGTGTTCTTGTTTCTGCTGCATTACCACAAGCATCGGTAACATTCCATGTTCTGGTGATTGTACCATTACATGCATCACCTTCTAAAGCACTGTCTTCTCCTTGTACACTTCCGCCTGCATCACAGTTATCTGTCCAGTCTAAACTGGTCATTGCTGGTACGTCTGCTAAACATGATACTATAATATCTTTTGGTGCAGAAGCTAATACTGGATTAGTAACATCCTTAATAATAATCTTCTGTGTTACCTCTATACTATTTCCACAAGCATCTTCTACTTTATAAGTTCTGGTAATAATCTCTGGACAACTACCATTATCACTCTCGTCCTTAACCCACGTTACGGTTGGTGTACTACAGTTATCTTCCTCATCCGTAACTACTGTTGCATCTGGATTTGGTACATCATCTGAACACTCTACATTGATATCTGATGGATTACTTGCTGTTGGTTTAGTAGTATCCTTGATTGTAAATGTTGCTGTAGTAGTTATTTTGTTTCCACACTCATCTTGTGCTGTAAACGTTACTACTGCAGACCCTGAATTTCCACAGCTTTCAGATAATCCCGTAAAATTATTAGTCCATACTAAGTCATTTGCTGCTGTACAATTATCACTAGCTGTTGCACCTCCATTTGATGCTAACCAGGCATTTAATGCTTCTAAATTAGGGTTGCTTCCAGCTTGTGTAAGCGTTTGTTCATTATTAACTGATCCCTTAGTATTTGTCATTGGGTCTGCCCATGCAAAATCTGCTCTCTTATTACCAGCACCTATTAACTGCAATGAACCATCACTTGAAGTTCCGCTACCTTCTGAAACTCCTATATCAGTAGAATTCATTCCGTTAGCAGGTCCATCTAGAGCTGTAAAACTACCTTCATAACTGATAAATTCAATAACATCTGATCCATTTACTAATGCAATTCCATCCGGAGCACCATTTTGGATTCCTGAATGGTCTGCAGTATAGAAGTTAAATCCAGAATTTGTACTTTGATAACTCAACGACTTTGTTGCATATGATGTACCATTACTACCATTATAAAGTACTAACTCGTAGCCAGAGGCATCAAAATTAGCAACCACTTCAACAAACTCATTTACATCTCCTCCAGTATTATCATAATGAAGTTCATTGATCCATACTTGAGCTTCAACATCCTCAGCAGTTACACATTCTACAGTCTTATCTGCAGCAGCTATTTCTATAACAGGATTTGTCGTATCCTTAATAGTAATTATTTGAGTTCTAGTAACCGCTTCATTACCACAAGCATCTTTAATATTCCATGTTCTAGTAATAGTACCACCGCATGTATCACCTACTAATTTTCCGTCTTCACCCTCAACCGTTCCACCACCTTGGCAATTGTCAACCCAATTTAAGCTAATCATTGCTGGTACATCTTCAATACATTGCACTGTAATATCTTCAGGAGCTTCATCAATTACTGGTGCAACATCGTCAACTAATCTAAAGAACTTATTATATTCTTGAGTTGTATTACCACAATTATCTTCAACAGTATATGCAATTGTAAATACAACTCTACAAGCATCTCCTCCTTTGACTACAGATGTAATATTAAACTTAATATCTCCAGCAGGTGTGCAATTATCTGTTGCATCAGCTAAGGATAAATTAATATCTGTAATACCAAAAATGTTAAATGTTTCGTCTTGAGTAAGTGTTTGCCCTTCAGTTAGACCTAACTCAACATCATCAGGACAAGTAACACCTGGATAATCACTCATATTAACTGTGTAAAGTTTATATGGTTCATTTACTTCAGGAGCCGATTGATCTCTACCTGTATATATTACTTTAAATGTTGGGTAAGCGTTTCCACACTCATCCGTTACTGTGTACTCAAATGAATTTAACCAATTACAATCTGTTCCAGATCTGTGAATATTCTTAACAACATTAATACCACATGAATCATGGAATAATTCTTTAATCTCAGCCTCAGATGGTCCCTCATAAGTATCTTTACAAGCATCTAAATTGCTCATGTCACTTGGAATTGTTCCAACTAATACTGGCGCTGTATTATCTTCTCCACTAAAGTGCTGATCGAAACTGTAATCGTTTCCACACTCGTCCGTTACTGTGTATGTATAATGAAATGCCCACTTACAGCCATCTTCTGTGATATGTAATTCAGACTTAGCTGTTAACTTATCTGAACAGTTATCTTCAAATAACTTTAATACTGAATCGTCGTCCATTGCTGGGTTAGCTTCTAAAGCATCTGCTAAACAAGCATTGATTCCGCTATCACCTTTTGGTAATTCTTCTCCTGCAATTAAGTTTGGCATAGTTTGATCAGATCCCCAATACGTTACCTTCACAGTTCCATCGTAAATGTTATCACACTTATCTTTGATTTCATATACGAACTGTACTGCCCAGTCACAAGTAGAATCACTTATTGTAATAGTATCTACTAATGTAGCGATTGCCGATCCACAGTTATCACTAAATTGTGCTGCGATATCGTCTAATGATGGTGCAGCCGGTGGCTCACATGCATCTACATTACTTAAGTTGAATTGTCCCACATTTCCTGTATAAACTGGAGCCATAGTATCTTCAATTGTAATTTTTTGTACATCTGTAGTTACGTTTCCACAGTCATCTGTAGCTTTCCAAGTTCTTGTTACTATAGTTACACAAGATCCTTTATCTGTTTCATCTGTATATGTGACATCTACTTCTCCACATGCATCCCAAGCTTGTGCCATACCTGCATCTCCATAAGGAGAAATATCGTACTCGCACTTCTCATCGTAAGTTGTGTAGTAATCTGAAGGGATACGCATATTTGGTGCAGTAGTATCAACGATTCTGAACTCAGCAGACGTTGAAGAACTTAAACCACAATTATCTGTTACTGTAAATGTTACAGTTACTCTTCCTGTGTTTCCACACTCATCACTTAATCCTTTTCCATCGTAATCGTTTGTCCAAGTTAAAGACTTATCACATAAGTCCATTGCTTGAGCTCCACCGTTAGTATGTAACCAATGCTCAAATGGTGAATGAGGGTTTATATCTCTATCACAAGTTGTATCATTATAACCACATTCTAATTCCAAATCCATGGCTTCTTGACCAATCATTGGGCTTAACGTATCTTGCACATGGAATGATGCTGTTGTTGAGGTTTTATTTCCGCACTCATCTGTTGCTGTAAAAATTACTCTATATTCAGTATCACATGAATCTCCATACACGTTTATATCTTTAGTCCATTTAACATTTGAACATCCATCAGTTGCTGTTGCTCCTCCATGATTGTTTAACCACATTTGCAAATCATAAGCATTAGTTCCTTGCGGAATACCGTTAGCATCTTCTGAATCATTTTCTAGTTCTTTCCAGTAATCTACAATAGAGCCGTCGCACTCAACAATCATATCTGATGCTGGTGTCATTTCTGGTGCGATACTATCTTCAATTGTAAATGTAGCTGGTAAATCAACATCGTTTCCACAAGCATCTGTTACTGTGAATACTACATTGATGTGTCCTGTATAAGTACTACATCCACCTTCTAAATATTGTGAAATATCAAAATCTTTAGCTTTTGGATCTGCTGGGAAGCTATTGCTCCAAGTTACTCCTGAACATTCGTCCTTTGCAGTTGCTCCTCCATTATCAGCTAACCAATCTTGGAATTGCTCTAAGTTTCCTGATCCATCACATACTACAGTTTTGTTATAAGCTGGAGTTGTTTCTGGATCTACAGTATCTACTATTCTAAATGTAGCGTATGTTTTGGAATTATTTCCACAAGCGTCCGTTACTGTAAATACTACAGTCTTCTCTCCTGTTTCTCCACAACCATCACTCATTGGCTTACTTTCTGCATCGTTTGTCCACACTAAATCTTCAGTAGCTGTACAACTATCAGACGCTTTTGCACCACCATTGTTAGCCAACCAGTTCATGTAATCTTCTAAGTTTCCTTCACCATCACACTCTACTTCTTTATATTTAGCTGCTGTTAATATTTTTGGATTTTCATCATCAAAAATAGTTACTGTCATACTTTCGTTGATGGTACGACCACAGTTATCTGTAAATGTATATGTTACCACAAAT
>NZ_SUPL01000012.1 GCF_005047595.1 Pontimicrobium aquaticum
ACTTGCGATACTACTGCTAATTTAAAGCCCAAATTATAATCGCGCTGAGTACGCTTAACTCTTGATTGCTCTTTGTCTTTCATAATAAGTCGTTTTTGTGTCAACTTATTTCAGGACGGGACATTAGGAACAAAAAAGGCGTCTTAAAAAGACGCCTTTTTTGTTATTTATTGTTCTGCTCCCGGAGGATATTTTTCCATGATTTTGGCAACAAATTCTTTGATGCGTTCCTCTTTGTTTTTCATGTTTTGCGAAATATAACCTGTTCCCATACCTTGCCAAACCAATTCTTTTTTTTTGGCATCAATTAAATCTATAAATAATGTGCCTTCTGTAGACCTAGAAACTGTGGTGCCTCTATAATTGTTCCAATACCAAGGGCTCCAGCCCCAACCATAGCCATAGGGTCCCCAACCATTGTTATAAACATTTACTTTATCTCTGGATTTTGTGAAAATACTGATCAGCAAATCTGGGCTCTCAGATTTTGTAAATCCTTTTGCTAATAATTCTGCTTCAATAGCACGAAGAATTCTTCGTTTATCCAGATCGCTAATTTCTGCTTTATCAATACCGTTTTTAAAGAATGCAAATGTTTTGTACGTATTAAAATTGGCAGTTCGGTCATAATCAGATGCTACTCTTACTGAGGTACAAGACGTCATTAATAAGGTAATCATCAAAACAGGGAATACTTTAATCAACTTTTTCATTTTTTTCAATTTTTAGTTAATATATAAAAAAACCATTAAAGTCAATGCTTTAAATTCCCATTGGGCTTAATGGTTACAATGTATTCAATAAATCGTCATCAACATAGTTTGGAAGTGTTACTTTTAAATTTGGCTCCATGTCCATAGCACGTTTTATAGCAAACACAGCTTCTTCATTTCTAGCCCAACTTCGTCTTGAAATACCATTGTTGACATCCCAGAACAACATTGATTTTAAGCGTCTTTCAGCGTCCTTAGTACCATCAAGAACCATACCAAATCCACCATTAATCACTTCGCCCCAGCCAACGCCACCTCCATTATGAATGCTCACCCAGGTAGCACCTCTAAAACTATCACCAATAACGTTTTGAATGGCCATATCTGCTGTAAATTGAGACCCATCATAAATATTAGAGGTTTCTCTATATGGTGAATCTGTTCCTGAGACATCATGATGATCCCGTCCTAAAACCACATAACCAATGTCTCCTTTTGCAATAGCATTATTAAAAGCAGTCGCTATTTTCATTCGTCCTTCAGCATCAGCATATAGTATTCTTGCTTGTGAACCTACTACTAGTTTATTTTCTTGAGCACCTTTAATCCATTGAATATTATCAGCCATTTGTTGCTGAATTTCTATAGGCGAATGTTTCTTAATGTCTTCTAAGACTTTACAAGCTATAGTATCTGTTTTTTCTAAATCTTCAGGTTTTCCCGAGGTACATACCCAACGGAAGGGTCCAAAACCATAATCAAAGCACATAGGACCCATAATATCTTGAACATACGATGGGTATTTAAAATCTATGCCATTTGTTGCCATGATATCTGCTCCAGCTCGAGAGGCTTCCAATAGGAAAGCATTTCCATAATCAAAGAAATAGGTACCTCTTGCTGTATGTTTATTAATAGCTGCCGCTTGACGACGTAACGATTCTTGCACTTTTTCTTTAAATAACGCTGGTTGATTAGCCATCATCTCATTAGCATCTTCAAACGATAGCCCAACAGGATAATACCCTCCAGCCCAAGGGTTATGTAATGAGGTTTGGTCACTTCCTAAATCGATATGAATATTGGCTTCATCAAATGTCTCCCAAACATCAACCACATTACCATGATAAGCTATTGAGACTACCTCATTTTTATTTTGTGCTTGTTTTACACGATTTACCAAGGCACTCAAATCTGAAAACACTTCATCAACCCAACCTTGTGAATGACGTGTGTGTACGGCTTTTTCATTTACTTCGGCACAAACAGTGATACATCCTGCAATGTTTCCAGCTTTTGGTTGTGCTCCAGACATGCCACCTAATCCAGAAGTTACAAACAAATTGCCTTTTGGCGGTTTATTTATTTTTCTAAAACCATTTAATACTGTAATGGTTGTGCCATGAACAATCCCTTGTGGTCCTATATACATGTAGCTGCCTGCAGTCATTTGTCCGTATTGGGTGACACCTAAGGCATTGAATTTTTCCCAATCGTCTTGTTTTGAATAGTTAGGAATCATCATACCATTAGTTACCACAACTCTAGGAGCGTCTTTGTGCGATGGGAATAATCCCATTGGGTGACCAGAATACATGACCAATGTTTGTTCATCATTCATTTCGGCCAAATATTTCATGGTCAATAGGTATTGCGCCCAGTTTTGGAATACAGCACCATTGCCACCATAAGTAATGAGTTCGTGAGGATGTTGCGCTACTGCATAATCTAAATTATTTTGAATCATGAGCATTATAGCTGCAGCTTGTTTAGATTTTGCAGGATATTCGTCTATAGGTCTTGCATACATCTTATAATCTGGACGAAAACGATACATGTAAATACGACCATAAGTTTCTAGTTCATTTTTAAATTCAGGAATAAGTACTTCATGATGTTTTTTGTCAAAATAACGGAGGGCATTTTTAATAGCTAGTTTTTTCTCTTCAAGCGTTAAAATTTCTTTTCGTTTTGGCGCATGATTAATTGAGTTATCGTAAGGTTTGGGTTGTGGTAATACGTTTGGTATTCCTTGTAATATTTGTTCTTGAAATGTCATTTTAAAAAGGTGTTTAATTAATAGAATTTTCTGGTTAAAAAAATCTATTAATACTATGGGTAGCGAATATCAACACGATGACGTTTGTTTGATACTTTTATTCTATATGTCATTAAAAATAAATCCAAACTATATTTTTTTTGTAGTGTTTGTTTTACTGTCATAACCATAAGGACAATGTCTGCAGCCACTTTCACAGCAATACCCTCTTTTAAGATGGTACTGCTCAGTAAAACAACGATAACCTTCAGGTGTTATATAGTAATCTCCTTCTTCAATTGGGACAAACTCCTTCATATGTCACAAAGATAACGTAAATTTGATTGATTTTTTAGCGTAATATCTATGATTTTAATCTCAAAGTACTTGGTGCCAAAAGGCTATACAGGACTCACCATTTATCCGTTTGTGTTTTTAAAGCATCAAAAATTAAAAGAAGATATGACCTTAATTAACCATGAACGTATTCATTTGCGACAACAACTAGAATTATTAATATTTCCGTTTTATATTATTTATGTAACTGAGTTTTTAATTAGATTATTACAATATAAAGGTTGGAAAAGAGCGTATAGAAATATTTCTTTTGAGCGGGAATGTTATCTAAACGAGAACAATTTAGGCTATTTAAAAACCAGAAAGCTTTGGACTTTTATAACTTATTTTAAAGCAAATGAGTTTTAATTTAGAGGATAGTAATAGTATCAATCAGAGAATAGAACTCCCAAAAGCCTGTAATGTTAAACTGTATATAAAAAGAGAGGATAACATTCATCCATTTATTTCTGGAAATAAGTATCGAAAATTAAAATACAATATTCAAGAGGCTCAAAATTTAAAGCATGATACATTACTAACTTTTGGAGGTGCATATTCTAACCATATAGCAGCTGTGGCAGCTGCCGGAAATGAATTTGGACTTAAAACCATAGGGGTTATAAGAGGCGAAGAATTGGCAGATAAAGTAAGCGGGAATCCAACCTTGCAGTTTTCGAAATCTCAAGGAATGCAGTTTAAATTTGTATCAAGAACCGATTATAGAAGTAAAGAAGAAACCAATTTTATTAAAGCACTTGAAAGTGAATTTGGCAACTTCTACTTAGTGCCTGAAGGAGGTACAAATGATTTAGCTGTTAGAGGATGTGAAGAAATATTAAATATAGAAGATGACCAATTTGATTATATATGTTGTGCTGTAGGCACTGGAGGAACTATTTCGGGACTTATTAATGCTTCTAAACCACATCAAAAAATTTTAGGATTTCCAGCCTTAAAAGGTGATTTTTTATCATCTAATATTAGTAAATTTGTCACTAAGAATAACTGGGAGTTACTTACAAAGTATCATTTTGGAGGTTATGCAAAGGTGAACAAGGAATTAATTGATTTTATAAACCAATTTAAATTATCCTATAACATTCCTTTAGATCCCATTTATACTGGAAAGCTAATGTATGGCGTTATTAAAATGATTGAAGCTAGTTATTTTGAAAAAAATGCTAAAATATTAGTAATTCATACAGGAGGTTTGCAAGGTGTTTCTGGAATGAATAAAAGATTAATAGACAAAGATTTACCATTGATTAATGAATAGAATAGTATTAATACTCGCCCTAAGTATTTTTATAGTAAGCTGTGGTTCTAGAAAAAAGTCGGCTAGAAATGTCGATACAAGATTACCAAAAACCGACACTAGACCAGTACCAAAAAAGGAAAAAGAAGTTGTAACTGAACCAAGAACAATAACAAAAGCTCCAGTTATTAAATCTACCGATGATTATATTAGTGTTTACAAAGATATTGCTGTTGCCGAAATGAAACAATATGGTATTCCTGCTAGTATCACATTAGCCCAAGGTATTTTAGAATCTGGTTCTGGAAGAGGCAGACTAGCTGTAAAAGCAAACAATCATTTTGGCATAAAATGCCATGATTGGAAAGGCGCTAAAATCTATCATGATGACGATAGAGCTCAAGAATGTTTTAGAAAATATAAGGATGCTAACAAATCGTTTAGAGACCATTCAGAGTTTTTGGCAAACCGTAAAAGGTATGCAAAATTATTCCAGTTAGATAAAGACGATTATAAAGGTTGGGCAAGAGAATTACGACGTGCAGGCTATGCAACAGATAGAAAATATCCTCAAAAATTGATTAGTCTTATTGAACGTTATCAACTTTATAAATTTGACGATAAATCATCAAGACGTGTTACTAAAAGAAATCAAGAACATATTATAGTAGCAACCTACACTGTGGTTAAAGGAGATACTTTGTATTCTATATCTAAAAAACACAATTTAACCGTCAAAGAATTGCAAATACTTAATGATTTAAAAGGAACAGAATTAAGTGTTGGTCAAGTTTTAAATATTCAAACGAAAGATAAAGATTAATGATTTACAAACGTAGTAGCGAATTATTTTCTCAAGCTGAAAAAGTAATTCCAGGAGGTGTTAATTCGCCAGTTAGAGCGTTTAAAGCAGTTGGAGGAACACCAATTTTTGTAAAAGAAGCCAAAGGCGCTTATTTATATGATGAAGATGGAAACCAATTAATTGATTACATAAATTCTTGGGGACCAATGTTGTTAGGTCATGCTTTTGAACCTGTTGTGAAGGCAGTTGTTGATAAAGCAAAAAAGGGAACCTCCTTTGGGATGCCTACCGAAATTGAAACAGAAATAGCTGAGCTTGCTGTTTCTATGGTGCCAAATATTGACAAAATTCGATTTGTAAATTCTGGTACCGAAGCATGTATGAGTGCGATTAGATTAGCAAGAGGTTATACAGGAAAAGATAAAATTATCAAGTTTGCTGGTTGCTATCACGGACATAGCGATTCGTTTTTAATACAAGCAGGAAGTGGTGCTGTAACTTTTGGAACACCTAATAGCCCTGGAGTTACTGAAGGTACAGCAAAAGACACTTTATTAGCAAGATATAACGATATTAAAAATGTAGAGCAACTCATTGAAGCAAATAAAGGAGACATAGCCTGTGTTATTTTAGAGCCAGTAGCTGGAAATATGGGATGTATTCCTCCTAAAGATGGCTTTTTACAAGCGTTAAGAAACCTATGTGATGTTCATAATATTCTTTTAATTTTCGATGAGGTCATGACAGGATTTCGTTTAGCTAAGGGAGGAGCACAAGAGTTATTTAACATTGCAGCTGATATTGTTTGTTTTGGAAAAGTCATTGGAGGAGGTTTGCCTGTAGGTGCTTTTGCAGCAAGAAATGAAATAATGAATCATTTAGCACCTTTAGGACCAGTTTACCAAGCAGGAACATTAAGTGGAAATCCATTAGCTATGGCTGCAGGATTAGCAATGCTAACAGCTATCAATGAAGATGAAGAATTGTTTTTAAGATTAGAAGAAAAAACGACTTATTTGTACAAAGGAATTGATAAGGTTTTAACAGATGCTGATATTAAACACACAATTAATCAAGTTGGGTCCATGGTTTCGGTTCATTTTTCTAGTGAAAAAGTAAAAGATTTTGATACTGCTGCTCTAGGAAATAACGATCGATTTAAAAACTTTTTTCATGGGCTATTAAATGAAGGCATTTACATTGCGCCTAGTGCTTTTGAAACATGGTTTATTACAGATGCCTTAACTTATAAGGATTTAGACGATACGATAGCAGCTGTTAAAAAAGTAGCCAAAAGTTTAGATTAAAAAAAGCATTGCCTCTAAGCAATGCTTTTTTAACTAATCAATCAAATAAACTAAGATTTTTTAAATCTTTGTTTTTGCTTTCCACCCTGTTTTTGCTGTTTGCGTTGTTTCATTTTATTTTGTTTTGCTCCTTTCTCTAGCTTTCCAAACTGCTCTTTAGTAAGGATGGACTTTAACTGTTTTTTTTGAGCTAATTGTTTGTTCAAGCGATTATTCATCATTTTGTAACGGTTCTCTTTAGATAATTTTTCACCACTCTCTCGCATTTTTTTAGAAGCTTCCATTTTAGCTTTGCGCTCTTTAGCGTTAGCTAAATTTATTTTATAGATTTCTTTTTGTTGCGCTTCACTTAAATCTAGCCTTAATGCCATTTGTTTTGTTTTAAGTGTTGCTGCTTGTTCTGGAGTTAACTCTTTTAATGCTTGTGAGCGTTCTTTCCTATTTTCATTTCTGTACTCTCTTTGTCTTTCCTGTGCAAAGCCTTGTAAACTTACAAGGGCTATAGCAATTACTAGTATCTTTTTCATTTTTATTATTGATGTTATACTATTAAGACCTATGTAATTTTAAAAGGTTTAATTGAGGGGTTCTTTTTAACTATGTGTTAACAGAAATAAAAAAGGCTTCCAAGATGGAAGCCTTTTAAAACATTGTTAGAGGTGTTTATTTAGGATCTAAAATAGCATCAATACGCTCTACAATATCTCGTAGGTGGTATCTTGTAATAGTATTACCTCTATTAGATGCATTTTGTGCCATTCGTTTAATTCTGTTTAGTTCACCGCGAACCACAGGAATGATATCCGATTGCTTCACAGTTACTGTCCCTCTAAACCCTCTTACGTCTTTAGAGTTCATTAGTGTAGCTAACCTTTCAACATGAGCACGTTGTAAATTTCTACGGTAAGTATCAATGTTTCTTCCAGAACGTAATTCAGACCAAATACCATTACGTAAATCAGTCATCATTGATAATACTGAATAAGCCTCAGAACCATTAAGGGTTTCATTGTCAATCATACGCATCATTCTAGTAAGATTTAAAATGTTATTTAATGTTCTTGACTGAATACCTCTAATACGCTCTGTAACGCCATTAAATTCAGTTTTCTTAATAATAGCTTCATCAATTAACCAAGTAGGTGTTTTGAATAACTCATTATTTAAAAATTCTAAACATTCTTTTTGATGTTTTTTGTCAACATTAACAAATACATCTCCAGGTTGATCTGCAGTTTTTGTGTACTTATACACACCACCAATATTAGTAGTTACATGTCCCATGTATCTATTGTATTGTGATACAACGTGACCGTACATTTCAGATAAATCTCCAAAGGTTTCACCATCTTTAGTTGTCCATTCAATTAAGTTTGGTACTATACGCTTTAAGTTAGCAATACCGTATGTGCTTGCTTTTATAGCGTTGTCACCTAAATCTTCTGTTTGAGCAGAAGGATCTATTCCGTTTAACTGACCAAAACGATACATTGGATCATCTGCATGGTCTAAAATCCATTTATCTAAAATTGGTTTTTCATCTTCAGCTGTTTTAGCTTCTAAAATTGGACGATATCCCCAACGAATTGCATGCTTATCATACACACCAATATTTGGCATTAATGCTACACCTTCGTCTCCTGGTTGTGCTACATAATTAAAACGCGCGTAGTCCATAATTGAAGGTGCAGTTCCGTACTTTTTAGTAAATTCAGCATCACGTAAATCGTCAACTTTATAAGCACTACTGCTTCCCATGTTGTGTGGTAAACCTAAAGTATGCCCAACTTCGTGAGAAGATACAAACTTAATAAGCTCTCCCATCACTTCATCTTTAAATCCTACTCTCTGAGCTTCAGGGTTGATGGCTGCAGTTTGAACAAAGAACCATCCTTGTAATAAACTCATTACGTTATGATACCAGTTAATATCCGATTCTAAAATCTCACCAGAACGAGGATCGCTCACATGAGGGCCATTAGCGTTTGGAATTGGTGATGCTAGATAGCGTACTACAGAATAACGTACATCTTCTGGAGTCCAATCTGGATCTTCTTCTACACTTGGAGGGTCTTTGGCTATAATGGCATTTTTAAAACCTGCAGCTTCAAATGCTACTTGCCAATCTTCGATACCTTCTTTGATGTATTTACGCCATTTTACAGGAGTAGCTCTATCAATATAATAAACTATTTGTTTTTTAGGCTCTACGAGTTCTCCGCGCTTGAATTTTTCGATGTCTTCATCTTTTACTTCTAATCTCCAACGATCAAGATATCTTACCATCTTACTTTTTTGAACATCAAGACCATAATCAACTTGCCCACGAGCAAACCACCCAACACGTTCATCAAAATAACGACGTCTCATAGGTTCTTTAGGTAATAATATCATTGAATTACTCATTTCAACAGATACTGTTCCAGTTGAACTATTAGAAGGTGCAGCATTTGCAACATACGTTTTTACATGTCTTGCCTCAATATTTAGAGGGTAACTCTTTACACTTTCTATAAATGATTTTTTAGTGTCTAGCCTACTAATTTTATACCCTGTTCTTAAGTATCCAGGAAGTCCTAATGCCTTAACATCTGTACTGTATAATTCAGTAACATCTATTACTGTAGCAGTTTTGTCATCGTTATAGGCTTTGATTGGGAATGTATATAATACAGGCTCAAAGTTTGAGTTGGTTACAGCTTCGTGAACTGGTAAATCTTCGTCTGCAACAATATTATGTGAAACAACACGAACTACTATTTTTTTATCTTTTTTCTGCCAACGTAAAACCTGAGTATTAGCTTTTTGACCTCCAAAGTTTCTGTTGTTAGAAGTGTTTTTAGCAATTCTTGTCACGACTAACATTTCTCTTCCTAAAAGCGAATCAGGAATTTCATAAAGATATTTGTCGTCAATTTTATGAACCTTAAATAGTCCATCATCAGTTTTGGCATCTTTAGTTACAACTTTGCTGTATGGTTGAATATCGCCTTTTTTTGGTTTTGGTTTTGATGCGGCAGCTTTAGTAGCAGCGGCTTTTTTTGCAGCTTCAGCTTCGGCTGCTTTTTTTGATGTGTTACATGAAGATACAATTAGCGTTAATGCTAATAGTAACACTTTAACAGAATGTTTCAATTTAATTAGATTTTTGGTTTAGTACGTGAAAATAGGAAATACTAGGCAAACCTTTCTTTTATCTTAAAAGAAATTAATAAATTTTTAACTAAAAAAACACTAAAACCTAACGCTCTAACAAAACAAATTATTCTAACGAATCTAAATATTCTTGAATTAAATTATAACCTTCTGTATGAGTCATTGTTGTTCCAATTAAAGGCATGCTTGTTCCTGGTGTATAGGTTGACATTCTATTAGAGATGCTAAAGCGTCTTTGAAAGATATTAGAGTTATTAAAATCGGTATCGAAAGCTAAATTTAAAGTAGATTGTAATTCACAAAATCCTCCTGGTATATGGCAATGTGCACAATTAATATCAAAATAGGCACGTGCACGTTCTTCAAGACTATAATTAATCTCGTCTTTCCAATTAGGTAAAGCTACAATTTCACCTGGTGCAGGCGCATTTACTAAGTAGCCGTTGTCAATAAAATGTTGTAATTGATTAACACCATTTATATTAAAATTCATAGTACGTAACTTTGGACCAATAGGCGTAACATTATTACTATTGCTATGGCATTTTGTACAATCGTTTGCTGCAGGTACAATATAATCTATTGACAGGTTTTCACCCGATTCGTTTACAATGTCAACTTTTACAAGATGCTCATTGGTGTCTAACACAGCATCTGTTTGATCTTCGTTCCACACATAATTACCAATAGTCCATTCATTTGCTTCTTTAATTAAAACACGTGTTTCAATAATTCTAGTATCAGAATCAGGATTGGTTTCATCTAGCTTATAGTAAAAGGTTTTTGCTATTAATGTTCCTGTTGGAAAAATAGGAAACCCATCATCAGTATATTCTAAAGCAGCACCTTCAGGGAGCCCAATAATTCTTAATTTGTGTGCATAATCTGTAAAAAGTTCAGTGTTTAATTTATAAACGAACATGTTAGAGTTAATCACTAAATCTTTTTGATTTCCTATAAATAGATTTAAATCAGAGAGATTGGGTAAAAACTCAGCAATAATTGGGTCATCTTCATAAACTACATAATCATCAGTATCATTTAAACAAGACACAAAAAGCGAAGAGGTGATAAGGGCAAATATTAAGCGTTTCATTAAACTAGGGGTTTTATTAATAGCTGGGTTAAATTATAAAAAATGTATAATATATTGAGAAAAAAACCGATGTGTTGTTGTTATTCTCTGTAAACTTCTTCTATTGAAAGAAATTAAGTCGCTAATTACTAAATAACGATATAGACTGAAATTTCTTATCTTGTATATAAATTATACAAATAATGCCTAATTGGTTGTACATCATTTTAATTGTAATCATTTCTTACATAGTAATAAGTGTGGCATTATTTTATTTGCAAGACTTTTTATTATTTAAGCCTGAAAAATTGGATGAAGATTTTAAGTTTGCTTACGAAAATCAAGATACCAAAGAGTATTTTCTAGAAACACGTGATGGCGCAAAATTAAATGGATTACTTTTTAAAAGTAAAAACCAGCCTAAGGGAATTGTACTTTATCTAAAAGGAAACTCAAAAAGCATTAAAGGATGGGGTAAGTTTGCCGTTGATTTCACACGACATGATTACAGTGTATTTATGGTTGATTATCGAGGCTTTGGAAAAAGCACAGGACGACGTTCGCAAAAGGCAATAAAAAGAGACTTACAACAAATTTATAATAAGCTAAAAGAAAGAACACCAGAAGAACATATTATTTTATATGGTCGTTCATTAGGCTCTGGGTTTGCAGCCAAATTGGCCTCCATGAATAACCCTAAAATGCTCATTTTAGATGCACCTTATTATAGTTTAACTAAGATTACAGCAAGGTATATGCCTTTTATGCCTTTGTCTTTACTGATTAAATACCCATTACCAACACATAAGTGGTTAAGATATGTACAATGCCCAATTCATATTATTCATGGGACTCATGATAAGTTAATACCTTATAAAACAAGTGTGAAATTATCGCAAATAAAGCCTAAATTAACACGATTGCATACTGTAATTGGAGGAGGTCATAAGAACTTGAATAATTTTGAATCTTATCATAAAATGATGGCAGAAATTATTAATTCAAAACCTGTAGATATAGATTATTCAACAACAAGCATCAATGTTATTCATAGCTCAAAAAAACCTAAAGCAAAAGCTTAAGAAAGCAGTTCTAATACTATTAGGAATTTACATTATGGTTGGAACAGCATTTTATGTATTGCAAGAAAGGTTTTTGTTTTTACCAGAAATATTACCACAGGATCATACATATAGTTTGACTTACGATTATGATGAGTACTTTCTTAACGCTCCAAATGAAGGTGTTATTAACACTGTACATATAAAGGCAAATAATCCACAGGGAGTTATTTTATATTTTCACGGAAATGCTGGAAGTTTAAAGCGTTGGAGTAAAATTGCTGAATACTTTGTAGCTATAAATTATGATGTATATATCATGGATTATAGAACTTATGGAAAAAGCAAAGGCACTTTAAGTGAAGAGGCTTTGTATGAAGATGCACAAGCCTGTTATAATCATTTAAAGCAATTTTGGACTGAAGATAATATTACGGTGTATGGGAGATCGTTAGGTAGTGCGATGGCAACCAAAATGGCTGCTACAAATAACCCAAAGCAGTTAATATTGGAAACACCTTTTTATAATATTGCAGATGTAGCGAAAAGTAGATTTCCAATGTTTCCTGTAAAAAAATTGCTTAAATACCAATTCTCCAATAACGAGCATATAAAAAATGTATCGTGTGTAATTCACATTGTTCATGGCACAAACGATAAAGTAGTACCTTTTTCTAGTGGAGAAAAACTATTCAAGACTTTAAAAAGTAAAAAAGCTACACTTACCATAGTGGAAAACGGAGGCCATAACAATCTTGTAGATTTTAATAAATATAATGCATTTATTAAAGAAATTCTAAAGTAATTCTTCTAAAAAAATAGTAATTCAAACACAGGTTCTTAAAAAAGAATTAAAAACAGTTTAAATGTGTTAAAGATTTCTAAATAATAGTAACATTTTGCTTTTTGAGGCGTCAATAGGGTATAAAAACAAAACAAAAAACCAAAAATAAAAAATATTATGAAAAAGTTAATTTTATTATTAGTAGCATGTATTGCTTTTAATGCAAATGCACTAGTCGGAGAAAGAAGTTTGAATACTAAAAAGAATTATAAAACGTTAGAACAAATACAATTGGAAGCAACGCTTTTTAGTGATTATAATGCTGAGTTTGATATTAACTCGATTGAAGTTATTGAAATTGAAGAAGAAGTACAATTAGGTTTTGATGTAAAACAGTATTTACCTGAAAATTTTAATGCTTTGGAAGGAAAAAACAATATTGATTGGTCTGAGATTGAATTAATAGAAGTAGAAGAGGAGCTGGAGTTAGGCTTTGATACAAAACAGTATTTACCTGAAAGTTTTAATGCTTTGGAAGGGAAAAACAATATTGATTGGTCTAAAATTGAATTAATAGAAGTAGAAGAAGAACTGGAGTTAGGCTTTGATACAAAGCAATATTTACCTAAAAATTTTAATCCTTATAAAGGAATGAAAAAAATAAGCTGTGAAAAAGAAGATGTAGTAGTGTGTCTTTATTAATTTTGCCAAAGAGTATTAATAAAGACCTTAGAGCCAACACTTAGTGTTGGCTTTTTTATGTGTTATACATTTTAGTAAAAAGCCTAAGAGATAGAATTACTTTTTTGTGTTAATACCAAATTGTTGAAATCGGTTTTTGGATTTAATTCGCTGTATTCTAAAGATATAAGTATTAAGTTGTACAGTTGCTCCTTGGTAAAAGGTTTAGTAATGTAATTATTCATTCCACTATCAAAAGCTTTATTTATAGCTTCGGTCGTTACATTAGCAGATAATCCAAAAATTTTAAGGCTTGAATTAAAAGATCTAATTATTTGTGTGGCTTCAAAACCATCCATTTCAGGCATGTGTATGTCCATGAAAACCATGTTGTAACTATTGGCTTTTACTTTTTCGACAGCCTCTTTACCATTAAAAGCTGTGTCAACTTTTATGTTAATTCCTGCTAGAATTTTTTTAAGTATGGCTATGTTAATTCTATTATCGTCAACAATTAAAGCAGTTAAATGTGAAAGGTTGATATTTTCGTAATAACCTTCTATGGTATTATTACTTTTCTTTTTAACTATTTTAAATGCTACAGAGATTTCAAAAGTGGTGCCTTTTCCCTCAATACTTTTTACTGTTATTGTTCCGCCTAATTTTTCAGCAAGATCTTTACTAATTGCTAATCCTAATCCGCTACCTTCATGTTGCTTTTTTAGGCTGCTATCAATTTGGGCAAACCTGTTAAAAATTGTATTTATCTGGTTTTTATGAATGCCTATTCCAGTATCTTTTATTGTAATATTAACTTTTAATGAATTGGCAACTTGCTCTTCAGAATATAACACAAGAACACCACCTTTAACAGTAAACTTTGAAGCGTTTTTTATAATATTTATAACAATTTGTGATAGTTTATTTTGGTCTCCTTTAATAACTAATCCATAAGGGTTAACAAATTCAGTGTTTAAATAAAGGTTTTTTTGTGTAAAAAGATGTCTGTAAGTATCTGTTAGCTCTTTTATTGTTTCTGATGGACTAAAAAACGATTCTTCTAATTGAATTGTACCAGACTCAATTTTATCAATTGTTAAAATATCATTTACAATAGATAGCAAACTCTTTGATGACTTATCTAATAAGTGAACATGCTTTTTATCAGTTTTATTTAGATTGCTGCTTTTTAATATTTGAACAAACCCTAATATTGCATGAAGAGGCGTTCTAATTTCATGACTCATGTTAGATAAGAATTCCGATTTGGCTTTAGAGGCTTTTTCAGCTCTAATCTGTTCTGCATTTAATTTTTTGTTGGTTTTTAAAAGCGCATTGTTAGAATTGATAGTTCTTTTTACTTCATCTTTAGCTCTTAAATAAAAGTAAAAAAGTAATGCTATTAAGAACGCTACAATAATACCAACTGTAAAAAAGTATTTAATATACATAGCTCTGTATGATAAAAATACAGCATTGGTAGGGTACATTTTAAAGCCCCAATATTTTGAATGGAGTTCATCTATTAGGATGCTTTTTTCAAAAAGAAATTTATTAGTTTCTGCCTCTTGTAGTTTGTTTCCATAAAATATTGTACCATCATAATCGCTAATTTCTATTTTGTATTCGTTTAAGCTTTTAGTAAAATTATCGATATGTGAAGTAAAATCCATTCCAGCAGTTATAGTACCTTGAAGTTGGTTGTTGTAATACACTGGGATGTCAATTAAAAAGGCATAGCCGCCTTGAGTCATTTTTGACCAAGGAGTTATGTTAATTTGCCTACTTTCAGTGTGCTCAATCCACTCTTTTTTTCGATATTCAATTTTTGAAATATCTAAATTTAAGGCTGATTCGTTGCCTTCAGCAGGCACAATCTTTTTGATAATCATGTTAGAGTCAATCCATTCAATGAAGTTAAACGATGGGTTTTGCTCTAATATTAATAATGCATCTTTTTCCCAATAATCAAAATATTGACCATTAGTAAACTCTAATCTCATTTTAAGATTTTCTAATGCTTCAATGTCGTAATTTAATATAGATTGAAATTTTTGTGACGTTATTTTTCCAATTTGTACTAAGTCTTCTTTTGTATCTTGATTATAATTAAGTGTTAGCTTGTACCATATGGTAGTTATTAATGCAGAAATAACTACAAAAGCCACTATAGGAATATAAACTCCTTTCTTTTTGATGGAATTAAATAGGTTCATTTTATTGCAAGTTTGGGGCTTGCTTTTTGGTTAGGGTTCGCTACAAATGTAATATTTTATCGATAAAGCGCAAAATATATCGATGAATAACATGATTATTTTTTAATTGTATATGTAAAGCATTTACTGTCAGTCGTTTTAGTTGAAAATTTTATTTTTAAACGCACTATTTTTTAGCTAATATCTTTTTCATTAAGTTTTTTCCGGTCATTGCTGAGGTAGTTAAAACACCAGAAAATAATGCTGCTGCAACTCCAGCAGTTACAATGTCTTGTCCTGTTAAATAGAAGTTTTTAATAGGTGTTCTAGGTTGAAGAAATCTTTGGTTATAACGCTTAGGTGTGTGGTCTAGACCGTAAATTTCTCCCTTTTCATAGTTCACAAAGTGTTTTGTAGTTAAAGGTGTTGACAGCTCATAATGATCAACTTTGCCTACTAGCTGAGGTTCATGTTTATAAAGAATATTTAATAATCGTTGTGATAATTTTTCTTTAAATGCATCATATTCATCTCCGCGTTTCATCCATTTACTGTCTTTCCATTGTTCAACTAATTCGTAAGGCATTAATGTAAGAACATCAATAGTGCTTTTCCCAGGGTAACGATTGTTCCAATCAGGATCTTTAGCAGCAGGAAATGAAATATAAACTAGTGGAAAAGGTGCGTCGCTATTCTTTAAGTAGCGTTCAACACAAAAATCATGATCGCCATCATCAGGGTAAATCCATAAATTGGTTTTAGCTAAATTTAGTTCTTCTGGTGTGCCATTTAACCCAATGTACAAACAAATATGAGCTACAGAAGGACTCACTTTTTGTAATTGACTTTTAAGATTATGTTTCGCTACCACATGCATAGGTAGTAGTTTGTTGTATGTGGTTACGATGCCTGTACCACTAATTATATTTTTGGCATTTATAATTTTTCCATCAGTCATTTTTACACCAGTTGCGGTGTTTTTTTTTATGACGATTTCATCAACTTCAGCTTTAACTAAAATGGTTCCTCCTGAAGATTCTATTATTGGATCTACAGTTTCCACTATACGTGAAGAACCTCCAATAGGAAAATTGCCGCCACTTAAATAGTGTTTAACAACACTAGCATGCATTACAAAACTGCTTTGTTTAGGCGGTAAACCATAATCACCATATTGACCTGAAAGTACTTTTATTAATTCTTGGTTTGAAGTTAAAGAACTTAAAACATCGTATGTAGTTTTGTTGGCATATTTAAGGTATGGTTTGCGCATAAAAGTACCAAAGAGTTTGCTCATCCATGAAGGAATTGCTTTCTCCATAAAAAAGGTTTTACTTGCCTTGTTAGCTTTAAACACGAGTTTAATATATTCGTTTATGGCATTAGCTTCTTTGGGGAAATAGGATATAAGTTTCTCTTTAAAATTAGCAGTGCCTTTAACAAAATCGTATGATGTATCACCAATAATGATTCTATCATAAACCTCTCCCATATCTGCCCACTTTAATTCACTGTTTGTGATGTAATCAAAGAGTTTTTTTACAGCACTTTTCGGGCGACCAACCTCACCTATGTAATGAATACCAACATCCCACTCATAACCTTTGCGTTTAAAAACATGAGTAAAACCACCAGCTGTGTAATGTTGCTCTAATATCAACACCTTTTGACTTTCTTTAGCAAGTATTGCCCCACAAGTTAAACTACCCATTCCTGAGCCTATTATAATTGTATCATAATTGTCTTCAAGAGTGGGATTTTGTTTGTAGGATTGTACCATTTTTTTTAATAGTTTTTGTGGATTAAAATGTAACTTTTTGAGGTTTCCATGTTTTAGTATCTCCAAGGATGCCTCGAGTTTCGCTAACCACTTCCATCCATTTCGGAATAACTTTTATAAGCGTATAATCTTTAGGGTAATTCGGATAAAAATCTTTCCATTTTGTTTTCCAATGTTTTTCTTTTTCAGTTACATCATTAACTATTGTTGCTATTCCATAAATTGTTACATAGCCTGTTTTATCAGGGTCTTCATAATATAAGGTTACATTATTATTTTCTTGTATTTGTTTAACTTTCCTTGAATTAGAATTTGTTCCAAACCAAACGATAAGGTTTTCTTTAGGAGGAAAAGGATCCATCGTTCTTACTCTTGCTATTCCTTTATCATCAACAGTAATAAGCGCACAGGTTTTAGCATTTTGCATGATTTCTTTTGCTGCTTGAATTAATGTTTTATTGTTGCTCTTAGAGGCTTTTTTTTCTTGAGTATTTGCATGTGTTGAGGAAAACAGAATGACAATTACTAATAAACTAGAGTATTTTAAAAATTTCATTTAAAACAAAGGATAGGATTCAATTAAATATACAAAAAAGGAACCATAATTATGGTTCCTTTTTTTAGATTCTTCACTAATGTTCAGAATGATATTTTTTTTAATCTTGTAACTCTACAATTAAAGCATCATCTGTTTTTGTGACTTTAGTTAAACCATGCTTTGCTAAGCCTTTCATGCCTTTATCCCAACCTTTATTGCTTAAGCCTGATTGGGTTTTTAAATCAGCAAGATTCATGGTTTTTTGAGATTTTAAAATCTCAAAAATAGCTTTTTCATTATCGCTCATCTCAATAGCTTTTTTCTCAGGTTTCATTTGAGGGAAAAACAACACTTCTTGTATTGATGGGTTATTTGTCATAAACATAGTTAGTCTGTCAATACCAATACCAATACCAGATGTTGGAGGCATTCCGTATTCTAAAGCACGTAAAAAGTCATGATCTATAAACATAGCTTCGTCGTCACCTTTTTCAGAGAGTTTTAATTGCTCTTCAAAACGTTCACGTTGTTCAATGGGATCATTTAACTCAGAATAAGCGTTTGCTAACTCTTTTCCGTTTACCATCAATTCAAAACGTTCGGTCAACCCTTCTTTTGAACGATGCTTTTTAGTCAACGGACTCATTTCGGTTGGGTAATCAATAATAAACGTTGGTTGTATGTAATGCGGTTCACATGTTTCACCAAATATTTCATCAATCATTTTTCCAACACCAAAGGTTTCATCAACTTCAATATCTAAAGCTTTACAAGCTTTACGTATCTCGTCTTCCGATTTCATGTATAAATCAAAACCTGTATGCTCTTTAATGGCATCAAGAATTCCAATACGCTTATAAGGTGCTTTATAGTCTATAGTTTTTCCATTAAACTCCACTTTGGTAGTGCCATGAAGTTTCATAGCAATTTTCTCAAGTAGCTGTTCAGTGGTATCCATCATCCAGTTGTAGTCTTTGTATGCTGCATACATTTCCATAACGGTAAATTCTGGGTTATGGGTTCTGTCCATTCCTTCGTTTCTAAAATCTTTAGCAAACTCATATACACCATCAAAACCACCAACAATTAATCGTTTTAAATACAGTTCGTTTGCAATTCGTAAATACAAAGGAATATTTAAGGCGTTGTGATGCGTAATAAATGGTCTTGCTGCAGCACCACCTGGAATAGGTTGTAAAATAGGTGTTTCTACTTCTAAAAAGCCCATATCGTTATAAAACTCACGAATGGTATTGGTTATTTGTGTACGCTTTACAAAGGTGTCTTTTACTTTTGGATTTACCACCAAATCGGCATAACGTTGTCTGTAACGCATTTCTGGGTCGTTAAACTCATCAAACGTGTTCCCTTCGGCATCTGTTTTTGGTAATGGTAATGGTTTTAACGATTTGCTTAATACCACAAAGTTTTTTACCATGACTGTTTTTTCACCAACTTGAGTGGTGAACAGTTCGCCTTCAATACCAATAAAATCACCTATATCAAGTAATTTTTTATATATGTCGTTGTACAAAGTTTTATCATCGCCAGGACAAATTTCGTCACGGTTAAAATAGACTTGAATACGACCTTCGCTATCTTGAAGCTCTGCAAAAGAGGCTTTTCCTTGAATACGTCTCGACATTAATCTACCTGCAATAACAACCTGTTTGCCTTCAGCAAAATCTTGTTTTATCTGTTTAGAGGTGTGGTTTACTGGATATAAATTTGCTGGATAAGGATCTATGCTTAAAGCTCTTAAATTTTTAAGCTTTTCGCGTCGTACTATTTCTTGTTCAGAAAGCTGCATGATAATTATAATTTAAAACGCCAAAATTACACTATTTAAAAAAAAAGGAAAGCATCTTTTTAAGAATTATGACTAACATCATAGAATATCCTCTTTTTATGGAGTTATTTTGTAAGATAATTAATTTGAATACTTTAAAATTTAGTATTTGCAAATGGTATAAAAATGAAAAAAATAGTTTTAAGTATTGTAGCAAGTTTACTTGTGGGTTATTATTCTTTTTCACAAGAATTAACACCATATATAAAAGTTGGAGATGTAAATGAAACCATAAATAATGTTTCAGATAAAGTAGAATCAGTTTTAAGGAATAACAATTTTACCGTTTTAGGTTCGTATAATCCTTCTGGGAAATCGACATTAAAAGTAATCGCTTTTACTAGAAATGATTTAAAAAATAAAACAGCACAAATTATAGATAGAGGTGCTCTTGGTGCTGTTTTTAAAGTAGGTTTGGTACAGAGCGATGGTAAGGTTACAATATCTTATACAAACCCAGATTATATTTTAAGAGCTTATTTAATGGATAATTATACAACGTTTAGCTCAACGTTTAAAAAATTTAGTGAAGATCTAAAAAGCACCTTATCGTCTTTAGGTAATGAGTTTTCTCCTTTTGGAGGAACAGTAAAAGCAGATAAATTAAGGAAATATCACTATAAAATAGGCATGCCTTATTTTACAGACCCAATTGAGTTAAATGAATTTAACTCTTTTGAAGAAGGACTAAATACTATTGAAGCTAATTTAAAAGCTAAAAAAGGAAATACAGTAATGGTTTATAAATTGGTATATCCTGATAAAAAAATTGCTGTTTTTGGTGTAGGATTGTTAAATAGTGAAGAAGGTGAGCCTAATTTCTTGCATAAAATAGGAGAAACTCATGCAGCTGCATTGCCATACGAAATTATTTTACAAGGTAACGAAGCGACTATGCTACATGGTAGATATAGAATAGCCTTGCATTGGCCAGATTTAACGATGGGAAGATTTATGAAAATTATGAGTACGCCTGGAAATATTAAAGATGCTTTAAAAGCACTTTGTAAATAAAAGGTTTCTCCAGATAGTCAAAATTGATGTAACAAATTACCTATGTTAACGTCACATAGGTAATCTTCCCGATTTCTCGGGAATGACAATTTAATGTTTTCAAAACGTAGTTTTGAAGAATTTTTATAAATCAATCATTAAAAATCAAATCAAATGAGTATTTGGAGAGTCTTACTTTCTATTTTTTGTCCACCTTTAGCAGTCTTAGATAAAGGATGTGGCTCCATTTTTATCGTCTTTTTATTATGGCTTTGTGGCTGGGTTCCAGGTGTTATTGCTGCCTTGGTTATTTTAAATAATCCAGAGAGGTAGTCACGGCTAGCAGCTGCAGTTCACGGTCACAGTTTGCAGTCGCAGTATTCAGTTTCCAGTTAGTTAAAGTTGAAGTATATTCTAAATAAGTCGTAATTTTGCAGCTTATGAATAAGAAAATTGAACTTCAGGATTTAGGACGCAAAGACTATAAAGAAACTTGGGATTACCAAGAAACCTTGTTTAAAGGCATTCTAGATACAAAAATTAAAAACCGTAGAGAAGATGCTAATCTTGAAACAAACAATTACTTTTTGTTTGTAGAGCATCCTCATGTATATACCTTAGGAAAAAGTGGCGACATGAGTAACTTGTTGGTTGACGAGGCACAACTAGCCGAAAAAAACGCGACGTTTTATAAAGTAAATCGTGGAGGCGATATTACGTATCATGGTCCTGGGCAAATAGTAGGCTACCCAATTTTAGATTTAGATAACTTTTTTACCGATATACATAAGTACTTACGCTTACTGGAAGAAATGATTATTTTAACCCTTGCCGAATACGGTTTAAAAGCCGAACGTAGCAAAGGCGAAACAGGTGTTTGGTTAGATGTAGGGACACCTTTTGCACGTAAAATATGTGCTATGGGCGTTCGCGCCAGTCGTTGGGTAACCATGCATGGCTTTGCACTTAATGTAAATGCCGATTTGGGTTATTTTGATTTAATGATTCCTTGTGGTATTCGTGGTAAAGCAGTGACCTCACTTAATGTGGAGCTTGGTAAAAAACAAGTGTATGAAGCTGAGGTTAAAGAAAAATTACTTAAGCATTTTAAGACGCTTTTTGAAGCGGAGTTTTAGGCAATGTTTTTGAGTTTCGTTTAACGGTCTAGTGTAAGAATCCGTTGCGTGAATTTAGCAATGAACTATACAAAATGTTAGCTGTAGTTTTTTAATATATAATTCTGTATTTCATTCCAATTATCCGAGGGTGGTGTGTTTGAACCAAAAGAATATGTATTGAAATACTTAATCCCAGTTTCTTTATGCTTCCAAATTGAGAAAAACCTTTTTGACAGTTGTTCTTTCTTGTTTTTTGGCCATCCTAAATTGACAATTTCTGAATAGTTATCTGGTGTGATTTCAATCAGTTTCTCAAAGCCCAAACTTTCTAAACTGAACAAATCGTAATAAGTTTTACCAACAGATAGTACAGTTTTCATAGCTGAATAATTAATAGCCTCACTTATAATATCAAATACATTTTCTCTAATATATGTGTTCAGTTCAGGCGAAATCTTTTTTAACGCTTTCCATTTTTTAGAGTGCCACGGACAAATTTCAATTGCAAAGGGTAGTGTATGTTTGATGTCGCTATCAATAATATTATCTATCCATTTAAATTGTTTAATCCAAAATCTACTTGGGTGGTTTTCCAGGTTCATTTGTGGAAAACTCTTTGCATATTCAAAATAGTTTTCGCTATCGCTGAATTGCTTAACAAGCATTCCGTCTTTATAAATTCGCAAGTCACTGGTTGGTCCGGGATTCAGATTTAATGTGATTACTGAACAATCATTAGGATTTCCCAAATATGGTTGTGGCAAACTGAAGGGATCCAATTCCGTTTTTCCTTTTCCAGTATGTCCTTTGCCCCAAATGTCGTTTTCAAATACTCCCTGTGGGGAATTCAACCAATTTTCAAAAAAAGTATTCCATTTTGATTTATAGTCAGAGATTGTTTTGCTCAATGTTTTCTGGGATTTCGGTTAAATTACAGCTAATATTAAGATAAATTCAGTTTTAGTTGAAGTTTATCGTCTATTAAACGAAGGTAGTTATTTTCTTACTCAAAATCAATACGTAGTTCTACGTATATTTTTGTATTAGTGAGATGGCCTTACTGGATTCGCAATGGCGATATAATTACCCTTCGGCATTAAAAAACACTTTGTAATAGTGCATTTTTTTATCCTCGTCGTAACCGCGTTCTAAATATTCGGCGGAGGCATCAGGAGCATCTACGTCCAATTTTATTTGAATATTGGTGTCGAGTTTTATCTCGGTTTTAATTTTCTGCTTTTGCTTTTTTAACACCACTTCTGAGATATCAAACTGATTTCTAATAAGTACGTTGTTGTCGTTCTCGAAGGTTTTTTTGTAATCTTCAAACAGTTGTATTTGTTCTTCTTCCTCAAAAACATCTTCTTTAAACGTTTCAATGTTTACAACCTCATTTTCTTTAAAGAAATCGACTGTTTTTGCTAAAAAACTACTTTGTTCTTGCATACCAAATTGTGGTTGCATGATTTCTTTTGAAAACTCTCTACACATCTCAATATAGTTTTTGGTGTGTTGGTTAGCGTCGTCAGGGTATTTTACATTTAAAAAGCTCTTTACCCAATATTGGGCATCATAATTATTGTTATCAACACTTAGCACAATGTTACCCTCAGCATCGGCAGCATTTAAAATTAAGCAGCCTTTATCAACTTTTTTAGCTTGAATGCCTTTTTGAACAAATAAATCATAGCTGTTATTCTCTAAATAAGTTTGAAAAAAGCTGGTCTTGTTTTCTATTTTAAAAATACCAATCGCATCGGTAGTATAATCTTCATATTGAATATCGTGAAACAGGCATATAATAACATCGCCAGTTTTTATTTGAGCTGAGTTTGATTGCTCAAACAGATGCGTCACTATGTGCTTTGAAATGTCTATAAAATCAGTGTCGTCTTTTAATAACTGACTCGCGTAACTATTAATTTCGTTAAGGTTAATGTTGGAGTGATGGTTAAATCTGTAACTTTCGGCAACACTACCAAAAGGACGTAATAAGTATGGTAAGATTAAATCGTAACTAGCTTCATCAAAATCTATAGGTTGTTCTGAAAAGGCATTTTTAGTGCTATTAAATTTATTGCCAACTTTATGTAATATGCACTTAGAAATTGAGGCTTTGGTACGTTTAATCATGTGTGTGTGTTTGAAATGCAATACTACTAATTTCAAAAGGATTATAAAACAAAAAATGCCAAGGTATTTCTACCTTGGCACCTCATAATAGATTCGGCTTCTCGATTTGGTTATCGTTGCTTAGTTGTAAATTTTTTAAATAATAAGATTGAGGCAAAGAAACCTAAAAACATAGGCTTTTTAAGTGCTATAGATCAATAAATAATGGGATAGTTCAAAACTACAAAATTAAACTGTTATAAATCAAATATTTAATTTAATTCTTTTGATATACGATAATAGAATTAGTTTCACCCTTGGTAACAAACTCTAAATTGCTGTCACCATCAATATTTGCAAAGTCTATTGCTGAAGTTCCATACACAGGAAAATTATTAATAGGTTTAGACTGACTGTCGAACATATATACTTTTTGAGCTTGCAAATCGGTTAATGACACATAAATCTTATCATTAATATAAAAGATTTTTGGAGCTGTATAATTTCCAAAATCCAATTCTTGGGAACGCTGTTTTATGGTTAACTTATTTTCGTCAATAGAAGTTAGTGTTTTACTAGTTGTTGAAATATAATGTTTGCTATTAAGATTTAAAGATTGTTTGCTAACAGCACCTTTTAAATTTACCTGAACTAAATCGCCACTCTTTGTGGTGGTAGTAAATTGATTGTAGTAATTATAAATAGCATTTCCAGAAAAGTTAATAGTTTCATTAACTGTAATTCTAGATTGTCCACGACGATTTAATATTTTTAATGAGTTTTCGGCAGCAAACACAATGTAGTCTCTATTGTTAACCCTAAAATGTTTTGGCTGAGTAATAATATCGTTAGTGGTATTGTTATATTTAAATCCATTTACGGGTTTGCCATTTTTGTCATACATATTAAGGATGTTGTTTTGTGTGACAAGAAAACGATAGTTTTTGTTGTTATCGTAATCAAATACACTTAATGGCTGTGTAATTGGATTATTGAATTTTAACGGAAAAGGTGAAACATTGTTACCATTTCTATCTAAAATATACACGCGATTTGGTGTTGCAAATGCTAGTTGCAAACGTCCGTTTTTGTAAAGATCAACTTGCTCAATATTACCAAGAACAGTGCCTTGAAGTTGTTTTTTCCAGAGTACTTTACCATTATTAGAAATTAAATACAAGTTATTATTAATATCTTGAACAACAACCTCTTTTTGTTTTGTGCGATGATTTACAACAAACTGCGGATTGGTTATAATATCAGCATCTAAGGTTACGGTAAACTCTTCGCTAATGGTATTTTGTTGTGCTCTAGATTTATTCTTTTTTATGGCACCATTAATATGAACAAATCCATCGTCTTGCACCATTTGAAATCCAGAGTATCTGTGGTTGCTTAAATCGAAATCATCATTTGTTTCATTAAAAGTAGCTTTTAAAATACGCAACAGTTTTTTTGGATGAGCAACGACTAATAACGATGCTTCATCACTTAATGATTCTTTTAGACTTAAAAAATTAGCATCATTACTAAAAGTGCTTCCATTTTGGAAATTGGTAATAATTGTTTTTAAAATTGTTTTATCATCAGCAAATAGAAAGTAGTCATCAATATTGATGTATTTTGATGTATTACTAAACGATACGATTGGAGAAAATACATTTTTAAAATAGTCAGGATTGTCAAAAGAAAAAATATCGGTATTCCTATAGCTTTCTAATTTATGTTCTTCGCTTTTTAAGATGTCATTTGTGCTATAGGCATCAATAGACTTTACTGCCAAAACTTCGCTGTCTTCAAAGTAAATAACACCAACTTCTTTAAGTGTCTCTAAAAGTTCAAAATGCTGAGTGCTGTCGGCTTTTTGTTGTTTTAATTGTAGTAGGTTTTTATGAAGTATTTGAAAATCGTTGTACGTTAAACTTAAATAGCCATTACTGTTTGTAGGCGCTATATTTTGAATAGTATTTTCTTGCGGAACTGTGTTCTTGAAAACATCTATGAAATCTTGCACAGAATCATTATTAATACTCACGCCATTTAAAATAAACTCGTCAGGAGAAACCTCTAAGTCTAAAGCAATAGAACTTGCAAATTCTTTATTGGAAGTGTTAAAAATGGCATTGCCAAAATGGGTGGTGCTATTCGCATTCAATAACAATGAGAAAGAAGCATTTTCATTTAAAACCTTATTGTAATTATTAATGCTATTGTTTTGATGAACTTTTATATTATCGATAATGTTTTTAGACGAAGAAGCTACAAAAACACTATCAATTATTAGGTTGTGAAGTTTTAACGAATCGGTTGCACCTACTAAGCTATCATGATGTTTTGTAATAAAAGTAAAGTGAGTTGAGTCGTTATTGTTGTTAAAACAAATTAATAATTCGTTATCTGTTCTAAATTTATCTAAGCTTTTTAATGAAGTATTTAAGTTTTTGTAAAAATCTGTTTTAGTAATCCTTTTTACAAATGCACTATTATTGATGTCGCTTTTAAAAGTCTCGAGTGTGTTTATTTTTATTACAACCGAAGTTGCATCAGGAATAAGTTGGTGTATGTTGGTTTTGTTTTTTTTAGAAGTATTACAGCTAAAACACAGCAGGATGATAAAAAGGGAAACAAAAAACTTTTTCATTTAGGACTAATTAATGCAATCTTCTGCAAAGGTATAACTTAAAATTCAAAAGTTAATTGCTCAGGCAAAAGCTTAAAAGATTTTCGATGGTGTTTTGTAATGCCATACTTTTTAATGGCTTCACGATGCTCTATAGTTGGATAACCTTTGTTTTGTTTCCAATTATACATTGGAAATTCTTCATGTATTTTTAGCATATAAGCATCACGATAGGTTTTAGCTAACACTGAAGCTGCTGCAATATTTAAATACTTGCCGTCACCTTTAACAATGGCTTTATGTGGGATTTGTTTAAATGGTTTAAACTTGTTGCCATCCACAGAAATAAATTGAGTAGGAATAGTTAGTTTTTCAATAGAGCGATGCATCGCTAAAATAGAAGCATTTAATATATTAATGGTGTCTATTTCTTCTTCAAAAACATGAGTTACACCAAAACTTACAGCGTTTTTTTCAATAATAGGTCTTAAAAGGTTGCGCTTTTTATGTGATAGTTGCTTAGAGTCGTTTAATGTTGTGTTCTCAAAATCTAGAGGTAAAATAACAGCAGCAGCAGTAACAGGGCCAGCAAGACAGCCACGACCAGCTTCGTCTGTGCCACATTCAAATTCTAATTCAGAATATTTTAACTTAAGCATGTAAATTAAATTAAAAAACTTACGTTTATTTACATATTGTTCTTATTGAATATGTAAAAAAACAAAATACATAGGATATTTTCTATTTTTGCAGCTGGTAAAATGGATTTTTTGTAAATTCACTATAATATATATATGTACAACAGATTTTTAATCTTATTCTTTTTGCTTTCTTTTTCATCTGCTTTTTCGCAAATAAAGTTAAATAGCGGTAATGTTTCTAAAGAGACTCGGGAAAGTGCAATTACAGACACGTCCCTAAATAAAAATTTAAATAGAAATAGTAGAAACATTGTAAAAAATAAAGATGCCAAAATTGAAATGTATCGTATAATTTCAAAGGATTTTGATACCACTTATGTTGATACAACGCTTACTATTAATAAGGAGTATAAATTTAATTATTTAAGAAAGGATAATTTTAATCTGTTGCCTTTTTCAAATATTGGGCAAACCTATAATACATTAAGCTACGATTTTACCAGTAAATCATTAATACCAGTTTTTGGTGCAAGAGCAAGACATTTTAATTTTATTGAAGTAGAAGATGTTAACTATTATTACGTACCTACACCTTTTACGGAGCTAATGTTTAAATCTGCTTTTGAGCAAGGTCAACTACTGGATTCCTTTTTTACCGTTAATACCACACCTCAATTTAATTTTTCTATAGCATATAAAGGATTAAGGTCCCTTGGGAATTATCAGCATATATTGACGAGTACCGGAAATTTTAGGTTTACAGCTAATTATAAAACCAAAAATGGTAAATATAATGTAAGGGCACATTCGGTAATTCAAGATTTAATGAATGAAGAAAATGGAGGGATTATAGATGAAGACCTCGTTGAGTATGAATCTGGAAATCCACGATTTTTTGATCGCTCTGTTTTCGACCCAGCTTTTGAAGATGCCGAAAGTGTTTTAAAAGGGAAAAGATTTCATATAGACCATTATTACAATCTTATTCAACAAAAAGACTCTTTAAGCCAAAATACATTAAGTCTAGGTAATATTATATCTATTGAAAATAAGTATTACCAATATAAACAATCATCTCCATATACCGATTATTTTGGAGATGCATTTTCTAGTTCAAATCTAAATGATAAAACAACACTAGAGAATGTTTATGTTGAAGCGAACACACGCTATAAAAACAATATTATTGGAGAACTAAAATTTAACGTTGGCTATAACCAGTATAATTATGGATATAACACCTTGGTATCCACAAATGGAAATAATATAACTAATCGTTTAAAAGGAAATGTGATTTCTGTTGGTGGAGGGTATAAAAATACCATAGGCAAATTTTTTATTCAAGGAGATTTTGGTTTTAATCTCTCAGGAGATTTTGATGGAAATTTTTTAAACGGTCAAGCAAAATATAATTTAAACTACGATGCTCAAATTATAGCAAGGATTAGTTTAAATTCAAAAGCACCAAATTATAATTACTTATTATATCAAAGCGATTACATAAACTATAATTGGCAAAACACATTTGATAATATACAAACCAAACAACTTGGATTTGAAATTACTTCAAAAAAGTTAATTAATCTTAATCTAGACTATACAACAATAAATAATTACACCTATTTTAATAAGACTGATGCTGAACCACAACGTTTAAAACCAAACCAACACAACGGAACAGTTAATTACTTTAAAGCAAGAATAGGAAAAGAAATTAAGTTTGGTAAACTAGCTCTTAATAACACATTATTATATCAAAAAGTTATCGATGGAGAAGACGTGTTAAATGTCCCAGACTTTGTTACTAGAAATACATTGTATTATTCCAATCATTTTTTTGATAAAGCACTGTTTCTTCAAACAGGAATAACCTTCAATTACTTCTCTAAGTATAATATGAATGCCTACGATCCTGTGCTAGCAGAATTTTATGTTCAAAATAATAAGCAGCTAGGTGGCTTTCCAAGATTAGACTTCTTTATAAATGCAAAAGTAAAGCAAACACGTATTTATTTTAAACTAGAGCATTTCAATTCTTCATTTACAGGTTATAATTATTACACATCACCCAATAATATTTACCGAGATTTTTCCCTTCGCTTTGGTTTGGTATGGAATTTTTTCATGTGATAATTAGTTGAGTTATAGTGTTTATAGTATTGAGTTATAAAAAAGAATAAGAAAAGACTTGTGAGGATAAAAATGCGGTGTA
>NZ_SUPL01000013.1 GCF_005047595.1 Pontimicrobium aquaticum
ACTTGCGATACTACTGCTAATTTAAAGCCCAAATTATAATCGCGCTGAGTACGCTTAACTCTTGATTGCTCTTTGTCTTTCATAATAAGTCGTTTTTGTGTCAACTTATTTCAGGACGGGACAATACATATAAAAAAAGCGACCTAACTAGGTCGCTTTTTTTATATCTTAAAGAGTTATTTTAATTTCTTTTTAACTTCTACT
Source organism: Pontimicrobium aquaticum (assembly GCF_005047595.1). Classification (GTDB taxonomy): domain Bacteria; phylum Bacteroidota; class Bacteroidia; order Flavobacteriales; family Flavobacteriaceae; genus Pontimicrobium; species Pontimicrobium aquaticum. The sequence goes on from NZ_SUPL01000013.1 coordinate 205, forward strand.
TCTTGGAATGCTTCTATAACATCACCTTCTTTAATGTCGTTATAATTTTTAATCTGCATACCACAATCGTATCCTTTAGAAACTTCTTTAACATCGTCTTTAAAACGCTTTAAAGATGCTAACTCACCAGTGTAAATTACCACACCATCACGAATTAAACGAACACCAGAGTTTCTGTATATTTTACCATTGGTAACCATACAACCTGCAATGCTTCCAATTTTTGATACTTTAAATATTTCACGTATTTCGGCTGTTCCTGTGATTTCTTCTTTAAATACAGGCGACAACATGCCTTCCATAGCGTCTTTTAAGTCATTAATCGCATCATAAATAATAGAGTACATTCTAATGTCAATTTCTTCCTTATCAGCTATTTGACGTGCGTTACCCATTGGGCGAACGTTAAATCCAATAATAATAGCATCGGATGCTGTTGCTAGTAGCACATCACTTTCGGTAATAGCACCTACGCCTTTATGTATAATATTCACTTGAATTTCTTCAGTAGATAATTTTTGGAAAGAATCTGTTAAGGCTTCAACCGATCCATCAACATCACCTTTAAGAATAATGTTAAGTTCCTTGAAATCTCCTAAAGCAATTCTACGTCCAATTTCATCAAGTGTAATATGACGTTGCGTTCTAACAGATTGCTCACGTTGAAGCTGTGTACGTTTAGCTGCAATAGATTTTGCTTCTCTTTCATCTTCAAACACATTGAATTTATCTCCTGCTTGAGGTGCTCCATCTAATCCTAGAATTGAAACTGGCGTTGATGGTCCTGCTTCTTCAACATCATTTCCACGCTCATCATGCATTGCTTTTACCTTACCACTATTTTTACCAGCTAGAACATAATCTCCTACTCTAAGTGTACCTGCCTGAACCAAAATTGTAGAAACATAACCTCTTCCTTTATCTAAGAATGCTTCAACAACAGTTCCTTGTGCTGGTTTGTTAGGATTGGCTTTTAACTCCAATAATTCGGCTTCAAGTAATACCTTTTCTAATAATTCTTTAACACCTGTACCTAATTTTGCTGAAATATCTTGCGATTGTATTTTTCCTCCCCAATCTTCAACTAGCAAGTTCATGCCAGCAAGACCTTCTTTAATCTTTTCAGGATTAGCTGCTGGTAAATCTATTTTATTTATTGCAAAAACAATTGGTACTCCGGCTGCTTGCGCATGTGAAATTGCTTCTTTCGTTTGAGGCATTATATCATCGTCTGCTGCTGCAACAATAATTGCAATATCTGTAACTTGAGCACCACGAGCACGCATTGCGGTAAAGGCCTCGTGACCAGGTGTATCTAAAAAGGCTATTTCTTGTCCGTTTTCTAATTCTACACCGTAGGCTCCAATATGTTGTGTAATCCCACCTGATTCTCCAGCAATAACGTTTTCTTCACGTATGTAATCTAGAAGCGATGTTTTACCATGATCTACGTGACCCATAACTGTTACAATTGGAGCACGTGGTTTTAAATCTTCTGGTTTATCTTCTACTTCTTCAATAGATTCTTCAATATCAGCGGTAACAAACTCTACTTTATAACCAAATTCTTCAGCAACGATAGATAGTGTTTCGGCATCTAAACGTTGATTCATGGTTACCATCATTCCAAGCGACATACAGGCTGAAATAATTTGTGTTACAGAAACGTCCATCATGGTAGCAACTTCGCTTGCCGTAACAAACTCGGTTACTTTAAGTACTTTACTTTCTGCTTCTTGTTGCTGTAAATCTTTTTCGGTTTGCTCTCTATGTTGATCTCTTTTCTCTCTTCTATACTTGGCGCCTTTTCCTTTGTTTGACTTTCCTTGAAGTTTTTCAAGAGTTTCTCTTACTTGTTTTTGTACTTCTTCAGCACTTGGCTCTTCTTTTACAACTTGTGGTCGTCTTTGTCCTCTTCCTTTTCCTCCTCGCTGATTACCACCTCTTTGTCCTCCTTGTCTTTGTCCTCCAGGTGCATTACCATTACCTACTTTACTAATACGACGACGTTTTTTTCTTGCATCTGAATTAGCGTCAGGTTTTTTATCTTCTTTCTTTTTCTTAGGCTTATTAAATTGAGATAAATCTATTTTATCTCCAGAAATTTTAGGACCTGTTAGTTTTTGATATTTAGTTGCAACTCTTTCTTCTTTTGGCTCGGTTGATGCTACTTCAGGTTTTGGAGCTTCTTCTTTTTTAGCAGGCTTAGGCTTTTCGGATTTTGTTTCTGCTTTTTTTGGAGCTTCTTTCTTTAGAGTTTCTTTCTTTTTAGGTGTATCTAAGTCTATTTTACCAACTTGCTTAGGACCTTCAACTTTTACCTCCTTCTTTTTCTCTACTCTCGTTGGTGTTTCAGGGGTTGCTTCTTTTTTTGGAGCTTCTTTCTTTTTAGGCTTATCTAAGTCTATTTTACCAACTTGCTTAGGACCTTCTAAAGTGGTTTTAGCTTTAACGATTTCCTTTTTAGCAGCTTCCTCTTTTTTAAGTTTTTCTTCGATTTCGCGTTCGCGTTCTAATCGTAATGCTTCTTTTTCTTTAAGCTTAGCTTCACTAACTTCTTTAGAGGCTACTTTTTTACTTGCATCGGTTTGAAATTCTCCTGAAAGGACTTCATATACTTCTGAAGAAATTTTAGTAGTAGGACGCTTTTCTATTTCAATGCCTTTTGATTCTAAAAAATCAACAGCACGATCTATAGAAATATTTAACTCCCTTAGTACTTTATTTAATCTAATTGTTTCAGCCATAAATTGCCTTTAAAATATCTTGCAGTTGTTAACTGCGTTGGTTTTGGTACTTATAAAATTTGGTAAAAACTAACCTGTGTTACTTTGTTCACCTAATATATAATAATTTTTTATTCTTCAAATTCTTCTCTAAGAATTCTCACAACCTCATTAATTGTTTCTTCTTCAAGATCGGTACGTTTTACTAAATCGTCAACATCTTGCTCTAACACACTTTTTGCTGTGTCTAATCCTACTTTTGAGAATTCTGAAATAATCCAAGCATCAATTTCATCAGAAAATTCAGATAATTCAACATCTTCTTCTACACCTTCTCTAAACACGTCTATCTCATATCCTGTTAATTGTCCTGCTAGTCTAATATTGTGCCCTCCTCTACCAATTGCTTTACTAACTTCTTCTGGTTTTAAAATTACTTCGGCACGCTTTGCTTCTTCGTCAATTTTAATTGAAGTAATTCTTGCAGGGCTTAAAGCTCTGGTTATGTATAATTGTAAGTTGTTTGTGTAATTAATTACATCAATATTTTCGTTTCCTAATTCACGAACAATTCCATGGATTCTTGATCCTTTCATACCAACACAGGCTCCAACTGGGTCTATTCTATCGTCATAAGAATCTACAGCTACTTTTGCTTTTTCACCAGGGATTCTCACTACGTTTTTAACTGTAATTAATCCGTCAAATACTTCTGGAATTTCTTGTTCAAACAGCTTTTCTAAAAATGCTGGTGCTGTTCTAGACATAATGATTGCTGGCTTATTTCCTTTTAGCTCAACACTTTCTATGACACCACGAACGTTTTCACCTTTTCTAAAAAAGTCTGAAGGTATTTGTCTGTCTTTTGGCAAAATTATTTCATTGCCTTCATCATCTAAAAGAATTATCGCTCTATGACGAATATGATGTACTTCAGCGGTGTAAATTTCGCCTACTAAATCTTTAAATTGCTTATAGATATTTGTGTTATCGTGCTCGTGAATTTTAGAAATTAAATTTTGACGTAATGCCAAAATTGCTCTACGACCTAAATCGATAAGCTTTACTTCTTCTGACACGTCTTCGCCAACTTCAAAATCGGGTTCAATTTTACGAGCTTCAGTTAAAGAGATTTCTTGGTTTGGTTCTTCTACCTCACCATCGGCTACTACAACTCGGTTTCTCCAAATCTCTAAATCTCCTTTATCAGGGTTGATAATTATATCGAAGTTATCATCATCGCCAAACTTCTTTTTTAATGCATTTCTAAAAACATCTTCTAAAATCGCCATTAAGGTTACACGATCTATTAATTTATCGTCCTTAAATTCTGAAAATGACTCAATTAACGCAAGATTTTCCATAGTTATATTGGATTAAAATTTTATCTTAACTTTTGCTTCTGTTATATTTTTATAGGGTATTGTTACTTCTTTTTCAACGGTAACTTTTCCTTTTCCTATTGGTTTAGGCTCTCTAGCTTTCCATGTTAATAAAATATCTTCTTCATTTGCTGAAGCTAATATACCTTCATACTTTTCGCCTTCTGCTTTTACAGCTAAAGTTCTACCAACATTTTTTTTATACTGCCTAACATGACTTAAAGGTGTTGTTGCTCCTGCCGAAGCCACTTCGAGAGAAAAATCGTGTTCTTCTCTATCTAAATTATGTTCTATCGCTCTACTGATAAATATGCAATCTTCAACAAGTACGCCTTTATCACCATCTAAAATAACCTTGATGGCATTTGTTTCAGATATGTCGCAACTCAATAAGAACAAATCTGGTCTTTCATCGAGTGCTTCGTTTAATAATGCTAGAACTTTATCTTTAAACATTTTTTAGTATAAAAAGAGGGGACTTCTCGTCCCCTCAGCTATTCTTTTTCTTACAACGCTGCAAATATACAACATTATTATTGATTTTAACAAGGGTTTTGATATGATTTACATAAAAACAGTGATATAAAGATATTTCTTTTTGAAATCTTATCGAAAACAAAAAAATCCAACTATAAAGTTGGATTTTTGTTGGCCTACTAGGGCTCGAACCTAGACTCTTCTGGACCAAAACCAGACGTGTTGCCAGTTACACCATAGGCCATTCTCTTATTTTGAGGTTGCAAATTTATAACAAAGTTTTATTTGCACAAGTATTTTTTCAAGAAAATAATACGAAACCCTTAACGTTTACTTAAAAATAGTCTTGTGTAATTTTTTTATTATTAAATTCGCCATCAGTAACAAACAACCATTATGACACAAAACAGCTTTAAAAAATGGAATACCATTTTAGGTTGGATTGCCTTTTTAATAGCATTTATAACGTATAGCCTAACCGTAGAACCCACAGTAAGTTACTGGGATGCTGGAGAATACATACTAACTTCATCTAAATTACAAGTTGGCCATCCACCTGGAGCGCCACTGTTTCAAATGATGGGTGCTTTTTTCTCCATTTTTGCTATGGAAGCATCACAAATTGGCTTAATGCTTAATATGATGAGTGCTGCTGCTAGTGCCTTTGCCATTGCTTTTATGTTTTGGTCTATATCTATACTATTGCAAAAACTTGTTGTAAAAGATAATACCATGTCTTTAAGTCAAGGACAAGCTATTTTAGGAGCCTCATTAGTAGGTAGTGTTGCTTTTTCGTTTACAGATTCTTTTTGGTTTAACGCTGTGGAAACAGAAGTTTACGCCATGGCTACTATGATAATGGCTATTATGTTTTATTTAGGTCTTCGTTGGGAGCAAGATATGCACAAACCTAGAGGCAATAAATGGCTGGTGTTAATATCGTTTATTGTAGGATTATCGTTTGGAGTGCATTTCATGGGTTTATTAACCATTCCTGCTATTGGACTTATTTACTTCTTTAAGAATTATAAAACTATAACGGTTAAAAACTTTATTATAGCCAATGTCGTAGTGGTTGCTATTTTGTTATTTATTTTTAAATTATTAGCTCCTAATATCTTACGCTTTTTTAGTGCGTTAGAAATATTTTTTGTGAATAGCATTGGATTACCATTTAATTCAGGGTCAATCATTGCTGGATTAATAATTGTAGCTGCCATTTATTACGGATTAAATTATACTCGCAAAAAACAATACAAACATATTAACACAGCTATACTCTGTCTAACCTTTGTTATATTAGGGTTTTCGTCTTGGTTAATGCTACCTATTAGAGCAAATGCCAATGTAGTAATTAACGAAAACAACCCTTCTAGTGCTAGAGAATTATTAGCATATTACAATTTAGAGCAATACCCAAAAACATATTTGTTTTATGGGCCACAGTTTACCGAGCAATATTCGGGCTACGATGAAAATAATCCGTACAAGGATGACAAGCCTAAGTATGAAAAAGATTTTGAAAAAGGAAAATATGTTATTGTAAACGATTACAAAAATGCATTACCTAGTTATAATACCAAACACGCTTCGGTTTTACCTAGAATGTGGAGCCCTGAGCATGCCGAGAATTATATGATGTACACTGGATTTATAAACTTTAAAATAAAACCAGAATACCAGATGCAAAACAAGGTAAGGGCGTTTGTAAACGATTTTATGTCGAGAGTCCAAAAAGGGGAAATTGACTATGAACAATACAACGATTTCTTGAGACAATATGGACAGCAGTTTTTAGATATTGAAAAACCTTCGTTTTTAACCAATGTGGCATATATGTTAGAATACCAATTAGGATATATGTATTGGCGCTATTTTATGTGGAATTTTACTGGGCGCCAAGACGATATTCAAGGAAAATACGACATGCATGGCAACTGGATTAGCGGTATTAAATTTATTGATGAAATGCACCTTGGTATGTCGCAAGACAACCTACCAAGTGATGTGCTCAACAATAAAGGTAGAAATACCTATTACTTTTTGCCATTAATATTAGGTTTAATTGGATTGTTCTTTTTGTTTAATTCTGATAAAAAACTGTTCTGGATCATGTTGGTATTTTTCCTATTTACAGGATTAGCCATACAAGTATATACTAATGTTCGCCCATTCGAACCAAGAGAACGCGATTACTCGGTAGTTGGATCTTTTTATGTATTTGCTATTTGGATTGGTTTTGGAGCCTATGCACTCTATGATTTCTTCTCAAATTTTACAAAACAGAAATTATTAGCACCTGCAATAACAATTGCTTGCTTAGTTTTAGTTCCTGGTATTTTAGCTGCAAACAATTGGGATGATCATGACCGTTCTGGCAAAAAAACAGCACTGTCTATGGCTAGAAAATATTTGGAATCTTGTGCACCTAATGCTATTTTATTTAGTATAGGAGACAATGACACTTTTCCTTTGTGGTACTTACAAGAAATTGAAGGTGTTAGAAAAGATGTAAGAGTAGTAAATACTAGCTTGTTTCAAACCGATTGGTATATAGACCAAATGAAACGCAAAGCATACGAGAGCGATCCTATTCCTTCTCAATTAACACACGACCAATACAAATATGGTACACGAGATGTGCTACCAGTAGAGCAGATACTTCCTGACTCTGTATCCTTAGACATAAAAGAAGCTTTGAAATTTGTAACAAGCAATAACGCAAGGTCAAAATATAAATATGTAGCTCAGCAAAAAGGCTGGGATATAAATTCTATGCGACCTCAAGATTTAGAAACAAATTACTTACCAACTAAACATTTAAGAATTTCTGTTGATAAAGCATCTGTTTTAAAACATGGCATTGTAAAAGCCAAAGATGCCGACAAGATAGAATCGTATGTTGATATTGAAATTACCAGCAACTCTCTTCCTAAAAACAGATTATTAATGTTAGACATAGTTGCTAATAACAACTGGGAACGCCCTATCTATTTCACTGGTGGCGCCTTTGGTGATGGTGATTATATTTGGATGAAAGATTATTTACAATTAGATGGTTTGTGTTATAAATTGGTACCTATTAGAACACCAATTGATAGAGCTAACCCTTTTGATATGGGACGTGTTGATACCGATTTAATGTATGAGCAAGTAAAGAATTGGGACTGGGGAAATAGTGGTGGCGATATTTATCATGATGTTGAAACACGAAAAAACGGTATTTCTTATCGTGGTAATTTAGCACGCTTAATCGAAGCACTTATCAATGAAGGCGAATTAGAAAAAGCCGAAGAAATGACCGATTTAGCCATGGAAAAAATGCCTGTGGATATCTTTGGTTTTTATACACTTTTAGAGCCTTATATTAGCGCTTATTATGAAGTTGAAGCCAATGAGAAAGGTCGTCAATTATATATAGATGTTTCAATGAAATATCAAGAAAACCTGACGTATTTTAGTACCTTATCAGATAAAAAGCAAACACAACTTATTGATGAAATATCTACAGATATTGCTCGATATAGAGGTTTGATTGATGTGTTAATGCGATACGAAGAACAACCGTTTGTAGAAGCAGAAATGCAAAAATACAATAACTTTATACGATTGTTTACTGGTGAAACTGAAGAATTTGACAGACAGCAAGATGCAGATATTCCGGTTGATACAACCATAGCTCCAACTGATAGTACAAACTAAATGAGTTTTACACCAATAACAACCCCAAAGGTTGTTAAGTCGTTATTTCCAACATTGGTTTGGGACATCCCAACTAAAGGTAAAGACATTTACCTGACTTTTGATGATGGCCCTACTCCAAAAATTACCAATTGGGTGCTTGATACCTTAAAGCAGTATAATGCTAAGGCCACCTTTTTTTGTATTGGAAAGAATATTGAAGAGCATCCAGACGTTTTTAAGAACATTATAAGTGAAGGTCATAGCATTGGCAACCATACTTATAACCATGTTAAAGGTTGGAAAACGAAAACCAAGGACTATTTAAATAATATTACTCAAGCAAAAAAAATTATTGATTTACATGTTAAAGAATCAGAAATTGGTAATCAGGATTTATTTAGACCTCCTTATGGACAAATAACACCTAAACAAATCAAAAAGCTTCAAGAGCAATCTTATAAAATTGTAATGTGGAATGTGCTTTCGGTTGATTGGAATAAAAAAGTATCAACAGAAACCTGTTTAAACAATGTAATTAATCATACTGATTCTGGAAGCATTATTGTATTTCACGATAGTGTTAAAGCTTCAAAAAACATGCAATTTGCACTTCCAAAAGTCTTAAAATACTTTAATGAAAAAGGATATACTTTTAAACGTATTCCTGAATAATCCCTATTAGCGTATTGGCATCTTGCTCTCCGCTTTGGCGCCATTTCATTTCGCCGTTTTTATAGATAATCAACGTTGGCAAGCCTTTTATTCGCAAGGCATCTGCTAGGTCTTGATTTTTTTCAACATCAATTTTAATAACCTTAGCTTTATCGCCTAACGCAGCTGCAACATCTCTTAAAACAGCGTGCATTGCTACAGATTGTTCGTTCCATTCTGTGAAAAAATCCAACAGAACCGGAATATTTACATCTATTAATTCACCAAACTTTGACATAGTTTAAAGTTTTAAATTAAATGTCGTTATACAAACCTACGTATTTTTTTTATACTATACTTTAAATTAAGCTTACTAGTAGGTTCACTTTGATACATTTATAAAAATAAATATTTTCATAGTAAATATAACATTTCCTTTTAATTACACAGTTTCCAACCCTTTTTTAAGTTCAATTACTGTAATTTCAGGCCAAATACCTACTCGCCCTGGATACGCCAACACACCAAAGCCTCTGTTAACATTAATGTATTGACCTGCTTCTTTGTAAATACCAGCCCAATATTTATAACGCCATTTAACAGGACTCCATTTTACCCATCCAGGGATTTCAATACCAAATTGCATACCGTGTGTATGTCCGCTTAATGTTAAATGATAATGATAATCATGTGCTACAGCTTCATATTGCCAATGCGAAGGGTCATGACTCATTAATATTTTAAAATCGTTGGCATCAACGTTTGACACGGCTTTAGTTAAGTCGCCCTTTTGTTTAAAACCCTTTCCCCAGTTTTCAACACCAATAATAGCTATACGCGCTCCGTTTTTTTCAATAAATCGGCTTTCATTAAGCATTAAATCAAAGCCCATTTCTTTTTGTATCTTTTTTAAATCCTCTAAATTTTTTTGTTTTTCTTCTGCTGTATCCCAATCTACATAATCTCCATAATCATGGTTCCCTAACACTGAGAAAACACCATCATTGGCTTTTAATTTTTTAAAAGTCTCTTTCCAAGGCAACATTTCGGTAGCTTTATTGTTTACCATATCGCCAGTAAACAAAATAGCATCCGATTGTTGCTCATTAATTAAATTAACAGCATAAGACACTTTATCTTTATTATCAAAACTACCACTGTGAATATCGCTTATTTGGGTAATTTTATAACCATCAAAAGCTTCTGGCAAGTCTTCAAAATGTAGGGTGTATTTCAATACTTTAAAATTGTACTTCCCTTTATACATACCATACAATAACGATGTAAACGGTATAGCGGCCAGACCCAAAGCAAATTGACTGATAAATTTTCGGCGTGATGGTAAATGAAAGCTATTGTTTGATGCAACTAATTTTTTGTAAACACCTACCAAGCCTCTAAAAACATCTTCCCCAAACATAATGGGCACAACTACTATCTTTAAAGCCAAAAGTGTTAACAGAAAACCGAAAGCATAACTTTTTTCTGGTGATAAAACCCTTCCATCGCTAGCTTGTGTAAATTGAAATATAAAATTACCAACGACAACTACCGATACTAAAACATGCAAATAATGAATCCAACGATTTTTGGTAATGGTTTTAACAGCCTGAAACGCGTAAAAATCTACTATTGCATAGATTACCACAAATATTAGCCACCTTATCATTCTCTCTTTTTCATACTTTGTACAAAAATAGCTCCAAAACTTACATTTTAGCAAACATTAACAAAATAAGAACACAACAACCATATAACCTGAAAATATGACAGTTAAGATGCATGTTCAATATTGAATACAAACACCAATACCCTTTGATTTTTACCTTAACTTACTATTTAAAGATTTACTATCTTTCAACTTCTATTTTAAAAACCACTAATGAAACTAATTTTTGCTTATTTCGGCATCGCATTATTATTGTTTAGTTGCCAAGAAAAAACAAATAACTACCCCGCAAAAAAAGACAACAACCTCATCTCTTATGTCAACCCTTTTATTGGCACTGGAGGTCATGGTCATATGTATCCAGGTGCAACCATGCCTTTTGGCATGATGCAACTCTCTCCAGACACACGATTGGATGGTTGGGATGGCTGTTCTGGCTATCATTATTCTGATAATTACATTTACGGTTTCTCGCATACGCATTTGAGTGGCACAGGCGTTTCCGATTATGGCGATATTTTATTGATGCCAACCAACGAGGTGGTTTTTAATAATGGTGCTAATACTTCGACAGGCTCAGCACAAGTTCAAAAAGGCTATAAAGCACATTTTAGTCATGATAACGAAGTGGCTGAACCTGGTTATTACAAAGTACATTTAGATTCCACTGAAATTGATGTAGAACTATCTGTATCAAAACGAAGTGGTATTCATAAATATGAATTTTCAGAAGGCTCAAAACAAATTGTAATTCTAGATTTAGAGCATCGCGACGAGGTCTTAGACTCTAAGGTAAACATCTATTCCAATACCGAAATTGGAGGTCATAGACATTCCAAAGCTTGGGCAACAAACCAGTATTTGTTTTATAATATGGAGTTTTCCAGATCGTTTAAAAACATGACTTTTCTCAACGATGTTAACGAAGGAAAAAAAGTAAAAGTCGCTTTTGAGTTTGATGCATCAGAGGATACAACATTAGAAATTAAAGTTGGAATTTCGCCAGTAGATGAAGAAGGTGCTCGTAAAAATAGACGAAAAGAGCTAGACGGAAAATCGTTTGAACAAATAAAAACCGAAGCCCAAAACATTTGGGAACAACAGCTAGAAAAAATAGTCGTTGAAAGTGATAATGAGGATTATAAAACCAATTTCTATTCAGCAATGTACCATGTGAGTATTGCTCCAAACCTCTATCAAGATGTGGATGGACGCTACCGAGGTATGGATTTAGAAATTCACAAAACCCAAGATTTCGATTACTACACAGTATTTTCACTTTGGGATACATACAGAGCTGCACATCCTTTATATACCATTATTGAACAAGACAGAACTAACAATTTTATCAATACCTTTTTAGCAAAATATGACGAAGGTGGTATCATGCCTATTTGGGATTTGTCTGGTTGTTATACAGGTTGCATGATTGGGTATCATGCGGTTCCAGTCATTGCTGATGCGTATTTAAAAGGCTTACGAAATTATGATGTTGACAAAGCGTTTGAAGCCATGAAGCACTCTGCTAATCAAGATAAATTAGGCTTGGAATCCTATAAATCACTTGGTTATATTCCTGTAGAATTTGAAAGCGAATCGGTTTCAAAAACATTAGAATATGCTTATGATGATTGGACCATAGCACAAATGGCAAAAAACTTAGGAAAAGATGATGATTATAAAACCTTTTCTGAGCGCGCTCAATATTACAAAAATATTTTCGACCCAGAATCACAATTTATGAGAGGTCGTTTTCGTAACACTTGGTTTGCGCCTTTCGACCCTTATGAGGTGAATTTCAATTATACCGAAGCCAACTCTTGGCAATACAGTTTTTATGTACCGCAAGACATTTCAGGATTTATGGATTTACTTGGTGGAAAGGACAAATTAGAAGAAAATCTAGATGAATTATTTACTGCTGAAGCTGAAACCTCAGGTCGTAATCAGGCAGATATTACTGGTTTAATTGGGCAATACGCTCATGGTAACGAACCCAGTCACCATATGGCTTATTTGTATAACTTTGTAAATAAGCCACATAAAACGCAAGAGCGTGTGCATCAAATTTTAACTGAATTATACAAAAACGCTCCTGACGGAATTTCGGGAAATGAAGATTGCGGACAAATGAGTGCTTGGTACATATTAAGTTCTATGGGTTTTTATTCGGTAACTCCTGCGTCTAACCAATATATCATTGGAACACCGCTCTTTCCTAAAGCAACCATCAATTTAGAAAAGGACCAACAATTTACAATTGTGGCTCATGATATTAGTGATTCTAATAAATATATTGAAAGTGCCATGTTAAATGGAGAAGCTTTGGAAAGAACATTCATATATCATAATGAAGTTGTAGATGGCGGAATATTAGAGTTTCAAATGACCAGTACGCCTTCAAGTTGGGGAACAAAAAAAGGGCAAGAACCAAAAACCGAAATAACAGACCATTTGATTATCCCTGCTCCATTTATTGCCAAAGGCGATGTGGCTTTTAAAGGTGAAACCGAAGTGGTTTTAGAGAATGTAGATAAAAGCGCAACGATATTCTTCAAATTAGGAGAAGATAATTATAAAAAATATGAAACGTCTTTTACAATCTCAGAACCAACAATATTAAGTGTTTATTCTGAAAAAGAAGGTGTTAAGAGTGCAACTATAACCACACAATTCTATAAAATAGATCCAAATATTTCTATCAAACTAGACACTGAATACGCCAATCAATACAACGCTGGAGGCAATGATGCTTTAATTGATGGTATTATTGGTGCAAGAGATTTTAGAACTGGCACTTGGCAAGGGTATTCTGATGAAGATGTAATTGCCACTGTTGATTTAGGTAGTGAAAGCCCTATTAATACCATTTCAGTAAACTTTTTAAAAGACCAACGCTCTTGGATATTTTATCCAACTGAAGTTAAATGCTTGGTATCTAAAGACGGGAAAAACTTCAAGTCACTAGGAAACTATGTGTTTGAAGACATAATACCTTCGGATGAAGTGGATATAAAAACTGTCCAGTTTAAACAACCTAGTAGAAGTTATCGGTATGTAAAAATCATTGCCAAAAAACTGGGTGTATTACCAGAGTGGCACTTAGGTTATGAGCACGATGGACGAAGTTGGTTATTTGTTGATGAAATTACTATTAATTAACTGTCATTCTGAGGAGTGAAACGACGTGAGAATCTTTTAAATTGAACTCTTAAAATAAATATAACAACATATTGCCACTGCCGACAACAAACGTCGGCATCGCAATGACAATATAACACACATGAACCAACCAAAATCTTATCGTTCCTCATTTATACTACTAACTACCTTATTCTTCCTCTGGGGATTTATAACAGTTTTGGTAGATTCTTTAATCCCTCGACTTCGCGAGCTATTCACGCTAACTTACGCGCAAGCAGTCTTGGTACAATTTGCTTTTTTTGGGGCATATTTCTTGCTATCTATTCCAGCAAGTTACATTTTATCTAAAATTGGGTACAAAAAAGGAATCATTCTAGGACTATTAACGATGGCAGCTGGCTGTTTATTGTTTTATCCTGCAGCTTCGTATCGTGTTTTTGGAATATTCATGCTAGCTTACTTCATTTTAGCTGGAGGAATGACTATTTTACAGGTAGCTGCAAATCCGTTTGTAGCAGTATTAGGAAGTGAAGATGGTGCGTCCAGTCGCTTAAATTTATCTCAAGCCTTCAACTCCTTAGGAACAGCTATTGCACCTGCAGTGGGTGCTTTATTTATATTAAGTGATACCATAAAAACGGAAGATCAAATTGCGGCTTTAACCGAAACAGCCAAGGAAACCTATTTAGCTTCAGAAGCCTCGGCTGTGCAAATGCCCTTTTTAGGGTTAGCATTATTTATTGGTCTTATTGCTGTAATATTTTTATTTGCAAAACTTCCTAAACTAATTAATGAAACTTCAACAGGCACTTATGTTGAAGCTTTTAAAAACAAAAATTTAATGTTAGGTGTACTTGGTATCTTATTTTATGTTGGTGCTGAAGTATCCATTGGGAGTTTTTTAGTAAACTATTTTCAAGAAATGAATATGATTCCTTTGATTAGAGAAAGTAATGCACTAATGAATATAGCTGAAACAGTTGCAGTAGTCTTTTTTAAATCTTTAGATGGAGCTGACGACAAAGCCTTACTAGGCATATTTGTTATTTTTTATTGGTCTGGTGCTATGATTGGTCGTTTTGTAGGCTCCTATTTAACCCGAATCATGAAACCAGGTAAAGTCCTTGGCATATTTGCAACCATTGCGATTACATTAATTTTAATCTCTATTAGCACTACTGGCTTAGTAAGTATGTGGAGTATTTTGGCTGTTGGACTGTTCAACTCCATAATGTTCCCAACCATTTTTACATTATCCATTGATGGTATTGGCGAATTAAAACCCAAAGCATCAGGATTATTGTGTACAGCAATCGTTGGTGGTGCAATTATACCCTTTGTTTGCGGTAGTTTAATAGACCTTTTTGGGTTTAAAATCGCATTTATTTTTATCACTTTATGTTATTCATATATCCTTTGGTTTGGTTATAGAAATTCAAAAAAAATAGTATCACATGCTTAAAAAACTTGCATTCTTTATATTACTTACGATGGTTTTCAATTGTAAAAACGAAAACGTTTCTAAAGAAAACTTAACACACAATTCTTCAAAAGAAGATTATACACAATACGTTAATCCGTTTATAGGAACTAGTAAAATGGGACATGTGTTTCCAGGAGCCACAGCGCCTTTTGGAATGGTGCAATTAAGTCCGCAAACCAACTTTGAGGTTATGCATAAAGAAGATGGCTCTTATAATAGTGAAACCTACGAATATTGTGCAGGCTATCAGTATCGTGATTCTACCATTATTGGGTTTGCACACACCAATTTTAGTGGTACAGGACATTCCGATTTGGGTGATTTTTTAGTCATGCCAACAACGGGAGACTTAGTCCTCGACCCATTAGAAACTTACGATGGTGATAAAGGATTTTATTCAACATTCTCTCACGACAACGAAGAAGCCTCTGCTGGTTATTACAAAGTCGATTTAGATACTTACAATATTAAAGCAGAGTTAACTGCAAGTGAACGCGTAGGGTTTCATCAATACACCTTTCCAAAATCTGATAATGCGCATGTTATCTTAGACATGGTCTATAATGTGTATCATCACGACAATAAAAATGTGTGGACCTTTATTCGTGTTGAAAACGACACCTTAGTTACAGGATATCGCCAAACCAAAGGTTGGGCAAGAACTAAAAAAGTATTTTTTGCGATGCAATTCTCAAAACCCTTCAAGAGCTATGGCCACAAGAAATATGATGAGATTAAATATGATGGTTTTTATAAACGTTTTAAACAAGATGAAAATTTTCCCGAAATGGCAGGAAAAGACATTCGTGCCTATTTTAATTTTGATACCAAAGAAGATGAAAAAATCAATATTAAATTTGCCTTGTCTCCAGTAAGTACTGCTGGAGCGATGAAAAATTTAAAAGCCGAAATTCCGCATTGGGATTTTAATAAGATTAAAGAAGAAACTAAAGAGAAATGGAACAAAGAGCTTTCTAAAATAGAAGCCGAGACATTGACTGAAGATGATAAAATTACGTTTTATACAGCCATGTACCATACCAACCTCTCACCTATTTTATATGAAGATGTAGATGGGCAATATCGTGGTTTAGATCAAAATATTCATCAATCAGATGGATTTACCAACTACACTATTTTCTCACTTTGGGATACGTATAGAGCGCTTCATCCGCTTTTCAATATCACCCAACCTAAGCGTAATAACGATATGATAAAAAGTATGTTAGCACACCATGATGAAAGCGTTCATAATATGTTGCCTATTTGGTCTCATTATGCAAATGAAAATTGGTGTATGATTGGTTATCATGCCACTTCTGTTATTGCCGATGCCATGGCAAAAAATGTTGGCGATTTTAACTATGAACGTGCGTTGCTAGCTTCAGTGAACACTGCAAACGTAAGTTACTTTGATGGCCTGGGAGACTACATAGATTACAAATATGTGCCAGATGATTTAAGTCACTCATCGGTTTCAAAAACTCTGGAATATGCTTATAACGATTGGTGTATTGCACAAATGGCAAAGCAAGTTGGTGATGCTTCAGCAGAAAAGGAGTTTATGAAACGCTCCGAATATTACAACAATGTGTATGACCCAAAAATTGGCTATATGCGTCCAAAATTGAGTGATGGTACTTTTAGAAAAAACTTTGATCCAATGGATACTCATGGACAAGGGTTTATTGAAGGCAATGCTTGGAATTATGGGTTATATGTTCCACAAAACATTGACAAGATGGTTACTATGATGGGAGGAAAAGAACGCTTCACGCAACGTTTAGATTCTTTATTCACTATGAATATTGATGAAAAATATATTGCTAAACACGAAGATATTACGCGAGATGGTATTATCGGTAACTATGTGCATGGTAACGAACCAGGACATCATATTCCGTATTTATACAATTGGACAGGTCATCCAGAAAAAACACAATCTCGTGTTCGTATGATTATGGACACCATGTATGGCTCAACCGTTGAAGGCTTATGTGGTAATGATGATGCAGGCCAAATGAGTGCTTGGTATATTTTTAGCAGTTTAGGGTTTTATCCTGTCACTCCAGGTTCTCCAGATTATGCATTGGGAAGTCCGCTGGTAAAAGAGGCTAAAATTCATTTAGACAATGGAAAAACCTTAACGATTAAAGCTAATAATCAAAGTAAGGAGAATGTCTATGTACAAAGTGTATCCATCAATGGAAAAAAGCTAGAAAACAACTTATTATCTCATCAAGATATTATGAAAGGTGGCGAACTCATATTCGAAATGTCTAATCAACCAAAACAATAACATCATGAAACGTAGAAACTTTATAAAAAACGCATCTTTAACTGGCGTTGGTATTACAGTTGGAGCTTCGGCTATTGCTTGCAATAAAGAAAAAAAAACGCCTTCTAAAGAAACTGCAACAATTAACACATCAAAATTTCCAATTGCGATTTGTACTTGGGGGTTTGCTGAAGCCAATGCAAAAGCAGGAGAAGCATTATCTAATAACTCGTCTGCTTTAGATGCCGCAATTGAAGGTGTAGCAGTTGAAGAAGAAAATATAAAAAATACAACTGTAGGCAAAGGTGGTACACCAGATCGTGATGGAAATGTCACTTTAGATGCTTGTGTTATGAATTCTGATGGAGATTGTGGTGCTGTCTTGTGTGTTGAAAACATTACCAATGTAGCTGCTTTAGCAAAAAAAGTAATGGAAGACACGCCTCATGTAATGCTTGCAGGAAAAGGTGCAGAAGAATTTGCTTATGCACAAGGCTTTAAAAAAGAAGAACTTTTAACCGAAGCGTCTAAGAAAGCTTGGGAAAAATGGAAAGAAACTTCAAAGTACAAGCCTATTATCAATATTGAAAATCATGACACTATAGGAATGCTTACTATGGATAATAATGGAAACATGGCTGGAGCCTGCACCACATCTGGCTTAGGCTATAAGATGAAAGGACGTATTGGCGACTCACCCATTATTGGGTCTGGATTATTTATAGATAATAAAATTGGTGGTGCAGTTGCTACAGGAATGGGAGAAGAAGTGGTAAAAACTGTTGGTAGTTTTTTAATAGTTGAATTAATGCGACAAGGAAAATCTCCTCAGGAAGCTTGTGAAGAAGCTATAAGCAGAATAGTCTCTAAAGGCAATCGTTATAAAGATTTTCAAATAGCATATCTCGCTATGAATAAAGCTGGAGATATTGGATCATATTGTATTCATAAAGGATTTACTTATATGAAATATCAAGATGGCAAAAACGAACAAAATCAGTCAGATTACTATAATAAAGAGTAAAATAATAATTATACTTCTTTTCCTACATTTAATAAAAATTTAGGTTTCGACGAATGGTTCAATTACATCTATCAACGACCAAATACGTGTTTTATCGATGAAAAGCAATATTAAAAAATGCATTTCATCGATATTTTTTTCAAAACGATTCAAATAAACTAGATTTCTTTGCATTTGAACAAAAATTTAGAATACTAACTTGTTGTGTGCCTTTACTTTGTTGTCAGAAACAAACCCCAAGTTATGAACAGAGTATTAATAGTAATAGCATTTTTAATCGTTCCTTTTTTCGCATCTGCGCAAAACGATACTAAGATTGAAAAGACTGAAATTAAAATTGAAATAAAAGCTGATGTTATTATTAAAGCTGAAATCAATAAAGAGATTGCTATTAAAAAAATAGATCCAATAACTACAAATCCAAAAAAACAAAATTTAGACCTTAACTTTAAAAAGAGTAACGATATTAGTAGCGTTAAGGCATATATAAAAAGTTTACAGTTAAAGCGTACTGCTTCTGTAATAAGTTAATTCATTTTAACAAAATAGTAAATAGCCAAAAAGGGAAATACAATGTGTTTCCCTTTTTTTTTTATATCACCATTATTGTTTCGTAATTTTATGCCTTACAACACATAAAATATGTCAGAACAAAAACGTCTCTTTTTAGTCGATGCTTATGCTTTAATTTTTCGCGGTTATTATGCGTTTATAAAAAACCCAAGAATCAATTCAAAAGGTGTCGATACTTCAGCCATCATGGGTTTTATGAATTCGCTTTTAGATGTTATAAAACGAGAACGACCAGACCATTTAGCAGTTTGTTTTGACAAAGGTGGAAGTGTTGATAGAGTTGAAATGTTTGAAGCCTACAAAGCTAATAGAGACGAAACACCAGAAGCTATTAAAGTTGCCGTACCATATATACAAGACATTTTAAAAGCCATGCATATTCCAATTATGGTTAAAGAAGGTTATGAAGCCGACGACGTCATTGGAACCCTCTCTAAACAAGCCGAAAAAGAAGGTTACAAAACCTACATGGTAACTCCAGATAAGGATTTTGCGCAACTCGTTTCAGAAAACATTTTTATGTATCGTCCAAAATCGTTTGGTGGAGGTTATGAAACCTGGGGAATTCCAGAAGTACAAAAGAAATTTGAAGTAGAGCGACCTGAACAAGTTATTGACTTTTTAGGTATGATGGGAGATTCGTCCGATAATATTCCCGGACTTCCTGGAGTTGGTGAGAAAACTGCTAAAAAATTTATAGCTGCTTACGGAAGCATGGAAGGCTTATTGGCAAATACGCATGAGTTAAAAGGGAAAATGAAAGAAAAAGTTGAAGCTTCAAAAGAACTGGGTATGCTCTCTAAAGAACTAGCTCGCATCATGCTTGATGTACCAGTAAAATTTGATGCTAAAGATTTTGAGCTTGACCATCCAGATATTGATAAAGTAAAAGCCATTTTTCAGGATTTAGAATTTAGACGATTAACCGACAATTTCTTAAAAACCTTTGCTACTCAGGAAGAAAAAACTGATGTGGCTTCGAGCGACCTCAGCCACCAAAATAAAAAAAGCCCTTCTTCATCTTCGAGTTCAAGTTCGTCTTCAAAAAGTGCAGGCGCTGGACAGTTCTCCCTATTTGGCACGGATTCTTCAGAAGAAATAGAAACAGTTTCAGAATACACAAGAAAAACAGCAAAAACCACCTCGCATTTTTATCAAAGTATAGCCTCAGGAATGGCAACTAAATTGTTCATTAAAAATTTAATGCAACAAACCTCTGTATGCTTTGACACTGAAACCACAGGCATTAATCCAATTACTGCTGAGTTGGTTGGTATTGCCTTTTCTTGGGAAGTTGGTAAAGGGTTTTATATGCCTTTTCCTGAAAATCGTGATGAAGCACAAGAACTTATTGAACAACTTCGTCCATTTTTCGAAAATGAATCTATTGAAAAAATTGGTCAGAATTTAAAGTACGACATCAAAGTGCTTGCTAAATACAATGTGGAGGTTAAAGGCAAATTGTTTGATACTATGTTAGCACATTATCTTATCAATCCTGATATGCGTCATAACATGGATGTACTAGCTGAAACATATCTCAATTATACACCTATTTCAATTACCGAACTTATTGGTAAAAAGGGCAAAAATCAACTCTCGATGAGAGAGGTTCCTTTAGATAAACAAACCGAATATGCTGTTGAAGATGCCGATATTACGCTTCAATTAAAAGAACATTTTGAAAAAGAATTAGGTGAAGCCAATACACAAAAACTGTTTGATGAGATTGAAATTCCACTGCTTCGTGTACTTGCAGCCATGGAGTTAGAAGGCATTAATTTAGATACTGCCTTTTTAAATTCACTATCAGAAGCACTTAATAACGATATTGCAACTTTAGAAACTAACATTTACAAAGCTGCAGGTGAAGAATTTAATATCGCTTCTCCTAAGCAATTAGGTGTGATTCTTTTTGAAAAACTAAAGTTGGTTGACAAACCTAAAAAAACAAAAACAGGACAGTATGCAACTTCCGAAGACATCCTGAGCTATTTGGCTAAAGACCATGAAATTATTAGAAACATTTTAGAGTATCGTGGTCTAGCAAAACTCAAAAGCACCTATGTTGATGCCTTACCA
The DNA here is from genome assembly GCF_005047595.1 of Pontimicrobium aquaticum. Taxonomy (GTDB): domain Bacteria; phylum Bacteroidota; class Bacteroidia; order Flavobacteriales; family Flavobacteriaceae; genus Pontimicrobium; species Pontimicrobium aquaticum. Next base: position 21,378 of record NZ_SUPL01000013.1, read on the forward strand.
CAACAAGTTGAACCAACAACAGGAAGAGTGCATACCGACTATATGCAAGCCGTTGCAGCCACAGGACGATTAAGCAGCAACAACCCTAATTTGCAAAACATTCCTATTCGTACTGAACGTGGCAGGCAAGTACGTAAAGCATTTGTTCCAAGAAATGAAAATTACACGCTTTTAGCTGCCGATTATTCTCAAATTGAATTACGTGTTATTGCTGCCTTAAGTGAAGAAGAAACCATGATTAATGCTTTTAAAAATGGCGAGGATATTCACGCATCCACAGCCTCAAAAGTATTTAATGTACCATTAAGTGAAGTAACACGAGAACAGCGTAGTAATGCTAAAACAGTAAACTTCGGAATTATCTATGGGGTTTCAGCCTTTGGGTTGAGCAATCAAACCGATTTAAACAGAACTGAAGCCAAAGCACTTATTGACACCTATTATGAAACCTACCCCAAACTTAAAGCTTACATAAGCAAACAAGTAGATTTTGCTCGTGATAATGGCTATGTAGAAACCGTTTTGGGTCGTCGCCGTTATTTAAAAGATATTAATTCTCGAAACGCTGTGGTTAGAGGTGCTGCCGAACGTAATGCGGTGAATGCACCAATACAAGGTAGTGCTGCAGATATTATTAAAATTGCCATGATTAATATTTACAATAAGCTACAAGAAGGTAATTTTAAAACCAAAATGCTGTTACAAGTGCATGACGAATTGGTATTTGATGTTTATAAACCAGAATTAGATGCCATAAAAAATTTGGTTAAAACCGAAATGGAAAATGCCTATAAACTAAACGTACCTCTTGATGTAGATTTAGACATTGGCGATAATTGGTTAGAAGCTCATTAGAATTTTAATTCTCTTTTTTGCAACTTTAAGGTATTGTAATACATTAATTATGAGCAATCTACCTATTATAACACTTTCAAAAGCATACCACAGAAAAGAAAACCAAATACTTATAGGCTTTAAACATGATTGGGTATTAATAGATGTGGTAAAGCATATACCTCAAGCCAAATGGAGTGCTACCCTAAAGAGTTGGTATGTAAAAAATACGCCTAATAATCTTAAACAAATACATGATGTTTTTAAAGGTCATGCACAAATAAATAGAAGTAAACTATTTAAAAAGCCTATTCCCATTCCTAATACATTTCCTGCAAAGCAAAAACGTAATTTAAGCGATAAACAAAGGTTATTTCTTAATACTTTTTATAAATATTTAAAAGGTAAGCGTTACAGTAAAAGTACAGTAGAAACCTATAGTTTTTTTATAGCCGATTTTATTGAATTTAACCATAACAAAGGGTTAAATTTACTTACCAATAGAGATGTAGAGTTGTATATAGAATCTGTATTTATTAAACGCAATTACTCTATAAGTACACAACGCCAGTTTATAAGTGCTGTGAAGCAATTTATTATTTTTTATCCTGAAACAAACATTAGCAACCTTGCCTTAAGCAGGCCAAAAAAATCAAAAAAACTACCTACTGTTTTATCTCCCGAAGAAGTAATTGCTATAATACAATGCACACGTAATTTAAAACATCGCGCCATTATAACATTACTGTATTCGGCAGGGTTACGCATTGGCGAAATACTTAACTTAAAGTTGGGCGATATAAACCTAAAACGAAAACAAATACATATAAAAAGAGCCAAAGGACGTAAAGACAGATATGCCACATTGGCCGAGAGCTTTATTCCTCTACTTAAAAATTATGTTATTACTTACAAGCCCAAATATTTCTTTGTAGAAGGCGTTTCTGGAAAACCTTATTCGTCGAGTAGTATTCGAAAAGTTTTATCTCGTTCGTGTAAAGCTGCTGGAATTCACAAACATGTAACACCTCATACTTTGAGACATAGCTATGCAACACATTTGCTTGAAAATGGTGTAGGGTTACGGCACATACAAGAATTGTTAGGCCATGCTAAACCGGAAACAACCATGATTTACACTCATGTAGCTAGAAAAGATTTAATGGATATTACAAGTCCTTTGGATACGGCTGTGAAGCAACTATCAAGAAGCGATAACACGGAACAAAAGTTCCTATTATCCCGAAAATAAATATAAAAAATGAGTATATTTATCCACATATAACACGTTGTATGCCATCGGAGTTACTTTTTGACATTCAACTTCGGTTTTCGGAATATCGTATCAGAAAAAATTGTTCGTTTAGATTAAGGATTGACTGGATTTTGTGTATTGTCAACCTATCAGGAA
>NZ_SUPL01000014.1 GCF_005047595.1 Pontimicrobium aquaticum
TTCCTGATAGGTTGACAATACACAAAATCCAGTCAATCCTTAATCTAAACGAACAATTTTTTCTGATACGATATTCCGAAAACCGAAGTTGAATGTCAAAAAGTAACTCCGATGGCATACAACGTTTATGTGTAAGGAACGTTACGTGTTTGTGTGCGAGGATTTTCCGAAGGAAAATCGGATGCAAGCAAGCAAAGCAACGACCAAACGGTTGAACTAAAATAAGCAATGTTTTTTACACGGTGTTGTGTACAGTACTTTTTTAAGTCATCCATTGTTCATATTCAACTATAACTGTCCAAATTCCATATACTTTTTTTAAAAAATATGTTTGTCCATAGGCGCTTCCAGGATATTTCGAATATGAAATAGAAATAACACAATGTTCAAATTTAGAATCGAATATGGGTTGACTTAATAAAATTATTGAATGTCTTTTTCCAGACTTATTAAATATGCTTTTAGCATCTTTTAAAGTCAAACATTTTTCACTTTTAATAAAGTCAGAAGCATAATTTAATTCTTTGATTAATTCTGGATTCCAAATTCCGTCAACACTTTCTAATGCATTTTTTTCAAGTTCGTCTAAAATATTTTCGGGTACTTTAATTCCAGTTTGCTCTTTAAAACTATTTTGGTCAAAAAAGGTTTTTATTTTTTCACAACGCAGATAAATATCCAAAGATCCTCGTCCAATTTCATTGTCAATAATTTTTTGAAAAATATCAAATTCCGAACTATTTTGAGAAAAACTCAAAGTTGAAATTAGTAGTAAAAGTATATTTATAGTTCGATTCATCGTATTGTACACAACGGTCTTGTGTATGGCTCGTTGCGGGAAATCAGCTATGATTTTCCGCCGTAACCGAAAGATAGCAAATTGCAATGAATTCCGATTAGGAATTCAGCCGCAATGAGCTATACACGTTGTTGTGCATAGTATTTTATTCAGTTTTTGGTTTGTAATAAAATCGGAAGTTTTCAAAAGGCGTTCCCTCAACAGCTTTTCCAGCTGGAATAAGAGTTATGCTTTCAGCTTTTAAATCCGCTACTTTTCCATTTAATTCTCCGTCGTCACGTTTCGTATATATTATTTTTTCATCGCTATTATATTCCCACGTTCCAGTCATATAAGTTTCATCCACATTGTAAAGAAGATATTCTCCATTCCGTTTAAATTTGTAGTCATTACTTGGTGATTTTGGAAGCCCACTTATTTTCTCTCCGTTAACCATTCCATAATCCAATTCCCAACGTTGGAAAAGTTCTTTTGGTAATTCAGAATTTGAGTCAGATTTCACGTTTTTATTTATTCCGCAAGAGTATGCTGAAATCACAATTCCTATCAATATTATTGTTCTCAATGTGGTGTTTCTCATATTATGCACAACGTGTTTGTGTATGATTAGTTGCGGGAAATTCGTTAGAATTTTTCGATGAACTAATATAATGAATTCTGTAATTAGATGGTTTTCTTAACCAACTTGCCTAGCAATTAATTATACACGTTGTTGTAGCACGTTATTTGTACTCATATTTATTCCTCCAAATATTTTCACTTTTCTAACACCTTTTAAATATATAAACTCAAGAATCAATAAAGAAAGAGATGATAATACAAAAATTAGCGATTAATTATTGTTGTACTGCCTTATTACAGCTTTTGCATTTTCATTTTTCGGATTTAATTTTAATGACTTTTCATACATTTTTATTGCCTCCGATTCTTTCCCATCTCTAATTAAAGCTTCACCAAGGCTGTCAAATGCATTTGAATTCTTCGGAAAAAGCATAGTTGCAAACTTAAAAAAGTTTATAGCTTCCTTGGTTTTGTTGTATTCTAAGTATAAGTAGCCCATAGTGTTTAACTCATCAATTTTTAACTTTTCGTTATTAGGATTACTCTTAAGTAATTTATCATATTTTTCAATAGTAGATTCGAACTTACCATCAAGTATGTTGGTTGTTAACTTAGATAAATTAGGTTTAAATAGTTCTTCTGGTTCTAAACCAACAGCTATATTTCCTAATTTATTGTAAATCAAGGAAGTGTTTATTGGTGCTTTGTTTGAAAGACCAATAACTACTGTTTTGGCCTCTAAAAAAATCCCAATTGTAGCTCTATAACCAGGACAACTCCCACCATGCATTAAAAACTGACCACTTGACGTTTGGTTATTTAGATTTGATGAATAATTCCAAGTCACCCAACCACTAAACGTTGAATAACCTTTTGTTTTTAAATATAACTTTCGTGTTTCATTAGAAATTAAGCTACCCCTAAGAACCTCTTTAGCAAACAATAATAAGTCATGTGCACTTGAATACATAGAACCAGCTGCAAATACGTGCGACTTATTTTCGTGTGAACTTTTGAATAATTCTTCACCTATTGCATTGTAGCCATTTGCCAAATCTGTAATTATGTGCCCTTCAATTTCATGTCCTGTATTTTTTAATTTTAATGGTTTAAAAATCAATTGACTCATTGCTTCATTAAAATTCTTCTTTGTTACTTTTTCAATAATTCTACCCAACAGGCTAAAACCAACATTTGAATAAGAACTTCTTTTACCTGGTGTAGACTGTAAATTTGTTGAATTTAAAATAGTGATGAATTCTTCTTCTGTATAATTTTCATGAAATGATTTAGAAGATATATTATCAATATCTCTTATCAAACCACTAGAATGACTGAGTAAATGTTTAATGGTTATTTTTTCACTAAGTTCTCTTTTAAGTAGAGGGAAATATTTTTCTATAGATTCATTAAAATCTATCTCTTTGTTATCTGCTAGAATAAAAATAGCATAAGAAACAAACATTTTACTTATTGATGCAATTCGAAACTTGGTATCGATTTTATTTTTAACACTATGTTCCATATTGGCATACCCATAAGCTTTTTCGAGTAAAACTGAAGTATCATCTGCTACTAAAAAGACTCCACTATAATCTAATGAATCTTTAAATTTCTCTGCTAAATCATTAAGGTCTTGTTTTCTATTGTCTTGCGCATATAGAGAGATACTAATCATAATTATTATTAATGAAAGTACATGATATTTTTTCATCTTTAGTTGTTTTTGTTGTAAAGACTACAAAATTTTGAAATTGTTACAGTTTAAAAGGTTCTGAATACCGTCTAGTTACTTTGTCATTTTTGCACATAATGTTTAAAATTATGTAGCCTTTATTCAGTACGGTTCAATATGTGCTACAACGGTTTTGTATAAGATTAGTTGCGTGGTTTAGCAACGAATTTAGCAAATACAAACCGAATAGAAAATCCGCGAGGATTTTCGTAAGTAGGCTCGTACCAAGCAATTAATTTTATACGTTGTTAGCCACTGGTTTTATTCAGTTCTACATATTTTTTTACTTTCGGAATTTTCAAATAATCTTCGTCATCCAAATACTGACATATTTGATAAGAGTTAATTTCAGTCAATCTTTCCAACAGTTTTAATTCCTCTTTTTTATTTAACTTTTCTGACCAAATAAATTCAAAAAGTCCTTCTGCTAACTTTTGCTCAGCATTAGCATTTTTTTCGGTTTTTAATTGTTCAATTATCTTTTCAATTCCTAGTTTCAATATGTTTAGGTCAAAATCCGCAATGTCAAATTCAAGAAAATCACATAGAATTGCAGAAGCAAATTCTCTTGTTTTTTCCTCTGACGCTTGAATATCTCTTATTAACCGTTTAAAAAAATCAGTTTTTGAGATTTTTTCTCCAAAAGAAAGTTGGTTTTCAGTTATTCGCTCAATAGTATTTTCTTTATCAAAACTGACAGAATATTTTTCCACCATATTTTCAGAACTCCAACTATTCAGTTCAAGAGTAATTCCTGTCTTTTCGGAATTCAATAATTTACATTTATGTCCGATGAATGTTTCTTTCATTGCAGTTTGTTCAACTTGTGGCTAACGGTTTTGGCTATGGTTTCGTTACGGAATGGTACGCGAGTATCATTCCGCCGTTACCATAAATTTAGCAAAAAGGCTTGAAATTCCGATTAGGAATTTCAGCCGTAATGAACTATAGCCGTTGTTGTGCGTAGTTTTTTAATGCATTTCCTGTTCATTTTCTACTTTAAACAACTCTAATTCTATTTTCTTTTTTATTTCCGATTCCATTTCTTTTTTACAACCTAACAGCATTGGTGCTTCTTCTGCTGTTGTTAGACACCATTCCAAATTTTCTGAAAAAAGACACGTATCTAATTGAAATCCAAAGATTTCTTGAAGTTCAAAATACTTTCCTAAATCAACATCAATATATTCTTTTTCTAAATCAGTATGGTAATTATATTCTTCAGAATCATAAATTAATAGATTCAGTTTTGTGTTTTCCGATAGCCTTTTTAAAGAATCCTTTAGTTTGGATAAACTTAAATTATCTAAAAAAGAAGTTCCCGGTGTTTCGGGAATCAGATTTGTTGTTTTATGCGAATATGGAACATTAAATCGGTCTGCCAATTTTTTTATTGAAATAGGCTTATACAGTTTTTCATCTTTTAGTAAGACATTAAATTCTTGCTCAATTTTTACTCGTTTATTTATTTCCGCCAAAGTTTCGTTTTTCAAAGGGTATTTGTCAAACGGAAAATTCTCGATTATTCCATAATCCCAATGCACTATAAATTTCGATTCAAAAAATTCAGGCACGTAGTGTTTTGCAAAATTCCAATTTTCAGAATTTCGGCTGTTATAAAACTGGATTAAATCGTTAAAAATGTTCATTCTCAAATTACGCACAACGTTGATGTATATGGAAAGTTGCGTGTTTGCGTGCGAGGATTTTCCGAAGGAAAATCAGAAGCTAGCAAACGAGCAACTAACATTGGTTTAGCTAAAACTAGCAATTTTTTATATACTGTGTTGGCAATAGTATTTTTTATTCAGTTAGATTTTCCGTTATAGGTTTCAGAGTTTCAATTGTCGGCATTTCTGTAATTTCAAATTCTCCGTCTATTGAATAAAATTCCAATTCAGTCGGCATTAGGTCAGTTCCGAATACAGATATTCCAATCAATTCTCCGTTTTTACCTTTTCCAGCGTAATCTATTATTAAATTCCCGTTTTGAACTTCCGAGTCAAATGTTTTTCCAAATATTATAGTCGGACATTTTCCGCAACCACATCTCGCAATAACTTTCAGATTTCCGATTGAATTAGTCCATTCCGATTTTTCTTTTCCAAACAGATAGGTCAGAAATTCAATTTCGGATTTTGTCAATTCTCTTTTATCTGGAATGCTATATTTCATTAATCAAATTGTTCATTTCGTTTTCCGAAAAGATGTGCCAAAATAGTGGGTACAATAATTACAATTATTAAAATCAGATAATTATTAAGTCCAATATTCGCTAAATAGCAGAATAAAGAGATTGTTCCCAAAACATATAATATTGTCAAAATTCTATTTGTCAGATTTACTTTTGATTTTAAATCCGTTATTTTTTTTAAAATCCGATGTTCTTTTTGGAAGTGCAAGTAATGAATTCCGAAAACAACTCCTGCAATAATATAAACTTGAGTTTCTTTCAACTCTTTTAATTCAATATTCAGTAAAACTGAAATTGAAAGTAGATTTAAAAAGAATAAAGAAGAAAGACAAAACAGAGTCGACCATTCAGGAATAGATTTATTAGTTCTCGAAAGTGATAAATAAATATTCAGGTAAATTAATTCGTAAAAGTTCATTAAGATTTCGATTTTCTCAAATTATTGCCAACGGTCTCGGCTATGAGTAGTTGCGTGGTTTAGCACTAAACTTTGCAAGTACACACCAAACTGAAAATCCGCAAGGATTTTCAGAAGTAGGCGAGAACGAGCAATTACTTATAGCCATTGTTGTGTGCAGTTTTTATTTCAGTCGTTTTTTTATATCCATTCTCTGATGTAAAATTCTAACGATTTCTACAATTTCATTTTCGACCTTTCTGTAAAAAATCAGATGCGATTTGATTTTCGTTATTCGATAGTTTTTTCGGGTTTGTTCAGCCGGTTTTCCAATCAGATAGTTGTCCGCTATAAATTCAATCTCTCCGATTATCAAGTCGTAATATCTGTCGGCTTGTTCTTTAGACCATTTGTGAAAAGTATAAACCCAAATATCATTTAAATCATCAATCGCTTGTTTACTTATTCGGTATTGGTTTTTACTCATAAGTGTTTGCGATGTAATTCAGTCAGGTTTTGTTTTGGGTCAAAATTTTCAATAAAACCACTATTTTCTCCGACTTCGAGAGCTTTAATTAATTCTCTTTCTTTTTTTTCTTCGCGTTCCAGCAAACGTAATGCAGAACGAATAACTTCGCTTACCGAACCATATCTACCTGAATTTACTTCTTCTCTGATAAAATCCTCAAAATGATTTCCGAGTGATATTGATGTGTTTTTTCCCATTTTGACTATAATTTTATTCAAATATACCAAATCTTGGTAACGTAGCCAAATTGCACACAACGGTTTTGTATATGAAAAGTAGCGGATTTTAGGCACTAACTTTTCGGATTTTCACTGACCTTAAATTTATAAAATTCATTTCCGTTTAAGCACTAAAACCGCTATTTTTTATATACGTTGTTGTGTTTTCGTACTTTTTTCCGCAAACTTGCTAGCGTTGGCAAAGACATACTCTTTTGCAATTTTTGGCTGTGTAGTGGCTGTAGCGAATTGCAAATGTGTATGGCTTTTAGCGTTGGCTTATTTCAGATATATTTCGTCTTTCACATAACTTGCGTTTAACCAAAAACAATGCTTTGTATATTCAGTCAATCCTGTTAATTTATCTGCGACAGGTAATTCATAAGTATCTGCTGCATTTCTTGCGTGTGGTCTAACGTGACTTATCCTGTTTTCAGTTTTCTTTGGAAAATAAGTTTTTCTTACACCTTTTTCAGTTACTTCTTTTACGATTTCTCCACTTGCAACTGTCTTTACCATTTCTTGCCAAACATTTTTGGCTTCAGCAATATCAGAGTAGGGCATATTCCAAAATTTCACTTTTCTTAAAATCAGATTTTCTCCCTCAAATTGATAAAACACAAAGAAAAATTTGCTTTCCAAAATGTTCTTAAAATCTGAATCTTCCCAATCTGTTTCTACAAGTTCTTGATATTCAAATGTTGGAAACGAAATGTCTTCTTTTGGTAAATCATTTTCTTTAAGTCGGATAGTTTTTACTTGAATATCGGCTTTTTCAAATTCCTCAATTTTTTGACCGAGTTGAAGTCCAAGAATTGCATTTGTAAGATTTGCAAAATAGCTTTTGGCATTTTGATTTAATTCTAAACCCAATTCTTTTTCTATTTGTTCTGCTGATTTGCCATAAAATGGATGAAATTTTAAAATTACTATTTCCTCAATTGAGCGAACTTTGTCTAAAATTTCAGGTCGTTCAATTATTTTTCCATAAACCGCAGTTTCTTCTTGAGCAATGTTTGCAATTATGTGATTTACATATCCTTGTTTTAAAGAATATGCTCTTTGTTTTGCTTGTTCATTATTAAATGGTTGATCTCTAAACGATTTAAAAGCAGTTGAGCCTTTTGTACAAGCTCCAAGATAGAATGTGTCTCCTTTTGATAATTCGTGAGCTTTTCCGTCTTTAATTTTTTGATTTATTAACTCCCAATCTTGTTTAATAATTTTTAAGTCTTCGTTTGGATATTGCCAACCGTCAACTAATTTTATTAAATAATCGAGTAAATCTAAATCTCTATCGTGAAGATAAAATACCAAAAGTAAATGTGCATTTTTCTTCCAAAACGAACTTGTTTCAAATTCTTCTTTATGAACTTCTAAATAGTTGATTATGTTTAAGACTAGCCTTTCTTTTGATAATTATTTGGGCGTTACCTAAAGGTCGGGCTTTTCGTTCCAATCTTTTTTTGAAGAAAAATCAAAAAAAGGATTTCCTCTGCAATCCCTAACGCAAAAGAACATTTGAATGATACATATTGTCGGTTGTTCAAAGCATACAATTAGTATAGTTTCGACCTATGATAAATAAATTTCTTTTAAAAGAATTTGGTGATAGAATACGCTACTTAAGAACTCAAGAAAACTTAAGTCAAGAGCAACTATCACACAAAACTGGATTTCACAGAACTTATATTGGAATGATAGAAAGAGCTGAACGAAATATTTCGCTTACCAATATGGCGATTTTTGCCAAAGCTTTCAATTTAACTCTTGACGAACTTTTAAAGTTTGACAATGCAAAAGAGCTACTTAAAAAATACGAACTAAAAACTGAAGATTAATGTCAAGAAAACATTCATTTAAATTGACATTATCAAATAATGTTACAGAAAAACAAGGGATAAATTATCTAATTGAAGAACAAACAGGCTTTTTCAAAATCGATAAAGAAATGAAAAGAGAGCTTTTAGACAGAGTTAATATTCCGCATAATTTTTTACAATCTTTTGATATGGTTTACATTCCAAAATTGAAAGGAATTGCATTTGAAAAAGATTACATAGAAACTCATCTTGACGAGATTTTATTTATAGAATTAAAGACAACTAAAAAATATCTTCCTGAAAACCCAAAAGGGTTCTTTTTTGGTGCAACAGAAAATGAATTTAATTTTGGAAAACTATTAGGTGATAGATTTAGATTTTGTTTCGTTTGTCTAAATGAAAAGTCACCTTCTTATGTGATGTTAACCATTGAAGAGTTAGAAAAAATAATTAGAAATAAAAGAATCCAATTTCAAATTAATTTATAGAAAGGTCAATTTCGAAATTTGATTTTTCAAACTCAATTAAGGCTTCGGATTTTGAATACTTAAAAGCATCAATAAATTCTACTTTTTGGTTTATATCGAAAAAGTAATATTCCTTTTCTTTTTTGTACAACAGCCAAGTAGAATTAATGAATCCATTTCTTTTGGAAAGTTGGAAACCGATATATTTACTTTCGACATCTAATTTTTCTAGTATTTCTTTAATTTTCATTGAATCTCTTTTTGCGTTAGGGATTGAAGCAATTGTTTGAGCTCTTTTTGAGACGATAGGAACAAAAAAGCGAGTGCGGAAAGCCCGACCTTTAGGTAACGCCTAAATCATTTAAACTTTGTAGCATAACTGCAAAATCACGACCTCTTTGTTTTGCAGGCGATTTTAAAAGTCTGTCAACATTTTCTAAAAACAGATATTTTGGTTTGTTCTTTTTGTTTTCTAAAATTTTATGAATTGACCACCAAAGAACACCTTTTTTACCTTTTAAACCTTTAGAATTTTGCAAAGTTGTAGCAACTGAATAATCTTGACAAGGAAAACCGCCAACTAATAAATCGTGATCTGGAATTTCTTCTACATTTCTTGTTACTACTTTGTTTATATCTTCGTTAGAATGATTTTCTTTTCCAAATCGAGCTTCATAAACCTTTGAAGCGTGTTGAATTTTAGTTGAAGGTTCCCATTGATTGCTCCAAACTACTTCATAATTAGTTTTTTCAAGTCCAAGACGAAATCCTCCAACTCCTGCAAATAATTCTGCAACTTTCATTTTCTTATTTCCCATTTTCTTGAGCTTTATAATAGTTAATTTTTTCTTCTGCCACTTTTAGAATCTCGGAAGTTGATTCCGTATATTTTAATTCGTCTGCAATTTTTTCAGAGTACCAATTTATTATTAATTCACTTTCGGGAAGTCCGTAAAACTTTGCAAGTCTTACGATTTGTTCCATTGTCGGTTTTCTTTCGTTTTTCTCGAATTTGCTAATGAGAGATTGGTCAATATCTACTTCAGCCGCAACTTTTCGCAGAATCAATTCTTTTTCCTCTCTAGCACATTTTAAAGTGTCGCCTAATGTTTTCATTGGTCAAAATAGTTTTAGACAAATATTGTCCAAATTTATAAAAACATTTTGGATTTCCAAGATTTAATTCGGATTATTTCGAGCGTTGGAAAATTTTAGCTCTTTTGGTTTTTAGAGCGTTGGAAATTAGCGTTGGCAAAAACCAAAAGTGCTAAAATATGCGGCTGGTAGTATGAAACACAACGGTCTAGTGTAAGAATAGTGCGTAGTTTGAGTGCGAGGATTTTCCGAAGGAAAATCAGATGCAGCAAACAAGCACTAACCTTTAGTTTTAGGAATAAACTTACGCATTATTTTTATACATTGTTGTAAACAGTTTTTATTCTATTTTTTTGACAAGCAAATTCAATCCAGTTTCTTCAATATGAAAAACAGGCTCTTCATTACTGCTTTCTATTTTAATGAGCATTATTGAATTTCCAATCCCAATCGTTTGTGTGGAACTATTAAATCTCCATTTAACCTCTTCATTGAGAACTTCATTTATCATCATTTTGTATAGTTCCGTCTCATTAGTTGTAGTCAATTCAAAATCATGATTTGATTTAAAAATGAATGTGCATTTTTCGAAAGCATCAACAATAGGCTTGAATTGAGCTTCTGTCGGTTTGTCAATCATTTTTACGACAGTCCATTTGCCGATTAACTCCGATTCTGATTTGATTTGTCCGAAGGAGATAAAATTAATTGTAAGGGCTAATATAAAAATTGGTAATCTATTCATTAATGTGATTTTAAATTGTTTACAACGGTTTTGTACATGATTGCGTTGCGTAAATTAAGACAAAAGATATGAAAAAAAGAAACAAATTAAGACAAGGCGAGGATTTTCCGAAGGATAAATCCGAAGCAATGAATTATGTACGTTGTTGGCACACGTTTTTTAGTCCGTTGCGATTTTTAAATCCGTTCAATTATCTGAATCGGGATAATTTTTGGGCTGTAATGTGTCATGTTCATTTAGCTTTGATAATATATCTACTTGTTTCTTCATATAATCAAATTTCAAGTTTAGAGAGTCAAAATCACGACTTAACTCTTGAAAATCAGATTTTGAAACAGGCGGAAAAAATCTATTTGATAAAGCTAAAATCGATAAAGGAATGAAGAAAGATAGATATATTTTTTGGTATAAAGTCAAAGGAGTTTTTTTGAGTGATTTCTCAAACTTTACATACCCTTTTTTAAAGTCTTTTAGCTCGATACCTTTTTCGTCGAGCAATAAGATATGTCCTTGGCTGACTTTAAACAACTTTTTTTTAATTCCGAAAATCTCTATTTCGTCTGCTAAATCCAATCGTTCAGATTTTTTCATTGATTCAGTCCGAAATATTTTACTAAAGTCTAAAAATTCGTTGGTAGTGAAATCTTGGAAGGGGTCTTTTATAAAATCATTAACCAATTCATCAACGTACTTAATTACAATTTTTTCGTCCATGCGTTTGAGTGAGTTCAAATGTGTGCCAACGGTCTCGGCTATGAGTAGTTGCGTGGTTTAGCACTTAACTTTGCAAGTACACACCGAACTGAAAATCCGCAAGGATTTTCAGAAGTAGGCGAGAACAAGCAATTACTTATAGCCATTGTTGGCAGCTGCCTTTTTCTATTTAAATAATTTTATTGTATAATCAAATAATTCAGTTTTGCCCCATTTTCCGTGTCCTGGAATCACAATTTTGGCATTGGGATATTTCTGTTTAACTTTTACTACCGTTTTTGACCATTCTTTAATGTTGGCATCTCCTAAATATCCTTTGCTCGCTCCAACTTCCTTAATCAAACATCCGCCAAAAACTGCATTGTCATTTGGAAAATAACCTATGATGTTGTCTTTTGTATGGCCTTCACCAAAGTATTCTGCATAAATTTTCTTGTTTCCAATATCTAATGTGAGGCTATCAGTAAAATCTTTAATTGGTTGAGAGAACTTTTGATCATTTTCTTTTAATAATTCAATAGTTTGTTTAGAAGCATAAGTTGGTATATTATGTTCTTCAAATTCTGCTAATCCACCAACACAATCGTTATGAAAATGAGTTGGGATAAGAGCTATTATTTTACATTTTAGTTCTTTAGTCACGAAATTGATTAATTCTACCGAACTTTTGTTGTCCGTTGGAGTGTCAAAAAGAACACTTTCGTTTTCATTTATAACTAACATACCATTACAGGCAACTTTTCCAAAATCGTCCGTATTTAAATAGGAAATATGTTCATAAATATGATTTGATAATTTTTTAATTATTAGATTATCTGTTTGATAAACTATCAAGCTGTCGATTAAAGATTCGTTTGTTGTTTCGTTATTGGTTTTTTCATTTGCCTGATTTTGTTTAGAAGTTGATTCCTTACACGAAATAAAGGTCAAACCCAAAAGAAGAGTGAATACTAATAATATTTTCATATTTAATTTTGTTTTTATTTACGAATTGCTTTTAGGTTGCTGCCAACGGTTACGAGCATGAAATTTAGCGGTCATATAACCGCTATTTTCAGACTCGGTATTTGCCTTAAAAATAAGACAAATAGTTTAATTAGACCTATCCCAGCTATGTTTTATGCGCGTTGTT
>NZ_SUPL01000015.1 GCF_005047595.1 Pontimicrobium aquaticum
TAGTTTTCCTGTTGTAAGTTCGTCTAAAATTTTCAGTTTAAAAGGTTCTGAATACCGTCTGATAACTTTGTCATTTTTGTACATAATGTTTGAAATTATGTAGCCTTTATTCAGGACGGGTCACGATGGCATACAACGAATTTGTGTAAGAATCCGTTGCGGAAAATTAACAAAAACAAATGAAAAAAATGAGAAACAAAAGAGAGAAAAAGGATTTTCCGAAAGGGAAAATCCGCAGCAATGGTTTTTACACGTTGTTGGCAAATCGTTTTTTTAAATCGGTCGTTGAGTTTTTGAACTGTCCTGTTCCGTTATGGGGTCGTTTGTGGATTCTAATATTGGGGTATTCTGTTTTGTCGATTGTTGTGTCTTATCTGACTGTTTATTTTTTATTTTTATTTCGGTAGTGATAATTGATGTTATTATAGCTATAAAAATGGCAATAAAAATTCGTAACAATTCTGTTTTTACAGGGTTTCTCTTAAACCAATTAGATTCAGGGTTTAATGTAATATCAAAATCAATATGAGATTTACTATGATTGGGTTCTTTAATGTATTTTCCGTTTTCGGTAATAATGGAAGATATGGTTTTAATTTCAAAATCTTTAGGCATATATTCTTTTTTAACCTGTCTAATTGCCCAATAAACACTGCAATAGCCATTTTTGTCACTATTGATACGGTTTTTAATTATTTGAATTGTTTTAATTTTTTCCTCGGATGTCATTCGTTTGAGTGAGTTCAAATGTTTGCCAACGTGTTTGGCTATGGTTTCGTTGCGTGAAAATCCGCAAGGATTTTCCGCCGTAGCTGAAAGATAGCAAATTTGGGTTGAATTCCGATTAGGAATTCAACCGCAATGAATTATAGCCATTGTTACCTACAGTTATTTTATTCGTTTGTGAATCGAGTAAACTTTTTCATTTCCGAATTCGAGTTGATTTTCAGTTAAACTTTTGATGTCAATTTCAATCGGTTTTTGATAATAAAATCCGTCAGATTCTTTTGAAATCAGTCCTTTTTTTAAAAATCTTTCTATCAGTTCTTTTCTTGATTCAGCGTTTTGTTTTGATATTCTATTCTTTAAAATTAGTTTTCCGTTTCTGATTTTCCACTTTCCGTATTCTATGTGTTCAGATGTAAAATAGTCGATATATTCTCCGTCATTTTTATAAGTTCGAGTCGGATATCCTGTTCCGTTTTCGGTATATGGTGGACACCAAGGAATTTCCTCAAATTCGTTCTTTTCAGCGTCTGTTCCTAAATCACAGTTTTTGCCAAATTCCCACGTACCAATAATCAATTCCGAATATTTTTCTTGGGCATTGGTTATTCCAATTGTCAGCAGAAATATGGTTAAAATGCGGATTTTCATAATTGTAGGTAACGGTTTTGGCTATGGTTTCGTTACGGAATGGTACGCGAGTATCATTCCGCCGTAACCATAAAAATAGCAAAAAGGCTTGAAATTCCGATTAGGAATTTCAGCCGTAATGAACTATAGCCGTTGTTGCCAGTAGTTTTTATTCCGTTATTATTTGTTCGTTAATTCTTTCAGCAATCTGGGAATCAACAATTACTTTGCTTTTTACTTTGACCTCTTGATATGAAACAAATTCGTATCCATCTTCTCGATTGTATGAATCATACTCCTCAATTCTGTCAATAACCCCATTTTTACCATAATATATTTTTGTTTTTTCTTTCATACCATTTTTGGTTATCTGCAATTCTTCAATTTCAATCAAACGTCCGAGTTTGTCATAAGTTTTAATCTCTTTTTTTGAGTAATCTTTTCCGTCATTATAGAATGTTTGAAATATTCCAATTCTCTTACTGTCATAATATGAATAGTTCCATTCCCATCTAAGTTTCCCATCGTAAATCTGTTGAAGATTAATGAGTTGTTTTTTCTCGTTGTATTT
This sequence comes from Pontimicrobium aquaticum, assembly GCF_005047595.1. Lineage (GTDB taxonomy): Bacteria > Bacteroidota > Bacteroidia > Flavobacteriales > Flavobacteriaceae > Pontimicrobium > Pontimicrobium aquaticum. Next base: position 1,928 of record NZ_SUPL01000015.1, read on the forward strand.
TCTTTTGTAGTAATAAGTTGAGTCAAAAATTATTCCTTGATATTCGCTTTTTTCGTTATACCAATAGTCGGTTTGAGTGTATATCGTATCGGATTCAACTTCGTACATTTTCTCCGAAAGAATGTTGGTTTGAGTGCTGTCCAAATCAAATATTTTATAATAGGTGAACGAAAGGTCTTTATCGTAGTCAGTTTCCCAAATATCTATTTTTGACTTTAATCCATTCCTGTCATATTTGTAGATATTAATTCTGTCTATAAGTCTTAAGTCTGTATTATGGTGTTTTCCGAATCCAATTGATTTCAACAAAGTCCCATTGGAATTAAAATACATTCTCAGGTATGGTCGGTTTTTTCTGTTCGTTTTCTTTTTGGTCAGTTCGTAATCTGAATTTCTTTTGAAGTTATGTCCAATTAATTTAACCTCAATTTCTCCAACTTTTTCAGTTGGTTTTTGTCCGAATAAATTCAGACTCAAAAAGATTGATATTAGAAGAAATGTTTGTTTCATCAAATTACTGGCAACGGTTTTGTGTATGATTACGTTGCGTGTTTCAGCGACTAATTTAGTAAAAAAACACTTACGTTAATTCAGCCGCGAGGATTTTCCGCAAGGGAAATCAGAAGCAATGAATTATACACGTTGTTACAAAAAGTAGTGACACGCAATTTTTTATCAAAAAGGAAGGTCACCCAAATCTTCCTCTTCTTTAAAATGTTCTGCAAAGTCTCCGTATTCTCTTTCGTAAATTGAAGTCAATTGTCCATTTTCGAAATGACGTTTAGAAATCCATTTACCATTTGAGTCATAAACATAAATAAATTGCTCTTCTGTAATTCCAGTTCCGTTATCAATTCTCGAAATATTCGCTAAATCTCCAAATCTTGTGTAACTATAGAAAATCTCAGAATTGTCATCCAACTTTGTGTACTTTAATAGTTTAATGGGTCTTTGTAATTTGTCATTGAAAACTTTTCCGTAAAGATTAGTTCGTTCCGTATAATTGAACAGATTGGTCAGATTATCAATGTTTTCTTTAATTAAAAATCCATCTTCGTCATACTCGAAAGTTTGAATGAAATTTTCATATTTTCCATTTTCCTCAACACGTATTTTTTGTTTTTTATTATTAAAAAAAGTTTTATTGGTTGTCTCAAAATATCTTTGATATGGATTTCCAGTTTCGTCACTCATTCCTGTTCTTTCCACTACATACTCGCCATTGATTAATTCTGAATCTTCAAAAGAAACTTCGTCTGAAAATCCATTAGGAAAATTGTTTTCATCAAATCCGAAAGGTAAATCAGGGAAATCGTCGTGTTCAAAAATCAGTTTTTCATTAATTACATTTCCGTCATTGTCGAATTCAATGACTTTTGTCGCAAGGTGTGTTTTTTCTGAATTCAGTTTAATTTCTTTTGCGTACATTTTTTCGGAACTATTTTTTGTAACGTGTTTGTATATGGTTTGTTGCGTGTTTTAATCACCTAATTTAGCAAATACAAACCGAATAGAAAATCCGCGAGGATTTTCGTAAGTAGGCTAGAACTAGCAATAAATTATATACGGTGTTGTGCAACGTTATTTTCATATAAGCAAACCTCTTTCAAATTTATTCAAATTAGGTTTTAAATTCCCAAGTGATTCTTTTCCTAAATCTACGATGTTAATCCATTTTTTATCATTCAGAATTGCTTTATGGTCATAATCATTATTGTTCGGTGAATCATATTCGGAAAGTAGCTTATTCCATTCGGAAATTGATTCGTACTCTTTTTGTGTTACTAATCCGTTTTTAATAGGCTTTTCGTAACCATCGGATAAATCCAAATCGTCAAAATAAGAACACATAAATTCTACGAAAGAATAATATGGATTTGTATTATTTGGGTCGAGCCAAGTTCGTTTTTGATAATCCAAGTTTGTCAAATCTTTAATCACTAAAACCCAAGTTCTTCTCCAAGTTTCGGTTTCCATTTTTGGCTCAATAATTTCTATTCTTTTTGGAACTCTATTTCTCGGAATGTAACCGTGAATTTTTCCATCTGGTGTTTTACTTTCATATCTGGATTTGATGTAAGGTCTAGCTCCATCGGCTGGGTCAAAAGTTTCTTTTAGATAACCTTTTTCTTCTCTCGATAATTCTCTTACAGTTCCGTTTTCTTCTACGTGTACATATTCAAATCCATCTTCGGTTTTTCTTAATGGAACAAAATACAATAAGTAAACTGATAAAATTATCAGAATTATTACACCTAAAATCCATAGAAATATTGTCATTCAATCGGTTTTTTCTAATGTTGCACAACGGTTTAGTATAAGAATAGTGCGTAGTTTGAGTGCGAGGATTTTCCGAAGGAAAATCAGATGCAAGCAAACAAGTACTAGCCTTTAGATTGAGGATTAAACTTACGCATTATTTTTATACAATGTTGGCAACTGGCTTTTTTATACCATAATGTTCCAACCAAGCCAACGGTTCAGTTAATTTATGTTTATTAAATTCTAAATGTATTACTCGTCTTTTCTTTCCGTTTGTTGTTCTATTCGAAGCGTGTAAAGTCAAAGGTTTCATTAACATTGCTCCGCCTTTCTCTATTTCACAAACAAATTCGCTTTCTATGTTCCAATCTTTTGAGTCAGCACGTACTATTCCTTTTAAATGAGATTTTGGGATTACTTTTAATGCTCCGTTGTTTTTGTCCGTTTTGTCTAAATGAATTCGGATTGTAATTGTGTCTTGTAAAATCTCAATTGGTGGTTGAATTCCGTGTTGTCCTTTTTTAAAAGTCCAATTCACATAATTTTCCAAATCGGCTTTTTTGTCAACTGAAATGCTCAAATCTTGGTGGTAAGCAACAAACCAATTCGATTCGCTTGGTTTGTCAAAATAGATGGCTTTTGTTAAGAAATATTCGGATTCGGAAAGGTCAGCAATTAATTTATTCAGTTTTTTGTTAAACAACAAATCGCTCAATTCAGGTACATTTTTGATTAATTGTCTAATCGCAAATAAATCCTTTGTTTTCATAAACGGATTTCCGTCCTGTTCAGCATTTTCGATACAAGCTAAAATTCCACTTATTTCGTTCTCCGAATACAAGTCAGATAAAACGGAAAATCCATTTTCTTCAAGTTCTATTTTGTTTCTTGCGTAGTTCATTTTTCAGCTTGTTGCCAACGGTTTTGTATAAGATTAGTTGCGTGGTTTAGCAACGAATTTAGCAAATACAAACCGAATAGAAAATCCGCGAGGATTTTCGTAAGCAGGCTCATACCAAGCAATTAATTTTTATACCTTGTTGTGTGTAGTTATTTTAGCCATCCATTTGCTTTAAATGACTTATATATTTGTTTTAAATTATCTTCTTTTAATACGTCTTTAATTTTTTCTGTTACTCCATAAATACAGCCACCACAAGTATTTAGTTGAATTTCAGATTTATTCAATTTACTCATTCGAGTAAACCAAGATTCTGGAACATCAATTTCATTCTGAACTAGGTATTGTAGTCCGATATAACCATAGGTGGCAATTTCTGGATTTAATGATTGCATCCATTTTGCTAATTTATTAAAGTCTTTTCCATTAACTAGGTCAAGCATTTTTTGACATTTGTCTGGTGGTGTTCCTGCAATTCCACAAAAAGTTCCGTATGTGTAAACATCAAAATCGGTTTTCTCAAAGTTCGAGTTTTCTATTCTCTCAAATAGTGCTTTATGTTCGTTATTGTCCGTTAGTTTTAAATAGACCAATTGATTATTTGATGAAGTAATTATGTTTAGATTATATGAACTGCCTACTAGCCATAATTCAGAGCTTTCTTGAGTTAAGTTGTTCTCAATCTTTCTATTGAAGCTTGTACGTTTTTCAAGTCCATAAGGTTCTTTTTCGGTAATTTTTTCTGCACTCCAAAAGCTGTCCAATTTTTGAAAGTTGAAATTGTCCGATTTAAGAATTGTTATCAAGCTGTTTAATTTTTCCTTTACAGGTTCATCGTTAAACTCGAAGTTTATTCTTGAAGAAATTCCAAAATCGCCATTATTATTTATTTCTATTTTAAATATTTTCTCTTCTGTATCATATCCTTTTTCATTCGGGTCTTTTTTAATATAGAAAGAAATTCCATTTTGAGTGTTCCAAGCATAAGTCTTTGATGTGAAACAACCTTTGTCATTATATGTGTTCCAAACATCCTTCATTGTACTTTCATTTAGTACAATTCCGTTTTCTGTTTTAGCCTTAAATGGCGATTGAACTGAAATTGACCTTACAATTTTGTTTTTATCATAAGGGTCAATTTGAAAAGTTATACCTATTTTGTCATAACGATAGTTTGTAATTAAAGTCTTTTCGGACATAGTATAATCAGTTCCATAAATTTCAATTACATCCGGAATTGTCGATGAGTCAATCACAATAGATATTCCTTCAATTCCTTTATTCGGAATAAGAACATTTGTTTGTCCAAAAACTGGACTAAAACAAAGTATGAATAGAATAATATTTATTGTTCTGAATGTCATTTTCATAATTACACACAACGGTTTTGTGTAAGCGTCAGTAACGGGAAAGTGCGCGAGTACTTTCCGCTGACGCACCTAATTTAGCAAAACGAGTTGAATTTGCGATTAGGAAATTCAGCCGTTATTGCGCTTACACGTTGTTGTAAATAGTTGTTTTATTCTTCTTTTAATTTATTTAATTCGTTTTCATATTCAAACCAATCATTTTCGGCTTGTTCCTTTTCTTTTTTCATTTCTTCAGAAAGTTCTTTCTTTTCTGTAAAATCCAATGACAATTCATTCTCTGTATTTGAATTTCGATTGTTAATTGGTTCTACTCGTATTCTGTTCCCTAATTCGTTGTAATAAACATAACCAACATCTTCTATCAGTTCGACTTCTTTAACACCATTAGCAAACCATCTATCATATGTCTTTTTTTGATTGTAGTTGCTAATTCTGATATATTCTTTTCCGTTCTCAAAATATGTAGTTCTTGCGTATTCATAATATCCATCTTTTAGTTCTTCTTTTACACTCTAATTTAAACTTTTTAGATTGTCTGAACTCTTTATCAAATTCACGATTAAATTGTTCGTCAATTATATCAAATTGAGCAAAAGGAATTTTATCTGAAACATAAAATTTTTCAAAATAGTATTTTGAATAAATACGACGTGAATAAATAGGCAATTCATTTTCTCTTAAAGCTTTAAAAACTTCTAAAGTGCCTCCTTTAATTCCATCTGAAAAGAATTGGTCGAGTGTTTCTTCGGATTCAAAATTACCCTCGTTATCGTAGCTAAAAACTTTTTGTAAACCATTTGGTGTATTTAGATAATTAAATTTTGAGAGAGTAGGTATTTCTTGAAATTTTTGTTGAGCAACAAAGTCAAGTTTATTTAAGTCAAAATCGGATTTGAAATTATCAGGATAAAATACAGAATCTTTTGGCTTCCACTTTCCGCCAGGATTTAGATTGGTTAAAATTCCTTCGTTTAAAACTTCTCTTCCTAATTTATAAATTATTAACCTTTCTAATTCAAAAGCTGTTTCTTCGTCAAGATTTGGAAATAGAACTTCAATTTTTACATGGTAACCAGAATTCTGAATGTTTTTAATTCTTTCGAGTTTTGCAGTGTTGAAGTCAAATCTTTTGGGTTTTAAATGTGATAAATACCTTTTGCCTTTTCCTTTTCCTATGTAGAAGTATTGATTATCCCTTGGGTCTATTAATCCGTAAACGTAATATTCTTTTTTGGTCAAGGGCCTTTTCACAATTATTTACAACGGGTTTGTGTATGATTACGTTGCGTGTTTCAGCGACTAATTTAGTAAAAAAACACTTACGTTAATTCAGTCGCGATGATTTTCCGCGAGGAAAATCAGAAGCAATGAATTATACACGTTGTTATGCACTGGTTTTTTATTTTTCTAAATTCCACCAGAAGTACAAAATGTTCTCCTCGTTTTGGTCAGAAATTGCAAAATCTCCATTCCCTTTTGGAATTCCGTTTATTGCGTTTTGTAATTCAGTCAGTTTTTCTTTTCCGAACTCAATTTCAATTCCGTTATCAAGCTCTTTAATCAGCCAATGGTTTTCCGATTCAGACGTTTTGCAATTTAAAGTCAGATTCGGTTTAGATTTCCATTTAGCAGTTCCGTTTTGGTTATTCGGCACGTTCAGTTGCGCTTGAGTTGGCAATTCAGTCGTAATTTTCTTTTTAGACGACCATTCGCAATTAGACATTAAGTTCAATAATTCTGAAAGACTTTCACTCGCTTTTAAGTCAACCGTAAAGTTCCAACCTGGATAATTTCGGTTATTGTCTTTATAAGTCCAAGTGTATACTTTTCCACTTACTTTATGTTTCTCAATTTTCGCTTTCATTCGGTTTCCTCAACTTGTGCATAACGGTCTTGTATATGAAAAGTAGCGGATTTTTAGCACTAACTTTTCGGATTTATGCTAGCCTTAAATTTATAAAATTACTTTTGGTTTGAACACTTAAACCGCTATTTTTTATATACGTTGTTGTGTTTTCGTACTTTTTTTCCGCGAACTTTCTAGCGTTGGCAAAGACATACTCTTTTGCAATTTTTGGTTTGTGTGGTGGCTGTAGCGAATTGCAAATGTGTATGGCTTTAAGCGTTGGCTTATCCGTTAACAAATATGTGATTCGTAAACAAAGTATGCGGTGCACTCACTAAATTAATATCAAATTTCAATGAAGGCTCAATTCTCGAACTTGCATTATGAATTCTAAAAGATATTTGCCAACCTTCGTTCAAAGAAACCAATAATGTTGTTGTCGAGTTTTCTTGATAAACAATTTCGATTAATCTTGTCGGCAATTTTAGTTTAGGAATCTTCGCTTTTGGTTTTACTTTTTCAAATGGCAGATTCAAAGTTCCATGTAAATTGTAAGCTTGAATTTCAACTTTCTTTTTACCTTTAATTACCTTATAAAAATCTTGATTACCTATTAAATATTGCACCAAATTTTCTGCTACAATACTCGGATTTTCTTTGTCCAAACGAAGTAGTTCTTTTCTAAAAGCATCTAAAATTGGTAAATACACAACTTGGTGCATATTATCAATTGAAGTCCATTTCGTTGATTTATCTTTTGCTCTCAAATCAGCTAGCATATCAAAGATTGGATTGACTTCTTTGAAATAGTTATCCGAACAAGAAACGCCTAACCACTTTTCTCCAAAGTTGATTTTATTAGATAATCTTGAATGCTTAACTGCTCTGTGATTATTTTTTGCAGAGATTCCAATCTCCCATTTTTGTAAAGAGCGAATCATTAAAACGTCTCGTACATCTCCAGTTTGTCCAGCTTGGTCACTTACTAATTCCAAAACCAAAGTATCACCTTCGTTAATTCCATTTGATAATCTAGGTTCAATGTCAATGAGGAAATTAATTGAAGCACTTGCTGTTATTCTAAAAGTGTCTTGTTCAGATTCGCTGAAACTATCAAAAAAGCCTTTGGCTGTATTATAAGGTTCGTTTTTTGTAATTGAAACGCTTGTGATTGTTTTTAAACGTTCATAAAATTCAAAGAGTAAAGCATACTCGAAAGCTTTACCATTAATAGTTTGACTAGCCATAAATTATGAAAGTATATTTTCTAATTCCAATTTTTTCTTCGTAACTCGTTTTGGTTTCTTTTCAGCGTTCTCAATTTGAGATTTAATACTTATGGCAATATGTTTAGCCAGATTTACAGGAACTGCATTTCCTATCATTTTATATCCAGCAGCAATATGATTGTAATGAAAAACAAAATCGTTTGGAAAAGTTTGGATTCTTGCACACTCTCTGACACTTAATCTACGATATAAATCTTCTTGTCCTGGAACAAAAACACGAATGTTTTGTTCAATGAATTTCATTTTTGGTGCTTGAGGATGAATTGGTGCGTGTCGTCCACCTGCTTGTATTGTAAAAGATTGTTCGTCCCAACTTCTTACTCTATTTCTTGACATAAACATTGAAGAAAAACCACCAATCATATATTCGTGATTTGGTACTTTACAATTTTCTTTGTTTGTTTTATTTCCTTCTTTTGCAGGAACAACTGAATTTTGCAAATCAGCTATTGTTTGTTCAAGAGTTACTTTTTCATTCATTGGTTGAGGAAACTGAAATTCAAAATCAAGGTCTTCTCGAATACCAACAAAAAACACACGTTTTCTATCTTGTGGAACATCAAAGTCTGATGCGTTTAATAATTTGAAGGACAATCTGTATCCAGCATTTTTAAACATTTCTTTAATGTTTTTTAAAGCTTCGCTATGTCTTTCCAATAACATTCCGCTCACATTTTCGGCAAGAAAGAATTTTGGCTGTTTTGCTTCTAATATTCGGATGAAATCATAAAATAATTGTCCTCTTTTGTCATTTATTCCACGTAATGAGCCAGCTTCACTCCAACTTTGGCAAGGTGGTCCTCCAATAATTCCATCACATTCCGGAACTTCGTCTGATTCAATATTCACAATACTTCGTCTGTCTAGTATTGTATTTTTATGGTTCTTCTCGTAAGTTTCCCAAATATCTTTGTCATATTCATTAGCCCAAACAACATTAAATCCTGCTTTTTGAAATCCTAAATCTAGTCCGCCAGCTCCTGCGAAAAATGATACTACATTCATATTTTATTGTGTCTGAAGTGATTTGTTAAGTGTTCTTCTATATTCTGCTTTTTCTTCTGCAACTTGTAAAAGTTGTTTTGTGCAATTTGTTTCGTAAATATGTTTTCCAATTTGGTCGGTCACATATTCATTTCGTAATTCCGTAAGATTGAGTTTGAAGATTTTGGCAAGTTTTGGCAAACGTTTTTCATCAAAATCTCGTTTTCCATTTTCGATTTTGCTCAAGTTTGCAGAGTCCAAATTCAGTTTAGCAGCAAGTTGAGTTAGAGTCAATTCGTTTTCGTTTCGTAAAAGTCGGATGTATTCTCCAAATGTGGTTTTCATAAGACTTGTCATTTTTTGACAAATCTAAATATTTTAATTGGAATATTCAATTCGAGTGTTGGGAAATTTTAGCTCTTTTGGTTTTTTAAGCGTTGGAATTCAGCCTTGGCAAAAACCGAAAGTGCTAAAATATGCGGCTGGTTCAGTATGAAACACAACGGTTACGAGCATGAAATTTAGCGGTCATATAACCGCTATTTTCAGACTCGGTATTTGCCTTAAAAATAAGACAAATAGTTTAATTAGACCTATCCCAGCTATGTTTTATGCGCGTTGTT
>NZ_SUPL01000016.1 GCF_005047595.1 Pontimicrobium aquaticum
AAAAAAATAGTAAGGGTTTAAAAAAGGCGGCGACCTACTCTTCCACAAATGTAGTACCATCGGCGCTAATGGGCTTAACTTCTCTGTTCGGAATGGTAAGAGGTGAGCCCCATTGCTATAACCACCTTAAGTTTTAAGTTATGGGTTACATAACTGCAAGATTGACTTGCTAATAAGTTAACATATTGAAAAAGAATCATGAAGTAATTTTGGTTTGTACTCTCTAAAAAGAACGGCTGTACAATAAGCCTATGGGTTATTAGTACTACTCGGCTATGACATTACTGCCTTTACACCTGTAGCCTATCAACGTGGTCATCTCCCACGACCCTTTAAAGAAATCTCATCTTGTGGTGGGTTTCGCGCTTATATGCTTTCAGCGCTTATCCCTTCCCAACGTAGCTACCCAGCAATGCTCCTGGCGGAACAACTGGTACACCAGAGGTTAGTCCAACTCGGTCCTCTCGTACTAGAGTCAGATCCACTCAAATTTCTAACGCCCACAGTAGATAGAGACCGAACTGTCTCACGACGTTCTGAACCCAGCTCGCGTGCCACTTTAATGGGCGAACAGCCCAACCCTTGGGACCTTCTCCAGCCCCAGGATGTGACGAGCCGACATCGAGGTGCCAAACCCCCCCGTCGATGTGAGCTCTTGGGGGAGATCAGCCTGTTATCCCCGGAGTACCTTTTATCCTTTGAGCGATGGCCCTTCCATACGGAACCACCGGATCACTATGCTCTACTTTCGTACCTGATCGACCTGTATGTCTCTCAGTCAAGCTCCCTTATGCCATTGCACTCTACGCACGGTTACCAAGCGTGCTGAGGGAACCTTTAGAAGCCTCCGTTACTCTTTTGGAGGCGACCACCCCAGTCAAACTACCCACCAAGCACTGTCCTTTCAGTGAAAGTTAGACTCTAGATAAGCAAAGGGTGGTATTTCAACAATGACTCCACAACACCTAGCGATGCCACTTCAAAGTCTCCCACCTATCCTACACATTACTTATCCAAAGCCAATACTAAGCTATAGTAAAGGTTCACGGGGTCTTTTCGTCCCACTGCGGGTAATCGGCATCTTCACCGATACTACAATTTCACCGAGCTCATGGCTGAGACAGTGTCCAGATCGTTGCACCATTCGTGCAGGTCGGAACTTACCCGACAAGGAATTTCGCTACCTTAGGACCGTTATAGTTACGGCCGCCGTTTACTGGGGCTTCATTTCATTGCTTCGCCGAAGCTAACAACTCCACTTAACCTTCCAGCACCGGGCAGGTGTCAGGCCATATACATCATCTTTCGATTTAGCATAGCCCTGTGTTTTTGATAAACAGTCGCCTGGACCTTTTCACTGCGGCCCATCCGAAGATGGGCGACCCTTCTCCCGAAGTTACGGGTCGATTTTGCCTAGTTCCTTAGCCATGAATCTCTCGAGCTCCTTAGAATTCTCATCCCAACTACCTGTGTCGGTTTAGGGTACGGGCTGCTTCACTCGCTTTTCTTGGAAGTCGATTCGCTAGATTATCACCTTGACCGTAGTCTCAGTGTACTATCGCCGTGTTACCACTGGCTTCAACGTGCTATTCCGTCAGCACGCACTAACTATTCGCCTCCGTCACTTTTATCGTGAGCAGGTACAGGAATATTAACCTGTTGTCCATCCACTACCCCTTTCGGGTTCGCGTTAGGTCCCGACTAACCCTCAGCTGATTAGCATAGCTGAGGAAACCTTAGTCTTTCGGAGTGCGGGTTTCTCGCCCGCATTATCGTTACTTATGCCTACATTTTCTTTTGTAGCTTCTCCAGCAAAGCTCACGCTTCACCTTCGACGACACTACAATGCTCCCCTACCACTTGTATAAATACAAATCCATAGCTTCGGTAGTATGTTTATGCCCGATTATTATCCATGCCGAACCGCTCGACTAGTGAGCTGTTACGCACTCTTTAAATGAATGGCTGCTTCCAAGCCAACATCCTAGCTGTCTAAGCAGTTCAACCTCGTTTATTCAACTTAACATACATTTTGGGACCTTAGCTGATGGTCTGGGTTCTTTCCCTCTCGGACATGGACCTTAGCACCCATGCCCTCACTGCTGATCATCATTTTATAGCATTCGGAGTTTGTCAGGAATTGGTAGGCGGTGAAGCCCCCGCATCCAATCAGTAGCTCTACCTCTATAAAACTAAATCAACGCTGCACCTAAATGCATTTCGGGGAGTACGAGCTATTTCCGAGTTTGATTGGCCTTTCACCCCTACCCACAGGTCATCCCAAGACTTTTCAACGTCAACGGGTTCGGGCCTCCACTATGTGTTACCACAGCTTCACCCTGCCCATGGGTAGATCACACGGTTTCGCGTCTACCGCCACTAACTATAGCGCCCTATTCAGACTCGCTTTCGCTACGGATCCGCACCTGAAGTGCTTAACCTTGCTAGAAACGGTAACTCGTAGGCTCATTATGCAAAAGGCACGCCGTCACCCAAAAGGGCTCCGACCGCTTGTAAGCGTATGGTTTCAGGTTCTATTTCACTCCTTTATTCAAGGTTCTTTTCACCTTTCCCTCACGGTACTAGTTCACTATCGGTCTCTCAGGAGTATTTAGCCTTAGCGGATGGTCCCGCCAAATTCACACAGGATTACACGTGTCCCGCGCTACTCAGGATACCACTATGAATAATTCTCTTTACTTATACGGGACTATCACCCTCTATGGTTCCTCTTTCCAAAGGATTCTAATTCATTAAACATTCAATGTCGTGGTCCTACAACCCCAATATTGCCGTAACAACATTGGTTTGGGCTATTCCGCGTTCGCTCGCCACTACTAGCGGAATCACTTTTGTTTTCTTCTCCTCCGGGTACTTAGATGTTTCAGTTCTCCGGGTTCGCCTCCTTAATGGATAACATGTCTTCAACATGCTGGGTTGCCCCATTCGGATATCTGCGGATCAATTCGTATGTGCCAATCCCCGCAGCTTTTCGCAGCTTATCACGTCCTTCATCGCCTCTGAGAGCCTAGGCATTCCCCATACGCTCTTATTTAGCTTATTGTACTTTTTGTCTTTTTAATGAGTTACATTTATTATTGCTAGCTCGCAATAACTAATTTACTTTTATTAAATATTTTCTATCTAATTGTTATTCTTACTCTTAAAAGTAAGAATTTCATGTATCTTTTTCAATATGTCAATGAACTTTCTTGATCTATGATCAATCGTGGAGAATATCGGAGTCGAACCGATGACCTCCTGCGTGCAAGGCAGGCGCTCTAGCCAGCTGAGCTAATCCCCCGTTTTTTAGTCGTCAGTATCAGCATTCAGTAATCAGTTATTTTTTGATGTACTGCGTACTGCAACTGCGTACTGTAAACTGGTTTCCCAACTTCTAGAATTTCCTTTATTTAAACCTTGAAAAAATTAGTAGTCTCAGGCAGACTCGAACTGCCGACCTCTACATTATCAGTGTAGCGCTCTAACCAGCTGAGCTATGAGACTCTACTTTTTCCTTAGTCATAATAATATAATTAACAGCGTTGAGAATAAACTATCTCTTTCCTTAGTTTACTATCCTTAGTCGTCTTTCTCTAGAAAGGAGGTGTTCCAGCCGCACCTTCCGGTACGGCTACCTTGTTACGACTTAGCCCTAGTTACCGATTTTACCCTAGGCCGCTCCTTGCGGTGACGGACTTCAGGCACTCCCAGCTTCCATGGCTTGACGGGCGGTGTGTACAAGGCCCGGGAACGTATTCACCGGATCATGGCTGATATCCGATTACTAGCGATTCCAGCTTCACGGAGTCGAGTTGCAGACTCCGATCCGAACTGTGATAGGTTTTATAGATTCGCTCCTGCTCGCGCAGTGGCTGCTCTCTGTACCTACCATTGTAGCACGTGTGTAGCCCAGGACGTAAGGGCCGTGATGATTTGACGTCATCCCCACCTTCCTCACGGTTTGCACCGGCAGTCTTGTTAGAGTTCCCGACTTGACTCGCTGGCAACTAACAACAGGGGTTGCGCTCGTTATAGGACTTAACCTGACACCTCACGGCACGAGCTGACGACAACCATGCAGCACCTTGTAAGTAGTCCGAAGAAAGATCTATCTCTAAATCATGCAACTTACATTTAAGCCCTGGTAAGGTTCCTCGCGTATCATCGAATTAAACCACATGCTCCACCGCTTGTGCGGGCCCCCGTCAATTCCTTTGAGTTTCATTCTTGCGAACGTACTCCCCAGGTGGGTCACTTATCACTTTCGCTTAGCCACTCAGACCGAAGTCCAAACAGCTAGTGACCATCGTTTACGGCGTGGACTACCAGGGTATCTAATCCTGTTCGCTCCCCACGCTTTCGTCCATCAGTGTCAGTTGATTATTAGTAATCTGCCTTCGCAATTGGTATTCTATGTAATATCTATGCATTTCACCGCTACACTACATATTCTAACTACTTCATAATAACTCAAGATAACCAGTATCAAAGGCAATTCTACAGTTGAGCTGCAGGATTTCACCTCTGACTTAATTATCCACCTACGGACCCTTTAAACCCAATGATTCCGGATAACGCTTGGATCCTCCGTATTACCGCGGCTGCTGGCACGGAGTTAGCCGATCCTTATTCTTACAGTACCGTCAAGGCGCTACACGTAGCGCTGTTTCTTCCTGTATAAAAGCAGTTTACAACCCATAGGGCAGTCTTCCTGCACGCGGCATGGCTGGGTCAGAGTTGCCTCCATTGCCCAATATTCCTCACTGCTGCCTCCCGTAGGAGTCTGGTCCGTGTCTCAGTACCAGTGTGGGGGATCCCCCTCTCAGGGCCCCTACCTATCGTTGCCATGGTGTGCCGTTACCACACCATCTAGCTAATAGGACGCATAGTCATCTTATACCGTAACCTTTAATGTAAAAATGATGCCATCTCTACATACCATGAGGTATTAATCTTCGTTTCCAAAGGCTATCCCTCAGTACAAGGTAGATTCTATACGCGTTACGCACCCGTGCGCCGGTCGTCAGCAAAAAAGCAAGCTTTTCCCTGTTACCCCTCGACTTGCATGTGTTAGGCCTGCCGCTAGCGTTCATCCTGAGCCAGGATCAAACTCTTCATCGTTAAATTTTTAAGTCTTTTATGACTTACTTCTTAACAACTAAAGGATATTAATTTGTACTCAAAATGGCTTATTCTCTGTAATGAATTAAATCGTTTCCAATCCAATTCTTACGCTGTCAATCAATATGTTTAATGAACTTTTTTTCTTCTTTTCTTAAAGACTTTCCTCCTTAAGCGGGTGCAAATATAAAACCCTTTTTTTATTCTCACAATGTTTTTTTATTTTTTTTGAAAAAGTTTCCTCAACCTCTTCTTTACAATTCCAAAACATTATCTTAATGAACTTTTTATCCCCAAAACGTTCCCGTTTTAGCGGCTGCAAACATACAACCTTTTTTCTTTCTCAAAAGCTTTTTCTAAACTTTTTTTAATTTATTTTTATTAAGCCTTTTTGAACGTATCACCTACCTCTTTATCCTCCCCCTTAACCCCGTAAGCGGCTGCAAATATACACCGCATTTTTATCCTCACAAGTCTTTTCTTATTCTTTTTTATAACTCAATACTATAAACACTATAACTCAACTAATTATCACATGAAAAAATTCCATACCAAACCAAAGCGAAGGGAAA
>NZ_SUPL01000017.1 GCF_005047595.1 Pontimicrobium aquaticum
ATTTATCGCTTCCTGAATACGTAATTGAAAATTCAAAGGCATTGGACTCGCAGTAATCTTTTACTGTATATATGTGGATTTCAATCCATCCGCAATCGTCATTCTTTGTCTTTGTTCTTTTTGATACTAACTCTCCGCTCACTTTTACGTGCTCACAGTTATCAGTATATAAGGCAGCTATCTCTTGTGCTGTTGGTGCTGTTGGGCGGTTGTCAAAACATAGATCTAGGTCTAGCTTATCTGCAATAAGTGCATTGTAAGCTGCTTTGTTTTGCTTTGGTACCCATGGTGCTGTAGCATCTCCTCCACTGTACTTTACAGTAAATGGTGTTACTTCTCCTGCACATTTTACTGAATATACATAATAGTAAGTCCAGTTACAGTGGGTACTTCCTTTTGCGAATCCTGTGGCAACTCCCCATTCACCATCAACGCCTTGTTGCTCTGCTACTGGATGAATTACAAATTCTTCGTCTGAATTTTGGCATGCATCAAAAAATCCGTTGAAGTAACCTGGTGCCATTAACTCGGACACTGGCTTCATTGCTGGTACTTCATGCATACAGCCATTGATGTCTCCTATCTCTTCGCCTCCACCTGTAGGATCTACTCCCCAGCCTTGTCCGTAAGATAAGCTCGTCAATGCTAAAAACATAAACAGCATTAATGCTGTCTTGCCTTTGTTTTGAATATAATTAGTAGGAAATCTTAAAGTAAAATTGCTCATAAACATAACATTGAGTATTAGTTAACAACTACACTTACAAAAGGTTTAAACATAAACCCAGAGTAAATGGCTAGTAATCAAAAAAATTTGTTGTGCTATTAAACAATTATTTTTTGGAAAAGCTCAATACATTGTAATTATAAAAGTTACCTAAAAAGCTTTGCATTTAAATAGATAGGCTTACAACTTAACTATTACCTCCAAAATTAAGCTTTTATTAACATAAAAAAAAGGCTACTTAACTATTATATAGACATTTAAGCGGAAAAAGAGTAGTTTAATAATGTAGCAAACTAAAGTGATATAGATTCTTCACATCTCTATGTTTGTTCAGAATGATAAGAGGTTTATTTGTCATTCTGAGGAAACCGAAGAATCTCAAGATAACTTAGAGTATAAATTCTTCATGTCGTTTCACTCATTCAGAATGACAACAAATTAAGAATAGATTCTTCACGTGCTACACTCGTTCAGAATGGCAATAAATAATATCCTAACTATTGCCAATGGAGTAAAATAACCTCTATTAAACAGATTACTTCAGTTGTTCCTCCTTCGTAATGACGTTGGGTTTTTCGGCATTGCGAACAAAGTGAAGCAATCTCATAATGCAGAACTAAAAACAAACAGATTACTTCGTCGCTATACTTCTCGTAATGACTTTTAAATACTTTATTTAGAGAGTCGAGTAGTTTAAATTATAAAGAGAATAGATTCTTCACATCGCTACGCTCGTTCAGAATGACAATAAATAATGTCCTAACTATTGCCAATGGAGTAAAATAACCTCTATTAAACAGATTACTTCAGTTGTTCCTCCTTCGTAATGACGCATAAAAAAAAGGAGTCATTTTCATGACTCCTTTTTGGTTTATATGATAATTACTTATCTATTCAAGACATTAGTTTCCTGATGTCGCAACAACCTTTTTGGTCATTGTTCCTTGACTTGTAATTACTTTAATATAATACATCTGGTCTGAACCGTTAATGCTTAATGGCATTGTAGCATCAGTACCTCTCATATAAGAAGCATCTTTGCTTAATACTAGCATACCTTTTGTATCATACACTTCTACTTTAACATCAGTATCAAAATCGAAGTTGTAAGCGATTGTTACTTCTCCGTTAAATGGTACTGGGTATGCTCTGAAATCTACTGTAGCATCACCTGAATCGTTTATAGATGAAGCATCTCCACCAATTTCTCTCTGCTCTACATTAGTAGTACTAGTTCTAGCTTGACCATTAGGACCAGGCACATCTGCAGTATAAGACCAATATACAGTCACAGCATCTGATGTATTTCCACATGCATCTTGTACATTGAAAGTTCTCTCGAATACAAATTGACGCATATAACCAGTATTAGTTTGCTGATAAGGGAAGCCCCAAATAGTTCCACCAAGATAATTCTGTGAAGGGTTAGCATCACAATTATCAGTAGCTGGCAATAAATAAGCTAGAGCTTCATTTGCTAACAACCAGTTTAGATCTCCACCATTACCAATACCAGCTGGATTATGTCCTAAATCAATTGTATTAGCTAAATTATAAGCATCATTTGAAGACCAAGAAGTATTTGGTGCATCAACTACTGGTGCTACCGTATCATTGGTAACGTGGTTTTTAGTATATACTTCTGAAGTATTACCACAGCTATCCTCAGCTACTACTTCTACAGATATTGTACTAGAGCATCCATCGCTATTCTTGCTAACACTTAATACTCTAATTTTAATATCTTCTTGTGCAGTACAGTTATCCACTACAGCTGGTTCAGCTATAAAATCAACACT
Organism: Pontimicrobium aquaticum; assembly: GCF_005047595.1. Classification (GTDB taxonomy): domain Bacteria; phylum Bacteroidota; class Bacteroidia; order Flavobacteriales; family Flavobacteriaceae; genus Pontimicrobium; species Pontimicrobium aquaticum. The sequence continues at coordinate 2,527 of NZ_SUPL01000017.1, forward strand.
ATATCCATTAAATATATAAGAGTCAAACTGGCTAATAACATCACCTGCTTGTAATGACACATATGCATCATCAGGACATACTCCTGTAGCAGAATTATCAGTCCAAGTTTTACCTTCAAATAACCACTCTGGTGCTGACTGATCGCTACCTTGGTAAACAATCTTGAATGTTGGATACGCATTACCACAGTCATCAGTTACTACGTATTCGAATGAGTTAATCCATCCGTTTCCACAGTTAGACCCTGTTCTATGCGTTGTTTTCTCAACATTCACACCACATGAATCGTGGAATAATGCTGCGATCTCAGCTTTAGATGGTCCATCGTAAGAATCGATACATGCATCTAAATCACTCATATCACTTGGAATTGTTCCAACCAATACTGGTGCCGTGTTATCTTCACCTGTAAATACTGTACTGAACTCGTAATCGTTTCCACAATCATCAGTAATAGTATAGTCATAACGGAACTCCCACTTACAATTATCATCAACTCTTACTAACTCAGACTTAGTTGTTAACTTATCTGAACAGTTATCTTCGAATAACTTTAATAAACTTTCTTCACTCATTGGAGGATTAGCAGCAATGGCATCTTCAACACATGCGTTGATGCCGCTATCACCTTTTGGTAATTCTTCTCCTGCAACTAAGTTTGGCATAGTTTGATCAGATCCCCAATACGTTACCTTAACAGTTCCGTCATAAATGTTATCACACTTATCTTTAATTTCATATACAAACTGTACTGCCCAGTCACAAGTAGAATCACTTATTGTAATAGTATCTACTAATGTAGCGATTGCCGATCCACAGTTATCACTAAATTGTGCTGCGATATCGTCTAATGATGGTGCAGCTCCAGGACCACATGCATCTACATTACTCATGTTGAACTGTGCTACATCTCCTGTATAAATTGGAGCTGTAACGTCTTCAATTGTAATTTTTTGTACATCAGTAGTTACGTTTCCACAGTCATCTGTAGCTTTCCAAGTTCTTGTTACTATGGTTACACAAGATCCTTTATCCGTTACATCTGTATATGTTACATCTACATCACTACATGCATCCCAAGCTTCTGCCATACCTGCATCTCCTTCTGGTGCAATATCGTACTCACACTTAGCATCGTAAGTTGTGTAGTAATCTGAAGGGATTTCTAAAGTTGGTGCTGTAGTATCAACGATTCTGAACTCAGCAGACGTTGAAGAACTTAAACCACAATTATCTGTTACTGTAAATGTTACAGTAACTCTTCCAGTGTTTCCACACTCATCACTTAATCCTTTTCCATCGTAATCGTTAGTCCAAGTTAAAGACTTATCACATAAGTCCATAGCTTCTGCACCACCGTTAGTATGTAACCAGTGATCGAATGGTGATTGACATGGGTTAATACCTGTTGGGCAAGCAAATTCTTGACCACACTCTACTTCTAAATCTAGAGCTTCTTGACCAATCATTGGGCTTAACGTATCCTGTACATGGAATGATGCTGTTGAACTTGAAACATTTTTACAATCATCATATGCATAGAAAGTTACTCTATACTCTGTATCACATGAGTCTCCATAGATTCCAATAATCTTAGCAGCCCAATTAACGTTAGAACATCCATCAGTAGCTGTTGCACCTCCTGCGTTCATTAACCACATATAGAATTTATAAGCATTTGATCCTGCATATGCTCCACCGCCTAAAGCTTCTAATTCGTCTTGAGAATATTCATATCCTAATTTCCATACATCTGGAATAGAACTATCACACTCAACAGTCATATCTGATGCTGGTGTCATTTCTGGTGCGATACTATCTTCAATTGTAAATGTAGCTGGTAAATCAACATCGTTTCCACAAGCATCTGTTACTGTGAATACTACATTGATATGTCCTGTATAAGTACTACATCCACCTTCTAAATATTGTGAAATATCAAAATCTTTAGCTTTTGGATCTGCTGGGAAGCTATTGCTCCAAGTTACTCCTGAACATTCGTCCTTTGCAGTTGCTCCTCCATTATCAGCTAACCAATCTTGGAATTGCTCTAAGTTTCCTGATCCATCACATACTACAGTCTTGTTATAAGCTGGAGTTGTTTCTGGATCTACAGTATCTACTATTCTAAATGTAGCGTATGTTTTTGATGCATTTCCACAAGCGTCCGTTACTGTAAATACTACAGTCTTCTCTCCTGTTTCACCACAACCATCGCTCATTGGCTTACTTTCTGCATCGTTTGTCCACACTAAATCTTCAGTAGCTGTACAGTTATCTGATGCATCTGCACCACCATTGTTAGCTAACCAGTTCATGTAATCTTCTAAGTTTCCTTCACCGTCGCATTCTACTTCTTTATATTTAGCTGCTGTTAATATTTTTGGATTTTCATCATCAAAAATAGTTACTGTCATACTTTCGTTGATGGTACGACCACAGTTATCTGTAAATGTATATGTTACCACAAAT
>NZ_SUPL01000018.1 GCF_005047595.1 Pontimicrobium aquaticum
AACAACGCGCATAAAACATAGCTGGGATAGGTCTAATTAAACTATTTGTCTTATTTTTAAGGCAAATACCGAGTCTGAAAATAGCGGTTATATGACCGCTAAATTTCATGCTCGTAACCGTTGTGCGTCATTTGAGAAAAACCGTGAGATACAAGAAAATTAGAGGTTTAAAAAGAAAAGTTGCGAATATTCAGAATTGGATAAGCGGTTATTTGGAATTAAATATTGACCATCTAATTGAACATAAATACGAGTACGCAAAAGTTTATGTTGACCCTTGGGACAATTTGACTTTAACAGACAGCCAAATTCCTGAACCGAAAGGAAAAGCAAAAAAAGAAATTCTAAACGGACTAGAAAAAATCTATGACAGTTGGAAAACTGAACTGGAAAAACTTAATAAACCGTATTATTTAAAAATATGGCTTTACGAGCCAAGGATTTCAAAATCTCAAGTGGTCTGTGCAATTGACGAAAAAATTGAGTATTACGAAAACATATTTGAAAAAGCGGATTTTAAACCAAATGACTCGTCATTTACAAATCAATTGAGTTCTGAATTTAAATGGCAACCGAATATTGACGAAGAACCTTATTGGGAAAGCGATTTACTTTGGCCAAATGACCAATACGAAAGAATAGAAGACAGTTATTCTGACAGAAGACTTTTGAACAAACTGAAAAAAGGGAATTTTAAGAATAAAGAAATTGATAGTCCAAATGGAAATAAAGACAAGATTTATTTCTTACCAAAAGGGAAAATTTGGGTTGGAGAAAAATAAAAAAACGAACGCACAACACCGTGTATAATTCATTGCTTGTTCTTTTTGCACTCGGAAAATCCTACGGATTTCCCTCAGTTTCGTTTTCTTTTGCTAACTTAGTCCTAGCCTTCGCAACTAATCATACACGAAGACGTTAGGCACAAAATGGTACGATAAAGGAACATCGTTTACAGAGTTAAAGAAACATCGTTTACACTTTTTGAGTAGTAATTTGAAACCAAAATTCAAATTACCATACCTTGGAAAGAGACAACAAAAATGGAACAAAAAATTGAATTTATTTGTGAATGGCGAACAGGGAAATACACCATTATGGAATTATGTAGAAGTTTTGAAATAAGCCGACCTACCGCCTACAAAATCATTCATCGTTTTGAAAAAATGGGGTATGATGGCTTACTAGGAAAGTCCAGAATACCAAAAAGTCATCCAAATGAAACAGATCAACAAGTAATTAATGGCATCCTCGAATTAAAAGAAAAACATCGCCTGTGGGGAGCAAAGAAAATACGCAAACTATTGTTTAACGATTTTTCAGCTGATATAATTCCTTCTGTGGTTACTGTACATAATATTCTAAAGAAAAACGGTTTAGTAAGCCCTCAGAAACGACTTCGAAGAGTCAAGCCAATTCATCCCATTTTTGACCCTAAAGAGTGTAATGAAGTATGGAGTGCAGATTACAAAGGAAAGTTTTTAATGGGTAATAAAAAATACTGTCATCCACTGACCATTGCCGACTCAAAAAGTCGGTTTGTGTTCACTGCAAAGGGGCATTACAAAGAGAACTTACAGTCGGCAAAGACTGAGTTTACAAGGGTTTTTAGAAAATATGGTTTACCCAAACAAATCCATACTGACAATGGAAGTCCTTTCGGATCTGTAGCGGCAATACAACGATTTACCAGGCTCTCTTATTGGTTTATTGAACTAGGAATTATGCCTGTATTTTCAGATCCGGCACACCCAGAACAAAACGGCAGACATGAGCGAATGCATCGTGATTTAAAAGCTTCTTGCGCCAAACCTTCAGCCTATGATTTGAAAGCACAGCAAAGGCGATTAAACCGCTTTGTAAAAGAATATAATCATGTTAGACCACACGAAGCTTTGGCCATGGAAACACCTGCTTCAGTGCATAGTTTTTCGACCAGACCTTTTCCAGAAAAAACTCCTAACTTTGATTATGACCCAGAAATGAGAGTACTGAAAGTAACCAAAAATGGATCGATGAGATGGGGGGCTTACAACTGGGTATATTTATCCGCATCTTTACAAGGAAAATATGTCGGTGCTTTGGAAATGGGTAATGGAATTTGGAGGGTATTTTATAGAAACGTATTTTTAGGATACTTCAACGAAAATGAATTAAGAACGAAAGAAAAATCAGTAAGGTTAGAAACTAATTTAGTGTAAAGTATAATCTTTAACTTGTGTAAACGATCTATCTTAACGAACAAATAAAAAAACAAACTAATGGATGAAATAATTGAGAAAATTATTACCATAATTAAAGATTATCGTAAAGATGATATAAGTATTTTTTATCGTAAAAAAATGGACAAAGCCCACATCACGAAGTGGATTGAGCAGTTTGACGAAGATGATAGAGAATTTGTGCTTTCTGAATTATTACATTTATTACCAAATAGTTATTTAACTAAGGAGAATACGCTCAGGATATTGGGTGATGAATTTGAAACGTTAAGAAAAGACTTCGGATATGATAGTGTTTCTGACTTTTTAGATGAGACTAAGTTTTTGGATTGTCAAGAAAATGGTAAAAGTCAAAAAGTATTTTTAAAATTTATTGATACTATTCTACAAGAAAAATATAATTATACTCTTAAGAAGTGTGGAACAAAAGAAATAAAAAACTGGATTTATTTCGATGATGTATTAGCATCTGGCGGAACTTTTCGTGCAGACATTTTAGAAGAAATTAAAAATTATGGTAATAAAAAATTTATAGATTCTGGGATAAGAATAATTGCCTCTTTTGTAATTCTTCATTCTTGGGCTACTAACAATGTTTCATTTTCAATAGATAACGCAATTGAACATAAATTGGGTCAACGTTTAAAGTTTTACAGAGTTGCCAAAGTAGAAAACAATCCATATATAAACTATTACAATTCTAATCCTGATTTTAATCATATTTATCCTATTAAAAGTGACTTAGGTGAAAGTGTTTTAGAATTTGTTGAAAATTCCTTTGATAGAGATTACGATTTAAGAAATGCCCAATTTGCATTTAGAAACCCTGAATATCCTAAAAAAGAAAAATTCTTTTCAAGTCCTGAAAATAGGATTAGATATGAGAATATTTTATTAAAAAAAGGCTTTGAAATTATTGAATCAATTGACAATTTGACCGCTAAAAGCTTACGGCCATTAGGTATGGCACCACCTTCTTATAAAACATTAGGTACAGGAAGTCATTTTTTTACTTGGCGAAATATTTCAAATACCTGTCCATTAGTATTTTGGTGGGGAGCAAATGATTGGTATCCATTATTTCCAGTTAAAAATAGAGGAATGAACTAATATGGTATTGAGTATTCGAAAATATAAAAAAGATGAGTGCATAACTTTCAAGAGTACTAAAGGACATTATGGCTCTTTATCCAATATGGCACCAAACTACCCTATCCATATAAATGGCACAATACTTCGCACGACAGAGGCTTTATATCAGGCTTTAAGGTTTCCGAACTATCCTGAAATACAAAAAGAGATTATTCAATATGCAAGTCCAATATCGGCAAAAAAATTTGGTAGAAGACATCTAAATAAAACTCGTTCTGATTGGAATCAAATTAGGTTTAAGGTTATGAAGTTTTGTATTGAACTTAAATTATATCAGAATTATGATATTTTTTCAAAAATGCTTTTAGCCACAAAAGACTTACCTATTGTTGAATATACAGATAAAGACAAAGTTTGGGGCGCTACTTTAGAGGGAGAATATTATGTTGGAACAAACGCTTTAGGAAGATTACTAATGGAATTACGGGAAAAGGTCAAAAATGACAAATTTGAATTAATTATACCTGAAATTGAAAATTTTCGATTTTTAAGTCAAATAATTGATAAAAATTCTGTGCCTAACAACGTATATAAAAAATAGCGGTTTAATCGCTTAAATGAAACAAAATGAATAAATTAAAGATCTATTATAATCCGAAAAAGTAGTGCGTAAAATCCGCTACTTTTCATATACAAAACCGTTGGCACACATTTGAACTCACTCAAACGTATGAGATTTAACCGAAAGCGACATTCTGTTTTAAAAATACTAACCGAAAAGTTCGTGAGCGAAAATTTAAAATTAGCTCGTGGACAAAATGTTACTGCTGACCGTGTCGGACTGACCTTTGATGAAATTGAGGAAAAACTAAAAATATCCCCACACAAAAGAGAATTAATCTTGTCCGAACTCAACAAAGCAGACGAAATTGTGTTTTTTAGTCTTGACAAACTAGGTTGTATGATAGATGAAAAAAACGGAATACCAGCCTTGACTGATAAAAAATACATTAATCGTAATTGGAAAATCATATTGGATTGGATTAAAAATTTTGTTCAAATTGTTATACCTGTTTTGGCTTTGGTTATTGCTTATGTTTCACTTACATCAAAATTGGACAGTCTGAAAACGCAATCCGATAAAGAATTGCAAGAAGTAAAAAACATAATGTTAGAGCAAAAAAAGCGTATAGAAGAACTGGAAAACCAATCCAAAATTCTTCCCAATCAGAAAAAAGATTCTCTTTGACCCAATTGCGGACTGAATTAAAAAACGTGTGCCAACAACGTACATAATTCATTGCTTCGGATTTGTCCTTCGGAAAATCCTCGCCTTCTCTTAATTTGTTTCTTTTTTTCATATCTTTTGTCTTAAATTTATCGCAACACAATCATGTACAAAACCGTTGTATGCCATCGGAGTTACTTTTTGACATTCAACTTCGGTTTTCGGAATATCGTATCAGAAAAAATTGTTCGTTTAGATTAAGGATTGACTGGATTTTGTGTATTGTCAACCTATCAGGAA
>NZ_SUPL01000019.1 GCF_005047595.1 Pontimicrobium aquaticum
AACAACGCGCATAAAACATAGCTGGGATAGGTCTAATTAAACTATTTGTCTTATTTTTAAGGCAAATACCGAGTCTGAAAATAGCGGTTATATGACCGCTAAATTTCATGCTCGTAACCGTTGTAAAACATTTGACCAAACCAAGAAAATGCAGGAAACCATCAAAAATAGAATTCCAATTCACGTTGATTTAGCACCAAATCGAGACGAAGTTTATTCTGGAATTTGTTTAAAATCAAATGAGAATATCTTTGTGTTTATTTGCTTTAATGACGAAACAAAAGAATTTGACGGTTTTGCAATTATTAGGAATTTTGAAATTGACAAATATCGAGAATGGGACGAAGAAGAATTAAGTGAAATAAAGAATAATAATTACGCGGAATTTATCGGAAAACTGCCACTTGAAAGAATGAATAATATGTCCGAATGTTTATCGGAATTAGAAAACGAAGAGTTGATTGCAATATTTACAGAAACTGACGATGATTCATATTTTGTCGGACAAATTAAAAATCTAACGGAAAACGAAGCGGAATTAAAATTAATGAATGAAGATGCGGAATGGACTGGAAATGAAAAAATAAAAATTGCTGAAATAACTTATATTGGATTTCGGACAAGTATTGAAAAAGAGTTACTGAATAAAAACGTTTTACAACAATGTATAACCGCAATTACGGCGGATTCGACTACGTCCGAATCCACTCGGAATTGCTAAAGTCAGTGTCAATCCGAAAATAATCGCTAATTTAATCCGTAACTGACGGTTATACGAAACCGTTAGCTGTAATTTAAACCAAACTTTGTGGCAGAAAAGAAAGACATCGAAAAACTAATAGTTCAGAATAAAAAAAGTAATCTGAAAAACCATTGGAATGATGCATTTTTCTACAACACGACAAAGTACAGCGGAGAAATTAAACCGAATGAACTTTTGATTTGGCGTTCCTCTCATTTTTTGCGTGGTGCATATCCTATTTTCCATCTGACTTTTGACCAAAACAATAAACTGAATGGAATAAAAAAGGAGAAAAATCCTTACCATAAACTGCTGAATAAAATAACTATCGGATTTTTAATTGTGTTGATTTCAGGTTTGTTCCTCTCAACTGACTTCAAAATGGCAGTAATTGGAACAATCGGAATTTCAGTTATTGGACTTTTATTGCGTTTAGTTTTAGGAAAAGCCAAGAAATACGAAACCAAACTTCTGACAGATGAACTGAAAGAAGCAATTGAAAATATTGAACAGTTGAATAATCCCGAACTGATTAATAAACCAAAATCGGTATCAAAAACAGAAAAGGTTAAAGAATGGACTTTTACGAAAGTTTTGACAAGACTTCTTCTCTACCCTTTTTGCTTACTGATTTTATGGTTTTCGATTACTGGATTTTTACCAGATGGAAAAACATTATACGGAATATTTGGAATAGTAGTCGCATTGGCTTATCCAATAGCTGACATACTACTGATATTCGGAAAAAAATAAAAACTACAGCTAACAATGGCTATAATTCATTGCGGCTGAATTCCTAATCGGAATTCAACGCAATTTTGCTATCTTTCGGCTACGGCGGAAAGAATCCTGCGGATTTTTCCGCAACGAAATCATAGCCGAGACCGTTGGCACACATTTGACAAAAAATGAACATTAAAGAATTTTTCGACATTGAACCAATCCAAAAAAACGGATTACTGATTTTTGCGTTTGCTTTTTTAATGTCATATCTACAATTGTTTTTGTTTAAATCTGACTTTTCAGAATTAGATAAATTTGACAAAATAATTTTGAGTTTATCTATTGGTGTTTGTTGGGTTGTTAGCGAATTGCCAACGTATTTCTTTTTTATGAACTCAAAATGGCAAAAGTGGAAACAGAAAGGAATGGTACTCAACTTTATTCCTGACCGAATCGTAGCATCTTTTGGTTTTACAATAATATTTTGGATGGTGTTGCTTACATACATCGGATTTGAATTTAATATGGATTTAAAAACATTTGTTCGGACCTCTTTGATTGTTATGTTTCTAAAATCATTGTATTGGTTTATATACTTTCTAAAATATACACGTATAGATATAAAAAAGCAGAACAAAAAAAGCGACAAATAAAAACTCTGGAATTATTATTTGAAAAAACAAAGGCAATTCATCAAATATTGAATTGAGTATTTTAATCATACTTCTGAATTTTAAATTAATAATCTGATTAAAAAACGTGTGCCAACAACGTACATAATTCATTGCTTCGGATTTGTCCTTCGGAAAATCCTCGCCTTCTCTTAATTTGTTTCTTTTTTTCATATCTTTTGTCTTAAATTTATCGCAACA
>NZ_SUPL01000002.1:0-558657 GCF_005047595.1 Pontimicrobium aquaticum
CACATTTGAGCCTTAATTACAAAACACCTAACTTTGTACACAACAAAAAAACCAGTGAAGTTAACTTCACTGGTCCTATCTAATTTTTATTTATAAACTGTCAACCTATTTTAGGACGACTCAATAAAAAAAGCTCTAGAAATCCTAGAGTTTTTTATTAATTAGTTTTGAGCTTAAATTAGTTCTTGTTTTCAAGCATATCAGCTGCTTTATTAACGTCGTTTTTAGTATCATCCATAGCATTTTTTGCTTTTTCTATAGATTCTTTAGAAAGTACTTTTAGTTCTTCAAGTGCTTTTTTAGCTTCCTCTACTTTTTTCTCAGCAGCTATTTTAGCATCTCCAACGGCATTTTTAGCTTCTTCTTGAGCTTCCATTAATGCTTTTTCAGCATTAGCAATTAATTCGTTTCCAGCTTCTTTAGCATTATCAACAGCGTTTTTTGCATCATCCATAACATCTTCAGTATTTTTAACAACTTCTGTCATAGTTTCTTCAACTTCTTCTGAAGCTTTTTTGTCTTTACAAGATGTGAATGTTAAGCCTAGTGCTAAAACAAATGCAATACTTAAAAATAATTTTTTCATTTTAGTGATTTTTAGTTTTTTATATTATTAATTAACCCTTTTTAATCATAGAGTATAATTTAAATATATTTACGTAATTAAAATGATTCTGGATGTTTTTAAAAACAAAATGTATTACTGTTATGTAAAATCTTATTTATTCTTAATCTGTTCAATTTGTTTATTCATTTTCTCAAGCCATTGAAAGTGTTCTCTAATTTTTGCACGTCTTTCTTGAACTGTTTGGAATTTTTCTTCTCTTAACTTTTGTAGTTCTAGTTTTTTAGCTTCTCTATTTACTGTTTTTTGTAGTTTTTCTTTTTCGCGTTGTTTCTCTTTACGAGCAGCAATAATTTCTGGCATCCAAGCATATAAATACATAGCTCCAAAAAAGAGAGCCATGGCGAGCATCATTTTTAAGCCATCAGCTAACATAAATTTGTATTTTTTAGCTTATACTTACGTTGTTAAAGCCAAATATTATTTACTTAAATATATAAAAAAAAGCTCTAAACATTTCATTTAGAGCTTTTTTAATTTTTTCGAAAATATTAAACTTCTACTTTATTTACTTGAAACTATACCACCTTTTTCACTATCGACAGTAATTGTATAACTAGAATTTCCTTTAATAATCCAACGAACTTTTACAATACTGTTTCCAGGAATATTTCTAACTCTTAATGTTTCTGGGTTAGTTTTTTGCTCTTCAGTAACACCAAAATCCTCATTCGTAACAATCATACCTGCAACTACTTTTGCTCCTTTTATGGATATATAGTCTGGTCTTGTAATATTGTATTTTAAATCCTGACTTGCATGTGTAGGCATTAAACGTGAATTTTTTATGTAAGCTGTAACCTCAGTTAAACCACCACCTAGTTTTTTCTCTTTAATAGAGTCAATACTTAAAAGAGGCATGTGGAAGGCATGATAAAATGTAAATGCCATGTTTCTGTGTAGTTCTTCTTCTAACATGAATCCTGGGGTTGCACGACCAATATTTTTTCTAAAACCGCCAATTTCTATCTCCCCATAAGTTGGGTGATTGTAAGGTTTCCATTCTGTAAAGGCGTCACCCATTAGTAAATCTTTTTCGAAGTTATACATTTGGTTAGGGTCTCTGTCTTTTGTTTTGTAATAAGCAAAAGAACTAAAAATTTCGTTTGTAAACGTGTAGATTCCTCTACCTCCATAAAACCAATCTAACTCACCTCCAAATACAGAATATAAATCTTTATATACTACCATATAGCGATATCCTGGTAACATTTTTTCACCTTTTTTACCAATGGCATCATAAATGGCAACATCAGCTCTGTTGTATGTGGAAGCATCTTCTTCGGCACCTGGACCTCTTAAAATCATACCACCAGAATTATGAAAACTTTGAGCACCAGCAATATTAGGGTGTTTTAATACAAAATCAGCAACTGCTCTAGTTTCTGGAGCAGAAAATGGATATTTGTAAGCACCACGTTGAATGTAATCTGGTTGCCATTTCCAAGCCCAATCTCTATTTGGATCGTAATATCCTGGGCGATCTTCATTTACAAGTCCATCACCATCGTTGTCGATACCTTCAGATCCTAGAAACTCATAACGTTGCGTCGTTACAATATCATCAGGACCAATTTGAATCATCATTCGTGGATCTTTAGGATCAACAATCATATTACCATTAGGGTTTTTACGACGCATTCTTGTAACCGAACCATCACCATCTAAATCTTCCAAACCATCTTCATCAAACAATCCGTCTCTATCGTCATCTAGAGGAATCATACCTGCTCTTGGGCTGCTCCCTGTATTGGCTTCTTTCATATAATTGTTCCTTGCATCAGGATTGATAGTTGGAACAATATAAAATATACGGTCGTTAAGCATATTCGTGACATAGTCAACATCGCCAAAATTCTCAGTTAAGTACCAAGCGGTGTAAGTACTTATTTCGGCACCTTGAATTTCGTTAGAATGAATATTTCCATCAATATAAAAACCTGGTTTTCTGTCGGCATCACCTACTTTGTAATTGGTGATTGCCATCATCCAGATGTCTCTTCCTTCGGTTGATTTTCCAATGGATTCTCTTCTAACCAAGTTAGGATGCGCTTCAGCTATTTTTTTGCTTATGGCTGCTAATCCTTCAGCGGTATAATATTTATTGAAAGAGATTTGAACTTTTGGATTATGAGGTGAGCCTGCTGCTCTAAAAATGTCTTCTGCTTTTTGTGCATTAATTGCTAATGGAACCATTAACATAAACGCAAGAAATATTATTATTTTGTTATGTGTATTCATGATTCTTATTTTAAGTTGATAGTTGTTTTATCTGCTCCTGTATGCGCTGCCCCTGCTTCAATAGTTAGAGAGCCTTTGCCTTTAATTAGCCATGTTAATTCCTCTGAGCTATCACCATCAATACTATTTATAAGTTGGATCTTTTTTCCAGAAATCACTTCTTGACTTTTATCCAATTTAACGTCAACTTTAATGCGCCTTAACCATCTAGATCGTTTTCCCATTTCGGTGTGTGTTGGTAATAATCCTTTATTGTGAATGTTAAGGGTAACTCTTGTAAGTCCGTTGTCAACTTTTTCAGTAGTAACGTTTTCAATAGAAATATTAGGTTGCATTTTAGAGATTTCTAAGACAAAATCGGTATGCTTTTTACTGATATCTTCAACCATGCTATAAGGAGGATTGGTCATTACGAATGGAGCAATACCTCCAACTTCAACTTTTTTATTAGGAAAATCGGGATGATTTACTTCTTTCCAATCTACAAAGTAGTTTGATAAGTCTTCGGCTTCAGCCCACTGTAAAAAATTTGCTTTGTAATTTTTTTTGGCTTTTATTGTGGAATCTCCTTTAAATTTAGGCGCCCACCAACCAGGAGTGCTCATGGCTAATTTCCCAAAGTGGAAATAAGACCATTCAAAGAAGTCTCCACCTTTTCCGTTGGCATTAGGTGCATCCTTTGTGCCAGTAATTTTAGTGTATTTTTTTGAGAGGAACTTATTTAGTGCTTCATCATCTTTTAAAATACTCGCCACAACTCTTTTTCTAGCATTTGCTGCATTATATTTAAGAGGGTTTGATAAGTTGTTTTCAGGTCCTAAAGTTAATATTGCATAAATATTCCATTGTTCGTATAGAAAATCTAAAAGTGCGCGATGCTCTTTTTCGGAAACAGCATGTTCACCAGCACCAGGTTGAAAGTATGGGAAATTGTAAGTAAGATTTTTATTGAAATGAACACCTCCATCACCATCTTCGTTATACTTTCCATCTTTATCATTATCAATTCCTTCACTAAAAACTTTGTGTGTGCCTAATTCTCCTTCTTGTGGATTGGCTTTAATCATGACTCTCTCATCTTCCTTAAGTTTTATATAATTTCCAGTGACATCTTCAACTCTTATTAATGTGATTAATCCATCATTATTTAAATCTTCAAAAGTATCTTCATTTGTTAAACCATCTCTATCATCATCTGTTTTTTTTGCATTACCAAGTTTGTGATATTTAAGTTTTGAAAAATACTGCTCAGACGCATTTGGACTCATGTTTGGAAAAATGTAAAACGTAGTATTATCTAAAACATCTTTATGGTTTGTTAAAATATTTTCAGCAATATTTACAGCCATTTCCCTGCTTAGTAATAAACTTCCATCAACGCCACCTACTATTGCTATAGCAGGATTATCTTCAGGTTTGCCTTTAAATAAAGTTAAGGCCCAAATATCGTGTCCTCCAATAGTTTTTGTTAATGATTGTAGCTTTACATTAGCTGAGTGCTTACTTTTAAGCTGTTTTAGCGCATTTGTTAACTCGTTATTATTTCTGTAATCTGATTGCGCAAAGACGTTTACAGAAACGAGACACATACATATCCAAAATAATTTGAATAATGATTGGTTGGTTTTAAACATAATGTGTGTGAATTTAGTTTGTAATTATGAATATATCCATTGAATTATGGATACCTAACAAACCTATTTTATATTTAGATATTATCCAAACAAAACAAAGGCTTTAACGTTTGTTAAGGTAAGCCATTATTGAAGTTACAGCGCCTCTATTTTTAGAAATATATTCTGCATTGTGTTTTCCAGAGGTAGTTCTAAAATTATCATTTTGAATTAATTGATTTAAAATGGAATTAAACTCTTCTTGACTTTTAATGCTAAACATGCCATTGTTGTCAATCATAGTTTTAGCTTCAGGGAATTTTTCATGATTATCTCCAATAATAATCGGCACACCAAATACAGCAGGCTCTAAAGTATTATGCAAACCAGTGGTTCCTATGGCGCCTCCTACATAAGCAATATCAGCATAACTATATATTTTAGATAAAAAACCAATAGTATCAATTATAAAAACTTGGGCGTTTGATATTTCTACAGATTCTTTTTCTGAATATAAAACAGTGGCTTTGGTTAGTTTTGTTTTTAAATTAGAAATCTGACCGCTTTTTATATTATGAGGTGCAATAACATATTTAGTGTTAGTATTGTCGTTATTAATAAAGGGGATTAATAAATTCTCTCCTTCTGGCCAAGTACTGCCAGCTACAACACAGAGTTTATCTTGCTTGAATACTTCAATAAAGTCTAATGAATTGTCAATATTTAATTGATTCGAAACTCTATCAAACCGTGTGTCTCCAGACACAGTTACTTCAGCATAATCAATTTGCTCAAGTAGTTTTTTAGACTCCTCATTTTGAACAAAAATGTGATTAAAAGTGAATAGTGCTTTTTGCATCCACTTTCCAGAAAACTTAAAGAAACTCTGTTTTTTTCTAAATAAAGCCGAAATTAAAATGGCTTTAACTTGTCTGCGTTTAATTTCAAAAAGATAGTTAGGCCAAATTTCATACTTCACAAAAATTACTAATTCAGGGTGAACCAAGTCTAGGAATTGTTTAGCATTTTTCTTGGTGTCTAGTGGTAGATATACAACGCAATCGGCAATAGGTGTGTTTTTTCGTATTTCAAAACCTGATGGAGAGAAAAAACTAAGTACAATTTTATGATTAGGGTTTAAAGATTTTATTTCCTCAAATACAGGAAGACCTTGTTCATACTCGCCTAACGATGCACAATGAAACCAAATAACACTGTCTTTATCGCTAATTTCACTCTTTAAAACAGAAAAAGTTTTTGCTCTACCTTTTACACCAAGCTTTAATTTTTTATTAAAAAGCGCAGCTATTTTTATGAGAAAAGCCGCAATATGAGTTAATATGTTGTAAAGTCTTTTCAAAGTAATTTGTATAGAGCTAAAATACATTGTTTAATCTAAAATACATTCGTAAAAACCTACGAATTTTGTATTTTCGCTGTCAAAGAATTTCAAATTCTACTGATGAAAAAAATACAAATGGTAGACCTTAAGGGTCAGTATGAAGAAATTAAAGACACAGTCAATTCTTCAATATTAGAAGTTATAGATTCTACAGCTTTTATTAATGGGCCTAAGGTTCATGAGTTTCAAAAAAAATTAGAGGATTATTTAGGTGTAAAGCATGTTATACCTTGTGCTAATGGTACAGACGCGCTTCAAATAGCAATGATGGGTTTAGGTTTAAAACCAGGAGATGAAGTTATCACTGCCGATTTTACTTTTGCGGCAACGGTTGAGGTCATTGCCTTACTAGGTTTGACACCAGTTTTAGTTGATGTAGAGCCTGATACTTTTAATATAGATATTAATGCTATTAAAAAGGCCATTACGCCCAATACCAAAGCGATTGTGCCTGTGCACCTATTTGGTCAATGTGCCAATATGGATGCTATAATGGACATTGCTAAGGAACATAATTTATATGTCATTGAAGATAATGCGCAAGCCATTGGAGCAACTTACACGTCGGAAGATGGAACAAAACAAAAAGCAGGAACGATTGGTCATGTAGCATCAACTTCGTTTTTCCCTTCTAAAAATTTAGGTTGTTATGGTGATGGCGGTGCTATTTTTACAAATAACGACGATTTAGCGCATACCATTCGAGGTATTGTAAATCATGGTATGTACAGACGTTATTATCACGATGTGGTAGGTGTAAATTCTAGATTAGATTCCATGCAAGCAGCGGTGTTAAATGCAAAACTTCCAAAATTAGATGCTTATAATGAAAGTCGAAAAGAAGCTGCTAGCAAATATGATGAGGCTTTTAAAGGAATAGATAATATAACCACGCCTTTTAGAAATGGAGCAGATGATAATCATGTGTTTCATCAATATACCTTAAAGATAACGAATGGAAAACGAGATGCGCTTGTGGAGCATTTAAATGCTAACGGAATTCCATGTGGTGTGTATTATCCAGTACCATTACATTTACAAGAAGCGTACAAAGATTCAAGGTATAATGAAGCAGATTTTACGGTAACCAATCAGCTTATCAAAGAAGTAATTTCATTACCTATGCATACTGAGTTAGATGATGAACAAATAGCATTTATAACAAGCACAGTAATCAATTTTGTAAATGGCTAAAATACTTGTTACAGGAGGATTAGGGTTTATCGGGTCTCATACAGTAGTAGAGCTTCAAAATGAAGGCTTTGAAGTGGTTATCATTGATGATTTATCAAATTCCTCTGAAGATGTTCTAGATAGAATTACGTCTATAACTGGAGTTAAGCCAATTTTTAAAAAACTAGATTTAAAGGAAAAAACCAGAGTTCAATCCTTTTTTAATAAGCATAACGATTTACAAGGCGTTATCCATTTTGCGGCAAGTAAGGCAGTAGGCGAAAGCGTAGAAAAACCATTATTATACTACGAAAACAATATAAACACCTTAGTTTATATACTTCAAGAAATGCAAAAACTAGATGAAGCTAATTTTATTTTTAGTTCGTCTTGTACAGTGTATGGTCAAGCTGATGAAATGCCAATAACCGAAGATGCTCCTGTTAAAAAAGCGGAATCACCTTACGGAAATACCAAACAAATTGGAGAAGAAATCATTCAAGATGTTTGCAAAATAAACAGTGAATTTAAAGGCATAGCCTTACGTTATTTTAACCCAATTGGTGCTCATGAAAGTGCTAACATTGGCGAATTACCAATTGGAGTGCCTCAAAACTTGGTGCCATTTATAACACAAACAGCTATTGGTTTACGAGAGCAATTATCTGTTTTTGGAAATAATTACCCAACACATGATGGTACCTGTATAAGAGATTATATTCATGTGGTTGATTTGGCGAAAGCGCACGTTGTAGCACTAAAACGTTTGTTAGATAACAAGAACACTACTAATTACGAAACGTTTAATATTGGCACAGGAAAGGGGAGTAGCGTAATAGATGTTATTAAGTCTTTTGAAAAGGTTTCTGGACAAAAGCTAAATTATAAAATAGCCAATAGAAGAGCTGGCGATGTTATTGAAGCCTATGCTAACACAAAAAAGGCAAATACTATTTTAGGATGGAAAGCAGAATCTAGTTTAGATGATGCATTAGCTTCTGCTTGGAAATGGGAACAAAGCATTCGTAAAAACACCCAAATTTGAGGTAATAGTCATTTAACTTTCATTAATGATTAGAGCTTTTACTTAACAATATCTCAACCATAATAGCTTAAGATTGTTAAATCAATAATTAACATATTGATTAACAATGATTTAATATTTTAAATTTGGAATTGGGTATAAGCTTGTGTTTCTTTGTAGCTAATGATAAATGATTTACAATGAAATTGATTAGTATTAAAAGAGAAACTAAACCTGAAACAAGGTTTACAAGAAAAATGGGAGCGTTGTCTATTAAGGTAACTTACATTAAAAAACAATTTTTAAATATTCCTTACAAAACACTCCATAAGTATAGAGAAACCTATTATGGTGAAGTAAAAGACTGTGAAGATTGTGTTTTAGCAAGATAAAAAAAAGAGCCTCAATAATTTGAGGCTCTTTTTTTAAGAACTTACGTTATCTTTTTTACGATGTTTTAAGCTAGACCATAAAATTAAAATCATTCCGGTGGTCACCGACAAATCTGCTAGGTTAAAAATACCAGTTCTTACAAAGCCCAAATCAATAAAAAGAAAATCGGTTACAGAACCATATATAAACCTGTCAAAAACATTGGCAATACCACCACCTACAACACACGAAAAACCTGTTAAAGAGAGTTTGTCCATGTGTTTTTCTTTAAACATATAGTATAAAACAAACAAGAGAACTGCTGAAGGAATGATTAGTAAAACAAACAATTTTAATGTTGGATTTAAATCACCTCCCATACCTAGAAAAGCACCATCATTCTCAACATTTCTTAAGGTGAGATAGTCGCCAATAATTGACGAACTACTTTTTGCCTCTACAGTAGCTCTAACCCAAAACTTAGATATTTGATCAACCGCAATATTAGCTATGACCAACAAAATAATTGAAGTGTTACGAGAAATATTCATCTAGGTTACGCTTCTAGAGTTGCAGAAGCAGTTTGCGCTTCTCGATTTATTTTTTTTACTAATCCTTGTAATACTTTACCAGGACCTACTTCGGTAAATAGAGTAGCACCATCGCTAATCATTTGTTGTACAGATTGTGTCCAACGTACAGGAGCAGTTAATTGCAAAATTAAGTTAGCCTTAATTTCATTTTCATCAGTAACTGCATTTGCAGTTACGTTTTGATAAATCGGACAACTTGGTTTACTAAAAGTTGTGTTTTCAATAGCTGCAGCCAATTCTTCTCTTGCAGGTTCCATCATAGGTGAATGAAATGCACCACCAACAGGTAATACTAAAGCACGACGCGCCCCTTCTTCTTTTAAAGTTTCACAAGCTCTGTTAATGGCATCGATTTCTCCAGAAATCACCAATTGCCCTGGGCAATTATAGTTGGCAGCAACTACAACCCCTTCGGTAGTAGCACACACTTTCTCAACAATATCATCATCTAAGCCTAAAACTGCTGCCATTGTACTTGGTTGAAGCTCGCAAGCTTTTTGCATAGCCAAAGCACGCTGAGATACAAGCCGTAAACCATCTTCAAAGGTTAATGCACCTGCAGCAACTAATGCTGAGAACTCGCCAAGAGAATGTCCAGCTACCATATCTGGTTTAAAATTGTCTCCTAATGTTTTTGCTAAAATAACAGAGTGTAAAAAGATTGCTGGTTGAGTAACTTTAGTTTCTTTTAAATCATCAGCAGAACCTTCAAACATAATGTCGGTTATTGAGAAACCTAAAATTTCATTAGCTTTTTCAAATAATTCTTGAGCTAAAGATGAGTTTTCGTAAAGATCTAAACCCATTCCTGAAAATTGGGCTCCTTGACCAGGAAAAATATATGCGTTCATTTAGTGTTGTTTTAGAGTGCAAAAATAGGAATTTTATTTTCTTTCATAGGTTATAAAAGAGAAGGCATACTCATGATTATTGTCTTTGTCATGATATCTGTTTTGGGTTTCTTTCCATGTTGAAGTATCAATTTTTGGAAAGAAAGTATCTGCTTCAAAACTATGATGCACTCTTGTTAACTCTATTTTGTTGGCAAATAACATAGCTTGTTTATATATTTCGCCTCCACCAATAATAAACGGTTGGGAATCATTTTTTGCCATATCTATAGCGTTAGCCAATGAATTTACTACTATAACGCCTTCAGGAACTTTGTAATTTTCTTGTCTCGAAATTACTACATGTTTTCTATTAGGAAGTGGTTTAGGAAAACTTTCAAAAGTTTTTCTTCCCATAATTATATGATGTCCATTTGTAAGTTCTTTAAACCGTTTTAAGTCATCACTTAAGTGCCAAATAAGCTGATTGTTTTTTCCTATGGCATCATTTTCGGCAGCAGCAACAATAATAGTAAGGTCTTGTTTATGCCCAGATTTTTCTAAAGGTACTTTAGTTTGAGGTTTTGCTTGATTATAAACTTGACTTTGAGCCATTAATTTTTCTTCTTTCTCAAACCCTTTTTTTAGTTTTTCTATACGGTTTTGTTGTTTCGCAACAAGTTTTTCTAATTGAGATTTCTCCCAATCTTTCCCCATGAATTTATTAGTGATAAATACATTAAATACATGATATAAAAAAAGAAAGAGCCAAATAAAAATTGCAAACAAAAACCATTCCTTACCAAAGAATTTAACGTCTTCACCAATTCCTAAAACAGTATTTGCTAATATTAAAAAAATAGATCCAATCAAGAAGATTACAAAATGAACATATAAACGTTTTTTTTGCTTTATACGTCGTTGAGCATTTTGTATTAACTCCAACTGCTCACTATCTATAGAGGGGGTGTTTTTCTTTTTTCCAAACATATCAATACGCTTTAAGTGGTATGAATAATAACTGTAAATTTAATCAAATAGATTAAGAAAAAGAAAGGGTTTTGACATTGTCAAAACCCTTTCTTTTAAAAGCTAAATTATTTTATTTTTTAATAAAGCGTTTCACACCTTTCTTACCATTTGAAGAAATTTGTATAAAATAAATTCCAGTATTTAAATTATTAACATTTACTTGATTGTTTTCTATTGTCCCTTCCATAACGTTTTGTCCAAGAACATTGTTTATTATAAAGGTTGCATCTTTACTTAATTCATTAGATATATTTAAGTTTAAAGTATTCTTAACAGGGTTAGGATACACTTTAATGCTTTCACTAAACTCATTGTCTTCAAGACCTAAAACATGATTAATAGTGGCTTCAAACATGCCATTACCATGTGTGCCAATAAGTAATTTATTGTCAGCAGGTCTATAAGACATAGAGCTTACAACGGCATATCCAATTAAGTTTGGTGCTTCTCTAGTCCAGTTTACTGTCGAACCTCCTAAAGGAGCTCCAATAGGGTTTGTTGAACTATACAGGCCTCTAGCTGTTCCAACAACATACAAGGCTTCACCAGCAGTATTAGTTGTAATAGCAGCAGACCTAATAGAGTGAGAACTTAAATTGAGTTCAGCATTGTACCAAGTTGGCGAAGCTGCTGTGGCATCAGTAGTAATGTAGATATTTGTTACACCATAATTAGAATATGTCAATAATACAATATCTCTATTTGTTGGGTGAATGGCTATATCTGACACATATCCTGTGGCTCCACTTGGAGTGATATCAATTCCAGAAGAAGCTAGGGTAGCATTATGAGGGTCATCAAGTCTTACTACTTTGCCAGCTTCTCCACCAATTAATAAATAACTTGTTGCAGCGTTGTATGTTCCCCAAGTTGAGGTTAATCTACGTATGCTTTGTGATCCAAAGCTTGTAGGAGTACCTAAATTATTCCAATCTGAGGTGCCAGTGCCAACAGTTGATGTTGAGTTGCTTGCATCATTTGTTCTATAAAGATCTTCATTAGCTGCATAATAAAGAACATTGTTATTATCTTGGTCTAGATAAAAGTAAGTAACAAATTCAGCTCTAGGGGAGGAAATACCATCAGGTGTTCCTGTAGGTTTAATGTTTGCATTTATAAAACCAGATCCAAGATTTTTATTACGTCTGTATATGCTGCCATATTGAGTGCCTACAAAAGTTGGAATGTTTACATTATCTCTAGAAATTGCAACAGCTACACCATCACCGCTAAAAATATTTTGTTGTTCTGTAAGATTAGATTGTCCTGCACTCAAACCTCCTTGATTAGTCCCATTGTCTTGAAGTCCTCCAAGAACAAAATCTGAACCACTCAAAGGATCAATAGCAACATGATAATACTGTTGTGTTTGGTAATTGTTATTTAAGCTTGTCCAGGCTACAGTACCAGCATTTATGTTACTTGTCTTATGTATACCACCATCAGTACCTGAAAATAGCTCATTATTATTATGTGGGTTAAAAACTAATGCATGCACATCGGGATGATGATTTGCGTATTGAGAATATCCGCTTGTATTGGCATATCCACCTATTCTATCAAAAGTTGCATCATTAACTATATCGGTAATTCTATAGGCATTTACTCCACCTATAACTACAAAATCTTCATCATTTGGTTTTACACTAACGGTTAAGTTATAACCACCTTGAACGGCAAATGGGTCGTTACCATTGCTACAGCCTGATTCATCTGGCATTTTGTTTGAATAGTCTGTCCAAGCTCCAACGCCAGCAGCGGCAGCTTGATCCCACATTTTTAAATCAGCTTCTGGTGCTGCGATACCAGAACAGTCAGATGAAGTACCGTTATTATATATAGCATAAACTTTATTCGTATTAGATGGAGCTAATCCTAAAACAATTCTATCAGGAGGAGTAAAAATACCTGAGCTAATTTTTGTTGCAGGAGTTCCATTCCAAATTTTAGCATCAGTAGTACTATAAACTCCAGCATTTGGACCACCACCGCCAATAGAATAATAAATTATACCAGTTGATGTTATTGCTATATCTGTCATTTGCGTAGTGCTACAGCAAGAAGTTACTCCGTCAAGAAAATACCAGCCTGTTAGATTAGGTGGATGATCTGTATCATTTGGAAGGTAAAAATATATTCGTCCAACGGTTGCCGCAAATAAATATCCAGTTGTTGGGTCAACTGCAAGATTACTTATATAATCAAAAGTGTCATCAAAAACCTCTTGAGATCCACCTCTAGTTCCTAGGTTTGACCAAGTTATTCCGCCATCAGTAGATTTCCAAACACCTCTTCCTAAGTAACTATTACTATTTATGTTAAAAACATCAGCACCAATGCTTGCACTGTTACCTTTTAACTCACCAGTTGCATAATACCAAGTATCTTCAAAACCTAATCTAGGATCTTGTACAATGGCAGTGACATTATGAATCTCGTCATTTGCAGAGACTTTTGTCCATGAAGCACCAGAGTCAGTTGATCTAAATACACCACCACTTACACCTCCAGCTAGTATTATGTTTGGATTAGTTCTATGAGGAACGATTGTTCTTGTTCTTCCACCAAGATTTGAAGGACCTCTATTTATAAAGGATGCATCTGGTGCTCTTAAATTGTCTCCTCCATCAAAACGTATTTTCGCTTTTTTTGAATTATTGAATTCTAATTCTTTCTCTTCTAATGGTATTAAGCCAGTAGCAGGATTTGCTTGTAATTTGTATTCATAACGTGCTCTTTCTTCTGCAAATAATGTCCTTTGTTCTGGTGTTTTTTTTGAGGTTTTTAGTTTATTGCTTGTTACATTTGAAGTTGAGATGTTTTGCTCTTTCTCTGATGTAAAAGTAAAAGCAACAAATGCTAAAATTAAAAATACACCAATGGGTAATAGTTTCTTCATAGATTAGTGTTTGATGTTTATAAATCAAGGGTTATAAGCTACTAAGTTAAGCTATTTATGCTTTAGGGACAAGAAAAGATTAACAATTGCTTAGCAAATTACTTGTTAAATAGCTACGACACCTTTTATATGTGGGTGAGGGTTATAATCTGTTAGTGTAAAATCATCAAAAGCGAAATGAAAAATGTTTTTAACATCTGGGTTTAAAGTCATTTTAGGTAATGGTCTAGGATCTCTAGATAGCTGTAGCTCTAATTGTTCATAGTGATTCGAGTAAATATGTGCATCTCCAATTGTATGTATAAACTCACCAGCTTCAAAACCACAAACTTGAGCCATCATCATAGTAAATAAAGCATAAGAAGCGATATTAAAAGGCACACCAAGAAAAATATCGGCGCTTCGTTGGTATAATTGGCATGACAGTTTACCGTCTGCTACATAAAATTGAAAAAATGCATGGCATGGTGGTAATGCTGCTTTTCCATTAGCTACATTTTCACTAAAAGATATAGAAGTGTCAGGTAATACGGAAGGATTCCAGGCGGATACTAACATGCGTCTGCTATCAGGATTATTTTTTAGAGTATCGATAACTTCTTGTATTTGGTCGATCTCATCATTATTCCAATTACGCCATTGGTGCCCATACACAGGTCCTAAGTCTCCATTTTCATCAGCCCATTCATTCCAGATTCTAACACCATTTTCGGTTAAGTACTTTATGTTAGTGTCACCTTTTAAAAACCAAAGCAATTCATGCACAATAGATTTTAAGTGCAATTTTTTAGTAGTTACCATAGGGAATCCTTTGCTTAAATCGAACCTCATTTGGTAACCAAAAACACTTTTGGTGCCAGTTCCTGTACGATCTGCCTTTTCATTTCCGTTTTCTAAAACGTGCTTTACTAAATCTAAATATTGCTTCATAGAATGATAAAATTTGGTGGAAATAAAAGTAAAAAAAAGCTCTAAACAGAAACGTTGAGAGCTTAAATTTATTTAAAAAGTTATTAACCAATTTTGTGCGTATAGACATTAATAATTTATCTGTGGCGATTCGCCACTAGCCAATAATCATTCCTGCAATTGTTGCTGAAATAAGTGATGCGATAGTGCCTCCAATAAGTGCTTTTATTCCAAACCTTGATAAGGTTTTACGTTGTCCTGGAGCTAACGAACCAATACCACCAATTTGAATGCCTATGGATGCAAAATTAGCAAATCCACAGAGCATATAAGTTGCCATAATAACTGATTTGTTATATGTTAAATGTGTTTCATTAGCTATATTTTTTAAGTCGGCTAATTGGATATATCCTACAAACTCACTGGCTGCTAGTTTTATTCCTAGTAATTGTCCCATCATCATGACATCTTCAGAAGCCACACCAATGAGCCACATTAGTGGAGCAAAGACAGTTCCAAGAATAGCTTCAAGCGATATTTTAGGATAAGATGTATTTGCAGCCATCCAGTCATTGATGGTAGTTACATCTCCAACCCAACCTAAAATACCATTTATCATTGCAATAAAAGCCACAAAAACTAGCAGCATAGCACCAACATTTACTGCAAGTTTTAAACCTTCAGTTGTACCATTGGCAATGGCATCAAGTAAATTTGTTCCGATTTTCTCTTGTGAAACGGAAACATCTGTATTTATGTCTTCAGTTTGGGGGTATAATATTTTTGAAATCACAATAGCACCTGGTGCTGCCATAACAGAGGCGGCAAGTAAGTGTTTTGCATATACTAATCGTAATGCAGGATCGTCTCCTCCAAGAAATCCGATATATGCTGCTAATACCGCTCCAGCTACGGTTGCCATACCACCAATCATCACTAAAAGCATTTCAGATTTATTCATCTTCTCTAAATATGCTTTAATTAACAAAGGGGCTTCAGTTTGACCTAAAAATATATTTCCAGCTACACTTAAACTCTCAGCACCAGAAATTTGTAATAGCTTAGATAGTAACCAACCAAAAGCTTTTACTACTTTTTGAATGATTCCAAGATAAAATAAAACTGAAGTTAAAGCCGAAAAGAATAAAATGGTTGGTAATACTTGAAAAGCGAAAATAAAGCCAAAAGTATCCATATCTACCACTAAACCTTCAAATAAAAATTGGCTTCCCGCTCTTGTATAGTCAAGGACACTTACAAATACCTTCCCTACAGCTTCGAATGCACTTTTTATAAACCCAACCTTCAAGACGCCAATAGCTATTAATAATTGAAATGATAGACCAATACCTACCGTTTTCCAATTAATAGCTCTTTTATTACTGCTGAAGAGAAAGGCAATGAAAACCAAAGAAATCATTCCTAAAACACCTCGCCAAATGCTAGTGAAAGTAACACCTTCACTTGGTATTATGGTTGTTGTCGCTTCTTGTGCGAAAGATGGTGTAATCACAAAAAAAATAGCTACAAAAGCTAAGAAACATTTTTTCATAAAAGTAAATTTATAGACTATGAAATATCATGGCAATTAAAGCACTCAATGAATATTCAAAAAGCAAGATAAGGATTTATTTTGTTTTGATGCGAGATTAATGTGAGTTCTAACGTTTTGAGATTTCGTCTCTAATTCTAGCAGCAGTTTCGTAGTCTTCGTTTGTAACAGCTTGATCTAGCATTTTTTGAAGTTCTTTTAAAGTCTTACCTTTAAAATTATCTTGACCAGCTGAGGTTTCAATTTCTTCGGCCAGAACTTCATCTACTAAAATATTATCGGCTTTTTGTTCATCTTCTTTGTTTACTTTTAAATAAATTCCAGCTTTATCTAGAATGTTTTTGTAAGTAAATATAGGTGCTTGAAAGCGTAAAGCTAGGGCAATTGCATCACTGGTGCGTGCATCTATAATTTCTTCAATTTTATCGCGTTCGCAGATTAAACTTGAATAAAAAACACCATCTACCAACTTGTGGATAATAACTTGCTTTACAACAATATCAAATCTGTCAGAGAAATTTTTGAATAAATCATGAGTTAGTGGCCTTGGAGGTTTAATCTCTTTTTCTAAAGCAATGGCTATAGATTGTGCTTCAAAAGCTCCAATAACTATTGGAAGTTTTCGGTCTCCATCAACTTCGCTCAAAATAAGTGCATATGCACCATTTTGTGTTTGGCTATAAGAGATTCCTTTTATGTTAAGTCTTACTAAACTCATAATTATTTATAACACAAAGAACTGTTTAAATTTAGACTTTACCAACTACCAAAGGCAGAATTAAGATGAATTAACCTCAAATTTCGCTAAAAGTGAAAAATTTGAAAAGTTAAGATCATTTTAAAGGGGATTTAAACAGTTCTTGGATATTTAAAGTTAAAAAAATTATGCGTTTTGCGCTTTAAATTCTTTTAATTTTTCAATTAATTGCGGAACTACTTCAAAAGCATCACCAACTACACCATAATCTGCAGCTTTAAAGAAAGGTGCTTCAGGATCTGTATTAATAACTACTTTTACTTTAGAAGCATTAACTCCAGCTAAGTGTTGTATTGCTCCTGAAATACCAATGGCAATGTATAAGTTAGACGCTACTGGTTTTCCGGTTTGGCCAACGTGCTCGCTATGTGGTCTCCAACCAAGATCTGATACTGGTTTTGAACAAGCTGTTGCTGCACCTAAAACCTCTGCTAGTTCTTCAACCATTCCCCAGTTTTCAGGACCTTTTAAACCTCGTCCACCAGACACTACAATATCGGCATCTGCAATAGATACTTTATCTGTAGCTTTATCAACCGATTGAACTTTTGTATTTGATGTTGTTAAACTTGGTGAAAAATCTTCTACTGTTGCATTTCCTGAGCTTTCAACTAGCCCAAATGAATTACTAGAAACACCAACAATTTTTACATCTGTATTAATTTCGGTAAAGTTGAACGCTTTGTTTGTAAATGCTGTACGTTTAACAGTGAAAGGCACTGTGCTAGAAGGTGCTTCAATAACGTTCGAGGCATAACCTGCGTTTAAGCCAACTGCTAATAAAGGTGCTAAATATTTGGCATCTGCACTTGAGCTAACTACAACTACTTTAGCATCTTCCTTTTCTGCAGCTTGCTTTAAAGCATTAGCATAGATTTTTGCATTAAATTCATCAGTATTTGTGATGTTTAATACTTTGTTTATACCATAATTACTCAATTCTGAAGCGTTACTTGCATTAAAAGCTACAGCTGTCACCGAGGTTCCCATTTGAGAAGCAACTGCTTTGGCATAAGAAGCTACCTCAAGTGCTCCTTTTTTAAATTTTCCGTTTTCTGATTCTGTATATACTAAAACTGACATGTTCTTTTAAATTTTGAGGATGATTAAATCACTTTCGCTTCGTTATGAAGTAAGTTTACTAATTCGTCCAGATTATCTGGAGATACTAGTTTAACAGCGCCTTTAGGCGCTGGTTTTTCAAATTTAACAGCAGTGGTTTCTGCGTTAGCATCAACAGGGTCAACAACGTTTAAAGGTTTTTTACGAGCCATCATAATACCTCTCATATTTGGAATACGTAAATCACTTTCTTCAACCAATCCTTTTTGCCCTCCAATTATTAAGGGTAAACTGGTAGTAACAGTCTCTTTTCCGCCATCAATCTCTCTAGTTGCTGTAGCATTTGATTCATCAACTTCTAGGCTAATGCAATTATTCACAAAATTAGCGTCGGTTAAAGCAGCTAACATTCCTGGAACCATTCCACCATTATAATCTATGGACTCACGTCCTGCAATTACTAAATCGTAACCACCATCTTGAACTACTTTTGCCAATTGTTTTGCTACTGCAAAGCCATCAGTTGCTTCAGTGTTAACTCTAATAGCACTATCGGCACCAATAGCAAGAGCTTTACGTAAGGTTGGCTCAGTTTCAGGGCCTCCAACATTAACTACATCTACGCTAGCTCCTTGTTTCTCTTTAAACCACATGGCTCTTGTTAACCCAAATTCATCATTAGGGTTTATTACAAATTGAACGCCATTGGTGTCAAATTTTGTATCACCTTCAGTGAAGTTAATCTTTGAAGTTGTATCTGGCACATGGCTAATGCATACCAATATTTTCATCTTATGTATTTGATTTTTTAAGTATAAAATTTTGAGGTTACGAAGGTAATTAAAATTCAATTAATTTCCTATGCATGCATAGGAAATTTTTAAAGCGAAGAATCTCTATTAATTTTCTAATAATTATTACTTTTGCTGTTCGATTAAAACTTGATAAATGAAAACAATTCAGTTTAGAGAAGCCGTTTGTGAAGCAATGAGCGAAGAGATGCGTAAAGACGAGCGTATTTACTTAATGGGAGAGGAAGTGGCAGAATATAATGGTGCTTATAAAGCTTCAAAAGGGATGTTAGACGAATTTGGACCAAAACGAGTTATTGATACACCAATTGCAGAGCTTGGTTTTGCTGGAATAGCTGTTGGCTCGACTATGACTGGTAACAGACCAATTGTAGAATTTATGACCTTTAACTTCTCGTTAGTTGGTATAGATCAAATAATCAATAACGCAGCAAAAATCAGACAGATGTCTGGGGGACAATTTAAATGTCCAATTGTATTTAGAGGTCCTACTGCATCTGCAGGTCAATTAGCAGCAACACATTCGCAAGCTTTTGAAAGTTGGTATGCCAATTGCCCTGGATTAAAAGTAATTGTTCCTTCAAATCCTTACGATGCGAAAGGATTGCTAAAAGCTGCTATTAGAGATGACGATCCAGTGATTTTTATGGAAAGTGAGCAAATGTATGGTGATAAAGGTGAAGTACCTGAAGGTGAGTATGTATTGCCTATTGGTGTTGCTGACATAAAAAGAGAAGGAACAGATGTAACTATAGTGTCGTTTGGTAAAATTATAAAAGAAGCTTATAAAGCTGCTGACGATTTAGAGAAAGAAGGTATTTCTTGTGAGATTATTGATTTACGTACAGTACGTCCTTTAGACATTAACGCCATACTAGAATCGGTTAAAAAAACAAACAGATTGGTTATTCTTGAAGAAGCTTGGCCTTTTGGAAATGTGTCAACCGAAATCACCTACCAAGTACAAGAAAAAGCATTTGATTATTTAGATGCTCCAATTCAAAAAATTAATACTGCCGATACACCTGCACCATATTCACCTGTGTTGTTGGAAGAGTGGTTGCCAAATAGTAACGATGTTGTAAAAGCAGTAAAAAAGGTGCTTTACCAATAAAATAAACCGTTATTTTTACGTTATAAAACTTCATTAGCACGATTGTTGATGAAGTTTTTTCTTAATATATGAGATATAGATTAATAGTTTTTCTTTTTTTATTCGGAATAGGTTCTGGATTATCGCAAACAAAAGTTAGTGGTCACGTGTTTGATGAAAATAACGAACCAATACCTTTTGCAAATGTTATCTTTAAAAACTCTTCCGAAGGTACCATTACCAATGAGAATGGACGCTTTTATTTAGAATCTGATGAAACATGGAAAACACTTATATTTTCTTTTGTTGGATATGAAACTTTAGAACTACAACTCGATAAAAAAGTAAGTTTCGATTTAAAAATTACTTTAAAAGAAGAAACAGCACAATTGGATGCCGTAGTTTTAATTTCAGGAAAGCAACCAAAAAAGAACAACCCAGCAATAGATATTTTACGAAAAATATGGGAACACAAGCGTAAAAACGGACTCAAACAATTTAAACAATACGAGTACGATAAGTACGAAAAAGTAGAATTTGATATTAATACCATAGATAGTGCACTTATAAATAGCAAACTATTTAGAGGAATGGAATTTGTGTTTGAACAAGTGGACACCTCAAGTGTGACAGGTAAAACCTATTTGCCTATGTTTATTAACGAAGCTGTGTCTAAAGTATATGGTGATAATACTATCAACAAGGAAAAAGAAGTATTACAAGGCAATAAAAACTCAGGGTTTAGCGATAACCAGATTATTATTGATTTTGTAGGTGATTTGTATTCTGATTTTAATGTCTATGATAATTACTTAAAATTTTTCGATAAAAGTTTTGTGAGTCCACTTTCCAGAACAGGAATACAAACTTACAACTATGTGTTATCTGATAGTGCTTTTATAGACAACAAATGGTGCTACAATATTATTTACTATCCAAGACGAAAAAATGAACTGACATTTAAAGGCGATTTTTGGGTGAATGATTCCACCTATGCGATTAAAGAAATTAATCTACAAGCAACCAAAAGTGCCAACATTAATTGGGTAAAAGAAATTTACATCGAGCAAGAATTTGAAGTGCTTAATGACTCGTTATTTCTAGTAAAGCGAGATTATATGCTGTCGGATTTTGCCTTTAATAAAAAAGAAAAATCGCGAGGCGTTTATGGTAAGCGTACCACCTTATTTAATAATTATCAATTCGATATACAGAAGGATAAAAAATTCTATGATGAAGAAGTCTATTATTACGATAAGGATATATATGATCGTGATGACGAATTTTGGAATTCTAATCGTTTAGAAGATTTAAGTAAAGACGAAAAAGGCGTCTATAAAATGTTAGATACCCTAAAAACCGTTAAAAAGTTTAAACGCTTGTATAACTTAGGAAGTATTTTAGCTTCGGGATATATAGAGTTTAACAGCTTGCCTTTAGATTATGGTCCTATTTTTTCAACCTTTGGGTTTAATGAAGTAGAAGGCTTGCGTTTACGCACAGGAGTTAGAACCTATTTTGGACGCAACGATATATGGCGACTCGAAGGGTTTTTAGCTTACGGATTTAGAGACGATAAGTTTAAATATGGTATTTCAGGAAAATGGTTGATTGATAAAAAAAACAGACTCATTATTTCTGGTGGAAACCGTCGAGATGTAGAACAAATAGGAGCAAGTTTAACTACATCAACCGATGTGCTAGGACGAAGCTTAGCATCCTCATCAGTAGTTGGAACAGGTGCTAACGATAAATTAACCTCAATTAACTTAACGAGCGCTGCGATTGAAATAGAACCTTGGCGCAATTTTGTAATGCGACTGGGAGGAAATTATAGAACCTTAGAATCGGCATCGCCAACCTTTAGTTTAGATTATAATATACCAACAGGAATTGCGTCTAAAATTGAGCAGTTTGAAACCACATTTTCATTGTCTTATTTTCCAAAACGAAAAATGACAGGTTTTGGTGTGGAGCGTTACGAAGCAAACGACGATTTTGCGCGTATTTTTGCGCAAATAAGTAAAGGAGATAAAAGCTTGTTTAATAGTGATTTTAATTATACAAAGTTACAATTTTCGTACTTACAGCCATGGCAAATAGGCGGCTTTGGGCGTTTAACAACTACTGTTGAAGCAGGAAAAACTTTTGGTGATGTGCCACTTGGACTCTTAAGTGTGATTCCTGGAAATCAATCGTATTTCTCAATTTATAATACATTCTCACAGCTAGATTTTTACGAGTTTGTTACAGATACGTATGCATCGTTACATTTAGAACATAACTTTAATGGTCGTTTGTTTTCTAGAATACCGTTATTACGTAAACTCAACTTACGTGAAATAATAAGTGTGCGTGGTGTTTGGGGATCACTTTCAAATGGTAATATAGCCTTAAACAGTCCAACAAATATACCGTTAGTTGCACCTGATGATGAAATTTATTGGGAATACAGTTTAGGCGTTGGTAATATTTTTAAAATTTTCCGTTTAGACTTTAACTTTAGAGGAAATTATCTTGACAACCCTGATGCTAGAAAATTTGGTATTACAGGAACCTTTGGATTTCATTTTTAGAGCATTTGTTCACATCTTTGCCTTTTTTAATATTAAGAAAAGAAGTAATAAAAAAAAAGCACAAGTTACTTAACTTGTGCTTTACTAGCTGTTCTATTGGCTATGTTATAATTTACCAGCTTAAAATTCTAAATCGGCAATTAAGTCAAATTCATCATAGATAGCTTTGTCTTTTAGTCCGTCAAAAAAGCTTGTAGAACCATATCGTACATCGAATTTTGTTCTGTCAATTTTTAAAGACACATTTGCTTTATTTCCATATACTGAAAGATCAAATTTAATGGTTTCTGTTTTTCCTTTAATTGTAATGTTTCCTGTAATTTTATATGAGTTTTTACCAACGGATTTTACTTTTGTAAACATTAAATGTGCTGTTGGGAATTTTTTTACTCCAAAAAAATCATCTGATTTTAAATGACCCTCTAGTTTGTCTTTATATTCGCCAGACAAATCTGTATTAGTAATAGATGACATGTCTATAGTGAACTCGCCACCAGTTAGTTTGTCTCCATTAAAATTCAGGTGCCCAGATTTTATACCAATTGTTCCTTGATGAGAACCTGTTACCTTGTAACCTTTCCATGTAATCTTACTGTTTTTTGTGTTTACTACTTTTTTATTATCAACTGTAGTAAATGACATTGTCATAAAAGCAACGATTGCAATGGCTGCTAAATTTTTAATTGAATTTTTCATTGTTCTTCTTTTTTAAGAATTATTCTCCGTAATAAAATTTTTCTTTAATTATTTTTCCGTCTTTCCAATCTTGTACAGCAACTTGAGTGTAATTTTTAACTCCCCAATCTTTATGAGTATAGTCAAAATGCCATTCTACCATAGTCGTATTTTCTCCAATAGTTACCTTTAAAGGTTGTGCGCCTCTAAATTCTGTAATTGCATCAAAGAATTCTTCTTCGCGTTTTCTGTTAGCTGCTTTTCCTTCAATAACTGGGTTGTCGTTTTCTTGCATTATAACATCTTCATGATAGAATTTATCAAAGGCTTCTAAGGCTTGTCCTTGAAGTATCATGTCATTAATTGTGCTGATTTTTTCTAAAAGTGTGTTCATTGTTTTTGTTTTAAATATTATGAGACAAATGTCTAAAACAATGAATCTTTATAAAATGAAGTAGATTACGAAATGATGTTAAACTAGATTAACATTTACTGGTCATAGATGAGTTGGCTTTTAATTTTGCTTAAAAACTCTTTGGTAATACCTAAATATGAAGCAATCATGTATTGTGGAACACGCTGATCTATTTTTGGATATGCTTCTCTAAAAATTAGGTAACGTTCTTTGGCAGTAAGACTAAAACTTCTAATAATTCTTTTTTGTGAAGCTGCAAAAGCGCGTTCTACAATCATTCTAAAAAGACGCTCAAGCTTAGGTATTTCAGCATATAGCTTTTCTAAGTTATCAAAAGTAAATTGAGCTACTTTAGTGTTTTCTAGGCATTGAACATTAAAATCGGCAGGAGTTTGGGTTATGAAACTTCCTAAGTCTGATGTCCACCAATCTTCAATAGAAAACATAACTATATGTTCTTGACCCTCTAAATCCATGTAAAATGTTTTAGTACAACCAGAAATAATAAAATTTACACTTTTGCAAACATCACCTTGTTGAATAATATATTGGTCTTTTAGATAATTCCTAAAGACTATTTTAGAAAGCAAAAGTGTTTCTTCTTTAGAAGTTAAGTTTACATATTTATTTATGTATTCTATAAAAGGTGTGGTGTCCATTTATTTTAATTATTAGCCTTTACTCCAAAAGTCCATCTAGTACAGCAAACGATTCTTCGCTATCACCTACAAAACGATGTAAAATTTTGCCTTCAGGATCTATAATAAACTTGGTAGGAAACCCAGCTACATTAAATTTTAACACAAAATCGTCATTACCTTTGCCATTCATTAAATGTGTCCAAGTATAATTGTTTGGTGTTATAAACTTTTCAACTTGCTCTTTGGTGTCACCTTGATTGACTCCAAGTACAGCCAATTTATCTTTATACTTTTCTTGATATGCTTTAACTTTTGGCATTTCGGCAATGCATGGTCCACACCACGTTCCCCAAAAATCAATGAGCACATACTTTCCTCGCAACGAATTAAACTCAAACGAGTCGCCAGAATAGGTGTGGTTGGTGATGAAGTTTTCAATGGTTTTTCCTATTAACGTCGCTTCTATACCAGCAACACGTTTTGCGACTGCTCTATAAAAAGGAAAGTCTTTTAAATTGTCACCCAGACTGTTAAATGTAGTAATGGCTTCATCATTAGTGATTTGACTTCGTAACATCATATCAGATAAATACCATGCTGCAGCTTCAGATTTAGGGTTTTCCATTACAAAGATTTTTTTCAACTTAATAACCTCTTTATCTAAATTTTTTATAGAATCTTCTAATACTTTAAATTGAGGGTCGTCTTCTTTTAACTTGTTCTTTTCCAATAACAAGTTTACCGATGTGTTCATCAAAGGAAAAATCTTACTATTGATCCTTGCTAAATCCTCATTGGCTTTAGTACCACTCGGGTAAGCGTTTATAAAATCGGTGACTTCTCCATTAAAAACAATATGGTTGCCAGGACTAGCCAAAAAAGCGAACTGAGAAGATTTTGCTGGATAATAACCTCGACCACTTCGTTTAATAGTACGCTCTACATTTGGCCAAAAAATAATATGCTCTGTATCATCAATCTTTGCAGTATAAGAGAAGCTGCCATTTTCAACAAAAATAGAATCTGATACACGATTACCTTCGGCATCTCTATAGCTTCTACTCATATAGTCTGTATCTAAGCCTTTAATGGTACCTGATACCATAAACGAATCGGCTGGGATTTTAACATCTTCTTTACATAATTGAAAAAGTGCTACTGCAAAACATATAGTGATTAATTTTATAAAGTTCTTTGGCATAACCTATTGTTTTTCTCCTGGCTTATAAGTTTTAGTAGCTCGTTTTTCAACATCTTCTCTGTAATACGCTACATCTTTAAATTCACCATCTGCGTAGCGTTGTGCTTGGTCATCAAAATGAGGTGAATCAGGATCGCCACTTTGGCCTCCTGCTAACATAGACTTTGCTTTGACTTTATCTCCAAACTCCACTACAGCAACAAAACTATTTCCAGAAGTTCCGTATTGTCGCTTGGTGTTTTTTCCAAAACGAGTTCCATACGAGGCTAAAGCTCCCCAAGAACCAGATGCCATACCTACAGCAATACTTGGTTGTGAGTCGTCAAACTCTTGGTTGATTTTACCATCCAAACGTTGAAAGCGGTTAAACTCTCCCCAAGGTGTTTTCCATGAACCAAAATCTTCAACTAGTTTATCTAAAGCTGTTTGGAACACCTCTAGACGTTCTTCTGGGGTAGCAGTTTTACTCATATAATCAAAGCGTCCTAATCTAGTAATTCGTTTATTACCTGTCATGGTTGGAATGTTTCCTGATTTATAATAGGCGTTTAAATAAAATTGAGCGAGTGTCATTTCAACTGATGCTTTAGACACTCTAAAATCCCAGTTCTTTAATAAGGCAATAGCTTCCTTAGCTTCTGGTGTTTTTGCTGGTGTTTTTTCGGCAGCTTTTAATAAACCAGAAATTAATAAATCGGCTCCTGGTAAATACGTGTCGTAAGCTAAATCGATTAAAGAATCTAACGTTAAATCGTTTGCTTTTTGTAATAAAGGAATGGCGTGCATGCCTCTAAAATTTTCTGGATACGAACTCATATACTCTGGATAATCTTCTTTTTTAGGACTATATTCTCCAGCACTTGTAAATGGTGTGGAGTTACAGTTTTGTATCCAGCCATTTGGTGGATTTAGCACCAAAATATTGTCTTCAAGAGGATGAAGTCCATCCCAATCTGTTTCAGGGTTACTTCCATCAACAGGTTTTGTATAATCGTAGTTTTCATTACGTTTTGGAATAAAGTTTCCATGATAATAGGCAATGGTTCCGTCAGCATCGGCATATACCGTGTTGTTTGATGAGTTGGTACGAATATCCATCATTTCATAAAACTCATCATGATTCGATTTTTTGGTTCTAGTAAACGATTGCTCTAAAGCTTTTATTGGACTCCACATTAATGCGGTAGAGACCCATTTGTCACCATTAGCATGCGTTACTGGTCCATGATGTGTGCGATACATTGTAAATGTTTTATTTTTTAATCCATCAGCCGATTTGTAATTTAAAGTTACTTCCAAAGAATCTAAAGGGAGCAGTTCTTCACCATATTTATAGGATGTTTTTCCATCTTCTTTTACGATAGTCTCCTCAAATTCATCAATAATATCTGTTCCAGTTGAAGTGTGCATCCAACCTGTCTTTTCGTTAAATCCTTGATATACGAAAAATTGTCCCCAGGTTACAGCACCATAAGCATTTAAGCCTTCTTCACTAACTACGTGTACTTCGCCACGAAAATAAAATGATGTATGCGGATTTATAAGTAGCATCGCATCACCAGATTTTGTTTTATCACCAGAAATAGCAAAACCATTAGAGCCTCGTGGTTCATCATCTTTTAATCTGATTAATCCATCGTTTACAGTAACTGTGTTATCTTCTGATGCATCATAAAAATCTTTAATTTTTCTAGTGGACACTCTTTCGATATCACCACCAATAGAGCCTTCGCTAAAATACATTGGCATCCAAGGTTCAAAACGAGTTAACAGTTTTGGTGTGACTTCTGGATGTGTTTTAAGGTAATAGTTTATACCATCAGCAAAAGCATTGCACAAATCTTTTAACCATTGTGGACTGTTATTATAGTTTTCAATCGCTTCTTCCTTGGTCATGTATAACCTAGCTCTTAAATCACTGTAAATTGATGCTTCTCCTTCAATTTCTGCCAATCTTCCAATGGCCCAAATGTAGTTGCGCTCTACACGATTAAAGTCATCTTCACATTGTGCGTATAATAAACCAAACACGGCATCAGCATCAGTTTTACCATAAATGTGAGGTACACCAAAGTCGTCTCTAATAATTTCTACATTTTCGGCATGTTGTTGCCAACGTTGTTCTTCATCTGCTAGTTTGTTTTCGTTTTTACAACTAACTAGAACAAAAATAATGAGGATGTATAATATACGATTCATAATGGTTGGTTTTTAGTGTTTTAAATATTAAAATGAGTTTTGATTAAGTCAAATCTTGGAGATGACCAAGTTAGTTTTTTTTTCTTACAAAATCAATGTGTTTTTTGTTGTTAAAAGCTAAAAGGATGCCTACCTTTGCGCACCCGAAAAATGGATAATTATGAGCAAGAAAAAAGAAGTGACTTTCGATGTGTTAATCGAAATCCCAAAAGGTAGTAGAAATAAATACGAGTATGACTTTGTCTTAAATAAAATTCGTTTTGATAGAATGTTGTTTTCGTCAATGATGTACCCAGGAGATTATGGATTTATTCCTGAAACTTTAGCATTAGATGGCGACCCATTAGATGTTTTGGTATTAGGTGCAGAACCAACATTTCCTATGTGTGTCATGGAAGTAAAACCTATTGGTGTATTCCATATGGCTGATGAAAAGGGACCAGACGAGAAGTTAATTTGTGTACCAATGAACGATCCTATTTGGCAAAATCACAATGATATAGCTGATATTAGCTCACATAGGTTAAAAGAAATTGAACACTTCTTTCAAGTATATAAAGATCTAGAAAAGAAAAAAGTTGATGTAGGTGGTTGGGGAAATGCTTCAGAAGCTATAGAGATATTTCATAAATGTGAAAAGCGTTATGATGATAGTGAGCATAAAAAGAACCGCACTTTTACCATATAAATAGTACTTCAACAAAAGCAGCTAAGCCATTCTTTATAAATTGAGAGTGGCTTTTTTTATCTACCATATTTTACTATTTTTGGCGGAGTTCAAAAAATAAACAACTAACATATGGAATTATTAGTAAAATTTTTACCTGCATTTGGAGTTTTAGCATTACTATTTGTATTTGTTAAAAATGTTTGGGTATCCAAACAAGAAGTAGGTGACGAAAAAATGGCTCGTATAGCCAAAAATATTGCAGATGGTGCAATGGCATTTTTAAAGGCTGAGTACAAGGTTCTTGCAATTTTTGTTATAGCTGTAGCAGTCTTATTGTTCTTTAAAGGTAACAATGAAGAAGGTTCAAACTGGATGGTAGCTGTATCATTTATAGTTGGAGCTATTTGTTCGGCATTAGCTGGATTTATTGGAATGAAGGTCGCTACCAAAGCAAATGTTAGAACGACTCAAGCTGCTAGAACATCATTAGGAAGAGCATTAGAAGTTGCTTTTGCTGGAGGTTCAGTAATGGGTCTAGGTGTTGTAGGCTTAGGTATTTTAGGATTAAGTGGCTTATTTATGGTATATCAAATGATGTGGCCAGGAGCTGAAAATATTCCAATGGTACTAAATGTACTTTCTGGATTTTCTTTAGGAGCATCATCAATAGCTTTATTTGCACGTGTTGGTGGTGGTATTTATACCAAAGCAGCCGATGTTGGAGCGGATCTTGTTGGTAAAGTAGAAGCTGGTATTCCAGAAGACCACCCTTTAAACCCTGCAACTATTGCAGATAATGTTGGAGATAATGTTGGAGATGTTGCTGGAATGGGAGCCGATTTATTTGAATCATATGTAGGGTCTATTATAGGTACTATGGTATTAGGAGCTATTATTATAACACCTAATTTTGATGGTTTAGGAGCTGTTTATTTACCCCTAGTTCTTGGGGCTGTAGGAATAATTATGTCTATCGTAGGAACATTTTTCGTTAAAGTAAAAGATGGTGGTAATCCGCAAACAGCATTAAATATTGGTGAATTTGGTTCAGCTGGCTTAATGGCAGTTGCAACTTATTTTTTAATTCAAGAATTTATTCCTGAGACATTTAGCTTAAATGGGATAGATTATACATCCATAGGTGTTTTTATAGCTGTAATAGCTGGTTTAATAGCTGGTTTAGCAGTTGGAAAAATAACTGAGTATTATACGGCAACAGGTAAAAAACCTGTAATGTCTATTGTAAAGCAATCTGAAACAGGGTCTGCCACAAACATTATCGCTGGGTTAGGTGTAGGTATGATGTCCACTGCAATTCCAATTATTTTAATCGCTGGAGCTATTATTGTTTCTCATCATTTTGCAGGATTATACGGTATCGCTATTGCGGCTGTAGGTATGTTAGCAAATACAGGAATTCAGTTAGCTGTAGATGCTTATGGACCAATTTGTGATAATGCTGGAGGTATTGCAGAAATGGCAGAATTGCCAAGCGAAGTACGTGAGCGTACGGATAAATTAGATGCTGTTGGTAATACAACTGCAGCTGTTGGTAAAGGGTTTGCTATTGCTTCGGCAGCGTTAACAGCGTTAGCATTGTTTGCTGCTTTTATGCAAACAGCAGGTGTTACTGCAATTGATGTTTCTCAGCCTAAAATTATGGCTGGATTATTAGTAGGTGGTATGCTGCCATTTGTATTCTCTGCCTTATCAATGAATGCTGTAGGTCGTGCTGCAATGGCAATGATTGAAGAAGTTAGACGTCAGTTTAGAGATATTCCTCAATTAAGAGCAGCTTTAGAAGTAATGCGTAAGTATGACAGTGATATGTCTAAAGCGTCGGATGCTGATAGAGAAATATTTGATGCAGCGGATGGCGTTGCAGATTATGGAAAATGTATTGATATTTCTACAAAAGCCTCAATTAAAGAAATGGTATTACCAGGTTTGTTAGCAATCGTTGTTCCTGTAGCCGTTGGATTTATTGGGGGAGCAGAAATGCTAGGTGGTTTACTTGCAGGTGTAACTACTTGTGGTGTGCTTATGGCGATTTTCCAATCGAATGCTGGAGGTGCTTGGGATAATGCTAAGAAAACTATAGAGGAAGAAGGTCGTAAAGGAACAGAGGCTCATAAAGCAGCTGTTGTAGGTGATACTGTTGGAGATCCATTTAAAGATACATCAGGACCATCATTAAATATCTTATTAAAGTTAATGTCTGTTGTAGCATTAGTTATTGCGCCAAGTATTGCTTTAACTGGAGATAGTACTTATGCGGTTGAAGCAAATGAAAAAGTTTGGATTGATCAAGACGGAAAAAAACATATTGTTAAAGGTGAAGATATGGCAATGTTAACTGAAGAAGCTGAAAAAATAGTGAAAGTCAATATTGAAAAGAATGACGATGGTACTGCAAGAGCTACTGTAACAACGACCACTACTAAAAATGGTGAAACGACTACTGAAGATAAAGTATATGAAGGCGCTTTAGAAGAAGTTAAAGCACAGTTAGATGCTTTGGAAGATGTAGAAACTAAGGTAGAAGACAAAAAGAAGATGATTAAAAAAGTTGTAGATGAAGTAGAAGAAGAGAAAAACTAATACTTCAAATGTTATATAAAATAAAAAACCACGCAAATCGCGTGGTTTTTTTATGTCTAAAAATGATATTTAATCATCTTTTGGAGTCTCTCTATTCATTTCAATCATATCAACATCACTTACTTTAACACCTAATAAGTGCTCGCTAAAATAATCGGCTTTTTGCCAGAAGAAATATTCCGTCATATTTCCATAACCATGTCGTTGTGTTGGAAATAAGAAAAAGTCAAAACGCTTATTGGCTTTTATCAAAGCATCAGCCATTCTAATAGTTCCAGCTGGATGCACATTATTATCAATATCTCCAGTAGTTAACATTAAATGTCCTTTTAAATTTTCTGCTAACGATTGGTTTTTATCAATCATATACTTGTAACTAATTTTTCCGTCAGCATCCTTTTCTTCCTTAATCCCATGGTGTGTTTCACTCCACCAACTATTATAGACTGTATTATCGTGATTTCCTGATGATGATACAGCAACCTTAAAGAAATCAGGATATACCAACATAGCTGCTGTACTCATAAAACCACCACCAGAGTGACCAAAAATACCGACTTTATCAATATCTATAAATGTGTGTTTGTCTGCTAGTTGCTCTGCTACATATTTTTTATCTGCTAAACCGTAGTCTCTTAAATTATTGTAGCCATAGGTATGATACCATTTAGAACGTGCAGGATGACCACCTCTGTTTCCTAAGGTAACCACAATAAACCCAACTTGAGCCAAACGATCGGTTCTATTCATTCTAGGAGAGAATGATTTATTTACTGCTTCAGTTTGTGGTCCAGGATATACGTATTGAATTAATGGGTATTTTTTGTTTTCATCAAAATTAAACGGTTTGTACATTACTCCATAAATGTCTGTAATACCATCATCTGCTTTAAATTTAAAAGGTTCTGGAAATTGATAGCCAGTAGCCATTAGTTGTGATAAATCAGCTTCTTCTAATTTCATAACTAGTGAACCGTTACTGTTTCTTAATTCTGATTTAGGTACTGTATTTACTCTGGAATAGTTACTAACAAAGAATTTTTTTGAATCAGATACATTTATATCACTATTAAAATCACCTGGATTTAAACTTTTAAATCCTGTACCATTAAGGTTAATTCTATATAAATGTGCATAGTAAGGGTCTATGTTTTTATCTACACCATTGGCTGTAAAATACAAGACACGTTCTTTTTCATCGATACCTTGAAACGTATCTACATGAAATTCTCCATTGGTTACTTGTCGTTTTAAATTCCCATTAGCATCGTATAAATAATAATGTCCCCAACCATCTCTTTCGGACCAAAATAGGATTTCAGATTCGTTATTGAATAATCGAATGCTTTTTCCTCTGCTTTCAATATAGGTGTTAAAATGTTCTTCGATTAATGTGGTTACTTCACCTGTATTAATATCAGCAACATGCACATCAAATCGTTTACGATCTCTACTAGTCGTGTTGAAGTAAATTTTTCCTTTTTTAGAAAGCAGCATTGCAGGTTTATGTTTGCTGTCATCACTTTTCTTATATCTGTGCGAATATAATCCAACACTTTGTTGAACTGTAGTGTCTAATTTAACTTCTGTCATTCCTTTAGTAGGAATATCAAAAATGTGCACATAAGGCTTATAAAACTCTTGTTCTCCAGCCATGTGATATTTATAGGTCTCTAGAGTTGGACGATCTTTAGTTGCCGAATTAATTACCCATAAATCTTTAATATGTCTAGAATCGGTACGTTGTAGTACAAACTTTTTAGAATCGTGTGACCATAAACCAAACACACTTTTTCTATCATCTTTGGTCTTTTCTTTTTCTACGTTGGTTTGTCCTCTTCCGCCACCACCATAGCTGAAATGCTCAACACCATCGGTAGTCCATTGGTGTTCTACAATGGTTGAGTCTTTTTCGTCTTCAACAGCTTTTAGGAAATTTTCTTTGTCCATCCAGTACAAATTGTGCTTTTTTGAGAATAACACAATCGAACTATCAGGTGCTACATTTGCCCAACGAATACGTTTTTCGTCATCTTTAGAATTATCAATAATAGTGAGTCCATTTCCACCTAAACGATATTCAAGATAGTACACCTTTTTCTCCATTTTAGGTTTTTTCTTCTTTTTAGCTTTTGTAGAATCTGCTTTTTTTTCATTATCTTTTTTCTCGTCTTTAGCTTCTACCTCTTCAGTAGAAGTTACTCTAAAACGAATGGCCGTGTCATTTTTTACAAACTCAAAGTTAAAGCGTGGTAAATGCTGTGCATCGTATGGGTCTTTCGTGATTTCGGTTAACCACTTTGCCATTTTGGCATTATCGAATAATTTCGTTCTAGTACGTCTATCAGGATCTACAATGTAGTAGTTAGAGCCTTCAGTGGTTTTGTATTGATACCAAAAACGATTACCTGTTTTTAGCCAATTAGGACGAACTGTAGTAGAATGTACTAATTTACCAAGATTTGCTGGTGAAAACTTTGAGGCTAATCTATAATTAGGTGTTGGTGTTTGAGATTCATCTTGAGCAAAGATGAAAGTCGTGCTTAAAGAAAGGATAAGCAAGAATGTAATTTTTCTCATAATTATTGGTTGGAAATTTATATAGACTTTAGTTTGAAAGACTAAAATAATAAATCTAACTTTTAAAAAGAGAGGTTGTTATGTTAAAATAAACCGTGAATTTCGGCGTCAATTTTGTTTAGGATGCTTCCTAAGTCTTCAGGGTTATCTACAAAGTCTAAATTATCAACATCAATAATAAGTAATTTGCCTTTGTCGTAGCCATGAATCCAAGCTTCATAACGCTCGTTTAATCGACTTAAATACTCAATGCTAATAGAGTTTTCGTAATCGCGACCACGTTTATGAATTTGTGATACTAAATTAGGAATTGAGCTTCTTAAATAGATTAATAAATCGGGGCCTTTTACTAAAGATTCCATAAGTTGAAATAAAGACGAATAATTCTCGAAATCTCTATTAGTCATTAATCCCATGGCATGTAAATTGGGTGCAAAAATATGAGCATCTTCGTAAATGGTTCTGTCTTGGATAATTTCCTTGCCACTTTGGTGAATTTGTAAAACTTGTCGAAAGCGACTATTTAAAAAGTAAACCTGTAAATTAAAGCTCCAACGCTCCATTTGATTGTAAAAATCATCTAGATATGGATTGTCCACAACATCTTCAAGTTGCGCTTCCCATTTATAATGTTTAGCTAATAATTTTGTAAGCGTAGTTTTTCCTGCACCAATGTTTCCAGCTACTGCAACATGCATAATTTTAATCGTTTATTAGTTGGTATTGGTGAAGCATTTCACCGTTGTAAATATACAAGGTTTCATCGGTTACAAAAAACCGATTTATTAACAAATTTGGAAGCGAAATAGGAAGTGTCTTTTTTGAATCTCGATTTAGATAAAATAAGTTATTACCTCTTTTTAGAATAATATTTCCATTGCTTTCGGCTAATTCTTCAAAGCCATTATTTGGTAGTTTTGAGACGAGACTTCCAAAATAATTATAGGTATAAATAAAAGCATCAGTTAAAAGCCAACAAAAATTATAGTTGCTTTTTAAATCTAATATATTTCCTTCTGTTGGAAGGGTTATATGTTTTGTTTTGTTAGTTATAAAATTGAAAAGTTCTAACTGTTGGGTGTTGCTATTAAAAATCCAAATGGAGTTATCGTTAGCCGAAGATACTTTTGAAACTATTCTTAAAGGCGATAAAAGATTAAAGTCTATTTTTTTTATGTCTGATAATCTATTG
This sequence comes from Pontimicrobium aquaticum, assembly GCF_005047595.1. Lineage (GTDB taxonomy): Bacteria > Bacteroidota > Bacteroidia > Flavobacteriales > Flavobacteriaceae > Pontimicrobium > Pontimicrobium aquaticum. Next base: position 34,740 of record NZ_SUPL01000002.1, read on the forward strand.
TCTAAAATAATAACCGTATTAAAACTTTTGTAGAAAAGGTTAATCTTTAAAGGATTAAAAGTATTGGCAGAGGTAATGTCTCCTAACTGTAAATTAGTATATTCAAAACGTCCTTTGCTTCCCTTTAAAAAAAGAGTTGTATTATTTAGGTTGTAATGCGTGTTGAACTTATCAATGCTTATAAGAGTGCTATCATCTAACGTTTGTTTTGATATAAGCTTGGTTGAAATGTTTTGCTGACCAAAAAGTGTAAATGATATTAAAATTGATATATACCTAACGTACTTCATATAGACTTGAAAAGTACAAAAATCAAACCACTTTTAGCATATTAGTTTATAGCCAAAACCACGAACGTTTACAATTTGTATGGAGCTGTCTTGTTTTATTTTTTTACGAAGTTTGGTAATATAGACATCCATACTACGTGCGGTAAAAAAATCGTCAGTTCCCCAAAGTTTGTTTAATATTAACGATCGATCTAAAACCTCGTTTTTATTTTTTATTAAATGGAATAATAAATGCGACTCTCTATGTGTTAATTGTATTTTATCTTGGTTTTTATATTGTAATGTTTGCTTTGGAAAATCAAATATAAAATCGCCTATTTTTAAAATATCTGATGTCTTTTGAAGCGTTGTTCGTTGTAACAAATTATGAATCCTCACGATGAGCTCTTCCATGCTAAAAGGTTTCTTTAGGTAATCATTGCCACCAATGGTAAAGCCCTCGACCACATCTTGTGTTTGTGACTTTGCTGTTAGAAAAATAATTGGAATACTATCATCTTCCATTCGTATTTCTTTTGCAAGTGTAAAACCATCTTTTTTAGGCATCATCACATCCAAAACTAATAGTTCTGGTTGCTCTTTTTTGTATATTTCATAAGCCTTTTCGCCGTTTTCACAAAGTAGTACGTTAAAGTTTCTAGTTTCTAAACTTTCTTTAATAATTTGCCCTAAAGCTGGTTCATCTTCGGCTAATAATATGGTGTTTTTAAGCTTTTCCATTAGGAATAGAAATTTTAAAAGATGTCCATTTGTTATCTAAGTCTAAAAACACAATGCCATCGTGTTTTTCAATAATTTTTTTAGCGTAATACAAGCCAATTCCATAGCCTTTTACGTTATGCGTGTTTCCTTTAGGCACACGATAAAATTTTTCAAAAATTTTATCTTTACTCTCTTTGTTTAATTCTTTTCCATTATCATTAATAGAGACTGTGAAGCAAATGGTGTTTTTATTAAGAGAAACCTCAATGTTTTTGCCTCCATACTTTATAGCATTATCTATAATATTATTTAATGCATTCTCAAAATGAAAAGGATCTATGTTTGCAATAATATCATTTTTGGGATGGTTAAATGTTAAGGATTTCTCTTTTAATTCTAATCTGTGTTTGTTAATAAGGTTTTGTGCTAGATTGGTAACATTGGTTTGTTCTTTTTTTAACTGCAAATTTTCACTGTCTAGTGAAGCTGTTTCAAGAAGCTTCTCAACCATAGTATTTAATTTAGATAGCTGATTGCTTGATATGTTTAAATACGATTGTGTTTTTTCTTTGTCATTAATAACATTAAAATCTTTAATGCTTTCAAGTGCCACTCCAATGGTTGCAATAGGTGTTTTAAATTCGTGAGTAATATTACTTATAAAATCGTTTTTTACTTCGGCTAACTGTTTTTGATGCTTAATAATTTTTAAGAGGTAAAACAGGCAACTAATAACAGCAAGAACAAGTAGTGTAGATATTAATATACCAGTAAGTATTCGCTTTAAAATTTCTTTAGTTGAGTTTGAAAAGCCAACATATAAATTGCTGTGAGGTGGTAAAAAAGGAGATTTGGAAAATGTAACTAAATCAGAAGAATCTATAAGTTTGTTAGATGTAGAGTCTAAAAGGGTATCGTTAAAAGACAGATCTAACTTATAGCTAATGTCAATACTTTTCGTTGCGATTTCCACTTTAAAAATAGAATCTATTTTTTGTAATTGTAAAGAATCGCTTGTTAATGAAATAAGCACTTTAGAAGTAAGCATTTCAAAACCCATTTCTTTTTCAATTATCGAGTCACTCAAAACATTATGTATGCTTCTTCTAGAAGGGAAACTTTCGTTAATATTTATAAACACCGAATCCATATTAATTCCTTTATATATCTTAACAGCATCACCAGATTCTATATCAAAACTATCTATGTTAGTAATATTAGATTTTGCTAAATCTATATAATGCATAACACTGTCTATGCTTTTGCTTTGTAATAATGAGTCTCCATTCAGGGAGGTTCTAAAAGCAAATCCATAGGTTTTTTCTTTAGCTAAATTGGTGTAGTATTTTTCAATCGCATTGTCTAAGCTTGCTTGCACATCGTTAACCAATTGTTGTTCGTTACTTTTGTAGTTATTAAAATTCCAATACACTTGTATGGCTATTGTGCTTATGATTACAACCACAATAACATATAAAACCCATTGGTATCTTTTATCGTTCATGCTTCAAATGTAAATGTTAAAAAGGTATAAAGCCAATCGGTTAACACTAGTTAACACTAGTTAACGGTAAAATTATAAATTGTAAATCATATTTGTAATGTCAAATTATAAATCAAAAAAGAAAATGAACAGGTTTACAAAATTACTAACAGTAGCTATGTTGTTTGTTGCAACTAGCATTATAGCACAAGATTTTCAAGGTATAGCAACTTATAAATCGCACCGAAAAGTAGATATTAAGTTAGATAGCTCTCAAATGAATTCCGATATGCATAAGCGTATGATGAATATGATGAAAAAGCAATTCGAGAAAACCTATCTTCTTACATTTAATAAGGAAGAATCTGTTTTTAAAGAAGATGAGCAGTTAGAAGCGCCACAACCTCAAGGAATGGTTGTAGTAATGAATGTTACAGGAGGATCAGATGTGTTGTATAAAAACACAAAAGAAAAACGCTATACCAACCAAAACGAATCGTTTAGTAAACTCTTTTTAATTAAAGATAAACTAGAAGATTTAAAATGGGAGTTAGGTAGTGAAACTAAAAACATTGGCAATTATACTTGTTACAAAGCTACCTTAAAAAGAGAGGTTGAGGTTCGTGAAAGTGGTGTAAGTATTAATGGTGATAAAGACCTAGATCAAGAAGCAGAACCTAAAATGGAAGAAATTACTATTACAGCTTGGTACACGCCACAAATTCCAGTAAGTACAGGACCTAGAAACTATCATGGTTTGCCTGGTTTGATTCTGGAAGTTACAGATGGTACTGAAACTTTAATGTGTAGTAAAGTAGTATTAAATTCAGAAAAAACCATCGAAATAAAAGAACCTAAAAAAGGACAAAAAATCACTCAAGAAAAATACGATGCTATTATGGAAAAGAAAATGAAGGAAATGAGAGAGCGTATGCGGGATAACCGAAGAAGTCGTGATGGTAACAGTTTTGAAATTCGTATTGGAAATTAATCTCTAACATTATCACATTAAACCATTCATCATTTTTATAGTCAAATACATATTTAACCTCTTAGACTAAAAAAAGATGAAATCAAACTCTGTTAAACTATTAATTAGCTGTTTAGCTATTATGACCTCTGTGTTTTCTTATGGACAAGAATTTCAGGGAAAGGCGTACTATTTTTCTAAAACAACCATGGACATGGATAATTTTGGAGGGAGACAATTGAGTGACCAACAAAAGAAGATGTTTGCTGAAAGAATGAAAAGCATGTTTGAAAAAACATTTATTCTAACGTTTAATAAAGAAGAATCCATTTATAAAGAAGAAGAAAAATTGGATGCGCCATCAGCTGGAGGTAGAGGCGGAATGCGTTTTGGAGGCATGTCAATGACAGGAGGTGACCAATATAAAAACGTAAAAGAAAATAAATTACTTATTGAGCAGGAATTTTTTGGCAAACAATTTTTAGTAAATGATGAATTAAAAAAACTAGAATGGGTCATGACTGCCGAAACAAAGCAAATTGGTAAATACATGGCAATGAAAGCAACAGCTATTGTAGAACTGGATAATACTGATTTTTTGAGTGCTAGAAGAAGAGATAGAAATAATGATAACGCAAAAGCAAACGATTCTACAAAAATCAACAACTCAAAGAATGAAGTAGAAATACCTAAAACGCAAACAGTAACAGCTTGGTACACACCACAAATACCAATTAACCAAGGGCCAGGAGAGTATTGGGGACTTCCAGGATTAATATTAGAAGTTAGTGCTGGTAGAACAACTATTTTATGTTCTAAAATTGTATTAAATCCTGAGGAGAAAAACGATATAAAGCGACCTTCTAAAGGAAAGAAAGTAACACAAAAGGAATATACCCAAATAGTTAAGGACAAAATGGAGGAAATGATAAATATGCGTGGTAGAGGGAGATCAGGAGGAGGTCGAAGAAATTAAAATCATTAATCAAAATCAATCAATAAACACTAACAAATGAAACAATTAATTACTGCAATTTTATTGCTAGTAGCAAGTACCACCTATGCTCAAGTGAGAGTGGAAGGTGTTGTAAAAGATAGTATTGGAAATCCTTTAGAATTAGCCAATGTTATTGCTATAAATCAGGAGACTAAAATTTTAGATTCTTATGGCATTACCAATAACGAAGGACGCTACAAATTAAACCTTAAAGAAAATGCTAAATACGAAGTTCAGGTAAGTTATATTGGTATGAAAACCGCCAAAGAAGTTCTTGAAACAAAATCTGAAAACATTAATAAAGATTTTACATTGTTTGAGGATAGATCTTTAGATGCAGTAGAATTGACATACGAAATGCCTGTTTCGGTAAAAGGTGACACCTTGGTGTATAATGCAGATTCCTTTAAAACAGGGACGGAACGAAAACTTGAGGATGTCTTGAAAAATTTACCAGGTGTTGAAATAAACGATGATGGTCAAGTAGAGGTAGAAGGTAAAGTAGTGTCTAAAGTTATGGTTGAAGGAAAAGAATTCTTTGATGGCGACTCAAAATTAGCAACAAAAAACATTCCCTCTAATGCTGTTGACAAAGTGCAAGTATTAAAAAATTATGCAGAGGTTGGTCAATTAAGTGGTGTTACCAATAACCAAGATAACGTAGCAATAAACATTAAACTTAAAGAAGGAAAAACTAATTTTTGGTTCGGTAATATTACAGCAGGAGGAGGCGATTCGCCTAATGATGGTTTGTATATGTTTCAACCAAAGCTGTTTTATTATAGTCCAAAATACAGTATTAATGTTATTGGCGATTTAAATAATTTGGGCGAAGTAGCCTTTACTAGGCGAGACTATTTTAATTTCTCAGGAGGGTTTAGAGGCCCAAGTAGGTCTAGTGGAACAAACATTAACTTAGGAAACAACAACCTAGGATTTTTATCAACTCAAAATAATAGAGCCAAAGATATTGAAACCAAATTTGGTGCAGCTAATTTTAGCTGGGCACCAAACAAAGCATTAGATTTAAGTGGATTTGCTATTTTTTCTAATAATAAAACTGAGATTCAGGAGAATAGAAATTTACAATATGTAAATCCCGATTCAAGTGATCGTAATGAGAGAACCGAAAGTAACACGTTGCAAAACAGTGATTTGGCAATGTTAAAATTGTCTGCAAAGTACAAACCAAACTCAAGCAATCAATTAGATTATGATGTTTTTGGAAAGGTTTCAAAAGAAAGACAAGGCCAAGGACTTTTGTCTTCACAAATTGGTAATGTTAATCAAATAGAAACTTCAAGTCCTTTCAGTATTAATCAAAATCTCAATTACTATTATACACTAAACGATACCAATATCTTTGCTTTAGAAGCGCAACATTTGTTAAGTGATGAAGATCCTTTCTATAATGCAATTTTAGATAATGATCCAACAAATAACAATAATCCTGTTAATCCTGACGACAATCTTCCTGACCCTGATGCTTATGATAAAACAGCTTTAGATTTAGGCTTAGATGGTGCACAATTAGATTATAACATTGGTCAAGACAAGCGTATTAAGTCTAATCAGTTAGATGCTAAACTGGATTATTGGAATATATTGAATACCAAAAGTGATATTAATTTTACGTTGGGAACTATACTTAGCAATCAGCAGTTTGACTCCAATATTTTTCAAGTTCTAAATGATGGATCAGAATATAATCCAACACCAACAATTAATGATGGTTTAGATACAAATAATATAGATTATAGCTTTAGTGATGTGTATTTGGCTGTTCATTATCGTCTTAAATCTGGTATTTTTACCTTCACACCAGGAGTGTCTGCGCATGCGTACAGTACTAGAAATAATCAGTTTGGAATAGAAACAACAGATAATTTCTTTAGAGTACTTCCAGATTTTAATATGCGTATGCAATTAAAAAAGAGCGAACAAATTGTGTTAAACTATCGTATGCAAACACAATTTACCGATGTATCTAAATTTGCTAGGGGTTTAGTGTTAAACAATTATAATGCTTTGTTTTCGGGAAATCCTGATTTAGAAAACGCTCTGTCACATAACATCAGTTTAAACTATTACAGCTTTAATATGTTTAATTATACCAATGTATTTGCTAATATAAACTATAATAAAAGTGTTGATAATATTAGAAATAAGTCAAACTTTGAACCAGGTAGTGTCATAAATATAAGCTCGCCATTTAATTCAGATTTTGCTGACGAAAGCCTAAGTGCATCAGGTCGTTTTCAAAGAACGTTTAATAAAATTAGAGGGACTTTAAGTGCAAATTTTAATTATTCAAAATTCAATCAACTTATACAAGACATACCTTCTGTAAATAAGAGTTTCACCCAAAACTATAGAGCACAAATACGAACTAATTTTAGAACTGCTCCAAATATAGAAATAGGATATAATTATAGAATTCAAGATAACCAACAAGGAAGAGGAGGCAATTTAAAATACTATACTAAAGCACCTTCGGTAGAGGTAGATGCATTGATTTTTAAAGCATTTACTTTTAGAACAGATTATTCATATAACAACTTTAGCGATCAGGATAGAACCATAAACACATATGAGTTTTGGAATGCGTCTTTGGCATATAGAAAAGATCAAGACGCAAAATTTGAATATGAAATAAAAGCCACTAATTTGTTTGACACACGAGTGCAAAACCAAAGCAGTAATTCGGGAATAGCTGTAAGTGCTACCGAGTATTTTATTCAACCTAGGTTTGTGTCTTTTAGATTGCGATACGAACTTTAAATCAAAATAAAAAAGAGCCTGTAATTTACAGGCTCTTCTTATGTTAAACTTTATGTTAAAACCGTTTACTTTTAGGGCATATTTGTATATTAGGCATCTTAATTTATGAATTTACAACCAATCAATTTTTTAAAATGAAAAAAACAATTCAACTATTGTTAGCATTTGCGCTATTATTTAGTAGCAATATTTATGCTCAAGACTTAAACCCTGTAATAGATGGGATTATTAAAGAAGCTAACGAAAATTCTCAGTTAGAACGATTAGCACACGAACTTTTAGATGTAGTAGGTCCAAGATTAGTTGGAACACCTCAAATGGAGCATGCTAGCAAATGGGCAATAGACCAATATGCTAAATGGGGAATTTCAGCAAGAAAAGAAAACTACGGAACATGGCGTGGATGGGAACGTGGTATCACACATATAGATATGGTGTCTCCTCGTGTACAATCGCTAGATGGTATGCAATTAGCTTGGAATCCAAGTACTGGTAGTACAGGTGTAACAGCTGAAGCTATAACATTACCTAGCAATATTGCTGATGCCGAAGCTTTTAAAGCTTGGTTGCCTAATGTTAAAGGGAAGTTTGTATTAATTTCTATGAACCAGCCAACTGGTCGTCCAGACTATAACTGGGAAGAATTCGCCACAGAAGAATCATTCCAAAAAATGAAAGATGAGCGCGATGCCATGACCAAAGAATGGAGAGAAAATATAGGTAGAACGGGATACAATACACGTACTATCATTGCAGCTTTAGAAGAAGCTGGAGCAGCAGGTTTAATTGCTTCTAATTGGTCTAGAGGTTTTGGTGTTAACAAAATATTTAGTGCTAGAACTAAAAAAATACCAACAGTTGACGTAGAGTTGGAAGACTATACAATGCTATATAGATTGGCAGAGTCTGGAAACAAACCAGTGCTTAAAATTGTAGCTGAATCAAAAGATTTAGGTGAAGTTCCAACATTTAACACTATAGGTGAAATTAAAGGAACTGAAAAACCAGACGAATATGTAATATTATCAGCACATTTTGATTCTTGGGATGGTGGAACAGGTGCAACCGATAATGGTACTGGAACACTAGTAATGATGGAAGCAATGCGTTTATTGAAGAAGTTTTACCCTAACCCAAAGCGTACCATTATTGTTGGGCATTGGGGAAGTGAAGAGCAAGGGTTAAATGGTTCTAGAGCATTTGTTGAGGATCATCCAGATATTGTAAAAAATATGCAAGCATTATTTAATCAAGATAATGGTACAGGGCGTGTAGTAAATATTTCAGGTTCTGGATTTGTAGATTCTTATGATTATTTAGGAAGATGGTTAGCGGCTGTACCAAGAGATATTACCCAACATATTGAAACAAACTTCCCAGGAACGCCTAGTAGTGGTGGAACTGATCATGCAGCGTTTTTGGCAGCGGGAGCACCAGGATTTAACTTAAGTGCTTTAAACTGGTCGTACTGGAATTATACTTGGCATACAAACAGAGATACCTACGACAAAGTAGTGTTTGACGATGTGCGTAACAATGCTATTTTAACAGCAATTTTAGCGTATATGGCTTCTGAAGATCCAGAGAAAACTTCTAGAGAAAAAAGAGTGATGCCTATTAGCCCTAGAACAGGAAAACAAGCGGAATGGCCAACTCAACGTTCGCCAACACGTAAAGGAGGTATGTAATAAGATTACAAAATATATAATACAAAAGTCCTCTCGATTTGAGAGGACTTTTTTGTGGGTCTGTTTAGCGGTCTCACTATGAATATTTACTTACTAAGGCAAGTACACAATAAACTGATAATCTGCGAAAACGAGCAATTATTTATAGCAATTGTTGCTATTGGTTATTTTTTTATTCGTTTTAATTTCATTACATAAAAATGAACTTTGTCATCTGTATTCAAAATCAGGTAATCTTTTTCTTGAGAAACTATCCTAAATTTTGAGTAAGGTTCATTATTTAGAAAAAAGGTCAGGGTGTAATTATTATCATCATATTTCCATTTCCAATTCCCTAAATGTTCAGTTTCTGTCCAATTCTCAATATTTGTATCTGTAAGATTTAGTTTTCCACTTCTATTAAACTTTAAATTGGTAAAGTCTTTATTTTTATTTTGTTCCGCTTTGATTAATCCGTTGTTCAATTTTACAAAATCGTCTTTTCTATTTAGAATTTTGTAAAGATTTATAATAGAGTCAGATTTATAGAAATCCTTTCTTTCATTATTTGTAAACCATTCAGTTTTTTTTAAATCGATGCTTTTAATTTCTTTTTCAAAGTCTTTTAGAGCAACTTGATTTTCTTTTTTTGAATATTCTCCGTAAGCTATTTTTTTGCCAAAATCCACACTTAAATAATCAGTAAAGCAACTAAAAAATTCATAGTCGTCTTTTAGACCATTTTCAGTCGTTTCCGTTAATTTAGAAGGTGCAATTAAATAATATTTTCCAATTTCAAAGTTGGCAATGTATGGTCGACACAAAGCTCCATTATCTCCCCAAATTTTTATCCTTTTGCGTTTTTCCAAACCAATATACTTTTCAATAACTTCTACTGTCATTGATAGAGGCATTTTTCCATCATAGCCATAAATCTGTTTGTCAAGAAAATCTGAATATTTAATTACTTTCACTAGTGCTACAAATTCAGAACTTTTTGAAATATTACTAAACGAACAATCACCTGTACATTCACAGCTACAAGAAAAAGATTTTATTGAAATCAGTAGTGTAAAAAGTAGGACAAAAGCTTTTTTCATAATTAATGGTAATTGAACGAAGTTCGTCTTTTTTTATCATAAAGTCAAATAACAAAAAACCTCATAAAATTAATTACGAGGTTTTATAGTATTTATATTTATTCTGGATTACAACCCAAAAGCTTCTTTTACTTTATCAACATAATCCAGTTTTTCCCAGGTAAACAACTCTACGTCTAAAGTGATAGGGTCACCGTTAGGTTGTTCAAAAGTTTTGCTTACAATTTCATGAGGGCGTCCCATGTGTCCGTAAGCAGCAGTTTCGCTATACATTGGATTACGTAGTTTTAGTCGTTCTTCAATAGCTGCTGGACGCATATCAAAAATCTTTGAGACTTTTTCTGCAATTTCACCATCGGTCATATTAAAAGAACAAGTGCCATAAGTATCTACGAAAATCCCCATAGGCTCCACAACACCAATAGCATAACTTACTTGCACTAACACTTCATCGCAAACACCTGCAGCAACTAAGTTTTTTGCAATATGTCGTGTAGCGTAGGCAGCACTTCTATCTACTTTGCTTGGGTCTTTTCCAGAAAAAGCACCTCCTCCATGAGCACCTTTACCACCATAAGTATCTACAATAATTTTACGTCCTGTTAAACCTGTATCACCATGAGGCCCACCAATCACAAACTTTCCTGTTGGGTTAATGTGGTATTTTATATCATCCGTAAACAATGCTTGTATGTTGCTTGGTAGTTTGACAATAACTCTTGGTATTAAAATCTCAACAATGTCTTTTCTAATTTTAGCAAGCATTGCTTCATCTGTATCAAAATCGTCATGCTGTGTAGAAACCACAATCGAATCAATACGTTGAGGTATATTATCATCACTATATTCAATCGTTACCTGACTTTTTGAATCTGGACGTAAATACGTAATCTCTTTATTTTCACGGCGTAACTCAGCAAGTTCTTTTAAAATTAAGTGCGCTAAATCTAGTGCTAAAGGCATGTAATTTTCAGTTTCGCGAGTCGCATAACCAAACATCATGCCTTGGTCTCCAGCCCCTTGTTCTTCTTTGTTTTCTCTATCAACACCTCTGTTAATGTCTTCAGATTGCTCATGTATTGCAGAAAATACACCACAGGAATTACCGTCAAACATATATTCACTTTTGGTATAACCAATTTTATTAATGGTTTCTCTTGCTATTTTTTGAACGTCTAAATAGGTGTTCGATTTTACCTCACCAGCCAATACAACTTGACCAGTGGTTACTAAAGTTTCACAAGCTACTTTTGAGTCAGGATCAAACGCTAAGAAGTTATCAATTAAAGCATCGCTAATTTGGTCTGCTACTTTATCTGGATGTCCTTCAGAAACACTTTCCGAAGTAAATAAATATGCCATAAATCACTATTTTGTTTAATAAAATAAGAAAAATTGTGATTGCTTGGTCGCTAGAGAAGTATCTTGATTACTGCTTTAGCATTTTTTAATGAGGTTGCAATCAGAACAAATTTTTCCTCGTATAATTCGTTGGCAAATGTAAATAATATCGTGTAACTAAAAAATGGTTTTTGTATAAATTGATGTTAAACCGAAAAATAATCTACAATATGAATTTTAAACATCAATTTGGCGAATATTTTTCTGTAATGATTGAATTTGGTTATTAAAAATAATTTACTAATATTTGAACTAACAAATGCAAAAGCAACTATTACATATCATTTCTATTATTAGCGTCGTGATTATTTCACAGCGTTAAAAGGAATGGTATTTAAAATTCAAATAATATTTTAGAAGCCTTCCTATTTCGGAAGGTTTTTTTATGGATTATAAAATGAGATATATAGCTAATATTATAATTATTGTCATTATTAACTCAAGTTGAGTTGATGCAGTAAGCTATATTCAAAATTTAAGCCTGTGTCAATTTGATTCAGGCTTTTTTATTGAATTTATAAGTGCTGAACATCATATAAAAACAAATATAAACAATAGATAATCAAGTAAATACAAAAAATTAATAGAATATGACTTTAGACCAACTTAGTAAAAGTTTAATCAGTAAAAAGTGTAAACATCTAATTTCGACATATCTAAACTTTAATGTTTAGCGTCAAAAACAGAACATGAAACAATTAAATAAATACAGTAAAACAGTCACCCAAGACCCAACGCAGCCAGCAGCACAAGCCATGTTGCATGGTATTGGTTTAACAAGGGAAGATTTTGAAAAACCTCTAGTTGGTATTGCAAGTACAGGTTACGAAGGCAATCCATGTAATATGCATCTTAATGATTTGGCAAAATTGGTGAAGCAAGGTACGCTAAATGAAGATGTTGTTGGTTTGATTTTTAATACTATTGGCGTAAGTGATGGCATTTCAATGGGAACTCCAGGAATGCGTTATTCATTACCTTCTAGAGACGTTATCGCAGACTCCATGGAAACAGTAGTTCAGGCCATGAGTTATGACGGTTTGGTAACTGTGGTTGGATGCGATAAAAATATGCCTGGAGCTTTAATGGCAATGATTCGTCTTAATAGACCATCCATATTAGTATATGGAGGAACTATAGATTCTGGTTGTCACAATGGAAAAAAACTAGACGTTGTTTCTGCGTTTGAAGCATGGGGAAGTAAAGTCGCTGGAACCATGGAGCAAGAAGAATTTGAATGCATTGTAAAAAAAGCAATTCCTGGAGCAGGCGCTTGTGGTGGAATGTACACGGCTAATACTATGGCTTCTGCAATTGAAGCCTTAGGAATGACTTTACCTTTCAATTCATCAAATCCTGCTACAGGTGACGCAAAACAAGTAGAAGCCATTAAAGCTGGTGAAGCCATGCGATTGCTATTGGAAAAGGATATAAAACCTTCAGATATAATTACGAGAAAATCACTTGAAAATGCGATTCGATTGGTAACTATTTTAGGAGGTTCTACGAATGCAGTGTTACATTTTTTAGCAATTGCAAGAGCAGCACAAATAGAGTTTACCTTAAGTGATTTTCAAAACATAAGTGACAACACACCATTTTTGGCAGATTTAAAACCTAGTGGAAAATACCTCATGGAAGATGTTCATGCAGTTGGAGGGATTCCAGCAGTTTTAAAATACTTATTGAAAAAAGGATTACTTCATGGTGATTGTCTAACAGTCACAGGAAAAACAATCGCTGAAAATTTATTAGATGTCGATGATTTAACAGAAGGTCAAGAAGTCATCAAGTCTATAGAAGATCCTATTAAAATTTCTGGGCATTTACGAATGTTATATGGCAATTTAGCACCTGAAGGTAGTGTGGCAAAAATTACTGGAAAAGAAGGCTTAAAGTATAGAGGAACTGCCAAAGTTTTTGAAGGCGAATATGATGCTAACGATGGCATTCGTGATGGTAAAGTTCAAAAAGGCGATGTTGTAGTCATTCGTTATGAAGGTCCAAAAGGAGGCCCAGGAATGCCAGAAATGTTAAAACCAACAGCAGCGATTATGGGAGCAGGTTTAGGAAAAGATGTCGCGTTAATTACAGATGGACGTTTTTCTGGTGGCACTCATGGTTTTGTGGTAGGACACATCACACCTGAAGCCCAAGAAGGTGGAGCAATTGCTTTGGTTAAGGATGGTGACATGATAACTATTGACGCCGAAACAAATAGTATAACACTTGAAGTTTCAGAACAAGAACTTCAACAAAGAAAACAACAAAGGAAAGCACCAAAACTCAAAGTTGAGCGCGGAGTATTATATAAGTATGCAAGAACGGTTTCATCAGCATCTAAAGGTTGTGTAACAGATGAATTTTAAATTATGATTATGGAAACATTAACGGTAAAACAAAAGCAATATCTAAAGCAACCAAAAGAACGTATTTCTGGAAGCGAAGCTATTGTGAGGTGCTTATTGGCTGAAGGAGTAGATGTACTATATGGTTATCCAGGAGGAGCCATTATGCCAGTTTATGATGAGTTGTATAAATATCAAGATAAAATTCATCATGTATTGACAAGACACGAGCAAGGCGCAACGCATTCTGCTCAAGGTTATGCACGTATTTCTGGAAAAGTTGGAGTGGCTATGGCGACGTCTGGACCAGGAGCAACCAATTTAATTACAGGAATTGCTGATGCACAAATTGATTCCACTCCAATCGTTTGTATTACAGGACAAGTACCATCACATTTATTAGGTAGCGATGCGTTTCAAGAAACAGATATAGTAGGTATTTCTACTCCTGTTACAAAATGGAATCATCAAATCACCAAAGCTTCTGAAATTCCTGAAGTCATGGCTAAGGCATTTTACATTGCAAAAAGTGGACGACCAGGACCAGTTTTAATTGATATTACCAAAGATGCTCAGTTCGAAGAGTTTGATTTTCAATATAAAAAATGTGAGGGTATTAGAAGTTACAATCCTGTTCCTAAAGTTGAAGATTCTAAATTAGAAGAAGCAGCTGATTTAATAAACAATGCCAAGAAACCAATGATAATTTGGGGACAAGGTGTTATTCTTGGTAAAGCAGAGGAAGAACTTAAAGCAGTGATTGAAAAAGCTGGAATTCCATCGGCTTGGACCATTATGGGAGCATCAGCAATACCAACGTCACATCCATTAAATATTGGTATGGTCGGTATGCATGGAAACTATGCGCCAAATGTGTTAACCAATGAATGCGATGTTTTAATTGCCATAGGTATGCGTTTTGACGATCGTGTAACAGGTAAATTAGACGACTATGCAACACAAGCTAAAGTGATTCACTTTGAAATTGATCCAGCCGAAATAGATAAAAATGTGAAAACTGATGTCGCTGTATTGGGAGATTCAAAAGAAAGTTTAGCGAAGCTACTTCCTCTTTTAAATGCAAACTCACATACAGAATGGCTGCAAAAATTCAAAGATTTATATGCTGTTGAATTTGAAAAAGTCATCAAAAATGATTTGCATCCTATTAAAGAAGGACTGACTATGGGAGAAGTACTGAATGAAATTAATACACAAAGCAAAGGTGAGGCTGCCATTGTTTCAGATGTTGGTCAACATCAAATGATCGCTTGTCGTTATGCAGAATTCAATGTCAGTAGAAGCAATATTACTTCTGGAGGATTAGGAACCATGGGATTTGCTTTGCCAGCAGCAATTGGGGCAAAAATGGCTGCTCCAGAACGTGAAGTTGTGGCCGTTATTGGTGATGGTGGTTACCAAATGACCATTCAGGAGTTAGGTACTATTTTTCAAACCAAAGTACCTGTAAAAATTGTGGTTTTAAACAATGATTTCTTAGGAATGGTTCGTCAGTGGCAACAGTTGTTTTTTGATAAACGCTACGCGTCAACTGAAATGACTAACCCAGATTTTGTAGCCATTGCTAAAGGATATTATGTAAATGCAAAACGTGTTACTAAGCGTGAGGAATTGTCGTCTGTAGTAGAGGAAATGATGCAGAGTAAAGATGCCTATTTCTTAGAGGTTTGTGTGGAAAAGGAAGATAATGTATTTCCAATGGTGCCTTCAGGAGCGTCGGTTTCAGATATAAGATTAGAGTAATTATGGAGAAAGAAATTATACAATTTACAGTTTCAGTTTATACTGAAAATAACATAGGATTGTTGAATCGAATTTCAGCAATTTTTCAACGCAGACATATCAATATTGAAAGTATTAATTCATCAGCTTCTGAAATTGAAGGCGTAACTCGTTGGACCATTTTAGTAAACATGACTGAAGAGCAAATGAAAAAAATTATTGGTCAAATTGAAAAGCAAGTTGAAGTGATTAAAGCCTATTATCATACAGATGAAGAAACAATTTATCAAGAGTCGTGTATGTTTAAAATTAAGTCTGATTTACTG
The DNA here is from genome assembly GCF_005047595.1 of Pontimicrobium aquaticum. GTDB lineage: Bacteria > Bacteroidota > Bacteroidia > Flavobacteriales > Flavobacteriaceae > Pontimicrobium > Pontimicrobium aquaticum. The sequence continues at coordinate 50,548 of NZ_SUPL01000002.1, forward strand.
TTTGACGAACGTCAAATACAGAATATTATTAAAGAAAGCAACGCTCGTATTGTTACTGTAAATAAAGAGTTTTTTGTGTTGGAAAAATCAGGACGAAGAAACGAAATAGAATTATTGCATAGAGAATTAAGTGCTTTCGGAATTATGCAATTTGTGCGTTCAGGACGTATTGCAGTCACTAAAGATGAAATGAAAATAACAGAAATGCTAGCCGCATTTAATAATTAATAAAAAACTAAAATGGCAAATTATTTTAACACATTATCGTTAAGTCAAAAATTAGAACAATTATCTAAATGCAGATTTATGGAATCCTCCGAATTTGAAGATGGTGTTTCCGCATTAATTGGAAAAAAAATAGTCATCGTTGGATGTGGAGCGCAAGGCCTAAATCAAGGATTGAATATGAGAGATTCAGGGTTGGATATTTCCTATGCACTTCGTGCACAAGCCATTGCTGAGAAACGTCAGTCGTACAAAAACGCTACTAGCAACGGATTTAATGTTGGAACCTATGAAGAATTAATTCCAACAGCAGACTTAGTACTGAATTTAACACCTGATAAACAACATTCTAATGTTGTTGATACTGTGATGCCAATGATGAAACAAGGTGCAACATTATCGTATTCTCATGGATTTAATATCGTTGAAGAAGGTAAACAAATACGTGAAGATTTGACAGTAATCATGGTCGCTCCAAAATGCCCAGGAACTGAAGTTCGTGAAGAATATTTACGTGGTTTTGGGGTTCCAACATTAACTGCTGTCCACCCTGAAAACGACCCAGAAGGAAAAGGTTGGGCTCAAGCTAAGGCCTATGCTGCAGCAACTGGAGGACATAAAGCAGGTGTTCTGGAATCATCGTTTGTGGCTGAGGTAAAAAGTGATTTAATGGGAGAGCAAACCATTTTATGTGGTGTGCTTCAAACAGCATCTATTTTGTCTTTTGATAAAATGGTCGAAGAAGGGATTGATGCAAACTATGCAGCAAAACTCATTCAGTATGGTTGGGAAACAATTACAGAGGCTCTAAAACATGGAGGCATTACTAATATGATGGACAGATTGTCTAATCCTGCAAAAATTAAAGCTTTTGAATTATCAGAAGAGCTTAAAACGATTATGAAACCATTGTTTGTTAAGCACATGGACGATATCATGTCTGGTCATTTCTCACAAACCATGATGGAGGATTGGGCTAATGACGACACGAACTTATTAAAATGGAGAGCTGAAACTGGTGAAACAGCCTTTGAAAAAACAAGTGCGACAGCTGAGCATATTTCTGAACAAGAATATTTTGACCATGGTGTATTAATGGTTGCTTTTGTGAGAGCAGGAGTAGAGTTGGCTTTTGATACTATGGTTGCTTCAGGAATTATTGAAGAATCGGCTTATTACGAGTCATTACACGAATTACCACTAATAGCAAATACAGTTGCAAGAAAGAAGTTATTCGAGATGAACAGAATTATTTCTGATACAGCTGAATATGGCTGTTATTTATTTGACCATGCATGCAAGCCATTATTGGTAGATTTTATGAAAACTGTAAAGACTGATGTGATTGGTAAGTCGTTTTATAAAACAAATGCAGTTGATAATTTAGAGTTGATTAAGGTGAATAATGCCATTAGAAATCATCCAATTGAAGCCACAGGAAAAGTATTGCGTCAAGCCATGACAGACATGAAAATCATTAAAACTGAAGCTAAACAAGAAGTATTTGCTTAAAAATTATGCAAACTACAACAACATATTTCCCAAGTATAAAAGACGTTGAAACCGCCTCCGAAAAGTTAAAAGAGGTGGTTTCACTGACGCCTTTATCTAAGAATGAACGTTACTCAAATCAATTTGGTTGTAATGTGCTTTTTAAAAGAGAAGATTTGCAACAAGTACGCTCCTACAAAATACGAGGTGCTTATAATAAAATGTCTTCGTTAACCGACGTCGAAGCTGAAAATGGTATTGTGTGTGCAAGTGCTGGAAATCATGCACAAGGTGTGGCATTGTCATGTAAATTATTAAAAATACATGGCACAATTTATATGCCTGAACCAACACCAAGTCAAAAGATAGAGCAAGTTAAAATGTTTGGTAGCGATTTTATAAATGTGGTTTTGGTTGGCGATACCTTTGATGATGCCTATGAAGCTTCAAAATTGGAATGCGAACGTTTGAATAAAACCTTTATTCACCCATTTAATGATGAAAAAGTCATTGAAGGTCAAGCAACCGTTGGACTGGAAATAATTGACCAAGCGCAGCACCTAATTCATTATGTGTTCGTTCCAGTTGGAGGAGGAGGTTTAGCATCAGGATTATCTACCTTGTTTAAGGAGTTGTCACCAAACACAAAAATTATAGGTGTTGAGCCAGAAGGAGCACCTTCAATGTCAGTATCTATCCATAAAGATAGAGTAGTAGAACTTAAAAATATTGAACGCTTTGTTGATGGTGCAGCTGTACGTAAAGTGGGAAATAAGACCTTTGAGATTTGTAAACAAAACTTAGATGCTGTCATTACAGTACCAGAAGGTAAAATATGTCAAACCATTTTGGAGTTGTATAACAAAGACGCTATCGTGGTTGAACCAGCAGGAGCTTTAAGTATTTCTGCTTTAGACCAATATGCTCATGAAATCAAAGGAAAAAATGTAGTATGCCTTATTAGTGGCAGTAATAACGATATTACCAGAACACCTGAAATAAAAGAACGCGCTTTATTACATGCTAATTTAAAACACTATTTTATTATAAAATTTCCGCAACGAGCAGGAGCATTAAGAGAGTTTGTAGTAGAAATTTTAGGACCAAATGACGACATCACACATTTTGAATACACCAAAAAAGTAAACCGCGAAAATGATGTGGCAGTGGTTGGTTTAGAGTTGAAATCTCCTAACGATTTACAACCGTTAATCACTAAAATGAAACTTCATAATTTTTATGGTGATTACCTGAATAACAAACCAGATTTGTTTCAGTTTTTGGTTTAATGTTCCTTTTGATTATTAGAGAGTTATGTTTTTACAAATAATTTTTATTTTGTGTTAATTATTAAAAAATATTTGTACGTTTGTACTATGAATTTAATAGAAAATAGAATACGTATTTCCTCTCCAGTTTTGCGCTGTAGGAATTGTCGCCGTTAATATTTCAATTAACGCCTTATCAATTACGTAATTTTTTATTTATTCACACATGTACACTTCAAACTTCATTTCGACAAATCAAAAAATAGTTATTTTAAAAAATAACAAAAGGTCTTTGCGTCGTATTTTATTGCGTCGCCCTTAAGGGTGTACTACTATTTTTTGAACTTTAGGTGTGTCCAGTTCAGTTTTCGAGGAATTTTTAACATCAAATAATTTTAATAAAGAAAACAATGAAAATTGTTATTGCTAATAAATCACATAGCATTTATGCTAATACTATTTGCAGCACTATTGAAGAAGCTGCACAAAAAAGAGGTACAGGAATAGCTAAGCGTAAACCAGAGTATGTCATTACTAAAATGGAAAATGGTAACGCAGTTATAGCTTTAGAAGGTGATGTTTTTGCAGGATTTTGTTATATAGAGGCTTGGAGTCATGGCAAATTTGTTGCTAACTCCGGATTAATAGTTCATCCAGACTTTAGAAATCGTGGGTTGGCTAAACAAATAAAGCAGAAAATTTTTGAACATTCACGAAATAAATTTCCTGACGCAAAAATATTTAGTATCACAACAGGATTAGCTGTTATGAAGTTAAATACACAACTAGGGTATAAACCTGTGCCTTTTTCAGAATTAACAGAAGACCAGTCGTTTTGGAATGGTTGTCAAACTTGTAAAAACTACGATGTATTGCAACGAACCAACCAAACTATGTGCTTGTGCACAGGGATGTTGTACGACCCAAAATCAAAAGATATTAAAGAAGTTAGAAAAGTAAAAGAAAAGGTCTTTTTAAGGCTGAAAAGTATTAAGCAAAACTTGTTCCTAAAAAACAACAAATTATGAGTCAAATAAAAAAACTAGTTATTGCCTACAGTGGTGGATTAGATACTTCCTATTGTGCAGTAAGCCTATCTAAAGCAGGTTACGAAGTGTATGCAATTAGTGTAAATACTGGAGGTTTTACTGAGGAAGAAATTAACAACATAGAGTCAAATGCTTATAAAATGGGTGTTTCTACCTATAAAAATATAGATGCAGTTACATCGTATTATAACAAGGTAATTAAGTATTTAATTTTTGGTAATGTGCTAAAAAACAATACCTATCCATTGTCTGTAAGTGCTGAAAGAATCATTCAAGTTATAGAGATAGTAGAATATGCTAAAAGCATAAACGCCAAATATATAGCTCATGGAAGCACAGGCGCAGGAAATGATCAAGTGCGTTTTGATATGATTTTCCAAACATTAGCACCCGAAATAGAAATCATTACACCAATTAGAGATAATAAACTGTCAAGGCAAGAAGAGATAGATTATTTGAAAGCTAACGGTATTGATATGTCTTGGGAAAAAGCAAAATATTCAGTTAATAAAGGGCTTTGGGGAACTAGTGTTGGTGGAGAGGAAACGTTGACATCTGAAAAACCTCTACCAGATTCTGCTTATCCATCTCAACTAAAGCATGCTGAACCAGAAAAAGTTACCTTAACTTTTTTAAAAGGGGAATTGGTTGCCGTTAATGGTGTTGAAAATAATCCAGAAGTCAATATTGAAGTCTTAAATAGTCTGGCCTCAGCATACGCTATTGGCAGAGATATTCACGTTGGAGATACCATTGTTGGTATTAAAGGACGTGTTGGTTTTGAAGCTGCAGCAGCATTAATCATTATCAAAGCACATCATTTATTAGAAAAGCATACACTTACCAAATGGCAACTACAACATAAAGAATATCTAGCTAGTTTCTACGGAATGCATCTTCATGAAGGTCAATATTTAGACCCTGTAATGAGAAATATTGAAGCGTTTTTAGAAAGTAGTCAAGCAACAGTTTCAGGAGATGTTAAGGTCACATTAAAACCATATCATTTCTCGCTTGACGGAATTAGTTCTAATCACGATTTAATGAATGCTAAGTTTGGTAGTTATGGTGAAGAAAACAAAGGCTGGACAGCAGATGAAGCTAAAGGATTTATTAAAATTCTTGGCAATCAGAATAAAATTTATCACCAAGTAAATTCAGAATTATGATACAAGTAGGAATAATAGGAGGCGCTGGTTATACAGCAGGAGAGTTGATCAGGTTGTTATTAAATCATTCTGAAACTGAAATCAATTTTGTGTTTAGTACATCCAATGCTGGTAATAAAGTTTCTAAAGTACATCAAGATTTAGTTGGCTCTACAGATTTAATGTTTTCTAGTGAAATTAATCCAGATGTTGATGTCTTGTTTTTATGTTTAGGTCATGGAAATTCTAAAGCATTTCTAGAGGCACACACATTTTCGAGTTCAACTAAGATTATTGATTTAAGTAACGATTTCAGATTAGAAGTTGATAAAAAACTTGAAGATAAAGTCTTTGTTTATGGTCTACCAGAATTGCAAAAAGAAGCGATTAAAAAAGCGAAGTATATAGCTAATCCAGGTTGTTTTGCTACAGCAATTCAATTGGCATTGTTGCCACTAGCACAAGTAAAATTAATTAAAGATGACATACATGTTAATGCTGTAACAGGAGCAACAGGAGCAGGAACTTCTTTGTCAAAAACGACACAGTTTACGTGGAGGGATAATAATTTTTCATACTATAAGCCTTTTACACATCAGCATTTGGAAGAAATCAACCAATCGGTTAAACAACTGCAAAGTGACTTCAATTCAGATATTATTTTCATGCCTAATCGCGGTAATTTTTCAAGAGGTATTTTCGCAACCATTTATACCAAATTTGAAGGGTCATTAGAAGATGTAAAAGCAGTGTGTCAAGAGTATTACAATGATGCCGCTTTCACCTTTATTTCTGATGAAGATATTCATTTAAAACAAGTGGTTAATACAAACAAATGCTTAATTCATTTGCACAAGCACGATAATAAATTATTGATTACAAGCATTGTTGACAACCTTTTAAAAGGTGCTTCAGGACAGGCTATTCAGAATATGAATTTAATGTTTGGTTTTCCAGAAACTGAAGGACTACAGCTAAAAGCAAACTTTTTTTAAACATTGGTATTATGAATTTATTTAATGTGTATCCTTTATTCGATATCACTCCTGTAAAGGCTGAAGATGTCTTTGTTTTTGATGAAAAAAACACAAAGTATTTAGACTTGTATGGAGGTCATGCTGTCATTTCTATTGGGCATTCCCATCCAGAATATGTAAAAAGCATCAGTGATCAGGTAAGTAAGTTAGGTTTTTATAGTAACTCCATTCAAAACCCTTTGCAAGTAGAATTAGCAAAGCAAATTACAGAGTTTTCAAATTGTGAAAATTACAATTTATTTTTATGTAATTCTGGAGCTGAAGCTAATGAAAATGCATTAAAACTAGCCTCTTTTGAAACAGGAAAAAGTAAGGTGATTGCATTTAAAAATTCTTTTCACGGAAGAACATCTGCTGCAGTTGCCGCTACAGATAATCCAAAAATTATTGCTCCAATTAATACACAGCAAGAAGTAGAATTTATTGAGCTTGGAGATTTATTTGCAATTGAAAAATCACTGCAAAACGAAAATGTATGTGCAGTGATTATAGAGTGTATTCAAGGTGTTGGTGGTTTGGATGAAAGTACAACTCAATTTTATAAAGCTTTGGAATTATTATGTAATAAGTATCATGTATTACTAATTGCAGACGAAGTGCAATCTGGTTTTGGAAGAACAGGTGATTTCTTTGCTTTTCAAAAACATGGTATTAAACCTAATATCATTTCCATGGCAAAAGGCATGGGAAACGGATTCCCTATTGGAGGCATTTTAATCAATAATAACATAGAGGCTTCTTATGGTTTATTAGGAACAACATTTGGTGGTAATCACTTAGCGTGTGCAGCATCATTAGCTGTGATTAAAGTGCTAAAAGAAGAACAGTTACTGGAAAACACTAAAGAAGTGTCAGCATATTTTATTGAAAAAGCGAAATCCATTCCGCAATTAAAATCCTTAAAAGGAAGAGGTTTAATGTTAGGTTTAGAATTTGATTTTCCAGTTGTTCAGCTTAGAAATGCGTTAATCCATAAACATCAAATGTTTACAGGAAGCTCAAACAATCCTAATTTATTAAGAATTTTACCGCCTTTAACTATTAAAAAAGTACACATAGATGTTTTTATTGACGCTTTAAAACAAGAACTAAAATGAATAAATATATAAATATAGATGACATTGAAAATGTTTCAAAAACTATTGAAGAAGCCATTCAATTAAAGCAAAGCCCTTTTCGATTTCACCATTTAGGGAAGCATAAAACCTTGGTGATGCTGTTTTTTAATTCGAGTTTAAGAACACGATTAAGTACAGAAAAAGCGGCGAAAAATTTAGGAATGGACGTCATGGTTTTAAATGTAAACGAAGCTTGGCAATTGGAGTTTGAAGATGGAAGCATTATGAATGCTAACACTGCCGAACATATTAAAGAAGCAGCACAAGTGATTTCGCAATATGCTGATATTATGGCTATAAGAGCATTTCCGAGTTTAACAGATAAGCAAAAAGATGAATCAGAATATATAATTAACAGTTTTGTAAAATATGCCACAGTGCCAATTATAAGTATGGAAAGTGCAACAGCACATCCATTGCAAGCATTGGCAGATGCTATTACCATTGAAGAATTGAAATTAAAAGAACGTCCTAAAGTTGTATTGTCTTGGGCGCCACATCCTAAAGCATTGCCGCAAGCAGTGCCAAATTCGTTTGTAACGATGATGCATGAATTGGATGTTGATTTTAGTATTACTCACCCAAAGGGATATGAGTTAAATCCTGAAATAACCAAAAACACTTCAATAAATTACAATCAAAATGAAGCCTTAAAAGATGCAGATTTTGTGTATGTAAAAAACTGGAGTAGCTATAAAGACTATGGAAAAATTTTATGTCAAGATGAAAATTGGATGATGACAAAAGAAAAATTGGGGAATGCCAAATTTATGCATTGCTTGCCTGTAAGAAGAAATGTTGTGGTTGAAGATGCTGTATTAGATGGTGAAAATGCTGTAGTCATTCAGCAAGCAAATAACAGAACCTTTTCAGCACAAATTGTATTAAAAAACATATTAGAAAATTTATCATCGTGAAAACACTAAAAGTTGTAAAGATAGGAGGGAATATCATTGACAACGAGGAAGAGTTGTATGGTTTTCTTGAGCAGTTTTCTAAGATTAATACTCCAAAAATTTTAGTGCATGGTGGCGGAAAAGAAGCAACCAAACTGGCAAATAAAATGGGAGTTGAAGTAAAAATGACCAATGGTAGACGTATAACTGATGAAACCACCTTAGACATTGCAACAATGGTATATGCAGGTAAAATAAACAAACAAATTGTCGCTAAATTACAGCGTAATAACTGTAATGCTATTGGGTTTTCTGGTGCTGATGGAAATACGATTGTGTCTGAAAAACGTCCTGTTAAAGATGTTGATTTTGGTTTTGTTGGTGATATTGTAGATGTAAATCCTGATGTTGTAAAATTATTGGTAAATCATAATATAACTCCAGTGTTTTGTGCTTTAACACATGACAAAAAAGGTCAATTATTAAACACAAATGCAGATACGATTGCATCAGAATTAGCCATTAGTTTAGCTAAAGATTTTAATGTAGAGCTTTACTATTGTTTTGAAAAAAAAGGGGTTTTACAAGATGCTAATGATGACAACTCACTTATTGAAACCATCAACACGTTAACCTATCAAGATCTGATTCATAAGGGAGTTATTACAGATGGTATGTTGCCTAAGCTTAACAACTGTTTTCATGCCATAAATAATGAAGTTGCTAAAGTATGCGTGGGAAAAACAGAGATGTTATTTGAGATAAATTCTAAATTCACAAACATTAAAAAATAATGAGTACGCAAGAAGAATTAACCATAAAAGCAATTGAGCTACTCAAGAATTTGATAGAAACATCTTCTTTTTCTTCTGAAGAAGAAAACACTGCTGTTTTAATTGAAACTTGGTTTAAGGAGGCTTCTATTCCTTTTAACAGAACTAAAAACAATGTTTGGGCTGTAAATAAATATTTCAATGAAGGCAAACCAACTTTGCTTTTAAATTCTCATCACGATACTGTAAAGCCAAATAAAGCTTATACCAAAGACCCTTTTAAAGCTGTTGTTGAAAATGACAAACTGTATGGTTTGGGAAGCAATGATGCTGGAGGATGCTTAGTGTCTTTATTGGCAACGTTTACCTATTTCTTTAATGTAGAAGACTTAAAGTACAACTTAGTTTTTGTAGCGTCAGCTGAAGAAGAAAGCAGTGGGGAGAATGGTTTAAATAGCATGTTGACTATAATTCCAAAAATTGATGTAGCTATTGTAGGAGAACCAACCTTGATGGATTTAGCTATTGCAGAAAAAGGGTTAGTGGTTTTTGATGCTAAGGTAAAAGGTACACCAGGTCATGCTGCACATCCAAATAATGATAATGCGATTTACAACACGATTTCGGTATTAGAATGGTTTAAAAATTATAGGTTTAAAAAAAACTCTGATACTTTAGGTGAAGTAAAAATGACTGTAACGCAAATTAGTGCAGGACAACAGCACAATGCAATTCCTTCTGAAGCGGACTTGGTTATTGATGTAAGAGTAAACGATAAATATACCAATGAGGAAATAGCTGATATCTTAAAAGCAGAATCGCCATGTTCGACCATTGAACCACGTAGTTTAAGGCTCAATTCGTCGTCAATTTCAGCAGCGCATTCCTTAGTTAAAGCAGGAATAGCTTTAGGACGTAAAACCTATGGTTCACCAACACTATCAGACCAAGCTTGTTTAACTTGTCCTTCATTAAAATTAGGTCCTGGAGACAGCACACGTTCACACTCTGCAGATGAATTTATTTATTTACACGAGATTGAAGAAGGTATTGATTTGTATATTAAATTGATAGAAAAAGTATTGTAAAAAAGATAAAAGAATCAAGAGACAAGAACCAAGACTTTGAACTCCCTCAAATGAGTAAGGAGTCTAGGTTCTGATAGCGAAGCAGTCTTGCCTCTTGGTTCTAAATTTTAAGAATTAAAATTTATATTATGAAACTCTGGGATAAAGGCATCAGCATAGACAAAAAAATAGAACAATTTACTGTTGGTAACGACAGAGACATCGATTTGCATATTGCTAAATACGATGTGCAAGCATCATTAGCACATGCCAAAATGTTGAAATCAATAGGAATATTGTCTGATGAAGAATTACAACAACTTGATAACGGGTTAAATGAATTAGGAGCTCAAATCAAAAACGGAACATTTACTATTGAAGATCAATTTGAAGATGTGCATTCTAAAATTGAATTTGAATTAACCAAGACTTTAGGTGAGGTTGGAAAAAAAATTCATACAGCACGTTCCAGAAACGATCAGGTTCTGGTGGCACTTCAATTGTATTATAAAGAGAATTTATTCCAAGTAAATGCAAAGGTGAAGACTTTGTTTGATACGCTATTAAAATTGGCTGAAATGTATAAAGACAAACTCCTTCCAGGCTATACGCATTTGCAAGTCGCTATGCCATCGTCTTTTGGATTGTGGTTTTCGGCATATGCCGAAGTGCTGATTGATGATGTGTATATGCTACAGGCAGTCTCAAAAATAGTGGATCAAAACCCATTGGGCTCAGCAGCAGGATATGGCAGCTCCTTTCCTATTGACAGAGAATTTACGACGAAAGAACTAGGTTTTTCTACCCTGAAATATAACGTGGTTGCAGCACAACTGGGCAGAGGGAAAAACGAACGTGCTATTGCCAGCGCTTTAGGTGGTTTGTGCAATACCTTAGGAAGATTTGCTATGGATATTTGTTTGTATATGAGTCAGAATTTTGGATTTATAAGCTTTCCAGACGCGCTCACGACAGGAAGTAGCATTATGCCACATAAAAAAAATCCTGACGTATTTGAACTCATTAGAGGGAAGTGTAATAAAATTCAAGCTTTACATACCGAAATGTTATTGGTTACCAATAATTTGCCAAGTGGTTATCACAGGGATTTTCAATTGCTGAAAGAGAATATTATTAATGCCTTTGAAGATGTAAAAGATATATTAGACATCTTTAATTATGCCATACAACAAGTCATTGTAAAAGATATAGATTTAAACGATGAAAAATACCAGTATCTATTTACGGTAGATAGCATTAACAATTTAGTGGTTGAGGGTTTGTCATTTCGTGAAGCTTATCAACATATTGGCGCACAAGTACAAGCTGGAACTTATCAGCCAGAGACTAATAAACAGCACACACATATTGGCAGTATGGGTAATTTGTGCTTAAAAGAGATCACTAATAAATTCCCAGAATAAAAAATACTAGGTTTTGTAACATTGATTTTTATGATTCGTCTTTTAAGAGAAGTGCTTAACTAAGAGCACAAAAAAAGAAACACAAACACAAAAAATACAGCTCTATTTATAGACTTGTAGAGGTATTATTTAAAATCAACAAAATGAAACTACTAAGAATTTCAATTACAGCACTTTTTATTATTTTTTTTCATTTAGGTGTAACTGCCCAAATGATACAAAAAAAGGAGCTTACAGAGAATAATCAGCTTTTAGGGTTGGGAACGCAGCATATTTTAAAATCTGAAATTTTGCAGGAAGACCGTCCAATTATCATATCGTTGCCAAAATCGTATAACAATAACACAAATGATTACCCTGTTCTATATCTTCTGGATGGACTTCAAAATATCAAACATCAAGTTGGTACAGTAGAGCTTTTAACAGAATCAGGAATTATCCCTCCAATGATCATTGTTGCTGTTGAAAGTTTAGATAGAGCGAGAGATTTGACCCCTTCAAATGCTGGACAAAATGTTTATGGTGGAACTGGTACCTCAGGAATACCACAAAGTGGAGGAGCTCCTATATTTCTTGATTTTTTAGAAAATGAATTGATTCCTTATGTAGAAACAAATTTTAGAACACATCCCTATTGTATTTTAGAAGGTCATTCGTTTGGAGGGTTGTTTAGTATATATACACTTATGGAGAAACCAGACATTTTTGATGCCTATATTGTACAATCACCTGCTTTATGGTGGAATAAAGAAGAAATGACAGTAAAGGCTAAAGAATTTTTTAAATCAAACCCTAGCTTAGATAAGTCCATATATTTTGGAATTGGTGGAGGTGATGGCTGGGGAATGCGACAGGAATTAATAAGCTATGTCGATGTTATAAAACAAAACAATCTTAAAAATCTTCATTGGAAACATGAAGAAGTTGGAGATGAAGGCCATATGGATGCTCGGTTATTGTTGAATTATCATGGGTTGAAATCTATTTTTACCGATCTACATTCTGAAGCTTTAGAGGAAAACTTTAGTGAAGAAACATTTCTAAATAGTGAACAGCGTTTAATAGATAAGTATGGTAAAAATACAAGAAGACCAGCAGAAGATTACTTAGAGGTATATGCAAAATTTTTGGAAGAAGAAAACAATTTAGGCGCTATCACAGTACTTAAAAGAGCTTCAGAAGCATATCCGGAATATCCAATGATATTGAATAGTTTAGCTCAGTTATATGAAAAAACTGATCAAATAGACGAAGCCATAGAGGCTTATGAATCAGGAATTGAGATTTCAAAAAAATTCAAATTAGGACAAGAGGAAGGGTATCGAAAAGAAATTGATAGGCTAAAAAGTAATAAAGGATAATAAATGATCCTGTAAAATTGAAAAAGCACCTCATTGAGGTGCTTTTTTAATATAAAGAATTTACTTTATATGATGGTTGATTGCCCTAAATGTATGTTCGTAAAATTAAGGTTAGAATCGTTAGGATGTAAAATATAATCTTCAATAAAATCGCCTACTTTTTCTGTAGTCACGTTATCATGTTTCGTGTTAATGTCTTGTGTTGTAATATGTAATTTTAATGATTTTTCTACAGCTATTCGTATTAGGTTAGCTTCTGTGTGTAAATTAAAATGGTCTAATAACATCGCAGCAGATAAAATAGACGCAATTGGATTGGCAATACCTTTGCCTTTAGCTTGTGGAAATGAGCCATGAATAGGCTCGAACATCGCATACTTATCTCCTACAGATGCCGAAGCCAATAAACCAATAGAGCCTCCAATAACACTAGCCTCATCGCTAATAATATCACCAAACATATTTTCGGTTAAAATCACATCAAACTGTTTTGGGTTTAATATCATTTGCATCGCAGCATTATCAACAAATAAGAAATCTAATTCTACATCTTTATAGTTTGTCGCAACTTCAGTGACCACTTTTCGCCATAAACGAGAACTTTCTAATACATTGGCTTTATCAACTAAAGTTACTTTATGTTTTCTGGATTGTGCCGCTTTAAAAGCTAAATGCGCAATACGTTCAATTTCTTCACGAGAATATTCGCATAAATCGGATGCCACATTACCATCGTCGCTTAAATGTTTTTTTCCAAAATAAATACCTCCAGTGAGTTCACGATAGATGCTTATATCTGTGCCTTTAATAATATGTTTTTTCAAAGGTGATTTGTCAATAAGCGTATCATAGGCTTTTACAGGGCGAATGTTTGCATAAAGTCCTAATGACTTACGTAAACGCAATAAGCCTTGTTCTGGGCGTACTTTTGCAGAAGGGTCGTTATCATATTTTGGGTCGCCAATAGCTCCAAATAAAATAGCATCTGTGGTTTCACATACATCTAATGTTTCTTCTGGCAATGGATTTCCAGTTTGATCAATGGCGATGGCACCAACAGGAGCATAGGTAAAAGTAAAGGTATGGTCAAACTCCATAGCGATAGCTTTCAAAGCTTTAATAGCTTGATTGGTAACCTCTGGTCCAATTCCATCTCCTGGTAAAACAGCAATATTAAGTCTCATAGTATTTCCTGCGAAAGCAGGAATCTTATCCTACTTTCTATTATTTAATTTTTTGTTCTTTTTTTGGCGTTACCTTTCGTTTGCACTTCAGGTCGCGCTTTCCGTTTTATCTTTTTGTTTGTTCTCGATACTTGCTTTGCAAACTCGAACTGACAACAAAAAGGATGTCACTGCAATCGCTAACGCAATTATCAGAAATGTTCAGCTTCAAAAGTTTCAATTTGTTCTTTCTTGCTCAATAAATAGTCTATATCATCATAACCATTTATCATACATGTTTTTTTGTAAGCATCTATATTAAAGGCTTCTGAAACATCAGAATTTGAGATAGAAATGGTTTGATTTTTCAAATCAACCACAATTTGTGTTTCTGGTTTTGCTTCAACCGTTTCTAATAATATCTTTAAAAAGCCTTCAGAAATTTGAACAGGAAGTAAACCATTATTTAAGGCATTACCTTTAAAAATATCAGCAAAAAAGCTGGACACAATAACTTTAAATCCATAACCAACTAAAGCCCAAGCTGCATGTTCGCGGCTTGAACCACATCCAAAATTATCTCCAGCAACTAAAATGCTTCCTGAATATTTAGGATTGTTTAAACTAAAATCCTTATTAATGTTTCCGTGTTTATCAAATCGCCAATCTCTAAACATATTGTCTCCAAACCCTTGCTTGTCAGTCGCTTTTAAAAAGCGTGCAGGAATGATTTGGTCTGTATCTACATTTTCAATGGCTAATGGAATAGCTCTCGATGTAAGTGTTGTGAATTTTTCCATATTAAGCCAATTCTAAAGTTTCTATATCTTTTGTAACATCTACAATTTTTCCAGCAACTGCTGTAGCAGCAGCAACTAAAGGGCTTGCTAAAATGGTTCTTGAACCTTGTCCTTGTCGTCCTTCAAAATTTCTATTGGATGTTGACACACAATATTCGCCTTGCGGAATTTTATCATCGTTCATGGCTAAACAAGCTGAACAACCTGGTTGGCGTAATTCAAATCCAGCATCTTCAAAAATGTCTTTTAAGCCTTCATTAATTATTTGAGCTTCTACTTGTTTACTTCCAGGTACTAACCAAGCTGTGACATTATCAGCTTTTTGTTTTCCTTTTATAAAGTTAGCAGCCACTCTAAAATCTTCAATTCTGGAGTTGGTACAACTGCCAATAAACACATAATTGATTGGCTTATCAATTAGTGATTCACCAGCTTCAAAATTCATGTATTCCAATGATTTTTTAAAGGATGCATTGTCGTCAACAGGAATGGTTTCAGAAATTTTAATTCCCATTCCAGGATTGGTTCCGTAAGTTACCATTGGCTCAATGTCTGCCGCATCAAAGTAATATTCCTTATCAAAAACAGCATCTTCATCAGTCGGTAAGGTTTTCCAATAGGCTACTTTTTTGTCAAATGCTTCACCTTTCGGTGAGAATTCTCGACCTTTTACATATTCGAAAGTGGTTTCATCAGGAGCTATCATTCCACCACGAGCTCCCATTTCAATACTCATATTACAAACAGTCATTCGGCCTTCCATACTCATGTTTTCAAAAACATCGCCTGCATATTCGCAAAAGTACCCTGTGCCTGAATTAGTGCCTAGCTTTGAAATGATATATAAAATTACATCCTTAGGTAATACACCATTTTTAAGCCTACCATTAACTGTAACTCTTAAACTTTTTGGTTTTGTAAGCAGTAAACATTGACTGGCAAAAACTTGTGCTACTTGACTGGTTCCAATGCCAAAGGCTATAGTCCCAAAAGCGCCATGTGTTGAGGTGTGACTGTCGCCACAAACCATGGTCATTCCTGGTTGAGTGATACCTAATTCTGGAGCCATCACATGTACAATACCATTATATTTATGGCCAAGTTCGTAAAGTGTAATTCCGTTTTTTTTGCAGTTTTCTGAAAGCTGTTCGAGTTGCTTTCTTGATAATTTGTCCTTAATAGATAAATCCTGATTTAAGGTTGGTGTATTATGGTCTGCAGTGGCCACAATTTTATTTGGTCTATAAATAGGAATTCCGCGAGCTTCTAATTCGTTGAACGCTTGGGGACTTGTGACTTCATGTATTAAATGTTTGTCTATATATAAAATTTGCGGCCCATTTTGAGCCGATTCGACGACATGAGCATCCCAAACTTTATCGAATAATGTTTTTTTAGTTGTCATTTATTAATAATCAATTATCATTTAGCTTTCAAGCTGTAAATAAATTTGCCCTGTTATAAATCTACCAAAAGCCTATTATAGGCTCAAGTTGAAATTATTTGTTGGTAAACCTTACTGGTTTCTATAATTTGATGAATATCGTTATCATTGATTTCTTTCTTTTTATCTGCAAAGGTTAAGAAATTTGCATATACTTCATCCAATTGTAACTTGGTTAGTTCATAACCAACATTTTTTGCTCTATATGCTAAAGCTGCACGACCACTTCTAGCAGTCAATACAATGGCAGATTCTGTTACACCAACTTCTTTAGGGTCAATAATTTCATAGGTTTCACGATTTTTAATCACACCATCTTGATGGATGCCAGAGCTATGTGCAAAAGCATTAGCACCAACGATAGCTTTGTTTGGTTGTGTGTAAATTCCCATACTATCTGATACTAATTGACTGATGCCATAAAGCATTTCCGTTTGAATATTAGTATCTAAATTAAGGTAAGGATGTTGTTTTAAAATCATCACAACTTCTTCTAAAGCTGTGTTCCCTGCACGTTCTCCAATACCATTTATGGTACATTCAATTTGACGTGCACCATTAATAACACCTTCAATGGAATTTGCAGTCGCTAAACCTAAATCGTTATGACAGTGACAAGACAAAATCGCTTTTTCAATGCCTTTTACATTCTCTTTTAAGTATTTGATTTTTGCACCATATTCATGTGGTAAGCAGTAGCCTGTTGTATCAGGAATATTTAATACGGTTGCACCTGCTTTTATAGCTGCTTCGCAAACACGAGCTAAATAATCATTGTCTGTACGTCCTGCATCTTCAGCGTAAAACTCAACATCTTCGACAAACGATTTTGCATAACTTACAGCTGCATAGGCGCGTTGAATGATGTCTTCTCTGTTGCTTTTAAATTTGTGAATGATATGAGAGTCAGATGTACCAATTCCAGTATGTATTCTTGGTTTTTTTGCATATTTCAAGGCTTCAGCGGCGACTTTTATATCATTTTCAACTGAACGAGTTAAACCGCAAACTGTTGCATTTTTTACAGTTTTTGAAATTTCTTCAACCGATTTAAAATCACCTGGACTTGATACTGGAAAGCCAGCTTCTATTATATCAACACCTAAAAAATCTAGCTGCTCTGCAATCACTACTTTTTGTTCAGTATTTAATTTACAGCCTGGAACTTGTTCGCCATCTCTGAGGGTTGTATCAAAAATTTGTACTTGAGAATTCGACATTTCTTAAAAATATATTTCCGTATTGTAATACGAATTTATATTTTGGATTATTCAAAGTATTATTTGACTATCATTTAATTACGATGTTAAAGCAAGTATTATTGTGTTTAAAACACTAAAAAACAGCTATTTAAATAAATAAATTACACTATGACTAAAGAGCAAAAAGATAATCTATTTGTACTTGTAAAGTCGCTGTCAAAATCAGAGAAAAGACAGTTTAAGCTTTATGTTGGTCGTTTGGGTGTAAATGAAGATTCAAAATTCCTACTATTATTTAACCTTTTAGATAAGATGGATGATTATGATGAACAGGTCATTTTAAAAAAGGGTATTGTTAAAAAACAACAACTTTCAAACTTAAAAGCGCATCTCTATAAACAAATATTAGTAAGCTTAAGGCTTAATCCGCTTCATCAAAATATTAGAGTTCAGATTCGTGAACAATTGGATTTTGCGACTATTTTGTATCACAAAGGACTTTATAAACAAAGTTTAAAAATTCTTGATAAGGCAAAAACTTTAGCTTTAAATTACGAAGAAAAAAACATTGCATACGAGGTTCTTGAACTCGAAAAAATTATTGAATCTCAATACATAACACGAAGTATCAGTAATCGCGCTGATGAGTTGACTATTCAGGCAAAGGAGCTAAATAGACAGAATTTGTTAGCGAGTAAACTCTCTAATTTATCGTTACAACTTTATGGATTGTTTCTTAAAACAGGCTATGTAAAAAATGACGAAGAATATAAACGTGTTACAAAATATTTTAACGCAAGATTGCCTAAATACGACATTAAAGAACTTGGTTTTAGGGAAAAACTGTGGTTGTATCAGTCGTATTTATGGTACAGTTTTTTAGTGCAAGATTTTTTGTCATGTTATAAATATTCAAGGAAATGGGTAGATTTATTTTACGAACAGCCAGAGATGATGAAGCTAAATCCAGTGTTTTTCTTAAGAGGAAATCAGTACTTGTTAGAAGCACTGTTTTTTATTAGACATCATAAAAAATTCAAAGAAGCCTTAAATAAATTGGAGGATATAACACAGGAAAAATGGTTTCCTAAGGACGATAATGTGCAAAGCTTAACTTTTTTATATGTGTATTCTAATAAGTTTAATTTGCATTTCATGGAAGGTACCTTTAAAGAGGGTTTGCCTTTGGTTGATGAGGTGTTAACTGGAATTAAAGAGCACAGAACTAGGATTGATGAGCATCACATAATGGTGTTTTATTACAAGATTGCTAGTTTGTATTTTGGAATTGGTGAAAACAGAAAGTGCATTGAATTTTTAGATAAAATTATTAGTAATAAATCGCTTTCCATGCGAGAAGATTTATTGTGTTTTTCACGAGTTTTAAATTTAGTAGCACATTATGAAGCTGGACTAGACTACAATTTGGATGCCTTAATTAGAAGTACATATAAGTTTTTAATACGTATGGAAGACTTGTATGAAGTGCAAAAGGAAATGATAAAATTCTTAAGAGTTTTAGGTGATATTTATCCGCATCAAATTAGAAGAGAGTTTATAAAACTTCATAGAAAATTAAAAACTTATGAAGATCATCCATACGAAAGTCGTGCCTTTTTGTATTTAGATGTTATATCGTGGCTTGAAAGTAAAATAGAAAATAAATCGGTAGATTTAATAATTAGAGAAAAATTTAAAGCAAAAAATAAATTATTTTAAACTTTACCGAAAAAAATTTGGTTATTAAATAATTCTTTCTGAATATTTGCGCTCACAAAGTTCAAAAACTTACTGAAATGTTATCAAGAAAGGTGGAGGGAATAGACCCTGTGAAACCTTAGCAACCCTTTAGTAATAAAGAAGGTGCTAAATTCTACCTAAAAAAGCGATTCATTTATCGTGGATTTGGATAGATAACTCAAACGTAATTACTCATCTGTAATTACGTAATTTCTTATAACATTTTTCTATTAAGTACGCTTCAAAATGAAGCTTATTTGACTTTTTGGTTTAATTATTTATTAACTCAAAAATTAGAAAGATGAGTACACAAAAATTTGCAACAAAAGCGTTGCACGCAGGACACGATGTTAGTCAAAATGGAGGAACAAGAGCAGTTCCTATTTATCAATCAACAGCGTATGTTTTTAATGATTCAGACCATGCTGCTAATTTATTTGCATTAGCAGAACCAGGAAACATTTACACGCGAATCAACAATCCAACAAACGACATTTTAGAGCAACGTTTGGCAGCTTTAGAAGGTGGAATTGCAGCAGTTGTAACTGCTTCGGGAACATCTGCAATTGCTACATCTTTACTAACGCTTTTAAAAGCAGGTGACCATATTGTAGCTTCAAGCAGTTTGTATGGTGGAACTTACAATTTGTTAAGTGTCACTTTACCAAGACATGGTATTACAACCACATTTGTCAACCCTTCTAATCCTGAAAACTTTAATAAAGCAGCTCAGGAAAACACGAGAGCATTTTTTATTGAGTCTCTTGGAAACCCTAAATTAGATGTACTGGATATTGAGGCTATTTCTAAAGAGGCAAGAGCATATAAAGTGCCATTAATTGTTGATAATACAGTAGCAACGCCTTATTTATTAAATCCTATAGAGTATGGAGCTAACATCGTTATACATTCGTTGACTAAGTATATAAATGGAAACGGAACAGCGCTTGGAGGTGTTATTATAGATGCTGGAACATTTGATTGGAGCAATGGTAAGTTTCCTGAATTTACAGAACCATCAGCTGGTTATCATGGTTTGGTCTACAGCGAAGCTTTAGAGGCTGCTGCTTTTATTGCTAAAGTTAGAATAGAAGGACTTCGTGATTATGGAGGAGCGTTAAGTCCGTTTAACGCCTTTCAAATCATTCAAGGATTAGAAACTCTAGAGTTGCGTATAAAAAAGCATAGTAGTAATGCTTTAAATCTTGCCAAATGGTTGCAGGAACAACCAGAAGTTAATTGGGTAAACTATCCAGGTTTAGAAACTAGTAAGTATAAAGATTTAACAAGAAAGTATTTACCAAATGGACAAAGTGGTATTGTAACCTTTGGAGTTCATGGTGGTTATGAGGCAGCTAAAACAATTGCAGATAAGACTGAACTATTTTCTTTATTAGCAAACATTGGTGATACTAAATCTTTAATAATTCATCCTGCAAGTACAACACACCAGCAGTTAAATGACGAAGCTCAAGAAGCTACAGGTGTTACTAAAGATCTCATTAGGCTGTCAGTTGGAATAGAAAATATTGAAGATTTAAAGGCTGACTTAAAAGCAGCTTTTAAACTTATAAAAGAACCATCCAAAATTTTAGTTTAGTTCTCTTGAACAGGTATGCTTATTTATTGAGTGTGCCTGTTCTTTTTTAACATTAAACCAGACCAATGAGTGCATTAAAATTTTTGGAAATAGCAAGCTATGTTACAAGTGCAGGTTATAAAAGTGATATAAAACTTTCATACGAGGTATTTGGTAAGTCACTTGGTAGTGCGCCTGTAGTATTAGTAAATCATGCTTTAACAGGTAATAGTAATGTTGCAGGAGAAAATGGTTGGTGGAAAGATTTAATTGGTGAAGAAAAAGCTATAGATACAAATACGTACTCTGTTTTATCTTTTAACATACCAGGAAATGGTTACGACGGTTTTGTTATAGATAGTTATAAAGACTTTGAAGCTAGAGATATTGCAAATATTTTTTTAAAAGGATTAAAGCTTTTAAAAATAGATAGGCTATTTGCAATTATAGGAGGTTCATTAGGAGGTGGAATAGCTTGGGAAATGGCAGTTCTTAACCCAAAAATAACTGAGTATTTAATTCCAGTTGCAACCGATTGGAAATCTACCGATTGGCTAATTGCAAACTGTCAGATTCAAGAACAATTTTTATTAAACTCAACTAATCCGGTTCATGATGCTAGGATGCACGCTATGTTATGCTACAGGACGCCAGAATCATTTAAAGAACGATTCCAACGTTCTAAAAATGAAGCATTGGAAATTTTTAATGTAGAAAGTTGGTTGCTACATCATGGAAATAAATTGCAAGAGCGATTCCAACTCTCTGCTTACAAATTGATGAATCAATTATTAAAAACCATAGATGTTACAAAAGGCAGAGAAGATAATTTTAAAGTATTGGACACTATCGAAGCTAAAATTCACATTATAGGTGTTGATTCTGATATGTTTTTTACTGCTGAAGAGAATAGAGACACACATAAGCAGTTGGCTTTAACACATCCTAATGTCACTTACAACGAAATTAATTCGGTACACGGTCATGATGCCTTTTTAATTGAGTATAAGCAATTGGAAAAAATAATAAAAAGAATCTTTAAACCAGATTCAAAAGAAAAACAAATGAAAGTATTAAAATTTGGAGGAAAATCTTTAGCAAATGGTAAGGGTTTAGAAAAGGTTGTATCCATAATTGAAAATAAAGTAAAACAAGGAGAGCATATAGCAGTAGTTGTATCTGCAAGAGGAAATGCCACCGATGAGCTTGAGGCAATTCTAAATAAAGCTGTTAAAAATCAAACTTATAAAGAACAGTTAGAAGCTTTTAAAGAATACCAATCTAGCATCGCAACTAACATAAATTTTTCGAAAGAATTTTCAACTTTAGATAAACTGTTAGAAGGGGTTAATTTGTTAAAAGATTATAGCAACAAAACAAGAGATGAACTTTTAGCCCAAGGAGAACTTTTATCAATTAAATTATTGGAAACCTTATTAAAAGAGCGAGGTATTAATGCCAAGGCCACTGATGCAAGAACACTCATTAAAACAGATGAAAATTTTGGTGAAGCACAACCACTAATGAAACTGTCTAAAGAAAATGTTTTAAGGCATTTTGAAAAATATAATGGGAACACAGTTAACATTATTACAGGATTTATAGCTTCTAATGTAAAAAATGAAACTACCACTTTGGGAAGAAATGGTAGTAATTATACAGCTTCTTTATTAGCTAATTATTTAGATGCCGAAGAGTTACAAAACTATACGCATGTAAATGGCATTTATACTGCCAATCCTGATTTAGTGCCAGATGCAAAAAAAATAGATGAATTATCTTTTAGTGAAGCTAATGAATTAGCAAATTTTGGAACAACCATTTTACACGCTAAAACCATAATTCCTTTAATAGAAAAGAATATTTCTCTTAGAATTTTAAACACGTTTAACCCAGATGATAAAGGGACATTAATTACTTCCCGAACAAATTCAAAAGGGATTAAATCACTTTCGGTTATAGATAATGTAGCTTTAATAAACTTAGAAGGTCGTGGTTTATTAGGGAAGGCTGGAGTTGATGCTAGAATTTTTAGAGCCTTGAGTTATTATAATATTAGTGTAAGTATCATTTCTCAAGGTTCTTCCGAAAGAGGTATAGGTTTAGTAATAGATGCTAATAAAGCTTCAAAAGCCGTTATTGCTTTAGAAAGAGAGTTCGAAAACGACTTTTATTCAAAAGATGTAAATAAGATTGAGATTATTGACAATGTTTCGGTAATATCAATAATTGGCCAGGACTTAAGTACATTTCATAAACCATTTAATGCATTAATAAAAAACCAAGTTGTACCATTACTATTTAACAATACAGTTACAGGTAAGAATGTGAGTTTGGTAGTTAGAAATAACCAATTACATAAAGCTCTAAATGCTATTCATGGTGAAATTTTTGGTGTCTCTAAAAAAATAAATCTAGCCATTTTTGGTCATGGATTGGTTGGTGGTACATTAATTAATCAAATAATATCTTCAGCAAGTGACATAGAAAAACGTAAAGGTGTTAAACTCAATATTTTTGCAATAGCTAACTCCAAAAGTGTGTTGCTTAATTCTAGAAGTGTAAATAGTAACTGGAAACAAGAGTTGGAAGCCAAAGGAAAGGATTATACAATAGGAGAAATAATTGCTTACGCTAATGACAACCATTTAGAAAATTTAATAGCTGTCGATAATACTTCTAGTAAAGAGTTTGTACAACAATACACGAAGCTAGTAGATCATGGATTCGATTTAGTGTCTTCTAACAAAATAGCAAATACTATTGAGTTAGAATTTTATCATAAACTTAGAGAGCACTTAGCAAAACATCAAAAACGTTATTTATACGAAACCAATGTTGGCGCAGGTTTACCACTTATCGATACCATTAAGCTATTACACTTGTCAGGTGAAAATATTACTCGAATAAGGGGTGTGTTTTCAGGGTCATTAAGTTATTTGTTTAACAATTTTTCTAATGAAGAACGACCATTTTCTGAAGTACTTCAGGAAGCAGTTGATAAAGGATTTACTGAACCAGATCCAAGAGAAGATTTATGTGGAAACGATGTGGCTAGAAAACTGTTGATTCTAGCACGCGAATTAGACTTACAAAACGAAATTGAAGATGTGAAAATTCAAAACCTTATTCCGGAATCATTACGAACTATTGAAGCCTCAGAGTTTTTAAATTCTTTTGAAAAGATGAATAGCGAATATCAATCAATTAAAGAACAGCAAAAACCAAATCATGTATTACGATACATTGGGGATTTACATGGAAACTTAGCAGGTGAAAACGGAGCAAAGTTAGATGTTAAATTAGTTTCAGTTCCTCAAAGTTCACCATTAGGAGCTCTAAAGGGTTCAGATTCAATATTCGAGATATATACAGAATCTTATGGAGAACAGCCATTAGTAATTCAAGGAGCAGGAGCAGGAGCACAGGTTACAGCACGAGGTGTATTTGGAGATATTTTAAGATTAGTAGAAAAAACTATTAAGTAAAGCTATGAGTAACTACGGTAAAGAAACACTATCTATTAGAACACAAATAGAACGATCGCAATTTTTAGAGCATTCAAGTCCTTTATACTTGTCATCAAGTTTTGTGTTTGAAAACGCCGAAGATATGCGAGCGTCTTTTGCAGAAGAAAAACAGCGAAATATCTACAGTAGGTTCTCAAACCCTAACACCTCTGAGTTTGTAGATAAAGTATGTAAAATGGAAGGAGCTGAAGATGGATGCGCTTTTGCTACAGGAATGGCAGCAGTGTACTCTACATTGGCAGCACTTTTGGAAAGCGGAGATCACATCGTATCTGCACAATCTGTATTTGGTTCTACACATACATTGTTTACCAAATATTTTCCAAAATGGAATATTACCACAAGCTATTTTAAAGTTGATGAAATTAATACATTAGAAAGTCTTATAACTCCAAACACTAAAATACTATATGCTGAATCACCAACCAACCCAGCAGTAGATATTTTAGATTTGGAGTTTTTAGGAAATATTGCTAAAAAGCATAACTTAATTTTAGTAATAGATAATTGTTTTGCAACACCTTATTTACAACAGCCTATAAAATTTGGAGCAGATATTGTGATACACTCAGCCACAAAATTAATGGATGGGCAAGGTCGCGTATTAGGTGGCGTAGCAGTAGGGAAAGTCGATTTAATTAGAGACATTTATTTGTTTTCAAGAAATACAGGGCCTGCATTATCACCATTCAACGCCTGGACATTATCTAAAAGTTTAGAAACCTTGGCTGTACGTGTCGATAGACACTGTGAAAACGCTTTAAAAGTTGCTCAGTTTCTTGAAAGTCACGATAAAGTGAATTGGGTTAAATATCCATTTTTAAAATCGCATCCGCAATACCATATAGCAAAAAAGCAGATGAGTCAAGGAGGTAGTATTGTGGCGTTTGAAATAAAAGGAGGTATTGAATCAGGACGTAACTTTTTAAATACGATTAAGATGTGTTCACTATCAGCAAACTTAGGAGATACACGGACTATTGTGACGCATCCAGCTTCAACCACACATAGCAAATTAAGTAGGACAGATAGGCTTGAAGTAAGTATTACTGATGGATTGGTACGTGTATCTGTTGGATTAGAGAATGTAGAAGATATTATTAACGATTTAAATCAGGCATTAAAATAATGAGTGACATAAAAAAAGAAATAGAAAAGCGAATCTTAGTCCTAGATGGTGCCATGGGAACCATGCTGCAACAGTATAATTTCACAGAAGAAGATTTTCGTGGAGGGCGTTTTAAAGAGTATCCTTCGCCTTTAAAAGGAAATAACGATTTGTTGTCCATTACACAACCACAGGCGATTGCAGATGTTCATAGAAAGTATTTTGAAGCTGGAGCAGATATTGTTGAAACCAATACCTTTTCTGGAACTTCAATTGCTATGGCAGATTATAACATGGAACATTTGGTGTATGAACTCAACTATGAGTCAGCTAAAATTGCAAAAAAAATTGCTGAAGAATTTACTATCAAAAACCCTAATAAACCTAGATTTGTAGCAGGAAGTATTGGTCCAACAAACAGAACTGCAAGTCTGTCTCCAGATGTAAACAGACCTGAATATCGCGCTATTACTTTTGAAGAGTTAAGAGTCGCTTATAAAGAACAAGTAGAAGCTTTAATTGATGGAGGAGTAGATGTGCTTTTGGTGGAGACTATTTTTGATACACTTAACGCTAAAGCTGCATTATTTGCCATTGAAGAGGTTAAGGAAGAACGACAAATTGATATACCAATCATGGTTTCTGGAACCATTACTGATGCGTCTGGTAGAACCTTATCTGGACAAACTGTCGAAGCTTTTTTGGCATCAATTTCTCATGTGCCACTATTAAGTGTTGGATTTAATTGTGCGCTTGGTGCAGAACAGTTAAAGCCATATTTACAGCGTTTATCAAATACAACAGATTTTCATACTTCTGCGCATCCTAATGCTGGATTGCCAAACGCTTTTGGTGAATACGACCAAACTCCAGAACAAATGCAGCAGCTTATTGAAGACTATCTTCAAGATGGATTAATAAATATTATAGGTGGTTGCTGTGGTACAAGTCCAGCGCACATTAAGGCTATTGAAGAAGTAGCTAGAAATTATAAACCAAGAGAAATTACATTGAACGTATAATGAGTGAGATAAAATTAAAATATTTAACCTTATCAGGATTAGAGCCTCTTGTGGTTA
Source organism: Pontimicrobium aquaticum (assembly GCF_005047595.1). Lineage (GTDB taxonomy): Bacteria > Bacteroidota > Bacteroidia > Flavobacteriales > Flavobacteriaceae > Pontimicrobium > Pontimicrobium aquaticum. The sequence goes on from NZ_SUPL01000002.1 coordinate 77,050, forward strand.
CTCCAGAAAGTAACTTCATAAATGTGGGAGAACGTACCAATGTTACAGGATCTAGAAAGTTTCTACGCTTAATAAAAGAAGAAAAATATAATGAAGCCTTAGATGTTGCAAGGCATCAGGTAGAAGGAGGTGCTCAAATTCTAGATGTAAACATGGATGAAGGCATGCTAGATGGTGTTGATGCCATGACCACGTTTTTAAACCTTATTGCTTCCGAACCTGATATTGCTCGAATCCCAATTATGATAGACAGTTCCAAATGGGAAATCATTGAAGCAGGACTTCAAGTAGTGCAAGGGAAATGCGTCGTGAATTCTATTAGTTTAAAAGAAGGAGAAGCAGAATTTATTCGTCAGGCAAAACTAGTAAAGCGTTATGGAGCTGCTGTGATTGTGATGGCTTTTGATGAAGAAGGACAAGCAGATACTTATGAACGAAGAATTGAAATTTGTGAACGCTCTTATAACATATTGGTTAATGTTGTCAAGTTTCCGCCGCAAGATATTATTTTCGATCCTAATATTTTTCCAGTAGCAACAGGAATGGAAGAGCATCGCAAAAACGCGCTGGATTTTTTCTATGCTACAAGATGGATTCGAGAAAACTTACCTTATGCAAATGTATCTGGAGGAGTGAGTAATGTGTCATTCTCTTTTAGAGGTAATAATACCGTTCGTGAAGCTATGCATTCATCATTCTTATTTCATGCTATAAAAAATGGTATGAATCTAGGAATTGTCAATCCGACAATGTTAGAGGTTTATGATGAAATTGATAAAGAATTATTAGAGTGTGTTGAAGATGTATTGTTTGACAGACGTGATGATGCGACTGAACGATTGTTAGATTTTGCAGAAACTGTAAAAGGTCAGAAAAAAGAAACCACAGAGCAAATTTTAGAGTGGAGAAATGATGCTTTACAAGACAGGATTACTCATGCATTAGTAAAAGGAATTGATGCTTTTATCATTGAAGATGTAGAAGAAGCGCGTTTAGTTTCAGAGAAACCGATTGAAGTCATCGAAGGTCATTTAATGATTGGAATGAATGTCGTTGGAGATTTGTTCGGAAGCGGAAAAATGTTCTTACCTCAAGTAGTAAAATCTGCTCGTGTCATGAAAAAAGCAGTCGCTTATTTGCAACCATTTATTGAGGCTGAAAAAGACGGTAAACAAGAATTTTCTGGTAAGATTTTAATGGCAACTGTAAAAGGCGATGTGCATGATATTGGCAAAAATATAGTGAGTGTTGTATTGGGTTGTAATAACTATGAAATAGTCGATTTAGGCGTCATGGTACCACCAGAAAAAATCATTGAAACAGCTATCAAAGAGAAAGTAGATATTATTGGTTTAAGCGGACTAATCACACCTTCACTTGATGAGATGGCCTATGTTTCCAAAGAAATGGAAAAGAAAAATCTAAATATTCCATTAATTATTGGAGGAGCTACCACGTCAAGGGCTCATACTTCTGTTAAAATTGCTCCGAATTATAGTGATACAGTAGTACACATTAATGATGCCTCTAGAGCTGTAACTGTTGTTGGAAACTTACTTCAAAAGGATAATAATATATACAAAGAACAGATTAGGGAAGAATATGATAAGTTCCGTGAGCAATTTTTGAAAAGAGGAAGAAAAAAGGAATTCTTATCTATCGAAGAGGCGCAAAAAAATAAATTCAAAATCGATTGGAATTCAACTGAAATAGTAGAGCCAAAGCAATTAGGAATTCAAATTCTTGAAGATTTCAACATTACATTATTAGAAGATTATATTGATTGGTCTCCATTTTTCAGAAGTTGGGATTTACATGGCAAGTATCCTCAAATTTTAAAAGATGAGGTAGTTGGAAATCAAGCGTTAGAATTATTCAAAGATGCGCAAGAGTTGTTGAAACGAATATTTGATGAAAAGCTACTTAAAGCTAAAGCTGTTTTTGGATTGTTTCCAGCCAACACAATTAATGATGATGATGTAGAATTATACAATAAATTTGGAAATATTGAATCTACATTCCTAACCCTTCGTCAACAATCAAGAAAAGCAGAAGGAAAGCCAAACATTGCTTTAGCAGATTTTATAGCTCCAAAAGAATCTGGTAAACAAGACTATATAGGCGCATTTTGTGTATCGACTGGTTTTGGAACTGAAAAACTTGCCAAAGAGTTTGAAGAAAATCATGACGATTATAATGCCATTATGATAAAAGCATTGGCTGATCGTTTAGCAGAAGCTTTCGCAGAATATTTACATAAAGAAGTAAGAACAAAATATTGGAGTTATGCATCAAATGAAAATTTATCTAATGAAGAGTTGATTAAAGAGCATTATAAAGGTATTCGTCCTGCTCCAGGATATCCAGCTTGTCCAGATCATTTAGAAAAACAGACAATTTGGAAACTGTTAAATGTAAAAGAAAACATTGGTGTTGAGCTCACAGATAGTTTGGCAATGTGGCCAGCAGCTAGTGTAAGTGGTTATTATTTTGGAAATCCTGAAGTTCGATATTTTGGCTTAGGAAAAATAACCGAAGACCAAGTAAAGAATTATGCAAGGCGTAGAGGCATTTCTACAGAAGAAGCAAAGAAATGGTTGAACCCCAACATAGCAGATTAAAAACATGAAAGTAACAGAGCATTTAAAGAAAGCAAATGGAAACACACAGTTTTCATTCGAGATATTACCACCTTTAAAAGGGCAACACATTCAATCTATATTTAATAATATTGACCCTTTAATGGAATTTAATCCACCATTTATTGATGTGACTTACCATCGTGAGGAATATGTTTACAAAGAACTTGAGAATGGTTTACTAAAAAAACAAGTGGTAAAAAAACGCCCTGGAACGGTTGGTATTTGCGCTGCAATTCAGAATAAATATTCAGTAGATGCGATTCCACATATTTTGTGTGGAGGTTTTACCAAAGAAGACACAGAGAACTTTTTAATCGACTTAGATTTTTTGGGCATTGATAATGTCATGGCTTTGCGCGGAGATGCAGTGAAAACAGAAACGTATTTTAAAGCAGAAAAAGAAGGGCATAATTATGCTAGTGAACTAGTAACTCAAATTCAAGAATTAAATCGAGGTAATTATTTAGATGAAGAATTACTTAATTCTTCAGCGACAAATTTTTGTGTCGGTGTGGCAGCTTACCCTGAAAAACACATGGAAGCGCCAAGTTTAGATAGTGATATTCATTTCTTGAAAAAAAAGATAAGAAATGGTGCTGAGTATATTGTTACACAAATGTTTTTCGATAATCAAAAGTATTTCGACTTTGTTGAAAAATGTAGAAAAGAAAATATTACAGTCCCAATTATTCCAGGATTAAAACCTATCTCAACCAAGAAGCAACTTAATTTAATTCCACATAGGTTCCATGTAGATTTACCAGAAGAACTTATTATTGAAGTAGTTAAATGCAAAGATAATACACAAGTAAAGCAAATAGGGATTGAATGGTGTATTAAGCAATCTAAAGAACTTAAAAAAGCTGGAATTCCTGTATTGCATTATTATTCTATGGGGAAAAGTGACAACATAAAAAGCATTGCTTCGCAAGTGTTTTAGGGTTTTTATTAATTTGTGGTGTATTTAAATCTAAAAACAATATCAATGTCAGTTCGAGTGATTTTGAGGAACGAAAAATCGTATCGAGAACTAATTAACAAACTAAAAGTTTTATTCTCGATACAAATTTTTACTCTTTTTCAATCGTAAAATTCACTCGAATTGACAAAATTCATTAAAACACCTAGCGAGTATTTATTTACCTATATTTACTGACAATTATGAGAGCAAAACTGTTTCTACTTTTTGTTGGTTTTTCAATTTTTAGCTTTTCTCAAGAGAAAAAAACATCTACTTTTTCCAGTATTGACGTCAACTATTTTAAAGGAAATATTGCACTTCATAACGATGATATTCTTCATCTAATTACAGGACATCCAGAAGGTGTCATCATCAGTTGGAATAAAAAAACATTTGGGTTCAATACTTGGGAACAACGCTATAATTACCCAGATTATGGAGTATCATTCAGTTATCAAAATTTAAAAAATGAGGTGCTCGGTAATAATTATGCGCTTTATGGTCATTACAATTTCTATTTTCTAAATCGGAATTTAATGGTTCGAATCGGTCAAGGGTTAGCCTATACGACCAATCCTTATGATAAAGAAACAAATCACAAAAACATAGCCTTTGGAACTAAGTTAATGAGTAGTACCTATGCGATGATTAACTATAAAAAGGAACGTATTTTTGATAATTTCGGATTTCAAGCTGGTTTATCGCTTATTCATTATTCTAACGCCAATGTAAAAGCACCAAATACAAGCATTAATTCATTAACTCTAAGTGCTGGAATTACTTATAATTTTGATGATGAAGACCCAGAATATCAATACGATTTAAGTGACGATACAAAATTTACACAGCCAATAAAATACAATGTTGTTTTTAGAAGTGGCGTCAATGAAAGTGATGTGCTTGGAAGCGGTCAGTTTCCTTTTTATATTGTCTCTGCTTATGTAGATAAACGTTTGAACAGAAAAAGTGCCATCCAATTTGGAGTAGATGCTTTTTTTTCTAGGTTTTTAAAGGAGCTAATTTATTATGAATCTATTGCCTTTCCAAATAGAAATATTGACCCAGATACAGACTATAAGCGCTTAGGAGTGTTTGTTGGTCATGAGTTGTTTATTAATAAATTATCCATTGAAACACAACTTGGATATTATGCTTATTATCCTCACGATTTTGAAGGTAGAGTGTATCAACGTATAGGTGCAAAACGCTATTTTGGAGATAAGTGGTTTGTTGCAGTTACCTTAAAATCGCATGCTGCAAAGGCTGAAGCTGTTGAACTAGGAATTGGAATTCGATTATAAAGTTGGAAGGATGAAGACCAAAGAACATAAAAAAAACTCCTTTCCTAATTTAGGGAAGGTGGGTTTATTCCGAAAAAACGGAATAAAGACGGAAGGGTTATAAGATTTCCTTTTACAAGGAAAGTAAATATGAAAAAAATAATATACACACTAAGTTTAATGTTCGTTTTTGCTTGCAACAGCGAAGATGCTTCCGATTGTTTTCAAACCGAAGGGCACCTTGTGCAACAAGAAATTGTTGTAAACCCTTTTGAAAACATCTTGGTGAATCGTGATATTGAATTAATTATAAAAGAAGGTTTAGATTACGAAGTAATCGTAGAAACAGGAAAAAACCTTTTAAATGATGTTGAAGCAATAGTGGTTGGGAATGAGTTGCAACTAACAGATAATAACGGTTGTAATTACGTAAGGAGCTATGGTATTACCAAAGTATATGTTACTGCACCAAATATTAAAGAAATTAGAAACTCTTCGCAATACGAAATATCATCAAACGGGATATTAACCTATCCCGACTTAACACTCATTTCTGAAGATTTTAATGCTCCTGGAAGTTTTACCGTTGGTGATTTTAGATTGCAAGTAAACAATGATAAATTAACAGTTGTGTCCAACAATATTTCATCATTTTATATCTCTGGAAATGTCAATAATTTGTTTGTAGGTTTTTATGCAGGCGCTGGACGTTTTGAAGGCGAGAACTTAGTCGCTCAAAATGTGGATGTATTTCATAGAGGCAGCAACGATATGATTGTAAATCCGCAAATATCTCTTACAGGGATTTTAAATGGTACAGGGAATTTAATTTCGGTAAATCAACCTCCAATAGTAGATGTGGAAACACCTTATATTGGTCAGCTTATTTTTAATTAGAAGTCTTAATTAAATGGTTTCCATAGTAAAGGACACTTAAGGCGATTATTAGGCAAGGAAACAAACCTGAAAATAACCCAACTTGTAAACCGGTTAAAAACCCTCTCATAAAAAACGCTGCAAGAATATAAAATATAAATCCACTACCAAATTTCAAGAGGCGCTCAATATTATTCATTTTTTGAGTCTTGTAAACAATAAAAAACGGAAGTAAAAAGCTTAAAAGAAAAGCACAAATCTTGCTGTTTAAGTTTGCTCCTGTATCTAAAGTTGAATAACCAAAAATCTCCATTAGAGCAATATTTAAAAGAACAAGAAAACCCCCATTAATTATTAAACTAGCGATTGAAGTTTGTTTGCTAGAGCTATTTTGAAGTTTAAACGTGATAACATCTAGTTCTAAAGCATTACAAATAAGATTTAATGTTTGACCACGAGGAGTGTTCTCGTCGTTTTCAATACGTTGTATCGTTCTAAGATTAACTTTGCTTAGTTCAGATAATTCTTCTTGGGTTAATTGCTTTGTTTTTCGAGCCTCTTTAATTTTTTCTCCTAATGATTTCATTTAAATAAATGTTTCTTTAAAATTAAAAAATTAAATGGTTTTTGATAACGGTATTTGAACGACATTTTTACGGCATTTATGAAATGTCGTAAATTTTCAGTACTGAAATCAATTAGTTAATATAATATCATTTGTTGAACTTTTGACAAAGATGAATGACAATCCAAAATTAAAAAATTCAAAGTTGTTTATTTTTTCATAAACAATATTGAAACCTACTTTATCTTCAAGTAAAAACCCTTTTATAAAACCTAAATAATTAAAATAGTCTGAGTAATAACCAAATTGAAATCCATAATAAATATTTGGATGAATTTTTTGGAGCCCAATTGATGTTCCAAAGTTATTTTGTTTGTTGAATTTTTGATGACCAATTTTTAATACTAAAGCTATATTGCTAAATCTTAAATAAGTAGAACCAATAAGGCTGAGGTCTCTGTAAAATAAATGTTTAGAGTATAAGTTTTTTTGAGAAAACTCAATTGAAGCTATGTTTAAGTGTCGATTTGGATAATTTAGTGAGAGATTTGTTTTAAAAGTATAATCATTTTTAAAATTAGTTTGACCACTTAATTTATATAAAAAATCTGTTCTTAATTCTTCAAAATGTGCTAATGGTTGAATATCAATACCATTACTCATTGAAGCACCAAAGATTGAATTAGGCGAATCGTAGATAAGTCCTATATCCAAGAATTTAGTTTCAGTAGAAAACTCTTCAAGCAGTATTTCAATATTTTTATTGATTCCAACTTTATAATCTAAATTTTGCATTCCAATCGCTGAAAAAGTTAAAATATCTAAAGAATTAGGGATAGTTATTTTGAAATAGCCATCGAAATTAGTTTCAGTGTTTATTTGAGTTCCTTTAATAGTTACTCTAACACCAGGAAGAGGTGTTTTACTAATATCTCTAACAATTCCAGAATATTCTTTAGATTGACTATGCAGGACAACACTGAGTAGAAATAATATTAAAAGTAAAGATTTTTTCATTTAAAGATTGTTGAATACTATGCCAAGATAATTACTCATTGATTTATCGAAAAACTATAATGAGTGAAACTATATTTTGAGTTAGTTAACTCGTCAACTCCCTAAATAAACTCTCCAAACTCGCACTTTTTTGGTTTAATTGTAGAATTTTTAAATCGTTATCATGTGCAAAATCAAATACGTAAGAGCGCATATCTTCAGTAGAATCAAAGGTTATTTCATACATAAAATCATAAAGATTTTCAATTTTAACAACTTTAGGCATACTCTTTAAAAAAGCTTCTTCAACTCTATAATCAAAAGCCACAACAATCACTTGTTGCGAGCCTTCTCTAAGTTCTTTTAAGGTTTTATCAGCAACAATTTCACCTTTATTTATAATAATCACACGATCGCACATAGCTTCAACCTCTTGCATAATATGAGTCGATAAAAACACGGTTTTTTCTTTACCAATGGTTTTTATAAGGTTTCTAATATCTGCCAATTGGTTTGGGTCTAATCCTGTGGTTGGTTCATCAAGAATCAATACATCAGGATTGTGCAATAAGGCATTTGCTAATCCAACACGTTGACGATACCCTTTAGAAAGCTGTCCAATGGTTTTATGTGCTTCAGGTGTTAAGCCAGTAAGCTCTATAACTTCCGCAATTCTCTCTTTAGAGACATTGTATATTTTTGCATTAAACGCTAAATATTCTTTTACATACATGTCTAAGTACAAAGGGTTGTGTTCTGGCAAATACCCAACACTTTGCTGTACTTTTTTGGTTTCGGTAGTCACATCAAAATCATTAACCTTGGCAGCTCCTATAGTAGCATCAATGTAGGTGGTTAATATTTTCATCATGGTCGATTTTCCAGCACCATTAGGTCCTAAAAATCCAACCACTTCAGGTTTTTTAACTTCAAAACTTACATTATTAAGTGCTTTTTGGGTTCCGTAAATCTTTGTGAGTTGCTCTACTTTTATTGACATGCAAAAAATATTTAATCAAAAATAAACATTAAATAAACTTTATTTTAGGTAAAACACCTAAAAAAATGCTTTAGTATTTTGATTTTTGAAAATAATAGTTACTTTAGCCCAATCAATTAGGATATAATGACATCAAACTTTGCATATTATAACTGGTTTTATTTCTTTTTTAGCAAAAGAAACGAGACGTTATATGTGTAATTTATAGATATAAATTTAAATGTAAGTCTCGATGAAAATCGGGACTTTTTTTATATATGATTAAATCAGTAGCCATACAAGGAGTAAAAGGATCGAACCATTATATTGTGTCACAACAATATTTTAATAATGGTGTGTCGGTTATGGAATGCTTAACTTTTGATGAGGTTGTAAACAACTTAATTACTAAAAAGTGTGATGCAGCTATTATGGCAATAGAAAACTCAATTGCAGGCTCTATTATTCCAAATTATGCCTTAATTGATGGTCAAAATTTACATATAGTAGGAGAGCAATATTTAGATATTCAACATAATTTAATGGCACTTTCTGGACAATCTATTAATGATATCACTGAGGTATATTCGCATCCAATGGCTTTGCTACAGTGTAAAGAATTTTTTAAGAAGCATCCTCATATTAAATTGGTTGAAGATAAAGATACAGCCGAAGTTGCACAGCGTATTCAAAAGGGTCAATTAAGAAATATTGGAGCTATCGCCACCGAAATGGCAGCCGATATTTTTGAAGTTGAAATTTTAGCTAAGAGCATTCAAACCATAAAGCACAACGAAACCCGATTTGTTATTGTAAAGCGCACAAATTCTGAAATACCTGAAAATCAAATAAATAAAGCATCTTTGAAGTTTGAGTTAGACCATAAACGAGGTAGTTTAGCAACTATTTTAAATGTAATGAGTGATTGTAAATTAAATTTAACTAAAATACAGTCTTTACCTAAAATAGAAACACCTTGGAAGTATGCATTTTTTGTGGATGTTACTTTTGATGAATATGAAGATTACACAAAAGCGAAATCAATTATGAATATTATGGCACAAGACTTTAAAGTGCTTGGAGAATATACAAATGCAAAGTTATGATTGAAGGAGCCAAGAGATTGCATACAGTTGAAGAATACTATTTCTCCAAAAAATTGCGAGAAGTAAGCATGCTAAAAGCAGCAGGGAAACCAATTATTAATTTAGGCATTGGAAGTCCAGATTTGCAGCCACCACAAAAAGTAGTAACTGCATTGATTGAAGGATTGCAAGATGCAAATGCTCATAAATATCAAAGCTATCAAGGTTTGCCTGAATTACGGGAAGCCATGGCAGAATTTTACCGCGAACAGTTTCAGGTGCATTTAAGTCCAATGACCGAGATTTTACCTCTCATGGGAAGTAAGGAAGGTATTATGCATATTTCTATGGCTTATCTTAATGAAGGCGATGAGGTATTAATTCCTAATCCTGGATATCCAACCTATCAATCGGTTACCAAATTATTAGGTGCTAAACCTATACTTTATGAGTTGGATGAAGCCAATAATTGGATGCCTGATATCATGGCTTTAGAAAAGCAGGATTTAAGTAAAGTTAAGCTAATGTGGATAAGTTATCCGCATATGCCAACAGGTGCGCAAGCTAATTATAAGGTATTTGAAGAGTTAGTAGATTTTGCAAAAAGAAATAATATACTGCTAGTAAATGATAACCCATACAGCTTTATTTTAACCGATGCTCCAAGAAGTATTTTAAAAGTCAACGGTGCAAAAGAGGTGTGCATTGAATTAAATTCTTTGAGTAAAACCTTTAATATGGCTGGATGGCGTGTAGGAATGGTGTTAGGTGATGGTAAGCATATCAATAACATTTTAAAAGTAAAAAGTAATATGGATTCTGGTATGTTTTATGGAATCCAAAAAGGAGCTATTGAAGCGTTACGTTGCTCAAAATTATGGTATTTAAGCTTAAATAGTGTGTATGAACAACGTCGAGCATTGGTATGGAAATTGGCCGAGGCTTTAAACTGTACTTATGATAAGAATGCTTCGGGATTATTTGTTTGGGCAAAGTTACCGCCCTACACAAAGGCAGAAGAATTTATAGATGTGTTATTAAAAAACAATCACTTATTTGTAGCTCCAGGAACCATTTTTGGAAGTCAGGGAGAAGGTTACATTCGATTTTCTTTATGCGCATCAACTGAAGATATACAAGAAGCAATAACTAGAGTATTATGAAAAACATATATATCATAGGAGTTGGATTAATAGGCGGAAGTTTAGCATTAGATATTAAGAATTTAGATGCAACAACCACTATTTATGGAATCGATAAGAGTGATGAGCATTTAGATATTGCTTTAGAGAATGGTATTATAGACCGCAAAGCAACTATTGAAGATATTAAAAATGCCGATTTGGTTATTGTGGCTATTCCTGTAGACGTAACGGTTAAAGAATTGCCGAAGTTGTTAGATATGGTGTCTGATGACACCTTAATTGTGGATGTTGGCTCAACTAAAGAAGATATTTGTTCAGCTGTAGAAAATCATCCTAAGCGTAGAAATTTTTTAGCAATGCATCCAATAGCTGGGACGGAGTTTTCTGGTCCAAATGCAGCTATTTTGGGATTGTATAATGGAAAGACCAATATTATTTGTGAAGTGGAAGAAACTGCTTTTAAGCTTCAGGAAAAAGCGTTAAAACTATTTTCAGATATTGGGATGCGCATGCGTTATATGAAGCCAAAAGCACATGATAAACATATAGCTTATATGTCGCATTTATCACATATTAGTTCATTTATGCTGGGGAAAACAGTTATTGATAAGGAAAAAAATGAACGTGATATTTTCGATATGGCAGGCAGTGGATTTGAGTCAACTGTTCGACTAGCTAAAAGTTCACCAGAAATGTGGACACCAATTTTCGAACAAAATAAAACCAATGTCATTGAAACCTTAGAAGAATACATCAATAATCTAACGCAATTTAAAGAATTAATGCAGCGCGATGATTTTGAAGCTATTTACAACGAAATGAAAAATACGAATTACATAAAACAAATTCTTAACGGAATTGCATAAAAACAAGTTATGGAAAACAAAAAAGAACTTAGAACATGGTTAGATAATTTTGGGTTAGATCATCCATTAGTAATTGCTGGACCATGTAGTGCCGAAACCGAAGAACAAGTATTAACTATAGCACATCAACTAAAAGATAGTGATGCTACTGTTTTGCGTGCAGGAATTTGGAAGCCCAGAACGCGTCCAGGTAATTTTGAAGGTGTAGGTGCTTTAGGCTTAAAATGGATGCAAAAGGCTAAAGAAGAAACAGGATTACTTACTGCTACCGAAGTTGCTAATGCAAACCATGTAGATTTAGCGTTACAACATGATATTGATATTTTATGGATTGGAGCGAGATCTACGGTTAGTCCGTTTATCGTACAAGAAATTGCCGAAGCACTTAAAGGAACAGATAAACCTGTATTAATTAAAAATCCTGTAAATCCAGATTTAGCACTTTGGCTAGGTGCTGTAGAGCGTTTTTACACCGCTGATGTTAAGAATTTAGGGGTGATTCACAGAGGGTTTTCAACTTATGAAAAAACGAGATACCGTAATAATCCAGAGTGGCAATTACCAATCGATTTACAAAATAAATTCCCAGATTTACCATTAATATTAGACCCTTCGCATATTGCAGGAAGACGTGATATTATTTTCGATTTATGCCAGACAGGGTTGGATTTAAATTTTGATGGATTAATGGTAGAAACACATCACAATCCAGATAAAGCTTGGAGTGATGCTGCACAGCAAATTACGCCTTCTGATTTGATTCAGTATATGGAAGATTTGAAGATTAGAAAAGAAACCTCTGCTGAAGCTGAATTTAAAAATAGCATTAACACGTTGCGTACTCAAATAGATGTAATAGACCATCAATTAATAGAGGTGTTAGGTAAGCGTATGAAAGTATCAGATGCCATAGGTAATCTTAAAAAAGCGAATAACGTAGCAGTATTACAATCTAAACGATGGAACGAGATTTTAGGTAAAATGATATTAGAAGGTGAGCAACATAAATTAAGTGAAGAGTTTGTATTGAGAATGTTTAAAGCCATTCACCAAGAATCGATTAATCATCAAGAAAAGATATTTAAACAACAATAATAAAAAAGGTGCCAATGGCGCCTTTTTTAATTAGTTCTTTTAAAAATATATCTGGTTATAAAAATACCATTGCCATCACCTTTACCTGAGTCGCTTTCAACAGCACTTGTAACAAAAGCTAATTCCCAACCTTCACTAATCATAGAATTGATTTTAGAAGAAATTACAGCATCGTTAGCAGCAATATTTTGAAAACGGATGCCTCCAAGGTTAAAAAAGTTTAAAAGTTTAGTTTCTTCAAAATCTTTAACACGAATATCTTTTCTTTTAGATTTGTTTCTAGTGTTATCATCTTCTGTTTGCTCAGACGTAAATTCTTTATAATCTCTATCTTCTTCTGTAGAAATCAGCCTAGATCTACCTAAGCCAGCAGGAACAATAGACTCTACACTAGTAATTACTTTATACTCTACTTGTGCATTAATTTCGATGCAAACAAAAAATAAAAGAGCTATTAATACTGGAATTTTTTTCATTTTTTAATATTTTTAATTTATATGATTCTAAGATAAGACTTTCTTTATATAAAATTGTTACTTTGTAATTCAGTTTAATTTAATTAATGACAGGACTCGTTTATAAATCTACAGGAAGTTGGTACACCGTTAAAACCCTTAATGGAAAATTTTATGAATGTAGAATTAAGGGGAAATTTCGTTTAAAAGGCATAAAAAGTACTAACCCAATTGCCGTTGGTGATTATGTGGAGTTTGAGTTAGAAACCAAAAACAACCAAGAAACAGGTGTTATAAACCGTATTCAGGATCGAAAAAATTATATTGTTAGAAAATCGGTAAACCTATCAAAGCAAACACACATTATTGCGAGTAACATTGATCAAGTGTTCCTATTAGTGACCATTAACAATCCACCAACCTTTACAACTTTTATAGATAGGTTTTTAATAACCGCAGAAGCATATTCAATAAAAGCGGTGTTATTATTCAATAAAATTGACACCTATGACGAGGAAACGCTTTTAGAAGTAAAATATTTAGCAGCATTATATAGAAAAATAGGGTATGAGTGCATAGGTATTTCGGCTAAAACAGGCAAAAACATAGACAAGGTTAAAGTGTTAATGAAGGATAAGGTGAGCATGTTTACTGGCCATTCTGGAGTTGGAAAATCTACATTAATTAATGCCATTGAACCTGGATTGGATTTAAAAACTAAAGAAATTTCTGAACAACACCAGCAAGGACAACATACTACTACCTTTGCCGAAATGTTTGACTTAAGCTTTGATGCTAAAATAATTGATACACCAGGGATAAAAGGTTTTGGAGTTGTAGATATGGATAAGGAAGAAGTTGGTGACTATTTTCCTGAATTTTTCGAATTAAAACAACATTGTAAGTTTAATAATTGTTTACATATTCATGAACCAAATTGTGCTGTTAAGGAAGCATTGGATAATGATGAAATAGCGTATTCAAGATACAGAAGCTATCTACAAATTCTAGAAGGTGAAGACGAACATTTTAGAACCGATAATTTTGGCAAGGAATAAATGAAAGCAGTAATACAACGCGTTACTAAAGCAAGTGTCACTACTGGTAGAGTAAAAGTGGCATCCATTAATGATGGCTTATTAATATTACTTGGAATTATTAATGAAGATACTCAAGAAGATATTACATGGTTAAGTAATAAAATTGCTAATCTAAGAGTTTTTGGAGATGACCAAGGTGTTATGAATAAATCTATCTTAGATATTAATGGCGATGCTATTGTAGTAAGCCAATTTACACTACACGCAAACACAAAAAAGGGTAACAGACCAAGTTACATTAAAGCAGCAAAACCAGATGTGGCTATTCCATTATACGAACAGTTTGTATCACAACTTGAAAGCGATTTAGGTAAAAGAGTGCAAACTGGTGAGTTTGGAGCCGATATGAAAGTAGAATTAATTAACGATGGACCTGTAACCATAATTATTGACACCAAACAAAAAGGGTAAAAGCATCAATAAGCTTGGATTTTAACTATATTTTTAGTAGGATTTATACTTCAAAAATTAAAAAAAATTATATATTAGCATCACATTGCAGTTGTCATTTGATAAGTCCCCTAAGACTACAAAATTAGTTTTTTATTAAATCTACTTATATGAATTATAAAAATATAGTAGGCGTTTTTTTGGTGTTTACTACCTTTAATGTTCTGTCGCAGAACAATTCGCTTGCTGTGACTGAAATTCCAGAAGAGCTTAAAAAAAGTGCAAATGCGGTAATTAGAAGTTATGATGTTACTGTAGATTTAAGCTCAGTAAATAAGATGATTGTAAATACTAAGCGTATAATTACTGTGCTTAATAAAGAGGGAAATAAAAGTATTCGTGCATATGAACGCTACGATAATAATTCTAAAATCAGAGATATAAGGGCTATTGTTTATGATAGATTTGGAAAAGAAATTAAAAAGATAAAGAAGAATGATTTTAAAGATGTTAGTGATGTTGATGTACAGACTTTATACTCTGATAGTAGGGTAAAATATCTAGATTATACACCTATTGCATATCCTTATACTGTTGAGTATATTAGTGAAACTGTAAACGGTACTACAGGATACTTACCTCGGTACTTGCCAATTAATAGTTATTTTTTAAGCGTAGAAAAAAGTTCTTATACATTAAATTATGCATCAAATCTAAATATTAGAGTTCAAGAGAAAAACACAGAAAATATTGGTTTGATAAGAGAAGAATCTTCAGGAATAATTAATTATAAAACCAATAGTATTAATGCTATTAAACCAGAATCGCACAGTTCACCATTAGAGAACATTATTCCTAAAATTTTATTTGCTTCAAACGAATTCTATTATGAAGGTGTACCAGCAAAAGCTGAAAACTGGAATGAGTTGGGTGATTGGATTTATCAACGTTTGCTAAAGGATGTTAACGATTTGCCTACAAGTACAATAGCACATGTTAAAAAACTAGTACAGAACGAAAGCGATGATATTGCTAAAGCAAGAAAAATCTATCAATATGTTCAAGATAAAACTAGATATATAAGCGTACAGGTAGGTATTGGAGGATGGAAGCCTTTTAATGCATCAGATGTAGACAGGTTAGGCTATGGAGATTGTAAGGGGCTAACTAATTATACTATGGCTTTATTGGAAGCAGTTGGAGTTAAAGCAAACTATGCATTAGTCCACTCTGGGAGTTCTCAGCAGAGTTTCGATGAGAATTTTGCAATAATGCAAGGAAATCATGTTATTCTAAATATACCTTTAGAAAATGATGAAAATATATGGCTAGAGTGTACTAGCCAAAAATCACCTTTTGGCTTCATAGGATCTTTTACAGATAATAGGAATGTTTTAGTAGTATCACCAGAAGGAGGAGAAATAAAGCGTACAAAAAAGTATAATATTGGAGAAAATAGGCAAACCATTAGCGGTGAATGCAATATCGATTCTAATGGAAACATTAAGATAGACGCTACTGTTCTTTCAGAAGGCATACAATACGATGATAAATATTACTTAGAAAGCTTGGAGGAAAGAGATTTGGAGAAACATTATAAAGAAAGGTGGAGTTATATAAATAATATTTCCATTAGCAAAATGGAAATTATAAATGATAAGGAACAAATCAAATTTAAAGAAATCATCTCTTTTAGTGCGTCAAATTATTTGAATATTGTAGAAGACAAAATGTTACTTAACCTTAATGTATTGAATCGAAATACATATATCCCAGATAGATATAGAAATAGAAAGTTACCACTTGTAATAAGAAGAGGGTTTAAAGATTTTGATGAAGTAAAAATTTCTATACCTAAAGGCTATAAAGTAGAATCAATACCAAATGATAAGATTATTGAAACCAAATTTGGGAATTATAAAATGAGTTTAAAGATTAATGGAGAAACCACATTAATTTACAAAAGAGAATTTACTCTAAATGATGGTGAATTTCCAAAAGAAGATTACTCAGATTTTAGAGCATTTTACAGAAATGTATCTAAAAGTGATAGCGCTAAATTAATACTAGTTAAAAAATAAAGAAAATGAAAGAAATTATATTGCTATTGTTTTTAAGCATTAACATAACCACATATTCTCAAGACTATAAATTTGGTAAAGTATCGAAAGATGAATTGCAAGAAAAGTTTAACCCTCTAGATTCATCTGCAAATGCAACCTATTTGTATAAGTATAGAAAAACTCATTTTGAGTATAGGAAAGATGATGGGTTTGTTTTAGTAACTGATATTCATGAAAGGTTAAAAATTTATAACCAAGAAGGGTTTTCATATGCAACAAATTCGGTTTTAGCTTATAAAAATGGAGGAATAAAAGAAAAGGTAACTGGCTTAAAAGCATATACCTATAATTTAGTTAACAATAAAATAGAAGAGGATAAGCTTAAAAAAGATGCGATTTTTGATACTGAAATATCCAAATTTAGAGATGAAGTGAAATTTACCATGCCCAATATTAAAATTGGGTCGATTATAGAATACAAGTATAAAATTGTGTCTCCATTTGCAACTAATGTAGATGAATTTGTGTTTCAACATGATATTCCAGTTAAAAAAATTGAAGCAAGGTTTGAGGCACCAGAATATTATAAATTTAAGTTAAATGCTAAGGGATTTTTAAATATTGTGCCTGAACAAGAAACTAGTCAAGATAAAATTGAATTTACAACTAAGATACGACCTAAAGCAGGAATTGCTAGTAATAAAACATCAAGTTATAGTACCTCAAGAGTTGAATTCACTAAGCATATCTGGAAATATAATTTGTCCAACATTCCTGCATTAAAAAGCGAGCCGTTTGTTAATAACATAAATAATTATCGTTCATCTGTAAAGTATGAGTTGTCTTATACTCAGTTTCCAAATACTTCTATGGAATATTACTCTACTACTTGGGAAGATGTTGTTAAGACCATTTATGAAAGTGAGGATTTTGGTCGCGAACTTGAAAAATCTAACTATTATAAAGATGACATAGATAAGCTTTTAGCAAATAATTCTAATCCTCAGGAAATAATTGGACTAATCTATAATTATGTAAAAACTCAAGTTAAATGGAATGGGTATTATAGTAAGTACACTAATAAAGGCGTGAGAAAAGCATATAACGATCAAGTTGGTAATGTTGCAGAGATAAACTTAATGTTAACATCTATGTTACGATATGCAGGTGTTAACTCAAATCCTGTTTTAGTGAGTACAAGACAAAATGGAATTCCCTTATTCCCAACTAGGGAAGGCTATAACTATGTTATTTCTTGTGTAGAAGTTCCAAAAGGGGGTCATATTATTGGACGCAACGGGTAAGTATAGTTCACCAAATATATTGCCTTTTAGAACATTAAATTGGGAAGGTAGGATTATAAGAGAAAATGGAAGCTCTGCTTTAATTAATCTATACCCTAAAGAAAAATCAAAAAAAACGGTTTCAATGATGGTAGAGTTTGATGTAAATGGAAATATTAGGGGTACTATAAGAACTTTAAAGACTGCCTATAGAGCTATGGGTTATAGAGAATCTTATATAGAAACCAATAAAGAGCAATTCTTAGATGATTTGGAAAACGATTATAATGGTATGTTAGTTTCAAATTTTGAGGTAAAGAATGACTTGGACCTCTCTAAGCCTATAATGGAGACTTATAACTTTGTTTTGGAAAGTCAAGCTGATGTTATTGGAGATGAAATGTATATTTCACCACTATTTTTTTTATCAACTATGGAAAACCCTTTTAAGCTAGAGAAAAGAGATTTTCCTGTTGATTTCGGATATCCGTATTTAGATAAATTTATGGTAAACATCAATATCCCTCAAGAATATTTAGTAGAATCAATGCCGAAACCAAAAATGATTAAATTACCAGATAATTTAGGGACATTTAAGTACGAAATTGCAGAAAACAATGCTAAAATCCAATTAGTAGTAGAATCAGAAATTAATGAAGCTGTTATTTCAGCTTCTTATTATGAAGCATTAAAAGAATATTTTAAGCAAATGATTGAAAAAGAAAATGAAAAAATTGTATTAAAAAAAATATAAAAACAATCAATAAAGTATCAGCTAAAATGAAAAAACTATTCTCTTTATTATTTCTAGTGATATGTTTCTCAGTCAAATCTCAAAATTACAATTATGGGAAAATATCAAAAGAAGATTTTTCTACACCAATAGATTCTGAAGACGATGCCGTTATTTTATACAAGAATAGAAAAACAAATTTTGATTATAATGCAAGCGATGGCTGGGTAGTAGTTACAAAAATTCATCAACGAATAAAAATCAATTCCAAAAGTGGACTGGGTTGGGGAACACATAGTCGTTTATTATTGAAGTCTGGAGAGAATGAGGAAGAAGAAATGGTTGATATTAAAGGAGCTACTTATAATCTTACTGGAGGGAAAATAGAAAAAACAAAGCTAAAGAACAATGGTATTTTTGAAGAAGATTTAAATAAATATAGAAACAAAGTAAGCTTAACAATGCCAAATGTTAAAGAGGGTAGTGTAATTGAATATCAATATACAATTAGATCTCCTTTTTGGAATATAAAAAGGGTTGATTTGCAGTATGATATACCAATTAAAAAGGCCGAAGTAAAAATTAATATTCCAGAGTACTTTATTTATAATAGATTTCAAAAAGGGTATCATCCTTTAGAATTAACTCAAACTACAAGTAATAGGAAAATACAGTACGTCTGGAGAGAAACAACAGGAGTAATTGCAACTGAAAGAAGAGAAAGCGAACTAGATTTTAAGGAAACAAGATACCTCATTTTAGCCAACAATATACCTTCAATGAAAAATGAGAAATATGTTAACAATATAAACAATTACAGAACTTCTTTTTTATTTGAATTAGCCCAGTATCGCCGACCAAACTCAATATTTAAGAATTACTCTTTAACTTGGGATGATGTTGTGAATACTATTTATAGAAGCGATTACTTTGGAGCTGAACTGAAAAAAACAGGGTATTACAAGGATGATATTGACGCAATTATTAGTGCTAACTCAAGCTTAGACAATAGAGTATATAATATTTATAATTTTGTTAAATCTAAAGTTAAATGGAATGGATATTATGGAAAACATGTTGATCAAGGAGTAAGAAAAGCTTACAAAGAACAAACAGGAAATGTAGCCGAAATTAATTTGATGCTAACATCGATGCTTAAGTATGCAGGATTAAATGCAAACCCAGTTTTAATAAGTACAAGAAGTAATGGTATCCCTTTGTTTCCAACCTTAAATGGCTATAATTATGTGGTAGCTGGTGTGGAAGGAGAAAATGGTGTGATATTATTAGATGCTACTGATAAGTTTAGCTCTCCAGATATATTACCATTTAGAGCTCTTAATTGGGAAGGGAGACTAGTTAGAGAAGATGGAAGTTCAAGTTTAATAAATTTATATCCAGAGCAAGCATCAAAAAGCACTATATCAATGATGGTAAAATTAAATGCTAATGGAGATATTGAAGGCTCATATAGAAAGGTTGTTACAAATCATGATGCAATGTTATATAGAGAGAACTATGTTAATATGAACAAAGATCAATATTTAGAAGATTTAGAAAATAGTTTTACTGACCTTGTAGTTTCTGATTTTCAAGTAAAGAATGACAAAGACCTATCTAAACCAGTGATGGAATCATATAGTTTTAATTTAGAAAATCAATTAGACAATCTTGGAGGTCAAATATTTATAACCCCTTTGTTTTTCTTAGCAGAGAAAGAAAATCCGTTTAAATTAGAGCAAAGAGAATATCCAATTGATTTTGGTTACCCATCAGAAAAGAAATACCGTATAAATATAAGCTTGCCAGAAGGATATGATGTAGAGTCCATGCCAGAATCAGTAGCGTTTACTTTGCCTGAAAATATTGGAAGTTTTAAGTATATTATATCAAGAAACGGGAGTACTATTCAAGTATTGGTTGATTTTGCTATAAATCAACCAATAATTTCAGCAGAATATTATAGCACTATAAAAGACTTATTTAAACAAATTATTGATAAAGAAAACGAACAAATTATCCTTAAAAAAATGTAATCATGAACATCCAAAACGCACAAAAGGAAGTAGATAATTGGATTAAAACTCACGGTGTTCGTTATTTTAACGAGTTAACCAATATGGCACAACTTACCGAAGAGGTTGGTGAAGTGGCACGCATTATTGCTAGACGTTATGGTGAGCAAAGCGAAAAAGAAAGCGATAAAACCAAAGATTTAGGTGAAGAGTTGGCAGATGTTATGTTTGTAGTACTTTGTTTGGCAAATCAAACAGGTGTAAATCTTCAAGAAGCGTTCGATAAAAAATTAGATTTAAAAACAAAAAGAGATCACGATAGGCACCATAATAACGAAAAGTTAAAGTAACTTTGTAAAGCTCTAAAACGAGTTGTTATTATGAATATTAGCCTAAAAAAGTCTTCAATAGCAAAAGAATCTTCAATTAAAATCACTGGCTCTAAAAGTGAGTCAAATCGTTTATTGCTGTTACAAGCGCTTTACCCAAGTATAAAAATATTGAATGTGTCTAATTCTGATGATTCAATACTAATGCAAAAAGCATTAAAGAGTACTTCTAGCACAATTGATATTCATCATGCAGGCACTGCAATGCGATTTCTTACTGCCTACTTTTCGTTACAACAAGATAGAGAAGTCGTATTAACAGGCTCGGCTAGAATGCATGAACGACCAATTAAAATTCTTGTCGATGCCCTTAAAGATTTGGGTGCAGATATTTCGTATTTAAAAAACGAAGGGTTTCCTCCTCTAAGCATACAAGGAAAAACATTAAGCAAGTATAAAGTAACTTTAGCTGCTAATGTAAGCAGTCAATATATTTCAGCATTACTGCTTGTTGCTCCTAAACTAGAAAAAGGATTAGCGCTAAATTTAGAGGGTAAAATTACTTCTGTGCCATATATACAAATGACGCTTAACTTGTTAGAGCAAATAGGTGTTGAGACATCTTTTAGAGATAATGTAATTATAATTAAGCCAAAGACCCACAACCCAGAACCCAAAACCTTGGTGGTTGAATCCGATTGGTCATCGGCATCCTATTTTTACAGCATTGTAGCTTTAAGTACTTTAGGAACTAAAATTACGTTATCATCGTACAAAAAAAATAGCTTGCAAGGAGATGCTGTTTTAAGTACTATTTATAAACAATTTGGAGTAGAAACAACATATCAAGAAACTTCAATTACACTTACAAAAACAAGTAATCAAGTAGGCGATTTTAAGTACAATCTGTCAAATGCTCCAGATATTGCACAAACCATTACAGTTACTTGTCTAGGGTTAGGAATTGCGTGTCATTTAACAGGCTTACATACCTTAAAAATAAAAGAAACCGATAGGTTAGTTGCTCTAAAAAACGAAATAGAAAAATTTGGAACGGAAGTGTCCATTACAAACAATTCGCTTACCATCTCCAAAATCAATCCTTTTACAAATAATGTTTATGTAAAAACATATCATGATCATAGAATGGCTATGGCTTTTGCGCCATTAGCACTTAAGGTAGATTTTAATATTTTGGAAGCTGATGTAGTGTCCAAATCGTATCCAGATTTTTGGAACGATTTACAGAATATTGGTTTTAAGTTCTCCAATTTATAAAATAACCGTTCAAATACTTGACAACGCCTATATTGAGATTGTATATTTGCAACTTTCAAAAAAATAAACACTTATATGAAATTATCACATTTTAACTTCGATCTTCCAGAAGAATTACTTGCAGAATACCCTTCAGAACATCGTGACGAAGCACGATTAATGGTATTAAATCGCAAAGATCAAACAATAGAACACAAACTATTTAAAGATTTAATCGATTATTTTGAGGAAGATGATGTGATGATTTTAAATAACACCAAAGTATTTCCTGCTAGATTATTTGGTAACAAAGAAAAAACAGGTGCAAGGATAGAGGTGTTTTTATTAAGAGAACTAAACCCTGAACAACGTCTTTGGGATGTGTTAGTAGATCCTGCCAGAAAAATACGTATCGGTAATAAGCTATATTTTGGAGAAGACGAAACATTGGTAGCCGAGGTTATAGATAATACAACCTCTAGAGGTAGAACGTTGCGTTTTCTTTACGACGGTTCTTATGGTGAATTTAGAAGAAAATTAACCGAGCTTGGTCAAACACCACTTCCAAAATATATAAAAAGAGAAGTTGAACCAGAAGATGAGGATCGTTACCAAACTATTTATGCAAAAAATGAAGGTGCTGTGGCAGCGCCTACTGCTGGATTACACTTCTCAAAACACTTATTAAAGCGTTTAGAAATTAAAGGAGTTAATTTTGCTGAAGTAACATTACATGTAGGTTTAGGAACGTTTAACCCTGTTGAGGTTGAAGATTTGTCTAAACATAAAATGGATAGCGAAGAAATTTCAATTAATAAAATTGCTACCGATACTATAAATTCAGCGTTAAAAGAAAAAAGACGCATCTGTGCTGTAGGTACTACAGTAATGAGAGCTGTTGAAAGTTCTGTGTCATCAAGCGGTACATTAAATGAATTTACTGGATGGACTAATAAGTTTATATTCCCTCCTTACGACTTTAGTATTGCTAATTGTATGGTTACTAATTTTCATACGCCAAAGTCGACATTGTTAATGATGGTTTCTGCATTTGCAGGTCACGATTTTGTAAAACGTGCTTACGACGAAGCTATTAAAGAAGGTTACAAATTTTACAGTTATGGCGATGCCATGTTAATCATATAAATTTAAAATGAGCCTCGTTTTTCGAGGCTTTTTTGTCTCTAATGACACATACTAAAAAAGACATACGAAGGTTAACAAAAGAAGAACTTCGAGCATTTTTTGTAGAACAAGGCGATAAAGCCTTTAGAGGAAATCAAGTCTATGAATGGCTTTGGCAAAAATCGGTTCATAACTTTGAAGATATGACCAATATTTCAAAGCAAACCAGAGACATGTTGGAAGCTAACTTTGTAATTAATCATGTTAAAGTTGATAGTATGCAGCGAAGTAGCGATGGTACTATTAAAAATGCTGTGAAACTGCACGACGGATTAATTGTTGAGTCAGTTTTAATACCTGCTAAAAATAGAACAACAGCTTGTGTATCCTCTCAAGTGGGTTGTAGTTTAGATTGTAAATTTTGTGCAACTGCACGTTTAAAGCGCATGCGAAATTTAAATCCAGACGAAATTTTCGATCAAGTGGTAGCTATTGATAAAGAGAGCAGGTTATATCATAACAGACCATTATCGAACATTGTATTTATGGGAATGGGAGAACCACTCATGAATTATAATAACGTGCTTAAAGCTATTGATAAAATTACATCATCAGAAGGATTAGGGATGTCGCCTAAGCGTATTGTGGTATCTACTTCAGGAGTGCCAAAAATGATTAAAAAAATGGCAGATGACGAAGTGAAATTTAAACTGGCTGTATCACTACATTCTGCTAGAGATTCAGTTCGTACGTCAATTATGCCTTTTAATAAAACATTCCCATTAGCCGATTTAAGAGAAGCGTTAGAATATTGGTATGCTAAAACCAAAAACCGAATTACTTATGAGTATGTAGTTTGGAAAGGTGTTAATGACACTAAGCAAGACGTCGATGCATTGATAAAATTCTGCAAATTTGCACCTAGTAAAGTCAATTTGATTGAATACAACCCTATTGATAATGGCGAATTTCAACAAGCAGATAACGAAGCTATTAATATGTATGTGTCTATGTTAGAGCGCAATAATATTACAGTAACAGTTAGGCGCTCCAGAGGGAAGGATATTGATGCGGCTTGTGGTCAATTAGCAAATAAATCTTGATTATATTTGGCTAAAATGTATCTTTAATCCAGTTAATGAAAATAGTAGAGCAAATAAAGCAACCTATAGATTATGAAATGGAACTGTTTGAGCAAAAGTTCCGATTATCTATGTCTAGTAAAGTGGCTCTGCTTAATAGGATTACACACTACATAGTCAATAGAAAAGGAAAGCAAATGCGACCAATGTTTGTGTTTCTGGTTTCTAAAATGCTTAATAATGGTGAGGTTTGCGAACGTACCTATCGAGGTGCTTCTGTAATCGAATTAATTCACACAGCAACTTTGGTACATGACGATGTGGTGGACGATAGTAATCGTCGTCGCGGATTCTTTTCAATTAATGCGCTTTGGAAAAACAAAATTGCTGTGTTAATTGGCGATTATTTACTGTCGAAAGGATTATTGCTTTCTATAGATAATAATGATTTTGATTTATTGAAAATTATTTCAGTAGCGGTTCGTGAGATGAGCGAAGGCGAACTCCTGCAAATAGAAAAAGCACGAAAGCTGGATATCACCGAAGAGGTGTATTACGAAATCATTCGCCAAAAAACGGCAACCCTTATTGCAGCCTGCTGTAGTTTAGGAGCTGCGTCGGTAAAACCAAACTCCCCAGAGGTTAACACGATGCATAAGTTTGGCGAACTTATAGGGATGGCATTTCAAATTAAGGACGACTTGTTTGATTATGGCGATACTAAAATAGGTAAACCCACAGGAATTGATATTAAGGAGCAAAAAATGACCTTACCGTTAATTCATGTGTTAAACAACTGCTCAAAAAAAGACCATGATTGGTTAATCAATTCCATAAAAAATCATAACAAGGATCAAAAACGCGTTAAAGAAGTGATTGCTTTTGTAAAAAATAATGGAGGATTGGACTATGCAGTCACTAAAATGAAAGCATTTCAAAACGAGGCATTGCAAATACTGCAAGACTATCCAGAGTCTCCTTATAAAAATTCACTTGAACTCATGGTGAATTATGTGATTGATAGGAAGAAATAATATACCAAAGAATTTATAGAATCAAGTGAGTGTCATTTCGACAGAGTGAAGAATGCAATATACTGAGCACAGTCGAAGTGAGAGACGAGAAATCTTTTAGTATAGATGCTTCACAAAAGAAATCTTTAATTTTATAATGAGGTTTCGTTTAACCTTTTGTGTTAGTAGCACTTAGTAGCTATGGATCTTGTGCACTTTATTCTACACAGTTTTTTTCTTCTTCGTATGGTATATTCTTGGTTTTACAATATTTTTCAATTTCCGAATCTGCCTTAAAATAATCATCGCAGAATTCTTCAAATTCTTTTCTTGTTCCTTTTACATATTTTTCAGGAGCAATTAGCATAGTTTCTGTTTGACTAATGAACTTTTCAAATTCCGTATTTATCTCACACAATTTATCCATTGTCTTAAAATCAAGCTCTTTAAATTTTGGCTGAAACAACACCTTGCTTTCATAAGGATTTCCACTTAATTCAATTATTCCAATCCCAAAAGATTGATTCAGACGTTCCATTTCATCCATTAAATTCCTACTTATTTCAAATGCTACCAAATACCCATAATTCGCCCAACTTGAATTCGATACTGCTTGGAAAAAGCATTTTTTTAATTCGTAATCTGATTTTATCTCTCTTTTTAATTCGTATGAAATTAAGTCAAAGGCATCAGCTTTATTTATAACTTTTAACAGTGCATTACTTGATTTATTTTTCAAATTTAGAAAGTTTATACCTATCATATCAGGATGAATCCATTTCTGATGGTCGTCTTTACTATTTGATGATTTTTCGTGAAATATTGTTTTCGAATTAATATTTTGACTCTTTAAATAACTACTTAAAAGTTTATGTAAATCTCTTTCTTGGTATTTTTTCGATGTTTCTTTTTTTGAAGTAGATTCTTTAGCAACAACTTCAGATAGATTTAATTCATCTTCATACTTTGATAAGTAATATTCAAAACCTTTTTTACCTTTTACCCTTTTTACTCTAGAATCATTTTGTCTTATAAAATGACCTAATTGAGCACCAATTGTATCGGAAGGAGTTTTTGCATTTGTCCAATCAATATAACCTTTTGTGTCAATCATTTTAAGAACTTCCAAATAGGTAAATGATCCTTTATTGTCCTCCAATACTTTTAAAATTGCTTCTTTTATTGTCATTTATTTGATTGTATAGATTATGATGATATGCAACGTTTCAATTTTTATATCATTCACCAACAAATTTAATGATTTTTCTCACAAAATCAATGTTTTACAGCTGCGAATAGTTTCTTTAAATTGCGCTTTTAAAAATTATTTTTAATCACATACAACCATTGGCATTAGTATTGCGTCTATATAGATAGAAGATTAAATGAAGGATCCATTGAAAGTCATTCAACTGCATAAAAACGAAGCACAGCTTATAAAAAAAGCACGACAACACAGTCGTGAGGCTCAACACATGTTGTACCAATGGCATGCGCCAAAAATGCTAAGTGTGTGTCGCTATTATATAAACGATGTGCATCATGCCGAGGAGGTTATGCTCAACGGGTTTTTTAAAGTCTTTACAAAGTTGAAAAGTTTTAATGGCACAGGCAGTTTTGAAGGTTGGATACGACGCATTATGGTCAACGAAGCCATTTCGTTTTTGCGCTCAAAAAAACAACTGGAATTTAGTACAGATGATGTTGTATTTCCAGAAACAGCTACCAATAACATTAAAACCAATATGGACGTTGCCGAAATACAACAGCTCATAGATAAGCTTCCTGAAGGGTATAGAATGGTGTTTGTAATGTATGCCATTGAAGGGTATAAACACAGTGAAATAGCAACCATGCTAGGCATAAGCGAAGGGACTTCTAAATCGCAGTTATTTAAAGCACGACAGCTTTTACAACAACAACTAACAAAACAAAACACAATTAATTATGGCACCAATGAAATATGAAGAACAGATGAAAGATACTATGGAGCAGCGTACCATACAACCAAGTGCTGATTCATGGCAAAAGCTAAGTAAACGGCTTGATGCCGAAGCACCAAGAAAAAACCGAAAAGGTTTTTGGTATTTGGGTATAGCCGCAAGTATTATAGGTGTTTTGCTAATTGCCAATATGTTCAATAAGGATACTGTCAATAGGATAGAACCTATAATTGTAGATACCGAGACTAAGGAGGCTATTAAAGGAATAGATTCTAAAAATGGTATTAAAGCTGATGTAAACACACCATCTTTTAACGAAGCAGAAATTATCACAACAAATAACACTCAAAATAAGCCTGATAATAAGGCAA
Organism: Pontimicrobium aquaticum; assembly: GCF_005047595.1. Lineage (GTDB taxonomy): Bacteria > Bacteroidota > Bacteroidia > Flavobacteriales > Flavobacteriaceae > Pontimicrobium > Pontimicrobium aquaticum. The sequence goes on from NZ_SUPL01000002.1 coordinate 104,699, forward strand.
AAACGAAACAGCAATCTGTGACACAACAAAAGATAAAAAAAGAGCAACATAAGTTAGTGCCTAATAGAACCGAAAAAGAAATTATAGCAGATAACATACAGCAGCCTCAAAAAGAAGCACCTAAAGCAATATTAAGTCTTGAAGAACAAAAAGCACAAGAAGTAGTAGCTCAAATTCAAACCATGCAAAAAACGAAAGAAGTAACAGACGCTGAAATAGATGCTTTACTAAGTACTGCACAAAGAGACATTGCCTTTAAAAGATTGTACAACGAAAATTCTAAAACTATAGACGCAAATGCTTTGTTATTAAGTGTCGAAGATGAGATAGAGGTACAATCGTTTAGAGCACGCGTCTTTGAAATGTTAAAAACGGGATATAACGAAGTAAAAACAGTCGTAGCCGAAAGAAATAATTAACAAAATAATCCTTCCCTTGTTAAGGGAAGGTGGATTTAATTTCAAGTCAAAAGAAATTAAAGACGGAAGGGTAAAATCATCAATTAAACATAAATCAAATCAATAAAAAACGAACAGTTATGAAAACAATTACTAAATACCTTTTAGTGTTTATACTAAGCTTTAGTGTGCAACTAATGTATGCTCAAGAAAAAGCTACAAAAGAGGAAAGCATGGAAATGCTTATAAAGTTCAAAAAAACAGTTGAAGAAGAAGAACGAGAAGCATTAAAAAGTAAAGTAGAAGCGATTAATCAACGCTTGGACAGAGGAGATATTACCCAAGCTGAAGCAGAACGTCTAAAAAAAGAAGCAGCCGAAAAGCACGCATTAAATATTGAAAACCGAATAGCCATTATCGATAACAAAATAGAGTTGTTAAAACGAAATGGCTACTTGTCTAAAGAACCATTAGAAGACAACGACGGTTTAATATTTAGAATAGGAAGTGGCGATGACAATAGCGACGATTTTATTTATTTTGGTAAAAGACGCCACGACAAACCAAGAAGATATGACAGGCGTACTTCTAGCGATTTGGTTTTAGCTTTTGGTTTAAACAATGCTATTGTTGAAGGAGAAAACTTTGATGATACACCCTACAAAATTGGAGGATCTCGCTTCTTCGAAATAGGTTGGGCTTGGAAAACTCGAGTGTTTCAAAACTCAAATTTTTTAAGAATTAAGTATGGTTACTCGTTTCAAATAAACGGATTAAAACCAAAAGACAATAGGTACTTTGTTCAAAATGGAGAGGAAACTGCATTAGAAGAATTCTCAACAGAATTAAAAAAATCAAAACTATCCATTACGAATTTGGTATTTCCTGTGCATTTTGAATTTGGACCTTCAAGACGTATCGATAGAGAAAATTATTTTAGATATACTACTCGAAATCAATTTAAAATAGGAATTGGTGGTTATGCAGGATTTAATATTGGTACAAGACAGAAATTAAAATACTCAGTAGATGGCGAAAAAGTAAAGGACAAAATGAAAAAAAGTTTTAATGCAACTAGCCTTGTGTATGGTTTAAGTGGTTACATTGCTTTTGACGATACTGCATTATATGTTAAGTACGATTTGTCGCCAATATTTAAAGACCAAGCAGTAAAACAAAATAATATCTCGCTTGGTGTGAGATTCGATATGGATTAATAAAAGAGTTATTGCTTACTTGTTTTTATTAAAAGGGTTTAGAAATAGTCATCTGAATCCTTTTTTTGTTTATAAATTAAAAATCTAAGGTTTTAAAAAACAGTTGTATTATATTACATTTACAATCTTGTTTATTTCGCTAAGATGATATCAAAATCCACCATTGATAAAGTGTTTGAAACTGCTCGTGTAGAGGAGGTTATTGGTGATTTTGTGAATCTAAAAAAATCTGGAAGTAATTTCAAGGGCTTAAGCCCTTTTAGTGAAGAGCGTTCACCAAGTTTTATGGTATCTCCTGTAAAACAAATTTGGAAAGATTTTTCGAGTGGAAAAGGCGGTACCGTAGTGTCTTTTTTAATGGAGCACGAACATTTTACTTATCCTGAAGCCATTAAATATTTGGCAAAAAAGTATAATATTGAAATAGATGAAACCGAACAAACCAACGAGCAAAAGGAAGAAGCAAGCGAACGAGAAAGTATGTATTTGGTAAGTGAATTTGCAAATACTTACTTTCAAAATATTATGCATAAAACAGATTTTGGTAAATCTATTGGTCTAAGCTACTTTAAGGAGCGTGGTTTTACCGATGAGATTATTAAAAAATTTCAACTTGGTTATGCGTTAGATGAATGGCAAGCCTTTACCGACGAGGCCATAAAAAAAGGCTATCAGCTTAAATATTTAGAAAAAACAGGACTAACCATTGTAAAAGGTGAAAAACAATTCGACCGATTTAAAGGACGTGTCATGTTTCCAATACACAGTATGTCTGGTCGTGTATTGGGTTTTGGTGGTCGAATTTTAGGCACTAATAAAAAAGCAGCAAAATACTTAAACTCACCAGAAAGTGATATTTACCATAAGAGTAAAGTGTTGTATGGTATTTATTATGCAAAGCAAAGTATTGCTAAAGAAGATAATTGTTATTTGGTAGAGGGTTATACTGATGTTATTCAATTTTACCAAAAGGGTATTACTAATGTAGTGTCATCGTCAGGAACTGCATTAACGCCAGAACAAATACGGTTGATTAACCGTCTTACAAAAAACATTACGGTTTTATTTGATGGTGATGCTGCAGGTATTAGAGCTTCGTTAAGAGGAATAGATTTAATTCTGGAGCAAGGCATGAATGTTAAGGTGTGTACCTTTCCAGATGGCGAAGACCCAGATAGTTTTGCAAAAAAACACAGCTACGAAGAGCTAGCGGAATATCTTAAAACCAACGCTAAAGATTTTATTGCTTATAAAGCATCTTTATTGATGGAAGAGGTGCAGAACGACCCAGTTAAGAAAGCAGCATTGATTAGAGATATGGTAACCAGTATTTCTAAAATACCTGACCGTATTCAAAAAGAAATTTACGTACAGGAATGTGCGAGAATTATGGATATTAGTGAAGATGTGCTTTTTAGCACTTTGGCTCAAATGGGAAAAAAAGAGCTCCAGGAAGCTAATAAAACGTATAAAAAAGAACAAAAAGCATTTGAGGTTGTTAAATCATCAGCACCTAGAAAAAAAGTTGATATTCAGTATGAATTAGAACGTAAAATTATTGAAGCATTACTTCTGTATGGAAATAAAACAGAGCAGTTTGAAGACTTGGTTTTAAAAGAAAATAAACAAGGCGATTTAGAGTTAGAGCCAGTAGTTCATGAAGCTAAGGTATTTGAAAAGATTTATTTAGACTTACAAGAAGATGAGATGGAATTCTCTAATGAAAATTTTAGAGAATTGTATTATGTGCTTATTGATACTTTAAATCAGGATCCTGATTTTGCTTTAGAAAGTTTTGTAAATAAAGTAGAACCACATATAGCCAACGAAATCACGCATATTTTAATGAATGACGAACGCTATAATTTACATGACTGGGAACGTAAAAATATTTTCCCAAAATCTAAAACACATAGTGTTGGGCAATTAGTAAGCGAAACTATTTTAAGCCTACGTTGTTATTTAATAGATAAGAAAGTAACTGACTTTAAACACGAAACCATAGAGAATCCTTCAAGTTCTAAAACAATTTTAGAAGATGTTATGAATTACTCTAACTTAAAAATGTTACTTTCCAGAAAATTAAATCGCGTACTTTAACCCAATTCCAGATGCCTAGCTTGATTAACTAAATCAACTAAATTAGTAACATTTAGTTTTTTCATTAACCTTGCTTTGTAAGTACTTACCGTTTTTTCGTTAATATCTAGCTCTAAAGCAATCTCTTTATTACGTCTTCCAGAGGATAAAAGTTTTAAAACTTCAACCTCGCGAGTCGATAATTTCTTGTAAAGCTTGCTTGGTTTATTACCACGTTCGTCAAAAGCCAAACGTTGCGCTAGATTATTACTAATGTAAATACCACCATTATATACTTTTAAAATAGCATCTTTAATGGTTTGTGTACTTACTGTTTTAGTTAAGTACCCAGAAGCACCAGCTTTAATGGTGCTAACAGCATAAATTTCTTCTGGATGAATACTGAACATAATAACTTTTACGTCACTATACTCTTTTTTTAATGTTCTTAGAGCTGTAATTCCATTAAGCTCTGGTAAGTCAATTTCAGAAAGAACCACATCTACATCGTGGTTTCCAACAAAATCAAATAATTCTTTTCCAGTAGTAACACTGCCTACTACTTGGATATCTTTCGAACTATCAAAAAGCATTTTTAAGCCAGTTCTAATGATAGGATGATGATCTGCAACCAATACCTTAATCATGATTAGCGTTTTTATAAATTAGTAATTAGGGAACACAAACTTAAGCAAAGTTATTTTAACAGTATAGATGGAGAATTATAAAGTTACAAAAAAAAAGCTGTAAACACTTCATTTTTAATACTATTTTTCGCTCAACTACCTTAAGTTTTGTGGGATTTCGCATATAGGAATAGGAATCATTTTATGCTTATTAGCGGTATTATAGCGTTTAAAAATTGTAAACACCTCTTTGTTTCGTCCTTTAAAATCATCAACAGTTCTTCCTTCACTATTCATTTTCATTGCCCATTCTAATTCATCATAATTAGCACCAATTTGGTCTTCGTCATTTCTGGCATCACCAAATAAACCATCACTTGGAGCAGCTTTCATAATAGACTCAGGAACCTTTAAATAGTCTCCTAATTGATAGACTTCAGATTTTACTAAATCGGCAATCGGACTTAAATCTACACCACCATCACCATATTTTGTGTAGAACCCAACTCCAAAATCTTCCACTTTATTTCCTGTTCCAGCTACTAATAAACCTAACAAACCAGCATGATAGTAAAGCGTCGTCATTCGTAATCTAGCTCTCGTGTTTGCTAATGCCATATCTACAGTGGCTTGGTCTCCATTAAGTGATACTTCGGTTTTAAACTCTTCAAAAACAGGTGTTAAATCAACTTTAATATCTGTTACGTTTTGATATCGTTGCTTTAATTGCACAATGTGTTCTTGTCCCCTGCTTACATGACTTTGAGCTTGGTGTATAGGCATTTCAACACACAAAACCTTCAAACCAGTTTCTGCACAAAGCGTTGAGGTTACGGCAGAATCAATACCACCAGAGATACCTATAACAAACCCGTTAACTTTTGCATTTTCAGCATAATTTTTAAGCCATTGTACAATATGTTGTGCTACTTTTTCAGTGTTCATTTGCTAAGGTTTTTTGTATAAAGAATAGTACCTTTGTCGAACAAAAATAAACCAATACAATAATTAATAAAAATTAATGTCGTTTTAGTTTAATATCCTAAAGTCTTATGAATAGATTCTATAGTATTTTACTTATTGCAAGTGTTTTTATGTCATGTAATAGTGAGTCGAAACTTAAAAAAGAAATAGCTGCTATTGATGTAGATGTAACCATTGAAAGGTTTGATAGATTATTTGCTAATGCTAACGAGACTTCATTACCAGAATTAAAGCAAGCATATCCTTTTATGTTTTCTAAGCGCTATAATGATTCGGTTTGGATTAATAGAATTAACGATACGTTACAACAACAATTAAACAATGAGGTTGATAAAATTCATGGTGATTTTAAAGATACTGAAGATGATATTTATAGTTTTTATCAACATTTAAAATACTACTTTAAAGAGTTTAGAACGCCAAGAATAATTACTGTTACTAGTGATGTTGATTACAGAAATAAAGTGATTGTAACAGACTCTATAGCACTTATTGCTTTAGATACGTATTTAGGTGCAAGTCATGATTTTTATTACGATATATACGATTACATTAAGTTGAATATGGATAAAGACCAAATAGTTCCAGATTTAGCTTTTAGCTATGCCGAAAATTATATTTTTCAACCACAGCGAAAAACGTTATTAGACGAAATGATTTATTTTGGAAAGACGCTTTACTTTAAAGATGTAATGTTACCAGATACACCTGACGAAATAAAAATTGGTTATACCAAAGATCAATTAGATTGGGCAACGATTAACGAAGAAAACATTTGGCAGCATTTTGTAGAAAACGAAATGCTGTTTAGTACCGATAGTAAATTGCCTTCAAGATTTATTAATCCAGCACCATTTTCAAAGTTTAATTTAGAATTGGATGGCGAGTCTCCAGGACGATTAGGACAATATATAGGTTGGCAAATAGTAAGAGCGTATGCCGACAGAAGTGATGCTTCACTAAAAGAAATTTTAAACATGAGTGCCGAAGACATTTTTAATAACGCAAAATACAAACCACGTAAATAATGGCAAATACACATACATCAAAAATTGAGTTAAATGTAGAATTGGATGAGAACAGAATCCCTGAAAAACTCTCTTGGACAGCACAAGATGGAGGCATTAGCAACGAAGAAGCAAAAGCCATGTTGCTCTCGGTTTGGGATAACAAAGCCAAAGAAACACTTCGTATTGATTTGTGGACCAAGGATATGCCTGTTGATGAAATGAAACAGTTTTTTCATCAGACCTTAGTAGCGATGAGCGATACCTTTAATCGTGCTACGCAAGACGAAAAAATGACAGCAACTATGAAAGATTTTTGTGATTATTTTGCAGAAAAGTTGGAGTTGAAGAAATAATTGTTTTTTATTTAAACATTGTATATGAAATTTTTTAGATCACCTCTTTCTGTACTATTAATTATTCTTTCATTAAGTTGTTCAACTAATAATCTTGATGAGGATACAAATACGATTATTGGAAATTGGAAGCTTATATCTTTGAAACTAGAACATGAGTATGATTTCAATAATGATGACATTTATTCAAACGATTTATTTGATGAAAGTGATTGTTGGCGAAATACAATTTTAATTTTTAATGAAGATGGCACTGGTATTCTAAATAGTGGTTATACATTTAGCATAACTGCTAGCGGATATTTTGCGTGTTATGAGATAGATTCAACAGTATTTGATTGGACTCAAGAAGATGATATTATAATAGTTGATTTTGGAAATCTTAGATCAAGATATGCTATACAAGGCAAGCAGTTAACTACTGTTACTCCAATGAACGAAATAGCTGAAATGATTATTGGACCAAACGAAACAGATAATCTAACTTCTGTATATATTAAACAATGAAAATTATTTAATAATTAATTAGGGAGTAAAACTTTACCACTTAATTCAGTTGCTAAATTTTCATTATCCCTTACCAATTTTCCGTTTACTAAAACCTTTTCAAATCCTTTAGACAGTTGGTGCGGATTCACATAATTGGCAGGTGCTTTTACATTTTTTGGGTCGAAAATAACGATATCAGCTTTATAGCCTTTTTTTAAAAGCCCTCGGTCTTTTAAATGTAAGATATCAGCAGCATACCCAGTCATTTTTTGTACAGCTTTCTCAAGAGTTAATAGACTATCTTTAACCACATACGTTTCTATAATTTTAGCAAACGTTCCATGACCACGAGGATGGTGTCCTGTTTTGCTTCCATCAGAACAAATACCAACTAAATCATCTTGTAATAATGTTTCTTGTAGTTCTTTATCCATAACAAAATACGCACCAGAAGACCCTTGAGGGCCAACATCTTCAATTAAAAACTTTTCAAAAGGTTTGTTTTGTTCTTTTGCTGCTTTGGCCAAAGTTTTTCCTGTATAAGGAGCAGAACCCAATAAAGTTGCTTCGGGACCATTACGTAAGTTTACTTTATTTCTAATAAAACTTTCAAGTTCTTCTCTTCGCTCACGTTTTGCTACCTCAAATTGTTGAGGGGTTTTAGACCAATCTGGAAACACAATAGATATTCCCGTATAACTTGCCATATAAGGGTACAAATCGGCAGTAAGTTTTACACCTGAGTCTCTTATGTGTTTAATAGTATCTAAAATTTGATGAGCGCGTTCTTTCCCTTTTCCATAAACCGATTTTAAATGCGCAATATGCACACGAGCGTACTCGCCTTGAGCCGCTAACTCTTTAATGGATTTGATTACTGCTTCATCATCTTCATTGCGCATGTGGCTCATAATTATTTTGTCTTGTTCACCTACTACTTTAGCTAAGGCAATTAGTTCACTTTCTTTGGCAAATAATCCAGGTGTGTATTCCAAACCTGTAGAAAGACCATAAGTGTATTTTAGTTGTTCTTGTAAAAGATTTTTTAAGCTGTCTAGTTCAGTAGATGTAATGTCTATTTTATTGCCAATTCCAGAAAGTCTTCGCAAAGTGCCATGACCTACAAATTCAATTATATTAACACCTAAATTTTGTTTGTCAACGTCGTCTAAATAGGGTTTTAAGTCTTTAGTACTAACACTAGAACCATCTTGTCCCAAAACAATAGTGGTGACTCCCATTGCTAAAAAATTCTCAAAATCTGGCGTTTTTAGAGGATTACCATGTGCATGTAAATCAATAAATCCAGGACTTACAAATTTGCCTTTGGCATCAATAGTTTTTCCAATGTTTACTTCAGGATTTGTTAGATTTCCTATGTAAGCAATGGTGTCATTATTTATATAGATATTGGCTTTGTAAGCTTCTTTGTCAGTACCATCTAAAACTTTACCGTTAATAATAGCAATGTCCACTGAGGTAATATTTGGTTCAGGATTTGTGATTGTTTTAGTTTCGTTACATGAAGATATAAGTATGGTTAGAAATGCAAATTGGGTAGTTTTTTTTAAAAAAGTAAACATAGCTTTTATCCTTGATTAAAATTGGTGAGAGCTAATTTATAAATATACTTTGACAAATCATTTTAGTTTTTAAGTATCTTTAAGGAAATATCAACCACAATGAAAAAAAGAGATTTCCTTAAAAAAATTTCGCTAGCTACATTAGCAACACCTTTGTATGGAAGTGTTTTACATTCCTGTCTTGAAGAAGCATCCTCTGCATCTGCTGCAGAGTTATCATCAAATGAAGATTTTTGGTTAAAAGTTAGAGGTGATTATAAGCTAAAACCAGAATATATAAACTTAGAGAGTGGTTATTACAATATTATTCCCACACCTACACTTAATGCACTTCATGAGCACATTAATAGGGTAAATTATCAAGGATCTTATTATATGCGAACTGAACAATGGGATAACAAAAAGCGTATGGCAGAAAAGTTGGCAAATTTACTTGGTAGTACAGCTAAAAATGTAATTATTACTAGAAATACCACAGAATCTTTAGACATGGTTATTAAAGGTTTAGATTGGAAAGAAGGCGATGAAGCAGTCTATGCAGATCAAGATTATGGTGCTATGAAAATTATGTTTGAACAAGTGTCAAGACGATATGACACTGTTAATAAAGTTGTTTCTATACCTAATCATCCAAAATCTGATGAAGAAATAGTAGAGCTCTATGCTAATGCTATTACGCCCAAGACCAAGTTACTTATGGTATGCCATATGATAAATATTACAGGACATATTCTACCTATTAAAAAGATTTGCCAGATGGCTCATCGAAAAGGTGTGCAAGTAATGGTTGATGGCGCACATTGCGTAGGACATTTTAAATTTAATATTGAAGATTTAGAGTGCGATTATTACGGTTCGAGCTTGCATAAATGGTTAGCAGTTCCGCTTGGTACAGGAATGTTATATGTTAAAGATGAACATATTGATACGCTTTGGCCAATCTTTGCAGATCACAATAAAGAGCCTGGAAATATTGTAAAACTTAACCATACAGGAACGCATCCAGTGTATCATGATTTAAGTATTGAAAATGCTATTGATTATTACAATATGCTTGGAGCGGATCGTAAAGAAGAACGATTGCGTTATTTACAGGAATATTGGACCTCAAAAGTTAGAGATTACAAAGATATTGTCGTTAACACACCTAATGATTCTAGGAGAGCTTGTGGTATTGCTAACGTTGGAATTAAATCTATAAAACCATCCGAATTAGCAAAACGTTTAATGGATGAATACAAAGTATTTACTGTTGCTATTGATTATGCCAATGTTAAAGGATGTAGAATTACACCCAATGTATTTACTACAACTAAAGAATTAGATGTATTTGTAGCAGCATTAAGGGAAATGGCAAGTTAATTACCACTCATTAATTCTATTTGAATCTAATTTGATAAACACAAAAAGTAATATTGTAAAACCCCAAAGACCAGAGCCTCCATAACTAAAAAAAGGTAATGGAATCCCTATGGTTGGAATGAGTCCCATAACCATACCTATGTTTATCATAAAATGTAGAAATAATATTGACGCAACGCTATACCCATAAATGCGACTAAATTGCGACTTTTGTAACTCAGCGAGATGTAAAATTCTAATGAGAAGTAATACAAATAAAATAACGACAAAACTGCTTCCTAAAAACCCCCATTCTTCACCCACTGTGCTAAAAATATAATCGGTATGCTGTTCAGGTACAAATTTCCCAATAGTACGTGTGCCTTCCATAAATCCTTTTCCAGTAACACCACCAGAGCTTATAGCCTTTTCAGATTCATTTAAATTGTATAAAATGGTACGTTTCATTTGTTCCAATTTTTCAGGATCTTTTTCTAAACGTAGCCATAGACTAATTCTATCTTGTTGATGTGACTGTAAGATGTTATTGTAAAAAAGATGAACACCCAAACTAAAAATAATACAAGCCACCGTAATGAATATTGGTTGTAGAATATTCCCTCTTTTCTTTTTTAAGAAAAAGTGATGCCCAAAAATTAAAACGGCAATTATAATTGCAGTAATTAATACCGAAAACTTTAATGCAGAAACAGATAATAAAATAATACTTAAAAGCAATAGTAAATATATTTGCGGAATGCCTTCGCGGTAAAATACAAAAAAGAACGCAGCATAAACAATAGTACTCCCTGCATCATTTTGTAGTAAAATTAAAAACGCAGGAACAAAGATAATTAAGGCCGTTTTTAATTGGTCTTTAACGTTTTTAATATTTGTTTGTAAATCACTTATGTATTTAGCAACAGCTAAGGCTGTGGCAAATTTAGCAAACTCACTAGGCTGTATAGTAAAGCCACCAATACCATACCATGAGGTTGCACCATTTACAGTTTTACCAAATAGAAAAAGCCCAATTAAGGACAGCATTGAAACTAGGTAAATAATGCTGGCAAAACGTTCAAAAAACTTAGCTTCTATGCTTAATACTAGAATTATTAAAACAAAAGTAAATAAAATAAAAACCATTTGTTTGCCGTAAGGCTGGCTCATATCTAGATATGAAGTTATCTCTCCGGAAGATGACGCAGACACAATATTTAGCCATCCAAATCCAACTAGAAGCAAGAAGAGAATAATCGTTATCCAGTCGAATTTAAAATTTCGAGTTCTATTTAAACTCATTGTAAGTCGGTTTGGGTTATGTCGTTTTCAGCTTTCTTTCGACGTTCATATTCTTCCACTGTCATTAACCCTGAATTTGCATTTATTTTAAATGGTTTTCCAGAAGTAGGTTTGTCATATTCATGCTCTAAGGTATAACTCATTACCCATCGTTCTAAATCGGTACGTGTAATGTTGCCTTTAAGGTATTTTTCAATCATTAAGCTAGCAATTCGTCCTGCAAAACGAGCGCCAAAATAGCCATTTTCAACTAGGATGGCTAAAGCAATTTTAGGATTCTCTTTTGGTGCAAATGCCACAAATATGGAGTGGTCGGTTAATTGTGTTTTTACACCATCAATAATCGTGAAATTTTCGGCAGTACCAGTTTTTCCACAAATCTCAATGTCTGGCACTTGCAAAAAATGTGCTGTTCCATCAGGTTTATCGTAAACATCAAACAACCCTTGTATTACAGGTTCAAAATGTTGCTTATCTATAGTTGTTTCGTGTTTAGTGGTATATTTTTTATCAATAGGCTGTCCTTCTATAGATTTAATAATGTGTGGTGTGTAATAGTAGCCTCTATTGGCAATGGCAGCCATCATGTTGGCTAATTGTATAGGTGTTACTAAAACTTCGCCTTGTCCAATAGAGTTTGATATGTTTGTAGTGGCACGCCATCTAAAATCTGGGTACATTCTATCATAATAGGCACCATCTGGAATGTTTCCTTTTTTTCCAATAGTGAGATCGTACCCTAAATAATCTCCTAATCCAAAACTTTTTATATGACTACTCCAAACATCCATAGCATGAGAAGCATCATCATATTTGTCAATAGTTTTTCTGTATAACGTAGCAAAATAAGAGTTGCAAGATTCTGAAATACCATTAAAAATATTTCTGGTGCCTGTTCCGCAATGACAACCCATAGATCTTCTGCCACCATAGTTATAAGCTCCAGTACATCTAACTGTAAACCTTTCGTCAACCACATTTTCTTGAAGCGCAGTAAGTGCTACTAAAGCTTTAAAAGGAGATCCTGGTTCGTGCATTCTTAATAAGCCTTTGTCGATTAAAGGTAAGTGGATAGAGTCGTTGTAAAGTTTCGTGTAATTACGTGAACGTTCGCGCCCAACCAATAAATTGGGATTGTAGGATGGTGCAGACACTAAGCTTAAAATTTCGCCACTACTAGGCTCAATGGCAACAATACCTCCAACTTTATTTTGCATTAATAGCTCACCATATGCCTGTAATTCGGCATCAATAGATACCGTTATATCTTTTCCTGGCGTTGGTATAATATCTTCTTTTCCATCTTGGAAAGGACCAATGTCTCTATTAAACCTATCTTTTTGAATATACTTTATACCCTTTTCGCCACGTAATTCTTTTTCGTATGATGTTTCAATACCTTGTTTTCCAATAAGGTCACCCATTTGGTAGTATGGATCCTTATCGATTTCTCCTTGATTGACTTCGGCAATATAACCTAACACATTGGCACCAATGGTAGTTTGATAATCTCTTAGTGAACGTTTTTGAATATAAAACCCTTTGTATTTCCACATCTTTTCTTGAAGAACAGCATAATCCTTTTTAGATAATTGAGGAACAAAAGGTGATGGTAATCTTGGTGAATACGTGTAAGCTCGGTCGTATTTCTTTATAAAATCTTCTTTAGTAATTTTTAATAAAGAACAAAACTCTAAAGTGTCTAAAGACTCAACTTCTCTTGGAATGACCATAACATCATACGATGGTTGGTTGGCAACTAATAGTTTGCCATTTCTATCATAAACATATCCTCTTTTAGGATAATAAAATACTTTTCTAATAGCATTATCATCTTTAAAGTCATAGGTTTTACTTGTATAGACTTGTAAATAAAATAGTCTAGCAATAAAAGTAAGTCCTACTAAAACAATTATAGATAATAGTAACAGTTTTCTCATTTAGATTTTCTGCTAAATAAAATGGTTATTAATAAACAAAGTATCAAAGTAAAGATACTAGAGAATAACGACTTTTTTAAGATTAAAATTATTTTTGAGCTGTTAAAAATTTCTAAGCTAAATAAAATGAAATGATGTATAAGAATGATAATTAAAAAATAGGTAAGTCTTTGCCCAAATTCGGTATTACTGAATTTAATAGTTTGGTGTTCGTAAATTGCACCAAATGAAAATTTTAAAAGTACAGGACGTATGTAGGCAATTGTAACACTAGCAGCTGAATGAATACCTCCAGAATCTGAAAATAAATCAACACTTAAACCCAATAAAAAGGCTAGGAAAATAAATAATAGTCTGTTGTTTTTAATAGGAAATAGCATAATAAACAATATATAGACATACGGATTTATATAACCTAAAAAATTTATATGATTAAGCACTAATGCTTGAACCAAAACCAATGCTATAAAGCGTACTATATTTGTGGTTATAGCATTATTCATTTAGGTTGTTTAAGTTTGATATTTCTTCAGCATCTAAATTCTCAATAATATACACATGACCAATGTCTGTCATATCATTAAATAAGGCAACATCAATTTCAAAGTAGTTTTCAGTTTCATCTAAATTAAAAGAGGCTATGGTTCCTATTGGAATACCCTTAGGAAAAATGGTTGATAAACCACCAGTTATAATGGTGTCTCCAGCTACAAATGTTGCTTGCTTGGGTAAATCGGTTAATTGTACAATGTAAGGCGATTTACCATTCCACATTAAAGTTCCAAAATGATTAGATTTTTTTAATTGCGCATTTACTTTAGTACTTGCGTTTAAAATAGATCGTACTCTTCCGTAGTTTTTAGAAACTTTATCTATAACACCCACGATACCTTTTGAGGTAATTACGCCAAATTCTACTTTAATGCTGTCTTTTTTTCCTTTGTTGATGGTTAAGTAATTGTTAGTGAGTGAGTAACTGTTTTTGAAAACCTGAGCTGGAGTATATTTGTACTTTCTATCGGTGGATGACGAATCTATGTAAGACTCTCTTAATGTACCAGTTTCAGTATTCATTAAAATAGATTTGAGTCGGTTATTTTCCTCAAGTAGTATTTCGTTCTCCTTTTTTAAACCAAAATAACCACTTATGTTATTTACAGATTCGTAAACACCACCAGTTAAAAAGTTGGCAGAGTTAATAAATTTACTTCTATGGTAGGAGTGCGATTGAAACGTAAAAAATAACGACAGTGAAAACAGCAACAAGAACAAAAGAAATGTTTTGTTTCTAATGATAAAATTAATAATCTGTTGCATGAGTTATGCTCTATTTAATCAATACGCTTTTAAACTTAGGAAGGTTTTTAAGCACAATTCCAGTTCCGCGAACCACTGCTCTTAACGGATCTTCAGCAATATAGACAGGTAAATCGGTTTTTTGAGATAAACGTTTGTCTAAACCTCTAAGCATCGATCCTCCACCAGCAAGATAAATTCCTGTATTGTAAATATCTGCTGCTAATTCTGGTGGTGTTTGAGATAGTGTTTCCATAACTGAATCTTCCACACGTAAAATAGATTTATCTAGTGCTTTGGCTATTTCTCTGTAAGAAATATTAACCTGCTTAGGTTTTCCTGTTAGTAAATCACGCCCTTGAACACTCATTTCTTCTGGAGGTAATTCTAGATCTTCAGTAGCAGCACCTATTTGTATTTTAATTTTTTCAGCAGTCCTATCACCAACATACAGGTTATGTTGTGTACGCATGTAGTAAATGATGTCGTTTGTAAATACATCACCAGCAACTTTTACCGACTTGTCACAAACAATACCTCCTAAAGCAATCACAGCAATTTCGGTGGTACCACCACCTATATCAACAATCATGTTTCCTTTGGGTTGCATAATATCGACACCAATACCAATAGCTGCAGCCATTGGCTCGTGTATTAAATAGACTTCTTTACCATTAACACGTTCACATGATTCTTTTACAGCGCGCATTTCTACTTCGGTAATTCCTGAAGGAATACAAACCACCATACGTAATGCAGGCGAGAACAATTTCTTTTTTAACGCAGGAATGTTTTTAATAAACATACTTATCATTTGCTCACTAGCATCAAAATCGGCAATAACACCATCTTTTAAAGGTCTAATGGTTTTAATGTTTTCGTGTGTTTTTCCTTGCATTAAGTTGGCTTCTTTACCAACGGCTATTATTTTTCCTGAAATGCGGTCTCTGGCGACTATTGATGGACTATCTACAACTACTTTGTCGTTATGAATTATAAGTGTGTTTGCTGTTCCTAAATCTATGGCTATTTCTTCGGTTAAGAAATCAAAAAATCCCATATGCTACTGTAAATTATCTGAGGGTCGTTAATATTAAATTCTGCTTGATTGTAAATGTACTAAAAATATACGTTACAAATTGGCAAACAGACTTCTAAAAAGCGACTTTATTTTTTTCTAAAACCTAGTGCTTAAAATGTCTAGTTCCTGTCATAACCATTGCCATATTATTTTCATTGCAATAGTCAATGCTTAATTGATCCTTTATAGAGCCTCCAGGTTGAATTACAGCAGTAATTCCTGCCTTGTTTGCAATTTCTACACAATCAGGAAATGGAAAAAATGCATCACTTGCCATCACAGCACCTTTTAAATCGAAATTAAACGATTGTGCTTTGTGGATTGCTTGATTTAAAGCATCTACACGACTTGTTTGTCCTGTGCCACTTGCACATAACTGCTTGTTTTTTGCAAGCACAATAGTGTTAGACTTTGTATGCTTACATAATTTTGAAGCAAATAGTAAATCTTCAAGTTCACTTTCAGAAGGAGAATTATTTGTAGCTGTTGAAAGTATATCGCGTGAATCTGTAATGTTATCTCTTTCTTGTACTAAAGCACCATTTAAACAGGTTCTTACTGTTGTTTGTGGTAACTCAACATCTTTTTGAACTAAAAGAATCCTATTCTTTTTCCCTTTAAGAATGTCTAAAGCTTCAACCGAAAATGAAGGTGCAATCACTACTTCACAAAATAGTTTATGAATTTCGTTAGCTGTATCAGTATCAATTTCTGAGTTGCTGATTAAAATGCCTCCAAAAGCCGACACAGGGTCTCCAGCTAAAGCATCAACATATGCTTGGTGAATGGTATCTCTTTGAGCTAAACCACAAGCGTTGTTGTGTTTTAAAATAGCAAACGTTGGCGCTTCTCCTTTAAATTCGTTCATTAAATTTACGGCAGCATCAACATCCAAAAGGTTGTTATAGCTTAATTCTTTGCCGTGAAGTTTATCGAACATCGCTTCAAAATCACCAAAGAAAAATCCTTTTTGATGCGGATTTTCACCATAACGCAACACTTGACCTTTGGTTTCACTAATCTTTAATGTCGCGATTTCGTGGTTTTTATTGAAGTAATTGAAAATGGCAGAATCATAATGCGACGACACATTAAATGATTTTGCTGCAAAACGTTTTCTATCTGCTTCAGTGGTTGAACCATTGTTTTCTGAAATCAGATCCAAAAATTCTTGGTAATCATCTACTGAAGAGACACAAATAACGTCGTTATAATTTTTGGCAGCAGCACGAATTAATGAAATGCCACCAATGTCAATTTTTTCAATGATATCCTGATTGCTTGCTCCTGAAGCTACTGTTTTTTCAAAAGGGTATAAATCTACAATCACACAATCAATTTGCGGAATATCAAACTCTACTAATTCTGCAACGTCTTGAGCATTGTCTTGACGATTTAAAATGCCACCAAATATTTTTGGATGCAAGGTTTTTACACGACCTCCTAGAATAGAAGGATATGAGGTAATATCTTCGGCAGGAACGACGTCGATACCCAAATCGTTAATGAATTTTTGAGTGCCACCGGTAGAATAAATAGTGACTCCTTGCTCGTTTAGTTTTTTTACAATTGGTGCTAAACCGTCTTTGCTAAAAACGGAAATAAGTGCAGATTTAATGGTTTTGTTGTCGCTCATTTTAGTGTGTTGTGTTTGATTCCCATCTTCACGGGAATGACAGTTTTAAGGTTTTTCAATGCATAGCATTGAAAGGGTTGTTTACGAATGCAAAAGTAGCAATTAAAAGCAAAAATGAATGCGAAGATGCTATTGAAAATGAGTTGTTTTTTTAACTAAATAGGGAAGTTGTTAACAACATTATTAAATTCCAAAAATCAATACCCAAATTCTTTGAAATTTGAAAAACGTGTTTTTTTGGAATTTGAAATTTAGAGATTGGGATTTGTTAAAGTATCTCTGATACTTTAGCACACACAAACTCTAAAAGGCGCTCATCGGCTTCGGTAAATGGGTCAGGAGTATTAGAGTCTATATCTATTTGTCCAATATTTTCACCATTCACAAAAATAGGAATCACTATTTCGGCTTTCACAGTAATGCTACAGGCAATATAATTATCTTGAGCAGCAACGTCTGGCACTACAAAATTTTGGTTACTCACAGCTACTTGACCGCAAATACCTTTCCCAAACGGAATGATTGTATGGTCTGTTGGCTCACCAACATAAGGTCCAAGTTTTAACTCTTCTTTGTCGCCATTTTTAAAATAAAACCCAACCCAATTGTAGTAATTAATATTAGATTCCAACAACTTACAGATGCTGTACAGCCGATTTTCAATAGTTTCATTGGTGTTTGAAACAATTTCGGTTATTTTTGGTTCGAGAGCCTTTAGTTCCATGTTATAATTTTTTGTAAAAGTATTTAAAAATCAAATCAATTTGCAAGCACTTTTTGCTAAATATAAGTCGGTTATAAAATTTATCCTAACGTTTGTGTTAGTGTATGCTGTTTTATCTGTTGCTTACAAGTTGTATTTGGATTATTCGGATAGCTCAATATATTATCCAGATTATATTACAAATCTCACTGCAAAGCAAAGTGAGTCATTATTGGATTCCTTTGGGTATGACACTTCAGTTGAAGCACATACTGACGAGCCTTCTATGAAATTAATTATTAATGGTAAGTATGTAGCTAGGGTTATTGAGGGGTGTAATTCCATTAGTGTTATTATTCTGTTTGTATCGTTTGTAATAGCATTTGCAGGACGATTACAACCAACAATTATTTATTTATTGGCAGGAAGTGTATTGATTTATGCGGTTAATTTATTTAGAATAGTAATCCTTTCTATAGGATTGTTTCATTATCCTTGGCGACGCGATATTTTGCATAACATTATTTTTCCATTAATTATTTATGGTATGGTGTTTTTACTTTGGATGGTTTGGGTTAATCGTTTTGCTACTTTAAAGAAGCAAGATGCATAAGTGGGTTAAATACATAGTTGTTTTTGGCTTAATAATGCTGTTAGCTTTAATAAGATATTTTGAAGATTTTTTGTTTTACGATCCTTATTTACAATTTTTTGAAAATGACTATTTATATATTGATTCACCTCGCAGAGAGACTTTAAAACTCACCCTTTTTACAACATTTAGGTATGTGTTAAATACCGTTGTTTCGTTAGGTATTCTATATGCTATTTTTAAAGATAAAAGCGTTATTGAATTTGCGATTTTAATCTATGTATTTGCCTATGTTTTTCTATTAGCTGCATTTTTATATTTTGTTATAAACCCAAATCAGGAAGATTATTACTTATTTTTTAATATTCGCAGGTTTTTAATTCAACCTTTAATTTTAGTGGTACTATTACCAGCGTTTTATTACAATAAAATAAGACGTTAATGTTTTATGAAAATCAGAACTTGTATTTAGGTTTTTATATCTTTGCTTACGGTTATGAAGATTAAAAAAATATTTCATAAAGTTTTTTCAATTGGTTTAGCACTTATTGTGCTGTGCTCAACTATATCATTCAAGGTTGAAAAACACTTTTGTGGCGATGCTTTAATTGATGTGGCTATTTTTACTGATGCTGAAGATTGTTGTGAAGTTGTTGCAGGCAATAACGTTACAAAAAAACCTTGCTGCAAAGATGAAATCACAGTTATTGAAGGTCAAAATGAACTGATTGTAAAAACCTTTGATGATTACGATTTTGAACACCAGATTTTCATTACCTCATTTATTTATTCATATAACAACTTTTTTAGAGGATTATCAAAACAGATAATTCCTTATAAAAACTACTCACCACCAAACTTGATTATAGATATGCAAACTATAAATCAAGTATTTATAATTTGATATTTTTTAATAGATAATTGTCATATTCATGATAATATTTTAGTGCATTAAAAACAATGCAAAAACTCAAAATCTAAACTGTTAAAAAATAAATTTTTGAAACGTATTTTATATATACTGTTTCTATTGCCTATACTAATATTTTCTCAAGAAGAACTTAAAGGTGTGATTTTAGAAGCAAACGAAAAAAATGAGCAAATACCGTTATCAGGGGCCAATGTATATTGGTTAAATACGACCGTTGGTGATGTTACAGGTATTGATGGAGCATTTAGTATTCCATATAAAAAAGAGTACCAAAAATTAGTAATTAGTTATGTTGGTTTTACTACAGATACAGTTACTGTTACAAGTAACAAAAGGTTAAAACATTGGTTAAAACCAGCAGCAAATTTAGACGAAATTACTGTTAAAGGAAGAAATAAAGCAACAGCTACATCTTATTTAGCATCGCAAAACGTAATTAACGTTAGTAGTGACGAATTGTTAAAAGCCGCATGTTGTAACCTGTCTGAAAGCTTTGAAACCAATCCATCTATTGACGTAAATTTCGCCGATGCTGTATCTGGTACTCGACAAATTAAAATGCTAGGGTTAACAAACCCATATATTTTAATCACAACCGAAAACGTACCTTCAATACGAGGCGCGTCTCAAGCCTATGGCTTAAGTTTTATTCCAGGTACTTGGGTGGAAAGTATTCAAATAGCCAAAGGAGCAGGAAGTGTCGTTAACGGTTTTGAAAGCATTGTTGGACAAATTAATGCTGAACTTAAAAAACCTTTAACAGACGATAAACTATTTGTCAATCTTTTTGCTGCTGGAAGTGAGCGAGTAGAACTCAATACACACTTAAATACTAAAGTTAGTGATAAATGGTCAACAGGATTATATCTTCATGGAAATACTCATAATAAAAAACATGATGTAAACGATGATGGTTTTTTAGATATGCCTTTATATCACCAAATAAATGTGATGAATCGTTGGCAGTATATAGATAATGAAAAAGGCTTTGTGAGTTTTTTAAATGTTAGATATCTAGATGATGAAAAACAATCTGGACAAGTCAATTTTAATTCTGAAACCGATAAGTTAACAACTAATGCTTGGGGAAGTGAAATTGATACAAGGCGAATTGATGTGTCTGGAAAGTTTGGTTATGTAAACCCAGAAATTCCTTATCAAAAACTAGGAATGCAGTTGGCTTATAGTAACCATAAACAAGAGTCGTATTTCGGATTAAACGAGTACGATATAGAACACAATAGATTTTATGCAAACGTGGTATATAACTCTATTATTAGTGATTCTAGGCATGTAGTAAAAACAGGGATTAGTTATGCTAATGATATTTATGATGAAGATGTTGATGCTGATAGTTATGCGAGAAATGAAAACTCAGTGGGTGCGTTTTTTGAATATGCTTACGACAATTTAGAAGCTTTAAACCTCACAGTAGGAATACGAATAGATCATAGTAATTTACTGGGAACATTTATAACGCCTCGTGTACATTTAAGATATACGCCTTGGGAAAAATCGGCGTTTAGAGCATCCTTTGGCAAAGGCAAACGAAGTGCTAATATTTTTGCTGAAAACCAAAAAATGTTTGCAACCTCTAGAACTATTAATCTAGTCGATACTGATGGTGAGATTTATGGTTTAACTCCTGAAATTGCTTGGAATTATGGTGTGTCTTACCTACAAGGGTTTAATCTATTTGGACAAAAGGCAGATATAACGTTTGATTTTTATAGAACTGATTTTAAAAATCAGGTCGTAGTAGATTATGAAAACTCTCAGGAGGTTAGTTTTTATAATTTAAAAGGAGATAGTTACGCTAATAGTTTTCAAGCGGAGTTTAATTACAATGTATTGGAAGGCCTAGATATTAGATTGGCATATAAATATTACGATGTAAAAACCCAATACAATTCAGGGAAACTCGAAAAACCATTAACGCCAAAGCATCGGTTTTTTGCAAATGCATCGTTTGTAACTAAGGTTAAAAATAATTCACGATGGAAATTTGATGCTACTTTTAATAGATTAAGCAAGCAACGTTTTTCATCAACACAAAATAATCCTATTCAGTACCAGCTGCCAAAGTATTCAAAGTCAATAGCAACACTTAATGTACAGGTAACTAAAGTCTTCTCTGAAAAATTTGAAGTATATTTGGGTGGAGAAAATATAACCAATTTAAAACAAGATAATCCAATAATTGCTGCCAATGATCCGTTTAGTAGTAGTTTTGATACTACATTTGTTTATGGTCCAATTTTTGGAAGTAATTATTATGCAGGTTTAAGATTAAAAATAAATTAAAATATGAAAAAAGTATTATTATTATCAATGATGCTATTTGGTGTAACATCATTTGCACAAAACAAAAACGCAAAGGCATCGCTTGAGGTAGATGGTGTTTGTTTAATGTGTAAAGAACGCATTGAAAAAGCGAGTATAAAAACTAAAGGTGTTAAATCGGCAGTTTGGGATGTAAAAACTCACGAGCTCAAGTTAATTTTCGACGAGCGAAAAACAGATTTAGATACTATTATAAAAAATATTGTAGCAGTTGGTCATGATACAAAAGAGCTTAAGGCTACAGACGAAGCATATAACAGTGTGCATCCTTGCTGTAAATATAGAGATGAGGATGTGAAAAAAGATCACGAAAACGAAACAAAAACCAAAAATTAAATAACAATGAAAAAAGTAATATTAGTCTTAGCATTAATGCTAAGTGCAAGCACAGTTTTAGTGTCTTGCAAAGGAGAAAAGAAAGAACATAACGAAGAGACCGAAATGCAAGAAGACCACGCTGCTGATAAAGCAGATATGGCTATGAACGACAGTGTGTATCAATGCCCAATGGATTGTGAAGATGGAAAAACATATGATGAAGAAGGAAAATGTCCTGTTTGTAAAATGGATTTAAAGAAAGTTGAAAAGGACGAAGAATAATAGTTAGATACATATTATTTTAAAATAAAAAAACGCTTCAAATACTTGAAGCGTTTTTTTTGTTATTTATTAGATGCCTTACATCATTCCTGGCATTCCGCCACCACCCATAGGTGGCATTGAAGCAGGCGCATCTTCTTTAATGTCTATTAAAGCACATTCTGTAGTTAGAATCATTCCAGCTACCGAGGCCGCATTTTCTAAAGCAATACGTGTTACTTTTTTAGGGTCTATAATTCCCTCTTTAAGCATATCAACATATACTTCGTTTTTAGCATCGTAACCAAAGTCTTTTTTACCTTCTAGCACTTTATTAATAACTACTGATCCTTCACCACCTGCGTTTTCTACGATTGTACGTAAAGGTGACTCAATAGCCTTATTAACGATTTGCACACCAGTTGTTTCGTCTAAATTATCAGTAGTAATTTTTTCTAAAGTTTTCTTAGCTCTTACTAAAGCAACACCACCACCAGCAACAATACCTTCTTCTACAGCGGCTCTTGTGGCATGTAAAGCATCGTCAACACGATCTTTCTTTTCTTTCATCTCTACTTCACTTGCAGCGCCAACATAAAGTACAGCAACACCACCGGCTAACTTCGCTAAGCGTTCTTGAAGCTTTTCTTTGTCGTAATCGCTGGTTGTTGTTTCAATTTGTGCCTTAATTTGATTTACTCTTGCTTTAATATCTGCAGCTTTGCCAGAACCGTTTACAATAGTAGTATTGTCTTTGTCAATAGTTACGGTTTCAGCAGTACCTAACATACTTAAGTCTGCATTTTCAAGTGAAAATCCTCTTTCTTCAGAGATAACAACGCCTCCAGTTAAGATAGCAATGTCTTCTAGCATGGCTTTACGACGATCTCCAAATCCAGGAGCTTTTACAGCTGCAATTTTAAGTCCGCCACGTAATTTGTTTACAACTAAAGTTGCTAAGGCTTGTCCTTCTACATCTTCAGCAATAATTAATAAAGGACGACCAGATTGTGCCACAGGCTCTAAAATTGGAAGAATTTCTTGAAGATTAGCAATTTTCTTATCAAATAATAAGATGTATGGATTTTCAAGATCTGCAATCATTTTATCTGCATCAGTTACAAAATAAGGAGATAAATATCCTCTATCAAATTGCATTCCTTCAACAACATCAACATAGGTCTCCATACCTTTTGCTTCTTCAACAGTAATGACACCTTCTTTGCCAACTTTACCAAAAGCCTTAGCAATTAAATCGCCAATAGTGTTATCGTTGTTAGCAGAAATTGCAGCAACTTGCTTAATTTTATCAGAGGAACTACCAACTTTTTTTGCTTGCTTTTCTAGGTCAGAAGTAATAGCTTTTACTGCTTTGTCAATCCCGCGCTTTAAATCCATAGGATTTGCTCCAGCTGCAACGTTTTTTAAACCTTCTTTTACAATTGCTTGTGCTAAAACTGTAGCAGTTGTAGTTCCATCACCAGCTAAATCATTAGTTTTAGAAGCAACTTCTTTTACCATTTGAGCTCCCATGTTTTCTAATTCGTCTTCTAGCTCAACTTCTTTCGCTACTGAAACACCATCTTTAGTTACTTGAGGTGCTCCAAAACTTCTACTAATAATTACGTTACGTCCTTTAGGTCCTAAAGTTACTTTTACTGCGTTAGCTAATGCGTCAACCCCACGTTTTAAGCCATCGCGTGCATCAACATCAAATTTTATATCTTTTGCCATTTTTATTTAGTTTTTTATAATTATACAATTGCTAGAATATCGCTTTCTCGCATTATTAAATAATCTTTACCTTCTAGTTTAAGTTCTGTGCCACCGTACTTTCCATAAAGTACAGTGTCTCCAACTTTAACAGTTAAAGGCTCGTCTTTAGTTCCTGTGCCAACAGCAACAACATTCCCTTTTTGTGGTTTTTCTTTTGCATTGTCTGGAATAATGATTCCCGAAGCTGTTTTAGTTTCAGCTTCCATTGGTTCTATAAGAACTCTATCTGCTAATGGTTTAATGTTTAAAGCCATTCTTTTGTAGTTTTTAGATTAATAATTAAAATTAACGCTAAAGCGTTATTCTAAAATTGTGCCAATGAAATTAGACTGACAAACTTTCAGAAACAAAAAATGCCAACTTTAATAGTTGGCATTTTTTGTTGTTTCATCACACAACTGTTATTGTGCTGAGTCGTTACTTACTGGGTTAGCAGGAGTTTCAACTGGTGTGGTTGTAGGAAGAGGCTGGGATGTTGTAGCATCTTGATCTAAAGCTTTAGACTCTGTAGTTGTCCCACCATCACTAATTGCTACATTAGATAGCAGTATTAAAGCAATTAATAAAGTTGCTAAAGCCCAAGTGCTTTTATCTAAAAAGTCTGATGTTTTTTTAACACCACCTAATTGCTGAGTGCCACCACCACCAAATGAAGATGATAATCCACCACCTTTTGGGTTTTGTACCATTACTACTACTACTAATAGGAACGCTACGATAACGATAAGGATTAAAAATATTGAAAACGTGCTCATTATTATTTATTGTTTTGTTCTTGTATTTCTTTTATTGCTTGAATTTGGTCTGCAAAGAAACCACTTTTTTCTGGATATTTCAAACTTAAAATTTTATAAGATTGAATAGCCTTATCATAGTTTTTTTGCTCTACATAAATACGTGCTAAAGTTTCTGTCATTAAAGCTTCAGGTTGTATCATTCTGGATTGCGCCAAGTTTTGAACAGGTGTATCTTTTTTTACAGGCCGAATTTTTGGGCTAGTAGCGATGAATCTATCAATAAGTTCAAATTTTTTGGCCTTTGTGTCTTCTTCTGGTTTAAAATTGCTTTTAAGGTTTCCTTCCTCTCTAATAATTGGTTTAAAACTTGTTATTTTTAACCATTCACTAAAAGAGTGTACTTCACTTTTATTAAACTCTAATGGCTTGCCAACTTCAAGTACTTCTTCAGGAGTCTTTTTAATATTTAAGCTATCAACTTGTATGATGTTCTCTTGAGGAAAAAATTCTTGTTTTGCTTCAAATAGATCAGGACGAATGGTTGGCTCGGTATCTTTAATATGTTGCTTTAAAGCATCATCAATAATCACACTTTTGTTAACCGAAATATCTTCAACATCGTTTACTTCAATATTCTTTAAATGTGCAATATTTTTTTTGATATGCTCCGATATTTGGTTTTGCTGAAATTCATCCGAAGTTATAAAATCAAATAAAATACTTCTATCGGTAGTATATGCTGCTGTAGTTTTTAATTCTTGATTGTATTTAAAACTCTCTAGGTCTTTTAAGCCTTTAAGGTAAATTGCTCTTGCTGGTTGGAAGTATGGATACTCATCAATAATGGTTCTAACATCACTTACCTGACTAACAGAAATATGTTTTGGGTTTTGTAACAAATATGTGAAATTAGAAGTATTCATAAGCTACCAGTTTGCTAACGATGCATTTACTATGTCTTGAGTAATACGCTCAAAAATTTCTTCGTGAGCAGTTGTTTTTTGACTTCCAACTAATTGAGCGCTTCCAGGATAATCGTAGAAAAACGAAAATCGCTGATCAAACTCAGTGTCAGGGTCATTTTTATTATAAAAGTGCACTTTTACACCAATAGTTAAACGGTTTTGAGCAGCTGTATTATTAGCTGTTGCTGTAGTAGGAGAGATGCGGTATTCTACAATTTCACCTTCGTAAATAATATCGGCATTTGATTTTACAAGATCTAATTTTGTTTGGTTTAGCACTAGCTCTTCGAGTGCAATTTTAAAATCTCGTTCTAATCCAGGTTCGATTAAAGGTGCGTTATTTTGAAAATAATTAACCTGAAATGTTTCTGCTTTTACATCTCCTAAACCTGTAAATGAATATTTCCAACAGCTTTGTGTTGTTATTAAAACTAAAATTAGAAGTATGTGTTTTATTTTTTGCATAAAAATTCTTCACTTTTTTTAGAGTGACAGTTAATAGGTGTTTGGTCGTTTCATGGTTATAAACGCATAAATATAACCTGCATTGTCGGCTACATCAAAATCAACGTTTATTAGTCTATAACCTTTATAATGTTTATCATTTATTAAATCTTCGGCTTCTTGTCTAATTTTTTCTGAACTATTTCTAGCAAACGATTTACGAATCATAAATATTTCTACTGCTTTCATAAACTTTTTTTAAACCTTGGTGACTGAGGCTCTCGAGGTCACATTTTTATATATTAAGGTAGCTTCGAGAGCCTCAGCTACCAATTATAGATCGTATTGTTTGATTTTTCTATACAAAGTACGTTCGCTTATACCAAGTTCGGCTGCTGCTAATTTACGTTTTCCGTTGTGACGTTCTAACGATTTTTTAATTAATTCTAATTCTTTATCGTGAAGCGATAAGGTTTCTTCTTCTTCAATTTCTTCTGCAAAATGATATTTATCTGATGCATTGTTAGGGATTTCAACCGATTGCGAATTGTCTTCAGGTAAAGATAATACTTCTAACTCTTCTTCAGCTTCATCTTCATTGCCATATATTTTTTGAATCAATCCTTGATTGTCTTTTTGTACATCTTGTGTATTACCTTTTTGCATTAACTCCATAGTGAGTTTTTTCAAATCGTTTAAATCACTTTTCATGTCGAATAATACTTTGTAGAGTATTTCACGTTCGTTACTAAAATCAGAATCTGATTTTGTATGGCTTATCACCGCAGGTAAATTTTGTCCAGCATCAGGTAGATATTGACGTAGCGTATCAGGCGTAATAGTTCTATTATGTTCTAAAACCGAGATTTGTTCAGCCACATTTCGTAGTTGCCTAATATTTCCACTCCAACGATATTTTAAAAGTAATGCAATGGCTTCGTCAGCTAATCTAATAGTTGGCATTTTATACTTTATGGCAAAATCACTGGCAAATTTCCTGAACAATAAGTGTATGTCGTCTTTACGTTTTCTAAGTGCTGGAAGGTGAATTTCAACAGTGCTTAAACGATAGTATAAGTCTTCTCTAAACTTTTCTTTTTGAATAGCTTCAAACATATTTACATTTGTAGCAGCAACGATGCGAACATTGGTTTTTTGTACTTTACTAGAACCTACTTTAATAAATTCGCCATTTTCTAAAACACGCAATAAACGTACTTGAGTGGTTAATGGTAGTTCGCCAACTTCATCCAAGAAAATTGTGCCACCATCAGCTACTTCAAAGTAACCAGATCGTGTTTGTGTAGCTCCTGTAAAAGCACCTTTTTCATGACCAAAAAGTTCACTGTCTATAGTGCCTTCAGGTATAGCACCACAGTTTACAGCAATATATTTTCCATGTTTTCTATGAGAAAGTTGATGTATAATTTTTGGAATACTTTCTTTACCAACTCCAGATTCACCAGTTACCAAAACCGAGATATCTGTTGGAGCTACTTGAATGGCTTTTTCTACAGCACGATTAAGTGCAGGATCATTTCCTATGATTCCAAATCGTTGTTTTATAGCTTGAACTGATTCCATATTTAATTATTTTCAGAATAACCTATAGCTTCACCAATAAGGGTTGCGCTTGTGCAATCATTTACGTTTACATTAACAAAATCACCAACTTTATAATGCCCTTTAGGGAATACAGCAACAGAGTTATGCTCTGTTCTTCCTGACCAAT
This sequence comes from Pontimicrobium aquaticum, assembly GCF_005047595.1. Classification (GTDB taxonomy): domain Bacteria; phylum Bacteroidota; class Bacteroidia; order Flavobacteriales; family Flavobacteriaceae; genus Pontimicrobium; species Pontimicrobium aquaticum. Next base: position 132,836 of record NZ_SUPL01000002.1, read on the forward strand.
GTTCAGCAGATTTTTTAGATTCTTTTTCGATTAAAACTTCAACGGTTTTGTTTAGGTATTCTTCGGTTCTGATTCTGCTATGTTCTTGTTGCAAGGCAACCACTTCGGCCAATCGTCTTTTTTTAATGTCCTCTGGAATATCGTCTTCCAATTTTCTGGCAGCCATAGTTCCAGGACGCTCAGAGTAAGCAAACATATATCCAAACGAGTATTTTACATGCTCCATTAAGCTGAGGGTATCTTTATGGTCTTCTTCAGTCTCGGTTGGGAACCCTGTGATTAAGTCGTGAGAAATAGTGCAGTCAGGAATAATTTCTTTGATATCGTCAATTAATTTGATGTACTCTTTGCGAGTGTGTTGACGATTCATTTCTTTTAATATTCGGTCGCTTCCACTTTGTACAGGAAGATGTATGTAATTACAAATATTCTTGTGTTTCGCCATTGATCTTACAACATCCAATGTCATGTCTTGAGGGTTTGATGTTGAAAAGCGAATCCGCATTTTTTGTTGTGCTTGCGCGCACATATCTAATAACTTTGCAAAATCTACAGCTGTGGCTTTTTGTAAATCAGTGGCTTTGTCAAAATCTTTTTTCAAACCACCACCATACCATAAGTAACTATCAACATTTTGACCAAGTAAAGTGATTTCTTTAAAGCCCTTGCTCCACAAATCGTTAACTTCTTCTATAATACTTTGCGGATTTCTACTGCGTTCGCGACCTCTGGTAAAAGGTACTACACAAAACGTACACATGTTATCGCATCCACGCGTAATAGAGACAAAAGCGGTTACACCATTACTTTGTAATCTTACTGGCGAAATATCGCCATAAGTTTCTTCTTTTGATAAAATAACGTTAATAGCATCTCTGCCTTCATCGACTTCGGCAAGTAAATTAGGTAAATCTTTGTAAGCATCAGGACCAACCACTAAGTCAACAATTTTTTCTTCCTCAAGAAATTTGCTCTTTAAGCGTTCGGCCATACAACCTAGAACACCAACTTTCATTTTAGGATTTACCTTTTTCTTTACCTTATTATATTTCTCTAAACGCTTTCTTATCGTTTGTTCAGCTTTGTCTCTAATAGAGCAGGTGTTCACTAAAACTAAATCGGCTTCCTCGAGTTCTTGTGTGGTATTGAATCCTTCGTTGGCTAAGATGGATGCCACGATTTCGCTATCGCTAAAATTCATAGCACAACCGTAACTTTCAATAAAAAGTTTTCGTTTGTTGTTTTTATCTTGTTCTAAAACTAAAGATTGTCCTTGTTTTTTTTCGTCTATAATCTTCTCCATAATGTACTTGAAACCTGTGATGGTCAATAAGTGTGCAAAGATACAATTAATTTATATTTTATGACAAAGTGGCAGAGTGTTAAATTTAATAAATAAGATTATTTACTTTTGAAAGTAAACCAAATTAATCAACATGAACTACTTAGAAATACTATCGAAAATACAGAATGCTCAACATCTAGATTTTGGGCGCATACTAGATTCTTCTATTAATATGTTTAAAGAGGTTTGGCTAAAAGGGTTTTTAATGGTTATAGTTCTTGCGGTATTTATTGGAGTGCTTTCTTTTTTATTTACAACTATAGGTTTGTCTCCAGATCCATATTCTATGACTTGGTATGAAGATTTTAATTTCTATTCATATTATACTAGCAATGCACTTTATTCATTACCTCAAGCTATTATTATTAGCTCGGTTTCAATCGGCTTGCTTGCTGGATTTTACAGGATTGTAAAACAAGTAGATTTAAATGAATTGCAAAAAGACGATTTGTTTTATTATTTCAGCGAAGGTTATATTAGTAAGATATTTATGTTAGGTATTATGTATGCTTTAATAGCTACCATTGCTCAATTACTGTTTTTTATACCTTATATATATGTTTTTGTACCCTTATCTTTTTTTGCAGTAGTATTTTCTAACAACCCAGAATTGACTGAAACAGAAATTGTCAAGTTGAGTTTTAATATAGGTACTAAAAAATGGTTGATAACCTTTGGACTGATTTTTATTACAGGGATTTTAGGAATGTTAGGCATGATTGCTTGTTTTGTAGGTGTACTGTTTACAATGTCTATTTATTTTCTTCCAGTATATTTTGTATATCGCGATGTTGTAGGTTTTGAAGATGATAGTGAAATAATGAAAATTGGGACAGAATAAAAGTGTTTAAATAATGTTTTAAAACCCTGAGTCAAACAGGGTTTTTTTATGCCAAAACGCAAAGTAAAATTTGCAAATAAAAAAAATCATCTACATTTGTACCTCTAAAAAAATGAATAATGGCGAAGAATTTAGTGATTGTAGAGTCACCTGCTAAAGCAAAAACAATTGAAAAATTTCTAGGTAAAGATTTTAAAGTAGAGTCCAGTTTTGGGCATATTGCAGATTTACCTTCAAAAGAATTAGGCGTAGATGTTGAAGGTGATTTTAAACCTAAATACAAAGTGTCAACCGATAAAAAAGCGGTTGTTAAAAAGCTAAAGGATCTAGCTAAAAAAGCCGAAATTGTTTGGTTAGCAAGTGATGAAGATCGCGAAGGAGAAGCCATTGCTTGGCATCTAGCTGAAAATTTAGGGTTAGATCAAAAAAAAATAAAGCGAATTGTTTTTCATGAAATTACTAAGGCTGCTATTCAAAAAGCTATAGAGAACCCTAGAGGTATTGACTATAATTTAGTTGATGCGCAACAAGCGCGTCGTGTGCTTGATAGAATTGTTGGTTATGAATTATCGCCAGTACTCTGGAGAAAAGTTAAAGGGGGTTTATCTGCAGGTCGTGTACAATCAGTTTCAGTAAGATTAATTGTAGAACGCGAAAGAGAGATTCAAGATTTTACACCTGTGGCATCTTATAGAATTGATGCTGAATTTTCTAACGAAGAAGGGCAAACATTTAAAGCAAAACTACCTAAAAACTTTTCAACTAAAGCAGAAGCCCAACAATTTTTAGAAGACAATATAAATGCAGACTTTAATGTAGCAGATTTACAAAAAAAGCCTGCAAAAAAATCACCTGCAGCTCCTTTTACCACATCTACATTACAGCAGGAAGCCGCAAGAAAGTTAGGCTTTTCGGTTAGTAGAACCATGAGTAATGCACAACGTTTGTATGAAGCAGGATTAATTACGTATATGAGAACCGATAGTGTTAATCTATCAGACGAAGCAAGAAAAGGCGCTCAGGCTGAAATTGAAAATGCTTTTGGCGTTAAATACAGTAAGCCTAGAAATTATAAAGGCAAAGCAAAAGGAGCACAAGAAGCCCATGAGGCTATTAGACCAACAAATTTTGCGCAACATACAGCAAATGCTGAAAGAGATCAAGCACGTCTTTATGATTTAATTTGGAAACGCGCTATCGCATCACAAATGAGCGAAGCTCAATTAGAGAGAACCAATGTAAAAATTTCTGCATCAACGCATAATACATTGTTCTCTGCAAACGGAGAAGTAATTACCTTCGACGGATTTTTAAAAGTATATTTAGAAGGAACAGATGACGAAGATGTTGAACAAGAAGGTATGCTACCTGCGTTAAAAATTAATGAAACACTTTTAAATAAATACATTACTGCTACTGAACGTTATACGCGTCCTCCAGCAAGATATACCGAAGCAGCGTTGGTAAAGAAGTTAGAAGAGCTTGGTATTGGTCGTCCATCCACATATGCGCCAACCATTTCAACTATTCAAAATAGAAAATATGTTGAAAAAGGTACAGTTGAAGGCGAACCACGTAATTACGTACAGCTAGTTTTAGAAGCGAAAAATGTTTCAGAAAAACAATTGACTGAAAAAGTGGGTTCAGATAAAGGAAAACTAGTTCCTACAGATATAGGAATGATAGTGACTGACTTTTTAGTGAATCATTTTGAACACATTTTAGATTATAACTTTACTGCTAAAGTTGAAAATCAATTTGATGATATAGCAGATGGAAAAGAAGATTGGACTGCGATGATGAAAGAGTTCTATAAAGACTTTCATCCGCAAGTAGAAGATGTACAGCAAAATGCCGAACGTGAATCTGGCGAACGTGTGTTAGGTACAGATCCTAAAACTGGGCGTCAAGTAAGTGTGCGTTTAGGTAAGTTTGGACCAATGGTGCAAGTTGGAACAGTTGACGATGAAGACAAGCCATTGTTTGCAAGTTTATCTCCCGACCAACAATTAACAACCATTACTTATGAAGAAGCAATGGATTTGTTCCAGCTTCCAAAAACATTGGGAGAATATAAAAATGAGACTGTCGAAGTAAATAATGGTCGTTTTGGACCTTATGTGAAATTTGGTAAAAAGTTCGTCTCTTTACCTAAAGGAGTTGACCCATTATCTGTTGAGTTAGATGACGCAATACAATTAATAAAAGAAAAGGAAAAGGCAGATGCTCCTATATATATGTATAAAGAATTGCCAGTTCAAAAGGGTAAAGGACGTTTTGGACCATTTATTAAATGGAACAACATGTTTATTAATGTGAACAAAAAATACGATTGGGATAACTTATCTGATAATGATATTGTAGAATTAATTGAAGACAAAATTCAAAAGGAAAAAGATAAATTAATTCACCATTGGGAAGAAGAAGGTATTCGTGTAGAAAAAGCGCGTTGGGGAAGACACAATATTATAAAAGGAAAACTAAAAATAGAATTGCCTAAAACGATAGATGTTTCTAAATTTACACTTGAAGAGGTGCAAGATATTATTGAAAAAAATGCACCTAAGAAAAAACCACGAAAAAAGACAACCACCAAAAAGAAATAATACATGGATTTAAATTTTCTTTCTCCAGTTCAAGACTTAGTTTTAGCACACAACGAATTACTTTCAAACCAAGTCTTAGGAAGAAAATTAAAAATCCACTCCAAACAACATGGCATACCAGATTTAACTAATGTTAAAATGGCAATTGTTGGTGTGCTAGAAAATCGTAATGATGTTAATTATATAGGAGAAGAATTTCAATTAAGTGAAATCAGAAAATCCTTATACTCACTATTTCCTGGAAACTGGCATTATACAGTAGCCGATTTAGGTGATATTTTAAAAGGAGAAACAGTTGCAGACACCTATTTTGCACTGCAAGAAACCATCATCACTTTATTAGATAATAATGTAATACCTATTATATTAGGAGGGAGTCAAGATTTAACCTATGCTAATTATCGTGCTTACGATAATCACTTACCTATGGTTAATATTGTTAATGTAGACAGTAATTTTGACTTAGGAGACTCATCAAAACCAATTAAGAATAACTCATTCTTAGGAAAAATTATTTTAGAGCAGCCATATAACTTATTTAATTACTCTACACTTGGTTATCAAACTTACTTCAACGCACAAGAAGAAATAGATTTAATGGACAAACTCTATTTTGAAGCGTACAGGCTTGGAGAAGTTTCAAATAATATAACATTAGTTGAACCTGTTATGCGTGATGCTAATATTGTGAGTATGGATTTGAAAAGCATTCGTTCGGCCGAAGTGAGTACAAAGCAAAAACACTCACCAAACGGATTTGATGGAAAAGAAATCTGTGCCATATCAAGGTATGCAGGCATAAGTAATAAGGTGTCTTCATTTGGAATATATGAATATAAAGCCTCAAAAGACGATGAAGCTACATCTATGCTAATAGCTCAAATAATATGGTATTTTATCGAGGGTGTAAATTGTAGAGTGCAAGACGATGACTTTACTCTGGAGGATAAATACCAAAAATTCACCGTATTAGTCGATGAACAGCAACTTATATTTTATAAAAGCAACCAAACAGGACGTTGGTGGATTGAAATACCTTTTTTATCAAACCTTAATAATAAATTAAAACGTCATACGTTATTACCTTGCATGCATGATGATTACGTAGATGCTTGTAAAGGAATAGTACCTGAAAGATGGTACAAAGCATATAAAAAAAATAGCGTCTAAAAGTCGATTAAACGACCAAAATTCATCGACGAAATGCATTTTTTTTAGATAAAATGCATTTTTTTTGCTTAAAAAGTTGTTTTTTTGGAAATATATAAATATGTTTACACCCTTAAAATATTTAAGATCATTAATTAACCTCGAATTTATGTGTATTAAGAAGTTATTAACATTAACAGTAGCCTTAGCCTTACTTACTAGTTGTGGAACCGGAGATAAAGGTGAATTAGTTGGCGTTAAAGGAAAAAAATGGCACCCTGAAAAACCTTATGGAATGAGTTTAATTCCAGGAGGTGCTTTTATTATGGGTAAGTCTGACGATGATTTAGCAGGAGTAAAAGATGCACCTACTAAAACAGTTACAGTAAGAGCATTCTATATGGATGAAACCGAAGTTACAAATAGCGAATATCGTCAATTTGTAGAATGGGTTAGAGATTCAACTATTAGAACCAATCTTGCTGAAATGGCAGATCTTGAAGGAAAAGAACCAGGTAATGGAGATATAGGCGAATTTGCTTATAAAGATGTTAAGCCAGAGGAAGAGATGACTCCTTACGAAAAGTATATGTTCGAAAACTACGAAGGAGAAATAAGAAAACTAAATACAGATATCGATTTAATATTCGATACCAGTGAGTATCCAGACGAATTATATGCTGAGGTAATGGACAATATGTATTTGCCATTAGAAGAATCATATAATGGACAACGTACTTGGGATGTAAAACAATTTAAGTTTCAATACACAACTATGGATATTCAAACTGCGGCAAAATACCGTGAGTTAAGTCGTAGTGATGTTATTGAGCAAGAAGAAATTGAAGTGTATCCAGACACTACAGTTTGGATTCGTGATTTTGCGTATTCTTATAACGAGCCAATGCACAACGATTATTTCTGGCATGATGCCTATAGCGATTATCCTGTAGTTGGAGTTACCTGGAAACAAGCACAAGCATTTTGTCAATGGCGAACATTAAACAAAAACGCATACCAAAAAGAAAGAGGAAAGCAACACGTAAATAGATTTAGATTACCATCAGAAGCTGAGTGGGAATACGCAGCAAGAGGTGGTCTTCAAGGAGCAACATTCCCATGGGGAGGTCCTTACGCAATTAATGACCGAGGTTGTTTCATGGCAAACTTTAAACCATTGCGAGGTGATTATGCAGCCGATCAAGCTTTATATACAGTAGAAGCTGATGCATTCGAACCTAACGATTATAACTTATACAATATGGCTGGTAACGTATCAGAGTGGGTAATGTCCTCTTACGACCCAGCATCATACGAATATTCTTCAACAGTAAACCCAAGTGTTAACGATACCGAAAACGAACGTAAAGTTGTTAGAGGTGGTTCTTGGAAAGATGTTGCTTACTTCCTACAAGTAAGTTCAAGAGATTATGAGTATGCCGATTCAGCAAGAAGCTACATAGGTTTCCGTACAGTACAAGACTACATGGGAACTGAAGTCACAAAAAATGCCTCAAAAAGAAGAAGATAAATTAAAAAAATTAAACCAAACTTAACTAAAAACAAATATTATGGCACAATCAAAAGCAAGTAAAAGGTTCATGAATATGGCCTACGGATTAGGAGCATCAATCGTAATCGTTGGAGCACTTTTCAAAATTATTCATTTCGAAATAGGACCACTAACAGGTAACGTTATGTTAACCATTGGTCTTGTAACCGAAGCAATTATCTTTGCAATTTCAGCATTCGAACCTGTTGATGACGATTTAGATTGGTCTTTAGTTTACCCTGAATTACAAGGTGGACAAGCAAAGGACAAGAAAAAAGAAAGCCCTAAAGATGCCGAAGGATTATTATCTAAGAAATTAGATGATTTATTAAAAGACGCAAAAATTGATGGCGAACTAATGGCTAGTTTAGGTGATAGTATTAAAAACTTCGAAGGAGCTGCTAAAAATATGGCACCAACTGTTGATGGTATTTCTGCAACTAAAAAGTATAGTGAAGAAATGTCGTTAGCTGCTGCACAAATGGAGTCGTTAAACAGCTTATATAAAGTACAATTAGAGAGCGTAAACAAGCAAGCATCAATAAACCAAGAATCTATTGAAAATGCTGCTAAGTTAAAAGAGCAAATGCAATCATTAGCATCAAACCTATCATCATTAAATGGTGTGTATGGAGGTATGTTATCTGCAATGAACAAAAACTAATTAGAATTAATCCATTAATAGCAAGAACTAATTAGTTATGGCAGGAGGAAAATTATCTGCAAGGCAGAAAATGATAAACTTGATGTATTTAATCTTCATCGCGATGTTAGCATTAAATATGTCAAAAGAAGTGCTGTCGGCATTCGGTTTAATGAACGAACGTTTAACTGAGTCGAACCAAGCAGCAACCGAACGTAACTCAGCGTTTATGGGCGAATTGGCTACAAAGGCTAGTGAGCAACCTGAGAAGTATCAACCATTAAAAGAAAAAGCTGATCAAATCTCAACCTTGGCAAACGACTTTAACTTATATCTTGAAACTCTAAAAGGAAACATGACAGCAACTGTTGATGATCCTTCAGACTACGAGATTATGGATAAAGGTGATTACCTAGACCAGAATTTCTTTAAGGGCGATAAGTTAAAACCAGAAGGAGAAGAATTTTTAAATCAAATTACAACATTTAGAGACAAAGTGCTTGAGGTTTTAGGAGACGATCCTAGATTTACTGAAATTGCTAAAGATGTAAAAAATAAATTTTCTACAGACCCAGTAACAAATAATGATGGCAATGTCTTAGATTGGTTAGATTATCACTATAAAGGATTCCCATTAGTAGCATCCTTAACAAAGATGACACAAATGCAGTCAGATATTAAGACAACTCAATCAGAGGTATTAGGCGCTATGTTTACAGGAACCTTATCTAGTGAGGTGTCTATGACGAATTATACAACATTGTTAGAAACATCTAAATCAGCTTACTTTAACGGTGAACAATTTGATGGGCAAATTGTATTAGGTCGTAAAGATGCATCTACTAAGCCAAATAGAGTAGAATTAGCATTAGATGGTCGTGCATTAAATGCTAACGAATATTCTATTGAAGATGGTAAAGTAAAATTAAAAGTTGGTACAGGAAGACCTGGAGAACATAAAATTACTGGGAAGTTAATTTTCTTAGAAAACGGAGAAGAAACTGAAGTAGATGTGAATCAATCTTTCGCTACTGTAGCTAAGCCAAATGCAGCAACCATTTCAGCTGATAAAATGAATGTGGTATATCGTGGTGTTAAAAACCCAATGACTATTTCGTTTGCAGGAATTGCTGACAATAAAGTAGTTGCTAGAGGAGAAGGACTTTCTAAAACAAATGGAGTAGGTAAATATGTAATGGACGTTACTAGAGTACAAGGTAGAGAAGTAACCATTAATGTTACAGGTACACTAGGAGAAGAAACAGTAACTGACAATGCTAAATTTAGAATTAAAGATATACCGAGACCAACTGGTACTGTAAGAGGTGAGGATGGTACTGTAAAAATGCAACGTGGTAATCTTGAAATATCTACCATTGGTGCAAAATTAGAAGATTTCGATTTCGAATTACCATTGGTGATTAAGTCATTTAGTTTTAAAGTACCTGGACAGCCTACAATTGCTGTAAAAGGAAATAAATTGGATAGTAGAGCTAAACAAGCCTTAAAAAAGGCAAAACGAGGATCAGGAGTTCAAATATTTGATATTGATGCTGAAATACGTGGAAATTCAAGTTATAAACTTAAAAAAGTGTCTCCTGTATTTGTAGAATTAACAAACTAGAAAAAGGAACATTGAGTCCCAAATTAAATAATTAATAAGATGAATTTAAAAAGTTTTGTATTAACCGTTGCATGTGTTGTTATTGCTAATAGTGCATTTGCGCAAGCAAATATTCTAAACGCAAAAAGCCCTGAAGAAATAGGCGTAAAAACAGATGCACAGATATTAATGGATAATGATAAGCCATTAGAGTATGGCTATGTTGATGACAGAGACATATTATACGCAACTATGATTTGGGAAAAAGTAGTTCTTGATGAACGTATTAATTTTCCGATGTATTATCCTATAGATACCAATAACATTGGTAAAGACAGGCGTTCATTATTCGATGTATTAATGCGTAGCGTTAAAAATGGAGATATCGAAAATATTTACGACGATTCGTATTTCACGACCAAGCGTACCTTAAAAGATATTGAAGCGTCTATGGTGCTTGTGGATACAACAGAGCTAGGTATAGAGCAATTTAATGCTGGTGAAACAATTTCTCCTGAATACATTAGTAAAAGAGAAATTAGTGCAGCCGATGTTAAAGAGTATCATATTAAAGGTATGTACTACTTCGATAAGCGTTTAGGTGAATTAAAATACCGTTTATTAGGTATTGCACCAGTGGTTCCTGATGTTAATTTTATTGACGAAGACGAACCAGATTTAGTGCCATTATTTTGGGTGTTTTTCCCAGATGCGCGCGATGTGTTACACCATGCTAAAGCCTTTAATGGTAAAAACTCAGCGATACCAATATCGTTCGATCATCTCCTAAACTCTAGACGTTTTAACGGTTATATTTTTAGAGAAAAGAACGTACAAGGTAATAGAGCTATTACAGAGTATATTACCGATAATGCATTAATGCAGTTATTAGAATCGGATAGAATAAAAGAACGTATTCGAGATTTCGAACAAGATATGTGGACCTACTAACTGTAGTGTCTTATAAAACTTAAAACGCTCACAAGTTAATTTGTGAGCGTTTTTTTATATTCCTACAAAAGTGGGAATCTTTTTTGTCTTACTTTTGCCTGTAATGAAAAACGTAGATTATATAGTTGTTGGTTCGGGTTTGGCAGGCATTATGTTTTGTGATGTATTGATGCAGCATAACAAGACTTTTGTGGTGGTTGATGATGGTTCGCAAAAATCATCAATGGTTGCAGGAGGCTTATATAATCCAGTGGTTTTAAAACGTTTTACGCCAGTTTGGAAATCAAAAGAGCAACTAGAATTAGCCTTACCCAGATATAAAGCCTTAGAAAAGCAATTAGATGTTCAGCTTGATTATAAAATTCCTGTATATCGTTTATTTGCTTCAATAGAAGAACAGAATAATTGGTTTTTAGCGAGCGATAAAGCTGGACTTTCAGAATACATAAAACCAGAAATTCATCACATAAAAAACACTTCTATTAAAAATGATTTTGGCTTTGGAAAAGTGCTTCATACAGGTAGAATAGATACAACAGCTTTAATCAATGCGTTTAAAAATGAGTTGCGAAATAATCATCAATTAATTGAAAATCCCTTTGATTATAATGCAGTTTCTAGTAATCAAGACATAGTAAATTACAATAATATTGAAGCAAAGCATATTGTGTTTGCTGAAGGGTTTGGATTAAAACAAAATCCGTTTTTTAATCATCTACCACTTAAAGGTACAAAAGGCGAACTGTTAACCATCAATGCGCCAAAGCTCAACATAGATTTTGTGCTTAAATCTGGAGCATTTTTAATTCCGTTACAAAATGATAACTATATTGTTGGAGCAACTTACGAATGGGAAGATAAAACAAACAATATTACGGAAACTGCAAAGAACGAACTACTAGAGAAACTTAAAGCATTTATAAATTGTGATTTCGAGGTAGTTAATCAAGTTGCAGGAATGCGACCAACAGTAATAGATAGAAGACCACTAGTAGGACAACACGACACAAATAAACATCTATTCGTTCTAAATGGCCTAGGAACAAGAGGCGTCATGATTGCGCCTTATGTAGCTAAACAGCTATTTGAATATATTGAAAATGGAATTGAAGTTGATTCTGAAATAAATATTTCCAGATTTAACAATTAAACGTTTTTATCGGATAATTGCTTGTCGAAATGTATAAATAGGTTAATCCAAATATTTCTAGAAAGTCTTAAAATAACAGGTAAAAAAACAATCATGGTACCTATTATAGCTATAAATGCAGTTAGTGCACTAGAGCCTAGTAAGACATAAGAGATAATAAAAGCAGCCACTGCAAAGGCAATACCAACAGCATAACTCACATACATAGAGCCATAAAAAAACGAAGGTTCAATCTTGTATTTTGTGCCACAACTAGAACATTTTTCATGCATTTTTAAGGTCTGAGACAGCACATAAGCATTCTTGTTAATGTACATACTTTCGTTATGACACTTAGGGCAAGCACCAGTTAAAATACTGTATAATTTATTTCCTTTTCTTAGCATGTTTAATTATGTTATTTTTGCACCAAAATTGACCACAAAATTAAACTTTATTTAAGTTTTAACTGTAACTTTTGTAACAAAATGCTAAATATTCATAAGCTTTCTATCTCATTTCAAGGTGAGTATTTATTTCAAGATATTTCTTTTAGGTTAAAAGGAGGTGATCGCGTAGGACTAATTGGAAAAAATGGTGCTGGAAAATCTACCTTATTAAAGATTTTAGCAAATGAAATGGAATATGATTCGGGTCAAGTAGCAACCGAGAAAGCTCTAAAAATAGGTTTTTTAAAACAAGATATAGATTTTGTTTACGGCAGAACTATTTTAGAAGAAGCTTATGAGGCTTTTACCGAAATAAAAGAAATTGAAGCAGATATTGAAACTATAAATACACAATTAGCCGAAAGAACCGACTATGAAAGCGATGGTTACCATCAGTTAATGATAGATTTAAATGATAAGCAACACCAATACGAAATTTTGGGAGGTTATAACTATCAAGGAGAAACCGAAAAAGTATTACAGGGCTTAGGTTTTAAACGTGACGATTTTGGGAAGCTTACCGACACCTTCTCTGGAGGTTGGCGAATGCGAATTGAACTGGCAAAATTGTTACTTCAAAACAATGATATTTTATTGCTTGATGAACCTACCAATCACCTTGATATTGAATCTATTATTTGGCTGGAAACGTTTTTAAAAAATTATTCGGGAGCTGTAGTTATTGTGTCTCACGATAAAATGTTTTTAGATAATGTTACCAATAGAACCATTGAGATTTCTTTAGGTAGAATTTACGACTATCCAAAACCGTATTCAGAATACTTAGTGTTAAGAGAGGAGTTGAGAACGCAGCAATTGGCATCACAAAAAAATCAACAAAAACAAATAGAGCAAACCGAAAAACTCATTGAGAAATTCCGAGCTAAAGCATCTAAGGCATCAATGGCACAGTCGCTAATTAAAAAGCTGGATAAAATAGATCGCATTGAAGTTGATGAAGATGATAATAGTGTGATGACGCTTAACTTTCCTGTATCTATAATACCTGGAAAGGTAGTTGTTGAAATGGAACATATTGAAAAACATTACGGTAATTTACAAGTGCTAAAAGATGTTGGCATGATGGTAGATCGCGATAGTAAAATTGCATTCGTGGGACAAAATGGTCAAGGTAAATCGACATTAGCAAAAATTATTGTAGGTGAAATTGAATTTGGAGGCCATTTAAAACTTGGGCACAATGTACAAATAGGATATTTTGCTCAAAACCAAGCAGAATATTTAGACGGTAATAAAACCGTTTTAGACACCATGATTGATGCTGCTAACGAATCTAACCGAAGTAAGGTTAGAGATATTTTAGGCGCCTTTTTATTTAGAGGTGAAGAGGTTGATAAATACGTAAAAGTGTTGTCAGGAGGTGAGCGTAACCGTCTGGCTTTGGCTAAATTATTACTACAGCCTTTAAACGTTTTAGTAATGGATGAGCCTACAAACCATTTAGATATTAAATCTAAAAACGTTCTTAAAGAAGCACTCAAAAAGTTTCAAGGCACTTTAATTTTAGTGTCTCACGATAGAGATTTTTTAAGAGGATTAACCAACAAGGTGTATGAGTTTAAAAATCAAAAAATAACAGAGTATTTAGGTGATATCGATTTCTTTTTAGAACAACGTAATCTTGAAAATTTAAGAGAAGCCGAAAAGCGAGAAGTAATAAAAAATATTGAAGTAAAAGCAGATAATAAGCAATCGTACCAAGATCAAAAAAAGTTAAAATCCTTAAATAATAAGCTTAGTAAAGTAGAGTCAGAGATAAGCGATCTAGAGAAAAAAATTAAGGAAATAGATGTGGAGCTTCAAACCAATTATGATGCTACAGTGGCTGATGCTAACTTTTTTGATGACTATCAAAATAAAAAGAAGAGACTAGAGGTTTTAATGCTAGATTGGGAAAACGTACATGAAGAAATAGAAAAAATTTCTTAGTTAAATATTTAAGTTTTTTTTAACTTATGCTCATTTACTAATGGATAATTTTGCACGAATAATCATCAAAGTTATCTAAATGCGAAATATAATACTTTCCATTATTGGAGTTGTACTAATTATAGGCTCCATTTTATTTGCAAAAAAACTTATTGCCAATAAAAACAAGCCAAGACCTGTTGCTCCAAAGGTGGTAAAAACGGTTTTTATTGATACTGTTCAAAATACTACTATTTCCATTGTACTTCCAGCCAATGGAAACTTAACTGCAAAGCAAAGAGTAGAATTGTACTCCGAGGTACAAGGTATATTTCGCGGTAGTAATAAGCTGTTCAAACCAGGGCAATCATACAGAAGAGGAGAAGTATTAATTAAAGTCGATGCTTCAGAGCATTACGCAAGTGTACAATCTGCAAAAAGTAATCTATATAATGACATTGCAGCCATAATGCCAGATTTGCGTTTAGATTTTCCAGAAGTATTTTCTAAATGGGATACTTATTTAAAAAGCTTTGATTTAAGTAAAAGTACACCTGAGCTTCCTAAAATGAATTCAGATAAAGAAAACTATTTTATTACAGGGCGAGGTATTGTTTCAAGCTATTACAATGTAAAAAACTTAGAACAACGTTTGTCTAAGTACAGTATTATAGCACCTTTTAGTGGTGTTTTAACGGAGGCTTTAGTAACTGAAGGCACGTTAATTAGAAATGGACAAAAGTTAGGTGAGTTTATTAATCCTAATGTCTATGAAATGGAAGTGGCTATAAGTAAATCTTTTGCTAATATTTTAAAAGTTGGTGAAAGTGTTGACTTAACAAACTTAGATAAAACCGAAAGCTATATAGGAAAAGTGTCTAGGGTAAATGGTAGTATTGATGCAAATACACAAACCATAACTGCTTTTATTGAGGTTGCTCATGAAAACTTAAAAGAAGGTATGTACCTAGAAGCAAACCTAAATGTAAAAGCCATTGAAAATGCTATAGAAATTGATAGGAACTTATTACTGGATGACCAACAAATTTTTGTGGTTAAAGATAGCTTATTGGATGTAATTTCAGCAAAACCAGTACATTTTTCAGACACTAAAGTAGTGTTAAAAGATGTGCCAAATGGAACCATTATTCTAAAGAAAACAGTTCCAGGAGCTTACGCTGGAATGTTAGTAAAACCTTTTGAGCCTAAAGCCAACGATGCTAAATCTTCTACCAAGCAATGAGAAAAATAATAGCATATTTTATTAGATATCATGTTGCGGTAAATGTGTTTATTATTGCATTTTTTGCCTTCGGTATTATAGGACTACTCTCTTTAAGATCTTCCTTTTTTCCTTTGGTAGAATCTAAAATAATTAATATTAACATCACTTATCCTGGAGCATCTCCACAAGAAATAGAAGAAGGGATTGTGCTGCAAATAGAAGATAATTTAAAAGGATTAAAAGGCGTTGATAGAGTAACTTCGGTGTCTCGTGAAAACAGTGGTAGCATTACTGTTGAAATAGAAAAAGGAGAAAACTTAGACTTCATGTTGCTTGAAGTTAAAAATGCAGTTGATAGAGTACCTTCTTTTCCAACAGGAATGGAGCCTCTGGTTGTTTCAAAGCAAGAAGAAGTAAGGCAAACCATATCGTTTGCATTAAGTGGCGAAAACATTCCTTTGGCAACATTAAAACAGTTGGCTCGTGAGGTTGAAAATGAATTACGAACAATCGATGGTATTTCTCAAATACAAGTATCTGGTTATCCTGCTGAGGAAATTGAAATTGCTGTAAATGAAACGAGCTTACTGGCTTATAATCTCACCTTTAATGATGTAGCGCAAGCTGTAAGTGCTTCTAACATTTTAGTTACAGGAGGAAACATCAAAACAGATGTTGAAGAGTACTTAATTAGAGCCAATAACAAACAGTATTATGGCGACGAACTATCAAACATTATAGTTAAAGCATCAAATGATGGCAAAGTAGTTAGGCTAAAAGATGTTGCCATAGTAAGAGATCGTTTTTCTGAATCTCCCAATGCGACATATTTCAATGAAAAACTTTCAGTAAATGTCACTGTAACCAGTACAAATAATGAAGACTTAGTTAGTTCGGCAGATAAGGTTAAAGAATACATTGTAAGTTATAATCAAAAGCATAATAATGTGCGTTTGGATGTGGTTAGAGACATGTCAATAACACTAAACCAACGTACACAACTATTAACGGAAAATGCCATAGTTGGAATGGTTCTAGTATTGGTGTTTCTATCGTTATTTTTAAATACTCGTTTAGCATTCTGGGTAGCATTTGGATTGCCAATATCTTTTTTAGGGATGTTTATTTTTGCTGGTCAATTTGATGTTACCATCAATGTATTATCACTTTTTGGAATGATAATCGTTATAGGTATTTTGGTGGATGATGGTATTGTAATTGCAGAAAATATCTACCAGCATTACGAAAAAGGAAAAACACCTGTTCAAGCAGCAATTGATGGTACGATGGAAGTGATTCCGCCAGTCGTATCAGCTATTATAACAACTGTTTTAGCTTTTTCTTTATTTCTGTTTTTAGATAGTCGTATTGGTGAATTTTTTGGAGAAGTTTCGGTTATCGTTATTCTAACACTTGCAGTTTCTTTAATTGAAGCACTCATTATTTTGCCTGCGCATTTAGCACATTCTAAAGCACTTAAACCACAAGTTGAAGAAGAAAATCCTTCAAAACTAAAGCAGTTTTTTGCCAAAATGCGTGGCATAAACAAATATGGCGATAGTTTTATGGCTTTTTTAAGAGATAAGGTTTATACACCAGTTTTAGGGTTTGTGCTTCAATTTAGAATGTTATCCTTAGGTGTGTTTGTAGCACTGCTAATACTTACTCTAGGATCTGTTGGTGGTGGTGTAATTGGTGTCACGTTCTTTCCAAGAATTGCCAGTGATACTGTGTCTATACAATTAGGAATGCCAAATGGAACGAATGTAAAAATCACGGATTCAATTATTTCAATGATTGAAGAAAAATCGTTTATTGTTAATGAAGAACTCACCGAAAAGTACTTAAAAGGAACAAGCAAGCAGTTGTTCGAAAATACTATCCTAAGCATAAATGGTAGTTCTAATGCAACTTTAACTATTAATATGTTGCCAGGAGAAGAGCGCCCTGATGAGATTGTATCATCTATGGTGTCTAATAGACTAAGAGAATTAGTTGGACCAGTTATTGGTACTGAACGACTCATTTATGGTTCAGGAGGAAACTTTGGAGGTAGTCCTATTTCAGTGTCGCTGTTAAGTAATAATATTGATGAGCTTAAGGCTTCAAAAATTGAAATGAAGCAGTACCTAGAATCTAATCCGTTGTTAAAAGATGTTGAAGATAATGACCCAGCAGGTATTAAAGAAATTCGTTTAGAGTTAAAAGAAAGTGCCTATTTACTTGGGTTGGATTTAAGAACCGTTATGAGTCAAGTTCGTGCAGGATTCTTTGGAGCACAAGCGCAACGTTTTCAGCGTGGACAAGACGAAATTAGGGTTTGGGTACGTTACGATGCACCAAATAGAAACTCTATTAATGATTTAGACGACATGCGTATTCTTACACCTTCAGGTGAGCGTGTTAACCTAAAAGATATTGCTAACTATAGTATAGCTAGAGGTGATGTGGCAATTAATCATTTAGAAGGTCAACGTGAAATACAGGTGTCTGCAGATTTAAAAGACCCAAGCACAAGTAGCACAGATATTTTGGATGATATTAAAGCTAATTTTATTCCGCAATTAAAATCTAAGTATCCTACGATTTCAGCGTCTTTTGAAGGACAAAACAGAGAGGCTAGTAAATTATCTAATTCATTAGCAAGTGCAGGCATACCAATTTTATTACTTATTTATGTTGTGATAGCGTTCACATTTAGAAGTTATAGTCAGCCTATTTTACTAATCTTGTTAATACCTTTTAGTTTAACAGCAGTAGCTTGGGGACATTGGCTGTTAGGTTTCCCTGTTAATATATTATCCTTATTGGGTATTATTGCACTAATAGGTATTATGGTTAACGATGGGCTTGTTTTAATAGGGAAATTTAATAATAATTTAAAAGAAGGAATGTCTTTTGATATTGCTTTATCAGAAGCTGGTAAATCACGTTTTAGAGCTATTTTCTTAACGTCACTTACTACTATTGCTGGTTTAGCGCCTTTACTTTTAGAAAAAAGTAGGCAAGCACAATTTTTAAAACCAATGGCTATATCTATTTCGTTTGGAATTGGTTATGCAACAATTTTAACATTATTGGTTTTGCCATTATTTTTGTCGTTTAGCAATGATATTAAGAAAAATTTGAAGTGGTTGGCCACAGGAAAAAAAGTAACTAAAGAAGAAGTAGAACGTGCTATAAAAGAACAAAATGAAGAAAAAGAATTTTAAATATTTGATGCTTTTTATTTTACTTGCCTTTTCAGTTCATGTCCAGGCACAAAAAGTACTATCAAGACAAGAAGCAGTAAGCTTAGCTCTAGAAAATAATTATGGCATTAAAATAGCAAACAATACTGTTGAGATTGCTGAGAATAATACTAATATTCTAAACTCTGGGTTTTTACCTACACTTACAGCTAATAGCGGAGCTACTTATAGTTTAGATAATACAGAGGCCATATTTTCAAATGGAAATGTTACCAACTTAAATGGAGCTGAAAGTTCAAGATATAATGCGTCTGTAAATTTAAATTATACGCTTTTTGATGGTTTAGGAAGACATTATAATTACAAGCGACTTAAAGAAGAAAAACAACTTACAGAGCTTGAGGCTAGAGAAACTATTGAAAATACAATACTTCAATTGTTTACAGTTTATTACAATGTGGCAGAATTGTCACAAAATATAGAAGCTGTTGAGCAAACCTTTACAATTTCTAAAGACCGTTTGAAACGCGCTGAGTACCAATTTGATTATGGACAAAGCACTAAATTAGATGTTTTAAATGCTCAAGTTGACATTAATAATGATAGTATAAACTACATTAATATTAAACAGCAATTAAGAAATGCTAAACGCGATTTAAATGTTATTTTAGGAAATACGGCTACTAATAATTTTGAAGTAGATACCTTAATAAACTTTGTTTTAAGTATTAATAAAGCTGATTTAATAAGTAAGGTGAGAGAAAATAATGTAGCGTTATTACAGGTTAATAAAAACCTTATTATTAACGAATATGATATTAAATCATGGAAATCTGATTTTCTTCCAAAACTGGGTTTAACAGGTTCTTATGGTTGGAATAAAAATAATAATAATGCAGCTTCTTTTTTAGAAACGTCAACCAATACAGGGCTTTCAGGAGGGCTTAATTTAAGTTGGAATTTGTTTGATGGTGGAGGCACTATGACGCGTGTTAAGAATGCAAAAATTAACTTAGAAAATCAACAGCTTCAAAAAGAACAAATTATAGTTAATATAGAGCGTAATTTCGAAAATGCTTGGGACGATTATCAAAATAAGCTAGCTATTTTTAATGTTCAAGAAGAAAATATTGTAACCTCAAAAAACAACTTTGATCGTACTCAAGAAAAATTCAAATTAGGACAAGTAACTTCCATAGAGTTTAGACAAGCACAATTAAATCTTTTAAATGCTGAGTTAAGCAGAAATCAAGCAAAATACGATGCTAAGTTAGCTGAACTTTTGGTACTGCAATTAAGTGGTGAATTACTCAATTTAGAGTTTTAATTTTTTAAAGTGAAAGAGCAATTTTTTCAATGCCCATATTGCTGGGAATCTATATCTATGCTAGTAGATGTTTCCGAAAATACTCAGTCTTATATTGAAGATTGTGAAGTATGCTGCAATCCTATTAGGCTAAAAATATGTGTTAGCAATAATACCATAATTCAATTTGAAGCCCTTAAATATTGAGCAATAAGGTAGAAATCCGATAAAACACACTCTTAAAAGTAAGTTAATGACTACGCTTATGTATTTCATCGAATATAGTTGGTAGTTTGTCTAGTTAGATTTATATTCGTTGTAGATTAATGCCCTCAATTAAAATCTACTACTTATGAAAACCTTAAAACTAACATTTTTGTTATGCTTCGTTTCAGCATTATCTTTTGCAAATGTTTCTAACAAAGAAAAAAATGCCTTAATAGCCATTTGTAATGCTACTAATGGTGATAATTGGACAGTAACTTGGGATTTAACAAGTCCAATAAATACCTGGCATGGTGTAGTTGTTAAAGATAATAAGGTAATAGCTCTTGATTTAAGCTTTAATAACCTTAAAGGAACTTTGCCTTCTCAATTAGGCGATTTAGAGCACTTACAAAAACTAAATTTATTTAGAAATGAAATTTCTGGTGTAATCCCAGAATCAATAGGTAATTTAAAGCAATTAAAATCTCTTAATATTGCATTTAATGCACTTGAGGGAAGATTGCCAAATGTAATAGGAGATCTAACATCACTAGAATCTTTAGAGTTGTTTATGAATAAACTCGAAGGTTCTATACCAAGAACCATTGGAGCGTTGTCTCAACTAGAAAAGATAGAAATTTTTAGTAATAACTTATCAGGGAACATACCAAACGAAATAGGTAATTTAACTAATTTAAAAGAGTTGTCTTTAAGTAGTAATAACTTAACAGGTGGAATTCCTAAAACAGTAAAGAACTTAGTTAATTTAGAAAAATTAAGCCTTTTTGATAATAGTTTATTTGGACCAATTCCTTCAAGCTTAGGTAATTTATCTAACTTAGAAGAAATCATGCTGTCGGATAATTTACTTTACGGAATGGTTCCAACAAGTTTAGCGAGTTTAGATAATCTAAAGATATTAATGATTAACAATAATGATCTAAAAGGAGACTTCGCCAGTTTAGGAGAAATGCTCCCAGACGGAATACATTTTGAGTTTGCTAATATTGGAGAAAGAAAAAATTCTGCATTAGCAGGAACCGATTAAGTAATTTGTATTATAATTATTTTTTTGATGAAAAAGCTATTTCATAATTTGGAGTAGCTTTTTTTTTATTTTATGCTTGTTAAAATAGAAAAGGGTTGTATATTTGCAGTCCAATATCGCGGGATAGAGCAGTAGGTAGCTCGTCGGGCTCATAACCCGAAGGTCACTGGTTCGAGTCCAGTTCCCGCTACTAAACAAGACTCAAGTACACATTGTATTTGGGTCTTTTTTTTAACGTCGTATTTATTTTGCTAGTAGGTATGCTTTATATTTCATAGAAGTCACACTCTTATAAATATTATTTGTTCTAACTAAATGTTAAAACCTTTATTGTTCAATTTATTTGTATTTCTTGTCCAAACATAATTCGATGTCCATCAATGGTTCGAATTGCAAATTCTCTTTGTCCCCAAGGTTTGTTCGTTATTTCACCTAAAATCTCCACATTGTTTGATAGATATTCCTCATATAAATCATCTATATTTCTAACATTTATATAAGCAAAATAAGAGTGGTTTTTGGTTTCAAAAGCAGATTTATCGTCTTGGCATTCACCAAGCATTACAATAAATTTCCCTCTCTTAAGGAAATGCCAACCATTTGTTACACGTAATGAAACAAAACCGAGCTGGTTTTTGTAATAATTAGCCGATTTTGCTAAATCTTTAACCGCAAGAACATATCTTGTATTCAGTATTTTACTCTTTTTTTTCTTTTTCAAAACGTTCTTTTTAAAATTTCAAAATTACCCATTACAAACACAATTGTATCTTTTTTATAGACAACCGTAAAATTATAGATTTTTAGAATTTAAAATATTATGGATGTATAATTAATAAACTTCTTACGATAATATGTTTAAATAAGTGACTTTATTCTTGTCTTTTTTTTACAATTTAAAGTTATCATTTTCAGGTACATTTCGACTTTAATTTAAATAATTGTTAATGAAAAGAGTAATTATGTGTATAGCTATTTCAATTATAGCGATACAATTAAACGCACAAATAGACCAAAAAAGGATCAATGCCTTGGAAACATTTTTGGAAGAGCGGATGAAAAAAGACCAAATTCCGGGGTTGTTGGTTGCAGCCTCTTACAAAGGGGAGCTAATCTATACCAAGTCTTTAGGTATGGCCAGTTTGGAGCATAAGGTTCCCGTGATCGATTCTACTGTTTTTGAAATAGGTTCCATAAGCAAGCAATTTACAGCAGCACTTATAGTGATGTTGGAAGAAGAGAACAAGCTTAGCCTTGACGACCCCATTTCAAAATATGTTACGGAAATACCTGGGGAATGGTATGGTGTAACCATAAAACAGCTTTTAAACCATACTTCAGGGATCCCAGATTATGAAGCTATCGCTGGCTATCAATATTATGATAATAGGCGAACTCCAATGGATATCATAAAAGTAGCCAATTCAAAGCCATTGGATTTTAAGCCAGGTGAAAAATTTAGGTATTGTAACACAGGTTACTATTTGCTTTCAATGATAATTGAACGCGTAACGAACAAATCTTTTTTAGCTTGTTTGAGTGAAAAGATTTTAGAACCATTACAAATGGCTCGAACAGGATTGTTTGATCCGACAGAAATTATAAATAATAGGGCCTCGGGGTATTCGCGAACTAAAAGTCGAATAGAAAATAGGCGTCCATCTGAGCCTAGTTCTACTTTAGGAGCAGGAGGTTTGTCTTCAACAATAGCTGATATGGCCAAATGGGATGCGGCTTTATATGGTAATAGTATTTTGTCAACAGAAGCATTGGAAAAACTTTGGACACCAGGAGTACTCAATAATGGTAGTAAAATAGGGTATGGTTTAGGTTGGCGAATTGAACCTTATAAAGGTCATAAGGAGCAATATCACTACGGAATGATGTATGGTTTTGTTGCCAACATTACACGGTTTTCTGATGATGGTCTGACATTTTTTGTTTTTGCAAACAGGTATCAGTTGAGTTTGGGCAGGATAGTGGAAGCGGTAATGGAGGCTTTTGTACCCGATTTGACTGAAGAATAAAATATAATTTAAATAATGAAACTATAAAGAAATGAAGAATATATTAGTATTTATAATTTACTCAGCTACACTGTTGTTTACTTCGATAAGTGTAGGGCAAGAAAAATTTAACTTTTCAAAACATCAAATAGAGGTTTGGAAGCTTGCAAAAACAAGAACCATTGTAGTAGCTAAGGCAATGCCAGAGTCAACTTACAATTATAGACCTACTAGTACAGTAATAAGTTTTGCTCAACAAATGGTGCACATTTCAAACAGTATGTTGTCTATGAATAGCCGATTCATTTTAGGGGAAGATTATATGGGAAATGAAAAAAATGCTTCAAAAATGACAAAGGAAGAAATTATTCTAGATTTAGAAAATGCTTTCGATACTGTTATAAGCACATTAAAAAACATGACTGATAATGAATTACAGAAAACAGGTAAAAGGCATGGTAGATTTCCACTAACCAAATGGCAATCTTTTTTGTTTATGAGAGATCATATAACAAACCATAGAGCTAAAGCAGTCCTATACTTAAGATTAAATAATATATCACCTCCAGCATATGGGTTTAATTAAAAATTGCATAAAACATTTTTAAGATCATGTCTCTTTTATACAATTTCAAAAGGTAATTTTTAAATACTTTGCGAGTTTAAAATTAAAAGAGTACTAACCTTAATTATCCTTTTTGATGAAAAAAACAATTTTTCTATTTGCACTAGTATTTGCCACATGTTTTGTTCAACTTGCAACGGCACAAAAAAAGAAAAGCATAAACAATCAAGCTTTAGATAAAATTAATATCGATGGTTTAAAATGGAGAAATGTTGGACCTGCTTTAACTTCTGGAAGAATTTCAGACATTGCAGTAAACCCAAATAATATTAGTGAGTATTATGTAGCGTCTGCTTCAGGAGGTGTTTGGAAAACCACTAATTCGGGACTCACCTATAACCCAATTTTTGATAATGAAGGCTCATATTCAATAGGCTGTGTCACCATGGATCCCAACAATTCAAATGTCATTTGGGTAGGAACTGGAGAGAATAACAACCAACGTTCCGTTTCGTATGGAGATGGTATTTACAAATCTATTGATGGTGGTCAAAGTTGGCAACATATGGGATTAAAAATGTCTGAGCACATAGGTAAGATTATTGTGCACCCAGAAAACTCTGATATTATTTTTGTAGCAGCGATTGGACCTCTATGGAGTAAGGGAGGAGACAGAGGTTTGTATAAGTCTGTAGATGGAGGAAAAAACTGGAAAGCTGTTTTGATTATTGATGAACACACAGGAGTTAATGATGTTGTGATGGATCCTAGGAATCCAGATGTGCTATATGCTTCCACATTACAAAGAAGGAGGCATGTTTACACCTATGTTGGAGGTGGTCCAGAATCAGGGATGCACAAAAGCACAGATGGTGGCGAAACTTGGACTAAAATACACAAAGGTTTACCTAATGAGGAACTTGGAAGGATAGGTTTGAGTATTTCATCAGCAAATCCAGAGATTATTTATGCTATTGTTGAAGCAGCAAATGGAAGAGGTGGTTTTTATAGATCTACCAATAGAGGTGCTAGTTGGGAAAGAAGAGGGAATTATGTCACTAGCGGAAATTACTACCAAGAAATATTTGCAGACCCAGTAGATGAGAATACAGTGTATGCCATGAACAACTGGATGAGAGTGAGTCACGATGGTGGAAGGACATTTATCATTGTGGGAGAAGATTATAAGCATATTGATAACCACGCCATGTGGATTAACCCAAACAACAATAAGCACTGGTTGGTAGGTTGCGATGGAGGGGTTTATGAAACTTTTGATGCAGCTGCCAATTGGGATTTTAAGGAAAACTTACCTGTTACCCAATTTTATAAAGTAGCTTTAGATAACGACAAACCATTTTATAACATTTATGGAGGAACGCAAGATAACTTTAGTATTGGAGGCCCATCAAGGGTGCTTACCGATCATGGAATAACCAATTTTGATTGGTTTATTACTCACGGAGGAGACGGTTTTGAATCGCAGGTAGATCCTAATAACCCAAACATTGTTTATGCACAATCTCAATATGGTAGTTTAGTAAGGTTCGATAAGAAAAGCGGAGAAGAGGTAAGTATTCAGCCTAGTGAAAGAAAAAATGAAAACGCCTACCGTTGGAATTGGGATGCTCCACTAGCGGTTAGTAAACATAAAAATGGCAGATTGTACTTCGCCGCCAACAAAGTGTTCAAATCTGATGATTATGGCAACAGTTGGCAAGTAATCAGTGATGATTTAACTAGGCAATTAGATAGAAATGCGCTCAAGGTTTATGATAGAGTGGTTAGTATTAATGCTGTTTCTAAAAATGACGGTGTCTCTCCTTATGGAACGATTGTAGCTTTATCAGAATCTCCAATCAATGACAATATGTTGGCTATAGGTACAGATGATGGACTTATACATATAACAGAAAATGGAGGGCAATCTTGGAGAAAAATTGATAACATCCCAGGAGCTCCAAAGCAATCGTATGTAAACAATGTTTACTTGTCAAGACACAACGTTAATGTTATTTATGCAGCTTTTAATCATCATAAATATGGCGATTTTAAACCTTACTTATTCAAATCTAACGACAAAGGTAAAACTTGGACAAACATTAGTGGAAATTTACCTAATAGAGGTAGTGTTTATGCCATAGAAGAAGACCATGTTGACGCAGATTTGATTTTTTGCGGAACGGAATTCGGGGTTTTCTTTTCTCCAAACACAGGAAAACGCTGGAAACAATTTAAAAACGGATTGCCAACAATTGCTGTTCGTGATATTGCCATTCAAGAAAGGGAAAATGATTTAGTTCTTGGTACTTTTGGAAGAGGGTTTTATGTGCTCGATGATTATTCATCTTTAAGAAATATAGAAAACACGGAACCTAAAGAAAATATTATTTACCCTATTCGTGAAGCATTGATGTGGGAAAAAAGCTTGCCTTTAGGGCTTCCTGGAAAAGCATTTCAGGGAGATAATTTTTATACCGCAGATAATCTTGGTCCTGAAGCATTGATAACTTACTATTATAAGGATGAATATACATCATTGGAAGGTGAACGAAAGAAAAAAGAAAAAAAGTTAATTAAAGAGCTAAAAGACACCCCTTATCCTAATTATGAACAGCTTAAAGCTGAAAACGAAGAAATTACCCATCAATTGGTTTTTACAATAAAAAATTCTAACGGAGTTATTGTAAAGAAATTTGTTAGAACGCCTAGCAAAGGTTTACAACGTTTTCATTGGGATTTAAGACATGAACAACAAACGCCTATAGATTTAAGTACGCCTTCTTTTTATAATCCGTTTTCGGCCACAAGGGAAGGATCCCTTGTCGCTCCTGGAACCTATACAATAGAAATGCATTTGTTTGATGGTAATACAATGACCAGTTTAACCGCTACAACAAAGTTTAATATAAGAGCATTAGATAATACTTTAATGCCTTCTAAAAACAGGGATGAAAAAGTGGCATTCCAACAAAAGGTGGAGGCACTAATGGCAGAAATTTCAGAATGTGGCGCAAAATTATCCGATATCAATAATAAAATGCGCTACATAAGAGAGGCTATCAGACGTTCTAATGAGTCTTATGAAATATTAATGACTGAAGTTGTTAAAATTGAGAAAAAAATAGACGAGGTAAGTACCATGTTGTATGGCGATTCCAATAAAAGAAGATTAGATATAGATCAGCCACCTGGACCAGCCTCTAGGGTAGGAAACATAGTCTATGGTCAAAAATATTCAACA
Source organism: Pontimicrobium aquaticum (assembly GCF_005047595.1). Lineage (GTDB taxonomy): Bacteria > Bacteroidota > Bacteroidia > Flavobacteriales > Flavobacteriaceae > Pontimicrobium > Pontimicrobium aquaticum. The sequence continues at coordinate 159,825 of NZ_SUPL01000002.1, forward strand.
GCAGCACCTACTAAAACACATTTAGATAGTTACAACATCGCTAAGGAAGAATTTGAACCTATTAAAAAAATAGTGTCTCAACTGTATGAAATCGATATTAAACAATTGGAGAAAAAACTAAAAATTGCAAAAGCTCCTTATACTCCTGGTAGGTTAAAACCAAAGCAATAACTTAAACAATATACGATTACACTTTAAGAGAGTGTTTTAGATAAAACTAACCCATTGATATTGTTTCAATGGGTTTTATTTTTTGATATATACCCATTGATTTTTTTAAAAGAAGTTTTTCAACAAGTCTCTTTTATACAATTTTTGCTCATTTTTTCGAAATATTTTTGACTTTTAATAACTATCGTTTGGGTTGTTTGTAATTGTTTTTATCATGCCCATTCTAAAAATTGCACTTTTTTATGAAAAATGTTTCAATGATTATTGTTTTCTTGTTTGCACAAAGTATGTTGGCGCAAATATCTGTTAAAGGTTCTGTGCTTGATAATGAAAACAAACCAATATCTTTTGCCAATATCGCAATATTTAATACGAATGATTCAACTTTGGTTAAAGGTGTTATAAGTGATGATGTAGGAAAATTTGAAATAAAATTACAAAGGGAGAAGAGTTATTTGTTAAAGGTGTCATTTCTAGGGTTTCAACAATTTGAAAAGAATTTTAATAAATCTATTGATTTTGGGGATATTGTTTTAAAACCATTAGCTGAACAACTAAATAATGTTGTAGTTACAGCACAAAAACCTTTAATACAAAGACAACAGGATAAGCTTATTGTTAATGTGGAAGGTAGTACTGTAAGTTTAGGTAATTCAACTCTTGAGATATTGGAAAAATCACCTGGTATTATTGTTGACCAAGATGGAAACATGTCTTTAAGTGGAAGAAATGGTGTAAGGGTCTTTATGGATGGTAAAGATTTAAGGTTACAAGGAGATGAATTAGCTAATCTATTAAGAAGTATGCCCTCATCTAATATCGAGAAAATTGAAATCATTACAAACCCTTCAGCAAAATATGAGGCTCAAGGAAATGCAGGAATTGTAAATATTGTAACCAAAAAAGGAAAACTTTTTGGCACTAATGGTAATTTAACCTTAACACCTGGATATGGAAGACATTTTAGGTGGGAAAATAGTATTAATATTAATCATAGAGGAGAAAAGTTTAATGTATATGGTCAATATTCACTTGCTAAGAGAACACAATGGATGAAGATTGATATTGATAGAGCATTTCTAGATGAAGATGACGATATAATTTCATCTTATAAGTTAAAAAGTTTGTTCGATCTTCCAATAGAGGTTCACTCTCCGAGATTTGGTGTAGATTTCCAACCAAACAAAAAGACTTCTTATGGAATAGTGTTATCAAGTGTTATAAACAATAGTGGTTCAAAAGCTATAAATAAAATTAAGCAGTATGATGGTAATGGAGATTTGATATCCAATCAACTTACGGATACAGATACAGATAGTAAGTGGAGGCAATTAATGACTAACTTTAATATTAGGCATGAATTTGAAAATAAAAGTGTTTTAGATTTTGATTTTGATTTGGCTAAATATAATAACAGCTCAGATCAAAGTTATAATTCGTCATTCTTTACCCCAGAAGGAGAAGTTTCTAATGCAGATTTGCTTGAAGGTGATGTTGAAGGGTATCTCGATTTATATGGCTTTTCTTTAGATTATGAATTGCCAATTTCTAATAAAAATAAGTTTGAAGCAGGTTGGAAAAACACTTGGGTTAAAACAGATAATGATCTTTTATATTTTAATACTGTTGATGGAAATACAACCCAAAATAATCAGTTAAGCAATAGGTTTATATATGATGAAGCAATTTATGGATTGTATGCTACTTATTCAATTAATAAAGAGAAGTACAATGCCCAAATAGGTTTAAGAGGTGAATACTCTGTAATAAGCGGAAACCAAGTGACGACAAATGACACATTCGACAATCAATATTTTGAGCTTTTTCCATCAGCTACATTTAACTACTCATTAAATGAGAACAATGTTTTAGGAGTTTCTTTAAGTAGGCGTATAGATAGGCCAAGTTATGGGCAATTAAATCCATTTAGATTTTTTGTAGATACAAATTCATTTAGAGTTGGAAATCCTTTTCTAAAGCCTCAATTTACTTGGTTGAGTGAAATTAACTATACGTTGAATAATAAATACTATTTTGCTTTTAGTTATGGTTATACAATTGATAATTTAAATGCAGGAATCCTTCAAGATGGTGAGGAGCAATCTATAGTCGTCAAACCAATAAATATTGAGAGTCTTAATAGTTTTGCACTTACCTTTAGTGCTCCTTTTAAATTAGCATCATGGATCCAGTCTAATATCAATTTAAATGCATCATATAATATTTACGAAGGATTAGTATCTGGGTCACAATTAAACAGATCTACTCCTGTTGTCACGATAAATTCGAGCCACTCAATTAACTTGGGAAACAACTTTAGAATTCAGTTAGGAACATTTAATCTTTTGCCACATTATACAAGTATTACAAAAATCGAACACTTGTCATCGGTTTCTCTAGGAGCTCAAAAAACTGTTTGGGATGGTAAGGGGATATTTAGATTGAATATCAACGATATTTTCTGGAATCAATACCCTGTAGGATCGACGAACTTTGGAGGGTTAAAAGATAAATTCCATAGTTATAGAGATAATAGGTTCGCCACTTTTTCTTTTACTTGGAGATTTGGTAAACAAACTGTTAGAGCACAAAACAGAAGGAGAACTGGAATTCAAGAAGAGTTAAATAGAGCAAGGCAACAAAACAAGTAGTAATTTAAATAAATGTTAAAACATAATGACTGTCTCTTTTTTACAATCATAAAGTATTTATAGGTGCTATTTTAGTGTTTTGAATAGTATTATTTAGTCTTAAATGCCATTCTAGACTGTTTTTTTAAGGTTGGTGATTTTAGAAATTTTACAGTCGATTAAATAAATATAATTTAATTGAATGGCATTTTTAACTAATACATAAGTTAGATGTAAAGTAATGCTACTTTCTTACAGCTAACTCTTTTGAATTGATGGATTTCTTTATAAGCCATTCCTGAGGATCTTAATTAAAAATTTGAATAGATATTTTTTATTTGGAATGGCTTTTTAATTAGTTTTTACCAAGTTGTATTTGTGGTTTTAACACAACTGAATTTTATTTGTAAATCACACCTTTTTTTAATTAAACAAGCAAAAACACAAATCTCTCACGTATTTTTTTAATTCAAATTTCAAAAATATATTCATTTTGAGGTAATGATTCAAAACTACAAAAATGATATGAATAAGTTGTTTTTTGATACAAACAACTTATAATTTATAATTATTTGTTAAATACAAGCTGCTGTCTGTTTTTTACAATTTACAAACGTGTACTACTAATATTTTTGTTTGAAACGTTTATTAAAAAAATAATTACAATGCTATTTTTCTTTTATAAAAAGGTAATTGCAGTGACCTTGAATAAAGACGAATTAACAGCAGATATTGATTTGGCAAATAATAGTTTTTTAAGAAGAAACTCTCAAAGAGATTTTTATGAATTTAAAAACAATTAAAAAACTAAATAGTAAAGTACGTTTCATAAAGTAGTTAGTTAACCAATTTAAAATTTAAAAAAGCATTAACGAGATAAATATTAATATGAAAAAGTTAAATGATGTTTATACATCTAATTACTTAAGTAAGATAGTTGTTAAAGAAAAAAACAAATATTTTTTTATAAAAACACATGAAATAAAGTTTATCAAGTGCTCATCATATTATGCTGAGATTTACACACTTAAAAACGCAAAGTATGTTCATAGGATTAGTTCTATGGGAGACTTGTATTTAAAGCTTGACCCAAGCAATTTCTTGAGAGTTAATAGGTCAAGTATTATCAATCTAAATGAGATAAAAGAAGTTGTTAGTGAAGGGATGGGAGATTTTAGTATTGTTATGAATGATAATACATCTTTTAGTTTAAGTAAAAAGTACAAGAAAAATGTTCTGCATGATCTAGAAATCAAGCAGTAGCAAATTTTAATAAATATCCCAAAAATCCATTTATTTATCATTCTTTACTGTGTATTTATCAATCAATCTAATCAAACAAGTTAATTCACTTTTTTTACGTAGCAATTTTTAACAGAGGTAGGGCAGCACTTCAATTTTAGTGGAGTTTCACTAAACTTTGCTTTCATTTTTTTGATGAATAGATATTTGAATTAGTCTTCTTAATATTTATATGCTGCCTACCTTTTTAAATTGCCTAATCCAAAAAATAATAAAATAACATTAAACTAAAAATTTATGAAGTTAAAGAATTGCTTTATGCTGTCATTATTATTGCTATTTAATATAGCAATGACGGTGGCACAAGGAAAAACAATTTCAGGGAATGTTTCAGATGATACTGGAATGCCACTCCCTGGAGCAAATATTATTATCAAAGGTACAACAACAGGAGCTCAATCAGACTTTGATGGTAATTACACCATTACAGCAAGTGTTGGAGATGTACTCCAATTTAGTTACGTTGGAATGACAACAGTTGAAAAAACAGTTGGAGCATCTAATGTCATTAATGTTGTGCTAGCAATGTCCAATGAGCTTGAAGAAGTAGTTGTTATGGGATATGGATCCCAATCAAGGACTGAGCTAACAAGTTCAACTGTTCAAGTAGATGCTGAGGAAATTGAGTTGGTTCCTGTATCAACAGTTGACCAAGTACTACAGGGTAAAGTTGCTGGTTTAGTATTTAATGGGGACTCTGGTACTCCGGGTTCAACTACAGATATTCGTATTAGAGGTGTGAGTTCTATTACAGCCGGTAACGAACCATTATATGTTATTGATGGTGTACCAATGAACAACGATAATGTATCGGCTACTAGTTCAGGATCTTCTCTATCTGCTTTGGCAAGTATCAATAGTAATAATATTGAGAGTATTACAGTGTTAAAAGATGCTTCTGCAACTGCAGCATATGGTGCACGTGGTGCTAATGGAGTTATTGTAATTACGACCAAATCGGGAAAAAAAGGTAAAACTACATTTAATTTTAGCTCTTCTTATGGTTTTGGTAATGATGCTACAGACGGTCCAACAGTATTGACGGGAGCGCAAAGAGAAATGCTATTTTATGAGGCATTAATAAATACTTATGGTGCAGGTTTTGGTTTTAATGACCAAGCAGGTGCTAAAGCTTTTTATGAGGCTAACCCAAATTTTTTTGGAACCGATTATGCTGTATGGAATGCTAATGGAAGACAAGAAACAAATTGGGCTGATTTAATTACAAATGAAGATGCACCAATACAGGAATATAACTTAAGTGCTAGAGGAGGTAATGAAAACTATAATTTCTATACATCTTTTGGGTATTTTGACCAAGAAGCAACAGTAATTGGCTCTGAGTTTAACAGAATGACCGGTACTATCAATTTTAGTCAAAAGCTAAGCGATAATATAAGGTTTTCAACTAGAAATAGTGCGTCACATACCTATCAAGATGGGTTGTTAGAGGCGAGTGCTTATTTTTCATCGCCTAGAGCAGCAAAGTATTTTCAACCAGCTATAGAACCAGCATACAATGAGGATGGAACCATAAATGTATCAGGTACAGTTCCAAATCCGCTATGGATAGCTCAAGAGGATATTGATGATTCGAAGTTTACAAGAATTATCAGTAACAACTCTTTTGAGTGGGATACACCAATAGATGGTTTAAAGTTAACTTCTAGAGCTAACATTGATTACCAAGTATATAATTATAAGCGTTATAGAAACAGGGTAAGAGGAGATGGCGATGGAGATACAAGTGGTTATGGTTGGCAAGCACATAATAATATAGTGACTTATGTATTTCAAAATACGTTAGATTACACTTGGAACATTAACGATGATCATAGTATTGACTTTACAGCTGTGCAAGAATTTCAAAAAAACAGAAACTACTATTTAGATGCTGATGGGGATTCTTTTGCTACAGACGGTTTAACAAATTTAGCTTCGGCGGGTAATCCGACTTCTGCTTTTTCTAGCTTTGAAGATTGGGCTTTGGCGCGTTATGTAGGTATTATACATTATTCGGGATATAATGGAAAGTATGTCATTGATGGGACTTTTACAAGAGAGGGGAACTCTCGTTTTTCTTCAGCTAATCGATGGGGTAACTTTTGGTCTGTAGGTGCTGCATGGAACTTACATAAGGAGAGCCTCTTGGAAAATTCTGAGGTGATTAATAATTTAAAACTTAGAGGGTCCTTTGGTGTGACGGGTAATGCTAATATAAGTCTAAATCAGTATCAAGCACAGTTTGGTTTTGAAGGAAGTTATGCAGGTCAAGGTGCCATTAATCCTGATGTTTTTGGTAATGATAATTTGTCGTGGGAAACTTCACATACTTTAGATGTTGGTATTGATTTTGGCTTATTTAACAATATTGTTTCTGGTACAGCAGGGTATTACAAACGAGAATCCAAGAATCTATTGCTAGATGTGCCATTGTCGTTCACAACTGGATTTGATGAGCAGACAAGAAACATCGGTAGAATGGAAAATAAAGGATTTGAAGTAGAATTGAATATTGATATTGTCCGTTCAAAAGATTTTAACTTATCTATTGGAGGAAATATGGCAACCACTAAAAATGAGGTGTTGGAATTGGCCAAAGACGGTAATGGAGAAACCATTAATATCAGTGGAGGCTCAAGAACCAGAACCGAAGAAGGTCAACCAGTTTGGGGATGGCATATGCGAAAGTGGGCAGGAGTAGATCCAGCAAATGGTGACGAACTTTATTACTTGAATGGTAAAGATGGCGCGACTACAAATAATTGGAACATAGCAGAAAGAGCTTTTCAAGGAGGAAGTGCCATTCCTGAATTAACAGCAGGTATGAACATTCATGTTGACTATAAAGGGTTCTTTTTGGATGCCAACGGATATTTTGCAGGTGGACATAAAGTATATGAAGATTGGCATCGTTATACCAATGGAACAAATTACTTTTCTACATTATACTATCAAGGAGTTGATGCCGTATTAGACAGATGGCAACAACCAGGAGATACTGGAAAGCGTTTTGGAAGATTTGAAGCCACAGCTGCTACACCTTGGCAAGCAAGTTCTAAGTTTCTATATGAAGGGGATTATTTCAGGCTTAAAAACCTAACAATAGGGTATGATTTTAAAGCACCTGTATTAGATGCTGTTGGTTTAGATGGTGCTCGTGTATTCGTGAGAGGTACAAACATCCTTACATGGGTTAAAGATGAAAACCTTAAGTACGATCCCGAAGTTGATGCCGGCGGTGTGATAGGACTAACAACACCACCAGTAAAATCATTCATTTTTGGACTTAACGTTAAATTTTAAAAAATTATGAAAAAAGTATATATATTATTTACAACACTTGCCTTTATTGGGCTAATATCGTGTAACACAGAGGATTTAGAACCCTCTTTAGAACAAAATAAATCTGTAGAAGGGAGTATTACTAGTGTAGAAGATTTATATGGTATCATAAAAGGAGCCTATAACGAAATGACAGCTTCTGGCTACTATGGTAGAGATTTTATTATAAACAATGAGGTACGTACAGACAACTGTTTTTCAAATGGTAATTCAGGACGTTTTACGACAGAGGCATCTTTTGCCTATACACCTAACACAGGGTTTATGTTTGATGATGCTTACCAAGCTATTGCAGCCGCCAATATTATTATTGGGACTGATGTTGCTTCGTTAGAGGGTGATACAGATTATGGTCTACACATTCAAGGACAAGCTTATGCAGTGAGAGCTTTGGCACATTTTGATGTTTTGAAGCAGTATGGACAACAACATGTTGGTGGAACATTGGGAATACCTTATGTAAAAGAATTTAAAGGAGATAATCTTTTTCCAGCTAGAAATACAATTTCTGAAAACAAAGCAGATATTTATGCAGATTTAGAAACAGCTTTTAGTTTAATGGATGATAACTATTTTGACAGCTCAAAAGAGTTTATGTCAAAATATACCGCTAAAGCATTGGAATCTAGAGTGGCAACTTATTTTGGTGATTGGCCTAGAGTGGTTGATGCCGCTGAGGAAGTGATCAATTCTAACTTATATTCAATAATGTCGGCAGCTAATTATGTGGGTTCTTGGGCTAGCAAGGGTAATAACAATTCTATCTTTGAATTAGCATTTAATACGTCTGATAATTTAAACATTAGCAGTTTAGGAAATATTTATAGAACCACAGGTGGTGGAAGTTATGGTGATATTCAGGTTATTGACGGAGTAGATGCTATTTTTGAACCCGGAGATGTTAGAGGTGGTATTTTAGGCTATGAAGGTGTAATGTTGAGAAATATTGGGAAGTTCCCTAGTAATCAAGGTTATGATAATGTTGTTATCATTAGGTATGAAGAAGTTATTTTAAACTATGCGGAAGCATTATTTGAAACTGGTGGAGATGCCTTAACGCAGTTAAACCTAATTACATCTAACAGGGGAGCTACACCTTATTTAACAGCTACTAAAGAAAACATTTTAAACGAAAGAAGAAAGGAATTAATGTTTGAAGGACATAGATTTGATGATTTGGTTAGAACAGGTCAGGATATTGAAAAGACATCCCTTCAGCAAAACTTTGCGTCAACAATCCCTTATGGCGATCATAGATTAGCATGGCCAATTCCTCAAGCGGAAATAGATGCCAACTCTAATATGGAACAAAATCCGGGTTACGGAAACTAATAACAGTTTAATCTAGTTAGGAATAAAAACCACCGCATGTTGATGCGGTGGTTTTTTTACATAAAAAAAGAGGATGATAGTTTTAATTTTAAGAAAACAATATGAAAAATTAACATTTTATTTAGTAACAATACATATATATTTCAGTCTTTAGTATAACAGTTATTTCTAATAATAAATGTGCAATTAATGAGTGACTATAAAGAGTATCAGGTTAAAAATGGTTTGAACAAGTACATAGATTGTGTTTGGAGAGATGACTTTAATAAGTATTTAGGTAATGGTGACAAAAAAATATTAGTTGTCCCTGATAATACAATAGAATTGGCTTTTACTTCAAACTCTGTTGAGAGAACGGCAAAGCATAGCAAAAAAAAAATATGTAAGATTAAGTCACATTTATGTGGACTAAAAACAGAGCCTCAATTAGTTGGTTTAGAAGGAGATGTTTTATTGTCTGTTAGGTTTAAACCTTATGGACTATATCCTTTTACTAAAACAGATATCAATAAAACCATTAATGAATCTTTGCTTCCAGAAGATATTTTTGGTAAGGAGATACTTGTTCTAGAAGAGCAACTATTTAACACAAGTGACGAGTTGGAACAAGTAAAATTTATTGAAGATTTTTTTCTGAAGAAGCTCAATAGTAATAATAAAGAGGTGGATCATGTTTTTAACTTTTTTATTCAAAACATTATTTTAAACAAAGGGAATGTTAATGTTGATATGTTGGCAGAGAAATGTAATGTGTCAAAAAAAACAGTAGAACGTAAGTTTTTATCAAAGTTAGGCTTAACCCCAAAAAAATACTGTCGTATAGTAAGGATGTTTAATGCTTTAAAAATCCCTAAGAATAAAAAAGATTTAAAGTTATCCTCGATAGCATTTGATAACGGTTTTTATGATCAAGCACATTTTATTAAGGAAGTAAAGGAATTCACAGGAATGACACCTAAAAACTATTTTGATATAGATAGAACTGTACAGACCAATATTTTCTTGCACTAACATAACTAAATTTTTCTTCTTATTTTTTTAATTTCTTATCTTATAACTGATTGGGCGACTTTGTCGCATTCATTAAAAAAGAATTTTCTATTTAAATCGAAATAGGGATAATTTAAAGTACCGTTAGAAATAACAATCAAAAAATATTTTGCTTAATAAATTAGAAAATAATTCTTCTTCTTAAATTTCTAATAAGCGTAGTATTAACATAGTTTAACTTTTACTGTCTCTTTTTTACAATTCTATGACCACTAAGCAGTCTAATTTTATGGATTAATTTTTAATTCATAATGTTTTGAGACGAGTTGTACTTCTTTTATCTATTGTTATTTTCTTCACTAATTGCTCATCCTCTGAGGAGAAGGTTCAAAAATTGCTTTCAGATATTTCGAGCCAAACAGAGTTTAACGGTTTGGTATATGTCGAAAATGGTAATGAAGTTTTGTATAATGACAAGTTAATAAGCTCAGATGGAGCATTAAATGCTATCGAGGGTGATTCAAGAAATTATTTAGCTTCTTTAACAAAGCTTTTTACTGAAATAACGGTTGTTAAGTTAGTAGAAGAAGGTAAATTGAATTTAAATTCTACGATTTCAAATTATAGGGAAAATTTCCAACCATCTTATGGAAAGGTGTTAACACTTGAAAACTTACTAAAAATGTCATCTGGCCTACCTCGGGAATTGAACGGTGATAATCTTACCAATAGTTTAAAGCTTGATGATAAGGGCTTTGCAGGAGCGTTTTTAGATACTATACCTGATATGGAATTGTCTTTTCAACCAGGGTCTAACTATGAGTATAGTAACTTAAACTATTGGTTGTTAGGAGCTGTCGTGGAAGAAGTGACAGGATTAAATTTAGACCAAGCTTACGCCAAATATATTTTTGACCCTCTAAAAATGAATAATAGCGGCTACTTTTTACAGGAAGGAAATAGTATAAATGGCTACAATAAAGATAATGGCAAATGGAAGTTAGATAAAACAGACTACAAATCAAGATATGCCTCAGGTGGAGCTTACGCTTCTTTGCAGGATTTAGTAAAGCTGTCGAAGGCTTTAAAAGGGACTGCTTTTTTAAATGATACAAGTTTATCATATCTATATGGAGAAGATCAAACAATAGAGGTTTATGGGTCGCTTCCAAGCTATACTAATATGATCTATATTAATAGAAAAGAAGATGTTACCCTAATTGTCTTGAATAATATTGGAGTTCCTGATTTAAATAAAATGTCCGATATAAAAAATGGAGTTGAACAAGCACTTGGAATAGCATCTCAAAAAAAGCAATCGCCAAAAAAGAAAATAACACTTACAAATATATCTGCTTTAAATGATAGCATTCCTATTGAAAAAGCTATGAAAGATTGGGCGATAGCTATTTTAGAAGCAGATAAAAATAAAATGTTAAACATCTTTAATAACAATGCGGCCAAAAATGGGTTAATGGACATGAATGATCCTACTTGGGATGAACTGGTCAGAATAAAAAACGAATGGCCAAACTTAAAGATTTATGGCTACAGGTGGGTTGAAGATCAAAACCCAAAAGGTATAGAGTTATGGCTTCATTGTGACGGAGACCAGCGTATAGCACTTCAATGGGTTATGGAGAATAAAAGAGGTAAGGTTGAAGCACTATTTATAAAGCCAGATAATATGACATGGTTAGGTCAAGAATTTAAATAGGATAAAATGAATACTAAAAAGAAAAAATCAAGTTTATTATTTACAATTACCATGTTGTTTTTTTCAACGACAATGGTAATTGCTCAACAAGCTATGGTAATCCAAGAGAGTGCCACATTAAAGGAAGAGCCTGTAACCAAAGATTATAAACCTTTAGTTCCTCAAGATGCCTTGCAAGCGGTTGTTAAAGCCTTCGATTCTACATCTATTGTTGCCATGGGTGAAAGGCATAATGTTGAAGAAGTCCAAGATTTTTATTTAGACCTTCTATCATACAAGCCTTTTATTGATAAAGTAAATGATATTGTAATAGAATTGGGGAATCCGTTACATCAAGATCTTTTAGATGAATACATTTATGGAGGTGATGTGTCTATGGAAGAACTCAAAAAAGTTTGGAGAGATGGTACACATTCAATAGTACATGCTTATCAAAACTCTTCTATTCAAAAGTTTTTAAAAAAAGTGCGAGATGTAAATAAAGCACTTCCAAAAGAAAAGAAAATTCGGGTTTTGGGAGGTGATTCACCTATTGATTGGAGTAAAATTAAAAATTCTAAAGATTGGCGTATTATGATGAGTAGACGCGATCGTTATTACGGTACTTTGGTCTGGGATGAAGTTATTGATAGAGGGAGAAGCGCTTTGTTAATAATGGGAGCTGACCATTTTAAACGTGATAATCCAAGACCAATGTATTTAAATATTGTTTCATTTCTTGAAACAAGGATGATGGACGAGGGGAAGAAGGTTTCCATAATTAATTATTATGACAAACCTTTAGAAGGGATAGACTTTAAAAAACCATTTGTTACTAAAATTAAGGGGACAAAAATTGGAGATGAACGAAATCAACCAAGGTACGGAGGTTTAAAATATGAACGTCAAGTTGATGCTATCATTTATTTTGGAGCAAATACTGAACTGCATGAAATATTTGATGAGCCAAATGAACCAGAATGGACAAAAGTATTGGATAAGAGAAGTATGATTGTAAATGGACATAAGTTTAAAACCTTTATTACAAACGCTATACATTATAATCTAAATACTAAAGGAAGAAAAGCGACTAAAAAATGGTGGAATGAAGTTGTTATAGATTTAAAACCAGACACTTATGATTACAATGAGATGTTCTTTATTATGCAAGGGTATGATTATATAGCCCAAAATAAAACAGAGAACGCCGTTTTTATTTTTGAATTAGGAGCTAGTTTGTATCCAGATTCTTGGAATATGCACGATAGTTTAGGAGAGGCCTATTATAAGAATAATCAAAAAGAAAAAGCAATTGAACATTACAATAAGTCTTTAGAATTAAATCCACAAAATGACAATGCAACAAAAATGATAAATGAAATTAAATCTTAATCATTAAAAGAATAAGTAAATCAATCAAAAAAACATGAACAAATCATTATTAAAAAAACTTTTTCTACTTACTGTAATAGTGAGTTTTGTAAGCTGTAAATCTTCCAAAAACCTTAACAATAATTTGGCTTCAAGCATACCAATTTCTTGTGAAATTAATGTAGCAAGAATGACTGATGACAAGGTGCCAGTAATTATTAATCCAGGCAAATTTACTCAAGATAAAGTAGTTTATAGAATTCCTAGGGCTATCCCAGGATCTTATGAAATAAAGGATTTTGGAACCTATATAGAAAATTTTAAAGCACTGGATTATAATGGGAACGAGCTTTCATTTACAAAAATAGACCCAAGTAGTTGGGAAATAGAAAGTGCTAGTAATCTTGATAAAATAGTGTATGAAGTTAACGATACGTTTGATGATGTTGATGAAACCGGAGAGCCAAAAATTTTTCCACCTGGAGGAACCAACATAGAACCTAATAATTACGTATTAAATCTTCATGGGTTTATTGGTTATTTTGATTCACTAAAAAACAATCAATATGATTTGGCTGTAAGTGCACCAACATCATTTGTAAGGAGTTCAGCACTAGAATCCAGGGGTGAAAAAGTAAATGCAGATGGCAATTCAAAGACCTCCTATTATCACGCAACAAGGTATTTTGATATTACAGATAACCCAATGATGTATGGCGATTTAGATGTGGAAGAGTTTATGGTTGGAGATATTAAAATTGTATTGAGTTTGTTTTCACCCAATAAAAAACATCATGCTTCAGAGATAAAAGAAACCATATACAAAATGATGGAAGCACAAAAAGCATATTTAGGGAACTTGAATTCTACAACTCGTTACGACATTTTTCTTTATTTAATAGATAAGCCTATTCGTGTTACTGGTGCTTTAGAGCATCATACGTCAACTGTAGTAGTGACCCAGGAAAATAGATCAAAAAAAGATTTAGCAGATTTTTTAACTGATGTCGTGTCTCATGAATTTTTTCATATTGTAACACCTTTAAGCGTACATTCTGAAGATGTACATTATTTCGATTATAACAAACCAACTTTTTCCAAACATTTATGGATGTATGAAGGGCTCACAGAATACTTTGCGAACCATTTTCAAGTAAAGGAAGGTTTAATTTCTAATGAAGAATTATACGATAGAATTAACTCAGTTATCAAAAGTTCAAGAGGATATTATGATGATACAATGAGTTTTACCAAAATGAGTGAAAATGTTATTGATGAACCTTATGCCAGAAACTATGGCAATGTTTATCAAAAAGGAGCCTTAATAGGAATGTGCCTTGATATTTTAATAAGAGAGGGAAGTAATGGTAACAGAAGTGTGTTATCACTCATGAAAGAGCTATCAATTAAGTATGGTAAAAATAAACCTTTTGATGATGATAAAATTATTGATGAAATAGTGACGATGACTTACCCATCTGTCGGTACATTCTTTAACAACCATGTTATAGGGACTACGCCAATAAATTATAACCAAATATTACAAAAAGTTGGGTTAAACATTGTTAAAGAGAAAATACCTGGTAATTATATCCTAACTCGAGGTGGACAAGGACCTCCAATGGTGAGTTTAGACCAAGATAATAAAGTAATAAGGTTTAATGAATGGGTGAAGCGTAATGCATTTTGGACAGCCCAAGGGGCTTTGCCAAATGATATTTTTAGAGAAATAAACGGACAAGAAATCACATTAGGAAATGCCGAAAAAATATTTGTAGAACAAGTGTCTAAATGGCAGCCAGGTACTAAAATTGAAGTAAAATTAGAAAGGGATGGTAAGGAGATTATCATTGATGCTACTACGACTCCTGTTTTTGATGAAGAGGATGTAATTAGACCAGTTGATAACCCAACAGATAAACAAGTTAAAATAAGAAACGCTTGGTTGAAAGGATAAAGACTTAAAAGGGGCATTTAGTATGAAATCAAAACATTTGTTTTTTATAGGAATAGTATTTGTTATGTGTAACGCATTTATTGTGACAAGGCATGATATTAGTGATGAAGAATATATCAATTATGGCAAAAAGGGCTTTGAATCTCTTGCTGTATTCGAGGATGGTAATGGCACCTTAATTGATAAACAATGGGTCCTTACTGCTCGTCATATAGCAGACGATCAAAAACCCGGAAGCATTGTTACAATTAATGGAACCGAATACAAGGTAGAGAAAATAGTATTATATCCGCAAAAGCCTACAGACGACCTCTTTAAAAAGAAAGATTTAGGGCTTATTAAACTTAATCAACCAGTAAGTGGAGTAGCACCTGTAAAATATATTAAAAAGTCCCCTGAAATTGGAAGCATACTATATTTAGCAGGAAATGGCGATGTAGGAAACGGAAAGACAGGACCTACTAACAAAGATAAAAAAATTAGAGCAGCAACAAACACCCTAGATAGTTTAAAAGATCATTTCATTTCTTTTGTTTTCGACTCACCTACTAGTGGAAAAGCAACCAAACTAGAAGGAACCCCAGGCCCTGGAGATAGTGGTGGTCCTGCTTATATAAAAGAAAATGGCACATTGGTGCTTGCTGGTGTGAGTTCTTTTGAAGTAGTAGAAAACAGGCAACAGCAAGGACGTTATGGTGTTAGAAATTACTATCCTAATGTTAGTCTTTTTGCAGATTGGATTGAATCTACAATCAAAGGAGAACGATATTATAAAACCATAATGGATGGCAAAGAAATTGTATCAATAAAAAGAGCAGATGGTTCTTATTATTTAGGAGTTGACGGGAAAAAAGCGGTTGTAGATGATTTGATAAAGTATGGTGAACGGGTAATTCAAGAATATAATGATATAGAAGCTAAAGAGACAGCATGGAAACAAAGGCAACCAGATATGAATGACCCTCAAATGCAATTTGCTTTTTACCTTGAAACATTAATGAAAGAAGCAGGGATTAAAAAGTCACTTAGGGAAGCAACAATTTCAATAAGTACTGAAAAGTTTACCGTAGAGGGTAAAGAAATGCCAGAAAACCTTAAAAGTAAAGCTCTTAAAAAATTCGAGGAATTGTTTAAGCAACCTCTTGGAAACAACCAAATCAATCTAAGACCAAGAAATAATTAAAAATATGTATTTAAGAATTTTATTTTTTTTCACTTTTATAATCAATAGTAATAGCATTATAAACGCTCAAGAGAATGTAGATTATTATAGGCATATGGTGTTTAGAGCATCACCTTACGGTAGTTTAATGGGACGTTATCCAGTTGGCTCAGACAAAGTTGGGTTTGGTGCTCATTTCAGAATATTCAAGGAAGAAAATGGTAGGGTTTCAAAAATTGAATATTGGTTTAGAAATAAGTTAACAAGAGGTGGTTACAATCGTTTTGGAGCCATAGCTGGAGCTGCCAGATTAACTTTTAAATATGAAGACAATAAAATTATCAGGTCTTACCTAGATGAGCAAGGAAAGCCTATGCTTAATTATTGGAAAGTAGCTGTAGAGGAAATTGAACTAGATGACAAAGGATACAAAAAGTCAATGATTTATAAAGATTTAAGTGGCAATAGAGTTGAGGATTCCAGAGGCGTATGGGTAATGAATTGGCAAGTAAGCGAAGATGGTAAAGAAGTTATAGAAGAAAGAACGGGTAAAGATGGTAAGTCCAGACGATTTAATAATTTTCTTGATTTCGGAAGAGTAAAAATGATTTTCGATGAACGTGGGTTGAGATGGGAAACGTGGAATATAGATGATAAAGGCAATAGAATAAACAGTGAAAAACGCAAAGTTGCAGGTGTTTATACAAAATGGGATGTTAGTTCACTCGATGAAAAGCAAATCACTTGGGTAGATACAAACGGCAACCCAAAAAATGTTGAACCATTTGAGGTAATGAAAGGTAATTATGGCTTTTGTACCGAAATATATGAGCATGATGCTAATGGTTATAATACTGGGGTAGTTAAATATGATGCTGAGGGTGACCTTGTAACACCAGATTCCGACAACAATGTTTTTTCTAGAAGCATTTATGATAATTATGGGTTTCTTATAGATCAACGATATTTTAATTCTGCTGGTATTCCGTCTTTGAATGATAATGGCGTTGCTCGAATAGAATTAATAAGAAACAAAGCTCGTTTGGTTATAGAAGTAAGATTTTACGGCCTTGATGGTAAACTTAAAAACAGGAATGAAGACGGTGTAGCATCAATAAAACTTAAGTATGATGAAAACGAACAATTAATCGAAATTAAAAACTTTGATTTAGAAGGGAATGAAGTAATCAAGTGAAATCATATAATTACAAGTAATTAAGTTTAATCACTTAAACTAATAACACAAAAACAACATACATATTAATCATGAAAAAAACTACTATTCTATTTTTAAGCTTTATATTATCACTAAACTCAATAGCTCAAACAGATATTGACTTTGAGTCAGGAACTGTTAATGACTATTTTGATTACGACACCAATTTGTTTTCGGTTGAACTAAAATCAAATTTTGAACCATACCTTAATCCATCAGCTAATATTAGTGAAATACGTTATCAAAGTGCGGCTACAGGCAACGATGCCATTACACTCAAAGTAAACCCTGTTAACCAATCTCATAATGGCGTCATTACTTTTCAAATAAACATAGCCTCCCCCTTTATATCGCCCGCAACGGTTTGGCTTTATAATGATGCTATTGGGACTAGCAGTAGAATAGAAATGAATAACATTACTTTAAATGCTTGGAATGAGTGGTTTACAGCAAATGTAGGAGTGGCTGATATGGATCAAATAGGACCACAATATACAAACTATAACAGGCTGAAGATTTTTTTACAAAAGGGGACAGATCAAGGGACATTACTCTTTGCCTTAGACAATGTGCAAGTTCAGCCACATTTATTAAGTACAACAGATTTTGAAGATGTTAAGTTTAATTTTTTTCCAAATCCGGCAAGCGAATCCATTCAATTTGAGTCTAAAAAAATCATAGAAAGCGTAAAGCTTACAAATGTTGTAGGTAAAGAGGTTTTATCTATGACTATAAATGCAAAAAAAGGAAAGTTAGATGTTTTGTCATTACAATCAGGGTTATACTTTTTAGAAGTAAATGCTCAAGGAAAAAAGAAAACAATTAAAATAATTAAAGATTAAATAAATGATTTCTAGTATTCGAGTGATTTCATTATCAAAAGAAACAAAATGAATTTATATTTAAAAAACTATTGCATAAGTGCCTTCTTAATAATTGTGTTTTGTTGTCAATTAAATTCACAGCATTTGCTTGATGAGAATGATTATAAATCCATTTTTTTTGAAGTCACACACCCAGAAAGTAATAATGTTTCTTATCTGTTAGGAACTCACCATGCATTTAGTAAATCCTTCTTTGATACTTTGGAAGTTCCAAAAAGTAAACTTCAAGAATCAAGTATTGTAATACTAGAAAGTTTAAAAATTCCTGGTCAAAATTCAGAGGATATTATCAATGTTAGAACAACAACAACCAACTGGAAAAAATACTTAAGCCAAGACGATTTAATTTATGCGCAAGAGTTGCTCAAAAAGGGTCCTGTAAATTTTGACAAGTTAACACCTACAGAACTTTATGTAACATTGGCCAGGGTTTATAATATTAAAGTTTGTGCAGCACGTATGGACGATGACTCAAACTTAACACTTGATGAATATATCGGTTCTATAGCACAGCGTAACAATGTAGAAACCTTTGGGTTGGAAACTGTTAAAGAACAGCTCGAAATCATCAACAAGGATGTAGCAGGTATGCCGCGTAAAGTACATAAAAAGCGCTTGAAAAGTCTTATTAATTTATTGCGTAATAATATAATAACAGGTAAATGTGAGGATAGTGAAACGTATAGAAATCAAGAATTCACCTATAATTTAGATACCGAATGTCAAAATCACCTCATGCTTACCGATAGAAACAATAAATGGATGCAGGTGATTCCAGAAAAGATAATGAAGAATAATTGTTTTATTGCAGTTGGTCTAAGCCATTTAAGGTTTGAATGCGGATTGATTGCTCAATTGTCAGATAGAGGATTTATAATAACACCAATAAAAACAAATGATTAAACAGCATACAATATTAACGGTTTTTTTATTAGTGTTCTCTTATTCCTTTAGTCAGGAATTAACATTTAATAAGGTTAAGGATTCAATTCTTTCCATTATAGAAAAAGAAGATATTCCAGGTATATCACTGGCAATTATTAATAAAAAGGATTCACTCTATTGGTCGGGAGGTTTTGGTATGGCAGATATTGAAAATAATATCCCAATGACCAAAAACTCATTGATGTTTATAGCTTCTACAAGTAAAAACTTTATTGCTTTAAGCATTATGACATTAGTAGAAGAGGGAAAAGTTAAGTTAACAACACCTATTAAAGATATTATTCCAGAGATTAATTATAAAAACCCTTGGAAAGATACTAACCCAATAACCCTTGAAATGGTATTGGAACATACAACTGGTTTTGATGATACAAGGTATAATAATTTTATTGGGGAAGATGATGAATACCTTACATTAAAAGAGTTGTTAAATACCTACCCAAATGCTTTGCATAGTCGTTGGAAACCAGGGACTATGTTTTCGTATTCCAATTTAAATTACACACTTGCTGGATATATCATTGAAAAAATTACGGGAATGCCTTTTGAAGCTTATGTCAAACAAAGCATTCTTGATCCTTTAGAAATGAATGAGACAAAGTTGACTAATCCAACAGCTAAATATCCCAACATAGCTATTCCTTACGGTTATGATTTTAAAAATCAAAAAAATGTACCCTTCTTTCAAAATGGGAAAGTAGGGGCAAATTTCATGCAGCGCCCAGCATCATTTGTTATTACATCCTCTAAAGATATGTTGAAGTATCTTAATTTTTATTTATCGGCTAATGAAAACAATAGCTTAATTGTGGGTAAAGCATCTATTGACCGAATGGAAAATGGTGAAACGAGTTATGATGCCAAATTAGGTTTAGACGGTAGGTATGGATTAGGTAATAAACCTGGGCTAAGAGAAGTACAACTTTTTGGTCATCATGGAAATGCGTGGAACACCTCATTCTTTCTATATAATAGAGAGGTTGGCGTTGGTTACTATTTGGCAACTAACTGTAGCTTTGGTATTCCTCAAATAAGAAGATTACTAACAGCTTTTCTTTTTAAAGATTATAAAATAGAAACCACTCGTAACTATCAATCTTCCGAAATAGCAAAGCCTTTTGAAGGGTTTTATGAAGCTGTAACGTCTCGTAATGAAATGTTATTGTTTTTTGATCAAATACGTTATGCTGGAAACTTAAAAGTTGAAAGTGATACGGTGTGTTTTGACGGTGGCTTAAAGCAACGTAAGTACAAGGTTTTTGAAAATTCAACTGAAAAGCTAATTTCACTTAATCGTGTAGATAAAAGATTTGAAAAGCAAAGGAACATGAGTTCGCTTGGGCTTATGTATGACGAAAATAATGAACAAGTTCTTGTTTGGGATACAGGAACAGCCACAGTGTATTTTAAGAAAAAATCAGCGTTCATTCATTATTTTAAACACATTTCTCTTTTTGCAAGCATTCCAATATTAGCAATAGCTACGTTGGTTATATTAATTATAAGCCTTATTAAAACAATAAAAAGAAGGTTTAAATTTTCTGTCATAAATACAACCATTAGCATAGCAACATTATCATTAGCCTTAATGATATTTATTGGTATCCCTTCAGGGCCTTTTGACTTAATTGCTTTGGGAGAAATGAACTTAAAAACAATTCTCTTTTTTATACTAAGTATGGTTTTTCCATTGGTGTCATTAATATATATAAAAGAGGTTGTTAAACATCGTAATAAAAGTCTCTCTCTCTGGTTAAAAATTCCATATTCATTAATATGCTTTTCAATTATTTATCTCAATGTATTCATGTTGCAAAATGGGTTTGTTGGGTTACAATTTTGGAATTATTAAATACAAGAATCATGAATAAAATAGTAAAAAACAAACTGCAAATTTTTATAGCATTGCAAATTTCAATAGCACTTTTGATGTTTTTTATAATAAATGTAAGTTCACAAAATTCAAATACTGTTGTATCAAAAAAAGGGTTCCTAAATTCATATTTAAATCGTCTGGATTTTTCAAAAGGAGCTGTAAGATTAGAGCCCAACCTAATTTCAACCAATAAAATAGAATACAATACAAGTTTTAATCTACGAACAGAAACCTTGTATTACACGATTAGTTCTTCCGATTGGTCTGAGTCTAATATTATACAAAGCCAATTTAAAAATGGTAAATTTTTAAAGCCTAAAAAAGCAATGTTTGGTAAGCAATTATATAACAGTGCCGATGTACATATACAAAGTAACGGTAAATACCTTTATTATGTTGGCGATGATGGTGACATTTGGCGAAGTAAACAAAAAGATAATCAATGGTCTAAACCAGAAAAACTTCCTGAAACAATAAATTCCAAAGCACCAGAAGCTTACCCAATGACAACCAATAGTGGTAACCTTTATTTTTCTAGACCATCAAGAGCGTCCAGTTACGATATTTATGTGGCAAAATTTAAAAATGGAAAGTACGAGGAAGCCATAAAACTACCAAACACTATCAATTCCAATTTGTTGGAATCTGATGCTTGGGTTGCTCCAGATGAGTCGTTCATGATTTTTGCCAGAAAAGATGATTCTAATGGATTTGGGGTAACAGATCTTTTTATCAGTTTTAATGATAATGGACAATGGACGAAAGCCAAAAATTTAGGTAAAAAATATAATAGTGAGGGCGTTGATGGTAGCCCATGGTTATCACCAGATTATAAATATATGTTTTTAACGTCAACAAGAAACTCGCCAAACCCAAAACAATTTGATGGTGGCTTAGATTTGTATGTGACGAAATTTAATCTTAATGAGTTTAAGTAAAAAACACATTTAAATGAGAATTAATATGAAATCAATAATATATATGGTAAGAAGTATGAAGTCATTATCTCTAGCAATTATTGGATTACTAGTTTTAAACAGCTGCGTTTCAAAAGAAAAAAATGATTCAACTAAAAACAGCGAGGAAGCCCAAGTAACTACTAAATACGCTATGAGTATTGTGTTTAGGGAAACACCGTATTCAGATATTAAAGGTGCTAATTATGTAACCAAAAGCGAAGCTAATAATGTAAAGCATTTTGAGTTTGATTACGATGAACAAGGAAGATTAATTGAAAGCCGATATGTACTTAATGATGAGTTAATAACATTCAATGATCGTTTTGTGAGAGCTCCAAAAATAAAAATCAGCTATCAGGATAGCTTGGAAATTCGCACATTTTATAATGAATATGGACATAGAACTTTAGTGTCTGGGGATGTTTACGAAACCAGAATTACTTTAAATGACAAAGGAGAAAGAAAGTCGTTGACCTTCTATGACCTAAACGGAAAACCTATTGAAAACGATTTTGGAATAGCAAGTTATAAATGGGAAATTGCGCCAAATGGAGATATTATTGAGTCTAGGTACAATTTAAAAGAAGAGTTGGTAAGAAACAGACCAGAATTTCAATACATGATAACTAGATTTTCCTTTGATGAAAATGATATGCTTACAGAAATGACCAATCTTGGTATAGACGGAAAACAACCCACACCAGATGATTCAGGGGTTATAACTACCGAAATAAAATACGATGATAAGGGACGCTTTATTGAATGGGCAAATTTTGATATGGATGGTAACCCAATAAAAGGCATGACAAACCTTGCTAAAATTATTTATAAACCATCAGCGTATTTTTCTGAAGAAGTTGCCATTTTTATTGATGAAAATAACAATCCCCAAAATTCAAATTGGGGCGTGCATAAAATTATATACCAGTTTGATGCGTATGGAAATCAATTAGGAAGAGTTTTAAAAGATACTCTTGACCAACCTACCAATTCTAGAAGTGGTTTAGGTATTTTAAAATCAACATATACTTCTGATGGGAAACATTTAGTTTCTAGCAACTACTTTGATAAAGACGAAAAACCAATTGGTTTTGGAGAAAACCAGGTGCATGAACTGCGCGTGGAATTTGATGACCAAAACAGACCAGTACGATCATCTTTTTATGATTTAAATGGTGAAATAGCTAATGGCTGGAGTGGTTATGCAACCGAAGAACTTCATTTTGATGAGAACGGAAGGTTAACAGTGCGTCAATACTTGGATAGTAAAGGAAACTTGGTTAACAATCAGGATTTTGATATAGCACGTTTTACATACCAATATAAAAACAACATTGAATTACAAAGTGTAAAAACTTTTGATGCTGAAGGCAATGAAATTAAACCGCAATGGGATCCAGATCATTAAAAACAATAATTATTAAGAGATGAAACAAATTATCTATGCTTTTGTAGGAACCCTATTATTGGTTTCTTGTACAAGTAGCACAAGTGAAAAAGCCATTGAACAATGGAAACAAGAAATTATAGACACCGAAGCGGCTTTTGCTAAAATGGCAAAAGAGCAAGGTATGAATAAGGCTTTTGTAGCGTATGCAGCGGATAATGCTGTTTTAATGCGAGGTAACCAACTTATAAAAGGAAAAGAAGCCATCACTAAATTTATGGAACCTCAAGTATCAAAAGGTTTGGCTTGGAAACCAGATTATGTTGAGGTGTCAGCTTCTGGCGATTTTGGCTATACCTATGGCTACTATACATTTACCTATCAAGATTCCATAGGAAACGATGTGGAGAGCAAAGGCGTGTTTCATTCGGTTTGGAAACGTCAAGATGATGGCTCTTGGAAATTTGTTTGGGATTAAGATTTAAAATAAGGAAAATGAAAAAGTTAATTTTAATAGTAGTAATATCAGTTAGTTTTTTTGAAATAACTGTAGCTCAAAAGATAGGTTCATATACTGATTCAAGGGACGGAAAAACATATAAAACTGTGCGTATTGGTGATCAAACTTGGTTAGCTGAAAACTTAGCTTTCAAAGTAGAAAAAGGTTGTTGGGCTCCAGATAATAACCAAAGTAATGTGTCAGAATATGGCTATTTATATGATTGGGAAGCAGCAAAAAAGGCAGTACCATCAGGGTGGAGGTTACCAACTAAAGAAGATTTTTTAAAGCTGTTAAATGTTTACGGAGGGAATGAAAGTAGAAAAGCATACAATGCATTAAGAGTGGGTGGAGAGTCAAATTTTAACGTAAAATTAGCCGGATCTAGGTATGTAGAAGTTGAAAATGTTTACCAATTTGGAAAAGGAGCTGGTATCTGGACATCTAACGAGCATTATAAAATTTATGCTTGGTATTGCTATTTTAGGGAAGATCATGGTGATGGAGGAGGAACACCAAAATATAATAAAAAAGCAGTAATGGGCACTAATAGTCAAAAAACAGCTTTAAGTGTTAGGTTAATAAAAGAAAATAATTAAACCAAAAATTGGCAAATCAATGGAATGTCAAATCTCGAATTAGAACTCTTGGAAATTTGCTTAATATTTAGAATATAGCTAAAATGTTTAAAAAATTATTTTTTATAGGATTCATTTTATTCGCTTCTGTAACATTGCGAGCTCAAGAAGATATCGATGCAATAAGAGATAGTGCGTTTTTTTATTATTCATCAAAAAAGTTTTTAAAGGCCGGAATACTATTTGAAAAGGTAGCATTAAAGAGTAATGATAAAAACGATTTTTACAATGCTAGTTGTAGTTATGCATTGGCAAATTCTAAAACAAAAACACTTCAATTGGCAAATGTGGCTTTTCAAAAGGGAATTTATGGTTTTAGTGAAGATAAAGATTTTATAAATCTCCTAAAAGAAAAGGCTTTTTTAGAATTAATAGAGAAAGAGCGGACGGAAATTGATTTTTATAATAAAAAGAAACGAGAGATTAAGATTATTAGGCCAGAAAATTTCGATCCCAAAACAAAATATCCACTATTAATTTTCATACATGGTTATGGAGAATCGCCTGAAACGTATTTAGATTTAATTAAAAGTATTGATCTGTTAAAAAAATATATCATTATTATTCCACACGGAAGTGAAGTAGTAGGTAGAAATAGTTTTTCTTGGAGTTTAATGATAGAGCAGAAAATATAATTATGAAATCGTACTATCAAGTTAAAGAAGATTTTTTGATAGATGAAAATAGAACGTATTTGTTTGGATTTTCGCAAGGAGGTGGTTTAAGCTATTATTTAGGTGCAAAATACGCTAATATATTTACTGGTATATTTTCCGTTTCAGGAAGACCTTTTAAAGTTAAAAACTACTCAATTAAGGGTAAGAAGTTAAAAAAAGTTGCTTCCATAATTGGCACTTTAGATAAAACAAAGAATTTATTGTATGATAATGTAAATATTGAAAGCTATTTAAAAAGTAGCAAAGTATTATTTTATTTAAAGCAATTAAAAATTGGCCATGAACTTCCAGAAGATAAATATTTATTAGAAGGATTTATTTGGCTTTTAGAAGAGATAGGTAATTAAAAAAATCAAAAGCTATATTTCATTTAATAAGCTCGTAAAGAAGTTTTAATAGTAAAAATGAAACGAAAAAAAATAAAAGTATTATTAGTAGTTTTAACTTTTGCCTTTGGTTGTAAAGATGTTGAAAAAGAGAAACAACAGGATGCCTATAAAACAGAGTTGGTAGAATATAAAACCTATCAAGGGAAATCTTTTAATGGTGAATTGGGATATGTAAACCTTAAAGAGAATAGAGAAGATAGTCTATCAAAAAGTATTCAAGTCCCTTTTTTTAGAATAAAAACAACAGCTAAAAATCCTTTACCACCAATTTTTGTCCTAGCAGGTGGTCCTGGAGATAATCCTTCGGTATTAGAGGAGATTAAGGATATTGCACCTTTATTATACGAATTTTCATCTAGAAGTGATGTTGTTGTTTTAGAACAAAGAGGTAACGGACTGTCTAATCCAAATCTATTATGTCCTAGTAATTATAGTTTACCTTTAGATGAGCCTTTAAGTTTTGACTTGTTTGCTGAAAACTATCGAAGTTATATTCAAAATTGTAGTAACTATTGGCAGGAAAAAAACAGGGATTTGTCTGGGTACAATGTCATTTCTATGGTATATGATATAGACGATATCAGAAAGACTTTAGGCTATAATAAAATCATGCTTTTTGGTGGAAGCTTTGGTTCGCATCATGCACTAGTTTACACTAAACAATACCCATATAATGTTGACAGAATACTACTAGATAGTCCAGAGGGCTTAACTCATACGGTAAAGTTACCTGTTAATGCAGATAAAATTCTAAATCAACTTTCTGATTTGGTATCACAAGATAAAAACTTAAATCATCAAATATCATCATTTAAAGATCTTGTAAAAAAACAATTAACATTATTAGAATCTAATCCTATAAAGGTTGAGGTTTTACACCCTGAAACGAATAAGCAGGTTGATATTGTATTAGGAAAATACGACCTACAACTTATCACTGCTTTAGAGTTAGGAAGAAAGGGTTATAGAGCGTTACCAGTTCACTACCTTCAAATGGATCAAGGTAATTATACTTGGTTAGCAAAAAAGGCTATAAATATTCGAGTAAATCAACAGGAGAATTTAATGGCTGTGTTAACAGATTGTGCTTCTGGAGCCACTAAAGAAAGAAGGGATTTGGTAAACACACAAAAGTTTGAAACCATCTTGGAAGATGCACTCAATAATGTGATTTTCTCTGCATGCGATCTGATTCCAAATAAAGAATTGGCAAACAGTTTAGCTGAAGATTTTAAAAGTAATATTCCCATTCTTTTAATTTATGGTAGCCAAGATGCGAGAACACCTCCTGAAAACGCCTATGACATTGCGGCTTATTTTAACAAACCAAAAATGTTAAAAGTTGAATACGGCTCTCATGATTTATTTAAAGAAGTATTGGATAGCATAAAGCCTATAATGATAGATTATCTAGCTTCAGAGTATCCAGAAGGTTTGATAATACCAAAAGAAATTAATGCAAAACTGGATTTAAAAACAGAAGAATAAGCATATTATGAATAGAAATAGAATACACCAATTATTATTAATGTTACTTATTGTTATGGTTTACAGTTGTTCTGATAAGCCAAAAAGTGAAAAAAACGTTGATGAGATTTCATACACAATAACCATAAGAGATTCTAATCCTAAAATTGCTGATGTGGAAGTAGCTTTTGTGCCAAAGGATAGTTTGCTATATATGGGTTTAGGAGCTAATCAATTAGAAAACAGATGGACCACATTTGTGCATAATTTAAAAGTAACAGATAAAAAAGGTAAATTATTGAATGTTGATGAACTTACCGATGTACAATGGAGAATCCATTCGGCAAATGACCAAAAGGTAAAACTATCCTATAGTGTACATTTAGATCACGAGAATTATAAATGGAGTGGTGGTATTGACGGCGCTGCTTATACTACCGATTTAGGGGTGTTTTACACCACAAGAGCATTACTAATATTTAATGGTGATGAATGGCAAAACATTAATGTTGATTTTAATCTGCCAGAAAAATGGCAAGTTACAGCTCCCTGGCACAAAAAGAATAACAATGCACATTCATTTCAGGCAGTCACATATTCAAACTTGGCAAATGCCATGATTTTTGCTGGAACGCATGAAGAGATTAATGTAAAAAGAGACGATTTTGAATTAATTTTCGCATTAGGTGATGAAGGCGTTATAGATAAGAAGCAAGAGTTTCAAAGCTTGGCAGAAGGTGTTTTAGATTATTATATAAAACTCATGGGAGGCTTACCAAAACCACCAAAAGACAATCCATTCAATAAGTCTATTGTAGTGATGAGCTCTAGTGAAAATACAGATGGAGAAGCTATAGGTAACCACATTAGTGTTTTGGTTGGTAAAGATGGTGGGCAACTGTCTGAAACCATTTCTAGATTTTTCTTTGCTCATGAGTTTTTTCATCTCTGGAATGGGAGATCATTTTTCCCTGAAAATAATGAAACAGAATGGTTAAAAGAAGGTTTTACCAACTACTATGCACTAAAAGCACTCCGCGCTGTTGATTATCTAAATGATGAATCAAGTCTTAATTTTTTTAGTGACTTTTTCTATAAAAAATATGCCGAAGATGAAGGTGTGGGTAAGCTGTCAATGACAAATGGTGAAGAAAAACATGATCATTGGGGATTAATTTATGCTGGAGGTATGTTTGTGGGTATGTCTCAGGATATTTTAATACGCAATAATTCCGAAAATGAAAAAAGTCTAGACGACTTAATGCGGTTTTTATACCAAAAATATGGTGGTACAGATGCCAATTACACCCTTGTGGAAATTCAAGAGGAGCTAGCAAAATTAAATGGTGAAAGTCAATCAGATTTTTTTGATAAATATGTAAATGGTGTTAATAAAATTCCTTTGGAACAGTATTTAAACCAAATTGCATTACAGGCTAAAGTTAAAGAGAATATTTTAACGATAACAAAGAAAGAAAGTGCAGCCGAACAAGACCAGAACATTTTAAATGGAATTCTTGGAGTTGGTTTGTAAAACGCATTTTATTATATAACGAATCTCAAATATATTCAAATCTAGCAGTATAAGAGGGTATTTTAAACTGTCCATTTTTTACAATTTTTTGAAACTACTAATTCGCATCTTGTGTCGCAATACATGAAGATTTTTCAATGCTAAAAGTTTAAGGTTAACTCAAAAAAGTTAATAAGAACTTTTAAGTATTTAATGTATTCCAAAAAATAATGAATGACACAATCATCTAAAAGATATTTTGAGCTAGATGCCATTCGTGGATTTGCCATTTGTGGCATTTTTATGGTGAACATAGTCTATTTTGCATACCCAACAGAAAGGTTGTCAGAAGTTTTTGCTCCTAGTTTGTATTGGTATTCAAATATGTTGAATTTTATTAAGGATGATATTATTGGAGGAAGAACAGCCACCATTTTCGCTTTTTTGTTTGGTTTGGGAATGGGAATGCAATGGAATAAGTGGCAAAACTTCGGTTTTTTGTTAAGACGTAATGTAGTACTTTCTTTTATTGGCTTGTTTCATATTGTATTACTTTTTCACGGTGACATTTTATTGGATTATGCCCTATTTGGTTTAATAGGAACCTTGCTTTTAAGGTTTGTGAAAAAGCAATCGTTTTTCTTGTTTTTAGGGGTCGCTATAGCACTTTATTCTTTTGTTTTAATGATATTACAGCATTATGGTTGGGTGTCAAGGGGAACTTACACAAGTAGTCTGCAAATAGATGTGAATGAAAAAATACTATTGTTTCAAAAAGGTAATTTTTTGGAGCAGTGTTGGTTTAGGGTAAGGTACTATTTGTCTATTAGGCAAATGCCGTGGGTAAGGAATTTTTATTTCCCTCCAGTTATGGCTTGTTATGTTTTTGGTTTGTATGTGTCAAAAACTAAATTTTTATCAAACTTTACCAATAAACATTTATACAAGAAGATTTTATCTTTTACAATAGTATATAAAATTGTAATAGCGGTTTTTGACCTTGGTTTTGTTTCCAGTACATTTAAAGAAACTTTAGGGTATAACCTACTTATGTATATAGATCAATTTAGTACGTCTTTACTTTTGTTATCGGCGATTGTTCTTGCATGTCAGTATGGTTTTGGTAAAAGTGTTTTAAAACCATTAACAGTTTTAGGTAAAACATCCCTTTCCAGTTATATCTTGCAAAGCGTAACAGCAAGTATTTTGTTTTTTTCTATTGGATTTGGACAATACAATCTTTTATCACCTGGGCAAGTACAAGTATGCATGCTGTTGTTAATTGTACTCATATACTTTTTAAATAAAATATGCCTGAATTATATGGGACAAGGTTTATTGGAGAAAATGTGGCGTAAATTGGCAATATCTCCAAAAAAGTAGTTGCTGTTTTTATTTCACATTAGTTTAACAGAGGATGTCTCTTTTTTACAATTTTTTCATTTCTCTAATTAACATATTGCAGTCCAAATTATTCAATTATGATAAAGAAAAAATTGCAAGTATTATGTGTTGTTATTTGTTGCATGTCATTTACAACTTCCAAAGCACAAAATAATGAGTCTGAAAAACAAGTAATTTCTACAGTACAAACTTATTTTAAAGGTTATAAAGCTGGCAGCCCAGAAATACTTAAAGAGGTTTTTCATCAAAACTTCCACTTAAGTTGGTCTGACCCATGGAGAAACAATGCTTTTTTTCAAGTAAATAGAGAAGGGATGTTTAAGTTTTTTAATGCTGATTGGTCTAAGTTAAAAATCAATTCTGAAATACTAGAAGCAAAGGTGTTTAATAATTCAGCATATTGTTTAGCTAAAGTGACTTTAGAAGGTTTAGTTGTTTGGACAGATCATATTAACTTATTAAAACTGAGTGATGGCAAATGGTGGATTGTTTCAAAAACATCTGAAGGAAAAATAATTAAATAAAAGAGAAAAATTCAATCAAAAAAAATCAATCAATGTTATGAGAAAAATAATTCTAATGTCTGTAATTATTCTGGCTACATCAAAGTTAGTAGCGCAAGAAAATATTGCTAAAGCTGGTGTGCTTTTTGGAAATTTTGGTGTTCAGTATGAACGTTCTATTTCAAAGCAATTCTCAATTTTAGGTCAATTTGGGTATTCAGATATACCAACTCGGGTTAATAACAATGATTCAAAATCAACAGGCTTAGGGTATTATGTAGAAGGAAGATATTACTTTTCATCCAATAAGGCTTTAATGGAAGGTTGGCATATTGGGCCTCACTATACATATTTAAATCTTGATGATAAAAATGATGATAGTATAAAAACTAATATATCTTCTTTTGGGGTTACAACAGGATATCAATGGATTTTTAACTCTCATGTTACCTTAGGAGTCATTGTAGGTATAGGAACCTTAAGTTTAGATAGCGATGTGAAGTTAGATTTAGGAGGTATTCGTTTCTTGCCTAATTTGGGGGTTACATTGGGTTATAATTTTTAAAAACAGTAATTATGAAAAAACAATTTTACTTATTTGTTTTATTAGGAGTATATGCAACCGTAGTACTTGCTCAAGATAAAGCCCAAATACAAAATGACTTTTATACCTACGTGAATGGCGAATGGATGGATAAAACAGAAATCCCTGCAGCTTATGGTTCTTGGGGAAGTTTTCACGAAGTATATTTTGAAAACCAAGATCGTATAAAAGGAATTTTTGAGGGACTCTCAAAAAGTAAAATGAGCTACAAAAAGGGCTCGACAAAACAGCTAGTAGCCGATTTGTACTTAAGTGCTATGGATACTTTAACCATTGAAAACTTAGGTGTTAAACCTTTAGAAGATTATTTTAATAGTATAAATGAAATTTCTACGGTACAAGATTTTTTAGATCTAACAGGAGAATTTTATTTGCAAGGAGTATCTGCACCCATGAATGTTTACACCACTGTTGATGCAAAAAACAGTACTATATATGCCTTAAGGATTAATCAAGCAGGATTGAGTCTAGGTAATAGAGCTTATTACTTAGAGGATAATAATCAATATAAGGAGTTCCGAAAAAGGTATCTTGATTTAATTGAAGATATGTACAAATTAACTCAGCTACATCCTGGAAAAGAGAAAGAAGCTGCTGAAAAAGTTTTTGAAATGGAAACCTTATTGGCAAGAATTCATAGAACTCCTGTTCAAGGTAGGGACTCTGAAAGAAGTTACAATAAAAAGAGTTTAACAGAACTCAATCAGCTCACTTTTAATATAGATTGGGAAAGGTATTTTAAAAAAGTAGGAATTAAAAAGAAAGTTGACTACGTGCTAGTATCACAACCAGAATTTTTGGCAATGTTTGATCGCATGCTTAATGATTTTTCAATAGAAGATTGGAAAAAATATATGCAATGGAAAGTTATTAGAAATTTTACTGGTTTATTAAATAAAGAAATTCGTGACAGAAGCTTTGAATTTTATGGAAAAACACTACAAGGTACCCAGGAGCAATTACCAAGATGGCAAGTTGCACAAGCGGCTGTTAATGGGAGTTTAGGACAGCCCTTAGGAAAGCTCTATGTTGAAAAATATTTTCCTAAAAAAAATAAGGATAAAATGATTGGGTTAATTAGTAACTTAAAACAAGCACTTCATCAGCGTATTGGGCAATACTCTTGGATGTCAAATCAAACTAAAGAGCAAGCAAGATATAAGTTGAAAAAAATGGAGGTTAAAGTAGGGTATCCTGACGAATGGTTAGATTATTCAACAGTTAATATAGAAAGAAACGATTATTTTGGCAATGTTGTTAGGCTTACAGAGCATGACATTTTAAGGGAAATTAATAAGGTTGGAGAACCCATTGATCCTAATGACTGGGGCATGACTCCACCAACTGTAAATGCATATTATTCTTCAACTAGAAACGAAATTGTTTTCCCGGCAGGTATTTTAAACCCTCCTTTCTTTGACTATAATGCAGATGACGCTACAAACTACGGTTCAGCAGGAGTCGTAATAGGTCATGAAATTTCTCATGGGTTTGACGATAATGGAAGCCTTTATGATGCTGATGGTAACTTAAAATCATGGTGGACAAAAGAGGACAGAGAAAAGTTTGAAGCAAAAGCAAAAAAAATAGAAGAACAGTATAATGAGTATAAAGTTTTAGATTCAATTTCAATAAATGGAAAGTTAACACTTGGTGAAAATATAGGAGACTTGGGAGGCCTAGCTATTGCTTACGAAGCCATGAAGATAAATCAAGCAAAAAATGGTAGAAAAGTAATTAATGGACTTTCAGACGAGCAACGATTTTTTATAGCTTATGCAAAAATGTGGCGAATTAAATTTAGAGATGAAACTCTAGAAAACCAAGTAAAAACGGACACACATTCACCAGGGTTTTATAGAGCAAATGGAGCGCTTTCAAATTTTGAACCTTTCTTTAAAGCTTTTAATATTCCAGTTGGAAGTAAAATGAGAAGAAAAGAAATTGTAGAAATATGGTAGTTTTTAACTTTAATAAGATGAAAAAATATATTACAGTAATTGCACTTTGCGCTTTAAGTTTTAATACTTATTCACAAGATGTTTATTCAAAGCTTCAGGAAAGTTTACAAGAAAAGCTAGATGATATTTCTAAACAAGAAGGTATTTCAGGAATAACGTGCTCTGTTATTTTTGATGATGAACATCAAATAAATATAGCATCAGGGTATAGTGATATAGAAAAGAATAAAAAAATGCAACCAGACACAAGAATGCTGGCTGGAAGTGTAGGTAAACTCTTTTTTAATCTTGTTATTCTAAAACAAATTGAATTGGGTAAGATTCATTTTGAGGACAAAGCATCAAAATACCTTGGGGAGACAGATTGGTTCAATTCTTTTCCAAATAGTTCAGACATAAAAATTGTTCATCTTTTAAATCACACAAGTGGTTTACCAAGACATGTTTTTCAGCCAGAATTTTTAAATGAGTTAAAGGAAAACCCATTAAAACATAGAACACCAATAGAATGTATCAAGTATATCTCAAACAAAGAAGCTGTGCATCCAGCTGGAAGAGGGTGGAGTTATTCAGATACCAATTTTATCTTATTAGGTATAATTGTAGAAAAGGTTACTTCAAAAACGATGTATGATTTAATAGATGAAGCTATTATAAAACCGTTGGATTTAAAGAATACAAACCCATCTGACAAACTAAAGTTGGCAAATTTGGCACAAGGATATGTAGGAAGACAAAACCCTTTTCAAGTACCTAAAAAAATCTTAGATGAAAATGGAGATTTAACATTAAACCCTTCTTTTGAATGGGCTGGTGGCGGTTATGTTACTAACACAATAGAGTTAGCAAAACTAATAAAGTATATTCATGAGAGTGATTACTTAAGTGAAGACATTAAAAATAAAATGCGTACACCTGTTCATATGCGTAGTGGACAACCTTATTACAGTGGCTATGGTCTTGGTTCTTTTATTTGGGACAAAGGAGGTGATGTTCGCTATGGACATTCTGGATTTTTTCCTGGACACGTATCTCAAGTAGAATACTCAAAAAACAATCAATATGGTATTGCTATTCAAATAAATAATGATGATCAATATCAACTTATGCAAAAGTATATTTATGAATTAGATCAAGTAATTGCTGAGCATTTAGATGATATTAATGTTGCTGAGATTAATAAAAACTTCAAGAAGCAAGAGGATTGCTGGAATAATGATGATATTGAATGTTATATGAAGGCATATGCTAGTAATGGAGATCAAATCCAAACAATTTCAACTGGAGGTGTAACGTTTGGTTACGATAATATTATAAGCGATTATAAGCGGTATTTCCCTAAAGGAAGAATGGGGAAGTTACATTATGATAATGTGAATATTAGAAAATTATCAGACAACCTTTATTTTGTTACAGGTAGATTCAATTTAAAGTTTGAAAATAGAGAACAGCTTTTAAGGGGATGGTTTTCGGTAACCACAAAAAAGATAAACGGTAAATGGTATATGATAACAGACCATTCCAGTTAATGTTTAATTTTATTGTTAAAGTGTGAAATTGAATGGATTTAGAGTGATATTAGTTGAAGTTCTTTTTGATGGTTAGTACTTTGGTTTACTAATATGCTTAGAATTCGATTTTACTTTTAAAGCCTCGTTCGTAGGGATGAGGCTTTTAATTTAAATTTTAATTATGCAAAGAAAATATTTTATAACACTTTTTATATTCTTTACTTGTAAATTAGTTTTGTTAGCTCAAACCTTCCCAGGAAATGAATGGGAATATAATCAACAAGCTGCAGCAGAAGGTTGGAATATTGAAAAGAGTATGGATCTTCATAGGTTTTTAACAGATAGTACTAAAATAACAAGTCTTTTAGTAGTACATAAAGGAAAGATTATCTTTCAATATGGAGATGTTGAACAAACTAATTATATAGCCTCCTGTAGAAAAAGTATCTTGTCTATGCTTTATGGTAAGTACGTATTAAGTGGGCAAATTGATTTAGGAATGTCAATCAAAGATTTAAAAATTGATGATATAAACCCATTGTTACCAATAGAAAAGGAAGCAACCATTGAAGATTTGATTTCTGCTAGATCAGGAATTTATCTTCCTGCTAGTAACGCTGGAACTTGGGTGAAATATTTAAAGAAAAGAGGAACCATTAAACCAGGAACTAGATGGCTGTATAATAATTGGGACTTTAATACAGCGGGTTTTATTTTCGAAAATCAAACGGGTAAGAATATCTATGACGCTGTACAAGAACAATTGGTTTTGCCATTAAATATGCAGGATTGGAATAGATCAAGACATCAAAAGGTTGGAGATACAACAAAATCAAAATATTTAGCCTACCCTATGTGGTTTTCTACGAGAGATTTAGCTAGGGTGGGACTTTTAATGCTTAATAAAGGTAAATGGAGAGATAAACAAGTCATTCCTAAAATATGGGTTGATGAAATGGTAAAAACTAGGACAACAGCTAAAGAAATGCAAGAAAGTGTTCCAGTGATGAAAGAATCTAATTATGATTATGGTTATGGTTATATGTGGTGGCTTTGGGAAAACCCAAGCGATACAAGACTTAATAATGCTTATTCGGCACTTGGAGCTTATGGTCAAAATATTACTGTAGTACCTGAGAAAGATTTAGTAATAGTTTTCAATACTAAAGCTCAATACAATAGATCAAATAGTAGTGAGATTACACAAGAATTACCATCAAGAATTGTAAATATTTTTAAGGATTAAATGCTTTATAAGCCCCATTGATTATTAAGTAACCCCAAAAAGAAATTTGTAAAGAACCCCAATACCTTCCTTAAGATTGTATTTATCAATAAATTAAGCATGGATATCAAATTATTACATACTCTTACCATACTATAAAAATGCTTGATAAGCATCACTCTTTTCTTTATATCAAATAATAGTTGCTAAATATCAATTAATAACTCAATGTTATCAATAGAAAAAATAGTGTCATATAATGTCTTTAATTCATCCTTAAAATACCCAATTAGGAGAAGAGTACAGGTTGGTTATAGTAAGTAATTAGTATAAAAATCTAATAAACTTATTTCAAGTAATAACTAACGGGATTGGTCATTATTGTGATTTTTCTGTTTCCCTTTTCATGGATTGGAATTTTAACTAACTAAAATTTTTATATATGAAAGTAAAAAACTACTACATGTTGCTGTTTCTGTCGATTTTCATGGTCAGTTCAGTGATAGCACAAGAAAAAACAATTTCGGGAACGGTTTCAGATGAATCTGGAATGCCTCTTCCTGGGGTTAACATTATTGTAAAAGGTACAACTAATGGAACACAAACAGATTTTGATGGTAACTATACCATTAATGCCAGTGCTGGTGATGTCCTAACTTTTACCTATGTAGGTCTTAAAACTGTTGAGCAAACAGTAGGGTCTTCTAACACTATCAATGTAACGATGCAGGAAGATGCTGCATTATTAGATGAAGTAGTTGTAACAGCCTTAGGTATTAAAAGAGAAAAGAAATCTCTTGGTTATGCACAACAATCTGTAAAAGGGGAAGACCTTGTTAAAGGTAAAGACACGAATGTTGCCAATGCCATAGCAGGTAAAATTGCTGGTGTGCAGATTGTTGGCCAAAGTAGTACAACCTTTAACCCTTCTGTAATTCGTTTAAGAGGTGAAACAGATTTATTATACGTTGTTAACGGTGTGCCTGTATATGCTATTAACGACATCAACCCAGAAGACATTGCAGATGTTTCTGTACTTAAAGGTGGTTCTGCGACAGCATTGTATGGACCTCCTGGTAGAAATGGTGCTGTAGTTATTACGTTAAAAACTGCCGAAGCTGGAGCTGCTACGTTTACGATTGATCAAGCTGTAACTGTAAACCAAGTAACCAACTTACCTGATTACCAAAACGAATATGGTGGTGGTTATAGTCAAACGTTCAATACATTTACTTATGATCCAGCTCAAGACCCTGTTGAATGGGCTTCTTTTGACGGACAGCTTTATCCAGATTTCTGGGCAGATGAAAGTTGGGGACCTAGATTAGATGGTACTTTAGTGCGTCACTGGGATAGTTGGGTTCCTGGAACCCCAGAGTTTGGTGAATTAAGACCTTGGTCTCCTTCTAAAAACGATATCAAAACGTTCTATGAAGATGCCGTTACCACCAATACAACCTTATCTTTTGCTAAAGCAGGGGAAGATTATAACATAAGATCATCGGTTGCTTATGTGGAAGCTAACGGTATCGTACCGAATTCTTATAACAAGCAAGTTCGTTTTTCATCAAATGCTTCGTATAAAATGTCTGATAAATTTGAATTCTTTGCGAATGTAAACATTGAGGACAGAAATATGCTGAACAACCCAGATCAAGGGTATTCCAACTTAGGATCCAATTTTAACCAATGGTGGCAAAGACAATTAGATTTTAAACGTTTAAGACGTTATGAGCGTAATGGTCAAATAGCTTCTTGGAATATTCGTGGTCCTAGAGATGCACGTCCTTTATACTGGGACATGCCATATTTTCATTCATATGAAAACGATAGAAATTTTGCCAAGAACGCTTACTTTGGTAAAGCAGGTGGGATCTATACGTTCAATGACAATATTAGTTTGACTGCTGAGATTAGAAAAACATTTAACCAGTACAGACAAGACGATCGTAGTACCACAAAAAGTTTATTAGATCCAGCATTTTATGACGAAGATTTCTGGCAAAACGAAAGAACAGATTATTTTGCTATGGCAAACTATAGTGATACTTTTATGAATGGAGATTTAGATGTGACCGCTAATATTGGTGCAGAAAAAATAATTATAGACTATAGACAATTGTACGCTACTACCAATGGAAACTTATCCATCCCTGAGTTTTATAACTTGGCAGGATCTCGTGATCCACTTACTGCAGAAAACACTCAAGAATCCCAAAAAAGAGATGGAATTTTTGCTAAAGGATCTGTGGGCTACAAAAAAATGTTATATTTAGATGGGTCTTATAGAATAGATTGGAACTCTACAGCAGCAGCAAACGATAATAGAGTTGAAACTTTTGGAGCTTCTTTAAGTTTCTTAGCTCATGAATCTTTAATCCCTAAAAACGATGTGTTGACATTTGCTAAAT
Source organism: Pontimicrobium aquaticum (assembly GCF_005047595.1). Classification (GTDB taxonomy): domain Bacteria; phylum Bacteroidota; class Bacteroidia; order Flavobacteriales; family Flavobacteriaceae; genus Pontimicrobium; species Pontimicrobium aquaticum. The sequence continues at coordinate 197,850 of NZ_SUPL01000002.1, forward strand.
TTAGAGCAGGGTATGCTGAAGCACCTTACTTTCCACTTAATCCGTACTTAACCTCACAAGTTTATGATACTGATGCTTTATATCAAGGATATGGTCGTTTGGATGTTCCTGATCACCAAGCAAATCCAGATCTTAGAGGTGGTGTAAGAGAAGAATTTGAGTTTGGTGCCGAATTAAGATTCTTTAACAACAAATTAAATGTTAACTTATCTTACTTTGATAGATTAGACAAAGATTTACCTGTAGATATTGATATAGATGGTTCTACTGGTTATACCACAACAACTATTAACTCTGGACAACAGTCGGCTAATGGTTTTGAAATTGACCTAAGCGGTAACGTGATTGAGAATGACCAATTTACATGGAACTTGGCATTGAACTTCGCTACGCTTAATAGATATGTTGACAAAATCTACGGAGACATCAATTCAAGAGAAATGAGCACCTATACCTCAAACATGAAACTTATGGAAATTGTAGGTAAAGAATGGGGTACTTTAATAGGTAGAGGTTTTGCTACTGGTCCTAATGGTGAAATATTATATTCAGCAGCAAGTGGTGGACGTTATTTCTACAGTCGTAAAACAAACAAAGAACTGGGGAATATCTTGCCAGACTTTACAGGTGGTCTAACATCTACGATGAGTTATAAAAACTTTGACTTAAGTTTAGGCTTTGACTTCCAAAAAGGTGGTAAGTACTATTCTAGAACAGAACGTTATATGGATCACTCAGGTTTATCAGCAAAAACGGCTGGTCTTAACGACAAAGGCAACCCAAAAAGGGATCCTGTAGCTAATGGTGGTGGTGTTCACATTGTTGGATTGCTGGAAACTGGTACAGATGCCAACGGAGATCCAATCTCAGATGGGACAGTAGTTGATACTTATGTGGAAGCACAAGACCTGTATAACTTGGGTAACCTAGGTAATATTTATGAGAACAACCTTCATGATGCAACTTACATCAAGTTAAGAACTGTAAGACTGAACTACAATTTTGATAAGGATTTTGTAAGCAAGTTTGGTATGTCAGCGGCGTCTTTTAGTGTTTTTGCAAATAATGTATGGTTGATTGATGCTGACATGAAATGGGTGGATCCATCAGAGATTGAAAAAAGAGGTCCTGCTGGTACAAATTATAACTGGGCTGAAGCTGGACAATTACCAATTACACGATCTATTGGAGCGAACCTTAAATTAACATTCTAAAAAAATTGAAAAATGAATAAATTAATTAAAAATATTGCATTATTAATGTGCATTTCCATATTCATTAGTTCGTGTGAAACTATTGATTACGGTAATACAAACGAAAGTCCTAACGGACCTACATCGCCAGTAACATCACAGTTATTTGCATCTGCATTAACTTGGATGGATAGAATCATGGTAGATGAAAAAGCAATTTTGTACATGCAACATATCACCCAAGGACAGTATCCTGGGTCATCAAGATATGAAACGCTTACGGCAAGTTATGACGCTTGGTACACAGGGCCTATGATGAACTTGAATGAGATTATCAATATCAATGAAGAGGCTCCTGCTGGAGCTTTAGCATATGGTGCTACAGAAAACCAATTAGCATCGGCTAAGCTTTTAAGAGCTTTTTATTTACAGTATATGACTGATCGTTGGGGTTATTTACCTTGGACTGAAGCATTCCAAGGGATTGAAAATACCAGTCCAGCTTTCGATTCTCAAGAAAGTTTATATAACTTTATGTTTGCTGAAGTTGATGCGGCATTAGCTATGATTTCTAGTGACACTGGTCCAACTGGAGACTTTATGTTTGGAGGAGATATGGACAAGTGGGCAGCTTTTGGTAATAACTTAAAAGCAACCATGGCATTAAGAATTTCTGATGTTAATCCATCGTTAGCTAAAACAAAATTTGAGCAAGCTGCAGCTTCTGGAATGATAGTGATGGATAACGCAGATAACTTAGAGTATAACTATGGAACTGATGCTGAAAGTAATAGTCCTTGGTATGATAACTTTGAAACGCGTGAAGATTATATCTTATCAGTAACAATGGTGGAAAACCTAAGATCAAACTTAGATCCAAGATTGTTTGAAATGGCTGAAGAAGCTAGAGATAGTGTTCACCCTTCACCAAACTTCCCAGGAGGTATTGATGCTGGATATGTTGGTGCTCCTAATGGAGCGGTTAATGGTAATGTTCCTGACTATTCATTTATCACAAGTGATATTATTTATGAACACGATTTCCCATCTCCAATATATACTGCTGCTCAAATGAGATTTGCTTTATCAGAAGCTGCTCTTAAAGGCTGGACAGTTACAGGAGATGCAGCAACTCATTATGCTGCTGGAATTCAAGCTTCCATGGACTATTGGGGTGTTGACCCTGCTGACGCTACAGCTTATATTGCTGCACATCCTTACACAGGAATTGCAGATATTGCTTATGAAAAGTGGGTGGCACTTTACTTAAATGGACCTGAAGCATGGGCTGAATGGAGAAGATTAGATGCGCCTTATTTGCCACCATCTCCTTTTGCTGCTGTTCAAGAAATTCCAAAAAGAGATGCGTATGACCCTTCTGTAGAGGATAACAATGCTGTTAACTATGCTGCTGTTGTTGCCGCTCAAGGAATAGATGATATTTACACGAAACTTTGGTGGGATGTAAATTAGTATAGCAAAACAACTTACTTTATTTATATAAAAAGGCTCAACTTTAAAGTTGAGCCTTTTTGCTAATTATATTTATGACTAAAACATTAAATTAATCTTATATTTAGATATAAATAGACAATTTTGATTATAAACCTACTTTTAATGAAATAAAAATTATTTTGAAATATTAGCTAGTTAATTATTACGGTTAAATAGATTGATAAATTTTTCTAATTCAAGTATTTATTGGTTCGACATTCCTTATTTTTCAATGAATATTTAAAACCCTCAGGGAATACTATATTTTGGAATGCACGCTTGTCATTATAGTTTAAAGATGCATAGAAATCACAAGGGTTATTAGCAATTTTAAAGAGTTTTTGGTGGTTCGACTTTTTAGAGAGTAAGTTTATAAGTTGTTTTGTTTTTTCTTCAATTTGTGCTTTTAGTTTATTATATTTTCCTGAAAATGTCTTGTTTAATTAGCACTAATGCTTAGTATAAATTAGCTTTAATGATTTTCAATGATAAATACGATGTCTCTAATTCTTAATTTGAGCAACAGGATCATTAAATATAAAAGTTGCTATTTTCCATTGATTATCTTCTCGTTTTCTTGCAACAAACACATAATTACCTTCATTAACTGTGGTGGTTGTATCCTTATCAATTATCCATGAATATTTAATATCAAATCTACCCCTTACCCAAGCTACTTGATTGTTCCCTTCTATTTTATCAGGGTAATGATTAAAACTATTTACAATTCCTCCAATTCCATCCGGCCAAAAGAAGTTTCTCAGATTCTCAATACCAACTACAGGTTTATCACCATGATGCGGAATAAATGCTACATTATCTTCAAAGACATTTAACACAGCATTTTGTTGATCATCATCAAACCAGGCTCTGACATAATCGTTTTCCAATTGTTCAATATCCTTTAAATCATTTTCTGATAATTCTTCAATTTTAGTATTACTAGTGTTACAACTATTAGTAATAAATAAAATGAGAATTAAGATAACTGTTAGGTGATTTTTGTTTTTAATATAATTTTTCATAATATATATGTTTGATTTATCATTTTAAATTAAAACAATTAAGTTAAAATTTAGCATTTAGTTTCTGATAATCATATTCCTGTTTTTTCGATAATACTTGAATAAATTGTTTGAAAAAGATTAGTGATTATTTTCAATTCTTTTTTGTGGTTTTGTGTTCTTAATTTTTTTCCATTTATAATCTTTAAACTCCCAAATATCACCATATACAAAATCCCCATCATGTCCACCGAATAAAATTGTTCTTTTGTTTTGCTCATCATAAACCATAAAACTATGATTTCTAGATTCTGGGCTATTCTTTGTATTCAGTTTATTCCATTTCTTATTTCTAAAAACCCATGTTTCATTAATCCTAGTTTTACCATTCCAACCACCAAACCTGAGGATTTCTTTTTTGTTTGTTTCATAAACCATAGCTGCGTTAAAAATCCCAATAGTTTTGCTTATTTTAAATTTCCTCCATTTTTTACCATTCCAAGACCAAGTTTCACCTTTAGTCTTACCATATTGTCTATCAATTGTACTACCGCCAAATAAGATAGAAACCTTATTTTTTATATCAAAAATCATTGCTGCTCCATTCCGAGCTGAAGGTCCATCATTAGTTATTAAATGCCACTCATTTTCGTAAAACTCCCAAGTATCATTCAACTTTTTATAGCTTTTATCTTGAAAGGTATAACCTCCAAACAAAACAACTCTGTTTCTTATTTCATCATAGACCATAGCAGCTTCTGCTCTAGGTTGAGGTGTTCCTTTTGTGGTTAGTTTTTTCCATTGACCATTTTTGAATTCCCAAGTATCATTAAGAAGCGTATTTGAATTAGATCCATCACCAAATAAAACTTTATTTCCACCAAATAGTATTAACCTTTCATTTTTTGAGTCATACACTAAATTTGAAAAAGTTCTTGGCTCTGGTTTATTATTTAAATCAATTTGAATCCATTCATCCTTTTCAAAACACCATAAATCATTCATTACTTTTTCATGATTTGCACCTCCAAAAAGATATATTTTGGACTCATCTGAATTATAAGCCATAGCTTGTGCATTACGAACTCCTATAGCGGTTTCGGTTTGACTATAACTACTAAAACTAAGTATTGTCAAAAGAATAGAAACTATTAATTTTATTTTCATGTATCTGCCTAGACTGTCGTATGATTTATTCATATTACTACTTTTGTTTGCATATTTCTAACAAATACATTTTAAAGAATCATTCAATTTTAATTCCTGTTTGGAATGATGTGGCTAAAGTTCCATTTCCTATTAAAAGTATAGCATCTACACCAAATAAATGTCTTTTAAAATTTAAAATGTCTCTATTATTTAAACCAAGTTTTTTTAAATCATTTGATAGGGTTCCTTTTACATAATATTCCCTTAAAGGCAAAACATCAATAATCACAATTTTTTCTTTTGATACAGAATTAATAAACGGAACCATATAGGGAGCCCATTTTTCTAATCTACTATACCCATTTTTATCACTATTTACATACATAGCCAAAGTGAATGAATCCATTCCATTCGATTTAGCAAATTCGTGTAAGAAATTACCAAATGTAAGCACATTATTCTCACTCATGCCTGAATAGCTATGATATATACCAAACTTTGTCATTACTTTTGGTAATTTATTATCAAGCTTATAAGCAGTATTGTATTCTTGAATGAACCTAGATTTCATAAACTCTTCTCTCTCATAACTATGCATATAATGATTCTTAAAATGATAATTCCATTTTACTCTATTTCCAACTATAAGATTATTTATCAGAAAATTTGTATAGGAGCCTTCTGTTAGTCTATATGATTGCTTTAATTTTTCTAACGTTTTTTTATTTATATCCACATTTTCTTTACCTGACATGAAGCTTTCAAAGTTTCTTCCCCTTTTGTTTTCATATAGGTTTGCCTTATTTTTTAATTGGATTAATATGTTTTCTGCTTCTTTTGAAGGTTTTAATTTGAGTAGCTCGTCCAAATAGTGAGACATTCCTATGGTAGGATCTGCTCCCCAAATGGCATTTCCCTTTCCTTTGGATAAGCTACCAACATCAGCTACCAAATTCAAATCTTGATCAGAATAAAATGTAAATCCATGCAAATATTTTTTCGCTAATTCATATATTCTCTTTCTATCTCCTTTATATGGTTCCTGAGAAGAAAGCCTAGCTATTAAAGGGTCTTGTTCTAAAGCAACATAGTTGAACCCTTTTAGCTTGTTTAAATACTTAAAAATTGACGTTGCAATAATTGGAATTTCTTTATTTTGATGTTGTTCTCCTAAGTTAACAAATTGAACACTCTGGGTTTTTTCTTTTATAAAGTTAAACCCGTTTCCCCCAAGATCTCCATTGCTATCAAGTGTTAGTTCATAGCTATTAGCATGGATAAGACTATTTAATACACTATGGGAGGTCTGACCAAAGGTGTATGCAATTGAGAAATAGCAACAAAAACATTGAGCAGCAATTTTTAAATAACTTAATGTATTCATTCTAATTTTATATCTTAATATACCTAAATCCAATTTATCACTGTTTATAACGGTTTTGTATTTCTTCTTAAAGACTATTTAACACATTCAATCATCCAAAAAGGATTTGTTTTACTTTCATCTTTATTAACCCATTCTCCTTTCCATTTATAGCCTTTTTTTGAGATGTCATAAAATGAAAGTTTTAAAAACCCATCTTCTCCACTAGATGATTTTTGAGGACTATATAAAACTATGTTTCCATCTTCAGTCTTTTTTCCTTTCCATGATTGAAGAGTAGGAGAAGGAGAGTCTGATGCATAATAATGAACATACCAAGATTTCTCTTTTTCATTATACTGTCTTATACTACCACCGCTTAAACCATTAGCCAATAAAAAATCATCTTGCACCCCTTTTCCATTCATAATATATTTGAATGTCCAAGTAGCATCAATAGCTTCTAGCCATTTTCCATCATTTCCCATGCGTTTTGATTTACAATTACATGTGCCAATCATTTCGCTAAAATCAGTCAATGATGGATTAGAAATATCATTATTAATTCGAGAGTAATTAATACGCCAATTTAATTTCCAGGTTTTACCACCATCAACACTTCCTTCCCAATCCCATGTAAAAGAATTGGTTTTAACATCTTTAAAGACCATGCGAGATACGATACTCAAAGAATCTTTTTCTACTTTGTTAGTAACAAAAATTAAATTACCAAATTCATCTCTATCTTGGGTAAAACTCAAATAACTGCCAGCATTATCGACCCAAGCTTGGTTCCAAATTCCGGTTTGTTGATTCAATACTGATACGCTCACCCCCTTAAAACCCTTATTTTTTCCGCCAGTAATTTGAAAGTTCTCTTTAATGATTTTGCCGTCCAACTCTTTTTCAATCACATTAATCCCTTTACCCATTTTATTATTTGCTTCACTCCAAGTAACCTCCCAATTACCTATCCAAAAATCGAATAAATCTTCGTTATGTTCGGTTGTTAATTCATCTTGAATACTTACATTCATAAAACTGTCAGGCTCAATCTTTAAAGAGTTTTGAAAATCAACTTTAATTAAAAATCCGAAAACTATTAAAGGCGAGAAAAAAAATGTGAAAAGTCCTTTCATAATAGATAATATTTATTTGCAAATACAAATTACTGTCATTTCCTTAATCTATTTGTAAATCTTTGTAGGGTATCACATATGTTAACACATTTTTTTAAAATCTATTTATCAAAAAATTATTTTCGATGATAATAGATTCTATATGAGGTTATTAATACTAAGCCGTTAATGTGCCAGAAAAATTCCTATATCTATCTCTGTATATCGGTTGGCTAATTATGTAAATTTATGGTTACTTAATACCTAGTGCTAGTAAAGCAAATTATTAAATAACAATATTGTTTTCAAACTAACTCAATTAGGTGAAATAAAACTTTGTTAGAGATATTGCTATTTATCTCCACCATATCAAAAAGTTAACTCTTATAATATTCTTGTAAATGTTTGTAAGGCATTACATGTTCAAATATATCTTCCTTTAAGTTTTATTTTCTAAGTTTTATTTTCAAAGAAATTGAAAGGTAAATCTCCAAAGAGTACTTAAAAAGTGTTGATAGCTCATATTATAAGACGAAAACCACTTTTTTAGTTTAATTACTTTGTGCATATTATATTATTAATATTAACAATCCACATCTTAGTCAATTTGCATTTTTTCCATAACAATGGTTTTTATAGTGTTTAATATATTATCGTTTCCATTTTTAAAATCGTTAAAATTATTTTGCACGTAAATATGAGGAGCAATCCAATTTCTTTTATCCCATGACACACTTTGTTGCCAATATGCATCAGAAATACTTAACTGTATACCAGTGTTGGGTAATGTGACAAAATTAGTTTCACCAATAAAATTTGGTTTTGAACCGGTTGGTTCTCCAATGAACTTAGTATTTGTCCATGTTTCTAAATCAGTGCTTAAATTCATTGCAGCAGAAAAAGTTCGTCTACCAATAATGGTAAATATCCCGTTTTCTTTATCTAATGTTTTATTGGCAATTATATGCTTGATTAAAGTCTTATTATTAAAAGAATTTCCACCTGGACAATGACGTAAATCAATAATTAAATGTTTTATGTTTTGCTTTGAAATACTATCAAAAACTTTATCATAAAATTGTTTAATACTTTGTTGTGGTGTTGACAAATTGATATTTATTTTTACATACATAGCATTAAAGTCGTTCAATTCTTTTGACCAAAAAAAATCATTTTCATTTTGTTGGTATAAAGGAATCTTAGTTTTGTGCGATTCTAATTTTTCTGTTAAAATTGCAGGATTAAATTCATCTGCATTTACATCAATTGTTATTTTGCTACCATCTTCTTTTTGAAAAGTAAAAAAAGAGGACTTAGGGTTGCTGGTGATATTTAATACATGCAATACTTCAGAGAACATAAGGTTGAAATCTAATCTTTCGAATAAACCAATCTCGTTATCAACAGAAATGACATCCTTTATTTTTTCTAAAACTTCTTTTATTGACATACTATTAATATGTGTTAACCTTAATCCTAAAGCGTCTTTATATATACTGGAAGTTTGTGTTACATACAATCCTTTTTCAAACATATATAACTTGAAAGGATAAAAGTGTAATTTGAATTTACCCGACAAAGGAGGTCTAATAAATGTATGTCCATCACCAATTTTAGTAGTAATTTTCATTAGACTTACTAAAATTTCTGCATCAGTCTTTTGATTAACAGATTCTAGAAGCAGATTAAAATCAGAATTCCACTCTTTACTCTTAACTGTATTAAATATATCATAATGCTTAACTTCAAATCGATGTTTTAAGAATTTAATATCGGTTTTCCATTTTTCTTCTCTGTTAAAAGTTGAATCTTGAGAGTAAATGGATTTATAGCTGTCGGTTTTTCTAAACTCTTTGAACGCAGAATCTGAAACTACATTAGTAATAGATAAACTTTTGGGGGTTTTTAGACCTCTATTTATCCATATAGAAGTGTTTTTAAGATCACCGGATTCAGCATAACACATTGCAATATGTTTAATGCAATTGCCATAATTATATCCTGTATCTAGGCTTAATTTATAATTCTTAATAGCCTTATCATAATCTTTAAGTTTATAAAAACAGTGTGCTAAATTATAATAGTATTCCCCATTATAAATATTGTCTTCAATGATTGTTGAAAATGCTACAGCTGCTTCCTGCCACTGTTCATTTTGGTAAAGCTTCATGGCATTTTCAATTTTGTTAATAGATTGAGCATTTAGAACTAAATTTGTGCCTATAGCAAGAAGAAATAAAATTTTTGTTATTCTTTTCATGATTGTCATTTAATTTGAACAAAAATCTATTAAATTAAATGTTCAATCGCCCGAAATGATAATTGATGACGAATTACGAAGAAAAAATTTCCTTCCTAAATTGAGAAGGCGTCATACCAGTTTCTTTTTTAAATGCGTTATTGAAACTATTCTTGTTATTAAAACCAGCTTCAAAAGCAATAGCTAGAAGTGTATAATCCTTAAACTTCGGTTGCTTAAGTAGTATTTTGAACTTATTAACTCTATACTGATTAATAAGTCCTGAAAAATTATAACTTGAGTTTTCATTGATTATTTGTGAAAGCTGATGACCAGAAACACCAATTTCAAAGGCCAATTGTTTCAGGTTTATATCTGGATTTAGAAATGGCTCGTTTTTTTTCAAATATGCAATCAGATAATTATAATACTGCGCACTCTCTTTTTTCGATAGCCCAGTAGTCTTGTAACGTTTCTTAATTACTTTGTTAATAGTTTCAGGCAGTATATCGGATTGCTTAATACTTAAATATCCTAAAATATAAATTGCCAAAACAATAACAATTCCGATTAAAAAATCTGCTAATTGAAATAATCTATGATCAAATAAAATAGTTAAAGCTAATAATATCCAGACAATAAGTTGAATCACTAGATAGCTTGCGATAAAAGATGTTAATAACCATGTGTTACTATTTTTATTTTTGACCATTAACTTTATAGATAAAACTGTATAAACTAATAAATGAAACAATTTAATTAATGGTAGAATTATATTAGCATTATTTATTTCTAACTCATAATCTGAGCTAAAAACTTCCTTGGTAACCTCTTCATTTTGGAGTTTGGTAAAGAAAATAATTAGAAAGAAAAATAGTAATGTAGGAACAAAATGAATAACCTTATTGAATGTTCTTGTAAGAGTTTCAGTTTCTTCTAAACTGGATTTGATAAATAAATATAATAAAGGTCCCATTAAAAAAAATGAACCTGAAGCAAGTAAAAATAAACCATTGTATTTATCTTGGATATTCTTATATCCTAGCCAAGAGCCAATAATCATTATTGTAGCTATAAGAATCAAACCTCCTAACCATCTATACTGATTACTTCTTCTGCCTTTTTCAAAAAAATTAAAACTAAGGAGAAAACCTTGAGCTATTCCTATTATGTATAAGTAAGATATCAATTAGTTAGATAACATTTTATTCAATAAATATACATTAAGGATCCATAAAGAAAAATGATAGCATTTGGAAGCGCCAAAAAATTAGGATACATTTTTAAAAAATTAATTTCTCTAAACAGGCGTCCTATCATTGTAAAGGAAATCAAAAACAAAAAAAGTGCTAAAAACGTATTAGCTGCTTGATTTCTTTTTTTTATTCGTATAATTAGTATTGCTAAAATAAAACCTTGCAAAGCTACCATTAAAATAATAATCTCAAATATGCTCAAATATTTCATAGCTCTTTAAACAGGTAATAATAAATTTCTTTTGCAAAATAATAAAAAACCAAGTTTTATAATATTAATTAACAATTCTTTTATTTTATTATACACATCATATGTTAAGCCTATTCTTATATTACTTTTTTGTAGAGTTAAGAAATAGGGCTAAAGGGTGATCCGTGTTTGATTTCAATACAATTATGGTTTGCTAATTAATTTTTAATGATGCTTGCAACTTTATTTTTTTTCAAATTCTTTCACTATTAAACTTTAACTTTTTTATTTTGAAGGGATTTTATAGGTAAGTTACATAAAAGCTAAAGCTCTCTAATTAACGTTTAAATAACTAAAAAGCTTTTGTATTAATGTTTGCTATGTAATTACATCAAAATTTTATATTAAATAAATGTGTAATAAAAAATGACAGTATCTGAATATATTATTTTAATATTTTCCATTATTTCATTTTCTGCAGGAGTATATTTTCTGTTTAAAATGAATTATAGCCCTAATTTATGGTTATCGCTAATTTTGTTTACTTTTTCTTATCAAATGTTTTATAGTGTTTTGTTTTGGTCGAGATTTAGTGAGTTTTTATTAGTGCAATTAAACTATACCAGTTTATTACCCATGACCCTTTATGGTCCTTTATTTTACATTTATGTTAAGTCCTTGACTAAAAAAAAATTATTGCTGATCGATATTTTACATTTTATTCCATTAATTATTTTCCTTATATCATTTTGGAATTATTATGCCTTGACATATCAACAAAAGATTATTGAATTTGAGGCAAACAATATAGATTCTTTTAAAATTACCATAATCCCAAAAATGCCATGGGTTTTATGCTTTGTGATGTTGACATACATTATTGTTTCTTATAACAATATTCTCAAGGATTTAAGAAAAGATGATGATTTAGTTTTATGGCTCAAAGCTATTCACTTAGTTTTTGGAGTTTTCGTTATAGGATATTTTGTGTATTACGGTCTTGTTTATTTTGAAGTGATTACAAATGAAATGGATTATTTTATTTCATATATAATGACAGTTTTTATTTCAATGACTTTATACTTTGGTTATCAATATCAAAATATATTTAATGGGAAAGAAATCCAAAAGGTAATTCCTTTTGTAAAATATCAAAGAACTGGATTGTCTAAGTCTTTTTCAAATGATATTAAATCTAACCTTTTAGATTTAATGGATTCTAAAAAACCTTATTTAGATTACGAATTGCGCTTAAATGATCTGGCAGATACATTAAATGTTTCTAGAAATCACATGTCTCAAGTAATTAATGAACATTTTGAAGCTTCATTCTTTGAATTTATTAATAGTTATCGCATAAGAGAGGCTATTCGACTTCTTGAGGAAGAACCAGAGCTCAGCATCTCTTCGGTGGCGTTTGAATCTGGATTTAATAATAGAGTATCTTTTTATAATTCGTTTAAAAAAGTTAAGGGAATGACTCCTACTTCATTTAGAAAAAGGCTGAGTGAATTTAGCTAAAAACACTCATCAATTTTTATACTTACATCATAGGTAAGAATAGCTAAAATTTACAAAGAGACCTTTTAAGTATTAAAAGCTATAATGTTGAATCAAATTTCTTCAATTCAGAAATTAATAATTGGTTTGACATTTTTTCTGTACGCTCTACAAAGTAAGCTTCATAGAAATGTGAGGCTTTTTTTATGCTTTAAAATTTACACAAGTCAATTTTGTATTGCTTTCAAAATAAAGTAATTATTCTCTTAATGATTTGAAAATAGAAACTGTTTAGGATAAACTTTATAGAGTAGTATTTTAGATGAAATTTTATGAATTTAATGACATCTGATTTTAGAATTATCACGTATATAAAAGAGTTAAACCCCAAAAAAAAGCATGAAAAAAGTAATTATATTCTGTTATGTAGTTGTAAGTCTGATGGTTGTGTCTTGTTCAAAAGAAAATGATTTAGACTCTTTCGAAAATGAAGCAAATGAAATATCCTTAACCATAACTCAAGAAATACTCGAATTAGTCAATTTACACCGAAAAAGTATTGGAAAACAAGAGTTAATTAGAAATTCAGACGCCGATAATATAGCAAAAGGTCATACACATTATATGATTAATCAAGGTAAAATAAGTCATGATAATTTCGCTAAACGATTTTTAGAACTTCAAGATCAAGTCCAAGCAATTACAGCAGGAGAAAATGTGGCATTTGGTTATGCAAATGGAAAAACAGTTGTGGATGCTTGGTTAAACAGCCCTGGACATAAAGCCAATATTGAAGGTGATTTTGTTTATATTGGTATTGCAGCTGTTAAAGATTCTAATGGAGCTTACTATTATACTCAATTATTTTATCGTTAATTAGTCTGAAAATATTTAGAACTAAGTTGGTTCTTTCTAAAATTAAAGTTTCCTAAAATTTGAGGTTTTATTATGTGTAGTCACATTTTTGGTTCCAACCATAAATAGCCAATACTTAAAACAAAAACCATAAAAAACCATAAAGGGTTTATAGTGCTATTTGCTGTATTGCTTTTTACTGTATTTAATTTATTAGTTCTAAAATGTTTTTTGTTAGATGTAATTGTACTTACAGCTTTTAAAGTTTGCCATTGTGAATTATTAATAGCATAATACTGAAACACCTTTGTGGTATCTTGTTGTGTTTTAAGGGTGTTCCATCCTTCGTTTTTTGGATAAGTAATTCCTGTCCATAAATCTTTTATATCAATACTTCTTTTAATAGGAATTTGATAGCTTGTTGTTTCTATAAGAGGATTGTTATTGGTTGTTCTTAATTCAAAGCTAAAAGGTTCATTAATATAGGCTAACTTTGATTTAGAATTCCACTCTATACTTGGCGTCTCTTTTTTACTAATGCTTTCAATTGTTTTAGCCCAAAGTTGTTTATAAACATCAATTTCTCCCTTTAGTTGTAACTCATATGTGTTTTGAAGTACACTCGTGCCGATTCTACCTATTCCAAGACGTTTGTACCCTGATACAATATTAGAATTATCATTTAAAATGGATTCAATAGCTATATCATTTTTAAATACAAAAGGATATTTAGAAATTGTATTTTTTGGACTAATTTCTAAAGAAGCATTATTCTTGCTATTGGAAATGAAATTAAATGAATACCAGCGACTTCGAGAGTTAAAAAGGCTAACTTCTGATTGAATAAACATACCCAATCCATATTCTTTTATTGAAGCTTCAAATGCATTTCTTTCATTTTTGGTCAACCCATTTATAGATAGCACATCAATAATAACAACATCAAACGGTTTTAATTGTTCTTGAGTAAATCTAACGGTAGGCTTATTATCCATATTAAAATACTCATATTTATAACGGTCTTTTGTTAACCTGCTTCTAACTAATACATTGTGTCCAGCTTCAGCTAAATAATTTTTTAAGTATTTGGTTTCAAAAGATGGCGTAGCATTTATGATTAGAATATTTAAAAGTTGTTGCTCTTTTACTGTTAATGGTAAAGGTTCTTTTTTTATAACATTATCTACAGAATCTTTTTCAACTAACTGATACACAAATGTTCCTTCTACCTTTAAAGTAGTTGATAATTGAAATTCTTGAGAGGTTTCATTAGTAAGTGTTATGGAATCTAAAACTCTGCCAGCAGAGTCTTCCAAAAGTAATTTATGACCTTTGGTTGGCTGGTTGTATTTACCGTTAAAGAGCATGTCATTCCTAACGGTTTTATTAGCAACGTAATTAAATTTACTTATTCCTTTTGGTGTATTGCCTCCAATATAAATAGTGTTTACAGAGTCTAGTTGCCATAAATCGTAGTGCTGTAAACCGTTACCAAGTATAAATGCCGTTTCTGGAATTTCATTTTGCGGAATTAAAGTTTGATTTTCTTCATAATTGTAAACCTTTAATTTTTTATAAGCTTTTTTAAGACTGTCAAGTTGTGTGTCCATAAAACCACTTGTAAGTATTACAGCTTTAAAAGATTTGCCAGAGTTTTCTATGGTTGGTTTTAAGGCAATTAAAGCTAATGATGCTAATGCTAACAACGATATTGTTGAGTTAATGTAAAAGCGTCTTTTTTTAAGCTTTACACGTTCTTTCCAAATAAACACAAGCCAAACAATAAGTGTAACACCTATAATTTGCCAAAGCCATTCATTATTAATAAAAGAAACACTATTTATCATGAATATCCAATTCCTTTAGTAATAATTGATTAATTTCATTAACAGATGCTGCTGTTTTTGACGGATTGTCATTTGGTTTTGGAATTGCCATAAGCAACCCTCTTTGCACCTCAATATAAGTTTGTGCGTTTCTTTGTGAGCCATCGATGATCCATCGTAACTGTTGTAAAGTGTTTAAGTACTTGCCTGGAAACTCTACAGCTAAGGTTGATAGTTCGTTTCCTGCATTCTCAAAAATAGCAGTAGTTTCATCTGTAAAAAGAGCGTCACTTGTTTTAAAAACCTCTAATGTTAAGATGGCTTGTCGCATAAACGGAAATGCTTCCTCCTGAGCTATGGTTTCATTTTTTCTATAACTTTTTACCGCTTCTAATTTTCCTGTTAAACGTTTGTCTTCTTTTATTGGAGGTGGATCAAACCCAATACGATGCACATAGACTCTAGCCGAATTTTTTATCTCCTGAATGTACTTAAGTGCTTTATACTGAAATGGTAAAGATTTCTCTGGTTCATACAAGCGTAAATATAATTCGGCATCCCACATTTCGTTTAAAGCTTTTTTGAGTTTTGTTCTTAAGGATTCTTCAAATAATGTGGCTTTTTCTGGGTCGTCATGATTATGCATGTATGCTTCAAGCGGATTGTCTTCATCTTTTTTAGTTGTTTTGTCTTCAACTAAATTATGCTCATTTTCGCTATCATGATCGTGTTTGTAACCTGCTAAAGGATCATTAGGATCCTGTTCTAATTCGTGTTGAGCCACTTCGGCATTTTCTTGGTTTACAATGGCAATTTCTGATTCTTCTCCCATAAATGCGCCATATTTTAATCGTAACGATTTTTGATCGAACCCTAGTTCGTTACTCGTAAAATTGAAATCTTTTTTCGAGAGTATTTTTCTGTTTTTTATAAGCTTTTCAGTATCTATTATTAGCTGTCGCTGGCTTCTAAAATAATCTGGCATTCTATCGACTCCAAGAGTACCTTCAACACTAAACTCATACGACGTTGTATCTCTAATAACAGCAAAATAGGTTTCGCTTCTGGCAATATTTGGCTTGGGTGTTTTAAAATCTTGAGTTTCTACGTAAAAATAAAGCTCATCTCCAGGCTCCATGTTCATATTATCTAAATCTATTTTTTTAGATAGCGTCGTATTTTTAGTTCCCTTTTTTAAAGAATTGTCAAAATTTAGTTTTTCCTCTCGAAACTTAACTGATTCACCTGAACCTTTGCTCACAGTGGCAATAATATAGGCGTCTGCCACACCAAAATCATCATTAATAGTTGTTTTAAACTCAACTATTTTATTGTTATCATAATTAAATGAGGTGAATTGATTTAAACCTTGAAGCTTTATGGTTGGAGCAGCGTCTTTAAACGCTTCAATTGCATAAAGATCGGATGTATACGAGTTGCCTTGTACATCTTCAAACTTAAAATTGTAGAAACCTGAGTTTGTTAACGTAGTATCCCAAATGTATGATGCATTATTTAAACGCATAGGATAGTTATTTTCCATGCTTTGCATCATCACATTGTCAATTTGATTGTCAAATTTCAACTCCCAATTTAATTGTGAGCCTTCTAGGGCTTTAATGTTCATTTTTGAGACTCTCTGTGTAGGAATATTAGTGTATTTTGGATAACCTATGGTTACCCATTGTTCTACAATTTTTGGGGCTTCACCTAGGTTGCTTATTGAATCATTAGCCTTGAAAATAATTGGATTAACAGTTGTATTTGGAATAGGCGATTTTTTAAAATAATCTACACGATTTAACTGATTTAAAACAAAACCTAGTCCAATAAGGGAAACAGCAATAATACTCGTACGTTTTAAATGATGTGGTGGCTGTATTTCTTTGACTGCTTCTTTTACCTTTTTTGAAACCTTTAACTGCTGAAGCTTAGCTAAACTAGAATGCCTATCCCAAGGTTGCAACAGTAGTCCAGTACTGTATTCTAACAAATCTATTTGATTGTCTAAAAAGCTACTTGAAGATTTTATATCTGGTTTCCAAGGTTTGATAATAACCGAGGCTATTATGCCCACTAGCACAAACAAAATAAGTGATAACAGAATATTCTGACTTAGAAAGTACATACACGTTGAAATGCCTAAAGCATACAAAAACACTTCTAAGCCAAGCAGTAACTGCCATTGCTTCGTGAATTTAATTAATATGTCTTTGCCTTTGGTATTCATTGTTTTTTATAGTTTGCTACAATTCTTTCTAATATAAGCAAGCCAGCTAAAAGTAACCATAACCATTTTGAAATATCTAAAACACCTGCATAACTTTTTTTGGTTTCAAGGTCTTTAAAAATGGGCTGTAATTCTTCTTTGGCAATAATTCTTTTATCATGTTCTAGAACAGTTTTGGTTACATCTGAATGAAAATCTAGCATTGTAATTAATTGCTCAACTAAACGTTCATTAATTATATTTTCTGAATCTAAAGTTTTGGTTAAATAAAACAAGTTTTTAGTTTCACTTTCCACGATTAAGGTTTGTGCAAATTTGTTGGGTTTATAAGCCAATAATTTTCCTGAAACAAGAACTGGTTTTTGATTGCTCAACCAAACAACACAATTAAAATTACTAAACTCAATATTTGTGGCATCTTCTTCTATTGTTACTTCTATGGGTGTATTTGTGTATTTTGAGATTGCTTTAAAAGCAGCATTAATAAACCTTGTTTCTTTATCAAAACCCTTGTCGTTAAAAATTAAGATATTAAGTGGTTTGATGGTTTTAAGGAGCAGCCATTCATTGTTAATTTTAATACTGTCTTTGGCTTTGTTGAATTCAATCTTGTTGCTGTTTATTGGTAGTGTTTCTTTTTTAAAAGAGGTATTTAACGAGTTGCTAATTGAAGTAATTAACTCAATTTTGTTATCTTTTTCTAAAGCTTTTACAACACGTTCTGATGTTTCTCCATCTTTAAAAATAATCCATTCAACATTTGCATTAACTTCTGGACGTTTCCCTTTTAAACCTTTTAATAATCCGTTGGTGAATACAATAATGCTATCAGAATGCAAATCATCTATTTCTTGAGTTAATTGCCAATAATTTGGTGTTGTTACACCCTCATTAGGTATGTTGCTAAGATTTAATTCTGGAAAGCCACTTTGAAGCAGTTTAATTGGGGTATTAGTGGTAATGGTATCTAATATATTAGTAATTGACTTATTATTAAGTAAGGAAGGCTCTACTAAATAAGTGAGTTTTGTGTTTTTAAAATCTTTTTTTATTTGTGGCTGCGCTATAATTAAAATAACAAGAGCGATTAATAGTAAACGAATAAATAACAACAATAATTCATTCAATTGGATGCTACTGTTTTGTTTTGAGTCAACTTCACTTAGCAATTGGATACTGCCAATTTTAATGGTTTTTCCTTCTTTTTTACTCCATAAGTGAATTGCTACAGGAATTAAAAGTCCGAGTAAAGCCCATAAATATGTAGGATTCAAAAAAAACATATCACACTAAATTATTACGCTTTTTTAAAAATAACTGCAACGCTTCTCCAATTGGTTCGTCCAGTCTAAATAAGTGATACCCTATATTATTGACCAATAAAAAGTCTTTGGTGTTTTTAATCATTTTGTATAACGACTGTAAATATATTTTTTTAGCTTCGGCAGTGTTTACTTTTAATTTGGTTCCTGTTTCTAAATCTTCAAACGTAACATTGCCTTTATAGTCAAAGTCCAATTCATGAGCTCCCATAATATGAAGTACAACCACTTCGTTTTTAAGAGTTTTTAATTTTTTAACAAAGCGTGTTAGCTCTTCATTATTTTCATACATGTCAGTGATAAAGAAAATTAATTCTTTATGTGTGCGATCATGTAGTTTTCTGGATTCTGTATCGTTTTCAGGCCATTTACCATGATTTTCAATGTTTATTAATTCATGAAGCAATCGGTTAAAATGTTGTTTTTGTACTTTGGGATAAACACTATGAAGTTGTTTATCATTAAGTGCAAATAATCCAACGGCATCTCCTTGATTCTGGCTTAAATAGGCCATTGAAGCTACAAGAACCCTTACATAATCCATTTTAGATAATCCGTCTTCTTCATGTAGCATCGAGTTGCTAGAATCTAAAATAAACTTGACTGCAATATTAGTTTCTATTTCAGATTGCTTTATGTAATATCTTCCTGATCGTGCTAGCATTTTCCAATCGAGTAGCCTTAAATCATCTCCTGGTTGGTAGCTTCTAAATTGGCTAAACTCCATTCCTGGACCAACACGACGACTATGATTGACGCCAGATAAATAACCATCAACAATGACACGAGCTATTAAAGCCAAACCAGATACGGTTTTTATAATTTCGGGTTTTAATAAATCGTGATAATCTTGTTTCATTATTTTTTTAATGTTGGAATTGTTGCTTTTAAAATTTCATTAGTAACCTTATCAGATGTGATACCTTCAGCTTCGGCTCTAAAGTTTACAATAATTCTATGTCTTAAAACTGGTATGGCAACCTGTTCTAAATCATCAAGTGTTACCGATAAGCGACCTTGTAATAATGCACGTGCTTTGGCAGTTAAAATCATGGCTTGTCCTGCTCTTGGACCAGCACCCCAATTAACCCATTCTTTTACGTAATTAATAGAAGTAGTTTCTGGTCTAGTAGCACGAACGACCTTGCTAACAAACTCTATTAAATCGTCACTTATTGGCACTTCACGAACCAAATGTTGCAGTCTTAAGATGTCCTCACCACTTATTACTTCGCGTAATGTTTCTTTCTTTACACCTGTGGTATTTTTTAGAATATTTGTTTCTTCAGTTGCTTCTGGGTATCCAATTTTTATATAAAACAGAAAGCGGTCTTGTTGTGCTTCAGGAAGCGGAAAGGTTCCAGATTGTTCAATTGGATTTTGTGTTGCAAGAATAAAAAACGGTCTATCTAGTTTGTATGTGTTACCAGAATAGGTCACCTCAAATTCTTGCATCGCCTCTAATAGTGCTGCTTGTGTTTTTGGCGGTGTTCTATTTATTTCATCTGCTAAAACAATGTTAGCAAAAATAGGTCCTTTATTAAATTTAAAGAATTTTTTTCCTGTGCTATGGTCTTCTTCAAGAATTTCGGTGCCTATAATGTCCGATGGCATTAAATCTGGGGTGAATTGGATGCGTTTAAACTTTAAATCAATTGCTTGTGCAAGGGTTCTAATCATTAAGGTTTTTGCTAACCCAGGAACACCTTCTAACAGCGCATGACCTCCAGCCAGAAATGTGATTAGTAATTGGTCAACCGTTTCTTCTTGTCCAACGATGACTTTACCAATCTCTTTTTTTAAATTTTTAAGCTTTTGAGTTAAGCCATTAACTTCTTTCTCAATACTTGCTAATTCTTTCATGTATTCTGTATTCTTTTCTTATTTAATATTTATGATGTTAGCGCATACATAACTATGTTTACTGCAAAACGTGTATTATCGTTTTTATACCATCGTTTATTCCTAAAATCGTAATCCCATTCGCAACCATAATCTTTGTTGCTGTACAAAACACCTATTCGCCCATTTATTTCTATAGCTTTTAAATATTCGTGAACTAAGTCATCTCCCCAACCATTTAACTCTTGCGAGGTTGTTGGTGGTCCATTTTCAAACTCAAAAAATATATTATAGATTTCGTGATTATTAGGGATTTTTTTTAATCCATCTGCGCCAAAAATAACCTCCATTTGACGCTCAAAAGATTTTGCAAACAAACCGTCAATGTCATGATTGCAATCATCTACAAAAACAAAACCTCCGTTATTGACATATTTTTTGAAATTCTCTCTTTCTTTTTTTGTAAACTGAACAAGCTTATGTCCAGACAAATAACAAAATGGACATTGAAAAATTTCATCACTGCTTAGTGGAATAATCTTCTCCTGCGTATCCACTTTCAATGTTGTGTATTCCACTAACGAATTCAGTACATTTGAAGGCATTCGCTGATCGACATCCCAATCGCCAGATTCATATTGTAATCGTGTAAAAAAGAAAGTATTGCTCAATAACTTATTATTAAAAAAAACTGGTTGAAACGATAATCCATTTCAACCAGTTATATATTAAAATTTTGTTTTATACAGCGTCAGATAAACTAGTAAAAGTAAAATCTCTCACTTTCATATAAGGAATTAAGTTTCCGTTAATACGAACTTGCTGTCCTAATTCTTCTAAATTGTTTAACATAATAATCGGACTCTCATTAAACCTGAAGTTTTTAACAGGGTGTTTAATGCGTCCATTTTCAATGTAAAACGTTCCATCGCGTGTTAAACCAGTATATAGTAAGGTTTGAGGGTCAACACCTCTAATGTACCAAAGTCTGGTAACTAAAATGCCTTTTCGAGTACTTTTTATTAAATCTTCAAGTGATGCGTTGCCACCATCCATAATTGCATTAGGTGGAAAAGGAACTGGATCAACACCTTTTTGCTTTGCCCAATAGCGACTATAAGCTAAATTTTTAACCACTCCATTTTCAATCCACTTCATTTTTTTTAGTGGTTGCCCTTGACCATTCCATGTTGGAGTTGGTACATCTGGATGCAATGGGTCTGACCATACATTAATACGTTCGTCAACAATTTTTTCGCCTAATTTTGTGCCACCACCTTCTTTAGACATAAAACTTCGTCCTTCATCGGCTGTACGTGCATTAATAGATCCAAACATGTTTTGTAATAATCCAATAGAAGCCGCTGGCTCTAAAATAACAGTATATTTTCCAGGCTCAATTGCTTTTGCTTCTCTTGACATTATCGCTTTATCTATTGCGACATTTGAAGCCTCAACAGCATCAAACTTACTTACATCGTTAAAGTCTCTTGTTACCCAACCAGAACCAGTGCCATCGTTGGTTCGCATTGTTACCGTAAAATTAACATTGGTAGATTTATTATAAGCAAATAAACCGTTAGAGTTTAACATCGCAGAAAATCCTGAAGAATCATTTAAAAATCCAGCTGAGGTTACATCTTTTGCAGCAGCAGGGTTAATGCTACTGGCTGCCACTTCAGCGCGATATTCAGGTGTAATGCTAGCCGTTGCTTCACTGTATGTAATAGAATCATCGTAAGCTTGTGGTCCTAAAGGAGGCATAAACTCTGGATTTTCAGGAGCCAGTTTAGCTAATTCTTCCGATCGTTCTACAACTTTCTTCAAGGATGCATCATCAAACTCGTCTATAGTTGCTACACCTGATTTTTGACCAAAATTAGATTGAACAACAAGTGTTTGGTTAGAACGGTGACCAGAGGTTGATACCGTATTTCTCGCATAACGAATATTGCCACTTTCATTTCCGTTCATATTTATTTCACAAGCATCAGCAGTAGAAAAGCTTAAGGCTTTTTCCATAATTCTGCGTGCTTCTTCTTTTGTATATATTGCCATAGTATTCTCTTTTAGTAAAATAAGTTATTAAATAGTTCGACCAGTGTTAATTACATTCACATCTTTAAACCTAGTAGTAGAACTACCATGAGATACAGCGCTAACCTGAGAAGGTTGGCCTTTACCATCGAAGAATGACCCAAAAATGCGGTAGTCATCTTTATCACAAATTTTAACACATGAATTCCAAAATTCTTGAGTGTTAGATTGGTAAGCCACATCGTTTAGCATGCCTTCAATTTTTCCATTTTTAATCTCGTAGAACACGGTTCCGCCAAATTGGAAATTATAACGTTGTTGATCTATTGAATACGATCCTCTTCCAGCAATATAAATGCCTTTTTCAACATCTTTTATCATATCGTGGATGTTATACTTTTCTTTTCCTGGTTCTAACGATACGTTAGGCATACGTTGGAATTGTACATCATTCCAGCTTTGTGCATAACAACAACCATGAGACTCGTTTTGATCAATCATATGCACTTGGTCACGAATGGCTTGATAGTTTTTTAATATACCATTACGAACTAAATCCCACTTTTTGGTTTTTACACCTTCGTCATCATAACCTACAGCACCTAAAGAGCCCACCTGAGTTTTGTCTGCAACAAGATTTACAATATCGCTTCCATATTTAAAGTCTCCAGATTTCCATTTATCTAAAGTTGCAAAACTTGTTCCAGCATAGTTAGCCTCATAACCCAATACACGATCTAATTCAAGAGGATGACCAACAGATTCGTGAATAGTTAAACCAAGGTGATTAGGGTCTAGAACTAAATCGTATTTACCAGCATCTACAGATTTGGCGTTGAGCATTTCTTTAGCTTGTTTTGCAGCGGCTGTTGCATCCTCTATAATATCGTAACTATTTCTATAACCAATTAAACCAGCTGGGCCTTCAATTTTTTCAGAGTCTAATCCATCCATGTATTCATAACCTAATCCCATAGGCGCACTTAAAGCTGAACGTGATTTAAATTTACCAGCTGAACGATCAATAGCAGTTACTCCAAACGTTGGCCAAATTCTATGTACATCTTGGTCAATATATGAACCTTCGGTTGAGGCAAAATACTTTTGCTCATTAACCATAAACAATGCAGAGTTTACAAAATTTGCTCCGTTTTCCATTGCTGCAGCATTTGCACTTAAAAGCAAATCTACTTTTTCAGATACAGGAACATTTTTAAAATCTTTTTTTATTGGTGTTTTCCAAGATACTTCTCCGTGCGATTGCACAGGCGCTAATTTTACAGGATCTTTTTGGATTTTAGAATTTGCTTTTGCAATAGCTACGGCTTGCATGGTGGCTTTTTTAATGCCATCTTCAGTAACATTGTTGGTTGAGGCAAAACCCCAAGTTCCATTAGCAATAACACGTATTCCTATTCCAAATGACTCGGTATTTTGTACGTTTTGTACTTTGTTTTCGCGTGTAAATACAAATTGGTTTAAATATCTGCCAATTCTTGCATCAGCATAAGTCGCGCCAGCAGATTTTGCTGTGTTTAAAGCCACATCAGCTAATAATTTTTTTGTGGTTACATCCAAACCAGGATTAAGCAATGCCTCGGCAGGAATGTTACTTCCCATGAGTAGAGAAGGCACCATTAATGCACCAGTCCCTAATCCTGCATATTGAATAAAGTCTCTTCGTTTCATATATACTTTATATTTAGTTTGTATTGATAAAATCAACGTGTTTTCAAGAAAGATATTTCTGAAAATTATGGTTGAATCTAAATGTTAATATGGAGCATCCTAAGATAGGAATTTTGAAAAAGCTTTACTATATAGAATAATTTTTTAACATATTCTTAAGTGTAAAACTGAATTAATATTTTTTTTAATTAAAAATGTGTTTTTAATTAAAAAATACAAAAGTATGATTCTTAAAATAGATCAAATTGTATTTTTTAGACATTAAAAATCAGAAACTGATGTGTCAATAATTACAGAAATATTTTAACTTTTTGTCAATAGTCAACATATAATTATAAAAAAAACATACACTTTTAGGTGTGTTAACTTATTGCTAAAAAGACAAGTAATATGTTATTTTTTGTATCTTTGTTACTGCAATGAAATCTATGCTCCATAAAATATTATCTATTGCTATGGCATTTGTAGTACTACTTTCTACAATGTCCTTTACCATAAGTAAGCATTATTGTGGCGATACACTTGTTGATACTTCTTTGTTTAGAGAAGTAAAATCTTGTGGTATGGAAATGCAAAATTCTTCAAGCAAAGATTGTTCAGTAATAAAGAAGAATTGTTGTAGCGAAGAGCAAGAACTAGTCAAAGGACAAGACGATTTAAAACTTGACTTTACTAAGTTAGATTTGCAGCAAAAAATATTTGTAAGCACTTTTGTTTTTAGTTACATCAATCTTTTTGAGAGTGTTGCAAAAGAAACCATTCAATTTAAAGATTATTCACCTCCTCTCATAGTCAAGGATATATATATACTTGACGAAGTTTATTTAATTTGATTTAAAGTTTTAGAGAAATATACCATTTAGTAATATGCTAATATGGTATGTTTTGTTATTCGCATTTATTATAGAAATAAAGTAGTCTAAACAATTAAATCAATGACGTATGCTAAATAAAAGCATCAAATTTTTAATAGAAAACAAATTAGTTTCAGTACTTCTTCTAGTGCTTTGTATTGGATGGGGAATCACCAATGCACCATTTAATTGGGATACAGGATTTTTTCCTAGAAACCCTGTGGCAGTTGATGCTATTCCTGATATTGGTGAAAATCAACAAATAGTATTTACCAAATGGGAAGGGCGTTCACCACAAGATATTGAAGATCAAATAAGTTATCCTTTAACAACCTCTTTACTCGGAATTCCAGGTGTGAAAACTATTCGCAGTTCCTCCATGTTTGGTTTTTCAAGTATCTATATCATTTTTGAAGAAGATGTAGAGTTTTATTGGAGCAGAAGTAGAATTCTGGAAAAATTAAATTCTTTGCCTGCAGGATTGCTGCCAAGTAATGTGCAACCAGCTTTAGGACCAGATGCAACAGGTTTAGGACAAATATTTTGGTACACCTTAGAAGGTCGCGACGAACAAGGAAACGTTACAGGAGGTTGGGATTTGCATGAGTTAAGAAGTGTTCAGGATTATTATGTAAAATATGGATTATCATCAGCATCAGGAGTGTCTGAAGTAGCATCAATTGGAGGGTATGTTCAAGAATATCAAATAGACGTAAATCCTAATGTTTTAAAAGAATATGATATATCGTTACAGCAAGTAGTTAATGCCGTTAGAGATACTAATAAAGATATTGGTGCTAAAACTATCGAAATTAATAGAGCTGAATACTTAGTTCGAGGTTTGGGTTACGTAAAATCTATTAGCGATATAGAGAATGCTGTAGTGACTTCAGAAAACAATGTGCCAATTTTTATTAAAGATGTCTCAAAAGTATCACTTGGTCCAGCGGAGAGAAGAGGTATTCTGGATAAAGAAGGAGCCGAAGTTGTTGGTGGCGTCGTTGTAGCACGTTATGGTGCCAATCCAATGGAAGTTATTACTAAGGTGAAGAAGCAGATTGTAGAAATTAGTAAAGGCTTGCCATCTAAAGTACTAAAAGACGGCCGCACATCGCAATTGACCATCGTGCCTTTTTATGATAGGACCGAATTGATTCAAGAAACACTCAATACACTTGACGAAGCACTCACCCTAGAAATTCTTATTACCATTCTAGTCATTATTGTGATGGTATTTAATTTAAGAGCTTCAGTGTTAATTTCTGGATTGTTACCTGTAGCTGTACTCATGGTATTTATAGGTATGAAGTTTTTTGGAGTAGATGCTAATATTGTAGCGCTTTCAGGTATTGCCATTGCTATTGGAACGATGGTAGATGTTGGTGTAATTCTCTCCGAAAATATTATCAGGCATATTGATGATGACGAATCGAAAACTCCAGTTAATGAAGTCGTTTTTATAGCAACAAAAGAGGTTTCTGGAGCGATTCTTACAGCAGTAATGACCACGATTATAAGTTTTATTCCTGTCTTTACAATGATTGGAGCCGAAGGAAAACTATTTAGACCTTTAGCAGCAACAAAAACCATGGCTTTAGTCGCCTCTGTAATAGTCGCGTTGTTTTTAATTCCACCTTTTGCAGCATGGTTATTTGGTTGGAAATCACCTAAGAAAAACATTGGACTTGCGTTAAATGCTGCTTTAGCTTTATTCGGAATTTTTACTGTCTTCAGTGGTTATACATTAGGAGTTATTCTCATTGCATTTGCAGTGGTTAACTTCTTAAAATCAAACCAAACTTTATCCTATAAACAAGCTAATATTATCAATATTGTAATCTCAGCTATTGCTATTGTGATGCTTTTAAGTGTGTATTGGCGTCCTTTAGGTGTCGATTATAGTTTGGTGTCTAACATTATTTTTGTTGGTATCATCTGCTTTGGTTTGTTAGGTGTTTTTACTGTGTTTAGACAATATTATGTGCGCATTTTAACTTGGGCTTTAGCAAATAAATTACTCTTTTTAAGTATTCCTGCTTTAATTGTGTTTTTTGGAATTAATATATGGAACAATACTGGAAAAGAATTTATGCCTTCATTAAATGAAGGATCTTTCTTGTTGATGCCAACCTCTTTGCCACATTCAGGCGTTGAAGAAAATAAACGTGTGTTACAACAGTTAGATATGGCTGTGGCTACTATTCCTGAAATCAAAACGGTTGTTGGTAAAGCTGGTCGAGTTGAAAGCGCACTCGACCCTGCGCCATTATCCATGTACGAAAATGTTATTATCTATAAACCAGAATATAAACTGAATGATGAAGGCAAGCGTGAGACATTTAAAGTCAATGAGGATGGATTGTTCGAAACGATGTCTGGAACTTTCGTGGCTTCTGGAACCAAAATCGAAACTAATAATTTAATTGTTGATGAAGATGGTGAATACTATCGTAACTGGCGATCACATATTAAATCTGCTGACGATATATGGAAAGAGATTGTTAATGTCACTAAATTACCTGGAGTGACTTCTGCTCCAAAATTACAGCCTATAGAAACGCGCTTGGTGATGCTACAAACTGGTATGAGAGCACCAATGGGAATCAAAGTTAAAGGACAAGACTTAAGACAAATAGAAAGCTTTGGATTGCAACTTGAAAACATTTTAAAACAAGTTGAAGGTGTTAAAAAAGAAGCGGTATTTGCAGATAGAATTGTTGGAAAACCTTATTTGTTAATTGATATTGATAGAAAAAAAATTGCACGTTATGGTATTTCTATTGATGAAGTGCAATCGGTTTTAGAAGTGGCAGTTGGTGGAAAAGTATTAACTCAAACGGTCGAGGGAAGAGAGCGTTATGGAGTTCGTGTACGTTATCCAAGAGAACAACGAGACAGTCCTGAAGACTTAGGAAATATTTATGTGCCAACGTCTAAAGGAAATCCTATTCCGTTAAAAGAGTTGGTTGATATAAAGTATGAGCAAGGACCACAAGTAATAAAAAGTGAGGACACTTTTTTAGTAGGCTACGTGCTGTTTGATAAACTAGATGGACAAGCAGAAGTAACAGTAGTAGAGAATGCTCAAAAAGCAATACAAGGAGCTATAGAACGTGAAGAATTGATAGTTCCAAAAGGTATTAACTATCAATTTACAGGTGCTTACGAAAACCAATTAAGGGCAGAAAAAACACTGTCAGTAGTAGTGCCTTTGGCATTGATTATCATCTTTTTAATACTGTATTTTCAATTTAGGTCAGTAGCTACATCGTTAATGGTATTTACAGGTATTGCAGTGGCATTTTCAGGCGGTTTTATTATGATTTGGTTGTATGGAGAATCTTGGTTTTTAAATATTGACCTTTTTGGCTTTAATCTTAGAGAGTTATTTCAGATGAATCCAATAAACTTAAGTGTTGCTGTTTGGGTTGGGTTTATTGCCTTATTTGGCATTGCAACAGACGATGGTGTGGTCATGGCAACGTATTTAACACAAACTTTTAATAAAAATGCACCAAAGTCAAAAGCAGACATAAGAGCCTCTGTTATTGAGGCAGGAGAAAAACGAATTAGACCATGCTTAATGACCACAGCAACAACACTTTTAGCATTGTTACCAATACTAACCTCGACAGGACGAGGTAGCGATATTATGATCCCTATGGCTATTCCAAGTTTTGGAGGAATGCTTATTGCTTTAATTACATTGTTTGTTGTTCCAGTATTATACAGTTGGAGTAAAGAAATATCACTAAAACAAATTTAAAATGAAAATAAAATATAGTTATACAATCGGTTTTACATTATTAATCTTTAACATTTGTAGCGCTCAAAGACTTCAAGATTATCTAAATATAGCCAAGGCTAATAGTTCTGAAATACAAGAGAAACATCTAGAGTATGTATTGTTTCAAGAAAAAGTAAATGAAACAGGGAATTTAGAAGATACTTATGTAAGTGTTGGTCCATTTGTGTCAACACCTGAAACTAGAGTAGGGGCCCAAATAATTAAATTTGGAATAGAACAGCGGTTACCTTGGTTTGGAACTTTTAATGCTGAAAAATCTTATGCAGAAGCTATTTCGGAAACCAAACAGTTTGACGCTAACTTAGCTGAAAGAGAATTGTTATTTCAAGTAAAGACGTTGTATTATGAGTTGTATCAAAAATATAAAATAGAGAAGATACTTAAGGATAATAAGCAAATTTTGACCACCTATGAAAATATGGCATTGTCGGCTTTAGAAAACAATAAAGCAACGATGAGCGATGTGCTAAAAATAAAAGTTCAAAAAAATGAATTGCATAGTAACATCTTTAAAAACCTTAACGAAATAGAAGCGTTAAATAAAAATTTTAATAGGTTATTACAACAAGATATAAATACGCAAATAGTAATTGTTGATAGCTTAAGTGTTTTAGATATTATGATGGAAGAAGTAACAATTAATAGCCATCCTAGTTTGTCTAAAATTGAAATTTATAATAAGGTTTATCAAGCGGAGAACGATTTAATTGATAAGGAAAAACGTCCAACATTATCCTTTGGGTTAGATTATATTTTGGTTGAAGAGCGTCAAGATTTAAAGCTAAACGACAACGGAAAAGATATTGTGATGCCCAAAATAGCTTTGTCTATTCCAATTTTTACTAAAAAATACACGTCTAAATCAGCTCAAGTTAAAATTAAGCAAGAGTCACTTCATTCAAAAAAAGAAACCCAAAAAAAGCAACTAGAAATGGCGCTTCAAACCAGTAGTCTAGAATTAGATAATGCTATTTTAAATGTAGTCGCTGCACAAAAAAATACAGTTGAAACACAAATAGCAATAGATGTGGACTTAAAAGCTTATGAAACAGGGATTTTAGATTATGATAAAATATTAAACCTCCAGTTGCAAAAAATAAAATTTCAGCTCATGGAAATTAAAGGTGTTAAAGAGGCATTTGTCGCAAAAGCTAAAATGGAATATTTGACTAAATAAGCATTATGAATAGTGTTTTATATATAAAAAATATGGTTTGTAGCCGCTGTAAAAAAACAGTTTTAGCCCTATTAGTTCAGGAGGGCTTTGAAGTGGAGTCTATTCAACTTGGTAAAATAGTTGTAAAAGAAACTCAAAACAATGATTATGTAAAACTAGAGAGACAGTTAAATGATTTAGGTTTTGAGCTTATTAAAGACTCTTCCAAAGCATTAGTTGAAAAAATTAAAATAGCCCTCATACAACAAATAGATAAAGGTGATACCGAAGGTATTCTTTCTAAACTTGCAGATGATTTAGGCAAAAACTATTCATTTTTGAGTAAAACCTTCAGTAAATCTGAAGGTATTACACTTGAAAAGTATTTTATCAACTTGAAAATAGAAAAAGCTAAAGAACACATCCAATTGAATCAGTGTAATTTTTCTGAAATAGCTTACAGCCTTAATTATAAAAATAGTAGCCATCTAGCAAAACAGTTTAAACAGGTAACAGGAATGACAATGTCAGATTATAAAAATTTACATAATCATAATAGAAAAGGGTTAGACAAAATTGTATAAGTATTAATCATAATTAGGAAAACTAAAAATTGCTTTATGAATTAGTTTTATGGGTTAATTATAAATTTAAGAAAATGAAACACAAATATCAAATACAAGGAATGACTTGCAAAGGTTGTTTAAGAACTGTAAAGAATGCATTGTCGGAAGTTCAAGGTGTAGTTGATGTGGCTATTGATTTTGAAAATAAAACAGCCAAGATTGAAATGGGTCAACATATTGAAATTGAAAAATTTGAACAGGCGGTTCAAGAAAAGAAAAGTAAGTATCATATACATCCTTTCAAATCTGATGGTATAAAAACACGTAAATATCCTATCAACGGGATGACGTGTAACGGTTGTAGGTCGCACGTAGAAAAAACACTTGCTAAAGTTGATGGTGTTGTAGAGGTTACTGTTAATTTAGAAAAAGCCGAAGCAGTTATTGATATGGAAACTATCATTCCTTTTGAGACGTTTCAAGAAACCTTAAAAAAAGATGGGGATACTTACACCATTTACAAAGCAGGTCAACGCCCAGAATCTAATCAAGATAAAAAACAGAAACCAAAAGGAAAAGGCACAGGCACATTTTATTGTCCTATGCATTGCGAGGGTGAGAAAACTTACGACAAATCTGGTGATTGTCCTGTCTGCGGAATGGATTTGGTTGAAGAACAAAATTTATCAGCAATTTCAAAGGAGCAATGGACCTGTCCTATGCATCCAGAAATTGTAAAAGACGAAGCAGGTTCCTGTCCAATCTGTGAAATGAATTTAGTGCCAATGCAACCTGAACTTTCAGAAGAAGAAAAGGCTTATAAAAAATTATTAAAGAAATTTTGGATAGCTACAGCATTCACCTTACCAATTTTTTTAATTGCAATGAGTGAAATGCTAACCAATAATCCATTATACGACATAATGGAACAGAAATATTGGAACTGGATTCAGTTTGTATTATCTATTCCAGTAGTGTTTTATGCCACTTGGATATTTTTTGAACGAGCTTACAGAAGTATCAAAACGTGGAATCTCAATATGTTCACCCTTATTGGTGTTGGTGCAGGTGTGTCGTGGTTGTTTAGTGTTTTTGGTATGTTTTTTACTGATATCTTTCCTGAACAATTTAAAACCGAATTAGGCGCTGTTCATGTATATTTCGAGGCTGCAACGGTCATTTTAACATTAGTGTTGTTAGGGCAATTGTTAGAAGCTCGTGCGCATAGTAAAACCAATTCGGCAGTAAAGGAACTGCTAAAGTTAGCACCAAATAAAGCCATAAAAATTGTGGATAACGAAGAGGTTGAAGTCAGTATTGACGAAATAGAACTCAACGATATTCTAAAAGTAAAACCAGGCGATAAAATTCCTGTAGATGGTGTCATTACAGAAGGCGATACCAGTATTGACGAATCAATGATTACTGGTGAACCTATTCCTGTAAACAAAGCTGTAGATGATAGAGTAAGTAGCGGAACAATTAACGGGAATCAATCCTTTTTAATGAAAGCTGAAAAGGTAGGAAGTGATACTTTATTATCACAAATCATTCATATGGTAAATGATGCCAGTAGAAGTCGTGCACCTATTCAAAATTTAGCAGACAAAGTTTCGGGTTATTTTGTTCCAGTTGTAGTAATCATTTCGGTTATCACATTTATTGTATGGTCTATTTGGGGACCAGAACCA
This sequence comes from Pontimicrobium aquaticum, assembly GCF_005047595.1. Classification (GTDB taxonomy): domain Bacteria; phylum Bacteroidota; class Bacteroidia; order Flavobacteriales; family Flavobacteriaceae; genus Pontimicrobium; species Pontimicrobium aquaticum. The sequence goes on from NZ_SUPL01000002.1 coordinate 230,232, forward strand.
GCTTACGTCTATGCCTTGGTCAATGCAATTGCAGTTTTAATCATTGCATGTCCTTGTGCATTAGGTTTGGCAACACCAATGTCAGTAATGGTTGGAGTGGGTAAAGGTGCTCAAAATGGTGTATTGATTAAAAATGCCGAAGCTCTTGAAAAAATGAACAAGGTTGATACATTAATAGTTGACAAAACGGGAACCATTACCCAAGGTAAGCCAACAGTTGAAGCCGTAGGTGCTTTTAGCGATGCTTTAAGTGAAAAAGAAGTGTTACAATACATCGTTTCACTAAACACAAATAGTGAACACCCTTTAGCAGAAGCTACCGTTAAATATGGAAAAGAGCATAATGCTGAAATACTAAAGTCCGAAGATTTTAGTGCTGTTACCGGAAAAGGTGTTGAAGCCAAAATTGATAGCAAAAATGTAGCATTGGGTAATCCTAAAATGATGGAATATGCCAAAGCAGAAATTACACCTACAATAAAAGAAGAAGCTAAAAGGTATCAAAAACAAGGAAAAACTGTTTCGTATTTAGCCATAGATAAAATAATAGTCGGTTATGTAGTTATTGGCGATAAAATAAAAGAAACAAGTGCCAAAGCGATTAAGGAACTTCAAGAAAAAGGTATTGATGTGATTATGCTTACAGGCGATAACCACAATACAGCACAAGCAGTCGCATCTAAGTTAAATCTGGCAGATTTTAAAGCCAGTATGTTACCACAAGACAAACTAAAAGAAGTAGAAAAACTACAAGAAAACGGAAAAGTGGTTGCTATGGCAGGTGATGGCATTAACGATGCTCCAGCATTGGCTAAAAGTGACGTAGGTATTGCTATGGGAACAGGAACAGATGTAGCCATTGAAAGTGCAATGATAACATTAGTAAAAGGCGATTTAAACGGAATTGTAAAAGCCAAAAATTTAAGTAAGGCTGTAATGAAAAACATCAAGCAAAATCTGTTTTTTGCTCTTATTTATAACACATTAGGAGTGCCAATTGCAGCGGGTGTTTTGTTTCCATTCTTTGGAATACTGCTCTCGCCAATGATAGCAGCTTTAGCTATGAGTTTTAGTTCTGTTTCAGTAATAGCAAACGCATTAAAATTAAAAAATATTAAAATATAATACTATGAAAAAATATGTAATCTATTTAGGAATATTAGCTGTTGGTCTAATTTTGGGCTGGCTACTATTTGGCGGCTCAATAAATAAAGAGGCATCACATAATCACGATGAGGTTTCAGAAGGTAATACAATGTGGACATGCTCAATGCATCCGCAAGTCATGAAACCAGAATCTGGTGATTGCCCAATATGCGGTATGGATTTAATACCTGCTGAAGCTAATACTGATGGATTAGAAGTCAATCAGTTTAAAATGACTGAGAACGCAATGGCATTGGCGAATATAGAAACAACAACTATTGGAGTAGGAGAGTCATCAGCTAATCAATTAACCTTGTCAGGTAAAATTCAAACCAATGATAAATCGAGCGCTATTCAAACAGCTCATTTTGGTGGGAGAATAGAGGTGTTAAATTTTAAAAGTAAAGGTGAATTTGTTAACCATGGTGATGTTATAGCATCTATTTATTCTCCAGAATTAGTGACTGCTCAAAATGAGCTAATTGAAGCTATGGATATTAAAAATGAACAACCAGAATTGTACAAAGCGGTAAGAAACAAGTTGAAGTTTTGGAAAATTTCTGAGCAACAAATAGAGAGGCTTGAACAAACTAAGAAAGTAATAACCAACTTTAAAATGTATGCCAATACTAAAGGGTATATTGAGGCAATTTTTGTTGAAGAAGGTAATCATGTTAAAGAAGGTACACCATTGTTCAAAGTGACGAATTTAAATACTGTTTGGGCGCAATTAGATGCATATGAACAAGATGTAAAAAGCTTAAGTCTTGGTCAGACTATTTTAATTACCGTAAATGCTTTTCCAGATAAAAACATTGAAGGGAAAATTGATTATATAAGTCCAACATTTAATGACAAAACCAGAACAATTCCAGTAAGGGCAACACTTAATAACCCAACAGAAACCTTGAAACCTGGGATGTTAATTTCTGCTACTACCAATTTAAAATCTAACGATAAAGAGGTTGTGTTAAGTATACCAAAATCGGCTGTTTTATGGACTGGGGAACGTTCTATAGTATATGTAAAGGTGCCAAATGAATCACCAGTGTTCGAGCTAAGAGAAATAGCACTTAGCAATGCAGTTGGTGAAAACTATAAAGTGTTAAACGGATTGGAAGAAGGCGAAGAAATCGTTTCTAATGGGACATTTACAATAGATGCTGCTGCACAACTTAATGGAAAACAATCCATGATGAACCGCGTAATATTGAATGATGAAGATTCTTCTAAAACGATAGAGAGACTCAAAGTGTCAACAACATTTCAAGAACAGCTTAAAACAGTAGTAGAAAGTTATCTTGTATTAAAAGATTATTTGGTGAGTGATGATGCTTCCAATACAGGAAAACAAGCAAAAATAGTACTCGACAACTTAGATAATGTGGATATGACACTTTTAGTAGATAATAGCGCTCATATGCAATGGATGGAACTCTTAAACAATATTAAAACTGCTGCAAATTCACTTTCAGAAGAAACCGATATTGCATCTCAACGTAAATATTTCAAACCATTATCCTCAAATATTACTAAAACCGTAGAGTTGTTTGGTATAAACCAAGCAGTATATTCACAATTCTGTCCTATGGCCGATGATGATAAAGGTGCTTATTGGTTAAGTTTAAGTAACGAGATAAGAAATCCATATTTTGGAGATGCTATGTTAAAATGCGGAAGTGTTGAAAAAATTATAAAATGATTATTGTTTTTAAGATTTTAACAAATCAACAATAAAAGTTTACATTTAATCTAATTTTTTGTTGGTTATAAGTAAGTATAGTATAAATTCGCAATACAAGACTATTTAGTCTTCTATTAATTTGCCTTTTTTGCCTATGAAATCACGATTACTAATCTGCATTATGAGTCTCACTTCTTTTGTTATGGTGTCACAGAATCCTATAACAATTCCAGGTACAATTGAATCTACCAATGTGAATTTAACGCTTCAAACAGGAACGTTTCAATTTTTTCCTGGTCAAAATACTTCTACAATGGGAGCTAATGGATCTGTTTTAGGACCAACACTTATAATGAATAACGGTGATAACATGAATATAAATATCACCAATAATTTAGGAGAAGACACCACGATACATTGGCATGGTATGCATGTATCTGCAGCAAATGATGGGGGTCCTCATACAGTAATTGGTGCTGGTCAAACTTGGAATCCTCAATTTGAGGTTATGGATAAAGCAGGAACTTATTGGTACCATCCACACCTTTTAAATCATACAGACGAACATGTTAGTAAAGGTATTTCAGGATTTATTATTGTTAAAGATACTGAAGAAACTGCTTTAAATTTACCTAGAAGCTATGGAGTTGATGATTTTCCTTTGGCTGTACAAACTAAGTCATTTGATGATTCCTATCAAATTAAAAGTGATGTGAATGACGACACCGCATTAATGGTCAATGCAACTATGAATGGTCAATTAGATGTGCCAGCACAAGTAGTGCGTTTAAGACTTTTAAATGGGTCTTCTCAACGAACCTTTAATTTTGGATTAACCGCAAATAGAACGTTTCATCTTATTGGAACAGATGGAGGTTTAGTTAACACTCCTTTGGCATTAACAAGATTACCATTATCTCCAGGAGCTAGAGCCGAAATATTAGTTGATTTTTCTGGTCTTCAAGGGCAAACAATTCACTTGATGAGTTATGCTTCTGAATTGACAAATGGTAACTATGGAGCTACGTACCCTGGAAACTCACCTTCAAAACCATTAGATGGTTATAACCCGAATCCTTTAAATGGTGCCGATTTTAATGTGTTGCAGATGGATGTGGTTGCGCAAACAGCAAGTCCAATAACAACAATTCCTTCAACGTTGGTAAATGATGTGCCTTTGGCTGAGGTGACTGCTGACGAAACAAGATCATTTAGGTTTGCTCCTTTAACTTCTGGTTCTCAACAACTAAATGGAGATTTTTCTATAAATGGGGTTACTATGGATATGAATGTGATTAATGTGACTGTACCTTTAAATAATACAGAGATTTGGACTTTAGAGAATTTTTCAGCTATTGCACATCCATTTCATATACATGATGTTCAGTTTTATATTTTAGATATTAATGGTAGTCCTCCACCTCTATATTTACAAGGACGAAAAGATACTTTCATGGTACCATCAGGCGCAACAGCAAGAATAATTACCAAATTTAAAGATCATTTTGATGATACCATTCCTTACATGTACCATTGCCATATGCTAAAACACGAGGATGCATTAGCAGGAATGATGGGACAATTTGTGGTAGTTGACCAAACAGCTGGTTTGGATGATTTGGAGTTGTCTAAAGATGCGGTTTTGTACCCTAATCCATCAAAAGGGTCTTACATGACGGTTAAGTTGCAAAAATCTTCAGAAAGTATTAAAGCATATTCAATTATTAATCAACTAGGCCAAATAGTAAGATACCATAAAGTTCACCAAAATGAGTTTAGTAATATGTATTCTTTTCCAATATTTGAATTGGCACAAGGACAGTATTTTATAAAAGTATTTACAGAAGATAGAATTATAACAAAAAAGTTTACAAAAAATCATTAAACAACTTTAGATTTCCTTTCGCACGCTTCTTTTTTAAGCTATTTGGAAGTGAGTGGAATTAATTAAAATTGATTATTTAGCAAGTAAAGCCTCATCGAAAAATGAGGCTTTGTTTATTACACAAGTTCTTTTTTGTATTTTCCTTTACTTTTCCTAATACGAACAGCAACTACTTTATATTCAGGACACATAGCTTCACTGTCATGAACATCGCCAGTAATGTTGTTAATCATTATTTCGGGGAAATGAAACGTAGTACTTAAAATACCTTGTTTTACTTCGTCGGTTATTCGAGCTTTAACATCAACCTTACCTCTTGGAGATTCTAAACAAACATATTCACCATCATTAATTAAATGTGTTTTGGCATCATTTGGATGAATCATTAAATAATCATCTTGAAGGATTTGCTCATTGGCAGTTCTACGCGTCATTGCTCCACAATTGTAATGTTCCAATTCACGATTGGTCGTTAATATATATGGATAGTCTTTAGCGTGTTCAGTTAACTCAACAGTTTCTTCCCAAGCATTGAATTCAAACTTACCTTTACCACGTTTAAATTCAGTAGTGTGTAAAATTTTAGTGTCAGTGCCATCTGCAGCAACTGGCCATTGTAAACCATTGATGCCTAATCGTTCCCATTTGATTCCTGCAAAGAAAGGTACAATTTGAGAAATTTCTTCCAGCATACCATCAGGAGTATAATCAGGTTGATTATAGCCCATTCGGTTCATAATATCCACAATAATTTGTCCATCTGGTTTTGTTCCAGGAATAGGCTCAACTACTTGTCTAACTGCTTGCACACGACGTTCACCATTTGTAAAGGTTCCTGACTTTTCAAGGAACGACGCTCCTGGTAAAATCACATCGGCATACTTGGCAGTTTCAGTCATAAATAATTCTTGTACAATCACTAAATCGGTTGCTTCAAGGGCTTTGATGACTTTTTGAGTATTAGGGTCTGTTTGCACCACATCTTCACCGATAATCCAAATAGATTTTAGTTTACCTTCAAGTGCAGCATCAAACATTTCCGGAATTTTATAACCTATATGTTTTGGTACTTCAACACCATAAAACTCGTTGTATTTTTTATTGACTTCGTCATTGGTCACATCCAAGTATCCTGCTCCTTGATGAGGTTGAACTCCCATATCTGCAGAGCCTTGTACATTGTTTTGACCACGTAATGGATTTACACCAACACCACGACGACCTATATTTCCAGTCATTAGCGCTAAATCTGCAATTTGCATCACTGTGAATGTTCCTTGTGAATGTTCGGTAACTCCTAACCCATGGAATGACATTGCATTTGGCGCAGTAGCATAAGCCATTGCAGCAGCTCGAACTTCATCTCTGGTAACACCAGAAATTTGTTCAATATGGTCTAAGTCAATAGAAAGTAATTCCTTTTTAAAGTCTTCAAATCCTTCAGTTCTATTTTCAATAAAGGTTTCATCAACCAAACCTTCTGAAACAATGTAGTACATCATCATGTTGAGTACAGCTACATTAGTTCCTGGTCTTAAAGCTATGTGGTGTGTAGCATATCGAGCTAATTCTGTACGTCTTGGGTCTAACACAATCGATACATTATCTGACTTCATGGCAAACTGCTTCAGTTTTGCTCCAGTTACTGGATGTGCATCTGTTGGATTGGCACCAATAACCATGATGCAATTGGTGTCTTTTAAATCGTCAATTGAATTGGTTGCAGCTCCTGTGCCATAAGTACGTTGCATACCTAAGGCAGTAGGTGAGTGACACACACGAGCACAACCATCAATATTATTGGTATTAATGACAGCTCTGTAGAATTTCTGCATTAAATAATTTTCTTCGTTAGTACAACGAGAGGACGATATTCCAGCCATTGAGTCTGGGCCAAATTCTTCTTTAAATCCAGTTAATTTGTTAGCTATATAATCGTAAACTTCGTCCCAAGTCACTTTTTCAAATTCACCATTTCGTTTAATCATAGGGGAATTTAATCGTTCAGGATGGTCATAGAATTTAAAGGCATAACGACCTTTTAAACAGGTATGACCCTGATTTACTTCGGCATCGTAAGGTGCTTGAATACTTAATATTTCACCATTACTTGTAGATACCTCTAGGTTACATCCAACACCACAATAGGTGCAAATGGTTCTTGTTGTATCTGTTGCTTGAATAGCTTTTGATTGGAATACATCAGAAATTGCAGACGTTGGGCATGCTTGCGAACAAGCACCACAACTTACACAATCTGAATCCATAAATGAATCGTCTAGCCCTTTAATAATTTTAGAATCAAAACCTCTACCAGACATACTTAATATAAACTCACCCTGAACTTCATCACAAGCTCTTACACAGCGATAGCAGTTGATGCATTTTGATAGATCAGACGTCATATAAGGATGACTCAAATCTTTCATTCTGTATAGGTGATTATCACCTTCAGGATAACGAACATCGCGAATTCCAACTTGTGCAGCAACTGTTTGTAATTCACAGTTTCCATTGACTTCACAGGTTAAACAATCTAATGGATGATCGGTTAAAACCAATTCTACAATATTTTTTCTGAGTGCTTTTACAGCCTCTGTGCTTGTGTAAATATATTGTCCTTCAGTAACAGGAGTATGACAAGATGCCATTGTTTTTACTGATCCATTTGCTTCTAAAGCCACTTCAACACTACATACTCTACAGGAGCCAAAAGGGTCTAAATTTGGTGCGTCGCATAGCGTAGGAACTAAGTTTTTTTCCTTGTAACGACGAATAAATGAAAGCATGGTTTCACCTTCCTTAATTTCAAATGCTTTGTTGTCTATATATGCTATTTTATTCATAATCGTCTAGTTGAAATATTGTCTTAATTCATCATCAAAATACTGTAAGGCATTACGAACTGGTAACGGAATTCCACCACCATGCGCACATAATGAACCTTGCTCTAAAGTGGTTAACAAATCGGTAAATAGTTTTTTGTCTATTTTATAATCTGAGGTCAATGCTTTTTCGGCTAATTCTTGACCTCGTTTTGTTCCTAATCTGCAAGGGAAACATTTCCCGCAGCTTTCATAAGCTGCAAAATCGAAAAGATGTTCAATGAATTTCATAATTGGATAATCGGAAGGAACAGAAACAACCGATGCATGACCTAGAAGGAATCCATTTTTTGAAAAGGATTCAAAATCAACAGTTAAATCCTCAATTTTTGAAACTGGGACTAAACCACCAAGTGGACCACCAATTTGAACAGCTTTCACATCAGATTTAAAACCACCACCAAGCTCATTAATTACATAAGATAGTGGTGTTCCCATTTCAACTTCATACATACCTGGATTGTTAAAGAAACTGTCTAAAGAGACTAATTTTGTGCCTGAAGAACGTTCTGTACCAATGGCTTTCCAAGCTTCTCCACCATTTGAAATGATATAATGTAAAGCAGCTAATGTCTCTACATTATTAACCGTTGTTGGTTTGTTGAATAGTCCTTTTTGTGCTGGAAAAGGAGGACGAACTCTTACTTCAGGACGTTGGCCTTCAATAGAATTTATTAGGGCCGTTTCTTCACCGCAGATGTAAGAACCCTGAGCTTGAATGATTTTAAAATCGAAACTAAAATCTGAACTGTTGATATTTTCACCAATTAAATTGTTTGTTTTTAATTCATCAATAGCGTCTTGAACTATTTTAACAGCTTCTGGATATTCAGCACGAATGTATAGTATACCATATTTTGCATGAGTTACATATCCAGAAATCAACATTCCGAACAACACCGAATGTGGTTGGTGTTCTAATAAATATCTATCTGAATACGCTCCTGGGTCACCTTCATCAGCATTACATATGATAAATTTTGTTTCGTTTTCTACGTTTCGGCAGAATTGTAATTTTAATCCCATTGGGAAACCTGCACCACCACGACCACGAACATTTGAAGTTTTTATTTCCTCCAATACATCAGCAGAGTCTTTTTGAAGCGCTTCTAAAAATGGTTGATAGTAATCAGTAATATTACTAAAAGGAGCGGTTAGAATTTGTTTGCCACTGGCTTTTATATTGTAGGTGTCTTGATTTAAATTGGAGTCAGAATCAATTATGCTATTTAAATTGGAAATGGCATCACCAGAATAATTTTTCCCATCATAATGAAACGCAGAATTTTCATGGCAACGACCTAGACAAGTCATATGTCCAATTTCTTCAGCATCAAACTTACTCTTTAACGAATTGATTACTTTTTCTTGAGTACCAGCACAAACGCAAGCAGTTCCGTTACACACATATACTTTTTTGCCTTTGTTTTCAGGTTTTAAAAAATCATAAAAACTAGCCGTTCCAAAGGTATTGGCTTTACCAATTAGAAACTCATCGGCTAATTTAGCCATGGCTTCGTTATTTGGTGTACCTTCAGGTTTTGCTAATTTTCCAAGTTTATCAAAGAGGTTGTCTTTGAGTCCTTTTCTTCCTAATAATTCACTTAAATTATCTGACATATATTTTTAACTCGCTTTTGTATTGGTTGATTGTATTTTAGTTCGTTGTGGATTGGAATAACAAGTGGCTCTTTCATCTCTACAAAAGGCAAACAAGGTTATTCCCAGTTCTTTAGCATAATCGACTGCTAATGATGAAGGTGCAGAAACAGCAGCCAAAAAAGGTGTTTGTGCTTTAAAACACTTAATAACAATTTCGTAGGAAATACGACCGCTAACCGTCATGATTTTAGCCTCACTTAATTCTTCTTCATTAATTAGTTTTCCTACTATTTTGTCCACAGCATTATGGCGACCAATATCTTCCATTGCACATAGTAGTTTTCCGTTTAGTGTAAATGCAGCAGCTGCATGTGTACCACCAGATTCCTTGAAGTTATGTTGAACAGTATTCATTTTATTGAATAAGTTATGAATGAGTCCAATATCAATTTTATGTTTATCATTAATGGTTTTACCTATAAATGTTAAGTCGCTAAGTTCGGTTTTTCCACAAATACCACATGAGGAAACAGAAAGTAAACTTCTACTATTAGTATAGCCTTTGCCTAACTCTTTTTCTGGAATATTAACATTAACAATAGTCACAATACCATTGCTATTCTCTTTTTTAAGTGATATTTCAGGGGTGAAATTTACGTTATTTATAACACCTTCTGCATGCAGTAACCCACGAACAAGCTCAATATCATTGCCAGGTGTTCGCATAGAAACTGTAAACGGCTTGTTGTTAATGTCTATTTGCAAAGCTTCTTCAACAGTTAGCGCATCCACAATTTTGTCGATGTCATTAATGTTAAATTTTTTGCCTTCGTAATTTCGAGTAGCCATGATATTATGGTTAAATCAATGGTCAATTTACATAAAGTTGAGCGATTTTGCCATTTTTATTTTATAACGATGTGTTAAAATAAAAAATTATTAATCCAGAAGTTGAAGTGTAACTAAATAAGCACAATGGTCTGAGGCAATGGCGTCACAAATAGTCTCTCTTTTAAGTACTTTCCATCGATGTTTTGGATAGAATAATACATAATCAATTTTTTTAGTAGGATTTTCGGAAGAAAAGGTTGGTTGAGGATTGTTCTTATCATAGGAAACTGTCCAAAAACTCTCAAGAATATTCATCGTATTACTATTAGGTTCAGCATTTAAGTCGCCAGCTAAAATGGTTGGGTATTTGTTACTTGAAAACACTTTGTTAATTTCTTTAGCTTGCATAATTTTATTGGTCTCTAGCTTTAAATGATCTAAATGCGTCCCAATAAAAGAGATGGTGTCTTTTGAAGGTAACACCGTTGTAATTTCTAAAGCAGCACGAGGCTCATCACCAGGAATATAAGGTAAAGATACATTTCGTGTACTCAAAAAAGTGTGTTTAGATAATACACCCTCACCATATTCACCACCATCATAATACATGGCTCTGCCATAAATAGGAGCCATTTTTGTTCGCCAACCTAATTCGGTTACTAAATCATACTTTTTCGCACGATTGGTTTTGTAATCTACTTCTTGAAGTGCCACAAAATCAGGATTCGCATCTATAATGACTTTGGCAATAATATCTAAATTAAAATCACCTTTCATGGTTTTTCCGTGAAGAATATTAAAAGAAAGAACCTTTACGATTTTAGTGTTATCAATTTGATGCTGTGACCAAACAGTAGAAGAAATTAAACAGCAAGTTAGTATTCCAATAAATTTTTGCTTAATATTTTTCATAGATCTTTGATAGATGGTCTTGTATTTGTTTTCTAATGTTAGAATTTGACTGATTAAAGTTGTTATTCATATAACTAAAAATTAAGGGTGTTCCTTTTTTTGTAATGATATAACCACTTAAACAATAAGTATTAGATAGGGTTCCAGATTTAGCATATACATAAGGCTTCTCTTTTCCTCCATACCAGTTTCGTAAGGTGCCATTTTCTCCTCCAACAGGAAAGTAACTTAGTAGTTTATCTAAAGGAATTTCCTGATACATTTTTGTTAATAAATGTACAGTGTCTTCGGGTGAAAATAAATTGTAAACAGATAAGCCAGACCCATCTCTCCAAACAGGTTTTTGAGGTAAGTTTTGTAAGTGATTCTCAAGAATATATTCAATACCATCTTCAGCATTGTAAGTGTCATTAACCTTTTTTGCAACTTGTAGCATTAATTGTTCAGCAATAAAATTGTCACTCACCACAAGCATTTGTTTGTAAACTGAATCTACCGCAATACTATAAAAAGGTTTAAAATCTAAATCGCTTTTCTTAGACATTACATGTACAGGTTTTTGTAAGGTATCGCTTAACAATTCAGCAACTATTTTTGTGGACGTTTTAAAAGGAATGTAATTTAAAGTAGAATCTAACCGCTCTAAATAAAATTGGTTTTCTTCAAACTCTCTATTCATATCTATTGAATCCAAAACAGTAATGTTTTTTTTAAAAAAAGAAGGATGCGCTGCAATAGAATCTCCTTTCATAGCATAAGTAAACACATTGCCATACATTGGGAATAAGCTTCTTTCGGGCATATAATAGTATTGATAATCCTCCCATGACCATCCATTCCCAAAACGATTGTCGTCTAAAGATTCATCCAATATAACTATTGGACCATCATGCTCTTTTAAAAAAGGGATGGTTTTAGAGCCTTCAAATTCATATAAAAATGAAGGGTCTGCAGTACCTTTAATATAAAGGGTGTCATAGTTTTTGTAATACTCAAGACCAATTAGAGAATCTCCTAAAGTTTTATAGGCCGAATAGAACGTATATAGTTTTGTATTAGAGGCAGGTGTAAAAAACTTACTTCCATTATGGTTAATGATTTGTGTTTTGGTTTCAGGATTATACAAAACAAAACCTTTAAAGAATTCTGAATCATTTTGATGGTTCTTAAAATCTTTTTTTAGTTTGTGAGTTGTACCACAAGAACTGATTGTAATTATAAATATGAGTAAAAAAAGTTTGAGATATACTTTCATTTTATATTGGTTGGTAATAGGTTAGTTTTAACTTTAATATTATCGAAGATAACAAATACATTAATAAGGTTAAATAATTTTTATTTTTGTCAACTTATGATAGATAATTTTGAAAACGAATATTTTGGCATTGGTATCCAAAATGGTAAAACACCGGAAAATCTTGGTGTCCTTTGGAGGTCTGCTCAAAACTTAGGAGCTAGTTTTATTTTTACTATTGGTAATAGGTATGCAAAACAAGCTTGCGATACACATAATGCTGTAAAAGCAATGCCATATTTTCATTATGACACGTTTGAAGATTTTTACAACCATTTGCCAAAAGGAGCTAGGTTAGTTGGTGTAGAACTTACTGAAGAAGCGGTAAGCTTAGAAAGCTTTCATCACCCAAGGCGTTGTGTGTATTTATTAGGAGCGGAAGATCATGGTTTATCAAAGAAAGCTATTGAAAAATCACATCATTTGGTAAAGTTTAAATCGGAGTTAAGCCTAAATGTATCTGTTGCTGGAAGTATTGTGATGTACGATAGAGGCTTACATAAATCTAGAAGTTAATAAGAATGTAATTATGAAAAGAATATTAATAATCATTACTGTTTTAATTGTGTCGTGCAGTTCTAATCATAAAAAAGAAATTGCAGATGTTGTTGTCACTAATGCAAGGGTTTATACTTTGAGTTGGGATGATCCTTCACTCGATGGAACTCCTGCACAAAATGCATCGATTAAAAATAGTGTTTGGCAACCAGACGCTGAAGCTATTGCTATAAAAAATGGATTAATTCAATTTGTTGGAACAACCAAAGATGTGCAAAACTATATTGGAGAAAATACTGAGGTTATTGATGCTAAAAATGCTTTTATAGTTCCTGGACTTATAGAGTCTCACGGTCATGTGCAAGAAATAGGAGAAAAGAATGAAGATGTAAATTTAATTGATTTATCTGCCCAAGAAATTATTGACGCCATTTACAAACGTTCTCAGGATGTTCCCGAAGGTGAATGGATTATTGGCTCTGGTTGGGATGAAGCTATTTTTGCTAATGAATATCCAGATATGAATGAACTGAGTAAAAAAGTGCCAAATCATCCAGTAGTGTTAAACGGTTTAAGAGGGTTTGGAGCAATGGGAAATGCATTGGCTTTTGAAAAAGCTGGAATCACTAAAAAAACTAAAGCAACTGACGGTGGAGAAATTCTTAAAGATAATCAAGGCAATTTAAAGTATGTATTATTAAATCATGCTAAGAATTTATTAAATGACAAAGTTCCAGAGCGAACTTTTGAGCAAAAATCTCGTATTATGAAATATGGATTAGATGAGCTACAAAGTTTAGGATTTACTACTGCACATCACGCTGGCGTGTTAGGTGAACATATGGAGGTTTATGAAGATTTACACTCAAAAAACAAATTACCAATCAGGATTCAAGCATTTGTGGCAGCGAGAATGCACAATATTGATTTGGTAAATGAGTGGATAGCAAAAGGGCCTACAAATAATGACGCCTCATTTTTACAGGTAAAAACATTTAAGGCTTATTACGATGGGTCTTTAGGCTCGAGAGGTGCTAATTTTATTGAAGATTATTCAGATAAGCCTGGACATAAGGGAGTGAGTAGTACAGATTATGGGTTTCACTCAGATATAATCACTCAAGCAATGGATGCTGGATTTCAGTTAGCTATTCATGCTATAGGCGATAAAGGCAATAGAGATGTTCTTGATTTTTATGAAAATTACTTTAAAGATAATCCAAAATCAAAAGAGTTGCGACATCGTATAGAGCACGCACAAATAGTACATCCAGATGACTTTAAACGATTTGGTGAATTAAACATCATAGCTTCTATGGAACCTGGGCATGCTGTCGAGGATATGCCTTGGGCAATTGATAGAGTTGGTGAAGAACGTGCAAAAGGAGGCTATGCATGGAGAACATTACGCAAAAATAATGCAACAGTTATTTTTAACGCAGACTACTCAGGAACAGATCCAAGCTTTTTTTATGGTGCGTATTGCGCTATCACAAAACAAAAAAGAGATGATGATAAACAATGGTTTCCAGAACAAGCGTTTACACCAGAGGAAACCTTAAGAGCTTACACTATTTGGGCAGCCTATGCATCTAAACAAGAACATTTAACAGGAACCATTGAAAAAGGGAAATGGGCAGACTTAACCTTTATGGATACAGATGTTTTAAATATTGGTAATACAAATCCCAACCAACTATTAAATGGTCAGATTTTAAAAACCATTGTAAATGGCAAAGTGGTTTATGAGAGATGAACCACTTTACCATCTAATTAAACTTTGAGTTTATCGATTTATGAATTAATCCTCCTTTTCATACACCACTTTACCATCAAAAATGGTCATAACAACTTCGGTGTTAAGAATTTTATCTTCATCTACTGTCATTAAATCCTGATTGTAAATGGTGAAATCGGCAAGCTTACCAACACTAATAGAACCTTTTATATCTTCTTCAAAAGCACCATAAGCGGCATCTAAAGTATAAGACCTTAATGCTTGTTCTCTGGTCATTTTTTGCTCTGGTTCGTAACCTCCTTCAGGAGTGCCTTTTAGTGTTTTACGACTTACACTAGCATAAAAACTAGCAATAGGATTTAAAGGCTCTACAGGAACATCTGTACCATTAACAATTGGGATACCGCTTTGTAATAAATCTTGCCACATATAAGCACCTTCTTTAATACGTTTTTCCCCTAAACGATCTATTGCCCAAGGTCTGTCAGACGACATATGTACTGCTTGCATTGCTGGAATTACTTGTAATTCTGCAAATCTTGGGATATCATCAGGATGCAAGTGTTGCGCGTGTTCTATTCTAAATCGGTGATCTGTACCAAGCATAGATAATTCAGTTAGTGCTGCTTCATAACGATCTAATATTTCTCTATTGGCACGATCGCCTATGGCATGTGAGCATACCTGAAATCCATTTCGAAGCCCATTTCGTGCTGTTTTATCCACCATTTCCATTGGAAGCGTTTCAAGTCCAAAATGACCTGGTCTATCTGTATAAGACTCTAATAGCCAAGCACCTCGATTTCCTAATGCGCCATCACAATTTAATTTTATGGATCGAATAGTAAATCTATGATCAGGATCAATATGTGGCCCTTTTTCATACCATTCATTAAGAAGTTCTTCATCATTACCAGTAAGCATTGCATAGATTCTAATGTTCATATTGCCTTCAGCTTTCATACGATCGTATAGGGCTATAGTACCTCTTCCAATTCCAGCATCATGGAAACCTGTAATACCATTTTTGTAACAAGCTTCAATAGCTAAATTAAAAGCTTGGTTATTGGATTCTGGTGTGTTAGCAGGGATGTGTTTACCAATTAAACCTCCTGCACGTTCACTGAAAATCCCTGTTGGTCTACCAGCTTGATCAACAATAACTTCACCGCCTTCAATTTCATAGTTTTTAACACCATCTGCAGATAATGCAATTAACCCAGCAATTTCCATAGCTTTTTCATTAGCAAAGCCAGCATGACCACTAGCATGTCTTAAATACACTGGATTATCAGGAGACACTTCACTTAGTCTGTGGTGCGTTTGAAATCCTTTAACAGTGTATTCTGGCATGCTATCCCATTTACTTTGATGCCAACCTCTTCCAGTAATCCATTCACCAGGTTTTGCGGTTTTAACACGTTCGGCTACCGCATCAATAATTTCTTGATAACTATTGGTATACATAAGATCTAGCTCAAGCTCATTATAACCTAATCCCATAAAATGTCCATGACCCTCAATCAAACCTGGAGTCATTGTTTTTCCTTCTAGATCTATAATTTCAGTTTGTTCGCTTTTGAAACCTTCCGCGTCTTCTAGGCTTCCTGCAAATAGTATTTTATTGTCTTTGACTGCTACAGCTTCAACAGTTGCTTGAGTTGAATCTACGGTGTATATAGTTCCACCATGAATAATTATGGTAGCAGACTCTTTATTTTTGTCAGAACAAGAACTAAAAAAAATAAGAGCGATTGCGATTAAAAGAAACTGAGAAAATCGTGATGTCATGTTGGTTGGTTTTAGTGTTTGTAAATTACAATATTTAAAATTTTTATAATAAGCTTAAGATGCTTTTAAATGTTCTTTTCAAATATAGTTTAAAATTTTTGGTTATTGAAAGCAATAAACAATTCAAGGTTGTAACTTTGCAATTAAATTTATAGTATGCATAAAGCAGGTTTTGTAAATATTATTGGAAATCCAAATGTTGGAAAATCCACCTTAATGAACGCTTTTGTTGGTGAAAAGTTATCTATTATCACCTCAAAAGCGCAAACTACAAGGCATCGTATTTTGGGAATTGTGAATGGTGATGATTTTCAAGTGGTATTATCTGATACACCAGGAATAATTAAACCTGCATACGAGCTGCAAGAATCGATGATGGGTTTTGTAAAGTCAGCTTTTGAGGATGCCGATGTGTTGGTTTATATGGTCGAAATAGGTGAGAAAGAGCTTAAAGATGAAGCCTTTTTTAATAAAATTACCAATTCTAAAATTCCAGTATTATTACTATTGAATAAAATAGATAGCTCTAATCAAGAACAACTTGAGGAGCAAGCGGCTTTATGGCAGAGCAAAGTGCCAAATGCTGAGTTTTTTCCTATTTCAGCTTTAGAAGGATTTAATGTAAAAGAAGTGTTTAACAGAATTATTGAGCTGTTACCAGAATCTCCACCATTTTATCCTAAAGATCAATTAACTGATAAACCAGAACGATTTTTTGTAAACGAAAAAATCAGGGAGAAAATACTAATGCATTACAAAAAAGAAATTCCGTATGCTGTTGAGGTTGATACCGAAGAATTTCACGAAGAAGAAGACATTATTAGAATGCGCTCTGTAATTATGGTAGAACGCGAAACGCAAAAAGGCATTATTATTGGCCATAAAGGCTCTGCTTTAAAACGCGTTGGTGTAGAAGCTAGAAAAGATCTAGAGAAATTTTTCAATAAGAAAATACATCTTGAATTATACGTAAAGGTGAATAAAAACTGGCGTAGCAATCAAAACCAGTTAAAGCGTTTTGGGTATAATCAGAAGTAAAAAACTTATTTAATGTAAGTTTGCTTTTATTGTAACGACTACATTCTAAAGTGTGTCTATGAAAAAACTAACCCTATTCTTAATTTTTATAGTAGTTATGGCTTGCTCAAAGGACAATACTAATGTTGAGCAAATTGCTGAAGAAAATGAATGGTTAGTTAATAAGGATGATATTTCAGGGTCGTTTGCAATGTATCCTTTAGGTGATAATCCAGAATATACCACTGTTGCAAATACCAACTTACTAGATAATGAACGTGTAGGCGTGATGAGTTTTGGAGATGAGGTGAGAGTATATCCATATCCACATACCTTTGCTACCGAAATTATTAATGATACCTACCAATCTCAAAAATATGCTTTTACCTATTGCCCATTAACTAAAAGTGCTATAGCCTATACAAGAACAAAAACACTTCGAGCCTCTGGTTATCTATACAAGAACAACATGGTACCTTGGGATGAAGAAACTGAAACCCTTTGGTCTCAAATGCTAATAAGAGGTATTAAAGGAAAACGTATTAATCAGCGATTAAATACTTTAGCTGTAGTTGAAACTAAATGGGAAACAGTGAAAAATTATTTCCCCGACGCAAAGGTATTAAAAACCATAGTGCCTTCCAATGGTCGAATAAGCACTACTTCAAAAGCTAGTAAAAATAGTTTAAGGAATACCAATTTGCCTGACGATAGAGAGTTTGTATATGGTGTTTTAGATGAAGATGATAACGTTAACATCTTTCAGTATCAGGATTTTGCCAACCAAAGCAGATACGATATTACACTTAGGCAACATAACTACATTGTTTACGGAAACGAAACTCTTAAAGTTATTAGTGCTTTTGAAGTAGATGATTTTAATACTTATCAAATATTAGACGAAAGTGAGTTTCCTTACGTGCTTCAAGACCTCAATGGTGTTAAGTACAATGTACTAGGTCTTGGAACTAATGGTAATACACTAGGAAAACCAAAATACGCATACGTTGCTGCATGGTGGGCTTTTGAAGATTTTTTTACTGATTTCACGTTTCAACAATAAACTTATTTTCCGTAGAGTAAACCATTCATAAAGTTATGTAGTAATACCATTTGGTCTCGTCCAGTAGCTTTACCCAAACGTCCTACAAAGTATAAAGCAATCCATAATACTATCATAAAAATAGCAACAAACAACTGTATAGCAAAATCGGTTTTTAACGTCCAGTTGGTGTAAGCCCATATACCAAAACCAAGAAATAAGCCTGCAACTATAAAATGAAAAAACATAAACATTGTCCAAACAGTTGGATTTGGACCAAACAAACCAAATAACTGACATGAGTTTTTGTCAACTCCCATAATTTCTAGATGCAATTGTGGCGACCAGAAATGCTGGTCAGCCTTCGGAATTTTTATAAATACATGGTCATCAACTCTCGATATAATAAAATTCTTTTGAGTGTTTTTTGCTTCTTCAAAAGCTTTTAATACCTCTTGATTGTTCTTACTAAGTTCAATTTTAAACCTTGGACGTAAAACTATGTCATTGTTTATAGACATTGCTATTTAAATTATCTGCTGAATTTACAGTTTTTTCTTAAATAAGGAAACACTACCTTTGCACAATATTTTAAAATATGGGAAATATAGTTGCAATTGTAGGACGTCCAAATGTTGGGAAGTCAACTTTCTTTAATCGTTTAATACAACGACGAGAAGCTATTGTTGATGCAGTAAGTGGCGTGACAAGAGATAGGCATTATGGTAAAAGTGACTGGAATGGAAAAGAGTTTTCATTAATAGACACAGGTGGCTATGTAAAAGGTAGTGACGATATTTTTGAAGCAGAAATCGATAAACAAGTTGAGTTAGCAATTGATGAAGCCGATGCTATCATTTTTATGGTAGATGTAGAGTCTGGTGTTACAGGAATGGACGAAGATGTTGCAACCTTGTTACGAAAAGTTGAAAAACCAGTTTTTTTAGTGGTAAATAAAGTTGATAATGCTAAACGAGCTGAAGATGCAGTAGAGTTTTATTCGTTAGGTCTTGGGGATTATTTTACTATAGCAAGTATTAATGGTAGTGGTACAGGAGATTTATTAGATGCTTTAGTAGAAGCTTTGCCAGAGCAAGAAGAAGTACAAGAAAACGAATTGCCGCGTTTTGCCGTTGTTGGTCGCCCTAATGCTGGAAAGTCATCATTCATTAATGCCTTAATTGGTGAAGATAGATACATTGTAACAGATATTGCAGGAACCACAAGAGATTCAATCGATACTAAATACAACCGATTTGGATTTGAGTTTAATCTAGTTGATACCGCTGGAATTAGAAAAAAATCTAAAGTAAAAGAAGATTTAGAATTCTACTCGGTTATGCGAAGTGTTAGAGCTATTGAACATGCAGATGTTTGTTTATTAGTTTTTGATGCCACAAGAGGTTTTGATGGTCAAGTGCAAAATATTTTTTGGTTAGCAGAGCGTAACAGAAAAGGAATCGTAATATTAGTTAATAAATGGGATTTAGTTGAAAAAGATAACAAAACCACTAAAGATTTTGAGAAATACATTCGTCAACAAATAGAGCCATTTACCGATGTGCCAATCGTGTTTATTTCGGCCTTAACAAAACAACGTATTTATAAAGCTATAGAAACGGCTGTTGAGGTTTATAAAAACAGAACTAAACGCATTAAAACTAGTGTGTTAAATGATGTGTTATTGCCAATAATAGAGAACTATCCTCCACCAGCTTATAAAGGCAAATTTGTAAAAATCAAGTATATAATGCAGTTGCCTACACCACAACCACAATTTGCATTTTTCTGTAATTTACCACAATACGTAAAAGAGCCTTACAAGCGTTTTCTTGAAAATAAGTTAAGAGAACATTTTGATTTTCACGGAGTTCCTGTAAGTGTATATATGCGTAAGAAATAAACTTTAAGATAAAATTATAGTTTCTTTAAGAAAATTCATACGTTAATTAATATACTTTAGTTTGATAAAACCAATTACCAACTTTATTACTCATGAAGCAATTATTTTTTGTACTAGCCATTTTTTGCGCTTTTACATCTTATTCACAATCTATAGAGTTTAAAATCTCTGGGGCTGTTGTTACAGAATCCGAAAACACACCTTTAGAATCCGCAACAGTTTATTTAGAGAGAATTAAAGACAGTACCTTAGTAACTTATACTATTAGTGATAAGAATGGTAAATTTACATTAGAAGGAAAAGCTTTCGATAAAAATATTAATCTACTTATTTCTTATGTTGGCTATCAAACACATAAGCAAGCTGTTGTATTAGGTAAAGATGAAATAAATTTAGAAACAATAAAATTACAGACAGACTCCAATGCGTTAGATGAAGTCGTAATTACCTCTCGTGCACCTATTACTGTTAAAAAGGATACTTTAGAGTTTAATGTAAATTCTTTTAAAACAAAAAAGGATGCTAATGTTGAAGATTTATTAAAGCAACTACCTGGAGTTGAAGTTGACGAAGCTGGAAAGATTACAGTAAATGGTAAAGAAGTAAATAAAATTTTAGTTAATGGTAAACCTTTTTTTGGTAACGACCCAACAATTACCACACGAAATTTAACCAAAGAACTTATAAGCAAAGTTCAAATCACAGATACTAAATCAAAAGCACAAGCATTTACTGGAGAAGAAGCTGATGGTGAAAACAAAACCATTAACCTAACCATTAAAGAAGATAAAAACAAGGGTGTTTTTGGTAGAGTATCTGGCGGAGCAGGAACTGATAAACGTTATGAATTTGCTGGTATGCTTAATGTGTTTGATAACGAGCAGCGTATCAGCGCATTGGCAGGAGGTAATAATACTAATTCGCCAGGGTTTAGTTTTGGCGAAATTTACAGAATGTTTGGTAGCGGAGGCAACGTTTCTTTTAATAGCGGAGGAAGTTTTAACATTGGTGGTCGTGGCTTTGGTGGAGGTCAAGGCATTACTACATCACAAAATTATGGTATCAATTATGCTGATGAGGTTAGCGATAAGTTAGACATATCTGCCGATTATTTTTATTCTGGGAGTAATTCGGAAAATGAAACGACTACCGACAGAGAAAACATCCTACCAGATAGAAGATATTTTACAAGCTCCAACTCAAGATCTTATAATGAAGGGAACAGTCATAGTGCTAATTTAGAGTTTGAAATTGAAGTTGATTCTACTTTAAGAATAGATATAGAACCGTCTTTTAATGCTACTAGAAACAAAAGGGAGTTTTCACAAGATGAATCCTCGCATGATGAGGCTAATGTATTAATAAACGAGTCTAGCTCTTCATCATTTATAGAAACGGTTGGGAAAGATTTTAGTAATGAACTCGATATAACAAAAAAGTTTGGTAGTAATGGTGCTTTTTTAAGATTGAGTTTAGATAACGATTATAATACTACCGAAACAGATGATTATTTAAATTCTGTTTTAAATACATATGGCACAAACCCATCGGAGACCATAAGAAATCAATTTGCTGAAGGCGATAGAACCACAACAGGACTTTCGGCAAGTGTTAACTATAGGTTGCCGTTAAGAGGTAAAGAATGGTATGCTGATATTGGATATAGAATAAATAACAATAAACGCGAAAACAAAATAAGTACTTACGATTTTGATGATATAGATCAAGATTACACCATTTTAAATACTGCTTTAAGTACTGATTTTGAATATAAAGACAATGCAAACACACCTTCTGTAAGAGTTAGCCACAGAAAGGATAAGCTATTTACAAGCTTAGAGGCACGTTATGTTTTTAGAAAGCTAGAGAATGAAGATTTTTTAAGACCAAGTCTTCCAAAATTGTCACGTGATTTTGAAGCTTTAGAAATTCGTTCTAATTTTCGATATCGATTTAGCAGAAAATCGTCTGTGCATTTTGGATATAATTTGAGTAATAATCCACCAAATTTAACACAGTTACAGCCATTCGAGGATGTATCAGATCCTTTGAATAAGGTAGAGGGTAACCCAGAATTAGAACCTACAAATAATCATCGCGTATATGCAAGCTTTAATTCTTTTGATTTTCAAAAGGGAACAGGGGTCTTTGGAAACATAAGTGCTAATTTTAGAAATAACGAAGTAGTTTCTAAAACAACTATCGATGATAACTTTGTAAGAAGTACAACCTTTGCAAATGTTAATGGAGGTTATAATCTTAATTCTAGAGTAAGTTATAGTAAATCTGTAAAAATTGATACTGTTAAAACGTTTAAGTACAGAGTAGCTTTATCAGCAAACACGAATAAAAATATTAACTTCAATAACGGTGAGCAGTATGCTTCAAAAATTAACGCATTAACACCATCATTAGAGCTTACTTTCGATTGGAAGAACGTTATGCAATTTATACCAAGCTATAACTTGTCATTTACAAGAAGAAAGTTTGATTTAGTAGCGTTTGATGATGAAGATTTTCTTCAGCACTCCATTGGAATACGTACAGCAACTATGGTTCCCAAAAAGCTAGAGTGGCGAAACGATATTAGGTATAATTACAATCCTAATGTAGCTCCTGGTTTTCAAAAAAGTGCATGGTTTTGGAATGCTACCTTGGCATATTCAATATTAAAAGACCAAGGAGCCATTACTTTAAAGGCATACGATTTGTTAAATCAAAATACCAATGCGCGTCGTATAGCAACAGCCAACTATATACAAGATTCACAAAGTACAGTATTAAAACGCTATTTTATGTTAAGCTTTAGTTGGAAATTTAATAGCATGGGACCACAAGCTAAACAAGGAGGTCGCAGAGGAAGTTTTAGAATGATGATGCACTAAACATAAACACTAAAAATGTTATAGATTGTTTTTTAATTTGATAAGCTGGCTTTTTATAGCTTCTAATTTGTTGATAATCTCAAAATTATTTAAAGACTGCTTTTTTTCTTCTTTTAAGTGAATTTTGGCGCCTTCAAGAGTGAAACCACGTTCCTTAACTAAGTGATAAATAAACTTAAGGTTTTTAATGTCTTCAGGTGTGAATTTCCTATTGCCTTTCGCATTTTTTTTAGGCTTTAGAATATCGAATTCTTTTTCCCAAAAACGAATTAGTGAGGTGTTAACACCAAAAGCCTTGGCGACTTCGCCAATACCATAATATCGTTTTTCTGGTAGCTCTATATGCATTAGTCGAGAGATTGATTTTCTAGAGATGCTTTTGCTAATAACTCACTAAATTCTTTTGCCGATAAATTACCATAATAGAAATTTATTGGATTTATTCTCACTCCATCCTTAAAAATTTCGTAATGTAAATGTGGTGCTTCCGAGCGTCCAGTACTACCAACAAAACCAATAAGGTCGCCACGCTTCACTTTTTGATTTCTCTTAACGTTGTACTTGTAAAGATGTGCATATAAACTTTCATAACCAAAGCCATGGTCAATTCTAATATGTTTGCCATATCCTGTGGCTCCAGCATCAGCACGTATAATTACACCATCACCTGAAGCATAAATAGGTGTGCCTCTTGGTGCTGTGAAATCCATTCCATAATGAAATTTTCTAACCTTAGTAAAAGGATCGGTTCTATAGCCATAACCCGAAGCCATTCTGGTTAATTCTTCATTATTTACAGGTTGAATAGCAGGAATTGTAGCTAAAAACTTTTCTTTATCCTCTGCTAAAACAGCAATTTCATCTAAAGATTTTGATTGTACTACAATTTGTTTTTGAATAATATCTAATCGTTTATTGGCTTCAATTATTAGTTTAGAATTGTCAAAACCTTCAAATTGTTTATATCTATTAATTCCACCAAAACCTTGTCGCCTTTGTTCATTTGGTATTGGGTTGGCTTCAAAATAAAGTCTATAAATGGCATTGTCGCGCTCTTCAACATTAGCTAAAACAGATTCAGCTTCATCCATTTTCTTGTTCAATAATTCGTACTGTAACTGCATGTTTTGAAGCTCCCTTGCAAGTGCTTTTTCTTTAGGCGATTCAAAATAATAGCTAGCAAAAAACACAAACATAAAACCAAAAAGCGCAGAAGCTAACAAGAACATAAAAACGTACTTAACAGTAGTACGTTTTTTTCGTACTACTTTCCTATAGGAAAGCGTTTCAGAATCGTAATAATATTTTACTTTAGACATATCTTAAAATATTCTATTTTTGCAGGATTAAATAGAACGAACAACAAATATAAAAATTGTTTCATAGTTACAGCAATTTACATAGAACAGGTTATTAACAACTAGATATGAAGTCTCAAGACATACGCCAGAAATTTTTAGATTTTTTTGAAAGCAAAAAACATAGTATCGTGCCTTCTGCACCAATGGTTGTAAAAAACGATCCTACGCTTATGTTTGTTAACTCTGGAATGGCGCCTTTTAAAGAATATTTTTTAGGAAATGCACAACCAAAAAATAACCGAATAGCTGATACGCAAAAATGTTTGCGAGTTTCTGGGAAACATAATGATTTAGAAGAAGTGGGTTACGATACCTATCATCACACACTTTTTGAAATGCTTGGAAACTGGAGTTTTGGAGATTATTTTAAAAAAGAAGCTATTGCTTGGGCTTGGGAGCTTTTAACAGAAGTTTATGGTGTTAACAAAGATATTCTATATGTAACCGTTTTCGAAGGCAATGATGAAGATGGCATTCCAATGGATCAAGAAGCATATAATTTTTGGAAAGAAATTATTCCAGAAGATCGCATCTTAATGGGAAATAAGAAAGATAATTTCTGGGAAATGGGAGAACAAGGTCCTTGTGGTCCTTGTAGCGAAATACATGTAGATATTCGTACGGATGAAGAAAAAGCAAAGGTAGAAGGGAAGTCTTTAGTAAATATGGACCATCCCCAAGTTGTGGAGATTTGGAACTTGGTATTTATGCAGTATAACCGAAAAGCTAACGGATCTCTTGAAAACTTACCTGCAAAACATATCGATACAGGAATGGGATTTGAACGCTTGTGTATGGTATTACAAGATGTAAAATCTAATTACGATACAGATGTATTTACACCTATAATTCGTGAAATTGAAACCATTACAGATAAAAACTACGGAAAAAATAATGAAGTAGATATAGCAATTCGTGTTATTTCAGATCATGTTCGCGCAGTAGCTTTTTCTATTGCAGATGGTCAATTACCTAGTAATACTGGAGCAGGTTATGTAATAAGACGCATTTTACGACGTGCAGTACGTTACGGATTTACATTTTTAAATAAAAAAGAACCATTTATTTACAGATTAGTTGATGTGTTAAGTAAAAAAATGGGAAAAGCATTTCCAGAATTAAAATCTCAAAAGCAACTTATCGAAAATGTGATAAAGGAAGAAGAAGCATCGTTTTTAAGAACATTAGATCAGGGCTTAGTATTATTGAACGGAATTGTTGAGCAAACTAAAGGTGATACAGTTTCAGGCGAAAAAGCTTTTGAATTGTATGATACTTATGGTTTTCCAATAGACTTAACAGCTCTAATTCTTTCTGAAAAGGGATTGAAATTGGATGAAGAAGGGTTTAACGCAGAACTACAAAAACAAAAAAATAGATCACGTGCTGCTAGCGAGATGTCAACAGACGATTGGACGATTCTAGTAGATGATGCTGAGCAGGAATTTATAGGTTATGATGCCTTAGAAGCAAATGTGAAAATTACACGATACCGAAAAGTGACCTCTAAAAAAGATGGCGACATGTATCAGCTGGTCTTCAATTTAACACCTTTTTATGCTGAAGGAGGAGGTCAAGTAGGTGATAAAGGCTATTTAAAAGATACACATGGAGACGTGGTTTATATTTTAGACACCAAAAAGGAAAACAATGTAATTATTCATTTTGCTAAAAACTTACCAGACCATTTAACTGAAACCTTTAAAGCTGTAGTCGATGCAAAACAACGCCAAAGAACTGAGGCTAATCATACTGCTACACACTTATTACACCAAGCTTTAAGAGAAGTTTTAGGAGATCATGTAGAGCAAAAAGGTAGTGCAGTGCATTCTAAGTATTTACGATTTGATTTTTCACATTTTTCTAAATTGACTACGGAGCAATTACGAGATGTTGAAAATTTTGTAAATGCACGTATAGATGGAAAATTACCTCTAGAGGAAAACAGAAATGTACCTATGGAACAAGCAATTGCAAATGGCGCAATGGCTTTATTTGGTGAAAAATATGGTGATACTGTTCGTACCATTCGCTTTGGACAATCAATGGAGTTGTGCGGTGGTACACATGTAAAAAACACAGCAGATATTTGGCATTTCAAAATTAGATCAGAAAGTGCTATTGCATCAGGGATTAGGCGTATTGAAGCTATTACAAGCGATGCAGTGAAAGACTTTTATTTTGATACAAACAGAGCTTATTTTGAAATTAGAGATTTGCTTAATAATGCTAAAGACCCTGTGAAAGCTGTTGCTGATTTAAAAGACGAGAACAACGAATTAAAAAAGCAAATTGAAACCTTATTAAAAGACAAGGCAAAAAACATAAAAGGTGATTTAAAAAATGAAATGACTGAGATTAATGGAATTCAATTTTTAGCGAAACAATTGGATTTAGATGCCTCAGGAATGAAAGATTTGTGTTTTGAATTAGGAAGCGAATACAATAACTTATTTTTGCTATTCGCTGCTGAAAATGATGGAAAAGCATTGTTGTCTTGCTATATCTCAAAAGAGCTAGTTGCTGAGAAAAACCTTAATGCTGGACAAGTAGTAAGAGAACTTGGTAAATACATTCAAGGAGGAGGAGGAGGGCAGCCTTTCTTTGCAACTGCAGGAGGGAAGAATCCTGATGGAATTAAAGAAGCTTTAGAAAAATCAGAAAATTATATTGAATAAAACTTTCATTCCGCACTGTCCTACTGAGTGCAGTCGAAGTGTGATGCAGAAAATCCACAATGAAGCTACAAACAACAATACCTCTAAAACCACAGCAACATAATCAAATAGATTATAACTCTAACGTGTTGTTATTGGGTTCGTGTTTTGTAGAAAATATTGGGAAAAAGTTAGATTATTTTAAGTTTCAAAATTTTCAAAATCCATTCGGTATTTTATTTCAGCCTTTAGCAATAGAAAGGCTAATCACTAATGCAATAAACGACAAAGAATATACTGAAAGCGATATCTTTTTTCATAACGAGCAATGGCACTGCTATGATGCACATTCTAAATTAAGTTCGTATTCAAAAGAAGAATTACAGGCTAGTTTAAATAAACAAATTAAGTTAACACATAATCAAGTAAACAAGTCAACGCACATTATTGTAACTTTAGGAACAGCTTGGGTGTATAGACATATTGAAACAGATGCTATCGTGGCTAATTGCCATAAAGTGCCACAAAAAAAATTCTTAAAAGAATTACTTTCCATTGTCAAAATTACAGAATCGTTACAATCAATTATCACACTTATCAGAAGTGTCAATAAGAAAGCATCTATTCTGTTTACATTATCTCCAGTACGTCACTTAAAAGATGGTTTTATTGAAAATACGCAAAGTAAAGCACATTTAATTGCGGCTATTCATCAAGTGGTTAAACCAAGAAATAACGTGCATTATTTTCCTTCGTATGAAATTATGATGGATGAGTTGCGCGATTATCGTTTTTATGCTGAAGATATGATACATCCAAACAATATGGCTGTAAATTATATTTGGGATAGATTTCAAGGAGTCTGGATTTCAAAAGATGCTTCAATAACTATGGAGGAAGTTGAATTTGTTCAAAAAGGCTTACAACATAAACCCTTCAATCCAAAATCTCAAGAGCATCTTAAGTTCCTAAAAAACTTAGAAGAGAAAAAGGCGCAGCTTTATATAAAGGGCATTGTCATATAAATTTTGGTTTATTTAATATAATTATCATTAGCTGAGACAGTTAAGTTGTTTAAATATATTTTGCACTATTTTTAAACACAATACCTCAAGACTCTTCATCTTTTTTAACTACTTCTTATCGAAAAAAATAAATTCAATTAATTAAAAGCTATATATTCGATATGCTATTAATCAATTTTTAAAAGGCGTCAGGGAGTTTTGTTTATACAAAATTTAACTGATGCTTTTTTTTGTGCTATGTAATTAGGATTTTTACTTAATCGAAAAAATAGGCGCAAGTTTTCAGTTAATCTAGTTTAATCTTACACTAGTCGAAAAACACTTTTTTGTTCCATTTTAAAAACTACATTTACACTGCTATTAATCAATATATTTGAAACGCTACTGAGGCTTGCTTGCAAGAAGATGTAGCGTTTCTTTTGTTTTAAAGAATAATATGTTGATTAGATAAAATCTGTAACCTCTTATTCGTTTTCTTACTGTTTTAGTGATTTAATCGAAAAAATATGCATATTATTTCCGTTCGTCTAGTATTCTATTAAAATAGTCGAAAAACATAACCATGTTGTGCTAATAAGGTTACATTTACACTGCTATTAATCAAATATTTGAAGCATTAGTTGACATTCGTTTACGAAAAGATCTAATGCTTCTTTTTGTTTAAGAATACACCGAAATAAGAGCATTGTTAAATGTGTTTACTTCTTCCAAAGTTCCAGTGCTTATTCTACACCAATCATAAAAAGGAGGAAATGCGCGACCAATCATAACACCTTTATCCAACATTTGTTTACCTAGGGTATTTATATGTCTTCCTGACTTAAAGAAGATAAAGTTTGTACTAGATTTTACATAAGGCAACTCCAAATGATCCAAGGTAGAATATATAAGTTGTTTTGCTTCTCTAGTTTTTTCTAAAGAAAATTTAAAAAACTCATCGTCTTTTAAAGCTTCTTTAGCACCTTCAATAGCATACACATTGCTCATGGCAACGACATTGCGTCTAATAGTTTGGGCTAATTCTGGTTTGGCTATTAAGTAGCCAATACGCATTCCAGCCATTCCGAAAACTTTAGAAAATGTTTTCGAAACCACAACGTTTTCACCTTTGTTTACCAAATCAACCATAGAAGGGTAATTAGGGTTGTCTATATATTCATAATAAGCCTCATCACTAAACACTATGGTTTTCTTGCTTACTGTGATGCAAAAAATCTACAAGCGCATCAGCTGGTAATAACGTTGAGGTTGGATTATTCGGATTACATAGAAACACCATTTTGGTTTTATTGGTAATCCGTTTTTCAATTTCTTGAAGATCATAACCCATATTCTTATCAACTGGAACCCAATTAATATTGGCTCCCCACATTTCGGCATATTGCATCATAGCCAAAAAAGTAGGCTTAGCTGCAATGATTTCACCTCCATTAATAGTAAATGTAATGCCTGCAATTTTTAATCCTTCAGTAGAGCCTCCAGTAATAATAATAGAATCCCTACTTACTCTATGTTTAATAGCTAGCATTTCTGCTAACTCATCAGCGTATTCGTATGGATATCTACAACCATCATTAAAAGCATTCTTTACAGCATTCCTAACACGTTGTGATGGGCCATAAGGATTTTCATTAGAACTTAATCTAATAGGGTTGCTAAGTTTACGAGGGTTGAATTTTAGTTTTTCTTCTTCTGTTAATGGTTTTAGTGATGTAAAACCATTTAAAAGTGTAAATCCACCAGCTAAAGCAGTAGTTCTTAGCCATTCTCTTCTATTAAGTTCCATTTGAATAAATATTGAAGGTTGCTAGCTAAGTTACTCATTTATAAGTTAGTTCACAAAATCTGACTCAACCTTTGCCAACCACCTCCATTAATAGCTTCGATACCGTTTCGGTTCAAAATGTTAGCTGCAGTTCCTGATCTCATACCACTTGCACAACAAGTAATAACAGGTTTATTAAGCTTTTTAATATTTGCTATATGATTATTAAGAGTTTGTAATGGTATATTCTTTGAATTTGGTATTGCACCTATAGAATATTCTGCGTTTGTTCTAACATCTAATACTATTGCGTCTTTCGACATAAATTCTTCAATCATCTTTCTTTTGTTTTTAAATAAAAAGTCAAAAATTCCCATGAGTAATATTTTTTGCAAATAACAGAATTTTTAAAAGACTAACATGTAACTTGTGTTACAGTTTTTCAGTATATTCCATCATAATTTATTTTACAAAATTATAACTTTTGAAGTACGACACACGTAAAGACCAAATCATTCAAACATCAGCAATATTATTCCAAAAAAAAGGATTTAGTGCTGTAACAATGCGCGACATTGCTAAAGCAATGGGAATTAAAGCTGCAAGCTTATACAACCATATTAAATCTAAACAAGAAATCCTTTCAGAGATTATAATTTCTCTAGCGGAACAATTTACCGAGCAAATGAAGATTATAAAAAACTCAAATGATAGCAGTATAGATAAATTGAAGCAAATTGTAGCTTTACATGTCAATATAACGTCTAAAAATCAATTTGAGATGTCATCTTTAAATAGTGATTGGATGCATCTGGAAGCAGAATTAGAGTATTACTTAAAACTTCGAAAAAATTATGAGAATGATTTTAGGAGTATTATAGAAAAGGGTATTCAAGATAATGAGCTAATTAATGGTAACCCTGAAGTAATGCTATTTTCAATGCTTTCTACCTTACGTTCACTTTATATTTGGTTGCCAAAAAAAGAAGACTTGGATATTGGAAAATTTACAACCGAATTAAGTTTGGTTCTCATTAACGGAATTAACAAATAGTTATCATTTTATTTTGTAAATTTGTAACTAAAACTAACAAGTGTTAGTTTAATATTTAATTACAATATGGCAGATTTTTATAATATAAAAGTTGCAGATATATACAAGGAAACAAAGGATACAGTTGTTATAACTTTTGATATTCCTGAAAGCTTAAAAGAAAAGTTTAAGTTTAAACAAGGTCAACATTTAACACTTCGAAAAGAAATTAATGGCGAGGATATTCGTCGCAATTATTCGTTGTACACAAGTCCAATAGATAATCAATGGAAAGTAGCAGTTAAAACCATTCGCAATGGTGTGTTTTCTAATTATGCTTTCAATGAATTAAAAAAAGGAGATGAACTTCAAGTAATGCCTCCACATGGCGAGTTTTATGTTGAAGTAAATAAACAGGCGTCAAATAATTATGTAGCATTTGCAGCAGGAAGTGGTATTACACCAATGCTCTCTATCATAAAAACACATTTACTATTAGAACCAAAAAGTACGTTCAAGTTATTCTACTTGAATCGAATGGTAAAATCAATTATCTTTAAGGAAGAGTTAGAGCAGCTTAAGAATCAGTTTTTTGGACGTTTTCAAGTATTTTATTTTTTAACCAAAGAAAAACGAGATATTCCATTTTTAAATGGTCGTTTTGATAAAGAAAAACTAGCAGTTTTAACAAAAACATTTATTGATATTCCAGATACTAATCATGTATTTATATGTGGGCCTCAGGATATGATTTTCTTGATTAGAGACGAATTACAAGCAGCTGGACTGGATAAGGAAAAAATTCATTATGAACTATTCTTTTCGGGAAGTTCAGAAGAAGAAAACAAGCACATTGCTGAAGTGCTTGATGAAAAAGCTGATGGTACTAAAGTAACCATCATTGATGGTGGTAAAGAATTCCATTTTGTAATGGATGACGATTTTGATAACATTCTAGATGGGGCACTCTCAGCTGGAGCAGATTTACCATTTGCTTGTAAGGGTGGTGTTTGTAGTACGTGTAAATGTAAAGTGTTGGAAGGTGAAGTAAAAATGAAAGTGAATTATGCACTTGAAGAAAAAGAAGTGGCACAGAACTTTGTATTGAGTTGTCAAGCAGTGCCTGTAACAGAAAAAGTAGTCGTAGATTTTGATGTATAAATTATGAGCGAAGCACAAATTAAAAGTTTAGAGGAAGAATTTGAAGCACGTATTGCACGTGACGAAAAAATTGAACCTAAAGATTGGATGCCTGAAAAGTATCGTAAAACACATATTAGACAAATGTCTCAGCATGCTCATTCCGAAATTGTTGGAATGCTACCAGAAGGAAATTGGATATCAAGAGCGCCATCATTACGTCGTAAAGTAGCTTTGTTAGCTAAAGTACAAGATGAAGGTGGTCATGGTTTATACCTATATAGCGCAACAGAAACATTAGGGATCACAAGAGATGAAATGTTTCAACAATTGCATTCTGGTAAAGCAAAATACTCAAGCATTTTTAATTATCCAGCAGTGACTTGGGCAGATATTGGAGCAATTGGTTGGTTGGTTGATGGTGCAGCTATTATAAATCAAGTAGCACTTTGCGGAACATCGTTTGGTCCTTATGCTAGAGCTATGGTTCGTATTTGTAAAGAAGAAAGTTTTCATCAACGTCAGGGTTACGAAATTACTTTAAAATTAGCTCAAGGAACACCAGAACAAAAGGCAATGGCACAAGATGCGTTAAATCGTTGGTGGTGGCCATCTTTAATGATGTTTGGACCAAAAGATGATGAATCACCTAATACAGCGCAATCAATGAAATGGAAGCTTAAACGAAAAACAAATGATGAGTTACGACAGCAGTTTGTGGATCAAACGGTGCCTCAAGCTGAGTTAATTGGATTAACAATTCCAGATCCAGAGTTAAAATGGAATGAAGAAAAACAAGGATACGATTTTGGAGAAATAGATTGGGATGAGTTTTGGCAAGTAGTAAAAGGCCATGGTCCTTGTAATAAAGAACGAATGAAAGCAAGAGTATCTGCTTGGGAAAATGGAGAATGGGTTCGTGATGCAGCAATTGTTTATGCTGAAAAACAACAAGATAAAAAATTAAATAAGGCAGTTTAGATATGAAAAAAGAATGGCCTCTTTGGGAAGTCTTCGTAAGAAGTAAAAACGGATTAGAACATCGTCATTTTGGAAGTCTTCATGCAGCAGATGCTGAAATGGCTTTGGAAAATGCACGTGATGTTTATACAAGAAGAAACGAAGGTGTAAGTATTTGGGTAGTCGAATCTAAAAATATAACGGCTTCAAATCCTGAGCATAATGCCGAATTATTCGAGCCAGCTCAAGATAAAGTATATCGTCACCCAACATTTTACGATTTACCAGACGAAATTAAACACATGTAAATTATGAATACTAATTTATATAATTACTTATTAGGGATTGCAGACAATAGTTTAATACTTGGACAGCGTCTAGGTGAGTTATGTGGTCATGGACCTTCATTGGAAACAGATATCGCTTTGACTAATATTTCTTTGGATTTATTTGGGCAAGTTAGAAGCTATTATCAATATGCTGCAAAAGTTGCTGGAGATAATCGCGATGAAGATACCATAGCAATGATGCGACCAGAACGAGAGTATGTTAGTGTATTATTAGTAGAGCAACCTAATACAGATTTTGGATATGTTATAGCACGTCAGTTTTTGTTTGATGTCTATCATTATATGTTCTTGACTGAGCTACAAAACAGTAAAGATGAAACATTAGCAGCAATTGCTAAAAAATCCATAAAAGAAGTGTCGTATCATGTACGTTTTTCTTCTGATTGGATTAAACGTCTAGGAGATGGAACAGAAGAAAGTCATGCTCGTATTCAAAATGCCATAAACGATCTTTGGACATATACAGATGAATTGTTCCATCAAACAGAAGCAGATAAAGAAATGATTAATGAAGGTGTTGGAGTTGACACATCTAAACTTAAAGAGCAATATTATAAGCATATATCTGAGGTGTTGAATGAAGCAACTCTAGAAGTTCCTGACTTAAAATATTTCCAAAAAGGAGGAAAACAGGGTGTGCATACAGAACATATGGGATATATTTTAACCGAATTACAATATATGCAAAGAGCATATCCAAATATGTCTTGGTAATAAATGAATAAGCTAATGATTGAACATGCTGACATTGATACCGAATTAATTCCTATTCTAGATAAAGTATCTGATCCAGAAATACCTGTGCTAACGATTTTAGATATGGGAGTGGTTCGTTATGCAAAGCTTGTTGATGATATAGTGTTGATTAAAATAACGCCAACATATAGTGGCTGTCCTGCCATGGATGTAATTGCTGATGATATTACAGCAGCCTTTCAAAAAGAAGGCTACAACGTAAATATTGATTTGGTATTAACCCCAGCTTGGACAACCGACTGGATTTCTGAAGAAGGCAGAAATGCATTGGAAGAATATGGTATTGCGCCACCTTTGGAAGCGGATGCTGACAAAGAAGCATTACTAGGAAATAAAAAAATAGTGAAGTGTACCAATTGTGGTTCACAAAACACAAAATTAGTAAGTCAATTTGGTTCAACAGCCTGTAAAGCATTGTTTCAATGTGAAGACTGTCATGAACCTTTTGATTATTTTAAATGTTTAAAATGACAACTTGTTGTCATTCTGAACTTGTTTCAGAATCTCATCAAGAGTTAAGATTAGAAACTGTATGTCAGTTCGAGTGAAATTCTTCAACAAAAGAATTTTGTATCGAGAACATATAAAAGAAAGTTAAATAAGGTATGAGCAACAATTCAATTCTATTAAAAATTGAAAACAAAATAGCATTTATAACACTCAACAGACCAGAAGTGTTTAATAGTTTCAACCGTGAAATGGCATTGACACTCCAAGACACCTTGGAGGTTTGTGAAAAAGATGATGAGGTGAGAGCAATTGTTTTAACTGGAAGTGGAAAAGCATTTTGTGCTGGGCAAGACTTAAAGGAAGTAACGTCACCAGAATTGAATCCTGGCTTTAAAAAAATCTTAGAAGAGCACTACAATCCAATCATTTTAAGAATTCGAAATATTGAAAAACCAATCATAGCAGCTGTTAATGGTGTTGCTGCTGGAGCTGGAGCCAATATAGCTTTGGCCTGCGATATAGTAGTGGCAAATCAAAAAGCACATTTCATACAAGCCTTTAGCCTTATAGGATTAATTCCAGATAGTGCTGGGACATTCTTTTTACCACGATTAATTGGATTTCAAAAAGCCACAGCCTTAGCTATGTTAGGAAACAAAATAAGTGCTGAAGAAGCTGAACGCTTAGGTATGATTTATAAGTTTGTTCCTTCCGAAGAGTTTGAAGAAACCACGCATAGAATTGCTCTGAAATTAGCCAATATGCCAACCAAGGCATTAGGGTTAATTAAGAAAACGTTTAATCAATCGTTGACTAATTCTTTAGAAGAGCAATTAGCACTAGAATCAAAACATCAAATTGAAGCTGCTGGAACTGAAGATTATGCAGAAGGAGTAGCAGCATTTATAGAAAAGAGAACGCCAAATTTTAAAGGAAAATAAATCAAATGTCACCCTGAGCGCAGTCAAAGGGTCTGTAAAATGAACAAAGAATTCCTCATACAAGTACACAACCGCGTGAAACCATACATTCACAAAACAGCTGTCTTATCGTCACAATTAATAAATGAGATAGCAGGATGTAATGTATTTTTTAAGTGCGAGAATTTTCAAAAAATGGGAGCTTTTAAAATGCGTGGAGCAGCAAATGCCATTTTAAATTTGTCTGAAGAAGACAGAAACAAAGGTGTCGTCACTCATTCCTCTGGTAATTTCGCTCAAGCTTTGTCATTGGCAGCAAATAAAATTGGTATTGAGGCTTACATAGTAATGCCTGAAAATGCACCTCAAGTAAAAAAGAATGCTGTAAAAGGTTATAAAGGGCATATTATTGAAAGTGAATCCACACCAATTGCACGTGAGCAAATGGCTGAAAAAGTAAAGCAAGAAACAGGAGCAACCTTTATTCATCCTTCAAATGACGATGATGTGATTCATGGTCAAGGAACTGCTACTATTGAATTATTGGAAGAGCGACCACAATTAGATTATATTTTTACTCCTGTTGGTGGTGGCGGACTCATTGCTGGAACTGCTTTAGCCGCAAAATACTTTTCTGATAAATGTAAAGTTATTGGAGGCGAACCAAAAAATGCTGATGATGCCTATCGTTCTATGAAAAGTGGTAAGATAGAATTTAATAAAACCACCAATACGATTGCAGATGGTTTACGCACGTTTTTAGGCGATAGAAATTTCCCAATTATCATGAATGATGTAGAGCGCATTATTTTGGTAGAAGAAGAAGAAATTATTGAAGCGATGAAATTGATTTGGGAACGCATGAAAATAATTATTGAGCCTTCAAGTGCAGTTGCATTTGCAGCACTATTAAAAGAAAAAGAACAGTTTAAAAATAAAGACGTCGGAATAATTATTTCTGGCGGAAATGTAGATGTAAGCAATCTACCATTTTAATTGAATGTCACCCTGAGCGCAGTCGAAGGGTCTCATCAAAATAAAAAAATATGAATGTAGGAATTATTGGTTCTGGAACAATGGGAAGTGGTATCGCACAAGTTGCTGCAACTTCTGGTTGTAAGGTGAAATTATACGATACAAATCAAGCGGCATTGGACAAAGCTAAAGTTGCATTAGATAAAATATTAAATAGACTGATTGAAAAAGGACGAATTGATGAAACCGAGAAAAGCAGAATTCAAAGTAATATTGAATATGTAGATAGTTTGAAAGACTTATCTGATGCTGACTTAACAATCGAAGCCATTGTTGAAAATCTTGACATTAAGAAAAAAGTATTTTCAGAATTAGAAACTTATGTGTCTAACGATTGTATCATTGCATCTAATACATCAAGTTTATCAATAGCATCCATTGCATCCTCATTGAAAAACCCAGAGCGATGCATTGGAATTCATTTTTTCAATCCAGCACCATTAATGAAATTAGTTGAGGTGATTCCAGCAATTCAAACATCGAAAGAAACGCTAGAGAAATCTGTTCAAATCATTTCAGATTGGAAGAAGGTTGTTGCTGTAGCTAAGGATACGCCTGGATTTATAGTCAATCGCGTGGCACGACCATTTTATGGAGAATCGTTGAGAATTTATGAAGAAGGGATTGCCGATTTTGCAACTATTGATTGGAGTTTGAAAACTTTAGGTGGATTCAGAATGGGACCATTTGAGTTGATGGATTTTATTGGAAACGATGTCAATTACACAGTCACTGAAACCGTATTTACTGCTTTCTATTTCGACCCAAGATATAAGCCAGCTTTTACACAAAAACGTTTTGCAGAGGCAGGCTATTTAGGTCGAAAATCAGGTAAAGGTTATTATTATTATGATGAAAATGGAAAGAAAATTGAAAACTCAGATGTCACTCTGAGCGCAGTCGAAGAGTCTCTAAAAGAACAAATTTTCAATAGAGTACTAGTCATGCTCATTAACGAAGCAGCAGACGCACTATTTTTAAATATTGCATCAGCGGAAGATATAGATAACGCAATGACTAAAGGAGTTAATTATCCAAAAGGATTATTGGCTTGGGCAGATGACAAAGGAATTGATTGGTGTGTGTCAACAATGGATGAGTTGTACGACGAATATCATGAAGATAGATATCGTTGCAGTCCATTATTACGTAAAATGAATAGAGAACAAAGAACGTTTTTTTAGCGTCAGTTCGAGTGCGAAGCGTATCGAGAACAAGCGAACACTTCTCGATACAATTTTTTATCAAAAACCACTCGAAGTGACAAATAATTAGAATATGAAAGGAGAACAAATTCCACATAAAATGTTGTCACAAGATGCATTCAGTCAATGGATAGGAATTGAGGTTTTAGAATGTGAAATAGGTCGTTGTAAAGTAGCAATGACAGTTAGGAAAGAAATGCTCAACAGTATGTATAAAGCACATGGTGCAATTAGTTACGCTTTGGCAGATACCGCTTTTGGTTTTGCGGCAAATACGCATGGTAAATATGCTGTGTCAATAGAAACGAGTATTAATCATATTGAAGCATTAAATGAAGGTGATTATTTGGTAGCAGAATCAGTAATAGAAAAAGTAAATAATAAATTAGGCTTTAATATAATTGAAGTCAAACGAGGCGATGAACTAGTAGCTCTTTTTAAAGGTGTTGTCTATCGCACTCAAAAAGAATGGACTGAAGAATAAAAATATTAACAAAATAATTCCTTCCCTTAAAAAGGGAAGGTGTCCGAAGAACGGAAGGGTTAAAATATGAAACAAGCATATATAATAGACGGAATTAGAACACCAATAGGAAATTATAAAGGAACATTATCTGCTGTTCGCACAGACGATTTAGCAGCATTAGTGATTAAAGAAGTTGTAAAACGAAATCCTAACATTCCAAAAGAAGCTTATGATGATGTTATCATGGGTTGTGCTAATCAAGCAGGAGAAGACAATCGTAACGTTGCGAGAATGGCATCTTTATTAGCAGGTTTGCCTTTTACAGTTCCAGGTGAAACAG
Organism: Pontimicrobium aquaticum; assembly: GCF_005047595.1. GTDB lineage: Bacteria > Bacteroidota > Bacteroidia > Flavobacteriales > Flavobacteriaceae > Pontimicrobium > Pontimicrobium aquaticum. The sequence goes on from NZ_SUPL01000002.1 coordinate 268,808, forward strand.
TCAATCGCTTATGTAGTTCAGGTTTGTCTGCAATTATTCATGCCAATCGTGCAATTAAAGCGGGCGATGGAGATGTGTTTATAGCAGGAGGAGTAGAGAATATGACACGTGGTCCTTACGTAATTGCAAAACCATCGAGTGCATTTGGTAACGATTCTAAAATGTATGATTCCAGTTTTGGATGGCGATTTATCAATCCAAAAATGCAAAAAATGTATGGAACAGATGCTATGGGAAATACAGCTGAAAATTTGGTAGAGAAATATAACATCTCTCGTGAAGACCAAGATAAATTTGCCTATTGGAGCCAAATAAAGGCTTCGAAAGCACAAGAAAATGATCGTTTAGCTAAAGAAATTGTAAAGGTTGAAATTCCACAACGTAAAAAAGATCCAATCCTATTTTCAAAGGATGAGTTTGTAAAGCCTAATACTAGTTTGGAAGTTTTAGCAAAATTAAGAGGTGCTTTTAAAGCAGAAGGAGGAAGTGTCACAGCTGGAAATTCATCTGGATTGAATGATGGAGCAGCAGCAACAATCATTGCATCAGCAGATGCTGTAAAAAAATATAATCTAAAACCGTTAGCGCGAATTGTAAGTTCAGCTGTAGTTGGTGTTGAACCAAGAATAATGGGAATAGGTCCAGTAGAAGCCTCAAACAAAGCCTTAGCAAAAGTTGGCTTAACCATGAATGATATGGACATTATTGAATTGAACGAAGCTTTTGCTGCTCAAACTTTAGCTTGCACAAGAGCTTGGGGTTTAGCAGATGATGATCCTAGATTAAATCCAAATGGTGGATCCATTGCGATAGGTCATCCTCTAGGAGTTACAGGAACAAGAATAGCATATTCAGCAGCTTTAGAGCTTCATGAGCAACAAAAACAATATGCTTTAGTAACCATGTGTATTGGTGTAGGTCAAGGTTATGCTTGTATCATTGAAAATGTAAACTTATAATTAATGTCACCTCGAGCACAGTCGAGAGGTCTCAACTTTAAATATGAAAAAAATACAACATTACATTACAGGACAATGGTTAGAAGGAATAGATAAAGGGATTCCTGTATTCGATGCAATTACTGGAGAACTTATTGCAAATTCTGCTGTTGAAGGCCTAAACGTGGCTGATGCTCTACAATATGGTAGAGATAAAGGTGAAGCTTTGCGTAAAATGACCTTTCAGGAGCGCGGCAATATGATTAAAAAATTAGCATTGTACCTTACTAAAAAGAAAGATACCTTTTACGAGTTAAGTTATAGAACAGGAGCGACCAAAGTAGATAGTTGGATAGATATTGAAGGTGGTTTTGGAAACTTGTTTGCTAATGCATCCTTACGAAAATTATTTCCGAATCAGTCGTATCATGTAGAGGGTGATCCAATAGATTTATCTCGTGGTGGACGCTTTATGGCGCATCATATTATGGTGCCTAAAAAAGGAGTTGCTGTACATATTAACGCTTTCAATTTCCCAGTTTGGGGAATGTTAGAAAAATGTGCTGTTAATTGGATGGCTGGTGTTCCTGCTGTCGTATTACCTGCACCTTCATCGTCATATTTAGCGGAAGCTGTAGCTAGAGAAATCATCGTTTCAGGAATTTTACCAGAAGGCGCTTTACAAATTATCAACGGAACAGTTAAAACAATTTTAGATACAGTAGAGTCTCAAGATGTTGTAACATTTACTGGCTCAGCAGCAACAGGAAGATTATTAAAAGCGCATCCTAGAATCATTCAAGAGGCTGTGCCTTTTACTATGGAAGCCGATTCTTTAAATGCGTCTATTTTGGGTGAAGATGCCGTCCCTGGAACACCTGAATTCGATATTTTTATTAAAGAAGTTAGAAAAGAAATGACAGTCAAAGCAGGACAAAAGTGTACTGCGATTCGTCGTATCATTGTTCCTGAGAACTTGGTTGAAGATGTTCAGATTGAACTGGGTAAAGCACTTGATAAAGTTACTATTGGCGACCCAAGACTCAAAGAAGTTAGAATGGGTTCATTAATTAGTAAAGAACAAGTTGAGGAAGTTCGTAATAGTGTTTCTGATATTGCCAAAAAGGCTAAAATCGTCTATGGAAATCTCGATAAGATTGAAACTATTGGAGCAGATGCTGAAAAAGGAGCGTTTATCAGTCCTATTTTATTAAGAGAAGATCATCCATTTGATAATTTAGCGGTTCACGAACGTGAAGCCTTTGGTCCAGTAAGTACTATAATGCCTTATAAAACACTAGAAGAAGCTGTTGCCTTATCTCAAATGGGAAAAGGTTCTTTGGTGTCTTCAATCATTACGAATAACGATAACATTGCTAAAGAGTATGTTGTCAATGCAGCAAGTCATCATGGTCGTATTTTAGTTCTGAACAGAGAAAACGCTAAAGAGAGTACAGGTCATGGTTCGCCTTTGCCAAATTTGGTTCATGGTGGTCCTGGACGAGCTGGAGGTGGTGAAGAAATGGGTGGCATGCGAGGTGTAAAACACTATTTACAACGTACAGCTATTCAAGGAAGCCCGACAACCTTGACTGAAATCACAGGTATTTATCAGCCAGGAGGTGCTTATAAAGAAGCAGAACAACATCCTTTTAAATATCATTGGGAAGACATTCAACTTGGAATGTCAATGAAAACTCATAAGCGTACATTAACAGATTCAGATATAATAAATTTCTCAAATCTTACTTGGGATCACTTTTATGCACATACAGATATTACATCGTTAGATGGAAGTATATTTGAAAAACGAACTGCTCATGGCTATTTCATTCTAGCAGCTGCAGCTGGATTGTTTGTATATCCTAACAAAGGTCCTGTGTCTGCTAATTATGGATTGGAAGAATGTAGATTCCTTAGACCACTTTATCATAATGACACTATTTATGTGCGATTAACGTGTAAGCAGAAAATTGATAGAGATGTGAATGGCGCTGAACATCCAAGCGGAATTGTAAAGTGGTTTGCTGAGGTTTTTGATGCTGATGATGAATTAGTAGCTGTGGCAACTGTACTAACAATGGTTCAGAAGAAACAAGATGTTTTTGTGGAGATGACTGATGATAAAATCCAAGAATGTCTCTCAAAGTTAACTGAAGATGCGAAACCAAAATGGGGAATCATGACACCACAACATATGATAGAACATTTGGAATATACGTATAGAATTGCTTCTGGAGAGATTCAAGATTTTGAGGTGTCAACTCCAGAGAAAATTCTAGAAAAGGTACATGCAAGCTTATATAATTATGATAAGTTCCCTCATAATACAAACTTCCCATTATTAGAAAAGGATACATTAGAAAAGTTAAGATATGATAACTTGGAAAAGGCAAAGCTAAGGTTTACTGAGGCAAGAGAGGCTTATAAAACTTTTTTTAAAGAGAACCCAGAAGCTGTATTAAAAAATATGGTTTTTGGAGATATGAATAGATACGAATGGTATTTATTAGAAAGAAAACATTTGAACCATCACTTTGAACAGTTCGGATTAATTTAATATAGAATAATAAAGATTAGATAAAATATGAACGAACCATACGTAAAACAACATATAAAAAACGGAGTAGGATACATTGAATTTTTTCATCCTTCACATAACTCCTTGCCTTCAAGCCTATTGGCAGAATTAGCTAGGACTATAAAAACAGCTGGAGAAGACAGTAACATCAAGGTTATTGTTTTAAAAAGTGGAGGAGACAGAACTTTTTGTGCTGGTGCAAGTTTTGAAGAATTAGTAGCTATTAATGATGAAGATACCGGAAAAGAGTTTTTCTCAGGTTTTGCTAATGTGATTAACGCTATGCGAAAATGCTCAAAGTTTATAGTTGGACGCATTCAAGGTAAAACTGTTGGAGGAGGAGTAGGTTTAGCTTCTGCTACTGACTATTGTATGGCAACAAAGTTTGCTGCTATAAAATTAAGTGAATTAAATGTTGGCATTGGTCCCTTTGTAGTTGGTCCAGCTGTGCAACGAAAGTTAGGGTTAAGTGCAATGTCACAAATTGCTATTGATGCAAATAGTTTTTACTCAGCGCATTGGGCGAAAGAAAAAGGATTATATACACAAGTATTTGAAACTACTGATGAATTGGACGAAGCAGTAACAATTTTTGCTGAAAACCTTTGCAATTATAACCCAAAAGCTATGAGTGATATGAAAACTATGTTTTGGCGAGGCACTGAAGATTGGGGTCAATTGCTAATTCAACGTGCAAAGATTAGTGGCCGATTAGTATTAAGTGATTTTACTAAAGAAACATTGAAAAAATATAAATGAAAGTGTTATTCCGAACGGAGTGAAGGAATCTGTTGAATGAGATTGCCACGTCATTTCATTCCTCGCAATGACAGAAAGAAAAAAAATGATTTACGAATTTAAAGGATATATCCCAGTAGTTCACAAAAGTAGTTTCGTGCATCCTTTGGCTGCCGTTACTGGCAATGTCATTATTGGCAAAAACTGTTACATAGGTCCTGGAGCTGCCATTCGTGGAGATTGGGGACAAATCATTATAGAAGATGGAGTGAACGTACAAGAAAATTGCACTGTACATATGTTTCCTGGTAAGTCTATCACACTTAAAGAAAGTGCTCATATAGGTCATGGAGCCATTATTCATGGAGCTAATATTGGTAGAAATGTTTTGGTAGGAATGAATACTGTGATTATGGATGATGCCGTAATTGGTGACGAATGTATTGTTGGAGCCATGGCATTTGTTAAAGCAGAAACCATTATTCCGAAGCGAAGTTTAGTGGTTGGAAATCCAGCAAAAGTTGTAAAGCAAGTGACAGACGAAATGATTGACTGGAAAACCAAAGGCACAACATTGTATCAGCAATTACCACAGGAATGTCATGAAAGTCTAAAAGAAGTTGAGCCCTTACGTGAAGTTCCTGAGAACATGAAAATACAAGAAGGTGTTTATGACACTCTTAGAGATTTCATGAAGAAATAAGTTTTAAAAACTAACAAACATTAGTTCATATAATGTCAAGATTTGAATTTAAAATGCCCAAACTGGGAGAAAGTATCACCGAAGCAGCCATTATAACTTGGTTCAAAAATGTTGGTGATGCCATTGAACAAGATGAAATGCTTTTAGAGGTCGCTACAGATAAAGTTGATTCTGAAGTACCTTCAACAGTGTCAGGTGTAGTTGAAGAAATTTTATTCAAAGCTAATGAGGTTATAAAAATAGGTGATACCATTGCTATCATTAAAACAGATGGAAAAGCAATACAGCCTAAAATAACTGATAAGAAAGTAGAATCAAAAGTTGAGAAACAGGTAGCTAAATCTGCAGCTAAGAAACCAAAACAATTAGTAGCTGCAACACAAAACAACAATACCTTCTTTTCGCCATTAATTATTTCAATAGCCAAAGAACATCATATTAGTTTTGAAGAATTGGCGCGAATTCCAGCAACTGGAAACGATGGGCGTTTACGAAAAAGCGATGTCTTTCAATATATAAAAGATGGTCGACCATATAAATTTGTGCAACCAAGTGTAGCACAAGACCTAACGGCGTATCGTATTCCTCAACTTAACTTAGATAAAGGCACAGGAAAGATTGTGAAAATGGATAGGATGCGCCAAATGATTGCGGACAGAATGGTGTATTCAAAACACACATCACCTCACGTAACGGCTTATGTTGAAGGCGATTTAACAGATTTGGTTCAATGGCGAAATGCAAATAAAACAGCCTTCCAGGAAAAGTATAATTGTAAGTTAACGTTCACACCATTATTTGTTGAGGCTGTTGCAAAAGCAGTTAAAGATTTTCCAATGATTAATGTATCTGTTGATGGTGAAAATATCATTGTGAAAGAACATATCAATATAGGAATGGCTACAGCATTACCAAGCGGAAATTTAATTGTTCCAGTGGTTAAAGATGCTGACAAAAAAAGTTTAAAAGATCTGGCAGCTAATGTTAATAAATTATCAGCAAAAGCAAGGGATAATAAGTTAGATCCAGAAGATATTAAAGGAAGTACATTCACTATTTCAAATGTTGGAACCTTTGGTAGCGTTATGGGAACACCTATAATAAATCAACCAGAAGTGGCCATTTTAGCGATGGGAATTATTAAAAAGCGACCAGAAGTTATAGAAACCGAAAAAGGTGACGAAATAGCTATTAGAAGCATGATGTATTTGTCCTTGTCGTTTGACCATAGAGTGGTCGATGGTTATTTAGGAGGAAGTTTTGTACGTCGTGTAGCCGATTATTTAGAACAATTTGATATAAACAGAAAAATATAGTAATTGTCACTTCGAGTGATTTGTGAAGTATGAACAAATTGTATCGAGAAGCCATTTAAAAAAGTTCTCGATACAAAATTGCAAAAAGCGATTTCACTCGAACTAACAAAAAGATATAAACATGAAACACAACATTCCAATAAAAAGAGTAGAAAAATCAAAAGTTGAAGAATTAGATTTTAATAATATTCCATTAGGAAGAACCTTTACCGATCATATGTTTATTTGTGATTATGAAAATGGACAATGGAATAACCCAAGAGTAGAACCATTGCATTTAATCCCAACCCATCCAGCAGCTATGGCATTACATTATGGTCAAGCCATTTTTGAAGGTATGAAAGCAACAGTTGATTCTGAAGGGATACCTATGTTGTTTAGACCACAAAAAAATGCAAAAAGACTAAACTTAAGTGCAGATAGAATGGGAATGCCACACTTTCCAGAAGATTTGTTCGTGGAAGGATTAAAGCAATTAGTGGCTGTTGAGCAATCTTGGATTCCACCACAAGAAGGAAGTGCTTTATATTTAAGACCATTCATGTATGCAGACGAACCTTTTATTGGCATGCGAGCAGCAACAAGTTTTAAATTTATCATCATTGCATCACCTTCAGGGCCATTCTTTACTAAAAGAATAAAGCTATATGCCGAAACAAAATACATTCGTGCCGCAGAAGGAGGTACAGGAGAAGCCAAGGCTGCAGGAAATTATGCAGCTGCGATTCGTCCAACAGAATTAGCAAAAGCAAAAGGTTACGATCAAGTATTATGGTTAGATGCAGCGGAGCATAAATATATTCAGGAAGTTGGAACCATGAATATTTTCTTCAAAATTGATGGAAAATTTATAACACCTAAACGTGATGGAGCAATTTTAGATGGTATCACCAGAATGAGTGTCATTGACTTGTTAAGAGATAAAGGATATGAAGTAATAGAAAGACCCATCACAATTGATGAAATAAGTGAGGCATCTAAAAAAGGCACACTTGAAGAGTCCTTTGGAACTGGAACTGCAGTTGGTATTGCTTATATACAAGAAATTGGATTTGGTGATGAAACGATTCATGTGTCAGATGAAAGTCCTGTTGGCTTGGATGTAAATGAAACTTTAAACGGAATTAAAACAGGAAAGATTAAGGATACTTTTAACTGGATGGTTAAAATTGAAAAAGAATTGGCTTAATGTATTTTGTCATTCCGCATTGTCCCACTGAGCGCAGTCGAAGTGTGATGCGGAATCCACATTGAAGCTTAAAAGTTTTAAAAAGATTTCCACTTTCGTGTAAAATAGATATGAATAAAAAAATATTAAAAAAAGCATTTTCAAAGTTTTGTACAGCCAAGTCAATGACTGAATTGTATGAAGAAAATTTTAAGCAAGTTTCAAAATATGTGCATGCAACTTCTCGTGGACACGAAGCCATACAAATTGCACTAGGATTGCAGTTATTACCACAAGATTATGCGTTTCCTTACTATAGAGATGATGCCATGTTATTATCGTTTGGAATGCAACCTTACGATTTGATGTTGCAGTTAATGGCTAAGCGCGATGATCCTTTTTCAGGAGGTAGAAGTTACTACTGTCATCCAAGTTTAAAAGATGCAGACAAACCTAAAATTCCGCATCAATCGTCTGCAACTGGTATGCAAGCCATTCCAGCAACTGGAGTTGCTATGGGAATGCAGTATCTTGAAAAACAAAACTTGAAAAATGCCATTCTGAACGCTAGTGAAGAATCTAATGAAAATCCAATAACTGTTTGTAGTCTCGGTGACGCCTCAGTTACTGAAGGCGAAATAGCAGAAGCTTTCCAAATGGCAGCTTTAAAGCAAATGCCAATTTTATATTTAGTACAAGATAACGGTTGGGATATTTCTGCAAATGCCGTTGAAACTAGATCACAAAATGCGTTTGAATATGCTCAAGGCTTTCATGGTTTAGATGCTATTTCTATTGATGGTGCTAACTTTATAGAAAGTTATGAAGTTCTTAAAAAAGTAATCAAAACTATACGTGAAGAACGTAGGCCATTTTTAGTGCATGCTAAAGTTCCGTTGTTGAATCATCATACGTCAGGAGTTAGAATGGAATGGTATCGAGACGATTTAGACGAAGCACGTTCACGTGACCCTTATCCAGTATTAAAACAACAATTATTAGATAATGGATTTTCTTCAGATGACATAGAAGAAATAGAAAGTTCAGCGAAAGCGAAAGTAGAAGAAGATTTTAAGAGAGCTATAAAGGCCGAAGACCCAAAACCAGAAGATTTATTCACTAATGATTTTGTGCCAACACCAATCACTGAAGAAGTAGGAATACGCGAACCAGAAGGCGCAGACAAAGTAGTCATGGTTGATTGTGCCTTGTTTGCCGTAGAAGAACTCATGCGAAAACACAAAGAGTGCTTGTTATATGGTCAAGATGTAGGTGGAAGACTTGGAGGCGTATTTCGTGAGGCCGCAACATTAGCACAAAAATTTGGAGATGACAGAGTGTTTAATACACCTATTCAAGAAGCCTTTATTGTTGGCTCCACCGTGGGCATGAGTGCTGTTGGTTTAAAGCCAATTGTTGAGGTACAATTTGCTGACTATATTTGGCCTGGACTCAATCAATTATTTACAGAAGTAAGCAGAAGTTGTTACCTCTCAAATGGTAAATGGCCAGTGAGTATGATTCTACGTGTGCCAATTGGAGCTTATGGAAGTGGAGGGCCTTATCATTCAAGTTCGGTGGAAAGTGTTATTACCAACATACGAGGTATCAAAATCGTGTATCCAAGCAATGGAGCCGATTTAAAAGGCTTGATGAAAGCCGCTTACTATGACCCAAATCCTGTAGTGATTTTAGAGCACAAAGGCTTGTATTGGTCAAAAGTTCCAGGAACCTTAACCGCAACGTCTGTTGAGCCAAGCGAAGACTATGTTTTACCACTAGGTAAAGCTTGGGTGTTGCAAGAAATTTGGAAACAAGAAGATGTAGAAACTTTAACTATTGTCACTTACGGAATGGGAGTGCATTGGGCTTATAATGCGTCTGGTGAATTAGATATGAGACACCAAATTGAAATTATTGATTTACGTACGTTATTTCCATTAGATGAAAATACAATCATGAATTCAGTTAAAAAAACTGGAAAATGTTTAGTGGTCACTGAAGAACCAAGTAATAACAGTTTTGCATTGGCCTTGGCTGGAAAAATTCAAGAACAATGTTTTCAATATTTAGATGCTCCTGTAATGACCATTGGTAGCGAGAACATGCCTGCAATTCCTTTAAATTCTATGTTGGAACAGACCATGATTCCTTCTACAGAAAAAGTAAAAGTAAAAATTAAAACGTTGCTAAACTATTAAACTTTATTACCTTAGTTGTTCTATTGTTGTAAACTATGAGAGCAGCTGTTTTTGAAAAATTTCAAGGACCAATAACTATTCAAAATATACCTGACCCAACTCCAAAAGTTGATGGCGTGGTTGTAAAAGTAAATGCTACAGGATTGTGTAGAAGTGATTGGCATGGTTGGATGGGACATGATCAAGATATTGTGTTACCTCATGTTCCAGGACATGAATTAGCTGGAACAATCGTTGAAGTTGGGAAAGATATCAAGAATTTTAAAATAGGAGATAGAGTTACTATACCATTTGTGGCTGGTTGTGGCACTTGTGGTGAATGCAAATCTGGAAATCAGCAAGTATGTGACCATCAATCTCAACCTGGTTTTACACATCATGGCTCGTTTGCTGAGTTTGTGGCTTTAGATTATGCTGATACTAATTTGGTAAAACTTCCTGAAGACATAAACGATGTGACTGCTGCAACTTTAGGTTGCCGATTTATTACAGCTTTTAGAGCCATTGTTGCTCAAGGAAAAGTATCCGAAGGACAGCATGTAGCCATTCATGGTTGTGGAGGTGTTGGCTTATCTGCAATTATGATAGCCAATGCACTTGGAGCGCAAGTCACAGCGATTGATATTAACAACAAAACTTTAGCGTTAGCAAAGCAACTTGGAGCGCAATCTATCGTGAATGCCACCAACAATAATGTTGTAGAAGCTATAAAAGACATTACCAAAGGAGGTGCTCAAGTGTCTGTGGATGCTTTAGGTAGTGAGATTACATGTTTAAATTCTATTGCGTCACTTAAAAAAAGAGGAAGGCATATTCAAGTTGGGTTAATGACGGGAAATCATAAACATCCAAACATTCCAATGGATAGAGTTTTAGCAGATGAATTGGAAATAATTGGGAGTCACGGAATGCAAGCTCATAAATATCCTGAAATGCTAAAGATGATTGTAGAAGGTAAATTACACCCTGAAAAGCTAATTGAAAAAACCATTACCTTAGAAGAAGCAACTATAACTTTGCCAAACATGAATAAATTTCAAAATAAAGGTGTATTGGTTGTTAATTCTTTTTAAAACTTAAATAAGATGAAAAAATTTGTTGGAACTATATTCTTATTAATCTTGTTCTTTAGCTGTAAGAAAGAAGAACAGATAGCTTATGATCTAGTAATTGAAAATGGGAATGTTATTGATATTGTTACTGGTAACATTAGCAAACAAACTATTTTTATCAATGATGAAAGGATTGTAAATCTTTCAAAACCAGAAGAAAATATATCGTATAAGTCTGAAATTATTATAGATGCAACTGATAAGTATATTCTTCCAGGATTTTGGGATAACCATGTACATTTTAGAGGAGGAGATAGTTTGATTCAGGCCAATAAAGATTTTTTAAAACTCTTTATTATGAATGGGATTACAACCGTTAGAGATGCTGGAGGAGATTTAACATCTTCAGTAATGGAATGGAAACAACAAATTCAAGATAAGCAACTTGTTGGACCAACAATCTTTTCTGCTGGACCAAAAATTGATGGTAACAATGCAACTTGGGCTGGTTCTTTGGTTGTTGATACAGAAAAAGATATTTCAGTTGCATTAGATTCATTGCAAGCATTGAATGTCGATTTCGTAAAACTTTACGATAGTAGAATTTCTGGTGAACTCTATTTGAAAACAATTCAAGAAGCTACCAAAAGAGGAATGATTACTTCAGGTCACATGCCTTTTACGGTGACATTAGATGAAACTTTAGACTCAGGAATTGGTGCTATTGAGCATTTATACTATGTTTTAAAAGGATGTTCTTCTGAGGAAGTACAAATAACCGAAGCTATTAAAAATAGAGAGTATGGATTTTGGTCGTCTATGGGGAAATTAATAGAAACCTATCAAGATTCTACTGCTAAAAACACATTCGATGCTTTAAAAAACAACAACACATATGTGGTTCCAACATTGCATATAGGCAATGTGTTAAGTTATTTAGATGAGGTTAATCATGAAAACGATGCCTATTTAAAGCTAATGCCACCTGGTATCATTGAAACGTATCAAGGCAGGATTAAAGGTGCACTAAACTCATCAGAAGAAGCTCGACAAAACCGAAAAGAGTTAAATACGTTCTTCAAATCTTTAGCAAAATCGTTGAGTGATGCTAATGTGAAATTACTTACTGGTTCAGATAGTGGTGCTTTTAATTCTTACACATATCCAGGAATTTCATTGCATAAAGAATTGGAAGGGATGGTCAGTACAGGTATTTCTAATTTAGAAACATTGCAAAACTCAGCCTATAATGGAGCTCACTTTCTAAAAAAAGAATCAGATTATGGAACTATTGAAATTGGTAAAATATCAGATTTAGTGTTGCTTAATAGCAATCCTTTAGAGGATATAAAGAATACAAGGAATATCAATTTTGTTATTAAAGGCAATGAAGTTTATAACCCTGAGATTATTGCACAAGAAATCGGCTGCTCTGATTGTTTAAAGTAAAATAAATTAACTATGAGAACATTAATTACAATATTTTTTATATTCATAACATCCATAACAATTTCTCAAACATTATTGAAGCCAGATCGAGTTTTTGATGGTTATCAAATTCATGAAGATTGGGCTGTCTTGGTAGATGGAAATAAAATTACTCAAGTAGGAACTTTGAATAACCTTAAAATTCCAAAGGGCACTAAAGAAATTAACCTAAAAGGAAAAACCTTAATGCCTGGATTAATTGAAGGTCACTCACATGTCTTATTACATCCATATAATGAAACAACTTGGAATGATCAAGTTTTAAAGGAGTCACCAGTTGAGAGATCTATTAGAGCAGTCAACCATGTAAAAAATTCGTTATTGGCTGGAATAACTACAATGCGAGATTTAGGAGCTGAAGGAGCTGGTTATAGTGATGTTTATATAAAAAAAGCAATAGATGAAGGTATTATTATTGGCCCAAGACTTTTGGTTGCTGGTCCAGCTATTGTTGCAACAGGGGCTTATGGTCCTAAAGGATTTCACGATGGTGTAAAAGTGCCTCTTGGAGCTGAAGAAGCTAACGGAAATGATGTAATAAGAACTGTGCGTAGGCAATTAGGTAATGGTGCTGACTTCATAAAAATCTACGCTGATTATAGGTGGAAACTAGGAGCGGTTTCACAACCAACATTTACTTTAGATGAAATTAAAATGATGGTTGAAGTTGCTGAAAGCGCTGGAAGTTATGTGGTAGCTCATGCTAGTACACCTGAGGGTATGCGTAGAGCAATACTTGGTGGTGTGGAAACTATTGAGCATGGAGATGGAGGTACGTTTGAAATTTTTAAACTCATGAAAGAATATAATGTAGGTTTTTGCCCAACAATAGCGGCAGGAGATGCAATTATGCAATATAATGGATGGAGAAAAGGACATGACCCAGAACCAGCTAGAATAGTTCAAAAGAGAAAATCATTCAAATTAGCATTAGACTCAGGGATTGATATTGTTTTTGGTGGTGATGTTGGTGTCTTCACACATGGAGAAAATTATCGAGAACTAGAGTTGATGGTTCAATACGGAATGTCTCCAATTAAGGTGTTACAATCTGCAACGTCATTAAATGCCAGGGTATTCCATTTGGATGGTTTAGGGCAGCTTAAAAAAGAATTTTTAGCTGATATTATAGCTGTTGATGGTAGCCCAACAAAAAATATTAAGGCAATGCGAAATGTTACATTTGTAATGAAAGATGGCATGGTATATAAAAACGATTAAATAAAAAAGACACTTAAAAAAGTGTCTTTTTTTGAGCCGATAGAGGGACTCGAACCCACGACCTGCTGATTACAAATCAGCTGCTCTAGCCAGCTGAGCTATATCGGCGTAACTGGGAGCAAATATAATCTTGAAAATAATATTTGCAAATATTTTAAAAAACTTTTTTTCGAATATTCGTCCAATGTAAATGTCTTATAAATCTACCTTGATCTTCGTTAACAATGAAAGATTGATTTTCTTTTTTAGCTTTAAAAAATCCAATCATTGAATTAAAAAAATAAGAAAAACTTCTTTTTTTAAGTGCACTTTTAATTGATGCTATTAAGGTTAAAATAAATCCAAAACGCATTTTATATAAAGCTTCGCCTCTTAAGTACTTTGTGTGTTTGGAGTAAGTTTTGCCAGTTGGTTTTAAATGTTTTACATGTAAATCTTTATTGGTTTTAACTTTCCAACCATAATATTGAGCTAGTAATACATCTATTGAGTCCCAACCAACAGATTTTTTTAAACCTCCAATATCAATAAAACATTTTTTTCTATAGGACTTAATTGGTCCTCTAACATGATTTTTTGAGGCCACAGTTTCAAAAACCCATGTATTTTTTTTATTAACAAATGGAATACCTCCAGCAATTCCAATTTTGGTATTCCTTTTAAACAGTTTAGCTATGGACTCTAAATAGTTTTTTGGAAAAATGATATCTGCGTCATATTTACAAATAACATCATAATTCTCATCGAGAATTTCTAAACCTTTGTAAAAGGCATTAATTACTTTGGCTCCTGGAATATGTTCATTTGAGGATGTTATATTAATTAAGGAAATCCAATTATACTTTTCTGTAAACGCTGATATGATATTATTTGTATTGTCTGATGAATTGTCATTAACAACAACTAAATGTTTAGGTAATAAGGTTTGGTTAACTAATGATTCTAGAGTAAGACCAATGGTGTTCTCTTCATTGTGAGCAGGTATTATAATGTAGAAATCCATTATTTTCTTTCGGCATATACAATATAATAACGAGGCGTAAACCATCTTAAAATTGGGCGAAAACCAATCTTTTTTGTTGGATTAGTCCATTTCTTTCTATCTTTAATTTCCCACCCAGCTTTTTCTAATAACCAATCAAATTGCCAATCTTCAAATTCGTGATAATGTCTGTCCCATTTATCGGTTTTACTTCTATATGCTGAAGCAAACCATAATTTTAAAGGGACACTTGCTACTAGTTTATTTGCTTTAACGCTTTTTAAAACAGTAAAGGGAGATAATAAATGTTCAAAAATTTCAAACGCAGTTACCACTTCGGCAGTTGAGTTTTCAATATTTGTATTGTCAATATCAATATCTTCTCCTTTGGTGTTTTGAACCTTGTAACCATGATCCAGCATTACTTTTGTAAACGGATTTTCTACACCAAGGTCAAGTATGCTTGAGGACGTAGGAACATGTTCCTTTAAAAAATCTAGCGTGTGTTTGTATCTCTTATGAGGAAACTTACCTTCGTACATTATTAATATTTATATACAATTGCGTTGATGTGCATTCCTGCACCAACACTTGCAAATATAATAACATCGCCTTTGTTTATCTGGTGATTATCTAATTTATTCTTAACAATTAAATCATATAATGTAGGTACAGTGGCTACCGAGCTATTGCCTAGTTTATGTATGCTCATTGGCATAATGCCCTCTGGAACAGGTGTTTTATAAAGTCTGTAGAAGCGTTTGATTATAGCTTCATCCATTTTTTCGTTGGCTTGGTGGATAAGCACTTTTTTTACATCTTTAATATTAACACCACTTTTATCTAAACAAGTTTTCATAGCTTGTGGTACATTGTTTAGTGCAAATTCGTAAATCTTACGACCATGCATTTTTATATATCTAGTGTCTCTACAAAGATCTTGTTTGTTTGAGCTGCCAAAAAATAAATAATAAGCCTCATCATAAGTAAATGATGCTGTTTCATGTGAAAGAATACCACCCTCATCATTTGTGGCTTCAATAATAGTAGCTCCAGCGCCATCAGAATAAATCATAGAGTCTCTATCGTGCTTGTCAACCACTCTTGATAGAGTTTCAGAACCAATAACTAAACATTTTTTTGCCATTCCAGCTTTTATAAAAGCTTGGGCTTGAATAACTCCCTCAATCCAACCTGGACAACCAAATAAAATGTCGTATGCAACACATTTAGGGTTTTTAATACGCAAGCTATGTTTTACTCGAGAAGCTAAACAAGGTAAAATATCACTTTGTATAGCGTTAGCTTTAACATCGCCAAAATTATGTGCAACAATAATATAATCAAGTTCTTCTCTATCTATATTAGCATCTTCAATAGCTTTTTCGGCTGCAAAAAAACCAAGATCCGAAGATGTTAAATGGTCTTTTGCATAACGACGTTCAACAATGCCTGTTATGTCTTTAAATTTTTCTACAATAACTTCATTTGGATGCTCGATTGTAGAGCCATCTATATTAAGGAATTCGTGTTGGTGAAAGTCTGTATTTTTTTCAACTATTTGAGGAATATAGCTCCCAACACCAGTAATTTTAATATTCATATATAAAAAGTTTTGCCTTTAATACTGCTAAAATAACGAATATAATAGCAATAACTTAAAGGCAAAAAAGGTTTTAATTTATTTTACGATGTTCAACAGAGCTTATGCTTCCATAAACTCTTCAATTGGAGCACATGTACAGATTAAATTTCTATCACCATAAGCATCGTCAACACGTCTTACACTTGGCCAGAATTTATTGTCTTTTACATAATCCAATGGAAACGCTGCTTCTGTTCTGCTATAAGGTAAATCCCAAGTATCAGCAGTTAGCATTTCCATAGTATGAGGTGCATTCTTTAGCACATTATTAGCATTGTCTTTTTCTGCATTTTCAATCTCTTTTCTAATAGAAATCATGGCATCACAAAAACGATCTATTTCTTCTTTACTTTCACTCTCAGTTGGCTCAATCATCAACGTTCCTGCTACTGGAAACGATACAGTTGGTGCATGGAACCCATAATCCATTAAACGTTTTGCAATATCACTAACTTCAATTCCGTGAGCTTTAAAAGCGCGACAATCAACAATCATTTCATGTGCTGCACGTCCTTTTTCACCAGAGTATAAGGTGTCAAAATGACCTTCTAATCGTTGTTTTAGGTAGTTTGCATTTAAAATGGCAATCTTTGTCGATTCAGTAAGTCCTTCAGCGCCTAACATGCATATATAACCATAAGAAATTAAGCACGCTAATGCAGAACCATATGGTGCTGCAGAAATAGCTGTAATAGCATTTTCTCCTCCAACTTTTATCACAGGATTTCCTGGTAAAAATGGTACCAATTGTTCAGCAACGCAAATAGGGCCAACTCCTGGGCCACCACCACCATGTGGAATAGCAAAGGTTTTGTGAAGGTTTAAATGACACACGTCTGCTCCAATATTTCCTGGATTGGTTAAGCCGACTTGCGCGTTCATGTTAGCACCATCCATATACACTTGACCACCATTGTCATGAATTATTTGAGTGATTTCTTTAATAGCAGATTCATATACACCATGTGTAGAAGGATAGGTTACCATTAATGCTGATAAATTATCTTTATGTAATTCAGCTTTTTCACGTAAATCATCAACGTCTATATTTCCTTCTTCAGTTGATTTGGTTACAACTACTTTCATTCCAGCCATAACTGCACTTGCAGGATTTGTACCATGAGCAGATGATGGAATTAAGCAAATATTTCTATGATGGTCACCTCTAGATTCATGATATGCTTTAATAACCATTAGTCCAGCATATTCACCTTGAGCTCCAGAATTTGGTTGTAAAGAGGTTGCTGCAAAACCAGTTATTTCGGTTAACTGATCTTCTAGTTTTTTAAGAACCGTTAAATATCCTTCAACTTGATTTAGAGGTGCAAAAGGATGAATATTTCCCCAATTAGACCAACTTAAAGGCAGCATTTCAGCAGCTGCATTAAGCTTCATTGTACATGAGCCTAACGAAATCATAGAGTGATTTAAAGATAAGTCTTTGCGCTCTAGTGATTTAATATAACGCATTAAATCAGTTTCAGAATGATAGGTATTGAATACTTCATTTTCTAAAAATTCTGAGGTTCTTTTTACGGGTTGTAATATGTTATTTGATTCAGCAATAGATACTAATCCATCAGTTAATTTACCTGCAACTTCAGCAAAAATTGAAATAATGGTGTTGACGTCTGAAAGCGTTGTAGTTTCATTTAATGAAATGGTTATAGTATCAGCATCAGCATAATAAAAGTTTACACCTTTAGCTTCAGCAATAGCTTTTACCTTATCAGCATTAGCTTTTATTTTTAGAGTATCAAAATATGCAGAATTTTCTTGAACAAACCCTAAGTTTTGTAGAGCCTTGTCAAGGTTACATGTAGTATTATGAACTTTATTAGCAATATATTGTAGTCCTTTTGGACCATGATAGACTGCGTACATTCCAGCCATGACAGCTAATAATACTTGAGCTGTACAAATGTTAGATGTTGCTTTATCACGTTTTATGTGTTGTTCACGTGTTTGAAGAGCCATTCGAAGCGCACGATTTCCATTGGTGTCTTTAGTAACACCAATAATTCTTCCAGGAATGTTACGTTTATAGTCTTCTTTAGTAGCAAAATAAGCAGCATGAGGACCTCCATAACCCATTGGGATTCCAAAACGTTGGGTGGTTCCAACAACCACATCTGCTCCAAATTTCCCAGGTGCTTCTAATTTAACTAAGCTTAAAATATCAGCAGCTACTGCTACTTTTATGTTTGAATCGTTAGCTTTTGCTATAAACGATTTGATATTGTGTATTTGTCCATCTTTTCCGGGATATTGAATAATGGCAGCAAAATAATTTGTTGAATAATCAAACTCATTTACGTTCCCTACAACCAACTCAATTCCTAGAGGATTTGAACGTGTTTGCAACAAGGATAATGTTTGTGGTAAAATTTGATCATCTACAAAAAACTTAACAATATTATCTTTTTTTTGTTGACGTTCCCTTACTGCAAATAGCAATGCCATAGCTTCTGCTGCGGCAGTGCTTTCGTCTAAAAGCGATGCATTTGCTATTTCCATTCCAGTAAGATCAGTCACCATAGTTTGGAAATTTAAAAGCGCTTCTAAACGACCTTGTGCAATTTCAGCTTGATAAGGTGTATAAGCTGTGTACCATCCTGGATTTTCAAGGATGTTGCGTTGAATTACAGCTGGTAAGTTTGAAGGATTATATCCTAAACCAATATATGATTTAAACACGTTGTTTTTTGAAGCCATATCGTGTATGTGCTGCAAATATTCCTGTTCACTCATTGCAGGATCTAAACTAAGAGGTTTTTGAAGCTTTATATTATCTGGAAGCGTCTCAGATATAAGTTGGTCTATTGATGATGCTCCAATAATGTTAAGCATAGCTTCATAATCACTAGCTCTAGGGCCAATATGGCGTAGTGCAAATAAATCTGTATTCATACTAAATAAGGTTGAGTTTAGAAGGGCAAAATTAAGGAAATAAATGTGGTTTTAACACGCTAATATTGAAAGTTTTTAACCATTTTAAGGCATTATTAACAGTTTACCTAAATTTGTATTATGCAAGTGTTAAAACGTTTTTTAGATTTTTACATTAATAGTAGTATTCACGTGGCTTTGGCAGTATGTGGATTAGTTTGGGTAACACTTTTAAATTTTAATGTAGGAGCCGATTTAGACTTTGTATATTTTGTTTTTTTTGCGACCATTACTGGCTATAATTTTGTGAAGTATTTTGGACTAGCAAAGTTTCATCATAGAAGTTTAGCAAGTTGGTTAAAGGTGATTCAGGTTTTTTCATTTTTGTGTTTTATAGGTTTAATTTATTATACCTTCAAATTAAAAGCTGAAACTATCTTTTACTTTTTGGGATTGGGTGTTATTACATTTTTGTATGCTATTCCTTTTCTACCTAAGAAATTTTTGGTCGAAGCTGGAAATTTACGTGCAATAAGTGGATTGAAAATTTACGTCATTGCATTTGTATGGATGGCTACAACCGTTATTATTCCTTTGTTAAATGAAAACTATGTATATAACAATGATATGTTGATTGAATCCATTCAGCGTTATTTATATGTTATTATTGCTATGTTGCCTTTTGAAATTAGAGACATGAGGTATGACAGTATTAAATTATCAACTATTCCGCAACGAATTGGCGTAGCAAGAACTAAAATAATTGGTGTATTATTAATAGTTATAATGTTTTTAATTGAATTTTTTAAAGATGAGTTTTACGTTAATAAAACAATTATTCTTGGA
Organism: Pontimicrobium aquaticum; assembly: GCF_005047595.1. Classification (GTDB taxonomy): domain Bacteria; phylum Bacteroidota; class Bacteroidia; order Flavobacteriales; family Flavobacteriaceae; genus Pontimicrobium; species Pontimicrobium aquaticum. The sequence goes on from NZ_SUPL01000002.1 coordinate 288,576, forward strand.
AAAATAAGTGTGTTATTGCTACTGTATTTAGTATTTAGTAGTATAAATCAAAAGAAATATTATAGTGGTTTTTGGGTAGAAGGTATCCCAATACTTTGGGCTATTTTAACGACAATTAATTACTGATGATTTTCTAGCTCTTTTTTAAAATTATATTGAAGCTGCTCTTTTTCAGATTTTTTCAAGCAATCTACTTCGGGCTTGTTAACCAATTCGGTTAGTTTTTTATTGTTTGCCGAATATTTTTGACAAGTTTTACAATAAAAAAGATGAATAGTATGTTTTATCTTGTCCAATAGCGTAACTTCTCCATACTGTGCTTTGTCGCAAGTATTAACCGCTTCTTTACATGACATAAATAATTTAAAACCTTTACTCATTTCTTTATATTAAAACCAATTTTTTTCCATACAAGAGGCTAAAGATGTTCTAGCTCTATGTATTATTACCCAAAGATTAGACGCAGTAATTCCAAGTTCATTACAAATAGTTTCGGTGTCATAATCTAATAATGTTTTCATTTTAAAAACTTCGGCTTGTTTTGATGGCAATTTACCAATGCAATTGTGAATAGCCAAACCAAGTTCGGTATTTTCTAAATTGTTTTCTGCTGTTTTGTCAAAAGGATCTGCAACGCGTTGCTCAAGCCAATCACCATCATCTTCAGCATCAAAATTTAGATTCATTCGTACTTCGGCTTTTCCTTTTTTAGAGTTTATTTTTCTATAGTAATCAATTATTTTTCGCTTTAAAATAGAAATTAACCAAGTACGTTCACTGGCTTCACCTTTAAAGTTTTTCATAGATTTTAAGCCTGCAAAAAAGGTTTCTTGAACTAAATCTTGTGCAGTTTCTCTATCCTTTACTCTTGTAATGGTGTAGTTAAAAAGATAATCGGAATATAAATCTATCCACTTATTTGGATTTATTTCGTGACCTGACATAAAAGGCTATTAATTTTCTAGTTCAAAAATAAAAGAAAATGTTGACTTGTAATAGATTTATGATAAGTTTAAGGTTATTGGTTATAGATTTGATTTATTACGATCTTTATTTCAACAACCCAGCACGTTTTAATAAGGCTTCTGGTTTTGGTTCTTGTCCACGAAAACGTTTATATAATACCATTGGGTCTTCGGTGCCGCCTTGAGATAATACAAACTCTTTAAATTTGTTAGCAACTGTTTTGTTGAAAATGCCTTTTTCTTTAAAATACTCAAAGGCATCAGCATCCAACACTTCAGCCCATTTATAACTGTAATATCCTGATGAGTAGCCACCTTGAAAAATATGTGCAAAAGCAGTACTCATACAATTTTCTGGTACATTAGGATACAACTGTGTGTCTCCAAATGCTTTTATTTCTTGTGCTTTCACATCTTTTATATTCGAAGGATCTTGTCCGTGCCAACTCATGTCTAATAAGCCAAAGCTTATTTGACGAAGTGTTTGCATGCCTTCATGAAAGGTTGCCGATTCTTTTATTTTGTTTACCAATTCCATTGGAATTACTTCATTGGTTTCGTAATGCTTTGCAAACAACTCTAGAGCTTCTTTTTCGTAACACCAATTTTCCATGACCTGACTTGGTAATTCTACAAAATCCCAATACACCGATGTTCCTGATAAACTCGGGTAGGTTGTATTGGCTAGCATACCATGAAGTGCATGACCAAACTCGTGAAACAAGGTTGTCACTTCATTAAAGGTCAGGAGTGATGGTTTACTCTTTGTTGGTTTTGTAAAGTTGCAAACAATAGACACATGTGGACGATGATTATGACTATTTTGGACATATTGAGGTTTGTATGATGTCATCCACGCACCATTGCGCTTTCCTGATCTTGGAAAAAAATCGGCATAAAAAATGGCTGTTAGTCCTCCATCATCAGTAACTTTATAAGTTAAAACATCTTCATGATATTTGTCAATATAATCTATTGCATCTTTGTCATTAATTTCTTCAAATCTTAATCCAAATAATTTTTCTGCAACCTTAAATGCTCCTTCAATCACATTTTCTAATTTGAAATAGGGTTTTAGTTTTTCATCATCTAAATCAAACAGTTTTTGCTTCAGTTTTTCAGAATAGTATGCTGAATCCCATTTATGGAGTTGGTCAATATTATCTAAATCTTTTGCAAAATTTTCTAGGTTTTTAAATTCGCGCTCTGCTGCAGGTTTGGCTTTTTCCAATAATTCGTTTAAAAAACTCTTAACTTTTTCTGGTGTTTTAGCCATACGTTCTTCCAATACAAAATGCGCATGAGTTTTGTAGCCTAATAGTTGTGCACGTTTAAACCTAAGATTAGCAATTTTAATTACGATGTCTTGATTGTCAAATTCATCATTTTTAAACCCTTTACTGCCAAAAGCCAATGATAGTTTTTTGCGTAATTCTCTATTATCGGCATACGTCATAAAAGGTATGTAACTTGGATAATCTAACGTGATTAACCAACCTTCTTTGTCTTTACTTTCGGCTAGTTGTTTTGCTGCTTCTTTAGCACCTTCAGGTAGTCCAGATAAATCATTTTTATTAGTAAGAAGCATTTCAAACTTATTAGTTTCTGCTAATACATTTTCACCAAACTTTAATTTTAATTGACTTAATTCTTTATCAATAGCTCTTAATTGTTCTTTTTTGTCATCAGGAAGATTGGCGCCATTTCTAGAAAAACTTTTATAGCGTTTATCAAGAAGTGTTTTTTGTTCTTGGGTTAGGTTTTCTGGTTTAGAGTCGTAAACGGTTTTTATGCGCTTAAATAGATTTTCATTTAACGTGATATCGTTACTAAATTCAGATAATAATGGTGATACTTCTTGTGCGATTTTTTGAATCTCATCATTAGTTTCAGCAGAATTTAAGTTGAAAAAAATACTCGAAATCCTATCTAATTCTTGACCTGAAAATTCTAAAGCCTCAATGGTGTTTTTGAAAGTAGGATGTTTTGCATTTTTTACAATTGCGTCAATTTCTTTTCTGGCTTTTTCAATGGCAATTTTAAAAGCAGGTAGAAAATCTTCAACCTTAATTTTTGAGAAAGGAGCTGTATTATATGGAGTGTTAAATGGTTGATTTAAAACGTTCATTTTTTATTGTAAGGAATTATTTATAATAGTTGTGATTTATTCAAAAAAGGCAATCATTAAAGGTAATACTTTTCTCTATGAACTATTGATTTAACTAATATTAACAGTTTTTAATTAGCCATATTTTAGAAAAATGTTACTTTCGCCGATATTTTTTCATAGAGTCTATTTTTAGGCTCTTAAAAAATAGTTGATTAATAGCAATTGTAAAACCTCGATTCCCTCGGGGTTTTACTATTTTATAGACTTTGCTGCTTCTATTACTTTGGCTTTTAAACCTTCCTTAAAAACAATTACTTTGTCTAGTACACATGTATCCGAAGTACCAATAATTTGAGCAGCTAAAATACCAGCATTTTTAGCGCCATCTAGTGCTACTGTTGCTACAGGAACGCCTCCAGGCATTTGTAAAATTGATAGTACAGAATCCCAGCCATCTATAGAATTTCGAGATTTTACAGGAACACCAATAACAGGTAATGGTGATAATGACGCAATCATTCCAGGTAAGTGAGCAGCACCACCCGCACCCGCAATAATTACTTTTATGCCTCTAGTGTGGGCATTTTTACCATAATCAAACATTTTTTCAGGCGTACGATGTGCTGAAACAATATCAACTTCAACCTCAATATCAAATCCTTTTAAAACATCGATCGCCTCTTGCATAACAGGAAGGTCGCTATTGCTTCCCATAATTATTCCTACTTGTGCCATATTATTCGCTTATTACTTTTATTTTCTTTTTAACTTCTTCAGCTATTCTTCGTGCTTCATTTATGTTTTCATGTACAATGGTTACATGACCCATTTTTCTAAATGGACGCGTCTGTTTTTTGCCATAAATATGAGGTGTTACGCCATCCATAGCCATGATAGACTCAATATTTTTATAGACAACATTTCCAGTATAATCTTCTGCTCCAACTAAGTTTACCATAATGCCTCCAACTTTACTGTCGGTTTTTCCTAGAGGTAGATTTAATACAGCTCTTATGTGTTGTTCAAATTGCGAGGTATAACTAGCTTCAATAGTATGGTGTCCTGAATTATGAGGCCTAGGAGCTACTTCGTTTATTAAAATGTCATCGTCTTCAGTTTGAAACATTTCTACGGCCAATAAACCTACGTGCTTAAAAGCTGCTGAAGCTTTTAAAGCAATCAATTCTGCTTTTAAAGCCACTTCTTTTGAAATTCTTGCAGGACAAATAACATATTCTACTTGGTTAGCCTCTGGATGAAATTCCATTTCAACTACTGGATATATTTTTACCTTTCCATCAGCATTTCTTGCAACAATGACAGAGAGTTCGTTTTTAAAAGGAATTAATGTTTCTGTAATGCATTCTACATTTGGCAATTCTTCAAGATCAGAATGGGATTTCACTACTTTTACGCCTTTACCATCATATCCAAACTGTGCACTTTTCCAAACAAAAGGGAACTCGAGGGTTTGGTGCTCGATAGCTGTTAGTATTTCGTCTTTATAGGCAAATCTTGAAAAAGGAGCAGTGGGCAAGTTATTATCTACATAAAATAGTTTTTGTTTTGCCTTGTTTTGAATAGTTCGTAAGGTTTTAGACGTAGGATATACTTTAATACCTTCTTTTTCTAATTTTTCGAGTGCATTAACGTTAACATTTTCAATTTCAATAGTTAGTACATCTACATTCTTTCCAAATTGATACACAGTATCAAAATCCATTAAATCGCCTTGTACAAATTCGTTACAAGCAATTTTACAAGGAGCTTCATTACTAGGGTCTAAAACACAAGTATGAATATCGAATTTTCGAGTATCGTTAAGTAGCATTTTACCAAGTTGGCCACCACCTAAAATACCTAATTTAAATTGAGAAGAAAAATAATTCATTTTAAACTATTGCCTTGTTTTTGCATTTAGCATTGCAAAAATACATTTTAATATTGAACCATTTTCTAAAAACATAAATCAAAATATCGTTTAAACTTAATCAATTGATTATCTTTGCCTCTTTCAAAATTTATTAAGGTGATAAAGCTTCATAACAAATACTTCAAACCATTTATTTCTGAACAAGAAATTGATGAAGCAGTTTCAAAAATGGTAGACGAAGTTTTAGCAGATTTAGGTGATGAGATTCCTGTGTTTGTAGGGATTTTAAATGGCTCGTTTATGTTTGTGAGTGATTTTGTAAAAAAGTATCCAAAACCTTGTGAAGTTACTTTTATAAAATTAGCGTCCTATGAAGGCGTAAAATCTACCGAAGACATTCAGCGCCTTATTGGATTAACACAAGACTTAACAGGTCGAACTGTAGTAATTCTTGAAGATATTATTGATACAGGAAACACGCTTGAGGAAGTCCACAGAATTTTTAAAAATGAAAATGTAAAATCATTGTTAATCGCTACATTGTTTTACAAACCAGAAGCTTATAAAAAAGATTATAAATTACATTATATAGGTATAGAAATTCCTAATAAATTCATAGTAGGATACGGATTAGACTACGATGGACTAGGTAGAGATATACCAGAAGTTTACCAAATAAAGACCACGCAACACATGACAAACCTAGTATTATTTGGGCCTCCAGGCGCAGGAAAAGGTACCCAAGCTGAATTTTTAAAAGAAACATATAATTTAGTTCACATTTCAACAGGAGATGTTTTTAGATACAATATTAAAAACGAAACTGCATTAGGAACTCTAGCTAAATCGTATATGGATAAAGGACAATTAGTCCCAGACGAGGTCACTATTAAAATGCTAAATGCCGAAGTAGAGAAGAACTCGGATGCTAACGGTTTTATTTTTGATGGGTTTCCACGTACAGAAGCACAAGCAAAAGCACTTGATGAGTTAATGGAAGATAAAGACTCTAACATTAATGCCATGATAGCTTTAGAGGTTGATGATGAGGTATTAGTAAAAAGACTGTTAGAAAGAGGTAAAACAAGTGGTAGAGCAGATGATGCTGACGAAAGTATTATTAGAAACAGAATTGCAGAATATTATAGTAAAACAGCAGTTTTAAAAAACTATTATTCTGCTCAAAATAAATACTTTGGAGTAGATGGTGTAGGAAGCATTCAAGAAATAACAGAGCGTTTAAACAAAGTGGTGGATGCACTGTAAATAGGGTTTCACTTTTTTAATAAAATTAATTAATTTGATTCCTGCTAATGCAGGAATCTTAATATAAAGACATGACAGAGGGCAATTTTGTTGATTATGTAAAAATCTTTGCTTCTTCCGGAAACGGAGGCAAAGGTTCTGTGCATCTTCATCGCGAAAAATATATTACAAAAGGAGGGCCTGATGGTGGTGACGGAGGACGTGGTGGTCATGTTATTATTAGAGGAAACGAAAACCTATGGACCTTATATCACCTAAAATTTAAAAAGCACTTTAAAGCAGGACATGGAGGTCATGGGAGTAAAAGTAGAAGTACAGGAGCCGATGGAGAAGATGTGTTTGTAGATGTACCACTAGGAACGGTTGTAAGAGATACCGAAACCAATGATATTCTTTTTGAAATAACGGAGCATAACGAAGAAAAAATTTTATGTGAAGGAGGTATGGGCGGACGAGGTAATTGGCATTTTAAAAGCTCAACAAACCAAACACCACGATATGCCCAACCTGGAATTCCATTAGAAGAAAAACGTGTTACTATTGAGTTAAAGCTTTTAGCTGATGTTGGTTTGGTTGGATTTCCTAATGCTGGAAAATCTACCTTACTTTCAGTGATTACTTCTGCAAAACCAAAAATTGCTGATTACGAGTTTACAACGCTAAAACCAAATTTAGGTATTGTTGAATATAGAGATTATCAGAGTTTTGTGATGGCAGATATTCCAGGAATTATCGAAGGTGCTGCCGAAGGAAAAGGTCTTGGACATTACTTTTTAAGGCATATTGAGCGTAATTCCATTTTGTTGTTTATGATTCCAGCTGATGCTGACGATATACATAAGCAATACGATATTTTACTTGATGAATTACGACGTTACAACCCAGAAATGTTAGATAAAGAACGCTTTATTGCCATTTCTAAAAGCGATATGCTAGACGAGGAGTTAAAAGCTGAATTAAAACAAGAGTTAGACAATAATTTACCAATAGATTATATGTTTATTTCTCCTGTAGCACAGGAAGGAATAACACAACTTAAAGACAAATTGTGGCAAATGTTAAATTCTTAAATTTGTTGCTATGAGAGCATTCATAAAGAGTTTTGTAGAATTTAATGACAATAAACTAAGCAGATGGTTTGCTTTTTTCATTCAAGCACTTATTTTACTCTCATTAATTACTTTTTCGGTTGAAACTTTACCAAATTTACAACCTCAAACACAAGCAGTTCTAAGAGTTATAGAAATTTTCTGTGTTGTCGTTTTTACTATAGAATATGTTTTAAGAATTTATGTCGCAGATAGTAAGCCAAGGTTTATTTTTAGCTTTTTTGGACTCATTGATCTTATTGCTATTTTACCTTTTTACTTATCGTTTGGAGTTGATTTACGTTCCTTAAGAGCCTTACGTTTTTTACGATTATTTAGAATTTTAAAATTGGTTCGCTATAACAGGGCAATGAACCATTTTGTAAGAGCTATAAAATCTGCAAAAGAAGAAATATTGCTATTTATATTTATCACATTAATGCTTATTTACTTTTCGGCAGTAGGTATTTACTATTTCGAAAACGAAGCGCAACCAGAGCATTTCACGTCAATTTTTGATAGTTTATGGTGGGCAATAATTACATTGACAACAGTTGGTTATGGTGATGTGTATCCAATTACCGTTGGAGGCAAAGTGTTTACGTTTTTCATATTAATGATAGGTTTGGGTATTGTGGCAATTCCAACAGGAATTATTTCATCAGCTTTAACACGTTCGGTTGATAAAAAGGAATAATTTTTGATTAACTTTAGTAAAATTTTAGTTGATGAAAAAGATATTAGCCCTACTTACTTTAATTGTTGTTACATCTTGTGCATCCATTTATGTGAATTACGATTATGAAAAGCAAACAGATTTCACTAAATACAAAACGTATAACTACTATTCTGATATCGATACAGGATTAACGGAGTTTGATACCAAACGATTATTGGATGCTTTAGATGAAACTTTACTACTTAAAGGCTTGACACTATCTGATAACCCAGACTTCTTTATAGATATCACAAGTTCCGAATTTCAGAATAATCAAAGAAACTCTGTAGGTGTTGGAGTTGGTGGGTCTGGACGTAATGTTGGTGGAGGTATTTCTATTGGCTTACCGATTGGACAACCTAAATTGAGCAGACAAATAGTGTTCGATTTTCATGATGAAAATGGTATTGGTTTGTTTTGGCAAGCTGTAAGCGAGTCGGGATACAACCCAAATGCATCTCCTGAACAAAAAGAGGCTCGTATCAAGGCTATTGTCGAAAAAGTATTGAAAGGATTTCCTCCTAAACAATAATATGCTTCTTGTTAACTAGCTGTTAAACAGTTTTTTATTTTTGTAGTTTCTAGTATCTTGAGCTAGTAAACTAACTAATTAACCATGAGTAACATTTCAGTAAGTACTTCTAAATGGTCTGTACTAGAACGTTTAGGCTTTAGATTCAGCTTTCTTTATTTTATACTTTATATTGTTTTTCAAAATAATGGAGCCTATCCATTTTGGGGCGTTTTAATGAAATATCCAACTCAACTATTACATAAGTTCATTCCTTGGGTTGGGAAAAACATATTAAATCTATCTTACGAGATAACCACTTTTACTAATGGAAGCGGAGATACAACTTATGATTATGTATTAGTTTTTACCATATTTATAACTGCTATTTTTGGTACAATTATATGGTCTCTATTAGATAGAAATCGTATTAATTATACTAAACTGTATTATTGGCTTACAGTGGCAATGCGTTTTTATGTAGGATTAATGCTAATAAATTACGGATTGGTAAAAGTAATTAAACTACAATTTCCAGAACCAGCATTTTACAGACTTATAGAACCTTATGGTGACTCGTCTCCAATGGGATTAGCTTGGACATTTTTAGGGTTTTCGAAAGGCTATAATTTATTTATGGGAATCGCCGAAGTTGCTGCTGTGCTATTATTGTTTAGAAGAACTTTAACCTTTGGATTGATTATCACTTTAATGACAACTGCTAATGTGATGGCAGTAAATTACTTTTATGATGTTCCAGTGAAGCTATTATCAACCCACTTGGTTTTAATGACCTTATTTTTGTTGTTAAAAGATTTTAAAAAGCTATGTACTTTCTTTTTTACTAGCAATCCGGTTAGTTTATCTGTGATAAAACAACCTGCAAAAGAAGGTAATAAATCCTTACGATTAGTTTCAAGAATTATAAAAGGACTGGTTTTAGGTTATGTTACAATATTTGGTTTTATTAACTTAACAAAATCACAAAAAATGTATGGCTCTAAAGCCCAAAAACCGGATCTATATGGCTTAATAAAGATTACCCATTTTGAAAAAAATGGAGATACAATTTCAACAGATGTGAATAATTATGAGCGATGGCGATATATAATTTTAGAAAGAAAAGGAAGTGCTCAAATTTATAATATTGATAAGTCGAGACTGTTTTTTAAATCAGAGATTGATACGCTGGCATCAGAACTGAAATTTACGAGTTATTCAGATTCAACCGATTCATTTATTATTACTTATACAAAGGAAAACAATAAGTTTAGTTTTGAAACTGTATTTAAAAATGATTCTATAAAAGGTAGCGGAAGAATACTAACCAAAGACAACTTTATCCTTACTAATCGTGGTTTTAATTGGATTAACGAACGTCCGTTTAATAGGTAAGAGAGGTTGTGTTTTGTCATTACGAGGAACGTAGTGACGTGGTAATCTACTATTAATAATAACTAACAGATTGCTTCACTTCTCGATACAATTCCTCATTTTTTCGGAATCACTCAAAGTGACAAACTTAAAATACTACTAACTGATTACTGATTACTGCCCACTGAAATCCTCACACCTTCACTATGACTACTAAATTCTGGAGCATACATACTTTGTATGGTTGTAATACCATTACTCATGTTTCCAGCATTGTTCACGCGTAAATCATATTCAAATACATACACGCCTTTTGGTAAATAGTCAAAAAAGAAATTAGTGCTTGCATCTTTGGTACTTTCATAATAACCCAATCCATCTTGCCATTTGTATTGAGACAGCACATTTATAGGTTCCAATCCTGAAGCTCGCATATCTTTCATGTGAATGAACTCCATGTTTCTGTCGCTTCGTAACTCAATACGAACCCTTACCAAATCTCCAACTTGTAATTTCGTGTCAGACGTTATTTCGGTAATTTCTTCACCTTTGTCTGTATTGGTTTTTAGGAAGAGTTTTTTATTCAATTTTAAAGGCGTTTCAGCTGAAGTAATCTTATCTAAATCCTCAAAATACTGCCAATACAAACTTCCCCAAGCAATACCATCACCTTTTTTGGTAAGTTTTACGTCTGCCATTTTTGGTGTCACTTCATTACCATTCCAAGATGCTTTATAATAACCTGTTCCAGCTTCTACTTTTACATTTTCAAGCTTTGATGGATTAATGTTTTGTCCACCCAAAACCACATCAACCATATCTGTAACGCTTAACCAATCGCTTCCTTGAAGCAATAAGGCATAAACCGCTTCGGTAGTAGCTTTGGTGGTTTTCCATTGGTTGGTTTGTTTGTTTTTAAGGAGCCAGATTTTTAGGTTGTCAATGGTTTCAAGATTCTTCGCTTCGCTCTGAATGACATTACCAACTTCGGAGAATACTTCAATCATTAGTGCTTGCGTTTCAATTGGCGCTTGATACCAATACCATGAATTGGTGTTTTCTTTCCAATACATGCCTAATTCGTTTGAAGTGAGGCTGTTTTCTTTTAAGGATTTTAAAATTTTTGCTGAAGTCTTGTTATCATCCATTCTATTGACCACTAAGGCCATCAGTCCTTTTGCATACAATGAACGCGATAACCAATATTTCTTTATTTGAGAATGGTAATACGCTGTGATGTCTTCCACTTCTTTTGATTTCTCAATATCACTAAAGAAACTTCGCATATACAAATAATGCAATTGTGTATAACTTAAATGGTCTTTGCTGAGATCGACATCTTTATTGTATTTGGTGATGTCTTTGTATTCTTTTACGAATTCTGAATCTAAATATTGGATTGCTTTTTGAATCATGTTAGATTCTTCACTTTCGTTCAGAATGACATTTAGTTGTTTTAAGTGCCCAAAACCAGAAATGATGTGCTGCGTGATATATCTGTTTTCATAACCACCATTAAACCAAGCCCAAGCACCAGAAGCCATTTGATTATTTTGCAACTTTCGTAAAGCCGATTGCAATTTGTTATTCATTTTGTTGAGGTCGAATAGCAGAGCAATACGTTTTTTCTGTTCGGTTTCGCTTTGAGCATCACGTAACCAAGGCGTTTCTTGAATTAAAATAGATTTAAGTTCTTCATTCTTTTCAAGATTACTAATTAATGCATCTTGAGATGCCCATTGATTAAATACCTCCTGAATTCTCGGATTGCTATTCGCAATATGACTTGCTAGAGCATTGGCATAATAGCGCGAGAATGTTTGCTCATTACACTCATAAGGATATTCCATTAGGTAAGGCAAGGCTTGTACAGCGTACCAAGCAGGATTGCTTGTCATTTCAAGCGTTAACTTATGGTGCTTTAAAGTTGTTGAGATGTTGGTTTTTAGCTTATCTAGAGAGAATGTTCTGATTTCGTTACTTCTAATCCACATTGGTAAGGTTTCAGTCACTAATAGTCTGTTACTTAACACTGGAAGTGCATTTTGTTCACCATCACTAAAATCACCAGCTTTTGCTATGACTTTGTATTGCACTGCTTGTACTGTGTATGGAATGTCCAATTGCCAAGAGACTTGTGAGTTGCCTTTGGCGTCAATAGAAAAGCTTTGTGTAATATTGGTGTCTTCGAGAGCCTCAGACACCAATTTGTTTGTAATATCTTTACCAGAAATGGCGTCTGTCAATTCCAACTTAGCCTGTCCAGTTAGTTGTTTCTCAGTAAGATTTGCAATTTTAGTACTAATAGTAATTTGGTCGCCTTCACGTAAAAAGCGTGGTGCATTAGGTATGACCATTAATTCTTTTTGTGTTACTGTTTCTAGTTGTGTGACTGCACTTTCTAACGTTTTGGTATGTGCCACTAGTTGCAATTTCCATTTGGTTAAGGCTTCTGGTGTGGTAAAACTAAAGGTGACATTGCCTTCAGCATCTGTTTGTAAATGCGGAAAGAAAAAGGCAGTTTCTTGAAGGTTTGTTCGGATTTTAATGGTTCCAAAATCAGATTTATCTTTTAAAGTTTCTAGACTTGGTGGTTTAGGATAATTAGAGTTAGGCTCAACTTTTTTCATTAATTTTTCTCCGCTTGAAACTACAACCTCATCTAATTTTTCATTATCATCATTTACTTTCATGAAAGCAACTTCTTCAATTTCTTCTTCTAAAACTTGAACTCCTGTTACTTTCCTACTTAAAGCTCTAACTAAATTATTATGACCAAAAGAAAACCCAAACCAATTTAATTGGTCATATTGTTGCGTTTTAAATTGATGATAAGCAGTTCTGTCTTGCTGTATTCTAAAGTTTACGTTTCCAAAACCTTGTCTAGCATTTCTATTGGAGAAACTTCTATATATTGGATTTTGAATAGGATTAAAGTTCCATTGATGTTGTCTAAATTTATCTAAAGAGGCATCATACATACTTGCTAATAATTCGGCAGCGACTTTATCGCCTTTAGGGCCTTTAATTTTAAAACTCCAAGTTTCATCAGTTCCTGGTTGTAGCTTGTCTCTAAAGGTTAGCGTTTCAATATCCAAATCGGTTTTAGGATAAGGCACACTAATGTTTACCATGCCACTTTTAAAACTGTTAAAAGCAGCAAAACTATAATGCACTACAAAACCACCTACATCATTTTTATCGACAGGAATACAAATGCTTTTTTTATTTTTGTTAATGCGAATAACTTCTGTCTTAATAACTTTATGATCTTTTTCAATGTCAACCGTTATTGTAATGTTTGCAGCAGACCCAAAGGTTAATTCTGCTGTGTCACCAATATTATAGTTTGTTTTGTCTGTAGTAACAGTAAATAGATGGTTGTCTGCAACTTGTTTGTCTTTACCACTATATAAGGTTGTTTTAATCTGGTCTTTCACTTCTTGACCAAATTTGTCTTTGGTTTCCAAAACAATAATATATTGTCCAGATTCCCACTTTTTAATATTGCCTAAAGCGAGTTCTTTAGATTGTTTGGTGTCAAACGGTTTTTCAAAAACAAGCTTGCCTTTTTTCCATTGGTTGCTATCATCTTCATTGGCATAAGCATCATGAGGAAACAGTTGTTTGAACTCACTTTCAGAGAGCATTTGGTAGTCTGGAGCCTTCCATGGACGCGCCCTCAAGGGCGATTTGGCAGGAATTAATTTGAATATTTTTATAACTCCCTTTGCAGGAATAAATTCACCATTAAGGTTTTTGGTGTCAATGGTTAGTTTGTGGTCTTTTTGAATTTTGTCCAGTTTAGCATCAACCGAAACATTGGCTGTCAAGGCATGATAACCAACATTAACAATCGTAGTTGCGCTTCTGGTTTCGCCATTTAAATCGGTGACGTCAGCAGTGATTTCATAATTGAAAATTGGCAAGCTAGATGCATCAACGCTTTGGTCTGGTAATGCTTTAAAGGTGATTTCAAATTCGCCTTTCTCATTGGTGAGACTTTCGCCATGAGCAATTTCCTGAGGTTCGCTATTAAACCAAGGACGATACCAAAAATACCATCGTGGATACTGTACTTTTCTATGCACACGATACACCACTTTAGCATCAGTAATGTTGCTTCCAGCATAAGCTAATGCATTTCCTTTTACAGTGACAGAATCGTTTATTTTAAAAGTTTCAGTAACTGGATTGAAAGTAGTTTCAAATTTAGGACGTTTGTATTCTTCGACAGATATGTATGTGTTATTTCTAAATCTGTTTTTTTCAACTGAGTATAATTCAATTCTAAACTGACCATTTAAACCATTATTAGGCAATATAAATTCTCCAGATACTGAACCAAATTCATTTGTTGTTAGTTTGTGTTGTGATATGATTTCGTTATTAACATCAAAAAGCGTTGCAATGACAGCTTCCTTTTCTAAAACTTCAGATTTGTGATCCTCGGTTTTCATGGCAATACCTTTAAAATAGACGGTTTGTCCAGGTCTGTAAATACTTCTGTCAGTAAATAAAAAAGCTCTAAATTCTGCTTCTTTTTCACTAATATTCCCACGATTATTTACATAAAAATTGTCGAAATAGGCTTTGTCATTTTTTGTGCTAACAGCAATGTCTAATTGCCAATAACGGTTTTTAACTTTTGTGATGTTAATTTCTCCTTTGGAGTTAGTCGTTTTATGTTCGGTTTGTTCTGTATTATTGCCTCTACGATAGGTTAGCGTCATTTTGGCATTGGCAATAGGTTGACCGTTATTTCTATTAATGACTTGGTAGATATGATGATTCGCATCACTTTTATCAACAATAGCCAAATTAGTTACTTGTACACTAGCAAATGCGAATGTATTCTCTTTGTCACTTTCAGGTGATGCAAACACTACATAATAACCATTGTTGAGGTCTGGTAAAACAACTTCGGTGGTGTGTGTTTGGTAATCACCTTCGTTTTTTAACCTACTTTGCCATTTTTTATTGACCTTTAGTTTTTTAATGAATGCGAGTTGTTCTTCTTTTCTATAAGTTCTATTTAATTTTTCAAGCTGATTTTTGCTAATACCATAGACTTTAAAATTTAAATGGTCATGATTCTTATAGCGAATTAGTAATCTAGAGTTTTTGTTAATTGGTAAATGACTTTCAGCAGTAATTTGTAATGACTTTTGTAGAATTTGCTGCTTTAAAATTTGGCACTTTTCAGCACCTTTGCTTTTAGGGAATTTATTGATGACAGCATCACCTATTTCAATTGCTTTTTTGAGTTTCCAACGATGTGTTTCATTTGTTGTTGGCTCATACGTATTGCCTTGTTCAAAATAGATTGAAGCTATTTCAAAATCATATAAAGCAGACATTTCATGTGATTTTAAGCGGTTACTTTCAGCTTTTAAGGTTTCTAACAATTTAGAATCAATATCACTAAAAGTAGCATGTTGCTTCACATACAATAAACGATTGATGTCAACATCAGCCAATGCGTAAGGCGACTCGTCTTTTAAATGAAACTTAGTTAGTTTCTGATACAATTTTAAGGCTTGTAACTGTAAAGACGTACTATCTTTAGAGGTGATGCTCAATAGTGAAAAACTTTTAGCATCATTTAAAAATTGCTCGTTGTCAATTTCAAACTTGTAAGCAGGTTTGGTGATGCTATTTTCGTGAGTGGTATAAAACTCCAAAGCATTATGAGCCAAAAAGTCAAAGAGTGTTGGTCTGTAGGTTTTTGAATCTTCTTGAAGAATTAATAGCTTATCATAGTTTTTTAAATCTTCTAGCTGCAACAATAATTGTTGCTCTAATGAATTTTGGTAATGCAAGCTAATCTCATCAAATAAGGTTTGTAAATCCCAAGTTCTAAAGTCTTCTGGACTTGCTTTTTTAGAAGTTTTTGTTCTGTTATAAAATTGCCATCTGTTTTGCTGAAAATACTGCCAATAGAGATTAGCTAATAAACTTTCTAAGATGTTTTTTGTTGAAAACTCACTTTTAGAAATCTGAGCTTTAAAATCGTTGATAATGCTTAATTGTGCATCTTCTTCAAGAATAAGTATAAACTTACTTTTAAACAAAAGTGCTTTAATGCGTTGAACATTATTATCCTCTTTGTCTGTTTTATTGCTTATGGTTTCAACGACTTTCAGGGCAGATTTTGGTAAACCTTCCACTTCATATTTCTCAACCTCTTTCCATAAGTCATCATAGTTGTTTTGTGAATGGCTAAGGTTAGCAAATAGTAAAATTATAATGATGGCAATAGTCTTATTCATGTTATTGATTTTTCACAATGTTACATTCAAAATGTGTTCCAAAAAATACGAAATGAGTAAAATACTTCGTTGAGTGAGTAAAGTTACCTTTTTTCAATTCAGAGGGAAAGTTTATTTTTGCTTTATCGACAAATATATAGATGAAAAAGTTTTTGTTTTTATTATTTCCATTATTTGGTTTCTCACAAGCGACTGTCATTGAGATTAATCAGCTATTTAAACAAAAGCAGTTTATAAAGGCTGAACAACTTGCCAGTGCTTTTGTAGATAAAAACCCTAGTAATTTAAAAGCCATTGAACTTTTGGGTGATGCTTATGGTCATCAAAAAAAATGGGATGATGCTATTGTACAATACAAGAAACTGGTTGAAACCAAAGATGACAACGCAAATTATCAGTATAAATATGGAGGTGCTTTGGGCATGAAAGCTCTTGAAGTTAATAAATTTAAAGCTTTAGGAATTATTGGTGATGTGAAAGCTGCTTTTTTACGAGCGGCCGAATTAGATCCAGAACATATTGATGCACGTTGGGCTCTGGTTGAATTATATATGCAATTACCTGGTATAATTGGAGGGAGTAAAAAAAAGTCTCTTAAATACGCTGAAGAGTTAGAACAGCTCTCGAAAGTAGATGGCTATTTGGCAAAGGGTTATATTTATGAATATGATGACGAGCCAAAACTTGCAGAAACTTATTATAGAAAGGCTATTGAAATAGGAGGTTCATTAACGTGTTACGAGAAACTAACTAACTTATATGAAACCGAAAAGAAACCAGCTAAAGTAATTGCAACTATTGAAGAAGCTTACGAAAAACACAATAAAAATCATTTGCATTACCAAATAGGAAAAGTAAGTGCCGATTATAATATTGAATTGGATAAAGGAGCACGTTGCTTAAAAAAATACATTGAAAATTATACAGCCAAAGATGGTGTGCCAATAGAATGGGCATATTTTAGATTAGCTCAAATTCATAAAAATAAAAACAATAAAACTGACGCTTTAAAGTGGGTTAATAAGGCTCTCGAAATTAGATCAGATTTTAAGCAAGCTATAGAAGAGAAAGAGAAAATACTTTCTCTTTAGAATTTGGAATTTGGGTTTCTATTAGTGACATTTGTTGCTGTTGAATAACACATTATGAACGTACATTTTATTGCTATTGGTGGAGCTGCAATGCACAATTTAGCTATAGCGCTTCACAATAAAGGCTACAACATTACAGGTAGCGATGATACAATTCATGACCCTTCAAAATCGCGATTAGAAGCTAAAGGGCTATTACCAGAACAATTTGGTTGGTTTCCAGAAAAAATCACTCAAAATTTAGACGCTATCGTTTTAGGAATGCATGCTAAAGCAGATAATCCTGAGCTATTAAAAGCTCAAGAGTTACAATTAAAAATTTATAGTTATCCTGAGTTTTTGTACGAGCAATCTAAAAACAAAACCCGTGTAGTCATTGGTGGGAGTCATGGCAAAACTACTATTACATCCATGATTTTGCACGTAATGCATTATCATGATCGAGATGTTGATTATATGGTTGGCGCACAATTAGAAGGTTTTGATGTCATGGTAAAATTGACTGAAGACAACGATTTTATTGTACTGGAAGGTGATGAGTATTTGAGCTCACCAATAGATAGACGACCAAAATTTCATTTATACAAGCCAAATATTGCATTATTAAGCGGAATTGCTTGGGATCATATAAATGTGTTTCCAACGTATGAAAATTATGTAGAGCAGTTCAGTATTTTTGTAGATAGTATTATAAAAGGAGGAAGTATTAATTATAATGCTGAAGATGCAGAAGTAAAGCTAGTAGTTGAAGCTTCTAACAACACGATAAGAAAATTGCCTTATCACACACCAGAATATATAGTTGACAACGGAGAAACATTATTAGAAACTCCAGAAGGATCTTTGCCAATTGAAGTATTTGGAAAGCATAATTTGAATAATCTTGCTGGAGCAAAATGGATTTGCCAGCACATGGGAATTGATGAAGACGATTTTTACGAAGCTATTGCTACGTTTAAAGGAGCGAGTAAGCGTTTAGAAAAGATAGCTGAAAGTAATAATAGTGTTGTTTTTAAAGATTTTGCCCATTCGCCAAGTAAAGTAAAAGCGACTACTAAGGCAGTTAAAGAGCAATATCAAGATAGAGTAGTGGTTGCTTGTTTGGAATTGCATACCTATAGCAGTTTGAATGCTGAATTTTTAAAAGAGTACAAAGGTACTTTAGATACTGCAGATGTCGCTGTGGTGTTTTATTCGCCTCATGCTGTTGAAATAAAAAAGCTAAAAGCTGTAAAACAAAAGCAAATTGCTAATGCTTTTCAGCGAGACGACTTAATTATTTACACCACTCCTGATAATTTTAAGCAATTCCTATTCTCACAAAACTTCGATAACAAAGCACTGCTTTTAATGAGTTCTGGAAATTATGGAGGATTGGATTTTGAGGAAGTGAAAGCCTTGATAGGTTAGTGGTCAACAATAGCTTTTCTGCCTTCACCACGACTATCTATGCCTACATCAAACGATACAATATTTCCTTCTTCATCATAAATGAGTTTAATTCCAGTGGCATTACCAATGCTTCCTTTTTTTATTTCATGCCCTCTATTTTTTAAAGTATTAATAACAGAATCAAGAATACCATTATCGACTCTTATAGAATTTGGCTCAATAAAAGCAGCTTTTGGAGCATCAATAGCTTCTTGCATAGACATTTTAAAATCAATAAGGTTAAAAACTATTTGTGGAACATTTTGAGTTATAGTATGTCCTCCAGGAGAACCCAAGGCAGCATAAGGTTTTCCATCTTTAAGTATGATTACTGGCGCATCTCCTGATAATTTATGCCTTCCTGGAAAAGCATCCATAGGATTTCCTTTGGGTTCAAAAGTTGAATAAGCCATAGAATTATTTAACCATATTCCTGTTCCTTCAACCATAATACGACTGCCAAATAGATTCCCCAAAGTTTGTGTTGCACTAACAATATTTCCCCATTTATCTGTAACAACAAAATGCGTTGTGTTTTTGCTTTCATTTGAAAAAGGTGCAACAAAGTCTTTTGCGTTCTCCATATTTATTGATTCTGCTATATTTTTTAAAAAACTTTTAGAAAGAAGACTGTCAATAGGTGCTTTCTTGACTTCAGGATCAAACGAATATTTTAATCGTGCTTTGTACGATTCTTTGGTTATTTCAGCAAAGCGATGAAGATAATCAACAGAGTTGTGTTTTAAATCTTTTGAAGAGAATTGCTCCATTACTCCCAAGTTAAATAAAGCAGGAAAAGAGTTTGCAGGTAATGATGCAGTGTAAACATCATAACCTCTATAATTGTATTTTAGAGGTTCCCACCACTCG
Organism: Pontimicrobium aquaticum; assembly: GCF_005047595.1. Lineage (GTDB taxonomy): Bacteria > Bacteroidota > Bacteroidia > Flavobacteriales > Flavobacteriaceae > Pontimicrobium > Pontimicrobium aquaticum. Next base: position 308,145 of record NZ_SUPL01000002.1, read on the forward strand.
GCTTCATTACTATTTAAGTCTTCAATAGAAAGAAAGCTACCAGCTTTATTCATTTGTTCATCTATGGCTTTAGCAATATCGCCATGATAAAACGGTGTTGTTCCTTCTCTTGAAATTAATTTAAAAGTATTGGCCAAGTCTGATTGAATAAGTACTTCTCCTTTTTTAAGTGGATGTCCATTTTTACCATAAAATGATTTTGGATAGTCTTTAAAGTCAGGATAGGAGAGCTTAATCCATCTAGCTGTATTTGAACTTATTTTAAAACCATTGTCAGCATAATTAATGGCCGAGTTAAACAATTTATTCCATTCCAAAACACCATATTTTTTATGCATATCTGCCCAAGCATTTAAATTTCCTGGAGTGGAAATAGCTTTAGGTCCAGTTCTATTTTGCATATAATTTGGAGTGGGTTCTCGCATTAAATCTGTATTAGTCTTTGCTGGAAATCTACCACTTGGATTTAAATATCTTATTATTTTATTGTCTGAATCATAAATCAAGATAGTACCATATCCACCAATTCCAGACATCATAGGCTCAACAACGTTCAATGTTGAAGCTACTGCAATGGCTGCGTCAAAAGCGTTGCCTCCATTTTCTAAAACATCTAAACCAGCTTGAGTTGCTAAAGGATGTGCTGAAGCAACACTACCATTAAGAGTTTTTTGTTCAGTTGATTGAGAACAAGAGTTTATGAAAGTAATCAAAAAAAATAAATGGAAGACTGAAAATTTCATCATTAGGATATATTAATTACAACGTATTAGAGCTTTAGTAACGCTTTTATACAAATGTCTATGAGGTACAATTTAGTTGTTTTTTTAGAAATATTTAGTTAATTAATTAATCTTACTTTGATACTAATGTAAACTTTCAAATTCATTAAGCTGTAAGGGTTTTATTTAAACAACAAAATAATCAAACATGCTGATCCACCAAAATAGGGTTGCCATCTGGATCTACAATAACAAAACTGGCTGGTCCAGTTGTTGTTTCATCAGCTTCTGTAATCATAGTAAAACCTTTACTTTTAAGCTCTTTTTGTATATCTCTAACATCTGTAAATGATTTTAACGGGTTGGCATTACCATCCCATCCTGGATTAAAGGTTAGTATATTTTGGTCAAACATACCTTCAAATAACCCTATAGTTGTAGTATCATTTTTCATAATAATCCAGTTTTGTTCAATGTCTCCTCCAAATTCTTTAAACCCAAGTTGCTCATAAAACAACTTTGATAATTTTATATCTTTAACGGTTAAACTCACCGAAAATGCTCCTAGTTTCATACTTTGTCTTTTACGATTTTTAAAATACCTTGTTTAAAAAAGGTTCTATATTATGTTGATTGGCTCTAATTAATTCTTGCTTTGCAGCTTCAATATCTCGCTTATTTTTGTCTTGAGATAGTTTAAACTTACCTTCCCAATTGGTAATAGTAATTTCAAACATTTTTATATAATCTAAATTTGCATCCATTCTTGGATTATCAGCATCAAGCACATAGTTTTGGTCTGGTTGCTCCAAAAATTCAGTCATAATGATGAGTGATTCCTTTAAAGCATCTTTACTTTCAATGGCTTTTACACTTCCTTTTAAATGCAATTTTATGTAGTTCCAAGTCGGTAATTGTGTTGTAGTGTAAATACTTGGTGAAATATAACATTGCGGACCAGAAAATATAATAGTAACCTCGTTATCATCACGCATTAATTTAGTTTGTGGATTGTAAATATCAATATGTCCAATTAGTTTACCATCTATATCTCTATATATTAAAGGCATGTGAGTTACTAAAGGCTCATTATTGTGTACAGAAATTACAGTTGCCAAAGGATAAGCTTTAATAACTTCAATCATGTTGTTTTTATCATGATCTAAATGATGTGGTGGGGGGTATTTGCTCATAAGTTATACACCAAATTGAGTTAGATGATGATTAAGATGCTTGTACTGCATTTTACCCCATTGTTCGGTATTAAAAGTTCCAAAAAAGGGGTGCTCAGGCCAGTTATTTGTGTCTTTTTTATTTGAAAATGCAGTAATGATCTTAATCAACTTTTCTTTTTCTTCTTGAAATGTTTTAGGCTCTGTAATTTTAAATTCTTGAACAGTTCCTAAGTTTTTTTGCCAACTTTTATCATTATACATTAGTGGTTTAAAGAATTTCATCACTAACTTTTTAAAAAAGCCAATTTTAGTATTTAATTGTAATGTTCCGTTAGCAACTTCTAAAGGTTTTTGGCAGTGTGTAAGCATTTGTCCAACAGACATCTCTCCCCAATTAGGTGTAGAATTTTCGTTTAATTTTTCAATTCTATCAATAATTTCTTGGTAAGTTTCAGTATCAAATAAAGATTTCATGTAATAAGATTTTATTGCTTCTGAAATTTACAATATTTATATTTACTGAATGCCAGAAAAAACATCTTCTTTTTCTATTAAAAACTGGAGTCAAGATGACCAACCAAGAGAAAAACTTCGCGATAAAGGCAAAGCTGCTTTAAGTGATGCAGAATTGGTTGCTATTTTAATAGGTTCTGGAAACAGAGAAGAAAGTGCCGTTAAATTATGTCAGCGAATTTTATCAAGTGTCGATAATAACTTAAGCGAATTAGGAAAGCTATCTATTAAGCAGCTTATGGAGTTTAAAGGCATTGGTGAAGCTAAGGCCATAACTATTGTGGCTGCTTTAGAATTAGGAAGGCGACGAAGAGGCGAGGAGGCACTAAACAAGAAAAAAATCACCTCAAGCGTTTCGGTTTTTGAATTAATGCAACCCATTATTGGAGAGTTGCCACATGAAGAATTCTGGATTGTGTATTTAAACAATTCCAACAAAGTGATTCAAAAAAATCAGTTGAGTAAAGGAGGAATTACAGGAACCTTGGTTGATGTTAGGCTAGCACTAAAAATAGCTTTAGAAGTTGGAGCTACTGGCATTATTCTGGCACATAATCATCCTTCTGGAACGTTAAAACCAAGTGCAGCAGACAAGCAGTTAACAGCAAAATTGAGTACAGCTTCAAAAAGCTTAGATATTAAAGTCTTAGACCATTTAATTATAACTGAAAAAGCATACTTTAGCTTTGCAGATGAAAATATCTTGTAATGCTATTAGTTTACACTCATAAAATAACGCCAAGATTAAATTATATATTTAAACAAATATGTACACGCATTTTAGGTATTCCTGTGTCGTTCACGACAACAATTGAAGAGTTTATTGCGCATGATAGTTTAAAGTTGTCGTATTCTCAGCAACAGCTTGGTAATGAGTTTTATATTAAAAGCAATCAAATATTATTTGAGCAAGGACTTTCTGATATTGACATCCATATACATGATTGGGAAAACACTAAATGTTTTTTTTACAATGGTGATAAAAGCGATATGCCATTCGATATTTTTGCAGCATCATTTTATTTATTAAGTCGTTATGAAGAATATTTGCCACATGTAAAAGATGAGTATGGACGTTTTACAGCTAAAGATAGTTTAGCGTTAAAGCATGATTTTTTACATCAGCCTGTAGTAGATATTTGGGCTTACAAATTTAAAGAGGCACTTCAAGAAAGATTTCCTGATTACCAATTTAAAAATAGAAAATATAAAGTAAAGCCAGTTATAGATGTACCAATGGCTTATTATTTTAAGCAAAAAGGCTTAATGCGAACCATTGGAGGAACATTAAATGATATTTTTAGACTTAAATTTAGGCAATTATATCAGCGTTATTTGGTTTTATTGCGCTTTAAAAGAGATCCATATAATACGTTTAAATGGATTACAAACATGCAAAAGCATAGTACAAGTAAGTTTTTAGTATTCTTTTTAATTGGTGATTATACTACCTACGATAAAAATATTAGTATTAATAAAAAACAGTTTGTCTCTTTAATTAAATCGGTTGCAGATTATTGTGAGGTTGGACTAAAAGCCTCATATTTTGCTTTAGAAGATTTCGACATATTAAAAACAGAAAAAGAAAACATGGAGTCCACAATAAATACGTCATTGAAGGCTTCTAGAAATTCTTTTTCTAAACTAAATTTACCTACTGCATATCGTAATTTAATTGAGTTAGAAATAAAGGAAGACTACACTATGGGCTACATAAACAATGTTGGTTTTAGAGCTGGATCTTGTACACCTTTTTTGTTTTACGATTTAGATTACGAAATACAAACGCCTTTAATGGTGCATCCATTTCATTTAATGGACTTTGTGCTTTTAAAGCACATCTCTTTTTTAGATAAAAAACAAGCCTTAGAAAAGGTAATGCATGAAATTAAAAAAGTGAATGGTACCTTTACGCCAATATTTCATAATTATTCTTTTAGTGATGATCCAAGATGGAACGGATTTAAAGAATTATTTGCAATGGTTTTAAACTCAGAAAATGAAAATTAATAATATCTCACATGTCTTTTTTGATTTAGATCATACCCTTTGGGATTTTGATAAAAACTCAGGTTTAACTTTTAAAAAAATTTTTCAAATAAATGGTATAGATACTAATTTAAAAGAGTTTTTAGAAGTTTATGAACCAATAAACTTTCATTATTGGAAGCTATATAGAGAAGAAAAAATTGAAAAGTCAAAATTACGCTTCGGAAGATTACATGATGCATTTACAGAATTAAATATTACAGTAAAACCAAGTATGATTTACAAACTGTCTGAAGATTATATTACACATTTATGCACATTTAATCACCTATTTGACGATGCTATTGAAATACTAGAATATCTAAAATCAAAATACCAATTACATATTATTACCAATGGGTTTAAAGAGGTGCAACATGGTAAGCTAAATAATGCAAATATTGATCACTATTTTAAAACCGTTACTAATTCTGAAATGGTAGGCGTAAAAAAGCCGAACCCTAAAATTTTTAATCATGCATTAAACATTGCAAAAGCTAGTACTAGTAATAGCATCATGATTGGAGATAACCTTGAGGCAGATGTACAAGGAGCACTAGACGTTGGGTTAGAGGCTATTTGTTTTAACTACCATAAAGAAAAACTAAATGGAACGATAAAACATATTGATAACCTTATAGAGCTTAAACAGTTTTTATAATTACAAAATGTATCTTTACGCAATTGATTAATCAAAATAGAGATGAAAAAAATATTAGCTATAGCTTTAATTTTAAGCTGTATTACTTCAACAATAGCGCAAAAAAATCTTAACGACTATAAGTATGTAATAGTACCTTATAAATACGATTTTGTAAATGAAAAAGATAAGTACCAACTTAACTCGTTATCAAAATTTTTATTTAATAAATATGGTTTCGAAGCTATTATGGAAGATGGTGATTTTCCAGAAGATTTAATTAAAAATAGATGTCTAGGTCTAAGAAGTGATGTGCTTAAAGAAAAAGGAATGTTTGTTACAAAGCTTAAAGTACAATTAAAAAATTGTGACGGTGATATTATTTTTACCACAAAAATTGGCTCAACTAGAGAAAAACAATATAAAACGGCTTATACCTTAGCACTTCGTGGTGCTTTTGAAGATTTTGAAAGTGTAAAATACTCATACAAACCTAATGAAACTATCTTATCTAGAGCAACGACCAATGGAACTCATGAATCTTCAATTGAAGAAATAGAAAAGCTTAAAGAAGAGATTAACACCTTGAAGGAAAAAAAAGAATCAGCAGTAATAGAAAAGCTTAAAGAAGAGGTCGTTGAACAGCCAATTGAAAATAAAAATGATGTAAAAAAGGTTACTGAAAAATCAGATGAGAACGTATTATATGCTCAAAAAGTTAGTTATGGTTATCAATTGGTAGATAAAACGCCTAAAGTTGTAATGATTCTACTTGAAACCAGTAAAACTGATGTGTTTTTAGTTAAGGATACGAATGCTTTGGTTTATAAAGAAGGTGGGTTTTGGTATTTATCTAAAAATGATGGAAGCAAACCTACTTTAGAAACACTAAATATTAAATTTTAATAACCGTATTTATCTTTCCAACGAGATTTTAAAAACTCACGTAAACCATTTTCTCGGGCATTGTTTCCAGGATCATAAAGTTTAGTGCCAGATATATCATCAGGTAAAAATTCATGAAGGGCAAAATTTTTGTCATGGTTATGAGCATATTGGTAATCATCACCATATCCTAACTCTTTCATAAGTTTAGTTGGTGCATTTCTAATAGAAAGAGGGACACTTAAGTCTCCAGTACTTCTTACTAATTGCTGTGCATCATTAATTGCTTTATAAGACGCATTACTTTTGGCTGAACAAGCTAAATACGTAGCACACTGACTTAAAATAATTCTCGATTCAGGATAGCCAATTGTTGATACTGCTTGAAATGTACTATTGGCAATAACTAAAGCAGTTGGGTTGGCATTACCAATATCTTCACTTGCGAGAATCAATAAACGTCTTGCGATAAACTTCACGTCTTCACCACCTTCAATCATTCTCGCTAACCAATATACAGCAGCATTAGGGTCACTACCACGAATAGATTTTATAAAGGCAGAAATAATATCGTAATGTTGTTCACCAGTTTTGTCATATCTAACAGTGTTGCTTTGTACTTTGTTTAAAACAGCATCATTCGTAATGATAATCTCTTCCGAGTCATAAGAACTAACAATCAATTCGAAAATGTTTAGTAATTTTCTTGCATCTCCTCCTGAAAGACGTAATAAGGCATCCGTTTCGTCGAGAATTATGTTCTTTTGGGATAGAATGTCATCTTTTTCTATAGCACGCTTTAAAAGTGTTTCTAAATCGTTTTTGTCGAAAGAATTTAAAATATATACTTGACAGCGTGATAATAGAGCAGGAATAACTTCAAAACTTGGGTTTTCAGTCGTTGCACCAATTAAGGTCACCCAGCCTTTTTCTACTGCTTGTAATAATGAATCTTGTTGTGATTTACTAAAACGGTGTATTTCATCAATAAATAAAATCGGATTTTTAGTAGTGAATAACCCTCCGCTTTGCTTTGCTTTATCGATAACTTCACGTACATCTTTAACACCCGAGTTTATTGCACTTAAGGTGTAAAAAGGGCGCTTTGATTCATTGGCGATAATATGTGCTAGTGTAGTTTTACCAATTCCAGGAGGGCCCCAAAGTATAATTGAAGGAATAACACCCTGTTTTATAGAAGTTGTTAATGAGCCATTAGGACCAATTAAATGAGATTGGCTAATATAATCTTCTAAGGTTTTTGGTCGTAATCGTTCTGCTAATGGTTCATTCATATTGTAAAATTAAACCAATTATTTATTATTTTAATGACAAAGTTTCATAATAAGCAGCTTTGGTTAGTTATTTGATTATATACGACTAAAATAAACCATGAACAATCAAGAGCAATTTAAATATACCACAGGAGTTATTGGTTACCCAATAGCCTTTGTTATGTTTATTTGGTTAGTTTTTTGGGCTGAGGTTAGATTTGGTTTTAGATTTAATGATTTTGGAGTGTACCCAAGAACATTAAGCGGTTTAAAAGGTGTTGTATTTAGTCCTTTTATTCACGGAAGTATGGAACATTTATACCATAACACGATTCCGCTTTTTGTGTTGTCTATGGCATTGTTTTATTTCTACAGAGAAATTTCTTGGAAAGTTATTGGTTATGGCATTATATTTTCTGGCTTACTAACTTGGAGTATTGCGAGACCATCGTATCATATTGGAGCAAGCGGATTAATATATGTATTAATGAGTTTTATTCTCTTTAAAGGTATTTTTGCAAAACATTTTAGACTCATTGCATTGTCATTATTAGTTGTATTTCTGTATGGTTCTATGATATGGTATGTGTTTCCAATAAAAGAGCAAATGTCGTGGGAAGGTCATCTTTCAGGATTAGTAGTGGGCTTGTTTTTTTCTTTGTTTTTTAGAAAATCTATTGCTAAACCTCAAAAATATGCTTGGGAAGAACCTCATTACAATGAAGATGATGATCCTTTTTTAAAACATTTTGATGAAAATGGTAACTTTATTGAAAATTTACCAGAAGAATCTGAAGTAGTAGAGCAGGAGAGACCTAGGTTAAAAATAACCTATCATATTAGACGTAGAAGAAACAATGATGATTAAAGACGTTGTCTTACAATTTCATACAAAAAAGCACCACAAGCAACCGATACATTAAGTGAGCCTATATCGCCATACATTGGTAATTTAGCTCTATCATCAGCTAGTTTAAGAACAGAAGGATTTATGCCTCTTCCTTCAGACCCCATAATTAAAGCACAAGGTTCTTTAAAAGATAGATCGTAAAGCGTATTGTCTGTTTTTTCAGTTGCTGCTATCACTTTAATACCTGATGCTTGCAAAAAAAACATAGCATCTTTAATGTGATCTACTTTACAAATAGGAACTTTAAAAACAGCCCCTGCACTAGTTTTAATAGTGTCGCCATTTACTGGAGCTCCACCTTTTTTTTGAATAATTATTCCGTTTACTCCAGTACACTCTGCAGTTCTAATAATGGCACCAAAATTTCTAACATCACTAATTTGATCTAATAGTAAGAATAAAGGTGTTTTTCCAGATTCAATTGTATCAAGAACTAAGTTTTCTAAATCGTGAAATTCAATAGGAGATATATGTGCAACAACCCCTTGATGGTTTTTATTAGAAAGTCTATTTAGCTTTTCAACTGGGACATAAGAGGTGTTAATAGCATCATGCTTTCTAAGTAGTTTATCTAATTCTAAAAACAGTTCTCCTTTTAACCCTTTTTGAACAAATACTTTATCTATAGTTTCGCCAGAATGTATAGCTTCTATTACGGCTCTTATTCCAAAAATTTTGGTTTGTTTTTCCATAAAGACAAAAGTAGTTAAAATAAAAAATAAGACCGCTACATTTGTAGCGGTCTTATTTTTTATTTAAATAAATAAATAATTAATGCTTTTGTATTATTAGTACCCTGTGTTTTGAACCATATTAGAGTTAGCATCTATTTCAGCCTTAGGAACAGGATATGCAAACAAATTGTTTGGATAAGTTAATGTTTGTATTAAGTTCTGATTAGATCCTAATACATCAATACTTTGTCCTGTTCTTACTAAGTCATCAAATCTAAATCCTTCAAACATTAATTCTTTTCTTCTTTCATCAAGAATAATTTGCTTGGTTACTGACACATGTGGAGTAGCCCCTCGATTTGAAGTTATAGAATTTAGTTGTGTTAAAGCTTCAGGATCTGCATTGTTAATTTCAAATAAAGCTTCAGCATAGTTTAAAACAACTTCTTCAATTCTAATTAAAGGGATGTTGTCTGTATATGTAACAGTATCAGGATATTTCCCCATGTTACGAAGGCTAGGAGTTGCTCCAGTAGCTTCAAGTTGGTAACCTAATATATCTCTACGTACATCTCCAGCTTCAAAAAAAGCATAAACATCATCAACTACTTGTACATCACCGTATCCAGTTGCAGGAAAAGTAGGCCAACGATAAATATAAGCTAAACCGCCTATTCCAGCATTATCCGATGCACTATTTTCAAGTTCAAAAATTGAGTTTGGAGCTTGATCTATAGTCCAATTTGAAACAAAACTACCAGCACTAGCAATAGTGTATATGTTTGAGTCTATAACTTCTTTGGCTGCATCTCTAGCTCTAATCCAATCTCCAAAATAAATTGCAACTCTAGATTCTAAAGCTTTTGCTGCATACTTTGAAAAATATAATTTACTATCATAAGATGTGTCCATCATTGAATATGCTGCTTCTAAATCAGCATAAATTGCTGCTTTAACTTCATCAACGGTATTTCTTGCCGGGAATAAATTACTTTCATCTTTAAATTCTGTAATAATAGGAACACCTAAATTACCACCAGTTGTATGTTGTTGCCCAAAGCTTCTTAATAAATCAAAATGACCTAAAGCTCTCAAACCTAAAGCTTGACCTTGTATATGTTCTCCATGATCAAGATCTCCAGATAAACCATCCAAAGGCTGATTTATGATAATGTTAGCATTAGCGATAACTTGATACGCATTATCCCATATATACCCAGTATTTTCATTATACGCATACTCAGCTTGCGTTGAATACCTTCCTGAATAACCATTGGAGAAGCAATTATCTGATCTTACTTCATTTGTTATAATCATTGCTTGACCATAATATCCTCCTGATGTTAATTGACTGTGGGCTCCTTTTAATATACTAAAAAGGTTTCCAACACTAGTAATACTTCCTTCAACAGGTTTGTCTTGAGCCAGAGTAGGCTCTATATCGTCTGTTCCACAGCTATTAAACAAAAGAATGCTTAATGCCATTATAGTTGTAAGTTTAAATACTTTATTCATAGCTTAAAAGTTTAAAGTTAATCCAAATGAGATTGATTTGATTGGAGGCGTTTCTAACCCCGTTTGACCTCCAAGATCTACTTCAGGGTCATATTTTAAATTGTCATCCTTTACCCAAGTAAGTAAGTTGTTTCCTCTTAAGTAAACTTGAGCATTTGTAAGCCCTATAGATTCTAACTTGTCTTTAAAGTCATATCCAATAGTAAGACTTCTTAATCTCATAAACTCTCCATCGTATAAATATTTTGAGTGTCTTTGCCAAGGAGTAAAAGCACTAGTAAATTTTCCATTTCTAGCAATGTCTCCTGGTTGTTGCCATCTATCTAATAAAGATTGTAATCCTTGAAATGCAAAAATTGGATATGCATTTGTTTGATTAGTGTATCTATGCCACCCTTCATATATTTTATGTCCTCCAGCGTAATAACCATTTGCATCTAAATAGAAGCCTTTATAGTCAACATGGAGATTTAGACCAGCTGTTAATGTTGGTACTGCGTTATCTCCTTGCCAAGCAGCTTCTGCTTGATTAAAGTCAGTTGTTGTCGCACCATCAACACCATTAATATAATACTCTTCTAAACCAGTGGTTGGATTAACGCCCGCCCAAGTTGGCATGTACCAAGCTCTTACTGAATGACCTGTTTCTATTCTTGTTATGGTTGTAGTTATCGTTCTTTCAATTCCGTTAGGATCTAAAGGTAATTTAGTCACTTCATTATCAACAGTACCAATGTTTCCTCCAATAGATAGGTTGAAATTTTCAGATCTTACTACATCAACGTTTAATTCAACTTCAAAACCTTTGTTGGTTAGCTCTCCAATGTTTTGTACTTGACTAGAAAAACCAGTGGTGAGGGATAGCGGAACATTTAATAATAAATCTGAAGACTTTCTGTTAAAATAACTAACAGAACCAGAAATAGAACCGTCAAGGAGACCAAAATCGATACCTAAATCAAGGGTATTAGACTTTTCCCAGGTTAATTTGTTGTTTCCAAAAGTATTTACAACCTGTGCTCCTTGCCCATTATAGTCAACTCCGTAAGAGAATAATGACTGGTATTGGTTAAGACCTATATTGGCATTACCTGTAACTCCATATGACGCTCTAAATTTTAAGTTGTTAATCCAATTTACGTCACTAATAAAGTTTTCTTTGTGTAAATTCCATGCACCACCTACAGACCAGAAACTACCCCATCTTTCATCTGGATGGAATCTTGAGTTACCTTCGTATCTATAACTTAGGTCTAAAACATATTTTCCATCAAACCCACTATAGTGAAGCGTTCCTAAATAAGCTCCCAGATAGAAGTCTGTATAGTTTGAATTTATAGAAATAGGGTTACCAGTTGAATCTAAATTAAATAAGCCATCATCTGCAAAATTTTCTCCATAAGCTCCAAGAAAATATCTCCTGTTAGAAGAGTATTCTTGTAAAAGCATGGCATCAAATGAATGATTTTCACCAAGATCAAATGAATAATTTAACTGGTTTTGGAATGTGTAATCTACTGTATTTCTAGTGTACTGTCCCGCATCACCACTAGTTGCAGCACCATATCCATAATTTCTATTAGAATATGAACGACTGTTATATACTTGATAGTTTACATTAAACTTTGAACTTAAAGATAATCCATTTCCTAAATCCCAAGATAATTGACTGTCTGATACGATACGAGCTAATCTATTATCATTTATATTATATTTTGTAATATATAATGGGTTTGGTAAAGACCCTCCAAACTCATTAAATGTGCCATCATCGTTGTATGGTTGATATAAAGGAGATAAGAAAAATGGAGCAGATCTAGCGCCTTCAAAGTATGCACTTCTCTCTAAGAAAGCATCTTGATAAGTATAAGCAGCTTGATTATTAGATGTTAACTTTAAATTATCTGTTAGATTTGTAGAAAAATTTATAGCACCATTTATACGTTCAAATGAAGAACCTATTACAGTACCTTCTTGACTTGTATACCCTAGTTGAGTATAAAAAGAACTGTTTTCATTACCACCTGATGCTGAAAGACTATAATTTTCTACTACAGCATCTTTGTTTTTAATTACTTCTTTCCAATTTCCTTCAGGTCTTCCTGCTGCATCCCATGACGAATATGTACTTGTACCTAAAAGGTAGGCTTCTGCATCAGCTTTAGTAGCAAAGAAACCATCGTTGAAGTATGCTTCTGATGCTAGTTCTAAACGATGCGCTGCTGTTAATGGTTCTGGACCATCTACGGCATCATTTTGAACACCATAAGAAGAACTAAAAGTAAATTTTGTTTTTCCTTGTTTACCGCTTTTTGTTGTAATAAGTATTACACCATTTGAACCCCTAGCTCCATATTGAGCAGTAGCAGATGCATCCTTTAATACGGTTATAGATTCAATATTGTTACTGTCAAAGGCAGCTAAATTTGAAAAGAATGATGTAGCTCCCGAAGTATTAATATTTCCGTTAGACATAGGCACTCCATCTATTACATATAAAGGTTCGTTACCGGCAGTAATAGAACTAATACCACGAATTCTTATTTGTGATGTTGAACCAGGTGTTCCTGAATTACTGCTTACAGTAAGACCTGCAACTTTACCTTGTAGAGCTTGATCAACACTAGGTGCTACAACTACATCAGTTAACTTTTCACTTCCTAATTTTACAGTGGATCCAGTTACTTCAGATTTTCTAAAAGTGCTGTAACCAACAACAACAACTTCTTCTAGTACTGAAGCATCTTCTTCCATAGTAACATTGATTGTATTAGAAGTTCCCACAGTACGCTCAAGAGTTTTTAAGCCTACGTAGGAAAAAACTAATATGTCTCCAACATTTGCGGTAATGCTATAATTACCATCAAAATCTGTTTGAGTACCATTGGTAGTGTTTTTTACAATAATGTTAACTCCAGGAAGAGGCATTCCAGATTGATCCGAAACTGTTCCTGAAATCGTTTTTCCTTGTGCAAAAGTTAATTGCACAACAAACGCCAGCAATAGCGTTAAAATTCCACTAAACTTTGTTTTCATTTTAAATTTTATTTGAATTAGTCTATGCCAAAAATCACAATAAAAAGTTAAAAAAGCAATTATTATTAAGTTTATTTTAGCATTTTAACGTTCTGTAGTTAAAAATCCTAAGCTTAACATATGCTTTTTGCAATGCTTAACAACTATTATTTGTTTTGTATTTTAATTAAATAGAAAAGGCTCAACTTTAAAGTTGAGCCTTTTTATATAAAACAAAGTAAGTTGTTTTGTTAAACTAGTTTACATCCCACCAAAGTTTTGTGTAAATGTTATCTGGTCCTTGTGCAGCAACCATTGCGGCATAGTTAGCAGCATTATTGTCTTCTACAGAAGGATCATACGCATCTCTTTTTGGAATTTCTTGAACAGCAGCAAAAGGAGATGGTGGCAAATAAGGCGCATCTAATCTTCTCCATTCAGCCCATGCTTCAGGTCCATTTAAGTAAAGTGCCACCCACTTTTCATAAGCAATATCTGCAATTCCTGTGTAAGGATGTGCAGCAATATAAGCTGTAGCGTCAGCAGGATCAACACCCCAATAGTCCATGGATGCCTGAATTCCTGCAGCATAATGAGTTGCTGCATCTCCTGTAACTGTCCAACCTTTAAGAGCAGCTTCAGATAAAGCAAATCTCATTTGAGCGGCAGTATATATTGGAGATGGGAAATCGTGTTCATAAATAATATCACTTGTGATAAACGAATAGTCTGGAACATTACCATTTACGGCTCCATTAGGAGCACCAACATATCCAGCATCAATACCACCAGGGAAATTTGGTGAAGGGTGAACACTATCTCTAGCTTCTTCAGCCATTTCAAACAATCTCGGATCTAGGTTAGACCTTAGGTTCTCCACCATTGTTACCGAAAGGATGTAATCTTCACGCGTTTCAAAGTTATCATACCAAGGACTGTTACTTGTAGCATCAGTTCCATAGTTATACTCTAAGTTATCTGCGTTATCCAAAATTAACATTCCAGAAGCCGCAGCTTGTTCAAACTTCGTTTTAGCTAATGAAGGGTTAACATCAGAAATTCTTAATGCCATGGTTGCTTTTAAGTTATTACCAAGAGCAGCCCACTTGTCCATATCTCCTCCAAACATAAAGTCTCCAGTTGGACCAGCGGCATTAGAAATCATGGCTAAGGCCGCATCAACTTCAGCAAACATATAATTGTATAAAGTTTCTTGAGAATCGAAAGCAACTCTTGAGTTAGCAACCCCTTGGAATGCCTCAGACCAAGGTAAGTATCCCCAACTGTCAGTCATATACTGTAAATAGTATGCTCTTAAAATTTTAGCCGATGCTAATTGGTTTTCTGTAGCACCATATGTTAAAGCAGCACCTGCATCAGGGCCTTCGTTAATTTTAATAACCTCATTTAAGTTCATTATTGGTCCTGTGTACCAACCATCATAGCTTGATGTAAGCGTTTCATATCTTGATGACCCAGGATATTGACCTTGAGTAATATGTTGCATATACAAGATAGACACTTCATCTATAGTAATAACAGGCACCCATGTTAATGCAGACGTAAATAGCTGTGATGTTACAGGCGATGTCGGTCCGTTAGGGTTTTGGTTTGTATCATCATAATCAATAGTTTCACATGAACTAATGAATACGGAAATGCATAGTAATAATGCAATATTTTTAATTAATTTATTCATTTTTCAATTTTTTAGAATGTTAATTTAAGGTTCGCTCCAATAGATCTTGTCTGTGGAAGAGTTCCAGCTTCTGCCCAGTTATAACCTCCTCTTTTTTCAAGCTCTGAAGGATCTACCCAATTCATATCAGAATCAATCAACCAGACATTATTTCCAAATACACTAAAAGATGCTGCAGATAAACCAAATTTACTTACAAAATCTTTATCAAAGTTATAGTTCAATCTTACGGTTCTTAGTTTAATATAGGTAGCATCATGAAGGTTGTTTTCGTAAATGTTACCTAAGTTGCCTAAGTTATATAAATCTTGTGCTTCAACATAAGTATCAACTACAGTACCGTCTGAGATAGGATCCCCATTAGCATCTGTTCCTGTTTCTAGTAAACCAACGATATGCACACCACCACCATTAGCTACAGGATCTCTTTTTGGGTTGCCTTTGTCGTTAAGACCAGCTGTTTTTGCTGATAAACCTGAGTGATCCATATAACGTTCTGTTCTAGAATAGTACTTACCACCTTTTTGGAAGTCAAAGCCTAAACTTAAGTCAAAGTTTTTATAACTTAGAGTAGATGTTAAACCACCAGTAAAGTCAGGTAATACATTTCCTAAGTTTTTGTTTGTTTTACGACTGTAGAAATAACGTCCACCACTTGCAGCTGAATATAGTATTTCACCATTAGGACCAGTAGCAAAACCTCTACCAATTAAAGTACCCCATTCTTCGCCAACAATTTCCATAAGTTTCATGTTTGAGGTATAGGTGCTCAATTCTCTTGTAGTGATGCCATCGTAGATAAAGTCAACATATCTATTAAGCGTAGCAAAGTTCAATGCCAAGTTCCATGTAAATTGGTCATTCTCAATCACATTACCACTTAGGTCTATTTCAAAACCATTAGCTGATTGTTTACCTGAATTAACTCTTGTTGTTGTATAGCCAGTAGCTCCATCTAAAGCGATTGGTACAGGTAAATCTTTGTCTTTTCTATCAAAATAAGATAAGTTAACATTTAATTTGTTGTTAAAAAACCTTAATTCAGCACCAAATTCTAATTCTTCTCTTACACCACCTCTAAGGTTTGGGTTAGCTTCATTAGAGTCAACATTTAAACGTCCATAACCTTGGTATAATGTACCAGTAGTATATACTGATGACGTTTGGTATGGTAAATCCGGAAAGAAAGGTGCTTCAGCATACCCTGCTCTAAATTTAGCAAATGTTAACACATCATTTTTAGGGATTAAAGATTCATGAGCTAAGAAACTTAAAGAAGCTCCAAAAGTTTCTACTCTGTTATCGTTTGCTGCTGCTTTAGAATTCCAGTCTATTCTATAAGATGCGTCTAAATATAGCATTTTTTTGTACCCAGCAGATCCTTTAGCAAAAATTCCATCTCTTTTTTGCGAGGAAGTAGTTGCAGAAGCAGTAAGTGGATCACGAGAAGCTGCTAGATTATAAAACTCAGGAATGGTTATATTCCCAGCTGTACTAGCAAATAACCTTCTATAGTCTATAATTACTTTTTCTGCACCAATATTAGCAGTAACATCTAAGTCTCCATTCATAAAAGTATCTTGATACGCTGCCATCGCAAAATAATCTGTTCTTTCGTTTTGCCAAAATTGTTCGTTATAAAATGCAGGGTCTAACAAACTTTTTGTAGTTCCACGATCGTCTTGTCTATATTGGTTAAATGTTTTTCTAATTTCAGCTGTTAGGCTAAAATTGTCATTAAACGAATAAGTACCTCCAGCCTTACCAAAGTAAGCATTTTTTGCATAGTTTTTATCATTTTCATAAGATTGAAAATATGGCATATCCCAGTATAAAGGACGCGCATCTCTAGGACCACGAATGTTCCAAGAAGCAACTTGTCCATTACGCTCATAACGTCTTAAACGTTTAAAGTCCAATTGTCTTTGCCACCATTGGTTAAAGTTAGATCCTAAGTTACCATATCCTTGATCAGGATTGTTAAGCATGTTTCTGTCTTCAATATTTACGTTAGCAAAAAACTCGAACTTCTCAGATAGTTTATACGAAGCATTTGATGAAAAACGAACCTGCTTATTGAATGAGTTAGGTACAAGACCGTTATTTTCAACATAAGCAATTGATGATCTTATATTGTAATCATCCCCAGCCTTTGCAAAAGACAAGGTTGTATTAGTTGTAATGGCGTCTTCAAAGAATGTTTTTACATCGTTTTTAGAAGGCGACCAAGCTCTTAACTCACCAAATTCTGGTGTTCCAGGAATCCAACTATCCCAGTGGCGAACTAAAGTACCATCTAATTTAGGTCCCCAACTTTCATCTGCCCAAAAATCTGGATAAGGTTGTCCATCAAAAGCAGCCCATTCAACAGGGTCTTGAGCTGGATCATAAGTAAACGTGTTGAATGTTTGGCTATAACCACCACCATATTCGTTTTGATATTCTGGCATGTTAGTTACTTGGTTTACAGTAACCGATTGGTCAATTGTAAATGTAGCTGCACCAGCTTCTGCTGTTTTTAATGTAATAACTACAGCACCATTTCTACCAGGAGGTCCGTATAATGCTGTTGCAGAACCACCTTTAAGTACAGAAATATCTGCAATGTCCTCTGGGTTAATATCACTAATAGCATATACAGGTACACCGTTAACAACATATAGTAAGTCATCCTCACCTCTTAAACGAATATAAGAAGCTCCAAATGTTGTACTGTTGTTACCAATAATTTGCACACCAGCAATTTTACCAGCTAAGGCATTGGCAACATTAGTATCTTTACCTTTAACAAGGTCTTCCCCTTTTACAGATTGTTGTGCATAACCAAGAGATTTCTTCTCTCTTTTAATACCTAAGGCTGTAACAACCACCTCATCTAATAATGCAGCATCTTCCTGCATTGTTACATTTATGGTGTTTGAAGATCCTACTGTTTGCTCAACAGTTTTAAGACCTACATAGGTAAAGGTTAGAACATCACCAGCACTGGCATTAATGGTATAGTTACCATCAAAATCTGTTTGTGTTCCATTAGTTGTGCCTTTTACAATAATGTTAACCCCAGGAAGAGGCATTCCAGATTCATCCGAAACCGTTCCCGAAATTGTTTTTTCTTGTGCAAAGGATATTTGCACAACAAACGCTAGAAATAGCGTTAAAATTCCACTAAACTTTGTTTTCATTTTATAATTTATTTGAATTAGTCATTGCCAAAAATCATAATAAAAAGTTAATAAAACAATTATTATGTACTAAAATTTCAATTTAATTTGTTAAAAAATTAAGAAAAATGCGATTAAGTTAGAATTTAGCACTTAGACTAATGTGAATTTTTGAGTTTGAAAAACTAGCTTTTTGACCTTTAGTTTTTCCGTTTGCGTAGTTTAATTTCAATAATCCGGCTTTTGTTAAAAGGCCAATTCCAAATCCAAATCCATATAGAGAATTAGTTGTGTTTTCTTGATTATTTCTAAGATACGCACCATCAGTTATTGTGTGTACATATATGGATTGACTTAAATGGTATCTATATTCAAAGTTGGCAAAGCTATATAATGTTGCAAGAAGGCTGTTTTCTTCAAAGCCTCTAATACTATTAATCCCTCCAAAGCGTAGTAGCTCATTTGTAAAGTAATTGTCGGAATCAATACCTCTTAAATTAATCCTAAAAAAAATATAATTTTTACTATTAAGCTTAAAAAGTTTGTAAGTGTTTACTTGGTATTGTGTTTGCTTAACGTTGATTTCTTTATGGTTTCTATTGCCAAAACCTAATTTAATATCTAAATTAAAGCTACTTGTAAACATTAAATTATTGTAAAAGGGCTTGAGTAGTTGGTAGCGTACGTTGTAAAAAGTAGAATTATAATCGTCTATGTTTAGAGATGTATTGGCTTGGGTTAAGTTATTAGATTTCACTGACTCTATTCCAGCATATATTGTTTGTTGATTGTTTATTTGGTAAAATAAACTACCTGATTGGTTAATTGTTGTAAATGTTGAGTCTTTTTTAAAAATATTAAGATCCAGCTCGACACCAATAGGTGTATTAAATATATACGGGGCATTAACATTAGCATTAAAAGTTTTTTGTTCGTTTTCATCGCTTTTGTAAATTAGGTTAAAAGATTCGCCGTAATTTAAATTGTTATTAAGCGATAAATTTAAATAACCGTCAAATTCCAGTTTGCTATTAGTTTTGTTTGTTCCAAAACCTAGAAAGCCATCAAAAGTGTTGCTTTTTCTTTTTTCAATATATAAGTAAACTGATGAAGAATCTTGTGTAAACAATACTTCGGGTTCTCTAGTTAAATTAGCAAAAGACAAAGAACTTAACGCATTAGTCTTCTTTCTTAAAGAGTTGATGTTTAAGATTTTTTTAGAATTGAGCTTTAGGTAATGCTTTAAATAAGATTTAGGAAAATTTTCATAACCTTTAACTATTATTTTATCAATAGTTCTTTCAGTATTTAGGTTGACAATCAAATTGGCTTCCAAGCTTCTGTTGTCTGCTCTTTTTTTTAGTGCACTTAGCATTACACTAGAAAACGGATAGCCTTTATCTGTTAATTGTAAATTAATGTTTGATAAAATAGACCTAACATTTTTAATATTTACTGTAAAATAAGATTCGAAAATAGTTTCTGTTAAGAGCTCTAAAACATCTTTAGAAATAATAGCTTCATCGTAATATATATATATGGTGTTGTATTTGTTGCCTAAACGCAACTTAGTATTGTAGGTAGAGTCGTTTGCTTTTTTTATTTCAATTTGTTTAATATCAATATATCCAATTTCCTCAAGCTTGCTTTTTAATAAGGTAACTTCGCTTTCTAACAAAATAAAATTTTGGAATAATTTTTTATAACCAAGAGAGTCTATGGTTTTGGTTTCGTTATTAGAGCTTCCATGAACAACCAAGTTAAGGTTTTGCGATTGCAGGCTATAAACTGGAAACGCACTATAAATTAAATATATAATAAAGAGTCGTGTTTTTTTCAAACTTAAAATTTGTGTATAAAACTAACGGAAATTACTTTCAAATAATGTGAAGCTAAAATTTATTTTTACTGAAGATTGAAAATTAATTATTTAAGATTTGAATTATTCATATTAATTTCTACCTTTGCAGCCCTCTAAAGAGAGGGTTTAATAAATTTATATAGAAATATATGCCAACAATTTCACAATTAGTAAGAAAAGGAAGAGCCAAAATAACTAAGAAGAGTAAATCGGCTGCTTTAAATTCTTGTCCTCAAAGACGTGGAGTTTGTACGCGTGTTTACACAACAACACCAAAAAAACCTAACTCAGCAATGCGTAAAGTTGCAAGGGTAAGGTTAACAAATGGTAATGAGGTAAATGCATACATTCCAGGAGAAGGACACAATTTACAAGAGCACTCGATAGTATTAGTTAGAGGTGGAAGGGTAAAAGATTTACCAGGAGTTAGATATCACATTGTACGTGGTGCTTTAGACACAGCAGGTGTAGAAGGTAGAACGCAACGTAGATCTAAGTATGGAGCTAAACGCCCTAAAAAGTAATTTAAACTTTAAGAAGAAGACATGAGAAAAAGAGCAGCGAAAAAAAGACCTATTTTACCAGATCCGCGTTTTAACGATCAGTTAGTAACACGTTTTGTTAACATGATGATGTGGGACGGTAAAAAGTCAGTAGCTTTTAAAATTTTCTACGATGCAATCGATATCGTAGAAGAAAAGAAAACAGACGAAGAGAAAACTGCCTTAGAAACTTGGAAAGACGCATTATCAAACGTTATGCCTCACGTAGAAGTACGTAGTCGTAGAGTTGGTGGAGCAACATTTCAAATTCCTATGCAAATTCGTCCAGACAGAAAGGTTTCTACAGCTATGAAATGGCTAATTAGCTTTTCTAGAAAGAGAAACGAAAAATCTATGGCTCAAAAATTAGCAGCAGAAATTTTAGCTGCAGCTAAAGAAGAAGGAGCAGCCGTTAAGAAAAGAGTTGATACTCATAAAATGGCAGAAGCAAATAAAGCATTCTCACACTTTAGATTTTAAGACATGGCAAGAGATTTAAAATATACAAGAAATATAGGTATTGCTGCGCATATTGATGCAGGAAAAACTACTACAACAGAGCGTGTTCTTTTTTATACAGGAGTATCTCATAAAATTGGAGAAGTTCATGATGGAGCTTCAACAATGGACTGGATGGAACAAGAAGCAGAAAGAGGTATTACAATTACTTCGGCTGCAACTACTTGTACTTGGAATTTTCCACTAGAAAACTCTGAACCAACTCCAGAAACAAAAGGATATCACTTCAATATTATTGATACTCCAGGTCACGTTGACTTTACGGTTGAAGTAAATCGTTCGTTACGAGTATTAGATGGTTTAGTGTTCTTGTTTAGTGCAGTTGATGGTGTAGAGCCACAATCTGAAACTAACTGGAGGTTAGCTGATAATTATAAAGTGCCACGTATTGGTTTTGTTAACAAAATGGATCGTCAAGGATCTAACTTTTTAGGTGTTTGTCAACAAGTAAAAGATATGTTAAAGTCTAACGCAGTGCCAATTGTATTGAATATTGGTGATGAAGCAGACTTTAAAGGTATTGTAGATTTAGTTAAGAACAGAGCTATCATATGGCATGAAGATAACTACGGATCTACTTTTGATGTTGTTGAAATTCCTGAAGAATTAAAAGAAGAAGCTAAAAAATATAGAGCATTATTAATAGAAGAGGTAGCTACGTATGATGAGAACTTATTAGAAAAGTTCATGGAAGATGAAGATTCTATTACAGAAGAAGAAGTGCATGCAGCACTTAGAGCAGCTGTAATGGATATGGCAATTATCCCAATGGTGTGCGGTTCTGCATTTAAAAATAAAGGGGTACAGTTCTTGTTAGATGCTGTATGTCGATATTTGCCATCACCTTTAGATAGAGATAATATTGTAGGTACAAACCCTGATTCAGGCGAAGAAGAAACACGTAAGCCAGATGCTAAGGCACCATTTGCTGCATTAGCATTTAAAATTGCAACCGATCCTTTTGTAGGTCGTTTAGCATTTTTCCGTGCTTATTCTGGTCGCTTAGATGCAGGATCGTACGTGTTGAACAATCGTTCAGGTAAAAAAGAACGTATTTCTCGTATCTATCAAATGCACTCTAACAAACAAAATGCTATCGATTATATCGAAGCAGGAGATATTGGAGCAGCTGTAGGATTTAAAGATATTAAAACAGGTGATACACTTTCTGATGAAAAGCACCCAATTGTTTTAGAATCTATGGACTTCCCAGATCCAGTAATTGGTATCGCAGTAGAGCCTAAAACTAAAGCTGATGTAGATAAATTAGGTATGGCTTTAGGTAAATTAGCTGAAGAAGATCCAACATTTACAGTTAGAACAGATGAAGCATCAGGACAGACAATTATTTCTGGAATGGGAGAGCTTCACTTAGATATTATTGTTGATCGTTTAAAGCGTGAATTCAAAGTTGAAGTTAACGAGGGTCAACCTCAAGTTGAGTATAAAGAAGCTATTACAAGATCAGCAGATCATAGAGAGGTTTACAAGAAACAATCAGGTGGTCGTGGTAAATTCGCAGATATTGTGTTTACAATTGAGCCAGCTGAAGAAGGTAAATCAGGATTAGAGTTTGAATCTGTAATTAAAGGCGGTAACGTTCCTAAAGAATTTATCCCTTCAGTAGAAAAAGGATTTAAACAAGCAATGATTAATGGTCCATTAGCTGGATACGAAATAGATGCTTTAAAGGTGACTTTAAAGGATGGTTCTTATCACGATGTGGATTCGGATCAATTATCGTTCGAATTAGCTGCTAAGTTAGGGTTTAAAGCTGCTGCAAAAGCTGCTGGAGCTGTAATTATGGAGCCAATCATGAAATTAGAAGTGTTAACTCCTGAAGAAAACATGGGAGATATTGTAGGAGACCTTAACCGTCGTCGTGGTCAAGTTAATGACATGGGTGATAGAGCAGGATCTAAAGTTGTTAAGGCAAATGTGCCATTATCAGAAATGTTTGGTTATGTAACATCGTTACGTACACTATCGTCTGGTAGAGCAACATCTACTATGGAATTTTCACATTACGCTGAAACACCTTCGAACATATCTGAAGAAGTGATTAAAGCAGCAAAAGGAGTTGAAGCTTAAATTTTAAGAAAATGAGTCAAAAAATTAGAATAAAATTAAAATCATACGATCACAATTTAGTAGATAAATCTGCTGATAAGATTGTTAAAACAGTAAAAAGTACTGGAGCTGTAGTAACGGGACCAATTCCATTGCCAACTCATAAAAAGATTTTCACTGTATTGCGTTCACCTCACGTGAACAAGAAGTCGAGAGAGCAATTTCAATTAAGCTCTTACAAGAGATTATTAGATATCTATAGCTCGTCTTCAAAAACAATTGATGCCTTAATGAAACTTGAATTGCCAAGTGGAGTTGAAGTAGAGATCAAAGTGTGATAATACATTGAAAGCTTTGCTTTCAATACATGTCCTGAGCTGCGAGCAAAGGAAAAACGGTAAAAATACAATTCAAGGTCGAATGTATTTTCGGCCTTGAATTTTAAATAACAAATAGTAATAATTAAATTAATAAATATGTCTGGGTTAATTGGAAAAAAAATCGGAATGACCAGCATCTTTGATGAAAACGGGAAGAATATTCCTTGTACAGTAATCGAAGCTGGACCATGCGTTGTTACCCAAGTCAGAACTGAGGAAGTTGACGGCTATGAAGCCCTTCAACTTGGTTTCGATGACAAGACAGAGAAAAGTGCTACTAAAGCTGAATTAGGTCATGCTAAAAAAGCTGGTGCTTCTGTTAAAAGAAAAGTCGCGGAATTTCAAGGTTTTGATGAGGAGTACAAATTAGGTGATACAATCACTGTAGAGCACTTCGCTGAAGGCGAATTTGTTGATGTTGCTGGAACATCAAAAGGAAAAGGATTTCAAGGTGTTGTTAAAAGACACGGTTTTGGTGGTGTAGGTCAAGCTACTCACGGTCAACATAACCGTTTAAGAGCACCAGGGTCTATTGGAGCTGCTTCATATCCTGCACGCGTTTTCAAAGGAATGAAAATGGCAGGACGAATGGGAGGAGAGAAAGTTAAAGTTCAAAATTTAAGAGTTTTAAAAGTAGTTGCAGATAAAAATCTACTTGTTGTAAAAGGATGCGTTCCTGGACACAAAAACGCTTATGTAACAATTCAGAAGTAATGAAGGTAGCAGTTTTAGATATAAACGGAAAAGACACAGGAAGAAAGGTTGACCTTTCAAAAAATGTGTTTGCTATAGAGCCTAATAATCATGCTGTTTACTTAGATGTTAAGCAATATCTTGCAAACCAACGTCAAGGAACACATAAGGCAAAAGAAAGAGCAGAAATCACTGGAAGTACACGTAAAATTAAAAAGCAGAAAGGTACAGGTACAGCAAGAGCTGGTAGTATCAAGTCTGGTATTTTTAAAGGTGGTGGACGTATGTTTGGTCCAAGACCAAGAAACTATAGTTTCAAATTAAACAAAAATGTGAAGCGTTTAGCTCGTAAATCAGCCTTATCAATTAAAGCTGGAGAGAAAGCAATTACAGTTTTAGAAGACTTCAATTTTGATGCTCCTAAAACTAAAAACTTCACAGCAGTATTAAAGGCTTTAGACCTAGAAAACAAAAAATCTTTGTTTGTGTTGGGTGCGTCAAATAATAATGTATATTTGTCGTCACGCAATTTAAAAGGGTCTGAAGTTATAAATAGCTCAGAATTAAGTACTTACAAGATTTTAAATGCAAGTCAAGTAGTGCTTTTAGAAAGCTCTTTAGAAGGAATTGAATCGAATTTAAGTAAATAAGAAAACCATGAGTATCTTAATTAAACCGATAATCACAGAAAAGGCAACAAACGATAGCGAATTAAATAACCGCTACACTTTTCAAGTGAACAAAAAGGCGAACAAGGTAGAAATCAAAAAAGCAGTGGAAGCTGTTTATGGTGTTTCTGTTGAAAAAGTTCGTACTATAAATGTCCGTCCAGATAGAAAAACTAAGTTCACAAAAACTGGTGTTCAACATGGTAAAACAAATGCTGTTAAAAAAGCAATTGTACAACTGGCGGAAGGTGAGACGATTGATTTATACGCTAATATGTAATTAGACAAAAAAAATGTCAGTAAGAAAATTAAAACCAATCACACCAGGACAGCGATTTAGAGTGGTAAATGGATTTGACGCCATTACTACTGATAAGCCGGAGAAAAGTTTATTAGCTCCGAAAAAACGTTCAGGTGGTAGAAACAGTCAAGGAAAAATGACCATGCGCTACAAAGGTGGAGGTCATAAGAAAAGGTATCGTATTATCGATTTTAAACGTAACAAAGCAGGGATTCCAGCACAGGTTGCGTCTATTGAATACGATCCAAACAGAACTGCGTTTATCGCATTATTGAATTATCAAGATGGTGAAAAACGTTATGTTATTGCTCAAAACGGACTTCAAGTAGGGCAAAACATTGTGTCTGGTGAAAGTGGAGTTGCTCCAGAAATTGGAAACGCAATGCCATTAAGAGAAATACCTTTAGGAACAATCATTTCATGTATAGAGTTACGTCCAGGTCAAGGAGCTGTTATGGCTCGTAGTGCTGGAGCTTTTGCTCAATTAATGGCAAGAGATGGAAAATTTGCAACAGTAAAGTTACCATCAGGAGAAACAAGGTTAATTCTTGCAAACTGTATGGCAACGATTGGTGTTGTATCTAATTCAGATCATCAATTACTAGTATCTGGTAAAGCAGGTAGATCTAGATGGTTAGGACGTCGTCCAAGAACAAGACCAGTAGTAATGAACCCTGTTGATCATCCAATGGGTGGTGGTGAAGGTAAGTCTTCTGGTGGTCATCCACGTTCTAGAAACGGTATTCCGGCTAAAGGTTATAGAACACGTTCTAAAACAAAAGCGAGTAATAAATATATTGTAGAACGTAGAAAGAAATAATAAGACATGGCAAGATCATTAAAAAAAGGACCTTACGTTCATTATAAATTAGAAAAGAAAGTAGCTGCAAATATTGAAGCTAACAAAAAATCGGTTATCAAAACTTGGTCAAGAGCAAGTATGATTACTCCAGATTTTGTTGGACAAACAATTGCAGTGCACAATGGCAAACAATTTGTTCCAGTATATGTTACTGAAAACATGGTAGGTCATAAATTAGGAGAATTTTCACCAACAAGATCATTTAGAGGTCATGCAGGTGCTAAAAATAAAGGTAAAAAATAAGAGCTATGGGAAGTCGTAAAAAACAAATGGCAGACGCTATTAAAGCTGAGAAAAAGCAAGTTGCTTTTGCAAAGCTTAATAACTGTCCTACGTCACCAAGAAAAATGCGCTTAGTAGCCGATTTAGTAAGAGGTGAAAAGGTTGAAAAAGCACTTAATATTTTAAGATTCAGTCAAAAAGAAGCATCAAGACGTTTAGAAAAATTGTTATTGTCTGCAGTTGCAAACTGGCAAGCTAAAAACGAAGATGCTGATGTTGAAGAAGCTGAATTATTTGTAAAAGAGATTAGAGTTGATGGGGGATCTATGTTAAAAAGATTGCGTCCAGCACCTCAAGGTCGTGCACACAGAATTAGAAAAAGATCTAACCACGTAACACTCGTGCTTGGAGCTAATAATAACACACAAAGCAATTAATAAATGGGACAAAAGACAAATCCAATAGGAAATCGCCTTGGAATTATCAGAGGATGGGAATCTAACTGGTATGGAGGAAATGATTACGGAGATAAACTTGCTGAAGATGATAAAATCAGAAAGTATGTTTATGCGCGTTTATCAAAAGCTAGTGTGTCGAGAGTAATCATCGAAAGAACTCTTAAACTTGTAACCGTTACTATCACTACTGCTAGACCAGGTATTATTATCGGTAAAGGCGGACAAGAGGTAGACAAGTTAAAAGAAGAACTTAAAAAGATTACAGGTAAAGAAGTTCAATTGAACATCTTTGAAATTAAACGTCCAGAATTAGATGCTTATTTAGTAGCGTCAAGTGTTGCTCGTCAAATTGAAAACCGTATTTCATACAAACGTGCAATAAAAATGGCTATCGCTGCTGCAATGCGTATGAACGCTGAAGGCATTAAAATTCAAATTAGCGGTCGTTTAAATGGTGCCGAAATGGCACGTAGTGAACACTACAAAGATGGAAGAATTCCTTTATCAACATTTAGAGCCGATATAGATTATGCTTTAGTAGAAGCTCATACTACTTATGGTAGATTGGGTATTAAAGTATGGATCATGAAAGGCGAAGTATATGGTAAAAGAGAACTTTCTCCGCTTGTTGGTTTATCTAAGAAGCAAGGAAAAGGTGGACGTGGTGGAAACAAAGGAAATCAACGTCGTAGAAAGTAATTTTTTAAACTAAAGAAAAATGTTACAACCAAAAAGAACAAAATTTCGTAAGCAGCAAAAAGGCCGCATGAAAGGAAACTCTGGAAGAGGTCATATGCTTTCATACGGAATGTTTGGTATAAAATCGTTAGACTCGAAGTTTATTACTTCTCGTCAAATTGAAGCAGCACGTATTGCCGCTACACGTTACATGAAAAGAGAAGGGCAGTTATGGATTAAAATATTTCCAGACAAGCCTATTACAAAGAAGCCTCTTGAAGTACGTATGGGTAAAGGTAAAGGTGCCGTTGAATATTGGGCAGCTGTTGTTAAACCAGGAAGAGTTTTATTTGAAGTTGGAGGTGTGCCATTAGACGTTGCAAAAGAAGCATTACGTTTAGCAGCACAAAAACTTCCAGTTAAAACTAAGTTTATTATCGCTAGAGATTACGAAGCTTAATTTATTGATATTATGAAACAATCAGAAATTAAAGAACTATCTACTGCTGAGTTACAAGAAAAACTTAGTGAAACTAAAAAGAGTTATACTGACCTAAAATTGGCTCATGCTATATCTCCTCTTGAAAACCCAATCCAATTGCGTACAGTAAGACGTAACGTAGCAAGATTGGCAACAGAGTTAACTAAAAGAGAAGTACAATAATTGTATTCGGCTTAAAGATGGAAAAAAGAAATTTAAGAAAAGAACGTATAGGAGTTGTTACTAGTAACAAAATGATGAAATCAATCGTGGTTTCTGAAGTTAAAAAAGTAAAACACCCTATGTATGGAAAGTTCGTATTGAAAACGAAAAAATACGTTGCACACGACGAACAAAACGACTGTAACGAAGGAGATACGGTAAGGATCATGGAAACAAGACCTTTAAGTAAATCTAAGTGTTGGAGATTAGTAGAAATAATTGAAAGAGCGAAGTAATTATGGTACAACAAGAATCAAGATTAAAAGTAGCTGATAACACTGGGGCAAAAGAAGTATTAACAATACGTGTTCTAGGTGGTACAAAAAGAAGATACGCTTCTGTTGGTGACAAAATAGTTGTTACTGTTAAAGATGCTACTCCTAATGGAAACATTAAGAAAGGAGCAGTGTCAACAGCAGTTGTTGTGCGTACTGTAAAAGAAGTTAGAAGACCAGATGGCTCATACATTCGTTTCGACGATAATGCATGTGTCCTTTTAAATCCTACGGGAGAAATGAGAGGAACACGTGTTTTTGGACCAGTTGCAAGAGAACTTCGTGATAAACAATTCATGAAAATTGTATCATTAGCACCAGAGGTGCTTTAATGTAAAATATTACAATGGGAAAGCTTAAAATAAAATCAGGAGATACAGTAAAAGTAATTGCTGGAGATCATAAAGGATCAGAAGGGAAAGTACTTAAGGTATTAACCGATAAGAATAAAGCGATAGTAGAAGGTGTAAATATGATTAAAAAGCATATGAAACCTAATGCTCAAAATCCTCAAGGAGGAATCGTAGAAAAAGAAGCATCTATTCAAATATCTAACCTATCATTATTAACATCTAATGGTGAAGCAACAAGAGTTGGATACAGAATGGAAGGCGATAAGAAAGTAAGATTTGCTAAAAAATCTAATGAAGTAATTTAATGGTTATGGCTTATATTCCAAGATTAAAACAAGAGTACAAAGACAAAGTAATGTCTGCTCTTACAGAAGAATTCGGGTATAAAAATGTAATGCAAGTGCCTAAGCTAACTAAGATAGTTATATCTAGAGGAGTTGGTGGAGCAGTTGCAGATAAAAAGTTAATAGATTATGCTATTGATGAAATTACAAAAATATCTGGACAAAAAGCAGTAGCAACCATTTCTAAAAAGGATGTTGCATCATTCAAGCTACGTAAAGGTATGCCAATTGGTGTAAAAGTTACTTTAAGAGGTGAGCAAATGTATGAGTTTTTAGACCGTTTAGTAACGTCATCATTACCACGTGTAAGAGACTTTAACGGTATAAAAGCTAACGGATTTGATGGTAGAGGTAATTACAATTTAGGAATTACCGAACAAATTATATTCCCTGAAATAGATATCGATAAGGTAAACAAAATTTCAGGTATGGATATTACATTTGTAACAACTGCTGAAACCGATAAAGAAGCAAAATCATTATTAACAGAACTAGGATTACCTTTTAAAAAGAACTAAGTTATGGCTAAAGAATCAATGAAAGCCCGCGAGGTAAAAAGAGCAAAAACAGTAGCTAAATATGCAGCTAAACGCAAAGCTTTAAAAGAAGCTGGAGATTATGAAGCATTACAAAAGTTACCAAAAAATGCATCTCCAATTCGCATGCATAACAGATGTAAATTAACAGGAAGACCTAAAGGTTATATGAGAACATTTGGAATTTCTCGTGTTATGTTTAGAGAAATGGCTAACAAAGGGTTAATTCCAGGAGTTAAAAAAGCAAGTTGGTAAAATTATAAATTGATTAAAGGTTTAACTAAAGTTAAAAACCATAATCGCAAATTAATAAATTATGTATACAGATCCAGTAGCGGATTATTTAACAAGAATTAGAAATGCGGTAGCTGCCAACCACAGAGTGGTAGAAATACCAGCATCTAATTTGAAAAAAGAAATGACTAAAATATTATTCGATCAAGGATACATTTTAAGTTATAAGTTCGACGATTCTACTGTACAAGGCACTATTAAAATAGCCCTTAAGTACACAAAGGATACAAAAGAACCTGTAATTAAGAAAATCCAAAGAATAAGTAAACCAGGTTTACGTAAGTACGCAAGCTCAAAAGAGTTGCCACGTATTCTTAATGGTCTTGGAATTGCCATTGTTTCTACTTCTCATGGAGTAATGACAGGTAAACAAGCACAAAGAGAAAACGTTGGTGGAGAAGTACTTTGTTACGTATACTAATTTAAAAGCCGAAAAGAAATGTCAAGAATAGGAAATAATCCAGTAGCCATTCCAGAAGGCGTAACAGTTGATATTAAAGAAAATGTCGTGACTGTTAAAGGTAAATTAGGAGAATTAACTCAAAATTTTGATTCTGTTGGAATTAAAGTTGAAGATGGAAATGTGTTAGTAACACGTTCTTCTGATTCTAAAGATCAAAAAGCAAAACATGGTCTATACAGATCATTAATGCATAATATGATTGAAGGTGTATCTAAAGGATGGACTAAAGAATTAGAGTTAGTTGGAGTAGGATATAGAGCAAGTAATCAAGGTCAAAAACTAGATTTAGCTTTAGGTTTTTCTCATAACATTGTATTAGACGTTGCTCCAGAGATCAAGGTTGAAACAATTTCAGAAAAAGGGAAAAACCCTATCGTTAAATTAACATCTCACGATAAACAACTAGTTGGACAAGTAGCTGCGAAAATTCGCGGATTTAGAAAGCCAGAACCTTACAAAGGAAAAGGTATCAAGTTTGTTGGTGAAGAATTAAGAAGAAAAGCAGGTAAATCAGCTTAAAAAATTAGTTATGGCATTATCAAAAAAAGATAGAAGACAAAGAATAAAAAACAGAATCCGTAAGGTTGTTTCTGGTACAGAAGCTAGACCAAGATTATCTGTTTTTAGAAGTAATAAAGAAATTTATGCTCAAATAGTTGATGACGTAACTGGTAAAACTGTTGCAGCTGCATCTTCAAGAGATAAAGATATTAGTTCTGCAAAAGGAACAAAAACAGAACGTGCTGCTTTAGTAGGTAAAAGTATTGCTGAAAAAGCTTTAAAAGCTGGTGTAGAAACAATCTCTTTTGATAGAGGTGGGTATTTATACCATGGTAGAGTAAAATCATTAGCCGAAGGAGCTAGAGAAGCAGGACTTAAATTCTAAGAAATTATGTATCAGAAATACAAAAGCGCAGAGTTAGTAAAACCAAGTGGATTAGATCTTAAAGATCGTTTAGTTGGTGTACAAAGAGTTACAAAAGTAACTAAAGGTGGTAGAGCATTTGGTTTTTCAGCAATCGTAGTAGTTGGTGACGAAGCAGGTGTTGTAGGACACGGTTTAGGAAAATCTAAAGACGTTGCTAGTGCAATTGCAAAAGCCGTTGAAGATGCTAAGAAAAACTTAGTTAGAATTCCTATTATTAAAGGAACATTACCTCACGAACAAAAAGGTAAATTTGGTGGAGCAAGAGTAAATATTATTCCTGCAGCACCTGGTACTGGAGTTATTGCTGGTGGAGCTGTACGTACAGTTTTAGAAGCAGTAGGAGTTCATGATGTATTATCTAAATCTCAAGGTTCTTCAAACCCTCATAATGTAGTAAAAGCAACATTTGATGCTTTATTACAATTAAGAGATGCTAGAACTATTGCTAAGAATAGAGGAATTTCTTTAGAAAAAGTTTTTAACGGATAATTAAGGATATCATGGCAAAAATTAAAGTAACAAAACAAAAAAGTGCGATCAATCGTACTAAAAGACAAAAGTTAACATTAGAAGCTTTAGGTCTTAAAAAGATTGGTCAAACTGTAGAACACGATGCCACACCAAATATCCTTGGTATGGTTAATAAAGTTAAACATTTAGTTTCTGTAGAAGAAGCTTAAAAATATAAACTGAAATGGATTTAAGTAATTTAAAACCTGCAGAAGGTTCAGTTAACAATAATGCTAAACGCGTTGGTCGCGGTCAAGGTTCTGGAAAAGGTGGCACAGCAACAAGAGGTCATAAAGGAGCAAAATCTCGTTCTGGTTATTCTAGAAAATTAGGTTTTGAAGGTGGGCAAATGCCACTTCAAAGACGTGTACCAAAGTTTGGTTTTACTAACATTAATCGTAAAGAATATCAAGGTATCAACCTAGATACTTTACAACAAATGGTTGACGATAAGAAAATAAAAGATACAGTAGATTTAGATACAATATTGGCATTCCGTTTAGCTGGTAAAAACGACCTAGTTAAAATTTTAGGAAGAGGCGAACTAAAAGCTAAATTAAAAGTATCTGCTCATAAATTTACTGCTTCAGCAAAAGCTGCTATTGAAGCTGCTGGAGGAGAAGCTGTAACTTTATAATAAGACCCAACAACAATGAAATTAATAGAGACTTTAAAAAATGTTTGGAAAATAACGGAACTAAAAGACAGAATCATTCTTACTATAGGAATGCTTTTAGTTTATCGTTTTGGAGCACAAGTTGTTCTTCCTGGTATTGACGCTAGTAAGTTAGGTGTTTTAGGTGATAACACAGATAGTGGACTTTTAGGTTTACTTAATGCCTTTACAGGTGGTGCTTTTGCAAACGCATCAGTTTTTGCTTTAGGTATTATGCCTTATATCTCAGCTTCTATTGTTGTACAGTTAATGGGAATAGCAATTCCTTATTTACAAAAACTACAAAAAGAAGGTGCTAGTGGTCAAAAGAAAATTACGCAAATAACGCGTTGGTTAACCATTGCAATATGTATGGTTCAAGCACCTGGTTATTTAGTAAGTTTACCATCATTAGGAATTCCACAAGAAGCATTTTTATTAGGTCAAGGAGGATTATTCTATTTCTCATCAATAGTAATTTTAGTAACAGGTTGTATTTTTGCAATGTGGCTAGGTGAAAAAATTACTGATAAGGGAATTGGTAACGGTATCTCAATATTAATTATGGTAGGTATTATTGCTACATTACCTCAATCATTCATTCAAGAATATGCAGCAAGAGTTACTGAATCTAATGGAGGATTAATTATGATTCTTATTGAATTAGTAATTTGGTTTGTAATAATTTTAGCATCGGTTATGTTGGTGATGGCAGTACGTAAAATTGCTGTTCAATATGCTAGACGCACGCAATCTGGTGGTTATGAGAAAAACGTATTTGGATCTAGACAATATATTCCGTTAAAATTAAATGCATCAGGAGTAATGCCAATTATTTTTGCGCAAGCCATTATGTTTGTACCTGGATTAATTGGAGGAATGGATTTTATGAAAGATTCTAATGTTGGACAATGGTTACAAGCACAGTTCTCAGATATTTTTGGATTATGGTACAATATTGTATTTGCATTATTAATTATCATATTTACGTATTTCTATACGGCAATTACAGTACCAACAAATAAAATGGCTGATGATTTAAAACGTAGTGGTGGTTTTATTCCAGGAATTCGTCCAG
The DNA here is from genome assembly GCF_005047595.1 of Pontimicrobium aquaticum. GTDB lineage: Bacteria > Bacteroidota > Bacteroidia > Flavobacteriales > Flavobacteriaceae > Pontimicrobium > Pontimicrobium aquaticum. The sequence goes on from NZ_SUPL01000002.1 coordinate 341,749, forward strand.
GAACTGAAACATCAGAATACCTAGACAAAATAATGTCGCAAATAACATTACCAGGTTCTATATTCTTAGCATTAATTGCGGTGTTCCCTGCATTTATTGTAAAGCTAATGAATGTACAACAAGGATGGGCATTATTTTTTGGTGGAACATCACTATTAATTATGGTTGGAGTTGCAATCGATACGATGCAACAAGTTAATTCATACTTGTTGAATAAACACTATGATGGCTTGATGAAGACAGGTAAAAATAGAAAAGCGACAGCTTAATATATAACAATGGCAAAACAAGCAGCAATAGAGCAAGACGGAACAATAATAGAAGCATTATCAAATGCTATGTTTCGTGTGGAATTAGAAAACGGTCACATTGTGACAGCACATATTTCTGGTAAAATGCGTATGCATTATATAAAACTATTACCAGGAGACAAAGTGAAATTAGAAATGAGCCCTTACGATTTAACTAAGGCTCGCATAACTTATAGATACTAATACGATGAAAGTAAGAGCATCAGTTAAAAAAAGAAGCGCAGATTGTAAAATCGTACGCAGAAAAGGAAGACTTTACGTAATCAACAAAAAGAATCCTAGATTCAAACAAAGACAAGGTTAATTATGGCTAGAATTGCAGGTGTAGACATACCAAAACACAAAAGAGGTGTAATCTCTTTAACTTATATCTACGGAGTAGGTAGAAGTAGAGCAAAAGAAATATTAGCTACTGCTAAAGTAGATGAAAGTACAAAAGTATCAGATTGGACTGACGATGAAATCAGTAACATTCGTGAGGCTGTTGGGACTTTTAAAATTGAAGGAGAGTTACGTTCTGAAACGCAATTAAACATTAAGCGATTAATGGATATTGGATGTTACAGAGGTATTCGTCATAGAGCTGGTCTTCCTTTAAGAGGGCAACGCACTAAGAACAACTCTAGAACAAGAAAAGGTAGAAGAAAAACAGTTGCTAACAAGAAAAAAGTAACTAAATAATAAGTAGGAAATGGCAAAGTCAAGCACTAAAAAACGTAAAGTTATAGTAGAAGCTACTGGAGAAGCACATATTACGGCTTCTTTTAACAACATTATCATTTCTCTTACCAACAAAAAAGGTGACGTTATTGCATGGTCATCAGCTGGTAAAATGGGATTTAGAGGATCTAAAAAAAATACTCCTTATGCTGCACAATTAGCAGCTGAAGATGCTTTAAACGTAGCTAAAGAAGCTGGTTTAAAGAAAGTAAAGGTGTATGTTAAAGGTCCAGGTAATGGTAGAGAATCTGCTATTAGATCTATTCATAATGGTGGTATTGAAGTAACCGAAATTATCGATGTTACTCCAACACCTCACAATGGATGCAGACCTCCAAAGCGTAGAAGAGTTTAATCTGATTATTTCAGATTCTTTAAAATAGAAATTAAAAAAACAAGTATCAACGGAGAGATCTACGATTATCGAAGGATAAGATTAAGACCTTAATTCATAATCACTCTCATAACAAATTAAAAATGGCAAGATATACTGGTCCTAAAACTAAAATAGCACGTAAATTCGGAGAAGCTATTTTTGGAGAAGATAAATCTTTTGAAAAAAGAAATTACCCTCCAGGTCAACACGGAAACAATAGAAGACGTGGAAAAAAATCTGAATATGCAATCCAATTAATGGAGAAGCAAAAAGCAAAATACACTTACGGTATTTTAGAGCGTCAATTTAGAAACATGTTTAAAAAGGCAACAGCAGCTCCTGGAATTACAGGTGAGGTATTGTTACAGTTATGTGAATCTAGATTAGATAACGTAGTGTTTAGAATGGGATTATCTCGTTCTAGAAGAGGAGCAAGACAATTGGTTTCTCATAGACACGTTACTGTAAATGGTAATATCGTAAACATTCCTTCTTATCAATTAAAAGCTGGAGATGTAGTAGCTGTTAGAGAAAAATCTAAATCTTTAGAAGCTATTGATAATGCATTAAATGCATCATCAAGTGTTTACGAATGGATTACATGGAATAACGATACTAAATCAGGAACATTTGTTTCAGTTCCAGAGAGAATTCAAATTCCAGAAAACATCAACGAGCAATTCATCGTCGAATTATATTCTAAATAATAAATTAATCATATTGGTATTTGGCCAAAGGGTTTATAAGTACTTCTTCAAACTTTTAGACCGCGCAACCAAATAACAATTAAAACGAAGAAAAAAAATGGCAATATTAAATTTTCAAAAGCCCGATAAAGTAATCATGATCGATTCAACCGATTCTGAAGGTAAATTCGAATTTAGACCTTTAGAACCTGGTTATGGATTAACAGTAGGAAATGCTTTAAGAAGAGTATTATTATCTTCTTTAGAAGGATTTGCAATTACATCGGTTAGAATAGAAGGCGTAGAGCATGAGTTCTCTACAATTGCAGGTGTAGTAGAAGATGTAACAGAAATGATTCTTAACTTAAAACAAGTACGTTTTAAGCGTCAAATAGATGAAATCGATAACGAATCAGTATCAATTTCAATCTCAGGACAAGAACAAATAACTGCAGGTGATTTCCAAAAGTTTATCTCAGGATTCCAAGTATTAAATTCAGATTTAGTAATCTGTAACTTAGACCCTAAAGTAAGCATCAATATGGAAATTACTATAGAAAAAGGGAGAGGATATGTACCAGCTGAAGAAAACAAAAAAGCTACAGCGCCAATGGGAACCATCTTTACAGATTCTATTTATACTCCAATAAAAAATGTTAAGTATAGTGTTGAGAACTTTCGTGTAGAACAAAAAACAGATTACGAAAAATTAGTTTTCGAAATCGATACAGATGGTTCAATAAACCCACAAGATGCTTTAACAGAAGCAGCTAAAATATTAATTCACCACTTCATGTTATTCTCTGATGAGCGTATTACATTAGAAGCTGATGAAATTGCACAGACTGAAACTTATGATGAAGAATCTCTTCACATGAGACAGTTACTTAAAACTAAGTTAATCGATATGGATTTATCTGTACGTGCACTTAACTGTTTAAAAGCTGCAGAAGTTGATACATTAGGAGACTTAGTATCATTCAATAAAAATGACCTAATGAAATTCCGTAATTTTGGTAAGAAATCTTTAACAGAGCTTGAAGAGCTTGTTAACGTTAAAGGACTTAGCTTCGGAATGGATTTAAGCAAATATAAACTAGATAAAGATTAATTAATCATATTTTGCTCTCCAGCCGTATTACTGTCTGGATTCGGTAGCAAGATGATAAAACAAATGTCATGAGACACGGAAAAAAATTCAATCACTTAGGAAGGCAAACAGCGCATAGAAAAGCAATGTTGGCAAATATGGCTTGTTCTTTAATAGAGCACAAGCGCATTAACACAACAGTAGCTAAAGCAAAAGCTTTAAAGCAGTTTGTTGAACCAATGATTACAAAATCAAAGGAAGATACAACACATAACAGACGTATTGTTATGTCACGCTTAAGACAAAAAGAAGCTGTAGCTGAATTGTTTAGAGAAGTAGCTGCTAAAGTTGGTGATCGTCCAGGAGGATACACAAGAATTATTAAACTTGGTAATCGTTTAGGTGATAATGCTGATATGGCAATGATTGAACTTGTAGATTATAACGAAATTTATAATGCAGGTAAAGAAAAGAAAAAGACAACAAGACGTAGTAGAAGAGGTGGTAAAAAAGCCGTAGCTTCTGCTCCAGCTGTCGAAGAAACTAAAGCAACTAACGAAGAAGAATAAATGTTAATAAGCTTTAATAAAATAGAGGATAAACTTTTTTAGTTTATCCTTTTTTTATACAATTTTGCGAAACCTTTTTTTAATTATATATGAAATACAATAAACTTAGAAAAGCAATTATTTTATTAGCAGATGGCACCATATTTCATGGTAAATCTGTAGCAAATAAAGAAGGTACTGCCTTTGGAGAAGTTTGCTTCAATACTGGAATGACAGGGTATCAAGAAATCTTTACAGATCCTTCATATTTTGGGCAATTAATGGTAACCACCAATGCACATATTGGTAATTATGGTGTAAATGATGATGAAGTAGAATCAAACTCGATAAAAATAGCTGGTTTAATTTGTAAAAATTTCAGCTATGTGTATTCACGTGATGATTCTAGTGGTTCTTTAGAAGCGTTCTTCGATGAAAATAATTTGTTTGCTATTTCTGATGTAGATACAAGAGCATTAGTAAGCTATATTAGAGATAATGGCGCAATGAATGCGGTAATCTCAACTGATATAGACAATATTGAAGGTTTAAAGAAACAACTTGCAGAGCAACCAGATATGGAAGGATTAGAGTTAGCCTCAAAAGTTTCAACTAAAGAACCTTATTATTTTGGTGATGAAAATGCCACTTATAAAATTGCAGCACTTGACATTGGAATTAAAAAGAACATTTTACGAAACTTTGCTAAAAGAGATGCTTATATAAAGGTGTTCCCATATAATGCAACTTTTGAAGAATTAGAAGCATTTAAACCGGATGGTTATTTTTTAAGTAATGGACCAGGTGATCCTGAGCCATTGTTTGAAGCGCAAAACTTAGCTAAAGAAATTATTAAGAGAGACCTACCACTATTTGGTATTTGTCTAGGACACCAAGTAATTGCATTAGCCAATGGTATTTCTACATATAAAATGCATAATGGTCATAGAGGAATAAATCATCCAGTAAAGAACCTTGAAACAGGAAAAGGTGAAATCACATCTCAAAATCATGGTTTTGCTGTCAATAGAGAAGAAGCAGAAGCTAATGCAGATTTAAAAGTAACCCATGTACATTTAAATGATAATACGGTTGCAGGTTTGGCTATGAAAAATAAAAATTGTTTTTCAGTACAATACCATCCTGAAGCAAGTCCAGGACCACACGATTCTATGTACTTATTCGATCAGTTTATCAATAATATAAAATCTAAATAATTGTAAGGCAATGTGAAAACATTGCCTCTTTTATTTACCAAAAAGTACAGTTAAAATAGTGACAATTATGCGTGTTTAACTAAATGTTTAACACTACAATTTTGTAAATTTGAAACCTAATTAAAGCAACATAAATAAAATATAATGAGTATAATAATTGATATTCACGCACGACAAATTTTTGATTCAAGAGGAAACCCAACAGTTGAAGTAGATGTAATTACCGAAAATGGTATTCAAGGAAGAGCAGCAGTGCCTTCAGGGGCATCAACAGGAGAACATGAAGCTGTCGAACTTCGTGATGGAGGTAAAGATTATATGGGAAAAGGAGTTTTAAAAGCTGTTGAAAATGTTAATACTGTAATTGGGCAAGAGCTATTAGGGACTTCAGTGTTTGAACAAAATCTAATCGATCAAACCATGAACGATTTAGATGGTACACCAAACAAAGCAAAATTAGGCGCAAATGCTATTTTAGGAGTGTCATTAGCTGTGGCAAAAGCAGCCGCTAATGAATTGGGAATGCCATTATACCGTTATATTGGTGGAGTTTCAGCAAATACACTTCCAGTGCCAATGATGAACATTATTAATGGAGGTTCGCATAGTGATGCTCCAATTGCTTTTCAAGAGTTTATGATTATGCCTGTAAAAGCTAAAAATTTTTCTGAAGCATTGCAAATGGGATCTGAGATTTTTCACCACTTAAAAAAGGTGTTGCATGATAGAAATTTAAGCACAGCCGTTGGTGATGAAGGAGGTTTTGCTCCTACTTTAGATGGCACAGAAGATGCTATTGAAACTATTGCAAAAGCTGTTGAAAATGCAGGATACAATTTAGGAAATGATATTATGATTGCTCTAGATTGTGCTGCAGCCGAATTTTATAAAGATGGTAAATACGATTACACAATATTTGAAGGCGATAAAGGTGTCGTTAGAACATCACAAGAACAAGCTGAGTACTTAGAAGAGTTATGTAATAGATATCCAATTATATCAATAGAAGATGGAATGGATGAAAACGATTGGGATGGATGGAAAACATTAACCGAAAAAGTTGGTGACAAAGTACAGTTGGTTGGTGATGATTTATTTGTAACAAATGTCGATCGTTTATCAAAAGGAATTTCCAATGGAATAGCAAACTCTATTTTAATAAAAGTTAATCAAATAGGTACCTTAACCGAAACTATTGCAGCAGTTAATATGGCGCACAATGCTGGCTATACGTCTGTAATGTCTCATCGTTCTGGTGAAACAGAAGATAATACAATTGCCGATTTAGCAGTAGCGTTAAATACAGGGCAAATAAAAACGGGGTCTGCATCTAGAAGTGACCGAATGGCAAAATATAATCAATTACTTAGAATTGAAGAGGCATTAGGCAGCACAGCCTTTTTTCCTGGAGAAGGTGCATTTAAAGTTAAATAAAAACTAAACTATAATAGACGCTTTTTAAGTCCATTGTTTACATAAATAATGGACTTTTTTTTATTAATTTTTCTGATACCGTTATCAATAATTCTATAGTCTTTGTACTTTAAAAATCCTGATATATTTCGTATTTTCGTAGAACTGTTTTAAACAAAGAAATCATAATAAAATTTTAAAAGAAATATGTCAAATAATGCTACGTTAGAGGTTAACGGTCAAAAATACGAATTCCCAATAGTTACAGGAACTGAAAATGAAGTTGCAATAGATGTAAAAGCATTAAGGAGCTCAACAGGAGGGGTTATTACCATAGACCCTGGATATAAAAACACAGGATCGTGTGAAAGTGGTATCACCTTCTTAGATGGAGAAAAAGGAATTTTAAGATATAGAGGCTATTCTATTGAAGAACTTGCAGAGAAAGCAGACTTTTTAGAAGTCGCTTATCTTTTAATTTTTGGAGAATTACCAACAAAAGAGCAACATGATAAGTTTCACGCAGATATAAAGAAACAGTCTGTTGTAGATGATGATGTGCGTAAAATTGTAGATGCCTTTCCAAAATCTGCCCATCCAATGGGAGTATTATCATCACTTACTAGTGCTTTAACGGCATTTAACCCTTCTTCTGTAAATGTAGATTCTGAAGAGGACATGTATAATTCTGTTGTTAAAATCCTAGGAAAGTTTCCTGTACTAGTAGCATGGACATTACGTAAAAAGCATGGACTTCCTTTAGATTACGGAGATAATAATTTAGGTTATGTTGAAAATGTCTTAAAAATGATGTTTAAGCAGCCTAACCAAGAGTATGTTCAAAATAAAGTTATTGTTGATGCTTTAGATAAGTTATTAATACTACATGCCGATCACGAGCAAAACTGCTCCACATCAACAGTAAGAATCGTTGGTTCATCACACGCAGGATTATTTGCTTCATTATCAGCTGGTATATCTGCTTTATGGGGACCACTTCATGGAGGAGCTAATCAAGCAGTTCTTGAAATGTTAGAGGCTATAAAAGAAGATGGTGGCGATACTAAAAAATATATGGCAAAGGCCAAAGATAAAAATGATTCGTTTCGTTTAATGGGCTTTGGTCATAGAGTTTACAAGAACTTTGACCCTCGAGCAAAGATAATTAAGACATCGGCAGATGAAGTTTTGGGAGATCTTGGTGTTGAAGACCCAATTCTTGATATTGCTAAAGGTTTGGAAAAAGAAGCCTTAGAAGATTCGTACTTTGTAGATAGAAAACTTTATCCTAATGTAGATTTCTATTCAGGTATTATTTATAGAGCAATGGGGATACCTACCGATATGTTTACAGTAATGTTTGCATTAGGACGTTTACCAGGTTGGATTGCTCAATGGCGCGAAATGCGTTTACGTAAGGAACCAATTGGACGACCAAGACAATTATATATTGGTGAAACTCACAGATCGTTTGTGCCAATGAGCAAACGCTAAAATTTTAATAAAAATAAACAACTAAAAACCTCATAGAACTCTCTATGAGGTTTTTTATATTTGTGTAATTAAGGAATAAATTAAACTGATGAATCAAATAAAAATAATAAAAAACAGATCAGATATTGGAGCAGGAACACGAGGTTCAGATATGGGGATTGATGCCATTGAAATAGCAGCGATTAATGCTAATAATGATTATTTTACTAAATACGATTTTGTAGATGTTGAAACCGAAAACGAATCTATTTACAACAAAGTAAAGAATGCATATTCCAAACGAATAGAACATGTGTCTTATCAATGTGAGAGGGTATGTACTGCAGTAAGCAATAGCTTAAATGAGCAATCGTTTCCTCTAGTAATCTCTGGTGATCACTCGTCTGCTTTAGGAACTATTAGTGGTATTAAAAAAGCATTTCCTAATAAAAGACTTGGAGTTGTTTGGATTGACGCTCATGCAGATATGCACTCACCTTATACATCGCCTTCTGGTAATATTCACGGTATGCCATTAGCAGCTGCAATAGGAGAAGATAATTTTGAAAGCAGAATTAATAAAGTATCCGAAAGCTCTATCCATTATTGGGATAATATGAAAAATATGGGAATTAAAGGTCCAAAACTTAAACCGGAAGACCTTGTGTATTTTGGAGTCAGAGATACCGAAGAACCCGAAGATAACCAAATAAAAAAGCTTAGCCTAAGAAATTATATGGTTCATGAAGTGAGGCATAGAGGTTTAGAAGTATGTGTAGATGAGGCTTTAGACAAGTTGAAAGATTGTGATATGATTTATATATCATTTGATGTAGATAGTATGGATTGTGACCTTATTTCTTATGGCACAGGAACACCAGTTTCTAAAGGTTTTGATGAATTTGAAATTATTAAAATTATAAATAAAATTATTGAAAGCAAGAAAGTAATTTGTATGGAGTTTGTAGAAGTAAACCCTTTACTAGATAATAAAGGAAACAAAATGGGTGAAACAGCTTTTGTGGTTTTAGATGCAGTTACTAATACATTAACTAAAATTTTAAAGAATAAATAATAAAAAACGTAACCAATGAAAACCTTCTTTAAATACTTGGTGCTAATATTTTTAGTAAGCACACAAGTTTCCTTTGCACAAAAACTTTCTAGAAAGGAAAAAAAGATTTTAAAAACAATTGAAGCTAACAATACTGAAGCTATTGCGTTTTTAAAAGATATAGTAAATATTAATAGTGGCACCATGAATCACAAAGGCGTAAAAAAGGTTGGTGAAGTATTTGGAGAGGCATTTGAGGAAATTGGATTTAAAAGTTCTTGGTACGATATGTCTGAGGTTAATCGTTCAGGGCATTTGTTTGCTGAAACATCTGGAAACAAAGGAAAGAAATTATTACTCATTGGTCATTTAGATACCGTTTTTGAGGAGAATAGTCCTTTCCAAGAATTTAAAATGGTTAACGATAGTATTGCACATGCTCCAGGAGGTAACGATATGAAAGGTGGAGATGTTATTATACTTTATGCATTAAAAGCATTACACGAAAACGAATTGTTAAATAATGCTCAAATTATAGCGGCTTTTACAGGTGATGAAGAAGCTTCTGGAAAGCCCATAAGCATTAGCAGACATCATTTAATTGAAGCAGCAAAACGCAGTGATATAGCCTTAGGTTTTGAAACTTCAACTGGATTTAATTATGCTACTGTAGCAAGACGTGGTTCCTCAGGCTGGAAGGTTGAGGTTAAAGGCAAGCGTGCACATTCTTCTGGTATTTTTAGAGAAAATGTTGGTGCTGGTGCTGTTTTTGAAATGTCTCGAATTCTTAATGAGTTTTATAATAAAGTTAAAGGCGAAGAGTATTTAACCTTTAATCCAGGAATTCTTTTAGGAGGAACGTTAATGGAATTTGATAGCGAACAGAGTAAAGGAAATATTTTTGGAAAAACCAATGTAGTTGCTCAAACTGCTGTGGTTGAAGGAGGATTACGTTTTATTTCGGAAGAACAAAAAGAAAACGCTCGAGCTAAAATGAATGAGATAGTGAACAACAATTTACCGCAAACATCTGCTGAGATTACGTTTATTGATAGTTATCCTGCAATGGGACCAACTGAAGGAAATCATAAGCTTTTAGATATTTTTAACGAGGTGAGTATCGATTTAGGACAGGGAGAAGTAGAAGCCTATGATCCAGGACGTCGAGGTGCTGCCGATGTATCGTTTGTTGCGAAGTATGTAGATTGTTTAGATGGTTTAGGTACTATGGGAAATGGTGCACATACACCACAGGAAACGGTTAATTTGAATACTATTGAAGACTTAACAAAGCGTACAGCAATCCTAATTTATAGGTTAATTAATCAGAAGTAATAACATCAATGTTAATTTAAATAGCTTTTTATTCAATAATAAGTTTACAGACACCACTGTTTTTGTTCCATTTATATTCGGTGGTTTCAATACGTGTTTCTTTATACTCGATATATGCACAGTAGTTTTTATGTAATCTTTTAGCATTTACAAATAGCTGAAAGATTTCTTCAGTTGAAATTTGAATAAAATGTTACCGTTAGTAAACAAATTGTTACCTGTTATTTTATCTACTAATTAAAAATCAAAAGTTGCGAGTGAAGAAAAGCATAATTCGTTACAATCATCATCGCTGCAAGATTGAGTGATAATTAACACGATTAAGAGCAATATTTTGATAGCATTATTTAGCCCTATTAATTAAAAAGTAGGGTAATTTAGTTTTTAATTGTCTTAAGTATGTAAACAAAAATATATTTAATTAATTAGAATTGAAATTATGAGAAAGTTTAAAATATTAATGTTAGTAGCAATGTGTAGCTTAGGTAGCTCATTTGCTCAAGAAAGAGACAAGCAAACCAAGGAAGAAAAACTATCGTATTATGAACAACGTGCAAAAGAAGATGCAAAGTTTGAACAGGAACTTAAAGCTAAAACCGAAAAAGAATCAGCTGAATTTTGGGAAAATCAAAAACAATATGAAGAAGATTTAAAAAAACGAGATAGAAAAGCTTACAGAGCTTATATAAAAGGAAAAAGAGATGCTTATGCCGAACATTATGCACATTGCGGCACACATTGCCACCATAGCGATTATTATCACCACCATGTGTCATTTTATTATTATGGCTACAATAATAATCACTATTACAATAGTTATCCAAGACGTAATGCTATTAACACAAGAATTAAAATAGGGACTCCAAGAGTGAGGTTAGGGATTTTTTAATTTTGTTGTTATTAGTAAAAAAGCCGCTTTAAATAAAAAGCGGCTTTTAAATTTATCTTTTACTCTTTGGTACACTTTGGGTGTTCTATTGTAAATGTATAATTTTTATCACTTTCTTTAGTAATAGAAGCTTCCCCTTTATGATCTGGTTTATATGATGCTCCAGTTCCTAGGTCAACACCTATACCAATAATTCCCCAACTAATGGCACTTAAAATAAAGTTCCCTGTTCTAAAAGTTTTATGGTATGTTTTTTTGTAATCTTCACAGCCTTCTTGTTGTATTTCAACCTCTAAAGGCCTGTTTCTGTAATACGAATTAGTTACAACGCCATTTCCAACTTTTTCCCCATTAACATAAATAGATGCATTAGGTAAATCTTTTGCAACAATTTTAGCATTGTATTTGCTTCCTCCAAACATTACACCACAGCTTGTAAATGATAAGGACACTAATAACATGCAAATAAAAAGTAGATTCTTTTTTTTCATTAAATTTGGTTTTTAAAGTTATTTTAATATTTGCAATAATAATGTTTTTCCTACAAAAAAGGTAGGCTTTTTGCAAAAAAATATTTATTCTCAAAGTGTTGATTTTAAGTATTTAATTTTGAAGTAAGTTCAAAAAATTAAATTAAAAGTATGATTTTAATACTCTAAAAATAGATAAATGCAACAAATAACCAATACTATTTTAATGGTACGTCCTACAAACATTAGGGCTAACGAGCAAACAGCTATTAACAATCATTATCAAAAAGAGATACATGATGTTACACAGTTAGTTTTGCAACTAAAAGCTGAAAAAGAATTTGATACGTTTGTTGAAAAGTTACGAAATGTGGGTATAAATGTTATTGTATTTGAGGCTAATGATGGATTAGACACTCCTGATGCACATTTTCCAAATAACTGGGTTTCGTTTCACGAAAATGGTGTAGTTGGGTTGTATCCTATGTTTGCAGAAAACAGACGAGCAGAACGTAGGGAAGACGTGTTGTTTAAGTTGGAAGATGAAGGCTTTCTTATAAATCATATAATGGATTATAGAGCAGCTGAAGATGAAGACTTATTTCTAGAAGGCACAGGTGCTTTATTGTTAGATCGAGTGAATAGAAAGGCATATTGTGCTTTATCACAACGCGCCAGTGAAGAGCTATTTATTGAATTTTGTGAAGACTTCGAGTTTACACCAATAATTTTTACAGCTAACCAAACCGTTAATGGTAAACGAACACCTATTTACCATACAAACGTTATGATGTGTTTGGGAGAAACCTTTGCTGTAATTTGTTTATCAAGTATTGATGATGCTAAAGAACGTAAAAATGTAATTAAACACTTAAAAGAAGATGGTAAAGAAATTATAGATATTACGGAAGCGCAGGTTGCTAATTTTGCAGGAAACATGTTAGAAGTTAGAGGGCAAAATAATAAGCGCTACCTAATTATGAGTCAAGCAGCTTACGATATATTAACAACCTCTCAAGTAGCAAGATTAGAAACACACATCGAAATTTTATCAAGCTCACTTAGTATTATTGAAGCTTGTGGTGGTGGAAGTGCGCGCTGTATGATGGCAGAGGTGTTCTTGCCAAAAGCGTATTAATTGTCAAGTTTATTAATTAAAGCAGTATATTGAACTACTAAAGCAAAAACGAGTAGTTTAATGAGTCAAACAAAAGCACCTTGGTATTATCTTTTACTTATTATTTTAGCAGGAGAATCGGTATTTATCCTTCCTTTTGTACTAGCACGTGTTTTTAGACCAACCGTACTTGAAGTTTTCGAATTAAGTAATTTAGAACTTGGTCTTTGTTATTCTGTATATGGTATTGTTGCTATGTTATCCTATCCATTTGGAGGACCTTTGGCAGATAAATTTCAACCTAGAAAATTAATAGCGATTGCATTGTGGATGACAGCTTTAGGAGGATTTGTTTATGCTACTTTTCCAAGTTATAATGTGTTAAAGATTCTTTATGGTTATTGGGGTTTTACGACCATATTTTTGTTCTGGGCGCCAATGATTAAAGCCACAAGGGTTTGGGGAGGGACAAATTCTCAAGGGAAAGCTTTTGGTTTTTTGGATGGAGGCCGCGGATTAGTGGGTGCTTTATTTGGAACTTTAGGGGTAATTATTTTTTCTTTATTTCTTACTTCAGAAATTGCAAAAGCAACATTAATTGAAAGTAGAGTGGCTTTTAAACAGGTCATAATTGTTAGTTCGAGCATTGTAATTCTTGTTGGGATTTTGGTGTGGTTTTTCTTAAGACTAGATAAAGACACAGAAAAGAAAATAGTTTTAGATCAAATAAAATGGAAACAAGTTAAAGAAGTATTACGCTTACCATCAGTGTGGTTACTAATGATTATTATTATGTGTGGTTATGTAGGATATAAAATTACAGATGTATTCTCGCAATATGCCACAGATGTTATGATGTATAACCCAGTAGAATCTGCTCAAGTAGGCACGTTTTTACTTTACATTCGCCCAGTTGTTGGCGTTTTGATAGGAATTGTAGCAGATAGATCTAAAATAACGCTATTACTCTTATTGAGCTTTATAATAGCTTTCTTTGGTTCATTAATGTTTGCCTTTGGTTATGTGCAAGAATCTGTAAGCACCTTATTTTTTGTTTCAATATTTATTGTGGCAGCTGGTGTGTATGGTATTCGCTCACTTTATTTTGCCGTTATGCAAAGAGGAAAAATTCCATTAGTGCTTACAGGAACAGCTGTAGGTATAATATCACTTATTGGCTTTACTCCAGATATTTTTGCTGGTCCAACATATGGCTACCTTTTAGATAATTCTCCAGGAATTAAAGGACATCAACATGTGTTTTGGATGTTGGCACTGTTCTCTTTTGTTGGAGGAATAGCAGCATTTCTTTACTTTAAAATGTATGGGAAAAAGAAAAACGAATAAATTCTAAGAAATAGGTTTGGCTTTTGGTAACTCTACAAAGAACTTACTTCCAAGGTTTGGCTCACTTTCAACCCAAATTTTACCATAGTTTAATTCAACCATTTGCTTACAAATAGATAGCCCTAAACCTGTACCTTTTTCATGGCCAGTTCCACGTGTTGTGAAACCACTATTTTTAAATAACTTTTCTTGGTTTTCTTTTGAGATTCCAACACCTGTATCTTCAATACAAATAAGTACATTACCGTTGCGTTCTCTGTTAGAAACAGTAATTACATCACCAACTCTTGAAAACTTAACCGCATTAGCCAATAAGTTTTGTATTACAATCTCTATCATACTTCTGTCAGCATAGACAAAATCTTTTATAGACTCGTCAAGTAAAATAATTTGTTTTTGTTCTACTTTTTTCTCTATTAAATTCATTTTATCTGCAAACACTTCTTGTATGTTAAAAAGCTCTGGCTTAGGCTCCAAATTTTGCATTTGCGATTTCGACCAGTTTAATAAATTCATTAATAGGGCTGAGGCATTATCGGCATTTTCACTTAACTCAGGAATTAACTCATCAAACTCTTCCTGACTTATACTGTCTTCTTTTAATAAGTCTAAAAAGGCTTTAACACCTGTAATAGAATCTTTTAAATCATGTGATACTATAGAAAACAATCGGTCTTTTACCTGATTCATTTCTTCAAGATGGCGTGTTTGCTCTAAAATAGAATCGTTTTGAAGTTTATATTGTTTGTTAGTCTGTTCTAACTCTACTAACTCAGCTTTTTTGCTTCGACTGTTTAAAAACATTACTATTAATGCAATTAATACTAAAAGAAAAGCACCACCTAAAGCATATGCTATTAGTTTTAACTGCTTAGTTTTTTTAGTGTCAACAGGATAAATGGATTCGTCATCAATAGTTGTATTTGTAGGTTGATTAATACCTATTGGTTCTTCTTCAAAAACAAAAGGTGTGGCTTTTTCTTCGTCAAGCTTATTTTTTAAATTGTGGTAATCGGCTTGCCATTTAAAAGCACTTCTAAAATTACCGTTTGTTGAATCTATTGCTACTCTTAACTTATAGTTTTTTAAAAGCTCTTCATTATCATTTACTTGTCTAGTAAGTGAGTAGGCTTCGTTTAACTGTATTTCGGCTAATCTTGTTTTTCCTTGTTTAAAGTTTAAGTTAGCTAAACTGTTTAGCGATTTTAAAATTCCTGCTTTATTGTTTTCATTTCGGTTTAGTTTTAAACCTTCTAATAGATATGAGGCTGCTTTTTGAAAATCATTAAATTGTAAATATTGATCACCAATTCTTGGTAACACATCACCTCGTATGGCTTGGTCGTTTTCATTCAATGGATCTAAATAGCCTAATAATTTTTCGTAATACTCAATGGCTTTTCTATGCTCCTTGCGCATAGAATATAATATGGCTATGTTTTTAGTTGATGCCTTTATACCAGAACTATCACGAAGTTGTTCTCTAATCTCTAAAGCTTTAATGTTAAATTCCAATGATTTATCTACCTGATTGGTATTAAAATAAGCTTCAGATAAATTGTTATAAGCCGAACTTAACTCGCGTCTTAAGTTCTTGCTTTCAAAAATATCGATAGCAGATAATGAGTAACGTAACCCTTTGCCATAATTTCCTCTTTTAATTTCAATAAGCCCTAAGCTGTTATTCACCTTAGCAATACCAAGTGAATCTTGTAATTGATTAAACAAACGTAACGATGCATTGTAATTATCGAGCGCATTGTAGTAGTCGTCTTTTTGAGAGTAAATAAGTGCTTTATAGTATTTAATTTCGGCTGTTGCTTTATGATATTGCAACGATGTTGATAATTTTTCGGTTTGCGCAATATATCCTAATGCTTTTTGATAATCGTTAGAGTTGTAGAAAGACTTTATTAACTCTATAGAAGTATCAACCTTAGTAGAGTCTAACTTTTGAAATGCAAATTGCATGACAAGACTATCCTGTTCTTTAGTTTGAGATAAACTAGAGAATATAGTAAATAAAAATGCAGTTAAGGTAATTAACTGTTTCATAAACTATAAAAGGTTTTAGGTGAAACAACTAATGTATTACCTAAACTCACCTTGAGGGAAAGGAAAATTAAGTATATACTAGTAAGCAAACTATTTGCTTTATAACTAAAAGTAGTTGTTATCATCGTTGGGGACCGAAATTAATAGCTTAACAAAAGTTGACAAAACAGATAGAAAACCCTAATTTCTGCGTTTTAAAGCAAATAAATTAGATAAAAGGAACAATATTTTTTTGAAAAAAAAGTTGCTATCGACCAACGGTAAAAAAATTGGAAAAACTACACTCTTATCGATGAAATGCATTTATTTAATTATCATTTTTTCGATAAAGCGTAAAATATTATGAATTAGCATGTTACGCTTATTTTTAAAATCACATATAGAGTAAGTTTTGATAATTACTTTAGGGTTTTTGCACTCAGCATAAAACTTTAAAATATACTATATAGCTTAGTAAAAGTTTTATCTTTGTAGCTTAAAATTTAGTAATAATGACAATTCAAGAGACTTTATCTCATCATATTAAAGAGGCATTCCAATCTTTATATCATGCTAACATAGAAACCGTTGAATTTCAGGCCACCCGAAAAGATTTTGAAGGTGATATAACGATAGTGACTTTTCCAATGTTGCGTATCGTTAAGATGAATCCAGTCCAATTAGGAGAAGACCTTGGTAATTATTTAGTAGAAAATGTAGCTGAGGTAAAGACGTTTAATGTAGTAAAAGGCTTTTTGAATCTTGTTATTGATGATGTGTTTTATTTGAATTTTTTTAACAACATAAAGGATAATTCTACCTATGGATATAAGCCTCAAACCAAAGAGTCTATTATGGTTGAGTATTCTTCGCCTAATACAAACAAGCCTTTACACTTAGGACATATTAGAAATAACTTATTAGGATATAGTGTTGCCGAAGTTTTAAAAGCCGCTGGACATAAAGTATATAAAACCCAAATTATTAACGATAGAGGGATACATATTTGTAAAAGTATGTTGGCCTGGAAGCGTTACGGTAAAGGTGAAACACCTGAGAGTACAGAGTTAAAAGGAGATAAGCTAGTTGGGAATTATTATGTGAAGTTTGACCAAGAATATAAAAAAGAGATATCCAATTTAATTTCAGAAGGAAAAACGGAAGAGACTGCAAAGAAAGAAGCACCAATTTTGTTAGAAGCACAAGACATGCTACGTCAATGGGAAGCAGGAGATGAAGAGGTTGTTGCTTTATGGAAAATGATGAATGGTTGGGTGTATGATGGTTTTGAAGAAACATACAAAAACTTAGGTGTAGATTTTGACTGTTATTATTACGAGAGCGACACTTATTTATTAGGTAAAGAATTCATTGCCGAAGGATTAAAAAGTGGTGTATTTTATAAAAAAGAAGATGGCTCTGTTTGGTGTGATTTAACCGAAGATGGTTTAGATGAAAAAATAGTATTGAGAGCAGATGGTACGGCAGTATATATGACACAGGATATAGGTACAGCTATACAACGTATTAAGGATTATCCAGATGTTGGAGGCATGGTTTATACTGTTGGTAATGAGCAAGATTATCACTTTAAAGTCTTGTTTTTAATACTTAAAAAACTTGGGTTTGATTGGGCTAAAAACCTGTATCATTTAAGCTATGGTATGGTAGATTTACCAAGCGGTAAAATGAAGAGTAGAGAAGGTACCGTTGTTGATGCTGACGATTTAATTGTTGAAATGGCTAATACAGCCAAAGAATTATCTCAGGATTTAGGAAAGCTCGATGGTTACACTGAAGAAGAAAAACAAGATATTTACAATACTATAGGCCTAGGTGCTTTAAAGTATTTTATTTTAAAGGTAGATCCTAAAAAACGCATTTTGTTTGACCCAAAAGAATCGGTAGATTTTCAAGGAAATACAGGACCTTTTATTCAATACACCTATGCTAGAATACAAGCTATATTACGTAAAGCGGACTTTGATACAAATGCCACTTTTAGAGCAGAAGATATGTTGCTCCATGAAAAAGAAAAAGAACTTGTTAAACAGTTACAGTTATTTCCAGAGGTTATAGAGAATGCAGCTCAAAACCATAGTCCTGCATTAATTGCTAATTATACGTACGATTTGGTTAAGGAGTTCAATTCGTTTTACCAAAATGTATCAATTTTAGGTACTGAGAATCAAAGCGAGAAAGTGTTTAGGGTACAATTATCTAAAACGGTAGCCAATACCATTAAAAATGCGTTTGCTTTACTTGGTATTAATGTGCCTGAACGTATGTAGTTTTATGTTGTAAAAAAGGGTTTTATAAACTTTTTTGCCTTTTCAGAATTTTAGCAATTCTATTATTAATAATTTCTGATAAATTCCAATTGTACAGTTTAGGGTCAGTTGTATTATAAAACGCAATAATAACAGCATCAAGATCCTTATAATATTTAGCAAAACTTTGGTATCCTGGAACCCAACCTGCATGCTCGTACTCGTAAATGGAATTGTATATTTCTTGTTCTCCAGGTTTGAATAGGGATCCATCGTTTAAAGCTCTTAAAAAAGTACCCACGTCTTCCGCTGTGGCTAGCATACCATGTTCGTCAGTTTTTAAATCAGAGGGATGCCCTACATGATAACCACTCATTACATCATCAATATTCACTTCATTAAGCGAACCAAAGGTATTGTTAAGATGTAACGGTTTTAAAATCTCGTTTTGAATGAATTTAAAATTGTCATAACCCAGTACATCATCCATTATCTTATTAATTAAAAGATAATTCGTGTTGCAATATTCATAATCTTCATTAGGTTCAAAATTAGCAGGCTTATCCAGAATCAAAGCAAGACCTTCTTCATAGGTTTCTGTTGGTGCTGCCCAAAAATTAGGAGCATCGGTAAAATTAGGAATACCACTTCTATGCTGTATCATCAACCTTAAAGTAATTTTTTCAGCGTTTTCGATTCTTCCTGTAAGTTCTGGTAAATAATCAGCAATTGTTTTATCTAGAGATAGGCGTCCATCATTTACCAATTTGGTAACCGCTATAGCATCATATAATTTACTAATACTTGCAATCTTAAATAGTGCTTTAGGTTTTGCAGGTATTTTAGATTCTCTATTATGCCAACCTGAAGCAAAGTATTGAGGAGGTTGGTCAGCTTGATCTACATAAACAATCATTCCTTCAAATCCATAACCAATAGCTTGATCTAATTGTTCTTGAACTGTATCTGGTAGCGGTAGTATCCATGCTTTTACTAATAACCATGGAACAAAGAATAGTGAGGATATGGATGCGGTTATTAATACTATTTTAAAAACTTGCTTAGTTTTTTTCTTTGCCATAAAATTTCAGTATAGGTAAACGAAAGTAGCAGTTTTTTCTTGTAAAGCCAAAGAATGATGCCTTCTAAAAAAGTTTCTTAATATCTTCGTTATCATCGTCATCTGTGTTTTTTTCGACTAGCTCAGTCAAGTTTTTTGGTAAATTGTCTTTGCCGTAGTAAACTATTGGTATAGGTAATATTGAAGCCATTCCAATTAGAAGTAAAAATAGGAATAAGCGCAAAAAACGTTTAAATTTTTGCATAGGTTATTTTATAAGATGATATAATATCTACCTCCAAGAATTTGGTGTAGATTGAATAAAGTTAAAGTGTAATTAACCTATGAAAGTATCTGCCTTTAGATTGGATTGTTTTTGTAAAATTTTAATGGATTTTAGTTGTAATGGTAAGTGTAAATATGTGGTTTTTTTATATTCAACATCACATAACATATCATGATGCTTCAAACAACATTTAAAATTGAAAATAGAGAAATTGTTTTTAAAAATTCCATGAACTTCTTTTAAGTTGATTCGATAGGTATTCTCACTTAAAGATTGCTTAAGGTTAGTAATTACCCAAGAAGTATTTACAGTATTTGCTTTTGTAAATACAGTGTTAGCTTGAAAGGTAATACAACAAGCTATAAGTGAAAAACTTAAAAAAAGAGATGTGATACGTTTTGTAAAAAACATAAAATAAATGTACAAATTTTATGAGTTACTAGTATGTTTATTTTACTTTTTTTAACTAATCATTTTTAAAAGATTTATTAGGATAAGGAGGAACCGGAGGTACCTCTCTCGGGTCTTTAGCAATCAATTCTTTTAGGTGCTTTATTGCTGCTTCTAATTGCGCATCTTTACCATTAAAAGTAGCGTGAGGTAGATTATCTACTTCAATATCTGGGACAAAGCCATGTCCTTCAATTAACCACTCTCCATTGTCACCATAAACCCCCATCATAGGTGCTCTTGCTAATCCATTATCAGTTAATCTATTAACACTACTTAACCAAATTTCGCCTCCCCAAGTACGCATGCCTATTGCTGTTCCCAATCCGAGTTTTTTAAATCCGTCAGCAAAAGCTTCGCCATCTGATGCGGTGTTTTCATCTACCAAAATAACAATGTGACCTCTAAAGGCATATTGCATATTCCAGTAAGGCTTTCCTGAACGAGATTTCCAATACATCCAAGCTTTACGTAATAGTTTTTCAAGTATAAAACTTTCTATATTTCCACCTCTATTATGGCGAACATCAATAATTAATCCTGGTCTGTCAAAAACAGGATAAAACTCTCTATACCATTGATTAATATCGTTACTTCCCATGGCTTGTAAATGCACATAACCAATGTTGTTATTGCTTTCTTTTTCAGTAATTAATCGCCTAGAGTACTCCCAATCTTTATAGCGTAAACTGTACATGCTTCCAATAGGCTTCACAATTACATCCTTACTATTGTTTTCTCTTCTGATACTAAGCTTTACTTGTTTGCCAATTTGATTTCTAATGAGTTCACCAATGTCTATCGATTCTAATGATGGTTTACCATTAATATGTGTAATAATATCTCCAACTCTTACATCTAAATAAGGATCATCTAGTGGAGATTTTGTGTCTGGATAATCTGGATCGGCCTTATAAATATAATCGATACGATATCCATCAGTGTTTCTACTAAAGCGAGCGCCTAAATTTGCTACAGGAATATTCGAGCTATCGTTTCGAGTATCTCCACCTCTAACACTTGTGTGTAAAGCAGAAAGTTCCCCAACAAAGCGACCAATAAGATCTGATAATTCATTTCTAGTAGTAACACGATTTATTAAAGGGTAGTACTTGTCATGCATTTTTTTCCAATCAACGCCATGCATATTTTTATCGTAAAAATAATCACGCTCCATACGCCACGCATCAGTAAAAATTTGCTTCCAATCTTCTAAAGGCGTAATGGCAAATTTCCAACCACTTAAATCAATCTTACCACTATTTAAATCTCCTATTTTTTCAGTGCCAGCATTTACCATATAGAAGCTACTTCCTTTTCTAATGAGCAATTTTTTCCCATTTCCTGTTAATTGATAGTTTCTTATACGTTCTGTTATGGTATTAACTTTTACATTGTCGTTTCCAATTTTTACCACTGCTAAATTTGTTTGTGAATTGGCACCAGTTGAGCTTGATAAAAAGTATAAGGCCTTGTTGTTTACTTCCAAATTTCTATAGTTCCCTGGAGGAACTGGAACTTCTTCAATGCGTTGTATAATACCATTTTTATCAATTTTAATAGACACAGGTTCTTTAGATTCTTCTTCTTTTGATGATTCCAAAATTAACTCATCATGCTCTCTAAAAGGTGATCGAGTGCCTTTTTGTAAAGCAATATGATATATTTTCTCACTAATATCAAAATAAGGTTCTGGTTGTCGTGGTCCCCAAGGTGATCCAACTAGTGTTCTAAAATTTCTATCAGAAATAAAGTAAATAAACTTTCCATCTAGACTCCATTTAGGGTTTAAACTATTAGCTCTGTCTGTTGTTATTGGGAAAGTGTCATTGGCATCTAAACCATGTACTAAAATTTGTGCCATAGTATTATTGGCAGATTGTGTAAATGCTAACCATTTACTATCTGGTGACCAAGAGAAATCGTAAATACCTTCTTCATTTGTTGATATTTTTTTACTTCTACCATTGGCAAGATTTAGTATAAACAGGTTATTTTCTAAATCATTATAAGCCATCCATTTGCCGTCTGGAGAAGGCATTCCTGCAAATCTTAATACGTTGCCATCTTTTGTAATGTGTTGCGGTTTATCTTTTCCATGCGCATCTATTTTTATAAACTCAAATTCACCACTTTCATCCGATAAGGTGTAGATGTTTTTACTATCGGAAGAAAATATAGCGTCTCGGTAACGTACATCTTTTTGATGTGTAAATTCTACAAATCTACCTGATTTTACTGGAGCAATAAAAGCACGACCTCTAGCAGTAATAACAATACGTTCTCCTTTCTTATCAGGAAAAACAGAGGTAATGTAACTAGATGGATTTTCAACCCATTTTTCGTGAAGTTGATCAAGATCTGATTGAAGTCTAATATTAACTTTTTTGGTTGCATTAGAAGCAACATTATAGTGCCAAATATCTGCGCCTAATTGGTAAACAATATTGCCATTGTGTTGTTTAGCATAGCGGACATCAAAACCTTCATGCCTAGTGTGTTGTTTTAAGTCGCTACCATTTTCGTCCATGGACCAAATATTCATGGTACCATCTCTATCTGTAATAAAATAGACACGATTGTTATACCACATTGGATGATGACTTCCACCAGTATAATCGGTGGTTAATTTTATAGCTTCTTTACTTCCATTGGTAAATTTCCATATTTGTCTTGCAGTTCCACCTTTATAACGCTTAGTTACATTACCATGATATGAAGGACGAACAAAAAACACCGTATTTCCTGATGGATTATAAGTTGCTTCACTAGCTTGATGTAAAGGTACTCTTTGTTTCTCTTTGGTTTGTGTATTAATAGTTACCAACTGTCTGTCTGGTAAGGTAGCAAAAGCTCTTGTGTCGTAAACAATTTCGCCATTTGGTGTCCACATATTAACAAGGGAAGCATCACTTTCGTAAGTCCATCGCATTGGTAATCCACCTGTAATTGGCATGGTATATACTTCAACGGGGCCTTCATAACTAGCAGAGAACGCAATGGTTTTTCCGTCAGGAGAAATGGCTGGGTTAAATTCTTCTTCGGCATGAGTGGTTAGTCTTTGAGCAAGTCCGCCGTTTAATGGAACGCTCCATAAATCGCCTTCAGCTGCAAATATAACAGTGTTTTCATGTATAGTTGGTGTGCGATAGTATCCTTCAAACCCTTGGGAAAAGACAGAGGTTGAAGAAAAAATAAAAGAAATAAAAATGATTAAAAACTGGTGCTTAAGTGTGTTGGTTTTAGAATTCATGCCAAGAGACTTTTATTAAATTAATTAAAAGCAGTAGTTAAATAGAATAAATTAGAAGGCTAAGCTAAGGTAGTTTATTTTAAATGATTTTCAAATTACAAAAAGTGTATCCTAAAACTAAAGTTTGGAGTGATGCCAAGTGATGAATTTTCTATTTTTGATATATTGTCGTCACTATCAATGATATAGTAGGTATTGATAATGTTTTCTTTGTTGAGTAGGTTCCATATTGAAAAACCAGCAATCGCATTAGTATTATTAGCAACCTTAAAGGTATAAGTTGTTGAAAAATCAGTTCTTAAATAGTCCTCAATATTACTGCTATTTGGAGACGCATAGTTTATAGTATTGTTGGTATTTGGGTTTGTAGTGTCTGGTATAGTATAAGGCTTGCCTGTTCTCCAATTAAAGCCTAAAGCAAACTTAAATTTGTTTGTGCTGTATGTGCCTGCAAAAGTTAATGCGTGTGTTATATCTACATTATTTGGAAATGTATTGCCAAGGTTAAGGTCTTTAAACATATAGTCATTTTTACTATACGAATAACTAAACCAAATACTAGTTCTATCAAATTGTTTGTTAATTAAAAAATCTAAACCTTTAATTTGATAATTTCCTATAGTATTTACAAATTGAAATTGATTTTGAAACCCTTGACTTCTTGTATTAATGCCATCTACTTTTTTAATAAAGGCATCAACACTTAATAACCATCTGTCTTTATTAAACCTTACTCCAGTAGAAATTTGCTTGCTTTCAATTATTGGAATATCATTGTTGTTTGCTAGTACCCAACGTCTTTTTTCGATACCTAAAAAATCATTTTGTAAGTCAATAATTTGTGATGTTGTTTGACTTTTTAATTCTCCAAGAAGTTCAAATCTAAAGTTGCTTAAAAACCGTTGATTAAAACTAAATCGAGGTTCAAAACGTGTTTTAGAGAATTTTTCAAAATAGTTGCCTCTAACTCCAAATTTCAACAATGTGCCTTTAGAATTTGATGAAAAATCCAGCTCACTAAATATTGAATGCGTTCGAATAACTTCTTTAATATAGCTTCTAAAAACAGGGTTATTAACATCTTCTAAATTACTAACACCAACCTCTGAAAATTGATAACCACTTTTCAATTTCAAATTATCATTAAACTGATAATTTATTTGTGTTTTAATGCCATTATCATATACTTGATTTTCTTGTATGAGTCGTTGGTTATTTAAGACATCAAAATTGGTGGCATCTAAATTATATTTTGAAGCATAGGCTTGAATAGAAGTAGTAAATTGAGAGTTCCAGTCTCTAGTATAATCAACTGAAGCTGCAATATTACTTTGTGTAATACTGCTGTTTAACTCTTCATCTACATTATTTACTCTAGATTGCTCGTTGTAGTTAAGGTTATTGAAGACGTTTAAAAAGTTAGCTCTTATCTTGTCCTTTTTAGAGAGATCGTACAAAAATTTTACAGTAGCATCATAAAAATAAAAACGTTCATCTTTTGATACAGAATTGTTGTTTTGATTGTTGGTAAGGTCTGTATCTTGAAAAATACGTTTAAAGTATTGATCATAAGTTGGTGTAGCAATTAAATCTGTAAGAGAGCGTCTTGCCGAAAGTTGTATCTCCATTTTTTTACTCAACGGTACTTTTGCATAAGCATCACCATTTATAAAGTTAAAACCTCCACCACCAATTGATTTTTCACTAATGGTGTTAGACGATTGCATATCAATAACGCTAGATACACCATCACCATACATAGCACTTGTACCATTTTTTGAGACACTAACAGTTTCTGTTAAATAAGGATTAAATGCAGAAATTAAACCAAAAAAGTGACCAGATTGATACATTTTAATACCATCCCAAAGCATTAAATTTTGGTCATGAGTGCCTCCACGAATATTAACGTTGGAAACCCGTTCATCTACGCTAATAACTCCAGGAAGTGACTGTACCGTCTGTAACACATCTGGTTCGATAAGTCCTGGTAATATCCCAAATGATTCTGGTTTAATGTTCGTAGAACCATCGTTGCTCAGAGAGATGCCTTTAGTTAAGTAGTTACTTATTACAACTTGTTCTAAGTATTGTGTTTTAAATGATTTTAACTCCTTTTTATCTTCTTCTTTTTTAATAATTAGAATTTTATCATTTAAAGTTTCAAAGTATAGATTTGTATGTTTAGAAATATAATTTAAAAGATCTTTAAGTGATAATTCTGTAGATAGTTTTGCTATTGTTGTATTTTTTACATTGGCATCAGCATATGTAAAAGAAACATTATGTTGTTTTTCAATTTGCTTTAAAAAATCAATAAGAGGAATTGTTTCTTTATTTGTTTGAGCAGAAACCGTCAAAAAACTAAAGAAAAGTAAAACAATGTATAGAAAACGTAATGTTGTTCTAGTCACGTGTTAATTCTATGGTGGATTTGTTTTTAAAATTATAAGTTACATCTAAAGGTAGCGTTATTTCTTTTAATGCCACTTCTAAATTGTTATGGCTAAAACTTCCAGTAAATAATTGTTTTAAATCTATGTTTTGAGGGTTTATAGACACATTGTATTGCCTTTCGAATTCACGAATTACGTACTCGAAAGGCATACTTTTAAAGTAGCTTTCATTATTAATCCACGAAGGATATAACGATGTTTCTTTTTCTTTAGCAATTAATTTCCCATCAATTTTTAAAAAGCTATTTCCAGGTTTAAGTATTACAATGTCACTATTATGAGTTACTTTAACGGAACCTTCGTAACAAATTACTTCAAAATAATCGTCGCGTTGCTTAACGTTAAATTCTGTTCCTAAAACGGTAACGATACCGTGTTTTGTTTTTACATTAAAAGTAGATCCTTTGGCCACTTTAAAAAATGCTTCACCTTCTAAAGTCACATCACGATGTTTATCCCAACGACTCTTATTATAGACTAAATGAGATTTAGCGTTTAGTGAAACATTCGAGGCATCTGGCAATTCAATAGTAGTTTTTTGAGCTGCAAGCGTGTTAATATTGGTGTCTAAAGTTGTTGTGTAATAATACACAGAGAAAGAAATTGCAAATATCGCAGCAATTCTTAAAACTGGACGTAACCAATGTGTTTTGGATTCTTTTTTAGAGGTGTTAATATTTTGCAAGACAGTATTAAGCCCTTCCTGAACATTGTATTCAGGAGCTTTAAATCGAGTTAGATTGTTTGAAAGAGTTGTCAATTCCTTATAATCTTTAAGCTTTTTAAAAGCTTCAAGTTCCTGAGGATTTAACTCATTATTTAACCATTTCTTTATTAATTCTTCGCGTTCCATAATATTAATTACACCTATATAACAATCTACTTTAAAAAACTCCTACCTCTTTTTAAATTTCTTTAATATCTTCTCTTAATTTTTTTAGTGCACCATAAATTCGTTTTTCAACAGCCTTTTGAGAAATATCTAAAAGCACAGCAATTTCTCTATGTTTTTTGCCTTCAATTCTATTAAGTAAAAAAGCAGTTCGTTGGGCTTCACTTAAATTTGCAATTGCCTTTTGCAGTTTATCCATGTACTCATTTCCTTCTAAAATAAATTCGGGAGTTTCATTGGTATGCGTTTTAGGCTTTGTTTTTTGATACTTTAAAACTACTTTTTGATGTGAAGCTTCATTAAGCATTAAATTATTGGCAACCGTAAATAAAAAGGACTTAGCTTTGCTAGGAGTTACTTTACCACAATGTTCCCATAATTTAATAAAGGCTTCTTGTACTTTGTCTTTCGGATTAAAATGCTCACCAAATTTATAGTACAAAAAATCGTGTAGGTTTTTTGAATGCTTTTCAAAAAGGCTTGAAAACAATCGTTCGTTGCAAATATTGTCACTTATATCTTTACTCATTAAAATATCTTGGTGTGGTAAAAATAAAAAAAAAGAAATATGAGGGTAGGAGTTTTTAAAGTTTAGTTGTTTTATAAGAAAAATGTATAAAACGAAAACCTACATTATGAAAACGAAACTAAACTACACGCTATTATTAGCCTTTTTTGCCCTTTTAACTTTTTCTTCGTGTCAAGAAGAAGTAATCCAGATTACGCAACCTAACGAAGACCAAGTTATAGCTCCACAATCTACCTTGGCTGGATTAATGAAATCTACATCTTCTAATAATGGAACTACTGACGATATTATGGACAATGCTAATTGCTTGTCGGTGAATTTACCAGTGACTATTGTCGTGAACGGTATAACAATTACTATTGAAACTGAAGAAGACCTAGATTATATTGAGGATGTTTTTGATGAATTTAATGATGATGATGACACTTTAGAATTTATCTTTCCAATTACGATTATTTTAAATGACCATACAGAAGTGGTTATTGAGAATATGGATCAGCTAGAAGACTTTATAGATAGATGCGATACAGAAGAGGTTATTGAATGTGTGGACTTTAAATATCCAATTTCATTCTCGATTTACAATACAGATTTTCAAGTGATTGAAACTGTTGTTATAGAGAATGATAGAGAATTATATCAATTCATGGAAAGAATAGACGATGCAGATGAAGCTATTTTGGCAAGCTTAAACTTTCCTGTGAAAATGATTTTTGCTAATGGTGAAATAGTCGAAGTTTTTAATAATGAAGAGTTAGGAAACATTATAAATGAGGCAGATGATATGTGTAATGAATATGAAGATTGTGATAAGGAAGAAGTAGATGAAGATTTAATGGAATGTTATTGGAAAATATTTACATATAATAGCGACGATCATTTAAGACCTTACCACCTTGTTTTTATGGAAAATAATTCTTTAAAAATTCTTAATCCAGATGGATCAATGACTGTGTATGGAGAATGGAATACTAGAGAAACAGACAATGGCGTTGTTCTAAATATTACAGAATTAAATGCTTTTGATGAAGATTTAAGCGGCGAGTGGTTAATAAAAGAATGTGACGATGATAGATTTGAACTTTTAAGAGAAGGAGATACAGCTGGCGCAAATGATACTACAATGGTATTAAAGCAACGTTGCGAAGATGAACCAGATTGTACTGCACAAGAAATAAAAAGAAATTTAATAGACTGCTCATGGTTTGCTGGTACAAATGTATTTAGTAATACACAATATCCTAACTTTATGTTTAGTGACGACGGTAGTGTAATGGTAGTAGATAGAGAAAACAATATTGAAGTTTCAGGGACTTGGGAAGTAGCTCTAACAGATTATGGTATTAAATTAATTTTAGAATTACCTGTACCATATAATGACTTATCTGGTTATTGGAAAATTTATGAATGTGATGATGATAGAATTAAAGTAATTCGTGATGATTATTATATAGTCTTTGAAAAAGAATGCGATAGTCCATTTGACTGTTTCGAGAATAAAGATGTAGTTATTTGTGATGATAGTGTTGAGTTTGACGGAATAGCAACATTTAATTTAAATGATGTTTATGATGAATGTCCAAATGATGATGTAGAAATTACATTCCATTTAAGTGAAGCAGATGCGCACGATAATGTAAATGCTTTACCATCAGAATATACAAACACAAACAATCAACAACCTATTTGGGTTAGAGTGACTTTGGCAGGAACAAATAGATACGAAATTTTCTTCGCTGTACTTTATGTAGAGGATTGTAGTGATGACTGTACAGAAGAGATGGTAGATTCATATTTAGTAGAAGAGAATTGTCATTGGATACCAGTTACAATTAATAGTAGTAACGATTTTAATGGTTACGATTTCTATTTCAACGCAAATCAAAACTTAGTTATCAAAGATGCCTCAGGAAATGAAACTGTTGGTACATGGTCAACTAGTGCAGGAACAGGAACAGGTGTAGTAATAAGCATTAGTCAAATAGCAAGTCCTTTCGAGCCTTTCAACAAAGATTGGGTGGTTGTTGAATGTGGTGCAGAACGTATGGTACTTGTTAATGATAATGTAGAATTAATTATAGAAAGAGAATGTCTGTAAAGACATAATAATATACGAGCTTTCAAAAAAGCTTTAGTTGTTTTTAGTTATTGGTTAAACAAAAAGGGTTGCAATTTAATTGCAACCCTTTTTTATGATGTTATAACTTCTATTATACGCTTCAAATTATTAAATTTGCATTTCTCAAAATTAGAAGTAGAATATGTTTAATAATTTAAGCGATAAGTTAGATAAAGCACTCCACGTCTTAAAAGGTCATGGAAGTATCACCGAAGTAAATGTAGCTGAAACTTTAAAAGAAGTAAGAAGAGCGCTTTTAGATGCCGATGTTAACTTTAAAATTGCTAAAGAGTTTACCAATAGGGTAAAAGAAAAAGCTTTAGGTCAAAATGTATTAACAACATTACAGCCAGGGCAATTAATGGTTAAAATCGTTAAGGACGAGCTAACCGAATTAATGGGTGGCGATGCCGCAGGGATTAATCTTTCAGGAACACCTTCAGTGATTTTAATGTCTGGTTTACAGGGTTCTGGTAAAACAACATTTTCAGGAAAGCTTGCTAACTACTTAAAGAACAAAAAAACGAAACGTCCGTTATTGGTAGCGTGTGATGTATATCGTCCAGCAGCAATCGATCAATTGCATGTTGTTGGTGAGCAAATTAATGTTGAGGTTTTTAGCGATAGAGGTAATAATAATCCTGTAGCTATTGCTCAAGCTGGTGTAGCCCATGCAAAGGCTAACGGGTTTAACGTAGTAATTATAGATACCGCTGGTCGTTTAGCTGTAGATGAGGCTATGATGACCGAAATCTCTAACATTCATAAAGCTGTACAACCTCAGGAAACTCTTTTTGTTGTAGATTCAATGACAGGTCAGGATGCTGTAAATACAGCAAAAGCCTTTAACGATGTATTAAATTTTGAAGGTGTTATCTTAACAAAACTTGATGGTGATACACGTGGTGGAGCTGCTATATCAATCAAGTCGGTTGTAAATAAACCTATCAAGTTTATTGGGACAGGAGAGAAGATGGATGCTATTGATGTATTCTATCCTTCTCGTATGGCGGAGCGTATTCTTGGAATGGGAGACGTGGTATCGTTAGTAGAGCGTGCACAAGAACAATTCGATGAAGAAGAAGCGCGTAAACTTCAAAAGAAAATAGCCAAGAACCAATTTGGTTTTGATGATTTCCTAAAGCAAATCCAGCAAGTAAAGAAAATGGGAAGCATGAAGGATTTAATGGGAATGATTCCTGGTGCTGGAAAAATGATGAAAGATGTTGATATTGAGGATGATGCCTTTAAGGGTATTGAAGCTATTATACATTCAATGACACCAGAAGAGCGTTCTACACCATCCATTTTAAATGCTAGTAGAAAAAAACGTGTTGCTAAAGGTTCTGGAACATCAGTACAAGAAGTAAATCAGTTGTTAAAGCAATTCAACCAAATGAGTAAGATGATGAAAATGATGCAAGGTGGTGGCGGAAGAAAAATGATGCAAATGATGAAAAATATGCCAAGATAATATTTAACTTAAAATAGCACAACATGACAATTCTAGACGGAAGAAAAGTTAGTAACGATATTAAAGATGAAATCGCTGAACAAGTAGCAGCAATGAAATCTAATGGCGAAAAAGTACCACATCTTGCAGCTGTGTTAGTTGGAACTGATGGTGCTAGTATGACTTATGTTGGAGCTAAAGTTAAAGCTTGTGAGCGTATAGGATTCGATTCTACATTAATTGATTTGCCAGAAGAAACTACCGAGGAAGAATTATTAAATCATATCGATAATTTAAATAACAATGATGACATTGATGGATTCATTGTACAATTACCTTTGCCAAAACATATTGACGAGCAAAAAGTATTAATGGCTGTTGACCCAGATAAAGATGTTGATGGATTTCATCCAACAAACGTAGGTAGAATGACTTTAGATTTACCATCTTTTTTACCAGCAACACCATTTGGGGTTTTAGAATTACTGGAGCGTTACAATGTTGAAACCTCTGGAAAGAACGTGGTTGTTATGGGACGTAGCCACATTGTTGGTCGCCCTATGAGTATTTTAATGAGCCAAAAGCGTAAAGCTGGAAATGCAACAGTTACTGTTGTACACAGTCGTACACAAAATCTTGCTGATTTTACTCGTGGTGCTGATATTATTGTGGCTGCCATTGGTATTTCAGAGTTTTTAACAGGAGATATGGTTAAAGATGGTGTGGTTATCATTGATGTAGGTATTACACGTGTTCCAGACGACATGAAAAAAAGAGGTTACAGACTTGCAGGTGATGTAGATTTTGAAAGTGTGAGCAAAAAAGCAAGTTACATTACACCAGTTCCTGGAGGTGTTGGACCAATGACTATTGCAATGCTTCTTAAAAACACCTTGCTAGCAAGAGAAATGCGTAGTAAAAAGTAACTATCACCCTGAGTGCAGTTGAAAAGTCTGTTCAGTATTTTTTTCTATCAAAAAAATGAGTACCTTTTTTACAAATTAAAAAGGTGTTCCTATGAGACTATTTAAAATCCTGTCCCTATCATTATGTTTTCTTGTTTTCAATTGTGAATCAACTACTAAAAAAACCAACTCTGTAGCAGTAAGTGTGTCGTTTTCTAACGATGCTAACAATCAACCTCTCGATGGGAGATTACTCTTAGTGTTTGCTGATAATAATGAACGTGAACCGCGTTTTCAAGTAAGTGAAGGGCTTAATGCGCAGCCCATTTTTGGAATGAATGTAGATGGTTTAGCACCTAACGAAAAAGTAGTGTTTGACGAAACTATTTCAGGGTTTCCATATCAAAGTTTAGGCGATATGGCACCTGGAACCTATTATGCGCAGGCAGTGTTACATACATATGAAACGTTTAATTTATCCACAGGACATACTGTAAAATTACCAATGGATAATGGCGAAGGACAACAGTGGAATCGCTCACCAGGAAATTTATATAGCACACCAATTCAGGTTGAGGTTACTGAAAATGGACTTAAAGACTTTGAAATAATTATGGATAATGTCATTCCAGAAATTGTACCTCCAGAAGATACCGAATGGATTAAGCATATTACCATGAAATCAGACTTACTATCCGAGTTTTGGGGACGCGATATGTATTTAGGAGCTCATGTGTTATTGCCAAAAGGGTTTGATGAACATCCTGAAGCCAAGTATCCGCTTATGGTATTTCAAGGTCATTTCCCATCAGATTTTGGAGGATTTAGAACCACGCCACCTGATGAAAACCTAGAACCTGTATATTCTGAAAGATTTGGAGTAGAAGGTTATAATATTATTCAGCAGCAGGAAGCTTACGATTTTTATAAGCGTTGGAACGAACCAGATTTTCCACGTTTCTTGATTATTGAAATTCAGCATCCAACACCATATTATGATGATTCGTATGCAGTGAATTCTGCTAACCAAGGACCTTATGGGGATGCATTGACGTATGAGTTAATCCCATATATTGAGAAAATGTTTAGAGGTCAAGGTGAAGGTTGGTCGCGATTTTTGTATGGAGGTTCTACAGGAGGTTGGGAAGCCTTAGCAGTTCAAGTAAAATACCCTGATGAGTATAACGGATGTTTTGCAGCATGTCCTGACCCAATTGATTTTGCAGCCTATTGCTTGACTAATATTTATGAGGATGAAAATGCGTATTTTGTTGGTGGTAAACATAAAAAAGTAGAGGTTCCAGGAAGTAGAGATTATTTAGGAAATATAAGTTCTACGGTTAGAGAGTCAAATCATCTGGAATTGGTGTTGGGAGATAAAACACGTTCTGGTGGACAATACGATATTTGGGAAGCTACCTATTCACCTCAAGGTGACGATGGGTATCCTGTAAGACTCTGGGATAAGGTCACAGGCGACATTAACCATGAAGTTGCCGAATACTGGAAAGAGAATTACGATTTACGACATATTTTAGAACGCGATTGGGATAAAGTAGGAGAGAAGCTTAAAGGGAAAATACATATTTACTGTGGTGATATGGATAACTATTATCTTAACAATGCCGTGTATTTAATGGAAGACTTTCTTGAAAGCACTACAGACCCTTATTATGCTGGAGAAGTAGATTATGGCGACAGAGCAGAACACTGTTGGAATGGTGATCATGAAAATCCTAATGCCATATCTAGATTGCGTTATAATGGTATGTACGTTCCTAAAATTATGAAGCGTATTGCTGAAAGTGCGCCAGCTGGAGCCGATTTAACGAGTTGGAGGTATAAGTAAAAATATCTTTTCCTAATTGAGAATACTTGTTTGCTCATTTTGTGTTTTTAACTAAGTAAGATGGTTTTAAATTTGTAAGAAATAATCTAAAAAATGAAGAATCGTCTTTTTCTATTACTTTTATTAATAATTCCCTTTTTTGTGTATAGTCAAGAAAAGATAAAAAGGGTTTATGAGATTTCGGTTATAAATTATCCTCAAATTATAGAACTTATTGAATATGAAAGTGGTGAATATTCTGGAAATATCATAACTAAGATAACGAAAGGAAAAAATCGAACAAGTTGGCTAAACAGAACATGGAGAAGTTTATGGAGAGTTGAGTCTAAAGAAATTATGGGTAAAACACCACTAGATGAAAAAGTTGTAGAAAAAGTAATGTCTAGACTAAAAGAAAATGGAATAGAAACTATTAAGAAATGTAGTGATGATAAAGAGTGTGATAATTATAGATTTTTAGACAGTGGAGCAGTTGCTTTTAGAATTAAACTTTCTAATAGTGAAAGAGAGTATCAATTTGATGAAATTTATCCATTAAAAGAAGATAATAAAGAAAAAATAGAATTACGGTTTAAAGTACAAAAACTAATAACAATTCTATATGAGCATATTGATATAAATCAAGGTTTTGCCGATTTGCTTGAAACTCTTCCAAAAGGGCATTATCATTGGTATCGTGCAAGTGGACACTCAATTGTTACAATAAATAATAGGGAACTAAAAAAACAAAAACTTTAGTTTTCACTTTCAAACAACAACCAAGAATTTGGGTCAATAACCACCTCTTTAACTTTTCCTTTTACATCTAATTTGGCTGTAGCCTTTTTATCTTTTACAGATAAAGTCACTACTTCCGAAGAGTCGTCTTCATACACAAGTTTTAACTCTATTGGAAACGCAAAGACTACATCAGTTTTTTGGGTTTGCTCAATGTTAAATGTTAGTGTTTTGTTGTTCGATTTCCAAGAAGTTTTTAAAATTGGGTGTCCAGGTTGTTCTAACCATTGCTCAAAAAAGGCGTCTAATTCTTGTTTGGTAACGTCTTCAAACACATTTTTTAAATCGTCACTCGATGCATTTTTTAAAGCATACTTTTTGTAGTAAGCTCTTATGCTATTCCAAAAAGGAACATCACCTACTTTTTTACGTAACATATGTAGTATCCAGCCACCTTTTTGATAGGAGTTGGTATTGAGCAGTCGCATTAAACTTTTTGTATTGGAATCTAACACAGGTGTTAATTGTGTCTTGGAAAACTTAATAATTGCATCACGATTTTCATGAACTAATTCTAAAAAAGCATCTCTGCCTTTCATTTTTTCAACATATAAGT
This sequence comes from Pontimicrobium aquaticum, assembly GCF_005047595.1. Lineage (GTDB taxonomy): Bacteria > Bacteroidota > Bacteroidia > Flavobacteriales > Flavobacteriaceae > Pontimicrobium > Pontimicrobium aquaticum. Next base: position 376,684 of record NZ_SUPL01000002.1, read on the forward strand.
TGGTAAAATAAGTTGCAAATCCTTCACTTAACCAAACATGAGTCCAATCGCTTTCTGATGCTGAATTTCCAAACCATTGGTGTGCAATTTCATGTGCGATGAGGTTTTCAATTTTACGCTCACCACTCACCGAGTTTTCAAAATAGAAAATATTACTCGCATTTTCCATACCACCAAAACGTGTTTTAGACTGTACGTTCGCCAATTTTGAATAAGGATAAGGACCAACATGTTCTATAAAGAAGTTTAGAATGTCTTTTCCCATAGCATAATCGTAGAAACCAGCGTCCTTATTTTGTGGATATACCCAAGAAGAAATAGGAATATTATTGGTTTCGCCTATATGCTGTACTGCAAAACGCGCAATACCAATTACCATTACTTTGGTAGGAATGGGTACATCTGTTTTCCAAACATAATAGGTGTTTTGATTATCTAAATCGGTTTCTTCAACTTGGGTTCCATTTCCAACAACTTGATAATGTGAAGGAGCTGTTACATGCCATTCTACCAAAGCCTTGTCTGAAGGATGATCGACTGTTGGTAGCCATTGATGTGCTCTATTTGGCCAATTATCGCCAAAAAAAGTACGGTCGCCATATTTGTTTTTAGAAATTACCAAGCCATCTTTTGGAACTCCATGATATGTAATAGTGAATGTTTTTTGCTCACCAGAAGTTACATTGCTAAAAATGGTAAGTACGTTGTTTTGATGTTCAAATTTTACAGGATTTCCATTTTCAGAAACTGAGGTTACCATCATTCCTTTATCTGTCTCATCGGTATTTTCTAAGTCTAATTTAAAGCGCTCTAAATTTGAGGTAGCGATGAGGTTGACTTTAGATGCTCCTTGCATGTCATTATTATTGTCATTTACAGAAATATGAAACTCATATTTTTGAATATCAATAGCACCATAATCTGTGTAAACACGTTGACTATAAGAAGTAAAACTGAAACAAAAAGCGACTAAAAGGAAGATGATTTTTTTCATGGTAAGGATTAATTATTTAGCAAATAGTTGACTCATGTCTTTAAAGGCTTTAAACTCTAAAGCATTTCCTGAAGGATCTAAAAAAAACATAGTGGCTTGTTCACCAACTAGACCTTCAAACCTAATATAAGGTTCAATAATAAATTCGATGCCTTTAGTTTTTAATGATTCAGCAAAGGTTTGAAACGTATCCCAAGGAAGTACCACCCCAAAATGAGGTACGGGAACATTCTTTCCATCTACAGGATTGGTGTGTAGATCATCTGTAAATTTTTCTTTGTAATGAATCACCAGCTGATGTCCAAAAAAATCAAAATCTACCCAATGGTCGCTACTGCGTCCTTCAACGCAACCAAGCGTATCTCTGTAAAATGTTCTGCAAGTGTCTAAATTCCATACAGGGATTGCCAAGTGAAAAGGTGAAATTTGTATCATTGATTTCGTTTATAGCGTAAATTTACATTTTTTGTTGCATACAATTTATGTTCACAATAGATAAATAGTTCTATTAGTTATTCTAGTGCTTACGATTCCTTCGATTTGAAGAAAATTTATTCGTGTTTTGTATGTGAGATTTGTGAATTTTTGTTGAATCACTTAGTAATTCGTTAAGCGTTTTTAATTCGTTTGATGTTAACTCTCTGTAGCTTCCAACAGGAACGTCTAAAGGAATATTCATAATTCTTGTGCGCTGTAATTTGGTAACTTCATAATTTAAATATTCGCACATTCTACGTATTTGTCTATTTAATCCTTGGGTTAAAATAATGCTGAACGTATGTGAATTGATTTTCTTGACCTTACACTTTTTTGTGGTTTGATCTAAATCTTCCAAATAAATGCCACCAGACATTCTTTTTACAAAAGTTTGTGAGATGGGTTTGTCAACAGTCACTACATATTCCTTTTCGTGATTGTTGCTAGCCCTTAGAATTTTATTGACAATGTCTCCATCATCAGTTAACAGAATTAATCCTTCACTTGGTTTATCTAACCGTCCAATTGGAAAAATACGTTTGTGATAATTAATATAGTCAATGATATTATCTTTTTCAACGCTTGTATCTGTTGTACAAACAATGCCAACAGGTTTGTTAAAAGCTAAATAGGTGCGCTTAACTTCTTTGTTTTTAACGATTTCACCATCAACAGCCACCACGTCATTTTCGGAAACTTTAGTTCCCATTTCAGGAACAGTACCATTAATAGTTACACGTCCTTCTTCAATAAGTTTATCGGCTGCTCTACGAGAGCAATAGCCAGCTTCACTTAAATACTTGTTGAGTCGTGTTAGTTTTTCTTCCATAAGGCAAAAATAGTATAATTATTAGCTTTTTATAAAGTCAACAATGCTTTTGGTAACCTTGGTGTTATTAAGTGAATGTCCTAAGCCTTTTGTGGAAATTAACCTGCTATTTCTAAGGTTTAATTTGATAAGTTTTGCATCAGAAAAAGGAATAATAGGATCTTTCATGTCATGAATAATAAGTCCTTTAGCACTTATGTCTTTAGCAAATTTGGATGTAGAAAATTCTGTAGGAGCTGCTCCAAAACGATTGATGATTACCCTGTTTAAACCTTTTTCAATGTTTTTATTATAACCCAAAAGGTTGATGTAATTTTTTAAGACGCCTTCAAATTCTGAAGGCGCTCCAAGCAACACCATTTTTTGAATGGAATCTAATTGATATTTTTGTTGATAAAACACCAAAGCCATACCACCAACAGAATGTCCAATAACGATTTGAGGTTGGTGTTTTTTTGAGACAACATTAATAAACTCAGCATAGAGCAGTGCATTAAAAAACTTGCTACCTGAAGCACCATGAGCTGGCGCATCTAAGGCAATGACATTAAAGCCTTCTTCTACAAAAGTGTCTATTTTTCGTTTCCAGCGAGCAGAATTACTTTCCCAGCCATGCACTAAGAGAATGGTTGCTTTATCTCCTTTCCAATGGTAGGTGGCAATTCTTAAATCGTCATACCGTAAAAACTCTTTTTTTGCAGTATTTAAAAAAGCATCGTGTTTTGATGTTAACTTTCCTTTACGTGGTTTTGAAAATAAATGGAGTGCTTTATTGGCCGCATAATCTGGTGACACATAACTTAAAATGTTAAGATAAGTACCAACAAGTTTTATGATATATTTTTCCATAAAAATTAAACTTAGCCTTCTCTATTAACCTTGTCTATAGAAAATGCAGGTGAGCAGATTGCCAGATACTCACATGGTTCAGTAAATGGGTTTGAATACTGTACACGAACATTTTTATTAATCTTTATGGATTGTCCAGCTTCTAATACAATGGTTTCACCATCAATAATAAATTGCTTTTTGCCTTTAATGATATAGGTGTATTCATCAAATTCAGGTGTTTGAAAAGGTTCGCTCCAGCCAGCAGGAGCGACCATGTGTGCAATACTTAATTCTGGGTTATTGTTTATTGCATTTCCAAAATGTTCCTCGATAAGTTTACCATCATCAGTAGGAACAATAAAAGGTGATTTTTGTAGGGTGTATTTTTTCATTTTAAAACCACTGAATAAAAAAGTTCTTAATTTTTGCATCGTCAGGAATATGAATGGCTTCAATCTCTAAATTCATGTCTAATCGCATTTCGGGTGGCAACTCTCTCTTATCAATAGTAAAATATGCATTAATGCCATTTACTGAAACAATAACATCCATTAAAGTGTTTTGAATACTGGAAATTTTATAATTATCTCTAATCGATTTAAAAGTACTATTAATGTTTAAACCTTTAGAAGTTTTGTAGCGTTCATCTATAATTCTAATCGTTTTTATTGTAGAGGTAGAATCTTTTGATTTGGCTGGAGATAACACTAATAACTGTTTGCCTCCTTTTTCATAAATATGAATATCGTTGGTGTTACCACTAAACTCACTATTAGTATCTGCGGTAACAATAGAGTCGTTTGAAAACACCATTTTTAAATCTTTAACATGTGTTGAGTCGTTGAGGTTGCCAATATTATTAGGTGAAACTTTGAAAGGGTCTTGCTCTTTGTTACAAGATGTTAATAAGGTAATTGATAGGATTAAGGCTAAAATTGAGTATTTCATATGTTATTGTATAGGTGGTTTTAAATTATTTTAAGTCAATAAAAATTAGTGCATGCTCATAAAGAGCTTATTTCATTGCTTTTTTAAGTACTCCAAATACTGCACGTATAAATGTAGCACTAGTTAATACTTTAACGACAGGATTCTGGCGTTGGTATCTAGAGGACGAACGTCTTCTGGATTTAGATTCTTTTTCTTTTTCAAGTTTTTCACGTTCTTCTTCTAATGCTAAACGTTCTTCTTCTTTTTTCTTTAATTCTTGAGCTTTCTTTATTTTTTCGTTTAGTAACTCATAAGCGCTTTCACGATCTATTTCTTCATTATACTTCAAAGCAAGTTTAGATTCATCCAGTAATTGGTTTAACTCTTTTTGAGTTAAAATATCCATTCTGCTCATTGGAGCTCGCATCATTGTTGCTGCCAAAGGTGTTGGGCGACCTTTTTCATCTAGAGCAGACACTAACGCTTCACCAATACCTAGAGATGTTAATACTTCTGCAGTATCATAATAGTCGGTGTCTGGGTAATTTTGTGCAGTGAGTTTTATGGCTTTTCTGTCTTTAGCAGTAAAGGCACGTAATGCATGTTGTACTTTCAATCCTAGTTGACTCAATACTGCTTCAGGGACATCTGTTGGATTTTGAGTTACAAAATATAAGCCAATACCTTTACTTCTAATAAGCTTTACAATGCTTTCTATTTGGTTAAGTAAGGCTTTTGAAGCTTCATTAAAAATTAAATGGGCTTCGTCAATAAACATAATAAGTTCTGGTCTTCCAGAATCACCTTGCTCAGGAAACGTTTCATAAATTTCAGCAAGTAAGCTTAACATGAATGTTGAAAACAACTTAGGTCTATCTTGAATATCTGTTAATCGAATAATATTAATATAGCCACGACCATCTCTAGTGGTTCTTACAAGGTCTTCAACCTCAAAGCTTTTTTCACCAAAAAATAAATCGCCACCTTGTTGTTCTAACTCGACAATACGGCGTAGAATAGCACCAGTTGAAGCTGTTGAAATTCGTCCGTAGGCTTCTTCAAATTCTTTTTTGCCTTCGTTAGTGGCGTACTGAAGTATTTTCTTAAAATCTTTTAAATCTAGTAGAGGGAGTTTATTATCATCACAGTATTTAAAAATCACCGAAATAATTCCAGCTTGAGTTTCAGAAACGTCTAAAATTCTTGAGATTAACACAGGTCCAAACTCACTTACAGTAGCTCTTAAGCGCACACCATCTTGTTCTGATAACGACATGATTTCAACAGGGAAGGACTTAGGCTCAAAGGGCAAGCCTATTTTTTCGTGACGCTCGTCAATTTTTGGATGTCCAGGACTAGGTTGTGCTAATCCACTAAGGTCGCCTTTGATATCCATTAGTAATACAGGAATTCCTTTCTCACTTAAATTCTCAGCCAATACTTGCAACGTTTTTGTTTTACCAGTTCCTGTAGCTCCAGCAATTAACCCATGTCTGTTCATAGTTTTTAAAGGAACTTTTACATAAGCATTTTTTATAGTTTCTTCATCCAATATTGCCGAACCAAGTGTGATGTAATCACCTTTAAACGTGTTACCTTCAGCTATATGATTAAAGAATTCTTCTTTTCGAGTCATGGTCTGTAAAATTTTCATAAAAATAAGTAATCTTAGTCAAACCAAAATAAAAAAACTTTTAAGTTTTGGGTCTAAACTAGAAACTCTAAACTATCTTTGCGCACGATGAACAAAGAAATTTTAGAACTTGTAAGTAAAGGTGAAATGCTTCCGTTAATGGAAGAGTTTTACACGATTCAGGGAGAAGGATATCACAAAGGTACTGCTGCTTATTTTGTTAGAATTGGTGGCTGTGATGTTGGTTGCCATTGGTGCGATGTAAAAGAAAGCTGGAATGCCAATTTACACCCTCCAACAAAAACAGCTAGTATTATTGAAAACGCTACCAAATATAGTGATACTGTGGTGGTTACAGGAGGCGAACCACTAACTTGGAATATGACCAATTTAACTGAAGGCTTAAAAGCTAAAGGTGCAATGGTGCATATTGAAACTTCTGGAGCTTATGAGTTAACAGGAACGTGGGATTGGATTTGCTTGTCACCAAAAAAGATGAAACTTCCAACCAAAGAGGTGTATGAAAAAGCAAATGAACTTAAAGTAATTGTTTATAACAAAGACGATTTTAGATTTGCCGAAGAGCAGGCTGCAAAAGTAAATGAAGACTGTATATTGTATTTACAGCCAGAATGGAGTAAGCGTGATAAGGTTATTCCTTTAATTGTAGATTATGTAATGAAACACCCAAAGTGGAAAGTGTCATTACAAACACATAAATACTTAAATATACCATAATAAAAAACCCAGATTAAATGTCTGGGTTTTTTAGTGTTATTTATGTAATGTTTCTACATCATAGGAACAGATACTCTAACCTTGTCCCATCCCATGTGCATTGTTCCATCTTTGTCAAATACAATAGAGAAAGCTTCTAGCGATTCGTCAGCCATAGTAGCTTTAGCTTTAATTCTTGCAACGTCATTTGCTTCGTTGTAAAAATAACTTCCCCAAACATTAAGGTCTGAACTTAAAATTAATGTCCATTCTGTTTTACCTGGAATTGCAGACATAGTATAAGTTCCAGCTTTAATTTTTTGACCTCCGAAGGTTACATCCTTATAAAAAGATATTTCTGCAGCTTCGTTAGCACCTAAACGCCATTGTTTTCCGTTAGGAGCAAGTTTATCTAGTGAACGACCATTTAACTGTGGGCGACCGTAAACAATTTTAGCAACTTTATTTGATACTTTGTAATCGTTAGGATGTGAAGCCGCATCCATAGGGCTTTTATCTAGATCAGGAAATTTTTGAGCATTTATATTTGTTGTTAATAACATAATAAATGCAAAAGCAATAGTTGTGATTAATGATGATTTTTTCATGATTAGTTTTGTTTAATTAGTGATTTAAAAATATTGAATTTATTGTTTATGAGTCGAAAGGTTTTGTTAAACTTAACAAGTCAGCAAAGATTTTTATAAAAAAACCTCATAACGTTGAGGCTTTAATAAATTATTTAAAAACTAAATATTAATTAATAGGAATAAAAATGGTTACTTTTTCCCAAGCAAATTGTACTCCTTTTTTACCGACATGAAAAGCCATTTGTTCAACACTTTTATCACCTTTCTTAGGGTTAACCTTTAAACGGATTAAATCATTTTCTTTGCTGTATCCGTTAGATCCCCATGCATCGTTCTTCTTGCTAAATACAATAATCCATTGTTCTCCTTCATTTGGAATAAAGAACAATCCATACTTGCCAGCTGGAACTTTTTGATCACCAACAGTTACGTCCTTGTCAAATGAAATTGTAGTATTTTCATTTGCTCCCGCTCTCCATACTTTTCCGTAAGGAACTAATTCTCCCCAAATTACTCTGTCTCTAACGCTTGGCGCACCATAATCGACCTCAACAGCTACAGCGCCAATATTTCCTGTTGCTTGTTTTCTTGGGCTTTGTTGAGCAAATGTAACAGTTGCTACTACTAATAATACGAGTGTAATCCTTAATTTTTTCATATTAAATTTTTAATGTTTTTGAATTTTCAAAATATTGAATACAAAATATAAAATTTGCAAGGTTTTGTTAAAACTTTACAAATCATAAATCTAAAGTGTAAATTTTACTGATTATGGTTTTAATAATGTATAAATTTATAGAAATAAGTTTCATATTGTAATTATTATTTGTAAATATGTTTATAATTTAATATGTTATTTGCACATTTGTACTATAATAATTAAAGGATTGAATTATGTGTGGTATTGTATGTGCCTTCGACTTAAAAAAAAAATCAGAAAAATTAAGACCTCAAATTCTAGAAATGGCTAAGACCATTCGTCACCGTGGACCAGATTGGAGTGGTATTTACAGTGATGATAAAGCTATTTTAGCTCATGAACGTTTGGCAATTGTGGATCCAGCTTCAGGAAAGCAACCTTTGTTTAGTGAGGATAAAAAACTCGTTCTTGCTGCCAATGGTGAAATATATAATCATCGTCAACTACGTAAGCAGTTTCCGGACTATAGCTTTCAAACTGAAAGTGATTGTGAAGTTATTTTAGCTTTATATAAAGAAAAAGGTTTCGATTTTATTGACGAAATGAACGGCATTTTTGGATTCGCCATTTATGATGTTAAAAGAGATGAATATTTCATAGCACGAGACCATATGGGAATTATTCCTTTGTACATTGGTTGGGACAAGCAAGGAACTTTTTATGTCGCATCTGAGCTGAAAGCCTTAGAGGGTGTATGTACAAAAATTGAACTGTTTCCTCCAGGTCATTATATGAGTAGTAAAGATGGTGAGTTTGTACAATGGTACAAACGCGATTGGGAAGATTATGATGCGGTAAAAGACAATAAAACAGAAATAGCAGAAGTGCGTCAAGCGCTAGAAGATGCAGTACATAGGCAGTTAATGAGTGATGTGCCTTATGGGGTGTTATTGTCTGGAGGATTAGATTCTTCAATTACTTCAGCTATTGCAAAAAAATATGCTGAGCGACGTATAGAAGCAGATGATAAAGAGCAAGCTTGGTGGCCACAATTGCATAGTTTTTCGGTAGGATTGAAAGGTTCACCAGATTTAAAAGCAGCCAAAAAAGTGGCAGACCATATTGGAACAGTTCATCATGAAATAAAGTTTACTATACAAGAAGGTTTAGATGCTATTAAAGATGTAATCTATCAATTAGAAACCTATGATATTACTACTGTAAGAGCGAGTACGCCAATGTATTTAATGGCAAGAGTTATTAAATCTATGGGAATAAAAATGGTATTATCAGGTGAAGGAGCAGACGAATTATTTGGAGGTTATCTTTACTTTCATAAGGCACCAAACGCTAAAGAATTTCATGAAGAAACCGTTAGAAAATTGAGTAAGCTGCATATGTACGATTGTCTTAGAGCAAATAAGAGTTTGGCGGCCTGGGGAATTGAAGGACGTGTACCATTTTTAGATAAAGAATTTATAGATGTTGCTATGCGCATTAACCCCCAAGATAAAATTATAAATGGTGAACGTATGGAAAAATGGGTCATTAGAAAAGCATTTGAAGATATGTTGCCAGAATCTGTAGCCTGGAGACAAAAAGAACAGTTTAGCGATGGTGTTGGTTACAGTTGGATTGATACTTTAAAAGAAGTAGTAGAGCAAGAAGTAACAGATGAGCAATTGGAAAACGCACATTTTAGATTTCCAATACAAACACCACAAAGCAAAGAAGAGTACTATTATCGCACTATTTTTGAATCACATTTTCCAAGTGATGCAGCAGCATTAAGTGTACCGCAAGAACCAAGCGTCGCTTGTAGCACAAAAATTGCATTAGAATGGGACGAAGCATTTAAAAACATGAACGACCCATCTGGTAGAGCAGTGGCAAAAGTGCATGACGACGCATATTAGAATAACTAATTTGGTTGGTTAATTAGTTATTTAAAGAGGTTGGCAAATTTTGCCAACCTCTTTTTGCTTAAATAAATTATATTTGATGTCATGAAACTAACCCTTCAATCACAACTGTATAAGCTTTTTTTAAAGCATCCATTCACAATTTCTAGGTTTACAAGAACTCATCAAGACACAGTTATTGTATCTGTGTCTGATGGTGTAACAACAGGTTATGGCGAAGCTATTCCATACGCTTTTTATAATATAACACTTAAAATGATAGAGCAATCTGTCGTAAAATCAAGAGCTGTTATTGAAAATGCTTTTGGGATGCATCCAAACGATTTATGGGAATATCTTGAACCAAATTTAAAAGACGATTATTTTACGTTATGCGCTATTAATTGTGCTTATTGGGATTATTACGCTAAATCTCAAGACAAAACCACAAGAAGCTATTTTTGTGATGATACTAAGACAGCGCCATTAAGCGATTACACCATTGGAATTGATTCTATTGAGGTAATGAAACAAAAAATTTTAGAAACACCATGGCCAATTTATAAAATTAAACTTGGGACTGAGCATGATGTGGAAATTGTCTCAGAACTTAGAAAAATAACTGATGCTGTATTTAGAATTGATGCTAACTGTGCTTGGACTGTGGAAGAAACCTTGTTTAATGCTATTCAGCTAAAGAAACTAGGTGTAGAATTCATAGAACAGCCACTAAAAGCAGAAGATTGGGAAGGCATGAAACGCTTGAAAAGAGATTGTATTTTGCCTTTAATGGCAGATGAAAGTTGCCAACGTTTAGAAGACGTAGAACAATGTGCCGAAGGATTTCATGGTATTAACATAAAGCTTATGAAATGTGGAGGCATAACACCAGCATTAAAAATGATTGAGAAAGCCAGAGCACTTAATTTAAAAGTGATGGCTGGTTGTATGGCAGAATCTACTGTTGGCATCTCTAATCTAGCTCAAATTGCACCACTTTTAGATTATATAGATGCCGATGGAGCAATGTTATTAAAAAACGATACAGCAAAAGGTGTAAAACTGGACTTCGGAAAAATAATATTTCCTGAAGAAAAAGGCTCAGGTATAAGTCTGCTTTAAGTATCCTGAAATTAGCTAAAATTTCACTTTAAATATAATTTGTAAAAGTGAAAAAACCAGTTTAGAGCGACGATTATATTTTTTCTTTTTGTTCATAGGTCTAAAAATCACACCAATCCATTTTAAGATGCTTTTTAGTCGATTTAAGACACTTTTGTGTAATTAACAAATGTTAATAATTATATGATAAATGCAATAAAAACCCTAAAAATGAGGTTTAATAATTGTATATTTGTATGTATTCAGAAGGATGCTTTTTAGTGTCCTTTTTTTCGGAACAAATAAACGTAATTAACAATATTAAATTATAATATGAGTCAAGAAAAAGAAGAGTTTAATAAACACAATTATTCAGCTGATAGTATTCAGGCCCTGGAAGGAATGGAGCATGTGCGTATGCGTCCATCCATGTATATTGGCGATGTAGGGACAAGAGGTTTACATCACTTAGTTTACGAAGTTGTAGATAACTCTATTGATGAGGCATTAGCTGGTCACTGTAATAACATTACGGTAATCATCAACGAAGATAATTCTATAACGACTGAAGATGATGGTCGTGGTATTCCAGTTGATCTTCATAAAAAGGAAGGTGTTTCTGCACTTGAAGTAGTAATGACTAAGATTGGAGCTGGAGGTAAGTTTGATAAAGATTCTTATAAAGTATCTGGTGGTCTGCATGGTGTGGGTGTAAGTTGTGTTAACGCTTTGTCTGAACATCTAAAGGCGACTGTCCATAGAGGTGGTAAAGTATATGAACAAGAATACGAGCGTGGTAAAGCATTATATCCTGTAAAACCGATTGGTGATACTGATAAACGCGGTACTATAGTTACATTTAAACCAGATCCTCAAATTTTTACTCAGACACTCGAGTATAGCTATGATACGCTTGCAAGCAGATTACGAGAATTAGCGTATTTAAATAAAGGGATTACGATTCATCTAGTTGATAAACGTACAAAAAAGGAAGATGGGGAATTTGAAGGAGAAACATTTCATTCTGAAGAAGGACTAAAAGAATTTATTAAGTTTCTAGATAGTAATCGTGAGCCTTTAATGAAAGATGTTATTGCTTTTGAAGGAGAAAAAAACGGAGTTCCTGTTGAGGTAGCCATGGTGTATAATACGTCTTATGCAGAGAATTTACATTCGTATGTAAATAATATTAATACACACGAAGGAGGTACCCATTTAACTGGATTTAGACGTGGTTTGACTCATACTCTAAAGAAGTATGCTGATGAATCAGGAATGCTAGATAAGTTAAAGTTTGATATTTCTGGAGACGATTTCCGTGAAGGCTTAACAGCAATTGTGTCTGTTAAAGTTCAAGAGCCACAATTTGAAGGGCAAACAAAAACCAAGTTAGGTAACAGAGAGGTTTCTGCTTCAGTGAGTCAAGCAGTTTCTGAAATGCTGACCGATTATCTAGAAGAACACCCAGATGATGCTAAAATTATTGTTCAAAAAGTAATTCTTGCTGCTCAAGCACGTCACGCTGCTCAAAAAGCACGTGAAATGGTACAGCGTAAAACAGTCATGAGTATTGGTGGTTTACCAGGAAAATTAAGTGATTGTTCAGAACAAGACCCTGCAAAATGTGAAGTGTTCCTTGTTGAGGGAGATTCGGCAGGTGGAACGGCAAAACAAGGTCGTGATAGAGCGTTTCAGGCTATTTTACCATTACGTGGTAAGATTTTGAATGTTGAAAAAGCCATGTCGCATAAAGTTTTTGAAAACGAAGAGATTAAAAATATATTTACAGCACTTGGTGTTACAATTGGAACAGAAGAAGACAGTAAAGCCCTTAATCTTTCAAAATTGCGTTACCATAAAATAGTAATTATGTGTGATGCCGATATTGATGGTAGCCATATTGCCACATTAATTTTAACGTTCTTCTTCCGTTATATGAAGGAGTTAATTGAAAATGGTCATATATATATTGCAACACCACCTTTATATTTAGTTAAAAAAGGAGCAAAAAAGCAATATGCTTGGAGTGATAAAGAGCGTGATGATATTGTTGCTGAATTTGGCGAAAACTCAAAAATTCAACGTTACAAAGGTCTTGGAGAAATGAACGCTGAACAACTTTGGGATACAACTATGAATCCTGAATTTAGAACGATGCGTTTAGTACAAATTGATAATGGTATTGAAGCAGACCGTATTTTCTCTATGTTAATGGGAGATGATGTACCGCCACGTAGAGAATTTATTGAAAAGAATGCTATTTATGCTAATATAGACGCATAGAAATTCAGCATGTTTTTTAAAAGCAGCAATACTATTAATTAAAATAGTATTGCTGCTTTTTTTATGTAAAAAAAACACAAGTAAATCGATTAAGTGTTATTTTTTTACGATTAAGTGTTGTTTTTTGAAATATATTACTTATGTTTGTTGTTCATTAATAACCTAAAAAGCCTTTTTATGAAAAAAGTTTGTTTAGTTTTTATTGCAGTGTTTATATCCTTATCATTTAATATAGAAGCGCAAAATATTACAATTATTAATAGTCAGGAATCTGTTGCCCATACTATGGATCAAGTATGGTATGATAAAGCAGTTGGGATGGGTTATAGTCCAACGATTGTCCCTCAAAATACTTTAAATGCTTTATCTAATTTGAGTGCTACGGATGTTCTTATTGTAGCTTCAGGGACGCAAACATTAAGTGCAACACAATTACAGACAGTAAAAGATTTTATATCAGCTGGAGGACCAGTATATATTCAAGCAGAATATTTACCAACTATAGCAGGTTCAGTCAATTTTGAGTCAATAATGGATCATATTGGTGAAGATTTTTCATGGACATCATCAATTTTTAATTCTGTTACAGTTATTGTTTCGGGTGAGCTATCTACCACACCTAATAGTGTGACTTCTTTTAATGGATTTTCATATGGATCTGTTGGGGCAACTACTTCAACTAAAATTGAAAAATTTCTTGAATATTCAGGAATGTTCGTGGGTTTTAGTTATCACGATGATTCTTCTTCTAATGGAGATGTGATTACAACTAGTGATCAAGATTGGTTGCGCCTTGACAAGTCTCCTGAATTAGTTGGTAATATGCTTAATAGTTTGGTGCAATCCACAGCTCCTTTGTCAATTATCAAAAATGAGTTTGAAAATAGCATTATTGGTTATCCCAATCCAACCAATGGAGATTTTTTGGTTGATTTCAAGAAAGAATATTCTTTAGTTAATGTTGATATAATAAATGTTAATGGACAGCTAATTAGTAGTGAACAAATTCAAAATTCTAAAGAAATCAAGCTAAATTTTGAAAAGTTAAGAAGAGGATTTTATTTTACTAAAATAACAGCTGATAAGAAAACAACTGTATTAAAAGTATTAAAGAAATAGATATAAATAATAAAGATGTATAATAAAATAAGTTTTTAAAAACTTACTTAACCCAAATTTATCATACTATGAAAAAGTTAACCCTCTTATTGTCGCTTTTTGTAGCGATGCAATCAGTACATTCACAAGAGCTTGAGAGCTTACTATTAGCCTCTGAAGATGCTAGTAAACTAACCGAAAGCTATATAAATCCAGTTATGAAAGGATTAATGTATAGCATGAATGGTAGTTGGGCTACTACAGGTAAAGTTCATAAAACCCTAGGATTCGATTTAACGATTAGTGCAAATGCTTCATATGTGCCAGATGCAGATAAGCTATTTGCCTTTATACCTAGTGATTATAATTATTTAACATTGCCTAATGGAGAAACATCCCTTCCAACTATAATGAGTGATAATGATTATGAAACAACTGTAGATGTTGAGATAGATAATGGTGATGGCACCTATAATGTTGCGAGTTTTGAAATGCCAGGAGGAATTACCAAAGATTTACCAATAAATGCAGTGCCAGCACCTATGGTGCAATTAGGAATAGGACTCCCTACTAAAACAGACTTAAAACTACGTTACGTTCCAAAACTTAATTTTGATGATTCGGTTGAAGCTAATTTAATAGGTTTAGGATTACAGCATGATATCACGCAATATTTAGGACCAATAGATAAATTGCCTTTAAGTTTGTCTATACTTGGAGCATTTACAAACATGGATGTATCATATGCTATTGAAGACGAAGATCCTTCAGATGATGTTACCGTTACCAATGGAGAAGCTGCTTTCGAAATGAAAACCTGGACAGTTCAAGCTATAGGATCTTTAGACTTTAAAATAATAACCCTTTATGGAAGTCTTGGATATAATGGTGGAAAATCATCTATAAAATTAAAAGGAACTTACGATTTAGAATATGATGTAGAAGATGGAAGTGGTAATGTTGTTGGGACATATAATGACTCGGTGACCAACCCAATAAATTTAAATTTTGAATCAACCGGTGTTAGAGGAACATTAGGAGCTAGATTAAATTTAGCATTTTTTAAAATATTTGCTGATTATACTTTACAACAATATAACACACTATCTGCTGGAATAGCTTTTAGTTTTAGATAATATAACATAATAACCAATATTATAAACAAGAAGAAAGCGTGAGATAATATCTTACGCTTTCAATATTTGGGGCAAAAAATAAATTAAAAATCAAATCCAATAGAGAAATGCCATATTCTATTTTTTGGTTTCCCTTCGTCATATACGTCTCCAAGACCTAAATGATACCTGACTCCAAGGGAAACTCCTGAATCTGTTTTAAAGCCACCTCCAAAATTAACTCCCCAATCAAAATTACTTGGGTTAAGCTCTTTTGAAGTATCAAATAAATTAAAGCTATCATCAAATGTTTCATTGTGTGAAACAGCTAAACCTATTTGAGGTCCTGCTTCGAAAAAGAAATTTGTGTTTGGATATAGCTTAAGCATTATAGGTAGGTTTATATAATCTAACTTTTGAGTGAAAGTCCCGCCATTATCATTTATCTCATAACCTTGTTGAGAGTATAATAACTCTAGTTGAATAGAGAAATCTTCACTAGCAAAAGTTTCGGTGTAAAAACCTAAGTGAAACGCATGCCTTTGACCTGTTTCTGATTCGCCATCTAGACTAACAGCAGCCAAGTTATATCCTAATTTTAAACCAGTATTGTTTCTGTCGCTTTGTGCATTTATTGTAAATAGGACACCTAATAAAAGTGTTAATGTTATAAATTCTGTTTTCATCTTTCTCATGTTTTTAATTATTACTTTCCTCCATTTGCTTGTAAATCAGCAATACATTGAGCATCTAATTCAGGTGCACTGCTTACTCCAATTAAATTGCTTAAACCACTATCTGTTTCTGCAGACCAATACATTAAGCAACTTTCTACATTACAGTGTTTTGGATGTTGAGTATCTTCATGGTTGCTTTGTAGTGTAGCTCCAAGATTTGTTAATCCTAGTATGTGCCCAAACTCGTGTGTAATGACTGTGGCTTCTAATATACTTGTACTAGGTTGTAATGCGTTACCACTTAAATCTTGAATAGTTTCCTCATAAATTACAAACGATGTATTTCTATAGGCAGTACCTAAAACAACTCCATTATTTGTATTGCTTGCTGAAGAACCATCAGCAAAAAATACCCATACAGCAATTTGGTTATTGGTGTTAAATTTTGTTCTGTTTTCGTCTTCAATGTTAATAATGTCTTCGATTGAATAAGGAGCAGTTCCATGAGATGAAATTGCTCTTATTTCAATAGTTATACCATTTGGTTTATTAATTCTTGCTTCTAAAAAAGATCTAAAATTATTTATAGCACTTTGCGTTGGTTTATAATTTTCCACATAAACAAGCTCGATAATTATACTTGTAAAAGTATCATCAGACAATAAGTCGTTTGAAGAACTGCCAGTGGTTTTTTTATTTTCTATTGTATTATTTACAGGGTTTTCTTGATTTACGCCCTCACTAGAACAAGAGAGGATAATCATTATTAAACCTGAAAAAAAGATATGTGCTATTTTTTTCATTCTATATTTTTTGTAAATGAGCTGCTGTTAATATTAACAGCAGCATTATTAAAAATTAATTAAACCAAATTAACTAAGTTATAGTGTTATGTATATTAAATTTTGTTAAGAATTAATATAACAGCAGCATCAGTTGTGCTTTTTAATGAAACACTAGTGCTGTTAAAGCTGGTAACTTTCCATGTGTGGTTTAACAAGTTAAAAGTTGTGTTGCCTGTAAAGGTTAGGTTTAAAAACACTTCAGTTTCTGAGGTTACTTGGTAAGTACCTTCAACATTTTCTATCGCTACATTAACAACATTTGTTGCTTCAACTGTTAAATCGTTTGCGAAGTCTATGGTGTATTCTACATAATCGTTTGCGGTTTCAACTCCAGAGTTTATGAAAGATTGTACTTTAAAGTTTGTTTCCACTAAGAAATCTTCTAAAGCTTCAGCCTCTTCTTCAGCTTCTTCTTCTAATTCTTCTTGATCTAAACAATCATTAATGCTGGATTGTAAGTCAATATCACTATTAATAGTTATTTCAGTGTCATCACTTAATGTTGCAGTAATTGGATAGCTAACAGCAAATAGTTCTCCGCTTTCAAAATTATCCATATAAGTATATAATTCTTGCTCGCTTTCAAGTACTATACTTCCTGTTTGTTCGAAATTTAAACTATATGTCAAAATGGTGATTGGGAAATTAATATCTAAGCACGAAATAGCGTCTTCAGCTTCGTTTTCGGCTTCTTCACAAGCATCAATTAATGCGTTATACTCAGTTTGATTAGACACAACTATTGTAGTATAGTTACTTAATTGTACTGTAATTGGAAATTGAAAAACAACTGTATCATCATCGTCATTAAACTCTCCAAAAATATTTAAGACTTGTTGATAATCTATTTGATTTAGTATAGTAACTTGAGTTCCATTAACAGTTGCTGTTACTGGAAGCAATACAGATGAGCAAGAAACGCCATCTAAGAAATCATCAAAAGAACCATCGTGCATTGAAGAACGCTCTAAATTTTTAGCAGTTCTTGAGTTGGCACTGTTGGTATTTGGGTTTTGTCCATTCTCATTATCTATTTCATCTTGGCAAGATGTAAAAGATAATAATGAGGTTAACATAATAGCGGTGATAAGTTTTAAATTTTTCATAATCTTTTTAATGTTTAGAAATTTGCTTTTTTCTTTTTCATAGCGATTTTTCGCCTTTGTATAAGTAAGACACCTTCGTTTAAATTTACCCTACCTAAGTTTGTTTTTTTTAATTAAACTAATAATTTTACTTTGTACAGATATATGACAACAGAAAATTAAATTACCCTACTTTTGTGTGGAAATTATGTGTTTTTAAATGAACTATAACTTATGAATGAAGAGAAACCAAAATTATGTAAAGAAACATACTTTAATGCTTTTTATTTAGAACACGCCCAATCTGCCAGCAATTTTGCTTTTTATAAATGCGGTGATAAAATGAGTGCTTTAGATTTAGTACAAGAAGCATTCACTAAGATATGGGAAAATTGCTCTAAGATAGATTTCAATAAAGCAAAAACATATTTATTCACTACAGTTAATAATTTATTTTTAAATACAGTTAAGCATAATAAGGTTGTTATGGAGTATGCTAAAACTGTTCCTTATGTAGATACTAATAACCAAAATCCAGAATATTTACTTGAAGAAGAGGAGTTTAAACAAAAGTTGCAAAAAGCTATTTCTATATTAACTGATGTGCAGCGTGAAGTTTTTTTGTTAAATAGGATTGAAGGAAAAAAATATAGAGAAATTGCTGAAATGCTTGATATTTCACAGAAAGCAGTAGAGAAAAGAATGTCAGGAGCCTTAAAAATATTAAGAGAAAAAATAGAAAATATATAACAAGGTAGGGTAAATTAAAATATAGTTGTCTTAAAGTTGTACGTGTTAAAAATGAAAGAAGAAAAAAACATATTAAAATGGTTTAATAACGAGCTTTCTGAGAAGGAAGTTGAAGATTTAAAACAATCTGAAGACTTTGATACACTAAAAAAAATAGCTCACTATAGCTCGTTTATGCAAGCACCTAAAATTGATGTAGAACAAGCATTACTAGATTTTAAGAACAAACATGCTGTTAAAAAAGAAGTAAAAGTTAGAAAACTAAACTTTCAAACTATTTATAGAGTAGCTGCAATAGTTATACTTATGCTGAGTGTATCTTATTTTGTATTTTTCAATAATAATGTATCAATTAATACAGATTTAGCACAAACAAAAACATTTAGTCTTCCTGATGAATCTGAAGTCATTTTAAATGCAGCTTCAACATTACATTACAATAAAAAGAAATGGAAAACTTCTCGAGATTTAGAGCTTGATGGTGAAGCCTTTTTTAAAGTGAGTAAAGGACAAAAATTTACAGTACATACCGATGTTGGTTCGGTACAAGTGTTAGGAACACAATTTAATGTAAAAGAGAGAGATAATTATTTTGAGGTACAATGTTACGAAGGTTTAGTTGGTGTAACTTATAATAACACTAAGGTGAAGCTTTCAAAAGGAAAAACGTTTAGAATAATTAATGGAGACATAAAAGAGATTGAAGATTTTAACAAATTATCACCTTCGTGGATAGATTCTGAGTCTAGTTTTACCGAAGTGCCTTTGTCTCAAGTTATTCAAGAGCTTGAAAGACAATATCAAATAAAAATAACGATAGATAATGATGTAGATACTGCTAAACTTTTCACAGGAACATTTACACACAACGATAAAAATATAGCATTACAATCTGTAACAGTACCATTAAAATTGAGTTATGAAATAGATAGAAATAACGTGACGTTTTATAATTATGATGGAACAAAGTAGGCTTGTAATTTATGTATTGTTATTAACTAGCTTTTTGGGTTACGGACAAATTCAAGAAAAAAAAGCCTTATCTCAAATCATGAACATTGTTGAGAAAAACTATAATGTTAAGTTTTCTTACTCAGTTAATGATGTGAAAAATATTTTCATTGAAGCACCAAGCAATTCACTAACCATTACCGAAATTATAAGTTACCTAAATAAGAATACGCTATTAAATTTTGAACTCTTAAATGATAGATACATTACGGTATCTATATTAAATAAAACAATTTCTATTTGTGGTATTGTAACTGGAAATTCAAATAACGATGCACTTTTTGGAGCTTCAATAGTTGTATTAAACACAGACAAAGGAACAATTGCTAACGAAAATGGCAGTTTTAATTTAGAAAATGTTTCAGCTAATGCACGTATTCTAATTTCTTATTTGGGATATAAATCTCAAGAATTCTCCGCGAAAGACTTATTTGCAAAAGATAATTCATGTAGTACAATTCTGTTGGAAGAAGCTAACTTAGAGTTAAACCAAATATTAATAACCAAGTTTTTAACAACCGGATTACAAAAAAATATTGATGGAAGTACTGTGTTGAATACTAAAAAATTTGGGATTCTTCCAGGGCTTACCGAACCAGATGTGTTACAATCCATACAAGCATTACCAGGCATCGAAAGTACTAATGAGAGTATAGCAAATATTAATGTAAGAGGAGGAACAAATGATCAAAATTTAATGTTATGGGATCATATAAAAATGTATCACTCAGGACATTTTTTTGGGTTAATTTCAGCCTATAATCCGAATGTAACAAGCAAAGTTATTGTTACTAAAAATGGTACTAGTAGTCAGTATAGCGATGGCGTATCAAGTACAATAAGCATGTTTACCAATGATAATTTGACGAAGAAATTTTCTGGAGGCGCAGGTATAAATTTAATAAGTGGCGACGCTTTTTTGGAAATCCCTATTACAAAGCAATTAGAGTTGCATGTTTCTGGTAGGCGATCTTTTACTGATGCATTTAGTACCCTAACATATGAAAACTATTTTGATAGAAGTTTTCAAGATAGCGATATTAATACTAATTCAGAAACTATTGAAAACAGTGATACTTCTTCCAATTTTGTGTTTTACGATTATACAGCTAAGTTGTTATTTGATTTAAACGATAAGCATTCCTTTAGAGCAAATTTTATTGGTATAAAAAATGAATTAGATTATTCTGAAAGTATTACAGATAATTTTAACAAAACCAACACAAAAGAAAGTAGTTTGTCTCAAGATAACTTAGGGTTTGGAGGTAATTGGAATGCACAATGGTCTAATAATTTTTCAACTAATTTAGTTAGTTATTACTCGCAATATAATGTTGATGCATCCGATTTTAGAGTTGAAACTGATCAGCTTTTAACTCAAGCAAATGAAGTATTGGAAACAGGATTAAAACTAAACTCATTTTATAAAGTAAATAATTATTTAACCTTGCTAAATGGCTATCAATTTAATGAAACTGGTATTTTAAATGAAACAACTGTAACAGCACCTTCATATGAAAGAACTAAGAAAGATGTATTGTTAAACCATGCTTTATATACTGAAGCTGAATATCATAAAGGAAGCACTTATGCTAGAGTGGGAGTACGCCTTAATTACTTTCAAAAATTCAGTAAGCTTATAGTAGAGCCTAGAATTAATATTAGACAAAAAGTAGGGAAAGGTTTGGCTTTAAAATTAGAAGGTGAATTTAAAAATCAGTCTGCTACGCAAATAGTAGATTTTCAAGATGACTTTTTAGGCGTAGAAAATAGACGCTGGATTTTAGCTAACGAGCAAAGCATACCAATTTCAACTAGTAAACAAGGGTCTTTTGGAGTAGAGTACAGTGAAAATAATTTGAATATTGATGTTACAGGATTTTATAAAAAGGTAGAAGGTATTACAGCAAGTAATCAAGGTTTTTACAATAATTTTCAATACCTAAGTGCTACAGGAAATTATAAAGTAAAGGGCATTGAGTTTTTAGCTAATAAAACAACTAACAATTATAGTGCATGGGTAAGTTATACGTACAGTATTAATGATTATAAGTTTGAAAACTTTACACCAATGGTATTCCCAAATAATGCCGATATAAGACACTCCGTTTCTATGGCAGTAAACTATAACGTGTTAGAAAATTTAAAGCTATCAATCGGTGGTATTTGGCGTTCAGGACAACCTTTTACTAGGCCTGTTGAGGGTAATGAAACAGTACAAGATAGAAATAACACCTTTGTTAATTACGATACACCTAATAATGAGAACCTTGAAAGTTTCAAGAGATTGGATGTATCGTTAAGCTATAACTTTAATATATCCACTAAAACACCTGCAATATTAAGAGCTGGAATTATTAATCTTACAAATCAAAAAAATACTATTAATAGGTATTACAAAGTAGATCCAAATAACTCTAATAAAACAATTCAAATAGATAACCTATCATTAAAAATAACTCCTAATGTAAGTTTAAGAGTGAAATTTTAGAAACCCAAATGTATTATAATTATGAAAAACCTATCACTTTTTGCATTGTTATTTATGACAATGTTTTTATTAAATGCACAAGAAAATATAGATGAGCTTTTAGCAGCTGGTGTTAAAGACGCTAAAACATTTACAACCTATTATATCGCTCCATCTTCCGAAGGATTAGCTTTCGGGATTAACAATGGGTGGTTTAATAAAGCAACCACATCCAAACGTTTTAAATTAGAATTTTCAATACTTGCAAATGGCTCATTTATTAAAGATGAAAAGAAATCATTTACAATGAATGTGTCAGACTATGAAAACATAAGGTTTTCAGATAATAGTCCTTCAAAAACAGTAGCAACATCTTTAGGTCATAACGACCCAGATGTTTCGGTATTTGTAACGTATAACGATCCTATTTTTGGAGAGCAAGAAGTAGAAGTTACTTTGCCAACAGGTATTGGAGCTACAAATATAAGCTTAATACCAACGGCATATTTACAAGCTAGTTTTTCACCTTTTAAAGGAACAGAAATTAAAGGAAGATTTTTTCCTAAAGTAAATATCGAAGATGCTAATATTGGTTTATATGGTGTAGGCATACAACAGGAGTTTACTAGGTGGTTACCAGCTGAAAAAGTTTTTCCAGTAGCTGTTTCAGGAGTGGTAGCTTATACGCGTTTAAACGGGAGTTACGATTTTACAGACACAGGAATTGTAGATGGTGAAAATCAACAAATAGAAACTATTGTAAACACGATGCTATATCAGCTAGTTGTAGGAACTAAGTTAAAGATGATAAATTTTTATGGAGGTTTAGGATATGTAAGCGGAAAATCGACAACCAACTTGTTAGGAACTTATAGAGTTTCCAATGGAGTTGTGTTTGCTGATGAAATAGTAGACCCTTTTTCAATTAAGCAAGATGTAAAAGGTGTAAGAACAAGCTTAGGAGCTAATTTGAAGTTAGGCTTCTTTGCACTAAATGCCGATTATACTTTTGCTGAGTTTGACAGTGCCTCATTAGGAATCAACTTTTCGTTCTAAAAAAAGTTTTTTTATTTTAAAGGCACCTTATTTAATTTGGGTGCTTTTTTATTTACAGCATATTTATTCGTAATTTTGCAGTCTTTAAAACAACACAATACAAACTTAAAATTAAGAAAAGAAAAAATGAAAGTAACAGTAGTAGGAGCAGGAGCTGTAGGTGCTAGTTGTGCCGAATATATAGCTATTAAAAATTTTGCATCAGAAGTCGTTTTATTAGACATTAAAGAAGGGTATGCCGAAGGAAAAGCAATGGACTTAATGCAAACAGCTTCATTAAATGGGTTCGATACAAAAATAACAGGAACTACAGGAGATTATTCAAAAACAGCCAATAGTGATATTTGTGTAATTACTTCAGGCATTCCTCGTAAACCAGGAATGACTCGCGAAGAATTAATAGGTATTAACGCAGGTATTGTAAAAACAGTAGCTTCTAGTTTAATTGAGCATTCTCCAAACACTATTTTAATAGTTGTGAGCAACCCAATGGATACAATGACATATTTAGCTCATAAAGCAACTGGCTTACCAAAACATAGAATTATTGGAATGGGAGGTGCTTTAGACTCAGCTCGTTTTAAATATAGATTAGCTGAAGCATTAGGAGCTCCTATTAGCGATGTTGACGGAATGGTAATTGGAGGTCATAGCGATAAAGGTATGGTGCCATTAACCGCTCACGCAACTAGAAATAGCGTAAAAGTAACAGAATTCTTATCTGCCGAACGTTTAGATCAAGTAAAAGAAGATACTAAAGTTGGAGGCGCAACACTTACCAAATTATTAGGAACATCTGCTTGGTATGCACCAGGAGCTGCAGTGTCTGGTTTAGTACAAGCCATCGCTTGTGACCAACAAAAAATGTTTCCTTGCTCAACATTGTTAGATGGTGAATATGGATTAAGTGATTTATGTATAGGTGTGCCAGTAATTTTAGGAAAAAACGGTATTGAAAAAATCGTCGAAATAGATTTAAGCGACGCTGAAAAAGAGCATATGCAAGAAAGTGCAGAAGGTGTTAAAAAGACTAACAGCTTGTTAGACATATAATAGTATATTAAAAGTAGAATATTGAAAAGATTGTTTCATACATTTGTGAAACAATCTTTTTTATTAATAAAAAATTAAATATGAAAAAAATACTAGTATTAGTAGTTGCACTTACATTAAGTTTTGCAGGGTTTTCTCAAAGTAAAATAAATGAAGGAATGCTTGTGATAACTCAAAAAATGACAAGTGATAATGAGCAAATGAATGCACAGATTTCAATGATGGGTGATACTAAAACAACTACCTATTTTAAAGGCGAAAAATCTAGAACAGAAGTTTCTAGCTCAATGACAGGTGATGTTGTAGTTGTTGCAGATGGTGAATCAGGAGAAATGATTACATATATGGATAACCCAATGTTGGGGAAAAAATATATGAAAGGCTCTGTTAATGATTCGCAAGTAGATCCAAGTAAAGTTACTGTAAAAAAAGGAGATAAAACCAAGACAATATTAGGATATAAGTGTCAGCAATACTTTTTAACAGCCGAAGTACAAGGACAAACAATGGAAATGGAACTATATACCACTGAAGCTATCAATGCATATTCTCAACAAACATCTGCTTTTAGTAAAGAACTTAAAGGATTTCCTATGTATTTAACGGTTAATATGTCGCAAATGGGCATGAATATAACTATTACAAGTGAAGTAACTAAAATCAATAAAAATGCAGTTGCTGCTGATAAATTTAGTATGGTTGTACCAGAAGGTTACGAAGAAATGACGCAACCTGAAATTAAAAACTAAAAAGAAATTACTTTAATAAAAAACCAGCCTTTTGGCTGGTTTTTTATTTATATTTCAAATCTAGACCCATAAACAGAAACATTGTCTTGCTCAAAATCTATTTCTGAGAATCGACTAAACCCCATACGTTCATACATTTTCCAAGCTAGCATCATGGATTTGGTTGAGTGTATAACAAGATGTTTGTGACCTTCTTTTTTTGCTTGATTGATACAAGTATTAATTAGTAATTTACCTAAGCCTTTTCCTCTTGTTTCCGGATTTATGGCTAATAATCTAAAAGCTGCAGCTTTTTGGTTAGCGGTTGCTTTTCCTCCAGCGCCATAATAACTTATGTCACCAAAATACACTAAACCTCCATCAACCTTCCCTTGCTTAGAAATTGCAACAAACAGTTTAACTTTTGGTTGTTTTGTAAACTCACCTACATTTTTAAGTACATGATAGTAACTAGGAATTTCATCTTGTTTTGGAAACCCTTTTAATTGTGAGTAAACTAATACCATTAATTTTCCCAATTGAGAATATTCCTCTGGTTTAGCTTCTCTTATTTTGTGCATTTTATGATAGTCCTGAAATTACACCTTCTTTGTCAATGGTCATGCCTTCAGATGCAGGAATAGCTGGTAACCCAGGCATACGCATCATTTTACCAAGAATAGGAATAATAAATTGTGCACCAGCAGCAATTTCTATTTCGCGAACGGTTACTTTAAAGCCAGTTGGCCTTCCAATAAGCTTATCGTCGTCTGAAAAAGATTTCTGGGTTTTTGCCATACAAATTGCAAAATCATTAAAGCCTAAACGATCAATTCTGCGTAGGTTTAATTCGGCTTTTTTATCATAAATCACGCCATCAGCGCCATATATTTCTTTAGCTATAGTTTCAATTTTTTCCTTTACTGGGCTTTTCCAGTCGTATAAAGGCTTATACTGTGTGGCTTTATTTTCAACTACATTTATCACTGCATTGGCAAGGTCTTTTGTTCCTTCGCCTCCTTTTTCCCAACCTTCAGATAATACAGCTTGAACACCTAAACTTTCACAAGTTGTTTTAATGTAATCAATTTCTTTTTCCGAGTCTGATACAAAAGCATTGATAGCAACTACTGGCTCAATATTATATTTTCTAATATTTTCAATATGTTTTTCTAGATTTTTGAATCCGTCTTTTACAGCATCTAGGTTAGGCGTATTATAATCTTCTTTTTGTGCTCCTCCATGATGACGCAATGCTCTAACAGTAGCAACTAAAACAACACACTTTGGGTTTAAACCAGCGTAAGCCGATTTAATGTTTAAGAATTTTTCTGCACCTAAATCTGCTCCAAAACCAGCTTCGGTCACTACATAATTAGATAGTGATAATCCCATTTTAGTCGCAATAATTGTATTGGTTCCTTGTGCAATATTGGCAAAAGGGCCACCATGAATAATCGCAGGGTTTTCTTCTAAGGTTTGAACTAAGTTAGGTTTAATAGCTTCTTTTAGTAAAATTGCCATCGCATTTTCGGCTTTTAAATCTCTGGCAAAGATTGGTTTTCTGTCAAAGGTAAATCCAATAAAAATATCTCCTAAACGTTTCTTTAAGTCTTCAAAATCGGTAGCCATACATAAAATTGCCATAACTTCTGATGCAGGTGTAATGTTAAACCCATCTTCACGAGGGATACCATTCGCCGTTCCCCCAAGGCCAATAGTAATTTGGCGTAATGCACGATCGTTCATATCTATAACGCGTTTCCACAAAATAGTACGAGGGTCGATGTTTAAGTTTTGCGTTTTACTTTGTATATTATTATCAATTAAAGCAGATAACAAATTATTAGCTTTTTCAACGGCATTAAAATCTCCAGTAAAATGCAAATTTATATCTTCCATTGGCACTACTTGCGAGTAACCACCACCAGCAGCACCTCCTTTTATTCCAAAAACAGGACCAAGTGAGGGTTCGCGCAAAACAACAGTAGCTTGCTTTCCTACTTTATTTAACCCTTCTGTTAAGCCAATAGAAACTGTTGTTTTTCCTTCTCCAGCAGGAGTTGGTGTAATTGCTGTAACCAATACTAAATTATTGGTTTTAATTTTATTCTCGTCAATAAGATGTAAAGGAAGTTTCGCTTTATACTTGCCATAAAGGTCTAAGTCATCTTCCGAAATATCTAATTTTTTTGCAATGTTTTTAATGTGATTAATATCGTTTGCTTGAGCGATTTCAATATCTGTTAAATGCGCCATAGGTTGTTAGTTTAATTTTAAAAGAGGTTCAATGTAATTAATTTACAGTTAATAAGCATTAGGTCGCTTAAATTTTACTTTGTAAAAAGTAAGCAGCAATAAAAATAGTTAAAATGATAAAAATTTTCGATTAGATTCTTAGAATTTTTATTTCGTCGGACATATTTTTATTTCCATCGGTAACATTCTTTTTTTTTGTATAAAAATCTCAATTATATTGTCAAATCTTTAGGTAAATCATATATTTGGCGCATGAATAAAAAATGGTATATAATTGGTTTTGTTGTAATTCTGGCTTTTTTAAGCGGAGTTGTAACTCAACAACATATATCTAAGCCTAATCAGGAAATAGTATTGTACTTTACAAACAATACTATAAATTACGATGAGGTAGAAGACGCTATTTCAGGTATAAAAAGTCAGTTGGAAGCAGTAGGTGTTTCTAATATTAAAGTTACCAGGTTTGATAATGATGGGTTTAATATTACTTATCACAGTATTTCTAAAGTTTCAGACATAGAGCAAATTTTATTGAATTCTGGTAAGATTTCTCTTAATGAAGAACATTCTTCACGAGTACCTACAGAAGAGTCTAAGACTTCGTTTAATTTTGATGTATATGAAATTGAAACAGTTTCTGATAATGATTTGAATATTCGAGGTATTGGTACTTCATCATCTTCTAAGGGAGATTATAAGCAAAATTTAGAAACCAATTCTTTTGCTAACAAAGTATCGAGTACTTTCGCCTATCATAAACAAAATGAAACAACAACCTACAAGTTCTATAACCAAAATAGATTTGTATTTAGTTGTAACTCTCATAAAATTCCAGAGGTTAGGGCTGGACCTTATATTTTAGGATAATACATTAATTTAGACTAAGTATTTCCTGTCACTTCAAGATTTAAAGTCAATTATTGAGTTCGAAATTTTTAATTGCACAAATAATACATGCTTTTTGTATATGATCGGAAAGCTTTTTTTAATAAACAATATAAACCCAAATATTAATTGTCAAATTACGAGTAAAAATTATATTTGCTCCTTCTGAAAATCAGGAATAGTTTGACCAAAAAACAATTTAATAATGCAAAACAAAGGATTAGTAAAATTATTTGCACTTTTATTTGGTTTGGTAAGTATTTATCAGTTATCATTTACTTTTAAAGCCAACCAAATTGAAAGCAATGCAAAGGAAGCAGCAATAAGTAAGATTGCTGAAACAGAAGTTGAATACGATGCTAAAAGAAGTTTAGAAGAAACAAGGTATTTAGATTCGCTAAATAACTTAGAAGTATTTAACATTGGTGTTGCACAATATACTTATACCGAGGTTAAAGAAAAAGCAATGAACCTTGGTTTAGACCTTAAAGGAGGTATAAGTGTTATTCTTCAAATTCAAGTTGACGACATCTTAAAAGGACTTGCAAACAAGAGTAAAGATCCTGTATTTAATAAAGCATTAAATGATGCTGAAGAACTACAAAAAAATAGCCAGAATACTTATTTAGAAGACTTCTTTGTGGCGTTTGATGCAATTAAAGGCGATACTAAATTAGCATCTCCAGATATTTTTGCAAACCGTGATTTAAGTGACGAAATCACGTTTAACATGACAGACGATGAAGTGAAACCTATATTAAGAAACAAGGTTGATGAATCTATTGTATCAGCATTTGAGGTATTACGTAAACGTATCGACCAATTTGGTGTAACACAACCAAACATTCAACGTTTAGGAAATTCTGGACGTATTTTGGTAGAATTACCAGGAGTTAAAGATAAAGAACGTGCTACTGAGTTAATTACAACGACAGCACAATTAGAATTCTGGGATGTTTATAAAGCTGAAGAATTGGGAGGATTTTTAAATCAAGCAAACGAAGTCTTAAAAGATTTAGTTGATGCGAAGCCCCAAACAGATGAAGTTGAATCGCAAGATGAAGAAGAAAGTACAATTGATGATTTATTAGGAGAAACTTCTACAGATTCTACAGAAGTTGCAACCTTAGGGCCATTATTTGATTTAATTAGAGCACCAGGTCAAACAGGTTTGCCTGTATTAGCTATGTTTGAAGCTAAAGACAAAGAAACAGTATTAGAATATTTAAATAAAAGAGAAGTTAGAGCATTATTGCCTGTTGAACAACGTTATGCAGAGTTTGTTTGGGGAATACAGCCTAAAAATAGTGAGTTTGTAGAGCTTTATGCTTTAAAAGGAAATAGAGAAAATGCACCTGAATTAAGTGGAGCTGTTGTTGTAGATGCTCGTCAATCTTATTCACCAACAGGTCAGCCTACTGTAAGCATGCAAATGAATGCGAGTGGATCTAAGACTTGGGAAGAAATGACAGGAAGAGCGTTTAACCAAAGAAGCCAGATAGCTATTGTTTTAGATAACATTGTGTATTCTGCTCCTGGAGTTACGACAGGACCAATTTCTGGTGGAAACTCTGAAATTTCAGGGTCATTTACTTTAAATGAAGCGATCGATTTAGCAAATGTTTTAAGAGCAGGTAAACTACCAGCTTCAGCTGAGATTGTTCAAGCTGAAACTGTAGGGCCATCATTAGGTCAAGAAGCTATTGATAGTGGAATGAAATCGTTTATGATTGCTTTAGCATTAGTGTTAATCTGGATGATTTTCTATTATGGTAAGTCAGGTATCTTTTCAGATATTGCGTTATTACTAAATATTGTTTTAGTGTTTGGTATTTTAGCTGGTCTAGGAGCTGTATTAACGCTTCCAGGAATTGCGGGTATCGTATTAACTATAGGTATTGCAGTAGATGCAAACGTACTTATTTACGAGCGTGTAAGAGAAGAACTTGTTAAAGGTAAGGGGCAAAAAGAAGCTATTAAAGATGGATTTAGTAATGCTTTATCATCAATTTTAGATGCCAACATTACAACAGGTTTAACAGCATTAATCTTATTTGTATTTGGTACGGGACCTATTAAAGGCTTTGCTACTACATTATTAATAGGTATTGTTACGTCTTTATTTACAGCCATATTTATTACTAGATTATTAATTGATTGGTATGTAAATAAAGGAGGAAAATTAGATTTTTCTACAAAACTTACTAAAGGATTATTTAGAAACATTAATATTAATTTCTTAAAGAAACGTAAAATGTCATATGTTATTTCTGGGGTTATTATTATTGCTGGCTTAGCATCCTTATTCACTACAGGATTAGATGAAGGTATTGATTTTGTTGGAGGAAGAACCTATACGGTTCGTTTTGCACAAGATGTAAATACTGAAGAAGTAAAAGATGCTGTGGTTGCTACATTTGGTAGTGCAGAGGTGAAAACTATTGGAAGTGCTAATCAATTAAAAATTTCTACAAAATATAAAATTAACGAAAACTCAACAGAAGTTGATGCAGAAGTAAAAAGTAAATTATACGAGTCATTAGTGTCTTTCTTACCTGATGGACTTAATTATAACGATTTTGCTGATAGTGATAATAATGTTGGTATTATGTATTCTGGGAAAGTTAGTCCAACCATTGCTGATGATATCAAAAAATCATCTATTTGGGCTATTCTAGGCTCGTTAATAGTAGTATTCTTATATATCTTGTTACGTTTCAAAAAATGGCAATTCTCTTTAGGAGCAGTAGCTGCTGTATTCCATGACGTGTTAATTGTACTAGGAATTTATTCTATTACTTGGCGTTTTATGCCATTTAGTATGGAAATTGACCAAGCGTTTATTGCCGCCATCTTAACAGTAATAGGGTATTCGTTAAATGATACTGTGGTAGTGTTTGATAGAATTAGAGAATTCTTAAATGAGCATACAAGCTGGGATTTTGAAAAAACTGTTAATACGTCATTAAATAGTACATTGAGTAGAACGTTAAATACCTCTTTAACTACCTTAGTCGTATTATTAGCAATGTTTGTTTTTGGGGCTGAGTCTTTAAGGGACTTATTATTTGCTTTAATGGTTGGTGTTATTGTTGGTACTTATTCATCGGTATTTATTGCAACTCCAGTGATGTTTGACACTATAAAAAAAGAAAATAAAGAGAAGAAATAATTTCTTTTAGTATTATATAATATAACTAAAAAGCCTTTTGTAATAGAAAGGCTTTTTAGTTTATATGAGTTAGATTTTAATCTAATTTCAAAAAGGTCATTTTATCACCAACTTGAATATTTAATTTTTGTGATAAACCACCATTAATTTCAAGGACATATTGAGCAGGAGAGCCAGAAGGTAATGAAGATTCATCTAGTGGTTTTGCATTTTCCTGAATACTTACAATAGTTTTATTGTTATCTAGGTAAATAATATCTAAGGGGATTAATGTGTTTTTCATGTAAAAAGCTCGCATTTGCATATCTGGAAAAATAAATAGCATTGCGTTGCTATCTTTCATCGATTTACGATTCATTAAACCAGTTTGAGTTTCATATTCATTATCTGCAATTTCAATATCAAACATTGCAATTACCGAATCGTTTTCGGCTTTAATTAAACTTAATTCACCTTCTTTTTTAAAGGTCACTTTGGTAGGTGTAATTATTTTTTTGTCTTCTTTACATGAGACGATTAGTAATAATAAGGAGCTTAATGCTAATACAATTAAGGATTTAGTTAACTTATTTAACTTCATGCTTTATTTACTTTAGGTTTATATAAAAACATAAAATATAGCCCAATTAGTATAAAAGGAATACTTAATAGTTGACCGTTATTTAGTACATTTCCAAAGAAAGCTGCTAAATCTTCGCCGCTTTGTGGTTCTTTAAAATATTCAACGATAATACGTACCGTCCAAAGCATTACTAGGAATAAGCCAAAAAGAAAGCCTGTTTGGTTGCTTTTTTTCGTTTTCCAGTAGAATATCCATAAAGTTAGAAATACAAATATATATCCAAAAGCTTCATAAAGCTGTCCTGGGTGTCTAGCGACATTGTCTAATTTTTTAAACACAATGGCCCAAGGAAGGGTTTCATCAGCAGGTTTTCCAATCATTTCAGAATTAAAAAAATTTCCAACTCTTACAAAAATAGCTCCTAACGCAACAGGAACAACTACACGGTCTAATATCCAGATAACAGACTTTTTAAGTATTTTTTTATTATACAAGTACATGGATATAATCATACCAATTGCAGCACCATGACTTGCTAAGCCACGAAACCCAGTAAACTCAAATCCTCCAGCAAATTTAAACGGTAAAAAGATACTTAAAGGATCTTCAAAAATAAGTTCAGATTGATAGAATACCACATGACCAACACGTGCACCAATCATAATCCCTAATACAGAATAGATGAAAAGGGAGTCTAATTTCTCTTCAGTTTGGTTTTCGTGTTTGTAGATTTTTTTCATGATGTACCAGCCTAAAATAAAGGCTGCCATCCACATTAAACTATAATAATGTATTTTAAAATCACCAAATATATTTATACCTTCTGAGGCAGGATCCCAGACAATCTGTAGTGCGTGCATATATTAATCAAAGTTTGATAGGTAAATATATGCAAATGAAATGAAATATTTAATGCGTAATAAAGTGTAGATATTATTTTTTTATCAACTTTCTCAGGAACAGGGTCGTAACCGCTTCCTTCCCAAGGCTACAGAGCGAAAGAGAAAATGTACGGTGTACATTTTAGTGAATATGCGAGCTGGTGCGTGGGCAATTTTTAATTGTCATCCTTTTCAGGAACAGGGTCATAACCGCTTCCTCCCCAAGGATGACAACTAAAAATTCTTTTAATGGCTAATTTACCTCCATAAAACAATCCATGTTTTTTTAAGGCTTCAACTGTGTAATGCGAGCAAGTAGGTTGATATCTACAAGTGGCTGGGGTTAAAGGGGATATTACAGTTTGATAGATTCTAACTAAAAAAACAAACGGCACAATGAGGATTTTTTTTAGCATGATTAATTAGTCGAAAACGTTGTTCCGTCTTTACCATCTTTTAATTGAATACCTATTGCTGCTAATTCATCTCTAATTTTATCTGATAAAGCAAAATCTTTATTAGCTCTAGCTTCAGCTCTCATGTTTATAAGAAGTTGAACGGTGTCTGATAATTTATCGGAACCACTATCATTGTTTTCAGTAATATTGAGTAACCCAAGAACATCAAATACAAAAACATGTAATGTATTGGTTAAAGTATTAAAATCTTCTTGAGAAATAGTAGCTTTTCCATCTTTTATCTGATTAATAAATTTTATTGCGCTAAAAAGCTCAGCTATTAAAATAGGTGTGTTAAAATCATCGTTCATAGCATCATAACATTGCTGTTTCCATGATGCAACATCAAAATCGGTTGTACTGTTGTTTGATACTTTTAAATTTGGAAGTGAATTTATAGCTTCCATAAGCTTTCTGTAGGCTTTTTCAGCTGCTAACAATCCATCATCAGTTAAGTCAAGAATACTTCTGTAAGAGGATTGCATCATAAAAAAACGAATTGCACTTGGGCTGTATGCTTTACTTAAAATGTCATTATCTCCAGAAAGTAATTCACCAGGGTTAATTGAGTTTCCTGTACTTTTAGCCATTTTTTGTCCATTCATTTTTAGCATATTGGCATGCATCCAAACATTTACTGGACTTTGGTTGTTGCAAGCTTCTGCTTGAGCAATTTCACATTCGTGGTGAGGGAATTTTAAATCCATACCACCTCCATGAATATCAAATTGTTCGCCTAAATATTTAGTACTCATGGCTGTACATTCAAGATGCCAACCTGGGAAACCATCACTCCAAGGTGAAGGCCAACGCATTATGTGTTGTGGTTCTGCTTTTTTCCAGAGAGCAAAGTCTTGCGGATTTTTTTTGTCAGATTGTCCATCAAGTGCTCTACTGTTATGTACTAAGTCTTCAAGATTACGACCACTTAATTTACCGTATTCATGACTTTCGTTAAACTTATGTACATCAAAATATACTGACCCATTAACTTCATACGCAAAACCTTTATCAAGAATTTCTTTTATAATCTCAATTTGCTCAATAATATGTCCTGTAGCTGTGGGTTCAATACTTGGAGGTAGAAAATTAAATTTGTTTAGAATATTATGAAAATCGATGGTGTACATTTGTACTACTTCCATTGGTTCTATTTGTTCTAAACGTGCTTTTTTTGCAATTTTATCTTCACCAGAATCTGCATCATCAGTAAGGTGACCTGCATCAGTAATATTTCTAACATAGCGAACTTTATATCCTAAATGCTTTAAATAGCGGAATATCATATCAAACGACATAAAGGTTCGTACATTTCCTAAATGCACGTTGCTATATACCGTTGGGCCACATACATACATGCCTACGTGTCCTTCGTTTATGGGGTTGAAAACTTCTTTTTTACTCGTTAATGAGTTATAAATTTTTAATTCTTGATTTTTATAAAGCTGCATGTTGATTAGATAGGATTTGGTTGATCTTGAGCGATATTAAAACTGAGTGTCTAACTTAATATAATCTAGAAATTCTCTTTTGGTTTCTTTCTCTTTAAACTTACCCCCAAATTCACTTGTAACAGTGCTACTCTCAGTGTCTCTTATTCCTCTTGAGTTTACACATAAATGTTTTGCGTCTATAACACAGGCTACATCTTTAGTATTTAATACTTTTTGAAGTTCTTCAACTATTTGAATGGTTAAACGCTCCTGTACTTGTGGTCGCTTAGCAAAATAATCTACAATTCTATTCATTTTAGATAAACCAACAACGGTTCCGTTAGAAATATAGGCAACATGAGCTTTACCAACTATAGGTAATAGATGATGCTCACAAGTTGAATAGACAGTAATGTTTTTTTCAACAAGCATTTCGCCGTATTTGTACTTATTTTCAAATGTAGATGCATTAGGCTTTTTTTGGGGATCTAAACCACCAAAAATTTCTGAAACAAACATTTTTGCCACACGATTTGGTGTTCCTTGAAGGCTATCATCTGTAAGGTCAAGACCAAGGGTTTCCATAATGTGTCTAACATCATCTTTGATGATATCAATTTTTTCTTCTTTCGTTAATTTAAAAGCATCAGCTCTTAAAGGTGTGTTTGAAGAGGTTCCAACATGATTATCTCCTAATGAATCAAAATCTTCAATTTCTCTTTCTATTTTCATAATTACTGTTATCTAAAACAAATTAAACAGGGCACAAAGGTAAGCATTTCCTAAATTTTAACTATTGAATTAACAAAGTATTAATTCTGGACGAAATATGTAATAATTTCGACGGTTAGAACGTTTTATTTATCAAATATTGCTTACTTTTTCATCATCTATTAAAATTGACGAGTAAATGCGTAAAACATTACTTTTTTTCTACATTTTATTTATATCTAGTTTAACTTTAACCGTTAATGCACAGTCAGGGTCTAAAACCATAGTTTTTAATGAGAATATAAAAACACCTCTAAATGGAGCTGAGAAAGACATGCTAACTGAAGTTTACGGAGAGCATTTGAAAATGAATATTTTAGATAACCCACAGCGTTTAAAAAGTATTAAGAATATTCTTAGAAATAGAGTTAAAATAGTAGATTTATCTAGTTTTAAAAAAGATTATAAGTTGTTATCGCAAGTGCCATTATTTAATAAATACAACAGCTCTTTAAAAAGAGAGTTATTTGATAAGGCCACATTTAACCCGCTTAAATACAGTTTTGATTTTTATGCAAAACAAACCCAAGTATTTAGGGTAGATAACACAAATTATTATATTATAATTAAGTCCCAACACCAAAATTAAGTTTCCCTCATGATGAAAAAGTTACTTTTTCTATGTTCTATTTTTTGTTCATTATCAGTATTTGCTCAAGTAGTGGACATGACAGATGGTATTACTACAGTTACATGTTCAGGAACTTTTTACGATTCTGGAGGTAGTACAGGTAACTACGCAAATAACGAAACTATTACGCATACAATTTGCCCAGATGTAGTAGGATCACAGGCACAATTAAATTTTGCATCTTTTAATTTAGAAGCAAATGCCGATTTTATGACCATTTACAATGGTCCTGATACAACTTTTGATGTCATAGGAACATTTAGTGCAACAAGCCCTGGATTAGTAACTGCTGCTATAGCATCTACAATGCCTAATCCAAGTGGTTGTTTAACTATAGAATTTGTTAGTGATGCTATCAATACAAGCGCAGGTTGGGAAGCAGAAATATCATGTTTTCAGCCCTGTCAAACAATAACAGCAAGCATCGATGCTACAGTACCAGCTCCAGATCCAGATGGTATTGTAAGAATATGCCAGGGAGATCAAGTAACGTTTAATGGAAGCGGTGTGTTTTCTGTTAGTGGAGTAGGAGCATCATATGAATTATTTATAGGAGATGGAACATCATTCACAGGTGCTTTAATAAATGATACTTTTTCTACTAATTATGCATTTAACGATGAAGGTATTTTTGAAGTGAGCCTTGTTATAACAGATGTTAACCCGCAAGGTTGTACAAGTACAAATAAAGAATCTATGTTTGTATATGTGTCATCAACACCAGATTTTACCGGAACTGAAGCTGCTGATGATACTTTATGTTTAGGGGAATCTACAACTATTAGCGGTGTGGTAACACCAGTGACGCAAATAGCTGATTGTGCTAATGGTGGCGAAGAGACAGCGCTTGGAGATGTACAAGGAGTGACCTTTACATCAACCTTGGACTTAAATTGTTTTCAATCTCAAAATTTAACAGATGTTGCGCAATTAGAGAGTATTTGTATTGTTATGGAGCATACCTATATAGGTGATTTGGAGATCACAGCTATAAGCCCTAATGGGCAAAGAGTGTTGTTGTACGGTGAAGCAGGAGGAAGTCAAATAGGTTTGCAACTAGGAAACCCTATCGTAACAGATGGTACTGGACCAGGACAAGGATGGGAATATTGTTTTTCAATGTCTGGGGCAGTTATATTAGAAAATGGTCCACTGGTACAATCAGGTATGCCAACTACAGCTTTAACTGTAGATTCAGGGACCTATTTGCCAGTTGGAGATTTTAATAACTTTGTAGGAACGCCTATAGATGGACAGTGGACTTTAGAGATTATTGATCATATAGCTGTTGACGATGGCACTATTTTTAGTTGGTCTTTAAATTTTGATGAATCGTTGTTAGCATCAGATTATGCATTTACACCTTCTTATCCAACTCAGGGCTGGGATGCAGCCCCTCCTTCAATAACAAATACAGTTGGTAATACAATTACTGTTCAACCTACAACAGCTGGCACTCATTGCTATACTTATAGAGTTGTGGATGATTTTGGATGTGAATATACAGAACAAGTGTGTGTTGAGGTATTTCCAGAAGTTATAGTAGTACGACCTACACCTTTAATTGAATGTAGCGTATTTAATGGGGAGGCCCTTTTTAATCTTAGATCTAAGGATGATGAGATTAAAGGAGGTAATCCAAACTTAGTAGTTCAATATTTTGAATCCGATGGTGATGTAAACAATAATATCCCTATTGATCCAGCAACCGCATATATGAGTGAATCGAGACTTTTATTTATTAAAGTTACCGATATTAATACTGGCTGTATTGCTTTGACTGACATAACTTTGAATGTTTTGTCAAATTCTGATTTTACGTTAGATGATAGTTATGTGATTTGTGTAAATACCAATGGAACCGAAATTGTAGGATTACCATTAATAGACACAGGGTTATCTACTGTAAATTACTCTTTTGAATGGCGTTTAAACAATGCAATTATACCAGGAGCTATTAATTCAAGTTATTTAGCAGCTCAATCAGGGGATTATAGTGTTACAGTAACTAACACAACTACAAATTGCCAACGTATTGCCAATACAATAGTTTTTGAAAGCGAACCACCAGTTATAACCACAACGGTAACGTCTCAAGCATTTGCTAATAATCATATTATTGAGGTAGAGGCTTTAGGAAATGGAAATTATGAATATAGTTTGGACAACGGTCTATGGCAAGACGATAATATTTTTGAAAATGTATCTTTAGGAGAACATTTAATAACTGTTAGAGACAAAAACGGCTGTGGATTTGCCAGTGATACTGTAACAGTTATGGATTATCCAAAATTCTTTACACCTAATGGTGATGGTTATAACGATACTTGGAATATTACTGGAATTGATGCACAACTAAATGCACAAATATTTATTTTTGATAGGTATGGTAAACTTCTCAAGCAATTAAGTCCTAATGGTAATGGTTGGAATGGTACGTTTAAAGGTTATAATCTTCCAGCGGCAGATTATTGGTTTACAGTAAAATACATTGAGCCAAGTAGTGGTGCTGAAAAGGAATATAGTGCGCATTTTTCACTTAAGAGATAAAAAAACGCCATAAAATAATATCTATGGCGCCTTTAATTGTTAAAATAATTGTACTATAGATTCATGCTTAACGATAACGTAAAGTTTGAATTTTCTCTATTAATTCTCGCAGCATTTGTCAATCCAACACTATATAATTGATAATTGATGTCTCTTTTAGAATTTTCGTAGGCCAAATCTAATTTGGTGCCTCCAAAATTATAACCAATACCTAGTGAATAACCTTTTAAATCTCCATAGAAAGAAGTGTCATTGTAAGGACTTTGTTCTAATCTATAACCAGCTCTAAAGCTAAAATTATCTTCCCTTAATTCACCGCCAATTCTATAAGTATTAGCTGCTTTTAAGTTGTTTGAAATACTTGCGTTCTGTGAAGCAAAATACGTATCAGATTCAGGTTTAAATTTTGTGCTTCCATAATCTTTTCTTGAATAATCAAAGCTTATAAGTCCTTGTTTATTTAAAATTAGAGCAATACTACCTGTGATTTTTGCTGGTGTTTGCAGTTTGTAATCTGGATATACATTAATAACTTGAGGGTCTATAATGGCAGTTGTTGGTCCTCCATCATCTCTAACAGAAGCTACATATTGCGTAGTTTCTTCACTTATTGTGTACCATGTAGGAGAATCGTAAGAAAGACCTACTCTAACATCGTTAGAAAGTTTTGCAATGCCACCTAATTGAAAAGAAAATCCGTTACCAATGGTAGAAAGGTTATTTTCAAAATCAACTTCAGTAACCAACGATCCAACATTAGAGTTTTCTTCAAATAGGAAAGTAGAACGGTCGTAATTTATAAAATGTGAGTTGAGGTTTAAACCTAAATATATATTGTCATCATACTGAGCTGCGATATTTATGCTAAATTTTCCATTATATCCAGCTGCTGCATAAGAATATTCTTGATTAAAACTTCCTGGAGCAATATTAGAAAAGTAAAGTGTGTTATCGTCATCATCTGTATCTGGTTCTAATATATAGGCTTCATAACCTAAAAAAGCTTGTTGATTTGCAAAACCATAAGTAGCTCCTAAATCACTGTATGCTTCAGAAATGGTTTCTCCAGGCAAAGCAACTATTTCATCTAATCTAATACCTTGGGCATTTGCTAAAAAGTAGCTATCAATAGATGTAGAGCTTGTTCCAGAAGCAAAAAAGTCATCATCAAAACTGTTTGTCTTTTCATAAGCAAATCCTAAAACAAATTTTCTCCAAGGATTATTATTGTTTCGATTATTAAATACAAAAGCAGCACCTGCTTGATTAAAATCGAAATCGGATGTTGAATTAGTGTTCGCGCCATTAAAATAAGTCGTTGCATTTTCACCATTATAGCTTGAAACTGATAGTGAAGTGTGGCTAAAATTAAAAATAGCTGAACCAGCAGGGTTTAAACTTACAGCAGACATATCGCCTCCTAAAGCGCCAAACGCACCGCTCATGGCTTTAAATCTCGCAGTTCCTTCAATATTATCAGACGAATATCGAACAGCATCCGAAATGTCTTGAGCGTAAATAGCAGACATAGGTAGTACACCTATGAATAGTAATAATAACTTTTTCATACTAATATTTTTCTTTTTCAATCTTTATTAATTATTTCTTCTAGATGAATTGCTTCTTCCACTACTTCTTGTGGAACTCCTATTAGAGGATCTAGTGCTACTGCTAACATTATTAGATCTTCTAGTGCTGTTATTAGATGATCTTGAAGTAGAAGACCTGCTAGATCTAGTTGTTGCTGACCTTGATCTTGTACTTGAGCTATTTCC
Source organism: Pontimicrobium aquaticum (assembly GCF_005047595.1). GTDB lineage: Bacteria > Bacteroidota > Bacteroidia > Flavobacteriales > Flavobacteriaceae > Pontimicrobium > Pontimicrobium aquaticum. Next base: position 416,875 of record NZ_SUPL01000002.1, read on the forward strand.
AACACGAGAACTTCTTGTAGGTCTTGATTGTGAATTGACTCTAGATCTACTTGATCTTGTTGTGTTTACTCTAGAACTACTACTTCTAGTAGCATTATTTCTTAAGTTTGTGGCTCTGCTGTTTATAGAGCTACGTCTATTTGTAATGGCACTACGTCTAGTAATACCGCTAACATTATTGTTTGAATAAACGGAGCCTCTTCTGCTAGCATTGTATGCGTAAGTTCTTCTGCTTCTATTTCCGTAATAATAATTGTTGTAGCCATATGGGTAACCATAGTAGTAAGGATAGCCATAGTAACCGTAATAAGAGTGCCAGTAAGGTCTGTTCCAGCCTACATAAAATGGTGAGTACCAATAATCATAATAACTAAAGCCAAAATCCCAATTGTTGTACCAACCTCCGTAGTTAGAATACCAAAAAGAACTATATAAAGGAGCTCTGTTGTAGATATTTACAGTTATATTGTCACTGTAACCCCAACCAGCGTAATTTTCTTGATATTCTAAGGAGTCGTTTTCAACATTGTATGAACCTTGATAAGCATCAATATCTGTGAAGATTATATCGTCATTCATATTGTCTAACTCAGCTGCTTTTTCCTTGAAGTAGTTTTTATAATAAGCTGAATTATCGGTATTTGTTTCAACTTTATTGTCTTGGTATTCAACTGTATGTTCAACATGTTGTTCGGGTTCGCCATAAATACCATCTGCATCATAACTTGCATATTGGTAAGATCCACAGGAAGTTAGTCCAACTAATAAGCTAAATGCTCCAATTATGGGTAATTTCGAATTTAAGTAGTTATATAATTTCATATCTCTTTAAATTAAATTGTTGAACATAACAAAAATAGTTAGTTTTGTCGAACTATTTTTTTATTTAACATAGTCACAATTTTTGTGCCAAATTAAGATATATGAGTAAAAATCTCACGAATAGGAGTGAAGACTATTCAAAATGGTATAACGAATTGGTTGTAAAAGCCGATTTAGCTGAAAACTCGGCAGTTAGAGGATGTATGGTAATAAAGCCATATGGTTATGCAATTTGGGAAAAAATGCAAGCAGAATTAGATAGAATGTTCAAAGAAACAGGACATCAAAATGCTTATTTCCCACTTTTTGTGCCTAAAAGCTTGTTTGAAGCCGAAGAGAAAAATGCCGAAGGGTTTGCTAAAGAATGTGCAGTCGTTACACATTATAGATTGCAAAATGATCCTGATAATGAGGGTAAACTTAGAGTAGATCCAGAAGCAAAACTTGAAGAAGAACTAGTTGTAAGACCTACAAGTGAAGCTATTATTTGGAATACTTATAAAGGATGGATTCAATCATATAGAGATTTACCTATTTTAGTAAACCAATGGGCAAATGTGGTGCGTTGGGAAATGCGTACACGACTATTTTTAAGAACTGCGGAGTTTTTATGGCAAGAAGGTCATACAGCTCACGCAACTAAAGCAGAAGCTTGGGAAGAAACGAAATTAATAAACAACGTCTATGCTAATTTCGCTGAAAATTTCATGGCAATTCCAGTAATTCAGGGGTTAAAGACAGAGAGTGAGCGTTTTGCTGGAGCTGAAGAAACCATGTGTATTGAAGCATTAATGCAGGACGGAAAAGCTTTACAGGCTGGAACATCGCATTTTTTGGGGCAAAATTTTGCTAAAGCTTTTGATGTGAAATTCACCAACAAGGAAGGTAAACAAGATTACGTTTGGGCAACATCTTGGGGAGTTTCAACCCGTTTAGTGGGAGCTTTAATTATGACACATAGTGATGATAAAGGTTTGGTGCTGCCTCCGAGCTTAGCGCCTAACCAGGTGGTAATTGTTCCAATATATAGAAATGATGAGCAATTAGAAAAAATCACTCATGTTGCAAATACGATAATGTCAGACTTAAGAGGAAAAGGTGTTTCTGTTAAATTTGATAATAGAACTACTTTTAGACCAGGAGCTAAATTTGCTCAGCATGAATTACAAGGTGTGCCTTTAAGAATAGCCATTGGGCCTAAAGATTTAGAGAATGGTACTGTTGAATTGGCTAGAAGAGATACACTTACAAAAGAAATTGTATCGTTGGATACATTAACAGACACTGTAGAACAACTGATGACTGAAATTCAAGAAACTCTCTTTAAAAAAGCATTAGACTTTAGAGATGCTCATATTACTAAAGTAGATACTTTTGATGAGTTTAAAACTGTTTTAGAAAACAAAGCAGGATTTATTTTGGCACATTGGGATGGTACTTCAGAAACTGAAAATAAGATTAAAGAATTAACCAAAGCAACTATTAGATGTATTCCTATTGACAACACAGTAGAGGAAGGTAAATGTGTTTACTCAGGAAACCCATCAAAACAAAGAGTTTTATTTGCAAAAGCCTATTAAGTAATTTTTTTTTAAAAAAAATTAGTAAGTAGTTGCAACATTTAAAAATAGTTGTATTTTTGCATCCGCAATGGAAACATTGTATGTTATTTGAAAACAATTTAGAGTTAATTTAAACTCAAATTAAATGGCCCGTTCGTCTATCGGCTAGGACGCCAGGTTTTCATCCTGGTAAGAGGGGTTCGATTCCCCTACGGGCTACAACGATTTAAAAAAAAAGCAAAATGGCAAATCATAAGTCAGCGTTAAAAAGAATTAGAAGTAACGAAGCGAAACGCTTAAGAAATAAGTATCAGCATAAAACCACACGTAATGCTATTAAGAAGTTACGTGATATGGATAAGAAGAAGGATGCTGAGAAGTTGTTTCCTACAGTAGTATCTATGATTGATAGATTAGCAAAAAGAAATATTATTCATAATAATAAAGCTGCTAATTTAAAATCTGGATTAGCTAAGCATGTAGCTTCTTTATAGAAAAAAAAACTATTAGATATATATTAAAAAAGCTTCTCAATTTGAGAAGCTTTTTTATTTTCAAAAAATAATAAATAAGCCTTAGTTTAAAACTAAGGCTTATTGTATTAATAATAAAGACTAAATTATTAATCTCTAACTATTCATAGAAATTAAAAATTCTTCATTGTTTCTTGTTTGCTTAAAACGATCGTTTATAAACTCCATTGCTTCAACAGGGTTCATATCTGCAAGGTATTTACGCATTACCCACATTCTTTGAATGGTGTTGTCGTCTAGTAGTAAATCGTCTCTACGCGTGCTTGAAGATGTTAAGTCAATTGCTGGGAAAATACGTCTATTAGATATTTTTCTATCTAATTGTAATTCCATGTTACCAGTTCCTTTAAATTCTTCAAAAATCACTTCGTCCATTTTAGATCCAGTTTCAGTTAAGGCTGTAGCAATAATGGTAAGTGAGCCTCCATTTTCAATATTACGAGCAGCACCAAAGAAACGTTTTGGTTTGTGTAGTGCATTAGCATCAACACCACCACTTAATATTTTTCCAGAAGCAGGTTGTACTGTATTGTAAGCTCTTGCTAAACGTGTAATAGAATCTAATAGAACAACAACATCATAACCACATTCCACTAATCTTTTAGCTTTTTCTAGTACAATATTTGCAATTTTAACGTGCTCATTAGCTTCTTTATCAAAAGTAGAGGCTATTACTTCACCTCTTACATTACGTTGCATGTCTGTTACTTCTTCAGGTCTTTCATCAATTAATAAAATCATTTGATAAACTTCTGGGTGGTTTGCAGCAATGGCATTGGCTACATCTTTAAGCAACATGGTTTTACCAGTTTTAGGTTGAGATACAATCATACCACGTTGTCCTTTTCCAATTGGTGAGAACAAATCCATTATTCTAGTAGAAATAGTACTTTGTTTTTCAGCTATGTTAAATTTTTCTTGTGGAAAAAGTGGTGTAAGATGCTCAAAAGATACGCGATCTCTTACAACTTGAGGATCGAGTCCATTAATTTTATTGACCTTGATTAAAGGGAAGTATTTTTCGCCTTCTTTTGGAGGTCTAACATTTCCTAAAACGGTATCTCCTTTTTTTAAACCGAATAAACGTATTTGCGATTGCGATACATAAATATCATCTGGAGATGATAAATAATTATAGTCTGATGAACGTAAGAAACCATATCCATCTTGCATTACATCTAATACGCCTTCACTTTCAATAATAGCATCAAATTCAAAATCAGGTTCGCGATAACGATTACGGTTGTCTTTGTTTCCGTTATTTCCTTGATTTTGGCTAGGTTTATTTTGTTGGTGCCCTTTGTTCTGATTTCTATTTTGATTCTTATTTTGATCTTTTAAATCTCTTTGAGGACGGTTTTGGTGTCCTCTTTTTTGAGATTCTTTATTTGATGAATCAGTTTTTTTAGGAGCTTCTTCTTTTTTAGTAGTGTCTTCCTTTTTTTGATTGTCTTTAGGGTTATCTGATTTTTTATCAGAAAAATCCATTTGTTTTTGAGAGTTGTCGTTTTTACGTTGCACGCGCTCTCTTTTTTTTCTTTGAGGTTTTTGCTGCTCTTTGTCACCTTTTGGTTGTGTTGGAGCAGGAATAGGGTTTGCAGCTTGATGATCTAAAATTTGATATACTAAATCAAGTTTTTTTAATGAACGATACTTAGAGATGTTCAAAGTCTTAGCTATTTCCTGTAACTCAGGAAGCTTTTTTTCTTTTAATTGTGAAATTTCAAACATTGTTGAATTAAATAAATTGTTTTTTTAGAAATTAAATTGTTCCAGGGTTTTCGTTAAGAAATCGAGGGAAAAATTTGTATGAATTTTTTGAAGATTTAATATTGTGCAGTACAGTATGTTGCGCAATTATATTGCAATTATACAACTTTATTTTTAATAATTTGTATTTGTTTTAAAAAGAAACTACTATTTTTGTGCTTCAATTTTTGAAAATAATGCTTCAACGAATTCAAACGATATATCTTTTAATTGCTGCTGGAATTTCGGTGGGATTGATTTTTGTGTTTGATTTGTGGACAACTAACAATGATGTATCATTTTTTGCAAAAGATGATATGCTATACTTAGGTTTGTTTTGTGGTTCGGCCTTGTTATCTTTAATTGCCATATTTATGTTTAAAAATAGGAAGTCTCAATTTGTTATGGGGCGACTTAACATCATATTAAACTTTATTTTACTAGGATTATTTGTGTATCGATCACTAAATTTATCTGGAGAAGCTATGGTTTCTGAGAAAGGTATTGGGATTCTTCTACCAATTTTTTCTATCGTATTTTTGGTTTTAGCCAATAAAGCCATTAAAAAGGATGAAGAGCTTGTAAAATCTGTAGATCGGTTAAGATAAACCTATCATCTTAGTAGTATTAGTGCGTGAATCCAGACAAGTTAAACATTGTCTGGATTCTTTTTTTTACCGCTTATATTCTATCACTTCTAGGTTTTGAATTTTTTTGTTGTCGATTTCAAATCGCAACATGGTTCTTACGTTATGAAAACCGTGTTTGCCTATAGCGCCTGGATTCATATGTAATAAATTTAATTTTTTATCAGGTATCACTTTTAAAATATGCGAGTGGCCACAAATGAATAAGTCTGGAGTGTTAGAAGTTATTTCATCTTTTATTCTAGGACAGTATCTTTTTGGATAACCTCCAATGTGCGTTATCCATACATCTAAGCCCTCACAATTAAACCTATTGTTTTCTGGAAATTCAGTTCTAAGGTCATGACTGTCAATGTTGCCATATACAGCACGTAAGGGTTTTAGCTTTTTTATGGCATCAGTAACCTTTAAATCACCAATATCACCAGCATGCCAAACTTCATCAACATTTATAACGTGTTTTAATATGTCATCTCCAATATAACTATGCGTATCTGAGAGTAAAAGAATTTTCTTCATGTATAGGTATTGATTATTGGCTTATTTCATTATAAAATGTTAATCATAAAACTTAAGTCACAAATCTAACTATCTTTGTTTCTTGTTAACAAAAGTATCAAAATAGATTGAGGTATTTTATAGAACTTTCTTATAACGGAAAAGCTTACCATGGTTGGCAAAATCAACCCAATGCTGTGTCAGTTCAAGAGGTATTAGAAAAAGCATTATCAACTTTATTAAGAGAGCCTATTAATATTGTTGGAGCTGGACGAACAGATGCTGGAGTACATGCTAAACAAATGTTTGCGCATTTTGACACTAATAGTGGTTTTTCGCAAGAAAATTTTATGTATAAGCTGAATTCCTTTTTACCTAAAGACATTGCTATTCATACCATTTTCGAGGTTCCAAAAGAAGCTCATGCGCGATTTGATGCTTTAAGTAGAAGCTATATTTATAGAATCTCGTTGACTAAAAATGTATTTGATTATAATTATTCTTATAATTTTAACCTTCCTTTGGACATTGAAGCCATGAATGAAGCTTGTAAAGTGTTATTAGAATACGAAAACTTTAAATGCTTTTCGAGAAGTAATACAGATGTTAAAACATACAATTGCGATATTATGGAAGCAAAATGGGAAGAGAATAATAATACGCTTACTTTTTCTATTACAGCCAATAGGTTTTTACGAAATATGGTAAGAGCCATTGCAGGAACTATGATTGATGTTGGCTTAGGCAAAATTAACATAGCACAATTTCATGATATCATTAAATCAAAAGATAGAACTAAAGCAGGAGCATCAGTTCCAGGACATGCTTTATATTTAACTAATATTGAGTACCCAAATCATATTTTAAAAAACAAATGACAAAAAAGAAAGAAAACGTTTTTGATACTAAACTCTTTAAGAGGTTGTTGTTTTATATAAAACCTTATCGTTGGGTATTTGTATTGTCTTTACTAACGGTTATTGGATTAGCTGTTTTTGGTGCTTTACGACCAAAAGTGCTACAATTAGCCATAGATGAAAACATTACAAGTCAACAATTGGAAGGATTTTTACCTTATATCATAACTATGTTGGTACTTCTTATTTTGGAAGTATCGTGTAATTTACTGTTTATTTATTATGCAGGTTGGCTAGGGCAATCGGTGGTTAGAGATGTTCGTGTAAAGCTTTTTAAGCATATTTTAAACTTTAAAATGAAATATTACGATAACTCTTCAGTTGGTGTTTTAATTACTAGAGCAGTAACTGATATGGAGCGTATCGCCGATATTTTTGGACAAGGACTTTTTATGATTTTTAGCGATATTTTAAAAATGCTGTTTGTAGGTGTAATGATGGCTATGATGAATTGGCGTTTAAGTATTATTGTATTTTGTACGTTACCATTTGTGTTAATTGCTACCAAAATTTTTCAGAAGTATATGAAAAAGGCCTTTGAAGAAGTGCGTAACGAAGTATCTAATTTAAACTCGTTTGTACAAGAACGTGTCACTGGAATGAAAATTTTGCAATTATTTGCACGCGAAGATATTGAATATAAAAACTTTAAGCTTATAAATGAGCGACATAAAAAAGGCTGGTTAAAAACAGTTTGGTATAACTCTATTTTCTTTCCAATAGCCGAATTATTGTCATCTCTCACATTAGGTTTAGTGGTTTGGTTTGGTGGCTTAAATGTGGTGCTGCAACAAACAACATCTTTGGGAGATTTAACTGCGTTTATTATGATGATTCCTATGATGTTTCGTCCTTTAAACCAAATAGCAAATAAGTTTAACACCCTACAAATGGGAATGGTGGCGGCCGACAGAGTTTTTAAAGTATTGGATACAACCTCTAATATTGACGATTCAGGAGACATTGTTGTCTCACATTTTAAAGGAGATATTGCGTTTAAAGAGGTACACTTCTCTTATGTTGAAAACGAAGAAGTCCTCAAAGGTATTTCATTTGATGTAAAAGCAGGAGATATGGTGGCAATAGTTGGAGCTACTGGTGCTGGAAAATCAACAATCATTAATTTGCTAAATCGTTTTTATAAAATTAATTCTGGAGATATTTTAATTGATGGGACTAACATAAAGAATGTAACCTTAAATTCTCTAAGAAAGCAAGTAGCTGTTGTATTGCAAGATGTATTCTTATTTGCTAATACTATATTAAGTAATATTACTCTTAATGACCCAAGTATTACTGAAAAAGATGTTGTACAAGCTGCTAAACAAATCGGGATCCACGATTTTATTATGAGTTTGCCAAATGGGTATCATTACAATGTAAAGGAACGTGGTGTGATGCTGTCTTCTGGTCAACGACAATTAATTTCTTTTTTAAGAGCATATGTTGCTAATCCGAGTATTTTAATTTTAGATGAAGCTACATCGTCTGTCGATTCGTATTCCGAACAATTAATGCAAGAAGCGACCGATAAAGTTACTGAAGGCAGAACCTCTATTGTAATTGCTCACCGTTTAGCAACCGTTAAAAAAGCAAATAATATTATTGTATTAGATGCAGGTGAAATTGTAGAACAAGGCACGCATGATGAACTTTTGAAAAAGCAAGATGGTTATTACCGCAACTTATACGAAGTGCAGTTTTTGCAAGAGGAAGTGGCCTAAAAAAGATAATTTAAATTAGGATAAATCTTCCTTAATTTTATCAATCAATTCTTCAGAATTCTTATACATGATAAACTCTCCATTTTTTATATAAGATATTTGTCCAGTTTCTTCCGAAACTACAACTGCAAGTGCATCTGTTTTTTCGGTAATACCAATAGCAGCACGATGCCTTAAACCAAAACGTTCAGGAATGTTTTTTTCGTTATTTACAGGAAGGATCACACGTGTGGCTTTAATAATATTATTCGCAATAATAATGGCGCCATCGTGTAAAGGGCTATTTTTAAAGAAGATGCTTTCTAAAATAGGCTGTGTCACTTTAATATTCATTTCGTCACCTGTTGATACTAAAAAGTCAAGATTATTGTTGCGTTCTAAAACAATTAAAGCACCAGTTTTTGAGCTTCCCATTTTCACACAAGCTGCTACAACAGTTTCTGCTTCTGTTTCATGAATAACTTGAGTTCTTAAAAAATTTAAACGTTTTGTTAAACCACTTTTTGAGCCAATATTGGTTGAGCCAATCATAAGTAAAAATTTCCTTATTTCTGGTTGAAATACCACAATTAAAGCAATTAAACCTACACTCATAAAGCCACCAAGAATTTTGGTAAGCATTTTCATTTGCAGTGCATCAACCAATAAAAAGATGAGGTAAATAATAACAATGCCAACAAATATATTAATGGCAACGGTTCCTTTAATGAGCTTGTAAACATAGTAGAGTAGGAGTGCTACTAATATAATATCGATAACATCTAGAACAGTGAATTTTAATAAATCGTCAAATATTTCCAAATTTAGGTGGTGTTTTAAATTTTAATAAATATACTTAATTGTAGATGAATTCATCATTAGATATAACAATGGGTAATTGATCTAATGAAAGTATTTGAGATTTTATATTAATGTATCCTTGAATTGTAAGATTTTCATCAAAGGTTAATACTAGTTTTTTTTCAGAATGTGTTTCAAAATAATCATTTAAAGAAGCTATAGAATCGTATCCCTTACGCATGTCATGAAAAGGACTGATTATTCCATTTTCATATACTCTTATATAAATTTCAGAATCATTGTTAATTTTAGTATTTAGACTTTTAAAATAATTAACATCCGTAAACTCAATAAAAGACAGGTTTTTCAAGTCTGTATTGTTGCATGTAAAGTAGTTTTGAAAACTATGCTTTTTATCGCCTTGTCGTTTTTCTTGTAAGTACTGTAAGTGAGGTAAAATTTGTTTGAGTGTTAAGCGTTTATCAATATTTACCAACCAATTAGTAGCACTAATCATGTTTCTTCGGTTAAACTCTACACTATCTGTTTCTTCATCATAGAACATATATACAGGAGATACGTCAACAACTTCAGTGATGTCTTTATTGGTGGTTTCTGGTAGTTGCACAACACGCTTATTGCATGAAGTGAATAAACAAAATGCAAAAACTAGAGTTATTATTTTTTTCATTTATTATAGTAATAAGTCTGTATTAATTAAATTGATTTGTAAGCTTTACACATTCCACAGCTTCTTTAACATCGTGTACACGTAATATATTTGCACCTTTTAGTAAGGCTATAGTGTTTAACGATGTTGTACCATTTAAGGCTTCGTTTGGATTGGTGTTTAATAATTTATAAATCATGGATTTTCTACTCACACCAACAAGTATTGGTTGCTCTAACATGTTTAGTAATTCGAGTTTATTTAATAACGCATAATTTTGCTCTAATGTTTTAGAAAAACCAAATCCAGGATCTATAATAATATCATGTATTTTATAAGCTCTCGCTTCGGCAATTCTTTCAGAAAAATAATAAATAATGTCTTTAATTAAGTCGTTATAATCCGTATGCTGTTGCATGGTTTGTGGTGCGCCTTTCATGTGCATCATGATATATGGAACTCCTAATTCGCCAACAGTTTCAATCATTTTATGGTCTAGTTTCCCAGCAGAAATGTCATTAATAATAGCTGCTCCAGTTTCTATGCACTCTTTAGCAATTTGACTTCTAAAAGTATCAATCGATAGGTTGATGTCTGGGAATTTTGCAACAAGTAATTTAACTATTGGAATAATGCGCTTTAATTCTTCAGTTTCACTAACATGATCTGCTCCAGGACGAGAACTATATGCGCCAACATCAATAAAGGTTGCACCATCATTTAGCATTGATTCTACTTGATTTAAAATAGAAGCATCATTTTTGTGGCGTCCACCATCGTAAAAAGAATCTGGTGTGACATTTAAAATCCCCATGACCTTTGGTGTTGATAAATCAATAAGTGTTCCTCTGCAATTAATGGTCATTTATCGAGTATTCTGGGTTTTGGATTTACAGTTTTAAAATAAACTTTGAATAGTTCTAAATTTAAGCGAAATTTACGCAAAATTCAATTGACTTTATGCAAAATACTTCAAAACAATATGACGAGGTGATATCTACTTGTAGAGAGCTGTTTGTGAATAAAATGAAAGATTACGGAAGTGCTTGGAGGATTTTAAGACTTCCTTCTTTAACCGATCAAATATTTATTAAAGCACAACGCATTAGAGGGTTGCAGCAAAATGACGTTCAAAAGGTAGATGAAGGTGAAGTAAGCGAGTTTATTGGAATTATTAACTATTGTATTATGGCTTTAATACAGTTGGAAAAAGGTGTAGTAGAACAGCCAGATTTATCTGTAGATGAAGCTACAAAACTTTATGACAAGCAAGTAGCTATAACTAAACAACTCATGCAAGATAAAAACCACGATTATGGTGAAGCTTGGAGAGATATGCGTGTAAGCTCGTTAACCGATTTAATTTTACAAAAATTATTAAGAGTAAAACAAATAGAAGATAACTCAGGAAAAACCATTGTGAGTGAAGGTATTGATGCTAATTATCAAGATATGATAAACTATGCTATTTTTGCCTTAATTCATATTTCCGAACAAAAGTGATTTACCCATTAAAAACTATGACCTATGAAAATATTAGTTGCAATATCTAGAATTCTAGTTGGCGTTTTATTCATTATTTCAGGATTAATTAAACTAAATGATCCTTTAGGATTTTCATATAAATTACAGGAATACTTTAGTACAGATGTGTTAAACATTCCTTTTTTAGAGCCTTATGCTTTGGGAATTTCAGTTATTGTAGTTGTTTTTGAGGTAGTGCTAGGTGTGTTTTTACTCATAGGTTATAAGCCTAAATTCACAGTCTGGAGTTTATTTGGAATGATAGTGTTCTTTACGTTCTTAACTTTTTATTCAGCTTATTTTGATAAGGTAAAAGACTGTGGTTGTTTTGGTGATGCTTTAAAATTAACACCTTGGGAAAGTTTTACTAAAGATGTTATTTTATTGGTGTTCATACTGATACTTTTCTTTGGGGTAAAACATGTAAAACCTGTGTTTACAAAATTGCCAACTACTGTTATTGCTTTAGTAAGTTTTATTTGGTGTTTATGGTTTGGATATCATGTATTAATGCATTTACCTTCGGTAGATTTTAGAGCTTATAAAATAGGTGATAACCTTATTGAAAACATGACGATGCCTGAAGATGCACCAAAAGCTATTCAGGAATTTACATGGACATTTAATGTCAATGGCGAAGAAAAGGAGTTTGTAACAAATGGATCGTACCCAAGTGTTGATGGTGAATATGTTGGAGTTGAAACTAAGATTATTAAAGAAGGCTATCAACCACCAATCTTAGACTTTTCTATAGAAACCGATAGTGAAGATGTGACTCAAGAAATGTTGGCCGAAGATAAGCTTATCATGATTGTATCTTACAGCTTAGACTCAGCTGAAAAAGAAGGGCTTGCAGCTATTATGGACAAAGCTAAAGAAGCTGCTAGTAAAGGTTATAAAGTAATAGGGTTAACAGCTTCAGGACCAGAAGCTAAAGAACGAATAAAAGCCGATTATAATTATGATTTCGATTTTTATTTATGTGACGAAAAAGCATTAAAAACAGTAGTTCGTGCTAACCCTGGTGTACTTGAATTAAGCAAAGGTACGGTTTTGCAAAAAGTACATTGGAACGATATAGATGACCTTAAACTTTAATATTTGCTAAATTATTTTTTAAATAAAGCATTTTACGCCTTACTTACACTATTTGGAGTAGTCACGGTTATTTTCTTTTTATTTAATGTGCTTCCAGGAGATCCAGCCCAAATGATGTTGGGTCAAAATGAAGATAGTGAACAGTTGGCCATTGTAAAGGCTAAGTATGGTTTTGATAAACCCATTGCGACTCAGTATTTATATTATTTAAACGATCTGTCTCCTGTTTCTTTTCATTCAAATAACGAAGACGATTACACGTATTTAAGAGATAATAAATACTCGGTTAGCAAACTATTTACAATTGGTAATACAACAACTGTTTTAAAGTACCCTTATTTAAGAGAATCGTTTACCAAACAAGGAAAAAAAGTAAGTCAAGTGCTAGGTGAAACACTTCCTAATACGTTTGTGTTAGCAGTTTCAGCTATTATAATAGCCATGATTTTAGGATTGCTATTAGGAGTGGTTTCAGCTCAGTTTAAAGACACTTGGTTAGATAAATGTATTCAAATAGCAAGTACCTTAGGTATGAGTGTGCCTTCGTTTTTTAGTGCCATATTATTTGCATGGTTCTTTGGGTTTTTATTGCATGAATATACCAATTTAGAAATGACAGGAAGTCTCTATGAATTAGATGATTTTGGAGAAAAAAATACCATCCAATGGAAAAACTTAATCCTTCCAGCTATTGTATTAGGTATTCGTCCATTAGCAGTAGTCATACAATTAATGAGGAATTCACTACTAGAGGTAATGAACCAAGATTATATTCGTACAGCGAGATCAAAAGGATTAAGTGAATTTCAAGTTATTAAAAACCATGCTATTAAAAACGCATTAAATCCAGTGGTAACAGCTATTTCAGGATGGTTTGCATCCATGTTGGCAGGAGCTGTTTTTGTAGAGTATATTTTTGGCTGGAATGGCTTGGGGAAAGAAATTGTAAATTCATTAAATACTCTGGATTTACCAGTAATTATGGGTTCGGTACTAATAATTGCCTTAATGTTTATTGTAATAAATATTTTGGTAGATATAATTTATACGTGGTTAGACCCAAAAGTTAAATTGCAGTAACAAAAATACAAGAAAATGAGAACTCAAATAGTAGCAGGAAATTGGAAAATGAACAATGATTTACCAGAAACAGAAGCACTAATATCCAATTTAAAGAGGCAAACAAAAACGTCGCATGCAGAGGTAATGGTCGCACCAACATTTGTTAATTTATACCATGCTTATGAAGCACTAAGAGGATTTGATATTGAAGTCATAGCACAAAACATGCATTTTGCAGACAATGGAGCTTTTACTGGAGAAGTAAGTGCTAGTATGCTGGAGAGTGTTGGTGTAAAAACAGTTATTTTAGGACATAGCGAGCGTCGTGCATATTTTAACGAAACAGATGAAGATCTTGCTAAAAAAGTGGATACTGCTCTAAAAAACAATATGAGAGTCATTTTTTGTTTTGGAGAAGAACTAGCAGATAGAAAATCTCATAACCATAAAAAAGTGGTTGAAACACAAATTAAAAACGCTTTGTTTCATCTTCCTGATGATGCTTGGAAAAGTATAGTGTTAGCTTACGAACCCGTTTGGGCAATAGGTACAGGTGAAACTGCCACACCTGAACAGGCTCAAGAAATGCACGCTTTTATAAGAAAGACTATAGAAGAAGATGCATATGGAATCGACATAGCAAACAATGTGTCTATTTTATATGGCGGAAGTGTAAAACCTAACAATGCCAAAGACATATTCTCCAAACCAGATGTAGATGGTGGTTTAATTGGAGGCGCATCGCTTAATGCTGAAGATTTCTTTAAAATTGTCAATGCTTTTTAATATGTCTAACACAATTTATATAGGTTATTATTTTACTGTAGAGCCTACAAATCAAGGTGTAGAAATTTTGATTGCCGAATTAGGCTACGCAGGTTTTGAGAGTTTTGTGGAAACTGAAAAAGGCGTTACAGCCTATATTCAAAAAGACGATTGGAACGAGGCGATTTTAGATAACGTTTATATTTTAAAATCCCATGAGTTTAAAATTAGTTACACATTCGAAGACATAGAACAAACCAATTGGAATGAAGAATGGGAAAAGAATTTTAAACCAATAGTTGTTGATGATGTGTGCACAGTAAGAGCACCTTTTCATGATAATCCAAAAACGAAGTATGATATCGTCATAGAACCTAAGATGAGTTTTGGAACTGGGCATCACGAAACTACACATATGATGATTCAGCATATTCTAAAAAATGATTTCACCAATAAATCTGTGTTAGATATGGGTTGTGGTACAGGCGTTTTAGCGATTTTAGCCGAAATGAAAGGAGCTACAAAAATTGATGCCATCGATATCGATAACTGGTGTTACTTAAATAGTTTAGAAAATATTGAACGAAATAATAGTAAACATATTTCGGTGTTTGAAGGCGATGCAAGCCTTTTAAAAAACAAAACCTACGATGTGATAATAGCTAATATTAATAGAAATATATTATTAGCCGACATGCATGTTTACGCAACTTGTTTGCATAAAAACGGACAATTATTTTTAAGTGGATTTTACAAGCATGATATTCCAATAATTGAAGAAGAGTGTTCTAAATATGGGCTAAAACTTGAAGAAAGTTTAGAAAGAAATAATTGGGTATCACTAAAATTTATAAATTAGTATAAAAATTACTCGATGAGTATAAAAGAAAAAATATTAGAAAAAACTTCAATAAAAGAAGAAGAAGCTAAACAAAATGAGATCGTATTATTTAATGATGATGTTAATACCTTCGACCATGTAATAGATACGCTTGTTGATGTTTGTGAACACACGCCTGAACAAGCAGAACAATGCGCAATCATTGTTCATTATAAAGGTAAATGTACAGTAAGAACTGGTGAATATGATGATTTGGAACCACGTTGCTCAATGCTGCTTAATGCAGGTTTAAGTGCCGAAATAGTTTAGTTATTCATTCTGCCAACAGCACAGCTTACAAACGATTTCGCTTTTTTTGTCAACGGATTATTTTCGCCTGCAATTGGGTAGCCTAGTTTAGAAAGTAAATCTGTAGCTTTAGTTAAATCTTTATCTTCTTTATAATTAAAAGTAACAGTGTCGTTTTCATTACTTACTAATACATTGTCAATAGTATCAAGTGTACTTAATCTAGTTGTAATGGTGTTTGCACAACCACCGCATTTTAAGTTTTGTATATTTAAAGTAACCTTCATTATTATAATTGTGTGTTTATGCAAAGATACAGCTATATATCATTATAGGTGGTAATAATTGTTACCTAGAATAATAGTTTTATTAAATCTAAAAATAAAGTTAATAAAAGCTAAGTATTTTGAAAATTTAAGTTTGATTGCTAATTTGCGTTTTTAAAACCTAGCATAACTTTTGAAAAAATATAGTAGTAAAATAGCCCTATTTCTATTAGTTATTGTGAGTGCTTTTATGTTAAGTATAAAATCTAATGCTCCTAAGAATAAAGAACCAGAAGCTGTAGAAAACAAAAAACTAGTCAAAAATAATACCTCTATTTTAGTTGAGTATCACGATGCAGTTGATACTAAAAAGGTCACCAATAAATTAGATTCGCTTTTAAAGCACATCAACAAGAGGCACGATTTTCACGGAGCATTACTAGTGGCAAAAAACGGAAAAATTCTGTATGATAATCAAATTGGTTACGCGGATTTTAGAAAGAAAAAGATGTTAAATAAAACTTCGGTTTTTCAATTGGCTTCAGTAAGTAAACAATTTACAGCAGCAGCAATTATGTTATTGCAAGAGCGAAATCAAATTAAGCTTACTGATACTGTAAACTGTTATTTTCCAAATTTCCCTTATCAAGGCGTGACCATTAAAAACCTATTAAATCATACAGCTGGATTGCCAAAATATTTTTGGGTTGCAGAACATAAATGGAAAAAAGATAAAGCTCCTACCAATAGTGAGATGATGACATTGTTAGAAAATAGTGATGTATTGAGGTATTTTAAGCCAGGGAGAAATTTTGATTATTCTAATACTGGCTACATGGTGTTAGCATCAATTGTTGAGGAGGTTTCTGGTGTTAGTTTTAGTGATTTTGTAAAAAAGAATATTTTCGATCCGCTCGAAATGAAAGACTCGTTTGTATATAGTTTTGAGAATGATAATGTCAAAGAAAATCAATTAATAGGATATAGATTGTATAGAGGTTGGAGGCATCTAAAAATTGGTGGTACAGTAAATGACGCCATTGTTGGAGATAAAAACGTATATGCTACTAGTGAAGATTTATTTAAATGGACATATGGTCTAAATAATGGAAAATTACTTTCTAAAGCGTCTTTAGATTTAATGTATTCTAAAGGAGAAACAATTCACGGACGAGAAGTTCCTTACGGTTTTGGGTTTAGAATAAATACTAACGATGAAAAATCCATCTATCACCATGGGAAATGGAATGGATTTAGTACTGGTCTTACCCAATACCCAGAAGATGATTTAGTGGTTATTGTTCTTGAGCATACAAGCTATAATGCTATAGCATCGCTAAGTAAGAAAGTTAAGAACATTGTTCTTGAAAATTTTGAGTCTTAAAAGGTGTAGTCTGTTTATAGAGGCTCTCTAAAGAGTATATTTAATTAGATGGGTTTTGATACTAGAACTGGTTTTGAAAAAGTAAGATATATAAAGCTCTAAATTTATTAAAAGGTGCAAATGCAACAATAAAAAAGCTTTCAATTTCTTGAAAGCTTTTTTATTGTTGTGACCTCGGCAGGATTCAAACCTGCAACCTCTTGAGCCGTAATCAAGTGCACTATTCAGTTATGCTACGAGGCCATTTTTGTGGGTGCAAATATATTTTATTTTGTTACAATCACAAAATTAAGTATAAATTTAATTACTTTTCACCTATGAATAGAATTGAAGACTTTATTAGAGATATTCCTAATTTTCCAAAAGATGGAATTTTGTTTAAAGACATTGCACCATTATTGCAAAGCCCAAGAGGTGTAGAGATGTGTCTAGAAGAGTTGCTAAAACTAATTGGAGATCAAAAAATTGATAAAGTAATTGGTATAGAATCTCGAGGCTTTTTCTTTGCAACGTTACTCGCTCAAAAGCTTGATGCTGGTTTTATTCCTGTTAGAAAACCTGGTAAATTGCCATATAAAACATTGTCACAATCCTATGCATTAGAATATGGAGAAGATGCAGTTGAAATACATATAGACGCTATTAAAAAAGACGAAAGAATTCTTATTCACGATGACGTGCTTGCAACTGGCGGAACAGCTCAAGCTGTTTGTAAATTGGTTGAAAAATTGGGAGGCAAGATAGTGCAATGTAATTTTATTATGCAGCTTAGCTTTTTAAAAGGTAAAGACAAATTAAAAGAATACAATGTAAAATCGGTTTTAGAGTATTAATCTAATGCTCTTAAAGTTATAAACGCTCTCCAACCAATGATTGCAAGTTGTAATTTACTTGCTTTCGAAATATCTAATTGTTTTTTAGTAAAACTTGGTAATACTACCTTGTTTATTTTGGCTAAAATTTTAAAAACTTGCTTTTTCATTTTTTAAGAATCTAAAGCAAAAGTAGTAAAACTTATTCTAGACTAAGTTCTACTTTTGTTGCTTCTTTTTTTAGTAGATAATTGCAATGACGATTGCAATTATAAATTTAGCAAGTGTTATCATGTTTTTTTTGTTTTGATGATTGATTAAAATTCTAACTCGTTTTTCTTTTGTTTTTCGAATATAAAAGTTTGCTAATCGTATTGCCAAACAGATGATTAAAAAATGATATAATTAACTTTAAATTAGTAAGTATATTTATGATTACTATTGCATTATTACTACTATTGTCTTGATGATAGTTATGATATGTAGTTATAATAAGTTGCAATTGTTTTAATATGTAATATTTGAAGAAGCTTTTTGAGAGCTTTTTAAAATCTGTAGGCAAAAAAAAGTCTAAATATGCCCTTTTTTTACACTTTCGTCTTTTTTTTGAGGTATCTACTAACAAAAAAGGTGCTCATTAATTGAGCACCTTTTTTATTCAAAACTTTGACTAAAAAGTTAGTTTTTACTTTTCTTTAATGTTATTTCTATAACACCGTCTTTACCTTTTTTACCGTATTTTTCTTTGGCAGAACTGCCTTTTAATACAGTCATGGATTCTATTGAGTCTGGATCAATATCTTCCAGTATTTTGTATTTAACAACTTTATCGTCAACAACTACTAAAGGCTTTTTCTTACTATCACTAGTAAAAAACATCGTACCTCCATTTTTTCCTATTTTGGTAATTGTTTTGCCTTTACTATCGCCTTTGTTTATCCAAATATTACTATTGCCATTTCCAGTAGATTGTATCTTATAAACTTTTCCATCGTCAGATTTAAATGAGATGTTTTTACTTTCTATTTTCATCCTTTCTTTGATGATATTACCGTCTTCCTCTTTTTTAATGAACATAACATCTCCGTTGTCACCCTTTTTTTCTTTTAATTCAATTATTTTATTATCATTTCCAGATGTAACAAATATGCTTTTACCTTCTCCTTTACCTTTAGATTCAATAATAACATTTCCTTTTAACTTATAAGAACCTCTACTTGACTTAACTGTATCGGCATGAATAATTTCATATTTTTTTCCTTTACTTCCTGAGATTACAAAAACATTTTCGTCTTTATTACCTTTTTTTAATTCACTTACTTTATTTCCATTTTTAATAATAATTGTATTATCGCTTTCAATTATTTCGTGTTTACTCTCATGTTCATCATGAACACTATATGCAAAAGTATTACTTCCTTTTCCAGTTTTCTTTATTTTAGTAAACGTATGGTTGTCGCTATGTAGTAAGTTATAAGAATTTCCTATAGAAATGGAATCGTCATTTGCGTTGTAGGTAATTTTAACTGTTTTTATAGCTGAATCATTACTTATTGAAAAATTAGCATTAGAATTATCAGATTTAGCTTCAATTTTTATAGAAGTAATTTTGTTGTCGCTATCTCGATTTACGCCTTTTATTTTTAATGTAACACCATGCTTTTTAAGCTTTGTTACTAAGTTGTCTAAATCAGCATCAGTAAATGTACTTTCAATAAAATAAGCAACAATGTCTTGGGTTATTAGCGAATTAGTTTTTACTATTTTATTAGTGGTTTTTGTAGCTACAGGTTTGTTGTTAGTCATTAAAGTTTTTGTATTGCTACTTGTGGATGCAATAGTTTCTGCCTTTTGTGATATTGCTGAAGGTTCTTTTTCTTGCGTTTCAGCTTGAATATAAATTTCTTTAGTATTAAAACTCATTAAAAATAAAACCAAAGCTGGTAGTACTAATAAAAATTTTAACTGGTTTCTTTTGTGTGATTTGTTTTTGTGTAACATAACAATTCGTTTTTTGATTGATGAATTATAAAAATTATTTGTAAGTGCCACTTGGTAGTTTGGCACGCTTGTTTTAAGTAATAAATGTTGATAGCTTTTTTTACAATTGGTGTTTGCTTGCGCATTTTTGTCTGCAATAAACTCTAAATTTTGTTTTAAATCCTTCTTGTAAAGCCAAACCAAAGGGTTGAACCAAAGAATAATCCCTGTTAATTCTGATAATAAAATATCTATAGAATGTAGCTGTTTGGCGTGTACCTTTTCATGTGTAATAATTTGTTTTAACTCAGTATTATCAAATTGATTAGGGTTAAAAACAATCCAATTAAAAAATGAAAAAGGAGATATGGCGTTTTTGGTTATTACATAAATGTAAGAAGCAACACGCTGTTTTGTGCTTTTTAATAAGAGTATTATTAATGAACTAAATTGTAAAAGAAATCTTCCTAAAAAAAATGTGACTCCAGCTAAATATAAATACGATAGTATCGTTGTTATTGGTATTGTATTTTCTGTCGTTGTAGCTTCCGATATTAATTCGTTGTAAACATTGTTACTTTTAATTATTACAGGCTCTACCATAATGTATTTAGATATTGTTATTAAAGGCAAAATGAAAGCAGTTATTAAGCCTAACAATAAGAAGGATCTATTTGACTCAAAAAATGTCTCGCGATTTAATAGTAGTTTATAGCATGCATAGAATACTATTAAAATAGCACTTACTTTTATAAGATATTCCATAATTACTTCTTGTTTTCTATCAAATTAATAATCTCTTTTAGCTCCTCCACACTTATTTTTTCTTCTTTAGCAAAAAAGGAAACAACATTCTTATAAGAACTATTAAAATAGTTATCAATAGCAGTGTTAAAGAAACGTTTTCTGTAATCCTCCTTTTTAATGATGGGAAAATATTGATGCGTTTTACCATAAGCAATATGATCAACATAACCTTTGTCTTCTAAATTTCTAACAATGGTTGATAAGGTGTTGTAATGAGGTTTGTCGTTAGTTATTTCTGCAAGAATATCTTTTACAAAAGCTTTTTCAAGCTTCCAAAGTACCTGCATAATTTCTTCTTCTTTGTTTGTGAGTTTCTGCATTATTTAGAAATTTTCCTTTTATTTGATTCAAACATATAACTATTTTTATAGTTATACAACTGTAATTATAGTTATTTAACGAAAAATTTAGTTTTTATTGTGATGTTTTAAGAAAAATAGAAGAAAATACTACTAAGAAAGAAATCTTATTATCTTCGCAAAAATTTTGTTAATGAGCTTTGTTTGGGTTATTCTTGGGTTTATGTTGCTTGTCATTGGAGGTGAGTTTCTGGTTAGAGCATCTGTAGCACTTTCGTTTAAACTAAGTATATCTAAGTTTGTTATTGGTATGACGGTTGTATCGTTTGCAACGTCAGCACCTGAACTGCTAGTGAGTCTTAATGCAGCACTGTCTGGATCGCCAGCTATAGCTATTAATAATGTGGTTGGTTCCAATATAGCAAATATTGGCTTAGTTTTAGGTATTACAGCTATTGTAGGTAGTATAGCGGTAGATAAAACATTCTACAAGTTGAATTGGCCATCCATGATGTTGTTCTCTATTGCATTGTACTATTGCTTATATAATGACAATCAATTAATTTTTTGGGAAGGATTACTATTGTTTTTTGCTCTTATAGCATTCTTGTATATTTTATTAAGACAAGCAAAAAAGGATACTGCAGTTGAGGAGGTTGATGAAACTTTAGCAATCGTCTCTTATTTTAAAATCACGCTTTGGTTGCTCATTGGTGGAGCTGCTCTATATTTTGGCTCCGAGTGGTTGGTAGATGGAGCAATAAATATGGCGAGTATTTTTGGTGTAAGTGAAGCTGTTATATCTGTGTCGGTAATTGCAATTGGAACAAGTGTGCCAGAGTTAGCTGCTTCGGTTATTGCAGCTGCTAAAAAAGAAAAGGCAATTTCTTTGGGGAATTTAATTGGCTCTAATATTTTTAATATAGGTTCAGTACTTGGGCTTACATCTATGATAAAAACAATTCCAATTACAGAGCCACAAATTCTTACCAGAGATATTTTTTGGATGATAGCATTCTCTGCTGTTTTAATTCCACTAATCTTAATTCCAAAACAACACCAAATTAGTAGGTCTAACGGATTTGTACTCCTTTTAGGTTACGGAATGTTTATTTTTCTAGTATTTACCCAATAATTTTAGGGGTTATTAACCAAAACAATAGTTATTGTTCATAATTAGCCCTAATTTTTTGAGGGTATGCTGTCTTGTCTTGTTCTTTTTTTATAAATTTGCCCTTTAATTTTAACTAATTCATACAAAATAATTAAAATGTCAACGCTAAGATTTCACGCAGTAAAAGAAACCCTTACTAGAAAGCCCTTGAAGATTGAAGAAAAAGAACGTCGTTCATCAATTTTTGGTTCTAATGTTTTTAATGAGGCTACAATGCGACAGTACCTTACAAAAGAAGCTTATAAAAGTGTTATGGATGCTGTGCAAAACGGCTCTAAAATAGACAGAGGAGTGGCAGACCATATTTCAACAGGAATGAAAGAATGGGCAATCTCTAAAGGAGTAACGCACTATACACACTGGTTTCAACCTTTAACAGGGGCAACTGCCGAAAAACATGATGCCTTTTTTGAGACTATTGGTAATGGTTTAGCTATTGAGAAATTTGGTGGTGGACAGTTGGTGCAACAAGAACCTGATGCGTCTTCATTTCCACATGGAGGTATAAGAAATACTTTTGAGGCACGTGGTTATACAGCTTGGGATCCAACATCACCAGCATTTATTTATGAAACAACACTGTGTATTCCTACAGTATTTGTGTCTTATACAGGTGAAGCGTTAGATTATAAGACGCCTTTGTTAAGAGCATTACAAGCTGTGGATAATGCAGCTGTTTCAGTGGCAAAATATTTCGATAAAAATGTAAAAAAGGTTAATGCATCTTTAGGTTGGGAACAAGAGTACTTTTTAATAGATAGTGCTTTAGCGGTTTCTAGACCAGATATAACATTAACAGGAAGAACATTATTAGGACACTCTCCAGCAAAAGGACAGCAGTTAGACGATCATTATTTTGGAACTATTCCAAACCGTGCTATGTCGTTTATGCGTGATCTTGAAACTGAATGTATGCTGTTGGGAATTCCTGTTAAAACAAGACATAACGAGGTAGCTCCTAATCAATTTGAATTAGCGCCAATTTATGACGAAGCTAATTTAGCGGTAGATCATAACTCATTGCTTATGGATGTTATGGATAAAATTGCTGAACGCCATAATTTTAAAGTATTATTTCATGAAAAACCATTTGCAGGAGTTAATGGTTCTGGAAAACATAATAACTGGAGTTTAAGTACAGATACTGGTGTTAACTTATTAAGTCCTGGAAAAACACCAATGAGCAACTTACAATTCTTAACATTTTTTGTAAACACTATTAAAGCTGTTCATGAATATGAGGAATTAATAAGGGCTTCAATTGCGAGTGCTAGTAATGATCATCGTTTAGGTGCAAACGAAGCGCCTCCTGCAATCATTTCGGTATTTATAGGAGAACAATTAACTAAAGTTCTGAATGATCTAGAAGGAGTTACAAAAGGAAAGCTTTCACCAGAGGAAAAAACAGATTTAAAATTAAATGTAGTTGGTAAAATCCCTGAAATTCTTTTAGATAATACAGATAGAAATAGAACATCTCCTTTCGCTTTTACAGGTAATAAGTTTGAGTTTAGAGCTGTCGGCTCTACTGCAAACTGTGCAAACCCTATGACAGTTTTAAATACAATCATGGCAAAGCAATTAATAGATTTTAAAGCAGAAGTTGATGCTTTGATTGATAAAAAGGACATGAAAAAAGATGATGCCATTTTTAATGTATTGCGTGAATATATAAAGACTTCTAAAAACATTCTTTTTGAAGGAAATGGTTATAGTGATGAGTGGCAAAAAGAGGCTGAGAAAAGAGGGTTAAGTAATAATAAAACAACACCAGAAGCTTTAAAAGCTAAAATATCTAAAAAAGCAATTAGTTTATTTGAAGGAATGAATGTGATGAATAAAACTGAGATTGAAGCGCGTTACGAAATTGAAGTTGAAGAATATGCTTTAAGAATTCAAATCGAAGGTCGGGTTTTAGGTGATATTGCCAGAAACCATGTTATACCAACAGCTGTTAGATATCAAAACATTTTAATTGAAAACGTTAGAGGTCTTAAAGAGATATATGGCAAAGACTTTAAAAAGTATGCTAAAGAGCAGTTAGAGTTAATACAAGATATTTCTACACGTATTGAAGCTATCAACTCTGGTGTAACAAAAATGACTAATGAACGTAAAAAAGCAAATGTTATTGAAGATTCAGAAAAAAGAGCAGAAACATACTGTACTAAAGTGAAGCCTTGTTTTGACGAAATACGTTATCACTCTGATAAGCTAGAGTTGTTAATAGACGACGAGCTTTGGCCATTAACAAAGTATAGAGAGTTGCTTTTTACAAAGTAATCTCCATTTTGCTAATAGATAAAAAAGCCTCATAATTGAGGCTTTTTTATTACAATATGTTGAAAACATAAAAATTATTGACTACGTATAATTACGTACTTTTTTAGTTTTTTATATTAATATTGAGTAGTTCAGCTAATTATTCTACAATTTATCGAAATTAACAGAGTATTCCTACGTTTGTGTTTCAACAGCTTAAAAAGAGTGGCTTATTTTCATTAAATTTGTATTGCTATTAATCTATTATTTTTAAAATGAAGAAGTTACTACTAAGTGTTGCGGCGCTTATGGTCGCAACCCTCTTGTTTTCTCAAGACGACAAAGTTGACACTAAAGAAAAAGTATCTCAGGATAGTTCTGTTGTGTTGGTTGACGATAGAAATTTATCATCATAGTCTTGCTTTAATTAAGAGTGTTTAAAAGCTTTAATTAATACCATTGGTATTAATTAAAGCTTTTTTTGTTATATATCCAATATTCACTTTTACTACTTTAGTTAGTAAGCTTTTATTATATTGCGTTGCCTTAAATGTTACATTTTGAAGTAACTTACTTTTTAAAGCGATTGCTTAAGTGATAACGAAAACTAATTTGTTTAGCGTTTTTTGTCTCTTTCTTTCTTTATTATTTTTCTATAATATCAGCTATGGACAAGAAAAAGCAAAAAGCACTAAAATAAAAACTTTAAATAAAGGATATAATTCTGAAGTTAGAGGAACTAATGCATTATCAGTAGCTTTTGGTGCAGCAATAGCTAATGCAGATTATCCAGAAGCGCTCTTTGAAGTGAATATGCATGTTGCTTATAAACGTTTTTTGGGACCATATGTAAATATTAATATTGGTTACAATAAATATAACTTAGCTTTTAAAGATGTGTTTAATGAAGGCTTTATGTCTTTTGATGTAAACTTAGAAATTATCCCTTTTTCAAAGAATATATTTTCACCCTTTGTATATGCTGGAGGAGGTGTTAATGCGTCAAATTATTTTGTAACTACCGATACAAAAACTCAAGGAGGTGCGGGATTTGAAGTACTTATAAGTCCATCTGTTGGAGTAAAACTATTCGCAGAATATAATATGATGTTTACCGATGAACTAGATGGCAGGATATATGGAGCATCAGATGATGCTTTCTGGAGAGCTGCAATTGGTTTAAATTTTTATTTCGGAAAACGTGGTAAAAGAAGAAATGTTAATAAAAACGAACCAACTGTAATTAATTCTAACCCAATAATTCACTCAAAAAACTAAATACTTTGCTATTTTTGCAGCATCAAAAAACAACATTCCAAAATGAGTAACGAGGTTAGTAAAAGGTATGCGCAAAGAGGTGTTTCTGCTTCCAAAGAGGATGTGCATAATGCTATTAAGAATATTGATAAAGGTTTGTTTCCTAAAGCTTTTTGTAAAATAGTTCCTGATTATTTAACAAACGACGATGATTACTGTTTAATAATGCATGCAGATGGTGCAGGAACAAAAAGCTCTTTAGCTTATATGTATTGGAAGGAAACAGGCGATGTTTCTGTTTGGAAAGGTATAGCTCAAGATGCATTAATTATGAATATTGATGATCTTTTATGTGTTGGAGCTGCTGATAATATAATGTTATCATCAACAATAGGACGAAACAAAAACCTTATTCCTGGTGAAGTTATCTCAGCAATCATTAATGGAACAGAAGAGTTGATAACCGAATTAAAGGAATTTGGAGTCACTATTCATTCTACAGGAGGTGAAACTGCTGATGTTGGTGATTTAGTAAGAACTATTATTGTTGACTCAACTGTAACAGCTAGAATGAGACGTAAAGATGTTATCGATAATGCAAATATTAAAGCAGGTGATGTAATTATTGGCTTAGAAAGCTTTGGTCAAGCTACATACGAAAAAGAGTATAATGGAGGTATGGGAAGTAATGGGTTAACATCTGCACGACATGATGTGTTTCATAATTATCTAGCAAAAAAATACCCTGAAAGTTTTGATGCTTCAGTACCAAAAGAGCTAGTATATTCTGGTAATGTTAAGCTAACCGATGATGTTGTGGACGCACCTATTGATGCTGGAAAGTTAGTGTTATCACCAACAAGAACTTATGCTCCAATTATAAAATCTATTTTATCTAAATATAATAGTAATAGTGTGCATGGAATGGTGCATTGTAGTGGTGGAGCACAAACTAAAATTCTGCATTTTGTTGAAAATCTTCATATTATAAAGGATAACATGTTTTCTATTCCTCCATTGTTCAAATTAATTCAAGAGCAATCTAAAACAGATTGGAAGGAGATGTATCAAGTTTTTAACTGTGGCCACCGAATGGAGTTGTATGTATCTCCTGAAATAGCTAACGATATAATTGCTATTTCTAAATCGTTTAATGTTAATGCTCAGCTAATTGGAAGGGTTGAAGAGAGTAATTCAAAAAAACTTACAATAAAAAGCGAATTTGGCGTTTTTAACTATAGCTAATAAAACGACTTCTAAAAATGACTAAAATTTTAAAATTTCAATTCACCACAATTGCAATATTTTTTTGTGTAACTTTTTTAAAAGCTCAGCAAAATTTAGATTTAACGCTCTATCCAGAAGATTTTGTAACGACTCATTGGAAAGAGGTAAATACAGCTAGCCTAGATATAAGTGAAGTGGCTTTTGTTAATTGGAATTCGGGTGGTTCTAATTCAATCTCTGGTTTGCTTGGTTTAGAAGCGCAAAGAAATTACAAGAAAGATCATTTGGTTTGGGAAAATAGAGCTGTAGTGCGCTATGGTGTTAACAAGCAGCAAAATCAAAGTTTAAGAAAAACGGATGATATTCTTGAGTTAAAATCACGTTTTGGATTTAGGCAGGACACAAAATCAAATTGGTATTATTCAGCCAATTTTAGTTTTGCTACGCAATTTACTAATGGGTACAATTATTCGAATAGTGATTCAAGTCCAATTTCAAAATTTATGGCACCTGCTTATATGTTTTTGGGCGTGGGAACGGTTTATGGGGAGCATATAGAAGAGTTTAATGCATATTTATCACCTTTAACTTTAAAATCTACTTTCGTTTTAGATCAAAATTTAGCCGATGCAGGTTCTTTTGGTGTTACACCTGCAACATATGATGCCTTGGGGAATAAATTGACGGATGGTGAAAACTCTAGAAAAGAAGTTGGAATCTTAATGACGAGCTCTTATGAGAATATTTTAATGAATAATATTTCAGTTAGAAACTTAGTGAGCTTATACACCGATTACCTTAATGACTTTGGAAATGTAGATGTTGATTGGGAGATTAATTTTAAGTTTAAAGTAAACGACCATGTTCGTGCTACAATGGGTTCACATCTTAAGTATGATAACGATGTAAAAACAGCGGTAGTTGATGAAGATATGCCAGAGGAAACCATCGAAAAAGGAGCTAAAGTTCAGTGGAAACAACTGTTAGGTATAGGTGTTTTAGTAAATTTTTAACTCATAATAATATTATTAATATTTGTTAACTTTTTTTTGTTGATAAATTTTAAATACCTGATTTTCAATTTCTTATCAAAAAAACCTGTAAACTTTATGATTTAAATCATGTTTCAAGTTTAAATTTTTTACGTTCTTTACAACTATCAAGATAGAATGTAAAACATTTAAATTAATCCAACAACATGCAAATACAAACCCAACCTATTGTAAAACCTAAAACTTATTCCCAAGAAGATGCTTTTGAAGCTTCTGTTAAATATTTTAATGGCGATGATTTAGCTGCTCGTGTTTGGATAAATAAGTATGCCTTAAAAGATTCTGAAGGCAATTTATACGAACTCACTCCTAACGATATGCACAGGCGTATTGCAAAAGAAATTGCAAGAATTGAGTTGCGTTACCCAAATCCCTTATCTGAAGATGCTATTTTCGACTTAATCAAGGATTTTAAATACATTGTACCACAAGGAAGTCCGATGGCAGGTATTGGCAACCCTTATCAAATAGCATCACTTTCAAACTGTTTTGTAATTGGTAATGAAGGTAATTCCGATTCTTATGGAGGTATCATGAAGATTGACCAAGAACAGGTACAACTTATGAAACGTCGTGGAGGTGTTGGTCACGATTTATCACACATTCGTCCAAAAGGTTCTCCAGTTAAAAACTCTGCTTTAACATCTACAGGAATAGTTCCTTTTATGGAACGCTATTCAAACTCTACGCGTGAAGTGGCGCAAGATGGTCGTCGAGGAGCGCTTATGTTATCGGTGTCTATTAACCATCCAGATTCTGAAGATTTTATAGATGCTAAACTAGAGCAAGGTAAAGTCACAGGAGCCAATGTGTCTGTTAGAATTGATGATGAATTTATGAAAGCTGTAAAAACCAGCTCAACATACACACAGAAATATCCAATTTTCAGTAGTAATCCTAAGTTTTCAAAAACGATTGAAGCCAATAAACTTTGGAAAAAAATTGTTCATAATGCATGGAAATCAGCCGAACCTGGAATTCTATTTTGGGATACCATTATTAACGAATCTGTTCCAGATTGTTATGCAGATTTAGGTTACAAAACAGTATCAACCAATCCATGTGGCGAAATTCCGTTATGTCCTTACGATTCTTGTCGTTTATTGGCGATGAATTTATTTTCTTATGTTGAAAATCCTTTTACAGACAAAGCCACATTTAATTTCGAGTTGTTTAAAAAACATATTCATGTAGCGCAACGCATCATGGATGATATTATCGATTTAGAGTTGGAAAAAATTGATGCTATTATTGCTAAAATAGATGCTGACCCAGAATTAAAAGAAGTTAAAGCTACTGAAAGAAATCTGTGGCTAAATATTAAAACCAAAGCCAACGAAGGACGCAGAACAGGAATTGGTATTACTGCTGAAGGTGATATGCTGGCTGCTTTAGGAATAAAATACGGAAGCAAAGAAGGTAATGATTTTTCTGTTGAAGTGCATAAAACTTTAGGAATTGAAGCATATAGAGCGTCTGTTTACACAGCAAAAGATAGAGGTGCTTTCGCTATATTTGATGCAGAACGCGAAAAAAACAATCCGTTTATCCAGCGTTTAAAAGAGGCTGATGATAAGTTGTATTACGAAATGTTGGAACATGGTCGTAGAAACATTGCTTTGTTAACGATTGCACCAACAGGAACAACCAGTTTAATGACGCAAACGTCTTCTGGAATTGAGCCTGTATTTATGCCAGTTTACAAGCGTAGAAGAAAAGTTAATCCTAACGATAAAAATGTACGTGTGGATTTTGTAGATGAGGTTGGAGATTCTTGGGAAGAATATGTGGTGTTTCATCACAGATTCAAGCAATGGATGGAAGTAAACGGCATAGCTACCGATAAGAATTACACTCAGGAAGAACTCGATAAAATAGTAAAAAAATCACCATACTACAAAGCAACTTCCAATGATGTAGATTGGATGAGCAAAGTTAGTATGCAAGGTGCTGTACAAAAATGGGTAGATCATTCCATTAGTGTTACTATTAATTTACCTAACAATGCTACTGAAGAATTAGTAGGTAAATTGTATTTAGAAGCTTGGGAAGCTGGTTGTAAAGGAGTTACTGTTTATAGAGATGGTTCACGTTCAGGTGTATTAATTTCTAACGATGAAAAAAAATCAGAAGATGATGCTCAGGAAATGCTAACAGCATTTCCAACCAAACGTCCGCAAGTGTTGGAGGCAGATGTAGTTCGTTTTCAAAATAATAAAGAAAAGTGGATAGCCTTTATTGGGTTGATTGATGGAAAACCTTACGAAGTATTTACTGGTTTGGCTGATGATGAAGATGGCATTTTAATACCGCGTTGGGCAAACAGTGGCTTGATTATTAAAAACAGAAACGAAGACGGAACATCGCGTTACGATTTTCAATATCAAAATAAAAGAGGTTACAAAACCACTATTGAAGGCTTGTCGCATAAATTCAATCCAGAATATTGGAACTATGCCAAACTGATCTCAAGTACCTTGCGTCATGGAATGCCAATTGATAAGATTGTAGATTTAATCAATAGTTTACAGCTAGATAGCGAATCTATCAACACATGGAAAAATGGTGTGGTTAGAGCTTTAAAACGTTATGTGGAAGATGGTACACAAGCTAAAGGGCAAACCTGTACCAATTGCAATTCTACTAGCTTAATTTACCAAGAAGGTTGTTTGACTTGTAAAGATTGTGGTTCCTCTAAATGTGGATAGGTCTAACTTTTCTTTAGAGCTTCAGGAAATACATTAGGATCAAAATCCCAAAGCAAAGGCAATAAGTAATACGTAATAAGCGTGATTAATACCACGCTTATTACGTTCATTAATATGCCTGTTCTCATCATATCTGGAATTTTTAAATAGCCAGAGCCAAATACAATTGCATTTGGAGGTGTGGCTACTGGCAACATAAACGCACAAGAAGCTGCAACAGTTATTCCGACCATCAATGTAAAAGGATGGACATCTAAAACTAAGGCAATTGGTGCAATTACTGGAAGCAACATAGCTGTGGTTGCTAAGTTAGAGGTAATTTCTGTTAGGAAGTTAACTGCTAGAACTAATACAAATAACAATGCAAATAATGGTAAGTTATCAAATTGGGTTATTTGTGCTCCAATCCATTGGGCTAATCCGCTTGTTTTAAAACCTTCGGCTAATGCTAGTCCACCACCAAAAAGCAATAAAATTCCCCAAGGTAATTTTACAGCACTTTCCCAATTAATAATCTTTTTCTCTTTCCTATTTTTAGTTGGAAGCACAAACAAAATAGTTGCACTTACCATAGCAATAATGGTGTCATCAATGGCAGGAATAAGTTTTGAAATGAGAAATGAGCGAGTAATCCATAAAAAAGCAGTAGCTCCAAAAACAACCAAAACAGTTTTCTCTTCATAACTAATTTTCCCTAAGTTATTGAGTAGTCTTCTTATTTCAGCTTTACCTCCAGGAAAATCTTTTTGTGCAAATGTAAAGGCAATATTTGTTAGGTACTTCCAGCAAATAAATAGTAGTATTATAGAAATTGGCAAACCATAAACAATCCATTTGGAGAAAGTCATTTCAATGTTGTATTGTTCTTCTAATATTCCTGCAAAAATCAAATTTGGAGGTGTTCCAATTAAAGTTGCAATGCCACCAATGGAAGCACTATAAGCAATAGCAAGCATTAAAGCTTTTCCAAAAACTTTGTTTTCATCTTCTTTGGTGTCAGGTTTATCTTTTAACTGTAGTATTATTGCCATTCCAATAGGTAACATCATAACCGATGTTGCTGTGTTAGATATCCACATACTTAAAAACGCTGTTGCGACCATAAAACCGAGAATGATTTTACTCACACTTGTGCCTATAAGATTTATAACTGTAAGAGCAATACGCTTGTGTAAATTCCATTTTTCAATGGCAATGGCAAGTGTAAAACCACCAATGTAGAGAAACACATATTTATGTCCAAAGGCAGCAGTTGTTGTGCTTAACTCCATAGCTCCAGTTATTGGAAATAAAATAATAGGAAGCATTGCTGTAACTGCAATTGGTACCACTTCTAGAATCCACCAAACAGCAACCCAAAGCGTAGTGGCTAAAACAGCTATGCCTTCTGGAGATAAATCTTCAGGTTTAAAGAAAAGCAATGTAAAAGTAAATAACAAAGGACCTAAAATAAGTCCGAACTGTTTTAATGTTTTGTTTCGCATTAGTTAGTTATGTAGTAGCAAAATACAATTTTCTTGGTTAAGAATTAAGTTAAGCTACCTTGGCTTAAATATTCATAGTCTTTAAGCTCATTTATGTTATTTATTTTTTTTGAACAACCATTTTTTATTAAGTAAATATCATCAGAGGTTTCGATAATATGAGAGTACATGTGGTCTGTTATAATGATAGCTTTATATCTTTTTTCATGTATAATAATTTTCTTAATGCTGTCAACTTGTAAAGGTGCCAAATGTGAAAAAGGTTCGTCTAATAATACAATGTTACTATTACTTTTTAAAACTAGGTATATTTCAACAATACGTTGTTCACCACCAGATAATTTATTGACTTTAGTTTTTTTATATTTTTCAAAAGCCGGAAATTCTAGTATAAAGTCTTGCCAGCTCACATAAAAAAGTTTAAAAATGTTGATGAGTTTTAATTTGGGTAAGAATAAATGTTGGGGTAAGTACTTTACAAGTTTTGTTAAGTAAAGTGGTTTTAAAATGGGTTTATTGTCAATTCTTACTAACTTGTATTTTGGTTGAATATTCCCAAAAATAATATTAAGTAATGATGTTTTACCACAGCCATTACTGCCAAGAATACCAACAACTTTACCAGTTTCAGCTTTTAAGTATATACCATTTAAAATACGTTTAGAATTGTAGTTAAGCTCTACATTATCTATTTCAAGAATCATATAAATTCTTTAATAAGGAGTAGAAAGGTAATGGTTATTAAAACATCAACAAAAAATAATACTGAAAATAGTTTGAATGTAGATATTCCAAGGTTTTTGTAAAATATTAGTTTACGCTTAGTAGAAGTTTCATTTACAAGATACCATAGAAAAAAAGTTAACAGTAATTTTGTGACTATAGCAGCAAATATATCAGGATTAACAGCTGTAATAATAATATTAATAAAAAAAGACCATAAAACATACGATCTATAAAAAGCCATTATGGACATTAACTGCTGCATATACTTTAATAAACGACTAATGCAAATAAATATTTCGTGTTTACTATGAAGATTTTACTTCATTGAGAATTCATAAATTATCGTATTTTTGCGACACAATTTAAGAGAGTAGATGTTAGAAAAGATTCAAATAGTAAAACAGCGTTTTGATGAAGTAAGTGATTTAATTATCCAACCAGATATTATTTCAGATCAGAAACGATATATAAAGCTAAATAAAGAATATAAAGACCTTAAGAAGATTGTTGATAAAGGAGAAGTTTATAAATCTTTAACAGATAATATTGCCGAAGCTGAAGAAATAATTGCTGATGGTAGTGATGCCGAAATGGTTGAAATGGCTAAAATGCAATTAGAAGAAGCAAAAGCTGAATTACCTGCTTTAGAAGAAGAAATTAAATTTTTACTAATTCCAAAAGATCCAGATGATGCCAAAAACGTAGTCGTTGAGGTACGCGCTGGAACTGGAGGAGACGAGGCTAGTATTTTTGCTGGAGATTTATATAGAATGTACTCAAAATACTGTAGCGATAAAGGGTGGAAGGTAGATGTTGTAAGTTTAAGCGAAGGAACTTCAGGAGGGTTTAAGGAGATAATCTTTGAAGTGTCTGGTGAAGATGTCTATGGAACTATGAAGTTTGAAGCTGGTGTACATCGTGTACAACGTGTGCCTCAAACAGAGACTCAAGGTAGGGTGCATACCTCTGCCGCTACTGTAATGGTGCTTCCAGAAGCCGAAGAATTTGATGTGGAATTAGACATGAGCGAAGTGCGAATTGAGCGTACTACATCAACAGGTCCTGGAGGACAATCTGTTAATACAACGTATTCGGCAATTAAATTACATCACGAACCAACAGGAATGATCGTGAGTTGTCAAGACCAAAAATCATCACACAAAAATCTTGAGAAAGCTTTAAAAGTTTTACGTTCACGTTTATATGAAATGGAATTGGCTAAGAAGCAAGCGGCAGATTCCGAGAAGCGAAAGAGTATGGTGTCATCAGGTGATAGAAGTGCAAAAATTAGAACCTATAATTATCCGCAAGGACGAGTGACCGACCATAGAATAGGGTTAACCTTGTATGATTTGTCCAATATCATTAATGGTGACATTCAAAAAATAATAGACGAATTAATGTTAGCTGAAAACACTGAGATGTTGAAGGCTAGTGATGATGTGATATAAATTTCAAGCCTCTTTTTGAGGCTTTTTTAATAACATGACTACAGAACAACTAATTGCTGAAATCAAAAAAAAGAAATCCTTTCTCTGTATAGGATTAGATGTTGATTTAAATAAAATTCCTCAGTATTTATTAAAAGAAGACGACCCAATTTTTGCTTTTAATAAAGCTATTATTGATGCCACACATCACTTATGTGTAGCTTACAAACCTAATACTGCGTTTTATGAAGCTTACGGAATTAAAGGTTGGCAAGCATTAGAGAAAACAATAAAGTATCTAAATAAAAATCATCCAGAAATTTTTACCATTGCTGATGCGAAGCGTGGTGATATTGGTAATACAAGTACTATGTATGCCAAAGCATTTTTTGAGGATTTAGGCTTTGATAGTGTGACTGTAGCACCTTATATGGGAAAAGATTCCGTAGAACCTTTTTTGACTTTTGAGGATAAGCATACCATTTTATTAGCATTGACCTCTAATCAAGGTGCTTTTGATTTTCAGACAAAAACTGTAGATGGAATAGAATTATACAAACAAGTTTTAAAAACTTCTAAGTCTTGGCAAAATTCTGAGAATTTAATGTACGTAGTTGGTGCTACAAAAGCAGAATATTTAGCTGATATTAGACAAATTATTCCAAATAGTTTTTTATTAGTTCCTGGAGTTGGAGCACAAGGTGGAAATTTACAAGAGGTTTGTAAATATGGAATGAATAAAAATATTGGGTTATTAATTAATTCGTCTCGAGGAATTATTTATGCATCAAATGATAACAATTTTGCTAAAGCAGCAGCCAATAAAGCCTTAGAATTGCAACAGCAAATGGCTGAACTCATTTAAATTGTTGTTTCAGCTTGTTCTCTAGAAAGGTATTTTAACCGATTTAGTTTATTTAAAAGCTTGAGCGCTTTATATTCTGAAATATCACTCAAAGCAGAGTCTGTTTGGCGTAAATTATAAGCTTGCTCAACAAGTTGTTTGTAACGCTTGCTAAGTTTTTTTTGATGATCTTTAAGAATGTTGTTTCTATTCATTGTGTTAAAAATCAAGTAACTAAATATACAGTATTTTTCTTAAAAAGAAAAGGAGTGTTAAAGGCTTTATTTAAAAGACTAAACCGATTCCTTTTAAAGAAATCGGTTTCTTACAAATAAAATACTAACTAACTAATTTATGAGTGAAGATAACTTTATAAAGTTACTTAAAGCAAAGATGCATCTTTCTAAGGCTTCTAATGTTATGTTAATATTAGATTTAGATTAATTATGATTTAATATCTTTAAAAGGCAATCAATAGACTTAATCAAATGAAACCCTTGTTCACATTATTAGTTATCTGTTTCATGACAATAACTGTAAACTCTCAAACCAATAATAATAGTTGTAATTGTTGTACCGACAAACATGCCGAATTTGACTTTTGGGTTGGTAGTTGGACGGTTACTAACCCTAACGGAACTGCAGCAGGAACTAATGTTATTGAAAAAGTTCAAGACAACTGTGTATTACGTGAAAATTGGACTAGTGCTACAGCAGGTTTTACAGGGACAAGTAATAATTTCTACAATGCAGCAAAACAGCAATGGGAGCAAATATGGATTGATAATCAAGGCGGAAGCTTGCATTTAAAAGGAAATAGAGTTGGGAACCAAATGATTTTAAAAACCGATGTTGCCAAAAACCAAAACGGAGAATCGTTTTTCCATCGCGTAACTTGGACCAAAAACGACGATGGAACCGTACGACAATATTGGGAAACCATTACCAACGACAAAGATATTACAGTTGCTTTTGATGGACTATACAAAAAGCAGTAGCTTCCTAACACCTAACACCTAACACCTAACACCTAACACCTAATCCTGCAAAGCAAACACACGTTTCAATAAATCGGTTGTTCTTGATGATACTTTATTGCGTATTTCTTTTTCTTCAACAGCAATCATAGTATAAACGCCTTTTAAAGCTTCACCAGTAACATAATCGGTTAAATCAGGATTTACATTATTAGTAAACGGAATGGAGTTATATTTGTTAATTAAATTCTCCCAAATTTGGTCAGCACCAACTTTACTAAACGAGTTTTTAATTACAGGGTTAAATTTATCATATAAAGCAGTTTTGGTTTTTTCGGTTAAATATTGTGTAGCTGCATTATCTGCACCAAGTAATATGTTTTTGGCATCAGCAAAGGTGATCTCTTTAACGGCACTTACAAAAATAGGTGTGGCTTCTTTTACAGCATCTTCAGCAGCCCTGTTTAGTATTTTTAAACCTTCGTCTGCTAGGTTGCTTAAACCAATATCACGTAATGCTTTATCAACTTTTTGTAATTCTTCTGGAAGTAAAATCTTTACCAATTCATTTTTAAAAAAGCCATCCTCAGCTGTTAGTTTACTTACTTGTTTGTCAATTCCAAAGTCAAGAGCTTGACGCAAACCAGAAGCAATTTCAGCATTCCCCAAACCTCCTTGTGGCATTTGGTTGACGACTTGTTGTAATTCAGCACAAGCAGTTACATTTAAAATTAGGATTAGGGCAATTATTCGTTTCAACATAGTTTAAGGTTTTCTATCTTTAACAAAGATAAATTTTACAGATGAGAACTATTCAAATTTTATGCCTAATATGTTTTTTGGGATTATTCAATTGTAATTCTAAGAAAGAAACTAAAGTGATTACTGAGACAGTCATTGAAATTAAAAAACCTAAGCAGTATATTACTGTACTTGGTATAGCACAAGATGCAGGCTATCCTCATATTAATTGTGACAACGATTGTTGCAAATCGTTTTATGATGGAGCAGAGTCTAAAAAACTCGTATCATGCTTGGGTTTGGTTGATTTAAACGATAACAAAAAGTATATTTTTGATGCCACACCTGATTTCACGCAGCAAACACAAATTCTTAAAACCGACCATTTAGATAATAGTAATATTATCGATGGCGTGTTTTTAACACATGCACATATAGGTCATTATACTGGACTAATGTATTTAGGTTTTGAAGCCTTAGGAGCCAACAAAGTGCCAGTATATGCCATGCCAAGAATGAAACAATATTTAGAGACAAGTGGTCCTTGGAGCCAGTTATTAGCTTTTAAAAATATTGATATAAAACCTATTCAGCATGATTCGGTGGTATCATTAAACAATAATTTAAAAGTGACACCTTTTTTAGTACCACATCGTGATGAATACTCTGAAACGGTTGGTTATATCATTGAAGGGCAACACAAAAAAGCATTGTTTATTCCAGACATAGACAAATGGGAAAAATGGGAACGCAATATTATTGAAGAGGTAAAAAAAGTAGATTATGCTTTTGTTGATGCGTCATTTTTTAGAGATGGAGAGTTAGACAGAGATATGAGTAAAATTCCGCATCCTTTTACCACTCAAACGACAACCTTGTTTGAAAATGAAGATTTAGAAACGAAAAACAAGATTCATTTTATTCACTTTAATCATTCAAATCCAACGATAAAAGATTCACATCGATTAAAAGATAGTATTATGAATCTTGGATTTAAATTTGCGAAACGAGGTGATATCTATGATTTATAGAAACTTATAATATTCTTAATATTAGTGAGAATTTTTTCAATATTCCGTAAATTTGCAACTCGAAAAAAGACATAATTACGAATGCAACAAATAGCACCTTATAAACCAAAACATAAAGTACGAATAGTAACAGCAGCATCCTTGTTTGATGGTCACGATGCATCTATCAATATCATGCGAAGAATTATTCAAGCAACAGGCGTTGAAGTGATTCATTTAGGACATGACAGAAGTGTGGAGGAAGTGGTTAACACTGCTATCCAAGAAGATGCAAATGCCATTGCTATGACATCGTATCAAGGAGGACACAATGAATACTTTAAGTATATGTATGATTTGCTTAAAGAAAGAGGAGCAGAGCACATCAAGATTTTTGGAGGTGGTGGTGGAGTGATACTGCCTTCAGAGATTAAAGACTTGATGGATTATGGTATTACTCGTATTTACTCACCAGATGATGGTAGAGAACTTGGACTTCAGGGTATGATTAATGATTTGGTTAAACAATCTGATTACGAAAGCCCATCCCTAACCCTTCCCAAAGGGAAGGGAATTAAAGAATCTCTAAAAGATAAAGATGTAAATACAATTGCTAGATTAATTTCTTTCGCTGAGAATAAGCATGAGGTTTTCGAAGAAAGCTTTTCTCCTTTGGAGAAAACGGGAAAAGAGGCTTCTGTTTTAGGAATTACTGGAACGGGAGGCGCAGGAAAATCATCGTTAGTAGATGAATTGGTACGTCGTTTTTTAATTGATTTTCCTGAGAAAACAGTAGGCTTAATCTCAGTTGATCCTTCAAAACGTAAAACAGGAGGCGCACTTTTAGGAGATAGAATTCGCATGAACTCTATTAATTCTCCTAGAGTATATATGCGAAGTTTGGCTACACGTCAATCTAATTTAGCATTATCAAAACATGTTAATGAAGCAGTTGAAGTTTTAAAAACTGCTGAATATGATTTGATAATCCTTGAAACCTCAGGAATCGGACAATCTGATACTGAAATTATTGAACATTCTGATGTATCATTATATGTAATGACGCCTGAATTTGGAGCAGCAACACAATTGGAAAAAATTGATATGCTTGACTTTGCAGATTTAGTGGCAATTAACAAATTTGATAAGCGAGGCTCTTTAGATGCCTTACGAGACGTTAAGAAGCAATATATGCGCAACAATAATCTTTGGGATATTCCTCAAGAAGAGTTGCCAGTATTTGGTACGATTGCTTCACAGTTCAATGACCCAGGAATGAACACGCTTTACAAAGCGGTTATGGATAAATTGGTTGAAAAAGCTGGAGCAGATTTGAACTCAACGTTTGAGATTTCAAAAGAAATGAGTGAAAAGATATTTGTTATTCCACCAAATAGAACACGTTATTTATCAGAAATAGCAGAGAATAATCGTGCTTATGATAGTAGAGCAACAGAGCAAGTTGAAGTTGCTCAAAAACTCTACGGAATTTATAAGACTATTGAATCTGTTATTGGAAGTAAACCTGAATTAGATAAATCAGGAATCGATAGTAAATCTGTCAGTTCGAGCGCAGTCGAGAACAAAGATTTTATTAAAATGTTGGTTGGAGAATTCGACCGAGTAAAACTAAATTTAGACCCTTATAATTGGGAAGTGATAACTGGTTGGGATGATAAAGTAAATAAATACAAAAACCCTATTTACTCTTTTAAAGTAAGAGATAAAGAAATAAAAATTAAAACCCATACAGAGTCTTTATCACACACTCAAATACCTAAAGTAGCATTGCCAAAATACCAAGCTTGGGGAGATATTTTAAGATGGTGTTTGCAAGAAAATGTACCAGGAGAATTTCCATATGCATCAGGATTGTATCCTTTTAAAAGAACAGGAGAAGACCCTGCTAGAATGTTTGCTGGAGAAGGTGGTCCAGAGCGTACCAACAGACGTTTCCATTACGTGAGCGCAGGTTTACCAGCAAAGCGTTTATCCACAGCTTTTGATAGTGTGACATTATACGGAAACGACCCCGATTTACGTCCTGATATTTACGGTAAAATTGGAAATGCAGGAGTTTCTATTTGTTGTTTAGATGATGCTAAAAAACTATATTCTGGCTTTAACTTAGCAGATGTTATGACCTCTGTGAGTATGACCATTAATGGTCCAGCTCCAATGTTATTAGGCTTTTTTATGAATGCAGCCATCGACCAGCAATGTGAGCTCTATATTAAAGAACATGGTTTAGATAAAGAAGTAGAAGCAAAAATTGCTAAGATTTATAAAGGGAAAGAACGTCCAAAATATAATGGGGACTTACCAGAAGGGAACAACGGATTAGGTTTGATGTTGTTAGGTGTCACTGGTGACCAAGTGCTGCCTGATGAGGTATATCAAAGGATTAAAGTAAAAACGATTTCTCAAGTTAGAGGAACGGTTCAGGCAGATATTTTAAAAGAAGATCAAGCACAAAACACGTGTATTTTTTCAACAGAATTTGCATTGCGATTAATGGGAGATGTACAAGAGTATTTTATTGAAAATAATGTACGTAACTTCTATTCAGTATCTATTTCTGGGTATCATATTGCTGAAGCTGGAGCGAATCCTATTACGCAATTGGCATTAACACTATCTAATGGATTTACTTATGTGGAGTATTATCTGTCAAGAGGCATGGATATCAATAAATTTGGTCCAAACCTATCGTTCTTTTTCTCTAATGGTATCGACCCAGAATATGCAGTTATTGGCCGTGTAGCACGAAAAATTTGGGCTAAAGCCATGAAGCATAAATATGGAGCAAATGCGAGAGCTCAAATGCTTAAGTATCATATTCAAACATCTGGACGTAGCTTACATGCTCAAGAAATTGACTTTAATGATATTCGTACCACATTACAAGCCTTATATGCTATTTACGATAATTGTAATTCGTTGCATACCAATGCTTATGATGAAGCCATTACTACACCGACTGAAGAAAGTGTTCGTCGTGCCATGGCAATTCAATTAATCATTAATAAAGAATTAGGATTAGCCAAAAATGAAAACCCAATTCAAGGATCATTCATTATTGAAGAATTAACCGATTTGGTTGAGGAAGCTGTTTTATCGGAGTTCGATAGAATAACTGAAAGAGGAGGTGTTCTTGGAGCTATGGAGACTATGTATCAACGTAGTAAAATACAAGAAGAAAGTTTGTATTATGAAACTTTAAAGCATAATGGCGATTTTCCAATTATTGGTGTCAATACGTTTTTAAGTTCAAAAGGATCTCCAACGGTATTGCCAGCTGAAGTTATTAGAGCTACAGAAGAAGAGAAGCAATTTCAAATAAAAACACTTGAGAATTTGCATAAAACAAATGATACAAAGGAGCTTCTTAAGGAGTTGCAAGTAAAGGCAATCAACAATGAGAATATATTTGAATCATTAATGGAAGTTTGTAAAGTGTGTTCTCTTGGTCAAATAACCAATGCACTGTTTGAAGTAGGAGGACAGTATCGTAGAAATATGTAAGCAGAGAACCGCTTTTTGTCTTTTCAAAAAGTGTGTGAATCGCTTATGCAGAGCGAAGTCGAAGCATCTCAGTGAATCTCTTATTCCGAACTTGCTTTGGAATCTCATTAAAAAAGTTACTATTAAATGCATCTTTTTTATTAATACGTCGTCTTATAGGTGTAATATAAAAACAATAGTCATGAAAAATAGCGAATGTACTTGTACTTGCGATAGCTGCACTAACGGAGAATGTAAAAACTGTACGTGCGAATCTTGTAACTGTAGTGGTTGTAATTGTTAAATCTTAATTTATATGAGCGTTGGTAGTTTTATCAGCGCTCATCTTAACTTATGAATACGAATCAAGTTTGGGAAACATATCATCAAGATATTAAACTATTTCTTTTATCAAGGATAAAAAATGAAGAAGTAGTTAATGATGTTTTGCAGGATACGTTTATTAAAATCCATACAAAAATAGATTCCCTTAAAGATGATAAAAAGCTTAAATCTTGGGTTTTTACAATAGCTAGAAATACCATGTTGGACTACTTTAAAACCAATAAGTTAAGCACAGAACTTAAAGAATATAGTATTCAAATT
This sequence comes from Pontimicrobium aquaticum, assembly GCF_005047595.1. Taxonomy (GTDB): domain Bacteria; phylum Bacteroidota; class Bacteroidia; order Flavobacteriales; family Flavobacteriaceae; genus Pontimicrobium; species Pontimicrobium aquaticum. The sequence continues at coordinate 458,905 of NZ_SUPL01000002.1, forward strand.
GAGGAAAAGCTTCAAATGCATGACGAAACAGATTGTTTGTATGGCATCATAAAACGACTTCCTAAAAAGTATCGTGACCCTTTATTTCTAGCAGATGTTAAAGGTAAGAAGCAAGCTGAGGTAGCCAGTCAATTAAAATTACCAATACCTACTGCTAAATCTAGAATTCAACGCGCTAGAAAATTAGTTGCACAAGGATATATGGAATGCTGCGATTTTAAAATGAATCAAAAAGGACATTTAGTTGGTGAAGTAAAAGATAAAGAAGATTGTAAAGTTTGCAGTTAATTAAAGCGTCAACATCCAATTACGTTGAAGCTTCCTGAACATTTTCAATTCTCTTCTTAGTATAGGTAGGAAATCTTTTCCATTACTATTACATTTTTCTAAGCGCTTACAGTTTTTATAGAGCATTTTGGTTAAACGCTCAACGCTTTCGGCATGTTTTTGTTTTCTATCTCTGTAATGTTCAATTTCAGCTTTAATTATTTCAGGACCTAATAACTCAGATTGCTGAACAATATCACCAGAAAAATAAACATGTTCATTTTCGGTACCATCAGTTTTTAAATTAGATAAATCATAATTTAAATAATTAGATATTTTTCGTGTTAACGAAAAGATTTCCAATGCCTTAGTGTAAATAGGCGAATTAGATAAATGTGATGGTGTAGTGTATGTCATTTTCTTAGCAATTACTCAAAATTACTTTGAAAAGTAAATATGTTGTATTTAAAAGTTAAGGTAAAATATTGATTTTACTTTAAATATTAATATATTTATGATATAAAATTTAAAAAATGAAGTTAGATTTGCTTAATTGGAACATATTAAAGTGTTTGCAAGAAAATTCCCGACAGTCTAATACTGATATTGCTAAAAAAGTAGGTGTTTCATCGCCAGCTGTAGCAGAGCGAATCAGGAAAATGGAAGATGCAGGTGTTATAAACGGTTATTATGCTAAATTATCATATAAAGAAACTGGACACCAACTAAAAGCCATCATCACTTTAAGAGCTTTTATGGGACGCCTAAAACCATTTCTAGAAAAGGTAAAATCGTTTGATGAAGTTGTTAATTGTTTTAGAATTACTGGTAACGAAAATATTGTTTTAGAGGTTGTTTTGCGAAACCAACAACATTTAGAACAATTTATAGATCAACTTATAACTTATGGTGAAACAAAAACGCAAATAGTTTTATCTGATGTGATTGAAAATAACCCAATAAAACGACCTATTAATTTTTAACACCAGGTTGCTTTAATGTCCAACCTATTTTCGCTTTTTCAGCATCAACCATAGCTTTTACATCAAATAAAAGTCTTTTAGCGTCATAAATAATACCATCTTTTATAGTGTATTTTACACCACCAACTCTAACAACCTCATTATCTTCAGTAAGTTTTATTGCTCCAGTACCGTAAAGGACTTTTAGGTTTACTAACGGATTTTCTTCAATAATTACAAAGTCAGCAAGTTTACCAATTTGAACAGAACCAATTTTATCGTCCCAGCCTAAAGCCTCAGCACCATTTAATGTTGCTGCTCTTATCACTTCTAAAGGATGAAAACCTGCTTCGCGCAATAGTTCTAATTCACGAGGATAAGCAAAACCATACAATTGATAAATAAAACCAGAGTCTGTACCAACGGTGACACGTCCACCTCTGTTTTTGTATTCATTTACAAAGGTCATCCATAATTGGTAGTTCTTTTTCCACGTAACTTCTTGCTCTGTTCCCCAATAATGCCAATAACTACCGTGACTTATTTTGCTAGGTTCATAAAACTTCCAAAGTGAGGGTAAAGTATAAGTTTCATGCCATTCAGCTCGACGAGCACGTTGTAAGTCTCTACTGGCTTCATAGATGTTGAATGTTGGATCAAGAGTAAAATCTAATTCTAACAATTCATTCATGACATTATTCCAGTGTTCAGAATATGGTTCAGCGGCTTGTTGCCATAATTTTCCAGCTTCTTCAAAACGATGTTGTTCGTTTTGATAATTATAATCCAAAGGATAATTTTGCACAGTTCTATCATTAAATAATGCTTCCGGTAAACCATACCAATGCTCCATTGATGTCATTCCAGCTCTAGCAGAATGCAATACGTTCCATCTAGCAACACTTAGTTGTGCATGATGTGCAGTAGAGCGTAACCCTAATTTTTTATTTTCCTCAATGGCAGCAGCCATGATATCTGGTTCTGCACCAAAAAATTTGATGCCATCAGCACCATTTTTTGCATTTTGACGTACCCATTCTCTAGCCATTTCAGGTGTGCTTATTGGTTTTTTACTTCCTGAGCCAAAGCCTCTATATTCGAAAATTCTAGGCGCTACAATTTCGTTGGCAGCACTTTGGCGCTTTAGTTCAATAGCATTACGTCCACTAGGTTGTCTAACTGTTGTGATACCGTGAGCCATCCAAAGCTTAAAGACGTATTCAGGATTAGCGCCTTGAGCACCACCACCAATATGGCCATGCATATCTACAAAACCAGGTAGTAAATACATACCATTGGCATCTAATTCTTTTCCACCGTTTTTTAGTTTAGGTCTTCCAGCTTCGTTAATTTCAACTCCTGGATACCCAACAATTTGCATATTTACAATTTTATTGTTTTCGACAACAATATCCATTGGACCACGAGGTGGTGAACCATCACCATTAATAAGCATGACACCTCTAATTATGAGTTGCGAAAAAGGACCTTCACCTTTATAGTTGTCTTGAGCGAATCCTTGAAAAAAGAAGGTTAAAGCTAGTAAAATGATTAATTTCTTCATGTTTTATGTATTAATTTCTTTCAGTTGGAACAGATATTCTATTACCAAGGAATAATGCGTTTAAAAATAATTTATTAGTGCCATACCAAGCGCCTCTAAAATTAGGGTTGTCGGCAAACATTACCACGCGTCCACGTCCTAATGGACTAACAATTAATGACGCAGAAGGTTTTAAGTAGGTGTTTAAGTTAGTATCAGAAATATACCCATCTATATGTGGATTTTTTGTGTATTTGGCGACAGTGCTGTATTGGCTTTTACTAGGTGCAATAAACACATTGTTGTTTTTGTACACAGGAAGTTTATTGTTTCTATAACCAAACCCTAAAGGATGTGTAAGGTCTAAATCAACTTCAAAAATAGCACCACCTAATCGTTCTCTACCAATATTTTCTCCTGCATCAACATAAGGTTTTCTTTCAACTGCTTTTGGTTTTTCATCTTTTTTTGGTTTAGGTTTTTTGGTGAGTTCTTCTTTTACCAGTTTCTTATCAATCACCCATTTCGAGCCTCCAGCAATGGTAACAAGTGTATTTCCTTTAGATGTCCAATCTTTTAGTTTTTGCCTTTGAATAGAATCTAATGCGCTATAACTTCCAGATACCATAACTAAGGTATTGTACTTATCTAGATTTGCACCTCTAAAACTTCTCATTTGAATTTTAGTTATTGGCATATGTACACGTGTGTCTAGCAAATGCCAAACTTCTCCAGCTTCATAGCTACTAACGCCATCACCAATTAATATGGCAGCTTTTGGTTTTTTAAGAGCTCTAAAATTGTTGCTCCCTAAATCAATTCCAGTTAAACTATAACCACTGTTGGTTGTGTACATTGGTACATTATATTTTGATTGTGCTTCAGAAATAATTTTATACACTTCCTGACCGGATTTCTTTTGTTTACTTACAGGAACTAAAAGTGTTCCGTAATTGAAACTTTTGTTCCCATTATTGGTTTTAATTGAAAAAGGTTTGAATGCTGAAGCGACTGTTAACCCTTTAGATTGCATATAATATAAAGCAGCAGGCGCATTGTAATCATCATAATCAATAATGTAAGCGTAATCAGCTGGTTGTACTTTAGCAACTGTTACTGTGTTGTTTTCTGGGGTTACTTCAGTGCCCAAATTAACGTTTTTCAACCCACGGTATTTCATGTTGTAAAAGTTGGCAACACTCCAAGCTGAAGCATCATAAAAAACGCTGTCTCTGTATTTGTTGTAAGTTTCAAACATGGTTTGTACCATTCTGTGTTGAGGTTGTTTTAATGGCACGGTGTATTTATCTCCATTTTTATAAACCTTGATTTTATGCTTTAATAAATAATCAACGAACGCTTTATTTCTATTCATATCATAAGCATCACCAAACTCATATACTGCAAATCCTGTTGGTGCTTTTTTTGTCATTGCAGATTTAAAGAATTTTTGCTGATATTCTCTCAAATACGCTTTATTTTCGACTGCTGCTTTTATGGTTGCAAAGCCAGAAACATATTGGTTTCTAATAGTGAAAGCAAAGGTCATTTTTCCATAATCGGTATCTTGCACATGACCTCTAGAACTTGCTTGTTCAAATAATAATGCTAATCCACCTTGTAAATCTGGATACGAACTTCCATAGCCTGGATATGTGCCATCAAAAGATTCTTTAGTGTAGTAAAATGACCCTATTTCATCTAAGGCACTAGCAAAATAAGGTGCGAACATATTGTTTAGGTCTTCATAATTTTCTTTTGGCATGATTGGGTCTTGAGAGCCAATAGGTTTCATAGGCTCAAAAAAGTGATTGCTATTGGTTCCCATTTCATGGAAATCGGTCACTACATTCGGATACCATTGATGATACCATTTTAGTTTCCCTTGACTTTCTGGATGCACAGCCAATAGCCAGTCTCTGTTTAAATCAAACCAATAATGGTTGGTTCTTCCTCTTGGCCATGCTTCGTTATGCTCAGCATCTGTACCATCAGACACTAATTGTTTTGCTTGAAATTGATTCGCCCATTGTGTATGTCTATCTCTTCCATCTGGATTAATAGTTGGGTCGATAAAAATGACAGAATTATTTAAGTAATTGGTTATTTCAGGATTATTTGAAGCCACTAAAGTATAAGCAGTAAGTAAAGCAGCTTCAGAACTTGAAGGCTCATTGCCATGAACGTTATAACCTAACTGAATAAACACAGGAACATCATTATAATTTGTTGGCGACTGATTAGGGTCAACAAATTTTAAGTGTTCAGATTTTATTGATTCTAAGTTGTTAAGGTTTTCAGGAGTAGAAACATGTAACATAACTAGCTTACGTCTTTCATGCGTGTATCCATAAACTTCTATTTTGGCACGATTGGATACTTCGGCTAGTTTGTAGAAATAAGCCACAATTTGATCGTGTCGTGTATGTTGTTTTCCAATTGGGTAACCCAAAAATTCTTCAGGTGTTGGGATTGAAGCATCAAAAGGAGCTTTGTCTTTAAAAAAGTAATCTTGAGCTAATGTAGGACTTACCATAAGTATAGCAAACATTATGGCAAAAACGAATTTTGTTTGTTTCATTTGGTTGGTTTGAAAATGAAATCTAAAAATAAGGAATTATGGGTTTCTTTTACAATTAGATAAAATTTTTAACACATTTAAGGTTGATCGATAACTAAATGCGGAACATTATCTACATTCCAATCAATTACTAATCCTCCAGCTAGTTGTTGAGCGACTTTTTTTCCATAAAGAAATTCGCATAAGTACAAAGCAGCTTCAAAGCTTTTAGCACCTCCAGCCGACGTAATATATTTTCCGTCATGTACAAAAAGCACCTCTTTACGAATGTCTAGATTTGGAAACATGTCTCGCATTTTATCAATATCGCTTGGGAAGGTTGTAGAAACTTTGTTATTTAATAATCCAGCTTTTGCCAACACAAAAGCACCGTCGCAATGCGACGTGATAAATTTTGCTTCTTTATCTACTTGCTTTACAAAGTTAATCATGGCTTGGTCTTCAAGATCTTTGCCTAAATGGTTTTCGGCACTTGGTACAACCAATATATCAATCAATGGTAATTCATCGATTAAATAGTTAAAATCTGGAAGAATTCTCATGCCTTCAAAAGTCGTAATAGCCTCATCTGTATTAGCTACAGTAAATACATTCATAGCTTTAATACCTTCTCTAAAAATAGTGTGTTGAAAAATATCAAAAGGCGCTGTAAGTTCTGTGTTGTAAGTACCATCCATTATTAAAAAAGCAACATTGTACCTGTTGGGTTCAAGTTTAGGAAGTACTTTTGTTTTTTTTATTTCTGTTTTTTCTTCTGGTTGTTTGGGTTCATTCTTGCAACTAAACATTACAATTGTAATAGAGATAATAAAAAAGATACTTTTCATTTAATAATAGTTATATAACATCTCAATAAAATTTTCTTTTTAAAATCAATCGATGTGACATTCTAATGGTTTGTCAGTTCGAGTGAAATTGCAAAGCAATTTTGTATTGAAAATTAATTAATTCTCCAAGGTGGATTTTTTCTGTTTTTGCCAGCATGATATAAAATGATATGGTTGCCATCAGGGTCGCTTAAATGCGCTTCACGCCATAGCCAAGTTTTATATTCTGGAGCGCTTATAAAGGTAATTCCTTTTTGTTTTAAATTAGAAACAAGTTCATCTAAATTTTTATCTTCAAAATAAATAGTGATGCCATTTTCTTTAGGTAATGAGTTGACTTTATGAATTGAAAATGTACTATCTCCATCAGGACATTCAAATCGGACATAACGTGGTAAGGCATTAACAATAAGCTTTAATCCTAGAGTTTTATAAAAGGATGTTGCTTTTTCTACATCTAAAGATGGAATGGTTATTTGGTTTAAGTTCATTTTTTTAGTTTTTCAGAGATTAACGACTTTTTTAAAAATACTAAGGTGATAACACAAATAATAGAGAGTATAGAGATGATAATCCATGTAAAATCATATCCTAATTTATCAACCATTCTCATTCCAGCATTATGACCAAATACATGAGAAATAGAAAATGAAACCGTATATAATGCCATATACTCACCTAGTTTCCCGCGTTTTCCTCGTTCCATTACGAAGGCATTTGAAAACGGAAAGACTATCATTTCGCCAATTGTCATAAGTAACATTCCAAGAATTAGAACACCTACCCAATTAGTTATAATTAATACTATGAAGCTTCCTCCAACTAATAGAGATCCAAACACCATGAGTGCTACTTTTGAGTAAGTAGCATTTTCCAACCATTTAATTAATGGCATTTCTAAAATAAATATAATAAGACCATTCATTCCCAGCAGTAAACCAATTTCAAGTTCGCTTAGAAAGTGAATGTCCTTATAGTATAATGGCATTGTTGAAAAATATTGCAGAAATATGATACCAAAAAGAGTCATAGCAATAAAGAATAACCAAAAAGGTTTATCTTTCAAGATGCTCTTTGGGTTTTCGTTTGTAACATTATCTAATTGTTTGGCTTTTTTAGGATGTAAAACATTAATCAATAGTAGAGTAGCCAAAATACAAGTAATACCATCAATCCAAAACAAACCTGAATAGCCAATAGTAGTAATTATTATGCCTCCAACCGCAGGTCCTGCCGAAAAACCAAGATTAATTGCTAACCGAATAAGCGTTACACTTCTAGTTTTATTTTCTGGTTTACTATAAGCACTCATAGCAACAAACATTGCTGGTCTAAAGGAATCAGCAACAACCATTACTACAAAAATTCCTAAACTAAAAGTTAGTAATGTAGTTAAGTATTGTAGGAGAATAAACATGATTCCTGTCCCAAACAAACTAAAAACCATAACGCGGTAAAAACCGATTTTATCAGCTAGTTTTCCACCAATCAAAGAACCAACTGTAGCACCTAACCCATAAATACTTAATATCCAACCTATGTTTACCAAACTAAAACCAAGATCTTTGTTTAGATATAGCGACAAAAAAGGAACTACCATGGTTCCAGCTCTATTAATAAGCGTAATTAAAGCTAACCACCAAACTTCTCGAGAAAGTCCTCTAAACGTATTTAAATAATTGTTGAATAATGTTTTCATATTATGATTGATTGTTAAAAGTAAAAAGTCCGACTGCGAAGTCGGACTTTTATACATTGTAATATTTTATATTTATATCATTGCAATATATATAACGTCCGACCACTAACTAAATAAGTGGTTTTCTGAAGATAAATATTAACAATGACTCTCATGTTTTTGTTTTTAGTTCTTCAAAACTATGTAAAATATTCTTAAGTTGTATTTTTACAACAGAAAAATTAAACATGAAAAGATTTAGTTGGTTGTTGATAGTAGTAATAATAGTTGGTTGTTCGCAACAAAAAAAACCTATACTTGGAGAAACAAAGTTTCAAAAAGAGCAAAACGCATTGTTTAAAGACGCCTCAACCTCTCCTCTTTCTGATAGAGATAGAGAGAACTTTGAAAGTTTAGATTTTTTTAAGTATGATTCTACGTTTTTAGTTAAGGCAGAATTAAAGCGAACACCAGACACTAAATTTTTTAATATGAAAACGACTACAGATCGTGTGTCGAAAGAGCGTGTTTATGGGATAGTTACTTTTAAAATAAGTGATAAAACATACAGCCTAAACATATATCAAGGTGAAGAAAATATGCAAACTGAAGGTTTTGAAGATTATTTATTTTTGCCTTTTTTAGATGCAACCAATGGAGAAAGTACTTATGGAGGAGGACGCTATATAGATTTACGAATTCCTGAAAGCGATAGTATAGAAATTGATTTTAATTCAGCCTATAATCCTTATTGTGTTTACAATGAAAAGTATTCTTGTCCAATAGTACCACGCGTCAATTATTTACCAATAAAAATTGAAGCAGGCGTAAAAAACTATGCGAAAGATTAAAAGCTTTTCACGAGAAACAACCCTAAGAAAACCGCTAAAAAACCAACAACGAAACTTCCAATTGTGTAAAATGCAAAACTTGTAAAATCACCAGCTTTTAAAAACACATGATTTTCATAGGCAAACGTTGAAAATGTGGTAAATCCACCACAAAAGCCAGTAGCTAAGAGTAATGTTTGATTTGAAGACAAAGCATCATTTTTAGCAGCCAAACCAAGAATAATTCCAATAAGTAAACTTCCTAGTATGTTTGCGGTAAAAGTTCCCCAAGGAATTCCTGTTTCGGTAGAATTCATATACTTTCCAATAATGTAGCGTAATGTGCTACCAAATCCACCACCAATAAATACGAGTAAGAGTTGTTTCATTTATTCTTTTATTGGAATGTAAATTTCGGTAATCCAATCGGCAGGATTTGGAAAATCTCCAGGGTCGTTGGTGTAAATTTCAAAAGGTTTAATATCGCTTTGCTCTAAATTGGTTTCGTCAAGATATTTCATGCTTTCTGCCCAAGCTTTAGATAAGTTGGTGTAGTTTCCTTTTAAAGTCGTTTTTAGAACTTTTGTTTTTGGAATATATCCACAAAGCACTCCACTATTATCTGTAATGTTTATTTTTTCGCTAACAGGAATCCCATTGCTCATAATAACTGTGCCATCTTTTATATTCATATCTTGATAAACCGTAAGTGGCATCCCATTCATGACAATGTTGTTTTTTGCCATAAACACACCAATACTACCATATTGTTGCGCCATGGTAGCACTAATATTATTGTTATTAGCATTTGTAGTTTTGTATAAATAGAAACCACCTCCATATTCTTTAATACCATTAATAGTGACTTCAAATTTGCTCATATTGTCTATAGTTAAACTATCAAGTTTTTCTAAACCTCGATCGTAATCTGGACCTATCATTTTATCCATACCACCATTTATAACAGCAAAGAATTTTAAAATAAAAGGAACTTCGTCCGCTTTCATTCCCCAAGTTACTTTGGTGCCTTCATCTACCTTGTCAAATTTCCAATATACATTTGAAGGAGGAAAACTACCAAACTGCATTTCTTGAGAAATCGAGTCGTATTCATTAACCGCTAAAGTTTTCATAGCGCCTGGACCATCTTTTCCAATCCACGAATACGAGCCTCCAACACCAGTGGTTTGTTGTGGATACGTTATTTGTAAATCAGGTTCTTTTTCAATCCAAGGAGACCAAGGTTCCCAATTTTTAAAATCATTTATTTGATTAAATAGTAATTCGGCAGGCGCTTTAATAACTCTTGACCTTTGTATGTCGTAAGAATTTGGCTGTACTGCAATATAACCGCAAGAACCTATAATAAAAATCAATAAAATGATGAAGGTGATTTTTGCTGTTTTCATGATTCTTGCTTTAGTAGATTACGTAAAGATACTGATTTTTAAAAATGCAATTAATTAAATCATTAACTAAATAAATCAATCAGTAAATAAAAATTTAATAGCTACAATCATCAATAAAAAAGCAATAAATGCTAATAAAACCCATGAGCTACCTTTAAAGTAGCGCTTATGTAATTTAATATCTTTTCGGTAAGCATAAACAAGCACAATAATAAATGTAATGGCGAATAATATTCCGAAAATGATCTGTCCTTTGCTGAACATATTTTTATATTTTTATGCGAAATTAAGAAAATAATAAGGATGAGTTTTCCGCTTTAGCGGAAATTAAAATTAAATTTTGATGAAGAATAAAATTGAAGCGGTAAAAGACTTTCATAAAGCTTTTAAAATTGGTTATTTGGAAACGCCAAAAGCAGACCTTGGACAAGAAAAAAATATGCTGCGTTATAAGTTAATGAGAGAAGAAAATGAAGAATATTTAGACGCAGCAAATGATAATGATTTGGTTGAGGTGGCAGATGCACTTGGCGATATGTTGTATATTTTGTGTGGTACTATTATAGAACATGGAATGCAACATAAAATAGAGGAAGTTTTTAACGAAATTCAACGTAGTAACATGAGCAAATTGGGTGAAGATGGTGAGCCAATTTACAGGGAAGATGGAAAAGTATTAAAAGGACCAAATTACTTTAAGCCTAACATTAAAGAGATATTAGAGAAATAAAAAAAAGAGAAGCAATTGCTTCTCTTTTTTTTAAACTTTAACTCTCCAGCCAAAAGCATCTTCAGCTTTATTGGTTTGTATATCTGTAATGCGTTTTTTTAATTTATTCGCGTAAGGATTTTCAAGCTCTGGCAATATATAGTCTTTGTTTTTAAAACCAAAACCAGAAATTGGCGATACAACTGCAGCAGTTCCTGCACCAAATATTTCTTTTAGAGTGCCATTATTGGCAGCTTCAATTACCTCGCTAACAGTTATTTTTCTAACGTCCACAGGAATGCCTTCACTTTTAGCAATATCTATAATACTTTTTCTGGTTACACCATCTAAAATTCTATCGCTTGTTGGGCTTGTAATTAATGTGTCATTAATTCTTATAAAGATGTTCATTGCTCCAGCTTCTTCAATATACTCATGTGTATTGTCGTCTGTCCAAATAACTTGATTATATCCTTTTTCAACAGCTAATTGCGTTGGGTAAAATTGTCCAGCATAATTTCCAGCAGCTTTAGCATATCCAACACCACCATTTGCAGAACGAGAATAATGCTCTTCAATTAAAACGGTTACTTTTCCTGAAAAATATGGTCCAGAAGGTGCAGTGGCAATAATGAATGTATATTCATCTGAAGGTGATGCATGAAATCCTCTTCCTGAGGCAAAAATAAATGGTCTAACATACAACGAACTTCCATCTTGGGTTGGTATCCAGTCTTTATCAACTTGTAATAACGCTTTTAAGCCATCCATAAAATAAGCTTCAGGCAATTCAGGGATTGCCATACGTTTAGCCGAAATATTTAAACGTTTACAGTTTTCATCAGGTCTAAATAAAAACACATCATTATTAGAATCTTTATATGCTTTTAAGCCTTCAAAAATGGCTTGACCATAGTGAAATATTTTAGTGGAAGGGTCTAAAGTAAGTGACTGATAAGGCACAATTTTTGGAGCATTCCAAGCACCATTTTTGTATGTGCAAATCAACATGTGATCCGAAAAAATCTTTCCAAAACTTAAATTGTTAAAATCTACATCGTTAATTCTGCTTTTTTCAACTTTGATTACTTCCATATTATAATTTAATTGATCAGACATTTGTGTTACATATTTGGGTGCAAAAGTAAACAAATTCATTCTTACAAAAAACACATAATTCACTTAAATATAGTATATTTGCCTTCATTAAAAACTATACCAAACCCTACAATTATGAAAAAATATTTTGCTCTTTTATTGATGATTTCTTTAGTTTTTTCTTGTAAAAACGAAAAGTCATCAGAAACTATGACTGCAACGGAAACAGAAACTGAAACTGAAGATATAGCTTATGCGTCATTTGGTGATGAAATAAAAGCTGATGATGCTATTTCTGCACAACAAATGGCAGAAAAATACAAAACGTTAAAAGTTGGAGATACAATTCAAACTAAAGTATCTGCATCTATTAATGAAGTTTGTTCTAAAAAGGGTTGCTGGATGAAGTTAGACCTTGGTAATGACGATGAAATTATGGTACGTTTTAAAGACTATGGTTTCTTTATGCCTTTAAATGCTGAAGGCGATGTTGTTATTAATGGTAAAGCTTATGTTACTGAAACTTCTGTTGAAGAACTACGCCATTATGCAGAAGATGCTGGTAAAAGCAAAGAAGAGGTAGAAGCAATTACTGAGCCTGAAGTAACTTATGCTTTTGAAGCAGATGGTGTTCTATTGAAGCAATAAGTATGCGTTTTAAAAATATACTATACCTCTTTGTTTTAGTTGCTTTTGGATGTAAAAAGCCTCCTGAAGAACCTGAAGAAAAGAAAGAATTGGTAATGGTTGAAACTTCCGAAATGGCACAGCTTATGAATGAAATGTATGCCTATAACGAAAGTATTAAACAGCAAATTATTGATGGAAAGTTTAATAATAGTTTTCCAAAAAAATTCATGAACATTCACTCAGCGGTGTTAACCGACCCAAGTGATAGAGATGGCAGTTTCGAATCTTTTTCAAAACTATTTTTGGAAGCTCAAAAAGCTGTTTTTGAATCTTCAAATGCTGATTTAACCACTAATTATAACAAAGCCATTAATGCATGTATTTCCTGCCACGAAGTGAAGTGTGTTGGACCAATACCAAGAATTAAGAAGTTATTAATTAAGTAAATTGAAACGTAAAATAATCACAACTTCAGATGGCTCTAAAACCATCCAGATTGAAGATTGGAACGAACAATACCATTCTAAACATGGTGCAATAAACGAAGCAAACCACGTATTTATAAAAAGTGGTTTGCTTCATTTTTTTCAGTTATATCCTAAAGTTACTAATTTATCTATTCTTGAGATTGGGTTTGGTACAGGGCTTAATGCGTTTCTTACTGTAATTCAAGCAGAACGTTTAAACATACATATTGATTATTTAGGTGTAGAAGCCTATCCTGTAGCTGATACCGAAATTTTGCAGCTAAATTATGTTCAAGAAATAGATAAAAGCAAAAGTGATTTATTTGCAAAACTACATGCAGTTGATTGGGAGGTGCCTAGTGCTATTACTAATACATTTCGATTAACTAAAAGGCAACAATTCTTCTCGGATATTAATGATGTGGAACAGTTTGACTTGATATATTTTGATGCTTTTGGTGCACGCGTACAACCAGAACTTTGGACAAAAGCGATGTTTCAAAAAATGTATAATGCTTTAAAACCAAAAGGTGTTTTAGTAACGTATGCATCTATAGGACAAGTAAAACGCGACATGAAAAAATTAGGCTTTACAGTTGAACGATTAGATGGACCTCCAGGCAAGCGTCATATGTTAAGAGCAACCAAATAATTTACTAAATGTTTCTTATAGACTGTTAAACCTGCCTTAATAACAACCCTGTTGCCCTTTCTATTGTTTAACTTTGTAACATGAAGAGGGTTTTAATTACAGGAGCTACAGGATTGGTTGGACAAGAAATTGTAAAGCAATGTCAAGCAAAAAATATTGCTATTAATTATCTTTCTACGAGTAAGAACAAGCTACAGAGCAAGCTTAATTACAAAGGGTTTTACTGGAATCCTGAAAATAATGAAATTGATATTTCTTGCTTTGAAGGTGTTGAAGTCATTATAAACCTAGCTGGTGCGTATATTGCTAAACGTTGGACTGAGAGTTATAAAAAGGAAATTTTAAGCAGTCGTTTAAAATCATTAAACCTATTATATAGTACCATCCAAGAGCACCAATTTCCTGTAAAGCAATTGGTATCTGCAAGTGCTATTGGTATTTACCCTGATTCTAATATCAATTACTATGAAGAAACTTTTAATGACTTTGGAACAGGGTTTTTAACCGAGGTAACCACTCAATGGGAAGCAGCTGCTTTGCAATTCGAAAACCTAAATATTAATACATCACTTATTAGAATTGGCATTGTACTTTCAAATGATGGTGGCGCGCTTCCAAAATTAGTTAGGCCAATAAAAAACTTTGTTGGAACTGCTCTAGGAAAAGGAAGTCAGTGGCAATCATGGATACATATTAAAGACCTTGCACATCTATTTTTATATGTTGTAGAGCACAATTTACAAGGTGTTTTTAACGGTGTAGCACCTAACCCTGTAAAGCAACGAGAGCTTGTAAAGGTTATTGGGAAGACTATTAAAAGACCTATAGTATTGCCTAAAGTACCAAGTTTCGTTTTAAAATTGTTATTAGGAGATATGAGTGCTATAGTGTTAGAAAGTCAACGCGTAAGCTCTCAAAAAATTGAAAACTTAGGATTTCAGTTTACCTATCACCATTTGCAGCCAGCATTAGAAGATTTGTTGTGATTTTTTTGAAGTTCGTTACGTTATCTTATCGTTTTTTAGAAGAAAGCCAATATTAATGATTTTCTTTTAGTAAGTGAGGGAATTTTTGTTTAAAACGATTTAACCTCGGAATTGAAATGCGTCGTATGTATGGACTATCTGGATTTAGTCGCTCATAATCTTGATGATAATCTTCACCAATCCAAAATTTTTGAAATGGCATGATTTCGGCAGCTATTCGTTTATTGAGTTTTTTTGATAAGGCCTCTTTTTTCTTTAATATTATTTGCTTTTGTTTTTCATTTTGGTAGAAAATAATAGAGCGATACTGTGAACCAATATCTGGACCTTGTCCATTTACTTGAGTAACATTTTGTGAACCAAAATAAACATCTACTAAGGTAGCAAAACTTACAACTTTTGGATTATAAATAACCTCTACAGCTTCAGCATGACCAGTTCTGCCTGTATTGCTAAGCTCATATGTTGGGTTAAGTGTGTGACCGCCTGAATAACCAGAAATAGATTCTTTTACACCTTTTACACTTTCATAAATGGCTTCAACACACCAAAAGCAACCACTGGCAAAGTACGCTCTAGCAAGTCCATTCTCCATTGGTACTTCAACAGGATTGGCTGTCATTAATCCTTGTTCAATTTTACTTTTATTGGATTTTTTTACTGTTTTTTGTTGTGCATTATTGTTTTGGCAGCTAAATAGTAAAGCAATGGAGAGTAATAATAAGGTTCTCATCTATATATTTTCTTTAATGTGTCGTGAAGCAAACAAAATTATTACAAAATAAAAAGCCTTTAACAATTTGTTAAAGGCTTTTAAGAATATTTTACACTAAAATTATAGCTTAGCAAATAGTTTTTCCATTTTTTCTTTTTGCTCATTAGCTAAAGCTTCATCTACTAAAATACGACCGCTATGCTCGTCGGTAATAATTTTTTTACGAGAAGCAATTTCGGCTTGCACTTGAGGTGGAATGGTAAAGAAAGAACCACCTGAAGCACCTCTTTCAATTGGCACAACAGCTAATCCGTTTTTTACATTTTTTCGAATTCTAGAATAGGCATTTACTAATCTTTCTTCAATTGAAGTTTTGTACTCTTCACTTTTCTTTAATAAAGCTTGTTCTTCTTTTTCAGTTTCAGAAAGAATGGCATTTAATTCACCTTTTTTGTGTTTTAAATGAGTTTCTCTTTCTTTTAAACGAGATTTAGTTTCGTCTATAACTTCTTTTTTCTGCTCAATTTGAGCGTTAAATTCTTTAATATGCTTTTCAGCTAATTGAATTTCTAATTCTTGAAATTCAGTTTCTTTAGTTAAAGAGTTGTATTCTCTGTTATTTCTAACATTTTTTTGTTGTTCAGAGTACTTTTTAATAAGTGCTTTAGCTTCTTCAATTAAGTTCTTTTTAGACTTAATTTGTTCATCTAAATCTACAAGACTATCGTCTAATTTTTGAAGTCTTGTTTTTAATCCTTCAACTTCGTCTTCTAAATCACGTACTTCTAACGGAAGTTCTCCTCTAACATTTCTAATTTCGTCAACGCGAGAATCAATTAATTGTAAATCATATAGTGCTCTTAATCGTTCTTCTACAGTAACTTCTTTCTTTTTAGCCATGCTTATAAATACTTTACAGGATTGGTATTTGTGTTTGATAAAATGATTGCAAAATTAGGGATTTTTTTTGTAAGATACGCTACTAAAAGATTTTTTGTGTATTGTTCGCTTTCATAGTGCCCAATATCTGTTAATAATATGCCGTTTTCGGCAGTAAAAAAATCGTGATACTTTAAATCGGCTGTTACAAAAGCATCAGCACCAGAGGCTTTGGCTGCATTAATAGCAAAACTTCCTGAACCACCTAAAACAGCTACTTTTTTAATAGGCTTATCTAATAAAGCAGAGTGACGTATGCATTTTGTTTGCATTTTAGATTTTAAATGTTCTAAAAAGGAAGTTTCACCCATCTCTTTTTTTAATTCACCAATCATTCCTATGCCAATATGTTGATTTTTATTTTCGAGGGTTGTTACCTCGTATGCTACTTCTTCGTAAGGATGATTTTTAAATAAGGCTTGTAATATTTTTGACTCTAAGTGTTTTTGAAAAGTAACCGTGAGTTTAACCTCTTTCTCATATTGAGTTACTCCTTTTGTACCAATAGTAGGATTTGAGTGTTCATTTCCGTTAAAAGTTCCAGTACCATTAACATTAAAACTACAATTGTTATAGTTACCTATGGCTCCAGCTCCTGCACTAAACAAAGCTTCTCTTAGTTTTTTAGATTTTTCGATAGGAATGTAGGTGGTTAATTTTTTTATGGTACCTACTTGTGGAATTAGTATCTCTCTATTTACAAGTTCTAGTTGTTCACAAATTTTATCGTTTACACCTTGTAAGGCATTATCAAGCGCTGTATGGATTGCAAAAATTGAAATATCATGTTTAATGGCTTTCATTACAACTCTTTCAACGTACGATTTGCCTGTAAATGTTTTTAACCCTTTAAAAATAATAGGATGAAAGCTAACAATTAGGTTACATTTTTTTTCGATAGCTTCATCTACAACAGCTTCAAGAGTATCTAATGTTACCAGCACACCAGAAACTTTATTGTTTTTATTGCCAACTAATAAACCAACATTGTCAAAATCTTCAGCATATGATAATGGTGCTAACTCTTCTAAGTGATTAATAACGTCTTGTACAATCATAAAAAATTATGTTTAGATTCAAAGATAAATAATTACATTCACAAGTAGAGTTCTATTGTTTTTAAAAAGGTCTTGTGCAATCTTAAATGATATAATTGCTATCTTGGCATACTTTATAACTATTTTCGATTTTTTTACTGTGAAAATCTTAAGAAAAATATTATTTCCCATTGTTCCAATTTATTATGGAATAACTTGGTTGCGTAATATTTTTTACAATAAAGGTGTTTTTAAATCTAAAAGTTACAATTTTCCAATTATTTGTGTAGGTAATTTAAGTGTTGGTGGTACAGGCAAAACACCAATGATTGAATATTTAATACGATTGTTAAAAAGAGAATATAGTATTGCTACTTTAAGCAGAGGTTATAAGCGTTCTACTAAGGGTTTTCAAATTGCAAATAATTTATCTACTGCGCAAACTATAGGAGATGAGCCATACCAACTTCATCATAAATTTAAGGAGGTTACTATAGCTGTTGATGCTAACAGACAACAAGGTGTTTTAAAACTACAAAGTTTAAAAAAGCCTGATGTTATTTTGCTAGATGATGCATTTCAACATAGAAAAGTTAAAGCAGGTTTAAATGTATTATTGACACCTTGTAATAAATTATATGTTGACGATATAACTTTGCCAACAGGCGATTTGCGTGAACCAATTAGTGGAGCTAAAAGAGCAGATATTATTGTGGTTACTAAATGTGATAAAGGTATTTCTTTAGAAGAACGAAATAGAATTAAAAATCGATTAAACCCTAAATCTTATCAAGAGGTATTTTTTAGTACTATTAATTATTCTGAATATATTTTCTCAAATAAAAAGAAAGTTAATTTAAGTGAGTTAAAAGCTACAGCCTTTACACTTGTTACAGGGATTGCCAATGCGACACCACTTGTAAATTTCTTAGAAGAAGAAGGCTATAGATTTGAGCATCTTAATTTTAAAGATCATCATATGTTTACTGATGCAGAAATTAAAGATTTAAAAAAGAAGCAACTTATTTTAACTACCGAAAAAGATTTTACAAGATTGTCAGGTAAGATAGATATGCACAAGCTTTATTATTTACCTATAGAAGCGCAAGTTTTTGAAAGCGAAAAATTTAATAGTTTAATTTTAAATTATTTGATTAGTAGTAATTAAGTTGTAGTTGATGTTTGATTTTCTTTTAGCGCATCATATAGTTTTTTCTCAAAGTCTTCTTGTTTAAAAGGTTTCGAGATAATATCGTCAAATCCAGCTTCTTCAAACTCATGCATTTTATCTTCAAGCGTTACCGCTGTAAGTGCAAAAATTGTAAGCTCTTTGTCGAAAGCACGTATTTGTTTAGTAGCTTCTAAACCACTAATTCCAGGCATATGTATGTCCATTAATACGACATCGTATTCCACTTCTTTTACTTTTTCAACAGCATCTTCACCGTTGTCCACCAAATCACAAGTTAAGTTCATCTTATTTAAGATTTTTTTAGTGATCATTTGGTTAATTTTGTTGTCTTCTACTACTAAAATTCTCACGTTTTCTAAATCTAAGTTATTTAAATCATTTGCGTAATCTTTTTTATTTACTTCAGTCACTTCTTGACTTTCTTTTAAAGGTAGTTCTACAAAAAAGCTAGTTCCTTTCCCCAATTCACTTTTTAAATAAATTTTACCTTTTAAAATTTTAACTAAACCTTTTACAATTGAAAGCCCTAAACCAGTTCCGCCATATTTTCTATTAATTTGAACAGAGCCTTGTGAGAAGCTTTCAAACATACTTTCTTGCTTTTCTTTTGTAATCCCAATTCCGTTGTCTTCAACTTCAAGTCGGATGGTGTGTTTTTTATTTTTTAAACTTAATTGAGTAACTCGCACCCATATGTCGCCATCTTTAGTGAATTTTATAGAATTACCAATGAGGTTAATAAGTATTTGAGATATTTTTAGTTGATCGCCATTAAATATTTCTGGAAGCTTTTTATCATACTCAAAATGTATATACACATTATTATCTAAAGCAGAATTATTTAATGCAGCGATGACGTTTTCAACTTTATTTTTAAGGTTGAAAATTTCAGGATCAAGTTCTACTTTATTGGCTTCAATTTTATTTATCTGGAGAATATCATTAATAAAGGTTAGTAAGTAATCTCCAGAGAATTTTAGTGATTTTAAGTGTTGTAATTGCTCTGGTTTTGGGTCTTCCTCTAGTAACATGTTTGTTAAACCAGTAACTGCATACAGCGGTGTTCTTAACTCATGTGTTACTGTTGACAGGAAGTTTGTTTTTGTTTTTGCAGCAATTTCTGCTCTTTCTTTTTCGGTTAATAATTCTTCATTTTTTCGATACAACATGTTATTAGTTTTTAATCTAATATTGTTGTTCTTGTATAAGGATAGTGTAAGTAAAGAGAGTATGGTTATTAAACCAACGCTTAAAATTGTAGTTAATCTATTTAAACTATCCGATTCGTTTTTTGCTTTAATCTCTTCGGCTTGTGTTTGAATTAAAGTATCTTTATCTGCATCAATAATTTCTTTTTCGGCAATTAAGTGCTCTTTTTTAATGTTTGCTATAGAGTCGCTTAGTTTTATATATAGATTTAAATTTTGATTAGCTAATTGGTAGTTGCCAGTTTCTTCGTAAATAGTACTTAATACTTTGTATCCTTCATTTATAACATCGATGTTTTCGCTGCTTTTTGCAATGTTTACACCTTCTTTTGCTTGATTTAATGCGCGATTATATTTTTGTTCTTTACAGGCTATAATAGCACTTTTAATAAGCGCAGAACTTTGGGTTACAGGTAAATTGTATTTTTTAGATAAGATAATTGCCTTATCTACTAATGCATTGGCTTCAGTTAAGTTATTTTGAGCTATATAGGCTTTAGCTTCATTTAAGGTTACTTTTGCTACAAGTTCGTTAATGCCTTCTTCCTCAAAAATAGCTTTTGCAGATTTTAAATAATCTAAAGCGTTAGTAAAATCTTCTTGTGCTAAATAAATAATACCACAGGTATATCGAGATACAGCAAGATTAACTCTATCGTCTATCCTGCTTTGAATATTCATTGCTTTAATAATCGTGTAATTTGCTTCTTGGTATTTCTCTAGGTTGTACTGTAGGTTTGCAATTTTAGAGAGTATAATACCTTGATCCTTGTCACTTTCTATTTTCTCAGCAATTAATAATGCTTTTTCAAGTGTAGTAACTGCATTATAGTAATTAGAAAGTTGTGTTTCTTTATCTGCTTCACTAATAAAAAAGTCGATTTTATTTTTGTCTAAAGCAACATCGTTCTCAATGGAATCTTGAGGGTAAAAATTAGTGGTTAGTAAGACTAAAAAAACAAATATGTAATATTTGATTTGGGACATTTTTAGATCGTTTTATCGACAAATATAACATTTTATTCGATAAAATGCATTTTTTTTTAAAAAATGTGCATTTGGTCGATAAATTATATTTCTTCTAATTTAGAAATTAAATCAATAATTCTACTCGAATAACCTGTTTCGTTATCGTACCAGCCAATAATTTTAACCATATTCCCTATAACGGAAGTCATTTGAGAGTCGAAAATACAAGAATGTGTATTTCCTACAATATCAATTGATACAATAGGATCGTTGGTATATTCTAAAATACCTTTGTACTTATTTTTGGAAGCTTCTTTAAAAGCGTTATTTACTTCGTTTACGGTTACATTTTGTTTTACATTAAAAGTAATATCTGTGAGTGAACCATTTGCAACAGGAACTCTAATGCCACAACCTCCTATAACATCAGATAATTCAGGAAATATTTTAGTTAATGCTTTGGCAGCTCCAGTAGTGGTTGGTACAATAGATTGACCTGCAGCTCTAGCGCGCCTTAAATCGCGATGGGGTTGATCGTGTAAACTCTGATCGGTGGTGTAGGAGTGAATGGTAGTTATGTATGCTTGTTTTATACCACATAGATTATTGATAATATCTATCATAGGTGCGGCATTATTAGTTGTACATGAAGCATTAGAAACTATTACATCTTTTTTGTTTATTATATAATCGTTTACTCCTAAAACAATTGTATTTATAGAGTCATCAGTTGGAGGTACAGATAGTATTACTTTTGATGCACCATTATGAATATGGTGCATTAAATCTTCAGTAGTTTTAAATTTTCCTGAAGCTTCAATAACAACATCTACATTGTACGGTTTCCAGTTAATTGATTTTGGATGCTTTTTATTTTGGATGTTTACTTTATAGCTATCTATAATTATATGCTTGTCATCAAACGAAATGGTATTTGATAAAACACCATGAATACTATCATACTTTAACAGATGGCTAAGAGTTTTACTATCTGCTAAATCGTTTATAGCAACAACTCTAATGTTTGGATTATTAAGTAGAAGTCTAAATACACGTCTGCCAATTCTACCAAATCCGTTTATGGCAACATTAATCATATTTAATTAATATGTTTTTGAGCTTTATATGAAGATCTTACTAAAGCGCTGCTTTCCACATGACGAAATCCAAGATTAAGTCCAATTTCCTTATATTCTTGGAATTGGTCTGGTGTAACAAAGCGTTGTACAGGTAAGTGCTTTTTACTTGGCTGTAAATATTGCCCAATGGTAACCACATCTACCTTAGCGTCTTTAAGTTCGTGAAGCGTTTCAATAACTTCTTCTCGTTCTTCACCTAAACCAAGCATGATACCAGTTTTAGTTCTGCGTTGACCGTTGTCTTTTAAATATTTTAAAACTTCCAAGCTTCTGTCGTATTTTGCTTGAATACGAACCTCTCTTGTTAAACGACGTACAGTTTCCATGTTATGAGAAATAACTTCGGGAGCGACTTCTAAAACTCTATCTAAATGCTGTTCAATACCTTGAAAATCAGGAATTAAAGTTTCCATTGTGGTTTCAGGATTCATACGTCTTACTGCTTTTACGGTTTCAGCCCACATTATGCTTCCCATGTCTTTTAAATCGTCTCTATCAACACTCGTTAAAACCGCATGTTTGATATTCATTATTTTTATAGAACGTGCTACTTTTTCTGGTTCGTCCCAATCTACTGATTCAGGTCTTCCAGTTTTTACACCACAAAAGCCACACGAACGTGTGCAAATGTTACCAAGAATCATAAAGGTTGCGGTTCCTTCTCCCCAACATTCGCCCATGTTTGGGCAACTTCCAGAGGTGCAAATAGTATTTAGCTTATATTTATCAACCAGTCCTCTTAACTCGGTATATTTTTTACCTGTAGGCAGTTTAACTCTAAGCCATTTAGGTTTTGGTTCACGCTTGGTTGTAATTGATTCGGTACTCATACGTTTTATAATAATGACTGCAAAGATACAAAGTATAGAATTAAAAATAGGCTATAAAGTGGTTAGATAATAAATGCTAAATCCTATTAAAAAAATTATTCCTAACCAGCTTAAAATATGCATTTTTAAAGATGGTCTTGCCTTTTCAGGAGTATGCTTACTACTAATTAACTTATAGTTTATAATAGCATAGAATGGTGCTGTTAAAAACGAAAGAACCGTAGCTATTTTTACAAGCAACCCCATTTCGGAAGCGAAAGCAAAAAATATAATTATGGTACCAATGGCTAAGGTGAAAATCCAATATAAAAATCCATTTTTAAATGTTTTATTAAATAGTAACTGCGTAGTTCTATGCATAGCTCTTGGTGAAGCGTCTAGTGTTGTAAGTGTAGTACTAAACATGGTGGTAAATGCAGCAATACCAATAATAATGTAAGCCCAATTACCTAAGCTAGTTGTGTACATTTCTATTAATTGATTAGAAAATTCGCTAGCAGCACCACTAAATGTTTCGCCACTATTAAACATTACTAAGCATCCTAAAAGGACAAATCCGATTCCTAAAATTATAGTGCTAATATACCCAACGTTAAAGTCAAATAAAGCAGATTTAGCATTAAATTCTTTGTCTTCCTTTCTTTTTTCAACAGCCCATAATGAGTGCCATATCGAAATATCTAAAGGTGCTGGCATCCAGCCCATAAAAGCAATTAAAAAGCCTATTTCTAAAGTTTCTTTTGGTAACACTTGGGCCATTGAAATAGGAGTATCGTTACTAACTAGAGCAACTACTACTGCAGCAATGGTACTAATTGATAGCGTGATTATTATAATTTTTATTAAACCGTCAAGTAGTTTGTATTTACCTATTATTAGAAGCACAAGACATATTGCTAAAATAATGACTGTCCAAATTTTAACAGCTAATTCGGCATTGAAACCCAAATTTCCAAATAACGACGATGCTAAACCTGCTGAAACAATAGTTACAGCTGTTTGAATAGCGAACATTGTTCCAAAAGTTAATACATAGTAGGTTATTAAGATACCATTGCCCATTTTTTTGTAACCATCTAATAAGCTTTCGCCAGTAGCTGATGCATATCTTGGACCGAATTGAAAGAAAGGATATTTAAAAAGATTTACTAATAATAAAGCCCAAAGCAAGCCTAATCCAAAGTCGGCTCCAGCTCTTGTTGATTGTACCAAATGTGATACACCAATGGCTGCACCTGCAAACAACAAACCTGGACCAAGCTTTTTAAGATTAATTGTCATTTCTTTTTTAGAATAATTTCTGCAAGGAGCTTTTTTGCTCTTAGTAGCTTAACTTTAACATTACTCATTGGTTCATTAAGAATGTTAGAGATTTCTAAATAACTAAGTTCTTGAAAGTAACGTAAGTTTATTACTTCTTGATAATGAGGTTTTAACTTTTTTATATCGCGTAATAATTTTGCTAAATTTTGCTCTGTAATAATAGTGTCTTCTATGGTTGGTGTTTCGTCAACAATGCCTTTAACACGTTCGTCGTGGTCATCACTTCTTTCATTTGAAATAGATTTCTTTTTCACTCTTAAAAAATCAACATGAATATTTTTTGCGATAGTGATAAGCCATGTTTTAAACTTATATTTTTCTTTATAAGTGTCTATTTTGTCAAAAGCTCTAGAGAAGGTTTGTATGGTAATATCTTCAGCATCATTTTCGTTTTGAGTTCGTTTAAGTAAAAAACCGTAAACATCATTCCAAAAGGTGTCTAACAGAAAATTGAAAGCTATTTGATTGTTTTCTTTTGCTTTTTTAATGGCATCTTTTATTTCCAACGATTGTGTTTTGAAGTATTATTAGATATAAAGATAGCCATTTGTGAGACAATTAAAAACAATTCAACAACAGGAAGGAAAATTAAAAGATCTTTTTCGTTTAGTTTTTTAGCAGACATTCCTATAATAATATATTGTACAATAAATCGTACAAGAATTAATCCTAAAACAATTTTCCAGTTAAATAAAGCCATAAGAAGGATTAAGCTTAAAATCCAAAAGAGAATTTGGGAGACATAAAACAATCCTAAAATTAGTTTGTGTTTTAGTTTGTAATATTTGGCAGTAGAAACATGTCGTTTTTTTTGGGTAATCCATTCCGATAATGAATGTTTAGGAATAGATTCAGTAAAGCTGTCTTTAGAAATACATATAGTTGTGTTTGTTGCATCTGCAATTTGGTTTACAAACAAATCATCGTCACCAGAGCGAACATTCATATGATTCATAAAGCCACGAGCTTCAAAAAAGGTTTCTTTTCTGTATGCTAGATTTCTGCCAACAGCCATATATGGCATTCCAATTTTTGCATAGGAGAAGCATTGAATAGCAGTTAGAAGTGTTTCGAAGCGAATGAGTTTATTTAAAAAACCTTTACCTTTTCTATAAGCACCATAACCCAACACGATTCTTTTTTTGTTGGTAAAATGACTACTCATTTCTTTAATCCAGTTTTTAGATAGTGGTTTACAGTCGGCATCTGTAAAAAGGAGAAAATTGTTTGATGATGCCTTTATACCAAGTGTTAAGGCATATTTTTTATTTCCCCAAAAGGCTTCAATAGGCTTTACATCTACAATCTTAATGTTATTATTTGTAGCTTGAAACGATTTCATGACCGCTAAGGTTTCGTCATTAGAGCAATCGTTAATTAAAACCAATTCAAACGATGGATAATCTTGATCTAATATTAGCGGAATAAATTCTTTTAAGTTTTTTGCCTCATTTTTTGCACAAACAAGTACAGAAACGGCTATGTTTTTTTGTTTTTGTGGATAATGATTTAGAAGAATAAACTGTGAAAAAATACTGTAATAAAGTAGTTGAATAATTACAACTGTAATAAATGTGTAAAATAATGCATTTAATACAATCATTAGAGCTTATGAGTGCTGAGGTTCATTACAGCTTTTAAATTGATCTGGGGTTTTTCCACAAAAACCACAAGCTTGCCCATCTTTGTTTAACATAGGATTTTGGCTAGCACAAGTTCCAGCAAATTCCCCATCCTTTTTTGCCCATAGTTTAATGGCAATTCCAGCTACAGCTACAGCTAATAAGACTAATGTGATAATAAGAAGTTTCATATACTAAAAATTTATGCAAAGATAATTCATTCTAGTAAATTATTATAGTAAACCGTGTTTTAGTATTTGTGTATCATAGATTAAAAATATAAACACCTTATTATTAATTGCTTATATTTATTAATGTCTAACTAATTAAATAAACTATTATGAAAAAAAATATTTCAGAATTATTTGGAACGTTTTGCCTTACACTATTTGGCTGTGGTGCCGCAGCAATTGCAGGAGGAACAGTTGGTGCTGTATCTGGACTTGGGCTATTGGGAATTTCACTAGCTTTTGGTTTGGCTGTGGTTGTTATGGCTTATACTATCGGTCCTATATCTGGTTGTCATATCAATCCTGCAATTTCAATAGGTATGTTAGCAGCTGGTAAATTATCAGTTAAGGATACAGTAGGTTATGTTATTGGACAAAGTATTGGAGCAGTGTTAGCTATTTTAGTATTATCAACGTTGCTAAACGGACAATCAGGATTTGTTGCAGGAGAATGGGCTTATGGTTCTAACGGTTGGGGAGAAGGATATCTTGGAAACTATTCTATGCAAGCAGCATTTATAGCTGAACTTGTTTTTACAGCTATTTTCTTAATAGTAATTCATGCGGTTACGTCTAAATTAGGCAACGTTACTATGGCTGGATTAGCCATAGGTTTAACTTTGGTTTTAATACATATGGTTGCTATTCCAATAACAGGGACTTCAGTTAATCCAGCGAGAAGTTTGGGCCCAGCAATTTTTGCAGGAGGAATGGCTTTACAACAACTTTGGCTATTTATTGTAGCTCCAATAGTTGGAGCCATTATTGGTACTCTAGCATGGAAGTATGCGATAGCAACTGAAAATAATTAAATAAAAAAAGAGACTTTAAATTTAAAGGCTCTTTTTTATAACTAAGCGTGCTGTGTTATTTGTCTTTCTTTTTTAAAGAAATTTCGGCAACCGAATTTTCTAAAGAAGCATTATTATTGCCACCTTTTGGTTCGATTGTAATGTTTAAACTTAAGGCGTCTTCAATATACGGAACCGATTTAAGTTTTCTATTTTCTATATCGAGTATTCCTAAATTTACCATTTTGTCTTGCATTTGCGCCCATAATTGGTAAGATTGCTCTTCAGATATTTCAGGAAGAGATACAACATCGATCAACGAAGATTTTTCAATTGGATTAATATATGCTACAGTTTTTAGGTCTTTGGCTCTATTATTTCCTCTTAAAACATACTTTTCTGTTTCAGGATTATTTAATCTCATGAATTGTCTCATAACATCATCAAGCTTACTATTGTTTTGTTGAATATCGTCTCTTAAATCGAAAATTTCTTCAACAATAGTGTTGTTTTCGTTAGCAAGTTTCTGGTTATTAGTATAAAGTGTATAAGATGTTCCAGCAAAAACTAAAGCTATAATGCTTGCTGCAATACTCCACCAATATGATATTTTTCGTTTAGACTGTAAGTGTATTACAGGTTTTTCGTTTATGGCATCTAAAATAACATCTAGTGTATAAGAAGGAGGTCTAACAACTTGAGCTTTTGCAGCTAATTCTAGCTGGTCTTGCAACAAATTATACTCCTCTTGTACCTCTGGATGTTTTAGCATAAATGACTCAACTGCTACAGTTTCTGAAGCTGTAGTAGCTCCAATTAAGTACTTGTCTAGTAAACCAGAATCTAAAAACTTTTGTACTTTTTTATCCATGACTGTAATTTTTATGGATTATAGATTTTTTTTAATTCTCTTAATCCAATTTTTAATCTGGACTTTATCGTTCCAAGAGGAATGTCTAATTCATCGCTAGCTTCCTGTTGTGTCATGCCTTCAAAAAACAAGGCTTTTAACACTTCTTGGTACTTCTCGTCCAATGTTGCAACATGCTTTTGTAAATCTAATGTGTCTTGATTTAACTCAGCTGTTGATATTTTATATACGTTTGAATCGGCAATTTGGATTTCCTTTTCAAATTTTAAATTATGACTTCGTAATTTGTCGATTGCTGTATTTCGTGCAATGCGATATAACCAAGTAAATAATTTGGCTTTTTTTTCGTCATATTTTTGTGAATATCTCCAAACTTTAATAAATGTTTCTTGTAGAACATCTTGAGCCATAGCCTCATCCTTTATTATTTTTTGGATGACACCTAGTAACGCTCCAGAATAATTCTCGTAAATTATCGGAATGGCTCTTTTATCTCCTTCTTTAAGAAGGCTAACAATATGTTGCTCTATTAATGAAACCAAGTTAGGTGTATATTTTTTACATGAAATTAAAATGTTTTGTTAGGTCATAATACCTAACTATAAATTTAATAAAAATCAAGATAGTTAGTATTTGTTTTAAATTTTGGTGTTAAAGAGGTTTAAAATTTCTAATTAGTGTAACGTAAAATGTTAAAAAATATTTACTTCAGCTTCTAAATTAATATTAAAAATACGTTTTATGGTCTTTTGTATTAGTTTAGATAAATTTAAAATATCTGTCCCTTTAGCATTACCGTAGTTTACCAAAACCAAAGCTTGATTTTTATGTACACCATAATTATCAAATGTTTTTCCTTTAAACCCAGCATGTTCAATTAGCCATCCAGCTGGCACTTTAACCAATTTATTTGAAACATTATAATTTGGTATGTTAGGGAAGTTTTGCTTTAATAAATCGAACTGTTTTTTTGAAATGATTGGATTTTTAAAAAAGCTACCACTATTTCCAATTTTACTAGGGTCAGGAAGCTTTGATGATCTAATCGCAATAACAGCATTAGAAACATCTTTAATAGTTGGTTTAGTGATATTATTACGTTCTAATTCATTTTTTATAGCACCGTATTCAGTTTTAATGTTATGATGTTGAGTAGAAAGTTTAAAGGTTACACTTAAAATTATATATTGCCCTTTAAGATCGTTTTTAAAAACAGAATTTCTATAATCAAATTGACAATCTTCTTTTGTAAATGTTCTTATTTCCCCAGAATGTATATCTAGCACCTCACATGATTGAAAAACATCTTTAAGCTCTACACCGTAAGCACCAATGTTTTGTATGGGAGCAGTGCCAACATTTCCAGGTATTAAAGACAAGTTTTCTACACCACCATAATTATTATCAATACACCAAAGGACAAATTTATGCCAATTTTCTCCAGCATTAGCTTCTACAGAAACGGTTGAGTCAGTTTTAGAGACTGTTTTAATTCCTTTTAGGTTTATATGAAGCACTAGCGACTCTATATTTTTGGTGAGCAGCATATTGCTTCCTCCGCCTAAAATAAATTTATTGGGATAGCCTTTTAGTTTTAAAATATTCTGGAGTTCATTTATAGTATTAACTGATGCAAAATGCTTTGCCGAAACATCTATTCCAAAAGTATTGTAAGATTTTAGTGATATGTTTTGTTGAATATTCACTAGTCTTTATACACTTTTAAGGCTTCTTTAATAATATTTACAGCTTTAATTAAACTTTCTTTATTTAAAACGTAAGCGATTCTTATTTGATTTAAACCAACTCCTGGAGTAGAATAAAACCCAGCAGCTGGAGCAACCATAACTGTTTCATCATTAATATCAAACTTTTCTAAAAGCCATTGTGCAAATACATCGGCATCATTAATTGGTAATTCTGCAATGCAGTAAAAAGCACCTTTAGGTTTGGCAACTTTTACGCCTTCAATTTTTTGTAGCTCTTCAATAAGAGTATTTCGTCTATCAACATATTCGTCAATGACTTCATCAAAATAACTTTGAGGTGTTTGTAAAGCAGCCTCACTGGCAATTTGTGCTAAAGTAGGAGGAGATAATCGAGCTTGTGCAAATTTTAATGCTGTTTGAATAACGTCTTTGTTTTTTGATACTAAGCAGCCTATTCTAGCGCCACACATACTGTACCTTTTAGAAACGGAGTCAATCATAATGGCATGTTGTTCTAAACCATCTTCCTGCATAATAGAGTAGTGCGTTGCACCATCATAGGCAAATTCTCGATAAACTTCATCAGCTATTAAGAATAAATCATGCTTTTTAACTATAGTAGCCAGTTTTTTAATTTCCTCTTTTGAGTATAAATAACCTGTTGGGTTTCCAGGGTTGCAAATTAATATGGCTTTGGTTTTTGGTGTAATGAGTTTTTCAAATTCTTCAATTGGAGGTAAAGCAAAATTATCTTCAATTTTTGAAATTACAGGAACTACATTTACTCCCGAAGCTATTGAAAAACCATTGTAATTGGCATAAAAAGGCTCAGGGATTATGATTTCATCATCAGTATCCATAATGCTTCCAAAAGCAAATAGTAAAGCCTCGCTGCCTCCAGTAGTTACTATAATGTCATCATGTTTTACATGTATATCATTTTTAGCATAATAATCTGCTATTTTGGTTCTGTAGCCTTCAGATCCTTCAGAGCGCGTGTATGCCAAAATATCTAATGAATGTACTTTAACAGCATCTAAGGCTATTTGAGGTGTTTTTATATCTGGTTGACCAATATTTAAGTGGTAAACTGTTTTTCCTTGTTTATATGCGTTTTCAGCAAATGGCACCAATTTTCTTATTGGTGATTGTGGCATCGCTTTTCCTTTGTTTGATATATTTGGCATCTTGTAATTTTTAATAGAACTGCAAAGTTGCAAAAAATAATCTTAAAGTTTATTTAAAAAGTAAAGCTTTAGATAGCATTTCTAAAAAAGATTTGTAAATTGAAATAGTCTATAATTAATTGCATGAAAAAGAGATGTTTAGTTTTTTTAATACTATTTGTATTGAGTTTGTCTGCTTACACACAAAGTAAATATACTTTACAAAATAGTGAGAAGGATAAAATTAGTTTTAAATTAATAAATAATTTAATTGTTATTCCTGTTGAAGTTAATGGTGTGCCATTATCATTCCTTTTAGATACTGGAGTTAGTAAAGCCATAATTTTCAATTTTGTGAATGTTTCAGATGAGCTTAAAATTAACCGTACTGAGGAATTTTTTTTAAGAGGCTTAGGTGAGGGAGATACAGTTCAAGCTCTTAAATCTAGTGATAACATATTTAAAATAGGAGATGCTGTAAATATTGAGCAGGATGTTTTTACAATTTTTGATCCTTCTTTAAATTTTACACCTCAGTTAGGAATACCTATTCATGGCATCATTGGATATGATTTATTAAAAGACTTTGTAGTAGAAATAAACTACTCAAAAAAGCAAATAGTATTGCACGATCCTGATTTTTATCAACCCAAAAAATGTAAAAAATGTGAGACTTTCAATCTAGATTTTTCCACAAAAAAACCATTTATAAATGGAAGTGTTGCTATAAGAGATAATGAAAAAAGTGTACCTGTAAAGCTTTTAATAGATAGTGGTGGAAGTGATGCACTTTGGTTGTTTAAAGATAAAGAACACAATATTAATGTGCCTACAAGGTATTTTGATGACTTCTTAGGTAGAGGATTAAGTGGTAGTGTTTATGGTAAACGCTCAAAAATTAGTAGATTTTCAATTGGAAGTTTTACTCTTGAGTCTGTGAATACTGCTTTTCCTGATTCTACTTCAATTGCTTTTGCAAAAAAATTCAAAGAAAGAAATGGAAGCTTAGGAGGCGAAATTTTAAAACGCTTTAATGTGATTTTTGATTACTCTAATAAGAAAATTACTTTACGAAAAAACAGCAGCTTTAAAGAACCGTTTTATTATAATAAAAGTGGTATTTCTCTTGAACATAGTGGTATGAGAGTTGTTAAAGAATTAGATAAAAAACAAGCTAAAATGCCTTATGGAACAACTAATAATAGTGCAGGAGGAAATATTATTAATCTTTCTAAATCATACAAATATGTACTAGCGCCTTCATTGGCTATTGTAGAGTTAAGAAAAGGTTCTCCAGCTGAAAAAGCAGGATTAAGACTTGATGATATTATATTAAGTGTTAATAATAAAGATGTTCATTTGTATTCTATCCAAGAAGTTATACAATTATTTTACGGTCCAGATGGTAAACGAGTAAGGATGATAATAGATAGAAATGGAGTGCAAATGAAGTTTAGTTTTCAGTTAGAAAGTATGTTCTAAAAAAAAATCCTCCTATTGGAGGATTTTTGTATGTTGGGTATAACGTTCTTATTGTTCTAAAACACTTTTACTGTTCTTTTCTAAGACACTGCTTTTACTTTGGGTCTATTACATTTCCTTTAATTTTTAAAGCAACTGTAGGAGTCTCAGCGTTAGATGTAACAGTAATGGTTTTTCTAATAGGCATTACTCTATTAGTGTCATACTTTACTGTAATTTCACCAGTTTGTCCAGCCATAATAGGTTCTTTTGGCCAAGAAGGAACAGTACAACCACAGCTAGATTTAACTTTAGTTATAATTAAGGGAGCTTCACCAGTATTTGTAAATTCAAATACGCGAACACCATTAGCACCTTTTTCAATTGTACCGTAGTCAATAGTTTCAGTTTTAAACTTGATTTTTGCAACTTTATCTTGAGCAGATACTGCAAAACCAATCATTCCAACGAATAATAAGATTACTAATTTTTTCATCATTTTAGTTTTTAAATCATTGTAAACATACATACATTTTTAGCAATCTACAAAAATATTAGACGTAATACATTCTTGATTATGCATTCAACACATAGTTAAGGATATTATTAAGTCAATTAATTTCGCAGAAAACAAAATATACCTACTTTTGCACATTATTATTCAAAAACTATTCCAAAGTATGTCTATTCCATCACAATATGATGCAAATAATGTAGAAAACAAGTGGTACGATTACTGGATGAAACACAACTATTTTCATTCAGAACCAGATGAAAGAGAACCATATACTATAGTCATTCCTCCACCTAATGTTACAGGCGTATTGCATATGGGACATATGCTAAATAATACGTTGCAAGATGTATTAATTCGTCGTGCACGCTTGTTAGGAAAAAATGCATGTTGGGTTCCTGGAACAGACCACGCATCTATTGCTACTGAAGCAAAGGTTGTTGCAAAACTTAAGGAGCAAGGAATAGATAAAAATGATTTGTCTCGAGACGAATTTTTAAAACATGCCTGGGACTGGACACACGAGTATGGAGGTGTAATTTTAGAGCAGCTTAAAAAGTTGGGATGTTCTTGTGATTGGGGTCGTACAAAGTTTACGATGGATGAGGATATGAGCGAAGCGGTTATTAATGTTTTTGTGGACTTATATAACAAAGGCTTAATTTATCGTGGTTACCGAATGGTAAACTGGGATCCTGAAGCTAAAACAACCCTATCTGACGAAGAAGTTGAGTATATCGATAAACAAGGAAAATTATACCACGTTGCATATAAAATAAAAGACTCTAACGAGGTTGTCACTATTGCAACGACACGTCCTGAGACTATTTTAGGTGATACAGCAATTTGTATCAATCCAAATGATGAAAGATATATACACTTAAAAGGTAAAAAGGTAATTGTACCTATTTGTAATAGAGAAATTCCAATAATTGAAGACGATTATGTAGATATGGAGTTTGGTACTGGTTGTTTAAAAATTACGCCAGCGCATGATGTAAATGATAAAGAGATAGGTGATAAGCACAACCTAGATGTTATAGATATTTTTAATGACGATGCGACGCTTAATAGCTTTGGATTACATTATGAGGGGAAAAACCGTTTTGAAGCAAGAAAGGAGATTGTTAAAGAACTAGAAATCTTAGGTTGCTTAACTAAAGTTGAAGATTATAATAATAGAGTAGGTATTTCTGAGCGTACAAAAGCCATTATAGAACCACGTTTAAGCGACCAATGGTTTTTAAAAATGGAAGATTTAGTAAAACCTGCAATTTCAGCTGTTTTAGAAACAGGAGATATTAAGTTTTTTCCAAAGAAAATAGAAAACACCTACAGACATTGGATGACCAATATTCGTGATTGGAATATTTCTCGTCAATTACTTTGGGGACAACAAATTCCAGCGTATTATTATGGCGATGGTATTGAAGATTTTGTTGTAGCGAAATCAATTGATGAGGCACTTACAAAAGCAAAAGAAAAAACTCAAAGCACAGCGTTAACTGTTGGTGATTTAACTCAAGAATCAGATGTGGTTGATACATGGTTCTCATCTTGGTTATGGCCAATAAGTGTGTTTGATGGTATTAGACATCCAGAGAATAAAGATATAGCATACTATTATCCAACAAACGATTTGGTTACTGGACCAGACATTATTTTCTTTTGGGTAGCACGTATGATTATTTCTGGCTATGAGTATAAAAATGAAAAGCCTTTCAATAATGTATATTTTACAGGAATAGTACGTGACAAGCAAGGACGAAAAATGTCTAAGCAGTTAGGAAACTCGCCAGATGCCTTAAAGTTAATAGAAACTTACGGAGCCGATGGTGTAAGGGCAGGAATGCTATTATTAAGTTCAGGTGCTGGAAACGATTTGTTATTTGATGAAGAAAAATGTCAGCAAGGAAAAGCCTTTGCTAACAAAATATGGAATGCCTTTAGATTAATAAATGGTTGGGAAGTAGCCAACATCGAGCAACCAGAATATGCTAAAATAGCTATTGATTGGTACGAAAATAAATTCCAAGAAACCTTAGCAGTTATTGAAGATCATTTTAGCAAATACCGCTTAAGTGATGCGTTGATGGAAACTTATAAGCTTATCTGGAACGACTTCTGTTCGTGGTTGTTAGAGATGGTTAAGCCAGCTTATCAGCAACCAATAGATAAAACAACGTTTGATGCTGTAATTACTATTTTAGAAAATAACTTAAAAATATTACATCCATTTATGCCTTTCCTAACGGAAGAGATTTGGCAACATATTGCTAAACGTTCACCTGAAGAAGCTTTAATAGTTGCTAAATGGCCTGAAAGTAGAAAAATAGATAAAACTATTATTAAAGCATTTGATTTTGCATCGGAAGTTATTTCAGGAATTCGTACCATTAGAAAGCAAAAAAATATTGTCTTTAAAGATGCTATTGAATTATCGGTTTTAAATAACGAAAATGCTCCTAATGGATTTGATGTAGTTATTAAAAAACTAGGTAATGTCTCTAACTTAAATTATACTGATACTGCTATTGATGGAGCTTTAACTTTTAGAGTAAAATCTAACGAGTATTTTGTGCCAATGCAAGGGAGTATTGATGTGGAAGCTGAAATAGCAAAGCTCACAGAAGAGTTAAACTACACTGAAGGCTTTTTGAAATCGGTACAAAAGAAACTAGCTAACGAGCGTTTTGTAAACAATGCACCAGAGCAAGTAGTAGCTAGCGAAAAGAAAAAAGAGGCAGATGCTTTGGCAAAAATTGAAACGATTAAAGCGAGTTTAGCTAGTTTGAATTAATCTTGTCATTGCGAGGAGTTTATGACGTGGCAATCTTTTAAATAAATCTTATTGTTTAATTTAGTGAATTGGGTGTTAAAAGTGCGGAATGACAGATTAGAGAATTAGGATTTTATAAGCGAGAACTAGCCATTGTTGTACAACGTTTTTATTTAATATTTTTTTCGGACATCAGTTGTTTCTTCACTTTTGGATTATTCATTATTGATTTCTTGAAGTCTTTAAAATCCCCATAATTATTCGGTGAATCTTTTATTTGTTCATATAGGAACGATTTGTCTGTTTGGGGATAAATTATGATAGTTTCTCCAAATCTTAAATCAAAAAGTTTCATATTAAGAAGCAAAGTAGAAAATCCATCTGGACTTGCAGAAAATACCCAATCAAATTCATTATTTATTACTTTAAATATTCCTTGTGCTGTCAAATAGGGATAATTTCGAGAATCAACCAATGTAGTTTCTTCTGCACCCTTGTCATTTGTTAAAATCAGTAAGGTTAGTTTATTGATTATTTTTTCGCTTTCAGGGTTTTCATATTCTCCAATTCTAACACCTTTAAAAACTGTTGAGTCCATTTCAATTGAAAACGGAATACTGGATACAGAGTAGTCATATTCAGCTACTGGAAAAGGTGATTTGTTTAAAGGATAACTCTGGAAAATTTCAGAATACTTATTATATGTTTCAATGTCTTGATTAAATAGCTTTATGTCCCATTTATTAGTATCAAGATGTTGAATAGCTCTATTGTTTAATTTTTCAACATCCCATTTCTTTTTTTCAGCTGTTTGAGCAACCGAATTCGATTTTTCTCTCTCTTGACAAGAATGAAAGAGAATTCCCAAAATTATTATTAGTAACTTTTTTGTCATTTTCAAATGTTGTATAATGTTTTGTTTTAATTAATTATATCTGTCGTTAAACGAAGTTCGGTTTTTTTTCTTATGAGATCAAGGAAGCTTACTTCTTAAACTTACCAATATGTCATAGCCCACCTGAGGGAGATCATGCATAAAAAATTCATTTCCCCAATCGTTGTAATGTATATTGGTTACTCTTACATTTTTTTGTTTTTTATCAAGATGTAAGCTTATTATCATATCTAAATGTTGTTGTAAGTTACCAACTTCTAAAAATAACATGGAGTTATCAACCCAATCTTTTACATAAGCGTTTTGTAAATAAAACCCAAAATTACCTAGTTTAAAGTAAGACATTTTAGGTGAGGTTATTATTTTATTTCTTCAAAACCTAAATCTAAATAGAAATTCCTTGATTCGTTATAGTTTTTCGCGCCAATAAATGCTCGTATAGATTTTACATTGTACGCCATAAGTTACTTTCGATATAAAAAATAGTTATTAACTAACTCGATATAATGCTGTTTGGCTGTATCTTGGCTTATGTCTTCAGCTTGAAATAATGCATTGGTTTTAAAGGCATTAATTAATGGTTCACGGCTTTTAGGTCTGCCATAATCATTAGTTGCTTTTTTGTAATAAGCATAAAGTTTAAGTAAAGTATCTGCAGGGAAAGGTTCTTTATGCGCATTGATTCTATCAACAGCTTCTCTAAATTTTATGTCTAACTCTTCCGAAGTCATTACTTATGTGCAATTATACTTTCGCCTCCGCGAACTTTTTGGTTAAGTTTCACTTTAATATTTGCATCTAAAGGTAAAAATACATCAACTCTAGATCCAAATTTAATGAATCCTTGATCTTTACCTTGGGTAACTTTGTCGTTTTTATTTGCATAGTTTACAATGCGTTTTGCTAATGCTCCAGCAATTTGCCTAAACAATACATTTCCAAAAACTTTATTTTCTACCACTACGGTTGTTCGTTCGTTTTCGGTACTAGATTTGGGGTGCCATGCTACCAAATATTTCCCAGGATGATATTTACTATATACAACTTTACCACCAATTGGATAACGTGTTACATGCACATTTATTGGAGACATAAACACACTTACTTGTATGCGTTTGTCTTTAAAAAATTCAGGTTCTTCAACTTCTTCAATTACAACTACTTTACCATCAACTGGAGACACTACATTATTGTCATTTAATTGTGTTTGACGTTTTGGGTTTCTAAAAAATTGTAAAATGAGAACGAAACATATTAAAAAAGCTATTTGCAATAACATTCGTAACCACAAAATAGTTATAAACTCATCAGCTAGTATCGTTGCAGTTACAATAATTGCTGTAGTAATAATGATGATTTTATGGCCTTCTTTATGAAACATATGTTAGAATTCTTAAGAATAAATAAATAAATGGTGCTGCAAAAATAATACTATCTAAACGATCTAGCAATCCGCCGTGTCCTGGCATTATCACGCCACTATCTTTTACACCTGCTTGTCGTTTGTATTTTGACTCTATTAAATCTCCTAAAGTTCCAAAAACACTTACAATTATAGCTAATATTAACCATTCGGTAGAACCTAATGTGTTGGTGTATTTTGCAATAAAATAACTACTTATACACGCAAAAAGTAAACCTCCTAAAAAACCCTCAACTGTTTTTTTAGGTGAAATACTAGAAAATAGCTTTTGCTTACCAAAGTTTTTACCAACCAAATAAGCAAACGAATCGTTTACCCAAACTAAAATAAAGGCTCCTAATAATATGTTGGGATTAAAATTATCATAGTAATTACCAATTAAAATAATAAAAATAAAGGCACTAGATAAGTAAAATGTGGTATTGATATACTTGTTGGTAATAAAAAGTGGCAATGTTTTTTTTGAAAACAAATCTTTTATTAAAAACAACATTACAAATATGGTAAGGACATGTAGAATCTGAATGGCTTCATTGAAGCCTTCGTTACTATCTAATACCAACTGCCAATAAGAAAAAGCTAAATAAGAAATAATAAAAATCACATAAGAGCTAATCCCTTTTTGGTTAATAAGCTTATTGAATTCGGCAATGCAAATAAGTCCAAACACAAAAAACAAACCAATTAAAAAGTGTTGTGATTGTAGTGAAGCTAAAAAAAGTGCTGCATATAAAACGCCTGAAATTGCTCTAACAATTAGTTCTTTCACAATGAAAAATTATAAATCTTCTAATAGGAGCAAATATAAGTTTTTTGAACTACTACCATAGCTTAAAAAGTTGTTATCTTCACTAGCTTTAAAATGTTTGATAGTGGTAATATTGGTAGGTATTTTTTTACGATTCTTGTCTTTAATACCTCTTAAACCTTCACTAATAGTTTCTACAAATTGACTTGTAGTTGCAAAAATAACAAAGTTTGATGGTAACTCTTTTAGTTTCTTTTCCGCTATTTGATTTGATGAAATTAATAGTGAGCCATCGTTAGAAATTAAATACTCGCATGTGGTTAAAAAGTAAGCACAATCGGCAGCATTTTTGCTGATTTTTAAATTGAATTTTTCAAATTTATCTGCTAACCTTTCATCGATTAGCATAACTTTTTCATCTTTCCAGTTATTTTCTTCTAAAATGAGTGCTAAATTATTATCTACTTCATCAAAATCTTCACAGTATAGAAATTTACCTCCATTGGCTTTAAAATTAATGGTAAAGCGTTCGTCTATAGGAAGTTTAATATCAGGCATATACTTGCTTCTCTCATCATTTTGAATGCTTTCTTGAGAGTCGCTAGATTTAGGGCCGAAGATTTTTCGAAATAGGCTCATTTAGGGTTTTTTGCTATTAACCAGTTAAGTCCTAGTTTTATCAAATATATAAAATCTAAAGCAAACATTTGGTTATTTAAGTTTTTTGTAACTATTCTATTCCTCCTCGGTAATATCTTCATCGTGTTTAACAAATGGGCTTTTTCCAAAAATAAGTTCAAGATTATCTTTAAAAATAACTTCTTTTTCCAAGAGCTCTTCTGCTAATAGCGTTAATTTATCTTTATTTTCTTCTAGTATTTTAATAGCACGTTGGTATTGTTCTTCAATAATATCAGATATTTCTTTGTCAATTAACTCAGCAGTTTGCTCACTGTATGGTTTTGTAAAACCATATTCGTTTTGACCAGAAGAATCATAGTACGTAATATTTCCAACTTTGTCACTTAAGCCGTAAATAGTTACCATAGCTCTGGCTTGCTTTGTTACTTTTTCAAGATCACTTAAAGCACCAGTTGAAATTTTATCGAAAACAACTTTCTCCGCAGCTCTACCACCAAGTGCAGCACACATTTCGTCTAACATTTGTTCTGGACGAACAATTAATCTTTCTTCAGGTAAGTACCAAGCAGCTCCTAACGAACGTCCTCTAGGTACTATTGTAACCTTTACTAAAGGTGCAGCATGCTCTAATAACCAACTAATCGTTGCATGACCAGCTTCGTGATATGCAACTGCTTTTTTCTCTTCAGGAGTGATAATTTTGTTTTTCTTTTCTAGTCCACCAACAATTCTATCAACAGCATCTAAAAAGTCTTGTTTTTCAACATGTTTTTTGCCTTTTCTTGCGGCAATTAAAGCAGCTTCATTACATACATTGGCAATATCTGCTCCAGAGAATCCAGGAGTTTGTTTTGACAAGAAATCTGTATTTAAATCTTTTGCTTTTTTAAGAGGCTTTAAGTGTACTTCAAAAATTTCTTTACGTTCGCGAACATCAGGAAGATCCACAAAAATTTGTCTATCAAAACGTCCAGCACGCATTAAAGCTTTGTCTAAGACATCGGCTCTGTTAGTTGCAGCTAATACAATAACATTGGTATTTGTGCCAAAACCATCCATTTCGGTTAGTAATTGATTAAGTGTGTTTTCACGCTCATCATTAGAACCTGAAAAATTAGCTTTCCCTCTTGCACGACCAATAGCATCTATTTCAT
Organism: Pontimicrobium aquaticum; assembly: GCF_005047595.1. GTDB lineage: Bacteria > Bacteroidota > Bacteroidia > Flavobacteriales > Flavobacteriaceae > Pontimicrobium > Pontimicrobium aquaticum. The sequence goes on from NZ_SUPL01000002.1 coordinate 498,901, forward strand.
CAATAAAAATAATGGCAGGAGATTTCTCTTTGGCTTGTTTAAATAAATCACGAACTCTAGAAGCTCCAACACCAACAAACATCTCTACAAAATCTGATCCAGAAAGTGAAAAGAAAGGTACTTTAGCTTCTCCAGCTACGGCTTTTGCTAATAAGGTTTTACCAGTTCCTGGAGGTCCTACTAACAAGGCGCCTTTTGGTATTTTTCCCCCTAAAGAGGTGTATTTTTCTGGATTTTTTAGGAAATCTACAATTTCTTGAACTTCTTCTTTTGCACCTTCTAAACCTGCAACATCTTTAAAGGAAGTTTTTACTTCGGTGTTCTGATCGAATAATTTAGCTTTAGATTTTCCGATATTAAAAATTTGACCTCCAGCACCGCCGCCGCCACCAGATGACATACGACGCATAATGAAAATCCAAACACCAATAATAAGAATAAATGGTAATAATGTAAGAAGGAAATCTCCCCAAAGGTTTTCCTCAATTTTATAGTCTATTACTGTATTGAATTCAGCGTTTTCAGCTTTAATTTCGTCAATTTTATCTTCAAAATTTTGAAGATCTCCCAATTGAAATTGGTAATTAGGTGCTTTTTCTGAAATTGGTAACAACTGTGGTTTTACAGTTTTTTTATGCTCAGTACTAGCAGCAGCTTCGGCAGTTAAATATACTCTAGCTTGAATTCTATTTATAATCACAAGCTTTTCAACATCACCATTTTCTAAATATTCAAAAAATTTATCTTGTGTTGTAGCTGTACCTGATGCAGAACCCATTCCACCTGATAATACTTGAATTCCAAGGAATATTACTATAATGATTCCATAAATCCAATAAGGACTGAATTTAGGCTTTTTATTATTTAACTTATTATCTTTTGACATGTGTATTTTTTTAGTAACTAGTTTCTATTTTGGTTGTTTTTGCGTCTCCCCAAAGGCTTTCTATATCGTAATATTCTCTAATGTGCTTTTGAAAAACATGTACAACCACATTTACATAATCCATTAAAACCCATTCGGCATTATCGCTACCTTCGATGTGCCAAGGTTTATCTTTTGTTTCTTTACTAACCTTTTTTTGAACGGAGTTAACGATGGCGTTAACTTGTGTGTTTGAAGATCCTTCGCAAATAATAAAATAATCGCAAACGGTGTTTTCTATATCTCTTAAATCTAAAATATTAATGTTTTGTCCTTTTACATCTTCAATGCCATTTAATATAACAGATATTAATTGGTCTGCATTACTATTTTCTTTCGTCATTAATTTGTTTTAATTTGTGCAAAGTTATTATTTTTTTAGGTCTTTATAACCCTAAAAATCTTAAGAAAATTATAATTTAAATTTTCTAGTTAAAATGCATATAATCAAACTTAGTGCCATTGACTCTACAAATTCGTATTTACGCGAATTAGCCTCTAAAAAAGTTTTAGAGGATTTTACTGTTGCTATTGCTAAACATCAAGTAAAAGGTCGTGGCCAAATAGGCTCGGTTTGGAATTCTGAAAAAGGAAAAAACCTTACTTGTAGTGTTTTTAAACGTAATTGCTGTGTTTCTATTGATGATCAGTTTTACATAAGTATGGTAACTTCGTTAGCGATTATAAAGACTCTACAATTATTTCAGGTACCAAAATTGGCGGTTAAATGGCCTAACGACATTTTGTCAGAACAAAAAAAAATATGTGGTATTTTAATAGAAAATGTCATAAAACACCAAGATATTGAGGGAACTATCATTGGTATTGGACTCAATGTTAATCAAACACAATTTAAAAATTTGCCAATGGCATCATCATTAAAAAATTTAACAGGTACTTTGTTTGATGTTGAAGAGTTGCTAGTACGTATTGTTGAACATTTAAAATATTACTTTGAAAAGCTAGAACAAGGTAAGCATGATTTTATAAAAAGAGCCTACGAGTCATTACTTTTTAGGAGACTTAAGCCATCTACTTTTAAAGATATAGAAGGAAACCTTTTTTCAGGATTTATTCAAGGAGTAAATACCAATGGAGCTTTGCAAATACTACTTGAAGATAATATTATAAAAGAATTCAAGTTAAAGGAAATACAACTCTTGTATTAAATAGCGTTTGGAATGTTTGTTGCTAAAGTTTCAATGAATTTTGTGATAGGACCTTTAATCATCATAGCCATCATTGGATTAAAATCTCCAGTGAAGCTTAATTGAATTTCGCTCTGCTCACCCGAAGTTTCATTTATATCGCCAACTAACGAAAAATCTAATTTACCACCAGCAGCTCCTAAAACAATTTTATTTGGGGAAATGGCTTCCTTTTGTTTTAAAACAATTTCAGGCATGCCTTTTAAAGCAAACAAAAATTTGCCTTCGTCTAAAACTTCAAACTTGCTGATGTTTTCAGGCATTAGTTTTTCAAAATTTTCAACGTTTATCAAAAAATCAAATACGTCTTGAGCCGATTTATTTACAGTTACTTTAGGTGATTCTAAATTCATAAGGTGTTTTATAAGAATATATCAATTAGCGTTCCATTCACTAGGATTTGCATTCCAGCGTGACAAAGTTTCTAATTCTTTCTTATTAATATAATTTGTGTCAAGAGCTTGTTCTAATAAGTTTTCGTAATTACTAAGTGTGTGAAGTGTTACATGTTCTTTTTCAAAATTTTCATTTGCAATATCAAATCCATACGAAAAAATTGCAACCATTCCTTTTACGATAACTTCGGCATCTTTTAGTGCCTTCACAGCATTTAAGCTACTTTTTCCAGTACTAATTAAGTCCTCAACCACAACAACATTTTGTCCTTTTTCAATATAACCCTCAATTTGGTTTTGGCGACCATGCTTTTTTGCTTCAGGACGCACATATACAAAAGGTAGCCCTAAATATTCGGCAACTAAGGCGCCAATACCAATAGCTCCAGTAGCTACACCAGCAATTACATCTGGTCTTCCGTATTGTTTTTCTATATGTTTCGCCATTTTTTCACGAATATAATTTCTAATAGGCGGATATGACAGTACTATTCTGTTATCACAATAAATTGGCGATTTCCAACCTGAAGCCCAAGTAAAAGGCTTGTTTGGACTAAGTTTAATAGCGTTAATTTGCAGTAAAACTTCAGCGGTTTTTTTAGCAGTATTTTTATTAGCAATCATAGCTACAAAACTACACATTAATTTAATTCTAAGGAATGAAAATATATTGAATAAAAATATTTTTTTGATGAAGCTGTACTTTGAATTAAAAATTAATATTTTTACCAACCTAACCTTATATACACAATGTATAAAGTTTTTGTCAACGACAAACCAATCATTTTAACGTCTGAAATATCAGAGGATAAGCTTTACAAAACTTACCCTTTAAAGTATGTAGATTTACCTAAGGTGGTTAGAGACCTTAAAAGAGGAAACAATAAAGGCGTTTATTTATATCACAAAAATAAAGACAAGCTTTTACAAAAGTTTCTTAAAAAGTTTCCTAATGTTATAGCTGGAGGAGGTAAAGTAATTAATGATAAAGGAAAAGTACTATTTATTTATAGAAATAATAAATGGGATTTACCTAAAGGACGAGTAGAAAACAAAGAATCTATTGGAGAAGGTGCTATTCGTGAAGTCGAAGAAGAAACAGGAGTAAAAGGCCTTACTATAACAAAGCCCTTAGAGATAACCTATCATATTTTTAAGCGCAATGGACGTTATAAAATAAAAATTACACATTGGTTTGAAATGAAAACTTCTTATGATGGAAAACTAACACCAGAAACAAAAGAAGGTATTACCAAAGTAAAGTGGCTAGGTAAAAAGAAGCAAACTAAAGCACTGGAAAATAGCTATGCTAATATTAGGGAATTGATGTAAGAGATGTTGTTTTTTATATTAGCACAGACTGAGTTGAACTCTTATTTAATTTTTTAAGGGTATAGAAATTCCAACAGCAAGAGCTCCAACATACTGATCAACTGTATGTTGAAAGTAATAGGCAAAACCCAAATCAACATTATTGTTACGTCCTAATTCCAATCCAAAAGAGAAAGGGATATGATAAATAAATCCACTTTTATTGATATTAGTGAAGGCAGTAAAAGTCTCAAACTTTCCTATTGATGCTCCTATCCCAATTTCAACATAAGGTGCAGCCCAACGAATAGGTGCTCTAACTCTTATTTTTCCACCTATTAGCAAAGCATTAGATTCGGCTTTTTCATCTGTTGGATTGTCATTAAGATCTTTTCCATTAGAACTTGTCAAAATTAAACCAGCATATGGTTTAAGTTCAAACCAAGAAGAAATTCTTAAGACGTATTCACCTTGTAAAAAAAGACCACCATCAACAATTTCACCGACACTATAGTATGGTGAACTTATTCCATATCCAATTTGGGCATTAATTGATTTTTCCTTTATAAATTGTGCTTCAGCTAAATTAGAAGACAAAATTATTATAAGCAATATCTGGATGTTTTTCATAAATGTGTACAAAATAATAATATAAACTATTTTAATTGTTTAATATTAGAAGTTAAGCAAAGTTAGTAGCTTTTTCTTACAAAAGCAATTTGTAGAACCATCTATAATATGGTTATTAATTTGATTTTTTATATAGTTATAAAAATATTTTATTAGCTCAACAAACTTGCAAGAACTAATATTAACCGTATTTTTGCCGCTTCTTAAAAACAACCCATTATGACTGAGTTTATTAGAAAACGTACAGCCAATGCAAAGAATGATATTTTAAGTGGATTAACTGTGGCTTTGGCTTTGGTGCCTGAAGCTGTAGCATTTGCCTTTGTTGCTGGTGTAGATCCTCTTGTTGGTTTGTATGCAGCGTTTATGATTGGTTTAATTACGTCAATTTTTGGAGGACGACCAGGAATGATTAGTGGTGCAACTGGTGCATTAGCAGTAGTTATGGTAACCTTAGTGGCAAAAGGAAACGCTATGGGAGCCGAAGGAGAACAATTAGGTTTATACTATTTATTCGCTACTGTTATTTTAATGGGTATTATACAAATGTTAGCAGGTGTTTTTAAGCTAGGGAAGTTTGTGAGGTTAATTCCGCATCCTGTAATGATGGGATTTGTTAATGGATTAGCTATTGTGATTTTTCTAGCACAATTAAAAATGTTCCCAAGACTAGTATCTCAAGAAACCCCATTTTGGGGAAATATAATTGGCTGGTTTAGCGAATTGTTTAATAGTTTATCAACAAATATTTCATTTTGGATAATGTTTGGGTTAATAGGTGTAACTATGTTTATAATGTTTGGCCTACCAAAGCTAACCAAAAAACTACCTGAAGCATTAATCGCTATTTTAGTAGTATCTGCTATTGTTATTTTTGGAAATTTAGATGTAGCTACTGTTGGAAGTTTTATTCGTGATGGAGGAGGAGAAGGTTTAAAAGGTGGTTTACCACAGTTTCAAACAGATATTTTCAGCAAAGTACCATTTACTTGGGAGACCATTAAATTTATTGGTCCTTACGCTCTAATTCTTGCAGCTATAGGTTTAATAGAGTCTTTAATGACACTCAATTTAATAGATGACTTAACAGAAACAAGAGGAAACTCAAATAGAGAATGTTTAGCCCAAGGAGGTGCTAATATCGTTACTGGTTTCTTTGGCGGAATGGGAGGTTGTGCTATGATTGGTCAATCTATTATTAATATTAAAGGAGGAGGTCGTGGACGCTTATCTGGTATTGTTGCAGCGTTAGCTTTATTAGCCTTTATATTATTTGCTTCAGGATTGATTGAACAAGTACCAATTGCAGCATTAGTTGGAGTGATGTTTATGGTAGTTATAGGCACGTTTGCATGGTCAAGTTTTAGAATTATGAATAAAATACCTCGAACAGATTTGTTTGTACTGATTCTAGTCTCTGGTTTAACCGTTGTTTTCGACTTGGCTATCGCTGTTATTTCTGGCGTTATTGTAAGTGCATTAGTGTTCTCATGGGAAAACGCTAAACGTATTCGTGCGCGTAAGCGTATGAAAGATGATGGTACTAAAGTTTACGAAATTTGGGGTCCATTATTCTTTGGAAGCATTACTGCATTCAATGAAAAATTTGATGTTAAAAATGATCCAGATAAGGTTGAAATAGACTTTGTAGAATCGCGTGTTAGTGATCATTCAGCTATTGAAGCCATTTTTAATTTGGTGAATAAATATAAAGATGCTGGTAAATCAATTAAACTAAAACATCTTAGTGAAGATTGTAAAGTGTTGCTTTATAAATCGAGTCCCTTGTTTAGAGATGTAATTGTTGAAGCTATTGATGATCCTCGTTATCATTTAGCCGAAAATCCTGAATCGTTTACCAAAGGCTTAGGAGAATATAATTTGTAAATTATTTATAGAAGCTATCTTCATCAACTAGCAGCGTTGTTAATTCTACTGTATGATTATCAGGGTCTTTAAGGTAAATAGAATGAAAATATATATGGTCCTGAAAATCATATGTTTCACCTAACGACTTAAAATGCTTTTGTGCTTTAGTAAAATCTTCATTAGACACATTAAATGCAAAATGGTCTATCTTCACATGTCTAGATTCTAGATTTAATTTTTCGTGTTCTAAATTGGCTGGAAATATTGCAATGCCACTTTTTCCCGAAAGCATAAATACAGGAAACTCACCCCATTTTTCTAATTGATATTTTTTTAAACCTAAAACTCTTGAGTACCATTTAATGGACAGCTCCATGTCTTTGACACGAATAGCAACATGGTCTAAAAAGTTAATGTTAAAAGAATGCATTTAATCTTGATGAATTTGAATATAATTTCCGAAAGTATCTTCAAACATTGCCACAATACCCCAATCTGTTTTTGTAGGCTTTTGTTTAAAATTAACACCCAAATCAATTAATCTTTCATAATCTGCCTGAACATTTTCACTCCCTAAAATAACAATTGGAAGTCCTTGATCATAAGCTGTTTTCTGAAAAGTGTGATAAAAACCATCGCCTTTGGGTTCTAAAAGAATGGTTGTTTTGCAATCATTAGATGTTACAATAGCCAACTGAGCTTCAGGCATAAATGTATGTGACTTAAGGCCTATAATTTCAGTATAGAAATTATGTGCTTTAATTGGATCGCTTACTGGTAAACTCGTCATTTTTATATACATAATCTTTTTATTTTACACGTACACTATCTGGGACAAGTTTGGTGTAATCACCATTATTTCTTATTACATCTCTAACAATAGAAGATGCTATGTATGAGGTGTCAGCCGAAGTCAGTAAAAATACAGTTTCAATAGGAGCTAAATCTCTGTTGGTGTGCGCAATGGCTTTTTCAAACTCAAAATCGGCAGGATTGCGTAAGCCTCTTAAAATAAATTCAACACCTATTTCCTTACAAAAATCAACAGTTAGGCCTTTGTAAGTCATTACTTTTACTCTTGGTTCATCTGCAAAGGTGTCTTCTATAAATTTTTTGCGTTCTTCAAGAGAAAACATATACTTTTTATTAGCATTGACTCCAATAGCGACTATAATTTCATCAAACAGCGTAATACCTCTTTTTATGATATCATAATGTCCTAAGGTTATTGGATCAAAAGATCCTGGAAAAATGGCTCGTTTCATAGTTTTAGTTCTCAGACAATACTCTTACTACGTTGTAAATTTTCTGATTATCAAATTGCTGTAAAATGTCTTTTCTTGAATATTTAACAATAGAATCTTTGTAAAAACGTGAATTATTAGTTTCTTTTACTCTTATATTCTTCATATATGAAACAGATTCATCCACAAAACGAGCGGGATTAATAATGCTTTCACTATGAACAAATGAAATACTATCATTATTGATAGTAGTAATCTTTATAGAAGAAAAATTGTTTTCTCCATAATCAACAAAATATACATCACCTATCTTTGGATTATTTAAATAATTTAAAGACAGCGATTTCACCTCTTTATTACATGCATTAAGAATTAATACAAGGATTAGGTTAAAGATGAAAAACTTAAAATCTGGGGTTTTAACTTTCATTTTCTTAAATTTTGATGTTATACAGCATAGTATATAATCATATATTTTATCAAATATAAGAATAATAGGAATAAGTACTATTTCAAAGCTTCCTGAATTGCATTATCAAATAACATTTCCAATGAAATATGAGCCGCATTTGCTTGCTGAGGTAAAATACTTGCTCTGGTTAATCCAGGCACTGTGTTTACTTCTAGTAAATGTGGCTCACCATCTTTAAAAATGTATTCACTTCTGGTAAAACCATTCATTTTTAAAATGTTATATACTTGCTTTGCAACAGTTTGCACTTTTTTAGTCATTTCATCGCTAATTCTAGCAGGCGTTATTTCTTGAGATTCGCCTAAGTATTTGGCTTTGTAATCAAAAAAATCATTGTTGCTTACTATTTCGGTAATGGGCAACACTGTTACTTCTCCTTTATATTTAATAACACCAACCGAAACTTCGACACCGTCTAAAAACGACTCAATAATAATTTCATCATCTTCAGCAAAGGCTACATCAATGGCATTTTGTAAGTCTTGTCTTTTGTACACTTTGGTAATTCCAAAACTACTTCCAGCTTTATTGGCTTTTACAAAACATGGTAAGCCAACTTTATTAATAATAGCATCTTCATCTATAGCATCACCAAGATTAACGTAATACGATTCAGCAGTTTTAATACCATAGGGTTTCAGCACACTTAAACAATCACGTTTGTTAAATGTTAAAGCAGCTTGATACATATTACAACTGGTTTGTGGAATACCCAATAACTCAAAATAGGCTTGCATAAAGCCATCTTCACCTGGAGAACCATGTATGGCATTAAAGACACAGTCGAAAGTAACTTTTTTTTTGTCTTTTATAATAGAAAAATCATGTTTGTTTACTTGAAACTCGGCATCATTATCATCTACATAAACCCATTTATGTTTAAAAATATGAATGCGATATAGGTTGTACTTTTCACTATCTAGCGTTTCATAAACAACATTTCCACTTTTTAATGAGATTTCATATTCGCTTGAATACCCTCCCATAATAATCGCAATATGTTTTCTCATTAAATAAAAGTATTAGGGTTCAATAAATTGTTATTTTGACCGTTTGTAAAAATATCATTTATTCATGTAACGTAAAACCTTTTTGTTTTAATATACGTATATCTAACAACTAAAAGTTTATCCCTTACACTGTAGAACTATAAAATTGTGTAGTTTTGCTAAATATTTTTGAGCAATATGAGCATTATTAAATTTTTGTCTAGTAAAGAATTTTTAAAGCAATTAGGATTAGCAATTATTGCTATAATTGTTATTGGTTTTTTTACACTTAGGTATTTAAAATATTCAACGAATCATGGTGATTTTGTTGAAGTGCCTGAATTAAAAGGAAAAACTTTAGATGTTGTTAAGATAGAAATTGACGATAACGATCTAGACATGGTTGTTCAAGATTCTGCTAATTACAACCCTAATTACCCTAAATACTCGGTTATTGATCAACAACCAGCTGCAGGTTCGTTAGTGAAAGAAAATCGAAAAATTTACTTAACGTTAAACCCATCAGGATATAAAAAAGTTGGTGTGCCTAATATTATTAGACGTACGTTTAGACAAGCAAAACCTGCATTAGAAGCGTTAGGTTTTGAGGTAGGAAAAATTACTAGAGTTAATGATATTGGTTTAGATCAAGTAATTGAAATTAGGTATAATGGTGAAAAAATAAATCCTGGAACCATGCTTGAAAAGACTACAAAAATTGACTTGGTACTAGGAAATGGAAAACAATAATACCTCCATGGAACCCAATAATTTCCCAGAAGAAAACCCTGAACTTTACGAGCATTATTCATTTACGGTTGAAAAAGGACAACAACCTCTACGAATCGATAAATATTTAATGAACTTTATTGAAAACGCTACCAGAAATAAGGTGCAGGCAGCTGCTAAAGATGGTAGTATTCGTGTTAATGGAGTGCCTGTAAAATCTAACTATAAGGTAAAGCCCTTTGATGAAATAAAAGTGCTTTTTGAGCATCCACCTTATGAGAACTTATTAGTTCCTGAAGATATACCAATAGATATTGTATATGAAGACGAGCACCTTCTAGTAGTAAATAAACCAGCAGGAATGGTTGTGCATCCTGGACATGGAAATTATTCAGGCACCTTAATTAATGCATTGACGTTTCATTTTGATAATTTGCCTAATAACTCTAGCGATAGACCAGGATTGGTGCATAGAATTGATAAAGATACTAGCGGACTTCTAGTAGTAGCAAAAACGGAAAATGCTATGAACCACTTGTCAAATCAGTTTGCTGAAAAAACAAGTGAAAGAGAATACATTGCTTTGGTTTGGGGAAATGTTGAAGAGGACGAAGGTACTATTGAAGGTAATATTGGTCGTCATCCTAAAAACAGATTGCAAAACACCGTTTTTTTAGATGATGATGAAGATAAAGGAAAACCAGCTGTAACCCATTACAAAGTATTAGAGCGTTTTGGCTATGTTACCTTAGTATCTTGTAAATTAGAAACTGGACGTACGCATCAAATACGTGTACATATGAAGCATATAGGACATACCTTGTTTAATGACGAACGTTACGGTGGCGAAAAAATATTAAAAGGAACAACGTTTACTAAATACAAACAGTTTGTAGATAATTGTTTTAAAGTGTTGCCAAGGCAAGCGCTACACGCAAAAACACTTGGGTTTGAACATCCAGAAACTGGAAAATGGATGAGTTTTACAACTGAAATGCCAGAAGACATGCAACAATGCATTGAAAAGTGGCAATCTTATGCAAAGCATCAAGATAATTTATAATTCTATATATAATTACTTCTAAAATTTATTTCATTTCATTTTAGTTACTCTTAAATTTGAGAAACTAAAACCATAGACAATGAAATTAGTTCTTTCTCCTGCAAAATCATTAAATTTTGAAAGCAAATTACCAACTAATAAAGCATCAGAAAATTGCTTTTTAAAAGAAGCAGAACGATTAAATAAACTGCTTAAAAAGAAGTCTGCTAAGAGTTTATCAAAGCTTATGAAAATTTCTGATAATTTAGGACAGTTAAATTATGAACGTAATCAAGAATGGCAATTACCATTTAACCAAGACAATGCTAGACAAGCAGTGTATGCATTTTCAGGCGATGTGTATCGTGGGTTAGACGCTTATTCAATACCTAAAGATAAATTAGAAAAAGTACAAGATACTATCAGAATCATATCTGGGCTTTATGGTTTATTAAAACCTCTAGATTTAATGCAGCCTTATCGTTTAGAAATGGGAACGAAATTTCCAGTAGGTAAGAACAAAAACTTGTATGAGTTTTGGAAACAAAAAATTACTAAAACTTTAAATGATGAACTTGAAGATGGCGAATTATTTTTAAACTTAGCAAGCAATGAGTATTTTAAAGCAATTGATACAAAGGTGTTAAAAGTACCTGTAATAACAGCTAATTTTAAAGATTTAAAAAAAGGTGAGTACAAAACAATCATGACGTTTGCAAAGTTAGCAAGAGGTTATATGACACGTTATATTATTGATACAAATGCAAATACCATTGACGATATTAAAGGCTTTAACTACGAAGGTTATGGATATAGTGAAGCAATGTCCACAGATACTGAGTTAATTTTTATCAGGTAAATAAAAAAGCGAGATTTCTCTCGCTTATTTTTTATCATCTCTTTTAGTTGCAGCTTTCTTTTTAGTAGCAGCTTTACTCTTTGGTTCTGCTTTTGGTTTAGTAGTTGCTTTTTTGGTTGTTTCTTTTTTTTCTTTAACTTCTACTGCTTTGTAAGCTTTTGTTTTTTTACGAGGACGCCTTACACCATAAGTTCCTCTTGCTATTTTTCCACGTTTAGATTTCTTATCGCCTTTTCCCATGAGTAACTGTTTAATGTTAGTTCTTTAAAAATACTATTTTTAATGCCGAATTCAAAACATTATGTTTTTTCATAAGCATCCATATCAACCTTTTATTCAGCAAGATACAACTAAATTAATTGTTGGCACCTTGCCGCCTCCACGTTTTTCAACAGGAGCTCTATTAGAGAAGGATGTCGATTTTTGCTACGGAAGTTATTATAATTCCTTATGGTTGTTCATTGATAAAATCCATAATCTTGGATTACGTTTTGATAATTCACAAGAAGCTATTGAGGAACGAAAGCAATTTTTAATACAGCACCAAATAGGTGTTTGTGATATTGTTGAGAGCGCAGAACGAGACAAAATTGACGCATCAGATTTAGGTATGAAAAACATTGTACTTAGAGATGTTATTGGCTACTTAAAACAATATCAAAGTATTGACACACTATTGTTTACTGGAGGAAATAGCAAAAACGGACCTGAATATTTTTTTAGGAAGCACTTAAAAACTTATGGATTAAAACTAGAGTTGGTTTCAAATGAAGTTCCAAGAGTTCATCAGTTTTCACTATGTCATTCTGAACTTGATTCAGAATCTAATCGCATTATAAAAACAGTATCACTAACGTCAGGATCTGGTGCAGCCAATATCTCTATTAGCAGGTTACCTCAGTATAAAACACAAAAAGCAAAAAGCCCTAATTTTAATACGTTTGACTTTAGAGTGTTACAGTATCGAGAGTTTTTTTAGTTTTTAGACCAAACCGAATAGATAATATATAGCAACCCAGGAATTGCAAAGGCGCTTATTAAAACACTCGATGCTAAATCTGGTCTTATTATGTGTAGGCAAATCATGCCTCCAACTGTTATTAATCCACCAAGACCTTTCCACTTAAAAGCTAATAATAAACCTAATATAATAGTTCCAGGGAATAGTAATAATGCTATAGCATCTGATGTGCTTATAGCTGTAATATTTGAGTCTGTAAACAATTCGCCAATAGTCATCATTAGTAAAAAAATAATGACTAAAGCGCCTAGTATTCTTGCAGACCAAAGAATTATTTTAAGTGTTCTTTTTTTTGACAACACTTTTTGAGGGATTTATTAGTAAGTACTTTACTAATATAATCAATTAAAATAACTTGTTGATGTCGTGGTAATTGTAAGAATATTAATTGTTTGGAGCTTGATGGTCGTAGCTGTAAATTCGACTCATTTTCCATTCACCATTTACTAAAATCCAAAGTGTAGTGTATTTAGCAGTGCTAGTTAAATATTCGGGTTTTTCATTAGGTTCTTTAGCATAAAATGCATGTTCTCCTTTTAAAATGGCAGCATAAATCTCACCATTTTTATACATAGGAAATACCTCAGTACTTCCTTTAACTAATTCTCTTCTTGCTTTATATGATAAATTTCCAAGCCCTTTCATACCATGAATAAAATCTTGTTTTGTATAAGTAGCACCTCCTTGGTCATGGTAAAACTCAATATCATCGGTTGCCAGTTCTTCAAGAATACTAGTATTTAACTGATTGTAAGACAGCTCGAACATTAAACTGTCTTTTTCTTTCAAGAGATAATAAAGATCATTTTTTTCTGAATTATGATTTGAAACTTCTAAACGACCATGAACCTGGTCTTCTTTAATTTCGGGTTGAGTATTACTTTGTTCTTTACAATTAGTGAATAGTAAACATAATACTAATAACAAAAAGGTTGATTTAAATTGCATTTGATTGGTTTTTGATTGATGATTATATGTACCACTAATTGTATAAATGTTACAATTATTGTTTGTTCTTATTGTAATTAAGAATTTCTTTAGGGAGTTGTTTGCCTTTATTTTTTGCCAAATAACGACGTAAAACGCCACCTTTTATATGGTTGATGTCAAACTCTATTGAGAAAGCATTAGGATCTACTTTATCAATAACACGATGCATTTTTCTAATATCTATTCTGTTTATAACGGTATGGATGATGTCAAACTCTAACATTTCACCACTGCTACCATACCCTTTTTCGCCTTTATAAATGGTCATTCCAGCACCTAGTTCGTTAATAATTGCCGATTTAATTTCTTTATGATGTTTAGATACAATCATAACACCAATAAAATCTTCAAACCCTTCAATAAGCAAATCAATAACTTTTGCAGTAACAATATAGGTGAGAATAGAGTACATAGCAATTTCAACCGAAAGCACAAAAGCAGTAATACTAAAAAGTATAATGTTAAAGTATAATATTATTTGACCAATACTAAACCCAAAACGATCATTTAAAAATACACCAAGAATTTCAGAGCCATCTAACACAGCACCATTTTTAACGGTTAAACCAATACCAGAACCAACAAACAAGCCTCCAAATATCGAGATAAGCAATTTATCTTCTGTAATGGTATTAAATTCAACAAAATGAATAACTAATGCTAAGCCAATGATACTGAAAACAGACTTTATTAATATTCGTTTAGACAAGGTATAATATGCAAGAATTAAAAAAGGAATGTTAATTAATACAAGTAGTGTAGAAATATTTAAATTCTCAAATTGAGAATTAACTAAAATAGCAGTTCCAGTAACGCCTCCATCCAAAAAATCGTTAGGTAATAAAAATGCTTTTAAACCCACACTTGCTAGTAAAATACCAAGTGCAATTTGAAAATACTCTGAAATATTTGTGTAAGTTGCTTTTCTATTCATTTTTACATTATATAATTAGTTTAATGAGCCTGTAAGAAAAATTGGACTACTTTCAAAGATACTGAAATTTGAATTTTAAAAATTACAAAAAGCCCCATTTCTTTTAATGTTTGAACAAGAGGTTTTTATAAATTAATTTGATTTTTTTTAATTATTAAGTTGGATTAAGAATGTTTTTTTTAGATATTTATGCATAGAGAGGGATTTCTATTATTGAGAATCAGGTATGAGAATATTAGAGTTTCCGTATGGTAAAATAATAATTTTACAAAAGAGTATAGCCGAAGTCATTATTAATGAAGGTGTTGTAATGGATGAGGTTATGATAGACCACTATCATGATGTTTTAAGATTTAATTTAGAAGCACCTTTTTCTTTACTTGTAAATAAAAAACATTCTTATTCTTACGATTTTAATGCGCAAAAAAACTTAGCGACTATTAACGAAATAGCTGCTATGGCTGTTGTTGCTTACAATAAAGTAACAAGTATGACAACACAGATGCTAGATAAATTACCAAGAAAAGAAAAATGGAATTTAAAAATATTTTCAGATAGAGAAGAGGCCTTAAAATGGTTGATTTATGAGCAAGAAAAGCGAGATAAGTCTATTGGTTAAGATGTTTTAGGTTTTTTAACCAAAATTGGTCTTGCCATTCTTCAGTTATAACTTTTTCATGTTCTTGTTCAATAATTTCTAACTGTTGTTTTGTAGCATTGCCTTGAATTTCTTTAAACAAGATTCTTTCTTCAAATCTAATATGAGCTACTAGTTCTTCTTCGATTAACCATAAGTTTCGTTCTATCTTATCTATAGCTGTAAATAAACGTTGCAATCTATTATGTTCTTTAATAGCTCTTTTAATAAGGTTATGGTTATTCCTTAAAATTGGGAACATATATTGTTCTTCAAAATTAAAATGAGGTACTAAATGATGTGTCCAAAACCAATCAGTATAGGCTTTTATTCTTTTTACCTCAATATTTAACTTAAAACCTTGTCGTATTTTCCAAGACAAGAGTAAGCCAAAATGATGCTCTCGGCTTACTGGTTGCAATGCTTTGTGTCTCTTAATTGGTTTATACATAACTAAACTCTCTTTCTTTAGCAATTGCCTTTGGAAATAGAATATTATTTTCTAAGTGTATGTGTAAATGCAAATCTTTTTCAAACTCCTCTAAAAGGGCAAATGTTACTTTATATGTGTTGCAAGCGTCAATTGGGGGTGTGTAATCGTTGCTTAATTTGGCTATTTCTCTAAAACGTTCGCCTTCAGTGGAATGCTCATCCATCATCATGTTAATTGGATTTTCTACTGTGCCAAAATGAGGCATATTTAACTCTGCACTGTTGCTATTTGATTTCACCATCTTTCTTACAAAAGGAAATAGAATTAATTCTTCTTTTTTCATGTGCTTTGCTAATTCGCCAACCGACGTTGTAAATGCTTCATTAATTTTTAATAACTCTGGATGACGATTGCCATGAACTCTACATATTTTGTCTAAGTAAGGTTTTATTTCTATCGTTTTTTCTTCAACGTAACGATGGTGTTTCTTTTCAATATAATCTACTAATAAATCTAAAGGCCAAGAAGCAAAATCAATAGATTCATTGCTTGTAGTTTGAACGGCTTTGTTTAAGTCATTAATAACATGTTGCGACTCAATGTTTTTCTTTTTACAAGCATCGTCAATGGTTCTATTACCATGGCAACAAAAGTCTATTTCATGCTTTTTAAATACTGATGCTGCGCGATAATCTTGTGCTACTAATTCGCCAATTATTTGATGTCTTTGAATATTCATAATGCTTAAATTTTTTATTGGACAAAATTATCCGATTTTATATTAAATTTTTATCTCTTTAAAAAGCTCATGCCTTGCGGTAACCCATTGGTTAATTCTTTTATGCTTGTTGTTTCTAGCATCATTTTTAACTCATCTCTAATAGCTTTAAACTGGTCATGCATAGGGCAAGGTTTATGTGCGTTACAGGTATTTAATCCCAAACCACAACCACTATATATTTTATCTC
This sequence comes from Pontimicrobium aquaticum, assembly GCF_005047595.1. Taxonomy (GTDB): domain Bacteria; phylum Bacteroidota; class Bacteroidia; order Flavobacteriales; family Flavobacteriaceae; genus Pontimicrobium; species Pontimicrobium aquaticum. Next base: position 515,557 of record NZ_SUPL01000002.1, read on the forward strand.
CATCAATAGCTTTTACAACATGAAGTAATGTAATTTTGTTAAGATTATTTTCAATTATTTCATAGCCTCCAGTTGAGCCTTTAGTTGATGTGACAACATTATTTTTAGCAAGCGACTGAAGTATTTTTGCTGTAAATGCTACTGGGGAATCTATGGCCTTTGCAATATCTTTTAATGATACTCTATTGCCATTATGCGACTGATGGCTAATATGTATTGTTGCTCTGATTCCGTATTCACAAGCTTTTGAAAACATGAATTAAATCTTAATTTTATACAAAGATATAAAGTTTTAAATTAATAATGGATAAAAATATCCGAATTAATTTCTTAAAAGAAAAAACTCTAAAACAATTGGTTTAATAGTATAGAGCTATTAAAAATTCACGATAGGCTTATCGTATTTTCTTTCTGAAAAAATTAGACAGATTCACCTAAACTAGTTCCTAGCTGCTTTAAACTCACTGCCATCATACCATTTAGGAAAATAATCTTCATTTGCGAGTTTTAATCCTACATTAAAAAATAACTGTAAATCTAATTGCACACCACTTAAATTAGTTGTTTCAGCGTTGTATTCATCTGAAGGTTGATGGTACTTAATAGCACGATAGTCGTCATTGTACTTTTTTATGTCTTCAATACTTTTATCAAAGCCTTCATAGGCACCACTTGCATATAAGGCAGGAATACCAATTTTGGCAAAATTAAAATGGTCTGATCTAAAGAAATATCCTTTTTCGGCTTCAGGATCTGGAATAATATATCTGTTTTGTTCAGTTGCAGCTTTTTCAGCATACTCATCCATTTCAGATTGACCATAACCTGTAATGGTTAAATCCTTCATTTTTCCTGGACTATCAAGTGCATCAATATTAATATTAGCAACAGTTTTCTTAGGTTCAAAAATAGGATTTTCGGCATAAAACGCAGAGCCTAATAAGCCTTGTTCTTCGGCAGTTACGGCAATAAAAGCAATAGAGCGTTTTGTAGGGTTATCTTTTTTAAAAGTTTCGGCAATGGCTAATAAACCTGCAGTTCCAGAAGCATTATCAACAGCACCATTATAAATAGAGTCGCCTTCAATAGCTTTGCCAATACCAAAATGATCCCAATGTGCAGAGTATATAATAACTTCGTCTTTTCTATCGGTTCCAGGAATCAAGGCAACGACGTTTTTAGACATATCTTTTTTAATGTTATTTTCAATACTTACCGACACATTTAAGCCCAGAGGTACAGGTTTAAAATCTTTATTTCTAGCCAAAGTTTTATAATCTTGTCCTTTTATAGTAGATGCATCAAACATTTTTTGAGCACTTTCACCACTAATCCAAGATTCTACATTTAACAGAGGTAAATCACTTTCAATAGTTAAGCGAGCACCACTCCAACCAGACTCTACAACATTCCAGCCATATGAAGCGGGTTCTGTATCGTGAATAATAATAAGTCCATCAGCGCCTTGTCTTGCAGCCTCTTCATATTTATACGTCCAACGACCATAATACGTCATTTCGTTACCTTTAAATAAGGTAGAATCGGCAGATTTAAACCCAGGATCATTTATTAACACGACTGCAGTTTTTCCTTTCCAGTCAACACCTTCGTAGTCATTCCAACCATATTCTGGTGCTACTACACCATAACCTGCAAAAACCAACTCAGAATTTTCAAGGCTCACTTTTTCCACTGGTTTATTCGTGGTAGCCACAAAATCTTTTAAAGCATTTAAATTGATATTTGTATTTTTTCCTGAAATCACCATAGTTTTAGAAGGCGTTCCTGTAATTTCTACTAATGGGACATCTTGAAAAAAGCTCTCGCCATTTCCTGGTAAAAGCCCTAGTTTTTCAAATTCCTCTTTTAAATAGTTAACTGTTTTAACTTCACCTTGGGTAAAAGGTTTTCTTCCTAGAAAATCATCAGAAGCGAGTTGTTCAATATGATTCCCAAGAGTAGTTGTGTCAACTTCAACTAAGCTTGAAGTGTCTTTTTTATCATTTTTACAACTAATAAATAGTACAATTATTAAAAATTTTAGGTAATTCTTCATAAAAGGTATTTTAATTAAATTATTGCCACAGCTTTTGTTAAACATTGCTTCTAGACGAAGTTCGACTAATTTTTACACAAAATCAAGGTGTTGGCATAAATTAGATTAACTTTGCACTTTAATAAAAAAATGACGCTATAAATAAGAATGTCATTTGCACAACAACTTATATGTCATTTAACTCCCTAGGCTTATCGGATGCCTTATTAAAAGCCGTTAGTAAACAAGACTATACAACACCATCACCAATCCAACAAAAAGCAATTCCTTTAATTTTAGAAGGTAAAGATGTGTTGGCATCTGCACAAACAGGAACTGGTAAAACAGCAGGCTTTACCTTGCCTATGCTTCAAAAGTTGTCTCAAGGACAGCAAATGCGTAAACGTCCAATTCGTGCATTGGTATTAACACCAACACGAGAATTGGCCGCACAAGTACATAACAATGTAAAAGCGTATAGTGAGTTTTTAGATATTCGTTCGGCTGTTATTTTTGGAGGTGTGAACCAACGACCACAAGTAGCCACCATTAGGAATGGTGTTGATATCCTCATTGCCACTCCAGGACGCCTTATAGATTTGCAAAGTCAAGGGTTATTATCGCTTGCTAAAATTGAAATTTTGGTTTTAGATGAAGCAGATAGAATGCTAGACATGGGATTTCTAAGAGATATTAAAAAAATTATTGGTTTGATGCCAACAAGAAGACAGAACCTTTTGTTTTCTGCCACATTCTCTAAAGAGATAAAAAACTTGGCAAACAACTTTTTGCACCATCCAGTATTGGTAGAAGCTACACCTGAAAATTCTACTGTTGATACAATAGAACAAAAAGTGTATCGTGTTGCAAAAGGTTTAAAAACAGGATTGATTATTAAGCTAATTTCTAAAGGAGATTGGAAGCAAGTATTAGTATTTACAAGAACCAAACATGGAGCTAACAAGCTTTGTAAAAAAATGATTAGTGCTGGTATTTCAGCAGCAGCAATTCATGGAAATAAAACCCAAGGAGCACGAACTAGAGCATTGGCTGGATTTAAAAGCAATAAGGTACGTGTTTTAGTAGCTACTGATATTGCTGCACGTGGTTTGGATATACCGTTGTTACCACATGTGGTGAATTTTGAACTGCCTAATATTTCGGAAGACTATGTACACAGAATTGGAAGAACAGGTAGAGCAGGAGCTAGTGGTGAAGCTGTGTCCTTAGTTAGTGGAGAGGAGCGTGGTTATTTGCGCGATATTGAAAAGTTAGTTGGCTTAAAAATTCCTGTGGAGATTGTTGAAGGGTTTGAACCAGACCCTAATGCACCAAGTACTCCACCAAAAAAGAAACAGCAAAGTTCTCGTAATTCAAGGAACTCAAATACTAGACGCTCAAGTAGTACAAAGAACAATACTAATAAGGGTAACCAAAACCAATCTAGACGATCTAGTCGAAATAAGAATAGACGTTCTAAAGATAGCAAACGCTAATTATGACAGAAGAATTAAGAACTAAAATAATAAACGTTTGTGATAAGAAAATAGCACAAAAAGGAGATAATGTAGGCGTGTCTTTCTATGCATTTTTCACAAATAAAAATGATAATCCTGAGCTATTGATGGAAGCAGCTACTTGGTGGATACAGACACATGAGTTAGACCATTTTGAAAAAGCAGTTAAAATAAAAGCGCTTGTACAATAATGGAATCTCAACCTAATAACCCTTTGCATGGTGTAAAACTAGAACAAATTATCAATGATTTGGTAACACATTATGGTTGGGAATATTTAGGTTACAATATTAATATACGCTGCTTTACAAACGACCCTTCTGTAAAATCGAGCTTAAAGTTTTTACGTCGTACACCTTGGGCTCGAACTAAGGTTGAGACAATGTATTTAAACATGCTAGAAAAGAAAAACTCTCGTATTTAAATATCTCATTTTTACTTTAAAAACGTAAGTCTAGGATAATACTTAACCTCTTTTTCATTGTTAATTCTAAATGTATTGAATAACACAGATAGCACATTAATTATATACATAATTACTGTAGTTGCAAAGATAGTACTTAGGCTAAAACTATCTAAAATTCCAACTTTAGATAGGAGAAATATTGAAAACGGAATAGAAAACATAAGCATTGTCCATGTAATTTCGAAGTTAATGAGGTCTCTACCTAATGTATTAATACCCTTAATTTTATCTTTTTTTGAAGTCCATAATATAAAAGGAACTATTATACCAAGCAAAGGAAAAAACAAGAATGTAAGTGTAGAAAGATTGAGATAAACTAAATAGCTGTTGTCCTCTTTTATTGCCCAATCAATTAGCTCATCAGGGCTTGCGTTTAAACTATTAGCTAATCGTTTTAGTGAGTCGCCTGTTGGATTAGTTTCACCATTTTCAATACGTTGAATAGTTCTTAAGCTTAAACCAGATTCATCAGCAAGTACTTCTTGCGACATGCCTTTTTGGTTTCTTAAAGCCTTTAATTTTATTGCTAAGTGGTTATTAGTCATTTTCTAAAGTATTTATTGTTTTGTTACGGTTTTTTTTTGTCGCATAATAGCGATTGTTATTGCACCTAGTAAAAATCCAGGGATAAGTTGAATTAATGAACCATAAACCACTTGTTGAAATGTAGCTTGTGCAAAGTTATCAAAATAAAGGCTATAATGAGTTCCTATGTCCCATTTGGTATCAATCCACCAAAGTACAGCAACAGGAAATCTTGAAATGGGTGAAAATATACCTAAACTCAAAAAGAGTATTAGAAGCGAGTTCTTATCATTATATAATTTAATTCCCCAATAAATGGCAAATCCTAATGTTAGCCAGAGTAATCCAACAATATAAATAGCATTTTCAGGCACTCCTATAAGTTCAAGAGAAAATCGAACAGGTGTTAAAACCAGTGCAATTAGTATTGGTGTTTTGGCAAGATGCAGTGCACGTTTAATTTTTGATTTTTGAATGATGTTTGTTTCTTTTTTCATGAATGTGACAATGATTTATCGTTTGAAACAAAAGTACATCAAGGCAATGGACATTGATGTCGTCATGATTATGACATCTTTACGTCATGTGTGCTAATTGTAGTAAAACTGATAAAGAAAAGAGGTTTTATTGTTTGTAGATGAAGACGAAAAATACTCGTGATTAGTTTTTGAGTTTCGTTTAACAGGTGTGTATAAAATCAATACGTATAACTACGTATATTTTAGTTGCTTAATGCCCTCATACACAACAATGCCAACAGCATTTGCAATGTTTAAACTGCGTACATGTTTGCTATATAAAGGTATTTGATAAAGTGATTCAGGATAATTACTTAAAAGCTGTTTTGGTAAACCAACTGATTCTTTTCCAAATACTAAAAACAGATTGTCTTCAAAAGGGATATCACAATACTCTTGTGTACCTTGACTAGATAAAAATGCCATCTTAGCACCTTTGTTTTTTGTAAAAAAATCATCAATGCTATCATAATAGATAACATTAAGATGCTTCCAATAATCTAATCCAGCACGTTTTAAACGCGTGTCATCAATCTCGAAACCAAAAGGTTTTACTAAGTGTAGGTTAGAGCCTGATGCTAAGGCTAAACGACCGATATTCCCTGTATTATTAGGTATTTCGGGTTCAATAAGTACAATGTTTAGTGGCATTATTTTTTAGTCAATTTTATTAGAAGTAAACGTATTAAAAGTACAAATGGAAAACCATGTAATACTACATCAAACCAGTCCATTGGTTTCATACCAACTGCACCACCAGCTATCCATTTTATTTTACCAACAATGTGTGGTTCTGGAAAAAACGGTGCTAAGCCTAATGTTAAACAGGCTATTATTACAAGTTTCCAATCGTTTAAAATTTTCATTTGTTTAAATTTATTGTTTTTTATCGGTCAGATGTAATTCGCCAATAATGGTATCGGTTGTTGTCAACCTTTTGTTACGGCTCATTTCATGCTTTAATTACTTTTTTTAAACTATTTACTAATAAATCGACTTCCTCAAAAGTATTAAAAATAGCAAAGGATATACGAATACCATTAATGTTATTTTCATAAATACCTCTCATGCGTAACTTCTTTTCTTTGTTAAGTACTGGATTTAATTTAAGGTTGTCTTTATCCTTTATTCTTATCGTAATCATAGAAGCTGAATAGAGGTCGCTCTCTGGTGTTAAAATTTCAATTTCTGGTGTATTGGCAACCCCTTTCCTAAAACGAGTAACGAGTTCTCGCCCTCGTTTTGCTACATTGTCAATGCCAATAGTATTTATAAAATCTATGGCGCTACCTATACCTAATGTGATTGGTGTATTTCGTGTACCATATTCTTCGCGTTGTGCGCTATGTCTATAGTCGATAGTTAACGTATTTAAGTCGAACTTACTATCGGTATATGCACCTGCGAATACAGGAGAAATTTCACTAATAATGCTTTTGTTTATAAACAATACGCCTGTGCCCTTAGGTCCAAACAGCCATTTATGTCCACTACTTGCATAAAAATCTGGATTGATATCTCTTAAGTCTATGGGAAACATGCCTAGTGATTGTGCACCATCAATACACGAGTAAATATTTTTACTTCGGCAAAATTCTACAATGTCTTTAGCTGGAAGCTTCATTCCAGTAGTACATGTAATATGCGAAAAAGCAACAACTTTGGTTTTTAGAGTAATACTGTCTTTTATGATTTGTAGGTTGTTCTCGCCATTAAAATCTAAATCTATCAGTTTCACCACAGCACCAAAATCTTTAGCAAGAGCCATCCAAGGCGAAGCGCCTCCAACATGTTCGTGAGTGCTGATGATGATTTCATCTCCTTTTTTTAACCGTAAGCTTCTTGCAGCAATGTTTAGACCTTCAGTAGCATTTCTTGTAAAGGCTATTTCATCAGTAGTAACATTTAAAAACTTCGCCATTTTTTCATGAGTTTCATCAATTTGATGGCGACCATGACTGCAGGATGTTTCTAATTTTTCCATGGCATTGCAAACAGTGTCGAGCACAATTTTTGGAGAAGGACCAAGGCTTCCAGTATTTAGGTAATGATAGTCTTTAGCAAATAGAAATTGCTCGCGAATATTGTTCCAATCTATAGTATTATAATCACTTGCATTAGGCTTTAAAGTAGGAATGCGTGGTTTTACTTTTAAAGCATTTTCAGCACTTAATAAAGGAGCTGCTGAGGTTAAAAATAATCCGCTAAGAATGTTCTTTTTTATAAAACTTCGTCTAGATGATTTTGACATAAAAAAACTTTTGACGAAAGTTAGTCGTTTTTGTTTAGATAGTCAAGCAAGTGTTTTCATGTAATTTTAAAAAAATATATTTTAGATGTGATATTAAGTAGGCATCTAAGGATATTTTATTTTTTGTAAATTGGTTGCTTTAACTAAAGCAGTTAACGTTGGATTTTAAAAATTTTTACGAAGAATTAAGAAGGCGAAATGTAATAAAATCGGCTTTGACTTACTTGGTTATTTCTTGGATTATAATTCAGGTAGTAACTACAATTCTTCCAACGTTTGACGCTCCTGATTATATTCAAAAAACGTTTGTTTTTATTCTGATACTTGGATTTCCGCTTTGGGTGATATTTTCTTGGGTATATGAATTAACACCTACAGGGCTTCAAAAAACTAAAAATGTAAGTTCAAATCAATCGATAACTAATCAAACAAATACCCGATTAAATAAAATACTACTACTAAGCTTAGGTATTGCTATAGTTTTATTATCTATTAATTTGATTCAAGGAAACTCTATTGAATTACAAAAAAATGAAATCAGTATTAATACTAAAGATTTCGGAAGTAATTCTATCGCTGTATTAGCCTTTGCAGATATGAGTCCAGATAAAGACCAGGAATATTTTTCAGATGGTATTAGTGAAGAGATTTTAAACCTATTGGCTAAAATTCCTGATTTAAAAGTGATTAGTAGAACCTCTTCTTTCTCTTACAAAGGAAAAGATCAGGACATTAAAGTTATTGGTGAGGAGCTTCAAGTACGTAATGTGTTAGAAGGTAGTATTAGAAAAGCAGGAAATACCTTTAGAATTACTGCGCAATTAATAGATACAGAAGATGGTACTCATGTATGGTCTGAAACATATGATAGAGATATAGAAGATATTTTTAAAATACAAGATGAAATTGCTGCTACTGTAACCGACAAACTTAAAGTTACTTTACTAGGAGAAGCAAAAGTTGCTTCTAAAAAGACCAATACAGAAGCGTATAATATGTTTTTGCAAGCAAAAGCATACATTAATCAAGGAAATAAAGAAAAAAATGAACAGGGCATTAAGTTATTAAAAGAAGCCATAAAAATTGATCCAAATTTTGCGCAAGCTTGGGTATTATTAAGTACAGGATATAGTAGATCTATTAGTAATTATGGAGTAAGACCCATGTCTTATTTCGATTCTGTATTTATCATGGCAAAACAAGCAATAAAATTAGACCCAAATTCTTCTGAAGCAGTTTCTAATTTAGCTTATAGTTATCTAGTTGATGGTGATAATGAAAACTCAAGATTGTATAGTGAAAAGGCTTTACAATTGAATAAAAATGATGCAAAAGCAAATAATATTTATGGTTTGTTGTTAAGAAATAGTGGAGAAGTAGATAAAGCAATACCGTACTTTGAAAAAGTAGCGCAATTAGACCCTGTTCGTGTAGGAGTTTTTAATTATAACCTTGGAACCTGTTATCAATTTTTAGAAATGATTCCTGAAGGAGTTCATTATTATAAAAAAATATTAGAAAGTAGAGGCTTTGATGCTATTACCCATCAACAATTAGCCGAATGTGCAGTGTATATGAATGATAAGGAAGAAGTGTTGCACCATATAGATGAACTTATTAAAGGTGATGAAAGTAACCTCATTAATTTGAATCGCTCAGGGATGTATCTTAGTTATTTTAAAGATTTTGAAAAGGCCAACACTTACTTTGAAAAAGTATATAACCATCCAAAATTCACACATTTAGATTATGCAGAATCTGCTATTGGAGTAGCATATCAATTAATTCGTAAAGGAGAAACTAAAAAAGGAAACAGAATTCTTGACGATACATTTAAAGTAACTTCCGATAAATTTGGATTTGATACTGATATTTGGGAATATTGTTGGAATTATGCTAGGATAGAAGCAATACGTGGAAACACTGATGCAGCAATAAAACATGTCGAAAGAATGATAAAAGGAGGGTTTTTAATGTATCGATTGGCAAATATGGATCCTTATTTAAAAGGAGTTCATGACGACCCTAGGTTCATAAAACTTATGAATAACTTAGAATCTAAAGTTTCTAAAATGAGGAATAAGGTAATTGCTCGCAATATGGAATTGATGAAGAAAAACTAGTTTAGCTGTTTTTAAGCAATATCAAATAAGAATCTTTTTTACAAATTCATTAATCGTTTCTACACCTCCATTAGTCACATGTTTTACAAAAGCACTACCGATAATAGCACCTTTAGCGTATTTGGTTGCTTGTGTAAAAGTCTCGTTGTTGGAGATTCCAAATCCTATAATTTGAGGATTATTTAGGTTCATATTAGCAATACGTTCAAAGTAATTGGTTTGCTCGTCACCAAAACCAGATTTTGCTCCAGTTGTACTAGCGCTACTTACCATGTAAATAAATCCGTTAGAAATGGAGTCGATATATCTAATGCGTTCGTCACTAGTTTGGGGTGTGATTAAGAATACATTAATCAATCCATACTTCTCAAACGTGGCTTTGTATTCGTCATGATACACATCTACTGGTAAATCAGGAATAATCAAGCCATCAATTTCAATTTCTTGACATTTTTTGCAGAATGCTTCCACACCATATTGCAACATTGGGTTAAAATACCCCATGATTATTAATGGAATATTTACCGATTTTCTAATGTCTTTAAGTTGATTAAAAAGCACTTCAGTGGTCATGCCATTTTTTAAGGCTTGAGTAGAGCTTGCTTGAATGGTTGGACCATCAGCTAAAGGGTCACTAAAAGGCAGACCGATTTCAATCATATCAACACCATTGTTCTCTAAGTTTTGAATGATGTTTACTGTATCATCAATATTTGGGTATCCAGCTGTAAAATAGATGGAAAGTAATTTTTTATCTTCTTGTAATTTTTGGTTGATTTTGTTCATTGTTTATTTTTTGTGTCATTGCGAGGAACGAAGTGACGTGGCAATCTTTTGATGAGATTCCTCACTTTGTTCGGAATGACATTACAATTTAAAATGCTTAATATATGTTTCTAAATCTTTATCGCCACGACCTGACAAGCTTACTACCACAATATCATTTGGTTGAAACTGTTTTTTTTCAAAAATAGCCAAGGCATGAGAGCTTTCAATAGCTGGAATAATACCTTCTAATTTGCATAATTCTAAACCAGCCGTCATGGCATCATCATCTGTGATAGAGATAAATTCAGCACGACCAGACTTATATAAATGTGCATGCATAGGTCCAACACCTGGATAATCTAATCCAGCAGAAATGGAATAGGGTTCCGTAATCTGTCCATCGTTGGTTTGCATCAATAAAGTTTTACTACCATGAATTATGCCTTCTCGCCCTAACACAGACGTTGCAGCGCTTTCTCCAGAATCGACCCCTAAGCCAGCTGCTTCAACAGCAATGAGTTGCACATCTTCATCATCTAAAAAATGATAATAAGCTCCAGCTGCATTACTACCTCCACCAACACAAGCTACGACGTAATCTGGTTTAGTTGTACCCTCATGTTCCTGTAATTGCCATTTAATTTCTTCGGAAATAATGGCTTGAAAACGCGCCACCATATCAGGATAAGGATGAGGTCCAACAACACTACCAATAATATAGTGCGTGTCTATAGGATTGTTAATCCAATCACGAATGGCTTCGTTTGTCGCATCTTTAAGCGTCTTGCTTCCAGAAGTTGCAGGTACAACCGTTGCTCCAAGCATTTTCATTCTAGCCACGTTAGGTGCTTGTCGAGCAATATCAATTTCACCCATATACACAATACATTCTAAACCCATTAATGCACACACAGTTGCAGTGGCTACACCATGTTGTCCAGCTCCAGTTTCGGCAATGATTCGGTTTTTACCTAATCGTTTAGCCATTAAAATCTGACCAATAGTATTATTGATTTTATGCGCTCCTGTATGATTTAAATCTTCACGTTTTAGGTAGATTTTGGTGTTATATTTTTCTGATAATCGTTTGGTAAAATAGAGTGGAGAAGGACGACCAACATAATCTTTTAGGAGTTGATTGAATTCTTTTTGAAACTCAGGTTCAGCCATTACTTTTAAATAATTTTGGCGTAACTCTTCTACATTTGGGTATAGCATTTCTGGAATGAAAGCGCCTCCAAATTTTCCATAATAGCCTTTTTCGTTGACGTTATAACTCATAATTATGTCGTTCTTGTCAGGTCGAGTGAAATTCTGTAAGAATTTTGTATCGAGACCTTTTTACTTCTCGATACAATTTTTGTTTCTCAAAAATCACTCGAAGTGACATTGTTTTTTAAATTCTTTTAATGCTTCAATATTTTTTAATCCTGCTTCAATTTCGAATTTACTATTTACATCAATAGCAAAACAATACTCTGAAGCTTCACTGTTTATAAATTCTTTTAATTTTTCTTTTTGCTCTAAACCAATGCCACCGCTTAAAAAGAACGGTTTTGTCGAAGGATAATCTGTTAATACATCCCAATTAAATGTATAGCCATTTCCTCCAGGGAGTTTTCCTTTGGTATCAAATAAAAAGTAATCACAAACTTGTTCGTAAGGTTCTAGCACTGTAAAGTCAAAGGTATCTTTTATAGAGAATACCTTAACCACTTTTGCATTTGTTGATTTAAGAATTCTGCACATTTCAGGTGATTCATGACCATGTAACTGTATTGCTGATAGCTTATGTTTTTCTATTTGATTAGCAATAAACTCTACTGTTTTGTCAACAAACACACCAACTTTATGGATGGATTTAGGTAAATCTGGAATTGCTTCTTCAAAATGTCTAGGTGATTCCTCATGAAATATAAATCCAAGAAAGTCTGGTTGCAAACTTGCAACAGCTTCGATATTATCTTGGTATTTCATTCCACAGACCTTTAGCTTCATCTTTCTAAATCATTTATAAAATTTCTTGCACTTTCTCCAGGATTATCTGTTTTCATAAAGTTTTCACCAATTAAAAATCCTTGATAACCGTAAGGTTGTAATTCTTTTATTGCTTCAATAGAACTGATGCCGCTTTCTGATACTTTTACAAACTCATCAGGAATGATTTTGCTAAGAGCCTTACTTATGTCTAAGCTCACCTCAAAAGTTTTTAAATTTCTGTTGTTGACACCTAACATATCTATAGAAGGCATGATAGATTTATTCAATTCCTCCTCATTATGTACTTCTAAGAGCACATCAAGTTGCAAGTTTTTAGCAAATTCGGAAAACTCTTTAATATCTTCTTTGGTTAAAATCGCTGCTATTAGTAAAATGACATCAGCTCCATAAGCTTTTGCCTCAAGAATTTGATAATTGTCAATGATGAATTCTTTTCTAAGCAAAGGTAAATTACAACTTGCTCTTACAAGTAATAAATCGTCTAGTGAGCCACCAAAATATTTTGCATCTGTAAGTACTGACATGCCGCAAACTCCAGCATTTTCGTAACCTTTTGCAACATCTTGTACATTTAAACTATTATTGATAATTGATTTTGATGGTGAGCGACGTTTGTGTTCAGCAATAATTCCAGTATTACTGTTTCTTAAATTTTTCGCAAGCGAAACGGTTTTTCTATCAAACAACACAGAATTTTCTAATTGCTTAATTGGAATTACCTTTTTTCGAAGCGCTACTTCTACGCGTTTGTCTTTTACTATTTTGTCTAGTATGTTCATTACTTGCTTAATTCGATAAGATTATTCAACGTTGCTTTTGCTTTACCACTTAATAAAGACTCTTTAGCAAGTTCAAATCCTGCTTGATGACTTATTTGTTTTGAGGTTGCAATAGCTAATCCTGCATTTGCATAAACCACATTGTTTTGTGCTTCTGTTCCATTTCCGCTAATCACATTGACGAAAATCTTTGCTGCATCTTCAACAGTATTTCCTCCAAAAATCGCACTTTGTTTTATTTGGTTAACTCCTAAATCCTCAGGAGAGAACATACTCTCAGAATGATTTGAAATCACTTTTGTTTTCCCTGTTAATGATATTTCGTCGTAGCCATCCAATGCATGAACAATGCTATAGTTTTTATCAGTTTGTTGGTATAAATACCCATACAATCGTTGTAATTCTAAATTAAAAACACCAACCATTTGATTTTTAGGAAACGCTGGATTTACCATTGGCCCTAGCATGTTAAAAAATGTTTTCACACCTAATTCTCTACGAATAGGCGCTACATTTTTCATGGCTGGATGAAATAAAGGTGCATGCAATACACAAATACCTGTTTTGTCGATTGATTTTTTTAAAAAGTCTTTGTCGTTTGAAAATTTAATACCTAAGTACTCCATAACATTAGAAGAACCACAAGCTGAGGACACTCCATAATTACCATGTTTTGCTACATTAACACCTGCTCCAGCTGTGACGAATGATGATAGGGTTGAAATATTAAATGTGTCTTTTCCATCACCACCAGTTCCACATAAATCAATAGGATTAAAATCTTTTAAATCGACTGCAATACACAATTCCAACAATGCATCTCGAAACCCTTGTAATTCCTTAAGCGTGATACTTCGCATCATATACACTGTAAGGAAAGAAGCTATTTGACTTTGGTTGTATTGTCCTTCGGAGATATTCACCAAAACCTGTTTTGCTTCTTCGCTTGAGATGCTTTCGTGATTTATAAGTCTATTAAGTAACTGCTTCATGATTTAAGAATTAATCCAGTTTTCTAATATTTTTTTTCCATCTGGTGTTAATACAGATTCTGGATGGTATTGCACACCTTTTACATCGTATTCTTTATGTCTCAATGACATCACTTGTCCATTTTCGTCAAACGATGTTGCCTCTAAGCAATCCGGAAGGTTTGCGTTAACAACCCAGGAATGATAGCGTCCAACTTCTATGTTTTTATTTAATCCGTTAAAAAGAGATTCGTCTTCTACACAAATGGAAACTTTTGTAGCTACACCATGATAAACTTCGTCTAAATTAACTAATGAGCCACCAAATACTTCTCCAATAGCTTGCTGACCTAGACATACTCCTAAAATACTTTTTGTTGGTGCATATTCTTTGATAATAGCTTTTAAAAGACCAGCTTCATCAGGGATTCCAGGACCTGGAGATAATACTATTTTATGAAATAGTTTAACATCCTCTAACGTCAATTTATCATTCCTAACAACAGTCACATCACAATTTAAATCTTCAAGATAGTGGACTAAATTATACGTAAAACTATCATAATTATCTATGACTAATACTTTCATATCGATATTCTTTCTGCTATTGTAATAGCTTTTGTTAATGCTCCCAACTTATTATATACTTCTTGTAATTCATCATCTGCACTAGATTTTGATACAATTCCTGCTCCAGCTTGCCAATGCAGTTGATGATTTTTACTTAAAAAGGTTCTTATCATGATGGCATGATTGTAATTACCTTCAAAATCCATAAAACCAATAGCACCTCCATAATATGTTCTACTTGTTTTTTCATAATCTTCTATCAGTTGCATTGCTCTATGTTTTGGCGCACCACTTAAAGTGCCTGCTGGAAACGTATCAGCAACAACTTGCATTGTTGATACATCGTCATGTTTTTCCCCAGTGACTCTACTTACCAAGTGAATTACATGGGAAAAGAACTGTACTTCACGGTATTTTTCAACGGTTACTTCGCTGCCATTTCTGCTTAGGTCATTTCTCGCTAAGTCAACAAGCATAACATGTTCGGCGTTTTCTTTTGCATCTTCTACCAGTTTTTCAGCAAGTTCGGCATCTTTTAAATCGTCTCCAGTTCGTTTAAATGTTCCAGCAATAGGATGTATTTCAGCTTTTCCATCACTTACGACTAATTGTGCTTCTGGTGAACTTCCAAAAATCTTGAAATTGCCATAATCAAAGTAGAATAGGTAAGGCGAAGGATTAATACTCCTTAATGCACGATACACGTTAAATTCATCACCTTTAAAATCTTGTTGAAATTTTTTAGATAATACCAATTGAAATACATCACCTCTAGCACAATGTTTTTTTGCTAATTCTACATGTTCTTTATATTCATTATCTGAAAGGTTTGAACTAATCTCTCCTTGGGAGGTAAATTGATAAGACGCAAAATTTTTAGCCTTTATTAAATGAAGAATATCATCCACATTGTTTTTAGTATCAAAGCAATGTGCAAAAATATAAGCTTCATTTTTAAAGTGATTGATGGCTATGATGTTTTGATATACTGCGTAATAGATGTCAGGAATTTCAATAGAGTTTTCTTTTTTTGAAATTTCTACATCTTCAAAATACTTTACTGCATCATATGCTGTAAAGCCAAAAACACCATTGTTGATGAACTTAAACTGCTCATCAGTATCTACCTTA
The DNA here is from genome assembly GCF_005047595.1 of Pontimicrobium aquaticum. Taxonomy (GTDB): domain Bacteria; phylum Bacteroidota; class Bacteroidia; order Flavobacteriales; family Flavobacteriaceae; genus Pontimicrobium; species Pontimicrobium aquaticum. Next base: position 531,212 of record NZ_SUPL01000002.1, read on the forward strand.
AATTGTTTTGTAAACTTATGAATCTCATTTGTAACATCAGTCGTTTTGGTATCATAAACCGATTGACTGCCATCAGGAAATTTCTGAGTGATTATGTCATTTTCAACTTTAATAGATGCAATTGGGTTACAGCAGATATATGAAAAACTGTTATCGTTAGCATGATAATCACTACTCTCAAGCAAAATACTATTAGGATACTTATCTCTAATCTTCAAGTATATGCTTACAGGCGTAATGGTGTCTGCAAGTATTTTTTTGTAATGTGTTTTTAATTGATACATAATATAAATTAAAAAAGGCTTGTCGTGAATGACAAGCCTTTTAGATATTTTTAGTTTAAATATACAATTGGGTTAATTCACGAATGTTAGTTTCGAAAATTCCACCACCAAGTATTATTTAAAATTGAGTTCATTTGTTATGTTTGTTCAAATATAGAAATGAAAATGTAATAATCAAATGTTATGATAAAAAATATGATAAAATTCAATAAATATCGTTTTACGGACGAGTGAAAAGTTTTGTTAAAGTTTGTCGATACTAACTTTAGATGATTATTTTTATAATATGAAGCACACATTAGCCCTTTTTGTTTTACTATTAGTTTCTTGTAAAACAGACAAGAAAACAGATACAGCTCAAACAAATGACATAAAAACGGAAACATCAACAAACAATGATGTTAAACTTGAAATTCATGATTTTAATGGTCTTGAGCCTTATTTAAACAGAACAGATGACAAAATTTATGTTGTTAATTTTTGGGCAACTTGGTGTGCACCTTGCATAAAAGAACTACCTCATTTTGAAGCATTAAATGCTAATTATAAAGGTAAAAATATAGAAGTAATACTAGTAAGTTTAGATTTTCCACATCAATTCGAAACTAAATTGAAGCCATATATCAAAGAGCATGATTTAAAATCTAAAATTGTTGTGCTTGATGATGTAGATATGAATACTTGGATCCCAAAGGTTGATGAAAATTGGGATGGTGCCATTCCTGTCACCATTATTTACAATAAAGATAAAAGGGAGTTTTACGACCAAACATTTACATACGAATCATTAGAAAACGAGTTAAAACAATTTTTAAAATAAAAAACTATGAAACTTTTTAAAACACTATCTATACTTGCAATTGTATTGGTTGCAAGTGCTTTTTCGGTAAACACCACAGTTGCCAGTGGCTACGAAGTAGGTGATATAGCAACAGATTTTAAGCTTAAAAATATTGATGGTAACATAGTATCCTTAGCAGATTATACAAGTGCAAAAGGATTTATCGTAATTTTTACTTGTAACACTTGTCCTTACGCTGTTCAATATGAAGACAGAATTATTGCATTAGACAAAAAATATGCTGATAAAGGATTTCCTGTAATTGCAATTATGCCGAACGACCCTGAAGTACAACCAGGAGATAGTATGGAAGCAATGAAAGCAAGAGCAGTATCAAAAGGGTTTACATTTCCTTATTTAATGGATGAAGGTCAAAAAATTTATCCACAATATGGAGCTACAAAAACACCTCATGTTTATTTATTAGAAAAAACCAATAAAGGTAATGTTGTAAGATATATTGGAGCTATTGATGATAATTATAAAGATGCATCTGCTGTAAACACTAAATATGTTGAAGATGCAGTAGATGCACTTCTAGAAGGTAATAATGTACCAGAAACTAAAACGCGTGCCATAGGTTGCACTATAAAAGTAAAAAACAATAACTAATTTAACTGTAACATACTTCTTTTTTGATAGTCCTTATAAATAAATTATCAAGAAGTATTAATTTTGCTTAAAAGATTAAGGTATGGCAAATTTAACTCAAGAAGAGTGGAAACAACAGTTAGCAAATGATGCTAATGCAATTATATTAGATGTAAGAACTGATGAAGAAGTTGCTGAAGGTATTATACCTAACGCAATTCAAATAGACATTTATAAAGGCCAAGGGTTTATTTACAAACTTGAAGAATTAGATAAGACCAAAAACTATTATGTGTATTGTCGTTCGGGTGCCAGAAGTGGACAAGCCTGTGCTATTATGAATCAATTAGGTTTTGATAATGCATATAACCTTGTTGGAGGCATACTTGAGTGGAAAGAGGATCTTGTAACAAACTAAACAAATCACTATGAAACGATTACTTTTTGTTGTAATAGCAATTGTTGCTTTAAATTATGGTTGTAAAGAAGAAAAGCAACCAATAAGTTCTAACACAATTGAGTTGATTTCTCCACAAGAAATGCAGGAAATATCGCAGATGGAAGACGTGCAGTTAATTGATGTAAGAACTCCAAAAGAATACAAAGAAGGTTATATAGAAGGATTTCAAAATATAGATTTCTTTTCAGATACTTTTTCCCAAGAAATAGAAAAACTAGATAAAAGTAAGCCTGTAATTGTGTATTGTAGATCTGGTAGAAGAAGCTCCGACTGTGCAAAACAACTTAAAGAAGAGGGGTTTGTTAAAATTTATGATTTAGAAGGCGGTATTACTAAATGGGAGTTTGAAGGTTACGAAATACGAGTGAACTAGTTTATTTTCTTTATATTAGACTTTAATAAACTCCTCTTTTCTATCGATTTTCCTTAAATGGATATGTGTAACTATTATAAATGGAAGATCAAGAATTTCAAAATAAAATTAAACGATTAGCTTATAGCTCAATTTTTTTTGGCTCCTCTTTAATTTTCATAGGTTTATTAATATTGTTAATTCATTTTAATGTAATTTCTTTTAGTAGTAATCATTATAATATTAATAACTCTTATGTTATAAATTTAGATTTCCAAGAGCCTTACCAGGAGTATTTTGATGTTTCTTTACTAGATGATTCTAAAAAAAATAAAGAAATCAAGTTTGGCTATCAATTGTTTAAAAATACACCAAATTATATTGGGCCCAATAATGATAATTTAGAGAGAGCCTATGCAGGAAATAACTTATCGTGTAATAACTGTCATTTATATGCAGGGACAAAAAAATATGCAGGATCACTAATTGGCATCATTCAAAGATTCCCACAATTTAGAGGAAGAGAAAATAAAATAGGTACTATAGAGGAACGTATTAATGGTTGTATGGAGCGAAGTATGAATGGGAGAGTGATGCCAAAAGATAGTAAAGAAATGAAAGCTATTATTAGCTATATGAAATGGTTGGGTAGAGACGCACCAGAAGATGGTAAATTTGAAGGCACTGGGTTTCTTACAATTAAAATCCCTAAAAGACCTGTTGATTTAACAAAGGGGAAAAGTGTATTTAGTAATATGTGCTCAGTTTGTCATGGCGAGAATGGTGGCGGTGAAAAGCTGCCAAATTCCAATGTTTATAAATATCCACCTCTTTGGGGAGACGACTCCTTTAATAATGGAGCAGGAATGAATCGGGTTATTACAGCAGCTAATTTTATAAAAGGTAATATGCCATTTGGAACAACTTACGACTCGCCAGTATTAACTGATGAAGAAGCCTATGACGTTGCTGGATATATTAATCAGCAACATAGACCAACCAAGCCAAATTTAGAATTGGATTTTCCAGATTTAAAGAGAAAACCTGTATCTACACCATATCCTCCTTATGTAGATGATTTTTCTATTAAACAGCATCAATTAGGACCTTTTCAGCCTATTATGGAATTTTATAAAGAAAAATACAATATGATTAAAACTAAATGATGGGTTTTAATTCAATTCAAAATCAATAACTGCTTTGATTTCAGATTGCTTTTTAGTAGCTAAAGTTGCAAATCGAAATAAACTTTTAGACCTATCCAGGTTTTGTTCAGGGTAACTTACTTTATAATAAATATTGCCGTTCAAGTAATCGGTTAGTGCTCTCAAGCCATGCATAAAAGGCATTAAAACACAACTAATAGGTAAAAAAGCAATCTCTTTTTTTGTCAATAACATACCATTACTGGTAATACCTTTTACAAGTGATTTAAAAAGGGCTATATTAAACTGTATTTTTGAAAGGTTTTTTTCATCTTCATTAGCTTCACTAATAACAGTTCTTACCAGATCTCCAAAATCATAATGAAAATATCCTTTCATGATGGTGTCTAAATCTATAAGGCATAACCCTTTATTATTTTGGTCGAAAAGTAGGTTGTTTAATTTGGTGTCGTTATGACAAATTCTAAAGGGTAAATGTGCATTATAAAGCGTATCAAAATTATGTAAGTGGTGTTTGGCAAATTCTATTTCTAAGCGGGCTTTTTGTAAACGTTCTTTAGTTGTCGTTTTTATGGCTTTTTTAAATTCATCAATTCTAAAAGGAAGATAGTTAAGGTTAGGTAAAGGCTCTTCATACTTTGTTATATCTTCATTTTCAAGTAACTTATGAAATTTGCCTACAATCCTTCCTGCCTCAAATGCAATTTTAGTATTAGATGTAATGTTATAAGCAACACTGTTAGGTATAAATGATAGTAACCTCCAAAAACCATCTTTGTAGCGATAGTATGTGAGATCATTTTTAGTGGGTATGAGTTGCAACGTTTTATAATCTTCGGCCTTAAGCATTTTCAACACATTCTCCATGTTCTTATGAAGTCCGGTAATATTGTTGAACACATGACTGTTTAGCCGCTGTAATACGTACATAGGCGAAGCATCTTGCTCAACAAGATAGGTATCGTTTATATAACCTTGAATGATGGGTTTAAAGGTGATATTGGAAGTGTTAATGTTAAACTGACTTGCAATATCGTTTAATATATCAAGGCTCATACATTAGTTTATTTCCAAAGCGGTGATAGATATTTGTTTTCGTTGGTTAAGCGTTGTAGTGTGTTAACAGCTTCTGCTTTATCTTCATAATAGGTGACTCCAAACCATTTACTATTTGTTGTTATCACATCAATGTCTATTAGACCATTTGCCATCATTTCCTGGGCTACAAACGGAAGATAGATTTCGCTTTTTTCCAGATTTTCAGGTATCTGTAAAAAGTTACTGAAATAGGTTTCAATATAATCGAAAATAGAGGTATTGCAAATCCAGAAATTCATAGAGACTATAGTATCCGGATGCAATGTATTGCCAGATTCTGTATCGACAATTTCACCATCTACAGCTTCAATTTTTGTATGTTCCTCTATAGATACTAAATGGTCATTATCTACACTACAAACACCTCTGGAAACCGATCCATGCTCAGATAGTGTATCCTTTAAATTATAACCAACAATGGCATAAGTGGTCTTAGAACTGTTGTTGTTTATAAAATTAGCAGCCCCTTCAAAGGCTTGTTTACCATAATAATCATCAGCGTTAATAATTACAAAATCAGAATCTATAACATGTCTGGCAGACCATACAGCGTGTGCTGTTCCCCATGGTTTCTTTCTTTCAGATGTATCTATTGAAATACCCTGTGGCAGATCGTTTATATCTTGAACCACGACATCTAATTTGATGGAGCTTGGTAATTTTGGAGACAAATAGTTTTCTAGAAAGGCTTTATTTTCGGCTTTGGTGACTAAAACAATATGAGTAAACCCACAATGAATAGCATCATAAATACTAAATTCCAATAAAAATTCTTCTGCAGGTCCAAGGTCATCAAATTGCTTAAGTTTTCCGTAGCGACTGCCACTTCCAGCGGCCATAAGTAATAAAGTCATAAATTAAAATTTTTGTAAAAATATAGATTTAAAAGGAAGAAGTATATAAACTTATTATAAAATAAAATAGCCAAAGTAAAATTTTACTTTGACTATTCTTTAGAAATTATTCTATAAATTATCTCTTAATAATTTTCATTGTTTTAATCTGACCGGTCTCATTCATAATTTTAAAAATATAGACACCAGCTTCATATTCAGATATATTTATTTTGGAATTACCTTTATTAATACTTTGGGTTAAAATTCGTTTGCCCAACAAGTTGTAAACTTCAAATTTTGAATTACTTTCAAGATGTATATTTACAAAATCATTAAAAGGGTTAGGATATATTCTAACATTTTTGTTACTAATAAAATTATCTGTTGATAAAGTAGTTAAAGTTGCAGAAAAATCTTCTGTAGATGCTCCTCCACCATTTGCTGTTTTCCAATCAAATGTAAAAGGACCTGTTGTTGTAGGGTTTATTATTAAATCTGTAATAATGATTTCAATAGTAGCTCCGGCTGGAATGGTAAGCCCAACGGAAGCACCAGCAACAGACATTTGTATCCCACCTGACCATGCTCCTCCAATTGTCCCAAAAGTAGTAGCATCAATGGTAATTGGTGTTCCGTTTACTTTTAGCGTTACATTTGAACCTAAAAGATTAGAGTCAGCAATAGTATTAGTTATAGATGGAAAACCAGAAGGGAGGTTCATAAGAAATATATTTGGTGTAGTAGTTGAAGTTCCTATTTCTCCTGTTGTTGTGTAAGTAAAAGTGTAAATTGTATTTGTAGCATTAGGTGTATTGTCATTAACAGTTACTGTTTGTGAGTTTAGAAAGTTAAAATTCAATAAACAGACAATTGTAATAATGTAAATTTGTTTCATAATTATAAGGATTTTTAAATATACTATAAAAGTATAAAAAATACAGATAAAAAACAAATAACATCGATAAAATGATTTTATTGTAAAGAATTAACTTACAATAATAAATAAACAAAAGCCTTAAACAACGTTGTAAACTTCTTCAAAAGGTACTCTAAACCTAGGGCCATAAATACCCTTGTCATCTCTTAGCCCACAGCTAATGATCATATTTATTTCAGCACGCCAAGGTATACCTAAAGTACGTTTTACCCTAAGTGTATCACTGCCTTCCATAGGGCAAGTATCGTAACCTATGGCAGCCATACCCATCATAAAATTCTGTGCTGCCAATCCAGCACTTTTATGTGCTACAATACGCATGTCGCTTGACCTTGTTTGCCTGTACACAGGACGAAATAACCCAACCGCTTGAAGGGCAAGATATTTTAGTATTCCAACCATTCCCAGAAAATCAAAATAAGTTAAAGGCATTACTTTTTGATAATAGTTCATGGCCATTTTTTTGCGCTTCACAAGTCTATCTTCTAAATCAGGTTTATTAAAGGCTTTATTTAGAAAATTAATATTTGCTTTACAGCGTTTACGCCATAAATCTTTTCTTGCAACGACTAGAACTAATTGTTGAGCTGTTTTTGCAGCATTCTGGTTAAAACACGCTTCGGCTAATTTTTCAATAACATCCTTATCAGTTACATGATAGAATTCCCATAACTGTAAATTGCTACTAGTAGGAGCTAATGTTGCATTCTCAATACATTGTTTTACTTTGTTTGTGTCTATTGGTTCATCTTTGTAAACTCTACAAGAGCGCCTGTAGGCTATAGCTTCAGATACGGTTTTTTCCATGAATTAATTTTTTAGTAAAGCTAATTAAAATATGATTGAATACAGTTTATTTCCTAACACATATCCTAAACTTAATATCATAGGATATCCAATAAACAACCATAAAAAGTCAAGTACATTAATTTCTTTAAAAACTGTAAATTCATAGTTAGTAAGTAGTTCAATAAAGTCGTACCAAGATTTAAGGCCAATATTAATAACAATTGCATTGGCAATAATTGCAACAATCAAAATAAAAATACCAATTGTATATAGTTTTATCATGAAAGTAAGATACTAAAAAGCCACAACAAATGTTGTGGCTTTTATTTGTGGAGTCGCCGAGACTATCGAAAAATTATTAATTGCTGTATTTGTAGGGGTTATAAATGTTAGAAAATCTAGTGACCCCGAATTAGCCCCTTTATATAAAACTTTAACATTTTTAACATAGTTTATTATTATTTGGGTTTATTTTTGAAGGGTTTTTATTAAAATAATAGATTTGTAATATTTTCTCGGTCATTTTCACTGTATTAAGTTCTTCTTTATTTCGGAAAATGCATTTGGTTTGAAAAGAATATTGAGCACAACCACAATTTTAAAAAACTCACTTTCCTTAATCCGCTAATCATTATAACAATAGGATCGGAAACATCATACTCTCAACTTTGAAAGGTTTTATATTTGCAGTCCAGTTTATTTGCTATCTTAGCAACAGAACGTAAACACACACATCGTGGGTTATAAAATAATAGTTCGATTAATCTAAAAGATAAAATTAGAAAATTAATAAGCAAATTTAAGTTATTGAAAAAAGAAGAAGTTGAATTGCTTGTTGAAAAAGTATTGTGGACGAATTTAAAAAAGGAACAATTTTGTTAAGAGAAGGACAAATTCCTTCTGAATGTTACATGGTAGTGGAAGGTAGACTTGCAATAAAAAAGTGGACAATTAGTTGCGAGATTATGCAGCTAGATTTTGATTATACATTTCTAAATTAAATTCATTAATAGTTTTATAGTTTAAATAAGAATGTCTTCTTCTTCTTCTTCTTCTTCTTCTTTTTTATACCAAGTTTATATCCAATCAAAGACAGAAAGTTCGGCTTGAGGCTTTAAGTCATACTCATGTTTATATACCCATTCTACTTTTAGGCTTTTAAAGAAGCTTTCAGCTACTCCATTATCCCAACAATTTCCTTTTCTACTCATCGATTGTTTTACTAATCCATCATACTTTTTAAGCATGTTAGTAAACTTATAGCTGGCATATTGCGTTCCTCTGTCGGAATTAAAAATTAGTTCTTTAGTGATTTTATGATTATTAGCCGCCATATTCCATGCTGGAATAATGGTACACTCTGTACTTAAATTATCACTCATAGCCCAACCATTAAATAAATCAATAATAACAGTTAAATAGATTCAACCCCCTCCAGTTTGTATATAGGTCATATCTGATACCCAAACCTGATTTATCCTATGTACATCAAAGTTTTGATTTAAGATATTAGGAGCTATTGGATAATTATGATTACTATCTGTCATGAACCTAAACTTACGATGTTTTCTAGCAACTAAATAATTAGCTCTCATAATTTTAGCTACTCTTGGTCTGGAAACATGATAATCTAGTTTTTCTAACTCAGCTTTAATCCTTGGTGATCCATAGGTTTGATAACTATCTTCAAATATTTGATTAATATGTGTTGATAATTTTTGATTCTCTAGCCAACGTTTTGATGGCTCCAATTTTAACCAATTATAATAACCGCTTTTACTTACTTTTAAAGTTTTACACATCATCTCGACTGAAAACTTAAATTTATGATGTTTTATAAACCTATATTTTACTTGTCGCTCTTGGAAATGCAAAGCATTCATGAATTCCTTAATTTAAAATAACAAACTATGAACTAAAAGATGCTCACCGTCTTTTTTAGTATCTCATTTTCTAATGAAATATCTTTTAATTGTTTCTTAAGTAAAGCTATTTCTTTTTGCTTATCTGCTAATTTTGGGATCCCTCGACCTGGAAAACTATTTTTACCATAAGCATCTGATTCTTTACGCCAACGATGTAACACTGAATACTGAATGTCTAATTCATCACATACTTGTTTAATATTACCTCGTGTAATGCTTAATTCTACTGCCTTTTGTTTAAATGATGGACTATAGATCCTGTTTCTTTTTTTTATGATTCAAAGTTAATTTTTCTAACTCTAAATCTCGCAACCTTTTGTCCAGTCTAATATAGGAAGTCCACATTCTTTATTTACAAATATTCTTTGTTTTAAATCAATTAGATAATTAATCAATTATAATGCGCTCTTATAAAAAAAAGCCAAAACAGACTTTTATTATAAGCTTTTTTATTATAAGAATGCGTAAGCAACCTCTTAGTTTTAAGGACGTATTTTAATTATGATTTTTATTTATTGATGCTAATACATTCGCACTCTCTTCTTATTTCTCTTACTCAGAAAAAGAAGATAAGTGCTAAGGAGTGTAATAGTGTTAGGTTTAAATGCTAATAGTGCATTGTTGGGTAGTAGTACTTGACACATATAATATTAAAACAAGGAACAATGATTAAGACAGACAGGATATCATTAGGATTAACTTTTTTAACATTGGTTTTAGTGCTAATGCTAAGCACTGGGGTTAATGCCCAGGGGAACAATACAGGTGAAAAGCTAATAGGGACATGGGTTTTGGACTACAATAAGACGATCAACAACCTAAAGCAGGAAGCGAGGCAGTACTATGATGGTCTGGGCACTGAGAGGAAGCAGAGTTTACAAAGCTCCTTCAACCAGCGCAAGATAATCTTTGGGGCAGATGGGAGCTATACTTTGGTTGTCAATGCGCAGAGGCAGGTCACTGGCACTTGGAATTTAAAGCAAGACGGGGTGACCTTGGAGCTTGTTGCCGATGGCAGGACGCTAACCCACACTTTGGGGAATGTCAGCAATCAAAATTTAGAGCTCCACTTACAGACAAATCCAGAAGCTAAACAATTGTTGGGCACTTGGTATTTAGATAAGGTATCCAATTAAAACCAGCATAAGATGAAACATATATTGAAAAAACAAACAAAAGTACTTATCCTAGTGTGTGTGTTTAGCTGGATATCTGGAATTGGCCTACAGGCCCAAACAACCATTTATGGGCCATCGACAGCCAATGTGAATGATGTGGACTATTATAGTGTGAACATCAATGACAATATGATATTCTACCACTGGTTTGTGTACGGAGGCACTAGATCAAACATACAAGAACAATCGGTGACCGTTACCTGGACCTCGACAGGTACAAATTCGGTCACATACGATGCAGAGGGGGATTGGGATGCCTATTATGGGACAAAGAACGTTTCTGTCAGCAGTGGTCCCCCAGCCACACCCCCAATGCCTACAATAACAAAGAATTGTGGAAATACGGTATTGACAAGGGGCACCCCTCCGAGCGGGGAGACCTATTATTGGCAAAGCACAAGTTATGGGACCAGTACTGGCAATTCAGCTAGCACTATAACCCTTACCACAGGTACGGTATATTATTTACGTTCTTTGAAGTCGGGCCAATGGAGTTCGGCCAGAACGGTCAATTATACCATTGACCAGCCCACCATTTGGTATGCCGATGGTGATGGGGACACTTATGGGGACCCATTTACCACTCAGTACGCTTGTAGTCAACCTGCAGGCTATGTGGACAATAGCGATGATCTCTGTCCAACTGTCTATTCTACAAACAGTAATGGATGTGCTAATTGTGATGATGAAGACATCAATAGGGTTATTACAAAAACGTATGATTTAGGCGGGACTCTAAAAGGACATACCAAAGCGTACTTTAATACTTTAGGGAAGTCCATACAGACACAAACTGAAGATATGCACTCAATAAAGTCAAAAGATATAGTGTGGGCCACCCAGACCATATACGACAGTCATGGTAGGCCAGCCTTCCAAAGTTTAAGTGCCCCAATAAACGATACCGATTGTTTATTGTACAACCTCAACTTTATCAAGAACAGCAACAATACGATTTATGGGGCTTCGGATTTTGAGACCGATCCAGAGTCCCCATCACCAGTGGGCACACAGTCCAACACTTTGGGTTGGTATTATAGCAGTAGCAATACTTCTGAGAGTTATCAGGATGTGACCGACTACCCCTTTGTAAGACAGATTTACAGTACCTTGAACCCTGGTAGCGTCTTAAGGACAATAGGAGGCAACAAAGTGGACGTCAATGGAACTGATAAGTGGGCCAATGGCTATACCTTTACCATGCCCATAGCACAAGAACTGCATTATGCCTATGGGCCTGATGAGTTTAACCCTTATATGTTATTGATCGCTGAAGAATGCTCCAACAATGCTTCAACAACAGGGAGTGACTATTTATACACTATTGTAAAGATTGATCCATATACATGCGCTACGAGTACCACGTACAATAATGTGTATATAATGAGTGGGTATTTAGGGGATGTAAATAAAATATACAAAATGGATGTAGACGGGGATGAAAGCTATTATAAAATATTAAGCCGTGCCTCTGGGATACGGGATAATTCAGATTACCTTGCTTTCATTGAATGTGGCCCATTTACCACCTGTTCAGATGCGTTGACAGAAGCAGTGCTCATTAAAGGGACAAAAACAATAAGTAGGGATGTGCATGGTGTGGAGACCGTGGTCTTTACCGATAGTGATGGAAAGACCTTGGCAGCGGCTAGAAGTGGGAATGAAGAGACCCCTTCTCTACAAAAGTACGATGTGGTATCACCAATAGGCGAGCAGGGCTTTGTAGATATCCATATCCCAGTAGGTTGTGATGGCACAGTATATTTTGAAGGGCCTACAGACGCGAGGTTTGATGTTTATGACTTGGTGACGGAATTAAAAGTAAAAACCAATGCTGGGGTGTCAACCTATTTGAATTCTGGTGTTTACCGCGTTGAAGAAGTTGATTCTAATGAATATTATAAAAACCCGGTACCATATGTGACCATAAACAACGGAGCTATTGAGCTTATAAATGACCAGAGCCAAGTAGCTGTCAAGTACAAGGTGAACTATTACGACTATAGTTTGAACTATTACGATAAAGCAGGAAGGTTGACAAAGAGCGTACAGCCCTTGGGGTTTGATGACACCTTGAGTTTAAGTACCACTACAAGGAACCATGGATTGGAGAGCACATTCAGTTATAACACCTTGGGGCAGCTGTTGAGCACTACCAGCCCAGATGAGGGCACTGCTGAATTTGCCTATCGTAAAGATGGCCAGATACGTTATTCACAGAACAGCAAGCAGTCCGCTGCTTCACCAAAAGAGATCTCTTATACAGAGTATGATGGCTTTGGCAGGCCTATAGAAAGCGGTGTGGTAGAAACCAATACAGCTATAAGCACCTTGGACCCAGATGGGACATTGGTGTCAGGGACCAAGAAAGAACAACACTTAACCGTATATGATACACTAGATACCACAGGGATGCATGCCGCCTTAACAGCTTCAAGTATAGCGACCTCGAATTATCCAATACAAAAGTTTGTCACGGGCAATGTAAGTAAGACCTATACCCAAGGACCGGCAACAACTACTACGTGGTATAGTTACGACGTATATGGCAGGGTCACATGGTTGGTGCAGAAAATAGAAGGCTTGGGGACAAAAACCATTGACTATACCTACGATTTTTCAACAGGGGCCGTAACAAAAGTAGATTACCAGAAACATGTATCTGGCGAACGCTACGTACATAAATATACGTACAACAATGTCAACGAACTTGTAAAAGTGGAAACCTCTACGAATGGTTCTACTTATGCTATACAGGCCGAATACGAGTATTATGACAATGGGGCATTAAAACGCACAGAGATTGCAGAAGATTTACAGGGGATAGACTATGTCTATAACCTCAATGGACAGTTAAAGGCCATTAACTCCCCTCAAAGCACAGGGTTTAAGGACCCAGGGAACGATAGCCCAGGGACTACAGGGTTTAAAACCGATGTCTTTGGGATGTTGATCGACTACCACAACAAAGATTACAGTAGAACGGGAACAGCTTACAACGGCCTTAAAAATGCCTCCACCAATAACCAGTTGAACGGGAACATAGGTAACATCCGTTGGATGAACGATGAGCCGGCGGCCAGTACCAATATAGACACCTATAAGTACACGTACAACAAGAACAATTGGCTGAAGCAAGCTGACTATGGTACCTCCAATGCAGGGGCGACCATAAGCTTTAGTCAACATGGCACCAACGATTATCAGGTATCAGGCCTAACCTACGATGCCAATGGCAACATCAAGAGTTTGACACGTAAGAAGAACTACAACAATGGGAGTAGCAACATGGATGACCTTACTTATGATTATTATACGAGTAAGCCCAACCAATTAAAGCGTATTTTAGATGGGGCAGGTGATGCTGTCAATGCGGATGACATCACCACGCATAGCTTTACAGATAATTATGTGTACAATGGCATAGGCCAATTAATTGAGAACAAACATGACCAATTAAAATATTATTACAATGCCAGTGGCCTAGTAACCGAGATAAAGAAAAATAATGTACCTTTGGTAAAGTTCTTTTATAATGATAGAGGACACCGTGTAAAAAAAGAAATTTACACAAGTGGTTCATTGACAAGGAGTGATTATTATGTACGGGACGCAGCTGGAAGTATTTTAGCGGTCTATGAGAACAGTACGCTCAAGGAGAACACCATTTATGGTGCAAGCAGGCTGGGTGTACATTACAGGTCTGGGGGCACTAATGCTTACCAGTTAACAGACCACTTGGGCAATGTACGCGCTGTGGTAGTAAAAAATGGCAGCAGTGCATTAACAGTGACCAATAAGACGGATTACTATCCCTTTGGGATGCCGATGCCAAACAGAAATGTAGAAGGTGGTTATAGGTATGGCTATCAGGGAGAGTACGCCGAAAAGGAGCCTGAGATATCTGGTAAAAATTCGTTTCAATTAAGAATGTATGATTCTCGAATTGGGAGATGGATTAGCCCTGATCCTTATGGAGAGTTTTTTTCGCCTTACCTAGCCAATGGAAATAACCCTATATCTAATGTAGATCCTAGTGGTGGATGTATCAACAAGAGCGGTAGAGACTGTGAATTTTCAGTTCTTGGAGGAACAGCGACAGATGCAGCTGGGAAAACTTGGTCTAAGACCATTGATGGGGATTTAAGTTTGGAAACACCTTTCCAACTGGATGCAATCTCACTTTTTGATGACAGGAATTCTTTGCAAAAACTCAGAAGTAAAACAACTAAGGCTTCAAGTGAGTTTTTTAAACCTCTAAGGGATTTTAGAGAGGAATTTGCTGAAGTAGCTGGGGAAATGCGAGCTATTAACGCAGAAATAATGCGTGAAAGGGTTGGGTCTGTCTATAAAGCTGGAGCAGAATATGGCTTGTTTGGTTCTGGATTAGGATATGGGCCGACTGCAGTATCTCAAGTTGTAAGGGGGACTTCAAAAATTACGAGTTTTTCTGAAATCGTAAATCTAGCTTCAGAAAGCAACAAGGTTAAGCAAGGTCTAAAAATGATTGTTACTAAAGGCATGACAGCCAATCAAGTGAAGAATCATTTAATTCGATCAGGTTTTAAAATTCATAGTGAAACTGATAAATTAATTGAGCTATCAAATGGTGTTGAAACAATAATGATGCGAAAATCTAAATCAGGTGAATATAAAATTTTTGATACCTTTATGAAAGATGGGGTATCGGTTTGGTTTAAATAAGAACATGGAAAAAGTAACTAAAGATATTGAGAAAAAATTTTATAAAAAATTTGATTTGAATAATTTTATTTCAAACCTAGATTTCAAAGAAAACTTTTGGTTTAAAGAAGAATACTATGTTTATGTACTTGATTGGTATAACCAAAAAATTCCATTAGACTCCAAATTAAAAGCCTTTAATTCTTTTTTTGATGAATTTAAGTTAGAAATATTTGTAGGAGAATTTCCTTTGAAATCAGGTGAAAAATTAGAGTCAATTAATTCAATGGATTTTTTTATGGATAAAAAGTATACTCATTTTTACCAATTCACTTCATTCATTATTTTTTATTCTACTTTTGATAAGTTTATGATTTTCGATGTTGATGACGAATTTGTTTTTGCTTGTTCAAAAAAGAAGATTGTTGATTTTACCTTTGATCATGTGAATACCTTAATTAATCACGGAAAATATATTGATTTAATTAAGGGCTATCGTTCAAATTAGAGTATAGCAAAATAGACCTCTGGAGGTATGGCGATGCCTAACGTAATGTTGAAGGTGGTGCCGTTACAAATATCAGGGACAGGAAAAGGATGGTGAAACTGGGATGGAGGCGTTTTGATTAATTAGCCGTAAGTAATCTTTTTAAAAGAGTAGGATTGGTATAAATTGATACAAAAAGGTATTTGGGAACCTTGATTAAGAAAAATATTTTAGTGATTTTTCATACATTAGCTTATTGTAAATACACCAAATTTAAAACACATGAAAAAACTACTAGTTATAGGGCTTTTATTGAGCTCGTTATTATCCAATTCTCAAAATGAATTTGGAGTAATTACAGGAATTAGCAATTCGTCCTTTAGTGATGGTTTTTTAGAAAAAGCATCTATTGATAAAGCATTTGGTTTTCATTTAGGTGGACTATACCAGTATAATATCTCTAATGACATTATATTTAGACCTAAAATTATATTTTCATTACAAGGAGATAGAAAAAAGAGTACAGGTGATTCTTCAGCTTTTGGTATTGATTATAAACTCAGTTATATCAATTTGCCTCTTAACTTTAAATTCTTTTCTAAACCTTACATAATTGCTGGTCCTCAAGTTGGGTATTTACTCTCGACTAAAAAGGGAGATATAGACATTGGAGACATAGAAAATAAAGTAGATTTCGGATTAAACGTAGGTTTTGGATATGATTTCGATAAATTTTTTGTAGAATTCAATATGTACCAAGGCATTGCAAAATTAATTGATCTAGAGAATAATCAAACGAGTATTCGTTATGGCTCCATTTCAAATACAGTATTACAATTAAGTTTGGGTTACTATTTTAAGTAAAATAAAGTTTATACATAAAATAATACATTAACTATTTTATTGGTTTAAAAACTTTTACTTTTAATAGGGTAAGCACTCCTTTTTACTATAGGCTCTGTTTGAGGAAACAGTACCTCACCTATAAAGCTTATTACTCAAAACACAATGATTTTAAGTAAAATAGAAATTAATAAAATTTAAAAATGTTGATCTTCATTTAGTTTATTTATCATTACCTTAAGATTAAACTTATTACTTAATGTCCGCTCTTATCAAAAAAACTAGAGATAATTAGTGTTGTTCATATCAGATATTAATCCAATCAAATTTGTTGTAAGATACAATTATAAGTATAGTAGTTTATTATTATAACAATATTAGTTCTCAATTGGATTACTGACAGTACTAATGCAATTGAAATAAGAGCTCAAAACTAATTTAGGCTTACAAAAAAAATCATGATGGATTTTTTTTGTAAGCCTTATTCTTATAAGAAAGTTGATGCTCTTTTTAATTTTATACCTGTCATTATAAATTATCCATTGAGCATGAATAAAATCTCTTTACCATTATCAGTTATCGCAATCCTTCTTTGCGTATTTACCATTTTTAATATGCAATCTTCTTCCGAGCAGGTTTATGTTGATGTCAACAAATTAATAGAAGGTTATGATAGAACAAAAAATGTGAGAGCCGAGTTTGAAACAAAAGCAAAAACATTAAATGCAAATGTTGATAGTTTAATGGTTGATTGGCAAAAAGAACTTAAAGCTTACGAAAAGGAGCGTTCCAAAATGACTCAAAAAGAACTTGAGCTTAAGCAACAGCTTTTAAATAATAAACAACAGCAGCTTAACAATTATCAACAGGTAATTCAAAAGCAAATTCAGGAGGAGGATCAAAAAGCTTCACAAACGGTTGTCAATGATATTAATGATTATGTAAAGTATTACGGAAAAAAACATAATTATAAAATCATTTTTGGAGCCAGTGGAGCGGGAAATATTATGTATGCCAACGACGGGGCAGATTTAACCAAAGTCATTTTGGAAGGTTTGAATGCTAAATATAATGGGAAGGTTGAATAGAAATAAATGAAGTCAAGATCGATTTATAGTATGTTTAATACCATTTCAACTTTTCGGTTGCTCTTCTGTAAAGTAATGGCAGTACTTATGATGAGTATAGTTTTTTATGGATGCTCCGTAAAAAGTTTTGATGATGAAATAGCGTTGTTAGAATACGTGAATGATGATGCAAATGGCTATACATTGCGTAAATCTATAAATGGCATAGACTATACACTTACCTATAGGCCGACTGATATTTTAGTAAATCAAGAATTAAAAAGTACAGACAGTGTGGACATAAATAGATTAAGAGATAAGTATTCAAAGTATCTCTATTTCAACCTTAGTATGTCTAAAAACAACAAAGATCTATTGAGTGCTATCCCCAAAAACAGAAATGAATTTGGAGCCATGGCTAATGAATTATTGTTTGGAATGAAAAACAAAGTACACCTCATAACAAACAAGAATGATACTATTGAAATGATTGATTATAACTATCCCAGAATGTATGGAATGAGTAAGGCAACTACAATGATGTTCATATATCCTAGAGATCCACAATACATTAATGAAGATTATTTAAGTTTTACTGTTGAAGATTTAGGTCTTCATACAGGAGAAGTAAATTTTATGATCATGACCAATAAAATTAAAAATGAACCCACATTATCATTTAAATAAGGAAAAATGAGAAAAACAAAATACTCACACAAGGTTATAGCAGTGTTTCTAACACTTAATTTTTTAACTACTATCATTCCAATAAACTTATTGTTTGCCAACAATAATGGGCCTGGATCACCTGAAGCTGCTGGTTTTGAACCAGTGGACGCTACAGATATGGTCAATTTAACTAATGGGAATTTATCTTATGTGCTACCATTAATGTCAGTTGAAGGTTTTCCTATTAGTATGTCATATCACGCTGGAATAACATCAGATTTGGATGCTTCATGGGTAGGATTAGGTTGGTATTTAAACCCAGGAGCTATCAATAGATCAGTTACTAATACTCCAGATGACTGGAAAAAAGGATTAGGAATAAATTTTACCTCATATGATAAAACAACTAGGCACTACGGAATTAGTGTTGAGTTAGGGATTACCGCAGCAGCAAGTATTGGTGTCGGACTTAATTGGGGTGGAGGCCAAGGATTATCAGGTTCGGTTAATGCTAGTTTAGGATTAGGATCTGGGTTTAACGGGATGATAAAGGGAGCTGGTATTTCTGGCAGTGTTAGCACTACAGGTGATGCATCCATTGGTTTAGGATATGGAGGATCTGTAGTAGGTTCATTAGGCGCAGGAGCTGGGGTGTCGTATTCGCTAAAAAGTCAATGGAATTTAGGGGCTGGGATAGGGAAATCGCTAGGAGATAATGGAGCTTATGTAGGAGCTGGATTTTCTTTTAATGGAGGAATGAGTGTTGGAGGAGCTGGAAATAATAATACCAATAAGGCTGGAAATTCTGGCGGTGTAGGGATGAGTTCCCAAAGTTTTTCGGAAGGAGATGCCAGTATTAATTCTCAATCATCAGGTATTGCTTTACCACTTCATGTGGTAGGGATACCTATAACTCTAGGTTTTAAAAAAACTAAAGTAAAAATAAATATAAAAAAGGGATTTCGAAACGAAGAATGGGGAGCATTATATTCAAGCGAATTTGATAGTATAACCAGTGGGACATCTAGAATTGTAAGTCTTCCTAACTATGCAGAAGAGTTTACAGACTATATGGTACGAGAAAAATCAATGGATACCTATTCAACGCGCTTGCCTCAACAAGAAGAAGATTTCGCTAGTGATTATACAAAAGACATAGAGAACATCAACTTTACTTTTTTGGGATACGACGATTATAATGTTGCAGCTCAAGGGTTGATGGGTAATATGACACCTAGAGTTTTTCAAAATGCATCTATTGCAGGTAAAGGACAAAGATTAAAGAATATTGATGGAGATAATATTCATGTGTTTTGGCATTCTGGGCTTTCTGGTGATTTTGCACAAAGAGAATTAGGGAATCCTGATAATAATTATAGTTCGAACGACTTATATTTCTACTTTGATGGTCAATTCAGTAGTGTTGAAAAGAACGAAGTAACCTCTATGTCTTCAATAACAACGGGAACTAATGATTTGAATGATATTGTAAATGAAGGTACGCATAGTTCTAGTTTTAGTAATAGTTATGGACGTGCTAAGTCGCCTACTTTCGTAGAAGTCTTTACAAATTCTCAAATAGAAAGTGGTCATGCAGCTTCACGAGGGTTAATTTCCCCTGCAACAATTCCTAATGCGGATAGAGATGATATTGATAAGTTTGACCCTGATGGCATAGGGGGTTATAAGGTTACATCACCAGATGGAAAAACCTATCACTTTGCATTACCAGTGTATCATTTCGAACAAATCCATCGAATGCAAATAGATGGGCAAGAAGATTTAAATTTTGATATTGATGATGTTAGTGAAAAGCGTCAATATTCAAGATATGCAACACATTGGTTATTAACTGCTATTACAGGGTCTGACTATATAGATACTAATAGTAACGGTCTCTTTGACAAATCAGATTACGGTTATTGGGTAGAATTAGAGTATGGAAAATGGAGTGATGGTTTTGTATGGAGAAGTCCCTACCAAGACAATGTATATGAATATAATACAAATTTGATAAATACAGTTGAAGATAAAGATAAAGGGAGCTACTCTTTTGGGAGAAAGCAACTTTATTATTTAGATAAAATTAACACTAAAAACAAAACAGCTTTATTTGTAAAGGAGCTTAGGCATGATGCTTTTGGCAAGGCTCTGAAGTTTAAATTTACAAATGATAATAACATATCTATTGGAAATACCGGAGGAGGTGCAAATTCAAGTAGTTTAAATTATACTGATGATTCTGTTTATGTAAGAGAATTAGATGTTGAGTACAAAAAGGAATACTCATTAAAACTATCAAAAATAGTATTGGTTGATGGAGATATAGGTAAGACGTTGTCAAAAAACACCACAGGGAGCTTAGGCTCAGCATATATTGGTGATAACTATTCAGCTAATGACACTTGTAGTCCAGGATGGGAATCAGACGACTTTAAAAGTGTTTATGGAACAGGTTACACTTACTCCATCCATAATGAATCCAAAGTTCTAGATGTTAACGATGTAAGTACTTCTTTTATAACGCAAAATGCATTAGAAGTTGTCGAGCTAAACCATTCGTACAAATTAGCAAAAAGCTCACCTTCCTCTTTAGATGCTAATACAAGTTTCAATTCGTATGAAGGAAAATTAACGCTAGATAGTGTACAAAGAAAAGGGAAAGGAAATGCTGAATATATGCCAGCCACATTTTTTGAGTATTATATGGAAAACAAAGACAATATTTCCTACAATTCTTTATCAGGTAATCCTAGTAATACAATCATTGAAACAGAAATTGCTTCACGAAAATCTAAAGCTGATGCATGGGGTTTCTTACAAGGAACACATAATGGAGATAATGCTATCAAGGCCTGGAGTCTAAAGGAAATAACTATGCCTACAGGAGCTAAAATTGAAATTAACTATGAAGAAGACGATTATTATACCGAGGCCTTCTCTAGAAGGTATTGGAGAAATGAACAACTCCAATTCAGATTTGACGATACTAATGGAGATCGTTATATAGAATTTAGAGAAGACCCTAATTACATAGGAGATTCTTTAGATTTTGAAGACTATTTCTCTGTTGGAGATGAAGTGTTTTTAGATGCCACATACGATAGAAGACCTCCTGGTCCAAATAATACTCGTTATGTTTTTGTAGCTGGAAAATATGAAGTCTTATCTATTGATACAGTCAATCAAATTATAAGAATTGACATCCCAGATTCTGCCGCTAGTGGAACTCGAACAGATTGTAGCATCACACCATGGTATACTGTCGAAAGATGGAGCGAAATCAGTGGGGCATGGAGGAGTCCTTTTAATGAGGGGTATTGTAATGCTCCTCAAGTTTCAGGAACTGATAATACTCTTAAAAAGTATACTCTAATTGCTAGTAGAGTTCCAGAGGATGAAACAGGAGGTGGGTTGAGAGTTAGCGAACTACGAACCATTGATAATTCTAATACTTACAAAGTTACATACGATTATACTATGCCTAATTCCACTAGAAGTTCTGGAATTACATCCTATGCACCAATTAATGGCCAAAAATATGTGCCATACCAATCAGAAATTCCCGTACCTGGAGTTATGTATGAGTATGTCACTATGAGAGAAACTTCTAATAGTGGAGATTATGATTCTGAAACTCGTTACAGACATCATGTTTTAAAACCAGTCCATAATATTTTTAATCCAAATATAGCTATGGAAGCTATGGATGCAGGGGCTGAAGGTGAAGATGAAATTTTCTGGGCAGAAGTAACCGAAAATTTTGGTGGATTGGATGGTACAAACTCAAGGGAAGTCACTGCAAAAAAAATAGATATTAATATAAACACAGCACTACTTGGTCAAATAAAATCCATTGAAAATCTAAATAGTATAGGTCAAGTAATGTTAAAGACTGAATATCAATATATAAATGGTGAAATTCTTGTTAATCAGGAACCAAATAAGGGATATCTAAAAGAAACTTTTAATTCTATGAAATCTGTTTTTGAATCAAATAATGATGGAACTACTGTTATAGATGAGAAACGTCTTTTAAGTGTCTCTTCAAAAACTGAATATAATAACATGATTAAAAAGACTATAACGACAAGTGGTGGACTGCAAAATTATATCGAGTATTCTGATGTTGATCCATGGCTTGGTAGCTTTAGAAAAAGCAGATCCAAAATGGCAGATGGCAGCCTTAGGGAAGACGTTAGATTGCCTGCTTACGAAAAATACCCAGATATGCAATCTAAAATCATAGATCCAGCAAACAAGAATATGTTGACTCAAGAAGCCATGTCCATTTCAAAATACTATGACGGTAGCAATTATAAAACACTCAATGCGTCAATTAATACATGGAATGATAGCTGGAGTTATCGTGATGATTATGGTGTGGAAAGTGTAGCTGCCAACGAAGATCCAGTTTGGAGAAAGCATAAGACCTTTATTTGGAAGGATGATGTTAATAATACAGATGGAAGCTATTCAACAACCGTAAATGAAACCAACGATTACTTTAATTGGAGTACAGGTGTACCTACTAGTTCCAATTGGCAAAATGTTTCTGAAATTACCAGATATACGCATTGGTCCTCACCAGTTGAGACGAGAGATATCAATAATAATTTTGCCTCTTCAAAAATGGCAGACAACTATAGTAAGGTTATTGCAAGCGGAAACGCAAGATATTCTGAAATGTATTATAGCGGTGCCGAAAATGTAGCATCAGGAAACACCTTTGAAGGAGAAGTGTTGGGTGCCAATTTAAGAGACTCCTCTTATGCACATACAGGAAAGTATTCAGTAAAGAATACTACAATCAATGGAAAAACATTTGAGATTTCAGGTGATGTTGGTTTAAACTCTAATGATCTATCTAAAGATTTTAGACCAGGGAAATACAAGGTGTCATTTTGGATGTATTCGCATGACAAAGCAGCGAGTTCTCAAATGGGTGCTGATTTAATTTTTAATAGTTCCTCAGTTACCCTTGGTGAGACTGTCGAAGCTGGTGCGTGGAAGCAATATAATTACTATGTTGATTTGGTGGCTAATACTAGTGTTAATATATATGTTACAAATTCTATTAGCATAGGCTACTATTTTGATGATTTTAGAATGCATCCAGTCAGTTCCAACATGAACAGTTTTGTTTATGATGAAGAAACAGATGCTTTAAAATATATATTAGACGCTAACAATATGGCAACGTTATATATATATGACCCAGCAGGGAGACTTTGCAAAGTATATTCTGAGGTAGAAAATCAAACTGGAGCTAACGGAGGGTTTAAGCTCATATCAGAGAATGAATATTATTATAAAGGGATGTCCACAGTTGACTGTGGAGACTGTTGCAGCAATCCTCCACTTTATTAAAACAAGGAACAATGATTAAGACAGACAGGATATCATTAAGATTAACTTTTTCAACATTGGTTTTGGTGCTAATGCTAAGCACTGGGGTCAATGCCCAGGGGAACAGTAAAAATGAAAAGCTAATAGGGACATGGGTTTTGGACTACAATAAGACGATCAACAACCTAAAGCAGGAAGCGAGGCAGTACTATGATGGTCTGGGCACTGAGAGGAAGCAGAGTTTACAAAGCTCCTTCAACCAGCGCAAGATAATCTTTGGGGCAGATGGGAGCTATACTTTGGTTGTCAATGCGCAGAGGCAGGTCACTGGCACTTGGAATTTAAAGCAAGACGGGGTGACCTTGGAGCTTGTTGCCGATGGCAGGACGCTAACCCACACTTTGGGGAATGTCAGCAATCAAAATTTAGAGCTCCACTTACAGACAAATCCAGAAGCTAAACAATTGTTGGGCACTTGGTATTTAGATAAGGTATCCAATTAAAACCAGCATAAGATGAAACATATATTGAAAAAACAAACAAAAGTACTTATCCTAGTGTGTGTGTTTAGCTGGATATCTGGAATTGGCCTACAGGCCCAAACAACCATTTATGGGCCATCGACAGCCAATGTGAATGATGTGGACTATTATAGTGTGAACATCAATGACAATATGATATTCTACCACTGGTTCGTGTACGGAGGCACTAGATCAAACATACAAGAACAATCGGTGACCGTTACCTGGACCTCGACAGGTACAAATTCGGTCACATACGATGCAGAGGGGGATTGGGATGCCTATTATGGGACAAAGAACGTTTCTGTCAGCAGTGGTCCCCCAGCCACACCCCCAATGCCTACAATAACAAAGAATTGTGGAAATACGGTATTGACAAGGGGCACCCCTCCGAGCGGGGAGACCTATTATTGGCAAAGCACAAGTTATGGGACCAGTACTGGCAATTCAGCTAGCACTATAACCCTTACCACAGGTACGGTATATTATTTACGTTCTTTGAAGTCGGGCCAATGGAGTTCGGCCAGAACGGTCAATTATACCATTGACCAGCCCACCATTTGGTATGCCGATGGTGATGGGGACACTTATGGGGACCCATTTACCACTCAGTACGCTTGTAGTCAACCTGCAGGCTATGTGGACAATAGCGATGATCTCTGTCCAACTGTCTATTCTACAAACAGTAATGGATGTGCTAATTGTGATGATGAAGACATCAATAGGGTTATTACAAAAACGTATGATTTAGGCGGGACTCTAAAAGGACATACCAAAGCGTACTTTAATACTTTAGGGAAGTCCATACAGACACAAACTGAAGATATGCACTCAATAAAGTCAAAAGATATAGTGTGGGCCACCCAGACCATATACGACAGTCATGGTAGGCCAGCCTTCCAAAGTTTAAGTGCCCCAATAAACGATACCGATTGTTTATTGTACAACCTCAACTTTATCAAGAACAGCAACAATACGATTTATGGGGCTTCGGATTTTGAGACCGATCCAGAGTCCCCATCACCAGTGGGCACACAGTCCAACACTTTGGGTTGGTATTATAGCAGTAGCAATACTTCTGAGAGTTATCAGGATGTGACCGACTACCCCTTTGTAAGACAGATTTACAGTACCTTGAACCCTGGTAGCGTCTTAAGGACAATAGGAGGCAACAAAGTGGACGTCAATGGAACTGATAAGTGGGCCAATGGCTATACCTTTACCATGCCCATAGCACAAGAACTGCATTATGCCTATGGGCCTGATGAGTTTAACCCTTATATGTTATTGATCGCTGAAGAATGCTCCAACAATGCTTCAACAACAGGGAGTGACTATTTATACACTATTGTAAAGATTGATCCATATACATGCGCTACGAGTACCACGTACAATAATGTGTATATAATGAGTGGGTATTTAGGGGATGTAAATAAAATATACAAAATGGATGTAGACGGGGATGAAAGCTATTATAAAATATTAAGCCGTGCCTCTGGGATACGGGATAATTCAGATTACCTTGCTTTCATTGAATGTGGCCCATTTACCACCTGTTCAGATGCGTTGACAGAAGCAGTGCTCATTAAAGGGACAAAAACAATAAGTAGGGATGTGCATGGTGTGGAGACCGTGGTCTTTACCGATAGTGATGGAAAGACCTTGGCAGCGGCTAGAAGTGGGAATGAAGAGACCCCTTCTCTACAAAAGTACGATGTGGTATCACCAATAGGCGAGCAGGGCTTTGTAGATATCCATATCCCAGTAGGTTGTGATGGCACAGTATATTTTGAAGGGCCTACAGACGCGAGGTTTGATGTTTATGACTTGGTGACGGAATTAAAAGTAAAAACCAATGCTGGGGTGTCAACCTATTTGAATTCTGGTGTTTACCGCGTTGAAGAAGTTGATTCTAATGAATATTATAAAAACCCGGTACCATATGTGACCATAAACAACGGAGCTATTGAGCTTATAAATGACCAGAGCCAAGTAGCTGTCAAGTACAAGGTGAACTATTACGACTATAGTTTGAACTATTACGATAAAGCAGGAAGGTTGACAAAGAGCGTACAGCCCTTGGGGTTTGATGACACCTTGAGTTTAAGTACCACTACAAGGAACCATGGATTGGAGAGCACATTCAGTTATAACACCTTGGGGCAGCTGTTGAGCACTACCAGCCCAGATGAGGGCACTGCTGAATTTGCCTATCGTAAAGATGGCCAGATACGTTATTCACAGAACAGCAAGCAGTCCGCTGCTTCACCAAAAGAGATCTCTTATACAGAGTATGATGGCTTTGGCAGGCCTATAGAAAGCGGTGTGGTAGAAACCAATACAGCTATAAGCACCTTGGACCCAGATGGGACATTGGTGTCAGGGACCAAGAAAGAACAACACTTAACCGTATATGATACACTAGATACCACAGGGATGCATGCCGCCTTAACAGCTTCAAGTATAGCGACCTCGAATTATCCAATACAAAAGTTTGTCACGGGCAATGTAAGTAAGACCTATACCCAAGGACCGGCAACAACTACTACGTGGTATAGTTACGACGTATATGGCAGGGTCACATGGTTGGTGCAGAAAATAGAAGGCTTGGGGACAAAAACCATTGACTATACCTACGATTTTTCAACAGGGGCCGTAACAAAAGTAGATTACCAGAAACATGTATCTGGCGAACGCTACGTACATAAATATACGTACAACAATGTCAACGAACTTGTAAAAGTGGAAACCTCTACGAATGGTTCTACTTATGCTATACAGGCCGAATACGAGTATTATGACAATGGGGCATTAAAACGCACAGAGATTGCAGAAGATTTACAGGGGATAGACTATGTCTATAACCTCAATGGACAGTTAAAGGCCATTAACTCCCCTCAAAGCACAGGGTTTAAGGACCCAGGGAACGATAGCCCAGGGACTACAGGGTTTAAAACCGATGTCTTTGGGATGTTGATCGACTACCACAACAAAGATTACAGTAGAACGGGAACAGCTTACAACGGCCTTAAAAATGCCTCCACCAATAACCAGTTGAACGGGAACATAGGTAACATCCGTTGGATGAACGATGAGCCGGCGGCCAGTACCAATATAGACACCTATAAGTACACGTACAACAAGAACAATTGGCTGAAGCAAGCTGACTATGGTACCTCCAATGCAGGGGCGACCATAAGCTTTAGTCAACATGGCACCAACGATTACCAGGTATCAGGCCTAACCTACGATGCCAATGGCAACATCAAGAGTTTGACACGTAAGAAGAACTACAACAATGGGAGTAGCAACATGGATGACCTTACTTATGATTATTATACGAGTAAGCCCAACCAATTAAAGCGTATTA
>NZ_SUPL01000002.1:558753-586524 GCF_005047595.1 Pontimicrobium aquaticum
ACCTACGATGCCAATGGCAACATCAAGAGTTTGACACGTAAGAAGAACTACAACAATGGGAGTAGCAACATGGATGACCTTACTTATGATTATTATACGAGTAAGCCCAACCAATTAAAGCGTATTATAGATGGGGCAGGTGATGCTGCCAATGCGGATGACATCACCACGCATAGCTTTACAGATAATTATGTGTACAATGGCATAGGCCAATTAATAGAGAACAAACATGACCAATTAAAATATTATTACAATGCCAGTGGTTTGGTAACCGAGATAAAGAAAAATAATGTATCTTTGGTTAAGTTCTTTTATAACGATAGGGGACACCGTGTAAAAAAGGAAATTTACACAAGTGGTTCATTGACAAGGAGTGATTATTATGTACGGGACGCAGCTGGGAGTGTTTTAGCGGTCTATGAGAATAGTACACTTAAAGAAAATACCATTTATGGTGCAAGCAGGTTGGGTGTGCATTACAGGTCCGGGGGCACTAATGCTTACCAATTAACAGATCACTTGGGCAATGTACGCGCTGTGGTGGTAAAGAATGGTAGCAGTGCACTGACGGTGACCAATAAGACGGATTATTATCCCTTTGGGATGCCAATGCCTAATCGAAATGTAGAAGGTGGGTACCGTTACAAGTTTCAAGGGCAGGAGAAAGACCCAGAGACTGGTAAGGAAGCTTTTGAGTTAAGGCTGTGGGATAGTAGGATTGGTAGGTGGCAAAGACCCGACCCAATGAGGCAATATCATAGTCCCTATTTAGGAATGGGAAATATTCCTAGTAGTGCATTTGATGGGGATGGAAGTTATGTTTATATTATGGGAAGTAATGGAGAACTGCTTCGTGTTTATAATAAAGTTATGGGAACTGAAATTGGAGCTAGCGCAATAGACTATTTTATAAACAATCCAGACAAGCATGTGATTATTTCAGCAGCATCCACAAAAGGAGCAGGAGGAGTAACTACTTATGTTGGTAATTATTCTAAAAAAACTACTTGGTCAAGTAGTAAAGCTAATTTTAAAATGAATGGATGGGATAAAGCTGATAAAATCAAATACAATAATCATATGAAGAGTTTTGTCGGTACACAATTACAGCCCGGGGATAATTATTTAATTTCTATTGATACACAAAACAACTCGCCACATTTTAATTTAGAAGCTGCTTTTCATGAAATTTATGCACATGCCTATGCAAAAGAAGCTTTAGGAATAAAAAATACAAGAAGTAATCCTGACGCACAACATTTTTATATAGGAGGTTCTGAAAATGGACGATTTGATAATATGCCAACAAATGGCCCTTTAGGACCGCCTTTTACTCAATATCCTATTCAGGAGTTTTATGATTCAGATATGATGTTTTTGGAGCAAGGAGGAGTTTCCATAGGAAATTTTATACCTAATTTAGGAAGAATAAACTCGTTAATATTTGGAACACAGAATGCTGGAAACGCAAAAAAAGTTGAAATTATTGTTGGTCCTTTAGTACAGGGTGCTTATGAAAATTAGAATTTTAATAATATTAACGTTAATAAATTGGTCTTGTAATTTTTCAGAAAAACAACAGGAACATATAAAGGCTGAAAATATAGTAAGTTCAAATAGTAATCATAAGGGAGATCCTATATTCCCAAAATCGAATGACGTTAAAAATTTATTTAATAAGTCAGGCAGTTCCATCCCTTTTTTTCTAATTTATAAAAAAGACACGTGTTTTACATTTGATAATATCTGTTTTTACAGGGTAGACTTAATGCTGAAATCTAAAGAATATTTAAACTCTTCAATATATTTTGGAATTAGAGATGATTCATTATTTGTTGGAGAATTTTATGATTCTAAAATTAATGATGCTCTTTTTTTGCTTTCTATGAATGATTATTCTTATCCTAGAGAAATCAAAAACACTTTTTTATCACCAAGAAGTTTAGATGTCAAAAGTGTTTATGAAGATAAGAAAGAGAAAGTTTTTCAAATTGAAAGTTTTTATGATTTACCACATAGTAAATTACCCAAATTTACTTTTTATGAATTTTATTTAAGTAAAGAAAGAGGGATATTTAGAGTTGATGTTATGGACGAATCTACAAAGGAAATATACTCAACCTCAAATGTTCCGGATTAGTTGGTAATTAATAATTTAAAAGGCTACTGTAAAAAGTGGTTTTTTTTATGCCCTAAAGCGAAGCCACATTTTTCTTAAAGAACTCTTTAAACTTTTTAGAGGTAAGCATTTTGTCAATCATCTTAAAGATAATGGCTCTGTCGTCTTTATCGAGTTCAGAGATAAGGCGTAACTGTTCCTGTGCCTGTTTGTCCTCAATGATTACTTCTTTAGGTAAATCATCATCAAGGTTAATAACCTGGTCAACGGTAATATTATAAAACCCTCACTGCCGCACGATTTTATCGTGTGGTAAATAACAAATGACAGATAATATTTTTAAATTAGTAAAAAGCTATTTTTGTTCTGATTAACTATTAGTATAGAGTAGTTTTTTCTTTTATAATATATAAGATTCTGTAAAGTAAAATAAAAAAATTAGATAAACTACATGGAAGAATAGTGCGGTAGCACATTTCTATTAAGATTTTAAATTTTTGTTTTGTTCTTTAGAGTGATGTTACCCCAAAACACTACTCAGCTTAAACATTGGTAAATACATGGCAATTAAAATTACGCCAACAGCAAAACCTACAAATAGTATAATAATGGGTTCTAAAAGCGTTGCCATTACCTTAGAACGTTGTTGTACTAACGTATTGTATTGCTCATTAAGTTTTTTAAATACAAACTCCGTTTGGTTGGTTTCTTCGGCCACTTTAACCAAGGCTATCATTTTTTCATCAAACAGTTTGTGCTTTGAAAGGGCCTCGCTTAAAGAGTCTCCTACTAAGATGTCTTCTTCAATCTTAATTAAAGCCTTTTCCAATGGGTAAAACGTAATCATTTGCTTTACCAATTGTATGCTGTTAACCAAAGGCACTTTAGAGGCGGTCAGTAAGGCTACAGCTTGAGTAAACTGAGAGAGATAGACGGTTTTAATAAAGCTGCCAACTAAAGGGAGTTTTAAAATGACTCCATCTTTATGTTGTTTATACCATGTTTTATTTTTTAATAAAAGCCTTATAGTTATTAATACAGCAACCATAAGAAGTATAAGCCAACCATAATCTTTTAAAACATTGGAGGCTTTGATAATGATAACCGTAATATATGGGAGTTCTATCTGTTGCTGTTTAAATAAATCCTGAAACATGGGCACTACAAAATTGAGCATAAATACGACTACCAAAGCAGCAGTGGTTAAGATAATTATAGGATAGGTTAGAGCACTTATAAGCTGTCTTTTTTGCTCATTTTTTTTTGCATAGAACTCACCCAATTGTGCTGTTACTTGTGCTAGGGTTCCTGTTTCTTCTCCTATTTTTAATGAATGGTATTCGTAATTACTAAATTGTTTATAGGGCTGTATGGCATCAGAAAGGCTCTTCCCAGAGATAATAGCTTTGGAAATTTGTTCTACAATAGATGCGTTAGCTTTTTTCTTTTGAGAATCTTTAATAAGCTCCAATGCCTTTTTTAAAGTGATACCCGCTTTAAGCAATACACTTAATTCCAAATAAAATTGTTCTTTGATTTTTGGAGAAAAAGGTTTGTTAAAAAGGGAAATTTCTTTTTGTAAAAAGGATTCTTGCTTTGCTTTAGAAAGTTTCTTTGTTGTTGGTGCATTATATGTTTTTTCTAAGTTAAAAGCCATTAGTTCATATATAAGGTGGCGTCATTTTTTTTAAAGACAAATAGCTGTTTATCTAGGTTTTTTTTAGACACGGTTAACATAAGAGCATCGACCAAACCTTTGTTTATACTATCACCATTAAAAAAAAGTGTTTTGACTGATATCTCAATCTTAAATGTATCTAACTCTTTTATGATACTCTTTTTATTAAATGTATAATGCGTACTATCCAACTCGTTTAATAGTGATAACTTTTGTTGTTTTGCATCAAAAGAGATGATTGGATACTTATGGAAGTCCAACCATAAGGATTGT
Organism: Pontimicrobium aquaticum; assembly: GCF_005047595.1. Taxonomy (GTDB): domain Bacteria; phylum Bacteroidota; class Bacteroidia; order Flavobacteriales; family Flavobacteriaceae; genus Pontimicrobium; species Pontimicrobium aquaticum. Next base: position 562,824 of record NZ_SUPL01000002.1, read on the forward strand.
TCTAGTTTATTGAGTTCCATTTGCGAGTTGAAATTAGCCTGTATAGCATACATGTGTCTTTGCACTAATGTCAATACTGAAAAGGCAATGCCAGCAACAATACTGGTTATTATTATAACCACTATCATTTCACTTAGTGTAAAAGCTGCAACCTTATTATTCATGTTCACGAATTAGTTTTTTAATCTGTTTGTTTGTGGCTTTATGTGTTGCTGATAGAGAAACTGTTCGTGTTTCTTCCTTGTCTTTTGTTAATGAGATCTGCCAATTTTTAAAATCATCAAAAAATGGAAGGTCAATTTTATTATTGATGTATTTATATTCGAGCACATTGAGATAAACATTGATGGCTCTTTTGTCATTTTTGATAGTATTGGAGAATAGATTGTTCAAGATCATACTTGCCAATATAAACACGGTAATAATAATGACACTTGCAACAAGCGTCTCCATTAATGTTGCCCCTTTAACCTTTTTTAATACAACCATTTTAATACCTCTTTACTTGAGTTCTCAAAAGTTAACCCAACATATTCTTTGGGTAACCTATCTGCTAAAATTTTGCCATTATAGATATGGTTTTGATATACTGATCCTGATTGTGTAGCTACAAAATTATTGGTATAGACACTTCCATGAACAGCTCCTTTTAGTTCAAGGTTTTCTTTACAATAGATTTCACCTTTTACAATGGCATTTTCACTAATTAATATTTGGGGTTTAAAATTATTTGGAGCTACTTTTCCTAGAAACATGACCAATCCTTTTATCATAGATCCTTTGTCAATAGCTACAGAATTATTTAATTCTGTTGAAGATTCCTGATTTGTAGGTGTTTCCTCATCTTGCAATACAATGGCTGATGGATAACTAAGGAGACAATTTTTTCCTAAGGTTATTTTTTTGGTTGCGAATGCTTGAAATCTTCCATTCACATTATCCTTAATGATGATCTCAGGAGCTATAAGTATAATATCCTTTAAGCTTGAAGAAGGTTTCACAACAATTTTAGTTTTAGAATATACCACAATGTAACCTGTGAGTTCAGTATCATAGAGATCAATTAGCTGATTGCTGTATAGCACTTTTGCTTTATCATTAAAAGAGTTCTGAAGTTTTTGGGATGGGGAGTGTTCTATGAATTCATCTGAGCCGTATATCTTTTCAATGCTAAAAAGTTGTTTTAGGTGGCTCTGGAGTTCATTTGAAATAGGCGGTAAATCATTACTCAATTTTCTATTACCATAAATTAGTTTTGATCCTAAATAAGGCTTACTTGTTATAATTCCAGGTCTAATACCTAAACGTGGCAAGAAAGCTGTGCCTTGAATTTGTGTAGTTCCTGCTACAATTAACGGTTTGTTATTGTCTTTTAAATAGAGTGCATTGCGATCTAAGTTAGAAGGCAAGTTACTACCTAATAAGGCTGTCTTTTCAATCTTTACGTTCTTTAGTTTAGATTTTACACTCACCTTCTCAAACATGCCCCAAAAGTCACGTTTAATCTGAACATTATTGTTGTTAAGGCTCACATTGTAAGGTGTATTTAACATAACTTCATTTTTTAAGGTATAGTCAATTCCTCTTTGGGTATTATATAAGGTCTCCTTTATAATATTAGTATGTAGGCTAAACTGCTTATGCACATGAACTAATACAATAAATAAAGTCAATAATAAAGCAATTACCACGGTTATGAACAGTGTAATTTGTAAGGCTCCTGCTTTTAGTTTTATAATCCTCATTTTTGAATATCAATTCTTTTTTGACGGTTTTTATAACGAACTGTAATTTGTTTTGCATTGCCCTGTATTAAAGATACTTCGTTAATTGTTTGTCCTTTTTTAAACAATAGTTGTTGTCCATTAATGTTTATGATAAATATTTGTTGTTTAGACCCTTGATTAGTTATGATACCTTGATAGCTGATTGGAATCCAATTAAAAGGCACTGATTTTTTTATTTTCGTATTAGCTTTTTTTTCTAATTTTTTAGTTATGGTACCTAAAAAAGGATCTCTTTTGGTTTCTTGTATTGAAAATGAATCTATTTTGACATTAGCTTTAGGGCTAAAAGACACATTTAAATTTTTAGCTTTAGCCTCAGGTATATCAGGATTAAAATTTGACCAAACCTTAAAGCCAATGAGTCCCCATACACCGATGACTATAATCAACAGAACGTATGTCTTTAGCTTATTGTTCAATGGTAAAGGATTGCATTGTATAGGGTGTTCTGTAAGCTGAATTTTCACCTCTAACCCGCCATTGGTATTGATTGGCTTCTAAAGTGATACTGATTTGATTTTGACTAATTAAGGTGTCCTTAACTATTTGAAGAGCCTCGTTAAAAGTTGGTGTTGCTATTTGAATATGATATGAATCTGCACCCTCTATTGTATCCCAGTTAAACGTAAGATTTGTTTGGTTTAAAACAGCCATATCTGTTGGTGCTAAAACAGTTATTGACTTATTTGAAATATTTTCAATCTCCAATAGTTCTTCACAGGAAGTTAAACTGAAAACTATATATACAAATAGAAGCTTTTTCATAAGCATTAAAATTTTAAATAGTCTTTTTCTTCCTCTTTGATGTATTTTGGTGATTTGAATGTTTTATAAGGGCATTTGGCACCTTCATCAACTAAATCTGCAATAATCAATTCGTGTTTACTGCTTTCTTGCCAACAGCATTTAGAAAGCTTATAGTCAAACACCACGCCTTGATTTATAGGGATTACCTCTTGAGTTTCATTAGTGTTTAGTTGGAATCCATACTGATTAAATCCATTTTGTACTAAAAATACAGCATTGGCATCATTGATTTTTTTAGTAATTTCCTCCGAATATGCAATTAAAACATTAGTTACAACACCCAAATTTGAATTTACTTCAAGCATATCTTTGGTATTTATATTGTTATCGCTATTTAATGTTTTTATTAGCCCAACAACATCAGAAATCCTAAAAGAAAAATATTTGGGTTTTACTTCCAGAGAATCTACATAATTGACTTTTAATTTTGATGCTTGAACTGTTTTGGATGCTCTAAATTTTTTGTAGGTATGTTTAGTGAAATCTATAAAGGTCACAGAAAGTCTAAGAGGCTCATCATAAATAGGAAACCCTTTATATATGAAGCTTTTGTTGAGGATGGTGTTCTTGTCAATCCCAATACTACCGAGATCTATCGATTGAGATGATCTGTTTTGAGGATTTTGACTTATGGTTATTGGCTTGCAACCAAATAATAATAGTAGTAAGGAGCTTAAAACAATTTTATAAAAAACCTTCATTTATTATCTTTAAAGATTTGAATACATAAAGGTATGGCTTGTTTTAATGCTTAAAATAAGTGTTTCGCCTCTTTTTTTAATGCATTATGCTTATTTTTTGTAAGCTTTGACATTATTTTTATGTCCAAGAATATAAATACATTTAGTCAACTTGAATTTAGATGATTCTCCCTTAGAACGTAAAAGGATAGATGACAATGAATAAACAAATAAATGTACTAATAGTGGAAGATGAGCCACTAATTATTAACTCATTGCAGAATGTTTTAGAGCATATTAGTGATTCTGATTCGGGCTTTACCTTTAAAATAAGCACTGCCAAAAATTGTGATACCGCGGATTATGAAATAGAAAAAGCCATAAATGGTATTCCTTTAGACTTGATTTTATTAGACATCAGTATTCCAGCGTCTAAGGATAGAGCCTTGTTATCAGGTGAAGATTTAGGCGTGAAAATTAGAGATCTGTTCCCTAAAGCCAAAATAATGGTTTTTACTTCTCACAATAATAATTATAGACTAAATAATATTTTAAAAACTATAAACCCAGATGGCTTTTTAATTAAAAGTGATATAGATTTTATGGATCTCGTCAATGCCACTACTATAGTTTTAAATGGCGATCCTTATTATAGTAATGCTATTTTACGATTGATGAGATTACATGTGGCAAATGAGTTTACTCTTGATGGAACTAATAGAAAGATATTATATCTCTTATCTAAAGGAATAAAAAACAAGGATTTGCCTGGTCTTATCAACTTGTCAAAAGGTGGGATTGAACGTAGAAAACGGGTTTTAAAAGAAATATTTAGTGTTGAAAACAAAGATGATAGCGCGCTTATTAGTGAGGCCGCCAAAAGAGGCTATATATAAATTACAAAGAATGAAAGTATCTGGATATAACTTACAAGAAGTCCTAATGGTTTTAGCAATAATTGGCATATTGCTATTGTTGGCATTACCTAATCTGATGCCTCTTATTAGTAAGGCCAAGAGTATGGAAGCTCAAATACAATTAAAATATATTTATAATTCCCAAACAACCTATAGATATATGTATTCAAAATACTCTATGGATTTTAACGAATTGGATTTTGAAGCTCCCAAAACAGTAGAAGAAAATGGAACTAGTAATTATAGGTATGAAATTTTAAGTGCTTCAAGCAATAGCTTTAAAGTTAAGGCGATTGCTATAACAGATTTTGATGGAGATGGCATTTTTAATGAATGGGAAATAGATGAATCCGGATTGCCTAAACAATTAATAAAAGACTAGAGATGCTACTATTGGCAAAGATTATATTAATTGGGTCTCTAGGAGGGATTTGTTACCAAGATGTAAAAGACAGGAAAGTGTATTGGTTTTTGTTTCCCATAACGGCTTTGAGTGCTGGATTGCTCTTTTGGAATAAAACAATAACAGAATTATTTTTTTTAGCAACCATTATTAATCTAATGTTTGTGTCAAGTCTTCTCTTGATTGTTTTGTTGTATGCCAGATTAAAACTTAAAACCTCTATAAAAAGTGTATTTGGAATGGGTGATCTATTACTGTTTATTGGACTTTCCTTTACCTTTTCGTCCATTTCTTTTATAGTGATTTTCAGTTGTTCCTTGATTTTTTCCTTGCTAATTCATCTATTTTTAAAAAAGGATAACATACTAGTTCCACTAGCTGGGTACATGAGTTTGTTTTTCGGATTAACTTATATAGCTTATTGGTCAGGGGTGATTAATTCTATTTATAGTCTCTAAATATGGATGCCAATAACTCATATGACATCCCAACCTCTTTGTTACAAACAATAAGTAGTGACCAAGCATATCATTATAACATTGTCCCAAAAACGGTTAATAGTGATGTTATAATCTTTAAGGCAGCAAAAGTTTCTGAGGCGTTAAAGCAAGAATTGCAAATAATACTCGGTAAGGAGGTCATCTTAGAAAAAGAGAAACAGGAAGTCATTGACAATTATTTGGCAAAAAACTTCAGAAAAAAACAAGTTGAGTTTCAGGAAGATTTGCATTATAACAATGATTTTTTGGAAACCTTACTATTAACAGCTAAAAATATTGGAAGCAGTGATATTCACTTTGAACCATACGAAGAACGCTGTAGGGTGAGATTGCGTTTAGATGGTAAATTAAAAGAACATTATTTGATTTCTCATGAAGAGTATCCTGTAATGGTTAATAAAATTAAGATCAAGGCAGGATTGGATATTTCGGAAAAGCGTTTACCGCAGGATGGACGTATTACTATAAAAATGTTTCAAAATGAGTTTGATATCCGTGTATCAAGCCTTCCAACATTGTATGGTGAAAAAATTGTACTTCGAATTTTAAACAAGGATACAAGTCAACTGGATTTGGGAGATTTGGGGTTTGCTCCAGAAGAATTACTAATTTATAAAGAGGCTGTTAAAAACCCTAATGGTATTGTGCTCATCTCGGGACCTACAGGTTCAGGTAAAACCACAACACTCTATGCAACTTTAAAATTGTTGAACGATAATAATACAAATATATTAACCATAGAAGATCCCATAGAATATACATTGGAAGGTGTTAATCAGGTACAATTAAAAGAAAATATTGGTCTTGATTTCGCAAGCACTTTGCGCACTTTTTTGAGACAAGATCCCGATATTATCATGGTAGGTGAGATTCGTGATGTTAGTACAGCCAATATGGCAATTAGAGCTGCACTTACTGGACATTTGGTTTTGTCCACAATTCATACCAATTCGGCTTGGGCGACTATTTCCAGACTTATAGACATGGGTGTTCCATCTTTTTTGATTGCAAATACACTTAATGTTAGTGTTGCACAGCGGCTTGTTAGAAAGCTATGTGTTATGTGCAAGAAAGAATCACCTATTACAAAAGCATCGTTACCTGCTCATTTTGACATTCCAAGTCATTTAAAAACACATTTCGAAGCCGTTGGATGTAATGATTGTCATCATACGGGTTACAAGGGTAGAAAAGCGATCTATGAGATTATTCCTATAACAAAAGATCTAGTAATGCATATTAACAACAATGCCCTAGAAATAGATAACTACCTAAAAGAAAACAATATTCAAACACTTAAAAGCAATGCTCTTAACCTGATTTTGGAAGGAACAACTTCCATAGAAGAGGTGTATTCCTTATTGGCTGAGAAATAACCTTATAGGCACAAAAAACAATATGAAAAAATTACTATATATCATAATTTTTATCACTGGGAACTTAATTTTTGGACAGGAAAATCCAGACAGATTAGTACCTATAAAGAGCCAGCTAGAGATACTTGCCAAAGAGCAAGAAGGTTTGAATGAACATTATTCGGCTTCCATGGATGTACATAACATTACCCTGCCAAATTTTCTGAGAGCCATTGCTGAGATTCATAAGTTAAATATCAATATAGCACCTGAGTTGAATAATGTTGGTATAGTTAATAATTTTCAAGAAGTGTCTGTTGAAGACTTACTCGTATTTCTATGTAAAGAATATCGATTGACTATTGATTTTACAGGTAATATCATGTCCTTTAAGCCTTATCTTATTCCACAAAAACCTATTGAAAAAAGAGAGATTCCTGTGTCTTTTAATCCTAAAGACAATATGATTTCCATTGATGCAAAGGAAGATAAGTTGTATGAGGTATTTAGACGGATTATGGATGAGTCTAGTAAAAATTTAGTATTTGCTCAAGGGCTAGAAAATAAACTATTAACATCATATATTATTGAGGCACCTTTTGATGTAGCAATGTATAAATTGGCCTTGGCTAATAATTTATATACAGAAAAAACTAAAGATGGTTTTTGGGTTTTTGAAGATGCCATCCAAAATAATCAGCAGCTATCAGATGCTAATGGTAAGCCTAGAAGGATATTAAATAACCGTAAAGGTGATATTTCCTTTACGGTTTTGGACTTAGAAAAAAAACTATTAAATGTTGATTTTAAAAATAAGCCCATATCAGAAATCATAGAAGATATTGGAACTGAGTTGCATTTGGAAATTTTTACGGCGACCCCTTTGGGTAATGCTGGAAATGTAACTTTAAACGCTAAATCCATAACGTTTGATGAGCTCCTCGTTAAAGTTTTTGAAATGCAAACAACTATTAGCGATGTAAACAATAATCAATCGCAATCAAATAATAGACAACAGAATTCAAATACAGGTAATAATCAACGACTGATATTTAATTTTAAAAAGGAAGGTAATCGTTATTTTTTCGGTACAGAAGACCAATTGAGTATTAAAACGGTACAAGTGGTGCATCTTTTACATCGTTCTATTGAAATGTTATCCGATCCAATGGGAGGCAGTATAAACGCAACTTCATCTAGAGTTTATAATAATTTTCGTGGATCTAATACTAGCTTTAAAAATGGGTTTGGAGGCTCTAATAACCGAAGCAATGATAATAGGCAAAATTCTGGTGGGATTCAGAATAATCTTTTTCAGGGAGATGGAAATAAAGCTTCATTATTAAATATTTTACCCGAAGACATAATCGGTAATCTAGAGATCAAAGTAGATTATGAGTTAAATAGTTTTTATGTCAATGGACCAGCACCTTCTGTGGAACGGTTTAAAAAATTCATAAAAGAAATTGATAAGCCTGTTCCTGTTGTCTTAATTGAGGTAATGATTATTGAAGCTAAAAAAAGTGCAGCTATAGAAACGGGTGTAACGTGGGGATTGGGGAATGAACCGACGACGACCAGTGGTGCTATGTTTCCTGAAGCAGATCTTACATTGGGAGCAAACACGGTAAATAAACTTATAGGGAGCTTTAATAACTTTGGAGGGTTCAATTTAGGAAAAGTAGGTCCTAATTTTTTTGCAACCATTCGAGCTATGGAAACAAATGGAGATTTGAAAGTTAGGTCAACACCTAGGTTGGCAACGTTAAATAGTCATAGAGCTACTTTTTCTAATGGGCAAACCTCTTTTTATGCAGTCACTGAAAGAAATATTTACGGGACAGATAATCCTCAGACTTCAGAAATCACTAATTATCTTCCCATAGATGCAGAGTTAGGACTCACTATTAAGCCCTCTGTGTCTGGAGATGGTCAGGTCTTACTGGATATCTCGGTAATACAGTCCAGCTTTGGATCAAGGGTTGCAGATGACGCCCCACCAGATGTGATCTCAAGAAATTTTAGTTCCATCATTCGTATGCAGGATCAGGATATTGCCATTTTAGGAGGACTTGAAGAGCAGATGAAAAACAATTCTGGTTCAGGTGTGCCGTTTCTTGCTAAAGTACCTTTAATTAAATATTTATTTAGCAAACGTAAACGAACAGCCTCTAAGTCCAAACTCACAATTCTTATTAAACCAACCATCATTAAATAATGCTCGATAGATTTTCGTCATATTTGCTTTACGGTAACCTTTTTTGTGGGATTGAACACACCAATGCTATTGGTATAGATACTCTTTATGTAACCCTTTTAAAAAAGCAAAAAAATAGTGTTGATCTCTTTGACCATTTTCAAGTCAGTAAAATTGATGATTTAACGTCTAAGCTTAAAAAAGGTCAAAATGTTACATTGATTGTTAATACCGATAAGGTTTTAACAAAAAGAATAACGTATTCATCAAAAAAAGAATCAGATTTGGTCTTTCATGCATTTCCCAATATTGACCTAGAAAAATTCTATTATGAAATATTACGTCAAGAAGGTTGTAGTTTCATTTCTATTTGCAGAAAAGATTATGTAGATGACATAATATCAGCATATTCAGGCAACAATATTTTAGTCACTGATTTTTTTCTAGGAAATATGATAGTTTCTAGTGTGTGTGATTTTATTGAGCCCAATAAGTTCTATACATCTAATTCTATCATTCAAAAAAATGGAGTAGCTATTGATAATATTAATATAGAAGTGTCTTCTTATCTTATAGATTATGATGTTAATGGGCTTGTAACCAACAACAATTTTATGCTTTCACTTGTTGGTGCTTTACTTCAAATTTTAAATACATATAAACCATATACCAATACTGTCAACATAAAAGAATCATTACTTCAAAGATTTAAACAGTTGCAGTTTTTTAATGTGTTTTTAAAGACTGGATTAGGAATCGTTTTTATAGCATTGTTAGTTAATTACTTTGTGTTTACTCATTATTTCAATAATGTTAAAGACCTTCAATCTGTGAGTGTTTATAATAAAGAGACAACCCAAAAAATCATTACTTTAAAAAAGGAGGTAGATAGCATTCAAAAACTAACGGAAGATATGCTTCAAATGGAATCCTCAAAGAGTTCATTTTTTATAGACAATATAATTCAAAGGCTTCCAAACTCTATAGTACTCACCGAACTTAATTATCAGCCACTTTTTAAAAACATCAAAGATAACGAACCAATAACTATTGCCAATAACAATATTTTTTTAAGCGGTGTATCCAATAGTAGTAAAACCTTTTCATCTTGGGTGTCTGAGCTAGAGAAATTAATTTGGGTGTCTAGAGTGGAAATCATGGATTATAGTGATATCACAACAACGAATTCAAATTTTAGTATTAAACTATTTAAAAACCCATGAGCCCTAAGTCAAAAAATATAAGTTTAATTATTGGATTCATCTTAGCATTGGTTATTTGCTATAAACTAGGGTTTTCTAAAACAATTACTTTGAAGAAGCAATATAGAGAACTTAAAACACAAGAAGCACTTTTTGAGAATATACCAAAGCAATTGTCACTCTTAAAACAGAAACAAGTATATTATGATTCCATCCTTTTAAAATATCAGTTGGATGGGAATTCCATTCAAAATAGTTTACTCAAGACCATCAATGCTTTTAGTGCAGAAAACCATTTAAAGGTGAATGGATTTCTAGAACCACATGTGTCAACTTTAAATGGGGTGCCTTTAAAAACCTATCAGTTTAGTTTGATTGGGGAATATAATGCTATTATTAAACTCATTCATAAATTGGAGCAACAAACAAAGTTTGGGGAAATTATAAATGTACATTTTGAAAAGAAAAAAAAATATAAGACTGGAAAATTCTATTTAGAAGCTTTTGTGCTACTAAGGAGTTTTGGATAATAATAGTTAAGTAATTTTTTTGTCTTAAACTTCCCATCATTTCTTATCTGTTTAACTAATATAAATCAATATTTTAGATTTACAAAAAGCCACTATTTCTGGCAGCTTTAATAAGTTCACCATCATTTTTATTTTCAACATTAAAAATTTTCCGAAGGTGTCTTTTTCGTCCTTCGATACCTGGTTTTGATAATGGAATAAACTTTGGTAGGTCTTTAGTCCTAGTTCCAATGGATAATTGGTATAAAATATCCCTATCTACTTTGTCCAGAATTAATTTTGAGGACATTTCTTTTCTTATCAATTTTGATATGGTTTTGCAATAATATGGAGGGTATTTTATAACTGTTTTAATAGCATCCATTAACATATCATTTGTCAAATCTGTTTTAACTAAAAAACCATCTGGGTCTACTGTTTTAAAAATGTTATATAATCTATAATTATTGGTATAGGTTGTAGATACTATTATTCTAGTATTTGGGGTTAATTTTCTTATTTTAACACCTAGATCTTCACCCGAAAGTATCTTTTTATCTTTTGAGGGAGGTAATTGAATGTCTAAAAAAATTAAATCATAACCATTTGTTGCTTGTGATTTTAAAATTAGAGAGATAGCCTCATCACAGTCACAAGCACTTTCAATATTAAATTTCAATGCTTCCTCTAATTTGCTCAAGTGTAATAAACCATCTTTATATGCATTGACAATTAGAGGGTGATCATCAATTATTAATACGTTGTTCATTGAATTCATAAATTCTATTTTAAAGGGATTGATATTATTATAGATGTTCCATTTAAAGGCTTTGACATTATGTTGAATGAGCCCCCAAGTTTTCCTATTCTCAAGGCCATATTTTTTAACCCAATTCCCTTGGATTTGTTTTCAGTGTTGAATCCTTTGCCATTATCTTTAATTTTCATTAAAAGCTGCCCTTGTTTTTTAGCAAAAATTACATTTATCATTGATGCATCAGCATGTTTAATCGTGTTTTGTAGTGATTCCTGAATCACCCTAAAGATATTTACTTTATAATCAGTATCTATCATCTCCCAATTTATGTTATCATCATTTTCTATAATTAATTCTATGCCTTCAATGTTACATAATTTTTCTAAATATTGCTTAGCCATAATATAAAAATCAATCTTTGAAGATAAAATTTCATTTTGTAGATCATGAGACACTGCTCTTATCTCTTGTTCAATTTGTTGCATTTCATTTACAAATCCTTGCAATTTCTTTTTAGTTTGTGCATCTCCTTGTAGATCTAAAAAACCTAAACCAACCCTAGTGCCAAACAGCTTACCTAAAATTCCATCATGTAACTCGCTAGATAAACGTTCTCTCTCACTTGACCTACCTTCTTCTAATTTTGATTGTTGCGCTAGCATAAGTTGGTAAATCTCTTGATTTGCTTTTTGTTGGTCTTGTTCAAGCAACATTTGTTTATTTTTTGAACGTTGTATAAAAATAAAATAAATCAGAGATAATATTAATATTAGGATCAAGCCTGAAATACTTGTTAATATTAGTTTATTGCCTAGTAACTTATTTTCTTTAATTACCTCATCGGTTTCATATTGTATTCTTGTAAATTTATTCCTGATTTTACGTTCTTCATGTTGTAAACTGTCACTTAACAACACATATTGTTCTAGATAGTTATCAGCATTTGCTCTGTCTATTTTAGCTAACCAGTGTAATGACTTTAGCCACTCTCTGTTGTTATTAACTTTTTTTGACAATGTTAATGCATCTTTTGTAAACTGGATGGCTTTTGTAGTGTCTTGCATAAAAGCATAATACTCTGATAAATGAATTTTATTAATTATTACTCCAGATATATTATTTATACTATCTCTTATCTTTAAAGCAGTCAAAAAGCTAGTTTCTATTTCTTCTTTCTCCCCTTTTAAAAAACGATTGTACGTTAAATTATCTAATAGCCTTGCATAAAATGCAATATTTTCTTCTTTTAACTCAGTCCTGTTTAAGGGAATGTTGAAGTATTCTATTGCGGCTTCATAGTTTTGAATGTCCTGATACACCAATCCAAGGTTGTTATATACAAACTCTCTATAAACATCACTATCTTCAATTTCATCTAAATACAGAAGGGCTTGAATGAAATATTCTTTAGCCCTATCAAACTCTTTAAGATCTCTTGCAATAAGCCCCAGTTGATTAAAGCACCTATAAAGAGATAAATAATTATTTATTTTTTTGAACCTTTTTATTGCTTGGAATGTTGTAATCTCACTTCCAGTATAATCTTTAAGTTGGCTCTGAACATTAGCCATATTAAAAAGCATTTTTCCAGAAAATTGTTCATGTTTAATGCTTTCAAAATTTATGTGTGCTTTATAATAAAATTTAAAAGATAACTCCCAATTTTCTTTAGTATAATAATAAGATCCAAAATTCCATTGAGCATCAGCAACTCCAAATGTGTCTCTTATTTTTTCTGAAAGTAATAATCCTTCAGTATTTGCTTTAACAAAAATTGAATCTCTTCCAAATCTTTTCGCTTCATAAGCAATTTTAAGAAGATTACGATTTTTTAATGAGTCATAAGAAACCTTATAGTTATACTGATATGCTTTTTTTAATGCTTGATCAACAAAAATTTCATCTCTTGAGTTTTGTTTAATCCCTTTTAAATAAAAGCTTGTACTATCAGCTCCAATAGATTGTATTGATGAAATTGATGAATCTAATTTTTTTTTATTATAAGATATTAAACTAACAACCACTACTAATAGTTTAATAAAGTTTAGAAAGGAATGAAAAAAATATAACACAAGAATAAATTAATATCAAATCTATAAAAAAAGCCTCAGTGTGAAACAGACTAAGGCTTTATTTTTTTATCCATTACCCTTGTCATCATCTGGAGGGTTAGTTCCATCATCGGTAGATTGAACATCTTGAACTCCAGTAGAAGATTTCTTTGGTTCTAACTCGTCAACAGTACATGATAAAAATAGACTCGTACAAAAGATTAGGGTAAGAATGTGTTTTGCGTATCGCATGGCATTTCGTTTTTAGTTTTACATCGGTTTTGTGAGCCAGATGCTAGCTGTAGCTCGAAATGCGCGCATATATGTAATACAAAATAATTATTGTAATTATCTTATATTCAGAAGTAAAGTTTTATTCTTAGAGTAAAACTAGGTAGTCCTTATGTTTTAAAAAACTATTTGTCAGGAGATTTAGTGAACAGTGTGTTTCTGTTAGTGAAACCTCCTTTTTTGAGAGGATTATTAATTTGAGCCTAGAATAGAAAGTTGAGTTAAGGACTTCATTAAAGTATCTATATTATCTTGGTAAGAAGTAGTAAAAGGCACCTGTATATTAACATTTTTAAATGAGAATTTCGATTTTCCGTAATTAACTCTATCAATAAAGTTTTGGTTTATAATATAGCTTTTATGCACCCTTAAAAAGTTAACAGGTAATACATTTTCATAAATCTTTAGTGTTTTTAAAGCACTTATAGTTCTCCCATCAATTAAATGAAAATCAGTGGTATTATTATCGGCTTTTAAAAAAATAATGTCTTCAGTATTTATATATTGATAGTCTTTATACGATTTTAAACATAATTTCTTTTTAGATTTAAGTGAGTACTTTTTTTTTAATCTTAGAGCCGCTTTTCTTATGTCTAAGGGTAAAATAGGTGTTAGTATATAGTCAAAAAAATTATGCTTTAAAGTATCATAGGCCATATCTTTTGACTTTGAGATTGCAATAAAACTAATATCCTCATCGATATAAGATTTTATTTCATTAATAAACTTAAATGGATTGTCACTTATAATATCAATATTTATAAAAATCAATTGCGGCATTTCCTTTAAAATCACTTCCATAGATTCGTGGTAATCTTCAATTTCCCCTATGCAATCGAATTCTATAAAGTCAAGAAGGACGTTATTAATCTCATTAATAGAGCTGACATTAGAATCTATGATAAGGTAATTAATCACGGCATTAGCTTTTAATGCTAAATTAATTACAGTTATTTATTGGTTACTATGCTTTCGGCATTGTATTATTATGGTAATTGCATGGTGTTTTTAAAATATACAAAAGAAAACACTTACAAAATACTTATAAAAAGTATGCTTTTGACATGATTTTAGTATTGTTGAATGTGAAGCGTAACATGAAAGGTTCACTAAATTTCGCACTAATCATTAAATGTAAAGATATACCAGTTAAATAGACTTCGAGGAAGAAGTAAGTATGTTTAATTGTTGGACTCAATGAGATATTAGATAAGGCTAAAATCTCATTTGTATATACTTTATATAACAATAATGAAGATAAAGACAATTGTCTTTATTCATATGTCGTAGCCAATGCAAAAACTAATCGAACTGACCAATGAAACTTGACGAAGTAAAAATTAAAAACTTCCGCGGATATCAAACGGAAACCACAATACCAATTTCGGAATTAACAGCTTTTATTGGAAGAAACGATGCCGGAAAATCCTCAGTCTTAGAAGCTCTTGAAATTTTTTTCAACAATACTTTGGTAAAATGTGAAAGAGAAGACCTAAACATTACAGCAGATAACAATCAAATCCAAATCACTTGTATATTTTCTGATTTTCCAGATGAAATAGTAATTGACGCTGCAAATCCAACAACATTACAGGCAGAAAACCTTCTTAATGGTAATGGTAAATTAGAAATAAAGAAAGTGTACGCAGCTACCGCTGCAAATCCTAAAGAGAAGGTTTTTATTGTTTGCAATCATCCTACCGTAGAAAATGGCAATGATTTGCTCACATTAAAAAGAGCTCAACTTAAAACGAGAGCAACTGATTTAGGAATACCACAAGAAAACTACAATGGAAATGTCAATTCATCCATAAGAGAAGCTATTTGGAATTCTTTAGGCGAGCTTAATCTTCAAGAAATAGAGTTACTCGTTGATAAGGAGGACACTAAAAAAGTTTATGATACGCTAAAGAATTATTTGCCGTTGTATGCTCTTTTTCAATCCGACCGACAAAGTAAGGACGATGATAAAGAGGTTGCTGACCCAATGAAAATTGCTGTCCGACAGGCACTCTTGGAATTAAATGATGAAATAGAAAATATTAAAACCCAGGTTAGGAATAAAGCTATTGACACAGCAAATCGGACATTAGAAAAACTAAAGGAAATGTCGCCCGATTTGGCGAATGAATTAATTCCAGAATTCAAAACTGAACCAAAATTTGACAGTCAATTTAAATTAACTATCAAATCAGAAGACGACATCCCTATAAACAAGAGAGGAAGTGGAATTAGAAGATTAATCCTATTAAACTTCTTTAGAGCAGAAGCCGAGAGACTTAGAAACGAACATCAAGGCAATCAAATTATCTTTGCATTTGAAGAACCTGAAACGTCTCAACATCCTGACCACCAAGAGATGCTTATCCAAGCATTTATGGATTTATCAAACTCAGGAAATTCTCAAATTATTTTAACTACTCATACACCAGCATTAGCAGGACTTTTGCCTTTAGAGAGTTTAAGATTTGTTGAGCAAAATGAAAATGATAGGATAGTAGAATTAGGAACTGACGAAGTTTTTGAAAAAATAGCGACAACCTTGGGTGTTCTGCCTAATCCAGTTGTGAAAAATGCTACTGCAATGCTTCTTTTAGAAGGCAAAAGTGACGTTGCATTCATAAGTCACACAGCTCATCAACTAAAATCTAATGGACACTTAACACACACTTTTGAAGATAAAAGAATTGCTTTAGTTCCAATTGGCGGATGTGGTAATCTTAAACACTGGCGGACTTTGCAACTTGCAGAACAATTTAATATTCCATATTGCATTCTGCTTGATTCGGACAAGGGAACAGCAGAAGAACAAAAGAATATTGACCAAATAAAAGATTTACAAGCTAACGGAATAAAGGCATATTTAACAAGAAAACGAGAACCCGAGAACTATGTTCATTTGGATTGTTTGAATTTGCCAGCAGGAAGCACATTTAGTATCAATGATACCTGCGATGCGAAAGTTCTTATAGCAAATGAAAAGTCAACAAAGAAATCCTTAATTCTTGAAACTTATTGGACTCAAATGACGGCAGAACAAATTCGAGAAGTTGAAATATATGATGATAATGGTGCTGACAGATTTGAATTTACAGAAATGTTTATGGACTTCTTAAGCTTAGTTCCGTAAAAGTAATGGCTGCAACATTGTATAAAAATAATAGTGGTTTAATCACTAAGCCGAAAGTAAATAAGTATAAAAATGAGTCTAAGTTTAACTGAAAAATTAGTGTGTATAAATCCCTACTATTATTATACTAGTCAGTTTGTGGTTATTTATGTGTGAAAACAAATGATTAATAAAAATTAAAATCTAAACAGCATTAACAATAAAATAATAAATTAATGGCAAGATGTACAGCTCCAGTAAATGGACATCGAACAGCAAGTGGTGCAGCGAATTGTCCTGCGTGTAGAAATAGATATGGTGGATATAGATCTAGTTATTCATATCCATCATATGATAACTACTATTCTTTAGATAGAAGACCATCTTCATTAGGAAATTACAATAGTTCAAAAGGGCGAACTCAAAAAACCTCATGGTCAAAATCTGGTTCATCAATTTATTACACTCCAGCAGAGATAAATACACTTACTCCTGTTAGAAGAGTTGTTGAAAAAAGAGCAGGGAAACCAGATATAAAAGATATTTTTCTTTGTCATGCTTGGGATGACAGAAAAGAATCCGCATTGGAATTATATGACTTGCTAATATCTAACAGTGTATCTGTATGGTTCAGCGAAAAAGATATACCATTAGGAACTTCATTTCTTCGTGAAATTGATAAAGGTTTGGCAAAATCTAAAATTGGAATTGTTTTAGTAACACCTAACTTCTTAAAAAGAGTACAAAATGAAGGTGTAGCCGAAAAAGAATTATCTGCTTTACTTGCAAGAGACCAGCTTGTCCCTATTGTACATAATACGACTTATGATGAATTAAGAGATGTAAGTCCATTGTTAGGATCAAGAAATGGATTAGATACACAAGAAGAAACAATGGGAAATATTGCAAAGAAATTAGCTGAATTAATCACTGTATAGAAATAAAAGCTACCACTAACAAATGGTTATAGGTAATTGCTTGTTCTCGCTTACTTCTGAAAATCCGAGAGGATTTTCAGCTTGGTGCGTATTAGCAAAGTTAGTATTGAACCATGCAATTACTCATATTCGAGACTAAGTGTAATATTATGAATAAAAGAACAAGATTATATAATTTTCTTATTGACTCAATGGTGTTTTTTATTATTGTTTCATTGTCTTCTATTTTATTGAAAAATTATGTTGAAAGAGAAGACTTAAAGTACATTATGATTTTAATGTACTATTTCTACTATTTTATTTTTGAGCTGACTATTGGTCAAACAATAGGAAAAATGATAACAAAAACTAAAGTTGTAGATATTGAGGATAATAAAAGCCCAAGTTTCTCTAGGATTTTTATAAGAACGTTATCTAGACTAATCCCTATTGATTTTTTATCCTATCTATTCAAGTCAAACGGAATTCACGATATTTTATCAAAAACAAAATTAAAAAATATATAAATTAATTATTAACCTAAATTTTATTTAATGAAAAAAATGAAAAAAGTAATTGCAATTGGACTAATAACAGTAATGATGTCAAGTTGCGCAACGGTTTTCGGAGGAAAAGTTACCGCACATCAAAAAACAAAGCCTATGGCAGGAGAACAACAAAGACAAGTTAGAGTCGGGGCTTTGATTGCTGATATTCTCCTTTTTTGGCCAGGTGCTATTGTTGATTTTGCAACTGGTGCAATTTATAAGCCACAAAAGTAATTTTGTATAAACACAACTGGCAAGAATTTTCAATTAGCAATTCTTGCTGGTTTGTGAATATTGGGTATGAATATAACTTATTTAAAAAAATAATAATCACAATCTATTAATCAATAGAATATGAGCTAATTAATTTTAATCCAATCAGAATAAAAACAAACACATTAACATTTAAAATATATTAACAAATTATCATTATGAAAAAACAATTATTTATTACAGCCCTTACAATTTTCGGAATATTAACTTCTTATGCTCAAGATAATGGAGATTTTGAGTTAGGACTTGGATTGGGGTTAAATTTAGCAAATGTATCAACAATAGATGGGCAAAATAATGCATCTTCTAGAATTTCATTTAATGCAGGTGTGTCTGGAGAATATTATTTTTCAGATAGATGGGGTTTGAAAGCAAAATTAATTTATGATAGCAAAGGATGGGCAGATGGTTTCATTACAGATGAAAACTTCAATACTGTTACAACAGATTTTGAACTAAATTATGCAACCCTTCCTATAATGGCTAATTGGCATTTTGGTTCAAATAGAAATTGGTATTTAAATTTTGGACCATATGTAGGTTTTTTAATGAATGCGAAAGATTCAGAGTTAGGTATGGATGTCAAAGAGGGATTTAAAAGTACAGACTTTGGTTTTGCCTTTGGTATTGGGTATAAATTTGAAATAGATGACAGCATTAAGTTATTTATAGAATATGATGGTCAATCAGGATTTTCAGATGTATTTGAAGAAAATTCTGGAGATACAATTAGAAATGGTAGAAGTAGTTTCAATATTGGAGCTTTATTTAGTTTGTAGATACCCCGAAAAAGTTGTCGCAAAACTTAAAGTATAAAACGTACTTGACAGATTTATGAATGATAGACACAACCATACTGAAAATATCATTTCTAACGCAAAGTATTGGAAAGACTACTTTGAAAATAAAATATAAATACCATCAATACCGAGTGTAAGAAATGATTCTGAGAACTTAAAAAGTGAAAATCATTCTAAAGAATTTATATAGTCTATAAAAATTACTTAGATGAAGTAAAAAAATGAGTATTCTTTAATTATATTATTGGCTATTAATTTCTTTAAATGCTTCTAAATCTCTAATTATTAAGTTCGATATTTTATCTGTATGCTCTACTAAGCAAAGAGTTAACAGTAATGTTAGCTCTTTTTTATGCCTAAAGATTAATAAGAATTCAATAGGACGAGAAGTTTACCTTTGAGACCCAACGAGCGATAGCGAAGTTAATCTAGTTACCGCTACAAGTAAAGCTTCACAGAAAAGTGAAGCTTTTTTTAATCCGTACAAACTCTACTAGTCAATTTTGTTTTGCCTTCAAAATAAAACAACTATTCTCTTAATGCTTTAAAAGCAATACAATAGTTCACCACTAGTCTTGTAAGGACTGTGTTACTGATTAAATTTTATAAATTAATGTCAACTTTTTTTAGAATTATCACATATATAAAAGAGTTAAACCCCAAATAAAGTATGAAAAAAATAATTGTATTCTGTTATGTGGTTGTAAGCCCTTTGATACATAAGTTTCAGTACTACTAATATATTTGTGTCCTGCAAGTTTACTTTCATTAATAGGACATTACCGACTTAGTTCTTGTTTTCTGTGTTATAAATTCTCTCATAGCGTTCATTAAGTATAGTTATATACTTAGCTTTCATTTCTCGGGAGAGAAAAGAATTGGTTACCCATTTAATAGCATTTTCTTTCTTTTTATAAGATCGGTCGAAAACACCACTGATTTGTTTCTTCGTTAATCCTAAGCCTTTTCCTAAAGTTTCAAAATGAACATATTTTAATTTACTTTTTTTACCTTCAATTGTAAGTGCTAGCTCTTCTTTGTCATCTGGGTTTACAATCGCAACATTAAGCAAGTCATAAGCAGGGGCTAACAACCATCCGGAAGTAGATCTAATCATTGAAAAGTTTTTTAAATGCATATCATTGTTGCCAGTTAAAAAACTAAATAGGGTTAATTCAAAGAAGAAGATTTTATCTAATAGTGTATTATCTGAATAATTTTCTAAGGCCTTTCCAATTTTTTCCATTGAGCTCTTATATTTGTCAAAGGCCTCTGTGATTTGGAACATATCTAACATATGAATCTTCTGTCCGTCCTCAGTTCTATCTATTCGTTTTGTGATATATGATAATTCCCCAGATTGTAATCTAATTAAACTAGAGGGAACTGTTTTAATTCCAAAAGATTCGGCAATGCGCATGGTCAAATGTTCATTTTGTGGCATTTCTGGATAGTCGGTTGAAGGTGGTTTAAAAATATAATTTCCACCTAATGCGCCAACTACTGTTAACCTAAAACCATTGTTATCTCTTTTTTTATTAATGAGGGTCATCGACAATTTAGGTTGTACTCCAGGAACTGCAACGCTGCGTTCTATGACATCTTTGCCCAGTTCGGACATTTGATCTAATGAATATTCTAATTTCGGAGCTTCCTTGCTTCCAAAAAATGACAAACTACAAGCTTGGTGGAAGTCCAACTCATCTTTTAAATCTTCGTAACAATACAAGCATTTATTCTTCATCACTTTTTACTATTTGTTTCACACTTACTGCTCCTATGCAATTCTCGCAGCAGACTAATAATAAGCCCATACGATCATTTTGATTTATTTTCCAGTTTTTTGTGGCGATATTAAGTAACCATCCCTCTGGAATTAATCCTTCAAAAAAAGGAAATAACCTTTTGTCTTTATATACTTCTTCTCTAACAGGCATAGTAAATGTTATGAACTGTTCTGGATGATTTTTTATATAATCATTGTCATACCTAAATTCATATTCACCATCGTCAGTTTCAGTAAGTATCCCTGCTAGTGTGTTATTATATAATATCGTAGCACTTCTCATAAGCTATTATAGTTTCTGTTTTTTTAATTCTTTGGTGCTAACAGCTGCTAGTTCATGCCCAAACATACGTAATACCAGATTAACCTTTTCCATATTTAAGTTCGTCTTACCTTGTTCAATCTTTCTAATAACTGTTAAGGCAACACCAGCTTTTTCTGCAAACTCTTTTTGAGTGAGATCTACTTCTTTTCTACGGGCTTTTACGAATTTAGATAATTCTTTCATTATATGCTTTTAAGTATAATTTAGGTCAAATATAGTGAATTATATGTAATTACGTATATTTTGTGTTTTTATAATATGATTATATGCTTTTAGATATAATAAATGGATTACATTCATTATTTGTTCTGTTTATTTAGAACTCGATAAATACATTTAGTGCCACTTCATGCTATTTAAAAATTTCTCATCATTTTATTATTCACTTCCCTGCCAATCACTGTTTTACCTCTTTTTTTGACAGCAAAACACCAACATTTAGAAGTTAATCGGGCTGCATAACCGGGTTTCCTTGGCCTACGATGGGTGTAAACTCACTCACCCTTTTATAAGCCCTTGATTAATTCTAAATATTGAAAATTGTGTAAGCATCAAAAAAAGATAACAGCTGAAGGCTCTATGGGAAGTAATTCAAAATATAGAATAATGAAATCATTACAAAATATCCAAAATGGAAGTGGAGCTAAAGTTAACAAAACCACCTATGGTGGAAAAAAGAAAAACGCTTCTGGATATAATAAGTAAATCAGTTTTAAATAATTATTAATCTAAAAATTTTAATCATGAGTACATTAAAAAACAAAGTACAGTTAATTGGAAATGTTGGACAAGAACCAATCATTACAATCCTTGAAAGTGGTAAAAAAGTAGTGCGGTTATCATTAGCAACTAATGAGAGTTACAAAAATTCAAAAGGCGAAAGGCAAACAGATACTAACTGGCATAATATAGTTGCTTGGGGTAAGACAGCCGATGTCATTGAAAAGTATGTTGTAAAAGGCAAAGAAATAGCAGTCGAAGGTAAATTAGTTTCCCGTTCCTATGAAAATAAAGAGGGAGCCAAGCGATATGTTACTGAAGTGGTGGTTATTGAAATCCTATTATTGGGGCCAAATAAGGATAACACCATAGGTGGTGATTAAGTAAAAAAGAGAGGGTGTAACTTACCGTGGTTGTGCCCTCTCTATCATATTAACGCTTAAGCTAATAGTTATGAAGTATAAAGTTAATGAAATACAAGTGAGTTATAAAGAGAAAAAGGCGGTGTCACAATCACTGGCTATTAGATCTTCAAAAGATGCCGGGAAACTACTTTTTGAAACTTGGGACCAAAATACCATCGGTTTACAAGAAACCTTTAAAGTGTTGTTATTAAATAATTCTAATAAAATTAAAGGAATTTATCAATTATCCACAGGTGGAATTACAGGAACATTAGTTGATATTCGCATATTATTTGCAGTTGTTTTAAAGACGCTCTCGGTTGGTGTAATTCTCTCGCATTGCCATCCCAGTGGAAAACTAATACCAAGCGAAGCAGATAAACAACTCACGGAAAAAATTAAAAATGCTGCAGCATTTTTTGATGTAAAAGTATTAGACCATATCATAGTTGTTCCCAGTGGTGAATACTATAGTTTTTCCGATGAGGGCATTTTATAATCTTATCTGTTCAAAATCGGTTTGGGACTCTCTTAATTCAGTAATGTTCATCTATGTTCGAGGTTTTTTTTAATTGGGTCAACGGTTGTGTATAAGAATAGTGCGATTTTGTGTCCGAGGATTTTCCGCAGGAAAATCAGAGAGACCAAATGCGCACTAACCTTTTGATTAAGAAATAAATTTAAGCATTATTTTTTATACTTTGTTGTGCAACGTATTTATATTTTTCGTTTCATTTTTTTAAAACAGTATTTATAATCAAATATTTTGTCCAAATCGCAAATCAGTTCTTTGGCTTTCTTTTTTTTGAAAATAGGAACGAAACAACTCATAATTCCGAAATCATTTGTTTTAAAAAACAATTCCATATATAATTCGGTTTCAGTTGGTTTGAATATTTGGTCAGAGCTTAAATCAGAGTATTCATTTTCGATTTCAACATATAATTTGTCCAATAAATTATGCTTTTTTAATATTCCGATAATTTGTCCGTTTTTCTTTTCGTCCGTTGCAATATCAATACAAGAATTCAATTCGGGATTTTCGACAATTACGTCTTTAGTTATTCCGATATAAAAGTCAGAATTTGGCAAAATCAGAGTTGTATTTAAAGATTCCGACGAGTTTTCTAATTCCGCCAAAACTTTTTTATAATCCAAAGTTATTTGAGAAAAGGACTGATTAAAAGTCAAAAATAAAATGGTGTAAATTAAAATTCTCATTCTGTTCTCATATGTTGCACAACGGTTACGAGCATGAAATTTAGCGGTCATATAACCGCTATTTTCAGACTCGGTATTTGCCTTAAAAATAAGACAAATAGTTTAATTAGACCTATCCCAGCTATGTTTTATGCGCGTTGTT
>NZ_SUPL01000020.1 GCF_005047595.1 Pontimicrobium aquaticum
TAGTTTTCCTGTTGTAAGTTCGTCTAAAATTTTCAGTTTAAAAGGTTCTGAATACCGTCTGATAACTTTGTCATTTTTGTACATAATGTTTGAAATTATGTAGCCTTTATTCAGGACGGGTCAAAATGACGCACAACGTGTTTGTATATGGTTTGTTGCGTGTTTTAAGCACCTAATTTAGCAAATACAAACCGAATAGAAAATCCGCGAGGATTTTCGTAAGTAGGCTAGAACTAGCAATAAATTATATACGTTGTTGGCAACAGTATTTTTATTCAGTTATTATTTTAAAATATTTCATATTATGTGTAATCGAATCTCCAATTTTAACTGGATTCCCATTATAAATAGCCTTGTCTTTTTCACAAAGATTGTCGGTTACTTTAATAATTAAATTGTATCCTCTTTTTTTCTTGTTTTTCCCAATGACCATTCCAGTTATTAGACAGCCAAAGTCAGTTCCATTTGTATATGCTGACCAAGTTTGAGTCGGAACTTTTATAATATCTCCAATTTTCAGTTCTTTAAATTTTGTTTTAATCTCTTTCTTAGTCAATTTATGTTGTCGACGAATTTTGTCAAGTTCTGGGAAGTCAGGTTCAAACTTTCGGATAGCACAAGGTTTTTCGGTTTTAAAAATTCCTTTCTGGAATGCTTGAGTGTGTAATTCGGATAATTTTTCAAATTCTTTCTTACGTAGTCTGTCAACTTTTTTAGGTGACATAAAATCATAAGTAGAAGCCATAAATAGAACTAACTCTAGATTTTTACATTCCTTTGGAACTGCAATTGTAGCCCATTCATAACCCACTCCAGCAAAAATTAATGTATCCGTTTCTTTAGGTAATTCAATTTGGAAATATCCATTCAAGTCAGACTGTCCGATTTTGGTTGTGTCTTTGTCAAATATTGTAATTCCAATGGCACTTTCTAAAAATTGGTCGATTGTTTTTCCGCTTAAAGTCCGCTGTCCAAATGCGGAAAAAATGCAAAAAAAGAATGATATGAAAAATGTTATTTTAAATCTCAATGTTTTCGGTTTTTCATATTGTTGCCAACGGTCTCGGCTATGATTTCGTTGCGGAAAAATCCGCAGGATTCTTTCCGCCGTAGCCGAAAGATAGCAAAATTGCGGTGAATTCCGATAAGGAATTCAACCGCAATGAATTATAGCCAATGTTGTAGCCAGTTTTTATTTATTTAAGCGTTTTTTTTGTTCTTTCTCTGATTATTAAAAAACTCATAATTATAATAATACTTATTCCGATTAGTAATAATCCGTATTTGAATAATCCTGTTAGAAAAAATGTCAGGAATCCGCCATAACGACCTTTTTCAGATAATTGAACGAGTTCAGAAATGATGTTAGAATTCTCTAATAGGAAATAACAAACAATACATAAAAAACTAATTATGTATAATCTTGTGATTTTTAAACTCTTTTTAGTCATTTTCAATTTCAAACTGCGCCCAGTTTAGCACATTAAATTCTTTACTCCGAAAATTGGATAAGTCCGATTTATTAAATATCAATTCCACGCTCTTTTTGGGTCGTTCATAAGTCACAATCCAAGGCGAGCAAATTCGGTCTGTCAATTCGATTGATTCTGCAACCGAGCTTTTGTCCGTTATTTGTCCAATAATTTCTATCCGATATGAGCTTTCAAGCTTTTCATATTTTGAAATTTCATATCCGTTTTTACTATTCAGAGTTCCGCAAATCAGTTCAGCAAACTTCTTTCCTTTTTCAAGAGATTTTTGATTTTCAGTTACTAAAGTCAGTCGGAATTTTGTCATTTTTCAAATTGGCTACAACGGTTACGAGCATGAAATTTAGCGGTCATATAACCGCTATTTTCAGACTCGGTATTTGCCTTAAAAATAAGACAAATAGTTTAATTAGACCTATCCCAGCTATGTTTTATGCGCGTTGTT
>NZ_SUPL01000021.1 GCF_005047595.1 Pontimicrobium aquaticum
AGCTGACAAACGTTTAAAACTTGAACAACAGATCATTCAAATTGTAAACCAAAAACGCAGATCCTTGCCTAGAGAAGGTGTACGTAAACTCAAAATATCTTTAAAAAATGAGTTTGATAAAGCTAACCTTAAAGTAGGCAGAGACACGCTTTTCAACATTCTTAGAAAACACAATATGCTTATAACCAGAAAGAAACCTAGCTACAGAACAACAAACTCTTTTCATAGGTTTTACAAACATAAAAACATCATAAAAGATGTAATTGTTAATAGACCTAATCAAGTTTGGGTATCTGATATTACATACATCAGAACTGTAAAAGGATTTTGTTACTTGCTCTTATAACTGACATGTATTCTAGAAAAATCATAGGTTACGACCTTAGTGATAGCCTTGAACTTAGCGGTTGTACCAGAGCTCTTAAAAAAGCATTATATCAAGCTAAAAACACAGAGAGCCTTATACATCACTCGGATAGAGGAATACAATATTGTAGCAATGTATACACACAAATTTTAAAGAGAAACAACATCAAAATTAGTATGACAGAAGAAAATCATTGCTACGAAAACGCTATTGCTGAACGTGTAAACGGCATCCTAAAAGACGAGTTTTATCTTGACCAGACCTTTGATAGCGTACAACACGCGAAAAGAGCTACAAAAAATGCAATTAATTTATACAACGAAATAAGATTACATTTATCTTTAGACTTCAAAACACCGAATATGGTATATTTAAAAACAGCGTAAATCAATTTTTAACCTGTAGCCATATTTCAGGACTAGACATTTAAGAAAAACCCGTGAAATACATTAAACTGATTTTAATTTTACTTTTTTTTAGTTCGTGCTCAACGAATAAATCCGTAATTGGGTTATATGGAAAATGCGGAAATGAATATTTGGGTTGCACTCAAATTGAACTGAAATCGGACAAAACATTTGAATATTTTATTTTTATGGATGTTGGTGGCGGAACTGTAGTCAAAGGAAATTGGGAACAAATATCTACTGACAGTATAAAACTGAACACATTTGAACAACCAAAAAATCCAAGTACGACTTATAGCGGAAAAATAAATCCTGACCGAATTGAGAATATCAAAATTACAATCCGAGATTTGGAATTACCTCTTGCAGCTGCGTTCATTGTAGTGAATGACCAAAACGCTGGAAAAGCAGCAGACGTGAATGGAATTGCGGAATTGGAAACTCAAAAAATAAAAACAATTACGTATCATTATTTAGGACAAAAAGAAACAATAGAAATCGACAATCCAAATTATAATGAAATAGAAATTATTGTGAGAGATTTGGACTTAAACGCTGTTCCGAGATTTTTGACTGATAAAATAATGGTTTTGAATAACGGAAAATTGTTTTTTAACGATGGATATTCATTAAAGAAAACCAACTTGAAAAACAAACAATGGAAATAAAAAACGAACGCACAACAATGGCTATAAGTAATTGCTCGTTCTCACCTACTTCTGAAAATCCTAGCGGATTTTCAGTTTGGTGTGTACTTGCAAAGTTAATCGCTAACACACGCAACTACTCATAGCCGAGACCGTTGTATGCCATCGGAGTTACTTTTTGACATTCAACTTCGGTTTTCGGAATATCGTATCAGAAAAAATTGTTCGTTTAGATTAAGGATTGACTGGATTTTGTGTATTGTCAACCTATCAGGAA
>NZ_SUPL01000022.1 GCF_005047595.1 Pontimicrobium aquaticum
TGAGTCGTCCTAAAATAGGTTGACAGTTTATAAATAAAAATTAGATAGGACCAGTGAAGTTAACTTCACTGGTTTTTTTGTTGTGTACAAAGTTAGGTGTTTTGTAATTAAGGCTCAAATGTGGTCTTCTATCATTATATGTTTCAATAGATTGTTTTATGAGTTGTCTAAGCTGTTTTCCATTATTGCATTTATGGATTAGGAACTCGTTTTTCAATATGCCATTGATACGTTCGGCAATTGCATTTTGATAACAATCATAACCATCGGTCATCGATGGTTGTATTTTATAGGTGCTTAGTTCTTTTTGATAAACGGCTGAGCAATATTGCAACCCTCTATCTGAGTGGTGCACAAGCTTGTTATCTGTTGTTCTGCTTTTGTTTGCCATTTGTAAAGCCTTGACTACGTTCTTTGAACCCATATCATCACTAAGGTGATAACCCATAATTTTTCTACTATGAGCATCCGTTACTAAAGAGAGGTAATGTGTGCGTTCTCTACTTTTAATATAAGTAATATCACTTACAAAGTATTGTTCTGGATGTATCGTTTTTACATCTTTCATAAGATTAGGATGTTTTTTTAGCCAATGCTTGGAATTAGTTGTTTTCGTGTAATTCCTTTTTGGCTTAACAAGCATGGATTCTGATCGTAAGTAATCAAATAGGGCATCTCTACCTATTTTTATACCTTGATTCTTAAACTCGCCCTTCAGTAAATAGTATAATTTTCTAGTGCCTATTCTTGGCATTTGCATACGTATGTGCATGACCAAAGGTTTAATTTTGGCAAGCTCTTTGGTCCGGGTTTCTTGACGTTTAAGAGCTTGATGGAATCCTTGTCTTGATATCTCAAACAATCGACAATAACGAGATAGACTTATTTCTTGTTCTTGCCTGATGCGTTGGATTGTTGAGATGAAAACTTTTTTCTAATGGAAGTCCCATATTGACTGTCTGAGATGTCAATCATTGTATTAAGTATCTTGTTCTTTAGTTTTTCATCTTCAAGCTCGCGTTCTAAACGTTTGATTCTTTGTGCTGGTGTTTCTTTGGATTTTGATTGCATGAGTAAGGATGGTTTGCTCCAGTCTAAGGTACCATGTTTTCTTAACCATATCAAAACGGTACTTCTACCTTGAATACCGTAATGCCTTTGTGCTTGTTTATAGGTGAACTCGCCTTTTTCTACTTGCGATACTACTGCTAATTTAAAGCCCAAATTATAATCGCGCTGAGTACGCTTAACTCTTGATTGCTCTTTGTCTTTCATAATAAGTCGTTTTTGTGTCAACTTATTTCAGGACGGGACA
>NZ_SUPL01000003.1 GCF_005047595.1 Pontimicrobium aquaticum
ACTTGCGATACTACTGCTAATTTAAAGCCCAAATTATAATCGCGCTGAGTACGCTTAACTCTTGATTGCTCTTTGTCTTTCATAATAAGTCGTTTTTGTGTCAACTTATTTCAGGACGGGACACACAAAATAAAAAAGCCTTTCAATTATTGAAAGGCTTTTAATATTTATGATAGCAAAAATTACTTTTTGAATTTTGCGTATTTGTTTTTGAATTTATCGATACGTCCAGCAGTATCAACAAGTTTAGATTTACCTGTGTAATAAGGGTGAGACGTTCTTGAAATTTCCATTTTCACTAATGGATATTCAACACCATCAACCTCTATTGTTTCACTAGTATCTGCTGTAGATTTTGTTAAAAACACATCGTCGTTAGACATATCTTTAAACGCTACTAATCTATAATTTTCTGGATGTATATCTTTTTTCATCACTTAAACTTTAAAATCGTTTCTTTTTTCGAGCTGCAAATTTAAGAATTTTTCATAAAACAACAACATATTATTTATTTTTTTATTCGTCTATTTTTACTGTAACATTTTTTACTTTTAACATACTAACTAAATTATTAACCAAAAATAACATTCATGGAAAACTCGATTAAATCAAGTGCTTTAAATTATGGACTTTATCTAGGAGGAGCTCTAGCATTAATAACCGTTGCAATATATGCCATTGACCTAAGTCTTATGGTTAATATGTGGCTTGGTATCTTTTTAATTTTAATAATTGTTGGATTTGGAGTAGTATCGACTGCTAAGTCCAAAGGAATTTTAGAAGGCTTTTTAAGCTTTAAACAGGCTTTTACCTCCTATTTTATTACAGTGGTAGTAGGTATCACAATCAGTACAGTTATAAGTGCTCTTCTATTTAATTTTATTGACCCAGAAGCTGCTATACAAATGAAAGAGATGACAGTACAGGCTACTATCAATATGTTGGAAGGTTTTGGTGCACCACCAGAATCAATTGCGGAAGCTGTTGAAAAGATTGAAAATCAAAATCAGTTTGGCATTGGGGCATTAATTCAAAACCTTATTTGGAGTTTTGTTATTCAAGCAATATTAGGTCTTATTGTTGCAGCAATAATGAAAAGATCTAACCCAGATGCTTAAATAATTTCTTTATTTTTGACAAAGAATTTAGAAATTACTAAAACATGAACATATCAGTAGTTATTCCACTACTTAACGAGAAAGACTCATTAAACGAATTACATGATTGGATTGCAAATGTTATGCAATCCAATCATTTTTCGTACGAGATTATTTTTATTGACGATGGCAGTACTGATGGTTCATGGCAAACTATTGAAGCACTTTCGCAAAAAAACAATGCTGTAAAAGGCATTCGCTTTTTTAAAAACTACGGAAAATCGCAAGCTCTTCATGCTGGCTTCCTAGAAACTCAAGGCAATGTAATTATTACTATGGATGCCGATTTACAGGACAACCCTGAGGAAATTCCTGGGCTCTACAAAATGATTAGTGATGAGGGTTACGATTTGGTTTCTGGATGGAAAAAGAAACGTTACGACTCGGTTATTGCTAAAAACCTACCTTCAAAATTATTTAATTGGGCAGCTAGAAAGACCTCTGGAGTTAAGCTAAATGACTTTAATTGTGGTTTAAAAGCTTACAACAAAGAGGTGGTAAAAAGCATAAATGTGTATGGCGAAATGCATCGTTACATTCCTGTATTAGCTAAAAATGAAGGATTTAGCAATATTGGTGAAAAAATAGTGCAACATCAAGCACGTAAATACGGAAAAACAAAATTTGGTATGGAGCGGTTTATAAATGGGTTTTTAGATTTAATTAGTATTTGGTTTTTATCTAAGTTTGGCAAACGACCTATGCACTTTTTTGGTGCTCTAGGAGCTTTAATGTTTTTTATAGGGTTTTGCTTTGCTATGTATTTAGGTATCGATAAACTATTTATTAATCCTGAAGGACGATTAATTACTCAAAGACCTCAGTTTTACATTGCACTAGTAACTATGATTATTGGCACCCAGTTTTTTGTAGCTGGGTTTTTAGGAGAAATTATTTTACGCTCAAAAGAAGATAAAGATCGCTACAAAATCGATAAAAAAATTAATTTATAAGTTGTTAACGTTACTACAACAACGTTAGCTGAGCTAATTCGCTATTTTTGCATATAAAATTTAATCAATGACTCATATTGAACCTCAAATTCTAGATAGGGTAAATGCGTGGTTAACGCCTACTTTTGATACTGATACACAACAAGAAATAAAGGAGTTAATAGCTTCAAGTCCTAAAGAATTAAAAGAAAGTTTTTACAAGGATTTAGAATTCGGAACTGGTGGTATGCGAGGTGTTATGGGAGTTGGCACCAACCGAATGAACAAATACACCATTGGTAAGAATACCCAAGGATTAAGTAATTATTTACAACAATCCTTTCCAAATGAGCAATTAAAGGTTGCTATTGCTTACGATTGCCGACATAATAGCAAAGCATTTGCAAAAATTGTAGCTAATGTTTTTTCGGCAAACAATATTAAAGCGTATTTGTTTGAAGATTTGCGTCCAACACCAGAATTATCTTTTGCTTTAAAACATTTAAATTGTCATTGTGGTATTGTATTAACAGCATCACATAATCCTCCAGAATACAATGGTTATAAAGTATATTGGCAGGATGGCGGACAAATAGTGCCTCCACAGGATACTAATATTATTACTGAAATTAACAAACTAGACTATTCCGAAATTAATTTTGAAGCAAATGAAACACTTATTCAATATATAGGGAAAGACATTGATGATGTGTTTATAAATGCCTCTATAAAAAACGGAAGCTTTAATACCACTAAAACTGCCAAGGAAAACTTAAATGTCGTCTTTACATCATTACACGGAACTTCTATAACCATTATTCCCGAAACGCTAAAAAAAGCAGGTTATACAAATGTTCATATTGTTAAGGAGCAAGAAATTCCTAATGGTAATTTTCCAACAGTAGATTCACCTAACCCAGAAGAGCCTGCAGCCTTAAAAATGGCGTTAGAATTAGCCGATAAAGTAAATGGAGATATTGTTATTGGCACCGATCCTGATAGTGACAGAGTTGGTATTGCGGTGAGAGACATAGATGGTAATATGAAGCTGCTAAACGGAAACCAAACAATGGTAGTCATGACCGAGTTCTTATTAAAACAATGGAGAGGTCAAAACAAAATTCAAGGTAAAGAATTTATTGGTTCTACAATAGTCTCCACACCAATGATGGAAAATTTAGCATCACATTATAATGTGGAGTGCAAAATTGGACTAACAGGTTTTAAGTGGATTGCTAAAATGATTAAAGATTTTCCAGAACTTGATTTTATTGGAGGAGGCGAAGAGAGCTTTGGCTTTATGGTTGGAGATTTTGTAAGAGATAAGGATGCTGTTACCTCTACCCTTTTAGCATGTGAAATTGCGGCACAAGCAAAAGCAAAAGGAAGTTCGTTTTTTAAAGAGCTTATCAACTTATATACAACACATGGTTTCTATAAAGAACGCTTAATTTCTATGACAAAGAAAGGCATAGAAGGTGCTGAAGAAATTAAGCAAATGATGATTGATGCAAGGAAAAACCCATTGCAACAGGTAAATGGCAGTAAGGTTGTAAAAATAGAAGACTATCAATTATCCATTGCTAAAAACTTGGTGACTGGTTCAGAAACCATTATAGATGTCCCAAAATCTAATGTGCTTATTTACTATACTCAAGATGGCAGTAAAATAGCCCTTAGGCCAAGTGGTACCGAACCAAAAATTAAGTTTTATATTAGCGTAAACACAACATTAGACAATGTGGCAGCATTTAAAACTACGGAACAACTTTTGGAAGCAAAGATTGATGCCATCATTAAAGATATGAAACTTAATTAATGGATTATTTAAAAAAACTATCACGTTTTATTATACCATACAAAAAGTATGGAATATTAAACATAATCTGTAATATTTTTTATGCGCTGTTTAGTACATTAGCTATGGTATCTCTAATGCCAATGATTAATGTGCTCTTTGGTGAAAACGAAAAAGTCTATACAAAGCCTACCTATGAAGGCTTAAAAAAACTAAAAGTATATGCAGAAGATAGCTTAAATTACTTTATTACATCAACTACCGATAGTCAAGGACCTCAACAAGCTTTGTTATACATGATTATTCTAATTATAAGCTTATTCCTATTAAAAAACATCTTTAATTATCTAGCACTATACTTTATTACCTTTTTAAGGAATGGTGTATTAAAAGATTTACGAAATGAGGTTTACCACAAAGTTTTAACATTGCCTATTTCTTATTATTCTGAGAAAAGAAAAGGCGATATTATAGCTAGAATTTCTGGAGATGTAAACGAAGTTAAAAACTCTCTATTAGCAGTGCTAGAATTAATAGTGAAAGAACCATTAACTATTGCTTTTGCAATATTAGCGATGTTCTCAATTTCAGTGAAGCTAACAATATTTGTTTTTCTTTTCATTCCAATTTCTGGATTTATTATTTCTAGAATTGGTAAAAGCTTAAAAAGAAAATCTGATCGTGTACAAAAAGAACAAGGTGTGTTTTTATCTACTTTAGAAGAAACACTTTCTGGACTTAAAGTAATAAAAGGATTTAATGCTGAAGGTAAATTCAACAAGAAGTTTCAGGAATCTACAAATAAATTTTACAACTTTTCCAATATTTTGCTAAACAGACAAAATCTAGCTTCTCCAACAAGTGAATTTCTAGGTATTGTCTCTATTGCAGCGCTTTTATGGTATGGTGGCTCAATGGTTTTAATAGAAAAAACATTATCTGGTGGTGCTTTTATTACTTATATGGCTTTAGCATATCAAATACTAACGCCTGCAAAAGCTATATCAAAAGCCAGCTATAAAGTTAAAGCTGGAAATGCAGCTGCTGATAGAATATTAGAAGTTATAGAAACTCATTCACCATTAGAGGATAAACCAAACACAACTACAAAACACGATTTTACAAATAGTATAAAACTTGAAAATGTTTCCTTTAAATACGAAGATGACTTAGTTTTAAGGAATTTCTCGATTAATGTTCCTAAAGGCAAAACCGTTGCTTTAGTTGGACAATCTGGAAGTGGAAAAAGTACCATTGCTAACTTAGTTACACGATTCTATGACGTAACTGAAGGAAAAATAACTATTGATGGTACCAATATTAAAGATATTACCAAGCACTCACTAAGGAGCCTTATAGGCTTAGTCACACAAGATTCCATTTTATTTAACGATACTGTAAAAAACAACATCCTTCTAGGTGACGAAAATGCAACAGATGAACAAGTGATTGAGGCTTTAAAAATTGCTAATGCCTGGGAGTTTGTTAAAGATCTTCCAGAAGGCATCAACACTAATATTGGAGACTCTGGAAATAAGCTGTCTGGTGGACAAAAACAACGTTTAAGCATTGCTAGAGCAGTTTTAAAAAATCCACCAATCATGATTCTCGACGAAGCAACCTCAGCTTTAGATACCGAAAGCGAACGATTAGTACAAGTAGCTTTAGAAAACATGATGAAAAACAGAACCTCAATTGTTATTGCACATCGCTTATCCACTATTCAAAATGCTGATGAAATTATTGTTATACAAAAAGGTGAAATTGTAGAGCAAGGTAAGCATCAAGAACTTCTCGATAAAGGTGCTGTTTATAGCAATTTAATTGCTATGCAATCTTTTCAGTAAATTAAAATTTAAGAGACTTATAAAAATAAGAAAAGGATGTAATTTGGGTAACATCCTTTTCTCGATTATTACCAATCTTGGGGGAAATGGTAATACTTAGTAGGTTAAGACGGTGTAAACATATAACATATTTTAGTTCTAAGCAAGAAAAAAATGCATTTTATCGATATTATTTTACACTTTATCGATAAAAAGTACATCAAACAACTAATTATCAATTGATTATAATGTTTGAAAAAATTTAAAAAATATCATCAAAGTGATTAAACTTTTCATAAATTCAAAAGTCTAAAAAGAAAACAGTTTTTTGAATAGCGAAGATTTTTTATTATTACAACTTAAGTCACCTTCTACCAGAGAAAAAGCATTTAGGGAGCTAATTACACTTTATAAAGAGCGTTTATATTGGCATATACGTAAAATGGTTATATCTCATGATGATGCAGATGATGTATTACAAAACACTTTTATTAAAGTATTTAAAAATATAGATAAATTTAAAGGAGATAGTAAGTTGTTTTCCTGGATGTATCGCATAGCTACTAATGAAGCTATTACACATTTAAACAAAAATGCTAAACATGTACAAATGAGCAATGAAGAAATACAATCTAACACAGTTAATAATTTAACTTCTGATGTATACTTTGAAGGAAACGATATTCAACTTAAATTACAAAAAGCAATTGCTACATTACCACAAAAACAGCAGTTAGTATTTAATATGAAGTATTTTGAGGATTTAAAATATAAGGATATGGCTGACATTTTAGAAACTAGCGAAGGTGCTTTAAAAGCATCTTACCATATAGCAGTAAAAAAAATTGAAGCTTATTTAACTGGCAATTAAACCTTTTAATGAAATTATAGTCTAACTAATAACCATGAAAAAATTAAACAACATAAAAAAAACTGGCTTTGAAGTTCCAAAAGATTACTTTCATAATATGGAAGATAAAATAATGGATGCTATCAAACTAAACGATGCGCTCCAAAATATGGGTGATGCTGGTTTTAAAGCTCCTGAAGGATATTTTGATGCTTTGGAAGATGTTGTTTTAACTAAAATTAAAGACAGTAAAAATCCAAAAGTTATTTCCCTTTTCAATAAGCAAACACTTATGTACATCTCTGGAGTGGCTGCTGCAATACTCATAATGTTTAGCGTGTTTTGGAATAAAAATGAAGTGTCAATCGATACAATAGAAGCCGAACTCGTAGAAAACTACTTTATTGAACAAGGTATAAACACTTATGAAATAGCGTCTTTATTAACTGAAGATAATAACGATATAAATTTAGACATAGAACTATTTGATGACACTTTTAATGACGATTCTTTAGAGGATTACCTATTAGAGAATGTTAATTTAGAAGATTTCATCGACCAATAACAACAACAATAACAAAATGAGAAAAATAATAACTCCCTTATTACTATTAATCTTTTGCTTCTCGGCTTATGCACAATCGGGAGGAAAAGATTGGAGACAACAAATAAAAGCTCAAAAAGTAGCTTTTATTACTGAGCAATTAAGCTTAACTCCAAAAGAAGCACAAAAATTTTGGCCTATCTATAATACATACGAAGACAAATTACACCAAATACGTCGTAATGACGAAAGAGCTTTAAGAGATGCCATGAAAAAAGAAAATCTAACCGAAAAAGAAGCACAAGATATTATAGATCAATACTTGGCTATTGAGAATAAAACGCATCTTGCCAAACAACAACTAATTAAAGATTTGGGTAATGTAATTACACCTCAGAAAATAATTAAATTAAAAATTGCAGAAGATGCCTTTAATAGAAAACTTATGGAGTCCTACAGACAAAGGCGTGCTCAACGTATGAAAAACAAAAAACCTTAAACAAAAAGAGAAGCATCAGCTTCTCTTTTTTTATTTTAATGTTATTTTACTAATACGTCCACTTCCAGCTGCATAAGCTGTAGTTTCATCAATGAATCGTATCGTAAAAAAACCTTCGTCGCTTATAGTTTTCCAAGTCTCTCCACCGTCATTACTATAGTCTATTCCTTTAAAGCCAACCGCAACTAACTCTTGACCATTTCGGTTTGGAATGTACTGCACGCAGCTTCTATAATTTGGTGTTTGTCCATCTGCAACCAGTTTCCAAGTTTTTCCACCATCAATGGTTTTAGCCTTATTGCCTTTGTTACTATCAGGGTTTGTGTAATCACCACCAATAGCAAAACCATGTAGTTCATCATAAAAATCTACAGAGTAAATCCCTTCTGTATCTTTATCATTAACAATTGGCGTACTAACAAATTCCCATGTTTTCCCTTTATCCGCTGAGTAATAAATTCTTCCAGCTGTAGTGGCAACCCAAGTGTTATCTCCTACAATAACAATATTGGTATTACTGGCAGCAAATGCACCTTCTCCATCCTTCGCTGGAGGTAATTGGTCACAAGGTAGTTTTGT
The DNA here is from genome assembly GCF_005047595.1 of Pontimicrobium aquaticum. Lineage (GTDB taxonomy): Bacteria > Bacteroidota > Bacteroidia > Flavobacteriales > Flavobacteriaceae > Pontimicrobium > Pontimicrobium aquaticum. The sequence continues at coordinate 8,186 of NZ_SUPL01000003.1, forward strand.
CCAAGTATTCCCTCCATCACGTGTAATAATTATGGATATACAACCATCAATACTATCACCAATGGCAATACCTTCATTATCATTCCAAAAATTCATAGCGTCATAAAACACATTGTCATGATCTTCTCTATACACCAATTGCATTCCAGAATTTGTAGTCTTGTATAATAATGCAGGATTTGCAACGGTTAACATAAAAAAGTCGGTACTTGTATGCGCAACAGATCTAAAGCTAAATTTTAAAGAGTCTTGTTTTTGCTTAGAAATATTCCAAGTATTCTTAGCTGGATCATACAATCCAAATGAATTATTATTAGCTGCAAAAGCTAAACCATCATCATCCAAAATATCAATTGCTCTTACACTTAAAAGCGAATCTTCTAAAATAGTTTCTACTTCAACTGTGTTAAAATCTCGAGGAATAAATTTTTCTTCAGTTTTACATGAAAAGAATGAAATTAAAAGAAATAAGGTTATTAGTTGTTTCATTTTTAAAGTTTTTATAAAAATAGAAAACTCAATGAATAAACACACAAAGCATTTAACAAATAAACTTTTTAAACTACCTTTGCATGTTTAAATTATTGAGATGCGTTTACACAGAAATTTATGTTTTGCAGTTATTGATGGACTGATACAAATATTCAACGAAGGCGAATATGCCGACAAAGTTGTACAAAAACTTTTAAAGCGTGACAAACGTTGGGGAAGTCGCGACCGAGGTTTTGTAGCAGAAACCACCTATGAAATTGTGCGTTGGAAACGTTTATATGCCGAAATTGCTAATGTAAAAGAACCTTTTAGTCGTGATGACGCATGGCGTTTATTTGCTGTTTGGGCAACTTTAAAAGGGATTAAACTACCTGACTGGAAATATTTTGAAAACACACCAACCAGAAAAATTAAAGGACGTTTTGATGAGCTTTCAAAAATCAGAAAGTTTAGAGAATCTGTACCAGATTGGATGGACGATTTGGGCTTACAGGAACTAGGAGAAAGTAAGTGGACTAAAGAGCTAGCTGCACAAAATCAACAAGCGGATGTTATTTTAAGAGTAAACACACTAAAGACCAACAAAAAAGATTTACAACTTAAGTTACAGTCTGAAGATATTGAAACAGAATTCTTGCCTGATCATCCATCAGCTTTAAGATTGATTGAACGTGCTAACGTGTTTAAAACCGAAGCATTTAAAAACGGATGGTTTGAAGTACAAGATGCATCCTCTCAATTGGTAGCCGATTTTCTTGATGTAAAACCTGGAATGAAGGTTATCGATACGTGTGCTGGTGCTGGTGGTAAAACGCTTCATTTGGCTTCTTTAATGGAAAATAAAGGGCAAATTATTGCTATGGACATTTACGAAAGTAAATTAAAAAAACTTAAAGTAAGAGCAAGACGAAATGGCGCACATAATATTGACATGAGAGTCATTGATTCTACCAAACCCATTAAAAAACTGTATAATAAAGCCGACAGAGTATTAATAGACGCACCTTGTTCTGGATTAGGTGTATTACGTAGAAACCCTGATGCTAAATGGAAATTAGAACCAGAATTTATTGATAATATTAAACAAACTCAACAAGAAGTATTACAACAATATTCTAAAATGTTAAAACCTGGAGGTAAAATGGTATATGCTACCTGCTCTGTGTTACCTTCAGAAAACAGAAAGCAGGTTGATAATTTTTTAGCATCAGAATTAGGAAAAGAGTTTACATTTGTAAAAGACAATAACGTATTTGCTCATAAATCAGGGTTTGACGGCTTTTATATGGCGCTCTTAGAGAGAGAAAAATAATATTTATGAAGAAACTTTACCTATACTTTTTATTTATTACTGCTTTTTCCCAAGCTCAAATTCCATCAAATTATTACGATACAGCAACTGGATCTGGATATACACTTAAAACACAATTATATAATATTATATCTAATGGTCATGTAGATCAAGGTTATGGAGCATTATATACAGCTTACCAAACTACTCACAATGATGATTACTATGAAAATGATGACACGGTTTTAGATTTTTATTCCGAAAATCCAACTCCAAGTGCCACGAACAACGACTCTTATAATTATGATCATGGTGTTAGAACATGTGGCACATATGACTCAGAAAACGATTGCTATAATCGAGAGCATTTAATGCCACAATCTGTTTTTAGTGAAGCATACCCTATGAGAAGTGATGTACATCACGTTATACCAACTGATGGCTATGTAAATAATAGAAGAAGTAGTTATGCTTTTGGTGAAGTAAGTAGCCCTACATGGACATCTAACAATGGCTCTAAAGTTGGACCTAATACGTTTGGTAGCTATAACGGAACTGTGTTTGAACCAATTGATGAATTTAAAGGCGATATTGCTAGAGCATTGCTATATTTTGCTGTACGTTACGAAACACAAGTAGCATCATGGAGTCATACCATGCTCAATGGAACAAGCGACCAAGTTTTTGCTGATTGGTTTTTAGATCTTTTACTTGATTGGCATGCAAACGACCCAGTAGTACAAGCAGAAATCGATAGAAATAATGCTGCTTATAACTTTCAAGGGAATGCAAATCCGTTTGTAGATCATCCAGAATTTGTAAACTTGATTTGGAACCCTACTGCTGATACACAAGCACCAACAGCACCTACTGGTTTAACAGCTTCCAATCCAACAGACAACACAATTGACTTGAGCTGGAACGCTTCTACTGATAATGTAGCTGTTACGTCGTATGATATTTACGTAGGAGGTGTAAACACTTACAACACAACTAATACGTCATTTACTGCAACAAGTTTATCGGCTAATACAAATTACTGCTTTACAATAAAAGCTAAAGATGCAGCCAATAACATGTCTGCTTTTAGTAATCAAGATTGCGAAATGACTACTAACAATGGTTCTGGTGGTTCAGAATGTATTAGTGAAACTTTTGCTAACATACCAGCTTCAGCAAGCAATTATGCTACAAGAAATTGGACTGGTGATAATGGAGGCTCTTGGTCAGCAACTGATGCAAGAACCGATCAAAATATAAATGGTAGTGAAGCTATAACTATTAGAAATGGCTCATTAACAACTCCAACAGTTAGTGGAGGAATTGGAAATTTAACCGTAACAACATTAAGAATCTTTAATGGTAGTAGTGGTACATTTAACTTAAAAGTTAATGGTAATGTGGTTGGAACTATAGCATATAGTGATACTGAACAAACCATTACAGTACCTAATATTAATGTAACTGGAAATATTGCAGTAGTTCTCGATGGAAACTCAGATGGAGCTAATCGTGTGATTTTTGATGATTTATCTTGGACATGTTACGCGCCTTTAAACGCAGACACTAACGAAATAAAAAGTATTAGCATGTATCCTAACCCAGTTAAAGAAAACACTATACGATTTAATACCAATAAATTATTAAACATTAAAGTTTATGATATCTTAGGAAAACTTATTATTTCTAAATCCATTTTACCTAATAGTGCTTATGTCGATATATCTAACATCAATAAAGGTATATACTTAGTGAAAATTTCGAGTAAAAATCAAAGTATTACCAAAAAACTTATAAGGCAATAATACATTTAAAATATCATTTAAAAAAGACCATTTTTACAATGGTCTTTTTTATTTTTAAGCATGTTAAATACTGAATTAATAATCACCTTGCCTCTAGCTTAGAGAGTAGAGTTATATCGTATAAATCAATCTCTGGAGGCGATATTTCTTCGGCATATAATATAAAAACTCAAAACCAAGACTATTTCTTAAAAGTTAACGGAAGCTCCAATGCATCTAAAATGTTTTCTAGTGAAAGAGCAGGACTCAATACTATTGCAAAAACTAATACTATAGCTACACCTAAAATCTATTTACAAGATAGCTACAAGAACATTTCGTATATCCTAATGGAATACATAGAATCTGTCCCTCCCGCTAAACATAGTTTTAAAAAGCTTGGCATACAATTAGCAAAATTGCATCAAACAAAAGCAGATAAATTTGGGTTTAATCAACATAATTTTATTGGAAGCCTTCAACAAAGTAATTCGTTTCACGACAGTTGGCTTTCGTTTTACATAGAAGAACGCTTAATACCGCAAATAGATTTAGCTATAACTAAAAGATTACTTAACCAAAACGAAGTTCCAAGTAATAATAAAATGCAAGTTGTTCTTGACAATTTGCTTAAAAATAAAACACCTTCACTACTACATGGCGATTTATGGAGTGGTAATTTTTTAATAGCATCAAATGGCACTCCTTACCTAATAGATCCAGCATGTTACTATGGTCATAATGAGGTTGATATAGCAATATCTAACCTTTTTGGCGGATTTGATTCAAGTTTTTATAATGCGTATCATGATATCATTCCTAAAAATGAGCATACCAACGCTCGTATTGAGCTATATCAGCTGTATTATCTTTTAGTACATCTCAACCTTTTTGGAGGTTCATACTACAGTTCGGTGAAGCATATTTTATTAAAGTATTTTTAATTGTGAATTACTCCGTGAATAACTATCAAATTAAGATGACTTTTTAGCAAATAATTACAACTAAAAAAATTAAATTTGCACTTTAAAATTACAACACAAACTAACACATAATGATTCATTTCTTTGGAAACGTAAACAGCAGGGTTTTTGCTGTACAAACACTAGAAGAATTATCAACCGAGACCATCTCTAAATTATCATGGCTTTTTGGTAACCAACCAAAAATTGAACAAGCATCACTCGATGCTTTTTTTGTTGGTCCTCGTGCTGCTATGATTACACCTTGGAGTACCAATGCAGTTGAAATTACTCAAAACATGGGGATTTTAGGGATTATCAGAATCGAAGAATTTAAAGCAATTGCTAAAGATTTTAAAGATTATGATCCAATGATTTCTGAAAAATTCAATGGATTACATCAAAAATCGTTTACCATTGATGTTAAACCAGAACCAATCCTTAATATTGAAGATATTGCTTTATACAATCAACAAGAAGGCTTAGCCCTTAGCGAAGAAGAGGTTAAATATCTTAACAGTGTTAGTAAAAAAATAGGCAGACCATTAACCGATTCTGAAGTTTTTGGATTCTCTCAAGTAAATAGTGAACATTGTCGTCATAAAATTTTCAATGGAACATTCGTCATTGATGGCGAAGAAAAACCAACATCGCTATTCAAACTTATCAAGGAAACATCCAAACAACATCCTAACGATATTGTATCTGCTTACAAAGACAATGTTGCCTTTATTAAAGGACCAAAAGTAGAGCAATTTGCACCAAAACGTGCCGATGTTCCTGATTATTACACTACGCAAGAGTTTGATTCAGTTATTTCCTTAAAAGCTGAAACACATAATTTTCCAACAACGGTTGAGCCTTTTAATGGTGCCGCAACCGGTTCTGGAGGCGAAATTAGAGATAGACTTGCTGGAGGAAAAGGGTCATTACCATTAGCAGGAACTGCAGTCTATATGACCTCATATTCACGTTTAGAAGAGAATCGTCCATGGGAAAAAGCATTTCCTGAGCGTGATTGGCTATACCAAACACCAATTGATATTTTAATTAAAGCATCGAATGGAGCTTCCGATTTTGGAAACAAGTTTGGTCAACCACTAATCTGTGGTTCTGTTCTAACCTTTGAACATGAAGAAGAAGCTAGGAAATTAGGGTTCGACAAAGTTATCATGCAAGCTGGAGGTATTGGTTACGGAAAAAGGGAACAAGCATTAAAAGACACGCCAAAACAAGGCGATAAAATTGTTATTCTAGGTGGTGAAAATTACCGTATTGGAATGGGTGGAGCAGCCGTTTCATCAGCAGATACTGGAGAGTTTGAATCTGGTATTGAATTAAACGCAGTACAACGTTCTAATCCTGAAATGCAAAAACGTGCAGCAAACGCAATTCGTGGTATGGTTGAAAGTGATGAAAATTTCATTGTATCAATACACGATCATGGTGCTGGTGGACACTTAAATTGTTTATCAGAATTAGTTGAAGAAACTGGAGGCAATATCGATTTAGATAAATTACCTGTTGGAGATCCAACACTATCTGACAAAGAAATTATTGGAAATGAGTCTCAAGAACGCATGGGATTAGTCATTTCTGAAAAACATATAGATACGCTCAACAAAATAGCAGAGCGTGAACGCTCACCAATGTACACCGTTGGCGATGTTACTGGAGACCATAGATTTACGTTTGAGTCTAAAACCAAAGGTAACAAGCCTATGGATTTAGCACTTGAAGATATGTTTGGCAGCTCACCAAAAACAATAATGACAGATTCAACTATTTCTAGAAATTATGCAAATGTTGAATATAACCCATCTCAATTCTACGATTATCTCGATCAAGTGCTACAGCTAGAAGCAGTAGCCTGTAAAGATTGGTTAACAAATAAGGTTGACAGATGTGTTGGTGGTAAAGTAGCCAAACAACAATGTGCTGGACCATTACAACTTCCCTTAAATAATGTTGGTGTGATGGCGTTGGATTATAAAGGAAAAGAAGGGATTGCAACCTCAATTGGGCACTCTCCTATTTCTGGGCTTATTAATCCTGAAGCGGGAAGTAAAAATAGTATTACTGAAGCCTTAACGAATATTATTTGGGCACCTTTAAAAGATGGTTTAAAATCGGTTTCGCTTTCTGCAAACTGGATGTGGCCTTGTAAAAATGAAGGTGAAGATGCTCGTTTATATGAAGCTGTACAAGCAGTATCTAAATTTACAATCGATTTAGGAATTAATGTGCCAACTGGAAAAGATTCGCTTTCCATGAAGCAAAAGTACCCTAATGAAGAAGTGATTGCTCCTGGAACCGTTATCATTTCTGCTGCCGCAAATTGTAATGATATTAATAAAGTTGTAGAGCCTGTTTTTCAAAAGAATTCTGGAAACATTTACTACATCAATTTTTCACAAGACGATTTTAAATTAGGAGGAAGCTCATTTGCTCAAATTCTAAATAAAATAGGAAATGATGCGCCAAACATTGCTAATGCTTCATATGTAAAAACTGTTTTTAATACGATTCAACAATTAATCAAAGACGAACAAATTGTTGCAGGACACGATGTAGCTTCAGGTGGATTGATTACAACCTTGTTAGAATTGTGCTTCGCAGATAATAACTTAGGTGCAGAGTTAGATATCACAGCTTTAAATGAAAAAGATTCCCTTAAAGTCTTATTTGCTGAAAATGCTGGAATTGTAATTCAAGCTAAAGATGCTTCCATTGAAAAAGTACTTTCTGAAGCAAATATCGAATTCTTGAATATTGGAAAAGTTACCGAAAGTGACACACTTAGCGTGATTAATGATAACGAAGTTTTTACCATGACAGTTTCTAGATTAAGAGATGTTTGGTACAAAACTTCTTTCCTACTCGACCAAAAACAAACAGCAAACAATTTAGCTGAAGACAGATATAACAATTATAAAAATCAACCTTTAGAGTTTTCTTTTCCTCGTCATTTCACCGGAAAACTTCCTGTAATTGATTCTAATAAGCCAAAACCAAAAGCTGCAATCTTAAGAGAAAAAGGAAGTAATTCAGAACGTGAAATGGCTAATGCCATGTACTTAGCTGGTTTTGATGTAAAAGATGTACACATGACCGATCTAATTTCTGGTCGTGAAACGCTTGAAGATATTCAATTTATTGGTGCTGTTGGTGGCTTTTCAAACTCTGACGTTTTAGGCTCAGCCAAAGGTTGGGCTGGAGCATTTAAGTATAATGAGAAAGCTAATACTGCTTTAAAGAAATTCTTTGAAAGAGAAGACACGCTGTCTGTTGGTATTTGTAATGGTGCTCAACTTTGGATGGAATTAGATTTAGTAAACCCTGAACATGAAATTCATGGAAAACTAACTTATAACGATTCCCATAAACACGAAAGCTCATTTACTTCTGTGAAAGTGCAAGAGAATAATTCAGTGATGCTTTCAACTTTAGCTGGAACAAATTTAGGTGTTTGGATTTCTCATGGCGAAGGGAAATTTAGCTTACCATATACAGAAAACAAATACAACATTGTTGCTAAATATGGTTATGCGAACTATCCTCATAATCCAAATGGTTCAGATTTTAACACTGCCATGATGTGCGATAAAACTGGTCGTCATTTAGTAACGATGCCACATATTGAGCGTTCTACATTCCAGTGGAATTGGGCTAATTATCCACAAGGAAGAAAGGACGAAGTATCACCTTGGCTAGAAGCTTTTGTAAATGCCAGGAAGTGGATAGAAAAACATTAATAGATAATTTTTTATATTTTTTTGATTCAAACTGTAACATTCATAAAAGAGTAAAGTCTATTATATTATAAACTTTATATTATGAAAACCAATCATTCAATCAAAAAACGAACAGTTTTATATCTAATTTTATTCGCATTTATTTTCTCAACTAATGCCTTTGCTCAACAAACAGTAAAAGCAAGTGATATTATGAGAGATATTAAAATGGGCAAAACAGTGTCATACGATAATGTTACCATTAGTGGAATATTAGACATGACTTTTATGAATGAGAAACTTCCTGACTTACCAAAAAGAAAAAAATGGTGGAAAAATGGAAGTAGTAATTCTGTGAAAGAACAAATAGAAAGCTCAGTATCTTTCACCAATTGTACCTTTAAAGATAATGTGTATGCATATTACCACGATGAAGATTCTGGATATACATTTGTTGCAAACTTTGAAAACAATGTAAAATTCACTAATTGTACTTTTAAGGGAGAAGCCTTATTTAAGTATTCCAATTTTGAACGTGATGCAGATTTTAGTGGTTCAAAATTCAGTGCCAAAACAACGTTTAAGTATGCTAAATTCAACCGAAATGTAAGTTTTGAAAGCACAATATTTGATGAAGATGCTATATTTAAATATTCGCAATTTAGAGACGGCGTTTCCTTTAATAATGCTAAGTTTAAAGATGACCTTGATATAAAATACACCCAAGTAAATGGAAAATTTGATATAACAAATATGACTGTTGCAGACAATATCGATTCAAAGTACACAAAAATTAATGGAAAAAATTTCAACAAATACCTTTTAGACAATAGAGATTAACATCAATCAAAACACAAAATGAAGGAGTCGAATTAAAACGGCTCCTTTTTTTATGTCATTACTTTATAATCTTGTTTAATTTTTATACTTTTCAGTTCTTCAAATAGAACAAATTAATGATAGAGATTACCAGACTTTTTGATTTTCCATATTATCAGCTAGAAAAATACAACTTAGAGGCTGCTTTTGTAACTAAGTATAATGGTGATTGGAAAAAAATATCCACAAAAGAATATATAGATAAAGCAAATGCCGTTAGTAGAGCACTTTTAAAATTAGGAGTTCAACAAAACGACAAAATAGCAATCATTTCCTCTACAAATAGAACAGAATGGAACATTCTAGATATAGGCATATTACAGTTAGGTGCACAAAATATCCCTATATATCCTACTATTTCGTCTGACGATTATGAATATGTTCTTAATCACAGCGAATCAATCTATTGCTTTGTATCTGATGAAGAAGTTCTCGAAAAAGTAAAAAAAGTAAAAAACAATACTAAAGTAAAAGAAGTATTTTCTTTCGATCATATTAAAGGCTGTAAACATTATTCAGAATTATTTGAAATTGGCAAGGACGAGAGTAATCAACCAGAAGTTGAGGCACGAAAAAACGCAGTACAACCATCAGACTTAGCAACCATTATCTATACCTCTGGAACTACAGGAAAACCAAAAGGAGTCATGCTATCTCATTGGAATATCACAAGCAACGCATTAAGTAGTTCTTTAAGACTGCCTTTAATATCTGGTGAAACACGAGTATTAAGCTTCTTACCTATTTGCCATATTTTTGAACGTGTTTTAATATACATATATCAATATGCTGGAGCATCAATTTATTTTGCTGAAGCCATTGATAAAATTGGTGAAAACGCTAAAGAAATTAAGCCTAACCTTATGAGTGTAGTTCCTAGATTACTTGAAAAAGTATTCGATAAAATCTACGCTAAAGGTGATGAATTAACTGGTATAAAAAGAGCTCTATTTTATTGGGCTATTTCATTAGGCGAAAAGTACGAACCTTATAAAGCTAATGGTTGGTGGTATGAGTTCAAATTAAAAATTGCCAGAAAATTAATTTTTAGTAAATGGCAAGATGCTTTAGGCGGAGAGTTGTCAACAATGGTTTCTGGTAGTGCCGCTTTACACCCAAGATTATCACGCATATTTTGCGCTTCAGGAATGATGGTTATGGAAGGTTATGGCTTAACCGAAACATCTCCAGTCGTATCTGTTGGCATGGTAAGAGACAGACATTTTAAAATTGGCACTGTAGGAAAACCAATAAAAGATGTGGAAGTAAAAATAGCTGAGGACGGAGAAATACTTATTAAAGGACCAAACGTAATGCTTGGTTATTACAAAGATCCTAAAAAAACCGCCGAAGTTATGACAAACAATTACTTTCATACAGGTGATAAAGGCGAAATAGACCCAGATGGTTTCCTTAAAATAACGGGACGCAAAAAAGAAATGTTTAAAACCTCTGGTGGTAAATATGTCATTCCAACCCTTTTAGAAAATGAGCTAAAGGAATCTCCATTTATCGAACAAGCCATGGTAGTTGGTGAAGGTGAAAAAATGCCTGCGGTTTTAATTCAATTAAATTTTGAATTTGTAAAAGATTGGATAGACAGAAAAGAACATAATATTAAAAAAACTGAGAACGATATTATCGCTTCTGATATAATCATAACACGTATCCAAAAGGAAATAGATAAATGCAATAAAAACTTTGGCAAATGGGAACAAATTAAAAAGTTTGAACTCACCCCAGATGTTTGGTCTGTTGATGGAGGGCACCTCACACCTACAATGAAAATGAAACGAAATATTATTAAAGAAAAATACAAAGATCTCTACGAACGTATATATCAACCTTAATATTAAGCTCTCAAATTTGAGAGCTTTTTTATTTTAACAATATATGTCCCAATCATATTTACTATGCGAGCATAATTTTTTAATGATTTACTATGCATGCATAGTATTTTTTTATTATATTTGAACTTTCACAATTCTTATGAAAGAAAAAACTATAGATTACTTACTAAGAACCACTTGGTTAGCAGTTCAAAAAATGTATAACGAGGAAGCTGCAAAGTTCGATGCAACCATGGCTATTGCATTTACTTTACTGAGCATAGATCCTGTAAATGGTACACCTTCAACTGCTTTAGGCCCAAAAATGGGAATGGAAGCCACTAGCCTTTCAAGAATTTTAAAGAACATGGAACAACGTGGTGTTATTGAGCGTAAACCTAACCCACAAGATGGTCGTGGTGTACTTATACATTTAACCGATTTTGGGCGTGAAAAACGAGAATATTCACGTGAGCGTGTTTTAACTTTTAACAACGCTATAAGAAATGAAGTGTCAGAAGAAAAAATGAATCATTTTTATGAAGTGGCCGAAATCATCAACGAAATGGTTTCAAATAAAAAAATATATAATCAAAAAGAAGATATCCTAAAAAAATGAGTAAACGTAGAATTAAAAAAGTAGCAGTCATTGGTTCAGGTATTATGGGAAGTGGAATTGCTTGCCATTTTGCCAATATTGGTGCTGATGTGTTACTGCTCGATATTGTTCCTAGAGAGCTTATTGATGTTGAAAAAGCAAAAGGATTAACACTAAATGATAAGGTCGTTAGAAACCGTTTAGTAAACGATTCATTAAAGTCTGCTTTAAAATCAAAGCCATCACCAATTTATCACCAAAAGTTTGCCGATAGAATTACCACAGGTAACCTTGAAGATGATATTGCAAAAGTAAAAGATGTCGATTGGATTATTGAAGTGGTTGTAGAGCGATTGGATATCAAAAAAATAGTATTCGAAAATCTTGACAAACACCGAACGCCAGGAACATTAATTACCTCTAATACCTCTGGTATTCCTATCAAGTTTATGAGTGAAGGACGAAGTGAAGATTTCCAAAAGCATTTCTGTGGCACTCACTTTTTTAATCCTGCACGATACTTAAAACTATTCGAAATCATACCAGGCCCAAAAACCTCTAATGAAGTATTAGAATTCTTAAATGAATATGGTGAAAAATTCCTAGGTAAAACATCTGTAGTTGCCAAAGACACTCCTGCTTTTATTGGAAATAGAATAGGAATCTTCGGAATTCAATCCCTATTCCATCAAGTAAAGAAGTTAGGGTTAACAGTTGAGGAAGTTGATAAATTAACTGGCCCTGTCATTGGTCGTCCAAAATCGGCAACCTTCAGAACTGTTGATGTTGTTGGATTAGATACTTTAGTTCATGTTGCTAACGGTATTTATGAGAATTGTCCAAACGATGAAGCGCATGAATTATTCAAACTTCCAGAGTTTATCAACACCATGATGGAAAACAAATGGCTAGGAAGTAAAACAGGGCAAGGATTCTATAAAAAAGTTAAAGGCGATAATGGTAAAAGTGAAATCCTGTCGTTAGATTTAGACACATTAGAATATCGCTCTAAAAAAAGAGCGTCTTTCGCTACCTTGGAATTGACTAAAACAGTCGATAAAGTTATTGACCGCTTCCCTATTCTAGTTTCAGGCAAAGACAAAGCAGGTGAATTCTACAGAAAGAATTTTGCTGCCATGTTTGAATATGTATCTAACCGTATTCCTGAAATCACAGACGAACTTTATAAGATTGATGATGCCATGAAAGCTGGGTTTGGCTGGGAACATGGACCTTTCCAAATTTGGGACGCCATAGGTGTTGAAAAAGGAATTGAGATCATGAAAGCTGAAGGAAAAACACCTGCAGCTTGGGTTACCGACATGTTGGCTTCTGGAAGTTCTTCATTTTACACAGTAAAAGATGGTGCAACTTATGCCTATGATATTCCAAAGAAAGCACAAGAAAAAATTCCTGGACAAGATGCTTTTATTATTCTTGATAATATTAGAAAGTCAAATGAAGTATTCAAAAACTCAGGTGTTGTCATTGAAGATTTAGGTGATGGTATTCTTAACTGTGAATTCCAATCTAAAATGAACACGATTGGTGGTGATGTATTAGCTGGATTGAACAAAGCAGTTGATTTAGCTGAAAAAGATTTTGATGGTTTGGTTATTGGTAACCAAGGTGCTAACTTCTCGGTTGGAGCCAATATTGGTATGATTTTCATGATGGCTGTAGAGCAAGAGTACGATGAGTTAAATATGGCTATCAAATATTTTCAAGACACCATGATGCGTATGCGCTACTCCTCTATTCCAACTATTGCTGCACCACATGGTATGGCGTTAGGTGGTGGTTGTGAATTATCAATGCATGCAGATAAAGTTGTCGCAGCTGCTGAAACTTACATTGGATTGGTTGAGTTTGGGGTTGGAGTCATTCCTGGTGGTGGAGGTTCAAAAGAAATGGCTTTACGAGCTCAAGATACCTTTAGAAAAGGAGATGTAGAATTAAATACCCTCCAAGAGTATTTCTTAACTATAGGTATGGCAAAAGTAGCAACATCAGCTTATGAAGCCTTTGATATGGGAGTCTTACAAAAAGGAAAAGACATTGTTGTGGTAAATAAAGACCGTCAAATTGCTACAGCTAAAGCTCATGCAAGATTATTAGCTGACGCTGGATATACACAACCTGTAAAACGTAAAGATATTAAAGTCCTTGGAAAACAAGCTCTTGGTATGTTTTTAGTAGGAACGGATTCTATGGAAGCTTCAAATTACATTAGTGAACATGACCAAAAAATCGCCAACAAATTAGCATATGTTATGGCTGGAGGTGATTTATCGGAACCTACACTAGTAAGTGAGCAATACTTATTGGATATAGAGCGTGAGGCATTTCTATCGCTTTGTACCGAAAGAAAAACGCTAGAACGTATTCAACACATGTTAAAAACTGGTAAACCATTGAGGAATTAGAACCATGAACCAAGACCTAAAGATTCAAGATGAAGATGTCTTGATTCTAGACTCTTGATTCTATTAATCTTAAAGAAATCATGAAACAAGCATATATAGTAAAAGCATATAGAACTGCCGTTGGCAAAGCACCAAAAGGTGTGTTCCGTTTTAAAAGAACCGATGAATTAGCAGCTGAAACCATTCAGCACATGATGAAGGAATTACCAGGTTTTGATAAAACCAGAATTGATGATGTTATTGTTGGTAACGCAATGCCTGAAGGTTCTCAAGGATTAAATATGGCACGATTTATTTCATTAATCGGATTAAATAGTGTTGATGTTCCTGGAGTTACTGTTAATCGATTTTGTGCTTCAGGCATAGAAACCATTGGTATCGCAACTGCAAAAATTCAAGCAGGAATGGCAGATTGTATTATTGCTGGAGGTGCAGAAAGCATGAGTGCTGTACCAATGACAGGATTCAAACCAGAATTAAATTATGATACTGTAAAAGCAGGTCACGAAGATTATTATTGGGGAATGGGAAATACTGCCGAAGCAGTTGCTAATCAATTTAAAGTGTCTCGAGAAGATCAAGACGAATTTGCATACAATTCACATATGAAAGCTTTAAAGGCTCAAGCTGAAAATCGCTTTCAAGACCAAATTGTTCCTATTAATGTAGAGCAAACATACATAGATGATAACGGAAAGAAAGCAACAAAAAAATACACGGTGACTAAAGATGAAGGTCCTCGTAAAGGAACAAATCTTGAAGCCTTAGCTAAACTTCGTCCTGTATTTGCTCAAGGTGGTAGTGTAACAGCTGGAAACTCGTCTCAAATGAGCGATGGAGCTGCTTTTGTAATGATAATGAGTGAAGGCATGGTAAAGGAATTAAACCTTGAACCAATTGCTCGCTTAGTAAACTATGCTGCAGCTGGTGTTGAACCTCGTATCATGGGAATTGGACCTGTAAAAGCCATCCCAAAAGCACTTAAGCAAGCTGGATTGAATCAAGATGATTTAGAATTAATAGAGTTAAATGAAGCCTTTGCTTCTCAGTCTCTAGCCGTAATTAGAGAACTTAATCTTAATCCTGATATTATTAATGTAAATGGTGGAGCAATAGCGCTTGGTCACCCTCTTGGTTGTACAGGAGCAAAATTGTCTGTTCAGTTATTTGATGAAATGAGAAAGCGTAATATGAAAGGTAAATATGGTGCTGTAACCATGTGTGTTGGAACTGGACAAGGTGCCTGTGGAATATTTGAGTTTTTGAATTAAGAAAAAAGACTATAAGAACCAAGAAGCAAGACGAAAATGCATAATTTCAAAAAGCTTAAAATATGGATTGATAGCATTGAGTTAGTTTCTGAGTCGTATAAACTAACAAAGACTTTTCCAGATTTTGAAAAATTTGGATTATCAACTCAAATAAATCGATGTGCAATTTCAATTCCTTCAAATATAGCTGAAGGCTCTAGTAAAAGCACAAACAAACATTTCAATAAATATCTTGAAGATAGTTTAGGTTCTGCTTTTGAATGGGAAATTCAATTAATAATGCATTTAATGAAAGTTATCTATCAGAAGGAAAATTCAAAGAATTAGAAGAAAAAATAAAACAAATACAAAAAATGATTTCAGGTTTTCAATCTGGACTTAAACTATAAGTCTTGAATCTTGATTCTTGAATCTATTAATCTTAAAATAGAATGGAAGAAAAAGAATTATTAAGAGGAGGTCAGTTTCTAGTAAAAGAAACTAACTGTGAAGACGTTTTTACTCCTGAAGACTTTTCAGAAGAACAAAACATGATGAAGGAAGCGGTTATGGAATTTAATGATCGTGAAATTATTCCTCATAAAGCGCGATTTGAAGCTAAAGATTATGCGTTGACTGAAGAATGTATGCAAAAAGCTGGAGAACTCGGATTTCTTAGTGTAGCAGTCCCTGAAGCCTATGGTGGCTTAGGAATGGGATTTGTATCTACATGCTTAACATGTGATTATATTTCTAGTGGAACAGGCTCTTTTAGCACTGCTTTTGGTGCACACACTGGAATAGGAACTTTACCAATCACTTTATATGGTACCGAAGAGCAAAAACAAAAATATGTACCAAAATTAGCTTCTGGTGAATGGTTTGGGGCTTATTGCTTAACAGAACCTGGAGCAGGTAGTGATGCTAATTCTGGTAAAACAACTGCAACGCTTTCTGAAGATGGAAAATCTTATAAGATTAACGGACAGAAAATGTGGATTTCAAACGCAGGATTCTGTCGTTTAATGATTGTGTTTGCAAGAATTGAAGATGACAAAAATATTACAGGCTTTATTGTAGAATATGATAAAGACAATCCTAATGGCATTACACTTGGTGAAGAGGAACACAAATTAGGTATTCGAGCATCATCAACTCGTCAAGTGTTTTTTAACGATACTGTCGTTCCAGTTGAAAATATGTTATCAGAAAGAGGCAATGGCTTTAAAATAGCTATGAATGCTCTTAATGTTGGTCGAATTAAACTAGCTGCTGCTTGTTTAGATTCTCAAAGACGTATCACTACATTAGGTGTACAATATGCTAACGAGCGTAAGCAATTTAAAACACCTATCTCTGAGTTTGGTGCAATTAAAGTAAAACTAGCTGAAATGGCTACGAGTGCTTATGCTGGTGAATCTGCAACGTATAGAGCTGCAAAAAATATTGAAGATAGAATCGCAATTCGTGAAGCAGCAGGAAACTCTCATCAAGAAGCAGAGTTAAAAGGTGTTGAAGAATATGCCATTGAATGTTCTATCTTAAAAGTTGCAGTATCTGAAGACGTACAAAATTGTGCCGACGAAGGCATTCAAATTTATGGTGGTATGGGATTCTCTGAAGATACACCAATGGAAGCGGCTTGGAGAGATGCTCGTATCGCTCGTATTTATGAGGGAACAAACGAAATTAACCGAATGCTTTCTGTTGGTATGCTGGTAAAGAAAGCTATGAAAGGTCATGTGGATTTGTTAGGTCCTGCACAAGCTGTACAAGAGGAACTCATGGGAATACCATCGTTTGACACACCAGATTATTCTGAGTTATTTTCAGAAGAAAAGGAAATGATTAAGAAATTGAAAAAAACCTTCTTAATGGTTGCTGGTGGTGCAGTGCAAAAATTTGGTCCTCAACTAGAAGATCACCAACAGTTATTAATTGCTGCTGCAGATATTTTAATTGAAATCTATATGGCTGAATCTACTATTTTAAGAACAGAAAAGAACGCTAAGCGTTTTGGAGAAGAATCTCAGTCTGCTCAAATTGCAATGGCAAAATTATACTTATATCATGCTGTTGATATTATAGAAGAAAAAGGAAAAGAAAGTATTATCTCATTTGCTGAAGGCGACGAACAGCGTATGATGCTCATGGGATTGAAGCGATTTACTAAATATACAAACTATCCAGATATTGTGGATTTACGTAATGAAATCGCTGAGAAAGTAAAAGCTGAAAACAAATATTGTTTTTAGACTTTTGGTTGGTTGGATAAAAACGCCTCAATAACTTGAGGCGTTTTATTTTATATAAGATAACCCAATTAATCAATTATTTGGCCATTCTCCCCAATTGCTACAGTGACCACCATTATCTGTACCGGCTAAATCTCTGTAAGGCCCAGTGTATAAGGCATTCATTACAGCTCTAGGAGATGCCTTTAATGCCGTATTATTCTTAATCATAACTTTTCCAAAATGACCTTGACTTAATCCATGACCTAATTCATGTAGTGCAACAGTTTCAACATCTATATTAGTAACACCATCATCAGCCCAAATCCAAGATGGATCGTAATTAATTTCTCTAAAAGCAACATCAGCTTTTCCATTATTATCAATATCAGTAGGAACTCCTCCGTTAGTAAAAACAAAGGTGTGTGTAACTCCTATAACACCACCAGCATAATTAACCTCTCTAAATCCACCATGTTGTACATCAGCAAGAATAAACGGAGATCCTCCTAGCCCGTTTATGAAAGCAACTACGCCAATATCTAAACCAAAATCTGGATTTCTTGTAAGACCTAAATCCGAACAATTAACGTCTCTCCAAGTATTTGTTGCACTTTCAATTGCTGCGTCGGTTTCCGCTGCACTTAATCCTCCTCCAAAAGGTATTGCATCATTTGTTGTATCAATAGCATAAGTAATTGTGTTACCATCATCAGCACTCCAAGTACGTCGAGCATCATCAGGTACAAAATCATGTCCCAATTGTTTATTGCCAACGATTTTTGACAATACTGTATTTCCAGCTTCTTGCGAACCGCTAGCTGTAATATACTCTGCGGCTGCAACTCTATAGTTCATTCCTTTAGCTGCTAAAACCTCATTTATACCATCCAGATA
Organism: Pontimicrobium aquaticum; assembly: GCF_005047595.1. Classification (GTDB taxonomy): domain Bacteria; phylum Bacteroidota; class Bacteroidia; order Flavobacteriales; family Flavobacteriaceae; genus Pontimicrobium; species Pontimicrobium aquaticum. Next base: position 26,562 of record NZ_SUPL01000003.1, read on the forward strand.
TTCAGGTGTAATTGTTAGTAATCCACTACCACGTGCATTACTAACAGCATCAACTTCATGACCAATAAAAGCTTCAATTGCTAAGCTTTGCGGTTCTTCATGTTGGGTAAGTTCTTCTGTTTGGCAAGACCAAAAGAATAATGATAATGCCATGATACATGTAATTTGTTTAATTAATTTCATTTTAAAATAGTTTAGTTAATAAATAGCATCGTGAAATTCCGAAACTATTTTTAGCCAAACAATACTCAATTTGAGTATTTTTACATTAATTATTAAAATGAAACTAAATTATTTAAAGAGAATAAATTGTTGATTAATATTTAACAAACGTAAACGATTTGTGAATAATCTTCCATTCATCTTTAACCTTCAATAGCATTAAATAATCTGTATAAAGTCGTTTTCTATCAGGCATATCAATTTCAATTTTTGCTATGGCTGCATCGTTAACATAATCAACAGATATTATTTTTCCTATACGATTACTCTTTCTGCCTTGCTTGACATTTGAAACATACCCTTTACCTGACCAAGCCTTTACAGAATCATTTTGTACAAAATACAAGTTAAAATCTGGGTGGAAAGCTCGTTTTAATCTATCTGGTTGTCCATTAGCTGTGCCTTCAATATAATCCAATAATGGTTTATTAATTTTTTCAATTTCAGTTTGTGCATTTACAGATATTGTAAATAAAAGTGTTGCGAGTATTAAAACTATTTTTTTCATTTGATTGATGTTTAATTTCTTCTAAGTTATTAAAAATCTAAACGGTAATTCATTTTAAATGCAATTCCCCAATCTTTTCTATGTATATCTTTATTAAAGTCATCAGTTACAACAAAGTAAACATAAGATAATGGTTTGTATTCCCATTGCAATCGTGAGTTTATATTAAAATTATTTCGTTGTGTGTTGTACTGCACGTAAGTGGTCCAATTTAATCGATTATTAAAAAACACTTCTCCAGTAAAACGAGCTAAATGGAAGGTTTCTTTTCCTAATTCATTTAAATCAATCGCATTTATGTCGTAAGCCACCTCAAAGCTAGCGAATGGTAGTAGTTGATAGTTTAGATCGGCTCCTGCGGTTGTTCTTTTACCATTATAATAAGTTCCTTTTTGTACATTTAATCGATATCGCAGTTTTTGGTTATTAGCCGAATTATATCCAATTTTTAAAATACCAAAACGATATTCATTTGGTGTTAAAGCGTTTCCGCTACCCAAAGGGTCAAATCCGTACTTTAAATCAACTATATCGTATATATACACATAATATATTAATGATAAATCCTTAAAGAACACTGCTGAATTTAGGAAGTGTGATGATTGGCTTACTTCTCCACTATCATTTAAATACGTGTTATTTCTATAGTTTAAATAACGAACAGAATTAATGCTTTTTGATTGCGAATAAAACTTTTTATATTCAATACGTGCGGTTGTTTGCGTATATCCTTCTCTAACAACAACATCATTAATAGCATCATAATTATAAAGTCTTGGCGTAAAACCTACATCTGTAATATAGTTTTTCCCTACATTTTTAATACCAACATTCCACTTTAATCCTCTTTTGTTAAACCAAATTCCAGCATTGTAAAAACCATTATCTCCTGAAATTCCATCGCTATAACTTTTTCCAAAATTGGCTAAACCTATCCACCTGTTGTTATTAGATTTATAGTTTAGGTTAATTCCGGTAACTCGATTATAATCATTTGCAAAATCAAAATTATTGGTCTGTTGACGATTAATTAAAAAGGCAGTAGTCGTGAAATTTTTAGATAATTGTTGTTCGGCAACTAAAGCTCCAAAGTTTTGTGATGTTACTGCATTTTCTTCTTCAGTTTGTACATCTAAAACGCCTATTCTGGTTTTTGGTGCGATATTTCCTGATAGTTTTAATCCAAATTGAATATCACTGTTAGCACCTATTCTTCTAGGATAAAAAGGATTGACACTAGCTACACCAAGGTTTGAAAACAGATCGGAATTCTCCAAAAAGAAATTTCGTTGTTCAGGAAAATTAACTGCAAACCGAGTTAAATTAGTGACTTGTTGGTCAACATCAATTTGTGAAAAATCTGGATTAATTGTAGCATCTAACCTTAAAGAAGACGTAACATTATATTGTGCATCTAAACTTGGTTTAAAAGTTGTATTGTCGGTATTAGTAGCAATATCTTTTTGATAATTAGCTGTGATTGATGGTGTAACTGTAAATCTTGAAGTAGTTGATTTTTCTGGAAGATTTTCAACTAAAAACTTTTCAGTAAAACGTAAATCTAAATTAGCATAATTACGTTTTACATTTTTTAAAATAGTCCATGAGTTGTTTTTTATATCCCTAACATAAAACTGAATACCGAACGTGTTGTTTTCCTTATTAAAGTTTAACGATTTTAAAGGAATAGCAATTTCATATTGCTTTTTATTACCATTTAATAAGGCTTTTGACTGCCAAACGGTATTCCAACTAAAACTAAGTTGGTAGCCATCATTACTTTTACCAACCAATCCATCTGTTTGATTTCCCAACGAATTAACAGCAAAGAAGTAAGCATTTTGCTTCTGATTTTGTGTATCTAAAATCATAATAAATGCATCGCTAAAAGCAATAGACACATCTCTTTTTAAGGTGCTTACTTGAGTTTTTGGGGTGGTATCATTATAAATAGCAGATATAAACAAATACTCACCATTATGGAATAGTTTTACTGAGGTTTGGTTCTTAGCTATGCCGTCATCTGTTGGTAAATAATTGTAAAAGTTAGTGTGTTCTGGTAACTCTTTCCAAATAGGTTCATCAAACCTGCCATCTATAGAAATATTAGTATCTATATACTTAATTGCTGATGTTTGTGCGAAAATGCCAGAATAATAAAAAAGCAACAAAAGACCTAAAATATTTTTCATATTAGTTGTTATCAATCTTAGTAGCCGTTTTACTTATAATTTTCCATCCTTCTTCTGTTTTCTTTAATAAAAACAAGTCTATATACAGCAGCTTCCTTTCTGGAATAGAAATTTCAACTTTAGCTGTTGCAATATCTTTAGCAACTTCTATAGCTAACACTTCAGCATAGCGTCCATTAAACTTGCCAAATTCTCTGTTTTTAAAAAAGGCTACATATTCTTTAGGGGTAAAGAGTTTAAACTCTCCTTTAGATGTTAAGTATAAAGTGGCGTTTTCAGCAAAAGCACTTTCTAACATCTCTAATTTATTATAGGAACTCCCTTCCATATAATTTTGAAGCGTTTTTTCGATTAAAGATGTTTCCGATTGTGCTATTGAAGCTTGAAAACTACATAGAGTCAGTAGTAATAAAATTTTGTGTTTCATTTTTATAGTTTTTAAATTTTGAAACAAAACTGATAAAATGAAAAGAAGAATGTATTTTGTGTTATAAAATAGGTGTCCTAAATTATAATTTGGGATATGCTAGGTGAGTGAATCTCTAAATGCTGCAGGTGTAATTCCTGTAATTTTTTTAAAGGTTGCATAAAATGTAGAGCGCGATGAAAATCCAGCTTCATAACCTATAACTTCAAGGGTGTATTTGCTATTTTTTGCTATAAGTTTTTTGGCCTCTTCTACTCTATACTCATTAATATATTGCGCAAAACTTTTTCCAAGATTGTCATTAAGTATTTGCGATAATTTATGTGCAGAAATATGCAACTCTTTTGCGATATTATTTAGTTTAGTATTGGTGTTTTTATACAACTCTTTTTGCTGCATCACATTTTCTAGAGCCTCTATTATTAAAACCGCCTCCTCACTCTCAATTTTCTTAAAGGCATATTTTTCAGGAATATCTTTAAACACATTATCTCTATTACTTTTAAATAGCAAGAAAAAAAGCAAGCCATAAAACACAAAAGAAAAAGTGAGTGTCCCTACATAATAAAAGTAGAAGAAACCAATAATGTATGCCACATAAATCAATACATTAGCAATATATACATTAAATAGCCATAGTTCGGCTATTGTACATTTTACACCTCTTTTAAAAACTTTTTTAAAAATATCTTTTAGAACAAATCCTGAAATCACAACATAAATTCCCCAAACAGTATAAATAAACTTAACAAAATACGTATTCCAGAAATCAGAATTAGATGGATAAGGTTTTGCTAACCCAACGACAACAACAACTAGCAATAAAAAGACAAAATGAATTTTCCAGAAACTAGTAATTTTCTTTGTGTTCTCTACTGAGGATTTCAAATAATAAAACAAAGAAACACCAATTAAAAAACACGCAGATAAACCAACTTGTAATATTAACAAATTTCTATCTTCTCTAGGTGTAAAAATAGTGTGTAAAGATTTTCCTATTCTTATACTTAATAGTAAAACCAACAATCCAAGAAATAAATTCTGAATCCTTTTCTGCTTTGTAAAAAACAACAAGTATAAACTCACTAAAAAACCGTTAAATACACCCAATGCACAAAAGAAAAATAAAAGTTGATTCTCCAAATTAAGTTATATTAATTATCCTTCAAATATATAAAGTTAGAAATTAACACAATTCTTTTATTCAACACAATTAAGTATCAATAATCCTTTTTTATTACTTTAGAGAAAAATTAAATTCAACTTATGCGCAAGCTATTTTCTTTACTTTTATTTTTTGCTTTTTTAGTTGCTAACTCTCAATCAAATACTGATGTATTTCTTTTTGATTTAAAAACCTCAAGCAATTCAATAGAGTTATTAAACCATAAAAATATTTCGGCTAATGATGGTTACGACAATCAACCGTCTTTTCTTGATAATAACACCGTTTTATATGCAGGTACCAGAAATGATCAAACCGATATCGTAAAATATACAATAAACTACGATTCCAAAATTTTTATTAACCATACGGAAGGTGGTGAATATTCTCCTTTAAAAATCCCTAATAAAAATGAAGTATCTGCAGTTCGATTAGATCCAGATGGCTTACAACGTTTATATACTTACAATTTACGTAATGGTGAATCTAAAGAACTTATTAAAGATTTAGTTGTTGCTTATTACACGTGGTATGATAACAATATTGTTGTTTGTGCAGCTATAGAAGAAAATAGATTAAACCTATTTGTTGTTAATACAAAAGGTGGTACAAGTAAAAAATATCAAGAAAATGTTGGGCGTTCGTTTCATAAAATCCCCAATTCCAATCTTGTAAGTTTCATTTCAAAAGAAAATAACACTTGGCAAATAAAATCTTTAAACCCAAAAACAGGCGTTACTAAAGTTATTGCCAATACTATGGAGGGTGTTGAAGATATTTGCTGGCTAAACAGCAAAACCATCCTTTCGGGCAAAGACAGTAAATTATATAAATTAACCTTGCAAAAGGATAACAATTGGAAACAAGTAGCTGATTTAAGTTCAAAAGGCATTTCAAAAATTACACGCTTAGCAACCAATTTAGAGTCAAGTATGCTACTAATTGCTGGAGATATTAACGAAAATGCAAAAAAAACAGAAGAAACCAAAGAAAAGGAAAAACCAGCTTCAGAAACATCAAATGAAGTTTCTGAAGCTGAAGCCATAGTACAAAAACAATTGGAGGCATACAATAATAGAGATATTGATGCTTTCATGGCAACTTACTCTAAAAATGTTAAACTTTATAACTATCCTAATGAATTACAAACCGATGGTGCCCAACAAATGCGAAAAAGATACGAACAGTGGTTTAATCAAACTCCCGATTTAAGAGCTTTTATTAAAAAACGTATCGTTATTGGTAATAAAATTATTGACGAAGAACAAGTCACTGCTAACGGACAAATTTTTAATGCTGTAGCCATATATGAAGTTGAAAATGGTTTAATTAGCAAAGTCACTTTTATACAATAGCAAATTATGAGAATACTAATTCTAGCTTTAGTTATTACAAGTTGGTCTTGCAAAGCACAAACAGAAACCAAAATAGAGCCTAAACTAGAAAACATTGCCTGGATTTCTGGAACTTGGCATGGTGAAGCTTTTGGTGGAAAGACAGAAGAAATTTGGAGTGAACCTTCTGCTGGATCCATGATGGCAACCTTTAAACTAATAAACAATGGAAAAGTCACCTTTTACGAAATAGAAATTATTAGAGAAGTTGAAAACTCGCTCATTCTTCAATTAAAACATTTTGGTTCTGATTTAAAAGGTTGGGAAACAAAAGACGAAACTATCGATTTCCCACTAAAAGAAATAACTCCTACAAAAGTTGTCTTTGAAGGCATGACCTTTGAAAAAGTGAACGATAAAGAAATGAATGTCTATGTAGATATTGAAGAAAACGGAACCATAGAAACAGTAAAATTTAATTATATTAAACAATAGCAATGAAACAATTACTAACCACCTTACTACTTGTATTTGTAGTAAACAGCTACTCACAAACCGATCAAAAAATATACGATATAATTGACGCTATCTCTGCCGAACGCATTAAAAAAGATGTAAAAACTTTAGTCGATTTTGGAACACGTAATACGTTTAGCGATACGATTTCCGATACAAGAGGCATTGGTGCCGCTAGACGTTGGATTAAATCTGAATTTGAATCTATTTCAAAAAATTGCAACGATTGTTTAGATGTATTCTATCAAAAAGACCTGGTCACTAAAGAAGGCAATCGTCGTGTGCCTCACGATGCTTGGATTGTGAATGTAGTAGCTATTCAAAAAGGCACCAAATATCCTAATCGTTACATCATTATGAGTGGCGATATCGATTCAAGATCAAGTAATACCATGAATTTCGAAATCGATGCTCCAGGAGCTAACGACAATGCCTCAGGAATGGCGGGAACTATTGAAGCTGCACGTGTGTTAAGCAATTATCAATTTGAAAACAGTATTATTTATGTTGGTCTTTCTGGTGAAGAACAAGGACTATTTGGAGGCGCTGGGTTAGCTAAATATGCAAAAGAGCAAGGTTGGGACATTATTGGGATTCTTAATAATGACATGATTGGAAACATAAAAGGGGTTGATGGCGTTATTGATAACAGAACGTTTAGAATTTTTTCTGAACCTGTTCCTCCAACTGAAACAGAACGTGAACGTAACGCTCGACGTTTTTATGGTGGTGAAGTTGATGGTATTTCACGTCAGTTAGCGCGCTATGTACATAAAAATGTAAAAACCTACATGCCAGAAATGAATCCAATGATGGTCTATCGCTTAGATCGTTTTGGTCGTGGTGGTCATCATAGACCGTTTAACGATTTAGGTTTTGCTGGCATTAGAATTATGGAAGCTCATGAAAATTACACTCAACAACATCAAGATATTCGTACCGAAAATGGGATTAACTATGGCGATACTTTTGAGCATGTAAACTTCCCTTATGCTAAAAAGCTTACTGCAGTAAACGCTATCAATTTAGCTAGTTTGGCAAGTGCACCTCCAGCACCTAAGAATATAGCAATTGGTGGTATTGTTCAGCCTTCAGCTAAATTTAAATGGGATAAAGTAGATGGAGCTGTTGGTTACAAAATTTATTGGAGAGATACCACCTCTCCTACTTGGGATTATAGTCGTTATGTAGGTAATGTATCTGAATTTGTTTTAGAAGGCATTGTTATTGACAACTTCTTTTTTGGAGTTGCATCAGTTGGAAAAAATGGTTATGAAAGCCCTGTAGTATTCCCTAATAAAACGTTTAGATAACTAGATGAAAGCGCTTAAAAAAAATAGTTTTTTATTTTGTGTTTTAATGTTGTTTTTAAGCTGTCAAAAAGACTCTAAAAATGAAGTTCTTGTACTAGGAACCATTCATGGTGGGCATTTAACTGAAAATGTTTATAATATCGATAAACTAACTGCAATTATTGAAGAAATAAACCCTGATATAATTCTTACCGAAATTCCTCCAAACCGTTTTAAAGCAGCTATGGAAGGATTTAAAAGAGACGATAGCATTTCAGAACCTCGTGTAATGCGCTTTCCAGAATATACCGATGTTATTTTTCCGCTTTCAAAAACTATGAGTTTTGAAATTATTCCAACCGCTGGTTGGACAGCCATAATGGCAAATGAAAGGTCAAAAAAACTTCAAGCAATTAGTAAAGACTCAACAAGAGTTGATGATTGGAACGAATATACTACTGCTAATAAACTAACAGATTCTTTAATGAATACAACTGGAAAACAAAATGACCCAGCTTTTATTCATACAAACACTTATGACAGTATTTATAATATAAGACTAAGTACTTATAACAAACTTTTTAACGAAGAACTTGGTCTAGGTGGCTGGGATAATATCAATATTGCACATTATTGGAATATCGAAAAAGCACTTCAAAAATATAAGTACCAAGGCAAGCGAATTCTAATAACTTATGGAGCTGGACATAAAGTGTGGTTTTTAAACGAGCTTCGTAAAAGGGATGATATAACTTTATTAGAGTTACAGCCATTTTTAGACAGATTAAACTAATAAAATATGAAAACTCGTTATCTAATCATTCTATTAGCCATAATTACTTCGCCAATTATTGAAGCACAAGGATTACTAGAAGACAAAAATACGTTTACAAGACAAGATACTTTACGTGGCTCAATAACTCCAGAGCGTGAATGGTGGGACGTAACCTATTATCATTTAGATGTAAAAGTAGATCCTGATAACAAGTATATTTCTGGTAAAAACACAGTTCAATATAAAGTGTTAAAGCCTCATAATCTCTTACAGATTGATTTACAAAGTCCTTTACAAATAACAAAAGTAACTCAAAATGGTGAAGACTTAAACGTAAAACATGATGGTAATGCGCACTTTATCACATTAAAAGAGAATCAAATTGTGGGTGACATTAAATCACTGGAAATACATTATAAAGGGAATCCGCAGGTGGCAAAAAGAGCACCTTGGGATGGAGGGTTTTCGTGGAAAAAAGATGAAAATGGAAAACATTTTGTAGCAACGTCTTGTCAAGGTTTAGGAGCCAGTGTATGGTGGCCAAATAAAGACCATATGTATGATGAAGTTGACAGTATGCTTATTAGTGTTACCAACCCAAAAGAATTAAGTAATATCTCAAACGGACGATTGCGATCTGTAAAAGATAATAACGATGGCTCTGTAACCTCTAACTGGTTTGTAAACAACCCAATCAATAATTATGGCGTCAATGTAAATATTGGCGATTATGTACATTTTTCAGAAGTATTTAAAGGTGAGAAAGGGAATTTAGATATGGATTATTATGTGCTGAGAGACAACCTAGAAAAAGCTAAAGAACATTTTAAAGACGCTCCAAAAATGATAAAAGCTTTTGAACATTGGTTTGGACCATATCCGTTTTACGAAGATGGTTTCAAGCTTGTAGAAGTGCCTTATCTAGGCATGGAACATCAAAGCTCCATTACCTATGGCAACAAGTATAAAAAAGGATATTTAGGTAGAGATTTGTCAAATACAGGTTGGGGATTAAAATTTGATTTCATTATTATTCACGAAGCTGGTCACGAATGGTTTGCTAATAATATAACGTACAAAGATATTGCTGATATGTGGATTCATGAAGGGTTTACAGCATATTCCGAAGGATTATATTTAGAGTATCACTACGGAAAACAAGCTGGTGACGAATATACAGTTGGCAAAGGAAAAGACATTAAAAATGACAGACCAATCATTGGCTATTACAATGTGAATAAAGAAGGTTCAGGAGATATGTACAACAAAGGCGCATATATGCTTCATACCTTAAGACAACTTATTGAAGACGATGAAAAGTGGCGAATGATTTTAAGAGGACTCAATAAAACATTTTACCACCAAACGGTGACCACTAAACAAATTGAAGATTACTTAAGTAAAACAACAGGAATAGATTTAACCGAGTTTTTTAATCAGTATTTACGTGATGTTCGCATTCCAACTTTAGAGTATGAAATAAAAAATAACGTCTTAAAATTTCGTTATACTAACATTATTGAAAGCTTCGACATGCCAATAAAAATACATATTAATGGAAGTGAACAATGGCTATTCCCAAAAGCTGAATGGCAAACCATGAGCACTAAAGCTGATGATATAAAAATAGATGATAACTTCTTAGTATATTCTAAAAAGCTATAACTCTTGTGAATTATCCAGAACTGTATTTTAAGCGTGATATAGATTGGTATGATTGGTTACTGCAAAATCATGACACTGTAAATGGAGTGTATATCATACTCTATAAATTAGAAATGAATATTCCCACTATGCGTTGGGAAGAAGCTGTAAAAGTAGCGTTATGCTTTGGTTGGATAGACTCTACTGTGAAGAGTTTAGGTAACGGTAAACGACGTCAATATTTTACACCAAGAAACCCCAAAAGTGTGTGGAGCGCTTTAAACAAACGCTACATTATTGAGCTAGAACAAAACAACCTTATTCAACCAAGTGGCTACTGTAAAATAGACATCGCTAAACAAAATGGCATGTGGACATTTTTGGATGATGTTGAGAATTTAATAATCCCAAATGATTTACTAAAGGCATTTAATGGGAATAAGGAAGCCTTTGCAAATTATCAAAATTTTGCTTCAAGCTATAAAAAATCATATTTGTATTGGTTAAAACAAGCCAAACGTGAAGCAACGCGACAAAACAGAATTGCAAAGATTATAGAGTTTTGTGAGCAGAATATTAAGTCACGATAGACCTTAATTTAAATGAGGGTTTAATAAGTGTGTAATTTGCAAAGATTAATATAAATAAAAACTTTCTAAATACTAATAATTGAGTTATTTAGTCTTTACTCCTTTTATTAAAAGCCAAAAAATAATTGAGAATTCACCAATCACCAAAGGTAGCATTAATATAGAAGTAATCATTTCTGAATGATTTGGTAAAAGCAAAGATGTAAGAGTGATTATCAAATATGAAAAACACCCAATAATTAAAAATACTCCAATAATTTTAGGGATAAATTTTGATTTTATTATTAGCATGCCTAACGGATATAACCAAAGCCCCCAAAATACTTGTACAATAACATTTCCTTGTTGGAATAGTTTAAGAAATAACATCATTAAGGCATGTAATTGATTTATTTTAAATGTGCTTAAATAGTCAACATCACTTAAAACTAACTGTGCCGCAATAAGATTTAAAGTATTTAAGAAGGCTATGGGTACAGCTACAGAAACTAATATTAGCATAAGTTTTACCTTTTTTGGGTCAACTTCTTTAAACAATTGACTTAAAGCTAATACTAAAAAAACAAAGCTTGTTTGACAGATGAGATTGCTAACTATGACCAATCGAAATAAAAAGTCCGATTCATTAACTTTCATTGCTGTTGCTACAGCATCTCCTTCTACAATGAAATTAGAAGGAATGTACATAATGCCAATACCTCCTGATATTGCCATTAATAAATATAAAAGACCTGCTATCTTTGCTTTGTTTTTTGTTGCTTCCATTTTAATTAATCTTAAACTTGTTCCTTTACCTGATAATTTCCAGGGGTAAATTTGAATGTTTTCATCAATCGAGTCCAGGTATTAATTTGTGAAATAGCTAAGGTTAAATAGCAAATCTCTTCCTTGTTAAAATGAGAGGTCAACACTTCAAATACGTGTTCTGGTAAAGGGTCTCTACTTAACTTAGTAAGTACATCTGTTAAATTAAGAGCTGCCATTTCTTTATCTGTAAAATACGGTGTTTCTTTCCACACACATAAAGAAGACAATCTTAAATCGGTTTCTCCAAGGTGTTTAAGCTCTTTATGATGCATGTCTACACAATAGGCACAACCATTTTTTTGTGCGACTCTTAATCGTATTAATTCTAGTAAATGCATATCTAATGAGGAATTGTTAATGTATTCTTCAGTTGACATTAAATTTTCGAACATTCCTTTAGGAATATCTTGATACGTAATTCGTTCCATAATATTTGTTTTTAATAGTTTAAATTCACTTCTAGTGCTTTTTTAAATAGGCTATAACTTATATTACTTGGCTAAAAACCTACTTTTTCTTTGTTATTAAGATTGTTTTCTCTGCGTATTTCTTCTTAATTCGCTTAAGAAGCCTGTTATGTAATCCAATATATTTTCCAATAGTAAAAGATTGATAAGGCATTTGGTTATTGTCCATCATATTGTTCTTTTAATTTTGAATAGTCGCTTTAAATTTCATTCTCTCCGGAACATTAGGATCATGAGATGGTAAATATATGGTAGGATTAAATTTTGCAAAAGATTGTATGTTCTTAAGTGTTTTTATGCTTTCATTGGTGCCAATTCCATCTGGTAAACCATTGATTAAATTTTCTTGAGTGTAAGACGTGTCTCCAGCTAAAAAATAATGCAATCCATCTACTTCGGCTATAACAGATATGTGATTTGCAACATGCCCTGGTGTAGCAACTATCATTATTTTGCCATCATTGGTTACAGGCATACTTTTATTAAATGAGAAGTATGGAGAACTAGGCAAGTCAATAAGTGTTGGCTTAAGCCATTTGGGCCATCTATGAGGTAAATAACCTGCTAATATCCCTTTTAACCCTGACGCGTTCTTAAATTCATTTTTATCAATTAATATTTCCGAATTTGGAAAATGATGCAATCCTCCAGCATGATCTGTATGTAGATGCGTCAATATTACTTTTTTAACATCTTTCTTAGGGTTTATCCCTATTTTTAATAATTGAGGACCTATTTCATCTTCTGGTTTCACATCAAAATCTACTGCTAATGCATAATAAGGATGCCATTTAGGAAGATACCCTTTACTACTTGTTTTATGAGTTTCACCTGTATCAACTACAATGACACCTTCAGGATGGTCTATAACCCAAGCATAAATAGGAATCCAATCTGCCCATATTTTTCCAAATAATACTTTAGCCATTGAAGGAATGATACCTTCTGTCCTTTTTATTTGATTTTCTTTAATCCTTACCTTTCCTGTTTCAATTCTATAAACTTTCATGAGTATGAAATTAATGTACTATAATGGTTTTATTAGTACAGTACTGTTTAAATTTTTTTATTTTTCAGTTATACCATTTAAAAATATTTCTGTGGTTAATTCATAAATATTTTGGCTGTGAATTCCTAAAAATTCTTGATATTGACTTTTTAATGGTAACTCCATTAAATTCATATATATAGTTAGAATAACATTAATATCAATATCATTACGAAGCATTCCTTCATTAATTCCTATCTCAAACAATTTTCTATAATAATTATTAATTCTATCAATTCTTGTTTGTTGATAATAGTCCCAGATATGTGGTGTGTTAAGTTCTAAGTCTTTTAAAAATGCTTCGCTAACACTAGTAAGAAGGTTTTTAGTAAATTTAGAGACCTCAATTAACTTGCCTTTAAAACTTAGTTTGTCATCACCAACAATTTCTTGCAGAGCTGAATTGATTTCAATATTTAACTGATCTATAACTGCTTTTACTAGTTCGTCTTTAGAAGAAAAATGATTATACAAGCTACTTTTACTAGTTCTAAGCTCCTTAACAAGACTATCCATAGAAACTTTATAAAAACCGTATTTTAAAAATTTTTGCTTTGCAATCTTTAATATTCTAGTCCTAACATTCATAAAATATAGTGTACTATATTAGTTCATTTAGTACAAATATATATAAAAAGTGTTTAATTTCAAAATTTTATATAAAACAACCTTAAATCATATTTAAATTTACAAACTCACTATTGCAGAAACAATTTAGGCAGACACTATTCAAAACGTGAAGCCACATGACAAAACAGAATTAAAAAAAATATTAAATTTTATGAGTAGAATATTAAGTCACGTTAACAACTCTTTAAGAATTATTCTAACTAAATTTCCTATTTTCGGTTTTTAAATTTACCTTCTTTTGAGAAAAAAAACCAAAGCACTTGCAAAACAATCACGTTGGTATAGGCGTTTACATAAAACAGTTGCTATTCCACTGGTGGTTTTTTTATTTTTGGTTGGTATTACTGGTTTGCTTTTAACATGGAAAGACGAATTAAAATTAAAACCTCCGTCTCAAAAAATTATACAGCAACAACAGCTTATTGGTTTAAAATCCATAGAAAACATTGCGCTACAATATTCCGATTCTTTAAACTTAGACAACACCATAAACCGTATAGATTACAGGCCATCTAAAGGCATTGCTAAAGTGCGCTTTGAATACCATTTTACCGAACTGCAAATAAACTGTTACACAGGAGATATTATCTCTGTAAAGCAACGCACTGCCGATATTATTGAAATGATCCACGATGGGAGCATTATTGATTTCCTGTTTAAATCAGACTCACATTACACCAAGCTACTCTACTCTACCCTTACATCTTTGGGTTTAATACTTCTGTCCATCAGTGGTTTTATGATGTGGTTGAGACCAAAGCAAATTAAAGCGTTAAAACAAAAAAAGCATTAACATCTCATTAAGAAAAAACATTACATATTTCCTTACCTTTAAAGCTTACAATTCTAACCAATAATTAAAAATGAAAAAACTCTTTTCAATGGTAATGCTGTTATGCGTTACCCTACTTTCCGCACAGGAATTTTCAATGGACTTAGTAAAAAACATGACACCTCGTAACATTGGTCCTGGAGGTATGTCTGGTCGTGTTACAGCTATTGATGTTGTGACTAGCAATCCAGATATTATGTACGTTGGTACTGCTTCTGGTGGTTTATGGAAATCTACTTCTGGAGGTATTAAATGGGATCCTGTTTTTGATAATGAGGTAACTGCATCAATTGGCGCAGTAGCTATCCAACAATCAAACCCAAGTGTGATTTGGGTTGGAACTGGCGAAGGTAATCCGCGTAATAGTTTAAATGGTGGTTACGGTATATACAAATCGCTCGATGGTGGTAAAAGCTGGCAAGCTATGGGATTACAAAAAACACGCCATATTCATCGTGTTATCATAGATCCAACAAACCCTGATGTAGTATATGTTGGTGCTATTGGGTCACCTTGGGGAGAACACCCAGAACGTGGTGTTTATAAAACAACTGATGGTGGTAAAACATGGAACAAAATTCTTTTTGCTAATAATAAAACAGGAGCAGCCGATTTGGTTATGGATCCAACAAATCCAAATAAACTAATTGCTGCCATGTGGGAACATAAAAGAGATCCTTGGTTTTTTAATTCAGGTGGTGAAGGCTCTGGTTTACACATCACACATGATGGTGGAGAAACATGGAAAAAACTTACCTCAGAAGATGGTTTACCAAAAGGCAATTTAGGCAGAATTGGTATTGCTATTGCTACTAATAAACCAAACATAATATATGCTTTAATTGAAGCAAAAAAGAATGCATTATATAAAAGTGAAGATGGTGGTTTTACCTGGAAAAAGGTAAACGACAACATTAGACAAATTGGTGGAAGACCTTTTTATTATTCAGATATTCATGTTGATCCAGAAAATGAAAATCGATTATACTCAGTCTTTACATATGTAAATGTAAGTGAAGATGGAGGTAAGAGTTTTTCTTCATTAATGCCAGCTTATGGTGTTAGCAATGGTGTACACCCAGACCATCATGCTTGGTGGATTCATCCTACCGATGGTAGTTTTATGATGGATGGAAACGATGGTGGATTTAATATTACTAGAGATGGTGGAAAATCGTGGCGTTTTATAGGTAATATTCCTGTGGCTCAGTTTTACCATATAAATGTCGATAACGAATATCCTTATAATGTATATGGAGGCATGCAAGACAATGGTTCATGGAGAGGTCCTGCATATGTATGGAAAGACCAAGGTATTAGAAATTCATATTGGCAAGAAATATCGTTTGGAGATGGTTTTGATGTCGTTCCTGACAAAGATGACTCTCGTTACGGATTTACTATGAGTCAGCAAGGATCTGTTAGTCGATACGACTGGCAAACTGGCAACAATTATAGCATTAGGCCAACACATCCTAATCCTGATGTTAAGCTAAGATTTAACTGGAATTCTGCCATAAACATGGATCCTTTTAATAATAGTACAATCTATTTTGGAAGCCAGTTTGTACATAAATCAACCGACAAGGGATTAACATGGACTGTTATTTCACCTGACTTAACAACCAACGATCCAGAAAAACAAAAACAACACGAAAGTGGTGGTTTATCAATGGATGCCACTGGAGCCGAAAATCATACAACCATTCTTGTTATCGAACCTTCTCCTGTAGAAAAAGATATGCTTTGGGTTGGTACCGATGATGGTCGTGTGCATTTTACTCAAAATGGTGGTAAAACTTGGACAGATGTATCTAAAAACATAAAAGATTTACCAACTGGAAGTTGGATTCCGCAGATAAAAGCATCTAATAAAAACAAAGGAGAAGCACTTCTTGTTGCTAATGATTATAGACGCTTTAATTATACACCTTATGTTTATAGAACTAAGGATTACGGAAAAACCTGGACTAGAATTGTAGATGGTAATGATGTTGAAAGTTATGCCTTAGCTATTTTAGAAGATATAGAAGAACCAAACCTAATGTTTTTAGGAACCGATGATGGTTTATATGTATCTATTGATGCTGGAAACAAATGGACAAAATGGACTAATGGTTTCCCAACCACATCGGTAAAAGACCTTGTAATTCATCCTCGCGAACACGATTTAGTTATTGGTACTTTTGGTAGAGCTGCTTGGGTTTTAGACGATATTCGTCCGTTGCGTGAAATTGCCAAAAACAAAACAGTTTTAAACAATAAACTAACCTTGTTTAATCCTCCAACAGCTTATCAAGCTGCATACCAACAACCAACTGGTAGTCGTTTTGGTGCCGATGCCATGTACAATGGCGATAATAGACCTAGAGGAGCCATTATGTCTTACTTTTTAAAGGTTGAAGACAAGAAAGAAGAAATACCAAAGGCAGAGACTTCCAAGAAAAAGAAGAAAAGTAAAAAAGCAAAAACCGAGGAAGTTAAAGAAACACCTGAAGAGAAAGCTGAAAGCAAAGTAAAATGGGATTCTATTACCATGAACATTTACGATGGCAATCGCTTAATTAGAACCTTAAAACGTAAAGCACCAAAAGAAACTGGTGTACATAAATGGGTATGGTATATGAACGAAAAAGGAGGTGATAGACCTTCTAGAAGTATTCGTCCGCGTCGTGGCGAGCCTAGTGGTGTACGTGTAAAACCAGGAACTTACAAAGTAGTAATGAGTTTTGGAGATCAAACTTCTGAAACCAATATTACCGTGAAGTCCGATCCTAGACTGAATATTGATTTAAATTCTATTAATGAGGTTTATAATACTTCAAAAGAAGTAGAAAAAATAACACAAGTAGCAGCCGATGCAGTGAAGCAATTAGTAGAAAGTAAAAACATTGCAACGGAGTATAGTAAAATGTTGACAAAACTTGACAAAGAAGCTCATAAAGATAATATTAAGGCTTCAAAAGATATTATTAAAAGTATTGACGATGTACTAGAAATATACCTTGGAAAAGTTGATGAAAGACAAGGTATTACCAGCGACCCTAATGTAAATGTAATGCAACGTATTTATAGTGCTTCATCTTATATAAGATCAAGACAAAGTGGTATTACTTCAACCGAGCGCACCTTAATGAAAAATGCTAAAGATGCTTTAGATGACGCTTTAGAGAAAACAAATACCTTCTTTAACGATGAATGGAAACCATTTAAAGCTTCAATGGAAAATCTTAATCTATCGCCATTTAAAGAAGTAAAATCTTTTAAACTCTATTAATTAAATCATCCATAACAAAAAACGCTCCGGAAATTCCGGAGCGTTTTTTGTTATTTATATAATTACTATTACTGTATTATTCTATTCGTTTTAGACCATCTAAATCTTCAATTTTTATATGCTTACCTACAGTAGAGATAAGACCTTCCTTTTTAAATTGAGATAATACTCTAATAGCCGATTCGGTTGCTGTACCTACTATACTCGCAAAATCTTCTCGAGACAACAACACACTTAACGTACCATCTGGGTTAGTGCCAAAGTTATTATTAATATTTATTAAAGCTTCAGCCAAACGTTGTCTAACTGATTTTTGAGCCATGTTTACAATAACATCATCGGCTTCTTTTAAATCATCAGCCATTTCTTTAAGGACATCCATTGTAAAATTATTATTCTTTTGAAGGTCGTTCATGATTTCAGCTTTTGGAATAAAACATAATTCCATATCATTTAAAGCTGTAGCTCTTAAATTTGTGCGTTCATCACTAATTAAAGATCGTTGTCCAAGAATTTGACCTTTTTCTAACAACTTAACAACCTGATCTTTACCATTAGCACTTAGCTTTGTGAGCTTACATATACCATCTCTTATACAAAACACACCGTTAAGTGATTCTCCTTCTTCAAAAATCACCTCACCTTTTTTAACTATTTTGGAAGTTTTACAAGCTGAAATTCTTACTAATTCATCTTTTGTTAACGACTTAAGAGAATTAAATTGCCTTATAATACATTGTTCACATTTACTCATACCTAAAATCGAAGTTATGCAAAAATAATTAAAACATGACAATTATCATATTTAATTTTTTTTTACCTTTCTACTTTCGCATCAGGTATTTTTGAGCAAATTTATGAAATGAGTCAACTACAAATTTTGATTTCATCACTGCATTCCATTAACGAATTGCATCTGTCTGATTACAAACAAATAAAATCCATCAGATGAAACATAAAACATGTTTCCACTGTGGTTTAGATGCCTCTAAATCAGGTATTACATTCGATGACAAGCCGTTTTGTTGCAATGGCTGCAAAACCGTTTATGAAATTTTCTCTATAAACGATTTAAGTTGTTATTACGATTTACAAGCTGCACCAGGAGCCACTCCTAAAGAAATAGAAGGCAAATACGATTTTCTTAATAACGATGCCATTGCAGAAAAGCTTTTTGAGTTTAAAGATGGAGATGTTCGTATAATTACGCTTTACATTCCTCATATTCATTGCAGTTCATGCATTTGGATACTTGAAAACTTAAACAAACTATTGCCTAACGTTAGCAGCTCTTTAGTAAACTTTGGCGAAAAAACAGTTCGTATTACATACAATGGTAATAAATTATCTCTTAAAAGTTTGGTAGATCTTTTATGCAGAATTGGTTACGAACCATACATAAGTTTAGAAAATTACGAATCTGGCAAAAAAAAAATAGATCGCTCTATAATCTACAAACTTGGTTTGGCTGGTTTTGCTTTTGGCTATGTTATGTTTTTATCATTTCCAGAGTATTTACAAGTTGAAGGTATTTGGTTAGAAAAATATAAGCATGTGTTTAGATGGTTAATGTTTACGTTTTCTGTTCCAGTGGTGTTTTATGCAGCTCAAGATTATTTTATTTCAGCCTATAAAGGGCTTCGATCCAAATTATTAAATATTGATGTACCCATTGCCCTAGGTATTTCTGTTTTATTTATAAGAAGTACCGCTGAAATAACACTAGATATTGGCACTGGCTTTTTTGATAGTTTAACTGGATTAGTATTTTTCTTATTACTCGGAAAATATTTTCAGCAAAAAACATATGCATTTCTATCTTTTGAAAGAGATTATAAATCCTATTTTCCAATTGGTATTACTAAAATTTCTACCAATGGTGAAGAATCATCTATTCAGGTTTATGATATTGAAAAAGGCGATCGTTTGCTTATTAGAAACGAAGAACTCATCCCTGTAGATTGTATTTTAATGACAGGTCGCGCAAGAATTGATTATAGTTTTGTAACTGGTGAATCTGAAACAGTATCAAAAAAATCAGGCGATAAGCTTTTTGCTGGTGGAAAACAATTGAATGGTGTTATAGAAGTAGAGGTTTTAAAATCGGTTGAACAAAGTTATTTAACACAACTTTGGAGTAATGATGTTTTTAAAATTAATAAAGAAAATGCTTTTACGACGTTAACCAATAAAATAAGTAAACATTTTACCATAGCTGTACTTTTAATTGCCGCAATGGCAACATCCTTTTGGCTTGTATATGATGCTTCCAAAGCATTAAATGTATTTACCGCTGTGTTAATTATTGCTTGCCCTTGTGCCATAGCATTATCTGCACCGTTTACATTAGGTAATTTATTACGTATTCTAGGAAAGAAAAAGTTCTACTTAAAGAATGCCAGTGTTATTGAGCAATTAGCAAAAATAAACACTATTATTTTTGATAAAACTGGTACCATTACAGCAAATAAAAGTTCTAAAATAACTTACGAAGGAGAACGCTTATCTAAAGAAGAAGAAGAATTATTAAAAAATACGCTTAGAGGCTCCAACCATCCGCTTAGTAGAGCATTATACAGCATGCTAGATGAACATAAAATTGTAACCTTAAATGACTATAAAGAACATTTAGGAAAGGGCATAGAAGCAACATTCAACACTCATAAAATAAAAGTAGGCTCTGCCACTTTTGTTGGACACGATACTCTTCAAGCTTCAACAAATACAGCTGTTCATATAAGCACCAATAATAATTACAAAGGAAAGTTTACGTTTTATAATGACTATCGCAAAGGACTTTCTAAACTATTTAAGACGCTTAAACAAGATTATGATTTAGCTATTATTTCAGGCGACAATGATGGTGAAAAAGATAATTTAACTAAATTACTTCCTACAAAAACGAAGCTATTATTTAACCAAAAACCAGATGATAAGCTAGAATATATTAAATACCATCAAAGTGAAGGTGCAAAAGTATTAATGGTTGGTGATGGTTTAAACGATGCTGGTGCCTTAGCACAAAGTGATGTTGGGATTGCTATTTCTGAAAATGTAAATGTGTTTTCACCAGCATGCGACGCCATATTAGATGCTTCAAAATTTAATCATTTATACAATTACATAAAAGCATCTAAATCAGCTATAAAAATTATCAAATGGAGTTTTGTACTTTCATTTTTTTATAACATAATAGGATTGTATTTTGCAGTAACAGGTCAATTAGCACCAGTAATTGCGGCAATTTTAATGCCTTTAAGCTCTATTAGTATTGTTGTTTTTACAACTATTGCTACTAACCTCTTAGGTAGAAAATTAACTTAAAAACAATGAACAATAAACACGTTAAATATGATAAAAATCATATTTTAGTTAAGTATATGAAATTACTTTTGAAACTTAATCTCAA
Organism: Pontimicrobium aquaticum; assembly: GCF_005047595.1. Taxonomy (GTDB): domain Bacteria; phylum Bacteroidota; class Bacteroidia; order Flavobacteriales; family Flavobacteriaceae; genus Pontimicrobium; species Pontimicrobium aquaticum. Next base: position 47,697 of record NZ_SUPL01000003.1, read on the forward strand.
GGCATGAGTGTCATTTATGTTTTATTAGCTATAAGTATTGCTGTAGCACTGGTTTTTTTTATTGCTTTTATTATCGCGGTAAAAAAAGGTCAGTACGACGATTCTTATACTCATTCAGTGCGAATGTTGTTTGAAGACGAAATTATTAAAGAAAAATCCAAAAAATAATACTAACCAATTAGAATAACACAATTTAATTATGGAAATGCAACAGTTTCATTACGATAATAAAATCGTTACCAAATTCCTTTATGCTACAATAATATTTGGAGTTGTTGGAATGCTTGTAGGTCTCATCGTAGCCTTCTTGTTTTTATTCCCTAACATGACAAGCGGTGTATCATGGCTAAGTTTTGGTCGTTTACGTCCTTTACATACAAATGCGGTGATTTTTGCCTTTGTAGGTAATGCTATGTTTGCTGGTATTTACTATTCGCTTCAGCGTTTATTAAAAACACGTATGGCAAGCGACCTTTTAAGTAATATTAACTTCTGGGGTTGGCAATTAATAATTGTTGCTGCAGCAATTACTTTACCACTAGGGCTTACAACTTCTAAAGAATACGCCGAATTAGAATGGCCAATAGATATTGCTATTGCATTAGTATGGGTTGTTTTTGGTATAAACATGATTTGGACCATTTTAAAAAGAAGACAACGTCATTTATATGTTGCTATTTGGTTTTACCTAGCAACGTTTGTAACTGTTGCTGTATTACATATTTTTAATAGTTTAGAATTACCAGTTTCTGCAATGAAAAGTTACTCGGTATATGCAGGTGTACAAGATGCACTAGTACAATGGTGGTATGGTCATAATGCAGTGGCGTTTTTCTTAACAACACCTTTCTTAGGGTTAATGTATTATTTTGTACCAAAAGCAGCAAATAGACCTGTGTATTCTTATAGACTATCTATTGTACACTTCTGGTCATTAATATTCTTATACATTTGGGCAGGACCTCACCATTTATTATATACAGCCTTACCTGATTGGGCACAAAATTTAGGTGTTGTGTTTTCAGTAATGCTTTTAATGCCTTCTTGGGGTGGTATGATTAATGGCTTATTAACACTAAGAGGTGCTTGGGATAAAGTAAGAACAGATCCTGTTTTAAAATTCATGGTAGTAGCTATTACTGGTTATGGTATGGCTACTTTTGAAGGCCCAACATTATCACTTAAAAATGTTAATGCCATTGCGCACTATACCGATTGGATTATTGCTCACGTTCATGTTGGTGCATTAGCTTGGAATGGCTTTATGGCTTTTGGTATCATATACTATTTAATACCAAGATTATTTAAAACAAGATTATTCTCTACTGGGTTAGCCAACTTACACTTCTGGCTTGGTACATTAGGTATCATTATTTATGCATTACCAATGTATGTAGCAGGGTTTACACAAGCAAGTATGTGGAAGCAGTTTAATCCTGATGGAACCTTAGTATATGGTAACTTTTTAGAAACTGTAACCGAAATTATGCCAATGTATTGGATGAGAGCTATAGGTGGTACGTTATACTTAGTTGGTACTTTAATTTTAGTGTATAACATTATAGTAACTGTTAGAAGATCTGGAAGTAAAGTAGAAGACGAATTAGCTGAAGCTCCTGCATTAACTAGAGTATCTAAAAAGCGTACTGCTGGCGAAGGATGGCATACTTGGTTAGAAAGAAAGCCTGTGCAACTAACAGTATTAGCAACCATTACCATTTTAATTGGTGGTATTGTGCAAATTATACCAACAATTATGGTGAAATCTAATATTCCAACCATAAGTAGTGTGCAACCATATACGCCTCTTGAACTAGAAGGTAGAGACATTTATATACGAGAAGGCTGTAACACCTGTCACTCGCAAATGATTCGTCCTTTTAGAAGTGAAGTGGAGCGCTATGGCGAATACTCTAAAGCTGGTGAATATGTATATGACCACCCATTCCTTTGGGGAAGTAAGCGTACTGGACCAGATTTACATAGAATAGGTGGAAAATATAACGACAGTTGGCACTTTAACCATATGTATGATCCACAAAGCACCTCATCTGGTTCCATCATGCCACGCTACCAATGGATAATTAAAAATGAGCTTGATAAATCTAAAACTGAAAAGAAAATGGAAGTTATGGTAACACTTGGTGTACCATACACAGAAGAGGACATTGCAAATGCTCAAGAAAATATGTTAGCTCAAGGAACTCAAATTGAAGAAAACCTTAAAACAGATCCTGATTTTGCGACAAATTACGAAAACGACAAAGCAAATGCAGGTGGAGATTTTATTGAAATGCGAAATAGAGAGATAGTTGCTTTAATTGCTTACTTACAGCGATTAGGTACAGATATTAAAGTAGAAACAGCTCAGCAATAATTAAAATTTAGAATCATGTTAAAATATATAAAAGACCATATGGAGAGTATTACTGGGATAGAAATTTATCCCATAATCTCACTACTCATATTTTTTATCTTTTTTGTGGCTCTTTTTTGGTGGGTTATTTCTGCAAAAAAAGACTATATAAAAACCGTAAGTAACATTCCATTAGACAACCAAAACAATAACATATTATGAGACATCTAATTCCATCATACATAAGGGTTCCAGTAATATTTTTTATAATATTTGGAATCGTAGAATACATGATAGATTCTGGCGAAAAACCAGCATTTATAGAGTACCCAGCTGTTTTGCTGTTCTTGTTCTTAGTCCTATTAATTCTAATTGCAATTGAAGCTATTATTGGAGCATTAGAAAATGTAATGCTTCATAAAATGGATGCAGAAGCAAAAGCGCGCTTTTTAGAAGAAAAGAACAGTGCATTTGAATTTAAATGGATTAAAAACATTTATAAGAAGCTTGCTGGCGGAAAACCAATTGAAGAAGAAGGGGAAATTATTCTAGACCATAATTACGACGGTATTAAAGAGTTAGACAACTCATTACCACCATGGTGGGTTTATTCGTTTTATATCTCTATAGTTTTTGCTGCTATATACTTAGTTAGATACCACATTTTTGATGGTCCTACACAATTACAAGAGTTTGAAACTGAAATGGCTGAAGCAAAACTAGCCATTGAAGAATACAAAAAAACTGCCAAAAATTTAGTAGATATAAATACCGTAGTTATGTTAACAGATGATGCCGATTTAAGTGCTGGTAAGGCTATTTGGAATACCAATTGTGTGGCTTGCCATTTAGCAGATGGTGGTGGTAGTATTGGACCAAACATGACAGATGAATATTGGATTCTTGGTGGTGGCATAAAAAATGTATTTCAAACTATATCTGAAGGAGGTAGAGATGGTAAAGGTATGATTGCTTGGAAGCAACAATTAAAACCTTTAGAAATGGCACAAGTAGCAAGTTATGTATTAACACTACAAGGGACAACACCAGCAAATCCAAAAGCAGCAGAAGGTGAAATATGGGTTGATGATAGTGCTCCAGCTGAAGAAGCAAATACTGATGAAGGTACTCAAGAAGAAGTCACTACTGAAACCAACACTGAAGAAAATAATAATTAAATAAAATTTACATTGGAAGCACCCAAAAACGAAAACTTTCGAGATTCTATAGGAACCATAACAAAAGATGGTAAACGTGCTTGGGTGTTCCCGAAAAAACCTAGCGGTAAGTTCTATAACTATCGTAAATATGTTAGTTATTTTCTACTTCTATTTTTGTTTTCCGCTCCATTTATAAAAGTAAATGGCAACCAATTTTTAATGTTCAATATATTAGAACGTCGATTTAATATTTTTGGTTTTCCATTTTGGCCTCAAGACTTTCACTTATTTGTAATCTCAATGATTATTGGTGTCGTTTTTATTACACTATTTACAGTGGTTTTTGGACGAATATTTTGTGGATGGATTTGTCCTCAAACCATCTTTATGGAAATGGTTTTTAGACGTATTGAATATTGGATTGAAGGTGATAGAGGAAAACAAATACGTTTAAAAAAACAACCTTGGACTAAAGAAAAAATAAAAAAAAGAGGATTAAAACTTATAGTTTTTGCTATTATTTCCTTTTTAATCGCTAATGTTTTCTTAGCATATTTAATTGGTAGTGATAGGCTAATACAATACATTGTAGATGGACCAGCTGCTCATTTAAACACACTCATATCTTTAGCCATTTTTACTGGTATATTCTATTTTGTGTTTGCTTGGTTTAGAGAGCAAGTTTGTGTAATAGCTTGTCCTTATGGGAGACTTCAAGGTGTGCTTCTAGACACAAAATCTATTGTTGTTGCTTACGACCATAAAAGAGGCGAAGGTGAAAATGGCAGAAAAAAGTTTAGAAAAAACGAAGATAGAGCAGCTCTTGGCCATGGTGACTGTATTGATTGTATGCAATGTGTGCATGTGTGCCCAACAGGAATCGATATTAGAAATGGCACACAACTAGAATGTGTAAACTGTACTGCATGTATAGATGAATGCGACCATATCATGGAAAGCATCAATCTTCCTAAAGGATTAATACGTTATGCTAGCGAAGAAAACATTGTAAATAAAGCTAAATTCAAACTAACACCTCGTATAAAAGGCTACATTGCTGTTTTAATAATTTTAATAGGTGTACTTATTGGTATGCTATTTTTAAGAAATGATGTAGAAGCAAGAGTATTAAGGCTTCCAGGACAATTATACGAACGTAAAGATAACAACATGATAAGTAATGTCTTTACATATAAACTGGTAAATAAAACAACTAAAACTATAGAAGATGTAAGCTTAAAACTAATGTCTCATGATGGTGAAATTAAGCTAGTATCAACAAGTGGTACGTTTGTTGTCCCTTCGCAAGGAATGACCGAAGGCACATTATTTATAGAAATAGATAACTCTAAGTTATCAGGCGATAGAAACACAATTAAAATAGGTGTTTATTCTAATGAAAAGTTAATTGAAACAACCACTGCTAACTTTTTAGGACCAAGGAGTTATAATTAAAAATACTAAGAAATGAAATTAAATTGGGGAACAGGAATTGTAATAGCATTTATAACGTTTATAACATTTATTCTATACTTTGTAGTTAACATGACTACAAATAAAAAGTACAACCATGATTTAGTAACTGAGGAATATTACAAAGCCGAATTAGAATACCAACAAGATATCGATAAACAAAACAATTCTAAATCCTTATCTAAAAACATTACTTATAAAAAAACAAATGAAGGGTTGGTTGTTTATTTTCCAGAAGACTTACAACCAGAAAAAATTACAGGAAAATTGTTCCTATATAGACCATCTAACAAACAACTAGATTTTGAAACTACACTTTCATTATCTAAATCACATTTGCTCATACCTGACAATCGTTTGGTAGATGGTCGTTGGGACATAAAAATTGATTGGCAATATAATGGAACATCTTATCTCTTTAAAGACAACTTAACTTACTAACATGTTACTATCAGCTTTAGCATTGGGTTTATTAGGAAGTTTTCACTGCGTAGGCATGTGTGGACCAATAGCCTTTATGCTTCCTGTAGATAGAACAAATTCTTTAAAAAAAGTTACGCAAATAAGCATATATCATTTTGGCAGACTTCTCTCCTACAGCATTATAGGTTTAATTTTTGGACTTGTTGGAAAAGGGCTTTACATTTTTGGCTTGCAACAACAATTATCAATCATTATTGGTGCTTTAATGATTTTAGTCGTTTTAATTCCGTACCAAACTTTTAATAAATACAACTTTTCTAAACCAATTTTTAAGCTTATCACGAAGGTAAAAAGTGCTTTAGGCAAAGAACTACAAAAAAAAACACCAGACACATTCCTAACCATTGGTTTTTTAAATGGATTTTTACCTTGCGGATTAGTTTACATGGCTGTTTTTGCGGCAATTGCTTCAGGAAATGCTCTTCAAGGAAGTTTATACATGCTTTTTTTTGGATTAGGAACCATTCCTTTAATGACGACAGCCATTTATTTTAGTCAGTTTTTAAAAGGCAATATTAGACAACGCATTCAACAAACAATCCCTGTTTTTATAGTCATTATAGGTGTTCTTTTTATTCTTAGAGGCTTAGGCTTAGGCATACCTTACATCTCTCCTGCTCCAATACATGATATGATTAACACTGTCATGCAATGCAAAATGTAATATTTGCATTTCTTCTATACTATAGTCAAAACATTAGTTACTAGACAAGTAAAAGTCATAAAAAATTTTTACACAATATCCATAGTGTAATGTTAATTATAATAAACTATTTTTTTATATATTTCACTCCATATATAATTATTTATAATATATGACAAAAAACTCCATAAGCATTCCTGAAATAGATTCAAAAAACATACTCAATTCATTAACAACATCTATAAGAGTTATTGACTTCAATTATAAATTACTTGCATATAATGAATGCTATAAAAATAATATTTTAAAATATTTTGGAATTACTATAAACGTTGGGGTTTCTATAAAAGATATTAATCCTGTTGCTTTTGAAAATACTTGGAAAAAAAACTACGACAAATCATTACAAGGTGAATCCATAGTTTTTAATTATTCACCAAAAGCTAACGTGGTTTATGAAATAAAATTACAGCCTTATATTACAGATAATAAAATTATAGGTGTGCTAGCAACAGGTAATAATATTTCTATGCACAAGCATAGAATACATAAATTAAAAACAACAAAACATATTTTAAAGGAAACTCACAAAGTAGCTAATATTGGTTCTTTCGTGCTAAATTTAAAAACTTTAAATTGGACAAGTTCTAAGAAATTAAATGCCATTTTAGGAATAGATAAATCTTATAAAAAAACATATCAAGGATGGTGTAATTTAATACACCCTGAAGATTTAGATATGATGGAAAATGATTTTAGAGTTTTTCAACAAACAAAAAAAAAATTAGCCAAAAAAACATATCGAGTAATACACCAAAAAAATGGAAAACCATTATGGATACTTCAAAAAGGGGCTCTTGTTTTTAATAAAAAAGGCGAACCTATCGAACTAATTGGTGCCATACAAGACATTACAATACAAAAAGAAATTCAAAAGGATTTAAAAAAAGCCAAAAGCTTTTTATTGCGTTCACAAAAAGTTGCTGAATTGGGAACTTACACCATTACTTTCCCTATGAAAACCTGGGAAAGCTCTGAAGTTTTAGATACTATTTTTGGAATAAAAAAGTCATATCAAAGAGATTATGAAGGGTGGAAAAACCTATTACACCCCGACGACAAAGAAAAGGCTTTAACTTCTTTCTTAAATAGTTTAACTTCTGTTAAAACAACAACAACAACAACAACAACAACAACAACAACAACAACAAAAGAGTTTCGAATAGTAAAACATGATACTAAAGAGGTTATATGGGTAAGAGATATAGGCGTGTTTGATTTTGACAAGGATGGGAATTTACAAAAAATGCTGGGTACTATACAAAATATAACTAAAGATAAAATAGCACAAAATAAGTTACAAAAAGCAAATAAACTTCTTAAAGAAACTAGTGAAATTGCAAAATTAGGCGGCTGGGAAATAGACCTAAATACAATGCAAACTAACTTTACTGATGAAACCTTTAAAATATATGAGTTACCCCCAGAAGAAAGTCCAAGTATAGAAGAAGGCCTTTCGTTTTATAGCCCAGAAAGTCAACCCATAATTAAAAAGGCAGTAAAAGATGCCATAGAAAAAAACATTCCTTATAAGCTTGAACTCCCTTTTATTACAGCAAAAAAAAGGAATAAATGGGTATGCGCACAAGGACAAACACTTATAAAAAATGGAAAAACCATTAAATTGTTTGGCACTCTTCAAGATATTACAGACCGTATAAAAACTGAACAACAAGTTGAAGCAACTAAAATTATACTTGATAATACGTCAGATTTAGCTTTTATGATAGATATTAACGGAAACATTACTTACGCTAACAAACCATTTGAAAAATTATCTGGTTACAAATTTCAAGAATTTACAAATAAACCTTTTACATCTCTTTTCAGTAAAGAAAACTTAAAAAAAGTATTAGATGCATATACTAAAACATTAAACGGTGAAAGCACATTAATTGAAGTTTCTTTAAAAAAAACAAAACAAATCTTTGAGTTTAAAAACATGCCATTAAAAAATGAGATTGGCAATATTATTGGGGTAGTAGGTGTTGCTAGAGATATTACTGACCGAAAGGAAAATGAAGAAAAACTCGAAAAACACCGACTCCATTTAGAAATTGAAAATGTTAATCTAAAAGAAGAAATATCTTTATCATATAAATATGAAGATATGATATATGCTAGTGAAGAAATGAGTAATGTATTAACCTATGTTGAACAAGTTGCTAATACAAATGCTACTGTTTTAGTTCATGGAGAAACTGGCACAGGAAAAGAATTAATAGCTAAAGCTATTCATAACACAAGCTATAGAAGCAAAAAACCTCTCATTAAAATAAATTGCGCTGCCATACCTACAGAACTTATTGAAAGCGAACTATTTGGACATAAAAAAGGTGCTTTTACTGGGGCAACATACGATAGAATAGGTAAATTTCAGCTAGCAGATCAAGGCACATTATTTTTAGATGAAATAGGAGAAATGCCTATAGAATTGCAACCAAAACTGCTTAGAGCAATCCAAGAAGGAGAAATTGAACCTATAGGTAGCACAAAAGTTAAAAAATTAAATGTAAGAATTATTGCAGCCACAAATAGAGACTTAAAAAAAGAAATAAAAGAAAAACGTTTTAGAGAAGATCTTTACTTTAGGTTAAATGTTTTTCCAATTACCGTACCACCACTTAGAAATAGAATAGATGATATCCCTGTATTAACAGACCATTTTATTACAAAATATTGCAAAAGACACTACAAAGAAATTAAACATATAACTAGTAATACACTAGAACAAATGATAAGTTATGATTGGCCAGGTAATATAAGAGAATTACAACACTCTATTGAAAGAGCAGTTATAATGTCTAATAAAAAACTATTATCCTTTAACGAATTCCCAAATAACAACAATATCAAAGCAGATTTAAAACATATTAATTTATCTCTTAATCAAGTACAACGTAATCATATCATAAAAGTTCTTAAAAAAACTAATTGGAAAATTGAAGGCTATGATGGTGCGGCGATATTATTGGACTTAAAACCTAGCACACTACGCGACCGAATGAAAAAATTAGGCATAAAAAGAAATTCAAAATAAACACGGCATTCCGTGAGTAAAAAAAATATATGCATGCGCCACGATTAATCGTGGCTTAAGATTATCAAAAAGAATAAATAAGCAAAATATAAAATACTATAAACAAGGCGGTTATCTTTTTTATAATATAATTTAACTTTAACTTAACATTCTGGCATAAGAATTGCTTAAACCATTATATTGTAGTGTAACCTATTTTTTTAAAAGTCTTTTTACTTTTTAATGTTTATAGAATCTAAAGATGTATGGGGTAAAGATCAGTCCCTTCAATTAATAAAAGCTCTTGACGAGTCCTCCTTAGTGTCTATAGCAGACTCCAAAGGAAATATTATATATGTTAATGATGCATTTTGCAAAGTTTCTGGTTATGAAGATCAAGAGCTTTTAGGCAGAAACCTCAGGATACTAAAATCTAACAAACAATCCGTTAGTCTGTTTAAAGAAGTTTGGGGCAAAATCAACGCCAAAAGAATTTGGAAAGGAGAAATTTGTAATAAACGTAAGGACGGAAGCTTTTATTGGGTAAAAACCACCATTATCCCCTTTTTAGATCCTTATGGAAATATAGAAAAATTTGTTTCTATATGTCATGACATTACCCACGAAAAAGAAAAAGAAATTGAAATTAAAAAATCTGAAGAAAAGTTTAGGCTAATCTTTAACTCGGCTCCTGATGCTTTTTTTATTTGCGACACCAATGGCAACATTAAGCTTTGCAACAAAGCATCTGAAACATTGTCTGGCTACAATAAAGCAGAGTTAATCAATAAGAATATAGCTAATTCAATAATGTTATCCAAAACTGATAAAATAAAAATATTAAACACCTTAAAAACACCTATAGATGAAAAATCTAAAATTGAATTTGAAATCATTACAAAACAAGGCAAAAAAGTTGACGTCGCATTATCTTCGCATCATGTAAAGTTATTAGACGAATCTTTGGTTTTAAACATTGTTCACAACTTAACTACTCGAAATAAACATTTAAAGCAAATTAAACAAAGAACATTGGAGTTAGAAGCTTTTTTACATAGAACTAGCCATGATTTAAAAGCCCCTCTTACAACACTTGAAGGTCTTATAAATTTAATGGAAATGGAGTCTATAAATGACCAAACTAAAGAGTATTTAAAAATGTTTAAGTCTGTTTTAAAAAACAAAGAAGCACTAATGAACAATCTCTCTAATGCTTCATTAATGCTAAATAAAACAACAAAACTAGAAACCATATGTTTTACTAAACTTCTAGATAACGTTCTTTTAAATTTAAAACAAATTGAGAATTACAATACCGTAAACTTTAACATTAACACTCCTAAAGAATTAAAATTCACCTCAAGCCCTCAAATGCTAACTAGTATAATACAAAACCTAACTCTAAACGCTATAAAATATCAAAGAAAAGCAACTAAAGACCATACTCCGTTTGTAATAATTAATACCTTAAAGACAAAAAGTCACATTAAAATTACCGTAAAAGACAACGGCATTGGCATAGCTAAACACGAATTAGATAAAGTTTTTGATATTTTTTATAGAGGCACCAATACTTTAGATGGCACAGGTCTAGGTCTTTATATTGCAAAAAATGCTGTAGATCAATTAAATGGCTCTATAAGCGTTAAAAGCACATTAAATAAAGGCTCACAGTTTGACATACTAATACCTCATCACTAAAAACAAAGCTTATCAAAAACATTAAACACATTATAATATTAGACGATAATAAAATTGATTGCTTTATCAATAAAAAAATAATATCTGTCATCTTTCCAAATATAAAAACAACAGTTTTTAACCAAGGATTAGATTTAATTAATTTCTTTAAAAAAGATATTACTTATAAAGAAATCCCTATTCCAAACATCATTCTTATAGACATTAACATGCCTTTTATAAATGGCTTTGAATGTATAAATCAATTGTCAGTCCTTAATACTTTTAAAAAAAATACTATTGATGTCTATTTTCTTTCTTCATCACAAAATAAAGAGGATATCTCAAAAGCCCTAAACATAGAATCATGTATTGGCTACATAAACAAACCTCTTACAAAAAATAAATTAGAAGAAATCTTAATTAAAACCCGAAAAGGCAATTAGTACATTTTAAATAAAAAAATCACTATAAATATCTAATTTAAAAATATCACTGTATTTCGTGTTTTTGAATTTTCCATATCTTACACCGACGGTATATCGTGGTCTGAAAATCATCAAAAATATCATCAACTATATAAACACCTGACAGTATGGTGTTTAATATTTTTTTTTATATAAAATATAACTTTGGCACTGGAATTGTTATATGTTTTCTGTCTAAGATTTAATCTTAGAATATTTGTTGGGTTAATATCAATTGACACTGTATTTAAAATCCCTAACAAAGATTAACACAAAAGCGAGTATAAATTTATACTCGCTTTTATTTTTTATATACTTTAAATGATATTAATAAATCATGCAATCATTGTATTGCAGTTCTAATTCTAAATCTTGAATGTCATTACTGGAAGAGATGAATGATTAGCTATATCCTCACCTATGCTTCCTACAAAAAAGTGAGAAATTCCTTTTCTGCCATGAGTAGGTATCGCTATAATATCTGCCCCAACTTTGTTTGCATAATTTATTACGCCTTGCTCAACCGTGTAATCTGCATGATAAGCCACATCATTTAGTCTATCTAAATTACCGTCTGCAGTAATTAAAAATTCTGCAATTTTCTTTTCTATTTCTACCGAACTTTTAAAGTGTTCGTTAGGCAAGTTAACATAAAGCAACTTAAGTTTTGTACCTAGTGACTCAAACATACTTGTGGCATTTAGGTAAGGGCGAACATTTTCTTCTTCAAAATTGGTAGCAAATATGGCTGTACCAAAATTAATGTCCTTAATTTCATTTTTTATGACCAATACCGGAATGTCCGAATTTCTAACAACACGCTCTGTATTAGAACCTACAAAAAATTCTGTAAAACCACCAGTACCATGAGAACCCATAACTATTAAATTAGCATCATGTTCTTTTGCTACATCATTAACCTCACTAAACACTTTGTAATGCTTAACTATAGGTGTAACATTAACATCCTTTAAATAATCTTTATCTAAAAATGTTTTAAATTTTTTCTCAACTAATTTTAAAAAGAAAACTGCTTTTTGTTGCTGCTCCGAGTCACTTTCTGTAAGAACAACTTCAGACATCTCTAACATATGTAATGCTAAAAGTTCTGCATTACTATTCTTGGCTAATTTAGCTGCTGTCTTTAAGGCATATTCTGAGTGTTCAGAAAAATCTATAGGTACAATAATTTTTTTCATAGTCTTGTTTTTAGTGTTTTGTTAAATTGTCATCGAAAAAAGCTGTGTATCAGGTTTTTTTCGCTGTAATAATAAATCAAAAGACATGCAAATGTTTCTAACAAATGGATAACCTTTCTTAGCAATGGCAATGCCTGTTTTATAAACTTCTAATAAGCCATCGCTTTCCATTTCCTTGAGTCTTAATAATACTTCAGGAAGTTCTTTAAAATAAAGATACTCATTTTTCCATGAAGTTTTAAACTGACACATAAGGTTTAATATATGCTTTCTAATAACAAGATCTTCTTCATTTAAAATATGCCCTCTATATACAGGAATAATGTCTTCAGAAATTAAATGATAATACTCTTCAATATTTTTTACATTTTGAGCAAAACCATACCAACTATCACTAATTGATGATACTCCCAAACCAATCATGGCTTGAGTTTTACTAGCTGTATAACCCATAAAATTTCTATGTAGATTACCTTCAACCATCGATTGATAAAGCGTATCTGTGGACAATGCAAAATGATCCATTCCTATTTCATGATAGCCTACTTCACTTAATAAAGCTTTACCAACCTCGTATTGTTCTCTTTTTAAATCAGCACCTGGCAAATCATCATCTTTAAATCCTCGTTGTCCATTACCTTTTATCCAAGGTACATGTGCATAACTATAAAAGGCTAGTCTGTCTGGCAACAATTCTTTAGTCATCAAAATTGTATGTTTTACATGCTCCAAAGTTTGAAATGGTAATCCAAATATTATATCGTGCCCAACTGAGGTATAGCCAATTTCTCTAGCCATTTCTGTAGCGCGCTTTACATTCTCAAAAGGTTGGATTCTACGAATAGCCTTTTGAACAGTGGTATTATAATCTTGCACGCCATAACTTACACGTCTAAACCCAACATCGTAAAGTGCCTGCAAATGTTCCTTTGTTGTATTATTAGGGTGACCTTCAAAGCTAAACTCGTAACCATCTGCAAGAATTCCTTTATTTAAGACACCTTTAATCAACTCTTTAAGGTTTTTCGGACTAAAAAACGTTGGTGTACCACCACCCAAGTGAAGCTCTTTTATTTTGGGTTTACTACCTAATACATCGCAATACAATTGCCATTCTTTTAAAACGGCATTTATATAAGGTGATTCTACTTCATGTCGTTTTGTAATACGCTTATTACAACCACAAAACGTGCAAAGACTCTCACAAAACGGCAAATGAATGTAAAGACTTACACCTTCATCATTATTACTTTCATTAAACGATTTTATTAACGATTCTTTCCAATTTAATAAAGAAAATGTGTTATTATTCCAGTAAGGAACTGTTGGATAACTTGTATATCTTGGTCCAGCAACATTATACTTTTTTACTAATTTACTATGCATACCTAACTTTTACAGAGCAAAAATAAAATAACTGTACTATCGAAAATATGATTTATGTCATATGTCAAATTTGCAAATAGATAAATATTACTTAACTTTCACTTTTAAAATAAAAAACCCTTAACTATGAAAAAAATATCTGTTTTTGCACTCGCTTTTACGTTAGCATTTACAACCTCTTGTAAGTCTGACAAAAAAGAAACAAACACTACCGAAACAGAAGTAGAAAGCACTAATAATACAGAAAAAACAACTACTGAAAAGTCTTATGATGGTGGCGATGTATGGGTCAACCTTAATGCCAAAAGCGGTAGCTCAGTAAAAGGTACTGCTGTTTTTGAAAATAAAGGAGATAGTGTGAGCATGCTGCTAACTGTAAGCGGATTAGAACCAGGCGAACACGCTGTTCATTTACACGAAAAAAGTGATTGCTCTGCAGAAGATGGAACATCAACTGGTGGGCACTGGAATCCAACAGGTCAACCTCACGGAAAATGGGGAGCTGATGAAGGCTATCACAAAGGAGATATTGGTAACTTTACTGCAAGCGATAATGGAAAAGCAACCTTTACCTTTGCCACCGATGAGTGGTGTATTGGTTGTGGCGATGACACTAAAGATATTTTAGGAAAAGCTATTATAATACATCAAGGAACCGACGATTTTACTACACAACCAACTGGAGCTGCTGGAGGCAGAATAAGCTGTGGTGGTGTAATTCAATAAAGAAAGTGAAACTCATTTAAAAAAAGCTGCTAACGCAGCTTTTTTTTGCCATATAATTAATAATAACAAGCATAATATCTGTTCTTAGAATTTATAAATAACACTACCTTTCACAAAAAATGGGGTTCCTGGTGTAAAGTGTATTTCTTCTACAGGGTTTGGCTCACTTTGTAAACGTGATTCGGTAGCAAATTGTGTTTCGTTCCACTCAACATCAAATAGGTTTTCAATGGCAAGTCCTAATGTAACATTGTTATTGAGTTTAAAGTTCGCATTCAAATCGGTTACAAAATATCCTTCGGCAACAATCGAGTTATCTTCGTTTGCTGGTCTGTCATCTATATAACGGTAGCGTAATCCTGCCGAAAATCCGTTTAAATCGTTAATCGCCAAACCACCTGTTAAGGTAAAATCTGGTGCTAACGGAATATAATCTGCACCACTAGGTTCTTCAGTACTTCTAGCGTGTGTATAAGTCGCATCTGTATCAAAATACAACCAATCTGTAAACTGGTAACGCACACCTAAATCAATACCTAAACGCTCTGATTTTCCACTTGGCTCTACAATACCTGCATCGCCAACATACACAAACTCTTGTTCTAAAAACAAATACCATAAGGCAGAGTTAACCACCATTTTTGGTGTAGGCTTCCAAACAAGTCCAAAATCGCTTCCATACGCTTTTGGTAAAATATCTTTAGCATTTTGTTGCACCACTACTCTACTATCGTTGGAGTGGAATCCAATACCTGACTTTAAAAACCACTGTAAATTTTTAGTCTGATTGAAAAACACATTCAGCTTTGGGCTTAAAGTTGTTTTAGTTTCTGCTTGTGTTTCGTACGATGTTACCAAATCATCATTGTACATAAATTTAAAATAGTCTAATCTTAACGCTGGGGATATGACGAATTTACCTAATTCAAAATCGGCATTTAAAAATCCAAACATATTAGTTTGGTTTACATTACCTAAAGCCAAATAATTTAAGGTTTCGTTTCGGTTTAAGGTATGCGACAATTCTACATCGTTTACTACATCATGACGCAAGCCAAACCCTGAACTTAATGTTGTTTCAACATCTCCAACAAAGGTATCTTTAATAAACTTGGTGTTTAACCCAAAAATGCTTCGTGACTCATGTTGCTTAATTTGGTCACCATTGGTTGAATCATCCAAAAAGAAGGTGAAATTTGAGTACAGTTCAAAATCGTACTTTGTATAAAACACATTAGATTTAAACTGTAAATCGTCTTTTAAAATAGCATCATAGCTTAAGTTAACGTTACTTCTAGAAGTGGTTCCACCTTCGGTATCGTCTATAGCACCAAAACGAGAAATTAAACCACCATCTACAGCACGCTGCGGAATTTGTCCTGACGCATCCCAGCGACTTGTAAAATGCGATACAGATAGCGATAACCTATCATTACCTTGTAAGTACGTGTTGTATTTTCCGAAGATGTTTAGACGATTAAAATTTTGAGGCGAATCGTAAGGACCATCAAACTGTATATGCTCTAAGGCAACATAGGCATTGGAGTTTTTACTATTATTTAGCAAGTCGAACATACCAAGGGTTCGCATAGAATTAAATTGGCCTAAGCTAAAGCTTACTTTACTGTTTTTTAAATGATCTTTTGTATTAAAATCTACATAACCTGCGGTATTAAAATCGCCTTTGTTAGCATAATAAGGTCCTTTACCAAAATTGATGTTATTGATGGTTTCTGGAATTACAAAATGCAAATCGCTATACCCTTGACCATGAGCATGCGAGACCATATTTACTGACATTCCATCAACTACTAAACTTACATCTGTTCCGTGATCTATATCGAACCCTCTTAAAAATATTTGTTCGGCTTTTCCTCCTCCAGCATGCTGACCAATAATTAAACCAGGTACTTTACGCAATACTTCTTGCGAAGAGTTTACTGGGCTTGTTTCTAAATCTACTTTAGCTACACTATTCAAGGCATTAACTTGTTCGGTAATTACTAATTCATCTAATAAAATTGACTTAGCTATTAAAGTAACTTTTAGTTCTTCTTTTAAATGTTTATCTGTTACTACAACTATAGCTTTTTCATACCCTAATAAGCCAATGTTTAAGGTATCACCAATACTGTTGTTTTCGAGTATAAAAGTTCCGTTAGACAGGGTATGTGCGTGACTTGAAGAGTTCGTATTATATACATACACATGCTCTATTGGTTGTCCGTTTTGATTACTTACTACACCTTTAATATTTTGAGCAAACAAAATAGGACTTAAAAAAAATAGAATAATAAAGTTTTTAAAAAATTTATACGTTGGTGGCATAATTGGTTGGTAAGTTGTTAGATAAACTTGTTTTTTGATCACTAATTATTGGTAATTCAAAAATATTTCTCCTTAATAAATACTTTGTTATGCTTAACGCTTTTTTAACATTTCTCAATTAACAAACCCTATAAATAACCATTTTAGCACAACATCGTTTTGGATGAACAAAGCTGTTCTCTACCAACTTTTTAAAATTGAACATACTTTTAGATTTTAAATATATCTTTACAACAACAAAAAGAATGCTATATGAATCCTTCGGCAAGTGGATGGATAAAAAAACTTACTAAAGAATTATCTAAAAATCAGGAGTTTTTAAATCAATCTGAATCATCCTTTTACGATAGGCTAAAACACTCAGGGTTTATTTATGGTAATAGTAAAGCCTCTATTGCTTATTTTATTGATGCTGAAGATTTGTCGGAAGAAGAAATGAGTAAAATAAATTTATTTCTCGCTTTATATTTTGCGCACTCTAATTCCAATAACAACTTAAAATTTCTTGATAGTATTATTGCCTTTTACAAGCAAATAGATGTTTACAAGTCATCCTTTTTTAATGATTTATTTTCGAGTAAAATCTCAAATGGGTTGCTTGAAAAAATTATTCATAAACGTGTACAAATAGATGATAACGTTTTAATAAAAAACTTTAATTACTTTGTTATTAACGCTTTACTTTATGTAGATATACTTGCCTATAAAGAATATTTAGTAAAAAATACAATCTCGAGTAGTTATATAAAAAAGCTAGAAGCGTCTATTGAAAAAATCGTGTTGGATGTTTTAAATTCTAAAGTTGTAAAAACTAAATATGACAAGAGTTTAATTAAGCTATTTGAATCATCGATGCGTTATCAAGATAATGCATACATTACCCATAGTGAAGCTATGGCTAACTTAGTAACGAATCATGAAAAATGGTATTTATTTGATATTGCATGCATGTCCACATGGAGCGACAAGGTTATAGATAAAAACGAACAAATTTTTCTGCACAAAATTGGCAAGGAATTACATTTACCAGAAACTACAATCACCAACTCCATAAACTCAGTAAACTCTTTTTACACTAAACATAAAGACAATATAGACTTGCTAAGTTCTAGAAACATTGTAGAGAATTTCTACGACAATTCAAGTAAAATGGTTTCTAAACTTATTTCACGAAATAAAAAACGTCTAAAAAAAGAGCTAGTACAAAGCAAAGAACTTGTTAGACTTATTGGTCAATCAACTATCAGGGATTTAAGTAAAAAAGAACAAAAACAATTACAAGAACAACTAATAGATATTATAAAATCTATACCTAGTTTAGCCATCTTTATGTTACCTGGAGGCGCTTTATTATTGCCTTTATTTATAAAGTTTATTCCAAAGCTTTTGCCTTCAGCTTTTGATGATAACAGAATTGACGAATCATAATTTATAAACATAAAACACTTACCTTTACTATATGGGACTTACAAACAACGACATTTTTAAAAAACTACGAGTTGCACATAAATTACGCGACGACGATATTGTAAAAATCTGCGCTTTAAAAGATTTTAAAGTCACTAAAAGTGAATTAGGAGCCATTTTTAGAAATGAAAACCACCCAAAATATATGGAGTGTGGCGATCAGTTTTTACGTAATTTCCTTGATGGACTCATCATTCATTTGCGCGGTCCAATGCCTCCTAAAGATAACAAGAAGCCTAATAACTAACATCATAACAAAATGAGTGACTCCTCAAAAGCTTTTGAAACGCTTGATCCTCAAGACTGGGAACAATCAAAAGCCTTAATGCATCAAATGGTTGAAGATGCTTTTGATTATGTAAAAAACATAAGAGATCGTAAAATTTGGCAAGAAATGCCAGAAGATGTTCTTAAAACTTTTAATTCTAAATTACCTCAACAGCCAAGTGATGCAGAAACGGTTTACCAAGAACTTCAACAAAATGTATTGCCATACCCAATGGGAAATGTACATCCTCGTTTTTGGGCTTGGTATATGGGAAACGGTACCATTTCAGGTGTTATGGGCGATTTTTGGGCGTCTATTATCAACCCAAACTTAGGAGGTGGTAATCACGCGGGACACAAAGTAGAAGAACAGGTTGTAAATTGGATTAAAGAGATTATTGAGTTCCCACAAACCTCAAGTGGTCTTTTAGTTAGTGGTGGTTCTATGGCTAATTATGCAGCTTTAGCAGTAGCAAGAAATGTAAAAGCAGGTTACGATATTCGTAAAGAAGGATTAAAAGAAAACAACTTAGTATTTTATGCCTCAACCGAAATACACAGTTGCAACACCAAAGCTGTTGAGCTCTTAGGTTTAGGAACTAAAGGACTCAAAAAAATTGCTGTTAATGACGATTACACCATTAACATAGAGTCACTAAAAAAACAAATAGCTCAAGATAAAGCAAGTGGCTTACAACCTATTTGTATTATTGGCACCTCAGGAACTGTAAATACAGGTGCTATTGACGATTTAAATGCTATTGCAGATATATGCGAACAAGAAAACCTTTGGTTTCATGTAGATGGTGCTATTGGTGCCATTGCCATGTTGTCCAACACTCTTAAACCTCAACTTAAAGGTATAGAACGTGCCGACTCTGTAGCATTAGATTTACACAAATGGCTACACATGCCTTTTGAAGCTGGCTGTGTAATCATCAAAGACAACAACAGCCATAAAAAAACCTTTTCGTTAATTCCTGAGTATTTAGAAAAAAATACACGTGGTTTAGCATCAGGAGAAAATTGGTTTAGCGAATATGGCTTACAACTTTCCAGACGCTTTAGAGCCTTAAAAGTTTGGATGTCATTAAAAGAACATGGCAGCAAACGTTTTGGCAGAATGATAACGCGTAATGTAGAGCAAGCCTTTTATTTAGGTGATTTAGTTAATAACCATAACGACTTAGAACTCCTCGCACCTATTGGTATGGACATTGTCTGTTTTAGGTATAATCCAGGAGAGAAATCTTTAGACGAATTAAACGCCATTAATAAAGAAATAAAATTACAAATAGAAGAACAAGCCATAGCCTTACCAGGATATACCACATTGAATGGCGCATACTGTATTCGTTGTGCCATTTCTAGCCATCGCGTCACTAATAACGATTTTGATGTGCTTATAGAACATGTTTTAAGGATTGGAAAACAGTTAACATAATAAGCTTATACTGTTACCCCAAAATATTAACCATTAAAACAATATATCTGTTGTTATATAACGAGTTACCACACATTTAAGAGCAACATTGAAAGATTGGAAAGACATAGAATGGATATTTGAAAAGGATGGAGCCTTAAGAGATATTTATGTTCAAAACGCAACAATTTCGGATTGGAAAAAAGTGGTTAATTTATTGAATTCTGATTACAAATTAACTTTTGGAGCTTGTGAAGATAATTTGACCAATAAAATTGACTTTGAATATGTGGAGAAAATGTTTGCGGACGAAACAGGTGAGTTAGAAAGAAAATCTGCAACAATTGATTTGAATGGAATTATTGTTAAGTCCTACTTTTTTCTTGAAGACCAAATCGAGTTTGATTTATGGCCAGAAGATATAAAAACTGAAAACGAGCTAAATTTCGTTTTGAATTTTTTGTCATCATTAAGTTCTAAATTAAAGAAAGAAGTAACTCTTTGTGGAGAAAATCAACCTGAATTTCCATTAATAAAAATTGACACTAAAAACGAAATTGAAAAAATTCTGACTGAAAAAGATGCTGAAAACTTGTGGAAAAAATCAGACCAAAATGTAAACAGATTCACAAAGCTGAAGTCAAAAATAATAATGAAATTCTTTCCGAAATTGTTTGAGAAGAAAGTACTTGAAAGTGCGAATGGAGAATATAAATCAACACCAAAAGAAAAAAACGTGCGGTAACAATGTATATAAAAAATAGGCGAAGTAGTGCTAAATATCAGGTTTATGGCTCTTATCAAACTTTGTGCTTAACCGAAAATTTTGAGCTTCGAACCGCCTACTTTTCATATACTAACCGTTGCCTGAATTGAATAAATTTATGAATAATAAAAAATATATAACAAACGGCAAAGGACTTCCTAACTGGTCGAATCCCATTAGTCACGCAGTCGTTGTGAATAATATGTGTTTCGTGAGTGGTCAATTGTCTGTGAATATTGAAGGGAAATATATTTCTGGGACAATACTAGAAGAAGGAAATTTGGCATTCTCTAATTTTTTTTCCGCTATAAAAAACGCTGGATTTGAAAAAGAAGATATTGTTTTTATTGATATTGCTTTTGACAATCTGAAAGATTTACCTGAAATAAATAAATTATATATGGAATTATTTCCTGAGAATAAACGACCAGCCAGAACAATATATCAAGCAGAAGCCTTGCCATATGGTGGAAAAATTAAGATTACTGGTACAGCAGTAAAAGAATTAATCTGATAGAAGAATAAACAAAATATAAAAACCTACGCACAACAAAGAACTGAGTTAAAAAACAATGAAAATAAATAGACTTACTTATTTAGTAATCATATTGATAACCTTTAGCTCT
Organism: Pontimicrobium aquaticum; assembly: GCF_005047595.1. GTDB lineage: Bacteria > Bacteroidota > Bacteroidia > Flavobacteriales > Flavobacteriaceae > Pontimicrobium > Pontimicrobium aquaticum. Next base: position 69,226 of record NZ_SUPL01000003.1, read on the forward strand.
TGCAATGAGAAGAAGACTGCATCAAACATAATACAAAATACAATACATACAATTGATACCATCGGGACGATTTATTATAAGCAAGACATGGCGAGGACTAATCCTCGAAATGTTAATGATACAATTTTTCGATATCGTGAAATGTACTTTAAGAGACTAATTTCCGATTCAATTGTTGGAGTAAAAGGGCACTGGTATATGTATGTAAATGATAAGGAGAATGTGTTTTACGAAGATATTTACGATGGGAATAAACTCATTAGAAAAAACAATCAAGATAGCATTATTCGCCTTTACGATTTAGACAAATATCCCGATTTTAAAAAAAACCACTTTTGGAGCCATAATACATTATACGGAAAGCAGTTTGAATTTAAATTTATGCTCAACAATATGGATTCCTACTCAACTAAAAGGTTAAATGACACAATTATTGATAATAAAAATTGTTATCAAGTTTTAATAGTACTAGAAGATAAAATGACTATGCCTGGATTTGCAACAAAACTTGAAGATGATAAAGGAAGCATATCTAAATCCATCTATTATATTGACAAGCAAACAAACTATCCCATAAGAATGAAAGAAGAGTTTTATTCTACTAACAATCCTGAGCAAAAAATGTTTTTTGACCAAACCTATTATGATATTGCATTCAATCTAAAGATAAATGAAGATAAACAATTTAACACCTCTCTTGAGTCAATTAAAGGATATAAAATAATAGAAATGAAACCAGAATAAATTCAGCATACAATACGTGACATAAAAATTGCTAGTATAGCCTTATTTACTAAAACACTTTTTAACTGTAACAATAATTGTAAATCTTGGTCTATATATATAAATCAATCAAAAAATTACACATGAAAATTTCAATCAATAAGTTATTTGTTCTCGTGTTTATACTACCGTTAGCTACTTTTTCGCAAGTAGAAGCCATTTTTAATGGCATCACCCTAAAAAACAGTACTGAACAGGTTATGCAGAAGCTGAGTCCTATTTCAGAAACTGTTAATTTAATTTCTCCTAAATCAGTTAGATTTCCTATAGCAAAAAACACCGAATCCCATATAATATGCACCAATATTAAAACTAACAACGTAATTATCGAAAAAGCTATATTCACTTTTGCCGATAACAAACTAAGCTATATTGAGGCAAGAGGCAATGTTATTGAGGTTTTTGAAAGCAACAGGCAAGATACTGCTAGAACTTATCTAGATTACAAAGCCTATGTAAAGGATAAGTTATTTTTAAATGAAAAGAAAGATATTGCTTGGATCTTAAATAATGAAGGTATGCATCTTAATCTGTTTACTTGGGAAAACCCTTATTTTAACGATGATTATAAAGTTAAAATAGATCTTTCAGGAAAAATTCCAGAGTTTATAAACATGGGAGCAACTATTGACGCTCTTAAACCAACTCTAGAAGCAAACAGTGCTTTTACCAATACTGAAAAATTAGATGGTAGCGACCCTAATGCACAAATACAAATAAATTGCTTTGGTGTGAACTATTTTGGGTTTCCAAGAAAGATAGAAGCGCGTTTTGGCGATAATCAATTAAATACTGTTTGGATACTAACCGCAAAAGGCGAAGAAGACAGAATACGACAAGAACTTATTAAACATTATGGCAAACCTATCTTTGTTAATGAGGCTTGGGAAATTTTTGATAACTGGAAAATTGGATTGCGTAAAGACAAACCAGAAGTTTTATTATTAACTCAAGAGCTTGGATTATTTTACAAAAAAGATTTTTTTAAGCAATAATTAGTTATTCCAACCATTCTTTAAAATCTTTTACACGCTCACGAGCTACAATAACATCCTGTTCATTATAATTGTTAAGTTTTATTTGTAGTCGCGAATTGGTATAACTCACCATGTCTTTTATAGCATTAATATTTACAAAGAATTTTCTATTAATTCTAAAAAACGTATGAGGTTCCAACTCATTTTCCAACTGCTCTAAAGTAGTGTCTAGTAAATAGTTTCTACCTTCAGAAGTAAAAACATAGGTACCTTTGTTTTCGCTATACACACACTCAATATCATCAACATTAATAAGTTTTAAATGCTGTCCTACTTTAACCGAAAAACGTTTTTTATAGTCGCGTTCTATTGGGTTTACTAGCAAATTTTTAATATCATTAAAATCTAGAGTTACGGCTTGTTGCTTAGGTAAACGTTCTTTAAATTTAGAGACTGACTTTGTTAAGTCGTCATCATCAATAGGCTTTAGCAAATAGTCTATACTGTTAAGTTTAAAGGCTTGTAAAGCATACTCATCGTAAGCAGTAGTAAAAATAACTGCCGACTGGATATCTATTTTTTCAAAAATTTCAAACGACAAGCCATCACTTAATTGAATATCTAAAAATATTAAATCTGGATGTGCATTGTTTTGAAACCAATCTATCGATTCTTCAACCGAATGCAGCATCACCTCAGCGGTAATATCTAAATTGTTCAACATACGTTGTAAGCGTCTTGCTGATGGTTTTTCGTCTTCTATAATTATTACTTGCATATTATATTACTTATTGAAATCGTTGGTACTCTTCTTTGTCTTTATCCATAAATTCTTTAATCTTTTTTTCTTCCCAGTTTTTTCCAAACATAAAGTTTGGCCCAAAAACACCTAGAAAATGAAACAGTAAACCTATTCCCCAAAAAAGAGGTGTTGCCCAAGTACCAAAATGCCACAAACCTTGTTCTGTATTTGATGATATAAGCACAATTAAAAATATATTTATAACCACATAAACTGCAAGATGCCAATAAAAACCAACTAATTTATCTAATTTCTTTTTTGCTCTTAAATAAGCATCTTCTTTTTCGAAATTATATTTTGACTGATTGTCATCATAAGGTTCTATATTGTATTTTTTCATGTTTTTTTAATTTAAATTATTTCTTTCTTCCTCTTGCATGAATTGTTTAATCTTTTGTTCTTCCCAATTATTTCCAAGTATAAAAGCCAATCCAAATATTGCAAAAGCATGTATAGCTAAACCTATTCCCCATAACATCCATAATCCAAAGGTATTCCAATCAAAAAATGCTTCTTGAAAAGATTCTCCATTTTGCATATTTCTAATAATTTTAACTGTTGAAATAACACTGTTAACAACAATAAATACAATGAGGTGAATGTAAAAATTCCTGAGTTTTTCAACTCTGCATTGAGCGTTTAAATAAGCTCTCTCTTTATCTGAATAATTCATAGCAGTCAAGTTTTAATTCCAACGATTTCTTTCTTCTTCTTGACGCATAAACTCTTCTATTTTCTTACGTTCCCAATTACGACCAAAAATACCATCATTTACATAGACTTTGTAAGCGTGAAATAGCAAGCCTATTCCCCAACCTAGCATTGGCCACCAAAACCATTGGTATTCCCAAAATGTCCAATAATTAACAAATACTAAAAACGGAATTACGATTACGTAAGATATTAGGCTATAATAAAATTCTTTTACTTCTTCAACATGTTTACGTGCACGCACATAACTGTCGTCAAATTGTTCTTTTGTTCTTGTTTTCATGACTGATATTTGCTTTGTAAGCATTGGTATTGCAACTGCAAAACTGTCTGCTTGCTGATTGATGTTTACTTTTTTATCGGTTAATAAATTGTAACGTTGACGAATATTATCTAGTCCAACACCACTACTCTTTTTTACTATTTGTTTTGGTTGTAAATTATTTTCGACAACTAACAACCCATTAGATTCAAAAATTTTAATATGTAATGGTTTACTACTTGTTACCATGTTATGCTTTACTGCGTTTTCTAACAGTAACTGTAAAGACAATGGCACTACTTTGGCTTCAGGGTTTAAGGCTTTTTCAGGAATTTCAAAAACAATACTGTCTTCAAAACGCATTTTTAACAAAGACATGTAGGTTTTTGCAAACTCTAATTCTTCATCAACCGTTACTAAAGCTTTATTTTTTTGCTCTAATACGTAACGATATACTTTCGACAACGAGGTTGTAAACTTTTGTGCATTTTCTGGGTTCTCATCAATTAAACTCGTTAACACATTTAAACTATTAAATAAAAAATGAGGGTCTAATTGATTCTTTAAAGCATCAAATTTTGCGCTTGCGGTTCCTGCAATAACCTTTTGCTCTTTTATTTTATTTTTTTGTAGTTGTTGATAGAAATAAAATGCGTGAAAAAATAAAGATACTGCAATGGTTATAATTAAAGCTGTATAATAAAATGATAAGCTTTCAGTTTCTATAAAAGTTTCATAACTAACCTCTTCTAACACCATTCTGTGAAACATTCTAATTAAAAAAACTGTTCCAATAGTTAAAACAATAGAGCCAAAAAACCCAATAGCAAGTCGGTATTTTTTGTACCTGTCCCAAACCACACGTTCATTTAAATAGTCAAAAAATGAAGCGTTTACAAGCGTTAAAGGAAAACTATACAAAACATAATAACCAAAAACTTTAACTAAATGCATATTATACACCACTTCTTTGTTTGATACATAATCAAAGACAATGTCAATAACAAATAGTATAAATGCAATTATTAAACTTATGGAAACTAATTTTATAAACGTTTTCATTCTTAAATATTATTTTTTACAACTGTTTAGAACCTGTTCAGCTCTTTCTTTTCCCCAATTTGGGTGAAATGGAGTTTCTGGTTTAAAGTTAGCAAAAAGTTCTAAGGCTCTTTCAAAATCTTTACAAAATGGTGCTGTATCTTGACCAAAAAATTGTGCAGCTCCCATATTCCATTCGGCTTTATTTAATACTACTCTTGGATTGTTAGAATCTATTTTTGCAGCTTGTTCATACAAAGCTGCTATTTTTGGTGATAACTGCATACCATAAGTTGCACCATCGTAAACAACCCAAACAGTATGCAATAAAGCTTGCATTATTATTATCTCTGGATTATTTTTAGAAATCGCTGTGGCATCATTAATTAAATCTTGAGCCTTTTTAAGGTGCGAGTCTAACTTATCTTTATCTTTTATTTCAAAGCCTTGTAAAATTAATACTTGAGCTGCATAATATGGTGGCAACCAATTATCTTTTTCAGCAGCAGCGATACGTTCAAATAAATTGGACGCTTCAGTTGGGTTTGTTCCCCATAATTCAAAGGCTTTTTGCATACCCTTCTCGTAATTTGATTGTGCAGTTATAATTCCTGAAATTATAAGTGCAATTAATAGTGCTAGTTTTTGCATGATTGTTCATATTTTAATTATGATACAAATGTCTATGGTTTCATCTCTTATTTAAAAATAGATTTACCGAATTGTAAAAATTATATGATGAATTGTATTACTTTAAAAAATCACGTCAAAAAACAGTAACTTTATAAGCCTTTACCATACTAACCTTTGTATAACATTAAATCAACCACAATGAAAAAGTTATTCCTTTTAGTATTTAGCATCTGTACTATTCTTCCTGTTTTAAGTCAAACAGATAACCGTTTAAAAAATATTGATAGTGAATTAAATAAAGTTTTAGAAGCAACTAAAACTCCAGGATTTGCCGTTGCAGTTGTTGAAGGCGATAATGTTATTTATGCTAAAGGGTTTGGTTATAGAGATTATGCAAATAAAATCCCAGTAGATGCTAATACACTATTTGCAATTGGGTCTTCTACAAAAGCTTTTACTTCTGCTATTTTAGGAAAGCTACGTGCTGAAGACAAATTATCATTTGATGATAGTCCACTAGATTATATTCCAGATTTAAAGTTTTATAATAATGATATGAACAACAACATCATTATTAAAGATTTAATGCGCCATAGTACAGGGTTACCGAGGCATGATTTATCATGGTATTATTTTCCAACACATAGTAAAGACAGTTTAATTAAGCGTGTACAATACCAAGAACCCTTTACAGGTGTAAGGCAGCAATGGTATTACAACAATTTTATGTTTTTAGCACAAGGTGTTATTGCCGAAAAAATCACAGGCAAAAGCTGGGAGGATAACATAAGTGATATGTTTTTTAAGCCCTTAGGAATGTCGAGATCTAACTCAACCATAGCCGAAATGAAATCTGCCAGCAATGCAGCCTATGGTTACGAACTCAAAAAAGGTGATGTAATTAGTAAAATGGATTATTATGATATTGCAGGAATGTCTCCAGCAGGAAGTATTAACAGTAGTGTTAATGATATGTCTAAATGGTTAATTACATGGATTAACAAAGGTAAATTTAACGATACAGAAATAATTCCTGAAGCTTATATAACCGAAGCTATGAGTTCTCAAATGGTTATTAATGGAACTTTACCTGACGAAGAACTACCTGATATGCACTTTGCAAATTATGGTTATGGTTGGATGCTGCAATCGTATCGTGGGCATTATCGTGTAGAACATGGCGGAAACATTGATGGTTTTTCGGCAAGCGTTGCCTTTTTTCCAACCGATAAAATAGGAATTGTTGTATTAACCAACCAAAATGGGTCAGCTGCAACAGGTCTAGTAAGAAATACTATAGCAGATAGAATGCTTGGTGGAAAAACAACCGATTGGGTAAAACGTTTTACCGATTCTCAAGAAAAAAACAAGAAGGCTCAGGAAGAAGCCGAAGATAATTCATCTAGCTCAAAAGTGGCAAATACAAAGCCTTCGCACGCTAAATTAGATTACACAGGAACATATTCAAATCCTGGTTATGGTAAGTTAGATATTATCGTTGAAAATGATTCACTTTTTACAATACTGAATAACAACAAACAATATGTAAACCATTATCATTATGATACTTTTGAGTTAATTGATATTGTTGATAATAAATTAGACACTACTCAAATTGGAAATGCTTTAAAAATAACTTTTAAGACCAATGATACTGGCGATATTTCAGGAGCTACTTTTAAAACTGAACCAACACTAGATGCAATTATGTTTAAACGCACGCCTAACACAATAGAGGTATCGCTAGAAGACTTAAACAAATACGTTGGTGATTTTGAGTTAGCTGGAATGATATTAAAAGTATATGTAAAAAATGAAAGCCTATACTTTTTTGTTCCTGGTCAACCAGAATACGAACTTGTTGCCACTGCAGAACACAAATTTAATTTCAAGATCGTAGATGGCTTTAAGATAGAATTCTTAAAAAATGGTGATAATGACTTTGATTCGATTAAAGTCATTCAACCTCAAGGTAACTTTATAGCTAAACGTAAAAAATAAATATTAAAATTTAAGAACACCTGTAAACAAAAGCTGGAGGTAAATTTATTGGTGTAAACCCCAGTTTTACTGAATCGAAAACCGATTTTAAGTACTTGTACTTATTAAGGCTGTACTGGTATTGAACAAAACTACCATCTGTTATTAAATATTCAGGTATTTTTTTAAACAAAATATCTAAATCTGCTTTAGGCAAAATAGCAAGGGGTAAGCTTGAAATTAAATAATCTACTTTTTCTATTTTCAGTTCTTGTAAAAGCAAATCAAATTCGATGGCTGAGTGATTATAGACTTCAAAGTTATTATAAATTTTAAATCTATCTTGGCAATGCTTCATAAAAGGGTCATTAATTTCTAATGAAATTAACCTCGAACTAGAAGGCATTTGCTTTAAAATTTGCTTTGTAATAGCACCATTTCCGCAGCCAAACTCTAAAATTATTTGATCTTCATCAAAGTTTATGTGTTTTATAATATTATTTGCTAAATACTTAGAACTAGGTGCAATAGCTCCAATATGCTTCATGGAATTAACAACTTCTTTTACAAATAATTTCATTTAAAACCTTTAATTCTTATTAAATAACATCAATAAGACGAGTAACTTTAATTAAAGTTACGAATATGACCATTATTTTATTCAAATCAAATAAATTAAAACGCTTAATCTAAAATTCTTTAACTTGCTCCAATAATCATTTTTCAAATGAAATTTTTACAAATCCTAGTTTTAATAGTTGTTTTTTCTGCATGCAATAACAAGAAAGACATAATAAGCGATAAATATCGTTCAGAAATAGATGTTTTTTTTGAAGCCAAAATGAAAGAAAGACAAGATGATTACCTTCAGTTAGTCGCTTTACACAAATTAAATTCCGGAAATAATACTTTAGGGAAAAGCAATATAAATGACTTAATATTAAATATTGAATCACTACCTGAAACTATAGGAAGCATAACTATACAAGGAGATTCACTTAGCTTTAACGCCAAAGAAAACATCATCGTTACATCTAACAATGACTCAATTATCACACGTATTCCCTTACTTCTAAACGAATATGGAAGCTCGCTAAAAATGCATCACAATGAGATAAGGTGGCAGGTTATAACACGTTCTGGTCAACATTATTTAAGAGTTTGGTATTCAAAAAATCCTGCGGTTAAAACATTTAAAGGGTTTAAAAAGTTCGATTTGAATAGTGATTACATTTTGGATGGTGAGTTTACCTATTTTGACAAAGAAAAGTCTGAAGTAGTAAAAGCGAAAGTTGATGGCAAACGTAGTATTAATTTTATTGGAAGTGTTAGTTTTACATACCAAGACAAAACATTTTCGCTAGATGTAAGTGCTGACGGTTTTACAATGGTAGGAGATATTACAAACGGAGACACTACCTATGGTGGTGGAAGGTATTTCTATCTAGATTTACCAAAAGAAAGCGGATTAATAAAGATTGACTTTAACAAACTTTATAATCCGCCTTGTGCTTTTAGTGAGTTTACAACCTGTTTATACCCTCCAAGACAAAATCAACTGCCTTTTAAAATATTAGCTGGTGAAACAATCAATCGTTTTTAATTTGCCAATACAAAATTAATAGGAAGGCTATAAGGAATAGTTACTGGTTTTCCTCGTTGTTTACCAGGCTCCATTTTTGGCACTAATCCTATAATTCTAGAAGCTTCTTTCTCTAAAATTTTATCAGGTCCTCTCACTTGAACATTTGCAACATAGCCTTTTGAGTCAATTACAAACATAACAAATACTTTGCCTCTAATTTGTAAATCTAGTGCTTGTTGAGGGTATTTAAAATTTTTATTTACATGCTTAACCATTTGGTCTTGAAAACACTTTTTTAATTCAGCATTATTTCCTGTACATCCAGGCCAAACTGGCACTTTTTCAACTACTGCAAAAGGAACACTAATATCCTCTTCTACTTCTTCAACATCAACATCACTTACTTCCACGCGATCTTCAATGGCTTCTTCCATATTTGTTTCAGTACTCTCAATAATGGTTTCTTCTATTTCCACAACATCCTCAACAACTTTAATAACTTCAGGAGTTGCCGCTGGTGGTGGAGGTGGTGGAGGTATATTAACATCAACTATTTCTATAATATCTTCATCCTCTAATTCTCCCATTTGAAGAATTTCTAAGGCTACATCTGGTTTGTCGTAGGTTTTATAATTTAACAGTCCTTTGGTAGTCAATAACATCAAACAAAGACCTATAGCAAAATATAAGCTACTATTTCTGTTTACATCCACATCTGGATTTTTCTTTACTTGCATGACTTTTAATTTTTATTATTAGAATATGTCATCAAATTACTATAAAAATTCATTAAAAAACATGACAAAAGTCAGTAAGCAACTAAATATTAAACAATTAAAAAGTTGACGCTTAACTTTAATTCTCTTACTTTAGTGAACAACTTAAAACCAACCAATAATGAAACAAATTTTTTCTCTATTTGTAATTGCATGTTTATCTCTTACAATTACAGCACAAAACCCTACAACAACAACCAAGGATATTGCTGATGTTATTAAAAAACACGGTTTAGAAAATAGTCAAGTTATGGATATTGCTAGTTACATTACCGATGTACTTGGGCAACGTCTTACTGGATCTACAGGGTTAAAAAACGCTAACGATTGGGCAAAAAATAAGCTAACAGATATGGGAATGAAAAATTCCCACTTACAACAATGGAACTCATTTGGTCGAGGTTGGGATATGACGCATTTTGAAATGCATGCCGAAACACCAACCTATTGGCCTATAATTGCTTATCCAAAAGCTTGGTCATCATCTTCTAAAGGATCTGGTGAAGTTATTTATTTAAATGCTACTACAATAGAAGAACTTAATAAGTACAAAGGAAAATTATCTGGGAAATTTGTAATGATTGAAGGTATTCGTGAGGTAAATGAGGCTTTTGAACCTACTGCTAAACGTCATGATACCGAAAGTTTACTAAACTTAGCCAATGCAACGCAACCTGTACCAAGAGAACGCAGACGTTTTGGAGGTAACTCAACCGCTGCTGAACTTAGAGCTGCTACATGGAAACTTCTAGAAGATGAAAAACCATTAGCTGTATTAGATAGAAGTCGTAAAGGCGATTTAGGAACTGTATTTGTTTCTGGAGCAAGAACAGCTGAAGGAAGCGCACGCGATAATGGAAAATATGTAGTACCACAAATAACAATGGCTATCGAGCATTATAACCGAATTTTCAGAATGTTAGAAAAAGGAATTCCAGTAAAACTAAGTGTAGATTCTCAATCAAAATACACAAATCCAGATGGTAATGAAAATAACGTAATTGCCGAAATTCCTGGAACCGATTTAAAAGATGAAGTAGTAATGTTTGGAGCCCATTACGATTCTTGGCATGCTGGAACTGGAGCCACAGATAATGGATCAGGATCTGCAGTAATGATGGAGGTAGCAAGAATTTTAATAGAAACCATTAAAGAAACTGGTATAAAACCTAGACGCACCTTACGTATAGCTCTTTGGTCTGGTGAAGAACAAGGATTACATGGTTCAAGAAATTATGTTGCTCAAACTTTTGCCAACACTGGCGAATCTAGTAGAAGCATAACCTCTTTAAAGCCTGCACAAAAGAAAATATCAGGGTATTTTAATATGGATAACGGAACAGGTAAATTAAGAGGTGTGTATTTACAAGGAAATCAGGCAGTTTCTCCAATCTTTAGAGAGTGGTTAAAACCATTTCACGACATGGGTGCTTCAACACTTAGTCTAAGCAATACTGGTGGAACAGACCATTTAGCATTCGATGCTGCAGGTATTCCAGGATTCCAATTCATTCAAGAACCTATTTCGTATTCTACAAAAACGCATCATTCTAATATGGATAACTTTGACCATCTAATAGCCGATGATTTAAAGCAAGCTGCAACAATTATTGCTTATTTTGTTTGGCAAACGTCTCAACGAGATGAAAAATTACCAAGAAAAGAAACTAATTTAAAATACAACTAATTTTATTTAAGCCTGCTTTTACCTTAAAGGTAAGCTTTTTTTAATCTCTATTTTATGAAACGATTTCTCGCTTTGTGTATGATATTTCTATCTGCATGCAATCAAGATACACAAAAAATCGAACAAGTCGAACTTCTATACGATTATGATGTTGAAAAACGATTAGAAGAATTAAACATTCAATTACGTGATATGCCAGCACCAGTAGCAAATTTTGTTCACGCAGTTAAAACTGGTAATTTAATTTTTATGGCTGGTAAAGGCCCTAGTAAACCAGAAGGAGGCTCTGTAAAAGGAAAAGTGGGTGTTGACTTAACCGTAGAAGAAGGTTATGAGGCTGCTAAACTAGTTGCCATTGCTCAACTATCTGTTTTAAAACAAGAAGTTGGCGATCTCAATAAAGTAGTACGTATTGTAAAAGTATTAGGCATGGTAAATGCTGATAGTTCGTTTACTCAACATCCAGCAGTTATTAATGGATTTTCAGATGTTATGGTGGACGTATTTGGCGAACGCGGTAAACATGCACGTGCTGCAGTAGGGATGGCATCATTACCTAGTAATATTGCGGTTGAAATTGAAATGATTGTAGAAGTTCAAGATTAATAATATGAAATTATTTATAAAACTAATTCTTGCTTCTTTTTTCCTAATTACTCTAGGGTGTGATAAAGAAATTGAAGAAAGTGTTATGAAAAGTGACCTTAAAAAAGATGTGGAAATGGTCACTGATATGGGTACAATTATAATACGCCTCTCTGATGAAACCCCTTTGCATCGTAATAACTTCATCAAATTAGTAAACGAAAAATATTATGACAGCATTGCATTTCATCGCATTATAGAAAACTTTGTTATTCAAGCAGGAAATCCCACAACAAAACCTAATAAAATTTATAGTAGTGGTGGCGATCCAGAATTAAACTATACAATTGAAGCCGAGATTAAACCAAATTTATTCCATAAACGAGGTGCACTAGTAGCTGCAAGATCTGGAGGTATTTCTAATCCTGATATTTTATCTAGTGGCTTACAGTTTTACATTGTACAAAGAGGCACTTATAACGATAGCACTTTAAATATTCAAGAAGAAAGAGTAAACAAGCAATTAGCTTATAATAAAGTAATAAATAGCTCTAAAATAAGAGCCGAAATAGACAATTACATAAAAATATCTGAAGAAATAAGCCAAAATATTAGCAAAGAGGATTCGTTAAAATTTGAAGCCATAACAAAGAAAATTGAGTTATTCAAAGTTGACTCATTAGCTGATATAGAGTTTAAAAATATGAATAAATACAAATACCCTGAAGATCATCGTGAAATATATAAAACTATAGGTGGAACGCCTCATTTAGATCAAAACTATACCGTTTTTGGTGAAGTTGTTAAAGGAATGAATGTGGTGGATAGTATTGCAAAAATAGAAGTTAGCAAAAATGGCAAACCAATAAAAGACTTATACATTAAATCTGCTAGAATGATAACACGTAAATCTTACCAATGATAGTAAAAGTAGCAGTAGTACAAGATACACCTGTATTTTTTGACAAGCAAGCAACGCTACAAAAAGTAGAAAGCATTACCACACAATATGCGCAACAAGGTTGTCATTTAATAGTCTTTCCTGAATCGTTTATTCCTGGATATCCTCGTGGTTTCTCCTTTGGCGCAACTATTGGTAACCGAACAGATAAAGGCAGACAACACTATGCCGATTATTATAACAACAGTATTGATTTAGAAAGTGACGATTTAAAGCGTTTAGAAACCTTAGCCAAAGAGCAACACATATATATTGTTATTGGCGTTACCGAAAAACAACAAACCAATGGAAGTTTATATTGCTCTATGCTCTATATATCTCCTACTAATGGTTTACTTGGTGTACACCGAAAAATTAAACCAACAGGAACTGAACGTTTAGTTTGGGCAGAAGCTGGAGCAGAATCATTAACAACCTTTGACACTAGAATTGGAAAATTAGGAGGACTCATTTGTTGGGAAAACTACATGCCTTTAGCACGAATGAGCATGTATTTAAAAGGTGTTGAAATTTATATAGCACCAACAGCCGATTCTAGAGAACAGTGGACAGCCACCATGCAACAAATTGCATTAGAAGGACGTTGTTTTGTACTAGGTTGCAATCAATTTATGACGACTTCAATGTATCCAGATAAGTATAAAGACGAAGTTGCTAACCAACCAAAAAACTTTTGTCCTGGTGGTAGTGTTATTGTATCTCCTTTAGGAAACATTATTGAAGGCCCTTTGTTTGATAAAGCTGGTGTATTGACAACTGAATTAGATTTAGAAGACATTAAACGTAGTAAGCTAGATTTTGATGTAATAGGTCATTACGCACGTAATGATATTTTTGACTTTGAAGTAAAGGGGCAACCAGATATTAAAAAGGAACAATAACCAACATAATTGATTTTGTAAAAAAACTGCTATTCTGGTTTAGTATCTGATATAAAACATAGAAACATTCCATATCAGAACATTGTAGGTGACTTTAAAAAATTAAAAACATCTATATATCTAGAAATTTAAATATATTTGCTGCATGAATTTGAAATTAGCTACAGAAATAGGTAAATGTTTATCAAACCAAACTAGGGTTCAAATTATGGAATGGCTAAAAGACCCTGAAAAGAATTTTCGTCAACACGAATCTTTAAGAAATTTTGATGATGGTGTTTGTGTAACTCACATTAAAGATAAATCTGGACTTTCACAATCAACAATTTCTACCTACCTAACAAATATGCAAAAATGCGGGTTACTTATTTTAACAAGACATGGAAAATGGAGCTATTTAAAAAGAAATGAAAAACTCATAAAAGAATATACAGATTTTTTAAAATAAAAAATTTTAAAGAATACATCGACATATTTGAATATAACGAAATAAATATTAAACCAATGAAAAAAATTTTAATAACTGGAGGGTTTGGAAAAATAGGAAAACACTTTATCCAAAACTACAATCATAAATATGAAATAACTGTTGCAGATATATCAACTAACAATAAGACCTTTACAAGCAACGTACAAATTCAACAAGTAAATTTGTTAGACTTTAAAGTTTGTCAAAAATTATGTGAAGGAATTGATACGGTAATTCACTTGGCTGGAATGGTTGACCCTATTTCTGAATCAAACGAAATTCTAGAGACGAACATTAAAATAACCCAAAATATTTTTAAAGCTGCTGTAAATTCAAAATGTAAAAGATTGATTTTTTCTAGTAGTGCTCAAACCATCGAAAGCTATCCAACAGATATTCAAGTAACCAAAAATATGGTTGTAAAACCCAAAAACATTTACGGAGTTTCAAAATGTTTCGGGGAAGCCTTGGCTGCCTATCATGCATTCAACAGTGAAATTTCAGCTATCTGCCTACGAATTGGAGCCTACGAATTTCCAAAAGACTTTACCGAAATGAACGCAAGGGATTTAAGTGCTTTTTTACATCCAAACGATTTTAATCAATTATTGATAGGATGCATCGAAACTGAAAATATACAGTATGAAGTTCTGAATGCGATTTCAAACAATAGATACAAACGATTGGATATATCTGAATCGATACAAAAAGTAGGATACCAACCAAAAGCAGATGCATTTAAGTTATTTAAACTTATTGAAGAATAAAACTGGCTACAACATAGGCTATAAGTAATGCGGGCTGAATCGCTAAAACCAAACTTTTTGCTTCTAGTCCGCTCGCAATTTGTATATTTAATCAAGAATTTAAAAAATATAAAAAAGGCTCGCTTAGGTCAGTGCTAAATTAAATAAACAGGCTTTTATCATCCGCACTACTCATAGCCAAAACCGTTGTGCATAATATTGATCTGTCCTGAATAAAAGGCTACATAATTTTAAACATTATGTGCTAAAACGACAAGGTCATCAGACGGTATTCAAAATCTTTTAAACTAAAAGTTTTAGATAAACTTCCCCAAGCCAACTAAACAAAAGACAATTAATTATGAGTAAAACTTTTAAAGTAGCAGCTGCCCAACTCACACCTGTATTCTTAGACAAAGAAAAAACAATTGAAAAAGCATGTAATGCAATTCTGGAGGCTGGAAAAAAGAAGGCTAAATTAATCGTATTCCCCGAAGCTTTCATTTCAGGGTATCCGGATTGGGTTTGGTTAATCCCAAACAGCAAAGGAGCAGAGCTAAACAAATTATATGTAAAATTGGTTGATAATGCTATTTCTATTCCAGATGATTCAACAAGAAAGCTGTGTCATGCAGCAAAAAAAGCTGGAATTAGTGTCGTTATGGGAATACATGAGAGAAACACAGAAACAAGTGGGGCAAGTTTGTTTAACAGCCTACTCTTTATTAACGACCAAGGCGAAATAATAGGTAAACACCGTAAATTAATTCCAACAGGCGGTGAGCGTCTTATTTGGGCTCAAGGTGATGGTTCAACCTTTCAATCCCATAATACATCAGCTGGAAAAGTAGCCGGTTTAATATGTTGGGAAAATTATATGCCATTAGCTCGTCATGCTGTTTATGAAACAGGTGCCCAAATTCTGGCTGCTCCAACATGGGACAAAAGTAAAAATTGGCAACAATCCATGCAGCACATTGCCCGTGAAGGAGGCCTGTTTGTTATAAGTACATGCATGGCAATTAGAATGGACGACATTCCAAATGACTACGAGTTTAAAAATCTTTACCCTGAAGGAAGAGAGTGGATAAACACTGGAAACAGTTGTATTATAGATCCAAAGGGACAAATTATTACAGGACCATTAGAAGCAGAAGAAGGCATCCTATATGCAGATATTAACTTAGATACAATTACAGAAGCTAAGCGCATGTTTGATGCGGTTGGACATTATTCCAGACCTGATGTTTTCAATTTTTCAATTAAACCAACTAAATAATTATACTATGACCCATTTAAACACACGTGCAAATGCACTCGCAGATCGTCTTATTTTAGGAGCAACCAAACTTGCCAATTTCGCAGAAAACTTATCGGATTCCGAATGGAACAAACCTGTTTTAGGCGATGGTAGAACTATAGGTGTCGTTATTCATCATGTGGCAAGCGTTTACCCAATTGAAGTTGAATTAGCGCAAACCCTTGGTAAAGGAAACCCGATTACAGAAGTTTCAAAGGAAGCTATCGATAATATGAATGCGCAGCATGCCGTTGAAAACAACATGGCAGACAGACAAGAGACTATGGATTTACTAAGAATCAATAGTAATAATGCTGCTAATGCCATAAGGGAATTTACTAACGAGGAATTAGATAATTCAGCACCAGTATCGTTGTATTACGATGCTCCTTTAACCACTCAGTTTTTTATTGAGGACCATGCACTTCGACACAGTTTTCATCATTTAGGTAAAATTAAAGCATCTATATAATAAATAACCTTACAAATTATCCAACTGGTTACTGGTGTTATCCTCGCTAATGGTCCAAAAGAAACCTATAAAAAAGAACTGGTCTGCAGCTGGCTTTAAGGCCCTACTTGCAAAATGGCCATTAACATCTGGCGTGTTTGCATATTGGTAACCATTTACATTTTTAAATCCTGTAACATTATTAACCGAAAAATATAATATTTTTTGAGGGCTCAACAAATACGCCCAATTTAAACTTAGGTTATTGTACCCTTTTGTTTTTTGGTTTAAAAATCCTTCCATATTTGGATTGGTGTAGGTACGTCCTGAACCAAAAGCATAACTAAAACCAACCTGACTTTTCCAATCTTCAATCCAATATTTTCCAACCACAGATACGTTATGTGTGTTTGCAAAATTGGGTTGAGCTTCGGTTGGATAGTTTCTAAAATTTCTTTTAGAGTCTAACAATGAATAGCTAATCCAATAATCGGTGTTTTTAATGCTTTTGTTATCTCTCCAAAACAAATCAATTCCTTTAGCATAGCCAAAACCATCGTTTGAAAAATTAGTATTAAATGTGGTGAACTCTTCATCATACTTTATTAGGTTTTTATAGTCTTTGTAATAAGCTTCGGCTCTAAAAATACGTCCTTCACTGTTTAACTGATAATTTAAAATATAATGACTGGTCTCTTGTGACTCTATAGCTTGAGTAAATTTCAACACATTACTTTGTGGGTTTTGATAAAAGTTACCATATGCCAATGATACTTGACTATTAGGTGATGTTTTATAAGCCAATGATACTCTTGGTGAGATGGTAAACTCATTAAAAAGTGAAGTATTTTCTACTCTTAATCCAGGTTTTATAGCAAAGGCTTTAGAGAAGATTATATCGGCTTCAGCGTAAGATGCAAATATATTATTGTTGTATCCATAATCTGTTTTCGCTATAAAATCAGATGCATAGTCTTCATTAAAATTTGTGGTAAAATATTCTGTTCCAAAATATAATTTTAACCGGTTGCTTATTCTGTTTTTAAATTTAACCTTAAAATGTGCAGAGTGCTCTTGGTCACGAATATCGCTATCCATAACACCTATGTTCTCATCGGCATAGGTATAGCTCATGCCTCCAAAAACGGACCATCTATCGCTAAGCATCCCTTGGTATGACGTATTGGTATAAAAGTTACTGTTTTTTAATTTGAAATGTACACCATCCTCGTAATTAATATCTTCTTGAATGAGCTCGAAATTAGACGTATCAAACGCAGCGTAAAGTTTAAACAGCCCATTCTCAAATTTTTGTCTAAAAACGGCTTCACCTGCAAGCCCTTCATACGGTTTTTCCCAATCGTTTCTATCTGGAAACAAAGTATTATAAGGTGCTAAATTAATGTACGACGCATTGATACTTAACGAACTTTTATCCCATTTTTGGGTGTTTCCTAAGGATCCACCAACCGTCATAATACCAATATCTGTTTTTTCTTGGTCTGGTTCGTCAATAGTATTTAATAACAGTACCGAAGATAAGGCTTGTCCATATTCAGCCGAATAACCACCCGTTGAAAAGGTAATACCATCAAATAAAAATGGCGAATAACGTCCTCTAGTTGGCGTGTTATTGGTTGTTGGCGCATAAGGTGTGAACACACGAATACCGTCAATAAAAATCTGCGTTTCTTCGGCTTCACCACCACGCACAAACAATCGACCATCTTCGGCAACCGTGGTTGTTCCTGGTAAAGTTTGTAACGCACCTACAAAATCGCCTAAAGCACTGGCTGTGGTTACCACATCTAAAGGTTTTAAAGCATTGACTTTACTGTTGTCTCCTGCCTCGAATGTTCCAGCAGATAATACTACAGTATCAAGTGAATTAACATCTTCGCGAAGTTTAACTTGTATGTTTTGCATAAACGACACATCACCTATCATAGTGAATTTTTCATAAGAAATATAGGATACAATAAGGGTTTGTGATCCTGTTTCGGTAGTAGTAAAACTAAACATACCTTCTTTATCTGTAGTGGTTCCGTCGTACGTTCCTTCAAGATAGACATTGGCACCTTCAATTGGAATACCTTTGTTATTAGTAACTTTTCCGCTAATAATTGTTTGTGCGGATAAACTTAAACTTAATACAAGTAGTAGTGTAGTGAATAGCGTTTTCATGTTTTTAATAATGTTCGTTTTTTAGTTGATGAGACAAAATTGCCGCATCAATGCCAATCTTGAAACTTATAATGACCGAACTGTAACATTTTAATGACGAATTGAATATATTTGAAAAAACCACCAAGATGCAGCTAACTAAAACTGAAAAAATCTTCACACTTATTTTTTTAACTATAACATTATTAGAACTTTTTTCTGAGAGCATCTTTGGGCTTTTTTCTGTTAGGTTTTCACCTAAACCTCTTATATTATTATCGCTTATTATCTTTTTTATAAAGCAGAGTAAACATTTAGACCTAAAAATGAGGGTATATATGCTGTTAGCCCTTTTATTCTCTTTTAATGGAGATGTTTTACTAATGTTTGTAGAGACATCTCCCAGCTACTTTATGTTTGGATTAGTTGCTTTTTTAATAGCGCACCTTATGTACATTAGAGTATTTTTAAACAAAAGAAATAAGACCAAATCAATATTAGTCATTTCAGCTATATTACTTATTTACGCTTTAGGTATGTTTTATTTTTTAAAAGATGGTTTGAATGATATGTTAATTCCTGTTGCTCTGTACATGATAATTATACTTTTAATGACGGTTTCTGCTTGGTTACGAAAAGGGTTAGTACCAAAACTAAGCCATACGCTTGTATTTATTGGTGCTATACTATTTGTAATTTCCGATAGTGCATTGGCTCTTAATAAGTTTTATAAACCTCTAGTACAATCACATATAATTATAATGAGTACTTATGCTTTAGCGCAATACTTTATAGTCATGGGAATTTTAAGGCAAAAAACACTTTAAACCAATATTGATTTTTTTTAAGTAAATTTAATTACATCTATAAACGCTTTTAACTATGAAATATATTTACTCACATGTTGTAAAAACTGTTCTGTTATCTCTTGCATTCATAACATCGTTTCAAACATTTGGTCAAGAAAAATTAAAAATATTTATCTCTGTTGACATGGAAGGCATTGGAGGCATTGGCACTCCAAAAATGACAAGAAGTGGTGGAAAAGATTATGCAACAAGCAGACAATTAATGACAGATGAAGTGAACACTGTAGTAAGTGCCATTTTTGAATTTGGAGATGCTGAAATTTTGGTAAACGACAGTCATGGTGATATGCAAAATTTACTGCATCTTCAGTTAGACCCAAGAGTAACCTATTTACAAAGTAATATTAAACCCTTAGGTATGGTTCAAGGTTTAGATAATAGTTTCGATGCAGCTATTTTTATTGGTTATCATGCAAAAGCTGGTAATCTAGGAGGGTTTTTAGCACATACTGGATCTGGATCTGTAAAAGGTTTATGGATTAATGGCCTTGAAGTTGGTGAAGGAGAGTTAAATGCACTTTATGCAGGAGCCTTGAATGTTCCAGTAATTCTAGCTAGTGGCGATGATAAATTCTCTGAAGAATTCACAAAAACAGTAAAAACAAGAACTGTTATTACTAAAACTTCAGTAGGTTCAAGTGCCGCAAAACTAATACATCCAGACAAGGTCAAAGAAATGTTAAAAGTTAAAACTATTGAAGCTTTAAAAGACTTAAAATCAGCAAAACCTTTAAGTGTTTCGCAACCTATAACAATTAGGTTTAAGTCTTCTACAACTACTCGAGCTGATGTTGTTATGAGTATTCCAGGGATGAAACGAATAAATGGTACTACTGTAGAGTATAATGCCAAAAATATGGATGAAGCATATAGACTCATTAGAGTAATGTATAAATATATTTCTTGGTAAACTACATAGACTCCGTTACTATTTTTTGAATATTAATTAAACACAACTGTAACAATTTAAACTATAAAGCTACTTACCAGTAACTAACTTATCAAATTGAACAAAGAACTAGAACATAGTTTTGTAGAATTGCTTGAAAAGCATCAAAATATTGTACATAAGGTTTGCCGACTTTATACCAATAATTATGATGCACATAATGATTTGTTTCAAGAAATAACCATACAACTTTGGAAAGCATATCCAAAGTTTCGTGGTGATGCAAAATTTAGTACTTGGATGTATCGTGTTGGTTTAAATACAGCTATTACACTGTATAGAAAATCTAAGCGAAGAATAGACACACACACTTTTAACGATTTTGAATTTAAAATAAAAGCAGAAGATTATGATGATACCGAAGAGCAGCAATTAAAAATTTTATATAAAGCTGTACAACAGCTAAACGATATAGAAAAAGCGTTAGTGTTTTTGTATTTAGAAGATAAAAACTATAAAGAAATTAGTGAAACAATGGGGATTAGCGAGGTAAATGCAAGAGTGAAAATGAACAGAATAAAAACTAAGTTAAAGACTATTTTAAATCCGTAATACTATGGATGAATTAGAATTATTAAAAAAAGACTGGCAAAAGAAGGACAAGGACTTTCCGAAGCTTACATATAATGAAATATATAAGATGATACTCAAGAAGTCATCGTCTATTGTAAAATGGATATTTATTATTAGTATTCTAGAATTTGTGTTTTGGGTAGGTATTGCATTTTTATTAAAATACACGGGATATGCTGATGATATGGCTAATGTTGGATCCAATACAGCATTTATTATAATGAGTGTGATCTCTTATATTATTCTAGCTTACTTTTTTTATAGATTTTATATGAACTACAGAACCATTAATACTACAGATAATGCCACAACATTAATGGAAAACATACTTAGAACTCGCAGAACCGTTAAGCAGTATGTTGGTTTTAATTTGATTGCAATGGTAGTAAGCGTTGGTATTTTACTTCCTTATTTTATAAAACAAGATCCTGAATCGCAAACAATTATAGAGCAAGCAACTGCTGATGGTGAATTACTTAAGTTCTATGCAGGAATTATAATTGTTACTTTATTGATGCTCGCAGTAGTAATAGGAATTTTATTATTGTTTTACTGGCTAATTTATGGCATTCTTTTAAAGCGTTTAAATAAAAATTATAGAGAGCTTAAAAAACTAGAGGTATGAGTGTTAGGTGTTAGGTGTTAGGTGTTAGGTGTTAGGTGTTAGGTGTTAGGTGTTAGGTGTTAGGTGTTAGGTGTTAGGTGTTAGGTGTTAGGTGTTAGGTGTTAGGTGAAAATAAAATAAATTATTTAAAAACTAACATAACACTAAAAACTGGCTTACTGCTACTGATGACTGTGAACTAAAATCACCACTCACGCTGCTTATTCAGCTCTTCTTGAGCCAATAATTCCTCTTTAGGAATCACTTTTAAAAATGATGGATGTTGCTCAATAGCATATTCTATTTTCTCTACTATTTCTGCTATTGTTTCATTATCATAATCAATGTCTAAAGGCTCCTTTATTTCCATTGATTGCAGGATGTTTTTCTTTTTTATTCTAATACCTTTTTTATCAAACGAGCGTCTAAAGCCATCAATTACAATTGGTACAACCACAGGCTTATAGCGCTTAATAATATGTGCTGTTCCTTTTCTAATAGGCTTAAAAGGTGTTGTGGTTCCTTGTGGAAAAGTTATTACCCAACCATCGTCCAACGCTTTAGCAATATTAGATATATCACTCATTTTTACCTGCCTGTTTACGTCCTTACCTTCTGCCCTCCAAGTACGCTCTATACTTACCGAACCAACATAAGCCAGAATTTTAGGCAGCAATCCAGATTTCATAGTTTCTTTGGCTGCTACATAATAAATGTTAAGCTTCGGATTCCATAAATAACCTACATTTTTAATAGAATCATCACGACCGCTTAAACTCGCGTTAAACACATGAAACATCGCTACTACGTCTGCAAAATAGGTTTGGTGGTTTGAAATGAACAATACGTTGGTTTCTGGAAGATCTTTTAAAATTTCCGACCCTTCAATTTGTAGTTCATTAAACCCTCTAAAACGTCTGTGTGTAATAGCTCCAAGTATTCTAATGAGCCACTTTTTAATAAATAGTATATGTCCAAAAGGGTTTTTTTTAAACAATCCCATAAAAATTGTGTCAATCTATTAGTTAGTGAATGCAAACGTACATATTTTTTCTGTTTCTAATCGTGAACAAATCCTAATTAACACATTTGATAAGAACCAATTTCATTTAAAATATTACATAACAGTTTTCAATACATCCTTTATTTCACTGAGCATCATCGCTGTAGCCCCCCAAACTATATGACCGTTTAACTCGTAAGCTGGTACTTCAATGTTTGCTGTGTAAGATGTTGCAACCATTTTATTACCCACATTGTTTTCGTCTAAAAAATGACTTAGTGAAACCTCAACAATATCTTCCACTTCTTCATCTTGCTTGATAAATTTTGGTGGTTTTGGAGTAATACCAATAAAAGGTTGCACGTAAAAGTTACTTGGCGGAATGTAAACCTCAGTCATTTGTTTAATAACTTTTATTTTATGTTCAGGAACTCCAATTTCTTCAAAGGTTTCTCTAATAGCAGTATGTTTTAATGTTTTATCTTCCTTTTCAAATTTACCTCCTGGAAACCCTATTTGAGCTGAGTGCACACCTTTATAGGTTTTTCTTAGTATAAGCGCTAAATATGTTTTATTTCTTTCATTAGGGTAAAACATGGCAAGTACACCAGCGCGTTTTGCGTTTTTCATTCGCTCTTTATACTCTTTTATAAGTTCTCTTCTAAAAGGTGGCGACATTTTAAACTGTGATGTTTCGGCTGGCAATGGGATATTTTTTATTTTTGACAGTGAAACTAAAAATTCATCAAAATCCATTTATGAGAGTCTTTTTGCTAGTCTTTTTTTTATTACTACTAAACTGTGAAGATAAAAAATCTAATTCTAAAACAGCTATAAAACCTAGTGTAGAAACTTCACCTGTTACCGAAAATAAGAAATCTACAGAAGTTGATGATAAACGAGAGTTTCCAAAGCTTACAAGTAAAAATGCAATGGAATTCTTTTTACAATACGAAAAAGAAAACAAAGAAAATAAAATACGCATCACGACAGATTTTGGAGACATAGATATTTTACTATTTGATAAAACCAAATTTCATAGGGCTAACTTTATATTTCTTACTAAGCAAAAATATTTCGACAATACTCAATTTTATAGAGTAATTGACAATTTTATTATACAAGGAGGTAATAGTGACACAAGAGCTACTGCTAGAAAACGAACAGATATTGGGAGGTATTTATTGCCTCCCGATACTAAAAGAGGCTATAAACACGACAGAGGTGTTATAAGTATGCCAAGTAGTGACATTGACAATCCATACAAATTAGCTTCTCCTTTTGAGTTTTTTATTGTACAACAACGTGAAGGTGCCCATTTTTTAGATGGCGACTATACTATTTTTGGTAAAGTTACTAGCGGAATGGATGTTGTTGATAAAATTGCTGCTGTTAAGACTGATGAAATTGATTGGCCTCTACAAAACATATACATAAGAAAAGTTGAGATTATTGAGTGATTAAGCTCTGTAAATATTTGGTAACGCAATTTTAAACTTAACAGCCAACAAGCGTACTAAAATAACAACAGCACCCGAAATCATAAATACAAAATCACTTTCAATAGGTAACTTTCTGATTAAAAAATAGCTTAAGCCACCCAAAATACACGCAGTTGCGTAAATTTCTTTTCTAAAAATTACAGGAATTTCATTACCCAAAATATCTCGAATAACACCACCAAAACAAGCAGATATAGTACCTAAGGCAATACATATAATTGGATGTAAATCGGCAGACAACCCTTTTTCAACACCAACCACTGTATATAAACCAATACCAATAGTATCAAACAAAAACAATGAAGTACGTAGGTAATTAATTTTATTTCTTGCAATAACTGCAAACACAGTCGAACCAAGTATTACGTAAGTAAAGGTCATATCTTTCATCCAACTAACAGGAGTCTGTCCAATTAAAACATCGCGAAGCGTTCCTCCACCAACTGCTGTTACAAAAGCAATGATAAGAATACCAAATAAGTCCATTTTCTTATTCATGGCTACCAATACTCCTGAAATAGCAAAGGCGATTGTTCCTAAAATGTCAATTGTATAAAACATTACATATTTTGTGTGTAGTAGTTATAATCTTTTAAAATTACGTCAATAAACTCATGATCGGTACTATGTTTAACTTCTTTTAATTCTAGTACTTCTATAATTTTGGTTCTTAGTTTTATAAGCGTTTTATAATCCTTAGATTTTTTTGCTGTTTTAAAAGTGTCTTTTATAATTCGAGCATCATTATCGGACAATTTAATTACCATTGGATAGGTTGGCATATAATCTTGCTTTAAATCTTCTAAAATAGTGTGATTAATATTTACATTGTTTTTTAAAGTAATTACTGCTGTTCCCGCTGTCATATCTCCTAAACGTTGATTTTTAGGACTTGTTATAATTGCAATTAATGCCACAACACCACTCATAATATTTAAGTCTATAATTCTAAAAATCCAACGAATAATGAAATCGGATAAAGTAGCTTGATAACCATCAATTTTTACCACTTTAATCTTTAAAATTCGTTTTCCAGGTGTTTGACCATCTAACAACGCTTCAAACAATAATGAGTAAAAAATAACAGGTAAATAAAACACTAAAAAAATAGCCATTTGCGACCAGTTATCCATATCTCGCACTAGCTCATCGATTTTTAAAACCTTGAACATGATTTGGTAAATTACAATCCCATAAGCTATTTTAATTAACCAATCTATTCCCCAAGCAAGTATGCGTTCGCCAACACTAGCTGCAGTGAAATTTATATTTACATTTTGAGTAGTGTTTATTTGTAACTCTACCATTTATTCTGTTAATTTGAAAGTCTATGAGAGAGGTCGCATTTATCAAACAAAATAAAGAAAAATGGCTCGATTTTGAGAAAGCCATTTTTGGAAAAACACTTAAAAACCCTGATGAATTAGCGTCTTTATATATTCATTTAGTAAACGATTTGTCTTACGCACAAACTTATTATCCCAAAAGTAAAACAATTCTTTATTTAAACAACTTAGCAGCAAAAGCTTTTCAGAAAATTTATAAAACCAAGCGTGAGGACTCTAATCGATTTGTTCATTTTTGGAAAGTAGAAGTGCCTCTTATAGTGTATCAGTATAGGCGTTATGTAATGTACGCTTTTGCGCTTTTTTTGTCATTTGTTGCTATTGGAGCCTTATCTGCTGCTTATGATGACACCTTTGTAAGACTCATTTTGGGTGACCATTATGTAAACATGACTTTAGAAAATATTGAGGCTGGTGACCCAGTAGCAGTTTATAAAAGTGGTAGTAATTGGGGAAGTGCCTTTGGTATTACCTTAAACAATTTATATGTAGGGATTTCATCTTTTATATTTGGTGTATTCGGTGGAGTTGGAACTGGTTATTACCTTCTAAACAATGGTATTATGCTTGGTGCTTTTCAGTTTTTCTTTTATCGAGAAGGTGTGTTTTGGGAAAGTGTACGTGGTATTTGGATTCATGGTTCTATGGAGATTTTTGCCATTGTCATTGAAGGAGCTG
The DNA here is from genome assembly GCF_005047595.1 of Pontimicrobium aquaticum. Lineage (GTDB taxonomy): Bacteria > Bacteroidota > Bacteroidia > Flavobacteriales > Flavobacteriaceae > Pontimicrobium > Pontimicrobium aquaticum. The sequence continues at coordinate 95,543 of NZ_SUPL01000003.1, forward strand.
CAGGACTTATTTTAGGTGCAAGCATACTATTTCCAAAAACATATTCGAGACTAAACTCTTTTAAAATAGGAATGAAAGATGGCGTAAAAATTTTAATAAGTACGTTTCCGTTTACAATAGCTGCTGGATTACTTGAAGGTTATGTAACACGTTATTCCAATACAATGCCAAATTGGCTATCGGTTGGCATTATTCTAGTCACATTAAGTATTATCTCCTATTACTACTTAATATTTCCTCATCTAGTACATAAAAAACTCAAGCAAACTTATGCAGTTATATAAATCAAGAGGTTTTAGTGCCTTCTTTCAAGATACCTTTACCTTTATTAAACAAAACGGAAAACATTATTTTAAACATTTCTTTATTGTTAATGGGATTTTCCTGTTAATACTAATGGCAATAGGCTATTTAATTTCTAAATTTTATACAGATATTCTTTTTGGTGGCATAATTCAGGGGGGTAATAGCTCAAATCAAATTGACGCATATATAAATGAAAACTTTGGCCTTTTTATTCTTTTAATGATTGTGTTTATAGTAACTGCACTTGTTGCTGGACTCATATCCTACTCTTACACAGCCATCTATTTAAAATTATATTCAGAAAATGATGGAAAAAATTTCGACACCAAACAAATCGTTCAAGTTTATAAGCAAAACTTGGGTAAGCTATTTATTTTCTTAATTTGTGGAATTCTACTAGGCATTCCATTAGCATTTGTTTTAGGTATTGGTGCTTTTATATTAATAATAACAATAATTGGTTTTTTACTATTGCCATTTTTAGCTGGTGCTTTCTCATTATTTTACAACATGACGCTAATGGAATACCTTGAACAAAAAAGAGGTATTTGGGATAGTTTTGGATATGCGTGGACACTGATGACAAAAAAATTCTGGGCTGCAGTAGGCAGTGTTGGTTTGTTTTACTTAATGGCTTATGTAGTACAAAATGTTATAACATTAATTCCTTACTTATTTTTTATGGGAAGTTTGTTTACTAATATTCCTGAATCAAATCCAAATCCAGAGGAAATTGGTGCAACATTTATGGTAATGATGCTAGTTGTGTTTTTCATCACATTCATTGTTGGTATTATTCTAAATAACATTACGCAACTTAATCAAGGTATTGTGTTTTACAGCTTAAAGGAAGACAATGAAAATGTTAATACTAAAAGTGTTATTGACCAAATAGGTTCAGGTGAATAAACGTATTGGCTTACATATTGTCCTTTTTATGTTTGTTTGTTTTTCGTTTCAAAGCATTCAGGCAGTAACTCATGATGAATTCATAATTGTAAACATTGAAAACGACACACTTAACATAGACACTTCTGATATAAAACCTCGACTCTTTAACAACCTAAAAGAAAAATATAGTAACGATGCTTTTATTTACGAACGTACCGTTGAAAATTCAGGTTGGTGGACGCGTTTTAAACAGTGGTTAAGTGATAAATTTAGAAGTCTTTTCAATATAAAAAACGCTGGACAAGCCTCCAAAATAACCGATTTAGCCATTAAAATTGGTGGTGTTTTGCTCTTTGTTCTAGTTGTTTATTTCATTTTTAGAGCCATTATCAATAAAGAAGGTGCTTGGGTTTTTGGCAAATCTTCTGATAAAAGTATTATACCTATAACAGATATTGAAGCTAATATTCATGCAACTAATTTTAAAAAGTTAATTGATGAAGCCGAAACAAATTCCAACTATAGGTTAGCCATTAGGTATTACTATTTATGGTTGCTTAAAAATTTAAGTGCTGCTGAAATTATACACTATGATGTAGAGAAAACTAATAATGATTATCGAAATGAAATAAAAATACCGAAAGTAAAAGAAGATTTTGCTTATACGTCTTATCTATACAACTACATTTGGTATGGCGAGTTTGATGTCAACAACGAACAATTTAGTAAAGCTAAGCATGCTTTTTCAACATTTTTAAACTCCATAAAAGCATGAACAAAACCATAAAAATATATGTTGGATTGTTAATCTTGCTTTTTCTTGGAGCGATAGCTATTGAGTTTTCCAAACCTAAACCAATAAATTGGACGAGAACCTTTAACGAATCGCATACCATTCCATATGGTACTTTTATACTATATAACGAGCTTTTAAACTTTTTTCCAGATAATGAGGTAAACAAAATAACGGTATCGCCTTATGAGTATTTTGATGGCTATTTTAACTGGAGTGATTCAACATATACAGTTTCAGGAAACTACATACTTATTGATGATTATGCCGAAGTTGATGATGTGTCTGCTCAAGAACTATTAGACTTTGCTTCACATGGAAACACCATTTTTATGTCTAGTAATTACCTCCCTCAAAAGTTTTTAGACACCTTAGGAATTGAACTAAAAAATGATTTTGATTTTACTGGAGAAGCGCAGTTTAGCTTAGCTAATCCTGTTTTTAAGAACGACTCTATTACTATAGATAGAGGTTTGAGTAATATTTATTTTTCAAAATTAGATTCAACAAAAACTACAGTTTTGGGCTATCAAAATTTTAATGAGGAACAGCACATTAATTTTGTTAAGATAGACCATGAATATGGACAAGTATTTCTGCATTTACAACCCATGGCATTTACTAATTTTTCGCTACTAAAAAATGATAATAAAAAATACGCAGCAGCCATCTTATCTTATTTACCAGATAACACTATTTTTTACGATTCTCGAAATAAAAAACGAACGGAATTGGGCAATTCGCCTTTGCGATTTGTCTTGAGCCGACCAGCCTTAAAATGGGCTTGGATATTAGGCTTAATTGCATTATTTATTTTTATCTTATTCAATGCTAAACGAAAACAACGCATTGTTAAGATTATTAAGCCTTTAGAAAATTCAACCATTGCCTTTACTAAAACCATTGGCAATTTGTATTACGAAACGAAAGACCATAATAACTTAATAGACAAAAAAGCAACCTATTTCTTGGAATCTATTAGACGTAAGTACTATTTAGACACTCAGTTGTTGGATGAAAAATTTGTAAAAAATCTAGCATTAAAATCTGGGAAAGATCTAGGTAAAACAAAAAAAACAATGAATCTTATTGTACATTTAAAAGCAAAACAAGTATGCAACGAAGATGATTTGAAAAACTTAAACAAAACAATAGAAGACTTTTATAACAACTAAATATGGAGCATACAAACAACTCTCAAAACGGCAACTTAAATCAAGATAACCAAGAGCAAACACCTATTGAAAGCGATCATACTCAAGAAACAAAGGAACCTCAAGCGGAAAATCTAAGTTTTAAAAATAGGATTGATCTATCGGAACTCCAAGAAGGCATTGAACTTATAAAAAACGAAATAAGTAAAGTCATTGTTGGACAAAAAGGCATGATAGATATGTTGATTGCCTCTATTTTAGCAAACGGTCATTCATTAATAGAGGGTGTTCCAGGAGTTGCTAAAACAATTTCAGCAAAATTATTAGCCAAATCGTTAGATGTTGGTTTTAGCCGAATTCAGTTCACACCAGATTTAATGCCAAGTGATATTTTAGGAACCTCGGTTTTTAATATGAAAACCTCAGAATTTGAGTTTAAACAAGGTCCTATATTTTCAAACATGATTTTGATTGATGAAATAAATCGTGCGCCAGCAAAAACGCAAGCGGCTCTATTTGAAGTAATGGAAGAACGCCAAATAACCATCGATGGTCATAAATACCAAATGGAATTACCTTTTATAGTATTGGCAACACAAAACCCTGTTGAGCAAGAAGGTACTTACCGCTTACCAGAAGCGCAGTTAGATAGATTTTTGTTTAAAATTGACATCGATTATCCAAGTCTTGATGAGGAAATTGAAATTATTAATCGCGAGCATAATCTGCAAGGAGAAGCAAAAACGGCTAAAGTAACGTCGCATTTAACCAAAGAGCAAGTAGCCAAATTTCAAGATTTAGTTAATCAAGTAATAATTGAGTCCCATTTGGTTAAGTATATTGCTGATATTATTGTAAACACAAGAAATAATCCGTTTTTATATTTAGGTGCTTCACCAAGAGCTTCTATTGCTATTTTAAAAGCAAGTAAAGCTTTTGCAGCCATGAATGGTCGTGATTTTGTAACACCTGAAGATATTAAACAATCTGCCATTCCTGTCTTACAGCATCGAGTTATTGTAACGCCTGAACGCGAAATGGAAGGGGTTACAACAAAGCAGATAATTAGTCAGATTATTGAAGCTGTAGAGATTCCGAGATAACAAAAAAGCAATAAATCATGTTTGATAATCCTTTCTCATTCAAAGGCAGAATACGCAGACTAGAATACTTTATTAGTATTCTACTTCAAGCTATTTTATTTTTTCCTATTGTATATTTAATAAAGGGAATGCCATATGAAAGGGAAGTGTTTTGGATCTTATTTCTAATTTTTGCATGGTTTACGATTGCACAAGGCACTAAGCGTTGTCACGATATTGGTAGAAGCGGTTTGTATCAATTTATTCCTTTTTACTTTTTTTGGATGATTGTTGAAGATGGCATACCAAAAAAGAACAAATACGGCTTAAATCCAAAAGGTTTAAAAGGACCAGAAGAAACAGGAAAAATTCGTCAAAACGAAGGCTAATGAAATTACTTAAACCTTTTTACATACAAAACCGCTTTTTTTATGCCTGCATTACACTTATGGTGTTATTTGTATTGAGTTTTGTATTTCCTAGATGGTTTGAAATTGTAAAGTTGTTATTATTAGTACTTTTAATATTTACACTACTCGATATTTTACTATTGTTTGTAGCAAAAAAAGGGGTTAATGGACAACGTATCTTACCAGAAAAATTTTCGAATGGCGACCAAAATCCAATAAGAATAAGTGTTGAAAATTATTACACTTTCCCAGTTTATATAAAAATTATAGATGAAATTCCAATACAATTTCAGGTTCGTAATTTTAGTATTGAACGTAAACTAGACGCCACTAGTAAAACCGAATTACAATACGAATTACGTCCAACAGAACGCGGTGAATATCACTTTGGAAAACTCAATATTTATGCAACTTCTGTGTTCGGATTAATTGCTAGACGTTTTAGTTTTTGCGATAATACTATGGTGCCTACCTACCCTAGCTTTATTCAATTACGCAAATACGACTTGATGGCTATTAGTAACAATTTGCACCAATATGGTATTAAAAAAATTAGACGCATTGGTCATACCATGGAATTTGAGCAAATTAAAGAATATGTGCTAGGTGACGATTTACGAACTATTAATTGGAAAGCTACTGCCAAATCAAATCAGTTAATGGTCAATCAGTTTCAGGATGAAAAATCACAACCTGTATATTCAGTTATTGACAAAGGTCGTTTAATGAAAATGCCTTTTAATGAACTAAGTTTGTTAGACTATGCTATAAATGCAGCGTTAGTAATATCTAACGTTGCTGTAAAAAAACACGATAAAGCTGGAATTTTTACGTTTTCAAAAAAGGTTGAAAATATGGTGGTTGCCGAAAAGCGAACCTCACAAATGAATATGATCTTAGAAGGTCTTTATAATATTAAAACAGATTTCTTTGAAAGTGATTTTGGTCGTTTATATGGTGATGTAAGACGCAATATTACACATAGAAGCTTACTGCTACTATATACAAATTTTGAAACTCTAGATAGTTTACACAGGCAATTGCCTTATTTAAAAGGTATGGCCAAAAACCATTTGTTAGTAGTTATTTTCTTTAAAAACACAGAGTTGAATAGTTTAATTGAAAACAAAGCTGAGACCATTCAACAAGTATATGACAAAGTCATTGCCGAAAAATTTGCTTATGAGAAACGCCTTATTGTAAACGAACTCAAGAAGTATGGCATCTACCCTATCCTTACCACGCCCGAAAATTTAACCCTTGATACCATCAATAAGTACTTAGAAATTAAAGCTAGAGGGTTACTTTAACAATTCAGAAGTAAAAAATTACAGTTCGGTAACCCAAATTATTATACTACATTTTGATAATAGACTTTTACAGTGTAAAAAATTAAAGCACACACTATTATGAAAACTATCGTACTGATTTTTACTTTTATTTTAAGCACAACTTTAAATACGTTTCAAACAGAAAAAGGTCAAGATGTAACCATTACTATTGACAATATTTCAAACGAAAGAGGTCATGTAATTATAGGGTTACATACAGTTGACACATTTATGAAAACTAGAGGTTTGCAGCTAACTGCCGCTAAAGTTAAAGATGAAAAAGTTGTTTATACCTTTAAAAATGTTGCACCTGGAAATTATGCAATTTTAGCATTGCATGACGAAAACGATAACAAACGCATGGATTTTGAACCAAATGGAATGCCAGCCGAATCATATGGTATTTCTAATAATCCGACCTTAATGGGCCCTCCAACTTTCTCAGAAGGAAAATTTGAAGTAATAGACACAGCTGTAGCATTAACCATAAAGTTCTAACAATATATCAATCAAAAAATAAAAGGAGCATGTTTTTAAACATGCTCCTTTTCAATCAATCAAAACTAACTACTAATCAATCAATAGTTATACTGTTTCATTTAACCAAGCCTTCATCATCCAAACCGTTTTTTCTTGTTCTGATATGAAATCACTCATCATGGCATTGGTACCTTCATCATCTGCATCACCTGACTTATTCAAAATATCTCTTTCAATTTTTAGCAACTCTGTTAAAGAATCTACAATTAATTTAACTGCCTTATCATCCTCTGAAATGTTTTTACCAACTGGTACTTTACCATAATTAGTATAATCATCAAACGTGTGTAAAGGTGTTTCACCAAGCGTTAAAATACGTTCGGCTATTTCATCAACCTTCATATTAGCATCATTGTAAAGCTCTTCAAATTTCACGTGCAAATCAAAAAATGCACGCCCTTTAATATTCCAATGTATTCCTCTTAAATTTTGATAATACAATTGAAAATTTGCCAATAATGTATTTAAATCTTCAGCTAAAATTTTAGCTTTTTTACTATCTAATCCTATGCTATTTAATGTTGTCATGTTGTTGTTTTATTTTGCACTACAAATTTAATCTATTAAAAAGGTATTTTTGCATAAATTTTATTGATAGTTTTTATATCTTTATAGCCTAAAATTATTAACATGACCATTACTCAATTATACTATGTTCTTGCAGTTGCAGAACATCAAAATTTCACTAAAGCTGCAGAAAAGTGCTTTGTTACTCAGCCAACACTAAGCATGCAAATACAAAAGCTTGAAGACCAATTAGATATTCAGATTTTTGACCGAAGTAAAAAACCAATAGAACTTACCGAAGTTGGAAAAAAAATTGTTTCTCAAGCAAAAAACATAGTTAATGAAGCCGATAGGATTAAGGATATTGTAGATCAACAAAAAGGGTTCATTGGCGGCGAATTTAGGCTAGGAATTATTCCTACTGTTATGCCTACTTTACTACCAATGTTTTTGAAAACTTTTATTAAGCGTTATCCTAAAGTAAAATTAAAAATTGAAGAGTTAACTACCGACGAAATCATACAACGTATTAATGATGGTCATTTAGATGCTGCTATAGCTGCAACGCCTCTTGAAAACGAATCGGTAAAAGAGCGACCTCTTTACTATGAACCTTTTGTTAGTTATATACCCAAAGAACATCGTTTAGCAAGTAAGAAAAAAATTGACACTACGGATTTAGAAATTGAAGACATGCTTCTACTTGAAGATGGACATTGCTTTAGAGATGGAGTTATTAATTTATGTAAATCGTTTAAACAGCAAGATGATGATAACTTTCAATTAGAAAGCGGAAGCATTGAAACGCTTGTTAAACTCTCTAATGAAGGTTTGGGTATGACGCTATTGCCTTATTTAAATACGCTAGATATAAAAGAATCAGAAAAATCAAACTTGCATCATTTTAATGATCCAGTTCCTGCAAGAGAGGTAAGCATCATTTATCATAAAAGCGAATTAAAAATGCAAATTATTGAAGCTTTGCACACAGTAATATCAGGAATAATAAGAGGTGCCATAGCATTTCAAAATGTAAATATTATTAGTCCTTTAGCTAAATAAAAAAACGACTCTTTCGAGTCGTTTTTTTTATGGTTTTAAATAGATTAAACATTTATTTAATTCTGGGTTCTGCATAATTAGAGAGTTTATGAAAATTTTCAACTCCTCAATTTCATAAGGTAATAATCGTTGAAGGGCTTTTTCAAGTTCTCTACAGAACAACGTAGCGTCAAAACTTACTTTTTTAAGTACTGTTTTGGTGTACTCAAACATTGCTCTTGCCATAAGTTACTTAAGGTTTATTGATAAATAATAAAAAGTAGAAATGTTTCTATAGGCTAAAAAGTTATAATTATCTAACTCTAAATTTATAAAAAAATTTGATTTATATACTCAAGTATAGAAAACTTTAACACCTTACCACATATAAACAACTGAAAATCAGCTAATTCTTTTAAACAATTTAAAATCTATTATCACCATCAAGTATATCTCCTAGTCCTCCTAAAATACTACCTTCTCCTCTATCCTTTCCGCCACCTCTTGGAGCAGTTGCTAAAACGCGTCCAGCCAACCTACTAAACGGTAACGATTGTATATACACAGTTCCAGGACCTTGCAGCTTAGCGAAAAATAAACCTTCTCCTCCAAAAATGGTGTTTTTAATACCTCCAACAAACTCAATATCGTAATCAACATCTTGTGTAAAACCAACAATACAACCAGTATCTACTTTTAAAACTTCTCCTGGTTGTAATACTTTTTTAGACATGGTGCCTCCTGCATGTACAAAGGCCATTCCGTCTCCTTCTAATTTTTGCATGATAAAACCTTCACCTCCAAAAAGTCCGCGACCAAGCTTTTTTGAAAATTCAATTCCTACGCTTACACCTTTAGCTGCACATAAAAAAGCATCTTTTTGGCAAACAAACTTTCCTCTAAATTCAGTTAAATCAACTGGTATAATTTTACCTGGATATGGCGATGCAAACGAAACATTTCTTTTACCACTTAAATTATTGTAAAAAGCAGTCATAAATAAACTTTCACCAGTTAAAATACGCTTTCCTGCTCCTAGTATTTTACCAAGAAACCCAGAGTCTTTCTGTGAACCATCACCAAAAATAGTCTCCATTTTTATGCCATCGTCCATCATCATAAAACTACCTGCTTCAGCTACAACGCCTTCTTGTGGATCTAATTCAATTTCAACATATTGCATTTCTTCGCCGTAAATTCTGTAATCTATTTCGTGTGCTGTCATTTTTTAAATTGTTATTTATTAATACACTTATATGTTGGTTGGTTTTTATTTTTGTTACACTTTAGACTCTAACTTTCATAGACCAAGTAAAGCTAAACTTAGAAACTTCAATGTTATCACTATTTTTGCCTATTACATTTAAAGTTATGGTTTGTCCTTCTTTACTTTCAATAGTCTTTTCTATGACTTTATCTATTAGCTTTCCTTCACTACATTCAAAAGTAATACGTCCTGTTGCTTTTTTAGAATAACTAGCATCGTTTTTCACTAATAACATTGCAATATCTTTATTGGTTGCTTTTATTTTCTTAATAATTAATGCGCCTGTAGTTAACTCTGCAGCCATCCCTTGAACAGCCCAAAAAAGTGATTTAAATGGGTTTTGATTTATCCATCTATGCTTTACAGACACAATACATTTGTCATTATCTAAATATTTTGTTCTAACACCTGTTAAATATGCCGACGGCAACTTAAACATTAAAAAAGCATTAAGTTTTCTTGGATTTATAGTCATTACAAAGGATTATTTTACACGAAGTTACTCAAAAAACATGACACTATAAATGTTAATTTTTTGTTAAATTTTAGTACTTTGTATTGCATAATACCTTTTTTTAGACATATATTTGCATAAGAAATTACTATATGTTTTAAAATCATGTTATCAAACCACCATAAAAATGTTGCCGCAGTTATACATTTATCTGCATTATCAAAATTCATATTTCCGTTAGGGAATTTTATTATGCCTTTAATTATTTGGACTTTGAATAAAGACAAATCAGATTTTGTTGACAAGCATGGTAAACAAGCAATTAATTTTCAATTAAGTATTTTACTATACACATTTTTAGTTGCTTCTATTACCATACCTCTATTTTTATTTGGTGTATTAAATCATATTGATTTTCCAGAATTTTGGCATGCTTACGATTTTGACTTTGATTTTCATTTATCAAATCACGATAGTTTTAATGTTATTATATTTTCAATATTAGCTGGCTTATTAGTTGTCGCTGCATTTATCTTGGAAATTATTTTTATCATCATAGCTACTAGTAAAGCAAATCAAGGAGAACCATATAAATATCCATTAACAATCAATTTTTTAAAATAAATTTACCCTGAGCTTGTCGAAGGGACATCAATCAATCAATCAATCAATCAATCAATCAATCGATTAATCAATCAAAAAATGAACAGTTATTAAAAACTCAAATTCTAACAATATAAAACCTCATCAGTTTTAACGAGTTGTTAGATTACAAACAAAAATGAACACATGAAGATAGAAAACACAAAAGCACAAATGCGTAAAGGCGTTCTGGAGTACTGCATACTATCGATCTTAAAAGATGATGATGCCTATGTTGCAGAAATTTTAGGCACCTTAAAAGATGCAAAGATGCTGGTTGTAGAAGGAACCATTTATCCTTTACTTACACGTCTTAAAAATGCAGGTTTACTCAATTACCGTTGGGAAGAATCTACTTCAGGACCTCCAAGAAAATATTACGGCTTAACAGAAACAGGAAAATTATTTTTAAACGAATTAAATACTACTTGGAGCGAATTACAAAACGCCGTTAATCTAGTAACAAGTCAAAAAACAACAAAAAAATGAATAAAACAGTCAATATAAATTTAGCAGGTATATTCTTCCATATAGACGAAGATGCTTACTTAAAATTGCAACGCTACCTTGAGGCTATAAAACGTTCATTTACAGATTCCCAAGGAAGAAATGAAATCATTGCCGATATTGAAGCACGTATAAGCGAATTGTTTAACGAACGTGTGCAAAATGAAAAGCAAGTAGTTTCTATAAAAGAAGTTGAAGAGGTTATTACCATAATGGGACAGCCCGAAGATTATATGGTAGATGAGGAGATTTTTGATGATGAACCTAAAAAACAATACACGTCTTATTCATCAAGCTCCAACAGAAAGCTATTTAGAGACACAGAAAACGCATACATTGGTGGGGTCTCTGCAGGATTAAGTCATTACTTTAACATAGACCCTCTATGGATTAGATTAATTTGGGTGTTATTATTTTTTGGTGCAGGAACTGGAATATTAGTCTATATACTATTATGGATATTAATGCCAGCAGCTGAAACTACTGCCGATAAATTGGCAATGTCGGGAAAGCCAATTAACATTACTAATATAGAAGAAAAAGTAAAAGAAGGGTTTAGTAATGTTAAAGATAGTTTGGACGAAGTTACAGACAAAATAAAAAATGCTGATTACAACAAAGCTGGAGATAAAATCCAAACAAAATCACGCTCATTTTTCGATGCCCTTGGAAATGTAATTATGTTTTTCTTTAAGATTTTTGCCAAATTTATTGGCATTATCTTAATTATTATTGGTGCAACAACGCTAATTTCATTAATTGTGAGTTTACTTTCAGTAGGTGTTGTCGATGTCTTTAATTTTGATGGTATAGACATGGCTCATACCTTCTATTCATCTAACTTACCAATTTGGGTAGTATCACTATTAGTCCTTTTTGCTGTTGGAATACCATTCTTCTACATTTTTATATTAGGATTAAAAATTTTAGTAAACAACCTAAAATCTATTGGTAGAACAGCAAACTTTACATTGTTTGCACTTTGGTTAGCATCAGTTGTAACTCTTTCTATTTTTGCAGTAAAAGAAGTTGCCGAATTTTCTAGAGAAGGTGAATTTACAGATACTATTGAGCTAAACATAAAAGCAAATGACACCTTACATGTTGAAATGATAAACAACGAAAAATACGCTAGCAATAATTACAGAAGCAATGATTTTGACATTGTATTTGACGATAGTGATAAAAAATACATTTACTCATCAGATGTAAGGTTTTTGGTAAAAACAACAAGCGATTCTTTAGCCTATATGAAAATTGTAAAAGATGCTAGAGGCAGAACGTATCAAGATGCTAGAGATCGTGCAGAAGAAATTATTTATAATTTCGATTATACAAATGGAAAATTAGTGTTAGACAACTATTTCTTAACTGATGCTAATAATAAGTTTAGAGATCAAGATGTAACTATTACGCTATATATGCCTGAAGGAAGTGTTATTTATTCTGATAAAAGCACACGCAATCGAAGAAGCTGGAGATATTCATCAGATATTATATCTCGTGGAAAAGAAAATCATTTCTTAAAGATTAAATATAATGATGTTGAGTGTTTGGACTGTGATGAAGATGATTCAATAATTGAAATTAAAGACAGTGAATCTTCACTTGAAGTTGACACAGACAAAATTGAATATAAGGACGGTGAAGTAAAAGCCACTATTGATTCTAGCGGGATTACAATAAAATCGGCTAATAATTAACAACTCAGATACTAAATATAACAATTGAGAATAAAACTAATTGTAAATAAATTAACAACATAGATATTTACACTATAAATAAAAATCAATCAAATCAAATTATGACAACAATAGCAAAATTTACAACAGCCCTAATTGCAAGTTTATTACTTGTTTCATGCAATTTCGATTTCGGCGGCTTTGGCGTTAGAGGAAACGGAAATGTTGAAACTGTAGAACGACTTCTTAATGAAGACTTTAACGAAATTAAAGTAAGCCGTGGTATGGATGTTTATTTAACTCAAAGCGATGAAGTTAGTTTAAGCGTTGAAGCTGATGAAAACTTACATGACATCATTGTGACCGAAGTTGAAAATGGTGTACTACGCATTACTACCAACGAGAGTATAGGTTATTCAAAATCCAAAAAAGTAATAGTAAGCTTTAAAGATGTTTCAAAAATCACAGCAACTAGCGGAAGTGATGTATATTCAACCAATACTATTGTTACAGACAATTTGGAATTATCTACCACAAGTGGAAGCGACATGGAACTGGACATCAATGTTCAAGTAGCTGATTGTAGCTCTACAAGCGGAAGTGACCTTAGAGTATCTGGAACAACAAATAAATTATACGCTAATGCAACCAGTGGAAGCGATATAAAAGCCGGAAACTTAAAAGCAAAAATTAGTGAAGCCAGAGCCACAAGTGGAGCAGACATTACAATTAATACATCCGAAGAGCTTTATGCAAAGGCATCGAGTGGAGCAGATATAAAATACTACGGAAATCCAGAAAAAGTTACTAAAAAAGATGGTGTTTCAGGTAGTGTTCGTAAACATTAAACCAATCAAAAAAATACTCCTTTAAAAGAGTATGCTAATCAATCATGTTTAACCATTCCATAGTTAAAATATAACATTGGGATGGTTTTTTGTATTACTTCTTTAACGCTATTTGCTTAAAGCAGTAATATTTAAATCTAAAGCTATTTCAATTTCATCTTCTACCACTACCAACCCTAAAACTTTCTTAGGTGGTTCTAATTTAAAATCGCTTAATTTTAGGCTTAAACATCCAGTAGCGTTTAATGACTTAGACTTATCTACATTTAACCAAATGCTATAATATCTGGAAACTCCTGCAATATTTATATTTGTTAAGGCAATAATTTCACTAGTCTCTCTAGGGTTTATTGTAATTTCTTTTAACTCTAGCGTTATATTAGGATGATTTTTAGTGTCTAACATCTTTAAAAAATCATTGTTTATCATCTTACTTCCACAATCAAAACAAGAATTAGACAACTCTAACTGTGAGTCTATAAATTTAATTTTATTCCCTTCTCTTTTATAAAAAGTTTTAACTTTTGTATTTATATCACTAAAAGCCAAATCGCAATTAAACCTACTGACGTTGGTAGTACCTTTTATACCTAGCTTACTATTTCCTTGAATGAGATATGAAGCAATTTTATAGTCTGAACTATGGGTTGTAAAACCAAGCATCAAAAGACCTAAAAAACCAATTAATATATTTTTCATCTTAATATGAATTAGTACTTTGCTTTAATATAATAAGACAAAACGAGTTTTAAAAATTGACCTAAATTTAATAAATTAATTCAAGTACATATTTAAAACTCGTTTTTAACCAATACTATCAATCTATATTAGAAACTTATTGCAGCTTCTAGTACAAGTCCGTTAAACTCTCCTCCTTCATGGATATCTCCAATAGGATAGTCTTTATATTTTTGAGATACATATTCGGCCTTCATCAATATATTTTTTGTCATAAACCAACCTGCTGTCAATTGAAATCTATTTACTTTAACATCATCGCCACTAGTTAATTCACCATTAAGAGTATTATAACGCGTTCCTAAATATACTTTTTCATTATCACCAAATCTGTAAATTAATTCACCCGAAAATTGATTCCATGTTCTTTCGTCTGTTTCTCCAAGTTTTTTCCCTTTGGCTGATTCTATAATTCCAAAAAATTCTAATCCTTGATATTTAAAAAATGGGTTAATCATAAAAGCGGTCATCTCATTTTTTAAATCCGGGTTAATTCTACCAGCTCTAAAACCATCCCCAACAGATGCTCCACCTCCATCTACACCATTCATAACTGTGTAATATCGAGACCCAGCTCTATCACCACTGTACAAGTAAATTCCTCTTGCGTTATTGTGTGCACTATGGAACAATGACCCTGTTAAACGGAAACGAAAATCATCATTAATTTGTTTATCATATCCTAGCTTTGCTAAAAATGACGGACTGGTTTGGTCTTTATCTGTCACGTTTTGGTTTAATTTACCATTGGTAAACCCAAGCATACCAATCCAACCATTATTAAAGTAGTAAATTTCAGCACCAACCTCTGTTGTAAAAGCATCCATAATATAGTTTCCTACAAAAGGGTTATGAAGTGCCATGGCATTATCACTTCTTCTAAAGTGACCATCACCATAGTTGTTTTCCATATGACCAATTTTAATTCTTAAGTACTTCATTAAATCACTCGCAAAGCCTTCACTAATAAAGTCTAATTTATCAATTTGGATATAACCACCTTTAACGTAGGCTTCGGTATGGTGTTGAGATGATAAATACGTACGTAAATGCATTCTAACGCCATCGTATAAAGCTACATCTAAGTCTAAGTTGGCAGTTGCCAAATTAAAGTTTTTACCTAAATCTGTAAGCGTAATAGTACTACTTGTATTATCTTGTGTTAAAGATTGGTATTGTAATGTTGAAGCACCACCTAATCTAACTTTCAAGTCTTTAAAAGTTGAAGCAGAATCTTTTACAGCTTCAAAATCATTAATGCCATTTTTATCTGGCTCCCTATAGTTGTCCAGTTTCCTATCCTGGGCTGAAATATTCATAACGAACATTAGAGCCATCGTAAACAATGAGTATTTAATTATTGATTTCATAATATTTGATTTTTAATTATTAATTGTTTAGTTATTTATTAATTTTATTTAGTTAAAAACATTACGTTAAACTTTATTGAAATATCATCTCCTGTCTTTATTGTCCCTAATAATGCTGTTGGTGGTACAACTTTAAAGTCAGTCATCTTCATTTTACAGCTTCCTGTAGCATTTATGTTTTCTCCTGTTTTAGAAAGTAGAAAGTCTATACCTAATAATTTTGTAACGTCACAAATTGTTATTTCCCCAACTAGCTTCATCTCAAAAGTAGAGTCATCTACTTTTTTACTCGATTTTACCTTTACCATTTTAAAAGATATTGTGCTGTAATCATCTGTTTTTAATGCTTTATAAGTTTTCTTATCCATAGCTTTCTTACCACTCTTTAAGGATTCGGATGGGATACTAACAAATAAGGTTTCTATTTGAGCTGTTACAGAATCTTTAAGTTGAATGTTTCCGCTAAAGTTGTTTGAAATTATATCCCAGTCATGTAAGCTAGAAGTGCCGGAAACTGTAATTGTTGAGTTGGATTTATCTAAAACGTAACTTTGTGAATATGCTTTTACATTTAGTAGCAACAATGAAAATATTACCACTATTATAATACTTCTTTTTTTCATTATGTTTGATTTTATGCCTCAAAGGTCATCAAATCATTAAGGAAAAAATATGACTTTTATCATTTCAAATTGTATTATGTATTTTTATATTTTATTGATTTTAAAAAAAATGAAAAGCGAAGAATGACCTAACGATTACAAAAACTTATGGTTTAATCCATCAAAGAAGGTTAGTTACTTAATTATTTTTGGCGTTGAGATAATCAATTTTGATAATCTTGTTTATTATCTCTGAGTCTTTTATCAATAAGAGGATGGTTTTTTGCATATATTTGTTAGACACAAACTTTGATTATGATGCTTAAAAAAGGATTACTACTTACTTTTATTTTGCTTTTAAGCACTACGCTTCAGGCACAAAAAAAAGAAAGAATAAAAGGAAATAAAAGCGTAACTACTCAAGAAACACCCATAAGCTCTTTCAATAAAATTTTGGTAGGAGAAAATTTCTTTATAGATATTATTGAGGGTGAAAGCGCATCAGTATTTATTGAAGCTGATGACAACCTACACGACGTCATTAAATTTAATGTAGCCGATAGTGTATTAACTTTTAAAACCACTAAAAAAATAACCTCCAGTAAAAAACTTAGTATTAAAGTTATTTATACTAAAGCATTAAAAGAAATTGAGACTATAGATGATGGAGAAATAAGCTCCTTAACCTCAGTTGATCTAGAAGGGGTATCGGTTAAAAGTAGTGGTACTTCAAAAGTTTTTCTTAATGTAAAATCGCAAAATTTTAGTCTAATTAGTAGTGGAAGGTCTAAAGTAAAACTTAATGTAACATCTAACGAAACTAAATTTGAGTTAAACGATAATAGCAAACTCGACGCTTTAATAAATGCCGACAGAATGCATATAGATTTATATAATAGATCAGATGCAAAAGTTCGTGGCAATCTCGATAAATTAAAAGTAAGAGCAGGAAACTCTTCAAACATTGTAGCTAAAGAGTTGGTTTCTATTAATTGCGAAGTACTCTCAGAAGACAATAGCGATGTAGCTGTTAATGTTACTGAAGAATTATTTATAGATGTAACAGGTAATGGTGAGGTATATATTTATAACGAACCAAAAATTACGCTAAATAAGTTTGCAAATACTGCAAAGCTTCATAAAAAAGAAATATAAAATAAAAAAAGCTGAACAAATGTTCAGCTTTTTTTTGTCGGGGTGGCAGGATTCGAACCTGCGACCTCCGCGTCCCAAACGCGGCGCGATAACCGGGCTACGCTACACCCCGAAAATGGTTATTAAAATTAGAGGTGCAAATATATAGTTTTCTTTTAAGAACAAATAATTTTTTATTCGTATTTTAAAGTCAAAATATTTTGAGTAATGAAATTATATAAATTCGTTTTTTCGCTAGTGATTATTATTAATTTTATTTCATGTAAAGAAACAAAAACTAACGAGTCCATAACACTTAATACTTCTACAGTTTTTGAGTATTCCCATGAAGTTATAGTACCTAATTTAAGTATTCCTTGGGGATTTACCTTTTTGCCTGATGGCTCTATGCTAATTACTGAAAAAAGTGGCGAGTTAATTCATTTTAAAAACGGTAAAATCTTTAAAATTAATGACTTACCAGAAATTAAAGTACAGGGGCAAGGTGGTTTAATGGATATTGAACTACATCCAGAATATAAAAGCAACGGTTGGATATATATATCGTATGCATCAGCTGAAGGTGAAGGTAATGGCGCCAATACAGCTATCATGAGATTTAAAATCGAAAATAATACAGCTGTCGAAAAAAAATTGATGTATAAAGCTAGCCCTAACAGCAGTCGTGGACAACATTTTGGTTCTAGATTGGAATTTGATAATGATGGATATTTATATTTTTCGATTGGTGATAGAGGTAATAGAGATGTAAATCCGCAAAATATTGAGCGCGATGGTGGTAAAATTTATCGTATTCATGACGATGGTAAAATTCCTGTTGACAACCCTTTAGTAAAAGACCGAAATGCTAAGAAAGCCATTTATTCATATGGTCATAGAAACCCTCAGGGTATGGTTAAACATCCAGAAACTGGTAAAATATGGACACATGAACATGGTCCTAAAGGTGGTGACGAAATAAACATAATCGAATCTGGAAAGAACTATGGTTGGCCAGTAATAAGTTATGGTATTAACTATAGTGGTACAAAATTTACTGATATTACTAAAAAGGAAGGTATGGAACAACCTATTCATTACTGGGATCCTTCAATTGCTCCAAGCGGTATGGAATTTATAACTAGTAACATTTACCCTGGATGGAAAGGAAACTTACTTGTTGGTTCGCTAAAATTTCAATATTTAAATAGGTGCGTTATTGAAAATAATAAGGTAGTTAAAGAAGAAAAACTAATTGAAGGATTAGGTCGTGTACGATCGGTTAAACAAGGACCAGACGGTTATATATACGTTGGTGTTGAAAATGTTGGTATTGTTAAAATAATTCCGAAGAAATAATCTTAAATTTGCCCTTAATAATCAAACAAAACATTCATGCTTATAATTGGAATTGCTGGAGGAACAGGATGTGGAAAAACAACAGTAGTAAACCAAATTCTAAACGAATTACCTGAAGGTGAAGTTGGCATAATTTCGCAAGATTCTTATTACCAAGACACCACGCATTTAAGCTATGAACAACGTGTAAAGATTAATTTTGATCACCCTCGCTCTATAGATTTCGATTTGTTAACCAATCACTTAAAAGAGTTAAAAGATCAAAAACCTATAAATCAACCTGTATATTCTTTTGTGCAACATAACAGAACTGGAGATACTATTCTTACTCATCCAAGAAAAGTAATGATTGTTGAGGGAATTTTAATTCTTACCAATCCTGAGCTTCGCGACATGTTTGATATTAAAATATTTGTGCATGCCGACAGTGATGAACGCTTAATTAGACGTTTAAAACGTGATATTTCAGAAAGAGGAAGAGACCTGAACGAAGTACTTTCTCGTTATCAAACCACTTTAAAACCAATGCACGAACAATTTATAGAGCCAATGAAAGAGTATGCCGATATCATCATACCAAACAATAAATACAATACCGTTGCAGTTGACATAGTAAAAACAATTATTAACGAACGATTATAGTGGCTGATTTTATAAATAAATACAAACGCTTTTTTAAGCCTTTTAAAAATGTATCCTTTGTCATTTTAATTGTCTTTGCTATTTGGATGCTTTTTTTTGATGCTAACTCTTGGTTTATTCACAACGAATTAAACAACGATATCGAAGCTCTTGAAAACGAAAAAGCATATTATAAAAGTGAGATTGAAAAAGATAAAAAGGAAATAAAAAAGCTAAAGAGTGAAGAAGGCATCGAGAAATACGGCAGAGAAAAATATCATATGAAAAAAAAGAACGAAGAAATTTATTTAATCGAATACGAAGACAGCCTTAAAAACAGTACAAATGAGTAAAAAGTTATTCAACGAATTTAAACCTGTTTCTGCTAAAGCTTGGAAACAAAAAATTCAGTTAGATTTAAAAGGAGCCGATTATAACGACACACTTATTTGGCATTCTCCTGAAGGCATCGATGTTAAACCTTTTTATAGTACCGAAGATCTTGAAAATACCCTACCTCCAATAAACACAAACCACAGTTGGAAAATTTACCAAACCATTTATGTTGAAAACACTAGTGAGGCTAACAAAAAAGCTATTGATGTTTTAAACAGAGGTGCCGAAAGTTTACATTTCATCATATCAAACGACACAATAAATCCTTCGGAATTATTAAACAATATAGATTTAAAGAATGTTTCAATACTATTTGAGTTAGCTTTTTTATCAAAAAAATATGCGGCATCTTTAAACGACATAGCAAAAAAAGAGCAAGCTAACTTTTATTTACTAACTGATATTATTGGACACCTTGCTAAAAGTGGCAATTGGTATGAAAATTTAAAAGAAGATCACGCTATTTTAGAAAATATAATTGCAAATAATACATCTTTAAAATCGTCATTATCTATTAATGTATCGTTGTATCAAAATTCTGGAGCAAACATCACCCAACAATTAGCTTATGCTTTGGCTCATGCTAACGAATACTTAAATCATTTGGGAAACAGTATTAAAAACAACGTAGTGTTTAATGTTGCTGTTGGCTCTAATTACTTTTTTGAAATTGCTAAACTAAAAGCATTAAGATTATTATGGCACACCTTAGCATTAGAGTATTATGCTAACCCGTCTTCTTGTATTATTAATGCAGTTCCAACTAAACGCAATAAAACTATTTACGACTATAACACCAACTTACTTCGCACTACTACAGAAAGTATGAGTGCCAGCTTGGGAAGTGTTGATTTTATTAGCAACTTAAGATATGATGCTATATATCATAACGATAATGAGTTTGGAGAGCGCATAGCCAGAAATCAGTTATTAGTATTAAAACACGAAAGTTATTTTGATGCTGTAAACAATCCTACTGAAGGTGCTTATTATATTGAAACTTTAACCACGCAATTAGCAGATAAAGCCTTAGCTATTTTTAAAGACATTGAAAAAAATGGAGGGTTTCTTAAACAGTTAAAAGAAGGCATCATTCAAAGAAAAATTAAAGAAAGTGCTTCAAAAGAACAAGAATTATTTGATGCAGAAAAAATTGTACTGTTAGGAACCAACAAGCACATAAATAAAAATGATAAAATGAAAAACGACTTGGAGCGTTTTCCGTTTTTAAAAATCAACAAAAGAAAAACACTTATCGAACCTATTATACCTATCAGGCTATCCGAAGCAATTGAAAAAGAGCGATTAGATAATGAAAAATAACCTACTACTAAAAATTATGAATTTTAAATCATACTATATATTAATAAGTATTTTACTCATTACATTATCATGTAACAATAATGGTAATTCAAAAACTAGTAATGAGAATACTTCTTCAGAGAATTTATCTGGAAAATACCATTTCTTAGAAGACACTGGAACGCAAATTTACCTTCCGGAAGCATTCGAAAGATATTCGCTTACAAGATACCAACGTTTATTAGATTCGTTAACTACAAAAAAGGAGTACGAAATTGAAACCGAACGCTTACAGTCTTTAAATAAAATGGATGGTTCCCTATACATATATTATAACAAAGAAAACGGTTCAACATTTACAATTAATACACGTCCTTACTTTGCTTTTACAAAAGATGATGCACCTCAATTACTTGGTTTAATTAATGAAAACAATAACAAAGTAAAACAAAATAGCGATGCTCAATTCACCAAAATCACAGCTAAGTATGGTGGCGATAAAAAGCAGCAACTATTTAAAGCTGTATATAAAGTAAGTGGTAAAAGCATGAAAAACGATGTATATAATACGTCGTATATCATTTCCTCAAAAGGACAAACAGTTTTTATACAATTGTCAACAATTAACGAAATGAATTTCGATCCATACCTTGACAAGATTATATTGAAATAATGAGAAAAAACATCCAACATATTAAATTAAAATCAAAAACCAAAAACCAAAAATTAGAAACTTCTGAGTTTAAAACCGCCGAAGATATTCTTGTAACATCTCAATACTCTAAAAACAGTTTAAAAGATGTAGAACATTTCGGTTTTGTTGCTGGTATTGCGCCTAACTTACGTGGACCTTACAGTACTATGTATGTAAGACGACCTTGGACCATTAGGCAATATGCTGGGTTTTCCACTGCCGAAGAAAGCAACGCTTTTTACAGACGTAATTTAGCTGCAGGACAAAAAGGACTCTCAGTCGCATTCGATTTAGCAACACATCGTGGTTATGATAGTGACCATGAACGTGTCGTTGGTGATGTTGGAAAAGCTGGTGTCGCGATTGATTCTGTTGAAGATATGAAAGTGTTGTTTGACCAGATTCCACTTGATAAAATGTCGGTTTCCATGACCATGAATGGTGCAGTATTACCAATCATGGCATTTTATATTGTAGCTGCTGAAGAACAAGGTGTCACACCTCAACAACTAACCGGAACCATTCAAAATGACATCCTTAAGGAGTTTATGGTACGAAACACCTACATCTACCCTCCTACACCATCGATGAAGATCATTTCTGATATTTTTGAATACACGAGCCAGAACATGCCAAAATTTAACAGTATTAGTATTTCTGGATACCATATGCAAGAAGCTGGTGCCACCTGCGATATAGAGTTGGCTTATACTTTAGCAGATGGTTTAGAATATATTAGAAAAGGACTCGAAGCAGGCATGGACATCGATACCTTCGCTCCTAGATTGTCATTTTTCTGGGCTATTGGGATGAATCATTTTATGGAAATTGCCAAAATGCGAGCAGCCAGAATGTTGTGGGCAAAACTGGTAAAACAATTCAATCCTAAAAACCAAAAATCGTTGGCATTGCGTACACATTGCCAAACTAGTGGCTGGAGTTTAACCGAACAAGACCCATTTAATAATGTCGCTAGAACCACTATTGAAGCGGCTGCTGCAGCTTTTGGTGGCACACAAAGTTTACATACTAATGCTTTAGATGAAGCTATTGCATTACCAACTGATTTTTCAGCAAGAATTGCACGAAACACGCAAATATACCTTCAGGAAGAAACCAACATTACTAAAACGGTTGATCCTTGGGCTGGAAGTTATTATGTTGAAAAACTCACACACGATATTGCACAAAAAGCATGGGCTTTAATAGAAGAGATTGAAGATCTGGGAGGTATGACCAAAGCCATTGAAGCTGGTATCCCTAAAATGAGAATTGAAGAAGCCGCAGCACGCAAACAAGCACGTATTGATTCTGGTCAAGATATTATTGTAGGTGTTAATAAATACCAACTTAAAGAAGAAGATCCTTTACATATTTTAGAGGTAGATAATCAAACGGTAAGAAATGCTCAAATTGCACAATTGCAACAGTTAAAAGCATCTAGAAATAACGATGCTGTTAAACAAGCATTATCAAAATTAACCGAAGCTGCAAAAACAGGTAAAGAAAATTTATTAGCTTTAGCAGTAAATGCGGCAAGAGAAAGAGCAACTCTGGGTGAAATTAGCGATGCTCTTGAAGCAGTTTTTGGACGATATAAAGCACAAATAAAATCATTTTCAGGCGTGTATAGTAAAGAAATAAAAGACGACAACTCCTTTAAAAGAGCTAAAGCATTAGCCGACCAATTTGCAGAGCAAGATGGACGACGACCTCGTATCATGATTGCCAAAATGGGACAAGACGGTCACGATCGCGGTGCCAAAGTAGTAGCCACTGGTTATGCTGATGTTGGTTTTGATGTGGACATTGGCCCATTATTTCAAACACCAGAAGAAGCTGCCAAACAAGCGGTGGAGAACGATGTACACATTTTAGGTGTCTCCTCATTAGCTGCTGGACACAAAACATTGGTGCCAAAAGTAATTGAAGCGTTAAAGAGCTATGGTCGCGACGATATTATGGTTATTGTTGGTGGCGTGATACCAAAACAAGACTACCAATATTTATTTGATGCTGGTGCTGTGGCTGTGTTTGGTCCAGGAACAAAAATTAGTGAGGCTGCGATTAAAATTTTAGAGATTTTGATTGAGTAGCTTTGCTTAATTCTTAATGAAAAAACTGACAACTTCGTGTACACGGTCTTTAAACAAGTTCATAGACAGACGTTAGCAGTAATTTTAAAAACCAATGAACATGACTAAAATAAAACAAACATTATTATATACTATACTTTTTACCTTACTTTTAAGTTGCGGTGATACTAAGGAGATAAACTATGATATAATAGAAGAGTTTTCGAATTTGGAACATAATCAAAGCTACTTTACTCTAAAAAATATTATTGACAAATCTAAGTTGAATTTATCTTCGGATTATTATAAATATTATAATGGATTAATTTATAATGTTTTTAATGATGCTAAAAAATCTAATAAATATTTCAAGTCTCTTATAGAGAAACCTAACTCGTTACCTGACTCTTTAATGAAAAATGTATATTACAGAACGGTAGCAAATCATTTTAGTTTATTTGAATACAAAAAAGCATATCAAAATCAAAAAATACTAGTTGAAAAATATAGCAATTACATTGATTCTTTAACCCTTGTTGATGCAAAGAAAAACTTAGGAATGTATGATGCCCTAAAGAATGTAGAAAAACAGCGACTTATTAAAAATAAAGATGTTTTAATAAAATTTAAAAAAGATAAAGCTGGATTATCAAATTTAGAAGTCAATTCTGGGTTAAAAAAGGTAGATTTCATTTTCGACACAGGAGCTAGTATTTCTGTAATTCAAGAATCTCAGGCAATTGAACTTGGGTTTAACATATTGAATGTTGATATAGATGCAACTGCTATTACTGGAAAAAAAATCAAAAGTAAATTAGCAATTGCAAAAGAAATCAGAATAAATAATTTAACCATACAGAATGTTATCTTCCTAGTTTTTAAAGATAAGGACTTATCTTTCCCTTCAGCAAATTATTATATCAAAGGGATTATCGGTTATCCTGTTATTCGTGCAATGGAAGAAATTCATTTAACGAATAACAATGAATTATTTATTCCAAAAAAAACAAATTTATACCCTAATAAAAATTTAGCGATAGATGAACGAACTCCAATCGTAGAAGTAATTTACGAAAATGATTCTTTGAGTTTTAGTTTAGATACTGGAGCATCATCTACTATTTTGTACAATTCGTTTTATGAAAAAAATAAAAAGAAAATTCAAAGTATTTATAAACTTCAAGACTTTAAATTGGTAGGAGTTGGTGGAAATGAAAAAATGAAAGGTTATATATTAGATAGTTTATCTTTAAACATTGGGGGAAAGTCGGCTATTTTAAATAATGTAAAGTTAAATCCAGAAGAAATAGGTGGAGAAGGTCATTTAGATGGTAATCTTGGACAAGATTATATTAAGCAACATCAAAAAATGATTATTAGTTTTAAAGAATCCTCAGTGATTTTTAAATAGAAGAAAGTAAAAGTTAGTTTGTTAAACTTCATTAAGACCCAAAGTATTTAACCGATAAGATCTTCCCTAATAAAAAATGAATGAAATGAAAAAATGTAGTAATCTCAATTTAGAATAAAAACTACTGCTAACAATGTATAACCGCAATTACGGCGGATTCAAACGTAGTCGAATCCGCCGTAATTGCTAAAGTCTTTGCCAAACCAAATATTAACGCATATTAACCCGTAACTGACGGTTATACGAGACCGTAAACGAAACCTCAAAAATTGATCCCGAATATTTATAATAATTATCAGTAATGTCTTTATTGTAAAAAAAACACACCCCATTTGTTAACAACTTCAATTTCCTAAACTCACAAATAATTGTATTTTTTGAATTAAAACTTTAGAGAAGCATTCTAAATATTGGTATTCGAATGCTTCTTTGAAAAGTAATATACTTATTATAACACATTATAATTTCTCAAGGTATTTTCAACAGTCAATGTAATTTCCATAGTTGGGTAAGGTCTCATGTTTCCTAAAACAACTATTAAAACTTCATCATCTAAATATCTGTGGATATTACAAATATAACCATACATGGAGCCTCCATGCCTAACTAGTTTTCCAGTAATCTTCTTACTTGAACTTCTATTATACGTTTTTACCTTAAAACCATAGCCATAAGTACCAAATGCATTTGGGCTACCATCATACAATAATTGTTTACTCTTATCATTAACCAATGTATTTGAGTAAAGTGCCGAATCCCATTTTAGTAAATCTAATGCATTGGCATAAATATCGCCGCCACCTTTAGCGTAACTCATAAAATTATCATCCGATTTTACAAATTTACCATTGTTTAAATCATACCCTAAGGCTTTATCTTTAGCTACCTTATTAGTTCTTTCAATTCCTGAATTATGCATGTTAAGAGGTTTAAAAATATGCGTCTCCATATAATCTTTATATGGCATTCCAGTAACACGCTCTAAGACAATGGCACATAATTGATAGTTAAGGTTAGAATACTCGTATTTACTTCCTGGCTTAAAGGCAAGTTTGGTGGTGTTATATAATTTTATTAACTCTTTGCTACTAATGTCCCGATGCTCCAACTGGGTGATTCTATTTAAATGTACTGGAAGTCCGGAGGAATTTTTCATTAAAAAATGTAAGGTTAACTTACCTAATTCATCATTCAACTCTGGAATATACTTTTTAATAGGTGTATGCAACTCCACAAGACCTTTTTCTCTAGCTTGCATAATGGCGATTGCTGTGAATGACTTTGTAGCAGACCCAATTAAAAATTTTGTGTTAGTGGTGTTGTTAATGTTCTTTTCAATATTGGCATATCCAAAAGCGCCTTGATAAAGAATTGTTCCCTTTTTGGCAACCAATACAGTACCGTTAAACTCTTTATTTTTATAATACGTATTTAAAGTGCTTTTTAATTCTTCTGCTAAGATAGTTGAATGCTGCCCTACCATAACAAAACTGCAATACATTAAAACAGTAAAGAGTATGGTATATTTTTTTGTGTGCATTGTTCTTACTGACGTTTTCATAGTTTTTTTCCTTCTTTATTAAACCTTAACATACTTGCTTGCTCTCCATTTTTATATTGATAAGTGATATATGCAACACCATTATCCTTTCTATTCACTAATTCTCCACTCACATCTAAATAATCAATTCTAGAAAGATTTTTATTTCTATGATAATGATATTTTACCGAATGATATCCTCTAGTAGCGTGAACTGTAGGTTTATCATTTACATTAAAATAAGAAAGTAATTCTCTATAATTTCCAGATTTATCCCATTTAATTTTTAGCTTATGGTAACCAGCATTTTTATGATTGGATGGCTGATTGGCATCATTATAGAAGGTTCTTTCGGAGATGTTTCCAAACTCATCAAACTGTGTTTTACTTTTACAAATTCCGTAAGCACTATACATTAAGTTGTTATTTTCATCGCGATGCTCTAAACCACTCTCATAGCCATACTTGTTAAACTGTTGAATTCCAACAGCCACATCTGGACCATTCCCTTTTTCAAGTTGATGGTTATTATCTAAAACCTGCCATTGTAAAAAATTGCCCTCAGCATTGGTGGTAATATTGTCTTGCGACGCTCCAGAAGAATTTTCCACCAAATTACCTTCGTTATCAATATTTTGCATTAACGCAATATGCCCAAGTGTATTGAAATATAATTTTAGCCTATAAAACTCGAATCCTGGACGAATGGATGCTTGCTTTCCATTTTTATTAAATCGGTCTTCAATAACAGTTCCATCGCTTAAATACTCCCATTTATATTCAAAAATATCCCAACTATTTTCAACTCTATTGCCAGAATCATCTAAAAAGTAAAGTGATTCCCTAAAGCCTAATTTATTGAGTTTAAATACAAATTCGCTACAATTTCCTAATACTGTAGTTCGTTTGCCTTTTGTATCAAAGAAGCGCACTTTCTCCAAATCATTTTCGTAAAAAAACTCCATTCGATGTGCTAGTGTAAACAAGTTTGCCGTATGGTTAGGATGCCTAGGAGCAGTACCATTATAAAATGCTATAGAAGTTAACCTATTTTGCAAATCATAACTAAACCTATAATGATTGCGCTTTAACGCTACCTCCTTTGTTAAAGGAACACTGCCTTTAATGTAAGATAAAGGCGTTTCTACAAATTCTACAGTCGAATAATAAACAACTCTTGTAGCATCTTTATCATTAAACGAATTAGCTTGTAATAAAGCTGTAAAACAAATTAGTATTGATAAAATTATTTTTTTCATTTCATTATTATTTTGAGTTTTTGATGGAACAAAAATCGAAATGAAAAAAAAGAAATCCTTATAAAATGAAGACTATAAAGGTTCAATTCAAGAATTGGAACCTCTTTTAGATTTTAAAAATTGATTTGGTGTAAGTTGTGTAGCTTTTTTAAAGGCTCTAAAAAAAGCGGATTTCGATTTAAACCCAGACATTAACCCAATGGCTTCTAGAGTTAAATTTGCATTTGTTTTGTCAAGCATTAATTTTTTAGCTTCTTCAACACGATAGCTATTAATAAAATCCACAAAACTTAGTTGTAAATAATCATTAATAGCTTGAGATAGATATTTTGGATTGGTATTTATGCTTTTTGAAAGTTCGCCAAGTGTTAATTTTTCTTTTTTATACAATTTGTTGCTTTCAATATGTTGTTTGGCTTTATCTATTATAACCTTGTATGTGTCGTTCTCTAAAATACTCCTGCTGTATTTAATTGGCGGTAAAAATGTACTTCCAGTATTTACCATAAGTGCCAAAACAGACAGTAACAATAAGAGTAGGCATATAAAAGTAATATCGATTGGCCATTCTATCATTGAAAACTTAGTTGCTCTATAAATCCATCTATATAATAGATTTGAAAATTGGTTAAACAAGAAATATATTATAATGATAACAGAAAGTATTCTTATAAGACGCTTACTTTGAATTGTTTTAGTTTTTCTTTTAAACTTAAAAAAGTTATATCCAATAACTCCTAAAAATAGAATTGGAATTACTGTAGATTTGATAAGTGTTTTTACATTAATCCAATAATTAAAAGGTCCAGGTCTATTATCATTATAAAAAGCGTTTAACATTTCTATTTTTTCATTTGAAGGAATAAATAAACTCGAAACAAACACGTATAAACCATATAATATAAAAACTAACAAGAGTAACTTGTGAGCAGGTTTTAGCTTAAATTCGGGTTTTATAACATACCAAACAAAAAACAGAAAAACAGGATAAATCAAAAGATTGTGAAACCTTCCTGGATGATATAGCCATTGAAAATCATAAATTAGACGACTATGAATTAAGGTCTTGTATAACATTTCAAACCCTAAAATCAAAATTGAAATGTATAAATACAGATAGTGGTCGTTTTTAAACTTTTTTTGAAAAAGAAAAAACAACGAAATAAAAAAAGAAAGGAAAGAAACACCTAACCCTAGTATTGTAAAAGCATCTAATATGTATTTCATAATTGACAACTACCTGAAACAAAAATATAAAACGTTTTATAACAAATGGTATAGTTTACAACCAGTTTCGTAATGCGTCCTGTTTTATAGTTCATAATAAATAAAAAATGCTAAAAAACTCATCCTTTTTGTTAACAACTTCAATTTCTTAAACTCGCAAATAATTGTATTTTTACTGCTAGTAAATTAGCTCTATTAAGCATTCGAGACATTTAATAAAAAGTATATATATTTCGAAGCAATATTCGAAATATATAAATCTCGATTATAGAGTAAAACCAAATCAATCAATGGGTAAAATAATAGCAATCGCTAATCAAAAAGGAGGTGTTGGTAAAACAACTACCTCGGTAAATTTAGCGGCTTCACTTGGCGTTTTAGAAAAAAAAGTCCTACTTATAGATGCCGACCCTCAAGCGAATGCCACCTCAGGATTAGGCATCGATGTTGAAAGTGTTTCTATGGGAACCTATCAACTTTTAGAACATAGCTGTTCTGCCGAAGAATGTATCATCCCATCAAACGCACCTAACGTAGATGTTATTCCGGCGCATATAGACTTGGTCGCTATTGAAATTGAACTAGTCGATAAAGAACAGCGCGAATACATGCTTAAAAAAGCAATCACGCATTTAAAATCGGCTTACGACTATATTTTAATAGACTGCGCTCCATCATTAGGGTTATTAACTCTAAATGCCTTAACTGCATCCGATTCTGTTATAATCCCTATTCAATGCGAATATTTTGCTTTAGAAGGTCTTGGAAAATTACTAAACACGATTAAAAGCGTACAAAAAATACATAATGAAGCCTTAGATATTGAAGGCTTATTATTAACCATGTACGATTCTAGATTACGACTCTCAAACCAAGTAGTTGAAGAGGTTCAAAAACATTTTACAGATATGGTATTTCAAACTATTATCCAACGAAACGTACGCTTAGGAGAAGCACCTAGCTATGGCGAAAGCATAATTAACTACGATGTAAGTAGCAAAGGCGCAACAAATTACTTAAGTTTGGCTAAGGAAGTGATTACAAAAAATGAAGATTAATGGCGAAGGCAACAAAAAAACAAGCATTAGGCAGAGGACTTTCAGCGCTATTGAAAGACCCAAGCAACGATATACAATCGGCTCAAGATAAAAATGCCGACAAAGTAGTTGGCAATATTGTAGAGTTAGAATTAGATAGAATTGAAGTCAATCCGTTTCAACCACGTACAAAATTCAACGAAGAATCACTACGCGAATTAGCCTCTTCTATAAAAGAATTAGGGGTTATTCAGCCTATTACAGTTCGAAAAATTGCGTTTAACAAGTACCAATTAGTCTCAGGTGAACGTCGTTTTAGAGCTTCTTCTTTGGTAGGCTTAAAAACCATTCCTGCCTATATTAGAATTGCCAACGACCAAGAATCGTTAGAAATGGCATTAGTTGAAAATATTCAACGTCAGGATTTAGATCCTATTGAAATTGCTTTATCATACCAACGTTTAATTGATGAAATAAACCTCACGCAAGAGCAAATGAGCGAACGTGTTGGTAAAAAACGTTCTACCATAGCTAACTATTTGCGCCTATTAAAATTAGACCCTATCATTCAAACAGGCATGCGCGATGGTTTTATATCTATGGGACATGGTCGTGCCATTATTAATATTGAAGACCATATAGCGCAACTTGAAATTTACGAGAAAATTTTAACTAGCAAATTATCGGTTAGACAAACGGAACAATTGGTTAAAAACTATCACCAAAATAAAGAAGTAACTGTACCAAAAACCCCTGAAACACCAAAATACATTAAAAAAGGCGTTAAGGAAATATCGGAATACTTTGGACATAAAATACACGTTAAACTAGGAAAGAATGGCAGTGGAAAAATTACGATCCCATTTCATTCTGAAGAAGATTTTAATAGAATAAAGAAACTCGTTCAACGTGAAAAATAAGGCTTTTCTTTTAGTCGTAATACTACTATTACCTTTTGCGGCAATCTCACAAAACGAAGACACTGTTGGTGAAACTATTGTGATTCAAGATTCTATCACAAAAAAACCTATAGATCCGTTAAGACCTTCAAGAGCTGCTTTTTACTCGGCAATTTTACCAGGTTTAGGACAAGCCTATAATAAAAAATATTGGAAAATCCCTATTGTCTATGCTGCCTTAGGAACAGGTATTTATTTTTATGCAGATAACAACAAAGATTATAAAAGATACCGAAATGCTTACAAGCGTCGTTTGGCTGGTTTTAGTGATGATGAGTTTTGGGGAGAAAACACAGATGAAAGTCCATTAGCATCTCCTAATATTTCCAACGATGGGTTAATTAGAGCACAACGTACACTACGTAGGAACAAAGAAATTTCACTTTTAGTAACCATTGGTATTTATGCTTTAAACATTATTGATGCCAACGTTGACGCGCATTTATTACAATATAATGTAGATGATAATTTGGCGATTAAACCTCATTTTAACTTTAATGACATGGACGCTACAACTAACTTAGGTCTTACTTTAGATTTTAAATTTTAGGTAAATGAAAATTGCTTTACTAGGCTACGGAAAAATGGGAAAAGCTATAGAAAAGATAGCTGTAGAGCGTGGTCATTCTATTGTTTTAAAAATTAGTGATGATATTGATAAACACAATATCCAAACAGCAGATGTTGCTATAGATTTCAGCATTCCTGAAGCTGCAGTTAAAAATATTTCTAATTGTATAAAAAATGGTGTTCCTGTTATTTCTGGGACTACTGGTTGGTTAAAAAACTATAGCGATATGGTTGCTTTGGCTAACAAAAAGGATGGTGCATTTATTTATGCCTCGAATTTTAGTTTAGGTGTAAATATATTTTTTGAGCTAAACAAACTATTAGCAAAAATGATGGCTAATTTATCACAATATAAAGTGGATTTAGAAGAAATTCATCATACACAAAAACTGGATGCACCAAGTGGCACAGCAATAACACTAGCCGAAGGCATTATAGAAAATACTCATTACAGTGATTGGTCTTTGGGTCAAGAGAAGAGCAAAACTACCATTCCTATAGAATCAAAGCGTATTGATGCAGTTCCTGGAACTCATTTTGTAAATTACACCTCAAATGTAGATACTATTTCTATGTCGCATACAGCACATAATAGAGAAGGGTTTGCTTTAGGAGCTGTTATTGCTTCCGAATGGATTATTGGTAAAACTGGTGTATTTACTATGAATGATGTGTTAAATATTGGTTAAGATGATTTATTATTGTAACACTCAAATACTACTTTAGCACTAACTAACAACAAAAAAATTCAATTATGACGTTGACTCAATGGTTTATTTTCATTTTAATAATTCAAGTAATACATGGATTAGGAACTTGGAAACTATATATAAAAGCTGGAAGACAAGCATGGGAAGCCTTTGTTCCTGTTTATAATGCTGTGGTCTTGATGAAAATAATCAACCGTTCGCCTTGGTGGACGATATTATTATTTCTACCCATTATCAACCTCATCATGTTTCCGGTAATTTGGGTAGAAACAGCTAGAAGCTTTGGCAAAAACACTTATACAGATACGTTTTTAGCTGTAGTAACTCTTGGACTTTATCTTTACTACCTAAATTATGCCACTGATGTTACTTATGTTAATGATAGAGATATAAATCCGAAATCATCCTCTGGTGAATGGGTTAGCTCTATTTTATTTGCTATTGTTGCAGCTACCTTAGTACACACTTATTTTATACAGCCATATACCATTCCGTCATCATCACTAGAAAAATCGCTATTAATTGGTGACTTTTTGTTTGTAAGCAAGGTTAATTATGGTGCCAGAGTACCCATGACCACTGTTGCAGCACCTATGGTACATGACACCATTCCTGTAATTAAAAAGAAATCGTATTTGTTTAATGACGATATCACTAAAAAAGAAACCTCATGGTTAAATAAATTACAATTACCTTATTTGCGTCTTCCTGGTTTTGAAACAATAGATAGAAATGAAATTGTGGTTTTTAATAGTCCAGCCGATTCAACCGATAATATTAATAGGTTTACTTCCGATCGTAATTATAACAAACCCATAGACAAAAAAATTAATTTAGTTAAACGTTGCGTTGGGGTTCCTGGAGATTCATTAGAAGTTCGTAATGGTTTTGTATATATTAATGGTAAGAAAAACGAATTGCCAGATAGAGCTCAATTACAATTTTCATATTTAGTTCAGCCAAAAACCAATCAGTTCAATCCAAAAATTATGGCTAACAGATATGATATTACAGATCGATTTGGTATCATGAATGAGCAAAACACTTATTATTTTTCTGCAATTTCTGATGAAGCTTTAGGTAAATTCAAAAACCACCCAAACGTAGCAAGTATTACACCAAACAAACAAGAAAAAGGTGTGAGAGATTCTGGAATTTTCCCGCATCATCCCGATTATAACTGGAATAATGATTTTTTTGGGCCAATATACATTCCTGAAGCAGGCAAAACCATAGATATTAATTTAGAAGTCTTACCATTATACAAACGAGTTATTACAGAATATGAAGGCAACTCGCTTAGTGTGGAAGGCAATCAAATTTTCATAAATGATGAATTAGCAACCAATTACACCTTTAAACAGAACTATTACTGGATGATGGGAGATAACCGTCATAACTCATTGGATGCAAGAGCTTGGGGATTTGTGCCATTTGACCATGTGGTTGGTAAGCCTGTATTTATTTGGTTAAGTTTAGACCCTAACAAAAGTTTATTTAACGGTAAAATACGTTGGGACAGAATGTTTACAACGGTTCATGGCAGTGGTGAACGTGTATCGTATTTAATTCCGTTTTTAGTAGTATTATTAGGATGGTTTGGGTTTAACAAATGGCGTAAGCGTAAGAAAGCAACTGCATAATGCATTGACAAATGCACACTCTACTCCACCCAACATATTTTCCAAATATAGCGCATTTTGTAAGCATGGTTCATGCTGAAAATTTGATGTTTGAAGTTCACGATAATTACCAAAAACAGACCTATAGAAATCGTGCTTATGTATATGGTGCCAATGAAAAACTAGCATTAAATGTACCTATTAAACATTCTCATAAAAATAGGCAGCTATATAAAGACGTTAAAATTGTAAACGACACACCTTGGCAAATACAACACTGGAAATCATTACAAAGCGCTTATAGAACCTCTCCTTTTTTTGAATACTATGAAGATGACATAGCACCTTTATTTCATACGAAACAAGATTACATTCTTGATTTTAACTTTAAGTGCTTAGAGGTAATCTTTGACTGTTTACAGTTAGATCTTAACTACCAAACCACAACTGCATACCAAACCACACCAAGCAATTGTAAAGATTTTAGACATTTGGTAAATGCCAGAAAAGAAAAAGAATATCTCTTTGAACCTTACACACAAGTATTTGCCAATAAACATGGTTATATTAATAATTTAAGCATTCTTGATTTGCTATTTAATGAAGGCACCAATGCTGTTACGTACCTAAAATCTCAGAGCTTATAATTATAATGATACAACCTATTGTCCATTATGGCATTCATTTTTTAGTGCCTTTAGCTGTTGCCTTATTCTTCTTTAAAAATAATTGGGAAAAGGCTTTTTTAATTATGATTGCCACCATGTTAATTGATTTAGATCACTTATTAGCTACGCCTATTTTTGATGCTAATAGGTGTAGCATTAACTTTCATCCGCTTCACTCGTATTATGCTATTGGAGTTTATATAGTGCTTACTTTTTTTAAGAAAACGAGGGTTTTAGGCATTGGGTTATGCATTCACATGATTGCCGATTGGTGTGATTGCTTATTTATGTAGAACCTGATGTAATTATAGAATAAAATTTGTCAATTCGAGTGAATTTCTGTCATACTTATGAGTGAAATTAGTATCGAGAATCAAGTTTTTGATTTAAAATCCTGTTCTCGATACAATTTTCTAATAGAAAATTACTCGAACTGACCTTTTGTTGATAACAAAAGCTCTACTGTTAGTTTAAGTTAATTTTAGCACGAATTGGATAATGGTCAGACAGTTTTTCTTCATACACTTTAAAACTATCTACAGCAAAAGTATCATCTACTAATATAAAATCAATACGTACAGGAAAATATTTAAAGTTAAACGTTTTGCCAAAACCATTACCTGCTTCCTCAAAAGCATCCTTTAAATCGCCTTTTATTTCTTTATATACGTAAGAGTAAGCTGTGTTATTAAAATCGCCACAAATAATCATTTTGTATGGCGACTGTGTTTTATGCGCTATAAACAATTCGGCTTGTTCCTGTTGCATTTTAAATGTTTCGCCTGCTTTATTAAAAAGCCTTTCAGAATCCTCAGTTTTTAAATCCTCAACATTAGCATCGATGCGCCATGATTGTAAATGTACATTATAAACTCTAAGGGTATCGTTGTTTTTAACAATATCAGCAAAAATGGCATTATTCGCTGTATTAGGAAATTCTACCGAGCCAGAATTTACAATAGGATATTTTGAAAAAATGGCTTGACCATATTTTATACGATTA
Organism: Pontimicrobium aquaticum; assembly: GCF_005047595.1. Taxonomy (GTDB): domain Bacteria; phylum Bacteroidota; class Bacteroidia; order Flavobacteriales; family Flavobacteriaceae; genus Pontimicrobium; species Pontimicrobium aquaticum. Next base: position 131,295 of record NZ_SUPL01000003.1, read on the forward strand.
CCAGAGAGTTTTTCGTATTTATATTTATAGGAAGACAAATTTACACGCTCATGTGGATGGTACTCTTGAAAACAAATAACATCAGGGTTATCTTTTTCAATCAAATTCATAATGTCTTGCTCAACACTATCACTATCAATCCAATTATACAAATTGAACAAGCGTACATTATAATTCATGATAGATAAATCGTCTCCATTTTCAATATTTTTAGACGATGAAAATTTATATAAAGACCCTACATAACTGTAACCTAATAGTAATACCAAACCAGATAACAATAGTTGTTTTTTAGCCTTTAAAAGCCAATATAGCATAAACAAACCGTTTAAAATAATAAGTAGTGGTACTGCTAAACTTAGTACTGAAAGAAACGCAAAGTTTTTGGGAGCAACGTAAGGTAATAAGTAAGATAATAAGAGTAGCAACGCTACTAACGAGTTGGTTATAAAAATGGTTTTATTTACAAAACTTAGCTTTTTCATTTTATGCTAGATGACTGATGACCGAAGATAATCTTTATGTGTATTTAAAATGCTGCATAACATTTTTTACTTCCCAGACCTAAACAAAAATTCTTTTTCCTCCTTGCTTAAACTTTCGTAACCACTTTTACTTATCTTGTCTAATATAATATCTATTTGCTTCTGCTTATTAAACTCGTTAAACTCGTCTTTAGTATGTCCTGCGTAAGCCTTTGTTTTTCTTTTGGACTTGTGTACTGTTTTTAAAGGCGATTTTTTAGAAAATAAACTAGAGAAACTATCCATAATGCGTTCAAAGCCCTTACCTATATCTATTCCCTTTTTTAATTGCGTAGCATAGAAAAACCCTAATACATCACCACCTAAATGAGCAATATTTCCCCCAGCGTTACCACTGAACAATCCAAGTAAATCAAGTACCACCAACACCAAACCTATATACATTAATTTAATATTAAAAGTAATTAGTCTTACTTCGTAATTGGGCATATAAGCACATAAAAAAATAAGCGCAGCTCTTACACCAGCCGAAGCACCCAATAGTGCTCCTGTAAACTTTAAAATACCACCAGGAAACAAGGCATAAGCTAGCATGTAAGCCAAGGCACCACTGATAATACCTAAGAAATAAACATTAAGTGATAGCTTGATGTTGAATAAGTTAGAAAACGAACGTCCAATAAAATAGAGTACAAACACATTAAAAAATAGGTGCCAAAAATCGACATGTGCAAAACCATAAGTAATTATTGACCAAGGTTTAAATATAAACTCCGAAAACTCTTTAGGCAATACTAACCACTCTAAACTTTGATTTCTTGATACAGCAGAAAAATTAGCTACAAACCATCCAATAATATAGATAGCCACATTGGCCGCTATAATTTTTTCAAAAGCCGTTAATCGTTTAAGTTTGCCTTGAATGTCTTGTGTTAAAGAAGTCATTTAATCCCAACGATTTTGGTTAAACTGATTCTTTTTCCAGTACCACATAATAATAAAACCTGTAATAGCGCCACCAACGTGAGCCATATAAGCCGTATTACTTGGACTAAAGAATGACTGTCCAGTTAAGGCTGAAACAATATCTAAAATGATAATACCAGGAATAAAGTACTTTGCCTTTATTGGTATTGGTAAAAAAATGAGCATGAGTTTCGCTTCAGGATTCATCATCCCAAAAGCTGCAAGAATTCCCATAATACAACCAGAAGCTCCTACCATTGATGCATTATATATAGGAAAAAGTTGTTGTAACTTTAAAAACTGTGATTCATTAATACCATTAATTGCTTGATTAGATGTTAACATTTGTAATATTTGATCACTTGTCAAACCTGAACTAATTAATTCTGCATGCAATGGGATATAATTAAAATAGTAATACCCTAATTGAAACAATACAGCACCTAGTCCTGCTGATATATAAATGAATAAGAATTTTTTACTTCCTAATTGTTGTTCTACAGCAGTACCAAACATCCATAGGGCAAACATATTAAATAATAAATGGGTAAAACCACCATGCATGAACATATGCGTAATGACTTGCCATGGTTGAAACAAATCATTCTTAGGGAAATATAAAGCAAACCATCTATAAAACAACTCGCCATTACCTCCACCAACAGCCATGGTGCCAATAAACATAATCACGTTAATGATTAATAAATGCTTTACAGTATCGGTTATTCCTTTCATCATAATACGCTACTCTTAATTAAATTTTTTATCAATGTCTTCAACCTTCATCGTTATAAACGTTGCTCTATTAGTTGGAGAAATGGATGGTTCTTTACAAGCAAATAAACTATTTACTAAATGTTCTTGTTCTTGTACACTTAACGATTGCCCTGTTTTAATTGCCAAACTCTTTGCTAAGCTTTTTGCAATTAAATCGGTTTGACTAAAATGATTATCTGGCACTTCGTTTTCTACATCGCTAATTAGTGTTTCTAATACTTGCGATACCTTAGAGGCTTCAACACTCACTGGCACGCCTGATATTTCTACCTCATCGCCTTCTAACTTAGAAAACACAAACCCTGTTTGTTCTAACTGCTCTTTTAGATTTAACAGAATAGCTATTTCCATGGTTGAAAACTCCATAGCTAGAGGAAACAATAATTGCTGGCTCACGGCTTCTTTAACTGTAATATGCTGCAAAAATTGTTCGTACAACACACGTTGATGAGCGCGTTGTTGGTCTATAAACAGCATCCCAGATTTAATGGTATTTACTATGTATTTACCGTGTATTTGAAACGTTTTTTGAGTGACTTCATCGTTAGCTTTTTCAAACATTGAAGGCATTTCTTCGTCGCTTTCTAGCTGTAATTGACTAAACGCATCGCTACTATTTCCTTTAGACTCTAAACCAACATACAAACTTTCCCAACTACTTACAGGTTCTTTTTTAAAGGTAACTCCTGATTTCCTCGAGGTTTCTTTGTCATTCTTAAATGGATTAAAACTTCTATCTACCTCAATAACAGGATTGTTCGCTTCTTTATGTTTATAATTGTAAGGCGTATCCATACTACTGTTATGCTCAAAATCTAAAACAGGTGCAATGTTAAACTGCCCTAAACTATGCTTCACAGACGAACGCAATAAAGCATACAAGGTATGCTCATCATCAAACTTAATTTCGGTTTTTGTAGGGTGAATATTGATGTCTATAGATTTTGGATCAACTTCTAAATACAAAAAATAACTAGCATGTGTTCCGTCTCGCAACAAACCTTCAAACGCTGCATTTACGGCATGATTTAGGTAAGAACTTTTAATAAATCTATTATTGACAAAAAAGAATTGTTCGCCACGTGTTTTACGTGCAAATTCTGGTTTCCCAACAAATCCAGATATTTTTAAAACTTCGGTCGATTCTTCAACAGGCACTAATTTTTCATTCGTTTTGCCGCCAAACACATTAACAATACGTTGGCGCATATTTGACTCCGGTAGATTAAACAACTCACTTCCATTATGAAACATTACAAAAGTAATTATTGGGTGTGCTAAGGAAACACGATTAAACTCGTCAATAATATGTCTAAGTTCAACCGTATTTGATTTTAAGAAATTACGTCTCGCAGGAATATTAAAAAACAAATTCTTTACTGCAATAGAGGTCCCTGTTGGTGTCGCAATAACTTCTTGTGAAACAACATCGCTACCTTCAATTTTTATATGCGTACCAACATCATCTAGTTCTGGTTTTGTTTTAAGCTCAACATGCGCAATAGCAGCAATACTAGCCAAAGCTTCGCCACGAAATCCTTTAGTAGTTAAATTAAATAAATCATCAGCAGACGTAATTTTAGAGGTTGCATGACGCTCAAAACTTAAACGTGCATCAGTAACACTCATGCCTTTACCATTATCTATGACTTGAATAAGTGTTTTACCAGCATCTTTAACAATAAGTTTTATTGAAGTTGCGCCAGCATCAATGGCGTTTTCTAACAACTCTTTAACAACCGAAGCTGGACGTTGTACAACTTCGCCTGCAGCAATTTGGTTAGCAACATGATCTGGTAATAACTGTATAATATCTGCCATTAATTGTTATGAAAAGAAAATGGATAAATCAAAATCAATAATGAATAGAAATATTAGTACAAGAATGGCAGTTATAATTAAAATTCGTCGGTTAGCTACTTTATCTTTTTCACCTTTTAAATCGGCTAAAGCATTATTAATTTTCGCTTTTAAGCCATGTTTACCAACAGTTGTTCTATACTCATCGAATTTATGTTTAATCTCATAAGGGTTACCATCTCCTTTGTTATCAAAATATCGAGGTGTATAATCAAATTTTTTGTTTTGGCGTGTTTTAAAAATCCCCATAGCTTATTATTTTTTACATGAATTTGTTTTCTAATACGTACATACAAATCAATAACAATACCAAAATTATTATTAGCGTACGCATTGGAAATCCACGTCTTCCTTTACCAAGACTAGCATCTCGTTGTTTTTGCCACTTTGATGCTAAATTATGTCCTTTAGAGTGTTCTTCTAACTGACTTTCTTTAGAAAATCTTGGCTTATAATTAAACTTTTTATTCTTGCGCTGTTTAAACAATCTATTCTATACTAATGCTTCAAATGTACTTAAAATACAGCGGAATTACACTTACGGAATGCCAAAAATTGTTAACAAAAATAAGCAATTTGTCATTGCGAAGGAGGTACGACTGTCGCAATCTTTTTATTTTAGACAGACTGCCACGTTTTACCAAAAAGTAAAACTCGCAGTGACAGGTTTAAATCTGTCAAACTAAAAAAGGTTCTAATTATTTTTACGCAACTCTGCCATTTTAATAGCTGCAATAGCAGCTTCGGCTCCTTTGTTACCATGAATGCCTCCAGAGCGCTCAATGGCTTGTTGCATGGTATTATCAGTTAACACGCAGAAAATTACTGGAATGTCGTGCAATACATTAAGATCTTTAATGCCTTGAGCAACACCCTCGCAAACAAAATCAAAATGTTTGGTTTCCCCTTGAATAACACTACCTATGGCAATAACTGCATCAACTTGTTGTTCTTGCATTTTTTTGCTTCCATAAATAAGCTCAAAGCTTCCTGGAACATCCCAACGCATGATATTTTCTTTAATGGCACCGCAATCTAACAAGGCTTCAATAGCACCTTTATAAAGGCCTTCGGTAATATTATCATTCCATTCAGAAACAACAATCCCAAACCGAAATTCTTTCGCGTTTGGGATTGTTGACTTATCGTAATGTGATAAATTTTTATTTGCTGTTGCCATGTGTTAGTTACTAGCAGCTTCTGCTTTACCTATAAAAGCATCAATATTTGCTGCTTCTGTGCTAGATGGAAATTCTTCTTTTATTCTTTTGAAAAAACCTAGTGCCTTACTGTGTTGACCTAATTCTAAAGCCACATTTCCAGCTTTAAACAAATACATTGATGTTGTAAAAGCATTACTAGACATGTTTGCTGCCTTAGTATAATAATCTAGTGCATCTTCTTTTTGTTCTAACTGAATAAATGCATCACCTATACTTCCTTGAGCAATTGGTCCAAGAACAACATCGTCCGACTTAAAGTTACTTAAGTGTTCTACTGCATTAGAATAATCTTTTGTTTGCAAATACGCCATTCCTGCGTAGTAGCTTGCTAAGTTAGCTGCATCAGTTCCTTTATATTCTGAGATAATATCTAGCATTCCAAATTTACCTTCGCCACCTTGTAACGCTAAGTTAAAAAGTGAATCTTTTTCAACACCTGTATTAATCGCTTCGTCAAAATATTTTTGTGCTTGGAACATATCGTTCATCGCTTCACTTTCTTTAGGCTCTTGTATAAACTTGTTATACCCTAAATATCCTAAAACAATTACTGCTGCTAAACCAACAATAATAAAAATATATTTCTGATTTTTTGCAACCCACTCTTCCGTTTTAGAAGCACCTTGATCTAAAGTATTAAATACCTCAGCCGTTGTTGATTGTTCTTCTAATACGTCAGCTTTCTCTGCTTTTGTTTTTGGTTTATAACCTCTTTTCTTATAAGTCGCCATATATTCTATATTAATGCGCCGCAAAAATAAAATTTTTATTGGTAAAAAAAAGGTAATTTATTTGTTATTTTTCAATAATTTGCACCTTCTTTTTAAAGAAATACAGCTTCTTTTAAGATTTATAACTTAGTTTCTTAATGGTTTTAAAAACATTATCTATACTTAATTACAAAAACTTTGATTCAAAAACGTTTAATTTTGACTCAAAAATCAACTGTTTTGTTGGTGCTAATGGTATTGGAAAAACTAACATATTAGATGCTATTTATCACTTATCATTTGGTAAAAGTTATTTCAACCCAATTGCCTCTCAAAACATAAAACACAATGAGGATTTTTTTGTAGTGGATGGTCTTTATTTAAAGCAGGAAAGGCAAGAAAAAATTATTGTATCTTTAAAAAAAGGACAAAAAAAAATTATTAAACGCAATAGCAAAGTATATGATAAGTTTAGCGACCATATTGGTTTTTTGCCATTAGTGATTATTTCGCCTGCTGATAGAGATTTAATTATTGAAGGAAGTGACACCAGACGCAAGTTTATTGATGGTGTAATTTCGCAAAGCGATAAAACGTATTTACAACAACTTATATCATACAATAAAGTTCTAACTCAACGTAATGCGTTGTTAAAGTACTTTGCTGCAAACAATACATTTAACAGTGACACTTTAGACATTTACAACAGCCAATTGAACGATCTTGGGCAAGCAATTCATAAAAAGCGCAATGAGTTTCTTAAAGTGTTTGTTCCTATTTTTAAAGCACGTTATAAAGCCATTAGCAATGGTAATGAAAAGGTGAATTTATCGTATAAAAGTGATCTGTTTGAGGACTCCCTATTAACTATACTAAAACAGAATTTAAATAAAGATAAGGCTTTACAATATACAAGTGTAGGCATTCATAAAGATGATTTAAAGTTTGAAATTGAAAGTTATCCTATTAAAAAGTTTGGCAGTCAAGGGCAACAAAAGTCGTTTTTAATTGCACTAAAACTAGCACAATTTGACTTTATTAAAGCCGAAAGTGGTGTGACACCAATTTTGCTATTGGATGATATTTTTGACAAGTTAGACGAACATAGAGTTGCGCAAATTATAGCATTGGTTGACAATGAAAACTTTGGACAGATTTTTATAACCGACACACATCCAGAACGCACTGAAGTAGCTATAAAACAAGTACATCAAACGTATCAGATTTTTAACTTACAATAAAAAATATGACTTTAAAAAACAAGTTTTTCTTGGTTATACTCACGATAGTTTTTAGCAGTTGTTCTTCAAACCCCGAAGACAAAATCCCTTTTATTGAAGGGTATTGGGAGATAAAAGAAGTGCAAAAAGATGGTGAACTTAAAAAGGAGTACAACATAAGCATGAGTATTGATTATTTTAAAATTAATGATGATTTATCAGGCTTCAGAAAAAAAGTGACACCTACGTTAGAAGGCACATACATCGTCACACAAGATCAGGCTCTATTTAATTTAAAAATTGAGCATGATTCGTTAAATATGTATTATAGTTACAATGACGCTATAACTAAGGAAACAATTATTAAGGCTACGAAAGATGAACTTATTATAGCTAATCCACAAGGCTTTCGTTATATTTACAAACCTTATAAAAGCATAAACATTGTCGAGTAAAAAACGTTATAATGAAAATCTATCTTTAAGTGATGTGCTAAAAGAATTTGTTTCTACCAATAAACTTCAAGAAGGTTTAGACAAGGTAGAAATTAAAGATACTTGGAAAAACTTAATGGGAAATGGTGTAAACAGCTACACTACGTCGGTACAATTAAAAAGAGATACTTTATATGTTCAGCTTAGCTCTTCGGTACTACGTGAAGAACTTAGTTATGGTAAAGAAAAAATCATTGCCATGCTTAATGAAGCCTTAGGCAAACCTTTAATAAAAACCTTAATTCTTAAGTAATTGTTAAACTTTTAAAATACGTAGCTATACGTATTGTAATTAATTTAAAAAACTGCTACTTTTACTTTAATCCCTCTATAACTGTTGTACAAGTTTTACTTATGCAACTTTATAGCTATAAAGTTTAACAATGAAACCGTTTTCCCTAACACCAATCGTTGTTTCAATGCCTTTGCTATGTTGTTTAGGCACAAACAGATTGCTTTTTAATTACAGACATTCCTTAATTGGGTTTTTACATATGTGGTCTAGGGTTTTTGACTTTCATTTCAAATCCTTCCCTCATGAGCAAAAATCTTAAAATTTTCTGTTTTAAAAGTTTTTTAAACGCTATTGCACTTAGTACCTTTTTAATTGGTAACATACACTCAAATCAAAATTTAATAATTATTGGAGGCTTAGCAATGATTTTATTTTCATTGTTGCTCTATTGGAGGTTTTTAAATCCACTTATAGCAATTGTACTGGGTGTGTTTTTAACATTAGTCATGTCACCTTGGTATTTAGGTGTGTTTTGGGCAACAAGTATCTATTTTATTTTTCAAATAGTAACACTTTTACACAACCTGTTTACCAAACCTGATGCGTTTAAAACTAAATTTTAACTGTTTTTTCATAACCTCTTAAGCATAAAAAAAGCTGCAATAGTATTGCAGCTTTTTTATTGTGTTTTATTTTTTAATGCTAAAACATTTCTCTTCCAGAAAAGTGAAAAGCACCTTCTATAGCAGCATTTTCATCACTATCACTACCATGTACAGCATTTTCACCGATAGATGCAGCATATAGTTTACGTATAGTACCTTCAGCAGCTTCGGCTGGGTTTGTTGCTCCAATTAAAGTTCTAAAGTCTTCAACTGCATTGTCTTTTTCTAAAATAGCAGCTACAATTGGCCCACGAGTCATATATTCTACTAACTCTCCAAAAAATGGACGTTCGTTATGTACTGCATAAAATGCTTCAGCATCTGCTTTAGTCATTTGTGTTAACTTCATAGCTACAATTCTAAATCCTGAAGCTGTAATTTTTTCTAATATTGCGCCAATATTACCCTTTTCAACCGAATCAGGCTTAAGCATTGTAAATGTTCTATTTGTTGCCATTGTTTTTATTAAATTTCGTGCAAAAATACAGTTTTTATATAAATTACCAAGCTTTAATAAGTTTGTATTAGTTCTTGCTGTAACACATTGTTTTCTCCACGCATTTGCATAATTACTTTTCGGGTGTCAAAATTAATTTTTAATAACCCAAAACTTAAATCAGACACTACTCTCCCTTCTCTATATTGATTTGGCTCACCATCAAAACTACTATACGAATGTGTCATACCACTTGAAGTGAAATCAATTAATGGATAATCAACACCTCCTATTGCGGTTTTAGAAAACTCAGAAATATGTCTGTCGCCAGATAATACAATAACTCCCTTAGCCTTAGAATCGCTTATCAAAGCTTTAAGCCTATCAAATTCATGTGGCATTGTTCCCCAAGTTTCGAATCCATGTTCGGATGACAAAAATTGAATACTACTCACAATTAAATTGAAATCGGCTTTTGAAGTTTTTAATTCTTGCTCCAACCATTGCCACTGTGCATCACCTAACATAGTCCCTTCTCCATATGGATTTGGCTGATAACGCTTTTCAGGATTATCAGAAGGTGTTAAAGCACTTCTAAAATAACGAGTGTCCAAAATAATAACTTTTACGCTGCCTCTATCTGTTTTTATAACCTCAGCATGATACACGCCTTCGCGTTCTCTCCTAGGATCTGTTTTTGAAACTCCCATAAAATCTAAAAATAACTGTTGACTTTCTGCCTTTGCAACATATTCTAAACCTCCATCATTTAAACCATAATCATGATCATCCCAAGTACCTAGTATCTTCATACTATTAACAATCTCACTATAGCCTTCTTGCTCACGTTGTTGCTGGTAGTGCTGTGACATTAATTCCATATCATCGGTATCTGAGTAAATAACATCTCCTCCCCAAACCCAAGCTATTGGGCTATTCTCTAAAACAGGTTTCCAAAGCTTATTTTCAAATGTTTGTCTGTTACATGAACCAAAAGCAATGACCAAATCATTCTCAATAGGCGCATTGTTTTTTACCTCTACATTATTATTATTCTTGCAAGAAAAAATTACAAGAGCAATTAATAAGTACTTAACAACTTTTTTCATTGGTTTATAAAAGATTAATTTTTACACAAAAGTAGCATAATACTTTTAAAGGATTTGTTATTAAATTGTATCTTCGCATCTTATGACTAAAAGAGAGATTTCTGAAATAAAAGCCTTATTACAATCACCTAAAAAAATAGTGATTGTACCTCATAAAAATCCTGATGGAGATGCTATGGGTTCTAGTTTAGGGCTATACCATTACCTTAAATTGTTTAACCACCATATTAGTGTAATCACTCCAAACGATTATCCCAATTTTTTAAAATGGCTTCCTGGAGACGAACTTGTAATAAAGTACGACAACAACAAAGCTGCCGCAGATGAGTTAATTATAAATGCAGATATTATTTTTACTTTAGATTTTAATGCTTTACATAGAACTGGCAATATGGAAACCATTTTAACAGAGGCAGATGGAATTAAAATATTAATAGACCATCACCAACAACCAGACAATTATGCTAAATATATTTATTCTGATGTTACAATATGCTCAACAGCTCAAATGATTTATCATTTTATTGACATGTTGGGAGATTTAAAACTTTTAAACTCAAACATTAGCACCTGCCTTTATACAGGGATTATGACAGATACTGGTTCATTTAGATTCAGGTCAACAACAAGCACCACACATCATGTTGTTGCAAATCTTATTGATAATGGTGCCGATAACGCGCAAATACATAACAATGTTTATGACACAAATAGTTATAATCGTTTACAATTATTAGGTCGTGCCCTTAACAATTTAAATTTTATTGAAGAGTTAAACACAGCCTACATTATATTATCACAAAAAGAGCTTAATAAATATAATTTTCAAAAAGGGGACACCGAAGGTGTTGTAAACTATGCTTTATCTTTAAAAGGTGTGAAGTTTGCTGTTATTTTTATAGAAAACCAAAAAGAAAGCATCATAAAAATATCTCTAAGATCCAAAGGCAATTTTGATGTAAACACCTTCGCCAGACAACATTTTAATGGTGGTGGACACACAAATGCTGCTGGTGGAAGAAGCGAATTAAGCCTAAAAAAAACAGTTGAAAAATTTATTAGTATCTTACCAACCTATAAAAATGACCTCAAATCATGAAAAGACTACTAATTTTCACCTTAACGTGTTGTATGCTTTTGGGATGTAAGTCTCCAGAAGCTAGACGTCCTGTATCTGTAAAAACAGGCTCATTTATTGATGCCTCTGTAGAGCGAAATAAAAAACTCAACAAAGCCGAACGAAATAAAATATTAGAATTAATAAAGAAAGACTCAAGCTCAGAATATATAGCTTCCGAAAACGGTTTTTGGTATCGTTACGATACTAAAATTGAAGAAGAAAGCATTACACCAGAATTTGGCGATATTGTTAGTTTTAATTACGAAGTATCCGATTTAAATGGAAACACAATTTATTCAGAAGAAGAGCTAAAAACAAAAAACTATGCCATGGATAAAGAAGAATTATTTTCTGGCTTAAGAGAAGGTTTAAAGCTTATGAAAGCTGGTGAAACAGTTACCTTTTTATTCCCATCTCAAAAAGCTTTTGGCTATTATGGCGATTCTAATAAAATTGGAACCAATATTCCTTTAATATGTAACGTAACTATAAATACAATAACTCAAAAAGAAACTAATTAAACAATGAAGATTTTTAAACATTCTATGAAAATTATTCTACTAGCTTTATTTACAACAGTACTATCTTGTGATGAAAAATATCCAGATTTAGGAGACGGTTTATTCGCCGAAATAGTAACTAATAAAGGCACGATGGTGGCTAAATTACATTATAAGAAAACACCAGTAACAGTTGCAAATTTTGTTGCCTTAGCCGAAGGAAATCATCCAATGGTTGATAGTGTTTATAAAGGAAAAAAGTTTTATAACGGTTTAATATTTCATCGTGTGATGAATGATTTCATGATTCAAGGTGGTGACCCTTTAGGTACTGGTAGAGGAAATCCAGGATACCGTTTTGGCGATGAGTTTGATGACACATTAAAACATGATAAACCAGGAATTTTATCTATGGCTAATAGTGGTCCAGGCACAAATGGTAGCCAGTTTTTTATTACCGAAAAACCAACACCATGGTTAGATAATATTCATACTGTTTTTGGTGAATTAGCTTTAGGGCTTGAAATACAAGATACTATCTCTAATGTACAAGTTGAAGCAGGGAATAAACCAGCTGAAGATGTTGTAATAGAAGAAATTAATATAGTAAGACAAGGTTTTGAAGCTCGAAAATATGATGCTGTAAAGACTTGGGAAACTGAATTACCTTTACTTGAAGAAAAAGCAAAAGAAAAAAAGATAGCTGCTCTTAAAAAAGCTGAGGAAGAAAGAAAAAAAGCCGAAGAAATGGCTCAAAATGCTGCAAACGAGTTTTTACCAACAATAAACGATTACAAAGCTAAAACTAAAGCATTGCCATCAGGATTAATGATGTACACTATAAAGGAAGGCAATGGAGAAAAGCCAAAACAAGGTCAAAAAGCTAAAGTTTGGTATGAAGGCTATTTTACTGATGGTAAATTACTTGACACAAATAGAAAAGAAATTGCCGAAAAACACGGACAGTACAATCAAATGAGAGAGCAGCAACAAGGTTATGCACCAATGCCAACTCAAATAGGACCAGATGCTCAAATGATTGCTGGTTTTAACGAAGGATTGGCTAATATGAAGGTTGGAGATAAAGTATTTTTGTACATACCTTCTCATTTAGCTTGGGGAGAAAACGGAAGGCCTCCAGTAAAACCTAATACAGATGTAGTATTTATCGTTGAAATGGTAGAAATAGTAAAATAAGTACAACTAATAAAATATAAAAAGAGCAGCTATATTATAGCTGCTCTTTTTATTACTTTTTTGGTATGCTTTTGAGAATCTCTAAAACAAATTTCCAATATTTTTGAACTGATGATATTTGCGCTCTTTCATCAGGTGAATGAGCTCCCTTAATGTTAGGTCCAAAACTTATCATTTCCATGTCTGGGTAATTTGTTCCTAAAATTCCGCATTCTAAGCCTGCATGACAAGCAGCTACATGAGGCTCTTCATTGTTTAATTTAACATACAACTCTCGCATCACTTTTAAAATTGAAGATTCCATATTTGGTGTCCATCCTGGATAACTACCTGAGAATTCAACCTCACATCCTATTAATTCGAAAGTAGCTCGAATTTTATTAGCTAAATCCATTTTAGAAGATTCAACTGATGACCTTGTTAAACATAATATTTTAATCTCTCCATCCTTAACCAAAACCCTAGCTACGTTATTTGAGGTCTCGACTAAATCAGGAATATCAGCACTCATACTATACACACCATTATGTGCGGCATATATCGCCTTAATTAAGTTTCTACCAAAATCTCTTACAACCATTTTAGAAGGTGTGTTTGTTGAACCAAATTCTATTTCTAAATTTGGCTCAGTTGTTTTCAACTCCTTTTTAATACTTTTTATTTCTTCCTGAAAACTGCTTTGAATAAGCTCAGTATTATTTTTATGAAAAACTACAGTCGCAACACTTTCTCTAGGTATGGCATTTCGCAATCCACCTCCATCAATTTCAGAAATTTGAATTACGCTAATTACAGAATATAAAAGTCTGTTCATTATTTTATTGGCATTCCCTAATCCTTCATGAATTTGCATTCCTGAGTGTCCGCCATTAAGTCCTTTGACTTCAATTTTAAATGCCATAAAATCCTCCGGAACAGGATCTTCAGCATAAGTTCTTGTAGCAGTAACATCGATTCCTCCAGCGCAACCCACACCAATTTCGTCATCTTCTTCAGTATCTAGATTCAGTAATATTTCGCCTTTTAAAACATCACCCTTTAAACCCATAGCTCCTGTCATTCCGGTTTCTTCATCAATGGTAAATAAAGCTTCAATAGCTGGATGTGCTATAGAATTGCTTTCTAGAATTGCCATAATAGTAGCCACTCCTAACCCATTATCGGCTCCTAAAGTGGTTCCTTTTGCTTTTACCCAATCGCCTTCAACATACATGTCTATGCCTTGCGTATCGAAATCAAAAGATGTCTCAGCATTTTTTTGGTGTACCATATCTAAATGAGACTGCATTACAATCATCTTTCTATCTTCCATTCCATTGGAAGCAGGCTTTCTTATAATAACATTTCCCACTTCATCGACTATGGTTTCAAGTCCTAAGTTTTTACCAAAATTTTTCATAAATGCAATAACTTTGTCTTCTTTTTTGGAAGGTCTTGGAACTGCATTTAAATCGGCAAATTTATTCCACAATACTTTTGGCTCTAGATTTCTTATTTCTGAATTCATGTCTCTATAAATTATAGTTTTACAAAGGTATATAAGTAAATAAAAGAATTATTAAACTATTATGTATTTTTGGATAATGCTGAACAAGAAAAAACTAATCATCGCTTTAAGTATTATTCCACAATACTTTATTATAAAGATTTTGGCTAACTACCCTAAATTTATTGAAACGTATTACAGTGGTGGCTTATACCAATTTACCTCAAAAATTTTAAGATATGCATTTGGGTGGTTGCCTTTTTCAGTTGGGGATACACTTTACACAATTGCAGGAATTTATGTTTTAAGATGGTTAGTTATACATAGAAAACGCTTAAGATTAGATACTAAAAACTGGTTTATTGATGTGTTTTCGGCTATCTCAGTTGGTTATTTGGCGTTTCATTTATTTTGGGGATTAAATTATTATCGGATTCCTGTATATAAATCACTTAATATAGATTACAAATACACAACCGAAGAATTAATACAAGTAACCGAAGCCTTTATAGAGAAAGCTAACATTATACAAGAGACAATTACAAATAACGATACTGTTAAAGTAACAATGCCTTATAGTAAAAAAGAATTATTTAAAAGTACACTAAATGGATATCAGTCCTTAGGTAAAAAACATCCTATTTTTAATTATCAAGCCAATAGCATTAAGCAATCTATATACAGTTTACCACTTACATACATGGGATTTAGTGGTTACTTAAATCCGTTTACCAACGAAGCTCAAATAGATGGTTTAATTCCTTTATATCAATATCCAGCTACTGCCTGTCATGAGCAAGCTCATCAATTAGGGTATGCTGCAGAAAACGAAACCAATTTTATTGGCTATTTAGCAGCAATACATAATTCTGATATTTATTTTAAATATTCAGGATATGTTTCGGCTTTAAGGCAATGCTTAAATGAAGTTTACAGACGAGATAAGGATAATTACGAAGTCTTAAGAAAAAAAATTAACAAAGGTATTTTGTTAAACTATCAAGAATCGTATAATTTTTGGACGGCATATGAAAACCCTCTTGAACCAATTTTTAAAGTAATTTATAGTAATTTTTTAAAAGCTAACAATCAAGACAAAGGCATAGAGAGCTATAGCTATGCTGTTGCATTGCTGGTAAACTACTATAAAAACAACCCAATTTAAAACGTTAAAAAAATCTTAACATAACATTACTGCTTTCTTAATTATTATATTTATGGTTCTAAATTTATAACCAACCAAATATGATTAAAAAGTATCTTATTTTAATGATGCTTTTGTGTACATTTTCGTTAATGGCCCAAGAGCATGTCCCAAAAAATGATGGTGTAAAATCTATAAACACAAATTACACGGTATTTACCAATGCTAAAATTTATGTGACGCCAACACAAGTAATAGACAAAGGCACGCTACTTATCCATAATGGAAAAGTAGTGGCGACAGGAACCACAGTAAACATTCCTGTAAATGCTGTAGTAATCGATGTTTCAGGAAAAAGCATTTACCCTTCTTTTATTGATTTATACTCCTCTTTTGGAGTAGAAAAACCAAAACGCCAAAATGGCGGCAGCCGATATGATGCCAACAGAGAAGGTTTTTATTGGAATGATCACATTCGTCCAGAACAAAATGCTGTAGACTATTTTGAATACGATTCTAAAACAGCAACAGCACTTCGAAAAGCAGGGTTTGGGGTTGTAAACACCCATTTACAAGATGGTATTATGCGAGGTACAGGAGCCCTAGTAGCACTAACTAATGAAGGTGGTAATGGCGAACGCATTTTAAATGACAGGTCTGCAGATTATCTATCTCTAAGCAAAAGTGTTAAAACCTCTCAATCCTACCCAAGTTCTCTTATGGGAACTTTAGCACTAATAAGACAAGTACATCATGATGCCGATTGGTATGCTAAAGGAGGTATTACTATTAAAGATCGTTCACTTGAAGCCTTTAATAAAAATAAAGGTATTGTAAAAATAATAGCTGCAGGAAGCAAAATAAATGCCCTGCGTGTTGATAAAGTTGGAGATGAGTTTAATACACAATATGTAATTTTAGGAGGAGGAGACGAATATGAACGCATTAAAGATATTAAGGCTACAAATGCCTCGTTTATTTTACCCTTAAATTTCCCTAAAGCTTATGACGTAGAAGATACCTTCGCCGCAAGTGTTCTGGACCTATCTACAATGCGAGAATGGAACCAAAGGCCTTCTAACCCAAAAGCTTTAGCTGATAATGGGATCACATTCTCCTTTACAGTAGATGGATTAAAATCGCCAGATATGCTTAATGCCAATATCATGAAAGCTATTGAGTACGGTTTAGATAAAACCAAAGCATTAGAAGCATTAACAACAGTACCTGCACAAATTTTAGGGCAACCAAATAAAATTGGTTCTCTTAAAAATGGTGCCTATGCCAACTTTTTAATTACCTCAGGAGAACTTTTTAATAAAGGCACAAAAATTTATGAAAACTGGGTAAAAGGAGAAAGAAATGTCATTAACGACATGACGGTTAAAGATATTGATGGTGATTATGCTTTTACAATGGCTGGAACAACCTATGATATTTCTATTTCAGGTTCATCAAGTAAACCTAAAGCAGACGTAAAAAGTAATGGTAAACAATTAGGGGCAAAAATCACTTATAAAGATAATTGGGTAAACCTAACATTCACGAGTACAGATACCACCAAACAAGAATTTATGAGATTCACTTCAAGGGTAAATCAAGGAGATAACCTTAGTGGAAAACTTATAGATCCTAATGGTAACAGTGTTTTTGTTGTTGCTCAAAAAGCATCAAATGATGATGGCAAAGGCAATGAGATGACTAAACGAGGTGGTAAAGCTAAAGATGTAAAAATGGTTCCTGTTACCTATCCAAACGGTGCTTATGGTGTTTCACAACTACCAAAGCAAGAAACGGTTTTATTTAAAAATGCTACTGTTTGGAGCAATGAATCTGATGGCATCCTTAAAAACACAGACGTGTTGATTAAAGAGGGAAAAATTGCCAAAATAGGAACCAACTTAAGTAATCGTAATGCAACCGTTGTAGATGCCACAGGAAAGCATTTAACTGCTGGAATTATTGATGAACACTCACATTTAGCCGCAGCCAGTATTAATGAAGGAGGACAAAACTCGTCGGCAGAAGTAACTATTGAAGATGTTCTTGATCCGGAAGACATTGGTATTTATAGAAACCTTGCAGGTGGTGTGACTTCTATTCAAATTTTACATGGCTCAGCTAACCCTATTGGAGGACGTTCTGCTATCATAAAATTAAAATGGGGAGAATCAGCTGATGGACTTATCAACAAGAATGCTCCTAAGTTTATAAAATTTGCCCTTGGTGAAAATGTAAAGCAATCACGTTCACAAAACGGAACACGTTTTCCAAGAACCAGAATGGGAGTTGAACAATTGTTTATAGACAACTTCACAAGAGCTAAAGAATATGATGCTAAAAAGAAAAACGGACAACCATTCAGGTATGATCTGGAAATGGAAACATTAGCAGAAATATTGAATGGTGAACGCTTTATAAGCTGTCACTCATATGTTCAATCAGAAATTAACATGATGATGAAAGTGGCTGAAAGATTTGGTTTTAAAATGAATACGTTCACACACATCCTTGAAGGTTATAAAGTTGCAGACATTATGAAAGAACATGGTGTAGGTGCTTCAACTTTTAGTGATTGGTGGGCTTACAAATATGAGGTTAATGATGCCATTCCTTACAATGCATCAATTATGCACAATGTAGGAATTACCACAGCTATTAATAGTGATGATGGCGAAATGTCTAGACGTTTAAATCAAGAAGCGGCTAAAACCATGAAATATGGTGGCGTTAGTGAAGAAGATGCATGGAAAATGGTAACGCTTAATCCTGCAAAATTATTACATATTGATAATCGTGTTGGTAGTATTAAAGTAGGAAAAGATGCTGATGTTGTTTTGTGGAGTGACAACCCTTTATCAGTATACGCTAAAGCAGAAAAAACCATGATAGAAGGAGCTACTTATTTTGATATTGAAAAAGACAAACAAATGCGTTTAAAAATCAAGCAAGAACGTAGCGAATTAATGTCAATGATGTTGCAAGAAAAAAATAAAGGCATGAAAACGCAACCTATTAAAGTAAAAGAAAAGCAACTTCTTCATTGTGATTCAATGGACTAAATAAAAATAAATTATGAGAAAACTTAT
The DNA here is from genome assembly GCF_005047595.1 of Pontimicrobium aquaticum. Taxonomy (GTDB): domain Bacteria; phylum Bacteroidota; class Bacteroidia; order Flavobacteriales; family Flavobacteriaceae; genus Pontimicrobium; species Pontimicrobium aquaticum. The sequence continues at coordinate 150,011 of NZ_SUPL01000003.1, forward strand.
ATATATATACTCAGTTTTAATGTTAAGTTGCTCGCTTACTTTTGCGCAACAAACACCTGCTGACAAACAAACACAAGCCATCACAATAACAGGAGCTACAATTCATGTTGGTGATGGTACAGTTATAGAACAAGGAACAGTCGTTTTTGAAAATGGAAAAATAACAGCTGTTGGAGATAGTAATTCAAATATCACAGCTAAAGGCAACGTTATTGATGCTTCAGGAAAACACATATATCCTGGTTTTATTGGGGCCAATACCAATTTAGGACTTGTAGAAGTTGATGCTGTTAATGCCAGTAATGATCAAGTTGAAATGGGAAGTATGATTCCTCATGTGAGAAGTTTAATTGCCTATAACGCAGAATCTAAAGTAGTAGAATCAATGCGACCAAACGGTATTTTAACAGCTCAGGTATCACCTAACGGAGGGCGAATTTCAGGAACTTCTTCCATCATGCAGTTAGATGCTTGGAACTGGGAAGATGCAGTATTAAAAGCTGATGATGGTATTCATTTAAATTGGCCAAGTAGTTTTACCAGAGGCCGCTGGTGGTTAGGTGAACCTCCTGGGTTAAAACCTAATAGCAATTATGGATCTCAAGTAAATGACGTGGTCAACTTTGTTAAAGAAAGCAAAGCCTATTTAAAAGGAAAACGCACTACCAAGAACATGCCGTTTGAAGCCATGGAAGGCTTATTTGATGGATCTCAAAAATTATACGTTCATGTCAATGATGAAAAAGGTATTACTGACGCTGTTAACTTTGCTGTTGAAAATGGTATGAAAATGGTCGTTATAGGAGGCTATCAAGCCTATACCGTTACTGGTTTATTAAAAAGTAATAATATTCCTGTATTGCTTGACCACACACATAGTTTACCTGCAAACGAAGACCAAGATTATGATTTACCATACAAAAATCCAAAATTATTAGCTGACGCTGGTGTTCTAGTTGGTATTCATACAGGAAATAACTCTAACTTCCAAACGCGTAATTTACCATTTTATGCTGGACAAGTTGTTGGACAAGGTATGGGCAAAGAAGATGCTTTAAAACTAATTACATCAAACATCGCTAAAATATTAGGAATAGACAACCAATTAGGAACGATAGAAGTAGGTAAAAATGCCACACTTTTTGTTAGTGAAGGCGATGCTTTAGACATGAAAGGCAATCAATTAACCCATGCTTTTATTGATGGTCGTGCTATTAGCTTAGAAACGCACCAAACTGAATTATGGAAACGCTACCATAATAAATACCAAGGACAATAAATTATTTTAACCTCACAAAAAAGGCGAGCTATAATATTTGGCTCGCCTTTTTTATTTGATTATTATTTTTTTTATCACAGCTCCTCCATCCAAATCATCTTTAATTTTAACAAAATAAAGCCCTTCTACAAGATTTGATATATTAATCTGAATTTCTTTTAATTGAGTTTCTTTTTTCATAATCAATTTTCCTTGTACATCAAAAATCTCAATATTCTTTTCACTATTATTTTTAAATTCAATATTTATATAATCACTTGCTGGGTTTGGATATAAATTTGAATCTAAAAAAGAATTCTTTCCAACTGATAACCTTTCTTCAAACTCCGTTTGAAAAGTATTGGTAATTACTGGTTCGTTAAAATCAAAGTATATAGCTGCTGTATTTGGTATAATATCACCAACAGTAAACCCTGCTTTTGGTTTAATTTTATAATATACAAACCCATGGCTTTCTGGTTCATTCATATCTTCACTTGGTAAATGAATATTATTAAAAGTCCAAGTAAGCTTTTTTCCGAGCCTATTCAAATTATTTGTATGACTAGAAGCTAATAATTGAAAGGTCGATTCATCTAATTCTGAGTCTAACTCATTTTCTATTCTAACGTTAATCGCATCTGCAGTACCAACATTTTGAAAACGAATGGTATAATATAAATAATCACTTTCGGTAAATTCATTAAATTGAATTTTGGGACCATGAGATTCCATAATATCATTTGGATCAAAAGAGCCTATCACAATTTCAGATAAATCGAAAGTGTTGTTATCTTGATTAAAATCAGCTCCAGTATAAACTGCTGAATTTGTTAATTTTGTATCTAAGCTTACTGATGTTGGCACATACATAGAAATATCTATTTCTTTTTCTTCTCCTACATTAAGATTATTAAAATTAAGAGTAAAACCATTAGAGGTTGGTGTAACATTATCATTAGAATCAACATTAGAAACACTGTTAAATGTAAGCAACGAATCGTAAGCAAACTCAACAGTTCCAGAAGTCACAGCCTCGGTTCCAGTATTTTTTACTATTAAATGATTAACATAATTAAACCCAGGTCTAGGGCTTGTATCTGAGTACAATAGGATTTCAATATCTTCACAATAATCTTGAGAGTCTTGAGAGACTATTAAATCCAACTCTGTAATTGAATAACAGCCGGGGTAAATAAGGTAACGGTTATCAAATATGTTATAAGTTAATCTAGGGAATATTTTTTGTTGAAAAGCTACACTATTTGTATATGAGTTTTCGTCTAGACTATTAATATTGTTTTCTGCATCCTCTACACTTTCATGGTATGTAATAGAAACCAAACTTTGATCTAACCCAGATAATATCTCATCGTTTTTAAGTTGGAGCTTAAAAGTATTAAATCCATTATTATTGATATTACACATAGCTAAAGGAGACGGTTTATTAATGATTAAGGGAGGTAAAACAAATATTTCAGGATAGATATCATAAGTATACCCTGTACTTATCTCTATACGCCTTATCATTACTGTTTCATCTGGATTAGTTGAATTAGTATAATTTATTGGATCTTCTATAGGAATCAAAGAAGATATTCCTGACTCTTTATTAAAATAGTAAAAATCAAAGTCATTTATATACTCATCTCCAACTATATATGATTCGACCATAGTAAGATCAAAAGTAGTTATTTCATCATAATCATCATCGCAAAAATAAAAAGGCCAATAACCAGGTGGTGGAGGATTTTGAACTTCTGTTTGCCCATAAATAGTAGCCCAAGAAAACACAACTAATACAATAAATAATACTTCACGTTTCATAAAAGTGCAACTTTGTCTTCCAAATGTAGGAATATTCTATCTTATAATAGCAATAAAATTGTTGACTAGTTTAAAAAACCGTTAATTAAACAACCCTTTGATTAAAAAGTTGCATTACCAACTAAGGTGACACCTAGATATGAGAGGAAACCAACTTTCTCATGCGTTTATTGATGGTCGTGCTATAAGCTTAGAAACGCATCAAACCAAATTATGGAAACGTTACCATAATAAATACCAAGGACAATAAATTATTTTAACCTCACAAAAAAGGCGAGCTATAATATTTGGCTCGCCTTTTTTATTTATTTTACTATCATCGTGCTGTCTGGCACTTCAAACATGTCTTCGTTAGGTAAATCTTCCATGAGTTTTGCATTAACAAATTTAACCTCATTACGTACATCTCCAATGTTTCCATTTTCATAATGATGCCATTGTAATACAGTTGGTAATACCAACCCATTAACGTCTTCCCAATTAGTATATCTTATAAGGCTAAACTTTTTTGCTTTCTCTTTTGAAAAATAAGTAACAGTATATGCCAACCATTCCATTTTATAAGTTTCAGGATGGTAGTACAAAATATATTCATCATCTGGAGATTCTCCTACTCCAGACTCGTATGAAATTAATAAACCAGGATAAGACACACCTTCAAACTCTATAGGCTCAACTTCTGCATAATTAATACCATCATCACCTAGCACAAAAGGCATAGCATAGAAATAAAACATCAAATTGTAGAAAAACTTCGGGTTGGATTTATAGGCAACAGTATCTAAATTTTTTAGCCAAACATACTCACCATCAAAACCCAATAAATGATGCTCAGATGTTATTAACGATTTTCTGCTTTTTAAGGCAATATCGTATGTGTCATTTGTATTAGGCTTTTCAATTTCGTAGTACATACCTTCCATAGCATTCCAAGTATCAATACCTCCATGAGCATCAAAAACCTTTGCTATAGATTCAGGATAAATTGATGTTGTTACATTTAACTCGGTTGCTTTATAATTTTCTATTTTTGGGTTTTGCTTACAAGAAACAAAAGCAATAAAAACCAATGTAATAAAGAGTGTTTTTTTCATTTTTAGTTGTTTTAGTTGAAAGCTTTGTCGTTTACTAAGGTACTTAATTACTTTAATTATTTATTTTTGCTTCAATATGGCTCAATATATTACAAGCACACAAAATTCATTAATCAAACAATTAGTTCAATTAAAAGAAAAATCTAGAAGTCGTAGAAATTCTGGACAATTTTTAATTGAAGGTCAACGTGAAATTGAATTAGCTTTGAAAGGAAACTACGTGTTGGAATCCATTTTGTTTCTCGATAAAATTATTTCAGGAGATAGTATAAATAAACAAATAAAAGCAATAGAAAATCAACCTGAGCTTATTTCAATTTCTCAAGAAGTGTATCAAAAACTAGCATATCGTAAAACTACTGAAGGCGTATTAGCAGTAGCTAAATCGAAACCTTTAAGTTTAAACAAGCTTCATCTTAAAACCAAAACTCCATTAATTTTAGTTGCTGAAGCACCCGAAAAGCCTGGTAATATTGGAGCCTTATTACGTACTGCCGATGCTGCTAATGTTGATGCTGTAATTATTGCCAACCCAAAAACAGACATGTACAACCCAAATATTATTCGCTCTAGTGTTGGTTGTGTATTTACCAATCAGATAGCAACTGGCTCAACTGAAGATATCATTAACTTTTTAAAGGAAAACAATATTAATATTTATTGTGCCGCTTTACAAGCGTCGGTAGATTATCACACGCAAGACTATACTAGGGCAATAGCTATTGTTGTTGGTACTGAAGCAACAGGACTAAGTGATGAATGGCTGAACAACTCAACACAAAATATAATTATTCCTATGCAAGGTGACATTGATTCTATGAATGTATCGGTAGCCGCTGGAATTTTAATTTTTGAAGCTAAACGACAAAGACAATTTAACTAATGACAAGCACCACCCTTTTTTACATCATCATAGGAATCATTATCATCAATTTTATAATTGATAAGATTTTAAGTTCGCTTAACGCTAAACATTTCAACGACGTTTTACCAGCTGAATTACAAGATGTGTATGATACAAATGAGTATAAAAAGTCGCAAAATTACAAAGCAACTAATCATAAATTTTCTAACATCACCTCTACCTTTTCTTTAATTCTTACGTTGGCTTTTTTCTACTTTGACGGTTTTGAATTTGTTGACAACATAGCTAGAGGTTATAGTGAAAACAGTATAGTAATTGCACTTATTTTCTTTGGAATTATCATGCTTGCAAGCGACATTATTACAATACCCTTTGCTTATTACAAAACCTTTGTGATTGAAGAAAAATTTGGGTTTAACAAAACCACTCTTAAAACTTTTATTCTCGATAAAATAAAAGGTTGGCTCATGCTAGCCATTCTTGGAAGCGGAATCTTAGCGCTCATCATTTGGTTTTATGAAGCTACAAAAAGTAATTTTTGGTTGTATGCGTGGGCTCTGATAACGGTTTTTACTATGTTTATGAATATGTTTTATTCAAAACTTATTGTGCCTCTTTTTAATAAACAAACACCTTTAGAAGATGGTGAATTACGAACTAAAATAGCCAATTATGCTAAAACTGTTGGCTTTAAACTCAATAAAATATTTGTGATTGATGGTTCAAAACGAAGTACGAAAGCCAACGCTTATTTTTCAGGATTTGGAAGCGAAAAACGTGTCACACTTTACGATACATTAATTAAAGATTTAGAGGATGAAGAAATCGTAGCAGTTTTGGCTCACGAAATTGGTCATTACAAACGCAAACACATTATTTTTAACCTTTCTGCATCTATTTTGCTAACTGGTTTAACACTGTATATTTTGTCATTATTAATTTCAAACCCTTTGTTATCAAATGCTTTAGGTGTTGAGATATCGAGTTTCCATATTGGATTAATCGCTTTTGGATTATTATATAGTCCAATTAGTGAAATTACTAGTTTAATTATGAATGTTATGTCTCGAAAGTTTGAGTATCAGGCTGATAATTATGCCAAAGACACCTATGCTGGAGAACCGCTTATCACTTCACTAAAAAAGCTATCCAAAAACAGCTTAAGCAATTTAACACCTCATCCTGCGTATGTGTTTATGCATTATTCCCATCCAACATTATTGCAACGTATTAAGAATTTGAGGTCGTAAAAGAAAAGACTATCTTAGGCTCTTTATTTTTTAAATGAGCGAAATCAATCTTGAAAACAAACCATGGTACAAGCGTATTCCGCATGCAGTAACCATGTTGTTTGGTATCATCATTTTAGTTTCTATTCTTACATATATACTTCCTGCTGGAACTTATGAACGTATTTTAGTTGATGGCAGAAAAGCAGTCGTACCAGATTCATACAAAGTTATTCCTTCTACTCCAATTGGATTATTAGACATGTTTAAAGCCATGCCTCTTGGGTTTAAATCTGCCTCCGAAATCATTTTTATTGTGTTTGCAGGTGCCATTATGTTTGGGTTTATGGAAAAATCCAAAGCAGTCGAAAATTCCGTTGGTACACTCGTTAAAACATTAGGTTTTGAGAATAAAAATCTCATTATCGTTATCATGACCTTTATCTATGGTCTATTAGGTGTAGCAGTTGGTTATGAAAATAATATTGCTATGGTTCCCATTGCTGCAGTTTTAAGTTTAGCTCTTGGTGGCGATTTAATTTTGGCTGCAGGTATTTCAGTTGGCGCCATGACCATTGGGTTTGGACTCTCTCCTATCAATCCTTATACTGTTGGTACAGGTCATAAAATTGCTGAATTACCAATGTTTTCAGGAGCACTTTTACGAAGCGTACTTTGCTTTGTTGGCTTAAGCATTATGGCGTATTACAATGTGAGATACTTCAAAAAAATAACAAAACACCCTGAAAAAAGCTTAGGCAAAGGTTTGGATATAAGCAATATGTCTCTTTCAAAACCCATTAAAGATTATAGAGTTTCAGGAAAAAACTGGATGGTAATTTCCATTTTTATCATTGGCTTATTAGTCATTTTGTATGGCGTTTTCAACCTAAAATGGTATCTCAACGAGCTATCTGCTGTATTTTTAATGATTGGTTTAGTGTGTGGTATTGTGTCTAGAATGGATGCCACAACCATGAGTGAAACTGTTTTAAAAGCAGTATCTGTTGCTGCTCCTGGAGCGTTTATGGTTGGTTTTGCAACATCAATAAAAGTACTCATGGAAATGGGAAATATTGGCGACACCATCTCCTATAATTTATCAGTGATGCTTCAAGGTTTACCTTTGTATGCTTCAGCAATTAGCATGTCTGTTTCACAAACAGTTATCAACTTTTTTATTCCTTCTGGAAGTGGTCAAGCATTGGCAACCTTACCAGTAATGCTTCCCTTAGGAGAATCATTAGGTTTAACAAGACAAATAACCATTTTAGCATTTCAAATTGGTGATGGTTTATCTAATTTAATCAATCCAACTTTAGGAGGTTTAATAGCTATGTTAAGTATGTGTCGAGTACCAATTGACAGATGGATTCGATTTATTTTTCCGGTATTAATCACTTTATTATTCATTGCCTTTTTAGCATTAATCATTGCAGTAGCAACAAACTATAGTTAATATGACAGTAGAAGATATTTTAGCTAAACTTGTATCCTTTCCAGTACTTGGAGGCGAAAGCAACTTAAGTATTATTCATTGGATTAAAGAGTATATAGAATCTTATGGTATTACGACTACTTTAGTTCCAAATGAGGAAGGAAATAAGGCATCATTGCATTGCAGAATTGGTCCAGCTGTTGATGGAGGTGTGATTCTTTCTGGTCATACAGATGTAGTTCCTGTTAAAGGTCAGGAATGGACGACTGTCCCTTTTAAACTGACAGATAAAGGCGATGGAAAACTCTACGGAAGAGGCTCATGCGACATGAAAGGCTTTGTAGCATGCTGCTTAGCTGCATTACCAAATATGGTAAAAGCCAATTTAAAAAAACCTATCTACTTCGCCTTTTCTTATGATGAAGAAGTGGGTTGTTTAGCTGGTCCTGAATTAGCTCAAGCTATAAAAACACATTACACTGAAACACCAAAATATGCCATTATTGGTGAACCTTCTTTAATGCAACCCATTGTAGGGCAAAAAGGAATTTATATTCTGGAAACTTACGTCAATGGTTCTGCAGGACACAGTAGCAGGATTAAACAAGAAGTAAGTGCCATACACGAAGCCATGCGACTTATTTTATGGTTGGAAAATAAGATGAATCGTCTCATAGAAGATAAACGATTGGATGACCGCTTTCACCCTCCACATTCTTCCATACATATTGGGCAAGTTGATGGTGGTATTGCGCCCAACGTTATTGCAGATAAAGCTCATTTTTATTGGGATTTACGCACCATACCAATGGATAAAACAGATACTATTGTCAATGAGTTTGAAGCCTATTGCAGAGAACGCGAACAAGAATTGCGTCATATTTTTCCTGATTTTAAAATTAAAACCATAGAAAACCATCCTCCAGTCATTCATTTAGATACCAAAGAAACAGATGATGTGGTAGATTTAATAAAACGCATCTCTGGAAACTCAAAATTGAATACCGTGGCTTATGGCGCAGAAGCTGGACAATTTGCTGCCGAAGGTTTTCAAGCAGTTATATGTGGTCCTGGTTCTATCGCACAAGCACATAGAGCAGATGAATTTATTGCAAAAGAGGAATTAATAAAAGGTATGGAAATGATGAAAAACTTAATTACAGAACTAAGTTCTACTGATTTCCAATAGACACATAATATTGACTTTGTGCGAAAAAACAACTAACTTCGTTAACTTATAATATTAAACATTAAAACGTTGCATATCATCGCATTGTGTGTCATTAAACCCAAACAATCTTAGAAATGAAAAACATTAGAATTATCATCGCCTCATTTAGCTTTATCCTGCTAACTTCTTGTGCTTTAAAACCAATTACATCCGAATATACATTCATAAAAACTAACATCGAAAATGTTGAACTGAATGACCTAGGCAATGGAAATGTTCTGATTTATAACGGAGCTAATATTTTACACAAAATGGACAATACAGCTCGACTGAATATTTGGCTTGACCAAAAACCTCTTGGACAAATTAGACCAAGCGAGTATGTAATTATAAATCTCAAAAAAGGGAAACACCATTTTAAAGTATTACATATTGATGTTGTGAATATGAGAAGTGAACACGAAATTGAAATAGATAACAAAACCAAAGTCATAAAAATAAAACCAACCATAACATCGAATAAATTAGAAATAACAAATGAGTTTCCTAAAAATTTCGATAAGTTTAAATATGCAGAAAAAAGATAAAAAAACGCCACACAACAAAGAACTGAACGTGTTCAAATAATAAAAGCAGGGGTTTTCATTGTTGACGGAATCTAAAGCTCCTACGACTATTATAACCTTACTCTGCTCTTTTGTTCTTTCTATTAAATGATTAATATAATTAAAAGCAAACTTAGGATGTCTATAAGTAATTGCTACTACTCGCCTACTTCGGAAAATCCTCGCGTATTTTCACGCAACGAAACCATAGTGAAACACGTTAAACGAAATCCCAAAAATTGAAAGCCTCTTTAATTTCATTATCTTAGTTGAAACTAAAACAAACAACATGAAAAGAATAATTATAGTATTTGCTTTTTTAGCAATATTAGCATCTTGTAACTCAGAGACAAAGACAAAAGACAATGGCACAGAACAATCTGATACCACAATCAAATTAGAAACTGACACCTCAGGAGAAGTTGATATCGCTCTTAAAGATATTACCACAGATGAAGCTTTAATTGCAACCGCACTAATGGCTGCGCCTGAAGAAAGTAGAGCTAACGCCACAGTAATTGGCTACAATATGGCTGGAGAGTTTGTAACCCTAAAAGAAGGGAGTAATGAGTTTATTTGTCTGGCAGACGACCCAAATAAAGCTGGTTTTAGTGCAGCATGCTATCATAAAAATCTTGAACCCTTTATGGCTAGAGGAAGAGCGTTAAAAGCTGAAGGGAAAACGTTTCAAGAAATATTTGATATTAGAGAAGCAGAGGCTAAATCTGGAAAGCTAGATATGGGAGGACTTGGATCAGCGTTACATATTTATTTTGGTTCAGAAACACAATATAACCCTGAAACCTCAGAAGTTCCAGGTGCACAATACAGATATGTGGTGTATATGCCTTTTGCTACTGCAGAGTCAACTGGTTTACCTGAAGTACCATTAGCTCCAAACCATCCTTGGATTATGAACCCTGGAACACATAGAGCACATATTATGATTTCTCCTATACCTCAGAAAAAAGAATAATATTTAATGGAAAGCTACAAAGGCGAAGCATAAACAAAGTTTTATAAAACATTATTACTTTCATAAAAACTATTAATTAACTAAAATTAAATCCCTGTTGGAGGTGGTGGTGGTAGAAGCTCAGTTTGTCGTTGTTTAGATTTACCTTCTTTAAACCTTTTTAAGTTTGCTTCCATATAGGTTGCATTTTCATTACCAGTTTTTTTAGCTAGTTCATATCCTTTTGTGTAAACACTTAATCCTTTTTCAAACTCTCCAGCTTTTATTAAAGTTTCTCCATAACTATCATAAGTATTTACTGATTCTGGATACAAAATCATTGCCAGTTCGAAAATATTTAGTGCTTCATCTACTTTACCATCTTCAACAAAATTATATCCAACTGCATTCAAATATGCTTCTTCAGGCAAGTAAGATTTGCCTATTAAAGAACTATACTTTTTATAATAATTAATAGCAGCTTTTACATATCCTTTACTTTCTATGTCATTATTAAAAGCTGTTATCAATACATCTAATGCTTCTAAGTCTAATCCATTTTGATTATTTAGTCTAGATAAATTCCAATGTTTATAATTTGTAATATCACCACCAAAAGATTTAGATAAGCCATTTAATTTTTTGTTGTTAAAATAAAAATTGAGGTTAGAACTCATAGTTCTTAAGCTGTCAATTAAAATCATATTAAGTTGCTTATCTTTTAATTCAACATCTGTTACAAACATTTTATCTTGCCCATTTGGTGAGTAAAAAGAGATTTTTGCCTCTAAACTGTTTTCTATGTTTTCAACATCTAAGATTACTCCGAGGTAATTATTGCTATAGGTAGAAGTTCCATACCATCTTCCTTCTATTTCCTTAGTATCAATAACATCTCCTTCTGTAAGTTTAGGCAATACATATTTTTGTTTAGGCTTATTTATGTCAATGTAACCACCTTTCTTACGGATATCTTCAACAACTTTCCAGCTTGTTTTTTGAATCGTTTGTGCATCAGTCTCTGAAATATCCACTAAAGGTTGGCTATCTAAAGAAGGTTCACCTGTGCTTGATAATTGTAATCCTGAAATGACACCAGATAAGCCTAAAGGGCTTTCTTCAAGTAATGCTGAAAATATTGAAGTAGCCACCAAATACGAACCATAAGCAGATGGATGCGATCCATCTAAGTCATATAAATCAAATTTTGCCTGGTTTCGAACCTTATCCCAAACCAACCCAACTGGAATCAATTTTGCATTGAGCTCTTTAGCAATTGTAGAATACGCATGTGTTAATATTTTTTGCTCCTCAGGACGTTGTTTAACCGACCATGTCATAAAAAAGGCCGTTTGTGCACCTATTTTTTTTATTTCAGTATCAAATTTTGTGGCATATTCATAAAAATGATCTGTTTGTCCAAAATAAATATCATTATCAATTATTAATCCCATACCTAGCTTGCTTTGCTCTTGCAATATCACATAATCCCAATCATTCGATTTTATTACTTCCACTGCTCTACCCTCTTCCCAATGACGCTTCAAAGTCATACCTCCTTGACTAATTAGTTGAATTTCAATTGGTTTTTTAGGAAATTTTTCCCTAATCAAAGCCTTTAGCAACTCTGGTGAACTATTATAATAAGTATAACTATTTCCTATAAAAAGAACTTTTAACGAATCAGATTCAGTAGAATTTGAACACGATAGTATAGTAAATAGAATAAAGGCTAAATAAAAAAAACTTTTAATTGATTTCACTAGATTGATTTTAATAAATGACATTTACTTCAATTTGTAACAATTGTTTACCTCTACAAATATAGAACAAATAAATTGCTCTACAAATGTAGAATATAATTCTTCAAAATTAAATCCTTAAAACCTATTGCTCATTTATTTACTTTATGCTATTTTTAATCTATGACAGATGTTGAGATTGAAAAAGAAAATGCAGCCATTGCAAAAGAGTACAAAGAGCTCCTAAAAATTAGTTACCGTATGCTTACCAATGAGGATAAAAAACTCATTAGAAAAGCTTTTGATGTGGCTGTTGATGCTCATAAAGACCAACGCCGTAAATCTGGTGAAGCCTATATATTTCATCCTATTGCAGTAGCTAAAATAGTGGCTTCTGAAATTGGTTTAGACGCCACCTCTATTGCAGCAGCATTACTTCATGATGTTGTTGAGGACAATCCAAACTACACTATTGACGATATAGAACAACTCTTTGGTGAAACCGTTGCCAAAATTGTAGATGGTCTTACAAAAATTTCATCTTTAAAAAAGGACATGAATGTGTCTATGCAAGCTGAGAATTTTAGAAAAATGCTGCTGACTTTAAATGACGATGTTCGTGTAATCATTATAAAAATTGCTGATAGATTGCATAATATGCAAACCATGGAATCTATGCGACCTGATAAGCAAGTAAAAATAGCTTCCGAAACACTTTATATTTATGCTCCTTTAGCACATAGAATTGGACTTTACAATATTAAAACCGAACTTGAAGACCTTGGTTTAAAATATACCGAACCTGATGTTTACAACGATATCTTACTTAAGATAAAAGAAAGTAAAGAGCAACAAGATGCATACATAAAAGAGATTAGTGATATTTTAAAGTCTTCCCTCGACAAAGAAGGTCTGAATTATGACATTAAAGGACGACCAAAATCTATTTTTTCCATTCGCCGAAAAATGGTAAAACAAGGGGTTTCATTTGATGAAGTGTACGACAAGTTTGCTGTGAGGATTATATATAAATCTGATCTTGAAAATGAAAAGTTTTTAGCTTGGAAAATATACTCTATCGTTACCGACCATTTTAGACCAAATCCTATTAGATTACGTGATTGGATTTCCTCACCAAAATCAACTGGTTATGAAGCACTGCACATTACAGTAATGGGACCAAAAGGACGTTGGGTAGAAGTACAAATTCGTAGTGAACGCATGAACGAAATTGCCGAAAAAGGTTATGCAGCTCATTATAAATATAAAGAAGGAAATGAGAAAGATGACAGCCTAGACACTTGGATTAGCCGACTTCAAGAGGCATTAGAAAATCCCGATGGAAATGCTGTAGATTTTGTAGAACAGTTTAAGCTTAACCTTTACTCTAAAGAAATATTTGTTTTTACACCAACAGGCGAATTAAAGTCGCTACCAAAAGGCGCTACACCTCTAGATTTTGCTTTTAGTATTCACACAGAAGTTGGTATGAAAACGCGTGGTGCCAAAGTAAATGGGAAATTGGTCCCATTAAGTCACGAACTACAAAGTGGCGATCAGGTAGAAATTATGACTTCTGAAAACGCAAAACCAAACACCAATTGGTTAGATTATGCCACAACAGCTAGAGCGAGAAGTAAAATTAAATCATCTTTAAAAGCCGAAACTAAAGTTGTCGCCGAAGATGGCAAAGAAATTCTACGTCGAAAATTAAAGCAATTAAAAATTACGCTTAACGAAAAATCGGTCAATGAACTTGTAAACTATTTTAATCTTAAAACAAGTCTAGACCTCTTTTACCGTGTAGGTATTGGTACTATAGATAGTAAAATGTTAAAAGAATTTGCTGCTTCAAGAAGTAATGCTTTAGTAAGTTTCATTAAAAATAAAATAAATCGTAAGCAGTCAGTATCCAAAGAAGACCTTGAAAAAGATGAAATAACTGCCAAATATGATATGTTAGTATTTGGTAAGGAAGAAGAAAAATTAAATTACAAGCTTTCTAATTGTTGCAATCCAATTCCTGGTGATCCAGTATTTGGGTTTTTAACTATTAATGAAGGCATTAAAGTTCATAAAAAAAATTGCCCTAATGCCTTGAGTTTACAATCTAATTATGCCTATAGAATTATGTCGGCAAAATGGATTGACTCTTCTCAACAAGAGTTTACTGCTATTATAAAATTAAATGGTATTGATAATCTTGGATTGGTTAACGAAATCACTAAAATAATTTCCAGTAATATGCATGTAAACATGAAGAGTATTAGTTTCGATTCTGAAGGAGGTGTATTTAACGGAAAAATAAATGTGGTCGTAAAAAACAATAACTTAGTAAAAAAATTAATGGACAGACTTAAAAAAATTAATGGTATAGAAAAAGTCTCTAGAGTTTAAAAATTAGTTTAAATTTGCAACGAATTTATGAGTCCAAAAAAAGAAAATAAAAACCAAGACATTGTAAAAAATGTGTTCACTAAATTTCTAGAGGAAAACGGACATAGAAAAACGCCTGAGCGTTATGCCATTCTTCAAGAAATATACGATAGCAACGACCATTTTGATATAGAATCTTTATATATTAAAATGAAAAATAAAAACTATCGTGTTTCACGTGCCACACTTTACAATACAATTGAGCTTTTATTGGATTGCGCTTTGGTTAGAAAACATCAATTCGGACAGAATCAAGCACATTACGAAAAGTCGTATTTCGACAAACAACACGACCATGTTATTTTAACAGATAGTGGTGAAGTTATCGAGTTTTGTGATCCTAGAATTCAATCCATCAAGAAAACAATCGAAGACGTTTTTGATATAGACATTCATAATCATTCACTCTACTTTTACGGAACAAAAAAACAACCAACAAACTAATTACATAATGGCAGTAGATTTACTACTAGGTTTACAATGGGGAGACGAAGGCAAAGGAAAAATTGTTGATGTACTTACCTCTAACTATAATATTATTGCGCGATTTCAAGGAGGCCCAAATGCAGGACACACACTTGTATTTAATGGTATGAAACACGTGTTGCACACGATTCCATCAGGAATTTTTCATGAAGACGCTTCAAACCTTGTTGGAAATGGCGTAGTCATAGATCCTGTAATATTTAAAAAAGAATTAGATAAACTAGCCGAACAAAATGTAGATTATAAAAATTCATTATTAATCTCTAGAAAAGCACATTTAATTTTACCAACGCATCGTTTATTAGATGCTGCTAGTGAAACAGCCAAAGGAAAAGCAAAAATTGGTTCCACTTTAAAAGGCATTGGACCAACGTATATGGACAAAACTGGTCGAAATGGTATTCGTGTTGGTGATATAGAATTAGAAGGGTGGAAAGATAAGTATCGTGCCTTAGCTGATAAGCATGAAGCCATGATAGACTTTTACGATGTAAATATCCAATATGACTTAGCAGAATTAGAAAAAGAGTTTTTTGAAGCTATTGATGTTTTAAAATCATTAACTTTTATAGATTCAGAAGAGTACATGTTTCAAGCGCAAAAAAATG
The DNA here is from genome assembly GCF_005047595.1 of Pontimicrobium aquaticum. GTDB lineage: Bacteria > Bacteroidota > Bacteroidia > Flavobacteriales > Flavobacteriaceae > Pontimicrobium > Pontimicrobium aquaticum. The sequence goes on from NZ_SUPL01000003.1 coordinate 165,725, forward strand.
GAAAATCTATTTTAGCCGAAGGTGCCCAAGGCTCACTGTTAGATATCGATTTTGGCACCTATCCTTTTGTTACATCATCAAATACTACAGCAGCTGGTGCATGTACAGGACTAGGTATTGCTCCTAATAAAATTGGTGAGGTGTTTGGTATTTTTAAAGCATACACCACACGTGTTGGTTCAGGACCATTCCCAACCGAATTGTTTGATGAAGTTGGCGAAACTATGGGACGCGTTGGTCATGAATTTGGAGCAACAACAGGACGTAGTCGTCGTTGTGGATGGTTAGATTTAGTAGCTTTAAAATATGCATGCCAAATTAATGGTGTGACACAATTAATGATGATGAAGGCCGATGTGCTTTCTGGCTTCAAGAGTTTAAAAGTGTGTACAGCTTATAAATATAAAGGAGAAGAAATCACCCATTTGCCTTATAATATTGAAGCGCATAACGTCACTCCTATTTATACTGAGTTTAAAGGATGGAAAGAAGATTTAACTACTATGGAAGACGCTTCACAAATGCCAAAAGAACTAAACGATTATATCTCATTTTTAGAAAAAGAACTGGAAACACCTATTAAAATAGTATCTGTTGGTCCAGATAGAAAACAAACTATTTTTAGGTAAACTTCTAGAATTAAATAAATTAAACCTGTAATCGACTATGTTGTTTACAGGTTTTTTATACTAAAAGTTTATTAACTAGCAATAAAGAACTAATATAATAGTTATTTTTACCGTAAATAGTAAGCCTTGAAGTTTCATAAATTAACATATCTACTCATATTTATTACATTTTTTATTTCTACTTGCTCATATGCTCAACAAAAAGAAATTAAAATAAAATATTCTGGTTTTTTTGGTATTGATGAAGAAAAAAGCCCTGGAGCAAGAATTTTAACCAGAGATGATTCGCAACAGGTTCATATTTATCATGATGGTATTGACATGTGGTGTGATCAAGCGATTCATTACGAAAACGAAAACTTTGTAGAAGCCTATGGAAATGTGATTATAAAACAAGGCGATTCCATTAATATGAATTCGAAATATGTCGAATACAGTGGTATCACTAAACTTGCCTTTGCTAGTGGAGATGTGGTATTAACCGACCCTACATCAACTATAAAAACAGATACCTTATGGATGGATCGTGTAAAGCAACAAGCATATTACAAAAGTGGAGGAACAGTTGTCAAGGATACATCAGGGACTATTACTAGCCAAATTGGGCGTTATTACATGTCCAATAAAAAGTATCAGTTTGTACAAAATGTAAAACTAGTAAATCCTCAGTACGTCATTGATTCCGATCAGTTAGATTTTTATTCTGAAACAGGAAGAGCCTACCTTTTTGGACCTACAACTATAACTGGAGAAACAAGTAAAATATATTGTGAACGTGGTTTTTATGACACTAAAAATGATACTGGTTATTTTTTAAAAAAATCGCGAATAGATTATGATGACCGAATCATTGAAGGAGATAGCTTGTATTTTGACAGAAACAAAAGCTATGCATCTGCAACCAATAACATAAAAATTACCGACACCATCAATAATGCTATTGTAAAAGGGCATTATGCCGAAGTGTTTAGAGATAAAGACTCTGTATTTATTACCAAACGCGCCTTAGCTATTTCTGTTCAAGAGAACGATTCTATATACATACATAGCGACACTTTAATGGTAACTGGTAAACCTGAAAACAGAATTACAAGAGCGTATTATAATGCGAAAATATACAAATCGGATATTAGTGGAAAAGCCGACTCTATACACGTAAACCATAAAACAGGTTTAACGCAACTCATCAATTTACAACGGTTTTCATCTAGCGATAAATTTGCAAAAAAACGCACACCAGTATTATGGAATATTGGCAACCAAATGACAGGTGACACTATTCACCTTATTTCAAACCCAGAAACAAAAAAACTCGATTCCTTAAAAGTATTCGACAATGCTTTTATTATTAGTAAGGACACCCTTGGCGATGGTTATCATCAAATGTCTGGTAAACAACTATACGGACTTTTTAAAGACAACAAACTCAGTACTGTCGATATCATTAAGAATGCCGAATCTATATATTGGATGCGGAATGATAAAAATGAACTCGTTGGAACAGATAAAGCAAAATCTGGTATTATTAAAATATTTATTGAAGATAATGAAATTCTAGAAGTTCGAAAAATAAAAGATGTTGATGGCAATGTATTTCCAGAGGGCGAATTTCCTGAAAAGGAACGTTTGCTTCGTGGTTTTGTTTGGAGAGATAATGAACGACCTAAAAGTGTTGACGATTTATTTAAAGACGATCCGCCACTTGAGTTGACTATTATAAAAGGATTAGACGATTATGTGCCTCAAAAGCAGTTTTTTGATGAAGCACTAATGAAACGCGTAAAAGAATCCGATAAGAACAGTAATAGCAAAGAAAAAGAAAGTAAAGCCTCTAGAAAGATTCCGAAAGTTGAAGACAAAACATCTAAGAAAATCAAAAAGCAACAATAATATTAAAACCGATTTTTTTAAATATCAAGCGCAAACCACACCACACCCATTAGCTATGGAAATTTCCCATGCCGAAGGAAGTTACATTTATGATACAAATAATAAAGCTTATTTAGACTTTGTTGCAGGTGTTTCTGCATGCAGTTTAGGTCACAAGCATCCAAAAGTTGTCACTGCTATTAAAGAACAAGTAGATAAATATTTACATGTTATGGTCTATGGCGAATACATTCAAAAACCTGCGGTAGAACTCACCAAACTTATAGCAAAACATCTACCCCAACCACTAGAAAGCACCTATTTAACCAATTCAGGCACCGAAGCCATCGAAGGCGCACTTAAATTAGCACGTCGTTATACTGGACGATCAGAAATCATAGCTGCTAAAAAAGCATATCATGGCAATACCATGGGAGCTTTGAGTGTTATGGGTTATGAAGAGCGCAAACAGCCCTTTAGACCTCTAATTCCAGATGTGAGATTTGTAACGTTTAATAATCAAGAGGAACTAAAAAAAATTACCCACAAAACTGCAGCAGTCATTTTAGAGACCATTCAAGGTGGCGCTGGGTTTATAGAACCAACAAACAACTATTTACAGCAAGTACAAAAGCGCTGTAATGAAGTTGGAGCTGTATTTATTTTAGATGAAATTCAACCAGGAATTGGTCGTACAGGAACGCTTTTTGGTTTCGAAAATTATAATTGCACACCAGATGTTGTAGTCACTGGAAAAGGTCTTGGTGGTGGATTACCAATTGGCGCTTTTACAGCATCAAAAGAAATGATGGACTGCTTAAAGGACAATCCTAAACTTGGACATATTACAACTTTTGGTGGAAATCCAGTAATTGCTTCGGCAGCTTTAGCAACATTAAAAGAAATAACATCTACCAATTTAATCTCAGAAACTTTACAAAAAGAATCACTTGTTAGAGAACATTTACAACATCCATTAATTAAAGAAATTAGAGGCAAAGGGTTAATGTTAGCTGCTATTTTGCCCTCAGCAGATATAGCTAATCAAGTCATTTTGCAATGTCAGGAAGAAGGTTTAATCCTGTTTTGGTTACTTTTTGAACCTTGTGCCATTCGTATTACACCTCCACTTAACATATCTGATAAAGAACTAATTACAGGCTGTAATATTATTAAAAAAGTGCTTACTAATTTAGAACAAACCTAAATTTAAGTAAGTAAATTGCTGTTAATTACTTTGTTGAAAACATTGATGAGATTCACAGTATTTTATACAATAGAATGCTAAATTTATTTCGTGAACTTTTAATGCCACCTATGGAGTTTAGTCAATACGACGACAACAACAATCTATCACTCACAAAATTTGAGTCTATGTTAAAAACCAATAACGTATTGTTTTTTGACTCAAATGAATTCGAGAATATTATCCACCATTATTTAGACAATGGTAAAATAGCTTTAGCTAAAAAAGCTATAACCCTTGGTTTACAACAACATCCTACTTCAGTTAATTTAAAATTATTTCAAGTAGAAATATATGTGTTTGAAAACAAGTTAGATAAAGCAGATGAGTTATTGAATAATTTATATGAAATTGAACCTACCAACGAAGAAATTTATATTCAAAAGGCTAACATATTTTCTAAAAAAGACAAACATCAAAAAGCAATTTCTATTTTAAAACAAGCTTTAGAAATTACTGAGGATTCTGCAGATATTTTCTCTCTAATTGGCATGGAATACCTCTTCCTAGATAAGTTTGAAGAAGCTAAACATTATTTTATGAAGTGTTTAGAAGCTGATCAAGAAGACTACTCTGCTTTGTATAACATTATATATTGTTTCGACTTTTTAGAGCAAAACACTGAAGCTATAGACTATTTAAATCTATATCTCGATTCAAATCCATATTGTCAAGTTGCATGGCATCAATTAGGCAAACAATACTTTTCAATAAAAGATTATAAAAAAGCATTAACTGCCTTTGATTTTGCTATTATTTCAGATGATATGTTTATTGGTGCTTATCTTGAAAAAGGAAAAGTTCTTGAGAAATTAGAACGCTATGAAGAAGCTATTGAAAATTACAAAATTACTTTAGCTATTGATGATCCTACATCATTTGCCCTTTTAAGAATTGGTAAATGCTATGAGGAAATAGGTCAAAAAGATTTAGCTGTACAGCATTATTATAAAACGGTTGAAGAAGACCCTCTTTTAGATAAAGGTTGGATTGCCATTACTAATTTTTACAATAAAGCGCAAAACTATCAAAAAGCACTCTATTATATTAATAAGGCAATTAATATTGATAGCGAAAATGTGATGTATTGGAAGCTATACGCCCAAATTAACCAACGTCTAAACTTTTTAGAAGAAGCTGAACGTGGTTATAAAAAAACGCTGGAACTAGGAAATTACGAATTAAAAACTTGGTTATCTAGAGCAGATATTTTAATACAATTAGGTGAGTTTGAAGTCGCTATACTTACTCTTGATCAAACCTTAGAGTTTTATCCTGATAACGAAGAGGTTCAATACCGATTATCTGGATTGCATTATTTACTTAATAAAGAAGATCTTGCAATTATACATTTAAGCAATGCGCTTCGAATAAATCCTGAATTTTACTTTATTATTGAAGAGCTTTTTCCTGCTATTTACGCTTTAAAATCTGTTCGAGAAATTATAGCAAAATATAGAAATCCTTCAAGTTAAAATTACCTAACTTTACATTTCTTAAATTAAAGTAATGCAAAGACGATTAATTGATTATTTTATTATTTCTTTAAAAGGATTGGCTATGGGAGCTGCCGATGCGGTTCCAGGAGTTTCAGGAGGTACAATTGCTTTTATTTCAGGAATTTACGAAGAATTAATAAACACAATTAGTGGCGTAAATTTTTCACTGATAACAACACTAAAAAAAGAAGGTTTTAATGCTTTTTGGAAACAGTTAAATGGTAATTTTATAACAGCATTGCTAATTGGAATTGTTATAAGTTTTGTATCCTTTATGAAGCTTGCAAAATACCTTATTGAATATCATCCTATTTTAATTTGGTCTTTCTTTTTTGGACTTATTGTTGCAAGTATCTATTTTGTTGGAAAACAAATTACAAATTGGAATTTTATATCCATATTAGGGGTTGTTATTGGGACAATTGTAGCCTACTATATTACTACCATTCCTGCATCAGATGTTAATGATAGCCCATATTTTTTATTTTTTGCAGGTGCCTTAGCTATTTGCGCCATGATATTACCTGGCATATCTGGATCTTTTATTCTGGTTATTTTAGGTGCTTACAAAACACTAAGCGATGCAATACATGTATTGGATTTTAAAAAGTTAGCGCTTTTTATAAGCGGAGCTATTGTAGGTTTATTAAGTTTTAGCCACATTTTAAAATGGTTGTTTAAAAAATTTCACAACCTCACACTTGCTATATTAACAGGGTTTATTTTAGGGTCGTTAAATAAGGTTTGGCCATGGAAAAAAGTATTAAGTTGGCGAACTAATTCAAAAGGAATTGAAGTTCCTCTATTAGAAAAAAGTATCTCTCCTTCATCATTTGAAGGAAACCCACAAGTAATATTCGCCATTGGTTTAATGTTAATAGGTTTCTTAACTATTATTCTATTAGAAAAAATAGGTTCAAAATCGATGAGATAAATTCATGCAAAGCACCAGAACATTTACTGATAAGTTATTCTTAGTTATTAAAGGACTAGGTATGGGAGCTGCGAACAAAGTTCCTGGAGTATCTGGTGGTGTTGTAGCGTTTGTTGCTGGATTTTATGAAGAGTTTATATACTCTTTACAAAAAGTAAATGGTAAAGCATTTAAACTACTTATAAATGGTAGGTTTAAAAGCTTTTTTCGTTATATAAACGGTCGTTTTCTAAGTCTGTTGTTTTTAGGAATGATTGTAAGTTATTTTAGTGTTTCAAAAATATTAGACTACCTAATTATTCACTACGAGTTATACGTTTGGAGTGTGTTTTTTGGAATGATCATTGGCTCCATATACTACATAGGTAAAGATTTTGATGATTGGTGCAACAAAACCATAGTATCGGTTTGCATAGGAATACTTATTGGAATAAGTATTAGCTTTTTAGATCCAGCTACTGAAAATGATAACCTTTGGTTTGTATTTTTTTGCGGAATGATTAGCGTTACAGGAATGACGCTTCCTGGGTTCTCTGGATCTTTCATTCTCATATTATTAGGCAATTACGTACTCTTACTTGTGGACTCTGTAAATGCTCTTTATGATACTGTTTTTGATGTGTTTACTGGCGACTTTTCTTTTGTGAGCAATCCTGAACGCATAAGGATGCTTAAAGTACTGGCTGTTTTTACATTAGGTTCTGTAGCAGGATTGGTATCGTTTTCACACATCCTCAATTATGTTTTAAAACATTATCGAAACATTACTTTATCTTTATTAATGGGCTTTATTATTGGATCGCTAGGTGTTGTATGGCCTTGGAAAGAGACAATTTATAAAGCTAGTGAAAATAGCACCCTAATTTTAGACTCAAGAGGAGAGAAAATTATCGAAAATTACAGTCGCTATCTACCAGAAATACAAAGTGAAACTTTCATTGCAATAGCTTACATTCTATTGGGCATTATTATAGTGTTAGCTTTAGAATGGTATGGTCAAAAAACAAGGAAATTAAATGGCTAAATTTGGACTTATAGGAAAACATATAGACTACTCATTTTCGAGGGCTTATTTTAGTGAAAAATTTAAAAACGAAGGCCTATACCACACTTATGAAAACTTTGATATTAATACTATTGAAGAGTTTTCAGAAATAATCAATGCTACTAATCATCTTAGAGGTTTAAATGTTACCATTCCTTATAAGGAAGCGGTAATTCCTTATCTTAACAAATTACATAAAACAGCAAAAAAAATTGGTGCAGTTAACACTATTAAAATAAAAAAAAACGGAAGATTAATAGGTTACAACACTGACTATTATGGCTTTAAAAAATCTATAGAACCTTACTTAAAACCACATCATAAAAAAGCTCTAATATTAGGAACAGGTGGCGCTTCCAAAGCCATAGCTTATGCTCTAAAAAAGCTTGGAATTGAATATAGCTATGTTTCAAGAAACCTAGTTGCTAATGCTACTTTTACCTACGATTCTTTGACTGAAAACGATATTAAAGAACATCAAATAATAATAAATTGCACACCCTTAGGCACACACCCAAAAACCAATGAGTGTCCTAATATTCCTTATGATGCCATTAACAAAACCCATTTGGTTTTTGACCTCATTTATAACCCAGAAGAAACCAAGTTTCTAACTATTGCTAAAATTAAAGGAGCAAGTATTTGTAACGGTTATAAAATGCTTGAACTACAAGCAGAAAAAGCATGGCGCATTTGGCAAAAATGCTAAAACCAGTCTAAATAAACACCAATACTTTGTAATTCTCTCTCTTAATAGTATCTTTAAACTTTAAGAACCTAAACATTGAAAGATATGTCTGAGAAAGATAACCTGCAAGAAGCAGATGGAATTAGAGAAGAAATTACAACTCAACCAGAAGATGCTACAAAAGTAGCAGATACTGACCTTGTTGCTGATACTAATACAAATGTTGAGCGAGAAGAAAAAACAGAAGTAACAGAGGAAGCTTCAAAAGAAACTCCAAGCAAAGAAGCTGATGCTGATGAAGTCCAAGAAGAAATAGATGCTTCAAATGCTGAAGATGCCGAAGATGAAGAAAACACCAAACGTCATGATATTGAAGAAAAAGATTATCATGCTATGTCGCTTGATGCGTTGGTTGATGAACTTGAACATCTTGTAAAAAATGAGAAAATTCAAACTATAAAATCTCATTTTGAAACCATCAAAAACGAATTCAACACTAAATTTAGTACCTTATTAGAGGAGAAAAAAGAAGAATTTATAGCTGGTGGAGGGAATTCTATCGATTTTCATTTTAAAAACCCTGCAAAAACACGTTTTAACGAAATTTATAGAGAATATCGTGATAAGCGACAAGATTATTATAAGAATTTAGAAAAAAATTTAAAAGCAAATTTAGAGCAGCGACTTCAAATTATTGAAGAAATAAAAGGTCTTATAAATGTTGAAGAAAACATAAATACTACTTATAAACATTTTAAAGAACTTCAGGAAAGTTGGAGAAATGCTGGACCAATACCAAGAGATAAATACAATAATGTATGGAATAATTACCATCATCATGTAGAAATTTTTTACGATTTCCTTCACCTAAATCGTGATTTAAGAGATTTAGATTTTAAACATAATTTAGAGCAAAAGCTCAAGATTATTGATCGCGCTGAAGAACTAGCAAAAGATACCGATAGCAATAGAGCCTTTAGAGAATTACAAGCATTACATAAAATTTGGAAGGAAGAGTTAGGTCCTGTAGACAAAGAACACAGAGAGGCCATTTGGGAACGCTTTAGTGCAGCAACAAAAGCTATACATGAAAAGCGTCAAGCTTATTTTGAAGAGTTAAATAAAGCCTACGAAAAAAACTTAGAAAAGAAACATGAAATTATTGCCAAAATTGATGCAATCGCAGAAGATGAAAGTAATAACCATGGTGCGTGGCAAAAAAAGATAAAAGCTATTGAAGCCTTACGTGAAGAGTTTTTTAAAGCTGGTAAAGTTCCAATAAAAGTAAATGAAGAAACTTGGGCAAAGTTTAAAAATTCGGTTAGAACATTTAATCGAAATAAAAATGCCTTCTATAAAAGTTTAAAAAAGGATCAATATGAAAATCTTCAGAAAAAATTAGAGCTGATAAAAATTGCTGAGGACAATAAAGACAGTGAGGATTTTAACACAACCACTCCACTTATGAAGAAAATTCAAAGTGATTGGAAAAAAATTGGGCATGTACCAAGAAAAGACAGTGATAAAATTTGGAAGCAATTTAAAAATGCTTGCAATCATTTCTTCGACAGATATCATGAAAATAAAAATGCCGCAAATAAAGAAGAAGTTGAGGCTTTAGACAAGAAGACTAAGTTTTTAGAAGATATTCAATCTCTAACATTAACGGATAATGTTGATGAAAGTTTGGCCATTATAAACAGTAAAATTGAAACATGGAAAACCATTGGTAGAGTACCATACAATAAACGTTTTATCGATGGTAAATTCAACAAAGCTATTGATGCACTATATGGCAAACTTAATTTAGATAAAGCTAAAACAGAGTTATTAAAATATGATAATAAATTAATGACTATTTCTAATGATAAACGTTCTTTAGATAACGAACACAATTTTGTTAGAAAGAAAATTGGAGACATTAAAGGAGAAATTAATCAGTTAGAAAATAACTTGCAGTTTTTCTCTAATGTTGAAGATGACAACCCTCTTGTAAAAGACGTACACAAAAATATTGACAAGTATAAAACTGAATTAGAAACTTGGAAAGCTAAGCTTAAAAAAATTAAGCAATACTACTAAAAAAGTACATCCCACTTGCTAAAACAAGTAGGATGTAAACTTCTAACTAAACTAAATAAAATTGATTTTTTAAATTCTTTTCCACTTAGAAAGGAAAGAATTATGTGCTATTAATCCGTGCAATTTTATTGTATCTATGACTATAGATATTGTATATACGAGTAAAATTATGCATTTGGATCTTTAACAAGATATTTTTTTTAAAATTTGCGTTTTTGAAGTATCTCAACCTCATGCATGGTTTTCAATAAAACATAATTGTTGTTAACAAAAGTTCTAACTTTTTTTCCGTATTTTTTTAAAATATCTTTATCTATAAATTGATCTCTTAAAATAAAAATTGGTGGTTTCTCTTTTAAATCTTCAAGTAAAACATCTCTCTCGTAATCACTTGTTATAAAAATAGACTGAAAATGTTTACTAGAAGAAGCTCTTTTAGCTATAGCTTGTGTTCTAATAAGATTTGGTTCGCCTCCAATAATATAAATGTAGTCATCATTACTTGAGTTTTTTTGTATCCAATTAGCAATTTCTACATGTGGTAATACTAATGTACTATTGTGTTCTAAAACTAATTTAAAGTTATGATATAACTGTTTATAAGGAAAGCAAACAGCACCAATCATCAAAATTATTTGAGCAGCTCTAGTATAAATACTGTTATTATCTTCTTTGTGCTTTTTACTAATTAAGAAAGAAATACTAATAGCTGTTATTATAGAAAAAACTGGTAGTATTTGCTTTAATTGATGACCAAAATAATATCCAGAGGCATTAACACCTATGAAGTCTAACAATAACCAAACCCCAAGTACTATTTTATAAGGATGATTAATTATGTTTTTCTTCAATAAAAACCATATAACCAATGGATAAAAAAGTACAAACCTTGATACAATTAGTTTGCTTATAAAGTTATTAAAATGTTCAGTAATACTTGTTACTTTAGAGCCTGTATTAAATAAAATTAACCATGCACCTTCAATATATTCGTAGAAGGACACTCCATAAAAATATAAAACTAAATAGCTTAAAAAGGTAGTTATGCTAATACCAAAAACTAAAATTAAAAGTCCTTTTATTTGAAGTAAAAATGATTTACCTCTACCAAAAATCAATAAAACAATTCCTAAAGTACAAGCAGTTGTAATGGCTATTTGCTTAAACGCAATAGCTAATCCCATACTTAACCCAGCAAAAAGTACCCATTTAAAATGTTCTTGAAAGTTTTTAAACCTGATAAGAAAGTAGAACGCCATTGTAGATAATAACACCATAAAAACTTCAGTATGTGCAAATGCAAATCCGTCCATAGACTGCCAACAGGTTATCAAACCAAATACATACAAGCAAATAACTGCTGAAACTTTATTGTAAATTTTTTTACAAATAGCATACAAGAAAAAGCAAGTAAGTAAGGTGGCTATTACACCAAGGGCTCTAACAAAGAATAAACTGCTAGAAGTTAAATAATTTGAAATAGCAAAAAGCACAAATATGCCAGGAGTTTTATTTTCTACAGCTCCTAAATAAGGTGGAATACCTTTATCACTCCATAGGCTACCAATATACATCCAGAGAGACTCATCATAATTAGTATTTAAATGAAATGCTGATATTGTAAATAACATCAGCAGAAAAAGAATGACAAAAACAGGGTTTAAGACTATATGTAAAACCTTATTTTTCTTCATGATAATCTTTTTCAACATTAATGCTCCAAATATTATCTTTTGTAGTAATTCCTGATAAAATATTATTAACTGAGGTAATAGCTGTTAACATAGAGTGATCTTGATTATTATACTTATGCATACCATTTCTACCTATTAAAAATAAGTTTTTAAATGTATCAGTGAATGTTTTTATCTCATCAAACCTATCATATGTTCCAAAATACGCAGGATAAGCTTTTGGCACTTTTATAATAGTGCTGTCTAAAACAGCATCTTTATGTATTATATCAATCTTATGTAATTCTTCAATAGCAAATTCAATGAATTTATCATCGTCCATTTCCCATAAATCGTCACCTTTATTACAAAAATACTCTAAACCAATCCACACTTTATCATCCTCTTTTACTAGATATGGTGACCAATTATTAAATATTTGTAATCTACCAAGTTTCACATCACTTTCTTGAATATATATCCAATTATCAGAAATTAATTTTTTGTTTTTATCAGTGATTTTTAGCTCATTAAGTAATAACCCAACCGTAATAAAATCTCTATATAACAAGCCTTGACCAACGTCTTTCACATTAGGCGGTACAATACTTCCAAAGGATTTAATTAAATGCTTAACTGGCATGCTTGAAAACACATAGTTGCCATTTAATATTTCTTTAGTTTTAGTAGTATTATTTGTATAACTAACTTCTGTAATTTTATTGTTTTCTGTTTTTAATCCAATAACTTTTGCGTTAAAAACAACTTCTCCTCCTTTATCAATAATTATTTTAGTAACTGTTTCCCATAGCTGTCCTGGACCTAGTTTTGGATACATAAACTGTTCTATCAAACTTGTTTCAGTACTTTCTTGACTAATAGATTTATCTTTTACAAATATGGCTTTTATAGCATGTAATATTGTTTTTGTAACAGAAAGTCCTTTAATACGTTGAGCTCCCCATTCTGATGAAATTTTAGAACAAGGCACTCCCCAAACTTTCTCGGTGTAATCTTTAAAAAAAGTTTCATACAATTCTTTTCCAAATCGGCTAATTAAAAAGTCTTCTAAAGAATCTATGTTTTTTGGTGGAAATATTTGAATTAACATATATGTCCATCCTATTTTCACAATTTTAAAAAAACCAAGTGATGCAATAGTATTCCAATTTAAGCTAATAGGATAGTTAAAAAATTTACGCATAAAGAAGATTCTTGACAATCTACTTCTAATGAGCATCACACGATCGGTTTTCTCAGGATTTGGACCATTTTCACTTAGTTTTTGAGCAATTTGCTTTTGTAGATTAGCATCTTGAATATCTTTTTCGTCTTTTGAAGGCTGCCCTTGAATTGGCAAAATATGCTGCCACCAATCCATTACTACTTTAGATTTAGAGAAAAAACGATGCCCTCCAATATCTATTCTATTGCCTTTATAGACTTCAGTTCTAGAAATACCTCCAATTTTGTTAGACTGTTCTAACACAATAGGTTTAATATTGGTTCTGGTAACCAGCTCGTAAGCTGCTGTTAATCCTGCTGGTCCTGCACCAATAATGATTGCGGTTTCTTTCAAATTTAAAATTGGTTATAAAGTTTTAGCCTCTTCCCAAAATACATCCATTTCAGCTAAAGTCATATCTTTTAATGGCTTATTTATTGACTTCGCTTTTTGTTCTAGATACTGAAATCGTTTAGAAAACTTTTTATTGGTTTTCTCCAACGCATTTTCTGGATTTATGTTTAAGAAACGTGCATAGTTTATCATAGAAAACAATACATCGCCAAATTCACTTTCAATGGTATCTTGGTCACCTTTAGCAACCTCATCTTTAAACTCTTTAAGCTCCTCCTCTACCTTTTCCCATACTTGATTTGGTGCTTCCCAATCAAAGCCTACTCCAGCCACCTTATCTTGAATTCTGTTTGCTTTTACTAACGCTGGTAAACTTTTAGGAACACCCTCTAAAACACTTTTCTTTCCTTCCTTAAGCTTTAAGTTTTCCCAATTTTGCTTTACCTCTTCTTCGTTCGTTACTTTTACATCGCCGTAAATATGAGGATGTCTGTTAATGAGTTTTTCACAAATAGCGTTAGTCACATCTGCTATATCAAAATCGCTGGTTTCACTACCAATTTTTGCATAAAACACTATGTGTAATAACAAATCTCCTAACTCCCCTTTTATTTCCTGTAAGTCGTTGTCTAGAATGGCATCACCTAGCTCATAGGTTTCCTCAATGGTTAAGTGGCGTAAGGTTTGCATGGTTTGTTTTTTATCCCAAGGACATTGCTCACGCAGCTCATCCATAATGGTCAATAATCTATCAAACGCTTTTAGTTGGTCTTTTCGGGAATTCATGTCTTAAAAGTTTGAACAAAAATAACAGATTTGAACGAGGTTTTAGAGAATTGTTATTAAAAGAAAATAGTAGGTAAATCATGTATCAATACTCATTCTATAATCAAATTATTCGTAGCAATCAACTAGTAATACAGTTAAAATTATTAATTTTCTATCGAATCTATTTTAATTTTATCTAATTTATCCATTTCCAATTCCCCAATATTCTCAACTTCAAAATCATACCTTTTTTCATCTTTATTTCTTGTGTCAGTACAAATTACATTCGAAGCTCTTCTATTAAATTCCGATAAAATGTTTTTTCTCCACAATTCTAAATTAGTTGAATCAATTGGTTCGAAATCAAATTCTGCTTTATTAAGCTCTGAATAATCTCCAGTAAAACGACTTCTTAAAATAATTTTATTCTTTGACCTTCTCACAGTCACTACTGTATCATTGTTTCCAACTAATCTTGTTCCATTTTTAAATTCAGATAAAACCAAATTATTATTAATAATATTATTTTTAAAAAGAAAAATTTCGTTAGATCTTGTTGTAAGGATTAACATATATTGATTAGTGATTTTCCATTCAATATAACTACCGTCTTTATCACATTTATTCCATGTTCCGATTGCAACATGCTCTTCCTTTGAATTTTGACAATTAAAAAACAGTAAAAGAACAAATGTTAATTTTATGTGTTTCATTTCCTAAATGTACATCTGTATTAACATTCAACCATCTCTTTTTTAGCCACCTCAAATTCAGTTACAATCTCATCAACAATCTTAGCTACAGGTTTAATATCGTGTATGAGTCCGGCTATTTGCCCTATTTCAAGTTCGCCATCGTCTAAATCGCCTTCAAACATGCCTCGTTTAGCTCTGGCTCTTCCAAGTAATTCTTTAAGCTGTTCTGGTGTTGGTGCTGTTTTATACAGTTCTTGTATCTCGTTAAAAAATTTATTTTTAACCAATCTTACTGGTGCTAGTTCTTTTAAAGTGAGTTGTGTATCGCCTTCTTTGACATCAACCACAACTTGTTTAAACGCCTGATGGGCTGAACTTTCTTCACTAGCTACAAAACGACTACCTATTTGTACACCATCAGCTCCTAAAATCATGGTTGCCAACATCGCTCTTCCAGTAGCAATACCTCCAGCAGCAATTAAAGGAATAGTAATTTGTTCTTTTACCATTTGAATTAAAGTCAAGGTTGTAGTCTCGTCTCTTCCGTTGTGTCCTCCAGCTTCAAAACCTTCAGCAACTACAGCATCAACTCCTGCGTCTTGCGCTTTTAAAGCAAACTTTACACTGCTTACCACATGCACAACGGTAATGCCTTTATCCTGCAACCACTTAGTCCATGTTTTAGGGTTTCCAGCAGAGGTAAAAACAATCTTCACGCCTTCTTCAACAATGATGTCCATAATCTCCTGAATGTTGGGATACAACATTGGGACATTCACCCCAAAAGGTTTATCGGTTGCTTCTTTACATTTTTGAATATGTTCTCTTAAGACCTCTGGATACATACTACCTGCTCCTAAAAGTCCTAAAATTCCTGAGTTACTTGCTGCAGAGGCTAAGCGCCAACCACTATTCCAAATCATTCCTGCTTGAACAATTGGATATTTTATATTGAAAAGTTGTGTAATTCTGTTCATTTACTTTTTTAAAAGTTTAAAAGTATTTGCTTTTTTATTATCACCTTGCAACTTAGCTATATACATTCCTCTAGATAAACTGCTTAAGTTTAGGCTTCTGTTATTTATATAAATAGTTGTGTCTATTACAAGTTTTCCTAACACATCAAATACTTTTACGTCTGCTGAATTGACATTTTCAGGGAAATTGATAAATAATAAATTTTTGACAGGGTTAGGAAATATTTTAAATTCCGTTTCTAGAATAATTCCTTCATTAAGAACAGTACCTAATGCTTGTTGTAAGTCTGGAATACCATAACCTATTTCGTAATTTGGTGTGTTATATATTGACCCAGATTCACGCACTAACTGCATAATTTCGGCATTGGTTAAATTTGGTAACGCTTGTATTAAACATGCTAAACCGCCTGCCATTATTGGAGAGCTAAACGATGTGCCATTGTTCTGAACAATAATATTACCACTATTTATAACATAAGCCAACCCTCCTCTAGCAGCAACATCTGGTTTGTGTGTTGGTTGAATGGCACTTCCTTTTGAGCTAAACGACACATAGTTTTCGTTAGCATCTACCGCAGCAATAGCAAACACACCTGCTGCATCAGCTGGTGCATTAACGCCATTATTACCAGCATTTCCTGCAGAATTCACTAGAAGCAAGCCTTTCTCAAAAGCTATATTAGCTCCTCTAGTAATAAATGCTGTATTCCCATCCATATCTGCATAGGTATAATCGTATCTTGGGTAACTTGGAAAATCTTTATACCCTAAAGATGTATTAACAATATCAACACCTAAGCTATCTGCTCTTTCGGCGGCTTCTACCCAATAACTTTCTTCTACTGGGTTTTCATCTAAACCATCTTCGGTTAAGAATAAATAATAAGAGGCATCAGGAGCAGTGCCGACATATTGGTTTTCTACATATCCAGCCATGGTACTTAATACTTTAGTACCATGATCGCTAACGGTTGAAGCATAGACATCAGTTGTTCTGTTCACGAAATCGTAACCTCCAAGTAAATCGCCATTATTCCTTAAACGCTGAAACGCACCCATGGTATTAACATTAGGAAATCCTGCATCAATGACTGCAACAGTAACACCTTCACCAGTATAATCGGCTAAGTGTAAATCATCGGCTTTAATCATTTCTACTTGATTTTGTGTGTTTCCATAATTGAAAACCACTCTTGTGTTTTCGACCGAAAACTTATCTTTTGCTTTTTTATTAGATATAGAAATTCTTGTAGTATTTAAACTTTTATCTGCAAACTCTATATGGTCTATAAAACTAAATGTAGTTTCTAAATTATCAATATCCGTTTCGGTTCCACGAACGTGAATTGC
The DNA here is from genome assembly GCF_005047595.1 of Pontimicrobium aquaticum. Lineage (GTDB taxonomy): Bacteria > Bacteroidota > Bacteroidia > Flavobacteriales > Flavobacteriaceae > Pontimicrobium > Pontimicrobium aquaticum. The sequence goes on from NZ_SUPL01000003.1 coordinate 182,762, forward strand.
ATTAAACCATTTAGATTTTGCATAAACCGTTATTCCTGTAGCTCCTTTTATTTGAGAAATATAGGTTTCGTTTACAGGAACATCTCTAGCATCAATGGTAACACTATGTTTGTTTTTTCTGTCTATAGTTTTTTGAGTAAGAATGGTAAGCGGATTCGCAATTTTGGTAGCAACGTCTTCTTTATCTGTAAAATAAACCCAAGCATCTTCTATTAGTTGAGCTGAAGTAATAAAGGGAAGCCATAATAAAGCAAAAAATAGTAATCTCTTTTTCATGATTTTGAGATTTGGTTTCTGCAATTTAAGAAATTACTCCAGAACCTACTAATTCGTCGTCTAAATACCAAGCTACAAATTGCCCTTCTGTTATAGCAGATTGTGGATTTTGAAAAACTACATACATGCCACTATCTACTTTATAAAGTGTTGCTTTTTCTAATGGCTGTCTATATCTAATACGTGCTAAAACTTCCATAGATTCACTAACGTTAAGTTTTAAATCTTCACGAATCCAATGTAATTCGTCATTCGTTACAAAGAGCACTTTCTTGTAAAGTCCTGGATGGGATTTTCCTTGTCCTGTATAAATCACATTTTCGTCAACATCAGTATCTATTACAAATAATGGTTCCACAGTGCCGCCAACAGCTAGCCCTTTTCGTTGTCCCTTTGTAAAATAGTGAGCTCCTTGATGCTTCCCTACAACTTTACCATCACTAACTGAATATTTAATTTTACGTGATAAATAAGCTAATTCATCTTCTTTATTATCAAATTGAGGAGATAATTGATGATACTTACTATATGATTCAGGTATTTCAACAATAACACCTTCTTTTGGTTTTAACTGTTGTTGTAAAAATTCAGGTAATCTTACTTTACCAATAAAACACAACCCTTGAGAATCTTTTTTATCAGCAGTTACTAAACCAATTTTAGAAGCAATATGTCTCACTTCTGGTTTTGTTAATTCACCAATAGGAAATAATGTTTTTGATAATTGTTCTTGGGATAACTGACATAAAAAATAAGATTGATCTTTATTGGTGTCCTTTCCAGCAAGTAATTGATATATGTCTTTCCCTTTTTTTGTGATAATTCCTTTCCTACAGTAGTGACCTGTTGCAACATAATCTGCACCCAAATCCATAGCAATTTTCATAAAGACATCAAACTTAATCTCTCTATTACATAATACATCAGGATTTGGCGTACGTCCTTTTTCATATTCTTTAAACATATAATCAACAATACGTTCTTTGTACTGTTCGCTCAAATCGACCGTTTGAAAAGGAATACCCAATTTTTCAGCAACAAGCATTGCATCGTTACTATCATCTAACCAAGGACACTCATCTGAAATAGTCACAGAGTCATCGTGCCAGTTTTTCATAAATAGGCCTATCACTTCATAGCCTTGTTCCTTTAACACATAAGCTGCGACACTAGAATCTACACCACCAGAAAGTCCTACTATTACTCTTTTCATTAACATTTAAATTGAGCTGCAAATTTACAACTATTGTAATGAAACACAAGCTAATGAGGTTTATAGGAAAAATTTAAAAAATAAGTTTTGTTTAAAGTTTTGTTAATTTTTTGAAACAATATTGATATTTTGTTTAATCTTTATCTATATTTGTCAAACAAAATTACGAAAATAATTACAAAATGAAAACATTCAAAAAAATCAACGTATTACTTATTGCGCTTTTTGCGTCAATAATATTTACATCTTGTAACAAAGATGATGACAATCCAGATGTAGTGAGAACACTTAACATAGTGGGTATTGCTAGTGAAACACCAGAACTAAGTATCTTAGTAGATGCATTAGTAGCTGCAGACGGAAATTTACCTGAAGCACTTTCAGGTGGACCATTTACAGTTTTTGCCCCAACAAACGATGCATTTTTGGCATTTTTATCTGCCAACGGCTTTTCTAGCTTAAGCGATGTACCTACTGACGTATTGAGTCAAATATTATTAAACCATGTTATTCAAGGTGAATTAAGATCATCTGATTTATCTACTTCTTACGGTAAAACTATGGCTAGAGAAGCTACTACTGGAGAAAACATTAGTATTTTCATTGATACTTCAGCTGGAATAACTTTAAATGGTGTATCAGATGTAACTACTGCTAATATTGAAGCATCAAACGGTGTGATACATATAGTAGATGCGGTAATAGACCTACCAACCGTTGTTGATTTTGCAATTGCTGATGACACATTTTCAACTCTTGTTTCTGCTTTAACCAGAGATGATTTAACTTTTGATTTTGTCGGTACTCTTTCAACACCAGCAGGAACAACTCCTGCACCATTCACAGTTTTTGCTCCAACAAATGCTGCCTTCGGCGATTTATTAACTGAACTTGATGCTTCTGGACTTGGAGATATTGATGAGCCAACTCTTAAAGCTACTTTAAATTTACACGCTATAGCTGGTGCTAATGTTCGTTCTTCTGCTTTAACTGATAACATGACAATTAGTACACTTGGAGGCGATGTAACAGGAAATGTTACTGGAGGTGCTACTATTACTGATGTAAATGGTAGAGTAAGTAATATTGTTGTAGTTGATGTGCAAGCAGCAAATGGTGTAATTCATGTAATAGATAAAGTTATTTTACCTCAACAACCTAGTATTGCAGGAATTGCAATAGACACGCCTGAATTGAGCATTTTAGTAGATGCTTTAAGTAGAGCTGGTTTGGTACAAACTATGAGTTATCCTGGAGATTATACTGTTTTTGCTCCAACAAATACAGCATTTATGAACTTTTTATCTGCTAACGGATTTGCTAGTTTAGATGATATTCCTGTTGATGTATTAACTCAGGTATTATTGAATCACGTAGTTTCAGGTGGTGTAATGTCTACTGAACTTACTACAACGTATATAAATACTTTAGCAACAAAATCAGGAAGCGATTTAAATTTAAGCATGTTTGTTGATACTTCATCAGGAGTTACTTTAAATGGTGTTTCTAATGTATCTACTCCAGATATTGAGGCTACAAATGGTGTTATACATATTGTAGATGCTGTAATAGGTTTACCTACAATTGTTGATCATGCTGTAGCTAACCCTAATTTCTCAAGTTTAGTAGGTGCATTAACATCGTATGGTACAACGTTTACAGACTTATTATCTGCCGCTGGAGATTTCACAGTATTTGCTCCTGACAATACAGCATTTAGTGCATTTACTAATCCAAATTCTAATAGCTTAGATCAAATACTATCTAACCACGTAATTGTTGGAGCTACAGCTATGTCTAGTGATTTAGAAAACATGTATGTAAATACTGCAGCAACTTTTAATGGAACAATGAATAATCTTAGCATGTATATCAATACAGATAGTGGTGTTACTATCAACGGAGTTTCAGATGTAACTGCTGCAGATGTTGTTGCTTCAAATGGTGTAATTCATGTAGTTGACACTGTAATTGATTTACCAACAGTTGTTGATTTTGCTCTAGCTGATTCAACATTTGAAACATTAGTAGCAGCATTAACAAGAGATGATTTAACTTTTGATTATGTAGGAACACTCTCAACTAATATAGGTACTAGTCCAGCACCATTTACTGTATTTGCTCCAACTAACGATGCTTTCGGGAACTTGTTAACAGAACTTGGAGCTTCTGGACTTGGAGATATTACAGAGCCTGTTTTAAAAGCAACTTTAGATCATCATGCAGTAGCTGCAGCTAATGTAAGAGCAGAAGATTTAATGGATAATATGACCGTTGGGACTTTGGGTGGAGATATTACTGCCAACGTTACAGGAGGTGCAACATTAACTGATGCTAATGGTAGAGTTAGTAATATTGTTAAAGTAAATGTACAAGCAGCTAATGGTGTTATTCACGTAATAGACAAAGTTGTTTTACCAAACTTAGATTAAATACTATAATTAATTTGAATACATAAGTTTAGTTTAGTTAAAAATAAACCCTAGTCAGGTTTATTAAAAAAAGCTCCTTTAATTAGGGGCTTTTTTATTGTTTTTGTTTCTTTTTAGGAGCACTAAAATCTGTTTCTTCTGTTAGTTTACCATCTTCATAATATTTCCATAAGCCCACTTTTTTTCCTTTATTATATTTTCCTTCAGCTATTAAGTCTCCTTTAGGATGATAATATTTAGCAATACCATGAAGTTCGCCATTGTCATAATTAAACTCTTTTAAAACAACTCCCTTTGCAGAATACCAATAAGATTTTCCATGCTGCTTGCCAACAACATAATTTACACGTTCGGCTACAACACCATCTTTATAATACACTAATTTCTCTCCTTCTAACTCACCTTTAGAATTATAATTTTCTAAAGTCATAATTTGATCAGATTTATTATGATAGTAAATCCATTTACCTACATATAACTTTCCAACCATTTTACCTTTACTAATCACTTTTCCATTGGATGCCAAAAAAGTAACCTGAGCACTATTATCGTTAGGATTAAATACCTTAGTAGCTGTTAATACACTTTTCTGTTTAACAAGTTTATAAAACTTAAATTCTCCTATTTCCTTACCATGGTCAAAGGTTCCTTCATAACGAACCTGTTTTGTTCCTTCAAAATTCTTTTTCCAGAGGCCATGTCGTTTTCCATCTGCATCAAACTGATTAATATCTTGGGCAAAAGCAACTAATGATATAAATAGAAATACACTAGAAAGTTTAAATTTCATTCTTTTAAGTTTTATATGTGTTAAACGTTACAATTTTACGAAAATTGTAGATACAAAAAAGCTACCAAATTGGTAGCTTTTTCAATAGTTATTAACTCTATTTTTTTCTATTTTGCTGTTGTCGTTTTTGTTCTTCGGCTTTTTCCATCATTTCCTGCATACGACGTTGAAATTTACTTTGCTTTTTAGGGCGCTTTTTCTTTTCTTGAATTTGTGCATGAATTTTATCTTCATCCAAAATATAATTCTTAATTACTAGCATAATTCCAATTGTAATTAAGTTAGAAATAAAGTAATATAAACTTAAACCAGCTGCATACTGATTAAAGAATACCATTAACATTAATGGTGAAAAGTATATCATATACTTCATCATTTTCTGCATATCTGGCATCCCTTCTTGTGTTGGTTGCGATGCCACTTGTTGTCCAGTTGTCATTTTCATATAGAAGAAAATAGCAATACCAGCTAATATTGGGAATAAACTAACATGATCACCATATAAAGGAATTCTAAATGGTAGTTCAGCTATAATATCATAAGATGATAAATCTTCTGCCCAAAGAAAACTTTTTTGACGTAACTCTATAGCAGTTGGAAAAAACATAAACAATGCATAAAACACTGGTAATTGCAATAACGCTGGCAAACAACCACTCATGGGGCTTGCTCCTGCCTTACTATACAATGCCATTGTTTCTTGTTGCTTTTTCATTGGGTTATCCTTGTGCTTTTTGCTAATCTCTGTAATCTCAGGCTTTAAAATTTTCATTTTAGCTTGAGACAAATACGATTTATAAAGCACTGGAGATAACACAATTCTTACTACAATAGTCATGATAATAATGGCGATTCCATAAGGAAAAACACCACTTAAAAATCCGAATAAAGGAATAAATAAGCTTTTGTTTATCCATCCAAAAATTCCCCATCCATAAGGAATACTTTCTTCTAAATTTCTATCGTACTCTTTTAGAATTCTACCATCGGTTGGTCCATAGTACATATCCATAGACTCGCTTAACTCTCCTCCATTTAACTCTAAAGGAATTACAGCAGAATAACTTTTTGTGTACAACGTATCGATGTCTTCATCTAGCACTAAAGTTTCAGATGTTAAAGAAGCCGTTTTAAAAGGCTTATCTGTTAACAGAATAGAACTAAAAAAGTGTTGTCTGTAAGATAACCAATTGATATTTCCTTCAACTTCTTCATCATTTCCAGCTTGCGATAGTTTACTTATTTTATCTCCATTTTCATGTTCGTAAGTTAAACGTGTGTATCTATTTTCATAAGAAATACTTTTGGCTTGACGACGTCCTTTTAATTTCCAATCTAAACTAACATCTTGAGAACCATTAATAACATTACTTAAACCTTGCGACCTTACATTAAACCCTAACATATAATCGTTAGGTTTTAGCTCATATCTATATTCCAAAAACTGCGTTTCGGAAACTTTTAATTTCATGGATAATACTTGATTATCTCCATTTTGAGTCAATGTTGGCTGAAAATAAAGGTCTTTAGTATTTAAGGTTCTATTATCTGTTGTTCCAAAATTAATATTGAAAATGGCGTTTTGATCCTTAATTAAATACACAGGAACCGAATCGAAATCTGTAAACTGTTTTAACTTCACTTCTTCAAAATAACCACCTTTGTTATTTACAATAATTTTTAACACCTCATTTTCTAGAACAGTAGTTGCATCTTGTGCTGAAGGCAATGACGCAGAATAAGCAAAAGCACCTATTTTATTTTGTAAATCTGCCAATTGTGAAGAATCGGTTGTTTGGGTAGCAACAAAATCGGCTGGTGTAGCCTTAAAATCATCTTCAGCTTCTTTAGCTTTTTTATCAGCTTGAACTTGCTCTTGCTTAGCTTCTTCTTGTGCTTGTAACTCTTCAGGTGTTGGCTGATTTTGATAGAGCATGTATATTAAAATCAATGCTATAAGTACAAAACCTATGATTGAATTAATATCTAATTTTTTTTCTTCCATGTATTATTGTTGACTTATAAAAAGTTTCTTTGTTTTTTAGGAATGACAAATATAGCTTTTACCTAACAAAAAGCTATCCATTATCTTGTTTATGCCATACTGACATTATTATTAGCTTTTGAATATTTAAGTGCTGCTTTTACAAATGCCACAAATAATGGATGCGGATTTGCTACAGTACTTTTGTATTCTGGATGGTATTGCACACCAACAAACCAAGGGTGTGTAGGGATTTCGACAATTTCAACCAAGCCAGTTTCTGGATTAATTCCAGTAGCTTTCATGCCTGCTTTTTCTATTTGCTCTCTATAATCGCTATTAAATTCGTATCTGTGTCTATGACGCTCTTTAATTAATTCTTTTCCATATACTTTTGCAGCAATGCTTCCTTTATGTAATTGACAATCCCAAGCTCCCAAACGCATAGTACCTCCTTTATGAGTCACGCTTTTTTGCTCTTCCATAAGGTCTATTACTGGATTTTTTGTTGTGTCATCCATTTCGGTAGAATTAGCATCAATCATTCCTAATACATTTCTAGAATATTCTATAACTGCCATTTGCATACCTAAACAAATACCTAAAAAAGGAATATTGTTTTCACGCACATATTTTACAGCATCAATTTTACCTTCAATGCCGCGTTCTCCAAAACCTGGCGCAACCAAAATACCATCTAAATGTGATAACTTAAATTTAATGTTTTCATCGTTTAAGTATTCACTATGCACAGACTCTACATTAACTTTAACCTCATTAGCAGCTCCAGCGTGAATAAATGCTTCTAAAATAGATTTATATGAATCTTGTAACTCGACATATTTACCTATTAAACCTATAGTAACTTCTCCTTTGGGATTTTTATGGCGTGATAAAAACTCATTCCATTGTGTTAAATCTGGTTTGTCACTTTTTAAGTTTAATCGTTTTAGTACCACTTTATCCAACCCTTGTTCCAGCATTAAGTTTGGCACATCATAAATAGTTGATGCGTCAATAGATTGAATAACAGCTTCTTCACGAACATTACAAAACAGAGCTAATTTTTTACGTAAATCTTCAGGCAACTCATGTTCTGTACGACACACTAAAATATCTGCCATAACACCACTTTCCATTAAGGTCTTTACACTGTGTTGCGTTGGTTTGGTCTTTAACTCTCCAGCAGCCGATAAGAATGGCACTAAGGTTAAATGAATAACTATAGCATTATGTTCTCCTAGATCCCATTTTAACTGACGTACTGCCTCTACATAAGGTAGCGACTCAATATCACCAACGGTTCCTCCAATTTCAGTAATAACAATATCGTATTCACCAGAATTTCCTAAAATTTGAACACGATTTTTAATCTCATCAGTTATATGAGGAATAACTTGTACTGTTTTTCCTAAAAACTCACCACGTCGTTCTTTTTCTATTACACTTTGGTAAATACGCCCTGTAGTTACATTATTAGCTTGCGATGTTGGTACATTTAAAAAACGTTCGTAATGACCTAAATCTAAATCGGTTTCGGCGCCATCGTCGGTAACATAGCATTCACCATGCTCGTATGGATTTAAGGTTCCTGGGTCAACGTTTATGTATGGATCTAATTTTTGAATCGTGGTTCTGTAACCTTGTGCCTGAAGTAATTTGGCTAAAGATGCTGCGATAATACCTTTACCGAGCGATGATGTTACACCTCCTGTTACAAAAATATACTTAGTGGTTGTCGTCATGTTGCGCTTTTAAACGCAGGCAAATTTACAAAATTTCTGCACTTTTTTGAGCTTTGTTCTGGGTTATTTGTAAGCCATTGATAATAATCTTTATATGTGGCATATTTACGTAGTAATACGTATTGATTTTCTTACTAAAATTCATTAGATTTGTTAACTCATTTAAAAATCCCCTAAAATATGAAGCATAAACTACTATTGTTATTCTTGACCATTATCTCTGCCAAGTCTTATTCTCAAATCGATTTTGAAAAAGGTTATTTTATTAATAACTCTGGAGAAAAAGTTGAATGTTTAATAAAAAATACCGATTGGAGAAATAATCCTAAAGAGTTTAGCTACAAGCTTGCAGAAAACTCAAAAGTACAAAGAACTGGTATCGAATCCATAAAAGAATTTGGTGTTTTTGGAGTTTCAAAATATATAAGAAGCAATGTAAAGATGGACAGATCCAGTGAAAATCTTAACAACTTAAGTAATGACAGAAATCCAAAATTTAAAGAAGAACAACTGTTTTTAAAAGTTTTACTTGAGGGGAAAGCTAATTTATTTATGTACGCTGAAGGAAGTTTAAAAAGGTTTTTTTACAATAATGAAAACTCTAACATAGAACAGTTAGTATTTAAAAGCTATTTAAAAAACTATAAAACCTTTAATAGATTCTTAAAAGGTCGTAAAAACAGTGACGATGTAGTAGGTAAAAACACCAAGTTTAAACAGCAATTATGGAATAACTTAAAATGCTCATCATTTACTATAAAAACAATAGAAAACCTTGAGTATAGAGAAAAAAGTTTAATTAACTTTTTTATTAAATATAATGAATGTAATAGTTCAATCTATACCACATATATAAAGAAAAAAGAAAAAGATTTATTTAATTTAACCTTAAGACCTCGTATAAATACTTCTTCTGCAAAAATTCAGAATACCAATTTTAGCTATCCTCTTTATAGTGATTTTGGTAATCAAATTAATTTTGGGTTAGGAATTGAAGCAGAATTTATTTTACTTTTTAATAAAAATAAATGGTCAATATTAATTGAAGGCAATTATCAAAGTTTTAAAGCAAATAAAACTATTACATTAAGAAATCATACTTCTTCTCAAGAACTAGATGCGAATGTTACATACAACTCTATTGAATTTCCTATAGGCTTAAGACATTATTTCTTTTTAAATAACAATTCTAAAATTTTTGCTAACGTATTATATATCATTGATTTTACTTTAAAATCATCATCTATAGATTTTAAAAGACCCGACAATACTAGCTATGCTACACTAGATGTAAATTCTAATAATGCTCTAGGTTTTGGGTTAGGATTTAAACAAAATAGATTTAGCTTGGAAGCAAGATACATTACCAATAGACCACTTACTTTCTCTACATGGAAGTCTGAATATAAATCAGCCTCTCTAATTTTTGGCTATTCTTTTTTATAAAAAAACTAATTATAATACATAAACTTAATCACACTTTAATGTCTAACTCTTTCAATAATCATTCTAAATAATTATTACAAATAGCTTTAAATTATCTTTTATAAGCAAAAATTGTTAACTTAGTTAAGCTAGAATTTTCAACTATCAAACTAATGAAAGGCTCTAATTTAATTAAAACCCAATCAAATAAATTAATCTATTTAGGAGTCTTACTTTTTTTTCTAGGCTTAATTATTGGGCTTTTAGCGCCTATTTTTTCAAACCCTAGAATGGCTGTTTCAAGTCATTTAGAAGGCGTATTAAATGGAATGTTTCTTATTGTTTTAGGTTTAATTTGGAATAAAATTGATCTTTCACACAAATGGCTCAAAATTACTTTTTGGCTTGCCATATACGGTACTTTTGTAAATTGGTTTGCTATACTTTTAGCGGCTACATTTGATGCTGGAAAAATGTTAGGAATTGTAGCCAATGGAAAAGAAGGAACTCCAATTATTGAAGGCATTATTACATTTTCACTCATTTCGCTATCTCTAGCAATGTTAATTATTTGTGTAACTACTTTAATAGGGCTTAGAAGAAATATGAAATAAAATGAATACTAATACATTTTTTTTGAAAACAATTTGGATTATTATTTTTAGTCTATCTGTTATTTCTTGCAATAAATCTAAATCATTTTCATTAGACAAAGAAACGGCTAAAATACTTAAAATGCATCATGCACAACGAGAGTATCATTTCAACAAAGACTCTATTGCTTTTGCCAACCAACTCTCAAAAAACTTTATTTCTGTGAATAAAGGTGAAATAAGTAAACCAACTAAAGAAGCTACTATTGCCAGATACAACAATTATTTCTCTTCGGTGGAGTTTGTAAAATGGGATGATGTTTCTGAACCTTTAATTAAATTTTCTGATGATGGTACTTTAGCTTATACTATTGTAGATAAAGTGGTAACTATAACTTACAAAAACGAAAACGATAGTTTAGTTGAAGAAGAAACTCGTTTTGCCTGGACCGCGATTTACAAAAAGTATGGCGATGAATGGAAAATTGACCATGTAGCCTCAACAAATAAGCCAAGTGTTAAAACACTTATTGAAGATTAAGAGTTCCTCTGTATTCTTCTAACCAACTCTTCCAACCCATTTACTTTAAGCTCGTAAACTGTAGCAAGCATCTTACCTATTTGTCCTTTTGGAAAACCTTTGGTTTTATACCACACTACATAATGTTCAGGTAAATCTATCATATACTTGCCTTTATACTTTCCGTAAGGCATTTTGGTTTTGGCGAGCTTTATTAGAAATTGTTTGCTTTGGTCTTGGTTGAGCATTATGAACTGTATCGTACTAATTTGTTAAGAGCATCAACTATTTTTTCTTGCCACTCTTGTTGTTTCTCTATGTTTTGAGAATGTCTAGTTTCGGCATCGTACTTGTTTTGCAAAGCTTCTAACTCTTTATTTATAGCATTATGCAATCTATTCATTTGCTTTTCAATATCTTTTGTAAACCTTGTATTTTCAATACGTTGCCTAAACATACGTGCGTGGAGTTCGGTAATATCGAAATGTAAACGTTCGTGGTTTAAAATATTGTTATTTACCTTTTCTTTTAAACACCATGATTTGTCCGGGTAAAAATCGGCACTAACAGTATAATTGTAATCTATTAATCGTGTATCAGACATTTTTGTTGAATAGCTAAAAGTAATTCCTGATGCAGTAACTGCTACTGAATTATTTTCAGGCTTTGGTTTACCTTTAAAATTGCTCCACTCCAAGCGATTATTTAAATCCCAACTAATTACTGGACTATCTTGAAACAATAAAATAGAAAGTGCGCTGGCTATTAAAAACTTGTACATAGCATTTATTTAATACAGAAAAAACGCAGTAATATTTGTTTTTATTGCAGTGTACTACATTACTTTTTAACCTCAACAATTTTAAGGTTATCGAACTTTACAATATACATCGCCTCGTTATAGTAGCCACCAAACATTTTTTTACCGTAACGAAATTTATTTTCGACATATTCGGTTTCAATATCATTGGAAGATGCTTCATATAGGTTCTCTGCTGAAGCTAAACGCAATAACACATCCATAGTTAAATCAAACCCTCTAATGGCAAAGCGGTTTGGTGTAGTATAAAATCTTTCTTTATAGGCTCTTACAAAACTATTAGATTGCTCATTATTGAAAGGTTTATTAGGAGAAGGGTACATAAATTTTAATTTTGACAAAGTAACATTTGACACATTTTCGCCATCAAAGGCTCTGTTTTTATCACTTGTTACCAATACAACTTTTCGTTCTATTTCTAGCTCCTCGTCAAAACCTATAAACCCTGTTAGCATACTCGTTACATTAGACACAAACCCTTCGTTATTAGATTCTAAAAACACTAAGTTTAAACCTTCTCTAAACTCTTCTTCAATGTCTTCCATTAAAATATAGAACATGTCTTTTCCTGTGTCTTCATCAGTACGGGAAAAAATTTGTTTAGCGCTAGGAAATTCTTGTTTAAATGTATTGTTTTCGCTTCGGTGTGCCTGATCAGAAATAATTAAAATACGACTAGGAATAGAATCTAGTTGTTTTACATACTCAACAATACGCTTGCGTTTTAATTCGTTTGAAGGAATGGTTTGAAACACATTATTGTATATATTGTCAGTCTCAGACACTGGCGAAATCATTGGTACATTATCGCGACGCATAGCAACTGCTGCTCGATCAAAATTTTCTGGTCTAATAGGTCCTATAACAGCATCATACTGAGAAAAGTTGTTTTGGCTTAAAATATTAGACACTTCACTTGGTCTTGCTTTGGTATCATATACATCCAACTTAGTAGAAATCCCTAATTGCTTAGCTGAATCTAATGCCATTAATACGCCTGTATGGAAATCTAATGAAAAATTTGTTATCCCAGTTCCTCTGCCCAACATTTCTTTAACTTCTTGAATAGAATCCATATCAATACGATCCAATCTAAAAGGCAACATCACCGCTAAATTTTTGGTGTTGTAGTTGGTAATCTTATCAATTAAAACAGAGCGTGAAACATCTTTATAACTACTATTATCATTAACGTCTTTAGGAACTTTAATAATCATACCTGCTTTTAAACCTCCTTCTTTTAATTCAGGGTTTAAACTTTCTATTTCTTCTTGGGTTAATCCTAGTTTTCGTTTTAAAGCAAAAAAACCTTCTCTTGGCACTACTGTATAATAACCATAAGTTTCATCAATTTCCTTTTCTTCATTATTGGCTATATTAGGCACGTTAATTTCTTGACCAACCTGTAATGTATCTAGCATTTTAGGGTTAAGTTGTTCTAATTCATCTACAGTGATTCCAAATTTATAAGCAATACGCCATTTTCCTTCTTTAGGCAGTACCTTATAACTTCTAATGGTATTTCCTAAAGTAGTAGTGGTATTTACTTTATCGTATTTAGGGATATTAATTTTGTCTCCTTTCCTAAGATTCTCTGAGTACAAACGATTATTATGCTTCTTAATATCATCTACAGAGATATTATAAATTTTACTAATACTATATAGGGTTTCTCTACGTTTTACTTTGTGTGTTTTATAGCCAACCAACTTAGTGACTTGAGTCTCCACAGGGCTATCAAGTACTTTAGACTTAGGTATAATAATTACCATATTAGGTTGAAAACTGTTTTTAGCATCAGGATTTAAAGCATATATATCGTAAGGTGTAACCATATATATTTTTGCAATACTCTCAATGGTTTCACCAACTTTTACTTTATGTGTTTTATAATCTTGCGCCATAGCTGAAAAACTAAAAAGCACTATAAAACTTAAACTAACTAAAAACTTCTTCATGTGTTATCTTTAAATGTATATACGTAAATAATTGCTGACATAGACTTAGCTACAAACAAGTCACATATATTATTCCCATTCGATGGTTGCTGGTGGCTTTGAGCTAATATCATATACTACTCTATTAACGCCTTTCACCTTATTTATTATATCGTTTGATGTTTTTTGCAAAAATTCATATGGTAAATTAACCCAATCGGCTGTCATACCATCTGTACTTTCAACGGCTCTTAGTGCAACACATTTTTCGTACGTACGCTCATCACCCATCACGCCTACACTATTTACAGGAAGTAACATGGCTCCAGCTTGCCATACTTTGTCATACAAATCCCATTCTTTCAATCCATTAATAAAAATAGCATCAACCTCTTGTAATATACGAACTTTTTCGGCTGTAATATCTCCTAAAATCCTGATAGCTAAACCTGGACCAGGAAATGGATGTCTGCCTAATAGCTCTGCATCAATTCCTAAAGAAGCACCAACACGTCTTACCTCATCTTTAAATAAGGCTTTTAAAGGTTCTACTACTTTTAACTTCATAAAATCTGGTAAGCCACCAACATTATGATGACTTTTAATAGTCGCACTTGGTCCTCCAGTTGCCGAAACACTTTCAATAACATCAGGATAAATAGTTCCTTGTGCTAACCATTTTACATCTTCTATTAAATGTGCTTCATCATCAAATACTTCAATGAACACGCGACCTATAGCTTTACGCTTTTTTTCAGGGTCGCTTTCTCCAGCTAGTGCTTCCAAAAAGCGTGCCGAAGCATCAACACCTTTTACATTAAGTCCCATACCTTCGTATTGCTGCAGAACATTTTCGAACTCGTTTTTTCGTAGCAATCCGTTATTTACAAATACGCAGTAAAGATTTTTACCAATAGCTTTGTTTAACAAAACGGCGGCTACGGTAGAATCGACTCCACCTGACAAACCAAGAACCACTTTATCGTTTCCAAGTTTTTCTTTTAGCTCATCAACCGTTTCCTCAACAAAAGCGTTAGGTGTCCAATCTGGGTTTACATTAGCAATATTAACCAAGAAATTTTCTAATAGTTGTTTTCCATCTGTTGAATGATACACCTCAGGATGAAATTGAATTGCAAAGGTGGTTTCTCCTTTAATTTTATAAGCAGCATTTTGCACATCGTGTGTGCTTGCTAATAACTCGCCATTCGTAGGCAACTCTTTAATGGTATCGCTATGGCTCATCCAAACTTGAGAACCTATTGAAATACCTTTAAAAAAAGCTTCATCATTTTTTACAAATGATAATTTAGCACGTCCATATTCTCTGGTATTTGAAGGTGCTACATTACCTCCAGAGAAGTGTGCTAAATATTGTGCGCCATAACAAACACCTAATAAAGGTTTTTTACCTTTAATATTTGAAAGATCTGGATGCAAAGCTTCGTCTCCTCTTACTGAAAAAGGACTTCCAGATAAGATTACAGCTTTGTAATCGTCTATGTTTGTTGGAATTTTATTGAATGGATGAATCTCGGAATAGATGTTGAGTTCCCTAACTCTACGTGCAATAAGCTGTGTGTATTGCGATCCGAAGTCTAAAATTAGTACCTTATCGTGTTGCATGTGCAAAAGTAATCATTTGCTATTTTTTGACAACTTTTAAATTAGAATTTTTTGCTACTTTTCTACAAGTTCTTAACAACAACTATTTACTTTAAGCCATAGTATCCAAAATCATTCTTATATCTTCTTCGGTGGTATCTGGATTAATAAAACAGAAACGCGACACAGTTTCAAATGCATCTCCATTTTTCCACTTGGTAGGTGTTACCAAAGCAAACCCTTTGCTATGGTTTTCATAGGTCCAATGTGTATAATCTTCTGGTTTCCATCCAATTCTTCTGTAAAGCACACACGACAAACTAGGCTCTCTTACCAATTCCACATTTGGATCTTCTTCTATCATTTTACCAGCAATTTGAGCTAACTCAATACCTCGCTCAACAGATTCTTTATACTTATCTGTTCCGTGAGTAGCTAACGAAAACCATAAAGGTAATCCACGAACACGACGTGTTAATTGTATTTGATAATCGGTAGGATTAAAGCCATGAGCACCTTCGTCTTTAAAAATATCTAGATAAGAGCCGTCTTGTGAATGTGCTTTCTTAGCAAATTCAGGACGTCTATAAATAACGGCACCGCAATCATATGGAGAAAACATCCACTTATGAGGATCTATTGTGATGCTATCTGCACGCTCAATACCATTAAATAAATGACGAACAGAATCGGCTGCCAAAGCGCCTCCACCATAAGCTGCATCTACATGAAACCAAATTTTTTCAGCGTCACAGACCTCTGCAATACCCTCTAAATCGTCAATAATTCCAGCATTGGTAGTACCTCCTGTTGCCACTACCGCAAAGAGGCGTTTACGTTGATGGAAATTTAGATTATCGATAGTTTCTCGAAGTGCTTTTCCTGATAATTTTTCTTCAGTATCAACCAACATAATATCAACATCAGCTACTTTTGCCATGGCTTTAATTGACGAATGCGCACCAATTGATGTAATGATTAATCCTTTTTCTCTTTTGTAAGTATCATCTTCACGCCAATGTTCGCGAGCTGTCACAATTGCCGACAAGTTAGCAGCTGTTCCGCCACTTGTAAATACACCAAAAGCACCTTCTGGTAATCCTGTTAAAGATACTATCCATTTCATAGCTTCATTTTCGCAGAAAATACCGCCAGCACCTTCCATCCAGTAAGCACCATGAATACTGGAAGCCGACGTTACTAAATCAAACATTACAGCAGCTCTTGTAGGAGCTGCAGGCACGAAAGCCAAATTACGTGGATGGTCAACAGGCACATTTGCTTTTGCTAAATGTTGCTTCCATAAATTAAATGCATATTCACCTCCAATACCTTTTGGTGTAACGGTTTCTCCAACCAAAGCTTTAAGCTCTTCGGCTTTTTGAGGCTTTCCAACTTTTGGTTTGGTGTGTGAAATTCTATCAATAGCATATTTCATGACGTCTAGCGTCATTTCTACAAGCTCAATATCTATCTTATGCATGTGTTACAGTTCTAATATTAAAAATTCACCTTTTAGAGGTTGCAAATTTAATATTAA
Source organism: Pontimicrobium aquaticum (assembly GCF_005047595.1). Lineage (GTDB taxonomy): Bacteria > Bacteroidota > Bacteroidia > Flavobacteriales > Flavobacteriaceae > Pontimicrobium > Pontimicrobium aquaticum. Next base: position 199,642 of record NZ_SUPL01000003.1, read on the forward strand.
CTGTTGGATTAATTGGTCTCCAAACTCAAGATAAAGTTCAGAAAAATTCAAATTTCTTTCTTGCAAACTTTGACCTGGGAATAATTGGTTTTGAATTTCGGTAATTCTAGAAACTTGATCGTTTAGTTTTCTTTTTTGTGCCTTAAGTAATCGCTTCTCCAGATTTGACAATCCTTTTACTTGTTTTTTTTCTTGCGCTGCAACAGCACCTAAAAAAGATTTATCCGTTTTTTCAGCTAACTCATAAAGTGCCTTAAATTGCTTTTGAAGATGCTCTTTTTGTAATGAAAAATCAATATCAATGGTCGATAATTTTTTTACTTGACTATTAATTAAATCTTGTTGTTTTGCAAACAGCTCTTTTAAAGATACACCTAGTTTTTCTAGCTTTTCACTTTGTTTTTTTGTTTTTATCAACACTGAATTACGTAACAATAGCATTGGAAATGGTACATTAACAGTATTAAAATAGGCCTTTAATTGAAACCAATATGCAAGTTCTCCACCTCCACCAATATAACATAGGTTTGGTAAAATAACTTCTTGGTATAACGGACGCATTATCACATTTGGTGAAAAACGTTCTGGCATTTCATCTAAATGTCTTAATACATCTTCTTCACTCCAAGAAATATCTGTGTCAAATACTCTATAGACGCCATTCTCATAAACAATACGTTCACGCAAACCATCTTTTAAATAAAACAGGTTTATCTCTCTTGGGTTAACCTGTATTTTATAATTACCTGATAGTTCGTTGATTTGCTTATTTGTTTGAGAAACTGCTCTATGAGAGGTTTGCTTACAAAGTTCTTCTTTAATATAAGGAATAAATAATCTCTTTAAGTTCCTGTTATTAGCGTCAATAACTACTAAACCAAAATCTTTAAATAATTCGTTGGCAATATATCTTGTTGCTTCTGCTAAGTTCTTATAATTTAAGTAGGCATTTTTAAAGAGTTGCTTTAAAAAATTGGCATTTGTGCCTTGACCTAATTCTTTAGAGTAAGTTTCAAAAACTTTATCTAAGTCTTTGGTATCTAAATCACCTACACCTCCACCTGCATCTCTGTTCCATCTAATTTTTTTGCCTTTAAAATTAAAATAGTTGATTTCCTCAAAATCGTGATCTTCTGAAGCCATCCAATAAATTGGCACAAAATTATAATCAGGGTATTCCTCTTTCAGCGCTTTTGTAAGATTAATTGTTGAGATAATTTTATACAAAAAGTACAGAGGACCAGTAAATAAATTAAGTTGATGACCAGTTGTGATTGTAAATGTTTTAGAATCTTCTAATAATGCAATATTATCAAGAGTTTGTCGCGAGCTATTAACAGTTTTATATTGTTCCTTTAAAACTAAAACTAACATATTTCTTGAAGTTTGATTATAGCTTACTTCTTTTTCTTCTATTTGATTTTTAAAATTTTCTAGCTTTGGAAAACGATTATAGAAAGGTTGCAATTCTTGACATTCTTCAAGGTAATCACAAACTAAAGAAGAAAAATAGTTGGTGTCATTAAACGAAATACAATCGGTTGGCATAGTTAGTTCTCAATTCTTTTGTAAATATACTGCTCTTTCATCTATTTGAAATTTTCAATTGGTTAAAAAAAAACTAAAATTTAATAACGCTCAAAAAACACTAAAGTTTTGTAAAAAAACTTAGTAAAACTACCAATGTTAGCTTTGGGTTTATATCTTTATAGCTATTATTTTTAAATCAACCAACAATGCAAAATTTTTATAGAGTTATCTTAGTCGTTTTATGTTCTGTTTCCTTTACAATGGCACAGCAAATAAAAACACCAAGTGAATTTTTAGGGTATGAACTAGGAACTCAATTTTCAAGAAATCATCAAGTTGTAGATTATTTTAAACATGTTGCTTCTGCTATGCCAAATCAAGTAAAACTTGAACAATATGGCGAAACTTATGAGCGCAGACCTTTGATTCACGCTTATATCTCTTCAGAAGAAAATATGAAAAACCTCGAAACCATTAGAGAAAATAATTTAAAAAATGCAGGTATTCTTCCTGGAACACCTTCAAATACTAACATTGTTATTGTTTGGATGAGTTATAACGTGCATGGTGATGAAGCATCAAGCACTGAAGCATCAATGAACACCATTTACAAGCTTTTAACCGAGAAACAAGAATTACTTAAGAACACCGTAGTTATTATCGACCCTTGTATTAACCCTGATGGTCGTGATCGTTACGCTAATTGGTATAATGAAACAAAGAGTACACCTTTTGATATCGATCCACAAGCAAGTGAACACTCTCAACCGTGGCCAGGAGGTAGAGCTAATCATTATTTATTTGATTTAAATAGAGATTGGGCTTGGACGTCTCAAAAAGAATCAATCGCTAGAATAAAAGTGTATAATAAGTGGATGCCACAAATTCATGTAGATTTTCACGAACAAGGCATTAATAGTCCATACTATTTTGCGCCTGCTGCAGAACCTTACCATGAATTAATTACTGATTGGCAAAGAGATTTTCAATTCCAGATAGGACGGAATCATGCAAAATATTTCGACCCTCAAGGCTGGCTTTATTTTACTAGAGAAAGTTTTGACTTATTATACCCAAGCTATGGTGATACCTATCCAACCTATATGGGAGCTATTGGTATGACTTATGAGCAAGCAGGTGGAGGTCGTGGTGCTTTAGGCGTAAAAACGGCTGAAGGTCATATACTAACTTTAAAAGATAGAATTGCACATCATACCACCTCTGGCTTATCAACTGTAGAAATATCCTCTAAGAATGCCGAAAAGCTTAATGAAGAGTTTAATAAATTCTTTAAAAATGATGGCCTAAAATATAAAAGCTATGTCATGTCTGGAAATCCAGAAAAGATAGATGCTTTAAAATCTTTATTAGATAGACATGAAATTGCTTATGGTTATGCAACCAGCAAGAAAGTTTCTGGCCATAAGTACTCAACAAATGCAGCTGGAAGTATGAATACGACGTCTAACGACTTAGTAGTAAGCACCAATCAGCCTAAAGGCAAAATGATTAAAGCTTTATTTGAGCCTAATGCAAAATTGAGCGATTCATTAACTTATGATATTACCGCTTGGAGCTTACCTTATGCATATGGTTTAGAAACTGTGGCTAGTACTAGCTTAGTAAGTGCTAATAATACCACAAACAATACTACAATTGCGCCTTTAACCAATGCTTATGGTTATGTAAGTGATTGGAATTCTATGAAAGATGCTAAATTCCTATCAACTCTATTAACTAACAATATTAAAGTACGTTTTAATCATGAACCATTTTCTCAAAATGGTAATACTTTTAATAGAGGTTCTTTAATTATTCTACAAAGGGACAATACACATATAAATAACTTCACCTCTGTTTTAAACAACATAGCGCAAAGTAATAATCAGCCACTAAAAGCCATTCAAACAGGCTTTTCCGATAAGTTCCCAGACATGGGATCATCATCTATTAGATTAATTATGAAACCAAAAGTAGCGATGATTTCTGGTGATGGCACGTCATCTTTAAGCTATGGTGCTACGTGGCATTTCTTTGAGCAACAATTAAAATATCCTGTAACGTCAATAAATTCTCAAGACTTTAGCAGGGTAAATCTAGATGAGTATAATGTATTAATTTTACCTAGCGGCAATTACAGAAGTATGCTTAACGACAGTGGTATGAGCAAATTACAAGATTGGATGCGCGCTGGTGGAAAAGTAATTGCTATTGATAGAGCTTTAAACACTTTTGCTGGTAAAAAAGGATTTGGTTTAAAATACAATGATAATGATGACGACAACGAATCAAACAATCTAATTCCTTACGCAGACAGACAACGTGAGTCAGCCAAAAATTTAATTACTGGTGCTATTTTTAAAACCAAAGTAGATAATACGCATCCTATGGCATATGGCTACTCGAAGGATTATTTTACTTTAAAATTAGGAGGTACTTCTTACAGTTTACTAGATAGAGGCTCAAACATAGCACATATTGGAAATGATGTTATGAAAGTATCTGGGTTTGCAGGAAGTGAAGCTTTAAAAGGACTTAAAAACTCTTTGGTATTTGGAGAAGAGCGCCAAGGCAGAGGAAGCATCGTTTATATGGTAGATAACACATTGTTTAGAAGCTTCTGGGAAAATGGAAAACTATTTTTTGTAAATGCCATTTTCTTTGTTAACAATTAAAAAAATCAATCAAAAATGAAAATCACTAAAACACTATTAATCTTATTGGTTTTTATTGTTACATCATGTGCTAACGAAACAAAAACCACAGCAGACAACAGAGAATTTAAAGTAGAATTTGAAGAGTTCACCTTAGATAACGGCTTATCTGTAATTTTTCACGTAGATAGATCAGATCCTGTTGTGGCTGTCGCTTTGACCAGTCATGTAGGTTCAGCTAGAGAAATTGAAGGTCGTACAGGTTTTGCACATTTATTTGAACACTTATTGTTTTTAGAATCTGAAAACTTAGGAAAAGGTGGTTTAGACAAAATGAGTGCACGTATTGGAGGCTCAGGTGCTAATGGTTCGACTAGTAGAGATCGTACTAACTATTTTCAAACCGTTCCAAAGGACGCACTTGAAAAAATGATTTGGGCAGAAGCAGACAAACTAGGTTTTTTTATTAATACAGTGACAGAACCAGTTTTAGCTAAAGAAAAACAAGTAGTTAAAAACGAAAAACGTCAAGGTGTTGACAACAACCCTTATGGACATACACAATACGTAATTGATAAAAATTTATACCCTGAAGGGCATCCATATAGTTGGCAAGTCATAGGGTCGCTTGAAGATTTACAAAATGCAACACTTCAAGATGTAAAAGATTTTTATAACCGTTGGTATGTGCCAAACAATGTAACCTTAACAATTGCTGGTGATTTTGACACTGCCCAAGCTAAGCAATGGGTTGAAAAATATTTTAATGAAATAAAACGAGGTGAAGACATTCCAAAAATAGCAAAACAACCAGTAGAATTATCTGAAACTAAAAAGCTGTTTTACGAAGATAATTTTGCAAGGTTACCACAGCTCACTATTACGTGGCCTGGAGTAAATCAATATCATGATGATTCTTATGCATTAAACGTATTAACAAATTATTTATCGAGAGGAAAAGCTGCGCCATTAAACAAATTGATTGTTGAAGAACATAAACTAGCTAGTAATATAAACTTATTTCAATACAATTCTGAAATAGCTGGACAAGTAATGCTAAGTGTTACAGCATTTAACGGAACTAAGCTAGACAACGTACAAAGCGCCATTAATAAAGCATTTGCAAAGTTTGAAGCCGAAGGCATTCCTCAAAAAGATTTAGACAGAATCAAAGCTGGTCAGGAAACTGCATTCTATAACGGATTATCAAGTGTTTTAGGAAAAGGGTTTCAGTTAGCACAGTATAAAATATTTGCAGGAGATCCTGCATATATAAACGAAGATGTAAAAAAAATACTAGCTGTTACTGCTGATGATGTCATGCGTGTTTACAATGCCTACATCAAGAATCAAAACTATATAGCAACAAGTTTTGTACCTAAAGGTCAAGCAGATTTAGCATTGGCAGATTCTAATTTAGCCGAAGTCGTTGAAGAAAAAATTATTGAAGGTGCTGAGGAAGAATTCGATCCAAGTATTGCAGCTACTTACGAAAAAACACCGTCTAGTTTTGATAGGTCTGTTGAACCTCCTTATGGCGAGAGTCCAGACGTAAAAGTGCCTGAGGTTTGGAAAGCATCTTTAGCATCTGGAATGAATGTATTGGGCATAGAAAACAATGAAGTGCCATTAGTGCAGTTTAGAATGCAGATTAAAGGAGGCATGTTGCTAGAGGACATCAATAAAATTGGTGTGTCTAATCTCTTAGCAGAGATGCTCACTAAAGGAACAAAGAACAAAACACCCGAAGAGTTTGAAAATGCTGTTGAAAGTTTGGGTGCTTCTATTAATGCCTTTGCGTCAGATGAAGCCATTACTATTTCTGGTAATTCCCTAGCTAAAAACTACAATGCTACCATGAAACTAGTAGAAGAAATATTATTAGAGCCACGTTGGGACATTGATGAATTTGCCTTGTTAAAACAAAGTACATTGAGTCAAATTCAACGTCAAAAAGGGAATCCAAATAGTATTGCATCCATAGAGTTTGCTAAATTAACTTATGGTGATGATCATATTTTGTCAAAAAATAATATTGGTACTGAAGCTTCTGTAAATGCCATTACTATGGAGGATCTCGAGAAGTATTATACCAAAAATATTTCACCAACAGTTACTAATTTGCATATAGTTGGAGACATCTCACAAAAAGAAGTTATTGCTTCGTTGGAGAATTTAAATAACAATTGGGAGGCTAAAGAAGTGACTATTCCTGAAGTTAAAGACCCTGAAGCTCCCCAAGAATCTAAAGTCTATTTCTATGATGTCCCAAATGCTAAGCAATCGGTTATTAGATTTGGATATCCTGCTTTAGCTGCGACTGATGCTGATTATTATCCAGCAACTGTGTTAAACTATCGTCTAGGTGGTGGTGGATTTGCATCCCAGTTAACTCAAGAACTTAGAGAAGGCAAAGGCTATACCTATGGTATTGTTTCTGGTTTCTCAGGTTCAAATATTAAAGGTGCCTTTACTATTTCAAGCGGTGTTAGGTCTAATGTAACATTAGAGTCGGCAAGTTTAGTCAAAGAAATTGTTGAAAACTACGGTAAGAATTATAATGAAAATGATTTAGAGGTTACTAAAGGATTTATGATTAAAAGTAACGCAAGAGCGTTTGAAACTTTAGGTTCTAAATTAGGCATGCTTAGTAATATTAGTAATTATAATTTACCTGACGATTATGCCAAACAGCGTGAAGACATTGTAAAAGCAATGACAGTTGAAGACATCAAGAAACTTACTGAAAAATATTTAGATGTTAATAAAATGAATTATTTAGTAGTTGGTGATGCTAAAACACAAATGGAGAAGTTAGAAGCCTTAGGCTTTGGGAAACCAATACTATTAAATGAGGTTAAGGATAAATCAAACATTGAGCAGTAAATAATCTTTTAATTTTTGAAACTCTTTAATGATCTCATAGACGAAACCAAAAACCTATTACCAAAAGACGGTGTAGTTAATTACTATGGAAAAATTATTCCAAATAAGTTGGCCAACACCATTTTTCATTCACTTTTAGAAAATCTTGATTGGCAACATGATGAAGCTACAGTTTATGGCAAACACTACATAACCAAACGTAAAGTAGCTTGGTATGGAGACAAAGCTTTTGAATACACCTATTCAGGAAAAACAAAAAAAGCCTTACCATTGACTCCTGGACTATTAAAACTAAAACAATTGGTTGAGCTTAAAACAGGAGAAACCTTTAATTCGTGTCTTTGTAACCTTTACCATAATGGCGAAGAAACCATGGGTTGGCATAGCGATGCTGAAAAAGATTTAAAAAAACATGGAGCCATTGCATCCTTAAGCTTTGGTGCAGAACGTAAATTTGCATTTAAACACAAACAAACTAAAGAAAAGTTAGAATTTTCACTAGAACACGGAAGTTTATTAGTTATGAAAGGCGAAACTCAAGAGCATTGGTTACATAGATTACCACCAACTAAAAAAATTAAAAACCCAAGAGTTAATTTAACTTTTAGGACTATTGTAGAACACAATTAAAAGTATAACTTTACTTAACTTGAAGAGCTATATATGAAACGAATACTACTTACCTCGCTGTTAACACTTTTTATTGGTAATTTATTTGCACAAGACGACGACCTTATTATTCCAGAAATAAGCTTTGGCTTAAAAGCAGGTTTAAACTCTATGCATAATAGAACTGTAAGTGAGTCTGGTGATAATGTGCAAAAAAAATCCGGAGTGTATATTGGTGCATTTGTAAACATTCCAACATCAGATGTATTTAGTGTGCAACCAGAAATTATTTACTCCTCAACCGAGTTTCAAGGAAGAAATAATGTAAACTTACTACACATTCCTGTATTATTAAATTTTGAACTCGGTAATGGGTTTTCTGGATTTATTGGTCCAGAAGGTCAAGTTTTAATAAATCTAGACGAAGCTGAAAACAGCGATTTATACAACTCATTTATATTTGGCTTTACGTTTGGAGCAAGGTATCAAATAACGCCTAATTTTTACATTGAAGGCCGACCATATTTTGCATTATCAAAGTTTTTAGAGGATGATGCAGGCTATCGAAAATTTAACACCCTACAAATAGGACTAGCATATAAATTTTAAATAGTCTTCAATATGTTAATTCTTTATTTTTTGTAGGTCAAAATCTAAAAAATCACTAATTTAATAGCTAATACTTCACACTACTAATTAAAACAAAGTTATCATGAAAAAAGGATGCTTAAACCCGACCAACAAAAGCTTTACATTATCACTAATTTTATTAGTATTTCTTTCTTTTAACCAGAAATCTAATGCCTTATCATTTCAAGATGTTGCACAATCTTTCGATGAATATCAAGGACGTGTTATTGGTGATGACACAAAAAAAGTTTTAATTTTTGCAAACATATCAGTTAAAAATTCAAACATTAGCACTATTACAAATAAAGAAGGACAATTTACATTAAAAGTCCCTAAATCGCTTTCTAACAGTAGTATTTTAATTTCATACTTAGGTTACAAAACACAAGAAGTATCATTAAATAGCCTAAGAGGAAAAGATAATACCATAACACTAGAAGCTATTGCTACAGAACTATCTCAAATAAATATTAATGCAGCTACAAATGCTCGTTCACTTGTAAAGTCTGCTTTAAATAACCTTGGAGATAAGTATGTAAACGAAAAAATGGCCATGACGGCATTTTATAGGGAAACTATAAAAAAGCGTAATAAAAATGCTTCTTTAGCCGAAGCAGTTGTTAAAATATACAAAGAGCCTTATTCCTCATCAAGGAGTGATGCTGTAGAACTAATAAAATCAAGAAAAAACACTAATTATTCTAGACTTGATACTTTGGCAGTAAAACTACAAGGTGGTCCATTTAGTGCTTTATATTCTGATATTGTAAAATATCAAGATTATATTTTTAGTGACGAATTGTTTGAATATTATACATTTAGTTTTGATGCATCAACCGAGCTAAATAACCGTTCGGTTTTCGTAGTTAATTTTAAACAACTACCAAATATTGTAACACCTTTATATAGTGGTAAAATATATATAGATGCTGAAACCTTAGCCTTAGTTAGTGCTGATTATAGCTTGAATGTTGAAAACAAAGATGAAGCCGTTAAACTCTTCCTTAGAAAAAAACCTAGACTAGTAAAAGTAGAACCTGAAGAAGCATTATATCGTGTAGATTATAAAAGCACCTCTGATGGCAAATGGTACTATAGTTACAGTAATGTACAATTGGCGTTTAGGGTGAAATGGCGAAAAAAATTGTTTGGTAGTAGATATTCTTTAAACATAGAAATGGCTATTACCGATTGGACTAAGAACTTTACTTCTACTTTAAATAAAGATAATAGATTAAGACCATCAATTATTTTAAGTGATAAAGCTTCAGGGTTTTCAGATCCAGAGTTTTGGGGAGAATACAATATTATTGAACCTGAGAAGTCTATAGAATCTGCTATTCGAAAAATTTCGAGGCAACTTGAAAAAATCGAAAAAAAGAAAGAATAATAAATTAAATAACCTTGGCGTAAAGATCAAAATCGGCAGCATCAGTAATTTTTACTGTTGTAAATTCTCCTGTTTTTAAGTAGGTTTTTGTGGCATCAATAAGCACTTCGTTATCTACATCAGGAGAGTCGAACTCTGTACGTCCTACAAAATAATCACCTTCTTTTCTGTCAATAACTACTTTAAACTCCTGTCCTATTTTTTCTTGATTTAATTCCCAAGAAATTTGAGATTGAATTTCCATAATCTCATTAGCACGCTCTTGTTTTACCTCTTGTGGTACATCGTCAACTAGATTAAAAGCATGCGTGTTTTCTTCATGAGAATAGGTAAAACAGCCTAAACGTTCAAAACGCATATCAATAACCCAATTTTTTAGCTTTAGAAAATCTTCTTCTGTTTCTCCAGGATATCCAACAATAAGCGTCGTTCTAATCGTCATGCTTGGTACTTTAGCTCTAAACTCCTTTAACAACTTAGTCGTTTTTTCCTGAGTAGTTCCACGACGCATACTTTTTAAAATACTATCGGAAATATGCTGAAGCGGAATATCTAAATAATTACAAATTTTAGGCTCACGATTCATAACTTCTAACACATCCATTGGAAAACCTGTTGGAAATGCATAGTGCAAACGAATCCATTCAATACCCTCCACCTTTACAAGTGCTTCTAAAAGCTCTGCTAAGTTTCGTTTTTTATATAAATCAAGTCCGTAATAGGTTAAATCTTGAGCGATAAGTATTAACTCTTTAACACCATTAGCAGCTAATTTTTCAGCTTCAACCACCAATTCTTCTATTGGAGTTGATTTATGCTTTCCTCTCATTAGTGGAATAGCACAAAAACTACAAGGTCTATCGCAACCCTCAGCAATTTTTAAATACGCATAATTTTTTGGAGTTGTTGTTAAACGCTCGCCTATAAGTTCATGCTTATAGTCTGCACCAAGAGCTTTTAATAAATTTGGTAATTCGGTAGTTCCAAAATATTGGTCAACATCTGGGATTTCTTTTTCTAAATCAGGTTTATAACGCTCACTTAAACATCCGGTTACAAACACTTTATCGACATCACCTTCTTCTTTCTTTTGCAGATATTCTAAAATAGTATTAACACTTTCTTCTTTTGCATTATTAATAAAGCCACAAGTATTTATCACTACAATGTTTCCTTCTTCTTCATGAACAACCTCTTTGTTATTAGCCTTAAGTTGTCCCATCAACACTTCACTATCATAGACGTTTTTAGAACATCCTAGAGTAACGACGTTAATCTTATTTTTTTTAAGCGACTTTGTTCTCATGCCTTAATTTTGGTTTGCAAAGATACAATATAATTAAACCTTTAGTATATTTAATGGTCTTAAAAACATGATAATGAAATTAGCCTACAAATATTTATTTTATCTTTTTATTGGATGCTCTTTTTTCTACTGTACAACAGATAGTACAGAACATAAAGATAAAACAGAAGAATCATTATATTTTCCACCAATAAACTCTAATAACTGGGAAACCATTTCGATTGCATCGCTTAATTGGAACACCAATGCTGAGCAAGATCTTTACAACTTTTTAAATACTAAACATTCTAAAGCTTTTATCATTCTTAAAAATGGTAAGATAGCTGTAGAATGGTATGGTAATGGCTTTGATGCCAATATGAATCACACATGGAATTCTGCTGCAAAAACACTTTCGGCATTTACTATTGGCATTGCCCAACAAGAAAACTTACTTGATATTGATAATCCATCTCAAGACTATTTGGGTTCAAATTGGTCAAGCATGACTCACTTACAAGAAGAAGCTATTACAGTAAAAAATCATTTAACGATGACTACCGGATTAGATTATAATGTACCAAATGCTGATTGTACTGAACCCGAAGATTTAGTTTATAAGCAAGATCCTTCTACATTTTGGTATTATCACAATGCGCCATATACCTTATCCCATAGTATTATTGAAGGTGCTACAAACACAACTTTTAGCAACTATTTTAACACTAAAGTAAGTGATAAAATAGGCATGCAAGGTGTTTGGGTGTCTTTTGGCTGTTACAAGTTGTATTTAAGTAACGCGAAGAGTATGGCAAGGTTTGGGCTTTTAAATTTAAACAAAGGTACCTGGGAAAATGAGGTAATTTTAAGTGATACTAATTATTTTAATGAAATGACTAACACTTCTCAAAATTTAAATAAATCTTATGGTTACTTATGGTGGCTAAATGGCAAAAGTAGTTATAGGCTCCCAGGAAGTGAAGTCGAATATCAAGGTACACTTATACCAAATGCGCCAAGCGATTTAATTGCTGGTTTAGGCAAAAATGATCAAAAATTATACATCGTTCCAAGTAAGGGTCTAGTAATTGTAAGACTAGGAGACAATGCTAACAATTCGGTATTTGGATCTTCAAGTTTTGATAATCAGTTGTGGGAAAAGATTAATGCCTTAATCAACTAATTATAATTTACTGGAGACACTCGCTTCTTCGATACTTGCTCATACACATAAGCCCATTCTAGCAAGTCTCTTTCCTTTAATGGCTTAGCAATAAACGTTAATCCTCTAGGGCGACCACTATCTTGATAACCCATTGGTACTGTTATTGCAGGATATTCAGCTGTGGCAGCCCAACCTGCATGAAAATTGTTAATAGATAAAAATCCATCTAGATTTTGTTTTTCAAAAGGTGTATCAAAATATAATCTGCTTTTTGTTTTTAAGTCGGTTTTAATGGAATCTAAATATTGTAAACTTCCAGGATCATCCACAATGCCTTTAAATAATCTTTGTCCATATGGTGCTCTATTTATAGAGTCTAGATTATTATAATCTATCACATCTTGAACAGAAGTTAATTCTATAGTTTTTGAAGCACGATTAGCTAGATACTCAGGCAAATCTTTTTTCATATCCAGATTTAATAAGCTAATAAACCCGGAACGCTCAACATCTACCTCATCAACCTCAACAACTTCTGCCCCATTTATTCGCAATACATCAATTGCTGCAACATATAAAGAGTCTTCCATCAATCGTTTAAAAGCTCCAAAACGCTTTCCTTTAATACTACTTTCGGTTAATGATTCAGCATAACTCACTACCTGACTCTTTTTAGCCTTTGGATCTGCATCATCAAATCCACTCATGGCATCTAGTAATATAGCATTATCGATGACGTTTTTGGTCATTGGACCAGGTGTATCTAAGGTTGAAGATATTGGCACAATACCACTTCTACTTAGTAAGCCAATGGTTGGTTTAAGTCCTACTACAGAGTTAGAGCTGGAAGGTGACAAAATAGAACCAGACGTTTCACTACCAACAGCACCAACACTAAAGTTAGCAGCTACAGACACACCACTACCTGAACTTGAACCTCCTGTATCCATAGTTCGTCTTCCGTACGGATTTAAAGTTTGCCCGCCAATAGCACTGTAACCACTAGGGCAATCGCCACAAAAGAAATAAGCCCATTCGCTTAAATTAGCCTTTCCTAAAATAAGTGCTCCATTACTTTTTAAACGCGTTGTAATAAAAGCGTCATTAGCATTATTATTTTGCAATGCAGCAGCGCCTGCTGTAGTTGGCATTCCTGTAGCATTGATATTATCTTTTAATAGAATTGGCATCCCAAAAATTGGATGTGGTGCCTTTACAAATCTTGTTTTATCTGCTTTTTTAGCGTCCTCAATAACATTAGGGTTTATTGAGATTACCGAGTTTAATGACAAGTCATTCTCTCTATCAAATTTTCTAATACGGTATAAGTAAAACTTAGTAAGACTTTCATAGGACAAATCACCATTAGAAATATGGTTTTGAAGCGTTGGAATATCTTGCTCTAGAATAAGTGGCTTTAAGTTATTATAAACGTCTTCCGTAAAATTTTCTAAGTCTTTATTAAACGGTTGCCATAATTCTTCCTTACTAATATATCTAGAATCTAAGACTCTAAACTCTCTAAAATCGGTAGAATCCCTAATAACTGGGGGAATTTCTCTTTCAACCACAATAGGTGTTGAAGTGTCATTTTTACAAGAAAATGCAAGGGCAATTAGAAGAAAAAATAGAATGTTACGCATGATTAGTATTTTGAATAAAAATACTAATTAATTTGAAACTAATTTCTTTCTGTAAAAGGAATGATGTCTCCTTTCTCTAAATAGTTTTTTAAACCATTGAGCAATAAAGCCCAACAAAACGATGAATGCTTAAAATGATGATTTTCTTTTGGCCAGTTTACATGACTAAATTTGAGTAAGGTGCCATTTTTAGCTTTCTCTAAATCGAAACCAAAGGTTGTAGGATTCCAATCATCATCAGATTTTGTCATTTTTAAATGAAAGGTTTTGTGTGGTTCTACTTTAGATACTTTGCAATACCAATCATAATCATCGGTAAAGTTTAAGTTGTATTCAGTATGTAATTCTGGTTTTCCAGAACTTTTTAAAGTCCACCAATTATCTAAATGTTGTGGCAATGTCACTGCATTATATACTTCTTTTGGTGAAGCATTTATTGTTAGATTATGATAGATGTTATAACTCATCTTAAAGTGGGTTCCTGCCTTAACAGTAAGACAATATATTATTTAAAAAACGAATCTACAAACTCATATTTATTAAATACTTGCAAATCTTCAATGCCTTCGCCAACACCAATATATTTTACTGGTATTTGAAATTCGTCGCTAATACCAATGACCACACCACCTTTAGCTGTGCCATCCAATTTAGTGACTGCCAATGAGGTTACTTCGGTTGCCGCTGTAAATTGTTTTGCTTGTTCAAAAGCGTTTTGTCCTGTAGAGCCATCTAAAACTAACAATACGTCATGAGGTGCATCGTCAACTACTTTTTGCATAACGCGTTTTACCTTAGTAAGCTCGTTCATTAAGTTGACTTTATTATGTAATCTTCCTGCTGTATCGATAATAACCACATCTGCATTTTGTGATACACCAGACTGCAGCGCATCAAAAGCAACAGACGCAGGGTCACTTCCCATAGATTGCTTTACAATAGGTATATCAACACGATCTGCCCAAACCTGTAATTGGTCTATCGCTGCTGCTCTAAAAGTATCTGCTGCTCCTAAAACCACATTTAAGCCTTGCTTTTTTAACTGATATGCTAGTTTACCAATAGTTGTAGTTTTACCAACACCATTGACGCCAACCACCATAATAACATGAGGCTTTTTTGTTTCTGGAATAGTAAACTCAGTAGCTTCACCAGAATTAGTTTCAGATAATAATCCTGCAATCTCTTCTCTTAATATTTGATTAAGTTCTGAGGTTCCTAAGTATTTATCTTTAGCGACTCTGGCCTCAATTCTTTCGATAACCTTTAAAGTGGTATTAACACCAACATCGCTTGTTACTAGTATTTCTTCTAAGTTATCAAGAACATCATCATCAACTTTAGATTTTCCTGCAACTGCTTTATTAAGTTTGTTAAAAAATGAGGTTTTAGATTTCTCTAATCCTTTATCTAGGGTTTCCTTCTTTTCTGAAGAAAATATCTTTTTAAAAAAGCTCATGTATCGTTATTGTATTATTTACCTTGTTTATAACAATATTCTTGCCTAAAAACAATATCTGCTACATTGTCATAAAACCGACTATAAAGAAAATAAATATTTTTTGAAGATTACCATTTATAAGGCATAAAAAAAGCTGCTCTCTAAAAAGAAAGCAGCTTATAATATCTTGATTATAAAAAATAATTTATTTTTTATTCAAAAAGTCGTTTACTTGCTCTGGTGCCATAATTGATTCAACAAACATATATGCTCCTGATTTTGGAGATTTTACCATTTTAATAGCCTTTGTTAATCTTTTAGATCCAGTTTGTAATGATGCTACTGCTTTCTTTGCCATGATTCAATTATTTTACTTGATTTCTTTATGAACGGTCATACGCTTTAAGATTGGATTAAATTTTTTAATCTCCATTCTATCTGGCGTGTTCTTTTTATTTTTTGTGGTAATATATCTAGACGTTCCTGGTTGTCCAGAAGCTTTATGCTCAGTGCACTCTAATATTACTTGAATTCTATTTCCTTTCTTTGCCATTGTACTAATATTTAAACTATGAGGCTATTATTTTAAAAATCCTTTAGATTTAGCTTCTTTAATTGCTGCTGAAATTCCAACTCTGTTAATAGTTTTTAACGCAGCTGCAGAAACCTTTAAAGTTACCCACTTATCTTCTTCAGGAATATAAAAACGCTTCTTAAGCAAGTTGGCATTAAACTTACGTTTAGTTTTATTCATTGCATGCGAAACGTTGTTCCCAACCATCGCTTTTTTTCCAGTAAGCTCACAAACTCTTGACATGATATATAACTTTAAAAAATTGTTATTTTAAAACGAGGTGCAAATTTACGAATTCTTTGGTGTTTGACAAACTTTATTTTATCAATTTTTAAAAATTTCTTTTTGAAGCATTTCAAAAGCTTTATTCACTGCTTTATTTATTACTTTAATTCTATGGTTTCCTAAGCTAAAAATTTCAGAAAAAACACCTTTTGGAGTGGCTATAGCAATACATACAGTACCAACGGCAACGTTTGAATCGCCTTTTGTTGGTCCAGCGTTTCCAGTCGTAGCTATGGCATAATCCGTTTTAAATAATTTTTGAACACTTATTGCCATGGCTTCAGCTACTTGAGTACTGACAACTGAAAATTTATTAATCAAAGCTTCATCAACTTTTAGAACATCTATTTTAGCTTCGGTTGCATAACTTACCACACTTCCTTTAAAATATGCTGATGCTCCAGAATTTGCTGTAAGCCTCTCGGCAATCTTCCCTCCAGTGCAACTTTCGGCTGTTGACAGTGTTTTTTTAAGTTCAGTAAATTTTCTTCCTATAATTGCTTCTATAGATTGGTCTTCTTCAAAACCAACAAACACATCTTGAATTTGAGGTAGTAAACTATCTACTTGTTTAGTCATTTCAGCAATTACAGTATCTTTATCAATCCCTTTTGCTGACAACCGTAAACGTACTTTTCCTAAATTAGGTAGATATGCTAATTTGATAAACTCAGGTAAATTATCTTCCCATGGCTCAATTCTCTCAGCTAATTTACTTTCACCTAGCCCATAGGTGAGTAGTGTTTTATGCATAATATATGGCAACTTAAACTGCTTACGAAGCTTTGGAATGACTTCGTTTTCAATAAGTGCTTTCATTTCAAATGGTACACCTGGAAGCGATATAAATACTTTACCATTTTTTTCTAACCACATTCCTGGAGCACTCCCAAAATGGTTCATTAAAACCGTTGCTTTTGAAGGTACTAAGGCTTGATCTATATTTACTTGTGATAATGGTTGCTTTATATAGTTCTCCCAAAGGTGCTTTATGTTTTGTAATACTGCTTCACTTTGTACTAAGGTATCATTAAAATACTCAGCAATAGTGGTTTTTGTAATATCGTCTTTTGTAGGGCCTAAACCTCCAGTAACAATAACGATATCGGCATTTTCCTCTGCCTCTTTTAAAGACTTTAAAATATGTGTTTTATCGTCTTGAACAGAAGTGATTTGATATACAGAAACACCTATTTTGTTCAGTGCTTTTGAAATGACTGCTGAATTAGTATCAACTATTTGACCAATGAGAATCTCATCACCAATCGTTACTATTTCTGCTTGCATTATAAATTGAAATCTACTTTTATTTCGGCTACTGCCTTTTCTACAGCGTCTAATACAATGGCAAGTTTTTCAGAAATATCTTTATCGCGCTGCTCAAATTTTCCCCAGTCCTGAACTTCTATTAAATCATCAAGAACACCAAGTTCAAATAAGTCGATTGTAGGCTTCATTTTGTGGGCAGATTTGTAGGTAGCCAAATAGTCCTTGCTTACAACAGCTGTTTGTAAAAGTTGTGCATCTTCTGGCACTTCCTCTAAAAATGTCATAGCTAAAGTTTCTATAAAATCGACATCATTATCTGCCAATTCTCTTACTCTATCAAGTTTGTAATGTTGTTCCATTTATTTTACTGTTATTGAAAACATTTCATCGTTTTCTATAAATCCTTTTAATTTATCGTTAGCAATAACTTTGCCAACTCCTGCTGGCGTGCCTGTAAAGATAATATCTCCAATCTTTAAAGTGAAATATTTTGATACATATTCGATTAACTCATCAATCTTCCACAGCATTAAATTGGTGTTTCCGTCTTGAACAATCTCGTCGTTCTTATATAAACTAAAGTTAATATTGTCCACATTTTCAAAACAATCTTTAGGAAGCCATTTACCTATAACAGCAGCACCATCAAAGGCTTTAGCTTTTTCCCAAGGTAATCCTTTTGCCTTTAATTGACTTTGTAAATCGCGTGCGGTAAAATCAATACCTAAACCTATTTCATCGTAATATTTGTGTGCGAATTTTCTATCAATATACTTCCCTACTTTATTGATTTTAACTAATATTTCAATTTCATGGTGAACATCATCAGAAAAATCAGGAATAAAAAACGGTTGTTTTTTTAATAAAATTGCAGTGTCTGGTTTTAAAAATACCACAGGATCTTTAGGTTTTTCGTTTTCTAATTCTTCAATATGTTTGGTATAATTTCTACCTATGCAAATGAGTTTCATATTTTATAAGATATTAGAACAAAGATCGCTTCGCTTCTAGAAACAAGACTGATTTCATCTAAGCCGCTATCTTGGTTCTTGGTTCTTGGTTCTTGGTTCTTGGTTCTTTAAAACAATTTATTGTTAAAACTACGCAACTTAATAGCTGTGAGTACTTTTTTTGTATATAATGGAAAATCGGCATTGAGTAACCATCCAAAATATCCAGGTTCTTCTGCTAATACATCTTCCACACGTTTACCTTTATGTTTTCCAAATGAAAAACACTCTTCTCCTTTTTTATTATAATTGATAAAGCCTGCAAAATCAGCAAACTTTTTTCGAGAGCTAAACTCTGCTAAGAATTTAACGTCATTTTCTAAGTCGTCGTATTTGTCAATTTGGGCTTTTAATACTTGATAAGTTGCATTGGTATCAGCTTCAGCACTATGTGCATCCTCTAAACTTTCGTCACAATAAAACTTATACGCTGCGCTTAATGTACGCTGCTCCATTTTATGAAAAATAGTTTGTACATCTACTGCAACACGGTTTTTCATATCGAAATCAATCTCAGCGCGTAACATTTCTTCAGCTAAAAGAGGAATATCAAATCTATTAGAATTAAAGCCTCCTAAATCGGAATCTTTAATCATATTATGTACGTCTTTTGCTATTTCCTTAAAAGTTGGCTCGTTAGCTACTTTTTCGTTAGTGATGCCATGAATAGCAGTTACTTCTGGTGGTATTGGCATTTCTGGATTTACCAACCATGTTTTACTTTCTTCGGTACCGTTAGGAAACACTTTAAGAATTGAAATTTCAACCACGCGATCTTTAGATATATTGATACCTGTTGTTTCAAGATCGAAAAAACAAATAGGCTTTGTTAAGTTTAACTGCATTAATCAACTATTTTTCAAAGTGCAAAGGTAAATAGAATAAACAAAAAAGAAGGTTTGCTTTTTAAAAAACCTTGTGTAACTTTATTAACCATTATTAAAAAAATAAGCCTTGTTAACCATATGAAATTATTAAAACGTATTTTTAAAATTATCTCAACACTTATTGGGTTACTTGTTATAACTGTTCTTATTATTCTAGGCATAGATTCATACAATACGAGTTATCTAAAAATTAAAAACAACAACTACGCTAGTAACGACTCTTATCTTATTACCAATGTAAATGTTGTTCCTATGAATCAAGACACTATTTTGGTTAATAAAATGGTGTACATAAAAGATGGTATCATTGAAAAGGTTGCAGATAATATTGATATTAAAGATGTAGAAATTGTTGATGCCAAAAACAAATTTCTAACGCCTGGGTTAATTGATATGCATGTACATGTATGGGACAAATACGAGCTTGGGCTCTATTTATCTAATGGTGTTACAGCCGTAAGAAATGTTTGGGGCACACCAATGCATTTAAGATTAAAGAAGAAAATAAATGATGACAAATTGCTTTCGCCATTATTTTATACTTCTGGACCAAAACTTACTGGTCCTGAATTTATAGGTGATGATAATTTACAATTAACTAATATTGAAGAAGCCAAAGCAAAGATTATTTCTTATAAAGAGAGAGGTTACGATTTTATAAAAACCTATAATGGCTTAACAAAAGAGCTATTTGATGCTATTTTAGAACAAGCCAAAGTTTCTAATATCGATGTTGTGTCGCATCCATCTAAAAAAGTTTCATTTGCATATCATTTTAACCCGCAAATTAAATCGATAGAACATGCCGAGGATATTTACCAACAACCTTTAGATTATACTTTAGACACTTTGAAATTAGCTGAAGTCGTGAACACGTATGCAAAGTCAAATCAAGGTGTCTTTTGCCCAACATTAACGGTTTTCAATAATATTTATCAAATGTTAATAGATGATGATATTTTATCGTCAGAGCAACTTAACTTTATGAATCCACTAATCAAAAAAGTTGACAGCAAAGCGCAATTTGATAGATGGCATAATACTAAATTAAGAGATTCTTCAATTGTAACATCCATTAAAAATCAGCACGATTTTCATTTAAAGATTATTAAAGACTTTAACGATGCTGGAATTTCAATTATTTGCGGTACTGATGCCGGAATTGGTGTTACAGTTCCTGGTTATTCAATTCATAAAGAATTAGCATTTTACAAAGAGGCTGGTCTTACTAATTACGAAGCAATAAAAGCAGCAACTATTAATGCTTCAAAAACTCATACCATAATGAACAACATGGGTTCTGTGGAAATTGGCAAACTAGCCAACTTACTATTAGTAAAAAACAACCCCTTACAAGATTTAGCCACCCTACAGAAGCCTTTAGCTGTTTTTGTTAAAGGGCGACAAATAAAGAGAAGCCATCTCAATTCTTTTGAAGAAAAATCGAAAAACAGAAATAACCTTATTGCTACAGCTGTTCGTTATGCTGAAAATTTGATAATTGAAAAATAAGTATTACGAACCTAGACTTCAAAATAAGATAAAAAAGGCTTGTTTGATTTTGCAATAAAAACGACTACCTTCGTTTTTAGTAACCTGATTTTTAAATGAAAAACAAAGTTGTAATTTTCTTTTTATTGATTTATTCAAACCTATTAATTGGTCAAATAAAAAATTCTAGCCCTATAACCGTTGGAAAACAATACCAATGGACTCAAGTTTAAATACAATTATTTTGACGACGAAGAACACATGTCTGCTCCCAATATTTCAATATATAAAGGATTACGGTTTTTCTTTAAATCATACAAAAAATAATATCTCTTGAAAGTACTCTCTACCAATATCGCAAAACCAGGATTTGTTACCATTAATGGCAAAAGACAACGTACTGGTATTCATAAAAAGCCAACAACCCAACCTATTTACCTTGAAAAAGATAATGTAAAAGGCGACGAAGTGACCAACCGAAAAGTACATGGTGGCGAATACAAAGCCTGTTATTTATTTTCAGCAGACCACTATCTTTATTGGAAAAACTTATATCCAAAATTAGATTGGCATTATGGTATGTTGGGTGAAAACTTGACGGTTGAAGGTTTAGATGAAACCCAACTATATGTTGGTGATGTTTACAAAGTTGGCGAAGCACTTATAGAGATTACACAACCTCGTGAACCTTGCACCACATTTGCCGCTAAAATGGGCACACCAGACATTATGGAACAATTTATCGCCCATGGAAAACCAGGAACTTACACCAGAGTGATCCAAGAAGGCCATGTTACTGTTGGCGATACTTTTGAGTTAGTTAAAAGGCAAGAAAAAAGCATTACTATTGCTCAATTATTTAAGCTGTTATTTGACAGACAAAAAAATCAAGAACATTTATCAATAGCAACAAAACATAATTCACTACCCGAAAAGAAACGTAAAGAATTAAAACGCTTTTTAAAATAACATGACCAACTCCATTAAACTAGGGCTTAAAGAAAACTGGAAACAATTTACCGTTTTGGTTATTATTAATGCCTTTGTTGGTGGCATGGTAGGCTTAGAACGCAGTATATTTCCGCAATTTGCTGAGTTGGAATTTGGAGTGGCAACAACCTCAGCTATTTTATCTTTCATTATCGCTTTTGGTATCACCAAAGCCATTGCCAATTATTTTACAGGACGATTGGCTAATCGTTTTGGTCGTAAAAATCTCTTGATTTTTGGATGGATTATTGCTTTGCCTATCCCCTTTGTTTTAATCTATGCCAATCATTGGAATTGGGTGGTTTTTGCCAATATTTTATTAGGAATAAGCCAAGGATTTACTTGGAGCAGTACTGTTGTTATGAAAATAGATTTGGTTGGTGAAAAAAATCGAGGTTTAGCTATGGGACTTAATGAGTTTGCAGGCTATTTTGCCGTTGGCCTTGTTGCTTTTTTAACAGGCTATATCGCCGATAATTATGGTATTACACCTTATCCTTTTTACTTAGGAATTGGTATAGCGATTATTGGACTATTAGTTTCAATCTTTTTAGTTAAAGACACCAGAGTGTTTATGCATAAAGAGCATACAACTAATAAAACTGAACAACTTACCAATGTTTTTGTAGAAACATCTTTTAAGAACAAAACCTTGAGCTCTATTACGCAAGCTGGATTGGTCAATAACTTAAATGATGGTATGATTTGGGGTTTATTACCAATGGTATTGCTTTCTTTAAACTACTCAACCGAAAATATTGGCGTTATTGCAGCTATCTACCCAACTGTTTGGGGACTAGGACAATTATTTACAGGAAAAATGGCAGACCATTACTCAAAAAAAGCCATGTTGTTTTGGGGTATGTTGTTACAAGGTATAGCCATTCTTTTAATTCCGTATAGCACTACGTTTTTCGAATTAGCAATGATATCTGCCCTTTTAGGATTAGGAACAGCTATTGTATATCCAACATTTTTGGCTGCTATTGCTGATGATACTGCACCAACCCAACGCGCCGAGAGTATTGGAGTGTTTAGATTATGGCGTGATTTAGGGTATGCCATAGGCGCTATTATTTCAGGCATCACATCCGATGTTTTTGGCATTGAATATGCCATTTTACTTATTGGTTGTATCACTATTTTATCGTCGTTAATTATCAAGATTAGAATGCCAAAACACATACAAGCTTAATTATTAAAAAGTGATTATCTTTAAAGAAATAATTAGTTAATGAGTCAAGACTATAAAAATCCTGCTTTTAAAAACCTCCTTCAAAAACTTCAGGAAGAAAGCTGGCAGTTGGAGTTACTCATTTCAGGTTTTGCCATTTTTGGTCTATTTACTGCTTACCCATCTATAAAACTAGCAGTTGAAGATGCTCAAAACTCTCAACAGGTATATAAGTTTGTTATTTATGCCATTGCTTGGGTATCCTGTGCTATTTTAATTTTTAATTTAATGCTACATGTACTATTACGTGGTTTATGGATTGGCACCTTAGGATTGCGATATGTTTCTGGAGATATTGATTATGACAGCTTAAAATATAGCCAAAAATTCACTAGGTACTTAGAAAAACGTGTTGGTTCTTTTGATAAATACATAGCAACATTAGAAGATTATTGTAGTGTTATTTTTGCCGTGACCTTTCTCCTGATTTTTTATGTATTAGCCATTACTTTTACAGTGTTGGCTATTGGATTAATTGCCTCTCAGATCATAGATAACGACTCCTTGCCAATTTGGCTGTCTAAAGGAGTAGGCATCTCACTTATCTTATTTATTATTCTTGGGATGTTTCTCACTTTAATAGATTTTATAACCCTTGGCTTTTTAAAAAAGAAAAATTGGATTTCGACAATCTATTTTCCAATATATTGGGTATTTAGCTTTATAACATTATCATTTTTATACAGACCTTTGGTCTACAATTTTTTAGATAATAGGTTTGGCAGACGGTTAAGCTTTTTCCTAGTCCCTTTTTATATAATAATTGCTATTACCTTATCACTAGAATACAAAACATCTAATTACCTTGAAACTAACATGAAATCTAACGAAGTCATTGCAAATAGCGATAATTATGAAGATTTATTAACCGAGAAAAGTTTCATAGACAATGCTGCTATACAATCTAAAGTTATTACTGATACCTATCTAAAGGTATTCATAGTGTTTAATGAAAACATTGAAAACCGTGTTTATAATTATAATAAAGGTTTGCAACCAAAAACAGATGAACGTGGATTAGGGTCAAATATCACATTGAGTGGGACATTTGTTAATGATAAACAATGGGATAGTCTGCGTAGGGAATATTTAAAGACCTTTAACGATATCTACTATGTAAAAATTGATTCTACAATATACCACCCAGAGTTCGTTTTCACCAGTAACACACAAAACAAACCAGGATTTGAAAGCTTTTTACCTACAAAAAATTTAAGTGATGGAAAGCATGTTTTAAAAGTGCAAAGAAGAGCTATTAAAGACCAGGATACAACTTACTGGAATGTTGCTACTATACCCTTTTGGTATTTTAAAGATTAATACTCTAAACGCTTGTTCAAATAGTGTTTCATCAAAGGTATTTGAATAAAAAACAGCAATCCAAAAAATCCAATGGCATAACTTAATGTTTTAGAAAATGTAACTCCAGAAAGTAGTTCAGTTAGTTTATTATTAGATATCATGCTATAGTCAATAGACTTGACCCAAGTTGAATCTAAATTCCCAAACATCATATATACCGAAACCCCAACAAGAATTGAGATAATAACCAACCAGCCAGACTTAGAGATCAATGGTTTATAGGTTATTGAACTACCAATGGAAACATGCTCAACTGCTTTCATCACGTTAGTGGTAAAATCAACGGAAGGCGATTTTATTCCTGATGATTTTATAACCTTTTTTGCTAACTTATCTAAATGCTGCTCTGTATGTTCTTTCATAACTATCTATAATATCGTTATCTAAATTCTTTTTTAAAATAGTCGCTAATTTTTTACGGCTCCTAAAAAGCTTTACTTTTACATTGTTAGGTTTTAAACCAACAACTTTTGCAATTTCTTCTAACGATAGTTCTTCAAAGTAATATAAAGTTAATAAAAAACTATCATCGCTGGGCAAAAGTGCTAAACAATTTTGTATGGTTTGTTCTTTTTCTTTTGCTTCTATTTGGTCTAGAGCATTATCTAAGGTTTTTACCTGATGCTCTGTATATTCATTAATTTCAACAGTATATTGTTGTCGTTTGTTCTTTTTAAGTCTGTCTAAGCACGTATTATAAGCTACTCTATATATCCAAGTCGAAAACTTTGAGTCGCCTTTAAACTTATTTAACGACTTATAAGCTTTTATAAAGGTGTCTTGCGCTGCTTCTTCTGCTTCCTCAGTATGCTTCATCATACGCAATGATAAGGTATATACTAAATCTTTATAACGATCTACCAATACTGTAAAAGCATTAGCATCGCCATTTAAAATCGCCTCTATATAAACTTGATCGTTGGTGGTCATTGTTACTATGACTATATAAGTTCTATTTAGGTTACACTTTTTAGAAAAAAAAATAAATTTTAATTTTTTTGTAACCAATATTCAAAAGCTGTCGTCATAAGCTATGAACACATTAAAAATAATCAATTAAAAACAAACAATTATGGGATCAGAAATAGTTATAGTACCTATTATGTTCGGAGTGCTTTTCGGAATATTTTATTTATTTATTTCATCTAGAAATAAAGAGCGCTTAGCCTTAATAGAAAAAGGCGCAGATGCAAGTATATTTAATATTGGTAAACGTGCAGGTTCGTCATGGAAAGTCGTTATCATAAATCTTGCATGTCTTTTAATGGGAATTGGCTTAGGTGTTTTTATTGCTAATTTGTTAGATACTTATTCTAACTTAGATTCAGAAGCGGTTTATCCTGCGTTAATTTTCTTTATGGCTGGTGTTGGTTTATTTGTAGGATATACGCAAACAAAAAAAGCATTAGACGAGTAAAAAAAACACAATCAATCAAAATTTAAAACCGCTTCGAAATTTCGAAGCGGTTTTTTTAATTATCTTCCTTCGGTTTAATAAATTCAGATTGGTATTTTTCTAAAAATTTTTTCTGTCTTGCAATCATTTGCTGTCTTATTTTATCTATATCCATAAAGTCTTTGCCAAAACTACTTCCAAAAAAGTCATCGTTAAAAAACTGCTTGCTAAAAAGTGAATCTCGTGAAAAAATATCTTCAAACCCTTGGTTTTCAAATTGAGAGAAATTTTCTAAAAATTTAGACTCAAATGTTTTTAACAAACTATCTTTATCCATTAATGATAAGTCATTTAATTTATCGTTGGAAGACCACGAATAGATACTATCGTATCGAATTAAATTTCCGTTTTCATCAAATTCTTTATTAACTTTCCAATCTCCTTTAGGTAGCTTAACTGTAGATTCTTGTTTTTCTTTTGTGTTTTCTTTTGTGTCTTTACTATTTTGACCACTACAGCTCACGCTTAACATAGCCACCATCATTAATAAAATATACTTTTTCATTGCTCTCATATTTTAAATTATACACTTTGATATTTAACCTATATAATGAACTCATTACGTATTATATAGTCCTCCTGTTTTTATGAATTTTATTAAGTTATTTTGATGGAATACCCCAGAATATCTTTTTCCATTTTTATACCAAACACATTGTAAATAATTGTCGTTACTTATCAAGCCTAATGAATTTTTCTTTGAAATATATTTGAGGACTTCCATTTTTGGGCTTTCTAAATTTCCCTTTATTTTCACCCAATCTCCAGGTTTAAATTTTTTAGGCATATTAACATCAAATTATTAAGTATTTAATTTAGTGATTAAGTGGAGACCTAAAAGTCAGTCTCCACTTAACTACTTTTACAAAGTTTAGTGAAGAAACAATTATGAAATTTTAATGGTTCTTGCAGGCTTCTGTTTAGCCTCTTCTTTTTTTGGTAAATAAATACTTAAAATTCCATCCTTGTACTTTGCATCAATCTTATCTTCGTTTACACTTTCTGGTAAGGTAAACGTTCTTTTAAACGAGGAGTAACCAAACTCCCTACGAGTATAATTTTCCTCTTCGTGCTCTTTTTCCTCCTTTAACTCTGTTGAAATGGAGAGTGCTTGATTGTCTAAGTTTAAATGAAAGTCTGATTTTTTAAGACCAGGAACAGCCATATCTACAATATAAGCATCGGCTGTTTCCTTTATATTTACTTTTGGCAAGGACATACCTGTATTGAAGTTTGAAGTAAATACAGATGGTAAGTCTCTGTTAAAAATATCATCTAACCAATTTGACCAACTCGGGAAGCTTACATTTGAATTAGTGTTTGATAAACTTCCGTTTTTAGAAACATTAACTAAATTGTTCATAATTACAAAATTTTAAATTAAACATTATTTCAAATTTGAAATCTATAATCGATTTCGATATGATATGCACAAACAAAATACCAAAACAAATGAAAACGCATTTTTTTAAGAAATTTTTAAAAAATTTAGTCTTCTTTTTTAAAATGTTTTAACAAATTTTCATCTTAAAATGTCAATATGACATTTAAGATTTTTTGCTTGACTAATAAACGTATTGTATAAAATCAGGAATCTATTCTCAACTTAACTCTAATTTTTAATAACTTTAATACTTCAATAACCAACCATAATTAAAATGAAAATATTTAAACCGTTGTTGCTGCTCGCAATTATAGTATCAAGTTGCTCCTCTCCTACTACATATGATATTTTAATAAAAAACGGCACCATTGCTGATGGCTCAGGAAATCCAACTTACGTTGGCAATGTTGGCATAAATGCCGATACTATTGCTGCCATAGGCGATTTAAAAAATGCTAAAGGAAACTTAGAAATTGACGCAACAGGCTTAGTAGTTGCACCTGGATTTATAAACATGCTCTCTTGGGCAACCGAATCGTTAATTGCTGATGGTAAATCGCAAAGCGATATTCGTCAAGGTGTAACACTTGAAGTATTTGGAGAGGGTAGTTCAATGGGGCCACTCACAGAAAAACAAAAAAAACAATGGCAAGAAAATCAAGGTGATTTAAAATTCGATATTGATTGGAATACGTTAGATGAATACTTACAATCTTTGGTAAAACGTGGTGTTTCAACAAATGTAGCATCCTTTATAGGCGCTACTACAGTTCGTGTAAACCATATTGGTTATGAAGATAGACCTCCAACTGATGAGGAAATGGCATCAATGAAAAACATGGTAAGAAAAGCCATGGAGGATGGAGCCCTTGGTGTTGGCTCGTCACTAATTTATGCTCCTGCGTTTTATTCTTCAACTGAAGAATTGATTGAACTTTGTAAAGTCGCATCAGAGTACGATGGTATGTATATTTCACACATGCGTAGTGAAGGTAACCGCTTGTTGGAAAGTATGGACGAACTTATTAGAATTGCTGACGAGGCAGATATAAGAGCCGAAATTTACCATCTAAAAATGGCAGGAAAAGACAACTGGAATAAATTTGACGCTGTGGTTAAAAAAATTGATTCAGCCAGAGCAGCAGGTTTGCATATTACAACAGACATGTACACCTATACAGCTGGAGCAACAGGTTTAGACGCCTCAATGCCACCATGGGTTCAAGAAGGAGGTTATACAAAATGGGCTGAGCGTTTAAAAGACCCAGACATAAGAAAACGTGTGTATAAAGAAATGACCACACCAACGGATGAATGGGAAAATTTAATGTATGCAGCTGGATCTCCAGAAAACTTATTATTAGTTGGCTTTAGCAACGATAGCTTAAGACATTATACAGGAAAAACATTAGCTGAAGTTGCTAAAATACATGGTAAAAACCCTGAAGAAACAGCCATGGATTTAGTTATTGCTGATGGTAGTCGTGTAGGTACTGTTTATTTTTTAATGAGTGAAGAAAATGTAAAAAAACAAATAGCATTACCATATATGAGTTTTGGAAGTGATGCAGGTTCAATCGCACCAGAAGGATTATTTTTAAACTCAAATCCACATCCTAGAGCTTACGGTAATTTTGCTAGAGTACTTGGTAAATATGTTAGAGATGAAAAAGTAATCCCTTTAGAAGACGCTATTAGAAAACTAACCTCCTTACCTGCTTCAAATTTAAAAATAAAGAAAAGAGGAAGTTTAGCAGAAGGCTACTTTGCAGATTTAGCAATATTCGATCCTTCAACAATTCAAGATCACGCAACATTTGCTGAACCTCATCAATTATCTACAGGAATGGTGCATGTATTTGTAAATGGTGAACAAGTGTTGAAAGATGGTGAACACACTGGAGCTTTACCAGGACAAGTAGTGAGAGGTCCTGGTTATAAAAAATAGAAATAATATTACTCTATAGGAAAATCGAAATAAGTATCCGGAAACGGTTCATTTTGCAATGTAAAGTGCCACCATTCTTTGGTGTAATATTTAAATCCATGTTTTCGCATAACAGTTTGTAATAGCATTCTATTGGCTCTTTGTTGGAAAGTGAGATCTAAATTAGCAACCCAAGACTCTGGCCCAAAAAAGTCCCAGGGACTTCCCATATCCAACTCTTCTCCAGAATTTAAATCTACCAAAGTCATATCAATTGTACTACCTCTAGTATGCCCTGATTTAGATGATATATAGCCTTCTTCAAAAAGATGTTCTTTTTTTACTTTTGGATAAAATTTCTGTTTATTAACTGTATCATTTAATTGTTT
This sequence comes from Pontimicrobium aquaticum, assembly GCF_005047595.1. Classification (GTDB taxonomy): domain Bacteria; phylum Bacteroidota; class Bacteroidia; order Flavobacteriales; family Flavobacteriaceae; genus Pontimicrobium; species Pontimicrobium aquaticum. The sequence continues at coordinate 229,133 of NZ_SUPL01000003.1, forward strand.
TGCCCAATGTACAAAGTGATTTACAGCAGTTTGCGGTCTATAACCGTCAAATATTTTAATCGATAAATTATATTGCTTTAATTCGTCCTGTACCCTTTTAAGAGCATTTATTGCATCAGTAGTCATGATAGCCACATTCTTATGGTAACCATCAATAGGTTTACCTATAAAATTATCGCTTCCAAAATAGCGTAACTCTAATTGAATATCGGGAATAGTGTGATGCACATAACCAAAGCCTTCTGGTAAATTATTTTGGGAAGTACATGACCAAGTGTAACAGATTAACAGGACATAAAAAAATCGTTTCATAATATATAAATTAACGTTACTAAGTTAAACAATAATATAAAACAAAAGCCGAGGTCCCTCAACCTCGGCTTTCTTATTTGCTTTTTATTACGAAGATAGATTTAGGGTCTCTAATTCTATTACATAACGCAAATATTAATTAATTAATCCATTGAACTAAAAACTAAATTTTAGTACACACCAAATGTAAAATTAATATTGAAATTACCGTTTAAAAACATTATTTATTCGATGAAATACACTTTTTTTTAACATTTACCGATTAAAATACCTGTTTTAACGACAAAATACTATATATATCTAATATCAAAAAGAGGAATATATTACATGATAAACGGAAAAAAGCACCTCTATTAATAAAGATGCTTTTTTACCACTAACCAACCAAAAATATAATTATTACTACTTAAAAGTATAGTTGTAAATAATTACACTTAATATAAATCAACTACCATGCCAAAAACAAAATTAGCTCTCTAGTTTAAAATAATTTTGAGATTACAATTTATTTTTATATCTTTATGATATCATTTTAATATCAACTAATATTTAATATCATGAAAGAAGAGAAAATTATTGTCCCAGCTAATGGCTACCTAATGCTGTTTGTGTTTTTAATTTTATTTATTGGAGGTATCGTGTCAATAATTACTTTGAGAAATCCATGGTTTGCTTTTGCTGTTTTAACAGCTATAATTATTGCTCCAGGATTTATTATGGTGCAGCCAAATAATTCAAGGGTATTACTGCTTTTTGGAAAATATGTGGGTACAGTAAAGAAAAATGGATTTTATTGGGTTAATCCATTCTATACTAAAAAGAAAATATCATTAAGAGCCAGTAACTTTGATAGTGAGCGTTTAAAAGTAAACGACAAACTAGGTAACCCTGTTATGATTAGTACAATTTTAGTTTGGCGAGTACAAAACACCTATAAAGCAGCTTTTGATGTAGATAATTTTGAAAACTTTGTTCGTGTACAAACCGATGCTGCCGTACGTAAACTAGCAAGCATGTATCCTTACGATAACTTTGCAGACGAAGGACATCAAGAAGATATTACCTTACGCTCAAGCGTAAATGAAGTAAGCGAAGCCTTAGAAAAGGAAATAGACGAGCGACTATCTATTGCTGGTATTGAAGTACTCGAAGCAAGAATAGGATACTTGGCTTATGCTCAAGAAATTGCAAATGCAATGCTAAAACGTCAACAAGCAACTGCTATTGTTGCTGCAAGACATAAAATTGTTGAAGGTGCTGTTAGCATGGTAGAAATGGCTTTGGAAGAACTAGGTAAAAAAGAGATTGTGGATTTAGACGAAGAACGTAAAGCTGCTATGGTAAGTAACCTAATGGTAATACTTTGTGGTGATAAAGATGCGTCGCCTGTTTTAAACACAGGCACTTTAAACCATTAAGATGAATAAAAGGCAAACATATAGCATTGCAATAGGCAGCGCATTAGGTTCAAGTATAGGAACAACATTTGGAGTTGTACTAAACAACATTGCATTAGGAATTGTGTTCGGATCTATGTTAGGCCTAATAATTGGTATTTTAATAGCTGTATTTTATGTTAAACAAGATATTTAATAAATTATGAAAGAGTATAAAGTTGTATCGGTTAAATTAGGGTTTAAAAACAGGAATCAAAAGTTAGAAGACACCCTAAATCAATATGCACGTGAAGGTTGGGTAGTATCTCATGTTGCTCAAAGTGCTTATTTTATAGTTTTTGAACGTAATAAAAACAGGTGATGAACACCAAAAGACCTCGCATAAAAGTACCTTTTGAAACGGTAGATATAATAATTGAAATTATAGCAATTACGTTACTGATTTTAATGTGGAGTTATACCATTGTGAATTATTTTGAATTACCTGACACTATAGCCACTCATTTTAATGAAGCTGGAGAACCAGATGGTTTTGGAGGCAAACAAACTGTTTGGATTATCCCAATTATTGCAACTGTAATGTATATTGGTTTGTTTATCTTAAACAAATATCCTCATATGCATAATTACATGGTAAATATTACCGAGGAAAATGCGTTAAAAAATTACAAATTCAGCACTCGCATAGTAAGAGTAGTAAACTTTCTTTGTGCTTTGCTAATGACATATATAACGTATATGATAGTAGCATCTGCTTTTGGCAAACAATTCAATCTTGGCTCTTGGTTTGTGCCATTAGTTATTGGTATTAGTATTTTTCTACCTATTGTAATTTTTGTGTATATGAGAAAATTGAATAAATAAAGTAACATGGCGAAGAAAAAAGCTTTCGCATTGCGAGTAAATGAAGATATGTTAAAAGCTATTGAGAAATGGGCTGCTGATGAATTTAGAAGCACCAATGGACAAATAGAATGGATGCTTATGCAAAGCCTTAAAGATGCCAAACGAGAACCAAAAAAATCTTAAAACAATCTTAAAATTTTTCAATTGTAATAGTATTAGAGATTATTCTTTTAATTTTACACCAACCAACCTAGCTTACATTGAAAAATACTTTTTTATTATTGGCTCTATTCTCATTTTTTATTGGGTATAGCCAAAACAAATCATTCGTTGTAAAATATATAGACTCCCCTATCATTCTTGATGGAAATTTAGATGAATCTGTTTGGAGTGAAGCAGAATCTGCCACTAATTTTTGGCAATACTTTCCTACCGATTCTTTACAAGCAACACAACAAGCTGATATTAAAATGCTTTTTGATGACACCAATCTTTACATTGGTATGAAAGTCAATGCGCCTTCAAATAACTTTGTAATCCCTTCACTGCGTAGAGATTTTAGAGCTGGTGGTAGTGACAATATCACCTTAATGTTCGATACATTTAATGATGGTACCAATGCTTTTATATTCGGCACAAATCCAGCAGGTGTTCAACGTGAAATACTATTATCTGGTGGTGGTAATGAGCTGAGAGGATTTAACACAGCTTGGGATACCAAATGGCGAAGCGAGACTGTTGTACACGATAATTACTATATAGTTGAGTGGATCATTCCGTTTTCTGCTTTTAAATATAGAGAAGGAGAAACTAAATGGCGTTTTAATAGTTATCATTTTGATACTCAAGCTAACGAACGTAATACTTGGATGCAAATACCTCAAAATCAACCTATTTTTAGCTTAGCCTATATGGGAGATATGATTTTCGAAAAACCCTTAGGAAATTCAAAAACACCCATTTCTATCATTCCATATGTAAATGGTTTGGTTGGAAAAGATTATGAAAATGGCTCGACAACTGAAGATTTTAAATATGGTGGCGATGCAAAAATGACTATTGGCAATAGTATGAATTTAGATCTTACCGTTAACCCAGATTTTTCGCAGGTAGAGGTCGATCAACAGGTTACCAACTTAACTAGATTTGAAGTCTCACTTCCAGAAAGACGACAATTTTTTATTGAGAATAGCGACTTATTTGCAGATTTTGGTAACGACAGAGATGCCAATCCTTTCTTTTCAAGGCGCATTGGCATTGCTAAAGACGCTGATGATAATAGTATTGAAAATGATATCATCGCTGGTGCTAGATTGAGCGGAAAAGTAAGCAATAATCTTCGCCTAGGAATTTTAAACATGCAAACAGCCGAAGATTTAGCAAATGAAATTCCTGCAACAAATAATGCCGTAATCACTGCGCAACATAAACTATTTAGTCGCTCAAATATTAGCTTCATGTTTATTAATAAGCAAGCGACCAAAGATTATGATTTTCTGGCCAACGAAGATAGATACAACCGCGTTTTTGGAATTGATTACCGCTTAGCTTCCGAAGATAATACATGGATAGGTAAATACTTTTTTCATAAATCATTTTCACCAGATACTAGTGGAAAAGATCTTTCATCAGGTGCCACTACAGAATATAATAGTAGAAACTGGAACTTTCGCTTTGGTGCTGTGTATGTAGGTGATAACTTTAGGTCAGATCTAGGTTTTATTAGAAGAACAGATGTATTTAAAATAAGCCCCAGAGTTGAACGTGTGTTTTGGCCAAAAACTGGAGTAATACAAAAACATAGTTTATCTGTGATGCCTTTCTTTTTATGGAGACCAGAACTAGATTTTGAAAAATCAGATCATACAATCGTAACTAGTTGGAATGCCGAACTAAAAAACACTTCAAACATAGAATTTCAGATGTATAATAGATTTACGCATCTTTATGATAGTTTTGATCCTACCAGAACAGATGATGGCACACCACTCCCTGGAAATGAAGACTACTACTATACAAGTTTTGAAGCTAGTTACAGATCAGATCAACGTAAAGCACTTTCATATAACATAAGTCCTTCATTTGGACAATTTTATAATGGAAAAAAATATTCTATTGGAGGAATGTTATCATGGCGATTACAACCTTATTTTTTAACTTCAGTACAAATAAATTATGACAAAATAAATTTACCAAACCCTTATCCTGACGCATCTATTTGGCTAATTGGCCCTAAATTTGATGTTACTTTTAATAAAAACTTGTTTTGGGCCACCTTTATACAATACAGTAGTCAAAGAGACAATTTTAGTATAAATACGCGTTTACAATGGCGTTTTGCGCCTTTATCAGATTTATTTGTAGTTTATAACGATAATTATTTTACAGATAATGTTTTTGCGCCTCGAGTTAGATCTTTCAACGTAAAGCTAACCTACTGGATTAATATATAATTATTTTACAATCAACCTTAAAAAGCATCATTTTTCAATTTTAAAATGATGCTTTTTTATTTAACACAAACCCTAAAGAACATTTTATTTTCTTATTTTACGTCACTTAAAACTAACTATACATGGAAAACACTTCACCTCTTTTTACTAACGACGCCATAGTATTTGGACTATTAATGCTTTCATTAGGTTTTGTTTTTTACACTGAAGCAAAAAAAACAGGGTTTTGGAATAAATTTTACAGAATTGTTCCAGGTTTATTGATGTGCTATATGATTCCTGCAATATTTAATTCTTTAGGATTAATTTCCGCTGAATTAACTCAAACCTACTTTGTAGCCAGTCGCTATTTACTACCTGCATCATTAGTACTACTCACCATTAGTATTGATTTAAAAGCAATCTTTAATTTAGGGTGGAAGGCATTAATTATGTTTTTTACTGGAACAATAGGTATTGTTATAGGAGGCCCATTGGCTATTTTATTAATATCTACTTTTTCACCAGAAACTGTTGGAGGCTCTGGTTTTGAAGCTGTTTGGAGAGGTTTAGCTACTTTAGCTGGAAGTTGGATTGGTGGTGGTGCTAATCAAGCTGCTATGTTAGAAATTTATGAATATGACCAAACACTTTACGGAGGTATGGTATTAGTTGACATTGTGGTTGCTAACATTTGGATGGCTGTAATTTTACTTGGAATTGGCAAACGGAAAAAAATTGATAAGTGGTTGAAGGCTGACAACACAGCAATAGATGAATTACAAAATAAAGTTCAAACTTTTACTGATAAAATTACTAGAAACCCTTCATTAAACGATTTAATCATCATTCTTACTTTTGCTTTTACAGCTGTTGGCATTGCACACTTTGGATCAGAAAAAATTTCAACATTTTTAAACGAAAACTTCGAAGCTGTAAGCAATCCAAAAAGTGCATTATCATCATTTGGTAGTAGTTTCTTTTGGTTAATAAGTATCGCTACATTAATTGGTATTTTATTATCTTTTACTAAAGCAAAAAACTATGAAGGTGCTGGTGCTAGTAAAATAGGGAGTGTTTTTATATACATTCTTGTTGCTACTATCGGCATGAAAATGGATTTAGGTAAGATTTTTGAAAACCCTGGTCTAATTTTAATTGGTTTAGTTTGGATGGCTATACATGCTGGACTATTAATACTTGTCGCTAAACTTATTAAAGCGCCTTATTTCTTTTTAGCTGTGGGTAGTCAAGCTAATGTTGGAGGTGCTGCTTCAGCTCCAGTAGTAGCCGCAGCTTTCCATCCTTCTCTAGCTACAGTTGGTGCATTGCTAGCAGTTTTTGGCTATGTGGTAGGCACCTATGGTGCAATACTCTGTGCAGAATTAATGAAAATCGCTGCTGCAGGTTAGCATATAATAAATTATTATAAGATATTTGCCGACATAAATTTTTGTACATGAAAAAGCTCACATTTTTATTAGTATTACTTATTACTATTATTTCTTGCGGTAAAAAAGAAGCCGATTTAACAGTTACAGGATCGATTAAAGGTTTAAAAAAAGGAACCGTTTATCTTCAGCAATTAAAAGATTCGTCTTTGGTAGTATTAGATTCAATGGTTATAAATGGTGAACAACCATTTACTTTGCAAAGTAACCTTGAAGAACCAGAAGTACTCCTATTAATGTTAGATAAAAATAGCTCTGAAGATTCTAGAATTGCTTTTTTTGCAGATAAAGGTACTACCGAAATACATGCAACATTAAAAGATTTTCCGTTTAAGCATACCATTAAAGGGTCTCAACAACAAGAGAAGTATGCTGAATTTAAAAAGATGATGACTCAATTTAATAATAAAAATTTAGATATTATTAAAGCACAGCTAGAAGCACAAGTGAGTGGAGATACAACTAAAGTAAACACTAAAGAAAAAGAAATTAACAGTTTAATTAAACGTAAATATTTGTACGCGATAAATTTTGCTATTAATAACAAGAATAATGAAGTTGCTCCTTATATTGCTTTATCTGAAATTTATGATGCCAACATCACCTATTTAGATACTATTTATAAATCGCTTCCAAAACAGATTGCCGGTTCTAAATATGGAATAGAGCTAGAAACATACATTAAAAAACGTAAGGAAGAAGAAAACAAATAAAAAGGCGCTTAAAGCGCCTTTTTATTAAAGTTTATTTATCTTTTCAATTAGAGCTCTTCCTCTATCTTCAAGCTCTTGGTTAATGCTTTTAAAGTGTGCCTTTTTATTTTCTACACTTTTATCATTTACTTTTTCAATTAACTCGTCAAAGGTTTCAATAGCCTCATCAATAATTGCTTCGCTCTTTTTTGTGTCTTTATCAGTATTGGTATATTCCCATACATATACTGCTTCAATTATGTCACCTAAAACGTAATTTATATCCTTTTTTAAATTTCTAACGTTTGCCATTTTTGTAATAAAATTAATTTCAGCAAAATTACGGAATTTTAAATATAAACCTCTAAAAGTTTAGCATTGTTTGAATCTAATTTAAACTGCTTTAAAGCAGCTGGAATTAAAATAGTTTCTCCTTTCTTGATTATTTCATAAAATCCTTCAACATTAATACTTACCTCGCCTTCTACACATATATAAATGATAAATGAATCATACGAATTCTTTTTTTGGATAGTGTGAGTTAGATGTAAAAAATTTGTTGTGAAATAAGGGCAACAGATCATCTTGTTTGATTGATTTTCTTGCGTTGAATATAGCACTTTAAAATCATCATCCATATCAAAATCGATAGCATCAATTGCTAAATCGTTATGTAGCTCTCGCTCATTGCCTTGATCGTCTTTCCTATCCCAATCATACACACGATAGGTAATATCACTTGTTTGTTGTATTTCAGCCAGCATCACTCCTGCTCCAATGGCATGTACACGTCCAACTTCAATAAAATAGGTATCGCCTTCGTTGGCATGTTCAAAATTTAAAATTTTAGTAAGTGTTTTATTTTCTAAATGTTTTAGATAAACATCTGGCGTTATTTTTTTATTAAAACCAACTATTAAATTAGAGTCTTCATCTGCTTGCATTACATACCACATCTCGGTTTTCCCAAAAGAATTATGACGTTTTCTAGCTAATTCGTCATTTGGATGAAGCTGGATAGACAAATCTTCTTTAGCATCAATGAATTTAATGAGTAATGGAAATTTTTCACCAAAAACATCAAAGTTCTTTTTGCCAATAAGTTCTTCTTGGTAAGTAGATAGCAATTGTTTAAGAGTAGCACCTTTTAGCTCACCATTAGACACTATAGACGTATCATCATCAACATCACTAATCTCCCAACTTTCACCAATATTTGGTGAGTTATTATGCTTATTAAGAATAGTTTTAAGTTTAGTTCCTCCCCAAATTTTTTCTTTTAAAATTGGATGAAACTTAAGTGGATATAAATGATTTTTCATGAATTAGTTTCCTGGATAGGTTACGAAATTACGAGGAGTTTCGTAGAGTGTAATTTCCAAATCAAAAGATGCCTTGAGTTTTGGTTTAATTTTATTATAAATAACCACAACAATATTTTCAGCTGTTGGATTTAAGTCTTTAAACTCTGGAACTTCAATATTTAGGTTTTTATGATCAAAAGCATCTTCAACTTCTTCTTTAATAATATCTTTTAACACTTTCATGTCAATTACATATCCTGTTTCTTGATCAATATCTCCAGTCACACTCACAATTAATTCATAGTTGTGACCATGAAAGTTCGGATTGTTACACTTTCCAAAAACTTCGTCGTTTTTTTCATGACTCCAATCTTTTCTATACAACCTATGAGCAGCATTAAAATGTGCTTTTCTACTAACTGTTACCTTCATTGTCAACCAAATTTATGTGTTCGTAGAATTTATCAAAAATTATTTTAAACCAAGCAGTATAATGTTCTGGATGCATGACCATATCTACTTTTACATCGTCTAAGTTCATCCATTTCCAGGATTCAACTTCGTCTTTATTTATACTTGGCTTATCGTTATAATGGCCAACCATAATGTGGTCTAATTCATGTTCAGTCAACCCATTATCAAAAGGTGCTTTATAAATAAATGAGGTCGTTTCTTTTAACTCGGTAACAAAGCCCATTTCTTCTTGCAAACGACGCTTTCCTGCATCTATATTACTTTCGCCCTCACGTTGGTGACTACAGCAAGTGTTAGTCCATAATCCTGGAGAATGATATTTACTCAATGCACGCTGTTGCAGCATTAATTCATTTTTATTATTAAAAATGAAAACCGAAAATGCACGATGCAACAAAGCCTTTTCATGAGCTTCCATTTTAGGCATTAAACCTATTTGCTCATCGTTTTCGTTTACTAGAATGACTTGTTCCTCTTTCATAATGTAAAAATACCAAGATATTTTATAAAATCAGCAACCAAAACTTAGATTTAAAAACGAATGACATCAATTATATTTATTAGGTCTAATAATCCTATCTTTGCAACCCAATAGCAAGAAAGTATATGAGTTTTTTAAAAGAGATAGAACGCAGACGAACCTTTGGTATTATTTCGCATCCAGATGCTGGTAAAACAACACTAACCGAAAAACTATTGCTTTTTGGTGGTGCTATACAAGAAGCTGGAGCTGTAAAAAGTAATAAAATTAAAAAAGGTGCAACCAGTGACTTTATGGAAATTGAGCGTCAACGTGGTATTTCGGTGGCAACCTCTGTGTTAGCTTTTGAATATGATGGCATAAAAATTAATATTCTTGATACACCTGGACATAAGGATTTTGCTGAAGACACGTTTAGAACACTTACAGCAGTAGATAGTGTTATTGTTGTAATTGATGTTGCAAAAGGGGTTGAGGAACAGACTGAAAAGCTTGTTGAAGTTTGTAGAATGCGTAATATACCTATGATTGTGTTTATTAATAAACTAGATCGTGAAGGAAAGGATGCATTTGATTTATTAGATGAAGTAGAACAAAAATTGGGTTTAACTGTTACTCCTATGAGTTTCCCAATTGGTATGGGTTACGATTTTAAAGGGATTTATAATCTATGGGAAAAGAACGTTAATCTTTTTAGTGGAGACAGTAGAAAAAATATTGAAGAAACTATCGAGATTTCAGATTTAGCTTCTCAAGAGCTAACAAAACTAGTAGGTGAAAAGCCTGCAGAAACTCTAAGAGACGACATTGAATTGGTTGAAGGTATATATCCTGAATTTGATAAAGATGAATACTTAAATGGCCACTTACAACCTGTGTTTTTTGGTTCAGCTCTTAATAATTTTGGTGTTCGTGAATTATTAGATTGTTTTGTTGAGATTGCTCCAAAACCAAGACCTAAACAAAGTGAAGAACGTTTAGTAAAACCTGATGAAACAAAATTTACAGGTTTTGTTTTTAAAATTCACGCTAATATGGATCCTAATCACAGGAACCGTTTAGCGTTTGTTAAAATTGTATCTGGAACTTTTGAACGTAACAAACCATATCTGCATGTTAGACATAATAAAAAAGTAAAATTCTCAAGTCCAAATGCTTTTTTTGCAGAGAAAAAAGAAATTGTAGATATTTCATATCCAGGTGATATTGTTGGTTTACAAGACACTGGGACTTTTAAAATAGGAGACACTCTAACTGAAGGAGAAGTACTTAATTATAAAGGCATACCAAGTTTTTCTCCTGAACATTTTAGGTATATCAATAATGCAGATCCTTTAAAAGCCAAACAATTGCACAAAGGTATTGACCAGCTTATGGACGAAGGTGTTGCCCAATTATTTACGCTAGATTTAAACGGAAGAAAAGTTATTGGTACAGTTGGAGCATTGCAGTACGAAGTGATACAGTACAGATTAGAACATGAATATGGTGCAAAATGCACTTACGAAAACTTAAATGTACATAAAGCATGTTGGGTTGAACCTACAGATAAAAATAACGAAGAGTTTAAAGAGTTTAAACGTGTAAAACAACGCTTTTTAGCTAAAGACAAACAAAATCAACTAGTATTTTTGGCAGATTCAATGTTTACTTTGCAAATGACTCAACAAAAATATCCAAGCATAAAATTTCACTTAACATCCGAATACAACTAAATATCAGATAGTTATAAAATAATAAGAATGTTTAATTAAGTGTATTTTACATAAAAATTAACTTTTCATTTGTTTTTAATCGGAATTATTGTACATTTCATCGATAATAATAACTATTTAGCACCTTAGTTTTTACATTTAATAATAGATTCATAACCCCAAACATGAACTACTTATGGAAACTCAAGATAACATTTTCAGTAATGAAGATATTACTGTAACTTTTGAACCTTGCAAGTGCATTCATGCCGAAAAATGTGCTAAAGAATTATCTGAAGTATTTAGAACTTCTGTTATTCCTTGGATAAATTTAGATGGAATTGAAACTAAAAGAATTATTAAACAAATAAAAAAGTGTCCATCTGGCGCTTTACAATATTCAACAAATAATAAAAGAAAAGTAAGTTAATACTATAAAAAAAGCCCTTTGTAAAATCAAAGGGCTTTTTAATGAAACTAATTTTATGCTTGCCTTGTTGATCCAAAGTTTAAAGGCATAGGCTTTTTTTCAAAAAATATTTCTCAAAAACTCAAAAGTGAATAAATACCAATGGTTTTAATAATTTGTATTAAGCCTGGCCTGTTGGTCCAAAGTTTAAAGGCATAGGTGTTTTTTCATAATCTTTTATTTCACCATGTGCAGCTTCAAAACGCTGTACATTATCGCCTAAGGCTTTTACTAAACGCTTTGCGTGTTGTGGTGTTAAAATAATTCTAGATTTCACCTTACTTTTAGGAGTTCCAGGCATTATACTTACAAAATCAAGTACAAATTCAGAAACCGAATGGTTAATTATTGCCAAATTAGAATAGGTTCCTTCCGCAATTTTCTCATCCAACTCAATATTAATTTGACCTTGCTTTGGTTTTTCTTTATTATCTGCCATAATATAATAGTATTAAAAAAAATTCCCGCAAGAGCGGGAATTTTATGTTTAGTTATAATTTAACTCTTGTTTTGCTTGCATCATTTCATCAAACTCTTCTTTAGAACCTACAATAATATTCTCATAGTGTCTAAGTCCTGTTCCTGCAGGAATCTTATGTCCAACAATTACATTTTCTTTAAGTCCTTCAAGTGTATCGACTTTACCATTTACAGCTGCTTCATTCAGTACCTTAGTAGTTTCCTGGAAAGATGCTGCTGAAATAAATGATTTAGTTTGAAGTGATGCTCTTGTAATACCTTGAAGTATTGGAGTTGCAGTTGCTGGATTTGCATCACGAGCAACAACTAAAGCCTTATCTTCACGACGTAACAATGAGTTTTCATCTCTTAATTCTCTAGACGTAATAATTTGTCCAGCTTTTAAGTTTTCAGAGTCTCCAGCTTCTTCTACCACTTTCTTACCAAAAATCTCATCATTTTCTTCTATAAAATCTGATTTATGAATTAATTGGTTTTCTAAGAAAATAGTATCACCAGAGTCTTGAATTCTTACCTTACGCATCATTTGTCTTACAACAACCTCAAAGTGCTTATCATTAATTTTTACACCTTGTAAACGATATACTTCTTGTACTTCGTTTACCAAATATTGTTGTACTGCTGATGGGCCTTTAATATTTAAAATATCGTTAGGTGTTATAGAACCATCAGATAATGGCATACCAGCTTTTACAAAATCATTTTCTTGAACAAGGATTTGATTTGATAATTTTACTAAGTATTTTTTAATATCACCTAATTTAGATTCTACAATAATTTCACGGTTACCACGCTTAATTTTTCCGAAAGACACTACACCATCAATCTCACTTACTACAGCAGGATTAGAAGGATTACGTGCTTCAAATAATTCGGTTACACGAGGTAAACCACCTGTAATATCACCAGCTTTAGCAGATTTTCTAGGAATTTTAACTAAAATTTTACCAATGTTAATTTTATCTCCATCATCAATCATTAAGTGAGCTCCAACTGGTAAGTTATATGAACGAATAGTTTCTCCTTTAGCATCATCAATATGAAGTGTTGGTATTAACTTTTTGTTTCTAGATTCAGATATTACTTTTTCTTGGAAACCAGTTTGTTCATCTATTTCTACTTGATAAGTAACACCTTGCTCAATGTTTTCGTAACGTACTTTTCCAGCAAATTCCGAAATAATTACACCGTTATAAGGATCCCATTGACAAACAACATCGTTTGCTTTTAATTTTTGTCCATTTTTAACAAAAATAGAAGACCCATAAGGAATATTGTTAGTACTTAAAGTAATGCCTGTTTTCTCATCAATAAGTTTAATTTCAGATGTTCTAGAAATTACAATATCTACTTCATTGCCATCGCTATCTTCACCTTTAACAGTTTTCAAGTCTTCAATCTCAGCCTTACCATCAAACTTAACAATTAACTTATTTTCTTCGGAAATGTTACCTGCAATACCTCCAACGTGGAATGTACGAAGTGTTAACTGCGTTCCAGGTTCACCAATAGATTGTGCTGCAACAACACCAACTGCTTCACCTCGTTGAACCATTTTACCTGTTGCAAGGTTACGACCGTAACATTTAGTACAAATACCTTTTTTAGCCTCACATGTTAATGGCGAACGTACTTCAACAGCATCAACTGGAGAAGCTTCAATTTTCTTAGCAACATCATCAGAAATATGACCCCCTGCTTCAACTAAAAGCTCATCAGTTATTGGGTCGTAAACATCGTATAGCGATGTACGTCCAACTATTCTATCTTCTAAGCTTTCAACAACTTCTTCATTTTTCTTTAATGGCTCAACAGTAATACCTCTTAACGTACCACAATCTTCTTCATTAACAATGACATCCTGAGACACATCTACTAAACGACGTGTTAAGTAACCAGCATCTGCCGTTTTAAGTGCAGTATCGGCAAGACCTTTACGAGCACCATGCGTTGAAATAAAGTATTCTAAAATTGAAAGACCTTCTTTAAAGTTAGAAAGAATTGGATTTTCAATAATTTCTCCACCTCCTGCGTTAGATTTTTTAGGCTTTGCCATTAAACCACGCATTCCTGTTAACTGGCGAATCTGTTCTTTAGATCCACGAGCTCCAGAATCAAGCATCATAAATACTGAGTTGAATCCTTGCTGATCTTCGCGAATACGCTTCATTGACAATTCAGTCAATTCTGCATTTGTCGATGTCCAGATATCTATAACTTGGTTATAACGCTCATTATTTGTTATAAGTCCCATGTTATAGTTAGCTCTAATGCCATCCACTTGCTTATTAGCAGCGTCAATCATTGTATGCTTTTCTGGTGGAATAATAATATCACCTAAACTAAATGATAAACCGCCTTGGAATGCAAACTTATATCCTAGAGTTTTAATTTCATCTAAGAACGCAGCCGTTTCAGGTACACTAGTTACTTTAAGAATATTACCAATAATATCTCTTAAAGATTTTTTTGTTAATACCTCATTAATATACCCAGCTACTTCAGGAACTTTATCGTTAAATAAAACACGACCAACAGTAGTTTCAATAATTTGGTTTACTAATTCGCCTGCTTCATTGTAATCTTTAGTTCTAACCTTGATAGAAGCATTAAGATCTGCTCTTTTTTCATTATAAGCAATAACAACCTCTTCTGGTGAATAAAATGTTAATCCTTCACCAACAACTTTTTCCTCTTTAGTTGACTTACGTAACTTAGTCATATAATATAAACCAAGTACCATATCTTGAGAAGGTACTGTTACAGGAGAACCATTTGCAGGGTTTAAGATATTATGAGATGCTAACATTAATAATTGCGCCTCAAGAATAGCCTCAGGTCCTAATGGTAAGTGTACAGCCATCTGGTCGCCATCAAAATCGGCGTTAAATGCCGTACATACTAATGGGTGTAACTGGATTGCTTTACCTTCTATAAGCTTAGGTTGGAATGCTTGAATTCCTAGTCTGTGTAATGTAGGAGCACGGTTTAGTAATACTGGATGTCCTTTAAGGACATTTTCCAAGATATCCCAAACTACTGGCTCTTTTTTATCTATAATTTTCTTTGCAGATTTTACCGTTTTTACAATTCCTCTTTCAATTAACTTTCTAATTACAAAAGGCTTGTATAATTCGGCTGCCATATTTTTAGGCAATCCACATTCAAATAATTTTAATTCTGGTCCAACAACAATTACCGAACGTGCAGAATAATCAACACGTTTACCAAGTAAGTTTTGACGGAAACGACCTTGCTTACCTTTAAGCGAATCTGATAATGATTTTAAAGGTCTGTTAGAATCTGTTTTTACAGCTGATGACTTACGTGTGTTATCAAATAATGAATCAACCGATTCTTGTAACATACGTTTTTCATTACGTAAAATTACTTCTGGTGCTTTTATCTCAACCAATCTTTTAAGACGGTTGTTACGGATAATTACACGACGATATAAATCGTTTAAGTCGGACGTTGCAAAACGACCACCATCTAATGGCACTAATGGGCGTAATTCTGGTGGAATTACAGGGACAGCCTTCATGATCATCCACTCAGGATTATTCTCTCTGTTCTCATTAGCTTCTCTAAATGCTTCAACAACTTGAAGACGTTTAAGGGCTTCGGTTTTACGTTGTTTAGATGTTTCGGTATTTGCTTTATGACGAAGTTCAAAAGAAAGCTCATCAAGATTAATTCTTGATAATAACTCAATTAAACATTCTGCACCCATTTTAGCTATAAACTTTTCTGGGTCTCCATCGTCCAAATATTGGTTTTCTTGTGGAAGTGTTTCAAGAATATTTAAATATTCTTCTTCTGTTAAGAAATCCATTTTTTGTACAGGCTCACCTTCGGCGTTTTTAGCATTTCCAGGTTGGATGACAACATAACGCTCGTAATAGATTATCATATCTAATTTCTTAGAAGGTAATCCTAATAAGTATCCTATTTTGTTTGGTAACGAACGGAAATACCAAATATGAGCCACAGGAACCACTAAATTAATGTGTCCTACACGATCACGACGTACTTTCTTTTCGGTTACTTCTACACCACAACGGTCACAAACGATACCTTTGTAGCGAATACGCTTATATTTACCACAAGCACATTCGTAATCCTTTACAGGACCAAAAATTCGCTCACAGAATAAACCATCGCGTTCTGGTTTATGTGTTCTATAATTAATAGTTTCTGGTTTTAAAACCTCTCCTCGAGATGCAGCCAAGATTGACTCTGGAGACGCTAAACCAATTGAGATTTTATTAAATCTCTGTACTGTATTCTTATCTTGTTTTCTTGCCATAATATATGGTGATAATGAATTAATTACTCTTCTAATCTTATGTCTAATCCAAGACCTTTCAATTCGTGCATTAGTACGTTGAAAGATTCTGGTAGTCCAGGTTCTGGCATTGGTTCGCCTTTTACGATAGCCTCGTAAGTTTTAGCTCTACCAATGACATCATCAGATTTTACTGTTAAAATTTCACGCAGTGTACTTGATGCTCCATAAGCTTCAAGTGCCCAAACTTCCATTTCACCAAAACGCTGTCCACCAAATTGTGCTTTACCACCAAGAGGCTGTTGCGTAATTAATGAGTATGGTCCTATTGAACGTGCATGCATTTTATCGTCAACCATATGCCCTAGTTTTAACATATAGATTACACCAACGGTTGCAGGTTGATCGAAACGATCACCAGTACCACCATCATAAAGGTATGTATGACCATATCTAGGAATTCCAGCTTCGTCTGTAAATTCATTAATTTGATCAATTGTAGCACCATCAAAAATTGGTGTTGCATACTTTCTATCTAGCTTTTGTCCTGCCCATCCTAATACTGTTTCATAAATCTGACCAATATTCATACGAGAAGGTACACCTAATGGGTTTAATACAATATCAACTGGTGTTCCATCTTCTAAGAAAGGCATATCTTCTTGACGAACAATTCGTGCCACAATACCTTTGTTACCGTGACGACCTGCCATTTTATCACCAACTTTAAGTTTACGCTTTTTAGCAATATAAACTTTAGCTAGCTTAATGATTCCTGCAGGAAGCTCATCACCAACTGAGATTGTAAATTTCTCGCGACGTAAAGCTCCTTGTAAATCGTTTTCTTTAATCTTGTAGTTATGAATTAATTCTGATACTAACTTGTTTGTGTTATCATCAGTCGTCCACTTACCAGATACTAAATGCGCATAATCATCAACTGCATTTAACATTTTTAAGGTAAACTTCTTTCCTTTAGGGAATACTTCTTCTCCTAAATCGTTAAATACACCTTGAGCTGTTTTTCCAGCAACAATAGCAAAAAGTTTTTCAACTAAAACATCTTTTAAATCGTCAAATTTCTTATCGTATATAGTCTCTAATTGAGCTATATCCTCTTTATCTTGAGCTCTCTTACGCTTGTCTTTAATTGCTCTTGCAAATAATTTTTTATCTATTACAACACCATGTAAAGAAGGTGATGCTTTTAAAGATGCGTCCTTAACATCGCCAGCTTTGTCTCCAAATATGGCACGTAATAGTTTTTCTTCTGGTGTAGGATCAGATTCACCTTTTGGTGTAATCTTACCTATTAAGATATCTCCTGGTTTAATTTCGGCTCCAACGCGAATCATACCATGCTCATCAAGGTCTTTTGTAGCCTCTTCAGAAACGTTAGGTATATCGTTTGTTAGTTCCTCATTACCTAGTTTTGTATCACGAACTTCTAATGAATATTCATCAATGTGAATTGATGTGAATATATCATCACGTACTACTTTTTCAGAAATTACAATCGCATCCTCAAAGTTATATCCTTTCCAAGGCATGAAAGCTACTTTCATGTTTCGACCTAAAGCTAGTTCACCATTTTGAGTTGCATAACCTTCACACAATACTTGTCCTTTAGTTACTTTATCTCCCTTTTTAACGATCGCTTTTAAGTTTACTGAAGTTCCTTGGTTGGTTTTTCTAAACTTAGTTAATGGGTATGTTACCGTATCAGTATCAAAGCTTACCATAGCTTCTTCTTCTGTACGACTGTATTTAATTACAATTTCATTTGCATCAACATATTCTACAACACCTTCTCCTTCAGCATTAATCAATACTCTTGAGTCTGACGCTACTTGACGCTCTAAACCTGTTCCTACAATAGGAGATTGAGGTCGTAATAAAGGTACTGCTTGACGCATCATGTTTGATCCCATCAATGCACGGTTGGCGTCATCATGCTCCAAGAAAGGAATTAATGATGCTGAAATAGATGAAATCTGGTTTGGTGCCACATCTGTATAATGAATTGCTGTTGGTTCAACAACAGGGAAATCACCTTCTTGACGTGCAATAATTTGATCGTGAAGAATTTTTCCTTTATCATCAACTTTAACAGTTGCTTGAGCAATTAATTTCTCTTCTTCTTCTTCAGCACTTAGATAAGTAGGAGCTCCTTTAATATCAACAACTCCGTCTTTTACAGCTCTGTATGGCGTTTCAATGAATCCCATTGAATTCACTTTAGCATAAACTGAAAGTGAAGAAATTAATCCAATGTTTGGTCCTTCAGGCGTTTCAATTGGACATAAACGTCCGTAGTGTGTATAGTGAACGTCACGAACCTCAAACCCTGCTCTCTCACGAGATAAACCTCCAGGTCCAAGAGCCGATAAACGACGTTTATGAGTAATCTCTGCTAATGGATTTGTTTGATCCATAAACTGAGATAATTGGTTTGTACCAAAGAATGAGTTGATTACTGACGATAATGTCTTTGCATTTATCAAATCAATAGGTGTAAACACTTCATTATCACGAACGTTCATACGCTCACGAATGGTACGCGCCATACGCGCTAAACCAACACCAAATTGGGAAGATAACTGCTCACCTACAGTACGTACACGACGGTTAGATAAGTGATCGATATCATCAATTTCTGCTTTTGAGTTAATTAACTCAATTAAATATTTTATAATAGTAATGATATCTTCTTTGGTAAGCACTTGCTTATCCATTCCGATATCTAACTGTAATTTTTTGTTCATTCTGTAACGACCAACTTCACCTAAGTTATAACGTTGATCACTAAAGAATAACTTGTCAATAATACCACGTGCTGTCTCCTCATCTGGCGGCTCTGCATTACGTAATTGACGGTAAATGTGTTCTACTGCTTCTTTTTCAGAGTTAGTAGGGTCTTTTTGAAGTGTGTTATGGATAATTGCGTAATCGCCTGATTGCCCATCTTCTTTATGTAAAAGAATGGTTTTAACACCTGCTTCAAGAATTTCTTCGATGTTATCTTTGTCTAAAACAGTATCACGATCTAGAACTATTTCGTTTCTTTCGATTGATACTACTTCTCCTGTATCTTCATCCACAAAATCTTCATGCCAAGTATTAAGTACACGAGCAGCAAGTTTGCGACCAATCACTTTTTTTAGTCCAGATTTTGATACTTTTACTTCTTCGGCTAGGTCAAATATTTCAAGAATATCTTTATCTCTTTCAAAACCAATAGCACGGAAAAGTGTTGTTACAGGTAACTTTTTCTTTCTGTCAATATATGCATACATCACACTATTAATATCTGTAGCAAATTCTATCCAAGAACCTTTGAATGGAATTACTCTAGCAGAATATAATTTTGTTCCGTTAGCATGAAAGGATTGTCCAAAGAATACACCTGGAGATCTATGTAATTGTGATACAACTACACGTTCGGCACCATTGATACAGAATGTACCACTTGGTGTCATGTAAGGTATTGTACCTAAATATACATCTTGAACAATGGTTTCGAAATCCTCATGCTCAGGATCGGTACAATACAATTTAAGTCTTGCTTTTAACGGAACGCTATAAGTAAGTCCTCTTTCTATACATTCTTCTATAGTGTATCTTGGTGGATCTATAAAATAATCCAAAAACTCCAAGACAAATTGATTACGAGTATCTGTAATCGGGAAATTTTCCATGAAGGTGTTGTATAACCCTTCATCACCTCTTTCTTCTGATTTTGTCTCTAACTGGAAAAAATCCTGAAAGGATTTAATCTGAATATCCAAGAAATCTGGATATTCTGTTCTATTTACAATAGACGAGAAGTTTAATCTTTCAGCTTTAGTTGCTAACATCGACGGACGAAATTTTGATTAAAAAATAATTTTACGTGTATATTACTTTTATATACACAAAAGGGTTTAGGTCTTAGAGAGTATCTCTCCAGACCTAAACCATATTTTGTAGGTTAGTTAAACTTACTTAAGCTCAACCTCAGCTCCTGCTTCTTCTAAAGAAGACTTAAGACCTTCAGCTTCGTCTTTAGATACACCTTCTTTGATTGCTTTAGGTGCACTATCAACTAATTCTTTAGCATCTTTTAATCCTAAACCAGTTAATTCTTTAACTAATTTTACAACTGCTAATTTAGAGCCACCAGCTGCTTTAAGGATTACATCAAATTCTGTTTGAGCTTCACCAGCGTCATCTCCACCAGCGGCTGGACCAGCAGCTACAGCTACAGCTGCAGCAGCAGGCTCAATACCATACTCTTCTTTTAATATATCAGCTAATTCGTTAACCTCTTTTACTGTTAAGTTTACTAACTGTTCTGCGAAATCTTTTAAATCTGCCATTTTTCTATCGTTTTAATAGTTTTTAATTTAATTTATTTTGTAAAAAGTGCGTACTTATTTATGTATTATCCCTCTTTTTGAGATAATGTTTTTAAGATGCCTGATAATTTACCTCCACTAGATTGAAGTGCCGAAATAACATTCTTAGCTGGAGATTGTAATAATCCAACAATTTCTCCAATAAGCTCTTCTCTAGATTTAATATCTACCAACATATCTAATTGGTCGTCACCTAAGTAAATTGATTCTTCAATAAAAGCGCCCTTTAATAAAGGTTTTTCAGATTTTTTTCTGAAAGCTTTAATTACTTTTGCTGGTGCGTTTCCAGTTTCAGAATACATCACTGAAGTATTTCCTTTTAATGTTGAAGGTAATTCTCCAAATTCCTTATCTGAAGCATCCATTGCTTTTTCAAGCAAAGTATTTTTTACAACTGCTAACTTTACGTTTGCTTTAAAACAAGCGCGACGTAAATTTGAAGTAGCTCCTGCATCTAATCCAGAAATATCTGTCAAATAAATATTTGCATTTTCTGTTAATTGAGCAGTTAACTCTTCAATTACTTGTGATTTTTCTTCTCTTGTCATAATAAAAAGTTTTTACTGCTTAACTTATTTTTGGATCAATTGCAACGCTAGGACTCATAGTACTTGACATAAAAATGCTTTTTACGTAAGTTCCTTTGGCCGCAGTTGGTTTAAGTTTCATTAATGTTGAAAGTAATTCTTGCGCATTACCTGCAATTTTATCTGCACTAAAAGATGCTTTTCCAATTGCTGCGTGAACAATACCTGTTTTATCGACCTTAAAATCGATTTTACCAGCTTTTACTTCACCAACAGCTTTAGCTACATCCATAGTTACAGTTCCTGTTTTTGGGTTAGGCATTAAACCTCTTGGTCCTAAAACACGACCTAAAGGACCTAATTTTCCCATTACGCTAGGCATTGTTATAATTACGTCAACATCGGTCCAACCACCTTTAATTTTATCAAGGTACTCGTCTAAACCAACGTAATCTGCTCCAGCTTCTTTAGCTTCAGCTTCCTTGTCTGGAGTTACTAATGCTAAAACTTTTACATCTTTACCTGTACCGTGTGGTAGAGACACAACACCTCTCACCATTTGGTTTGCCTTTCTAGGGTCAACGCCTAAACGCACAGCTAAATCTACAGAAGCATCAAACTTTGTATTTGTAATTTCTTTCACTAAAGCTGACGCTTCTTCTAAACTATAAAGTTTAGTTTTGTCAATTTTAGCTACTGCTTCTTTTTGTTTTCTTGTTAATCTTGCCATTTCAAAAATCTTTTAGATTAGTTAGGTGCTTCTCCTCCTTTTACAGTTATACCCATAGATCTAGCAGTACCAGCTACCATTCTCATTGCAGAATCAACAGTAAATGCATTTAAATCAACCATTTTGTCTTCTGCTATAGTTCTAACTTGATCCCAAGTAACTTTTGCTACTTTTTTTCTATTAGGTTCACCTGAACCTTTTTTTACTTTGGCCGCTTCCAATAATTGTACCGCTGCAGGTGGTGTTTTGATAACAAAGTCAAATGATTTGTCTTTGTAAACAGAAATTACCACTGGTAAAACTTTACCAGGTTTATCTTGGGTTCTAGCATTAAATTGCTTACAGAACTCCATAATATTAACTCCTGCGGCACCTAAAGCGGGTCCAACCGGTGGCGACGGGTTCGCTGCACCTCCCCTAACTTGTAGTTTAACTACTTTACTTAACTCTTTTGCCATTTTTAATAATTTAAGTTTGATAAGTTTTAAAAGTTGGAAGCAATAAAAAACTTACCTATATGTTTGTAACAATTATTATATTTTTTCAACTTGCATATAGCTTAACTCCAATGGTGTTTTTCTTCCAAAAATCTTAACCATTACTTCTAGCTTACGCTTTTCTTCATTTATATTTTCGATAGTTCCATCAAAACCATTAAATGGTCCATCAATTACTTTTACAGTTTCTCCTTTTACAAAAGGAATTGCTACGTTAGCATCTGCTTCAACTGATAATTCATCAACCTTACCTAACATTCTGTTTACTTCAGATTGTCTTAATGGCACTGGATCACCTCCTTTAGTTTCTCCTAAAAACCCTATTACATTAGTAATAGATTTAATTATATGAGGAATTTCACCACTTAGGTTTGCTTGAATCATGATATATCCTGGAAAATAAACTTTTTCTTTATTAATTTTTTTTCCATTACGAATTTGTATCACTTTTTCAGTTGGCACAAGAACTTGATCAACATAATCACCTAAACCTAATCTAGCAATTTCATTTTCTATGTAGGTTTTGATTTTGTTTTCTTGACCACTTACAGCTCTAACAACGTACCATTTTTTTTCAATACTTTCAGACATCTTCAAAATGTATTATTAAATCCAATTAAAATATGCCTTAATAACCTCACTAAAAACTGAGTCAACTCCCCAAATAGCTAATGAAAAAATAATAGAAAACACAGCAACTAAAACTGTTAAACTTTGTGCTTCTGCCCAAGGAGTCCAGCTTACATTATTTTTAAGTTCTTCAAAAGACTCTTTTACGTAATTTATTATTCCTGCCATTTGTTTTTTATTTTTTGCACGGGTTGAGAGACTCGAACTCCCGACACCTGGTTTTGGAGACCAGTGCTCTACCAACTGAGCTAAACCCGTAAATATAAGTCAAGGCATTCCGAAATAATCGGAATACCTTTACTTAATATTTATTAACTTAAATTAGTCTAAAATCTCAGTTACCTGACCAGCTCCAACTGTTCTACCTCCTTCACGGATAGCGAAACGTAAACCTACGTTCATTGCAATTGGTTGGTGTAAATCAACAGTAATTGTTAAGTTATCTCCAGGCATTACCATTTCAACTCCATCAGGTAAATTAATATTTCCTGTTACGTCAGTTGTACGTACGTAGAACTGTGGACGGTAGTTGTTATGGAATGGAGTGTGACGTCCACCTTCTTCTTTCTTAAGAATATACACCTCAGCTTTAAACTTAGCATGCGGAGTTACAGAGCCTTGCTTACAGATTACCATACCTCTACGGATATCTGTTTTCTCAATACCTCTTAATAAGATACCAACGTTATCTCCTGCTTCACCTCTATCTAATATTTTACGGAACATTTCAACTCCAGTAATAGTAGATGTTAACTTTTCAGCACCCATACCAATAATATCTACAGGATCTCCAGTGTTAGCTACACCAGTTTCAATACGACCAGTTGCAACAGTACCACGACCTGTAATAGAGAATACATCTTCGATTGGCATTAAGAAATCTTTATCTACATCACGCTTAGGTAATTCAATCCAAGAATCAACAGCTTCCATTAACTCCATAACTGTATCAACCCATTTTTGCTCTCCATTTAAAGCTCCTAAAGCAGATCCAGAAATAACAGGACCATTATCACCGTCATATTCGTAGAAGTTTAATAAATCTCTAACTTCCATATCTACTAATTCTAAAAGCTCTTCATCGTCAACCATATCAACTTTGTTTAAGAAAACAACGATACGAGGAATACCTACCTGACGACCTAGAAGGATGTGCTCACGAGTTTGTGGCATTGGACCATCGGTAGCAGCAACTACTAAGATAGCACCATCCATTTGCGCAGCACCAGTTACCATGTTCTTTACATAATCCGCGTGACCTGGACAGTCAACGTGAGCATAGTGACGATTAGCTGTTGCATATTCTACATGTGACGTATTAATTGTAATACCTCTTTCTTTTTCTTCTGGAGCATTATCGATTGTATCGAAATCTCTTTTTTCAGATAAACCTGCATTAGCTAAAACAGTTGTAATAGCAGCAGTTAAAGTAGTTTTTCCGTGATCTACATGCCCAATTGTACCTATATTTAAGTGCGGTTTGGAACGATCGAAAGTTTCCTTTGCCATGATTTAAAATTTAATCTTAGTTATATAATAATATTAGTGTTCAAAATTTTTAAATCTTTATAAGAGCCAATGACGGGATTTGAACCCGTGACCTCTTCCTTACCAAGGAAACGCTCTACCCCTGAGCTACACCGGCCAAAAAATTAGAGCGGGAGACCGGGTTCGAACCGGCGACATTCAGCTTGGAAGGCTGACGCTCTACCAACTGAGCTACTCCCGCAATTATTTTTTTTAAATCCTTTAAAAAGTGGGGAGAGCAGGATTCGAACCTGCGAAGGTAAAAACCAACAGATTTACAGTCTGTCCTCGTTGGCCGCTTGAGTATCTCCCCAATTATAAAAAATCATCAGTCTTTAAAAGAACTTGAGCCGATGGAGGGACTCGAACCCACGACCTGCTGATTACAAATCAGCTGCTCTAGCCAGCTGAGCTACATCGGCTTATTTTGTTGTTTTTTCTGCAACAAAAAGTCCGCTATTTCTAACGGACTGCAAATGTATATATATTTTTTTTTAATCAAAACATTTTTTGAGAAATTTTCTCTATAAATATGTTCTTAATTTTTCTTTTCGCTTTTTTAGCTGTCTTTCTAAAGAAGCAACAGCCATATCGGTGCCTTCTTCAAAGGTTTTGCATTGTTTTTTTACAATAAAACTATCTCCTGGTACGTGCACCTTAGCTTCAAATATTTTATTTTCTTTACCACTTGTGTTTTCTACTTTTAAAAACACATCAGATTTTATGACTTTATCGTAATACATTTCTAACTTGTCCATTCGTTTTTGAATAAAGTTTATTAACTTTTGGTCTGCATTAAAGTTAACTGATTGCGTGTTTACTTTCATATTCTACTTTTTTTAGTTAGACAATATTTATAGTGTTTATTTATTCCTTGGATGAGATTTCGCATATACTTTTTTAAGTTCGGCAATACTATTATGAGTGTAAACTTGGGTTGCTGCTAAACTAGAATGCCCAAGTAGTTCTTTTACAGCATTTAAATCGGCACCTTGATTTAGTAAATGAGTCGCAAATGAATGTCGTAAAATATGCGGACTCTTTTTTACTTTAGAAGATGCATTACTAAAATAGTTATTTATTATTCTGTAAACAAGAGTTTCGTATATTTTATGTCCCTTTTTTGTGAGAAACAAAACGTTACTATCAACTATAGTTTCGAGTTGACTTCTTTTTAGCAAGTAGGTTTCAATTGTATTTATTACTATTTCTAATAACGGCAAATAGCGTTCCTTATTTCTTTTTCCCAAAACTTTAAGGGTTTTATTTTTTTGGTCAATGTCTTTTAATTTTAACTGTACTAACTCTATGCGACGTATTCCGGTTGTATAAAATAATTCGATTATTAATTTGTCTCTTACTCCTTCGAATGTATCATCAAAATTAAACTCATCTAACACCTTACTCACTTCTTCTTTTGAAAAAGGAATCTGCACTTTTTTACTAACCTTTAATGCTTTGTGTTTTGATAGTGGATTTAAGGCTATTGATTCTATTTTTAACAGAAACTTGTAATATGAGTTAAGTGATGACACTTTTCTATTTACAGTTCTGTTTTGTATTCCAGAATCAACTAATGAAATAATCCAGCTTCTAATTTGTGAATACGATACCTTATCGATACTTGACTCATTAAAGTGTTCTTTGTTAAATTCTACAAAGTTATTTAAGTCCTTGACATAAGCATTTACTGTATGCCTTGAATAGTTTTTTTCTAACAACAGATAATCTTTAAAAGATTTTAAGGACATTTATACGTTTTAGGTTATTATAAAAATACAAAACTTTAAGGTTCTGCCAGATTTTATATAAAAAAATCCCACAATAAACATTGTGGGATTTTAGTAATCTATTTACAAAGGTTTAGATTTCTTCTGCATCTCTCAAACCTTGAATGTATTGTGCTTTTTGAATTTGAGCTCTACGTGCAATTGAAGGTTTTGTAAACTGCTTACGTTGCTGTAACATACGCTTAGTACCAGTTTTATCAAACTTTCTTTTAAAGCGTTTTAAAGCTCTATCTATATTTTCTCCTTCTTTAATTGGTATTATTAACATAGTGTCTTAACCTCCTCTCTTTTAGAATTTTGGTTTGCAAATATATAACTTATTACAAAACTACAAATACTAATATATTTTATTTTAAAATATTTCGAGCGATAACCAATTTTTGTATTTCGGTAGTACCCTCTCCAATAGTACATAACTTGGAATCTCTATAAAACTTCTCTACAGGGAATTCTTTTGTATAACCGTAGCCTCCATGAATTTGTACTGCATCGTTTGCTACTTTTACACATACTTCACTAGCATACATTTTAGACATGGCTCCAATAGTAGTCATGCGTTCACCTGCATTTTTTTTGGATGCTGCTTTGTGTAATAATAATTCGGATGCTTCAATTTCTGTAGCCATATCGGCTAACTTAAATGAAATACCTTGAAAACTGGATATTGGTTTACCGAATTGGTGACGTTCTTTTGAGTATTTTAGTGATGCCTCGTAAGCACCTTTAGCTATTCCTAAAGATAAAGCACCTATTGAAATTCGACCGCCATCTAAAACTTTTAAAGATTGTACAAACCCTTCGCCTTCTTCTCCTAGCATGTTATCTTTGTGAACACGACAGTTGTCAAACACTAATTCAGCCGTTTCACTTGCACGCATGCCTAATTTATCTTCTTTCTTTCCAGATGTAAAACCAGGTGTTCCTTTTTCTATAACAAAAGCCGACATACCTCTGGAATCGCCTTTATTACCTGTTCTGGCAATAACAACTGCTACATCACCACTCTTTCCGTGTGTTATAAAATTTTTGGCACCATTAAGCACATAGTAATCTCCGTCTTTAACTGCAGTGGTATTCATCCCTCCTGCATCGCTTCCAGTATTATGCTCGGTTAGTCCCCAAGCGCCTATCCATTCGGCTGAAGTTAATTTAGGCAACCATTTTTGTTTTTGGGCTTCGTTACCAAAATAATAAATATGACCTGTGCATAAAGAATTGTGAGCAGCCACAGACAATCCTATAGAAGGATCGACTTTAGAGATTTCTTCGATAATGGCAATATATTCATGATAACCAAGTCCTGAACCTCCATATTTTTCATTTACAAAAATGCCCATAAAACCCATTTGTCCTGCTTTTTTAAAAAGTTCGACAGGGAAAGTTTGGGCTTCATCCCATTCCATAATATTGGGTCTTATATATTGTTCTGCAAAGTCTTTAGCTGAAGCTGCAATAAGTAATTGCTCTTCACTATAATTAAAATTCATAGCTGTGTAATTGGTACTTATTAATTGAGTGTCAAATATAATTTAATTATCTCAATTTTATCGACTGGAAAGTTTTTAACTTTGATTAAATCGTCTAAAGATTTAAATCCTTCTCTTAGGGTACGTTGGTCTATAATTTCGTAAGCAATCTCATAATCTATATGTTGAATAGTTACGAGTTGCGCTATTGTTGCAGTGTTTAAATTTATTATATCTATTTGCCTTGGTGTTTTTACTGTAAACTGGTTTAATAACCTTTCCATTACTTCGGGTGAAATCCCATAAACATCTTGCAATTGTACATCGGCAATAAAACCACCTTTAAACTTATTTCTAAACTTAATAATTCTATCAGATAGTTTTTCACCAATACCATTAACACGTTGTAATTGTTTTGCTGTAACTGTATTTAAATCTAATTTTTGATTATAGGTTTTTGGAGTGTTATTCTGGTAATTGAAACTTTTTTTAGGTTTTGGGTTGGTGACCCATTCTGGAAATTTAAAATATGGTGAAATTGCGTTTAATAGAGAATCTGATACTTTAGTGACCTCTTGAAATTGTTTAGCAGAGTTTACCCATTTATTTTGTTCTCTAAATTTTAATAGTCGTTCTATCTCATCAGGTGACATCCCTAAAGTGTAGCCTTTATAATCTGTAATGTAATTTGGATTAAAAGGAAAAATTTTAGTTTGTCTTGCTTCAATTTCTGCTTGACGCAACGAATCTATTTCGTTTTGAAATGAAACTAATTCGTCTGGATTTACTACTATATCTTTCTGATAAAAATCAACAAAGAAATAAACACATTGTATAACAACTATAATAACTAACAATAAAAAAATCCCACTTCGTTGTCCTTTTGTGAACTTGAAATGGGATTTCATATTATGTTGTATTTAAATTATTCTTTATTGCCTCTAACTGCCGAAACATATTTAGCCATTTCTTCTCTTACTTTAGGGAATAAGAAGAATAATCCAATCATATTAGGAAATACTAATGCTAGTATCATGGCATCAGAGAACTTAATTACTGCATCTAAAGTTGCAGCTGCGCCTATTACAATAAATACTAAGAATAATACTTTATAAACTGTATCAGCTGTTTTTCCTTTTCCGAATAAATATTTCCAAGATTGAAGACCGTAATAAGACCAAGAAATCATTGTTGAAAATGCAAACATGATAATTGCAATTGTAAGCACATATGAGAACCCTGGAATTACAGAATCAAATGCCATAGATGTTAAATCTACACCTCCTATTGAGCTTCCATCAGCATTTAATAACACACTACTTGCTGATTCTCCAGCAGCACCGTATTGAAAAACGCTTTGCATGTTTCCTCCATCTATATTAAAGAAAATAATTACTAAAGCCGTCATTGTACAAATTACAACCGTATCGATAAAAGGCTCTAACAATGCCACAACACCTTCTGATGCAGGATACTTAGTTTTTACTGCTGAATGCGCAATAGCTGCCGAACCTGCTCCTGCTTCATTGGAGAATGCTGCACGTTGGAAACCAACAATAAGCACACCAACAAAACCACCAAGACCAGCCATAGGCGTAAAGGCTCCTTCAAATATTAATCCGAAAGCAGTTCCTATATCACTAAAGTTGGCGAAAATAATTACTAAAGCAGCTAACACATAAATACCTGCCATAAATGGTACAATTTTTTCGGTAATACTTGCAATACGCTTAATACCTCCAATAATTACAATACCAACTAAAACAGCTAAGATAACTCCGATAATAAAACCGTTAGATCCACCTTCTAGTCCTAACATAGATGTAATTTGTACTGTTGCTTGGTTTGATTGGAAAGCGTTACCTCCACCAAAAGATGCTCCAATACAAAGTATTGCAAATATGACAGCTAATACCTTTCCTATACCACTAAAACCTCTTTCTTTAAGACCTTTAGACATATAGTACATTGGTCCTCCATATACTGTTCCATCTTCACCTACATCTCTATATTTTACACCAAGCGTACACTCTACAAATTTTGTTGACATACCAATTAGACCGCAAACAATCATCCAAAATGTTGCTCCTGGGCCACCTAATGCAATCGCTACAGCCACACCAGCAATATTACCTAAACCTACTGTTCCAGAAACTGCTGTTGCTAGTGCCTGAAAATGACTTACTTCTCCTTCTTTACTTTCATCGCGAATAGTATCTGGTAAATCACCATCAACAATATTAACTGCAACTTTATCCTCGGCGTGATGGCCTCCTTCTATCTCATCATACTTTCCTCTTACTGTGTTAATAGCTAAAGGAAATTTAGTAATACTTGGAACTTTAAAATAAATAGTAAAAAATGTTGCTCCAGCTACCAATAATATAACAACAAATGGCACATTAAATTCACCTATGGGTACGGTAGATAAAACTAATCCTTCCCACCAAGTAGCAACTGGCATAAAGGCATCGTTTATTTTTTCATCTAATCCTTTTTCAGCTTCTTGAGCAAAGGTTAGAAATGGTAGCATTAATGTAAAAATAGAGAGAAGATACTTCTTCATAATTATTTAATATTTAGTTAGTAGTTTAGTTTAAATTAATATTTGAAGCTAGCAAGATGCTAAAAAAAAATGAGTTTTTAAAACATCCCTTGTTAAAATCCCTACTCAACTTCTATATTGTATAATGTATTTAGCTTTTGTATTTGCTCTGGTCGTCCTAAAACAATTACCTTAGAGTTTGGTGCTAACTTTAGTTCTGCTTCTGGATTAATAAGATATTCACCCTTTTCATTCTTATAACCTATTACATTACAACCTGTCTTTTTTCGCAAGTCTAAATCTCTAATGGTTTTTAGCGTAGAGGTATCATAAAGGTGTTCTACTGCAATTTCTTCAATGTTAATATTTGATTCTCCAACTATAGAAAGGTTATCAATAAATTCCAACAAATCAGGAACCACTACTAATGAAGCCATGTGGTCGCCACCAATTTTATCTGGTAAAATTACATTGTTGGCTCCTGCAAGTTTTAATTTTCCATAAGTTGTTTCTTGCGAAGCTCTACTTATTATACGTATGTTTTTATTTATTTGTCTAGCAGAAAGCACCACAAACACATTATCTGAATCGCTTGGTAAAGCAGATATTAAGCAGTCGGCTCTATCTACACCAGCTTGCATGAGTACTTCATCTTCATTGGCATTACCATGTACAAATGGTACCATGTCGCTTTGATGTTTATTAACTGTTTCTTTTTTTGCTTCTATCACCACAAAAGATCGCTTATGCGCTAACAGCTTTTTTGCTGCTTGTTTCCCATTTCTTCCATAACCACAAATAATGATATGGTTTGAAAGTTCATCAATCTTTTTTTGCATCTTTTTTTGTTTTAGTTCTTCAATGTCGTTTTTAGTAATAATATATTCGGTAATCACCTTAATGGCATAACCTACTATGACGACACTTGTTAAAATTAAAAATATAGTAAATATTTTGGCCTCAGGATCTAAGGGCATCACTTCGCCAAAACCTACAGTGGTAATGGTAATAACCGTCATATATAACGCATCAATCCAACTGTAATTGGTCATTATTTTAAACCCAAATACACCAATAAACAGCAATAAAATTAAAAGAATAATTGCTGTGTTTATTTTTGAACGAAATACTTTTACTAAAGGGTTTGCCATAAATTATAAATCAAATACCGAACTTCGTTTGGTGTATAATAAGTCTTTTATTCGCATCCAAAAGGCGATAAATAAATACAGTGCAAAACCAAATCCAAGCGTGACAAAGGTTAAGTATATAAATGATGTTCTTACTACTTTAGCTCTAATTCCTAAACGATCGGCAATACGCTGACACACATAGTACCCATGTTTTTGAAAATAAAGTAAAGTCTTGTAAAAAATATTCATACTGCAAGGTAATAAATCTATCTAATTAATGTACTACCAATAGCACATTGTAGGCATTTATTTTTATTGCAGTATTCATTTTTTAGTTGTAATAGTGCCTGCGATTGTAACGCTGACTGTGAGACCTCTTTTAACGTGTTGTATTTATTCACGATACTATTTTTTTCAGGAGGTAGTTGCTGAATGATACCCATAACCAAATCATCATTATTTTTTCCTTGATACTTAGCATATGAAAACTTAAGAGGCGCAATGGTGTTTATAATTAACAGGTTGACAAATGATTTTGTGAGCCTTTTTACCGAACGCTTTGAAACTTTAGAAAACGTATAGTGTGTTTCCCAAAAAGAGCTGGTTTTAACATTAAATATTACATAAAGTTCTTCTACAGTTTTTGCTTCTATAATCTTAGAAAACACATTGGAATGACTATGATACAGGCTAGCTAATTGCGACAACCTAATGGTAGGAAAATTTGAAGGTCGCAACCTAAAAAACTGTACAGGCAATACTGAAGCATTTGTTAATTGAAACTTAGTCTTTAAAAATTTATATACTCTTTGTAGCTCTTGCACATAAACCTCTTGTACATCGGTTTCCAATAATCCTGCTTGACCAAATAATAATGCTTCCAGACTTTGTTGCTTTGATTGCTGTTTACGTAATACCGAAAACTCAAACGAATTGGCTATGCTTAAAAAGGCTTCACCATTAACTTTTAGTCCAAAGTTTTTAGCCAGCATTTTAAACAACACTTCTTCCCAACTGTTGTTGCACGGTTTGAGCAGTAACTCTATGTTGTTTGCTTTTCTTTCAAGGCGTTCAAAATATAAGCGCTCTAACCAGTTTTGAATGGTAAAATCATTTACTAATGCAAAATCGTTTTCACAGTTAATCCATGATTGTTTTTTAGCAAACAGTTTATCAAAACTCAATAACGCTTCTTTAGAAATGTACTGTTTAAGCTCCAATGTTGGAATAACTGTTTGGTCTTTTCTATATATATCTGTGTCGTGTTCCCAAACCACATGTAAAATCACATTATCATAATTAGCATCATTCTCATGATTATGCACATACCAATCACTTGCATTAACATGTATTTCTACATTTCCAGCCCATAATTGCTTAGCTATAATCAGTTTTGCATTAAAAAAATCTGGTCCTGTATTATGGTTATGTGTCCCAACACTTTCAATGATTAGGCTTTCATTTTGAGTTGTGGCCAATTGTAGCGTGTTAAATTTTTTGTATTGCCATATATAATGTAGAAAATCTTCCTGCATACAACTAAATTAGCTAAAATAGTTATACCAAGAAATACGTAGAACTACGTATTGTTTTTGTAAGAAAAAACAACTATCTTCGTTTACAATAGCTATAACCTATTAAAACGTATTCATATATTTACGTTGGCTGTAATTTGAAAAATGAAATTATTTAAAACTTTAATACTTATATTATTAACTACTTCTTCAATCTTTGGACAAATTGAAAAAGATAGTTTATTCGTTTTTACAGGAAAAAAGATATCAATTAAGAAAGTAAAAGATTTTGAAGATAAAAAAACGCTGATTGATTCAATAATCGTTAATGATTCAATAATTTACGTTGAAGTTCCAAATGTTATTCAAGATTATAAATACAGAGGAAAATTTAGAATAATTGAGCAATATAAAGGAGATTTGACTGATACCAAAATTGAGTTTGATTTATATAATCATTATGGAAAACCAAAGCTTTCGAAATTGAATACCTTTTTATTTTTTGTTGTCAAAATAAATGGAGAATTTCAATTATTGAAATATGCATACCATCGTGTTTATGAAACAGACAACGGAAAATTAGCAGTTCCATATGACAAAAATGAATATAGAAATCAAAAAGAACCTATATTAAATATTCAACCAGAAAAAATGAATTTCAGAAAAGCTCCTGAATTTAGTATTTATAAAGATGATTCTCCTGATTGGATAAAAAGAGCATTTCCAAAACCTTTTTATCAGATTGAAAATAATAAAGCCATTCCGATTTATGGTAATTATATAGAGGATTACATAAAATTGAGATTAAATGGAACTCTGAAAGAAGTGTTTGATTGAAAAAACTACAGCTAACACCTCATAAAATTTATGCTTACATTTGGACTAACACAAACGACAAACATTCAACTAACGATTTGCTACGTCCGAAAATCTCCGATTTTCCAGTTGCACAAACCTTACACAAACACGTAAACGAACCCAAAATCACTACACAATTAGAAACCAAAACACAGGTGTTATTATAGTGACTGCCTTTATCAAAAATCATGTATCTTTAGTATTCTAAACCACCAAGATCATGTTTAAAAAATTTGCACCTGTTCTAATACTTAGTGTCGTTTGCTTGTTTGGTTGCAAAGACACCACTACCCAACCTCAGCCAATAGCCCTGGAAGAATTGACCATTGCTAACATTCATGAAGCTTATAAAAACGGTACGTATACCAGTGAAGCCTTAATACGTGCGTATTTAGAGGCTATCGATTCGCTAAACGCTAACATCAATGCCATTACCACTATTAACCAAAATGCTATTGCTCAAGCTCAAGCCTTAGATGAGGAATATAAAAAAACTAAAGTGTTGCGTCCGCTTCATGGCATTCCAATGATTGTTAAAGACAACATCAATACCATAGGGCTTCCTACGACTGCTGGCGCGTTGGCTTTAAAAGATTTTATTCCCGAAGACGATGCCTTTATCATCAAACAACTTAAAGATGCAGGTGCTATTATTTTAGCCAAATCTAATATGGCAGAATGGGCATTTTCAGCCATGCATACCAAGAGTTCTACTGGTGGAACCACCAGAAATCCTTATAATCTAGATTATGTACCTGCTGGTTCAAGTGGTGGTACCGCAGCAGCCATCGCCTCTAATATTGGTGTTATTGGATTAGGCACTGACACAGGTAACTCCATTAGAGGACCATCTTCGCACTGTGCACTTGTTGGGTTTAGAACCACCCTAGGACTCATTAGCAGAGAAGGTATTGCACCTTTGTTCTTAAGAAATGATGTGGTTGGCCCTATGTGTCGTACTGTAGAGGACGCCACACGTGTCATGGAGGTCATGGCTGGCTATGATATAGACGACCCTATTACCAAAAACTCACAAGGACAGATTCCAGATAACTATACACAGTTTCTTGATGAGAACGGTTTAAAAGGTGCTAGAATTGGTGTGCTCAGAGAACTCAGCGATAACAATATAGATAGCGATATAGAGGCTCTATTTAATACTGCACTCACAGACTTAAGTGCTTTAGGTGCCACTGTGATCGACCCAGTGGTCATTCCTGATTTTAAGAGCCTTTCACAAGATCAATGGTGTGCTAAATTTAGAGAAGACATTGAAGCCTATTTAGCAAGGTATGTTAAGAGAGATACTATGAAAACGTTAGAAGATATTATACGCGTTGGTACAACAGCGGAGTTTTCAAGCAAACGGTTAAGTCAATATACCACAGCTAGTGGCAGATGGGGAAATTCTGGTGCTGAATGTTTGGATGCTTACCATGACCAAAGAAGAATCGCTTTTAGAGAGGCTATAGAACAGGTGATGGATTCTTTAGAGTTAGATGCTATTGTATATCCAACGTGGAATTACAAACCAGCGAGAATCGATCGTTTTGAAGAAGACTACAAAGGCGATAACAACCAAATTATTGCGCCTCACACTGGGCAGCCAGCCTTTACAGTGCCTATGGGAGTCAGTCCCGGAAATTTACCAGTAGGCTTACAGTTTCTTGGAAGAATGTTTGACGAACCTACCTTGATCACCCTGGCTTATGCCTATGAACAAGGCACCAAACACAGAACGACACCTGCTAAAACGTATTAAAGATACGTAGAACTACGTATTGATTTTATATAAGAAAACAACTACCTTCGTTTAACAGTCGATAAACTTCAATTAAAACTGAATTTATCTTAAAATTGTGTGCAAGCTGAAAAAACCAATAAATGAAAGCAACCTTTCTGGGACATGGATTAGATACAGGCGACCAGAATAATGTTGGAAAACAACTTGTTGCATCATTTGAAAGTAGAGATTATTATTATTTTCAAGGCTTTATTGCATTTGCTTCTATATCTGGAACAAAAATGCTTGAACCATTTTTAAAAAAAGCTAAATCCCAATTTGATAAAATTAGGTTCTATATTGGAGTTGACAACAGAGGAACTTCAAAAGAAGCTCTGGAATCGTTATTAGAACAAGGAGTTGAAACTTACATATATAGAGATAAAAGAAAATTTGTCACTTATCATCCAAAGCTATTTCTTTTTGAAGGGGAAAAATTTACACGAATAATAATTGGTTCTTCTAATCTAACAAGTCAAGGAATCAAAACTAATTTAGAAGCTTCTATCCAATTGGACTTTTTGACAAAAACAGACAAACAAGGACAAAAATTAATCAATGAAATTAAATCTTACTATTCCGATTTAATGGATTTGACAACACCGAAACTTCAATTATTAACAAGTCAATTATTAGAAGATTTAGTTAAACAAAACCTACTATTTATTCAATTTAGAGAAAATGGTAAAGTTGAAGAACCAAAAAATAACGATGGAGAAAATACCGAAAAGGAACAAGACAATATCGAAATAAAAGATTTTGATATAAAATCAGGTTTTGAACAAAAAGACACGACAACAAACAGAAGCAACAAAAAAAGTTTCGGTGATAGTGACTACGAGAAATTTGATGCTCTGATTGAGAGATATATAATTTATAAAAAAACTAAAAGACCATCTGGAATTGTAAGTAAGCATACAGAAGACCGAGAACTTTTTCATTGGTATCAAAAAATACATAAACTATACAATCAAGGAGGTGATTCACTACCATTCGAAATATTCGAAAGATTATTGGATGCCGAATTTCCATTTGGCGGAATTGGTAGAGAAAGGAAAAGACTTATTAAGTGGAATAAAGATTTTAACAAAGTTGTTGGTTACAAAAACAAGGTTGACCCAAATAGTGAATACACCTATGTACCACAATTTAAAAATAAATCTAATCCTTATTACGAAGTTGGCAGATGGTGCGCTTGGCAAAAACAAAGAAGAAAAGGTAATAAAAACTACGGTCCAGAATTGACTGAATATGAGGAAAGGAAAATGCAATCAATAAATTTCATTTGGGAATTTGACAGTACAATGTACAAGAGACCTAAAGACGATGAATGGACTGACAGTCTAGTTGAACTCGAGAATTATTATAGCAAAAAGAAAAATTATAAAACTGTTCCTTCTCAAAAAACTTACATAGGTCACTGGCTTAACGACCAAATGACGTTGAAGTTAAGACAAGATAGAGAAAATAGGTCAGATTTAATGAGTGAGATTCGAGAAGAAATGTTAGGAAATCTATTGGCGAAAAATGGAGTTGAATGGGAATGGGAAAAACAAAAACACAGAGAAGGAATTGAAAATAAAATAGCAAGTTGGAGATTTGTTGAGGAACTAAAAAGAAATAACCAAATAAAGGAGTTCAGAGATAAAAAACCAAAGATTTTAAAAAAGCATAGAGATAATATCGCACAATTAAGGAGTCAAAGTAAAAAATGGAATAATGACAAAAACAGGTGGAAATATAAACTTCTTGATGAAGTTGGATTTCCCTATAATAAAATATAAAGCCAGCACACAACAACGGCTATAGTTCATTACGGCTGAAATTCCGATTAGGAATTTCAAGCCTTTTTGCTAAATCTATGGTTACGGCGGAATGATAGCCCAGACCGTTAAACGAATCTAAAAAAACTACTCAATATAACCCATCTCACGCATCCAATCGTCGTTAAACATTTTACCTACATAACGACTTCCATGATCGTGAAATAAGACCACCACTACATCATCTTTTGTAAAATGTTCTTTAAGCTGCAGTAAACCTTTTATGGCTGCTCCTGCAGAGTTCCCTAGAAACATCCCTTCTTTTTTGGCTAGTAATTGCGTATATACTGCTGCATCTTTATCGGTTACTTTGGTAAAGCCATCTATAACGCTAAAATCAACATTTTCAGGCAAAATATCTTCGCCAATACCTTCGGTAACATAAGGGTAAATCTCTTTTTCATCAAACTCTCCAGTTTCATGGTATTTTTTAAAGACACTCCCATAAGTATCTATTCCCCAAACCTTAATATTTGGATTTTGTTCTTTTAAGTATTTACCAACACCAGAAACCGTTCCTCCAGTGCCAACACCTACTACAAAATGCGTGATTTTACCATCGGTTTGTTTCCAAATTTCTGGTCCTGTACTTTCGTAATGTGCTTTGGCATTACTTGGGTTATCGTACTGATTGACATACCATGAATTTGGTGTTTCTTCACCTAAACGCTTAGATACTGAATAATAACTTCTAGGGTCGTCTGGTTCTACATCAGTTGGACACACCACCACCTCAGCTCCAACTGCACGAAGGATGTCCATTTTTTCTTTAGATTGCTTATCTGAAATCACAAAAATACATTTGTAGCCTTTAACAATCGCTGCTAATGCTAAACCCATTCCTGTGTTTCCAGAAGTACCTTCAATAATAGTTCCTCCTGGTTTTAGGCGTCCGTCAGCTTCGGCATCTTCAATCATTTTTAACGCCATTCTATCCTTTACAGAATTTCCAGGGTTAAAGGTTTCGTATTTAGCAAGTACCAAACATGGTAAGTCTTCAGTTAAAGTATTAATTTTTACCAAAGGTGTGTTTCCAATGGTTTCTAAGATGTTTTTTGCGTATTCCATTTCCTGCTCGCCTTTCGGCTGTCGCTCAAGATAAACTTCAGCGAGTATCTTTTACTTATTAATAAAATTTGTGCAAAAATAGTAAAATGTCTATAGTTAAAAGGTAATTATTCCTGATTTTCATATTTAGCTGTCATTACGAGAAACATAGTGTTTTATGCGACGTGGTAATCTTATCATTTTTAACAGATTGCCACATCAAATAAAATTTGATTCGCAATGACAGAAAACAACATAGTAAAGTGAATTTTAAGTATCCTTATTCAAAACGCATGGCTTTAACTGGCGATATTTTTGTAATGATGTATGAAGGTACTAACAGCATTATTAAACATAATACAAACGTGCCTATATTAAGCGCTATAATATAGCTTGCACTAATATACACTGGTGCTTCAGTTACATAATACACACTTGGGTCTAGAGGAAAGAGTTTAAAGTACTTTTGTGCAAATAACAAGCTTAAACCTATAAGATTTCCCCAAAATAACCCTAACACGATTAAATACGATGCGTTGTATAAAAATAGTTTTCTAATACTCCAATTATTGCTTCCTAGCGCTTTTAAAACACCTATCATTTGTGTGCGTTCTAGTATAAGTACTAATAGTGCTGTAATCATATTAATGCCAGCAACAATAATCATGATACCTATAATACCATAAATGTTTTTATCGAAAATGTTTATCCATTCAAAAACAGTTGCATAGCGTTCCTCAACCGTTCTCGACGTATAAAAGGATGAAATATTTTGATAGATTTCTTCTTCTTTTTGAACCAATTGTGAGTAATCGTCAATAAAAACCTCAAAATTTCCTATTTGGTCGTCTTCCCATTTATTAAAAAAGCGAATATGCCTAATGTCTCCCAACATATAAGTTTCGTCTAATTCCTGAAATCCGGAATTATAAATTCCAACAACTTTAAACGCTCTAATGAATGGCAACTTATCTACACCATCTTTTTCGAATAACATTTGAAACGTATCGCCAACCTTAAACTGTAACCTGCTCGCTAAATATTGTGAAATAAGGACGTCGTTACTAATATTATCTTCAAATTTTGGCAACTCGCCTTCTACCAAAAACTCTTTGAAATATTGCCAGTTATAATCTTCATCAACACCTTTAAACACCATTCCGTCAAAATCGGTTTCGGTTCTAATAAGTCCCCATTTTGTGGCCACACCTTGGATATGCGTAATACCCTCTACAGTCTTAAACTCTGGATAAAATTCTTGATTGATAGACATGGGCACTTCCGATTCGTCCGAAGCGTTAGAGTTAAATGTGGTAATGGTAATGTGTCCATTAAAAGCCACGGCTTTATCACGAATTTTTTGCTGCAGACCAATACCTGTGGCTATAGCAATCATCATGACTATAATGCCAATGGCAATAGCTGTAATTCCAATTTTTATTATTGGTGCCGATACACTACTTTTATACGACTTGCTACCAATAATGCGTTTAGCAATAAAATATTCGAATTTCAATTTATGATAATGGTTTTAAACGTTTTCAAAAATACAGTTTTATTATTTGTTTTGGTATTGATTTCTTGTGGTTCTAAAACTAAAAATAAAATAATCAAAAATGATAAGATCCTGAATCAGGCTTCGAGTACCTCAGCCTCTGTTCAGGATGACAAAAATATTATTGTTGGTGCTAATAAAACTGAAATTTATCTACCGCTTTTAAACGGAAAACGTGTTGGCGTTGTTGCAAATCAGACCTCGGTTATATTTAAAGAGATTACCACGTCGCAAGCTCCTCGCAATGACAGTTACACACATTTAGTGGATTCTTTGGTGGCATTGAACGTCGATGTAAAAAAAGTATTTTCTCCTGAGCATGGTTTTAGAGGCACTGCTGATGCTGGCGAACATGTTGAAGATGGTGTAGATATTAAAACTGGTTTGCCAATTTTTTCACTTCACGGAACAAGCAAAAAACCAAGTAAAGAACAGCTAGAAGGCATAGATATTATGATTTTTGATATACAAGATGTTGGCGTGCGTTTTTACACATACATTTCAACGTTGCATTATATCATGGAAGCTTGTGCTGAAAACAACATTCCTCTAATTGTATTAGATAGACCAAATCCAAATAGTCAATATATTGATGGTCCAACCTTGGAAAAAGAACATCAAAGTTTTTTAGGCATGCATCCTATTCCTTTAGTTCATGGCATGACCATTGGCGAATATGCACAAATGATTAATGGTGAAAATTGGTTGCTAAATAAAGCTCAATGCAATATAAAGGTGATTCCTTGTGACAATTATACTCATGACATGTCTTATAGTCTTCCTATAAGACCTTCTCCAAACCTTCCTAATGACCAATCCATAAAGCTGTATCCAAGTCTTGGCTTGTTTGAAGGCACCAATGTAAATGCTGGACGAGGCACCGAATTTCAATTTCAACGATATGGATCTCCTTTTTTGAATCCTGAAACAATGACATTTACTTATACACCACAGTCTAATTTTGGTGCAAAATATCCAAAACATAAAGACGAATTGTGCTATGGTGAAGATTTAAGTAATGTAACTGTTAAAGATGAAATGACTTTAAAATGGATTATTAAAGCTTATAAAAATTCAACCGATAAATCTTTATTTTTTAATACTAATAACTTCACAAAACATGCTGGAACTGCAAAACTTCAAAAGCAAATAGAAGCAGGAACGACTGAAGCCGACATAAAAGCCACTTGGCAAGAAGACTTAAATACATTTAAAAAAACACGAAATAAATACTTAATATATAACTAATGAAAAAATCATCTATATTACTATTTGCATTTATATTATTTATTTCATGTAAATCGACTGATTTAAGAACTCAGCAAAAAATTAACTCGGCAAGAGTAATTGCTGAAAAATTTTTAGAATTAGAAAAAATACCAGGAATGTCTATTTCAGTATCTCAAAACAACAAGCTTATTTGGTCCGAAGGGTTTGGATACTCAAACATAGAGACCAAAGAAAAAGTATCTCCAAAGACCACACAGTTTAGAATCGCTAGCATCTCTAAATCACTTACTGCTGTTGCACTTGCAAAGCTTATGGATGATGGAAAGTTAGACTTTAACAAAAGTATTTACACCTATGTTCCAGATTTTCCTAAAAAGGCATATGATTTTACAGTACGCCAAGTTGGTGGACATATTGCTGGGATTAGACATTATGATTACTCAAATAATGAAAAAGAATTATTCAATGTAAAAAAAATGTCTATAGTTGAAGGCTTAGATATTTTTAAAAATGATTCTCTATTATTTAAACCTGGAAGCAAATATAGTTATAGTACGTACGGATGGAATTTACTAAGTGTGGTAGTGCAAAATGCCTCAGGTGTTGAGTTTAATAAATACATGAAAGAAACAATTTTTAATCCTTTAAAAATGAACAGCACCACTATTGGCTTAGTGGACAAAGAAATGCCTAATAGAACTCAATTTTATATTAAGGATAATGACAAAGTTATTGTTGGCCCAAAAG
Organism: Pontimicrobium aquaticum; assembly: GCF_005047595.1. Classification (GTDB taxonomy): domain Bacteria; phylum Bacteroidota; class Bacteroidia; order Flavobacteriales; family Flavobacteriaceae; genus Pontimicrobium; species Pontimicrobium aquaticum. The sequence continues at coordinate 271,252 of NZ_SUPL01000003.1, forward strand.
TAAGTAATGAATATAAAGCTGCAGGAGGTGGTTTTATTGCCACTTCTGAAGACCTAATAAAGTTTGGAAATGAAATTATTAAGCCTACTATAATATCGAAAGTTTCACTGAAAGAATTAATTACTCCTCAATATACTCAGGATGGCAAAAGCACAGAATATGGTATTGGTTTTGGAGTTGTAAATACAAAAAATGGCACACCTCGATATAGTCACTCTGGAGGAGGTATTGGATCTACCACTTTTTTAATGATATTTCCAGAGGAAAACGTTGTTATTTCTATAGTCACAAACCTTTCGCAAGTACCAATTAGACAACTTACAGCTAAGTTAGAAGATGTGTTTATAGACTAAGCTATTTTTTATCGTTAGTAGAAGCTGTAATTGTTTCAACCTCTCTAGTGGTGAATTCTTTTCTGTCTTGTAAAACCCTAACAACAAATATAATTTTTAAAGGCACTTGTTCTACCACAAAAATGTGTTTGCCTTTACTTAAATGTGTTAATGGTACTTTAGCAGAATTCGCATTAATATACTCTTGAGTCTCTCGTTTGTATTTGGTATTAATTGAATATACGTTTCTAATGCGTTTATCTCCACTGTTTAGAATTAAAGTGTCTTTAGTTTTATTCAAATCGTGAAATAGGTCACTAGCAGTAATGTTTACGTTTTTTTCAATTAACGCAAAATCCTTTTTTTGTGCATTTGCACGATTACATAATAGACCGGAACATGCTATTGTTAGCACTACGAGAGTTTTTTTCATATAAAAGCCGTTTAAGTTCAATACAACGTTTGAATTAAATAGCAATTATCCGACCCTCTGATGCTAATCTAGATAAGAATAAGACACACTCAGAAAAAAAATCTATGAACGGTATAAAAAAATAGAGGAACGTACTTTAATTGTTAATAAATATGTTGAAAACTCAAGTTCTACGATTTTCCTCAGGAATTATTGTAGGCTTTTGATATTTCTGAAATGGTTGTTTAAGCAACTCCATAACATTGCCATTTTTAACTTCATCTGGAAAGACATCGACACCGTATATTAACTTTTCTCTATCCATTTTCATATAAGTTCCTAAAAGTCTGTCCCAAATAGAAAAAATATTGCCATAATTAGAATCGGTATAAGGCAATACATAATGATGGTGAATTTTATGCATGTCGGGAGACACCAAAATATAGCTTATAAGATGGTCAACCTTTTTAGGCAACTTAATATTAGCATGTGTAAGCTGTGTTGCTACTAACGACATAGACTGATACAACATCACAATACCAATAGGTGCACCAATAATAAAAACACCAGCTAAGGTAAAGGCATAGCGAATTAAGCTTTCCAGTGGATGATGCCTATTTGCAGTAGTAGTATCTACTTTATGGTCGGTGTGATGCACTAAGTGCACCATCCATAACGGCTTTACTTTATGCTCTACATAATGTGGCACATAGGCTCCAATAAAATCCATTAGTAACACACCTAAAAACACATACAAGCCTAAAGGCATTTTTGGTAGCCAATTAATAATACCAAAATCGTTTGCTATTACCCAATCGGCTGACCTTAACAGTAAAAATGCTAAAGCGAAATTGATGATAATGGTAGTGAGTGTAAAAAATATATTAGGAACGGCATGTTTCCATTTATGGTATTTAAACTTAAATAATGGTACAGCACCCTCTAATAACCAAAAAAAGGTTAAGCCTCCAACAAGAATGATACTTCTATGGAGTGAAGGAATGGTTTCAAAATAGTTAATTATGGTTTCCAATGAGGTATAAGTAAATGGTTAAGTGACTAATTTAGTAAATATATGTTGAATTGGAAATCTAAAAGAGATTACAGCTAATTACTTATTAATATTAACAATCAACTCTGCCTTTTTTAAGTCTATTACTGAGAGTTTATCTTTATATAATGAAGCTTCAGCTTCTTTGTTTAATAATTTATTGGTTGTATAGTTTAAGAAATTGTAAACAGCTTGATTAGTATTATCTACTTCGGCTTTATCAAGTCGTTTTAAAAATCTGCGTGCTTTGTTTGAGTTGCCTAAAATTAATAGCTTTTCAATATCCAAAAAATCTAAGCGTTGCAAAAAACCAACTTTGTTTTTTAAATCACTACTAGTTAAAAAACGCTTCGCTTCATTAAAGTATATATCTGCTAAATCAATAGTCTCTTTTCTCACAGGCTTTGGTACATATATAGCATACTCTAAATATTTAGACCCTAAATTAAATGCTGTAGTCACATTTTGTTCTTTAGAATAATTAGAGAGCTCATGTTTTAAAAAAGAAGTGTTTAAACTATATTTCTTAATAATTTGTGTTAGATTTTCTACCTCAGCCACATTGGTTTTTACGTTTAGAATGTTTCCATTAACATCCATTATTTTAATACTATCGTCTTTTAGTTTGTCTAAGTACAATACATTTCTGCTTTTTTTAACCTTATTATAAAGCGTTTCATAATTAGATTCCAATAAAATAACAGGCACAAAATGTTCCCAAATCAAATTGTTAACCTCATCATTTTCGTTTAAATCTACCACAACCGAAACACCATTATCGCCTACCAACCTAACAGGGTATTGATAGTCTAGCGTGTTTTGCCACATCACCAATAACATCTTATCTTGTACTAAAGCGAAACGTTTAGCAACTTCAAAAGAGGTAAACCACTCTTGTGCTTTTAGAGTGTTTAATGAAAGAAGTATAATAATGGTGAGTGTAAATAGTTTTTTCATTGGTTTGGTTTTTAAATAGGTAACAAAAATTATTCCAAGCTACTTACTTAATCTTTTTTTCATTTCCTCTACAATATTAAAAGCTGCTGGACAAATAGCTACATTTTTAAGCGTTAAGTTAGAAATTTGATGAAACTTTTTCCTATCTGTATGCGGAAATTCTCTACACGCTTTTGGTCGCACGTCATAAATTGAACAATAATTATCGCTACCTAAAAATGTACATGGAACCGTTTGTAGTACATAGTCGTTATCTTCATCTACTCGCAAATATTGCTCTATAAATTGCTGTGGTTTTAATTTTAAATATTTTGAAATGCGTTCAATATCTTTACTTGTAAACAAAGGTCCTGTTGTTTTGCAACAATTAGCACATTCTAGACAGTCGGTTTTATTAAACTCTTCCTCATGTAACTCCTGCATGATATAGTCTAACTGCTTAGGCAGTTTCTTTTTAAGCTTATTAAAGAAGGTTTTGTTTTCCTTATGCTTATCTTTGGCGAGCTTTGGAAGATTATTAATAACGTCTTGCATAGTGTAAAAATACTAAAGTTCTTGATACAATTTCGATAAATCGAAATCACTCGAACTGACTAAATAATTATTTAATGAAAGACGTATTTGGAAAAGCCATTTTAGATTATCAAAACGGAAACTATACAGAAGACATCATTACTTCAACAAGTATTTCTGATGATGATGTATTACCGATTCCCTATTTATTCAGGGATTATCTTGAAATGCCTAAGATTGAACAGAAAGCGTTACAACTTGCCAATGGTAACATTTTAGATGTTGGCTGTGGCGCTGGATCACATAGTTTATACTTACAAAATAAAGGTTTAAAAGTTAAGTCTATTGACATCTCTAAAGGAGCTATAGAAACTTGTAAAATAAGAGGTTTAAAAAACGCTCATGTACTTGATATTTTAGATGAAACCGAAACGTTTGACACCATTTTAATGCTTATGAATGGCTCTGGTTTTTTTGAAAGTTTAGAGCGCACACCTCATATTTTAAATCATCTAAAAAGTCTATTAAATAAAAATGGACAAATACTTATTGATTCTTCGGACATTAAGTATATGTACGAAGATGATGATGGAGGCTATTGGCTAGATGCAAATAGTGACTATTATGGTGAATTAGAGTACCATGTAACATACAAAGGTGAAACCGAAAGTTTCACCTGGATGTATTTAGATTTTAGCCGACTTAAAACTACTTGCGCTATTGCTGGCTTACACTGTGACCTTGTTTTAGAAGGAGAGCATTATGATTTTTTAGCTAGGATTACTTTATAACCTAAGTTTAACTTTAAAAATACTGTTTCTTAAACAGTTAACTATTGACATCATTAAAAACTGTCATTCCGAACAAGGCACGAGGAGGAATCTCATAATTATGGAATTTCTCGTTGTTTATTTCAGTAATGTTAGTGCATCGCGTTCCTTACTCCACTTCGACTAGCTCAGTGTGACAATTAAAGATGGCTAAATTAGAAATCGAATTTAAACGTCGTTCCTGCTAAAAACTGAATGCCTTGCACTGGATAATTTAACCAGCGCTTATAATCTTGATTTGCAATATTATTGGCTTTAGCATAGATTGACCATTTATCGTTTATACGATATCCTAAATGTGCATTGGCATCAAAGTAACTCTCTAGTGTATGTGTTGTAACTAAAACTTCATTAGGATCTAACGAACCTTCAATAGAACTTTGCGCAAAACGCTCACCTATATAATACAGGTTAGCACCAGCAAACCAATGTTCATCAAATTGAATATCCATAAATAATGAGCCTTTAAAATCAGGAAGGTTCCATGGCTTATCTTCATCTTTAGTACTATAAGAAAAATATTCGGCTTTAATTCCTAAGGTAAAATTTCTGTTGACATTAACGTTTAATTCCCCAAACACACTTAAGGTTGATACATTATCATACACTACTCCATATGAATTACCCTTGTTATAATTATTATTAGGAGTAGTATTCATATCTTTATTATTCTTAAACAATGCTTTGTCATTTTCAGCAAAATATTTCCCTCTAATATTATAACTCATATTGTTTGAGAGCTTTCCTTTTAAACCTACATACGCATCATATTGCTTGTCGGTAGGTATAATGTTTAATGTTGGTGATACATAAGGATTCCCAGTAGCAAACTTATGATAGGTGTTTTGAACCAAACCACCTTCAATTCCACCATACGCTATTAGCAGTTCGTTTACCAACCTATAGGTTGCTGTAACATTAGGGTAAATATAGATTTTGTTTTCCCCAGCTTCGGTATCGTTTAGATAAAACACCGATGCTCCAAGGTTTAGTGTTAAATCGTCTTGTTTCATTTGATAACTTGACGACACACCTACATTAAAATTACCATATTTTAATTTATCGGTTGATTCGTACGACTGGTCAAACGAGCCATTTAAGTAATCTAATTTAATAGTCGTATTTAAATCGCCATCACGTAAAGGAATATCAAAATTAGTACTCATGGCAAAATGGTTTTCTCCTGAATCATAATCATCAGCAAAACGCCTAAAACGCATATTACCATTGTTAAATAGCCTGTCATCAAAATCGATTTTACCACCAAACTCAAACGTAAAAAACTTATGTTGTGGTATCATGGTATCAGCAAACACTTGATCGTATGGAGGTTGTGGCAAACCATACCAATTAAACACTTGTTGCTGAAAACCAGCATCGACGTTCCAAGAATAATCACGGAGTTTTCTGGCGTAATTTGCATTGATTTGTGTGTTAGAAAAAGCATCATCTAATAATACTTCTTCAATACCTCCTTGCGATGAATGATGGCTTACATAACCACCAACACTCTCGGTTCTATTAATGGCATGATTTAAATATACTTCTCCCAAAAAGCTTGTGTAAGACCCCACTCCAAATGATGCATAATTATCGAACAACTTAGCTTTTTCACCTTTATCTACTTCGGCCGCTTTTCCTTTTGCAGGTGTAAATGTGGAGGCTACTGGAATTGAAAAGATATTATACTTGATTGCCTTTTTAGTCGTCGTTGTTTCATCATCTAGTGATGGAATTTCCTTTACTTTAAAAGCATCAGATATTTTAGGCGTATAAGGCTTTACTACATTAACAACTTCGGTATTAATGGTGTCCTTAGTTTTTCTGTTCTCTTGTGCAAATGTTGTTGCAGTTGATAAAAATAAGGCTACAATAAAGATGTTTTTAATTTGATTTAACATGCTTATGTTTTTTCGTTTTTTGATTCTAATTTTGATTGTTGGTTTCAACGGAAGCGTTAGTTTTAGCTTGCTCGGATTTGATTTTGCGTAACTCAGTTTTTGCTTCATCAACAACTTCGGTAAATTCAGCAAAGTTTTCAATCACACTTTCTAAAATATAGGTGGCTTGATAGGCATCATCCAAAGCGTAAAAATTCTTCGCCATAATTACCAATCCTTTAGCCGCATACAACTTATAACCTGAATAGTCTTTTGCTAATTTTTGAACTACGGTATTTGACGATTTATACTGTCCTTCCTGGTTTTTAAAATAGGCATTGTAATACAAGGCTTCGGCTGCTAATTCTCCTGAAGCAATTTTTTCAACTTGAGCATAGGCCGATTTTGCCTTAGATTCATCACCAGTTTTCATTGCTGAACGTGCAATAATAACATGTGCATCACTCTTTACATTTTTATCGGTTCGTGAACTTGCCAATACCTTTTCAGCATAGACCACTGCTTGATTGTAATCCTGTAATTGATAATGCACTTTCATTAGGTTAGATTGTGCAAAAATGACATTTTGAGGGAAATCTGCTTCATTTTCCAAGCGTTCCAAAATTGGCATTGCTCTGTCAACATCTTTGTCGTTTAAATAAATTTCTCCTAACCTTGTCAACGCTAATTCTGTAAACTCGCCACTAGGTTTATTAACCACATATTCATAGTGAGGTGCTGCATTAGATTGTAAATCATCTTTGTAATACAGTTGTGCTAAATAAAAATGTGATTTTAAAGCGTGCAACCCATTTGGAAATTCATTTAAGTACCCATTAAACAATCTAATTGCTCTGCTAGTGTCTCCTGCTAAGTATTGTTTTTCGGCTGATTCGTAAGTCGTGTTATCCAAATCACTATCAGTAACATCTACATAATCCAATCTTTTTACCCAACGTGCATATTCATCTACACGACCAAGATCAATATAAATTAAACGTGCTGTGGTAACTGCTTGCATACCTTCAGGTGATCCAGGGAAATTGTTTGCTACATTTTTAAACTTAGATAAAGCTTCTTCATTTTTTCCAGCATTGTAATACACCAAACCTTGACGCAATAACGATTTAGAAATGTAAGGACTCGACCTATGCTCTTTGTTTAGTTGGTCGTACATTCTCATTGCCTTATCGTCTTCTCCATTTTTAACATAGGAATTCCCTAATTCATACAGTGCATCATCTCGTAAAGAAGAGTTTTTATAAGTATTTACAAATGCTTCTAGTTCTTTAATTTTTGTACTTCCTTGACCTATATAACCGTAACTTATCGCTTTTTGAAAGAATGCATAATCTGGTTCAATTTGGTTCATTTTAATAGCTCTTTCGTAAGCGTTTATCGCTTTGTTATAATCGCTTGATACAAAATGACCATCTCCTAAGCGTAAAAATGCATCATTGATTCTTACTTTATCTTCAGCTGTATTGGAAATATATTTTTGAAAATGCTCAGTTGCTTTTGAGTAGTTTTTTTGCTTAAAATAGGTGTAGCCTAAATTATAATCTATGTTCTTAATTTCAGGTGTTCCAGAAGATTGACTACTACCTTGAAACTGTTTAAAACCAACCAACGCATCATCATAATTTGTCAAATTATAATCTGTTTCAGCTTTCCAAAAGATAGCTCTAGCAAGAAATTTTTCGTCTCTTGGTTCGGCAATAGACTTATCAAAATACGATTCGGCTTCTAGATATTGACTTTCATTATAAAGCTCAATGCCTCTATAAAATGCTACTTTTTGGTAAGCTACTTTGTTTTCAAAACTTTTTCTGCCTTCTAGTAGTTCTAGGGCTTCTTTATAGTTTTTTGAAGTGATGTACGAATCAATCAATAAGGTTTCAATTTCTTCTTTATAACCAGTATCTGGATATTTATTTAAATAACCTGCCAATACTTGAGGAACCGATTGGTAAGGATTACCAATTTCGTAACTAATTTTTGCATAGTTTAACCAAGCATCTTCCTGAATTTTTAAATCGTAATCCATTTGCGATGCATTTCTAAAGGCATTTAATGCTTCTTGTTTCTTATCGACATTAATGTAGCTTTCTCCTAAATGGTAATACGCATTTTGTGTTACTGAATTATTTCCATCGATGATTTTATTAAACTCCGAAATGGCATTCTCAAAATCGTTCTGCTTATAGTATGCATAGCCTAACAGATAATAATCGGTATTGTTCCAGCGCTTACGTTTTCCTTTATAGGCTTTTAAATACGGAATCGCTTCGGCATATTGTTCTAGATTAAAATAGCTTTCACCTATTATTTTTGATAATTCTGAAACTTCGGTATCATCGCTTGTTGGTAATTGTTCTTTTGCCAGTTCGATGGCTTTTTCAAAGTTCCCTAGTTTAAAATTTAAATCAGCTTGGTAATACGACAAGCCTTCTTGGTATTTTTCGTTATCACTTACTTGCTCAAAATACGCTGACGCTTTATCATAATCGTCACCCTCATACGCCATATACCCAATGTAATACTTAGCTTGTGAACCATACTTTTCTGAATTTTCCACACGTGATAGATACTTTTTTGCACCTTGTGCATTATTGGTTGCATAAAAAGAATAGCCATAATTAAAGTAAAACTTTTCGCGTTCGCTTCTAGCTAAGGCTTCTTCATCCACTTTATCATACCACTTACGTGCATAGGCAAATTTTGAGTTTTCAAAATAGTAATCGGCTACATCTATATATGCCGTGTTACGTTTGGTGCTCGTAGGATAATCGTTTACAAAATTCTGTATTAAATCATCGGCATTTTGTTGATTTAAGCGTACTGCACAGTTAGCAATATAATAGGCGCAATCAGACTTTACAACCTCATCGGTTGCTGTGTCCTGAATTTTATCGAACATGGATTGTGCTGCTAAATATTGTTTGCTATTGTAGAGTGATAATGCTTTTTGAAAATCTACTAGGTCGCTTGTATAGGCTGCTGTTTGTTGTGCAAAAACACTATAACCTATTGTTAGTGTTAGTGCAAATGCTAATAATCTTAATTTAGTCATTAACTTCGTTTTTTGTTGAGAAATCATTAGTAAGTACTAATGTGATATTTATTTTAGTCTAACAATATTAATACCAAAAATACTTTATATCGTTTTTATAACGTTAGAAATTTGTGTTAATTATAAACCAAGTTATTAAATGTTAAAAAGTTGACAACTTACTAACTTGAAAAGCCTATTATTTTTTGAGTTATTCCTTATTTAATAATACATTTACAACACTTTAAAATTAGAATATTTTATGCCTGAAACAGTTTTACAATTAAAAGATGCTTCTATTTATCAAGGAGATAGTTTAGTACTGGCCGATGTGAATTTTGAAATGAACAAAGGCGACTTTGTATATTTAATTGGTAAAACAGGCACTGGGAAAAGTAGTTTTATGAAGACGCTTTATGGCGATTTAGAACTCACTAAAGGTGAAGGAAGCATTGTTGATTTTGATTTAGCAAAACTTAAAGAAGACGACATTCCTTATCTACGAAGAAAGTTAGGTGTGGTGTTTCAAGATTTTAAGCTCTTAAACGATCGTACCGTGAATGCCAATTTAGAATTTGTACTTCGTGCCACAGGATGGAAAGACAAAGAAAAAATAGCTGCTAAAATTGAAGCTGTTTTAAACCGAGTTGGTATGAAAACCAAGGAATTTAAATATCCTTATGAATTGTCTGGAGGCGAACAACAACGTATTGCCATTGCCAGAGCCTTATTAAACGACCCTGAATTAATCCTTGCAGATGAACCAACTGGAAATCTAGACCCTCAAACGAGCATAGAAGTTATGGAAGTGCTACAAGAGCTAAATAAAAAAGGGCATACTATTTTAATGGCAACTCATGATTATGCTTTACTTTTAAAGTACCCAAGTAAAACCCTAAAATGCGACGACAACAAAGTGTTTGAAGTTGTGCAACGAAAAGGATAATTATGCTTTCGGTTTTAATTCCTGTTTATAATTATGATGTTACTGAGCTAGTAAATGAGTTACATAAGCAACTGGTTACTTCGGGAATTGATTTTGAAATATTAATTTTTGATGACGGTTCAAAATCTGAAATTAATAACATTAATTATAAACTTAACCAATTAGAAAATGTTGAGTTTAAGGAATTGCAAAAAAATGTTGGATTAAGCCAAAACAGAAATCTTTTAATAAAATCTTCAAAATTTGATTATTTAATTTTATTGGATGCTGATTCTTTATTAGTAGATGACTTGTTTATAAAACATTATTTACATGCTTTTAAGAATAATCCTGATATTGTTTATGGTGGTTTAACTCATCCTAAAGAAATTAAACCTGAACAAAAACTACGATGGAAGTATGGAAGGCATGCAGAGGAAGTTCCTGTTAATACTAGAGCAGAAAAACCATATAAATATATGAGAGGCAATAATACTGCATTCCATAAACGTGTATTTAAAATCGTAAACTTTGATAATTCTTTAACTAAGTATGGACACGAGGACACTCTTTTTGCTTACCAAGCTTTATTACAAAAATTAAATGTTTTACATATAGACAACCCCGTTTTACATGGAGATATCGATACAAATAATATTTTTATAGAAAAAACCGAAAAAGGAGTGGAAAATTTGCTTTTTATTTATAACTCTAAAAAAATCGATGCAGATTTTGTTAAAATTTTGAGCTTTTACAGAAAAATAGAAAAAATTAAACTAAAAGGAATTTTAGCTATAACATTCACACTTTTTAGTCGACTAATCAAAAAACAACTAAACTCATCTAAACCTTCTTTATTTTTGTTTAATTTTTATAAGTTATCTTATATGTGCTATTACGATCTTAACAGAAAAATTTAACTGCTTAACGACTGAAATAATTCATGCCATTGTTTCATGATTTTATCTAAATTAAATTTTTCAGCAATTTGTTTAGCATTATCCCCTAAAGTATTTCGTAATTCCTCATCTTTAATTAATAATTTAATTTTATTGGCATATGCATCCATATCAAAACTATTAATTAAAAAACTGTTTTCACCATCATTTATTAACTGTTTTGGACCAGAAGCACTATCAAAAGCTATTGTTGGTAAACCAAAAGCCATTGCCTCTAAGATTACCAATCCAAATGCTTCAGACGAAGAGGTGTTTAAAAGCATTGAGACTTTTGAATATTCTTCTGTAATGTTTTTTGTTGGAGGATATAGTTGAACTTGGTTATTAATATTAAGTTTTTCAATTAATCTTTTAAGTGCATATTCTTTATCACTTTCACCATAGATTTTAAGTGTCCAATCAGGATAATTTTCAACAACTTTTTTCCATACTTTTAGTAATATATCAAACTGTTTTTCGACTGAATGCCTTCCAACTGCTAAGGCTATTTTGTTTTTCAATTCAGACTGCTCAAAAGGTAGTTTTAAACAAAGAGGATTAGGAATAACCTTAATATTATTGGCTTTCCAATCTTTTGTATCTTCATTATTTAATATAATAAAAGCTTGATAATTTTTAACATTATTATCTAGTATTATATTGGCTATTTTGTTTTTAATACGTTCTTTTAAAGTATTAACATCTATTTTTCTACTGCCATGTCGTTCGTAAACCAATGGCGTTTTAGTTTTAACAATGTAGGGTAGTAAATTTCCTTTAAAACCATTATCACAGTTTATAATAATGTTTGGCTGCACATTGTCAATAATATTTTGGAGCAACGTTTTATATTTAAACAAGTATCTAAAACCAAAGTTTTTGATGTCTATTTTATGAAAGACTATACGCTTATTGAACTCATAAAAAAACGTCTCAGAAGTATTATTAGTCGTCACTACATGAATGGTATATCCATACCTTTCAATTAAATAATTGAGCTTTACCGAAAGTACTCTTGCAACACCTCCAGAACCTTGTAAATTGGTTGTTATGTAAAGTAGTTTTGGCAATAGATTAATTCTTAAAGTTCATTACATCCAACCATTGATTACCTATTACATTAAGTGAAAATTTCTCTACACTCTTTAATGAATTGTCTTTACACTTTTTATATAATGCCTCATCTAGAATCATCAAATTTAATCCTTTGGTCAATTCTTCTAAATTCTGATCTTCAATTAAAAGTCCATTTTCTTTATGATTGATTACTTCTCTTGGTCCAGTTGGACAACCAAAAGCAATAGCTGGTATATTACAACAAAGTGCTTCGATTAAAACCATAGGATGCCCTTCATGCCAACTACTCAATACAAAAGCCTTAGCGTTTTTCATAAACTTGTACGGATTATCTTGAAAACCAAGGAAATGTACTTTGTTCTTTACATACATCTTTTCTGCTACATGCTCCAGCTCTAACTGTTTTTTACCTTTACCTAAAATTACAAGATGCACTTGATTTTTTGGAAGTTTTGATTCGGCATATGACTCAATAAGTTTATCAAACTGCTTTTGATCTGTATCAAAATGCCCAACTCCTATAACATACTCAAAGTCTAAATCTATAGGTTGCTCTTTTTTAGCCTCAATAACAGAGTGAATTACAGGATTATAAATCATTGAAACATTTTTAAGTTTAGGATACTTCTTTTCAACCATTTCTTTCATTGCCTTGGTAATTGCTATAACTCTATAAGCCTTACCATAAATTAACTGTGTCCAAAATCTGGATTTAGATAAATAAATTTCTAATTGTGAACTATGAATAGTATAAATGGTCTTTTTTTGCTCATAAATAAATTTAGAAATCATGTACTCCTGAAGAATACGTTTTCTAAATCTAAAATCGATAACAAAATCAAAATCTTGTTGTTTTATGTACTTTTTTAAAGCATTAAAACGCTTTATTTTATTGAAAATGGTATTAGACTTACTTTTTAGTTTTCCTAAATTATACAGTTCACCAGAATATTCGTACCCAATTTCATCATGTATAATGATGTTATGAACTTCAATATTTTTTTTATCAAAAAAGTTAGACAAATTAGCCATTACCCTAGCAGTGCCTCCACCATACATATGAAATCCTACTAAAGCAACTTTTTTTTTCTTCATTATTGAGTAACAGTTTCTTCAAAAATAAATGATTAATTCGTTTATTCTATTTTTCTTTATTCTAAATTTATGCAATATTAGTTTTCTTGTATGATTTTGCTTTCTATACATCTTATAACTTACAATAACGAACCACATATTGAAGATACACTTCAATCTATTTTAAAACAAAATGTTGATTTTGATTATGAGATTATTGTTGGTGACGACCGCTCAACAGATGGCACTTACAGTATTATTGAAACGTATGCGGAAAAACACCCTAACTTATTTAACATTAAAAAGAACACTAAGCAATTAGGCATCCTTAAAAATTTTAAAACAACTTTAGATAGGTGCAGCGGTACTTTTGTATTTGATATTGCTGGTGACGATATGTTAAAAACAAATGATGCACTACAAAAAATGGTAGATGTACTTAAAAGTGACAGCAAACTAGGGTTTGTGGATTCTGGGTTTGATAGTTTTTATGAAGAAACCAAAAAAACTATCGCTTTTAAAAACAAAACCATACTCCTTGGTTCTAAAAAAGATTACAAAGATGCTATTTTGCTAGGCAATATTGCACCTATTGGACATTGTTACAGAAAAGAACTTCTTTATAGGTATGTTGATTTCAATACCTATCTAAATATGGATTTAACCATTGAAGATTATCCTATTTTGGTTGATATGGTTATGAATACCGATTTTGAAAGAATTAATGAATCTCTTCACATTTACAGAGTTCATGATCACTCTCATTCTCACCAAAAGAATTTGGACGAGCTCGTGTTTCAAAAGAATCAAATGAAAAAACTATTTGATTTTTTTTCGAAAAAATACAATGTCTCTAAAGAAATAAGAGACCTCTATTTAAATAATCATTATAAAACTATGCTGTTTTACGCTGGTTATTTCAGTAATAAAAAGTTAGGAAAAGAAGTTTATAAAAACATTAATTCAAAATCTGTAAAAGATAGAATTCATTATGTAGCTAGTCAGTTCCCTATAATTAGAAAGTTGATTGCTTTGAGAAAGAAAGTAAAATTAACTAGATAAAAACTGCTTAAAATCTCTAATATAATCGTCCTCATTATAAGTCTCGGAGGCAACCACAAGGCAAATAGCTCCTGAGGAAAACTCTTCAATTTCCCTCCAAACCATATTAGGAATTAGCAACCCTTTATTAGGCTTGTTTAAAGTTATTATTTGCTGATGTCCATGTATATCGTTTAAAACCACATCAAAACTGCCACTAATCGCAATTAACAATTGTTGCAATTTCTTATGAGCATGACCACCTCGATAGGAACCACTTGGTACATCGTATAAATAATAAACTCTCTTTATATTAAAAGGAATTACATCGTTTTCTATAACAGATAAATTACCTCTAACGTCGGTTATCTTTGGAATATCTATTATTTTAATATTGTTTAAACTCAACTTATTTACGTTTTGTTATCCGTTTTTTTAGTTCCTTAACTAAATCGGTTTCTTTATCTAATCTATTGATGCTAAAAATACTTGATGTAATAATAAAAACAAATAATAACCCATATTTTAAATACATATTATTAATATAAGTTATTAAAAAAGCTCCAAAACAAAACACTATACAAACAAGAAGAGCTTTATAAAATTTGGTTTCAAATTTAAATTCATACTTGCTTTTGGCAATTATTTTCACACCTATTAAGTACATAACATAATATACCAAATAACTTACTCCAACACCTGTAAGTCCTCCATAAACATATCCAAAAACACTCATCAAAATTAATAAAAAGCTAAACGTAACTTCAGTTATTAAATATAGTTTTGAGTCGCCTTTTGCTACTAGAATATAGCCCATGGACCATGATATAGCTTTAAATAGTGTGGCTAAAATTCCGAAAGTGAGAACACCTATAATTGGCATAAATTCTTTAGTAAACAAAATACTAATGATTGTAGGAATGAATGCTAGAAATATGACAATTATGGGAGTTAACAGCAAAATAGCAACATAAGCTTGCTGGTTAACCACATTAAGCATTTTTGTAGGCTCGTTTACAATTGAAGATAATCTTGGAAAATAATCTTTACTCATGGCAGTAAAAATCACTCCAACATAGGCATTAATAATTATAAAAGCAGCATTATAAAAACCAACTTCTTCAATACCACCTTTATTGGTTATGAATATTTGTGTAGCATAAATAGAAACAATAGTTGCCAAACTCCCAAGACTTAAAACAAAGCCCAATCTTACCATTGATTTTCCTTCATGGATAGTATCTTCTAATGTTAGTTTTGGTTGCTTGATATATTCCTTTCTGCTATAAAGCCAAGAAAATATATAGGTAAAAAAAGCAATTAAAATAATAGCTGGGACAATACCATCAATACCATAATAATAGTACAATGGCACTATAACAATTAAACTACAGAAGCTTCCCCATAACGAAGCTTTTGCAAGCTTTTTTAATCTTCTTAAGCCCTGTAAAATTGCCAAGTTCCCAACAGTTAATTGGTTAAACAACACAGCTAAAGACAAAAGCATAAACGAGATAGTATGAATAGAATTATTAAAAACTAACTCACTTAACCAAGAAGAAAGCACAAAAGTGATGATAGCTCCTAGTAATCCTGTTATCCAACATAATCGTTTTAAAACATTTATAAGTTTTATGGTTTTACTTTCATCTTTATCCTTAAATGCTGAAATCTCTTTTACAGCACTAACATCTAAACCTAATTGAGAAAAACCAGTGATAACATTTAAAGTAGAATTTAATACACCCACAATACCCATTCCTGTTGGACCAATAAGTATCGCTGCTAGTTTTGATTTAGCAATGGAAATTAAAACACTTAAAATTTGAACACCACTAAATAAAGACGTTGCTTTTAAAATGTTGCGATATGATTTTTTATCATTATTCATGTACTCTAGGAAAACGTAATTCTAAAGAAACTCTAGTAACATCACTATTGTTTATGGCTGCACCATGAATTAAAAAAGGCGTAAAAATTAATGCTTCTCCTTGTTTAGGGTTTGGTCTAACCATATTAAGCATACCTTGTTTTGTTTTTAAAATACATGGTACATAATACGTGTTGCCATTAATTTTAGCACCTTTACTTTTAGTTCTAAAGATATCGCTTTCTTTTATTAAATGGCTTCCAGGACAAACAGGTAAAGATGTTTGTTCGTTACATCCCTCAATAGGAATCCAGACATTAATAATATCTTTCCAATAACTTAAATATCCATCTCTGTGTGGAGGGTTTATATCTAAGGAGTTTGGTCTATTAATTCGTATTTGCACATGTGTTTTTTTTAACTCTTCAATCCATGAAGTAAATTTATAACCCAATATTTTTCCAAATCGCTCGGCCAATGCATTAATATCAAAGTTAAAATCTCCATTAGTTAAATTTCTTGTAATATCAATGACTTTTAAATGAAGTGCATCATTATGCACAATTTTATGATAATTGCTCAAAGTAAAAGTATCTTCATTAAATTTGATATTATTTAATTTTAAAGCTTTAATAATATTTGTGTATATGGAATGCTTGAGGTTATCAAACTCATTTTCCTCAATTACTTTTACACAAGCATACCCTAAAGATTCCCAATCTGTTTTAGATATAACACTGTGTTCTTTTTCATAAAGCAACTCTTCTTTTCCCCAAAAGAAATCGCCTTCAACTTGAAATTCAAATTTTGAAGCATCAATGTTTACATAACAATTTTTTTTGTTCATATTTCAGGAGTTTATTTACTCATCAGGTTCAGGTATTACACCAAATATAGAGCTACTAAAAATTAACAATATAATTATAAAGTACATTACATAACTAATAAAATGTGCCATATTAGCACCAACAACCCCAAACATATCAACTAAATAAATACTTGTAAAATAAGTCATAAAAACCAGGAATAATTCTGTTATTACAAAATGCCAAAACATTTTTTTAGCAATAAAATTATACGCAATTAATACTGATAAAATTTTAATAAAATCACCTAATAGTTGCCATCCAAATAATTGCTCAACAGGTGTAAAATCGTCAGTTAAAAATAATAATACAATAAAAGGTTTAAGCAAATAAATTACTAAAAGCCCCAAACCAAAAACTGGTGCTATATTTTTGTAAAAGCCTAACACCTCAGCCTTGAATTCTTTCTTATCCTTAATTTCAGTGAATCTTGGTAAAAAATAAAGTGTCATTAATGAGTTTACAAACATTAAATAATAGGTTGAAATCCTATTCATTGCCTCCCAGTAACCTGCACTATTCATACCTTGGGAAGTAATTATATAATTTCTAATAGCGATCATCACTAATGGCAAAATAATTCCTGACACAATAGCCATTAAAACAAATGGAGCAAACTTTTTTATCCATTTAAAATCTATATTTTCAACCCTAATTTGACTTATTAAACTTCGTCTATTTAAAATACCTACAAGTGTAATTAAAAATATAAGCGAAGGTGAAATAACTACCGAAATAAGTGCGCCATCAATGTTATCTTTCCATATTAACAACAGGGTTACTGCTAACCCCATGAGTTGTCCAATAATATTTATAACTAACAGTATTCTATATTTTGAAAATCCATTCATAATAGAAAAACAAAACATGTTTAGTGAGTAGAAAGGCACTGCCAATGCCATAATTTTTATGATGTAAGTAAAATTATATCGATTAGAAAATAAAAAAGCATTTAAGGCTTCAGCGTTGTAATAACACAGTAAACTCACTAAAATCGTGGCAAAAAAACCTGCATAGTAGGCAGTAGAAATTGTTTTACTTAGTTTAGATGCATCTTCTTTAAATTTTCCAATAAACTTTACAACACCATTATACAAACCAAGTGTTGCAAATGTTTGGATTGAGGTGAAAAAACTTCTTAAATTACCTATTAAAGCTAATCCTTCGGCACCAATAAAAATTGCTACAAACTTTGTGGTTAAAAAGCCTGAAACAATCTTAGTTAAAACTGTGGCAGAATGTAACCAAGCAACTTTAACTAAAACCTTGCTATTAATATACTTTATTAACTTTTTCAATTAGTAGGTATTTATTAGCTCAATAATTTTTTGCACATCTTGTTTGTTCATTGTTGGGTACAATGGCAAACTTACAACTGTTTTATGAATTTTTTCAGTAATTGGAAGGTTTAAATAAGAATATTCTTTCAAAGCCTTTTGCTTATGAGGTGGAATTGGGTAATGAATTAGGGTTTCTACACCTTTTTTATTCAAGTAGTTTACAAAATTATCTCTATTATCAACTCTTATAACAAATTGATGAAATACATGGTCACCATCTTTTGAAAAATTTGGTAACTTAATTTTATTAGAACTTATTTTAGAAAAATATGTATTGGCTATTTCAGTTCTGTGACCATTATCTCGATCTAGAAAAGGTAATTTAATATTCAAAAACATAGCTTGAATTTCGTCTAATCTAGAGTTATAACCCTTTACTGCGTTAACATACTTTGAGTCTGCTCCATAATTACTCAATTTACGAATCATGTTGGCTAATTCAAGATTGTTTGTAGTAACACAACCTCCATCTCCTAAAGCGCCAAGGTTTTTACTTGGGTAAAAACTAAATCCAGCCGCATTACCAAAATTTCCAGCTTTTACACCATCATTATTTTTAGCACCATGTGCTTGAGCAGCATCTTCAATAAGTAAGAGGTTATATTTTTTTACTAACTCGCTAATTGAATTCATATCAGCTAATTGCCCATATAAATGTACAGCCATTACTGCTCTTGTTTTCCAAGTAATAGCATCTTCTACTTTAGTAGGAGATATATTAAAGGTCTCTTCATCTGGTTCAATCAAAACAGGATGTAATCCTGCATGGATAATAGCTAATATTGAGGCTATATAAGTATTTGCAGGAACTATTACTTCATCACCTTTTTCCAACAAACCAAGCTCTATATAGGCTTTAAAAATTAATATTAAAGCATCTAAACCATTTGCAGTACCAATACAAAATTTAGTGCCACAATAATTTGCAAAATTAGTTTCAAAAGTATCTACCTCATCACCTAAAATATAGCTTCCTGAAGCTAAAAAACCAGTATATGCTTTTATAAATTCTTTGTCAAAGCGCTTATTAATACTATGCAAATCCATAAAACGAATCATACAAAAACAGAATTAAGTTCTACATAATTTTTAGTTTCTACACGATAGAATTCGTGCACTATAGTTCTAGCTCCAAAAGATTCTTTCCATGAAAGCAATCCTTCATTTATTTGTTGACCTTGATTAATGTTTGAAATTCCAAAATCGAAATACTTTTTAGTTTTAAATATATTATTAATTAGGTAATCAAAAAGAAAATCTAAGCTTCCTAATTTTTGCTTATCAGCATTAGCAGATATATACTGCACATGTGCTACATGCTTAGTATCAAAAACAGTAGCACCTGCAACAATTTTGTCATTATTATAAACATTAAATTGCCTAATATGTTTTTGAAAGTTAGATTTAAGCTGAGTGATTTCAGACAACGAATGTACTGGAACTACTTGATGTGCTTTTTTAAGGTTTGGAATTAATATCTTATTCCAAAAATCCTTAAAATCATCTACTTCTTTTACTTCTAAATTTTGAGATAAGGCTTTTTTTAAGCCTCGTTTTCGATTTGAAGATTGTATTGGTAATTTATATTTTGCTTCAATTACCGAAGTAACATCTGTTCGTGTTACTTGTGCTTTAGTTTTAAAAAGTAGATACTGTAATTCGTCACTTGGCAACGTGTGATAAATTTTAGGTAGTAGTTTTAAATGAAGCTCTTTAACATTTTTCTTATGAAGAAATTTTAAGAGCTCTTTATAAGCTAATAATGTATCATTGAAAGTAATTCCTTCACTAAGAATAATCCCTCCATAAGTTAATCCTTGATGTGAACACACACTATTTTTGTCTTTATTGGCCGGAAAAATTGCAATCAGTACTTCATCTTTAAAAACCAATAATGAAAAATCATGAAATCTATCATTATGGTATTCGATAAAATCACGGTAAAATAAAAACGTGGCATTTTTGGATTTTGCTATAAAATTATTCCAAAGGTGCTTATAACTTTCACTGTATTTTTCTACTGAAAAAATAGTTTTTTGTTTTTAGTAATTATACCGTGAAAGTACTAATTTTTCTTAACAAACAAATAATAGAAATTTATACAAAGTATCGCTACGTTAGTTATTATAATTGGCCAAGAAATAGCTAGCATAAAGCCATAAACAACAAATAGAATAGCTCCGATAGAGTTTATTA
The DNA here is from genome assembly GCF_005047595.1 of Pontimicrobium aquaticum. Lineage (GTDB taxonomy): Bacteria > Bacteroidota > Bacteroidia > Flavobacteriales > Flavobacteriaceae > Pontimicrobium > Pontimicrobium aquaticum. The sequence continues at coordinate 291,606 of NZ_SUPL01000003.1, forward strand.
AGCGTAACTTTCTAACATCTTTCATCATAAAAGAAATTAGTAATGCTAACATAGCAGCATAACCAACCCATTCGGTTAATGAAACTCCTAAAATCTCCACCTAAATGCTTTTAGAACGTTTTCTATCTACTTCTTTAAGTAATATTTTACGTAAACGTAAGTGATTTGGTGTTACCTCTACATACTCATCTTTTTGAATATACTCCAACGCTTCCTCTAGCGAGAACTTAATAGCTGGTACAATTTTAGCTTTATCATCAGCACCTGATGAACGCACGTTACTCAGTTTTTTTGTTTTGGTAACATTTACCACCATATCGTCTCCACGAGAGTTTTCACCAATTACCTGCCCTTCGTAAATATCTTCGCCTGGATCAACAAAAAACTTACCTCTTTCTTGCAACTTATCAATAGAATAAGGAATGGCTTGTCCTTTTTCCATAGATACTAACGATCCGTTTTGACGTTCAGGAATACCTCCTTTTATTGGTTGATACTCTTTAAAACGGTGTGCCATAATAGCTTCACCAGCTGTAGCAGTTAATAACTGATTACGCAAACCAATAATACCTCTTGAAGGCACCATAAATTGGCAAACCATTCGGTCGCCTTTAGCTTCCATACTTAGCATCTCCCCTTTTCGCATAGTAACCATTTCAATAGCTTTACCAGAAACTTCTTCAGGTAGATCAATAGTCATTTCTTCAACAGGTTCGCATTTAACACCATCAATTTCTTTAATGATTACTTGAGGCTGACCAATTTGAAGCTCATAACCCTCACGACGCATCGTTTCAATTAATACAGATAAATGCAACACACCACGACCAAAAACAATAAACTTATCTGCACTATCTGTTTCTTTAACTCTAAGTGCTAAGTTCTTTTCTAGCTCTTTGTCTAAACGTTCTTTAATATGACGAGAAGTCACATATTTTCCATCTTTACCAAAAAATGGTGAGTCATTAATAGTAAATAGCATACTCATTGTTGGCTCATCGATAGCAATTGTTTTTAAACCTTCAGGGTTTTCTATATCAGCAATAGTATCACCTATTTCAAAACCTTCAAGACCAACAATAGCACAAATATCTCCAGCAACAACCTCATCTACCTTTTTACGTCCTAGTCCTTCAAACGTATGTAATTCTTTTATTTTAGACTTTAAAATACTTCCATCACGTTTTACAAGAGACACCTGCATTCCTGACTTTAAGGTTCCTCGTTGTAACCTTCCAATAGCTATTCTTCCTGTAAATGAAGAGTAATCCAACGATGTAATTAACATTTGTGTAGTTCCTTCTTTTACTTTTGGAGAAGGTATATGATTGATGACCATATCTAATAATGGCTCGATGTTATCGGTTTCATTTTTCCAATCATCACTCATCCAGTTGTTTTTGGCAGAACCATAAACTGTTGGAAAATCCAGTTGCCACTCTTCGGCACCAAGTTCGAACATTAAATCGAAAACTGCTTCATGAACCTCATCAGGTGTGCAATTTTCTTTATCAACTTTATTTACAACCACACATGGTTTTAAACCTAAATCAATAGCTTTTTGTAATACAAAACGTGTTTGCGGCATTGGGCCTTCAAAAGCATCAACTAATAACAGTACACCATCAGCCATATTAAGAACACGCTCTACTTCTCCACCAAAATCGGCGTGACCAGGAGTATCAATAATATTAATTTTCGTGCCTTTATAAGTTACTGATACATTCTTAGATGTAATAGTAATACCACGTTCACGTTCTAGATCGTTATTATCTAGAATTAAATCTCCCGTATTTTCGTTTTCACGAAATAACTGACAGTGATACATTATTTTGTCAACCAGAGTAGTCTTACCGTGATCAACGTGAGCGATAATCGCTATATTTTTAATATTGGTCATAGTGCCTAATTTTGCGCGTGCAAAGGTACATTTAATTTTGTTACCATTTATTATAAATATAATTTCATTAAGATGTTAAATATTTGTTATTCGATAGCTTATACAAAATATTGGTATTGTCATTGCGTTAAAAAGACTAAAAACAAAAAAACTTTGCAAATGAAAGGTTTAAGCAAATACATAAAATTTATACCCTATTTATATTTTTTAGTCTTTATTGGGCTGTGGTTTACAGATGTTAATAAAAATGAAGGCATTTTTGCTTTTCCTATTCTAATTTTTGGAATTCCGTTTGTTTGGCAAATGATTAAACCAAACAATAAATTGAATTTTGCCTTAGGGACAACCTTTGTTTGCATTTCGTCTTACTTCATTTTAGCATATTTATCTGATGTGTTAGGTGTTATTTCATTTGGTATAACTGCAAAACAATTTATAATTGTTGGAGGGGCGTTATCTTTTAGCAACTTTAATGTCCTTATGGATTATTAGAAATAGTTTAAAACGAGCGTTCTAAAAATGTATATCTTTGTGGCTTGAAAATATAAGCTAATGACTCTTCAAGACATACCAAAAATTAAACATACAAACTCAAATAATTTTTTTTTACTTGCAGGACCTTGTGCCATTGAAGGTGAAGACATGGCAATGCAAATTGCTGAAAAAGTAATTAACATTACCAACAAGCTTGAGATTCCTTATATTTTTAAAGGCAGCTTTAAAAAAGCCAATAGAAGCCGCATTGATAGTTTTACAGGCATTGGCGACGAAAAGGCTTTAAAAATTCTAAAAAAAGTTTCAGAAACTTTTGATGTTCCAACGGTTACAGATATACATGAGGCAAGTGACGCCAAAAAAGCGGCACAATATGTTGATGTATTACAAATTCCTGCGTTTTTAGTGCGTCAAACCGATTTGGTTGTTGCTGCTGCAAAAACAGGCAAAGTAGTAAACCTAAAAAAAGGGCAGTTTATGAGTCCTGAAGCTATGAAGCATGCTGTGCAAAAGGTTAAAGATGTTGGTAACGACAAAGTGTGGATTACAGATAGAGGTACTATGTTTGGCTATCAAGATATGATTGTTGACTTTAGAGGCATTCCTACCATGCGTCAATATGCACCTACTATTTTAGATGTCACCCATTCTTTACAACAACCTAACCAATCGGTTGGCGTTACTGGAGGACGACCAGACATGATTGAAACCATTGCTAGAGCTGGTGTTGTAAATAATGTAGATGGTTTATTTATTGAAACGCATTTTGACCCTACAAATGCAAAAAGTGATGGAGCCAACATGTTACACCTAGATAATTTAGAAACTTTACTTTCTAATTTAGTTGCTATTAGAAAAACGGTTCAAGCTCTTTAAAACAGGCTTCAAAAAAACATTCTATAAATTTTCTACATATTTTTTTTAAGTGTTTAATTTTTTTTGCGTCTAAGGCTACCTACGCAAGTTAAAAATTAAAATGAAAAGATATTTATTAAGCCTGATAGGTGCTTCTATCCTCAACCTCTTATACAACAATATACATGCTCAAAACCCTATAAAATACACAGCCTCTAATAAAGGAAAATTCTTTTTAAGTTGGGGTGGTAATCGAGCCTCCTATTCCAAATCAGACATAACCTTTAAAGGTAAAGGATATCATTTTACAATTAAAGACGCTACAGCTCATGACAAACCTAAAGGCTGGCATATAGATTATATTAATCCTGAACGACTTACAATACCTCAAACCAATGCGAAAATAGGGTACTTTATTTCTGACAAATATTCAATTGCCATTGGTGTAGATCATATGAAATATATCATGGATAGAAATAGATTTAGAACCGTAAATGGCTTCATTGACCTACCAAATAATGAATCAGGAAGCATATACAATGGGAATTACGATAATGAAAACTTTTTTGTATCTGAAGATTTTTTAAAATTTGAACATACCGACGGCTTAAACTATATTTATGTTGAAGTTGCAAGGTTTGATGACATCTCATCTTTATTCAACATCAATAACACAGATAAGTTTCAAATAAACATAACTGAAGGTTTTGGTGTTGGTGGACTTTACCCAAAAACCAACACCTCCTTATTAGACAAAAAAAGAAACGATACTTTTCATCTTTCTGGATATGGTTTATCTTTTAAACTTGGGTTAAACTTTACTTTTTTTAAACATTTTTATATTCAAACAGATTTAAAAGGTGGATATATTGACTTGAATGATATCCGTACAACAAATAGTTCTAATGATAATGCTTCACAAGATTTTTATTATTTACAACGAGTCATTTCCATTGGAGGGATTTTTAGGTTGTAACCTGTAATATCACAAAGTTAATTTATAATAGCTTTAATCTATTTATCCGACAATGCTGCGGCTGCCTTTATTACCTTAACAAGTAAAGGTTCATCAATATTTTCTATACTAACAAACTGTAAAGACCTTACATGCTTTCGGTTATTATAATCGTGTAATTGAGGAAATTCATCCTTTAAAATTGCTCCCTTTAAAAAAGCAACATCCACAAACCTAGTCCCTTTTAATATGTTTAGATAACAAAATGGCTTCTTGTTATAATAATAAAAAGGAATATTATAACTATACCTCTCCTCAACATTTGGCAATGTTTTAAGTATTACATTTCTTATGTAAAGCATGATAGACTGGTAAGGCTCTTGTTGTTTAAAAAAATAAGTGTCAACTGGTTTCAATTTTTTTTATATTTAATGTATGCGTTATTTAACTTTTGCTTTCTTTTTTATCTCATCTATTGTTGTTTCTCAAAACTACAAATTAGTTGATAAAACAGTATCTGAATATCCACAATTTCATAGTTTAATTTCTTTAAGCAATAAAATCAAAAATGATTTTAAAAAAGAGTCTGAAAAAGCAAGAGCAGCTTATACTTGGATTGCCATTAATATAGACTATGATATTGAAGCTTACAAAAAACCAAAGCCGTTAAGATTCATAAGCTATAAAGATGATAAAAGCTATAAAGAAACTCAAAAAAAATATCTAAAACGAAAAATAGATTTTGCACTTATAAGTAAAAAGGCTCTTTGCGAAGGCTATAGTGCTATGTTTGTTGAATTATGTAATCTTTTAAACCTTGAATCAAGAATAGTTAAAGGAATATCAAGAGTAAATCCAACTGAAATAAATTCATTTAAAACAACAAAAAACCATGCATGGAATACTGTTAAAGTAAATAACAAATGGCATTTATTAGATATTACTTGGTCTAGCGGATTTATGGATCCAAAATCTGGAAAATGGATTAAATCGTTTAATGACTTCTACTATTTTACAAAACCAGAACATTTTATCACCTCACATTATCCTCAGTATGATAGATGGCAACTACTGGATAATCCAATAAGTTTAACGTCTTTTTATCAGAAACCCATTTTCTATGCTCATTATTATAAAAGTAAACTTAAATTAAATCATAAACATAAAGGAAATATAAAAGTTACAGAAAATGAAATAATATTATTTTTTGATAAAAAGAGTAACAAAGAAAGACTGCATTATAGTCTTTTAGATGATAAATATGTAAAACATCTAAGACTAAAAAAGATTGAGGGCAACACCTATCAGGCAAGAATTAATTACAAAAGCAACACTAGTAACATACTTACACTTTATGTAAATTTAAACCCAATAATAAACTTTACCGTAAATTAGAAATCCCATTATAATTCTCTCCTCTTATAAATAAGATTAAGTCTATTACCAAAATTCTTTTTAAATATTCAAAAAAGTTTAACTTTAAACACTAATATTATTTCTCAAATAGCATCAACATGAAATTACATTTTAAGCAATCCTTATTATCTTTTTTATCACTTATTTTTTTATTTGCAACATCGCAAGTTGTAGCACAAACTTATGCCAAAAATGGCATGGTAGTCTCAGCTAATAAAACATCCTCACAAACAGGAATAGACATCCTTAAAAAAGGTGGTAATGCTATAGATGCAGCAGTTGCGACCGCTTTTTCCCTAGCTGTTACTCATCCAGCAGCAGGAAATATTGGTGGCGGTGGTTTTATTGTATATATGAAATCTGACGGTGATGTGACTACCTTTGATTTTCGTGAAAAAGCGCCACTTGCATCAACGCCAACAATGTTTTTAGGAGAAGACGGTAAAGTAAAAGATAATAGTAATCACGATAGCTTAAAAGCAGTTGGAGTTCCTGGTACAGTTGCAGGATTATATGCAGCGCATCAAAAATATGGAAAACTACCTTGGAAGGATGTTGTACAACCAGCTATAGACCAAGCAGAACATGGGTTCGAATTTATCTGGTCGTTATACTTTACCGCTGAAAGATATAAAAAGAGCAACCAATATCCTTTTATGTCTTCTTATTTTGATAATGAAAATGGTGAAGTAACAGAACCTGGACAACTATGGAAACAAAAGGCATTAGCTAATACACTTAAACATATTCGAGATAAAGGAAAAGACGGTTTTTACAAAGGAGAAGTAGCTCAAAAAATTGAAGATTATATGAAAGAAAATGGTGGCATTATCACCAAAAAAGATCTTGCAAAATATGATGCTATAGAGCGTAAACCTGTAAAAGGTACATACAAAGGATTTGATATTTATGGTATGCCACCTCCAAGTTCTGGTGGAGCAACCCTTATTCAAATGATGAACACTATGGAGTTAGTAGATTGGAAAAATATTGAGTTTAACTCTACAGAATATGTTCATGTGGTTGCCGAAGCAATGCGTAGAGCTTATGCTGATAGAGCTGAACATTTAGGAGATCCAGATTTTAATCCTGACATGCCAGTTGATAAATTAATCTCTAAAGCGCATGCCAAAAATCGTTTTGATAATTTAGACATGGAGCGTGCTTCAGTAAGTGATTCTACAAAATTTGGGCATCCATATGATGGTAAAAATACGACTCATTTTTCGGTTTTAGACAAAGATGGGAATGCTGTTTCAATGACTTATACCTTAGAACACAGTTATGGTGTTAAGATGGGATCTAAAGAACTTGGATTTATTTTTAACAACGAAATGGGCGATTTTAATGCTGTTCCAGGAATAACAACATCAGGCTATCAAATTGGAACTAAACCTAATTTGATTGCACCAGAAAAACGCATGTTATCTAGTATGACACCAACTATTGTTGGAAAAGATGGAAAACCTTATTTAATTATAGGTAGTCCAGGAGGTCGTACTATTATCAATACCGTATTTCAAACAACACTTAATGTATTAGAGTTTGACATGCGTATAGACAAAGCCATTGAAGCCATGAAAATTCACCACCAATGGTTTCCAGATGTTTTAACTTATGAAAAGCACCTTATGTCTCCCGATACAAGAAAAGCACTTGAAGCTATGGGACATAAACTTTCTGCACGTTCTAGTTTAGGAGTTTTAATGGGTATCACTTTCAATACTGAATTAGGCATCATTACAGGCGCATCAGATTCTGCCAGACCTGATGGTGGCGCAATAGGTTATTAAATTTAATTTAACAAAAAATTAGTTGTAGATATAGATTAGTTTTACTTACTTTGTAATTCAAAGTACTTTTAATATGAAATCAAAAGATTATTTACAAGACCTAAGCGAGATTAAGCATCTTATGAATAAATCATCTCGATTTATGTCACTAAGTGGTTTATCAGGTATACTCGCAGGTATTTACGCGCTTATAGGAGCTTACCTTGGTTATACAATTATTTATAGAGATAATGTAATCTCAAATGATGGTTATAGAACATTGATTCTAGATGGAAAAGATATTATAAATATAGTTTTAATAGCATTTGCTGTAGTTACTTTGTCTATCATTACAGGCGTTTTTTTAAGCTGGCAAAAAGCTAAAACTCAAAATGAAAGTTTCTGGAATTCTGCCTCAAAACGACTGCTAATTAACTTTTTAATTCCTTTAGCAACTGGAGGATTCTTTATATTATTTCTAATTGAAAAAGAAATTTATGCTTTTGTAGCACCATTAACTCTTGTTTTTTATGGTCTTGCATTAGTTAACGCCAGCAAATATACTTTAGGATACATTCGTTATTTTGGAATCACGATGATACTTATCGGTTTAGCATCCGTTTGGTTTTTAGGATATGGTTTATTCTTTTGGGCTTTGGGCTTTGGAGTATGTCATATTATTTATGGCGCATTAATGCATTTTAAATACGATAGAAAATAATATAAATTGAGAATCATGATACAAAATAAACGACTCACTTATATTATCACATCAATAGCATTTATACTTTTAATCCCATTAGTAGCAATGCAGTTTACTAATGAGGTAAATTGGACTTTATCTGACTTTATAATAGCTGGCGTATTACTTATTGGAACAGGGTTAGTATGCGAATTTGTAATGAGAAAAGTAAAAACAAAAGAAAACCGAATAGCTTTAATTGTAATTACTCTTGCACTATTATTATTGATTTGGGCAGAATTGGCTGTTAGCATTTTTGGAACACCTTTAGCAGGAAGTTAAATTAAAAGAGATTCCTGCTGATGCAGGAAGTATTATGAGCTTACTAACAAACATAAATAAAGCATTCGACCACCGTATTAGGTTAGGCATCATGTCTATTTTAATGGTAAATGAGTATGCCGATTTCAATACACTTAAAGAATTACTAGATGTTACTGATGGTAATTTAGCAAGTCATTTAAAAGCTCTTGAAAAAGAAGATTTTATAAGCATAGAAAAACAATTTATTGGTAGAAAACCCAACACACGTTACAGTGCTACCAAAATTGGAAAAAAAGCATTTAAAGACCATATCAATGCCCTAGAACGTATTATTAATAAACAGAAGTAAAAAAATTTATCAATCTACTTTGAAATTCAAAGTGAAATTTAGTATAAACATGAAACACATAATAATAATAAACATGAAACACATAATAATAATTATCTCATCCATCTTATTTAGTACTTTATTCTACAATCAACAAATTGGATTGAACATTTCAATTTTTAGTGTATTAACAGTAATAATACTAGCAGTTAGCAATACACATAAATTCAAAAATAAAACTACCCTATTATACATATTCATTTACTTGTTAACAGCAGCTTTAGTATTTATTCAATACACTAATTTGTCAATACTAGCAAACATCATAGCCTTTTTGACCTTGATTGGAAGTGTAACAGAATCTAAATCATCCATTTATGTGCAATGGTATAATGGCATTTACACAAGTATTGTAGGTTATTTTCATAGAAAATTTATCAAGCAAAACATAAAAGATGAAGATGAAACACAAAAAAAGGCAATTGATATTTTACACATCACAAAGCTCATTGGCATTCCCTTAATATTCATTATTGGTTTTATAGTGCTTTACAAAAATGGTAACCCTATTTTTAACGATATAATATCAAAAATTAATTTCGATTTTATTAATCTACAATGGTTACTATTTACTGTATTAGGCTATTATTTATTTAGCAATATATTTAACCCTGTTCAAGTAGATTCTGCAACTAATATAGATTTACAAACTGGTAACACATTACGTAAATCTGAAACATTTTCAATTGAAGCATTAAAAAAAGAGAAACAATTAGGCACTATACTATTATTACTACTTAATATACTTATTGTTTTCTATTTAGCTACAGATATTATTTCATTAAGTACTATTAATTCAACTCACGCTTCAGTCCTTTCCAGTCAAGTTCATAGCGGAATATATACATTAATTGCTTCAATAATCATTGCCATTATAATAATACTCTACTTTTTTAGAGGAGACCTTAACTTTTTCAAGGATAATAGAATACTAAAAAACCTATCTTATACATGGATTTTTTTAAATGCAGTACTTGTCATTTTAATAGCCACAAAAAACTATAATTATATTGCTTCATTTGGACTAACCTACAAGCGAATAGGCGTTAACATTTATCTATTTCTCACTCTCATTGGCTTAATCACAACATTACTAAAAGTTTCTAAGGTTAAGAATTTCTGGTTTTTAATGAGAATAAATACGCGAATAGCATTTGGATTTCTTATACTTTTTAGCATAATTGATTGGGATTATTCCATCACAAAATACAACATTAATCATGCGCCTTTATTAGACTTAAATTACCTCATCAACTTATCAGACAACAATGCTGTTTTACTTAATGAATATAGAGAGTCAACTAACCTTAATACAGAACAAAATAATAGGATTTTCACTAAGCATCTTGACTATATAAAAACAGTCAACAATAGAAATTGGCAAGAATACACCTATTCAAATCTTAAATTAAAAGTAACTGCTAAAAAAACTATATCAAATGCATATTCTAGGTAACATTGGGAAATCATCACTTTTAGCTGCTTCAATATTTTGGATTATTATTTTATCAGACACCTTTAACTGGGATATGGTGCCATATATTTTTATTTCATTAATTCCAATATATGTAATTTGTGCGCTAACCATTTTAATCACTATTTGTCCAATATTTTGGTTTTTAGAAAACGATAACTATAATAAACAAAGAATTTTTAAAACTTACTTCCCAATATATACAACACTAATGTTTAGTTTATGTGCTTATAGTATTTATAAAATATCAACTGATATTGTTGTGTTAAGTTTTTTTATTTCAGCTTACATAACTACAGTACAATCTTGGGTTTGGTTTACAAAAGAAAAGGTTGAAATAAAATGAAATTCTATAAAACATATTTTATACTATTCCTAATACTATTTGCTATTGAAGCATGTATCGCTTATTTCTTAAAAAGTGGCTTCATTCGTCATACGTTTGGCGATTTTTTGGTGGTCATTATGCTGTATTGTTTCATCAAAAGCTTTATAGACATAAAGCCAATTACCACGGGTTTGATAGTCCTTTGTATTGCTTTTATTGTTGAGTTTCTACAACTCACCTCATTTTTGGAATTGATGAGTTTACAAGACAATAAGGTTACGAAAATTGTTTTTGGAAGTACGTTTCATGTATCAGATTTACTAGCATATACTTTAGGCATCTTGACTACCCTAATAATCGAAAAGAAATTAAACAATGACTAATTTAAAAACACTCATAAACTCTAGATTTCAGTTACTCACTTACATGGCATTGTCAATGATGCTAAGCGGATTTCTACTACTACTTAGAGTAAAGCTAAACCAATCGTTTTACTACTTATTTTTAGTGTGGAATTTGTTCTTAGCTTTTATTCCATTTTGCATGACATTATATCTTAGAAGCAAAACTCAAATAACCAAAACAAAGGTTGGTACTTTTTTATTTAACACTTTTGGATATGGAAACTCTGTTGAGGAAATTCATGAGTAACAAGAAAACTAACTTTCTATTATTATTTATTTTCTTCTCAACTGGGTTTGGAATGTATTTAGGTCGTTTTCTAAGATTCAATTCTTGGGATATTTTACAACATCCAGATATGTTGCTACTTAATATCTGGGACATACTAATTTCTCCAACCCAACATCTTGAAGCTTGGGCCTTCACATGCTGCTTTGGTGCCTTTTTAGGATTAAGTTATTATGTAATTAAATCGATAAAACAAACTAATCTCTAACTTTACCTTGAAGAACGCTTACTTTTGAGTTAAACGGGTTTCCTGAAGTTCGTCTGTGCGTAATCACTTGTCCTACATGCCATAATGCATCAGATATTGGTCCATTAATTTGATTCCAAAACGGATACTCAGTAGTGTTTTCTCCCCTTACGAATACCATAGTAAATTCTGACAAATCATCACTTTTACGAAAAATATCAGCAGCTTGTTTTAATAGATTTAATGTCTTAGCTCTTTTTTCAGCAAAGGTCATTTCTGCCTCTTCGGTAGCCATATTTGGTTTTTTTAACGCCGAATTAATTATGGTTTTGGTTAAGCCATAAATATGGTCAATGGTTTCACTTGTTGTTCTACCTCCTTCACTTGGTTTAAAGGCTAAGTCTTCATCTCGCAAACCTTCAGTTGCCCAATAGTATCTAAATCCTAGTCCATCTATCATTCTAGCCACAACGGTACCTTCGTTATATTCTGAAGGGTATTCTGAAATTTCATAATATGGCAACTGGTTATTTTGTGAGTTGCTAATATTTAATGAGAATAAAAAAGCTAATACTACAATCCATTTAATTTTCATCGGTTTCGTTTTTTTATTTTAGCTTAAAGTTATTAATAAAAAGCTTAAAAAGTAAAACCCCTCCAAGAATGTACTTGAAGGGATTCACTGAATTAAGAACCAATAAACATTGGCACCAACCTTTTTTCTTAATTCATAGTTATAAACGTTATTATTGCTAGTTTAAACTTTTTATGTTAATAATCAGGGTTTTGAGTTAACAATGGGTTTCTATCTATAGCAGATTGCGGTATTGGAAAAATTAACTTATTATCATTATAAGGTAAGCCTCCAATATTTCGCTTTGTACGTTTGTAATCATGTAAAACAAAACCTTCAAAGCCTAATTCTAGTTCTCTTTCATTTAGTATTAAATCTAATGTCAACGCTCCTAAAGCTGGAGCAGATGACCTTGCCCTTAACGTGTTAATCTCAACTAATGGATCTAACCCTAATGATGTACCTTCTCTAAAATTTGACTCTGCGCGAATTAAATGCATCTCTGCCAAGCGCACTTGCTCTGTGTTGGCAAATTGTCGCACATACTTTAAACTCAAGGTTAATCCTGCGTCAGTATAATAGAAATTTCCACGTTCATCTAATGGTGAATCAAACTTGCTCAAATAAGCTGGTGTTATTGAAATATCGCCTCCTCTACCACCTAAGGCTTGTGTTGCAAAATGAGTAACTTGTGCATTAGCACCTTCTTGGGTCGTAATTACCCAAGAAAAAATAGTTTCGGCTGTGTTATCATCTGAATCAAAAACAGCACTAAAAGTTGGCATTAAACTATGTCCGCTATTTTCAATCACATCATGAGCTGCATCCCTTGCAGCACTATAATTGCCTTGCTGTAAATAGACCCTTGCCAATAATGCTTGAGCCGCATATTTATCTGCTCTATTACCATTATCATCAGGCAGAATAGCATAAGCATCTGTGAGGTCACTGATAGCTTGAACATAGACTTCTTCAACTGTATTTCTAGCCACTTGCCTAGTTACATTTGGAGGATCTAACACAATAGGGACTGCCTCTTGAGTATTCCCTCCTGCTGCGTTGTATTGTTGCCCAAAAAGACGAGCCATATCAAAATAAGCAAGTCCTCTTAAGAATTTAGCTTCTCCTTCAATACGATCTTGTCTATCAGGATCTGTAAACTTATCTAAATTTGCCAAAACGGTATTAACGTTCCCAAATAACAAATAGTAGTTTCCATAAATAGTATTTGCAGAGCCATTATTATTTACCATCTGCTTAAAATAAATATCTCTAAGATTAGAAAAAGTTCCATTCCATTCAACTTGATCAGTATTACCAAATAGTACACTGATGTTTGCAATATCTCCATCATAATTACCTCTACCTGTATTATAGGCACCTACTAAAATTGCTTCAATATTATCGGCTGTTGCAGTCGCAACATCCTCACTAACACTCTGTTGAGGCTCTATATCCAGTTCACTTTCGCATGCAACGATGCAAAACGAACATAAAACAATGATTATATATTTTATATTTTTCATAACGTATTTTTAAAAGGTTAAATTAACTCCAAGTGTAAATGTTTTAGCAGGTGGTGCCGAATAAAATGTATTACCTACATTAGTATTTGTATTGGCATCATCATTTGATGATTCTGGATCATACCCTCGATAATCTGTAATGGTAATTAGATTTAAACCTGCCAAATACACCCTTACTTTACTAAAACCTATTTTCTCTAGCACACTTTCTGGTAGTGAATACCCAAGTGTTATATTTCTAAGTCTAATAAAATCAGCATCTTGTAAATATCTAGAACTAGCTGAATGTCCATTATTTCTAAACAATCTCGCTTGTGGCACATTAGTTATGTCTCCAGGATTTTGCCATCTATTCTTGAAAATATATACATCCTGATTATCCAAACCATTACCAAAACCTGTTTCTTGATATTGTCCAGCGTTATTATACAAACTTGCTCCCCATTGTCCTTGGAACGTAAACGAAAAATCGAATGTTTTATAATTTAAATTACTCGACAAACCTCCAATAATATCTGGATTTGGATTACCCATAATAATACGTTGCGCTTGAGAAAAATCATTAGTTTTCGTCTTGTTTAAAGAACCATCTGGATTTTCAGTATTTAAATAATATTCTGCATCTCCAGTATTTGAATTAACACCAGCATATTCAGCCATATAAAACGCATTGATAGGTTCTCCTTCTCTAAGAATATTTCTTCCAGTTATAAGGTCTGCACCATTAGGTAAGTTAGTTACCTTATTTTTATTGGTTGCAATATTAAAACTGGTTTTCCATGTTAAATTATCCGTTTGAATATTGGTCGTGTTTAAAACAAATTCAAATCCTTTGTTTTCAAGATTTCCAACATTTTTCAAGATGGCATGTCCTGGAGCTCCTGCTTCAAACGGAATACGCTCATTAAATATTAAATCATTAGTTTTCTTTACATAATAATCTATCTCACCGCTTATTCTGTTATTTAGGAATCCGAAATCGATTCCAATATCAGTTTGGGCTGTTTCTTCCCATTTTAAATTAGGATTTTCAATTTGTGTAAAAGCAATACCAGACACGCCATCATAAGCAGTACCTCCGTAAAGTCCTAGGCTTCCAAAGTTAGCAACTGGTGTATTACCATTTATTCCCCAACTTGCTCTTAGTTTTAAATTTGAAACCACATTAGAGCCTTTTAAGAAATCTTCTTCAGAAATAATCCATCCAGCTGAAGCTGCAGGGAAATATCCATTTCGTTGGTCTGCACCAAATCGAGATGAAGCATCATTACGAAGTGAAGCCTTTAATAAATATTTATTATCATAACTATAAGTCGCTCTTGCAAAATAGGATACTTGCGCCCAATTTGTAAATGTTCCTGTTCCAGCTGAAATTGTTGCAGCACTTGAAACAGATTTAAAGTCGTCGGTTGGAAAACCATCTCCTGTAACAGAAATCGCTCTGTTTTTTAATCTAGTATACGTCATACCAGCTACAACATTTAAATCTGATAATTCTCCAAACGTATGATCGAAAGTGAAATAATTATTTGTCGATATAATTTCAGTCCCATTATTAGAAGCAAATGTTTGACCATTTGTGGATTGAAAAGGCGCTAGTCTTCCTGTATTTCTGTCAACTGTCTGACTTAAATAATCATAACCAAATTCTGTTCTAAAACTTAAAGATGGTAAGAATTGATAATCGCCAAAAACTTTACTTAAAATTCTTCTAACGGATGTTTTTCTAAAAGAATGCTTGTCTTGCAACAAGAAATTAGCATATAAAGTACCGTCATTAGGATCTCCATTACTTAAATATACTGGCGAGGTTGGCACTTGCGCAATCGCTTGTAGTGGTGTTGTAAACGAATTATCTCCAGATATTCTATCAATAATTGTACTGGAATAATTTGCGTTTAGACCAACATCAAACTTATTACTTACCTTATGGTCTAGGTTTGTTCTTAAACTATAACGTTTTAAGTTATTACCTCTTACAATTCCTTCGGTATCATTATAAGCACCAGAAATGTAACTTGTTGTTTTCTCATTTCCTCCTGATACAGATACGTTAACATCTTTAGTGATACTGTTTTGAAAAGCTTCTTCTTGCCAATCAGTATCTACATTTCTCCAGTCCTCATCACCTTGATATCTTGGTAAACGACCATCAACCCATGCATCTGATGCTGCTTGATCTGCAAAAAACCCGCTATTAAAAGCTGATTCTCTTAAAAGTTCAACATATTGAGCTGCATTTAACCAATCTCTTTTATTGGTTGGCTCTCCAACAGTTGTAGAAAAATCTACAGACACTTTAGATGCTCCTAGCTTTCCTCTTTTAGTTGTAATTAAAATAACACCATTAGTCCCCTTTGCTCCGTAAATTGCAGTTGCTGAAGCATCTTTTAAAATGTCAATCGAGGCAACATCATTAGGGTTTAAGGATAGTAACGGATTTAAATTAGCTCCAATAGAAGAGGTGTTTCTATTATTCATTTCAATTCCATCAATGATATACAATGGCTCTTGAGATGCCGAAACCGAAGAAAGACCTCTAATAATGGTTTTCACACCACCTTCAACTTTACCGTTAACTTGTGTAATTTGTACACCAGCTGCTTTACCTACAATAGCTCCTTGAAAACTAGGTGTTGAAATTCCTTCAATTTGGCTCGCATCAATTTTTGCAACATTATCTGTTAGTAATTTTTTGGATTGCGTACCATAACCAATTACGACAACCTCTTCTAATGCTGCAGCATCCTCCTCCATAGTAACGTTTATAGTATTGGAAGAGGCTACTGTTATCTCTACAGACTTAAGTCCTACGTACGTAAATGCAAGGATCTGACCTTCATTTACATTAATTGAATATTTACCATCGAAATCTGTTTGTGTTCCATTAGTTGTACCCTTTACAACAATGTTAACTCCTATAAGAGGAACACCAGATTGGTCCGAAACTGTTCCCGTTACGGTTTTTTGTTGTGCAAAAGCAATGGAAATACTTAAAAACAATAGTAAAAAAACAACTTTGCATTTTTTCTTCATAATTCTTTTTTTAGTTATTAATTCAGTTTTACAACCAAAAAAAGCCTGTGGTAAAGCGAAGACTAACTCAAATAAATATCTTTCTAAATTGGTTTAACAAAAACAAAGCTTAATGAAAGATGTAAAAATTACGACAAGCCTTTTTGATTGATTGTATATCAAAAGAACTTGTTATTACTGTGTTTGTAGTGAAACCCTATAAGAATTAACCAAAGCCGAAGAATATTTACCTTGTATTTACGCTCTTAAGGATTTAATGTATTGTGTTGGCGTAAGAGATAGCTGTTTTTTAAAATATTTATTAAAAGACACCTTATTGTTAAAACCAACTTCGTAGGCAACTTGAATAATACTTAAGCTATTATATTCATCTCTTTTTAGTATTTCGGTAGCTTCCTCAATTCTATATTGATTCATAAGCTCAGAAAAACTCATGTTAAAATGCTCGTTAATTACTTGAGATGTGTTATGTCTTGTTGTATTTAATTTGATTGATAATGACTCAAGATTTAAATCATTATCCAAAAACACTTTATCTTCATCAAGAAGTTTTAAAAGGTTTTCCTTTAATTCTAATGATAAAGACGACGTTAACCCTGATTTTTTATACTTAAACAATTTCAAAGGATCTAATAATTTCATTTTTCCTTTGAAAATCTCAGGCTGTCCATAAGCTATATAAGCAACATAAAACACTACGCTCACCATAACTACAATTTGCAAATGGAATAAAGGTTGAAAATTAACTATTCCAGTAATTCCACCTGCATATATTATATATGCGATTGTATAAATTATATGAAGTGAGAGTAAATTTCTTTGCCAACAAAATGTATCATTGCTTTTACTATTGATAGTCTTTTTGTTTTTGCGGTACATTTTTAAAATTAAAAAAGCATAAATAGACAAAGAGAGTATTTTAACAATAATAACAGTATATGCCGCAGATTGCAATACATTTTTTCCATCAAAAAGAATATTAAACTTCTCCAACGGAGACATCATATAATAAGGCAAAATTGATACAAAGAGAATTACAGAAGGTAATAAATGTAATGTGTCTATTAATTTAAACTTATAATTATAATTAATTCTTTTAAAATAAAAATAAAGCAATGGACCATATAAAAAAGAAAACGTTGCAGTCATTAATAATGCTTGAGGCAAATGATATTGATAATTGATTACATACAAGCTTAAATGCAAAATAAACAATGAGTTAAAAAGTACAAATAGACTAATTAAAAATGTACCCAATCTATCTACTCCTTTTTTAATATTTAAAATGATAAAAATGAAAACCCCCAAGAAGCCTGCATAAAAATAAATTATTGCCATAAAATTAAATTTTGGCAAATACTTTTCCTTAAACTCAAGATATTTATCGGTGCTATTGATATTTGAAAATAGGTGGTCGTTTATAATGGACATGTCTGCTGTAGCACCTATATACTTTTCAATATATAGCATTGCGCTATCAACATTATTGTTATTGGAATATTCTATCGCTAAATTCCTAAAAACTTCTATAGAATCCAACGCAGATACTCCCCTTGAGACCAATGTGGTCGAAGGGTTAAAAAAAGAAGGAAATTCTAACAGTTTATTTTCATAGGTTTTCAATTCTACACCTTGAACAAAATTTTGCTCAAATGCAAAAGCACTTGAAAACAAAGCAAGAAAAATAATTAGAATTAAGTCTTTTTTTGGATAAACTATATGTGATTTAAGCTTTACCAAAGTGTAATTTTTACAATTAAATATACGATATGAAGCCCAAAAACACCTACAGAAAGTAAAATCCGATAATTATTTACTTAAAATTTAGCATTATTTTAAGACATCTATCACATAAATGTCAATAATCACAAAAAAATTATGATTTGGTTTATTAGTCGTATTAATTAGCTTTTCATTTCACGCCATACTTATCGTATAAATACACTAAAGCTGTCATTGCTGCTGCACCAAGTTCAAGCTCGCGCTTATTAACATACTCAAAAGTATCGTTGGCAGCATGGTGATGATCAAAATAACGTTGTGTATCAGGACGAAGACCAGCCAACACCACATTACCATCTTTTAAAGGCCCTATATCGGCACCACTTCCTCCTTGTACGAAGGAATGTACTAAGTAAGGTTCAAACAAAGGTTTCCAATTTAATACTTGATTAAACTCTTCGTTGCTACAATCAAATGAAAAGCCTCTAGGCGTAAATCCACCAGAGTCACTTTCTAAAGCAAATATGTGTTTTTCTCCTTTCTGTTTAGCAATTTCGGCATATTTACGCCCTCCTCTTAGTCCATTTTCTTCATTCATAAACAGCACTACTCGTATGCTTCTTTTAGGCTTAATTCCAGAAAGTTTTAGTAATCTCAATACATCCATTGACTGGGTACATCCAGCTCCATCATCGTGCGAGCCATCTCCTAAATCCCAAGAATCTAGGTGACCTCCAACAACAATATATTCATCTGGAAATTCACTTCCTGTAATTTCGCCAATAACATTATGTGAAAGCACATCATTATATTGTTTACAGTTTTGCTTAAAATAAAATTCAACAGTACTGTCTAATTTAAGCATGCTGCTAAGTAATTCTGCATGATTCGTACTAATTGCTGCTGCAGGAATACGCTGATTTAAAGGTGTGTTACCATAATTCATGTTTCCAGTATGCGGATAATCGTCTAAACGCAAATTCATAGATCTTACAATTACACCAACCGCTCCAAATTTACTTGCTTCTTTTGCTCCCGAACCACGTTGATCTACAGCACCACTGTATGAATTAAACGTATTCATTAAGGTTGCTTTCATTGGGCGATTAAAAAACACTATTTTACCTTCTATGTTTTCTCGACCTAGAGTATTTAGCTCATCTAAACTATGCACCTCAATCACTTTGGCTTTTACACCAAGTGCAGGAGTAGCAACCGAGCTTCCCAAAGCACAAATATTAACTTCAATTGTTTCTCCTGAACTTGTTTCAATATAAGCGTATTCTTTAGTACCTCTTACCCACTTTGGCACCATAACAGGTTGTAACCAAACTTTATCTAGACCTAGGTTTTCTAGTTCTTCTTTAGTCCACTGTACAGCTCTTTCAGCATTTAGAGATCCTGAAAGTCGCGCTCCAATTTGTCTAGATAAATGGTCGAGCCATTCGTAACTTTTACCGTTAGAAAGTGAAGTATCGTATATGCTTTTTATGACTTCCTCATCTGTTTGGGAAAATGCATTAATTCCAATAAAAAATGTAAAAAGTAAGATTAATCGCTTCATAAGAGTATTTATTTAGCATTAAAGATACTATTTTATTGACGCAAAAAAAGACAATAATCTTATAAAAAAACCCAGCCGAAGCTGGATTTTAAAAACAGTTATAAATTAACGTCTTAATTAAAAAATCTAACCACTAAGACACTATCTCTTAAGCTTTAGACTAAAGTTTATATGAATAGTTTAAATAAACTACTCATTTTTTAGCTGTTGTTTATACAAATCTATATTTGCCTTGACCTCATCATCTAATTCTGGTTCTTTAATATCGTTATAGGTTGTTAACGTATCTAATAATATTTTGGCCACAATATACCTTGCTGTAGGTTTATCATCAGCAGGAATGGTAAACCAAGGCGCATGTGGTTTAGAGGTTCTATTTATTGCATCTTCGTAACAGACTTGATACTTATCCCAAAGTTTACGTTCTTTTAAATCGCCTGAAGAAAACTTCCAGTTTTTTTCTTCTTTATTTAAACGCCTAAGCAAACGGTTTTTTTGTTCTTCTTTTGATAGGTTTAAAAAAAACTTGAAAATAATCGTACCATTATCTTTTATATGCTTTTCAAAATTATTGATTTGCTCAAAACGCTTGGCCCAAAACTCGTCGTTAATATCTTCAACTGAATTGACTGAAGGTATATTTTCACCTAATATATATTCAGGATGTACTCTTGTTACCAGTACATTTTCGTAATGCGTTCGATTAAAAACACCAAATTTACCTCGCTCAGGCAATGCTATATAATGTCTCCAAATATAATCTTGGGAGAGCTCCTTTGGTGTTGGCACTTTAAAACTATGTACTACAACACCTCGGGAATTAAAATCTTTAAACACTTCGCGAATCATACTATCTTTTCCAGCAGTGTCCATACCTTGAATACATATAAGCACTGCATACTTACCATGTGCATACATTGTGTCTTGAAGTTTCCCCAGCTTTTTCCTGACTTTTTTAAGTTCTTTTTGAATTGCCTTACTGCTTTCTCCTAAATTATATGTAGTAGGCGTTTTGGATAAGGAAATATCACTAGAAACTTTAAACTTATTTATATCAATCGCATTCATAAGTGTATTTTTGTTAAATATAATGAAGATTTTGTAGTTTTGATAGTATCCTAAAATTGTATGGCAAAAACACTATTTGTAACTTTTTTTATTGGTCTTTCTTTAAATATTTGTCATGCGCAAAAGCAAAATTATTTAGAAAACCCTATGTATGCTAGTCTTTCTAAACCTAGCATTTTATCTACTCATCCATTTGGTATTTTAGTTTCTAGAATTCAAGGTAACTTTAAATTTAAGCCTTACCAAAAGTTTTGTTTTTCAATTAATCTTGAAAGTGGAAATGTATGGGGAACTCCAATAAAAACCTACATTCCCAATAGTTTAGAGGTTAGAAATGAAGTAAGAAAGCACGAATGGCATCAGGCTCAATATTATTTTGACGAAGAGACCTTAGACGCAACATCTTACGAATTACAAGTTGACGGAGTAATTAAAGGTTTACGTATTAAATCGTCTATTAATTTAGGCAATCATCAAGAACTTAATATTGGCTTTAGAATGTTTACTTTAACTAATGGAAAACTCCCCTTTTCTTTCTTTACAAGTGATGATTTTATTGAAAGTTTTCATAAAAATATTGCTGGAGGCAAAGATCCATTTGACAGAGGTACTTTTGGACACAATAAAGCAAAAATAAAATATATTGACAGACATGGTAACTCTTTAAATTTAGAGAATAACGATATTGTTTTTGGTGGTGTAGAAAGTTCTTACTACCTCTATCCTAAAAAATTATCTACAGATACTTTTAGTGCAAATTTTGGGACACATTTAGGAATTAATCTTTCTAAATACAATACATCTTTAGACCTAGGTATTTCTTTAAACACTTTAAAAATAATTAAAGTAAATAACTTAAGTTATTTTCAGATTGGGCTAGGAATTGGAGCTTTAAGAAAAAATCTTGTTGACTTAAAAAAGCATAATCTTGAATTAGGAACTAATAATTACTTGGGACATCTAGAAACAGCATTTACTTATAACTTTATTTCAAAAAAGAACACAAAACACACATTTGGGTTTGACTATTATTTGCAAACAAGTTTAAACAAGCGAGATGAAATAAATTATGCTATTCCTATAAGGCATCCTAATGCTCATAATTCTTGGGGTCATGGTGTAACCAATTTATACAAAAACAATAATTATTGGTCTTTTTTCTATTCGTTTACAAGAAAAGTCATTACAACAGTTTATTTACAGCAAGATTTTGAGGTAAACAATAACCCAGATATACAAACTGGTGTAAATATTACTTTCTTTATAAGTTAAGTAGAATTTTGCATTTCATCGATAAAACACATAAAAACCATGTTGAATGGTTGTTTTTTATTACATTAGCCTTAACCTACTTAATATATTAACCCAAATGCCATGAAAAAAAACTACTTATTTTTTCTATTATCTATTGCGTTTTTTTACGCAAATGCACAAAATAAATGCGAAGATGCGCACTCAGATGTTATTTATGCATATTCTCATGTAAAATCGGCATACGACTCTAACAACATTTCACATTTAAAAGACTATTCTAAACGCTCTACCGACGCCTTTAATAGAGCTAAAGAAATACTAAATAGCTGTGGTTGTACAGCATCCTATAACCACGCATACGATGCTTCAGAATTACTTAGTAAAGTTGAAGCAGTTAAAACATTTGAAGATGGACGTTTTTATGTAAAACGTGCTAGAGAAATTGCAAAAGAGGTTATAAATGAATTAGAATTGTGCACAAAGTTAACTGAAGAAGATGAAGCACTTGCCAAATTAGAGTATGATAAACTAAAACTTCAACAACAGCAAATAGAATTGAAAATAAAAGAAGAACAATTAAAACAAAAGTTAGCTCAAAAAAAAGCTGCCGAATTACAATTAAAGAAGGAACAACTTATTACTAAAAACGATCAAGCTTTAAATACAAAGATTCAAAGTTTTAACACCATTTTAGAAGCTTGCGACTGTGATATTGAAATGCCAAGAATAGCCTATAAAAAGGAAGCCTTATTATCTAAAAATCTTAATGAGATAAAAGAAGAATACTTAAGTATTTTTAAAAGTATGACAAGTAATTATCTTAATAAACTAAATGCCTGTACAGATTAAAGTGTTGTCTGCAAAAGAGGCCTGATTAAATAATATTGAGTAGTTCAGGCCTCTTTTTTTATTTGCTGGCAAACATTTTTACATCGGCTTCACTAACTTCGGTTCCCCCTAAAATTATCAACCTTTCAATAACGTTTCTAAGCTCACGAATATTTCCTGTCCAATCGTATTCTTGCAATAACTTTATTGCGCTTTTAGAAAATGATTTTTTAGAAATACCTTGTTCGCTAGCTATTTTAGATGAGAAATAATCTATTAATAATGGTATGTCTTCTCTTCTATCATTTAAAGCAGGTACTTTTATTAAAATTACGGCAAGCCTGTGATATAAGTCTTCTCTAAACTTTCCGTCTTCAATTTCCTTTTTAAGGTCTTTGTTAGTAGCAGCAACTACACGTACATTTACCTTAATATCTTTATCACTTCCAACACGTTGAATACGACTTTCTTGTAAGGCTCGCAACACTTTTGCTTGAGCCGACAAGCTCATGTCTCCAATTTCATCTAAGAAAATAGTACCTCCATTAGCTGCTTCAAATTTTCCAGCTCTGTCTTTATTAGCACTAGTAAAGGCTCCTTTTACATGCCCAAACAATTCACTTTCAATAAGCTCACTAGGTATTGCAGCACAATTAACTTCAATCATCGAACCTTTTGAACGATCACTCTTTTGATGTAACCAATGTGCAACCAATTCTTTTCCAGTGCCGTTTGGACCAGTAATTAATACACGTGCATCAGTAGGAGCTACTTTATCTATCATTTCTTTGATTTGCTTTATCTCCTTACTTTCGCCAATCATTTCGTAGTTTTTACTTACTTTTTTCTTTAAAAGTTTGTTTTCTACTACAAGTTCTTTTTTATCGAGTGCATTTCTAACAGTGTTTAATAACCTGTTTAAATCTGGTGGTTTTGAAATGTAATCAAAAGCACCTAAACGCATTGTGTTTACAGCTGTATCTAAATCGCCATGACCAGATATCATAACCACAGGAGTTTCAGGTTTAATCTTTTTTATAGCTTCCAATACTTCAACACCATCCATTTTAGGCATTTTAATATCACAAAGAACTAAATCGTAATCTTCTTTTTTAATTTTTTCAATACCTACAAGACCGTCTTCAGCTTCATCAACTTTGTAAGTATCACTTTCTTCAGTTAATATTTTTGCTAGCACACGTCTAATGGCAGCCTCGTCTTCTATTATTAATATTTGTGGCATAAGTTTTTAGTTATTGTATAAATGAACGTCTCTTTGAGGAAACGGAATTGTTATATTATGTTCTTTAAATAACCTGTTTATTTCAAAACGAATATCACTTTGCGGTAAAACTGCTTCAAAGCTATTGCTTAACGTAAAAATAAGTTTAAAATTTAACGAACTATCACCAAAGTTCATAAATAACACCAAAGGAGGTGGGTGTTTCAAAACTTTTGGATGATTTTTTGCTGCTTGTAACAATAACTCTTTTACTAATTCTACATCACTTCCATAAGCCACTCCTACACTCACACTTTCTCTAGTTTTTACTCCATTTTCTGTCCAATTATAAAGTATTGATGTTAAATATTTATGGTTAGGAATCACCAATACTTTATTGTCTATGGTTACGGCACGTGTAGTCCTCAATTTAATTTCTACAACTCTACCAACTTTACCATCAATTTCAATAATATCACCAACATGAACAGATTGATCTAACAATATGAAAATTCCTGAAATTATATCTTGGAAAAAGGTTTGTAATGCTAAACCTACACCAACCAATAATGCCGCTGAAGCCGCAAAAATAGCAGTAACATTAACACCCATATTATCCATGGTGATAAGTAGGACTACTAAATAGATAAAATATCGAGCAAACGAAAAAACAGAAGTAAACTTTAGTTTATCTTCATCAGGGAGTTTTCTTGTAACAAGTTTTTTTATTCCTTTTAACAACATAGCTGTTAGAATAAAAACAACTATAACCACCAAAATAGTTTTTATAGAAATATGTACTGTATTTCCAAACTCAAACTCATAGTTTAAAAAATTCTTTATTTTTTCCATCATCTAGTACTTTAACCATTTATAAAGTTCTTTATAACTAGGCTTTTTACCATACATTAAAATGCCTACTCGATATATTTTAGCCGCAAACCAAACTGTAAACATAAAGGTACCTATTAATAATAACACCGAAACTACCTGTTGCCAAATTGGGACTCCAAAGGGAATACGCATTAACATAACCACAGGAGATGTTAAAGGTATAAATGAAAAAATTGTAGATACAGTTCCATGAGGATCTTCAATTACAGTAAAAATACCAACATATACCGCCAAAATTAAAGGCATTAATATGGGCAGCATAAATTGTTGTGTATCTGTTTCATTATCAACAGCTGCACCAATAGCAGCATATAATGAACTGTACAGTAAATAGCCACCAATAAAAAACAACAAGAACATAATGACCAAGTTTGTAAGTGGCAAGTGATAAATAGCACTCATTAAACTTTGAATTTTCATATCAGCGCCTTGTGTTTCCATAGCTTGTTGCATTAACTCTTGCTGTGGTGCTTGCATTTCTGTCATATTTACACCAAAAATTGCTGATACTACAGTCATTAAAACACCTCCTAATATAATCCAAACAATGAATTGTGTAATTCCAGCTAACGACGTTCCAATAATCTTACCAAGCATTAATTGCACAGGCTTCACAGAAGAAATAATAACTTCAATTATTCTACTGGTTTTTTCTTCAATAACACTTCTCATAATCATGTTTCCATAAATAATAATAAACATGAACAACATATAACCTGCTAAGCCTCCAAAAATAAGTTTTACAATATTGTCTATTTTAGATGTTTTTTCTCCCAAAAAACTCTCTTGAGCGATGTTAATTTTTGCTTTAGATGATTTTAATTTTTCGATATCTACACCTTGTTGCTGTAATTTTAAATCGGTAAACTTCTTTTCCAATTTACTCTCTAACCCTTCCATTAAAGTTATTGAAGGTGTATCTTTAGAATAGAATTTTATACCTTCTAAAACGCTATCAATATTATCTCCTTTTGTAATGTGCAACAAACCATAATGCTCATTTTCTTCAGCTTGTTGTTTAGCTTGAATTATTGAAACATCACTTAAAATTTCGTATTTGGTATTATCTGTATCCTTAAAAATTTCTTCAACAAATCCAGACTCATCTAGAATAGATATAGTACGTTGTTTACTATTATTTAATTGCGATAAATAGGCTACAACAGCAATAAGAGCAATCATGATTATTGGACTTAAAATAGTCATGATAATAAACGACTTGTTTCTAACCTTAGTTAAATACTCTCGCTTTATAATTAATGGTAAATGATTCATAATTAACTATTCTTGACTGTTTGAATGAATATATCGTTTGCTGTTGGTACTAATTCATTAAAATGATTGACCTGAGCTTTACTGGTTAAAAACGACAATAAATCGTTTGACGTTTCGGTTGACTTTAACTTGATATTTAACTTTAAATCATCATTCAGCGATTTAAAATCAGCTTTTGAAACTTCAAATTTTTCTTTAATTAAGTTCGTTAAATCTGATTCATTGTCAGTAACCAAACCAACCTCGAACGTATTTGTTTTAAACTGCCTTTTAATATCTTGAAGTTTTCCATCCAATATTTTATTGGATTCATGGATTAACGCAATATGGTCACATAACTCTTCAACAGATTCCATACGATGTGTTGAGAAAATTACCGTAGCTCCTTCATCTCTTAATTGTAAAATTTCATCTTTTATTAAATTGGCATTTATAGGATCGAAACCCGAAAAAGGCTCATCAAATATTAATAGCTTAGGTTGATGTAATACAGTCACTACAAACTGTATTTTTTGAGCCATCCCTTTTGATAGTTCTTGAATTTTCTTATTCCACCAATCTCCAATTTCTAATTTTTCAAACCAATATTTTAAGCGCTTTTTAGCTTCGCTTTTACTCATTCCTTTTAATTGAGCTAGATATAAAGCTTGTTCACCAACTTTCATAGACTTATATAAACCACGCTCTTCTGGTAAATATCCAATATCTTTAATATGATGCGATTGCAAAGGTTGACCATCTAACAACACGTTGCCAGTATCAGGCATTGTAATTTGATTTATCACCCTAATTAACGTTGTTTTTCCAGCACCATTTGGACCTAATAAACCAAAAATACTTCCTTTAGAAACCTCTATCGAAACATTGTTTAAAGCTGTGAATTTTCCGAATTTTTTAGAAACCGAATCGGCTACTAATAAGTTATCCATTTAATTTCTTTTAGTATTTTAAATAAGTCTGGTAAAGATATTAAATGTTACAGGAACATAGGTGTTTTTTAAAAATAGAATTGTATAAAAACAAAACCCACCCTTAAAAATTAAGGATGGGAAAAATTGCTATGAAAAAGAAAAATTACCACTAAAATACATCAGTGGTAGTTCAAATATACTGTTTTTTCTTAAATAAATCCTAAAATGAAATATTATCTTAAATATTAACTTGTTTAGAAAGAAATCTATTACACAATTAGAAAACTTGATGATATGTGTTAAGAAAACATATCTTTTACTTTCTCAAAAAACGATCTGTCTGAACTCTCAGGTTTAGGCTCAAAATGCTCATCTTCTTTCATGCTTTCAAAAAACTCTTTCTGTTGTTTATTAAGTGTTTTGGGCGTCCAAACGTTTACATGCACTAATAAGTCTCCTTTTCCATAACCATTAATACTTGGAATACCTTTACCTCTTAATCGCAGTATTTTACCCGATTGCACACCAGCTTCCACTTTAATTCTAACTTTTCCAGTTACCGTATCAATTTCTTTTGAAGTTCCCAAAACTGCATCAGGGTAACTTATGTATAAGTCGTAATGCAAATTATCGCCTTCACGTTGTAATGTTGGGTGGTTTTCTTCTAAAATAGCTACCAATAGATCTCCAGAAATACCATTTCCAGGAGCTTCATTTCCTTTTCCTGAAACTTTTAGTTGCATTCCATCAACAACTCCTGCAGGAATTTTAATAGACACTGTTTCTTCTTCAACAATTAAACCTTGAGCATCAGCTCCTGCTGGTTTTTTATCAATCGCTTGTCCTGCTCCACCACAAACATTGCATGGTGTAGAGGTTTGCATTCTACCTAAAATAGTATTAGTTATTCTAGTAACTTGACCTGATCCATTACAGGTAGAGCATGTTTTATATGTAGTGCCTTTAGCTTGTTTTTTACGCTTTACTTTTACTTTTTTCTCAACGCCATTAGCAATTTCTTCAAGAGTCAATTTTACTCTAATTCGTAAATTACTTCCTTTTACAACACGTTGTCTTTGTTGACCTCCAAAGCCACTAAAACCGCCACCTCCAAAAGCACCGCCAAAAATATCACCAAACTGACTAAAGATATCGTCCATATTCATACCTCCACCGCCAAAGCCTCCAGCTCCTTCAAAGGCTTGATGACCAAACTGGTCGTAACGTGCCTTTTTATCAGGATCACTTAATACTTCATAAGCCTCTGCTGCTAGTTTAAATTTTTCTTCTGCCTCTTTATCATCGGGATTTTTATCAGGATGGTACTTTAGTGCTTGCTTTCGGTATGCTTTTTTTATTTCAGCAGACGAAGCGCCTTTGCTTAATCCTAATATTTCGTAATAGTCTTGCTTTGCCATATTTACTGTCCTATAACTACTTTTGGAAAACGAATTACCTTATCTCCTAAAGCGTATCCTTTTTCAATTACATCTACAATTTTTCCTTTTAGATCTTTACTTGGAGCTGGAATTTGAGTTACCGCTTCGTGATTATCAGCATTAAAAACGTCTCCTTTTTCAACCTTAATTTGCGACAACCCTTTTTGCTCTAAAGTATTGAGTAGTTTTTGATAAATCAATAATACACCTTTACGTAACTCTTCGGCTTCCTTGTCATCATCAATATGAGTTAATGCACGCTCAAAATCATCAAGAATTGGCAGCATAGACGTCATAACATTTTCACTTGCTGTTTTAAATAATTCGATACGCTCTTTAGCTGTTCTTCTTTTATAATTTTCAAACTCAGCAAACAAACGCAAAAACTTGTCTTTTTCAGCCTTGAGTTCGTCTTGTAGTTTTTCTTCAATTGTTTGCTCAGAAGTTTCTTCAACTTGTGCTTCTTGTTGAGCTCCTATTTGCTCTTCAACCACCTCTTCTTTTTTATTTTTTTTACTCATGTTTTAAAAACTAAATATTCAAAAAAATCAATACTAATAATAGTTGGCAAAAGTACTGCCATTATTATTAAAATGTCAAAATGTCACAAAATATTTTTACTATTTTTTAACTATTCTGATTTTGCTAATTAGTATTTTTGCTAAAACACTAATAAAGAAGTAACAACTATGAAAAAATCTATTTTTAAATTCTTTACAATAGCTATGTTAAGTTTGGCTATTGTAAGCTGTAAAAATTCTGCTGAAGAAGCTAAAACTACTGAGGCTGCAGAAGCAACCGAAGCACAAGTAACATCAACAAAGTACATAGCAAATCCTGCTGAAACCACTATTGAGTGGGCTGGTTACAAACCTACAGGACAACATAACGGAACTATACAACTAGATTCTGGTGTGTTTACTGTAAAT
Source organism: Pontimicrobium aquaticum (assembly GCF_005047595.1). Classification (GTDB taxonomy): domain Bacteria; phylum Bacteroidota; class Bacteroidia; order Flavobacteriales; family Flavobacteriaceae; genus Pontimicrobium; species Pontimicrobium aquaticum. Next base: position 321,314 of record NZ_SUPL01000003.1, read on the forward strand.
AATGGGCAAATTGAAAGTGGAACTTTTATTATTGACATGGCTTCATTAAAAGATAATGACGGAAGTGCAAGACTAGAAGGTCACCTTAAAAGTGCTGACTTTTTTGATGTTGAAAAACATCCTAATGCTGCTTTTGAAGTAACCGGTTTTGAAGAAGTAGATGGAAAGATGATGCTTTCAGGAAATTTAAAATTAAAAGAAAAAGAAAACAATGTGACGTTTCCAGTAACACTAAGCGAAGATGGTGACACTTTTACTGTTACAAGCGACATGTTTACAATAGATCGTTCTAAATGGAATGTAAAGTATGGCTCTAAGTCGTTCTTTGATAACTTGGGAGACAAGTTTATTAATGACGATATCGAGTTAAAGATTACTGTTAAGGCAAAGAAATCTTAACATTAAGAAACCTTTAATTTTAATAAAGCTGCTCATATTTGAGTAGCTTTATTAATTTTATAATAACCTTTAGTTAAATTAAAAATTAGGTAAACTATGTTTCTTTGTTTGGTAAACCAAATTAAGAACATGAAAAAAATTTACATTTTAATTGTATTGGCAATTTTGACTCAATCATGTACAGTAAATGACACTGATAATTTTAAGAATGAATTACTAGAAACCTGGACATTAGTGAATGTACTAGAGAATTCTTCAAATTCTCAAAACAATAACAATACTTTACAGGTACAAGAGCAATTAACTCTACAAAACGATAGCATTTTTACAAGAACAAGACGAGCAAACTCAAATTACTGGTTTTTGCAAGGCACATATTCAATAATCAAGACAGATGAAGCAAAATACATGGTTCTAAAATACCATGAAGAAAGTGCTATTATTGGCAACTGCTCAAACAACAAAAACGAAGTACTTATTTTTGAATCTGAAAACGAAATTAGCAACATTTGGTTTGAATGTGGAGGTCCAAAACTAATTTACAATAAAAACTAGTTGGCTGTAATTAGTTAAAACTATCATAAGCAGCATCTATTTTTAAGTATTAAATGGTATTTTTCATTATCAAACATTAAAATTATGATAATGAGAACCCTTTTTTTATTTATCGCTCTAATTATAGGTTCGCAAACTTTTGGACAAATAGACGATAGAATTTCCACTATAGAATTTGTTGAAGTTCTCAACAACAACAAAAAAGAAGCACTTTATTATTTTCAAAATAACTGGAAAGTTTTAAGAGTTAAAGCAATGAAAAAAAACTATATTCACTCTTATCAACTACTAGAAACACAAAAAAGTGATGAAGCTCCTTTTCAATTAATGCTGGTCACAACTTACCTAAACAAAGTACAATACGACCAAAGAGAAGACCATTTTCAAGAACTCATTAAAGAAAGTGGTGGACTAAAATTACTAAACGACAAAAAACCAACTGAGTTTAGAAAAAGCTTGTTTAGTAAAGACATGGTTAGACACTGGAATTGAGTTAAAGTTAATTAATCATCTTTATGAAAAATATATATTTATGTATTTGTTTGCTCTTCTTTATAACTTCTTGTAAACAAAATACTAGTAAAAAGAAAAACACAATTGGAAAGAGTGAAACTACTGAAATTTCATTTTACACAAAAGACAGCCTAAAAATATATGGTGATTTATTTGAAATAAGTAAAACAGCACCAACCATATTATTATTTCATCAAGGAGGTGCAAATTCTAGAGGCGAATATCAAAACATCATTCCTATTTTAAAAGAAGAAGGATTTAATGTATTAACCATAGATCAACGTCGAGGCGGACAACGTTTTGGAAGTTATAACAGGACTGTTGCAGAAATACCTAAAAACACCTATGATTATTGTGATGCTTATCTAGATTTAGAAGCAGCCTTAGAGTTTGTAAAAACATCTCATTTTACTGGTAAGAAAATCGTTTGGGGAAGTAGCTATAGTGCCACCTTATGTATAAAGTTAGCCAGTAAAAACACTGATGCTATTGATGGTGTTTTAGCATTTTCTCCAGCATCTGGAGAACCTATGGAAGGCTGTCGTCCAGAAGAAATTTTAAAAACCTTAAAAACTCCTTTATTACTCTTACGACCATCAATAGAAGCCGAAATAGAAAGCGTAAAAACGCAGTTAGCATTAGCCAAAGAGTACAATCATGAAACCTATGTAACCAAAAATGGCGTACATGGCTCCTCTATGCTAGTAGAAGATAGAGTTGGAAGTTCTATAGACGAAAATTGGGAGGTTGTAAAAACCTTTTTAAACAAGTATAAACAATAAGATTTCTATATTAATTGTGTTTAGTTTCTTATTTTTGGTAAAAAATCCAACCACATGAAAAAGTTATGTCTCCTTTCCTTTTTAATCATTTTTTCTTCTTGCAAAGAAACTGAAGAAAAAAAAGAAGTTCCTATAAAAGAATTAACAACAGCTGAAAAAATCGCCAACGCTCATGGTTATGAAAATTGGCATAAAGTAAAAACGTTTGCTTTTACTTTTGGTGGAAAAATAGAAGACCCAAATAGCGGTCGCGCTTGGGTATGGAACCCAAAAACGAATGATATTAAATTAACTAGAAATGGTGAAATAATAGAATATAATAGAAACAATATGGATTCTATCGCCTTAAAAACTGATAGAGGTTTTATTAATGATAAATTTTGGGCGCTAATTCCGTTTCAATTAATTTGGGATGAAGGCACTACTATTTCTGAGCCGACAAAAGCTGAATCTCCAATAAAAAAGCAAGAATTAAACAAAATTGTTTTAACCTACTCAAATAAAGGTGGTTACACACCTGGAGATGCTTATGATATTTATTACGACGATGCTTATATAATTAGAGAATGGAATTTTAGAAGAGGAAATGCTCCAGAACCTACTATATCAAATACCTTTGAAGACTACCAGGATTTTAATGGATTAAAAATTGCTTTAAGCCACAAAAGAGGTGAAAACGAACGCAATTTACTTTTAAGAAACATTAAAGTAGAAATGGAAGAATAATTCACTCAAATAAGCAGTAAAAAATCTTTCAAATTTTCATATTTTTGGGTAAAACCAAAACATTTTACATTGTCCAATTATAAACTAGGTCTTGAATACGCTAAGCAACAAGACCAAAATGACACTTTAGCTTCATACCGAAATCTATTTCATATTCCAAAAGACAAACATGGAAATGACTGGTTGTATTTTACTGGAAACTCCTTAGGATTACAGCCAAAATCTACTCAAAAATATATTCAACAAGAACTTGACGATTGGGCCAATTTAGGCGTAGAAGGTCATTTTGAAGCTAAAAATCCTTGGATGAGATACCATGAATTCCTAACAGTATCTATGGCAAAACTTGTTGGCGCAAAACCAATTGAGGTAGTTATTACAAATACTTTAACAACCAACTTACACTTGTTAATGGTATCGTTTTATCAACCTACAAAAACAAAATACAAAATAGTTATTGAAAGTGATGCCTTCCCATCAGATAGATATGCTGTACAAACACAGCTAGAGTTTCATGGCTTTGATGCGAACGAAGGATTGATTGAATGGAAACCAAGACAAGGTGAAGAACTATTACGAATAGAAGATTTAGAAAGCATCCTTAAAGAGCAAGGAGATGAAATTGCATTACTTTTAATTGGAGGCGTAAATTATTACACAGGACAATATTTAGACTTAAAGCATATTGCAGAACTCGGTCATTCCAAAAGCTGTATGGTTGGAATCGATTTAGCTCATGGCGCAGGAAACATTCAGCCAGAATTACATGATTCAGGAGTTGATTTTGCTGCTTGGTGTACTTATAAATATTTAAACTCTGGTCCAGGAAGTTTGGCAGGTTTATTTGTACATGAAAAACATGCACATAATAGAGATTTAAAGCGCTTTGCAGGTTGGTGGAGCCATAACAAATCGACTCGATTTAATATGCGTCAACCACTCGACGTTATTCCTGGTGCCGAAGGTTGGCAGTTAAGCAATCCTCCTATTCTATCAATGGCTGCTATTAAAGCATCGTTAGATATGTTTAATGACGTTGGAATGGATTCTTTAAGAGCAAAATCTAAAAAGCTTACTGGTTATTTTGAGTTCTTGATTAATGAACTGAAAAATGATAAAATAAAAATTATTACGCCTTCAAATCCAGACGAACGTGGCTGTCAACTCTCCATACAAGTTAAAGATGCTGACAAAAGTTTACACCAAAAATTAACCGAGGCACATATAATCACCGATTGGCGCGAACCAGATGTTATTAGGTGCGCTCCAGTACCATTGTATAACAGTTTTGAAGATGTATATAGAATGGTAGAAAAATTAAAAGAGATATTGGATGAGACCTAATCAATGTTTAGTGTTGAGAAAAGATCCTCTTAAAAGTTGTCGTGAAATTTGAATTGAAGAATTCGTAAAAGCTTCCGCTTGTTCGAATTTCACTTTAGCGAAAAAGGTCGGAAGATTTAGAATTCAAAAAATAAATTTAGACAACTTTTAAGAAGTCTAGATTTTTTAGTTCTTTTTCATCGATGGAAAAATAACATAAACGATAAAATAAGATTCTGAAACAAGCTCAGAATGACAAAGAAAAATGAAAGATAAAAAGCAAAACATACTTATTATTGGCGCAGGACTTTGCGGTTCACTTCTCGCCTTGCGTTTAGGTCAACGAGGCTATAATGTAAGCGTTTATGAAATGCGCCCAGATCTACGAAAGGTAGATATTTCAGCAGGACGTTCAATTAATCTGGCTTTTTCCGATAGAGGAAATAAAGCTATGAAACTCGTTGGCATTGAATACAAAGTAAAAGAACTCTGTATTCCAATGAATGGTCGCATGCTTCATGATAAGGAAGGCAATACATTTTTGTCAAATTATAGTGGTCGAGACCATGAGTATATCAATTCCATTTCTCGTGGAGAACTCAACGGTTTGCTATTAACTGAAGCTGAAAAACATGAAAATGTGACGATTCATTTCAATAAAAAATGTAAGTCGGTTGATTTTGAAAAAACCACAGCTTTATTTAAAGATTACAATACTAAACATGAATTTGTTGAAGATGCTGATGTTATCATTGCTACTGATGGAGCTGGTTCTGCGATGCGAAAGAGTTATTATTTAGGGAAAAAATTCTTGTTTAGCTTTTCGCAAGATTATTTAACACATGGCTATAAAGAATTAAGTATTTTACCAACTAAAGAAGGTGGTTATAAAACCTATAAAAATGCTTTACACATATGGCCACGTGGCGATTTTATGCTCATAGCCTTACCAAATTTAGATGGTAGTTTTACAGTTACGTTATTCTTGAATCATAGTGATGGTGAATACAATTTCGGCAATTTAACAACCCCTGAAATAGTTACAGAATTCTTTAAAAAAGAATTTCCAGATGCCTTAAAGCTTATGCCAAATCTTGTGGATGATTTCTTTGAAAATCCAACAGCTGCATTAGGAACTGTAAAATGTTCGCCTTGGCATTTTAAAGGCAACACCTTACTAATGGGCGATGCTGCACATGCTATTGTACCTTTTTATGGTCAAGGCATGAATGCCTCCTTTGAAGATGTTGTGGAATTTGACAAAGTGCTAGACCAAAACTTAGATAATTGGGAAGCTGTATTTACTACTTACGAAAAATCACGCAAAAAAGATACTGACGCCATTGCTGATTTAGCGATTGACAATTTTCATGAAATGAAAGACCACGTTGCTAATCCTATCTTTCAAGAAAAGCGTAAGATTGAAATGGCACTAGAAAAGAATTTTCCAGAGGAGTATTCTTCAAAATACTCCCTAGTGACATTTAATGAAAATATTGGATATAAGGAAGCTATGCTAAAAGGTAGAGCACAAGACAAAGCCATATTGAATATGCTAGCAGATGGAGAAATCGATGTAAATGGCGAATTAAAAAATATATTAGAAAAAGTAAAACAACAAACCGAAGCTATTCTAGAAGACGATAGGATTGCTGGTTTGAAATAGATGTGAGAAATTTAATAAATTTATAAAAATTGAATAGCAACCTGATAACAGTTGTCGTAAAATTTAAAAATTATGAGTGACGAAAAAAAAGTAACTCCAAGAGGCGCTTACCCACACAATAGAAGAGCTGGAGATTTTATATTTATTTCAGGAACAAGTTCCCGACGTGCAGATAACACCATTGCAGGAGTCGATATTATTGACGAAATGGGAACCAAACGATTAAATATTGAAGTACAAACACGTAAAGTATTACAAAACATTGAAAAAAACTTAATAAGTGCTGGAGCATCTATGAGCGATGTTGTAGATGTAACCAGTTTTTTAGTAAACATGAATGATTTTGCAGGTTATAATAAAGCTTATGCTGAGTTTTTTAACGCAGAAACTGGTCCAGCAAGAACTACTGTAGCAGTGCATCAATTACCTCATCCAGATTTAGTCGTGGAGATAAAAGTCATGGCATATAAGCCCTTATAGTTAAATAGCTTATTTTTAGCATAAACTACCTCAAACCAACCTTTGCTTAATCACTTTTTAATTTAAAAATGTGATAAAAATTTTCCGTCGTGTAAGACAAAACCTCATTCTGGAAAACAAAACATCCAAATATTTTAAATATGCCATTGGTGAAATAATACTTGTGGTCATAGGTATTCTAATTGCTCTTAGCATTAATAATTGGAATGAAAAAAGAAAAACTCACAACCAGCTACAAGGTTATTTAAATGGTATTAGTAAAAATATTCAATCAGACACCATCGAAATTAACATTATAAAAGCCTTAAGAGAACGCCAAAACCTTGCTGCTAAGGACTATGTCAAATACACTTATATGGATTCTATGCCAATACAATTAGTTCCTAAAATAGCACCAATACTTGGAGAACAATATTTAAATGTCAACCAATCTGGTTTTGACGCTTTAAAAAACTCTGGTTATATCGCTAATCTACAAGGCACAGCCCTAGAGGATGCTATTTACGATTATTACTCTTATTATGAAGAAATACATGAAAGCGAAACAAGTTTAAATAATTTTATTGAGAATATGGAAGCAGGACTCTATGATGGAGAATATGAAGATGTAGTCATAGTATATAAGGTTTTTGCCAGTTTAAAATCACCCAACGAGTTTTCTAAAAAAGATCTGCAAAAAGCTTTAAAGCAACTTTATAATAATTCCAAAATGCTAGGCATTATGCAACGTGTGGCGTCAGAAGAATACTTTTTTGTTTATGATAGTTTAAAAACTAAAGGACAAAAAATTGTAACCCTAATTAAAAAAGAATTTGACAATGATTAAATTCTTGAGAAACGTCATATAAAAACTCCAGATATCTTAAATTTACAATATGAACATCCAAAACTATATAAATGGTAATTTTCATAATCCAATTCAAGGTAATTGGTTAAATAACTATAACCCTTCAAACGGAGAAATTTATAGTCAAACACCTAACTCTTCAAAAGAAGATGTAGAAAATGCTTATATCGCTGCAAAATCTGCTTTTCCATCGTGGTCGCAAACTACATTAGAAGAACGTAGCAGAATCATGCTCAAAATTTCTGAAGGTATCGAAGCTAATCTTGATAGATTAGCAGAAGCCGAAAGTAAAGATAATGGTAAACCCATTTGGTTAGCAAAAGCTATAGACATTCCAAGAGCATCTAGTAATTTTAGATTCTTTGCCAATGCCATTACACAATTTGCCAGCGAAAGCCATGAAAGTGTTGGTCAACAAGCTATTAATTATACGTTAAGACAACCTATTGGTGTTGTTGGTTGTATCTCACCATGGAATCTTCCACTCTATTTATTTACTTGGAAAATTGCACCTGCTATCGCAGCAGGAAACTGTGTAGTCGCCAAACCAAGCGAAGTCACACCAATGACAGCCTATTTGTTAGGTGATATACTTAAAGAAGCTGGTCTCCCAAAAGGTGTACTAAATATTGTTCATGGCTTAGGTCCTACAACTGGACAAGCCATTGTAGAGCATCCAGACATTAAAGCGATTTCGTTTACTGGAGGCACAGCAACAGGAGCACATATTGCAAAAGTTGCTGCTCCAATGTTTAAAAAACTGTCTCTAGAGCTTGGTGGTAAAAATCCAAACATCATTTTTGCTGATTGCGATTATGATGATATGCTAACAACAACCGTTCGCTCATCGTTTGCTAATCAAGGACAGATATGTTTGTGTGGCAGCCGAATTTTTGTGGAAAAATCCATTTATGAACAGTTCAAAAAAGATTTTGTTGAGCGTGTTAAAAATATGAAAGTTGGACATCCATCAGATGAAAAAACAAAAATTGGAGCATTGGTTTCTAAAGCTCATTTAGAAAAAGTGTTGAGTTATGTTGACATTGCTAAAGATGAAGGTGGAAAAGTAATATGTGGTGGAAACAAAGTAACCGTTGAAGGTTATGAAAATGGTTACTATATGGAACCAACAATTATTGAAATTGAGACTGACGAATGTCGTGTAAATCAGGAAGAAATTTTTGGTCCTGTAGTGACCATTATGCCTTTTAGTAATGAAGACAAAGTATTACAAATGGCTAACAAAGTAAAATATGGGTTATCTGCTACACTTTGGACAAACAACTTAAAACGTACTATGCGAATGAGTAACCAATTGCAAGCAGGAATTGTTTGGATAAACACATGGCTCATGCGAGATTTACGCACACCATTTGGAGGTTTAAAAGATTCAGGTGTTGGTCGTGAAGGTGGTTTTGAATCACTTCGCTTTTTTACAGAAGCAAAAAATGTATGCATAAAATATTAATATGAATTTAAACTTAAACAATAAAAAAGCCCTCGTTTGTGGAAGCACTGCAGGAATTGGTAAAGCCACAGCAATGGCTTTAGCAGCAGAAGGTGTACAAGTCACACTTATTGCACGAAACGAACACAAACTAAAAGCTGTTTTAGAAGAATTACCTCAACAACGTCAACACGATTACATTGTAGCAGACTTCTCTAATCCTTTAGAATTAAAACAAAAAGTTTCAGATTACATCTCTAATAATCATGGTTTCCATATTCTTGTCAATAATACTGGAGGTCCAAAAGGAGGTCCTGTGTTCTCTGCTGACGTTTCTGAATTTGAAAGTGCTTTTACACAGCATTTAAAATGCAATCATGTCTTGGTGCAAACTGTAGTTCCTTTAATGAAAACTGAAGGTTTTGGCAGAATTATCAATGTGATTTCCACGTCTGTAAAGCAACCCTTAGATGGGTTAGGCGTGAGTAACACCATTCGCGGAGCTGTAGCCAATTGGAGTAAAACTTTAGCCAATGAATTAGGTCAATTTGGTATTACAGTCAATAATGTACTACCTGGAGCCACAGGAACAGAACGTTTAACAGAAATTATAAAAAACAAATCGGCTAAAACAGGAAAACCGGAAGAAGAAGCTGCAAACGACATGAAAAATGCAATTCCTGCAAAACGTTTTGCCAAACCAGAAGAACTAGCTGCAGCTATAACATTTTTAGCAAGTGAATGCGCAAGTTATATTAACGGAATTAACCTTCCCGTTGATGGCGGACGAACAAAATCTTTGTAACTTTATAACATAAAAAATTAGCATCATGAGTAAATTATATCCTCCAATAAATTTTAAAGCATGGATTGATGAAAACCGACATCTTCTTAAACCACCAGTTGGTAATAAAGTAGTCTGGAAAGATGGTGATTTTATTGTCATGGTTGTTGGTGGTCCAAACAGCAGAAAAGATTATCATTATAACGAAACTCCAGAGTTTTTCTATCAGATTGAAGGTGATATTGTACTGAAAGTAATTGATAAAGGCACTCCAAAAGACATTCACATTAAAGAAGGTGAAATATTTTTATTACCTCCAAAAGTACCACATTCACCTCAGCGTGGAGCAAACACTGTAGGCTTGGTAATTGAATATCCAAGAGACAAAGGTGTACAAGACGCTTTACTATGGTTTTGTGAAAACTGCACGACGAAACTATACGAAGAGGATTTTACATTAGACAATATAGAAACAGATATGCCAGTAATTTTTGATAAATACTATGGTGATAAAGATAAGCGTACATGCCCAAATTGTGGCGAAGTAATGCAGCCACCAAAAAAGGTTCAGGTAGAAGAATAAATTGTTTTTTTTTCGTCATTACGAGGAAGTATGACGAAGTAATTTCTTAATAATAAAAAGATTGCCATGGCAAAAAGCTTCGCAATGACAAATATGGAAAAACGAAAACTAAGAATAAACGGTCACTCTCATCTTCTTCCCTATCCTGAGGAGATTCCTCAATTTATGAAAGACAAGGGTATTTTTTGGGTAGATAAAGACCGAAAATTTATGCTCCAAAAAGATTGGAACCGTCCAATAACAGATTCTAGTTTTTTCTTAAATGAAAAGTTAGCGTGGATGGAACGCTTTAATATAGACCACGCTGTTGTGTTGAATCTTTCTCAACTTTATGGCAATGGGTTACGTGTAGAGGAAATGAAACAAGCACTTCGTTTTCAAAACGATTTTAATGCGAAAATCCAGAGAGAAAATCCTAGTAAATTCACCTGTGGATTTGTAGTACATCCTGGATTTGTTCGTGGTGCATGTTGGGAAATTGAACGCTGTGTTGAAGAGTTAGAAATGCAATTACTATGCCTACCAACGCATTACATGGATACCATTGGTACTTGGCGTTGCATTTTTGATGAAGAAAACGAACCGATTTTTGAACTTGCAAATAAATACAATTTAGCAGTTGAAATTCATCCTTATGATGGTGAAAAATTCATAAAATTGGAAAATACCTCTTGGCGTTTTCATCTTATTTGGATGTTGGCGCAATGTGCAGATGCTTATCATTTTTTGACCTTAAACGGTTATCAAGATAAATATCCAAACATGAGAACCTGTTTTGCTCATGGAGGTCAATTAGCACAAATAAATTTAGGAAGACGTATTCAAGGTTTTGATGGTCGTCCAGATTTGTTCGAAGGCAAAAGTCATCCAAGAAAAGCCGTAGGTCATAAAAATATATTTTTTGACACATTAGTTCACGATACTGGAGGATTACATTTATTGATTAAGAACCAAGGTTCTAAACAAGTGCTAATGGGGCTAGACGACCCTTATCCACTTGGTGAAATGGAAAGCGAAAAGCAAAGTTCTTATCCTGGAAAAATTTTAGATTTAGCCATAGACCAGGATATTATCACAGAAGATGAACGTGATGCCATTTGGGAAGATAATGTTATACAATGGTTGTGTGGAGATGATGAAACTGCCAAACAAAAGTTAGTTAATAGAATTTTAGCCTAATGAATTTTTTACCAGAAGATATAGATGAATACGTTGTAAAACATTCTGAAGATGAACCAGAATTGTTACAACAACTCAATAGAGAAACCTATCAAAAAATACTACAACCGCGAATGCTTAGTGGCCATTATCAAGGTCGTGTTTTAAGCATGATTTCTAAATTGGTTAATCCAAAAAATATTCTAGAAATAGGTACTTATACAGGTTATTCTGCTATTTGTTTAGCCGAGGGCATGAAAGAAACTGGTGAGCTACACACTATTGATATTAATGAAGAACTGTATGATTTTCAACGTAAATACTTCAATAAATCTGATTATGGAAAACAGATTATTCAACACTTAGGTGATGCGTTAGATATTATTCCAAAATTGGATAAAAATTTCGATTTGGTATTTATTGATGCCGATAAAGAAAACTACGCTAACTATTTTCATACTGTTATTGAAAAGGTAAATCAGGGAGGAATCATTTTATCTGACAATGTATTATGGAGTGGTAAAATTTTAGAAACTAAATTTAAAAAAGAAGATACTTCAACACCTGCTCTTATTAAATATAACAAATTATTAAAAGAAGATTCGAGAATTGAAACTGTAATGCTACCTATAAGAGATGGATTAACTATTGCCAGAAAAGTATAACAAAACACTATAACTTTCGCTTTACCGAACCTGTAAAGTCATCTAAACCATCCTTTACTTTGTTAATTTCCTCATTGACATCTTTTACAACATCGGTATCGATACCATGATTTTCAGCACTTTTAGCAATTTCGTGTTTAATATCGTTAGTAGCATCTTTAAGTGTGCGCATACCTTTTCCTAAACCTCTTGCTATTTCAGGAATTTTATCAGCACCAAATACCATCACCACTATAAAAAGTATAAAGGTAATTTCGGCACCACTAATAAATAAAAATGTTGCTTGCTGTAACATGGTACAAATATAATGAGTAAGTATAAAAAAACCGACTTAAAAAAGTCGGTTTTAATATTTTATTATAAACTATTTCTAGTTTTTGTTCTTAAATTGATCAAACTTACTTTGTTTCACCTCTTTAGGCCAAGAGTTGTTTGATGTGTCAATATCTGCAGTTTCTAAATCTGGATCTACTTTAATAGACACAATTTCTTTCTCAGAAGCTATAGATTTGCTTACCTCGCTATCATTATGTCTCCAAATTTCGGCTGGATATGTTTCGCGTTTTTTAGTTCCATCTGCATATTCATATTCAACAATAATTGGCATTACCAAACCTCCTGGTTTGTTAAACGTAACATTGTAAATATACTTAGGTGATTTAATATTTTTACGCTCTTCTGCAGTAAAATTATCCATTAAATATTCTTTTAAAGTTGGCGCATTTTCTAGTGTAGATTTATTCCTTAAGGCTTCATTAAACTCTTCGCTACCTTCTTCTACCATATATACTAACGGAGGTAAATCTTCAACCTTCATACCGTTTCTACTAGCAATGTTTTCAACAATATCTTTAGGTGCATCTGTTACATACATTTTCTTAACTTCTTTAACACCTATATCAGTCCAATCTGTAGTATAGAACCAACCTCTCCAGAACCAATCAAGATCCATAGCTGAGGCGTCTTCCATAGTTCTAAAGAAATCTTCAGGAGTTGGATGCTTAAATTTCCAACGATTCGCATATTCTTTAAAAGCATAATCAAATAACTCCCGTCCCATAATAGTTTCACGTAAAATATTTAATCCTGTTGCAGGTTTTGCATAAGCGTTATTCCCGAATTGATAAGTATTTAAACCTTTACTCATAATTGGTGCTAAATAGTCTTGATCTGTACTCATATAAGGTACAATGTTTTTTGCAGGTCCACGTCTAGCTGGAAATACAGTGTCTCCCTCAGCTAAAGCTTCAGGGTATTTTTCACCAAAGTCTAATTCAGCTACATATTGTACAAAAGTATTTAAACCTTCATCCATCCATGTCCATTGACGCTCATCACTATTTACAATCATAGGGAAAAAGTTATGTCCAACTTCGTGGATAATCACACCTTGCATACCATATCTTGTTCTTTTAGGAATCGTACCATCTGGATTAGGTCGTCCATAGTTGTAGCAAATCATTGGATATTCCATTCCCATAGGTGCATTAGCAGAAATAGCTTTATGATAAGGATAATCGAAAGTCATTCTTGAATAAGAAATTAATGTACTAGCAACTGTCTTAGTTGACCAATCTCCCCATAAAGGATTAGCTTCAGGTGGATACATTGATACTGCCATTACATCTTTATTTCCAATTTTAACTGCCATCATATCCCAAATAAACTTTCTTGATGTTGCCCATCCAAAATCACGAACATTTTCAGCATATAGTTTCCATGTTTTTTTAGCTTTACTTTTCTTTTTAGCTGCTGCTTCGGCTTCTTTTTGAGTTATTATTTCTACTGGCTCATCATAAGATTTCTTAGCCTTTTCATAACGCTTCATCATTTCTTTTGTAAACACTTCACTTCTATTCATTAAGCGTCCTGTACCATCTAAAACATGATCAGCAGGAACTGTAATGTTTACTTCAAAATTACCGAATGGTAAAGCAAATTCGTCACGTCCAAAAAATTGAGCGTTTTGCCATCCTTCTACATCATTATATACTGCCATTCTAGGATAGAATTGTGCCATTACGTATATTTTGTTGTCTGTTTCAGGGAAATATTCAAACCCTGAGCGACCTCCTTCAGTTACGTGATTGTTAATGTTATACCACCACTTAATTTGAAACGAAAACTTGTCGCCAGTATTCATTGCCTTTGGTAATTCAATACGCATCATAGTACCATTAATCATGTGAGGTAATGGTTTTCCATTAACGTCGCTTACTTGTTGAATATTAAATCCTCTCTCTGGAGCTTCTTCCATGTAGTTTTTTGAGAAGTTAGCTGCTGGTTGCAATTTTTGAGTGCCACCACTCTCTATTAAAGGTGTTTTAGAGTCTTTTGCTCTCATGTTTTGGTCTAATTGTACCCATAAAAACTTTAACTCGTCAGGTGAATTATTTGTGTAAGTAATGGTTTCGAATCCTGATAGTCTTGCCTTTTCATCATCTAATTCGAGATCCATTTTATAATCAGCTTGCTGTTGGTAATAAGCTGGTCCTGGTGCACCAGATCCAGTTCTAAACATGTTAGGTGTTGCAAATTCATCATACAACTGACGAAACTTGTTAATATTAACATGTCCTGGTTTACGTTCAGCCTTTTCTTGCTCTTGAGCAAAAACTCCTACTGAAATAAAGAACGCCGATAGTAGGAAATACTTAAGTTTTTTCATTAGTAAATATTTAATTGTTTAAAAAGATCAGAAATAATTACCCTTAAATAATTGTAATTGTAGAAAATAACTCTACTTAGGGAAAAAATTAACTGTTGTTGGTTACAAATTTTATTGGTTGAAATTAACAATTTTTAAGGAATTTTTAACCTTTTAGTTAAAGTTTAACACTCCTTTATCATTTTGCGGAATTAGCATAAAACTCTTATTTCTAGAATTTATTTTAGTCTTGACTAAATTTTGTTGTTCATCGAAAACATCAAAAAGTATTTGATTGGTAATTTCGAAAGAATCTATTTTAGAAACACCTTTTATTTCTAAATAAAAATATACTATATCATCTTCGTATTCTTTTCCCAAAAACTCAAAATTTTTAAGCTCATTATTAATAGTTACTTTTAACTTAGTTTTTAAATACTTTTCTGTGTAAGCATTTATTTGAGCTTCATCTTTACCAAAATTCATGGTTATATTATTATCGTATCTCTCTCGTAGCATTTTTTCAAAGTCATCAATAAAAACCCTAGATATTATTTGTACTGATTGTTGTTCTTTAACAAATTCAATATCTGTAACACTAACATAGTATTTGTGTGCTACTGAAAATGATAATAACGGAATAGCAATTAGAAAAACTAATAACTTTCTTATTTTCATATTTTTAATTTTATGTGAAGTTAACAAATGTATATATTTTACGTAAGCTTTTTTGTAACATTAGTTTCAAAAAGCATTCCAAAACCATATTAGTCATCTTTTGACCTTAAATTAGCCTTGTAAGTGACCATTTTTTCTGCCAAAAATTCAAAAATTTCAATATCACTTTTTCCTCTACAACGTTTTTCGAAGTTTTCGTCTTCTGAGCAGAAATAGAAAAAATCGGTTCGTAAAGACTCATCTAATGGATAGGTAATAAAAAAGTTTTCAGATAGGTTTGATTTAATGCTTGTCAAAAGACCCTCATTATGTTCTTTTCTAACACGTTCTTTTAGTTTTTTTGTTCTTCCTGTAATACCATTTAATATTTTATTTAAATTTAATCCTACTCCTAAACCAATAGCTACGTATTTTCCTGCATCTGCTTCATGTAATCTGCGTTCGCTTTGTGTTTTAGTTTTACCTGTATAACCAGGAATTCCAACATCATAAAAATCTATTGGTCGTTCGGCATCTGAGTTTTTAATATCAGAGTCTAAACTCCCTGTAAGGATTTTTCCAACAGTTACTTGGTCTAACTCGTTAACCTTGTCTTTTAAAAATACTGTCATCTTCTTTTCAAGAATAATCTTTGGAGAAATCATTACTGCTTTTAAACTATACTGAACAGAAGAAAACACCAATGTATCAGACAACTTTACTTCTATTGTAAAGGCTCCTAATTTATTTGTGGTGGTAAACTTATTGGCTGTTTTATTAATTACATGGATGTTCTCAACATCTGTGTTGCCTGTAACTACTCCATTTATTTGCACAGTTTGCGAATAAAGAGATGCCATTACAAAAAAGAAAACTACTGCGAAACACCTTTTAGTTTTTATCATTCTTAACTTTTAAAAACTTTTTTTTCTGCTGTTTCATAAAAGATATAAATTCAAACTCTTTATTAGAGTTTAGTAAAGAATAGTCAAAATTATTTTCTTCAACATAATAGATAAATTCCATAAGGTTCTTTTCTTTTATATTGAGCATTTGGGCTAAATAGACTTTTGAATACACGTCTAGAATACGTTTCTTTTCATAGCTTGAAGCTTCGTCTTTATTGTTTTTAGATTTAAAAATAGGTATTAGTAATTTACCAAAAACGTTTACAACATCAATACCATTTACTACACTGTTTTTATTGACCGCAATGTTTTTTATATCGGAAAGGTGATCATCTGTGAACTCAAATTTATCTAGATTCCCTAATCCAAAATAAAGGGCATCTAGGTTAGGATTCATTAATTCAATGTTATTAGCATCAAAAGATAGGTTTCCAGTTAAGTTATGTGGTAATATTAAAACCTCATTCAGTTTGTTTACTTGCTCAATTAAAAAAACGCTTATTTCCTTAACATCAATCATTTGTTGTGTTATTACCACTACAAAATCTTCAAATTGTAATGCTGAAAATTCAATTCTATCATTTACAGTCACTGCAATGGTAAACTTTCCTTCTTTATCAGTAATTGTACCCTTTCCTGAGGAGCTATTAAAAACGGTAACACCTTCTTTATCATTCCTATCTACATAAATAGTTCCATTAATATCTATACGATTGTCTTGAGAATAAATACTTGTACTTATTAGACACAAAAAAAATAAAATAATGTGGTTAGCTTTCATAGGTTAAATTAAATCAATACTTATCATAATTAAATGTAAATAGCTTTTAAACTTTTGTTAAATAAAGCATTTACATAAATTTACGACTTTAATTTACCATATGAAAGAAATTATTATTGCAAGTACATCTACCGTTCATGGAAGTGGTTATTTAGAATATTTGTTACCCGATTTAGAAGCACATTTTAAGCTAGCTACCGAAATTCTTTTTATTCCCTATGCTAGACCTAGTGGTATTTCTCATGAGGAATATACTGAAAAAACGAACATTGCTTTTAAAAAAATAAACAAGGTAGTTAAAGGATTGCATGAATTTTCAAATCCAAAAGATGCTATTAAGAGTGCTAAGGGTATTTTTACAGGAGGTGGTAATACGTTTGTTCTATTAAGTCAGCTTTATAAAAACGATTTAATACCCACTTTAAAAAACAATGTAGAAAATGGCACACCATACTTAGGAACGAGTGCAGGCAGCAATATTTGTGGATTAACAATACACACTACAAACGATATGCCTATAGTTTATCCTCCAAGTTTTAAGGCACTAGGACTAGTACCTTTTAATATAAATCCTCATTATTTAGACCCAGATCCCTCAAGTACTCATATGGGAGAAACAAGAGAAACAAGAATACAAGAATTTCATAAATTTAATACGCAACCAGTTATAGGCTTAAGAGAAGGCAGTTTTCTTAAAGTGACAGATAATGACATTAAACTTAAGGGTAAATTATCCGCTAGAATTTTTTTACATAATAAAACTCCTTATGAAGTTGAAGTTAATACTAGTCTCAATTTTTTAAAACAATAAAAAAGCTCCATACCAATGATGAAGTTTTTTGAGCGGGAGACCGGGTTCACTTCGACTACGCTCAGCATAAACTTCTCACCCTAACAATTGACATACACTTAAATACATAGCAAAAAAAAGCTCCATACCAATGATGAAGCTTTTTGAGCGGGAGACCGGGTTCGAACCGGCGACATTCAGCTTGGAAGGCTGACGCTCTACCAACTGAGCTACTCCCGCAATATTGACGCAAATATATAGAAAGTGTTATATAGAGAAAAGAAAAAATTACATTTTTAGAACATTTTTTTTATCCAATGATTTTAGTCTTACCGCAGTGTCAAAATTTTGAACACTATTATAAACTTTTGTACATTTAAAAACACTTAAACACACTAATCATGAGAGGGAATCGCAAAGTAAGATTATTAATTGGTGCTGGAATTGTATTATTTGCAGTTATTAAATATTGTTCAAGTGCAGAAACTAATCCTTACACAGGTGAAAAACAACATATAGCTCTAAATGAAGAACAAGAAATTGTGTTAGGGTTACAAGCTGCTCCACAAATGGCACAACAGCATGGAGGTTTATATCCAAATGAAAATTACCAAGCATTTGTAGATCAAGTTGGCAATCGCTTAGTTAACAACAGTATTGCTAAACAAACTGGTTATAGGTATGAGTTTCACTTGCTAGCAGACAAAAATACCATAAATGCATTTGCGCTTCCAGGAGGACAAATTTTTATTACTTATGCGCTTTTCTCTAAACTTAAAAACGAAGATCAATTGGCTGGTGTATTAGGTCATGAAATTGGTCATGTGGTTGGAAGACATTCCGCAGAAAGAATGGCTAATCAAGGTTTAATGGAAGGGATTTTAAATGGTGTAGCTGTTGGAATAGATCCAAATACAGCACAAGGAGCAGCTGCAATAGGCCAAATGTTAAATATGAGTTATGGTAGAGAAGACGAATTACAAAGTGATGATTTAGGTGTTAAGTTTATGATGGACTCTAATTATAATCCTGAAGAGATGATTGGTGTTATGGAAATACTAAAAGATGCAGCAGGACCAAACCGTACTCCAGAACGTATGAGTACACATCCAGATCCTGAAAACCGCGTTGAAAAAATTAAAGAATCTATAGAAAAATATCGAAACCAATAATAAAAGTGATATCGTATTTTATTAATAAATCCTGCTAATAAGCAGGATTTTGTTTTTATCTTTGATATGTAATTTTCACAGAATGAACAAGAAAGTAATCTTAATGATTTTAGATGGTTGGGGGAAATCTCCAGATCCAAAAGTATCAGCCATAGAACACGCAAATACTCCGTTTATTGATAGTCTTTATAGTAAGTATCCAAACGCAAGTTTGCGTACTGATGGGTTACATGTTGGTTTACCAGAAGGACAAATGGGAAACAGTGAAGTTGGACACATGAATCTAGGCGCTGGACGCATTGTATATCAAGATTTGGTAAAAATTAATCTAGCAGTAAAAAACAAGACACTGAAAAATGAAACTGCTCTCGTTAATGCTTTTACTTATGCTAAAACTAATAATAAAAAAGTTCATTTCTTAGGATTAGTTAGCGATGGCGGTGTTCACTCTCACATCAATCATTTATTTGGTCTTATAGATGCTGCCAATGAGTTTGGTTTAGAAAACATGTTTGTTCATGCATTTACAGACGGTCGTGATGTCGATCCTAAATCTGGTTATGGTTTTATTACTGAACTCGAAAAGCACATTGAAAACACTCCTACAAAACTTGCCTCAGTTATAGGACGCTATTATGCCATGGATAGAGACAAACGTTGGGAACGAGTAAAATTGGCTTATGATGCAATTGTAAATGGTAAAGGGAATCAAACTAAAAACATTACGAAATCAATTTTAGATAGTTACGAAAATGATATTACTGATGAGTTTTTAAAACCAATTGTAAAAATTAATGATAACAACAATGCTATTGCTACAATTTCAGAAGATGATGTTGTTATATTTTTTAATTTCAGGACCGATCGTGGACGACAGCTCACACAAGCTCTAGCTCAAGAAAATTTTCATGAGCAAAACATGCACAAGTTAAATTTGCATTATGTAACACTCACAAATTATGACGAAACTTTTAAAGGGATTAATGTCGTTTTTAACAAAGATAACCTTCAAGACACATTAGGAGAGATTTTAGAAAAGCACGACAAAACACAAATACGTATAGCTGAAACAGAAAAATATCCTCATGTTACTTTTTTCTTTTCAGGTGGTAGAGAAGCTCCTTTTAAAGGGGAACAACGTATTTTGTGTAATTCGCCAAAAGTCGCGACGTACGATTTAAAACCAGAAATGAGTGCCTTTGAATTAACAGATGCTTTAGTGCCAGAGTTAAAAAAAGGCAAGATAGATTTTGTATGTTTAAACTTTGCAAATGGCGATATGGTAGGTCATACAGGTGTTATGGAAGCTGCTATAAAAGCATGTGAAGCAGTTGATACATGTGTAGAAAAAGTGGTTACTACAGCATTACAAAACAACTACACCACCATTCTCATTGCAGATCATGGTAATTGTGAGACTATGGTTAATCCGGATGGCACTCCTCATACTGCCCACACGACTAACCCTGTACCAATAATTTTAATAGATAAAGAATTAAAAAACATTAAAGATGGGATTTTAGGTGATATAGCTCCAACCATTTTAGAACTCATTGGAATTGAGAGACCTAAAGCAATGACACAAAATTCATTACTTTAGTGAAAATTTTCAGTATTAATGAAGCTTTATAATCGTTTAACAATTGCTATTGATTTTGATGGAACCATCGTTGAAGATGATTACCCAGGGATTGGTAAACCAAGAATTTTTGCATTCGAGACTCTAAAAAAATTGCAGGAAGATGGTCATCGATTAATTTTATGGACTTATAGAAGTGGCTTAAAATTAGAGGATGCTGTAAATTTCTGCAAAGACAATGGTATTGAATTTTACGCAGTGAATAAAAGTTTTCCTGAAGAGCAATTCGACTATACTAAAAGTCGAAAAATCCATGCAGATCTTTTTATAGACGACCGCAACCTAGGAGGTATTTTAGGTTGGGGAGAAATTTATCAGAAAATTTCAAATAAATCTCCACAATTTTCCGACTCTAAAAAGAAAAAAGGATTTTTTGGTTTTTTCAAATAAGCTAATTTCTTATCAATTCAAAATACTCTTTATCTATAGTTTCTCTATGATCTGGATGAGCAATTTCTGTTAGTGCTTTTACACGTTGTTTAATAGTTTTACCATATAAATTAGCTATACCATATTCTGTGACTATATAATGTACATGAGACCTAGTAGTAACTACACCAGCTCCAGGATTTAAAGATGGGACAATGCGGCTTACTCCTTTTTTAGTTACAGAAGGCAATGCAATAATAGCCTTTCCTCCTTCACTTAAAGTAGCTCCACGTATAAAATCCATTTGGCCACCAACACCTGAATACATTTTTGCTCCAATAGAATCAGCACAAACCTGTCCTGTAACATCAACTTCTATTGCAGAATTTATTGCTACCATTTTAGGGTTTTGTTTGATAATTGAAATATCATTTACATAATCTGATGTTCTCATTTCAATGTATGGGTTATCATCTACATAATCGTATAGTCGCTTAGAACCCATTAAAAATGTAGCCAAAGCACGCCCTGGATTTATACCTTTATGGTTACCATTAATAACATCTTTTAAAATTAAATCTATAACACCATCAGAGAACATTTCGGTATGCAGGCCTAAATCTTTATGATTAGTCAATCTTGACAATACAGCATTTGGAATATTTCCTATTCCCATTTGCAATGTACTTCTATCATCAATCAAACTAGCAACATGATTTCCAATTTTGTTTTCAATTTCAGTAGGTTCTATAACTGGATGCATTGGCAATGGCTCATCACATTCTACAAACGCATTTATTTCTGAAATATGAATAATACCATCGCCAAAGGTTCTTGGCATTTGTTTATTTACTTGTGCTATTACATAATCTGCATTATCAATGGCTGCTAATGTTGCTTCTACCGATACACCTAACGAACAATAACCATGACTATCAGGAACAGATACATGAATAAAAGCCACTTGTAAATCCACAATATTACGTTTAAAAAGTAATGGCAACTCACTTAAAAATACAGGTGTATAAGAACCATTTCCAGCTTCAAGTGTGTGGCGAACATTTTTTCCAATAAAAAAAGAGTTTACGTGAAAGCTCTCTCTAAGCTCTGGATTGGCATAAGGCGCCTCACCTTCAGTATGTAGTTGGCAAATTTCTACATCTCGTAATTCTTCATGTCTTGCTGTTAAAGCACGTATTAAAACTTGAGGTACAGCTGCTGCTGCTTGTATATATACTTTATCTTTAGAATTAACTATTTTTACTGCTTCTTCGGCTGTTACTGCTTTATATTTCATAACTAATTTTATTGAACAAAATTATTAATAATCTAACGGTAAAAAGCTATCAAATGTCATAAAAAAGGAAAAAATATTTACTTCCTATTTTTAAGTATCTTTGCCATTATTTTTTAAGTTATGATTATAGTAAAAACAAAAGAAGAAATAGAATTAATGCGTAAAAGCGCTTTGGTTGTTTCTAAAACATTAGGAATGCTTGCTAAAGAGATTAAACCTGGTGTTACTACACAACAATTGGACAAAATAGCTGAGGAATTTATAAGAGATCAAGGAGCTGTTCCAGGTTTTTTAGGTCTTTACGATTGTCCTTCAACATTACTATGTAGTGTCAATGAAGCTGTGGTGCATGGTTTACCAACTAATATCCCACTAGAAGAAGGTGATATAGTGTCGGTAGATTGTGGTGCATTAATGAACGGATTTTATGGTGATCATGCTTACACTTTTGAAATTGGCGAGGTTGCACCTGAAACCAAAAAACTAATTGAGATTACTAAAGAATCGTTATATGTTGGCATTAGAGAATTTAAAATAAATAACCGCGTTGGAGATGTTGGTTTTGCCATTCAAAAACATTGTGAAGATCATGGATATGGTGTGGTTAGAGAGCTTGTAGGTCATGGTTTAGGACGTAAAATGCATGAAGATCCAGAAATGCCAAATTATGGTAAGCGAGGCAGAGGCAAGAAATTTATTGAAGGTATGGTGGTAGCTATTGAACCAATGATTAATATGGGAACACATCGTGTAAAACAACTAAAGGATGGTTGGACTATTGTAACATTAGATGGGAAACCTAGCGTACATTTTGAACATGATGTTGCGCTTGTTGATGGGAAACCCGAAATACTTTCAACGTTTGCCTATGTACATGAAGCACTAGGAATAGAAAGTAACGCAGAAAATGAGTTCAGACAAGAAGCCTTAGTATTGTAAAACATTGAAAAAACTCTTTAAATTTTTTCTCAACTTTTTTCCTAGACCTTTTTTAATAAGGTTGAGCTATACTGTCCGACCATTTTTAGCTTTTTTCTTGAAAGGTGATACATTTACAGATCCTATTGATGGTAAAAGTTTTAAAACCTTTTTACCTTATGGTTATGGGAAACAACGCAATAATGCATTGTCTCCCTCAACACTTTCGTTAGAGCGTCATAGACTGTTATGGTTATATCTAAAGAATGAAACCGATTTCTTTACTGCCAAAAAAAAAGTATTGCATTTTGCACCTGAACAATGCTTTTTAAAAAGATTTCGAGCTTTAAAGAACTTGGACTACACTACCACCGATTTAGAATCACCTATTGCAGATGTTAAAGCAGATATTTGTAACCTTCCATTTGAAGACAACAGCTACGATATTATTTTATGCAATCACGTATTAGAACATATTCCTGATGACACCAAAGCTATGCAAGAACTCTATCGTGTGCTTAAACCTGGAGGTATGGGAATATTTCAAATTCCGCAGGATTTAAACAGAGAAACTACTTTTGAAGACGATACAATTACAGACAAAGACCAACGTGCTAAAATTTTTGGGCAATACGACCATGTTCGCATTTATGGTCGCGACTATTTTGACAAATTACGTTCTATTGGTTTTAAAGTAAGTGAGGTTGATTATACTGCTACACTTTTCGAAGAAGATATTACCAGATATTGCTTAGCAAAGGGCGAAATTATTCCGGTTGTTTATAAGTAAACGTCATTTCGAAGCAAAAAAAAATTTGCTGTGGCAATCTATCTTTTTTTGGGGAGGGGTTACCCATCGATAAGTTCCTTGTAATGGTATTTAACTATTCATTTGGAAATCCATTTAAAGACAAAGTTTCTAATTCTTTATTACTGTTTTCAAATATCACAAACACCTTAAGTTCTGGATATTTCTTGACAAAGTCTTTAATATCATCAACTGTCATGGTCATTAAAGCTGTAGCATAAGCATCAGCTATCATACACTCCTTAGCAATAACCGAAACACTCAACACATTATTTTTACTGGAATAACCCGTTTTAGGATTGATAATATGTGCATATTTATTACCGTTTTCGTCTATCTTAAACTTTCTATAAGTTCCAGATGTTGCCATGGCTTCATCGGTTAATGAAATAGCTTTCATAACCGTTTGAGAACCATCAAAGCTTGGGCTTTCAACACCTATTTTCCATGGGTTTCCACTTCCTGCGTTAAACCCTTTTGTTCTTATTTCGCCTCCTATTTCCACTAAATAGCTTTCAACGCTTTGAGTATCTAAAAAATCAGCAATTACATCCACTCCATACCCTTTAGCTATCGCACTAAAATCTATTATCGTGCCTTCGTGTTCTTTAATAATTTTGTCATTTTCTCTCTTAACTTTATTAAATCCAACGGTAAGCATCAAACTGTCAATGGTAGTTGTATCTAAATCTTCAATACCCTCATCTGATCCAAAATCCCAAGCATTCACCATGACTCCTATAGTTGGGTCGAAAGCACCATTTGTTGCAGAATAGATATCTTTTGAAGTATCGAAAACCTTTCTAAAATGCGAATCGATAGACACTTCTTCATTTCTATTTATTTTAGAAATAATAGAATTAGCTTGATACGTGGACATTGATTTGTTGACAATGTAAAACAACTTATCAAACTGCTCCTGAAAATTAATTTCAGATTCTGGTGCTTCAAATTGTATGGTATAGGTCGTCCCGAAAACACTTCCTGTAAGGCGTTTATTTTGCACCTCATCTTTACATGACGTTATTACCAATATTATTAATAAATATTTAAATATATTCTTCATCTTAATTAAGATTAGTTTCAATAAACTGTATGCCATTATATTCACACAAATACTCTTCGTTTAAATAAATTGGTAGCTCTTCTCCGTCAGGATTTCCTAAACCTACTCCAGCGTATAACACTTTTGCATCTTTATCTCTAGCATGCTCTTTAAATGTTTCCATCCAAACAACATCATAGTTATTAGGGTTTTCAGGGAGTTTTACAGCACGTACAATGACAAAAAAATATTGGTTTGTTTTATCAATACACACAAATTGTGGATGTTTTTTAAGTTTACTGTTTACTGCAATAAACTCAAAGCCACGTTTTTCTAAGTCTTTCCCTACAAGATTCATTGCCAAATTATGTAATTCTTGCTCATTAAGTGGTTTGCTCATATTGCAAAATTACTATTATTATTTTCTAAGATAAAATTGTTTAACTTTAAATGCTTTAACCAACCAAACTACTCGTTAACAAAACACTGCTTACAATTTTTGTAAGTATATAAATAAGTGCTTTTCAAGCCTTATCAAATCACTGCTTATATTATTAAGGTAAAAATATTTAAATCATGGGCATATTTTGGGATTTAATACAACAAGACAAGCTACAAAAACAAGAAGACAAAGCCAATAGCTTGGAAGATCGTGTTGAACAAATAGAACAAGAATTAGCAATACAAGAACACTACTAAGAAAAACCTTAGTAGCCTTGAAAACTCATCTCACACAAAACATTGATGGTGACGGTAAAAAGGGATAAACAAAAATAAATTATAACAAACAACTAAAATAACAAATGAAAAAACTAGCATTATTATTAACGCTTACTTGCGTTTTTACTCTTACAGGGCAAACCGAAATTGAAAAAGTAACCGAAACAGTTAGCAAAAGTGATATTGAAGGACATATTTACTTTCTAGCAGACGATTTACTTAAAGGACGAGAAACTGGCACACCTGAGCTTAAAATTGCAGCTTCATATCTAGCAAACACCCTTAGAAGCTATGGAGTAAAACCAAACCCTAAAACTGGAAACTATTATCAGGATGTAACATTAAAACAGGTGTCACCTCCAGCAAATGTATCAATGACATTAAATAACACAAAATTAGAAAACCACATACTTATCTCGTCTTCTAAACTTAAAACAGAAGGTGATGCCGTCTTTTTAAACTATGGCATGGCTGAAGACTATGCAGAAAAAAATGTAAAAGGAAAAGTTATTGTAATTCAAGCTGGTAGTGCTAGTGGCAGTGATTTTAGAGCTGCTTACCGCTTACGAAATCAAAAACAAAAATTAGCTAAGGACAATGGAGCACTTGCAATTATAGAGTTAATGGATATGGAGAATCAAATGTGGGAGAATATTAGTCATAATTTTAATGGTTCCAGGCTCTCTGTTGTAACTGGTCAAGAAGACTCTAATAGACAAAATAATGATATGATTCATGCTTGGGTATTAGATAAAGATAATAGCATGCTTAATACCTTTAAAGCATCTAAAACTATAAGTACAAATATTTCTGTAAGTAAAAAACAAGAAGAAATAATAACATCACAAAACATTATTGGTATTGTTGAAGGTACAGATCCTGTTCTTAAAAACGAATACATTATCTATTCGGCACATTACGATCATGTTGGTATTGGCAGTCCAGACGAAACAGGTGATGTTATTTATAATGGTGCTAGAGATAATGCCGTTGGTACGACTACAGTATTAGCAATGGCAGAGAATTTAGCTAAGTATCCAACAAAGCGCTCAGCATTATTTATACTATTTACAGGTGAAGAAAAAGGACTTTTAGGAAGTCGTTACTATGTTGAAAACCCAGTACTCCCTTTAGAGCAAATGGTATATTGCTTTAATAGTGATAATGGAGGTTATAACGACACCTCTTTAGCAACCATAATTGGACTTACTAGAACTACTGCCGAAAAACATATTTTTGATGCTGTAAAAACATTTGGATTGACTGCTATTGAAGATCCTGCTAAAGAACAAGGTTTATTTGATAGAAGTGATAATGTAAACTTTGCAAAAAAGGGCATTCCAGCACCAACATTCTCATTAGGATTTAGATCTTTTGATGGTGAAGTTACCAAGTACTATCACAGACCAGGAGACGAAGCACATACTTTAGATTACGATTATTTATTAAAATTCTTTAGATCATATGTGCTATCTGGCAGAAACATTGCTAACGATTTAGCAACTCCTGTTTGGAATGCTGGTGATAAATATGAAGAAGCATCTAAAAAACTCTATAAAAGAGAAACCATAAAAAACTAAATTCATTTAGAACAATACCAACCAATGAAACATATTTTATTCATCCTTAGCATCAGTTTTTTAACCTTTAGCTGTAATACACAAGAAAAAGGAAATAAACAAAACAACACAGAAACACAAAACTTTACCACAAGTAGTTATGACGACTTAATCGCGCTATTTAAAGGATGGCGAACTTTTGAAAACCCTCCAAAACTAGATGGTGCACCAGATTATACCAAGGCAACTTTCGAAAAACGTTGGCCACAATTTAAAGAACTTCAAAACAAACTAAAAGCTATTGACACCTCTAATTGGACAATTGAAAATCAGGTAGATTGGATGATTGTTTGGGTAGAAATGAATGGCTACGATTTTAACCATAACATATTAAAACCTTGGGCACGCGATCCTGCCTATTACAAAACTATATGGATGAATAGAAGCGATGTACCAGCACACGAAGGACCAACAAATCATGGTATAACAGAAGTGTGGATGTATAACTTTCCGTTATCTCCAGAAGAAAGAGCTAAGTTTATTACTGATTTAAAAGTAATTCGTCCATTAAACACACAGGCAAAACAAAACTTAACTGGCAATGCAAAGGACTTATGGATTGCTGGCATTAGAGATATTAAAAACCAAAGTAATGCATTAAACAGACTTAAAGAAAAAAAAGGCATTAAAGACGATGCTGAAATTGTTTTAATTATTGATGATGCCATTGCTTCAACCAACGACTTTGCTAAGTGGTTAGAAGCTGAATCTAAATCTAAAACTGGTCCATCAGGAATTGGTAAAGACAACTACTCATGGTATATGCATAATGTACATCTTGTGCCATTAACCTGGGAAGACGAAGTGATGATTTTAAAGCGTGAATTAGCACGTGCTTGGACCGCTTTAAAATTAATAGAACATAGAAATAGAAACCTTCCTGAGTTAGTGGACGCTAATTCACCAGAAGCATATAATAAAATGGCTGAAGTTTCTGCTGTTAGCCTCATGAACTTTTTAGAAGACCAAGATATTGTTACAGTAAAACCTTATTTTGATCCAGCATTACGTGAACACTTAGGCTCGTATATTCCAAAAGAGAAACGTAACTTCTTTTCCATTGGACAACATTACGATGCTAGACCTTTGTACTCTCATTTTTATCATTGGTTTGAATTAGCTAGAATGGACAATGAACCTCACAAAAGCGAGATACGCCGTGAACCACTACTCTACAATATTTTTGATTCGCGAAACGAAGGCACTGCTACAGCAGTTGAAGAAATGTTTATGCAAGCTGGTTTATATGATGATAGTCCACGAGTTAAAGAAATTGTCTATATCATGATTGCGCAACGTGCTGCAAGAGGTCTAGGCTCCTTATATGCACATTCTAATGATATGACCATGGAAGAAGCTGGTGGCATACATAGCGAATACACGCCTCGTGGTTGGATGAAAACCGAAAAAGAACTCCTTATTTTCGAGCAGCATTTGTATTTACGTCAACCAGGTTATGGTACAAGTTACATTACTGGAAAATATTTATTAGAAGCGGCTTTAGCTGATTATGCACGCATACAAGAACTAGAAGGAAACGACTTTAAAACTAAAGATTTTTTCGATACGCTAAATAGTATAGGTAGCATACCAACATCGCTTGGTCATTGGCAAATGACAGGAGAAAAGAAGCATTTAGAATCTATAATCAATGATTAAATTCTTTAGAAATATCCAACTTGTCATGTCGAGCGTAGTCGAGAGATCTCAATTAGGTCTCGACCTTACAACAATTTACTATGACTAAATTATTTAGTAAACTAAAAAATAAACAATGAAATTAAAACTAACCATAATTACTATTCTATGCTGTGTATTGCATTTACAAGCCCAAGACTTCTCACAGCAAGTACAACGCTTTATTACTGTAGATGACACACTATTTGCCATAACCAACATTACTGTTATTGATGGCACAGGTAATGCTGCAAAAAGCAATCAAACCATTTTAGTTTCTGAAGGAAACATTATTGCTTTAGCGAATAATAACGAGATTGACTTGTCTCCAAATACAAAAACCATAGATGGTTCAGGTAAAACAATTATGCCTGGTTTAGTAATGTTACATGAGCATATGTTCTACACCATGCCTTTCGAAAATTGGTTTAGTGTAAGTCAAATGACGTTCACCTTTCCTCGCCTTTATTTAGCTGGTGGTGTTACATCCATGCGAACTGGCGGAAGCATACAACCACAAACCGATTTAAATGTGCAAAAATGGATTAACGAAGGAAAAATGACAGGTCCAAAGATGCACGTTACAGGACCTTTTATTGAGCGAGAAGGTCCAAAAGTACCAGAACTTGGCTTTATAGGTAACACTGATGAAGTCGCTAAAATTGTAAATTATTGGGCAGATAAAGGTGTTACCTCTTTTAAAGTATATAATAATATTACTAAAGAAGATTTAAAAATTTGTGTAGAAGAAGCACACAAGCGTGGTCTTAAAGTCACTGGACACTTATGTTCTTTAACCTATAAAGAAGCTTCTAATATTGGTATTGATAATTTAGAACATGGTTTTATGGCAGCTAGTGATTTTGCCAAAAACAAAGAGGAAAACATTTGCAATCCATTTGCTGCTCGCCAAGGATTAACCAATGAAGATGTAGATGGAGAGACTATAAACGCTCTAATAGATTTGCTAATAAAAAACAAAACTACCATTACTACAACACCTAATGTATTTGAACCTTACACAGATAGGGAAATTGTTCCTGGCGGAGGCTTGAATGCTTTAGCACCACAGATACAAGAACGTTTAAAAGCGAGTCACGAGCGTTCACAAGGAAAAGATGCTAGCACACTAGCTCGATTTAATAAAAATCTTACTTGGATTAAACGTTTTTATGACAAAGGAGGTTTACTGGTTGCTGGAACCGATCCTACAGGAGCAGGTAGAACTGTTGCTGGTTTTTCCAACCAACGTACTGTTGAAATTTTAGTGGAAGCAGGTTTTTCTGTAGAAGAAGCTATTAAAGTATGTACTTTAAATGGTGCAATATTTCTTGAACAAGATAAACAGATTGGATCACTTGAAATTGGCAAAAAAGCAGACTTTTTATTTATCAATGGTGACTTAAAAAACAACATTAAAAATATAAGGAATTTGGAATTAGTATTTAAAGATGGTATTGGTTTTAACTCTCAAAAGTTATTCGAATCGGTTAAAGGACAAGTTGGTTTAAACTAAACATCAATGATTAAATTCTTCCGACTTTTACGCAAATCACTCCTTATGGAAAACAAAACTGGTAAATACTTTAAATACGCCATCGGAGAAATTGTACTCGTAGTTATCGGTATTTTGATTGCTTTGCAGATAAATAACTGGAATGAGCAAAGAAAAAATAATAAAAGTAGAAAACAACTCGTACAAGGTTTAATCTCTGAGTTTGAAGCAAATTATAATCAATTAGAAATTGCTATCAAGAAAGACAGTATAAATCTTAAAGCTGGCTTAAAATTGCAACAACTCATGAAAAGTCCCAGAGAAGTTATTCAAGATTCAATCATTATCAACTTATTGACAAAATTAGAAAACTATACATTCAACCCTACAAATGGTGCTTTAAAAAGTGGGATTTCGTCTGGTCATATTCACTTTATCAAAAATAACATCTTAAAAGAAAAGTTATTCGCTTGGGATGATATTGTAAAAGATGCACAAGAAGAAGAGCTCTTATATCGAGCTGATTATATAAATAGGGTAAGTCCTTTTTTGGAAACACACACACAAACTGCCGATCAAATTGAACTCTACAAAAAATATATACCAAAAAGTAAATTTAAATCTAACTTTTTTGAATTAATGAGCAATCCTCAATTTGAAAATCTTTTAGTAAATCGATCTATATTATTATTAGACGCTTTGGTAGAATTAAAACCCATAAGGGAAAGTAATAAATTAATAATCGAACTATTAAAACAAGAACTTACCGATAATTAAATTCTTTCGAAAAATACGCAATTGGTGAAATTATACTTGTAGTTATTGGGATACTTATTGCTTTACAATATTAATAATGAAACTAAAAGGAAAAATTTCTTCATAGACTTTTTATAAACGAAAAAACCCAACACTTTCGTATTGGGTTTAAATTTATTGTAAGATACTGAAACATGTTCAGTATAACTATTTTACTAAATGTCGCTTAGCGACCGACTAACCACCAAAGTCATCAAATCTAATGTGTTCATCAGGAATTCCGAAATCTTCTCCCATTTTTTGAACCGCTTTGTTCATTAATGGAGGCCCACAGAAATATAATTCAATATCTTCTGGTGTTTCATGATGATTTAAATAGTTATCTATTACACAATTATGAATAAAGCCTACAAAACCATCGCCTTCTTCATCATTAATATCTTTCTTTACTTTCCAATTATCTTCTGGTAATGGTTCAGACAAGGCCAAGTAAAACTTAAAGTTAGGGAAATCTCTTTCTAATTCACGGAAATGCTCAATGTAGAACAACTCACGTTTAGAACGTCCTCCATACCAATACGTTACTTTACGACCAGTTTTAATTGTTTTAAATAAGTGGTATAAATGCGAACGCATTGGTGCCATACCAGCTCCACCACCTACATATAACATTTCACTGTCTGACTCATTAATGAAAAATTCTCCATAAGGTCCAGAAATGGTTACTTTGTCTCCTGGTTTTTGAGCAAATATATACGACGATGCTACACCTGGATTTACATCCATCCAGCCATTTTTATTACGATCCCATGGTGGTGTTGCAATACGAACATTTAGCATGATTTCGCGTCCTTCAGCAGGATAAGAAGCCATAGAATAAGCTCTTTCAACCGTGTCGTCATTCTTCATTACTAAAGGCCAAAGACCAAATTTATCCCACTCTGCTTGAAACTTATCTGGTGTTTCGTGTTCTTCAGGATGTGCTGTAATATCAATATCGGAATACTTAATCTCACAAGGTGGAATTTCAATTTGAATATATCCTCCAGCTTTATAACCCATGTCTTCAGGAATTTCTACTACAAACTCCTTAATAAATGAGGCCACATTATAATTACGTACAACGGTAGCCTCCCATTTTTTAATTCCGAAGACTTCTTCAGGAATTGTAATTTCCATGTCTTGCTTTACTTTAACTTGGCAAGACAAACGTGCGCCATGTTGCAACTCTTTTCTAGTAAAATGAGGGGTTTCTGTAGGTAATGCTTCTCCACCACCAGACAATACATGACATTCGCATTGTATACAAGTCCCTCCACCACCACAAGCTGATGGTAAAAATAT
Organism: Pontimicrobium aquaticum; assembly: GCF_005047595.1. Taxonomy (GTDB): domain Bacteria; phylum Bacteroidota; class Bacteroidia; order Flavobacteriales; family Flavobacteriaceae; genus Pontimicrobium; species Pontimicrobium aquaticum. The sequence goes on from NZ_SUPL01000003.1 coordinate 353,884, forward strand.
CTTCTGACTACTTAAAGTCGTTAATAACGTTCCTCCAGAGGCTACTTCAATTTCTTTTTCACCATTAATCTTTATTTTAACAGGACCAGAAGGTGATAATTTTTGTTTTACAAATAATAGCAACCCAACTAACCCTAATGTAAGCACTAAAAATGCGACTACAGTTGCTAAAATTGTTCCTAATGTACTTGCGGCTAATATCATGTTATTCTACTGCTTTTATTGTGTTATCAGCAATTTCTTTTGCATTTTCTTTCTCTATCTCTTCAACTTTCTCTTCGATTACTGCTGCTTTTTTTTCTTCTTGTTTAGGTTCTTCGTCACCTCCTGTTAACATGCCTCCAAAACTCATAAAGCCTATAGCCATAAGTCCTGTTATAATAAATGTTATTCCTAATCCTCTTAAAGCAGGTGGTACGTTTGAGTATCTAATTTTTTCGCGAATGGCAGCTATTGCTAGAATAGCTAAAAACCATCCAATACCAGATCCTAAACCATAAGTTGTTGCTAACCCTAAGGTTGGTATTTCACGAGATTGCATAAATAAAGACCCTCCTAAAATAGCACAGTTTACAGCAATAAGTGGTAAGAAAATACCAAGAGAGTTATATAATGATGGTGAAAACTTTTCAACCACAATTTCTACCAATTGTACCATGGTTGCAATAGTTGCAATAAACATGATAAATGATAAGAAACTTAAATCGTATGAGGCGTACTCTTCACCTAACCATCTTCCTAAAGCCCCAGGTTGTAAAATATATTGGTCCAACAACCAGTTTAATGGTACAGTTACCAATAATACAAAGATTACTGCAGCTCCAAGACCAACTGCTGTCGATACCTTTTTAGATACAGCAAGGTAAGAACACATTCCTAAGAACGTGGCAAATACCATGTTATCTATAAATATTGATTTAAAAAATAATTCTATATGTTCCATAGTTTATCTTATTCTAGTGGTCTTCAACTAATGCTGGGTTTTTACTACGTTGTACCCAAATTATAATTCCTACAACAATCAATGCCATTGGTGCTAACAACATAAATCCGTTGTTTTCATATCCAGTAGCATATAATCCTGTTTTTTCAATTGGGTCTCCAAGAACTTTATATCCTAATAAGGTTCCAGATCCTAATAACTCTCTAAAGAATCCTACAATAATTAATATGATTCCGTATCCTAATGCGTTTCCAATACCATCTAAAAATGAGCGCCATACGCCATTGCCTAAAGCAAAAGCCTCAAAACGTCCCATAATGATACAGTTGGTAATAATTAAACCAATAAAGGCTCCTAATTCTTTACTTAACTGATATGAATATGCTTTTAATACTTGATCTACAATAATTACTAAAGATGCTACTACAGTTAACTGAACTATAATTCTGATTTTTGAAGGAATTATATTTCTAATTAACGACATTACCACGTTACCAACTCCCATTACAAAAATTACAGAAATTGTCATTACAATTGAAGCTTTTAATTGTGCTGTAATTGCTAATGCCGAACAAATACCAAGTACTTGTATGGTAATTGGATTATTATCTGCTAATGGATCTAATATTAACTTACTGTCTTTTTTTGATAATAGTCCCATAAATTAATTCGTTTTTAAAGTGTTAAAATAAGGCACATATAGTCTCAACTCCGACTTAATCATGGCTGCAACACCATCGCCAGTAATTGTTGCTCCTGCAATAGCATCTACCTCATTATCGGTTTTATCATTATTTAATGGATCGCCATTACTTTTCGAAATTGCTATTCCAGTAAAGTTTCCTGAAGCATCTTTTAGGTGCTCTCCAATAAAATCGTCCATAAAATAACGCTCTTTAATGTTGGCTCCTAAACCAGCTGTTTCACCTTTATGGTCAAAGTAAGCACCTTGAACAACCATATTAGCGTCCATTGCTACGTAAGCCCAAACAGCATCCCAAAGCCCTTTACCTCTAATTGGAGCTACATAAAATGTTTTACCATCCTTTTCACCAATAAACAAAGGCAAGCGTCTTTCTTTTCCTTCTTTAGCGTTTGATTGTTCTTTTTTAATATCTATTAAATATGCTTGGTCATCTTCTACTACATTAGTTTCATTAGTAATTATTAATTGCTTAGTAATGTACTTTTGAAACTCTGCGCCTACTTTATCATCAGCAATAAAAACCGCGCTACTTTCTTCGTTTTCGTTAACTCCCATGGCGTATAGAATATTTTGTTGTTTTTCTATACGTTTATTCTCATCAATAGTAGGTTTTAATGTTTGTGCTACAAAGGCTAAAAGAGAACCAACAACTACTACCATGCCTATGGCAAATAGTATTGTGTATATATTTGAATCTGTTTTATTACTCATGACTTAGGCAGTTTTAGCTTTTAAACGTTTCATTCTTCTTTTAACATTACCTTGAACCACATAATGGTCTATCGTTGGTGCAAATACATTCATTAATAGAATAGCTAACATGACACCTTCTGGATACGCAGGGTTAAACACACGAATCATGATTGAAATAAACCCAATAAAGAATCCGTAAATCCATTTTCCTTTATTTGTTTGTGAGGCTGTAACTGGATCGGTTGCCATATACACAGCACCAAAGGCAAATCCACCAATTAATAGGTGATGCCAGAAAGTAGTACTCATTAATCCGTAGAATTTACTGCTCTCAGTAATCCAACCAGAATCAACAACAAAGTTGAAAATTAATCCCATTACTAATGCACCTACAACAGATGACAGCATAATTCTCCAGCTACCAATTTTGGTAAAGATTAAGAATAAGCCTCCTAATAAAATTAATAGTGTTGATGTTTCACCAACAGATCCTGGAATGAATCCGTAGAACATATCCATGATACTATAGCTTACCTCATTATTTTGAGCTAAACTACCTAACATGGTTTCGCCTGAAATAGCATCAGGTGTTCCTGCTCTTTCAACAGCTCCATGCACCCAAACTTTATCACCACTCATCCAAGTTGGATAGGCAAAGAATAAAAAGGCTCTAATTGTTAATGCTGGATTTAAGATGTTCATTCCTGTTCCACCAAACACTTCTTTACCAATTACTACTCCAAATACGACTGCTACTGCTAGCATCCATAATGGTATATCAATAGGTACAATTAATGGCACTAACATCCCTGTTACCAAGTAACCTTCTTCAACTTCGTGACCTTTAATAATTGCGAATATAAATTCAATCCCTAAACCAACACCATATGATACTATTACTAATGGTAATATTTTCCAGAAACCAAGGGTGAAGTTATCTAGTGTCCAAAACTCTGGACTAAAGAATGACATTCCCTCAGTAAAACCATTAATTGCAGCATGATGTTGATAACCTGCATTAAACATACCAAAGATTAAACATGGTATTAATGCCATGATAACCGTATTCATGGTACGCTTTAAATCGTCGGCTGCTTTTATATGAGTTCCACCATGTGTGGTCTCATTTGGCAAAAACAAAAACGTATGGATCGCTGAAAATGCTGGCAACCATTTTTTGTCTTTATTTTTTTCTTTAAAATTATGTAAGTTTTGTTTTAAGCCCATTATCCTATCTCTTTAAGCATTAAGTCTAAACCTTCTCTTATAATTTTTTGATGTGGTTGTTTAGACACACATACAAATTCTGTTAACGCAAAATCTTCAGGAGCTACTTCATACATACCTAGTGCTTCCATTTCATCTAAATCTTTATACATACATGCTTTTAAGATTTGCATTGGAAAAATATCTAATGGAAACACTTCTTCGTAAGTTCCTGTAGTAACAAAAGCACGATGCTCTCCATTAGTATTAGTATTTAAATCGTATTCTTTTTTTGGTGTTAACCAAGAGAATGTTAAAGCTCTAGACGTAGAAATTTTATTAAAAACAGGCTTGTTCCAACCAAAAAATTCGTAATCGTCACCTTCAGGGATGATTGTAATGGTATTACTGTAATAATCTAAATAACCATCTGGCTTAATATGTTTACCACTTAATACATCGCCTGAAATAATTCTAACATTAGCGTCTTTTTCAATACCATAATCATAAATCATTGTTGCTACTTCACTTCCCAACTTAGTTACAAAATATCTTGGTTTTTGAACTGAAGAACCAACAAGTGCTACAACACGTTCTGCATTAAATTTACCCGTTAACAATAACTCTCCAATAATAACAAGATCTTGTGCATTTACTGTCCAAGCAACTTCACCTTTATTAATAGGATCTACCTTGTTAATTAGAGTGCCAACATTTCCTGATGGATGTGGCCCTGACACTTTATGAATTATTGCACCAGACACATTTGCTAAAGGCGAGTTTGTATTTTTTCCAACTGAAATATGAACTGTACCTCCTGTTAGTTTTCCTAGTGCAGTAACTGCTGCTTGTAATTCTTTTTCTTTTCCTTGAAGTGTAAAATCTAAATCAGCCGCCAAAGGTGCACTAGCATACCCAGAAACAAAAATAGCTTTAGGCGATTTGCTAGGTTTTGCAATTACATCGTAAGGACGTTGTTTCACAAAAGCCCAACAACCAGATTCCAGTAATCTAGCTTTTATGGCATCGGCTGTAGCATTATCTAAATTTACAGTTCCAAAGTCTTGGTACGTTTGCTCCTTATCTGCTTGAATTTTAATGGCTAAAATTCTACGTTTTTCTCCACGAGCAATCTCAATGATTTCTCCAGAAACTGGTGATGCAAATTTCACATCTTCATTGGCTTTATCATAAAAAACAGGTTCTCCTGCTTTTACTTTAACACCAACTTTCACTAACATTTTAGGAATAACACCGTGGAAATCTTCTGGTCTAATAGTATAAAAGTTACTAACGATAGCATTTTCTTTTGCTTTTTCGGCAGCTCCTTTAAGTTTTATATCTAGACCTTTTTTAATACGAATGTCGTTTGACATATGTTTGAATATTGAAATTAGTTGTCTAAAAATCCGTGCAAATTTACGGATTTAATCCACAATTTTCATAATAAATCAATTATATTTTTAAGGTCACAATTGTGCAATAAAATTTGGGTATGAAATTTGCTTATCTTTACCCAGATAATTTAATTTTATGAATAAATACACGCTTTTTGCTCTACTTTTAATAGCTTCATTTGCAGGGTTTTCTCAAGCTGAAGATGAGATTAACCCTCCTACTCACATAAAAACTATAAATTTTAAAGGACACACAAAAGAAAGTGAATTGCCTATCATTAAGCTCAACGAAAGGTTGCAATTATCGTTTGATGCTTTAAATGGAAATGAAGACGATTTTTATTACATCATTGATCATTATAATTTCGATTGGACGCCATCACAATTGATGAAATCGGAATATTTGCAAGGTTTCGACAATATTAGAATTACCAATTACGAAAATTCGTTTAACACCTACCAAATTTATTCGCATTACAGGCTTCAAATTCCAAATCAGCAAACCAGAATAAAAAAATCCGGGAACTATATCATTAAAATATTGGATGATTATGGTAATCTCGTTTTTAGCAGAAAATTTATGGTTTACGAACCTTTGGCTAATGTTGGCGTATCAATTAAACGCTCAAGAAATGTAAAGTATATTCAGCAAAAACAGTCGGTTGATTTTAAAATATCATCTCCTACCATATTATTTAACAACCCTAACCAAACGGTAAAGGTAGCAGTTATTCAAAATAACAATTTAAACACAGCCATTACAAACCTAAAACCTCAATACACACTGGGTCGCGAGCTTATTTATAAATACGATAACGAATCTAGTTTTTGGGGAGGCAACGAATACTTATACTTTGAGAATAAAAACGTTAGAGCTGCCAATATTGGTGTGCAATACATAGACCTAAAGGACATCTACGAACATTATTTATTTACAGATATTATTAGAGCAGATAGACCTTACACTTATGCTCCTGATATCAATGGTAATTATTTAATAACCGCTGTTGATACAGATAATTTAGATATTGAAGCCGATTATACAGTTATTCATTTTTCGTTACAGCATCCAGAAATGTTAGAAAACAAGAACATTCATGTGTATGGTAGTTTCAATAATTACGCCATAACAGATGAAACAAAAATGGTTTTTAATCCAGATTCTGGGTTTTATGAAACATCGTTAATTTTAAAACAAGGGTTTTACAATTATAAGTACGTAATGATTGATAGCGATGGAAATTTAGATGAAGGCGCTATAAGCGGAAACTTTGATGTTACCGAAAATAATTATAAAGTTTTAGTTTATTACCGAAATCTTGGTGCACGATACGACCGACTTGTTGGTGTTGGCGAGGGTTCATCAACGACTATTACTAACTGATTATCTATTAAATTGTTAAAATTATATTAGAAACAAGAATTTTGAAGTTTAAAAGCAAATATTTAGTATTTTTGGAATAAGAGAGACATATTTCTCAATCAAAAAAAAGAATGGTACAACAAGTAACAAAAGGTATAAAAATTTCGGTTGAAACAAATTTTGAAGGTACGTTTTATAAAAATTATAAAGTGCATTTTGCGTTTGGCTACAAAGTTACCATTGAAAATCAAAGCAAAGATTCTGTACAGTTAAATTCCAGACACTGGAAAATTTTAGACGCTTTAAACAATGACGAAATTATAGAAGGCGAAGGGGTTATTGGAAAAAAACCAATAATTAAACCTGGAGAGTCACATACTTATAATTCTGGTTGTTTGTTAGCTTCACCTTTTGGTGCTATGCAAGGTCACTACAACATGGTTAATTTTACTGATACTAAAAAATTTAGAGTGGTAATTCCTACTTTTAAACTAAGTGCTCCTTTTGCACTTAACTAAGCCTTTTAATTAAATCAAATCTATAAATTGTTTCTTGCTGTTTTATATGGTAGAATGCGCAATTTGAGTAATGAACAAAGCTGTAATCGTCTTCATATTTAAAACACTCCTTATTTACTTTATACAATCCATCAACATCAATATTCCCATAGGGAGATACTCGTTTAAACCTATACTCATGTACAACATCTGTTACATGTATTTCAAACCAAGCTCCCGCTGCAATACCTTCTAACCATTGAGCATGATGACTTTTTATATCTACATGTTTAGGCTCTAATGTTCCGATGAAATTTGGTGAATAATCTTTTAATCGATCTAAAAAATAACGCCTATTATCCTTTTTTACTGAAGATTGATAGTTTGATATATCTCCTTGCTTACTTACTTCGTAAACACAATCCTCAGTATCTGCAATTACTACGCTTCCAATAGTGCTAGGTGTAAACCATTTTGATTGTTTTAAACGCTTTTTAATCTTATAATTAGTTACCGAAGCAATTAAGCTATCCGTGACAAATCGAGCACAATTACAACCATCTTTTACAAAAGCTGCGTAACGAATAAAATGGCGATTTTGCATTCTGGTAATATGACTTCTGGCTTTATCATAATCTACAGCTTTACAAACCGAAGCTATTAGTTTTCCATCACCATGAGTTAATTTTGGATGCGTTGAAAGAAACTCTAAAATCTCATTTAGATTTTTTATTGCATCATCCTGTATAATAGCTTTAATGGGAAAATTCAGTTCATGATCCGTATCTCTTCCTCTTACACGTCCATTAGGGATAGGTGTAATATAGCGTCCAAAATCGTGGTATTCTAAAACTCCTGTGGTTTTGTCAATCAACACAAGTGCAGCATGACCAGCTCTCACATAATTCTTTGTACCAATACCAAAATATCTCATATATGGTGAGTACCATTCATCAGCTACCATGACAATAGTTTCAGGATATGCTAAAGTTAAAATGATACCAGAATTAGTCATTTACAAATATTTAAAATTTAAATAATTGTTCTGAAAAAGATTTTGTTTGAAGGTTTTCAAAGCTCATATTTATGTCATTATTAGTCTTTATAATTTGTGTAATACTCGTAGTTTTTACAAAAAAACGATCCATAATTACTCCAAAATCTTCATTTTCATTTCCGGCTGTTTTGTGAAACTTCATGATAGAATTTAATGAAAAGTCATCTTTTTCCTTAAAATCATCAAACCATTGCAAGCGTTCTTGTTTCATTTCAGCATTATATAATGAAGAGGACGACCAAATTTTGGGTTCTAAAGGCAAGTTACTAAAATGCTTTGTTGTTCCATCCCAAACCAATTCTTTAAATTCCATTTTAGAATTCCATTCAACGATAACCAAGGTAAAAGGTTCAATATCTTCTAAATTATAATCTTCAATAGCTTTATTTAAATTATCAGCAACCAGCAAGTCCTTTAAAACTATTCCTCTACTCAATCTATAAGACGCTTTACGTTCATGTGCTTTAAATCCGCCATTTAGCACACACAACACCCTTTGTTTGTTGCTTAGACCAATCCATGACCCTCCAGCAACCTCATCCTTAGGGTAAAGCAGTTTGATCTTATTAACTTGGTAAAACTTTGGAGGCAACGTAGTTCTGTTTGGTGCTTCGTCTCTATTTGAAGTGAGCACAAAATCGTTTAATCCTTTTGGAATAAGGGTTACTGTACACATGAATTTTAAAGTCTGTAAACCATTGAGCAACTTACAAAATATCACCAAAAAAATCGTAACTTTGCAGTCATTTTTAATAATTACAAAAAATAAAATATATTATGGGAAAAGGTTTCTTTAACGTACCAATTGCAGTCAACGAACCTGTAAAAGGCTATGCTCCGGGATCTCCAGAACGCAACGCTGTTTTAAAAGCATACAAAGACATGTTTAACAGTAAAACGGATGTACCAATGTACATTAATGGTAAAGATGTAACAACTGGAAATACTAGAACGATGTCTCCTCCTCATGACCACAAACATATTGTTGGTCAATACCATGTAGCAGAACAATCACATATAGAAGAAGCTATTGCTACTGCCTTAGAAGCAAGAAAAGCTTGGTCACAGATGCCTTGGGAACAGCGAGCAGGAATCTTTTTAAAAGCAGCTGAATTAATTGCTGGACCATACAGAGCAAAAATAAATGCTGCAACCATGATTGCACAATCTAAAACAGTTCATCAAGCTGAAATTGATGCTGCTTGTGAGCTGATTGATTTTTTACGTTTCAATGTTCAGTTTATGACTGACATTTACATGGAACAACCTGAAAGCACAAGTGATGCTTGGAATCGTATTGAATACAGACCACTTGAAGGTTTTACCTATGCAGTAACACCATTTAACTTTACTGCTATTGCTGGAAACCTTCCTGCGTGTATGGCATTAATGGGAAATGTAGTAATTTGGAAACCAAGTGACAGTCAAGTATATTCTGCTAAAATCATTATGGATGTATTTAAGGAAGCTGGCGTTCCTGCAGGTGTGATTAACGTTGTGTTTGGTGATCCAGTAATGATTACTAATACTGTGATGTCTAGCCCAGATTTTTCAGGGTTACATTTTACAGGTTCAACATTTGTTTTTAAAGAACTTTGGAAACAAATAGGAAATAACATTCATAATTATAAAACCTACCCAAGAATTGTTGGTGAAACTGGTGGAAAAGATTTCATCGTTGCTCACAAAACAGCAAATGCCAAACAAGTAGCTACTGCTATTTCTAGAGGTGCTTTTGAGTTTCAAGGACAAAAATGTAGTGCAGCTTCAAGAGCTTATATTCCAACAAACTTATGGGCTGATGTCAAGAACTATCTTTTAGAAGACATCAAGTCTTTTAAAATGGGATCTCCAGAAGATTTAAGCAACTTTATTACTGCTGTGATTCACGAAGGTTCTTTTGATAAATTAGCTAAATATATTGACCAAGCTAAAGCTGATAATGATGCTGAAATTATTGCTGGTGGAAATTACGATAAAAGCAAAGGTTACTTTATTGAACCTACAGTTATTGTAACTAAAGATCCTAAATACACAACGATGTGTACTGAGTTATTTGGTCCTGTAATTACGATTTATGTGTATGACGAGAATGACTACTCTGAAACCTTAAAACTTGTTGATGAAACTAGTGAGTATGCTTTAACTGGAGCCATTTTAGCAACTGATAGATATGCAATAGTTGAGGCTACCAAAACACTTCAAAACAGTGCTGGTAACTTCTATATTAACGATAAACCAACAGGAGCAGTTGTAGGTCAGCAACCGTTTGGAGGCGCTAGAGCTTCAGGAACAAACGATAAAGCAGGTTCTGCACAAAATTTATTACGTTGGGTATCTCCAAGAATGATCAAGGAAACGTTTGTAACACCAACCGATTATAGATATCCTTTTTTAGGAGAATAATAAATAACATCTAAGAAAAAAACCTGCAATTACATTGCAGGTTTTTTTACGCTTAATCTAGCCTTTATATTTAATAGGTAAATACACTACTTTTTTGGTGTCGAAAAATTCTTCATTAAAATAATCGCTAAGGTTATATTGAGTTGCTTTAGGAAAATCTTGCAACTCTTCGGTTAGATCGCCTCCTTTTAAGTATAGAATCCCGTTTTTTAATTCATGCCTACTTTTTTTATTTACTTTGTTCTTTACCCAATTAACAAAATTAGGCATTGCAGTAACTGCTCGACTCACAATAAAATCAAACGTTTCATTAATATCTTCAGCACGCTTATGAGATGTCCTTACGTTTGTTAAGCCTAAACTTTCGGCTACACCATTAACCACCTTTAATTTTTTATTAATACTATCAACTAAGTGAAAATCACAGTTTGGATATAATATTGCTAACGGAATTCCTGGAAAACCACCTCCTGTACCTACATCTAATATTGTTGTTCCGTCTTTAAAATCTATCACTTTTGCAATACCAAGAGAATGTAATACGTGGCGTAAATACAACTCATCAATATCTTTTCTAGAAATGACATTGATTTTTGAGTTCCAATTTGAATAAAGCTCAAAAAGCTGACTAAATTTTTCTTTCTGAACATCAGAAAGTTGAGGAAAATATTTTTGTATTAATTTCATTAAATACTATTTTTAAGGCAAAATTAATTATTTAAGAGAATAATAACTCTTTTGTAAAAGATTATCGTTTTAATAATTAATATATTTGCAGCTTATTATATAAAAACGACTAATAATGCGTTATTATATGGATAATAAAACACACATGAATAAACAAGCACTTACTTTCTCAAGAACTGACTCAGCCAAATTTTTCAGAACTTTAAACAAGCGAGTAAATAACTATTTTAAAGAGAACAACATTAAAAAAACAGGTAACTGGAAGCTTTATATTAAAGCCATTGTAATGTTTACTTTGCTCTTAGGCCCTTTAGTACTTCTTTTAACTGTTACCTTACCTACTTGGGCACAAATTTTATGCATGATTACCATAGGTATTGGTATGGCAGGCGTTGGTATGAATGTGATGCACGATGCAAATCATGGATCATTTTCTAGCAAAAAATGGGTTAACAAATTAATGGGAAGTAGCATACATATACTTGCTGGTAATGATTATAATTGGAAAGTTCAGCATAATGTATTACACCATACTTATACAAATATTCAAGGACACGACGAGGATATTGATGCAGGTAGAATTATTCGTTTCTCAAAGCATTCAAAATGGTTAAAAATTCATAAGTACCAAAAATATTACGCTTTCTTTTTGTATGGATTGTTAACTGTTAATTGGGCAATCACTACAGACTTCAAACAAACTTACCAATACTTAAAAAGAAAATTATCGTATGGTAAAATGCCACATCCAGCAACGCAATGGACCAAGCTAATTATTGGCAAAATATTGTATTATACTATTTGGGTTGTTTTACCATTATCATTAGGATATACTTGGTATCAGGTACTAATAGGGTTCTTAATAATGCATTATACTGCTGGAATTATTTTAAGTGTTATTTTCCAATTGGCTCATGTTATGCCAAATACCGAAATGCCTTTACCTGATGAAGAAGGAAATATGAAAAATACTTGGGCAGTTCACCAATTATTCACAACTTCTAATTTTTCTCCTAAGAGTTGGTTAGTCGAATTTTATACAGGTGGACTAAACAGGCAAGTTGAGCATCATTTATTTTCGCATATTAGTCATATTCACTATAAAAACATTGCAAAAATTGTTAAACAAACTGCTAATGAATGTAGTTTACCTTATAATGAATATAATACCATATGGAAAGCTATTGCAGAACACTATAGACAGTTAAAAGTGTTAGGTCAAAAGCCTGCATTAGCTTAGTTCTTTTTTACACTATTTAACAATACATAATAATGAGCCTACTTTCCGAGAGAGTATTAAAAATGTCCACTTCTGCTACTTTAGCCATGGCTGCTAAAGCAAGAGAATTAAAAGCTGAAGGAAAAGATATTATTAGCTTAAGTTTAGGTGAACCAGATTTTAATACACCAGACTTTATTAAGGATGCTGCTATAAAAGCTATTAACGACAACTACAACTCCTACACTCCTGTGGATGGGTATGTAGAACTAAAAGAAGCCATCATTACAAAGTTTAAACGCGATAATAACCTTACTTATACCTTACCTCAAATTGTTGTTTCTACAGGTGCTAAACAATGTTTAGCTAACATAGCTGCAACAATGATTAATCCTGGTGACGAAGTAATTTTACCTTGTCCTTATTGGGTAAGTTACAACGATATTGTAAAGCTGAATGAAGGTGTTCCTGTAGAAGTAAAAACCACTATTGAAAATGATTTTAAAATGACTGCTAGCCAGCTTGAAGCAGCCATTACACCAAAAACGAAAATGCTTTGGTACAGTTCTCCATGCAACCCTAGTGGCTCTGTATATAGCGAACAAGAGTTAAGAGATTTAGCAGACGTACTACAGAAGCATCCAAATATTTATGTTGTTTCAGATGAAATTTATGAACACATTAATTTTGGAGAAGGACATGCAAGTATGGCGCAGTTTGAAGATATGTACAATAGAACCATAACTGTAAATGGTGTTTCTAAAGCATTTGCTATGACTGGTTGGAGAATTGGCTTTATTGGCGCGCCTACCGAAATTGCTAGAGCTTGCAATAAAATGCAAGGGCAAGTTACTAGTGGTGCTAATTGTATTGCTCAACGTGCTGTAATTACAGCTATGGAAGCAGATCCAAGTACCATAAAATATATGGTAGATGAGTTTAAAGTACGTCGCGATTTAGTACTTAATCTTCTAAAAGACATTGAAGGCTTTAAAACCAATACACCAGAAGGCGCTTTTTACGTTTTACCAGATATTTCAAGTTATTTTGGAAAAACATTACGCGGTAAAACCATTAACAATGCTACCGATTTCTCTTTATATTTATTAGAAGAAACACTTGTTGCCACTGTTACAGGTGAAGCCTTTGGCAACGCAAATACTATTAGAATATCCTATGCGGCCTCACAAGAAGAATTAATTGAAGCGATAAAGCGAATAAAGGAAGCTGTAAGTTAAATATTTATTTTACTCTTCAAAAATAAAAAGCCACATACTTATAAAGATGTGGCTTCTTAGCATAACCAACCAAGGTTACTAAACTAACTAAATTAAAATTTATGTTGATGTTGTGATTCTTAACTAAAAACGACAACCATTGCAATTACAAATACCGACAGTTTTAAAATTGCATCAACACCAGAAGTGTATTGGTATTGAAAACTTTTAATGCGTTGCTTTACTCCAAATACTGATTTTGGGTTTGATTGAAAGAAATTATTCTTTATTTCTTCTTTATAAGCCGAACTCAAAATACCTTCGTTATTAAATACAAAAGGTTCTCTTTTTTGTCTGGGTAATGGTTCAAATTCTTGATGTGATAATACTAATTCCATGATTTGATTTTTTTTGATTGATTTACATATATATGACGATAATCAAATAATATTGTTACAAATTATTTTCTGAATTTTATTAAAAACGAATATGAAAAACTCTGAAAAACTCTGAAAAACATTGTAAATATTGAGAAAAACAAACCTTATAAAAAATTTAAAAACTATCTATTCCTCCAGAAAAAAGGTGTTAACAGGATCAATACCGTAAATAATTCTAAACGACCAATAAGCATTAAAAAGGACGCCCACCATTTACCAATAGCTGGCATATCGTAAAAGTTATTTACTGGTCCAAAATCGCCCAATGCTGGGCCTACATTTCCTAAACTTGATGCAGCTACACCTATGGCAGATTTAAAATCAAGTCCTAACATAGAAAACACTAATGCACCTATTATAAACGATAACATATACAGTATAAAAAAAGCCAATATGTTAAATACAATTTTTTCATTAATTGACTTCTTATTATAGCGCACAGGAAGAATGGCATTAGGATGAAGCGTACGTTTAAATTCTATAAATCCATTACGTATCATCAATAAATGGCGTACTACTTTTACACCTCCTGATGTACTTCCAGCAGAACCACCTAAAAACATCAGTCCGAAAAAGAAAACAGTTAAAAATGGCGTCCAAAGTGTAAAATCGGCAGTAACAAAACCTGTAGTTGTTACTATTGCTAACACCTGGAATAATGCATGCCTTAAAGCACTCTCTGCTTCTCCCCAAACCATTGGATGTGTAATTGAAGATAATGTTAAATCGGCTCTAAAATAAATAATTAAAGAAGCTACAACAGTAAAAATGAAAATAAACCGGAAGTACAATTTAAACTCTTCGTCTTGTATAATTTTTTGAACTCGTCCTTTAAACGCAAAGTAACTAAGTACAAAGTTAGTACCAGCCAAAAACATAAATAAAATGACAATGTATTGTATTACTGGTTCATTATTCCAATACGCTAAACTTGCATTTTTTGTAGAAAAACCTCCTGTTGATAATGTACACATGGAATGATTAATAGCATCAAAAAAGGTCATTCCGGCTACCTGAAGCAAAATAGTTTCGGCTGCTGTATAACCAAAATAAATAAGCCATAAACGTTTTGCGGTATCTGTTATTCTTGGATGCAATTTGTCGGCACTTGGCCCAGGAGCTTCAGCAGCAAACAACTGCATACCTCCTATTCCTAATAAAGGGAGAATTGCAATAGCCAAAACAATAATTCCCATACCACCAATCCAATGGGTTAAGCTTCTCCAAAACAAAATACCCTCAGGCAAGGATTCTATATCATTTAAAATTGTTGAACCTGTAGTAGTATAACCAGAAATCGTTTCGAAAAAAGCATTAGTAAAACTAGGAATAGAGTCGGTTAACACGTATGGTAAGGTTCCTGAAAGTGCCATAATAATCCACCCAAAAGTAACAACAATGTAGCCTTCGCGTTTGCTCATTTCTTTTTCATGATTCTTTGTAATAATCATAAAAATAAGCCCAATGACTATTACTGAAATTCCTGAAAGTGTAATATTAAAAGTAGCATTGTCGTTGTAAGCATAACTCATTAAAGCTGCCAATAGCATAAAACCGCCATTAAACAATAATAGCAATCCAAAAAAATGAAAAATTATTTTGTAATTGAGTTTCATTAATTAATAGAAAAAACTTTCCACTTTTTTAATTGATTGGAGTAAAGAGCATACCACCACTCTATCGCCTGCTTCTACCTTAAAGCCTCCTAGTACAATCTTTCCTTCTCCATTTCTAATAACACCTGCTATTATTGCCGAACGCGGAAATTTAATATCTCTTATAAGTTTGTTACAAATTTTTGATTCAGGCTTTACAATAAACTCTAATAATTCGGCATCCATATTATTAAGCTTCGTCATAGCTACAACTTCGCCTTTACGTATATACCTGAAAATATTATTAGCTGCTAAAAGCTTTTTATTTATGAGCGTGTCTATACCTATTGATTGTGACAACTGAAAGTAATCCATATTTTCAACCAAAGCAATTGTTTTTTTAACACCTCTAGATTTGGCCACTAAACAAGACATAATATTAGTTTCGGAATTTCCTGTCACCGAAATAAAGGCATCCATATCTTGGATGTTTTCTTCCTCTAAAAGTTCTGTATTTCTTCCGTCTCCATGAATAATTAACGCTTTTGGTAATTCATCGGCTAAATCGAAGGCTGTTCTCTTATCGTTTTCAATAAGCTTTACATTAATTTTTTTAGCACACAAATCCTTGGTTGTTTTAAGCCCAATTTTACTTCCTCCTAAAATCATGATGTTTTTAACATCGGTTTTAACCTTTCCTGACAGTTTAAATAATTCCTTATCTCCTTCTTTACACGTAATAAATACTACTTTGTCTCCTTCTTTAAATAATGTATCTCCTCTTGGAATAATAGTAAATTGTGTTCCATATCGCTGAATAGCTATTGGTGTAAAATGTAATTCAGACAAAGCCTCAGCTGCTTCTTTTACAGTTTTATCTACAAACGCTGCTGTACGTGACAGTCTTAAACTTAGCATTGTTAAAGCACCTCCTTCAAACTCATAACTATCATTAAAAGCATATTGGTTTAGTAATAATTCAATTTCGGCTGCGGCTAATGCCTCAGGTGAAATTAACTCATCAATACCAAACTTTGTAAAACCAACCTCATCTTTAAAATCCATAAACTCTGTATTAGAAATTCGAGATATGGTTTTTTTTGCGCCTAATTGTTTAGCCAAAACACTAGCTGTAATGTTGGTGGTTTCAGAAGAAGTTACTGCAATAAACAAATCGGCATTGTCAACTCTACACTCTCTTAAAATAGCAATAGAGGTCGCATCGCCTTTAACAACCTTAATATCTAAATGCGTGTCTGCATAAACAAGGCTTTCTTTTTTTGAGTCTATTAATGTAATCTCCTGTGATTCGTAAGATAAAAGTTTCGCTAAATGAAACCCAACTTCGCCTGCTCCTGCAATAATAATCTTCATCTGATGTCTTAAATGTAAAGATGAAGCAAATATAATTTATTTTTAGGGATTTGTATGTGAATTGTATTTCTTTGCAATAAATAATAGATTTAGTAACTCATGTAATTATTTATGTCTAAAAAAATAAACCCATATAAAAACAGTGATTTAAGTAAGAAAGAGCAGGTTACTAAAATGTTTGATACCATTTCTAAGGAATACGATGGCTTAAATCGTGTTATCTCTTTTGGTATTGATGTTAAATGGCGAAAAAAAGTAGTTGCCATTGTTGCAAAAACACAACCAGACACCATACTTGACATCGCCACTGGAACAGGAGATTTAGCCATAAACCTTACAAAAACCAATGCCTCTAAAATAATTGGTTTAGATATTAGTGATGGTATGTTAGAGGTTGGAAGGCAAAAAATTAACAAAAAACAGCTTAATAAAACCATTGAAATGGTTTTAGGGGATTCAGAAAATTTACCATTCAACGACAATACTTTTGACGCCATTACCGTAGCTTTTGGTGTAAGGAATTTTGAAAATTTAGAAAAAGGACTTTCTGAAATTTTAAGAGTATTAAAACCTAATGGCACGTTTGTTATTTTAGAAACCTCAGTTCCTACAAAGTTTCCTTTTAAACAAGGCTACAATATATACACAAAAGGAATTATGCCACTTATTGGGAAACTATTTTCTAGAGATAAAGTTGCGTATTCTTATTTAAGCGAATCTGCCTCTGTTTTTCCTTATGGAGAAGCATTAAACAATATTTTACGGAAAATTGGGTTTATTAATGCGGAAGCATTGCCTCAAACTTTTGGAGTAGCTACCATTTATAAAGCAACAAAGAAATAACTATGAAGCACCTATTTTTTGTTTTAGCCCTTTTAATATGCACGCATACTGCCTCGGCACAATTATTTAGCAAAAATAAAATTCAGAATAACCAAAATATGGATAAGGCTAAATGGTCTTGGGGTTATTTTTTAGGGTTTAATAGCTACGACTTTAATTTTGATTATCACGAAGACTTACCAGATATTCAAACTTTAAAGTCAATAGGTTTTAGTGTTGGCCTAATTGGTAATATGCGAGTTAATGACTATATAGATGTACGTTTAGAACCTGGTTTATTTATAACCAAGAGAGAATTGCATTACCATACCAGTTATTTTAATGGCTTATCTTATAACGACTCGGATCTTTTACGTGAAGTAAATTCAACTTACATACATATTCCGTTACTTTTAAAATTATCTACAAAACGTGTAAATAATATTAAACCGTTTGTGGTTGGTGGGTTTTCAACAGCTGTAAACCTATCGAGTAATGAGAGTAACCCTGATGATAATAGCAACGGACAGTTTAGAACCAAAAGTGGCATGTTGTTTTATGAGCTAGGTGCTGGAATTGATATTTACCTACCTTGGTTTAAATTTACGCCTTCCATTAGAGGTATTTTTGCTATTAATGATGAACTAGTAAGAGATATAGATCCCGATAGTCCTTGGACGAGTAATATTGCAAGCATGAAAACCAGAGGGTTATTTATAAATTTCACCTTTCAATAAATTTAAGTTTCCAGCGCAGTCATACTTTACAATAACCAAGACTGAATAATATACTGTTTATCTTCTCTTAAACTCACTTAATAAAATAGCTGTAGCATTGGCAACATTTAAGCTTTCTGCCATTTGTTGCTCACCAAAACGCGGAATTGAAACACGTTTAGTTACACATTTTTCAATCAAATTACTAATTCCATTAGCTTCGTTTCCTAACACTACTATTCCTAAGTTTGGCAACTCGGTATTATACACGTTTTCTCCATCCATAAAGGCACCAAAAATGTCTGTGTTAGCATTTTTTAGTACCTCCTTTAAATCTACATAACTCACATTAACCCTAGTTATTGAACCCATGGTTGCCTGAATTACTTTTGGATTATAACAATCTACAGTTTCAAGATTACATAATAAGTCCTTTACTCCAAACCAATCGCATAACCTAATAATAGTTCCTAGGTTACCTGGGTCTCTCACATTATCTAGAGCTACAATTAAATTTTTAAAATCTATTGGTTGCTCTTCAGGTATTTTAAAAACCGCTAAAGCCGTATTTGGTGTTTTTAGGAAACTTATTTTCTTTAGTTCACTATCTGAAATTTGGGTAATTAAATTATTTAAAACATCAAACTCTAACGAAGTGGTATAAAGCTGTTCTAGCTCTAAATTTGATTGTAATAACTCGTTAATGGTCTTTTTACCTTCAGCAACAAACAACTTATGCTGTTGACGATATTTTTTTAGCTTTAAACTTGTTATAAGTTTTATTTGATTTTTACTAAGCATTCAACAAAGATTGAATTTTATCGTTTAAATTTATATAAAGAAACAGATTAATTGTAAAGAATAATAACCTCGTTAGTAAATATTTTTTTTCGACGGAAATAATGTATTTTTGAAGTGGTATAGTTTTTGCTTTTTATGAACTCTAATTTTTCCTCTTAATTAATTGAAACACTCCTTTACAAAAATATTAATTCTTGTAATCATTTTAGGCAGTATTACATCTTGTAATGTTGTAAAAAGAGTTGGAGAGAGTGAACATTTACTAACGCAAACTTCGGTTATTGTAAATGATAAAAAAACATCCTCAGAAAACATAAATAATCTTATCAACCAAAGACCTAATAATAAACTCTTAGGTTTTCCATTACGATTACACATTTACAATTTAGCGCGGCCTAATATTGATTCTATCTTAAACGAGAAAATCTACAACAATCCAAAAAAACTTAATAGAAAAATTAGAAGACTATCAAAAAAGCAGTTAGATAAAGATATAGAATCTAGAAAAAAATTAAATAATTGGTTAAAAAAAACTGGCGAACCTCCAATGATTTTAGACAGTTTAAAAACCGAACGCTCTAAAAACAATTTAAGTAGATATTTCTTTGCAAATGGTTGGTTTGATAGAGAAGTAAGTTATACTATTAATAAAACAGAAAACAAACGAGCAACAGTAGATTATCAGGTTAAAACTGGCAACCCCTATTTGTTAGACTCGATTTACAGCACTACACCATCAAAATTATTAGACTCCTTATATGAAAGCGTAAAAGCAAACAGTCTCTTAAAAAAAAATGATCAGTACAAAACAGCTAATATAACAGAAGAAAGAGATAGACTTGCAGAATCTTTTAGAAATTCTGGCCTATATCATTTCTCACAAGATTACATTAGGTTTGAGCCAGATACTATTAATAAAAATCATAAGGTCGATATAAATGTTATCGTACAAAATCGTATAATTCGTAATGAAGACTCGGTAGCAGTAGTACCTTTTAAACCTTATAGAATTAGAAATGTAGATATTATTACTGATGATTCTTATGAAAATGATGGTAGAAGTTATCAAGATAGTGCAAAGTATGGCAATGCTAGATTTTATAGTTATGAAAAATTACGATATCACCCAAAAGCACTTTTACAAGGTATTTTTATTAATCGAGGTGAATTATTTAGCGAATTAAACAGAACCCGAACTTATCGCTATCTATCAAAGTTTGGTATTTTTAAATATCCTGACATCAATTATATTGAACATGAAGAAGACTCATCTTTAACAGCAGTTATTAGATTAGCTCCTAGAAAAAAATATGGTCTAGGGTTCGATGTAAATGTATCACAAAGTAATATCCAATCGGTTGGGCTATCATTCAATACTTCATTACTTATTAGAAATATTTTTAGAGGTGCCGAGACCCTGGAAATTTCTGCATTAGGAGCTATTGGTGCTTCTAAAGATGGATCAAATAGTGACCAATTTTTCGATATTAACGAAGTTGGTGCAGACATAAGATTAACCATACCTAGAATATTTTTTCCTTTTAATATGGAAAATATCATTCCAAAATACATGTCACCTACCACGAGACTTAGCTTAGGTTTTACAAGTCAAACCAACATTGGGCTAGACAAGCAAACAGTTAATGGCATTTTAAATTACAACTGGAACCCATCTAAGGCTGTCACAAACAATCTAGATTTGTTTAATGCTCAATATGTTAGAAATCTAAACCCTGGAAACTACTTTAGAGTTTATCAAAACTCATTTAATCGATTAGAAAATATAGCCTTAAATACCTACAACACACCTCCTGAATTTATTACAAACAATAATGGAACAGATGAATTGGATAAAAACAAGGCAGACAATTTTATTGATGTAGTGTTACAAGATTCAGGGTTTCAAACCACAAATCCAAACGATTATAAAACAGTAAACAATATTAGAGAGCGTAAAGAAAGACTTACTGAAGACAACCTTATTTTTGCTACTAATTTTAGCTATACAAAAGATAAACGTGAAAACTTAATAGACGAAAGCTTTTCTATTTTTCGTTTTAAATTAGAATCAGCCGGAAATTTACTTACTACCACCTCAAAACTATTAGGTTTAAAAAAGACCAATGACGGTAAACATAAAATATTTGGTGTTCCTTACTCACAGTATATAAAAACCGAATTTGACTATATAAAACATTGGGACATTGGTCGAAATAACGTTATTGCTATACGAACGTTTTTTGGAATTGCTATTCCTTATGGAAATTCTAACAGCATTCCTTTTTCTAAAAGTTTCTTTGCTGGTGGCGCCAATGACAATAGAGCCTGGACAGCATATAATTTAGGCCCAGGTAGCTCAGATAGTAATAATGAGTTTAATGAAGCTAACATGAAAATTGCCTTGAGTTTAGAACATCGTTTCAATTTATTTGGCAGTCTTAACGGAGCTCTATTTGTTGACGCAGGAAATATTTGGAATGTTTTAGATAGTGAAGAAGATCCAAATGCCACCTTTACCAGTTTTAACTCCTTAAAAGATATTGCTATTGGTTCAGGATTTGGATTGCGCTATGATTTCGGATTCTTTGTTCTAAGAGGTGATATTGGTTTTAAAACCTACGACCCTTCATACAAAACAGCAAACAGATGGCTTAACGACTACAATTTTGGAAATGCCGTTTACAATATTGGTATTAACTATCCTTTTTAATTGTTTAGTCTGTAATTCACTATAACGTTTACGCTTTAATTTTTTGTTTTTCCATTAATTTACACCCCTATTTTGGTTAAAAATTATGTACTTTTGAATTTTCTAAATCACTGTAAAAAAAATAAAAAATGTCATATAATATAAAAGCTGGAGTAGCTACAGGCAAAGAGGTTCAAGAGATTTTTAAGCTTGCTAAAGAAAAAGGATTTGCATTACCTGCAGTAAATGTTGTTGGTTCAAATAGTATTAATGGCGTTTTAGAAACTGCTAGAGATTTAAATGCACCTGTAATCATACAATTTTCTAATGGTGGTGCACATTTTAATGCTGGAAAAGGTCTATCAAACGAAAATCAAAAAGCTGCCATAGTTGGTTCTGTAGCTGGTGCAAAACATGTGCATTTATTAGCTAAAGAATATGGTGTCCCTGTAATTTTACATACAGATCATTGCGCTAAAAAATTATTACCATGGATTGATGGGCTTCTTGATGCAAGTGAGCAACATTTTGCCGAAACTGGCAAACCACTTTACAGTTCGCATATGATTGACCTGAGTGAAGAACCTATAGAAGAAAACATTGAAATATGTAAGCAGTACCTTAAACGCATGAGTAAAATGGGAATGACTCTAGAAATAGAGTTAGGTATTACAGGTGGTGAAGAAGATGGTGTAGATAACACCGATGTTGATGACTCAAAACTATACACACAACCAGAGGAAGTTGCCTATGCCTTTGAAGAACTAAGCAAAATTAGCGATCAATTTACTATTGCTGCAGCTTTTGGAAATGTGCATGGTGTATATAAGCCAGGAAATGTTAAGCTTACACCTAAAATTTTAAAGAACTCGCAAGAGTATGTGTCAAAAAAATTCAATCTTGGTCATAATTATATCGATTTTGTATTCCATGGAGGCTCAGGTTCTACAGTAGAAGAAATTAGAGAAGCTATAGGTTATGGTGTAATTAAAATGAATATCGACACAGATATGCAATATGCATTTATGAGTGGTGTACGTGATTATTTTAAAAAAAACGAAGGATATTTGCAGTCGCAAATTGGAAATCCAGATGGTGATGACGTTCCAAATAAAAAATATTATGACCCAAGAAAATGGTTACGAGAAGCAGAAAATTCTTTTGTTACTAGACTAAAGAAAGCTTTTGAAGATTTAAATAATGTGAATACATTATAAAAATTATGTAATTTCGCATTTTAACTAACAATATCTTAAATGAGCAATATGGCTTGGTTTAAACGTAAAGATAAAGGTATTCAAACACCTACAGAAGCAAAAAAAGACACACCTAAAGGCTTATGGTACAAATCTCCTACTGGAAAAGTAGTTGACACCGAAGAATTAGAGAAAAACTTTTATGTAAGTCCTGAAGATGGCTATCATGTTAGAATTGGTAGTAAAGAATATTTTGAAATCTTATTTGATGATAATAAATTCAAGGAATTAGACGCTAAATTAGAATCTAAAGATCCTTTAAAGTTTACAGACAATAAAAAATACACAGATCGCTTAAAAGCAGCTAAAGAAAAAACCAAACTTAAAGATGCAGTCCGTACTGCTGTTGGTAAGTCTAAAGGAAAAGATTTAGTTGTAGCATGCATGGATTTTAGCTTTATTGGAGGTTCTATGGGAAGTGTTGTAGGAGAAAAAATTGCTCGTGCTGCCGACTATGCTTTAAAAAAGAAAATACCCTTCATGATTATTTCTAAATCTGGAGGAGCAAGAATGATGGAAGCAGCATTATCTTTAATGCAATTAGCAAAAACCTCAGCAAAATTAGCACAATTAGCTGATGCTAAAATACCTTATATCTCTTTATGTACAGACCCAACTACTGGAGGAACGACAGCATCATTCGCTATGTTAGGAGATATAAATATTAGTGAACCTGGAGCTTTAATTGGATTTGCAGGCCCTCGCGTTGTTAGAGACACCACTGGAAAAGAATTACCAGAAGGTTTCCAAACTGCTGAGTTTTTACAAGAACATGGCTTTTTAGATTTTATATCACACAGAAAACACCTTAAAGACAAAATAAATCTGTATATAGATTTAATAACCAATCAACCTTTAAGAGCATAAAAAAAGCGAACCAAATGGTTCGCTTTTTTTTTAATTATATAATGACTTATTTTTAAACAATGAAATATATAGTAATAATATTCTCTCTAATTTCATCAATAGTAGTATCTCAATCTAAAAATATTGAACAATTAGCTTTCGATTATTTTATTGAAGAAATCTTAGCTAAAGATTATGTTAATGAAAAATCTGTTTATTTTTCTGGTTATACTCAAAATGAGAATAAGTTAGGTATTGGAGGGTTATTTGCCTATTGCTTTGAATCAGAAAAACCTTTTGTTGATTTTATTTATAATTTTAAACCAAAAAAGACTCAACCCAAAATCATAATAAGGGAAAATCATCCAAAAACTAAATTTTTAAAAAAATTTAAAAAAAGAAAGCTTGAAATTGAGGTTTACACATCAGTAAAATATGATGACTATTATTTGGTTTACATTAATGTTTATAAGCAATCACATTTTGTAAATCATTATTTAATTCGCTTAAAAAATCATAAAGTAATCGATTTTTGTTTTGAAGGTGAAGTAATATAAAAAAGCGAACCATTTGGTTCGCTTTTTTATTATAGTACAGTATACTTTATCTAAGTGTAATATCGCGTACCGTTCCATCTTCAAAAGTAAAGGTTGCCTGGTTATCACACTCGCCATCTCCATAATCAAACACACCTGAAAAATGAGTGCGCTGAACATCTACCGATCCACTAACAAAAAATCTACATATCATTTCTCTTCGCAAAGGATTAGTAACTTCATACGCATGCGTATTACCATTTCTAAAAACAGAAGTCCAATTACCAGTAACTTCAAACACATTATCACTCCACACACCACTACCATGACCTTCAACCCATTCTCTAATTTTAGTCCCTGTTCTAGAAGCTTCAGTTCCATCAGGCCAAACTACTGTTAAATCTAGTGTTTTAGTGTATTGTGGATTTTCATTTTCATTGGAACGTTCACGCAAAATGGTTTTAGATCCAATAATACTTTTATCGTTAAAATAGAAGTCTTCAAGTGTTTTAGAAATTAAAACCTCTCTAGCTTCAGGATTACGAGTGTAAGACAAAATAATTTTACCCTTTAAAATATTATTTCTCACTTCACAACCCTCGGTTCCAAAATCAATAGTTAATTCTCTAAAGTTTTGTTCTGCAACAACAGTAATCGTCACACAATCTGGAAGTGTAAAAAATCCGTTTTCATTAGTCGTTCTACTCGTTGAGTTTTCGTTAGCTTCTTGAGCTTCATAAGCATCAATAGCTATGTCGTCCATAGTTTCTAGTGCTACATCCATTTCAGCTGATAATGCTACTTCAGTAGAACTTGGGTCTTGTTCTAAGTTTTCAATAGGTTCATTGTCACTACAACTAAAAACAACTAGTGTTAAACCTAATAATACCATTAACATTTGTTTAGTTACATTTAATTTTTTCATCATTGCAAGTTTTAAGTTTATATATGTTAAGACTTTCTTAAAATAAAAAGGTTTAATTTGGCTAATTATATAAACAGCATATTCTACATTTTATTATTATAAAAACCCTCTAAAAAAGTTGTAAATAGTTAATTTTTACTATCTTTGCGGCTTGAATACGAAAACCGTAATCAAGTACATAAAAATCATTTAAATAATATTGGAATGTATTTAACAAAAGAAGTAAAAGAAGACATCTTTAAAAAATATGCTAAAGATGCAAAAAACACAGGTTCGGCCGAAGGACAAATTGCATTGTTCACTCACCGAATTAATCACTTAACAGAACACTTAAAAAACAATCGTAAAGATTTTAACACTGAGCGTTCTCTAGTGAAACTAGTAGGTAAGCGTCGTGCACTACTAGATTATTTAACTAAGAAAGATATTTTAAGATATCGTGCTATTGTTAAAGAATTAGGATTAAGAAAATAATCATATTAAAGAGGCTTCGCGCCTCTTTTTTATTTATATTACTCAAAAAAGAGTTAAAATTACAATACGTTTCAAAACAGTTTTGAAACAAATAGAAGAAGCTAATTATAGTTTTTCATTGGTCAAGACATTACATGTCGCACAACAACTACAACAACACAACGACCATTGTTTAACATATTCCAGCATATTAGGTGTTGGAAATTAGAATTAAAAATATTTATGATTCCAAAAGTTTTTAGAGAGGTTATAGACCTTGGTGATGGAAGAGAAATTTCCATCGAAACCGGAAAATTAGCAAAACAAGCTCATGGTTCGGTTGTTGTACAATCTGGAAACTGTATGTTATTATGTACAGTCGTTTCCAATTACAAACAGGCAGATGTCGATTTTTTACCCTTAACAGTAGATTATCGTGAAAAATTTGCAGCCGCGGGACGTTATCCTGGAGGCTTCTTTAAAAGAGAAGCGAGACCGAGTGATGGCGAAGTATTAACGATGCGTTTAGTAGATCGTGTATTACGTCCATTATTTCCAAAAGATTACCACAGTGAAACACAAGTCATGATTCAGTTAATGTCTCATGATGATAACGTAATGCCAGATGCTATGGCAGGTTTAGCAGCTTCGGCAGCTATTCAATTATCAGATTTTCCATTTGAATGTCCAATTTCTGAAGTAAGAGTTGGTCGTGTAAATGGTGAATTTATTGTAAACCCAACACGTGCTCAATTAGAAGAGTCTGACATCGATATGATGATTGGAGCTTCTGCTGATTCCGTAATGATGGTTGAAGGTGAAATGGATGAGATTTCTGAAGAAGAAATGACAGAAGCAATTAAGTTTGCTCATGAAGCCATTAAAGTGCAGTGTGAAGCACAAGTAAAATTAGCTGAAGCTTTTGGTAAAAAAGAAGTTCGTGAATACGAACCAGAAAGAGAAGATGAAGAGTTAGCAAAAAAGATTCACGATATGGCATACGACAAAGTGTATGCCATAGCAAAAGCTGGATCAGCAAAACATGAACGTAGTGCTGCTTTTGCAGAAATTAAAGAAGAAATTAAAGCAACATTCACTGAAGAAGAATTAGAAGATATTGGAGGCTTAGTATCTAAATACTACAGCAAAGCTGAAAAAGCTGCTGTTCGTGATTTAACCTTAAATGAAGGATTACGTTTAGACGGTCGTAAAACTGATGAAATCAGACCAATCTGGTGCGAGGTAGATTATTTACCATCTACACATGGATCTTCGATCTTTACACGTGGAGAAACTCAAGCATTAGCTACCGTAACTTTAGGAACTTCTAGAGAAGCCAACCAAATAGATATGCCATCTTTTGAAGGCGAAGAGCGTTTCTATTTACACTATAACTTCCCTCCTTTTTCAACGGGAGAAGCAAGACCAATACGTGGTACTTCACGTCGTGAAGTAGGACATGGTAACTTAGCACAACGTGCATTAAAAGGAATGGTTCCTGAGGATTGTCCTTATACAGTACGTGTGGTTTCAGAAGTATTAGAATCTAACGGTTCGTCATCTATGGCTACGGTTTGCTCTGGTACCATGGCATTAATGGATGCTGGTGTTCAATTAAAGAAACCTGTTTCAGGTATCGCAATGGGATTAATTTCTGATGCAGATTCTGGAAAATACGCTGTATTATCTGATATTTTAGGTGATGAAGATCACTTAGGTGATATGGACTTTAAAGTGACAGGTACAGCCGATGGTATTACAGCTTGCCAAATGGATATTAAAGTAAAAGGATTATCTTATGAGATTCTTGTTAATGCTTTAAAACAAGCTCGCGATGGTCGTTTACATATATTAGAGAAATTGACTGACACAATTGCTGAACCAAATGCAGAGGTTAAGGAGCATGCACCTACAATGGTTACAAGACGTATTCCTAACGAATTTATTGGAGCATTAATTGGTCCTGGTGGAAAAGTAATTCAGGAATTACAGAAGGAAACAGATACTACGATTGTTATTAACGAAGATCCTGTAACAGAAGAAGGTATTGTAGAAGTTCTAGGTGTAGGTAGTAAAGGTATTGATGCTGTCATGGCTAAAATAGATTCTTTATTATTTAAGCCAGAAGTTGGTAGTATTTATGAAGTAAAGGTCGTTAAAATGCTCGACTTTGGGGCAGTGGTTGAATATACTGAAGCTCCAGGAAACGAAGTACTATTACACGTAAGTGAATTAGCATGGGAACGCACTGAAAACGTGAGTGATGTTGTTAACATGGGAGATGTTTTTGATGTAAAATACTTTGGTATTGATAAACGTACAAGAAAAGAAAAAGTATCTCGCAAGGCGATTTTACCTAAACCTGAAGGTTATGTAGAAAGACCTCCAAGAGATAATAACCGTGGGCGTGATAATCGTGGACGTGACAACAGAGGTAGAGATAGTCGTGGGCGTGATAACCGTCGTGACGATAGACGATCTAGAGACGACGATAAGAAAGAAGAATAAAAACCCTTCTATCTACTATAACTATAAAACCTCTCGATTAATTTTGAGAGGTTTTTTTTGTATAATAATGAGTGAATTTAAGTAATAACAAAACGTTAAAGCTTCTTAAAAATTTTGAATTCTGCTTATTTTCCTTATATTGTAGGCTATGACTTTTAACGATAAAGAAGAGTATTCGGATTTTTTAGAGACTTCAGTAAATTACTTACAGAATTTGGGCTACCAAAATATCAAGGCAGATATGGAAGGTTATGAAACACCAAAATCGTATCACAAAAAAGGAAGTGATATTACAATAACACCAGATATTGTAGCCGAAAAAGAAGGTAGAAAGCATATTTTTGATATTAGCTTAAAAACCTCAAAAACTAATTTACTAAAATCAAAGTGGCTTTTTTTAAATACTTTAAGTGTTTTAAAATCTCATCGCTTTAGGCTAATTACTACGCGAGGTCATTACAAATTCACTGATGAAATGTTAAGTGATATTAATTTAACTGACAAAAAATTAATTAAAATTTAATTTTTTGTAACATTTTAGTAAAAGTGTACGTATAACTATATGACGATAGTAATAATCCCATTAAAAATAGGAGACCTTTAAATGAGACAACTTAAAATCACCAAGCAGGTTACTAATAGAGAAACTGCTTCCTTAGATAAATATCTTCAAGAAATTGGTAAAGTTGACTTAATTACAGCAGACGAAGAAGTAGAATTAGCACAACGTATTAAAGCAGGCGATCAAATTGCTTTAGAAAAGTTAACAAAAGCTAACTTACGTTTCGTAGTATCTGTAGCTAAGCAATACCAAAATCAAGGATTAACACTTCCTGATTTAATTAATGAAGGTAATTTAGGGCTTATAAAAGCTGCGCAGCGTTTTGATGAAACCAGAGGTTTTAAATTCATTTCGTATGCCGTATGGTGGATTCGCCAATCGATTCTTCAAGCTTTAGCTGAACAATCACGTATTGTACGCTTACCACTCAACAAAATTGGTTCTATTAACAAGATTAATAAAACCTACGCATTCTTAGAGCAATCTCACGAGCGCCCACCAAGTGCAGAGGAAATTGCTAAAGAGTTAGATATGACAATTAACGACGTTAAAGAATCTATGAAGAATTCTGGACGTCATGTATCCATGGATGCACCTTTAGTTGAAGGTGAAGATTCTAACCTATACGATGTATTGCGTAGTGGCGAATCTCCAAATCCAGATAAAGATTTATTACACGAGTCGTTACGCACAGAGATTGAAAGAGCTCTTGAGACGCTAACACCTCGTGAAGCAGATGTAATTCGTTTATACTTTGGCTTGGGCAACCAACATCCAATGACTTTAGAAGAAATTGGTGAAACTTTTGATCTTACTAGAGAGCGTGTTCGCCAAATTAAAGAAAAGGCAATACGTAGATTAAAACATACTTCTCGCAGTAAAATTTTAAAAACTTACTTAGGATAGTTATATTTATATCCTAATAAACGCAACAAACAGTTACATAACTGTTCGTTTTTTGATTGATGAAGAACCCAGAGCTGATTACTCTGGGTTCATTTTTTTACACTATTTTTGCCAAAAGATTTAAACACAACATGAGTAAACTAATTGCACCTTCAATTTTAGCAGCCGATTTTGCTAACCTTCAACGAGACATAGAAATGGTAAATAAAAGTGATGCCGACTGGTTTCATATTGATATTATGGATGGTGTGTTTGTTCCTAACATCTCTTTTGGAATGCCAGTTTTAGATGCTATTTCTAAACATGCAAATAAAACTATAGATGTACATTTAATGATTGTTGACCCTGATAGGTATATTAAAACTTTTGCGGCATTAGGCAGCAATGTATTAACTGTTCATTATGAAGCCTGCACACATTTACACCGAACACTACAAGCTATAAAAGCTGAAGGCATGAAAGCTGGTGTTGCATTAAATCCGCATACAAACATAAATTTATTAGAAGACACTATTACCGATATAGACCTTGTTTGCCTAATGAGTGTTAACCCTGGGTTTGGAGGTCAAAGCTTTATTGAAAACACCTATAGTAAAGTTGAACAATTAAAAGAGTTAATTACACGTAAAAGCGCTTCAACTTTAATTGAAATTGATGGAGGTGTTACTAATAAAAATGCTAAGCAATTAGTTGATGCTGGAGCAGATGTTTTAGTTGCTGGAAGTTATGTTTTTAAAAGCACTAACCAGATGGATACAATTAAAAACCTTAAAGCTTTAGCTAATTCTTAAAAGTAAAAAAACAATAAAAAGACATCAGTTTTCAAACTGTTCTAATAAATAATTTATTAAATC
Source organism: Pontimicrobium aquaticum (assembly GCF_005047595.1). Classification (GTDB taxonomy): domain Bacteria; phylum Bacteroidota; class Bacteroidia; order Flavobacteriales; family Flavobacteriaceae; genus Pontimicrobium; species Pontimicrobium aquaticum. The sequence goes on from NZ_SUPL01000003.1 coordinate 384,558, forward strand.
GGTAGTAGTAACAATTCCTACTAGTTTATTGTCATCTACAACTGGAATAGCGTGAAACTCTTTTTTTGCTAAAATTTCAGCCACCTCTTTTACAGTTGCTTTTGAATTAACACTTACTAAATTTTTAGCCATTACTTGCTCAATAGTAAACATATTATAGACAATCGTATCTACATAATCTTCATTTTCATCAACTGCATCAGCAAAACTAATACGTAATAAATCGGTAAGACTTAACATTCCTTTTATAAACTTTCCGCTAACCACAGGAATATGCCTAATATGGTTTTGTTTAAATAAACGTTCTGCTATTTCTAAGCTATCTGTAGTATTTAATGTAATGACATTTTTGGTCATTATTTCCGAAATTGGTGTTCCTCTTTTCATCACTCTAGGTTTTAAATTGCTCCTTAAAGTTAACTAAGAACTCCTGTTTAAATTATGACAAAAGTCATACAGTAGAAATCATTATATAGCTAATACGATGCATAATTAAAATTAAGCATTTGCTTTACCTTACTATAGATTTTTGGAAACTGGCTTTGAAACTCCTTTGGTGTTTCAAAAAAATATTCTACTAAAACTGCCAGAAACTCAAATTGATTTTCATACGCATACGCTCTAAAATATTTAGATGCAATAAGTTTATCTCTTAAAGATTTATTATTAGAAAGCAGAGTTGTTAATTCATTAAACGAATCTTTAAAAATCGTTGAACTTACATCACGCTCTTTTATGCTATTTAAATGAATAGCATGTGCAAACTCATGAATACCAAGGTTTAAATTATCATCACCTACATTATAGCCATGTTTAAAATCTTCCCAAGAAAAAACTATTGATTTCAATTTAGGATTAAATTCACCCTTATGATGGTTTTTATTAGTGGTGGAATAAAACGGGTTAGGATAAACAAAAACCTTATCAATCAATCCAATATAAAAATCTCTAAATCCAAAAGTAAGCATCACTGCTGTGGCTGAAATTAATACCTTAACCTCGTCAGTCATCAATAAGCCATCTCTTCCAATAAAAGTTTTATCTTTTATAAACTCAGCAACACGATGTTCAAAATATCTTTTTTGTTTATGATTGAGTTTACTAAAAAAGTAGAAATTATTTTTAAGTACAGATTTCTGATTTGGGTTTAACCTCTTTAATTTAAGATAAAAATGATTATACAAAGGTTTTTTATACTTCATTACATAAGCCATTTCGACCATTTTAAAGCCGAAATAAAAAATCATGATTAACAGTGCAATTAAAAATATTGCAATAATGGTATTATTTAAACTAGAATCTTGTAAAGTAAAGCTATTAATCATTAGTTAATGAACGTAAAAGATGTATTTTAATTATTAAGTAGATTTGGTTTAAAGTAGAATAGTAGTCTAACTATCTTTTTTCTTAATTAGGTATGTTGAAACTACTGCTGTTAATACTGCCACTACAAATGTTAAAAGTCTAGAAGACACTATGGCATCCATTCCTGAAACTATCCAAAAAATTGTAAATATTAATCCTACAATTATAGTTAACAACGCTGGAATTCCGTGAAATCGTTTCCAAAATAAGGTTAGTAATATTACAACTGAAAACGTTGACCCAATTCCTGCCCAAACATAACCCACAATAGCATAGACCAGATCACTAGGTGATAAATATGCTAATAATAACGCTACCAAAGATAATATAGCCGTTACTAATCTGGATTGAAATAAAGATTTTTTAGAATCTATTAAAGATGATGTATCACCAGATTTAATAATGTTCTCTGACAACTCTGTAGCCGATAGAATTAGTAAGGAATTGGCAGTAGAAATAATGGCTGCTAATACTCCAGTAATTAAAATACCTGAAACCACTGGATTAAAAACTGTTGTTAAAACTTCTGGCATTACCGTTTCTTGATCTTGTAATCCTTCTGGTCCAAACAATGCTATACCAATCCATCCAACCAGTAGTGCTCCTGTATAAGCTATAATGGTCCAAATGACACCAATATTTCTAGCTATTTTAGCATTTTTTTCATCTTTAATAGCCATAAAACGCATGGTTAATTGAGGCTGACCACCCAAATACCCAAAAAACCATGAAAATGCTCCAGCAATTATAATACCAGTTCCTAACCCTTTTACAATGCTCAATGAATTAGGAAATATATTGGATAAAAATCCGAACAAAGCAGAATCATTTTTAACAACAGCACCTCCTGTCATGGTCGAATATGATTCGCCTGATTTTATTAATGCATCAGAAATAGTGTGAGCGAAGACAGTCCCTTCAGGAAGATTTGATAAATATATAAGCCCAGCTATTGGAGTTATAATAAGCGTAATAATCATTATTATAGCTTGAATTACATCAGTATAAGTCACCGACCTAAAACCACCATAAATTGTATAGGGTATAACAAGTATTACAATAATAATCATTGCAAGGTCTTGATTGACTCCAAACAAGCTGTTTAAAGTTTTTCCTCCTCCAATAAATTGAGCTCCTACATAAAAGAAAAAGAAAAAAACAATAGTTAAACTACCAACAATTCTAATCAATTTTCCTACTTCGCCATGTCTTTTCGCTATATAATCGGTAAACGTATCGACTTCATATTTTTCAGCTTCGTTGCGCAATCTAGATGCTAATAATACCCAAGCTACAATAATTCCAGACACACAACCTACTGCTGTCCAAATTTCCATTAAACCTGTGGCATAAGCTGCTCCAGGGAGTCCTAATAGTGCCCAAGACGATTCACCAGTGGCTCTTTCAGATAAGGCAGCTACCCAACCAGGTAACTTGCGTCCAGCAATAGCAAAATCTGAACCCGTTTTAACTTTTTTGCCTTGATAAATACCCCAAGTAATGAGCAATATCATATAAACAGACATAACAATTAAAATAATAGTTTGATTTTCCATATTGTCTTATTTCAAGAGACTACTATACCTAATAATTAATCACTCACTTCAAAAATAGCTTCTACCTCAACCGCCCAATCAGATGGTAATTGCATTCCAACAGCTGACCTAGCATGCATTCCTTTTTCTTCAAATACATTTATAAAGAATTCGCTTGCTCCATTAATAACTGAAGATGTATTATTGAATTTTTCGCCACAGTTTACCATACCAAATACTTTTACAACTTTTGAAATTGATTCTATATCACAAACAGATCCTGCAGCTCTTATACAGTTAAATGCACATATTTCAGCTGCTTTTTTGGCCTCCTCCATATTAATTTCTGAACCTACTTTACCTTGTATTTTGTAGTCTTCCCAAAAAGGTACTTGACCAGATGTAAACACTAAATTTCCAACTCTAACAGCAGAATTAAAAGGAAAACCTTCTGGCTTTAATGGTGCTGGAGAGTAAGCATATCCAAGCTCTTTTAATTTTTTAATAATCATTTTTGTTCTATTTTATGTTATATGCTACAATGCATGAAAGTTATTTTACAATAAAAATAATAGTTGTTTAAGCAATAATTAATCATTTATTAAATGTTTAAGTTTATTTTAATTGACCCACAAACAAAACTTTAAAGAAATTATTAAACTACGAATTAATAGATTGAAATAAAATTGCATTAGTGACTGCGATAGGAGTCGAACCTACAACCGCTGGAGCCGAAATCCAGTGCTCTATCCAATTGAGCTACGCAGCCATAATTTTACATTAATTTTGACTTAACAATAGTAGATATTGTTTTACCATCAGCTTGTCCTGCAAGTTGTTTACTTACCATTCCCATGACTTTACCCATGTCTTTCATTCCACTTGCTCCAACATTTTTTATAACTTGAACCACTATCTTTTCGATGTCTTCTTCGCTCATAGCTTCAGGGAGAAATTGCGCAATTACCTCTGCTTCAGCCAACTCAGGAGCTGCTAAATCCTCACGACCTTGCTCAATGAAAATAGCTGCACTATCCTTACGTTGTTTTACTTGCTTTTGAAGTAATTTTAGCTCTTGCTCTTCTGTAAGTTCACTAGCAGCTCCACTTTCTGTTTTTGCTAATAAAATAGCTGATTTTACTGCTCTTAAAGCTGTTAATGCTGTTTGATTTTTTGCTTTCATAGCCTCTTTCATAGAAACCATAATTTGGTCTTGTAAACTCATAAAATAATAATTTTGATGTTGCGAAGATACTAAAAAGTAAGCAGCAAGTACTTAATATAAAGCAAATGAAAAACCCTAAAAACTTGAGGGAAATTTTTAGGGTTTTTGAAGTAAATACTAAAATAAGTGCTATTAATTAATCGACATTGTCATGTAAAAAAGAATTGTTACTTCTTAATTGAATATCATCATTATCATCTAAACCAACAGACATTCTTGAAGCGTTACTCTCAGATGAATGTTGTACTTCATTTAAATCAACTCCTTGCCTTTTATAAGCTGGTTCTTTTTCGATATCGTCAATTTTTGAGTTTTTAAACTTATAATTAAACTCTTTCATTTTTTTTCGACGTTCGCTAGCTCGTTCTTTTAAAAGTTGTGAAATTGGACTGTTAAGAGGATCTAATTCATCCCCTAAATCTTCTTCTTGAGTCTCTTCTTGAATTACTTTCTTTTCGAATACGATGTCTTCTTCTATTTCTAAGACAACTTCTTGTTGTTGCTCTTTTTCGTTTAAAGCAGATTCTACAACAATATAATCATCTAAAGCATAACGCTTTTCTCCTTCTTCATTTGCCTCAGTTACTGGAATTAACTCTACATAATCGTTAACTGATATGTCTTTAACTTCCTCGTCTAGCTCAAAAGTAATTTTCTCGTTTGCTTTAGGAGTTTCTTCTATTTCTTTCTCTTCTTTTGAAGATAATGGAAGATCAAAGGTGAGCATTATTTGCTCTTCTTGCACAGATTCTTCTTCAATAGTTTCCTCTATTTTTACTTCATTTATTATAAACTCTGTTTCGTTAACATTAGCAAGTACCTCATCATACACTACGTCAATATTCTTAATAATTTCGGTTGTTGGAATTAAGGTCATGTTTGTATCAACTTCATCTTCTTCTTCCATCAAAGTATGAACCACTTTTCCTTCCTTAACTTCTTTTTCCAAAATGATATCAGGAGTAATAATAGCAGGGTCTTTTTCTTTAGACAAATCCTGCTCCATAGACTTATCTTCTTCTAAAGAATGTATGACCTTTTTCGCTTCAGTATTAGAAATTTCATTTTGTTGTTCTACATTAAAGCCAGTTGCAATGATTGTTACCGAAATGGCTTCGCCTAAATCGTCGTCTTCACCAACTCCCATAATAATATTCGCGCCATAACCAGCTTCGGCTTGAATATGATCATTTATTTCTCCAATCTCGTCAATAGTGATTTCCTGTGAACCAGAAACGATAAGCAACAATACGTTTTTAGCTCCTGTAATTTTATTATCATTTAACAATGGGGAATCTAGAGCTTTCATTATTGCTTCTTGTGCACGATTAGAACCTGAAGCATTTGAAGATCCCATAATTGCAGTACCACTATTACTTAACACTGTTTTGGCATCACGTAAATCGATATTTTGTGTGTAATGGTGTGTAATTACTTCGGCAATACCTCTAGATGCCGTTGACAATACTTCATCTGCCTTTGAGAAACCTGCTTTGAAACCTAAATTACCATAAACCTCTCTTAATTTATTGTTATTAATAACCACAAGCGAATCTACATGAGCTCTAAGGGTTTCAACCCCTTTTTGCGCTTGAGCATTACGAATTTTACCTTCGAACTGAAAAGGCATAGTTACAATACCTACGGTTAAAATACCTAGCTCTTTGGCCATTTTTGCAATTATAGGCGCAGCTCCTGTTCCTGTTCCACCTCCCATTCCAGCAGTTATAAATACCATTTTTGTATTGGTATCTAACATACACTTAATATCTTCTAAGCTTTCAACAGCTGCTTGCTCTCCAATTTCAGGATTTGCTCCTGCCCCTAATCCTTCGGTTAGACTCACGCCTAATTGAATTTTATTTGGGACTCCGCTGTTGTTTAGGGCTTGCGCATCTGTATTACAAATTACAAAATCCACACCTTTAATTCCTTGTTGGAACATGTGGTTGATAGCATTGCTACCTCCACCTCCAACACCAATTACTTTAATGACGTTGGATTGATTTTTTGGTAAGTCGAATGTAATGTCCCCAATGTCTTTGTTGCTACTCATAAAATTAGTTTTACTGGTTTTTCTTTAGTTTACTCAGCGTTATCTAAAAAATCTTTAACGCGTTCGGTTAATTTATCTAGAAAAGTTTTTCGTTCTTTTCTAGGTTGTTCAATGGTTTGTTCTTGTTCGTTTTCTTCTAATTCTTCATTTGCTTCAAGGGCAGCTTCTGCAGCACTTTCTGCTCTTTTCTTATCTTGACGTTTTAGTCCATCCATTACTAATCCAACTGCTGTTGCAAATAATGGACTTGTTACTTCATCATCACTATTTCCTGCCAAGTGTTCGTTAGGATATCCTATTCTGGTATCCATTCCTGTAATATATTCTACCAACTGCTTTAAGTGCTTTAATTGGCTTCCTCCTCCAGTTAAAACGATGCCAGCAATAAGTTTCTTTTTTTGTTCTTCATGACCGTAGTTTTTAATTTCAACATATACTTGTTCAATAATTTCTACGACCCTTGCATGAATAATTTTAGAAAGGTTTTTTAAAGTGATTTCTTTTGGTTCTCTACCTCTTAAGCCTGGAATAGATACTATTTCGTTGTCTTTATTTTCTCCTGGCCATGCCGAACCAAATTTTATTTTAAGTAATTCGGCTTGTTTTTCTATAATTGAGCAACCTTCCTTGATATCTTCTGTAATGACATTTCCTCCAAAAGGAATGACTGCTGTATGGCGAATAATTCCATCTCTAAAAATGGCTAAATCCGTGGTTCCTCCTCCTATATCAATTAATGCTACTCCTGCATCTTTTTCATCTTCACTTAATACCGCATTAGCTGAAGCTAAAGGCTCAAGTGTAATACCTTCAAGCTCTAATCCTGCGCTTTTTACACAACGTCCAATATTTCTAATTGAGGATACCTGACCAACAACTACATGGAAATTTGCTTCTAGTCTGCCACCATACATGCCTATTGGCTCTTTTATTTCGGCTTGCCCATCAACTTTATACTCTTGTGGCAATACATGGATAATTTCCTCTCCAGGTAACATTACCAATTTGTGTACTTGGTTGATTAATCGATCTATATCATCTTCGTCAATTACTACTTCTGAATTTTCTCTGGTTATATAGTCACTATGTTGAAGACTTCTAATATGTTGTCCTGCAATACCTACTGTTACCTCATTAATTTTCATGCCTGAAGCAGCCTCAGCTTCTTGTACTGCTTGTTGTATTGATTGGGTAGTTTGTGTAATATTATTTACTACTCCTCGATGAACACCTAAACTCTTAGCTTTGCCTATTCCAAGAATTTCCATCTTCCCATACTCATTCTTGCGTCCAATCATTGCCACAATTTTTGTGGTTCCGATATCAAGTCCAACTGAAATATTATTGTTCTCCTCCATATTTTACTTTTTAGTACATACAACTTGATTATCAAACTGCAAATTCACAATGCTATAGTTAGTTAGTTCATTATCTTTTTTTGCCTTTTGATAAAATGCTTTCAAATTGTTTATCTTTTTCTCCAGATTATCTAGATTACCTAACCATATTTCAAAATCAAATGCTCTTGTTTTCAAAACAAATGTTTCGTTTTCCTTTTGATGTATTTCCACAACATGCATTTTTAAAAATGCATCGTTAAAAACTTTTTCAGCTAGTTTATATACTTTTTCTAGTTTATTTTTTTTTACATGGCCTGTTACTAAAGGCACACGCGCTGAATGAAACGTAGATAAAGGCATAAACGTGCCTTCATCATCTATGTAATATGACACATTTGTGCTTACTCTAGCAATTGGTTTTCGCTGTAAAACATCAGCTCTAACCTCTCCATTTACAGTAAGATGCACTTCTGCGGTTTTGATCATTGGATTAGATTTTAGGACATTTTCTAATTCATTCAAATCTAAAATTTCTTTAGTCATATTTGATAGGCTGTTAACTTTTTGTATTAACAATTTATTAACCGATGCTTCTGTCATGAATAAATTATTATCACCTAGAAAATTCACCTTAATATCTTCTATTCTTCTTTCTCTATTTCTAAATGAAGAAAACACAAATACAAAGCTCACTAAAGCTATTAATAAAAGTCCTTTTATGTAATTCCAATTAACTTGCAATACTCAATTGTTCTTTAATTTTATCTACTTCAACTCCTATATCTCCAGCACCAAGAGTAACTACTATTTGAGCATTACTCTTTTTAATCTCTAAAGCAATATTTTTTTTCTCAATCAAAGCTTTGTTTTGATTGTTAATTTTGCTTAGTAACCAACTTGAGGTTACACCATCTATAGGCATTTCTCTTGCTGGATAAATATCTAGCAACAACACCTTATCAAATTGTGATAAACTTGCTGCAAATTCATCTATAAAATCTCTTGTGCGACTGAATAAATGTGGCTGAAAAACCACTACTACTTCTTTGTTAGGATACATTTCTCTAACCGCTTGATGAACCGCATTTATTTCTTCTGGATGATGTGCATAATCATCAATATAAACAAGGCTGTTTGTTTTAATTTTGTATGTAAACCTGCGTTTAACACCTTTAAAAGATGCTAATGCACTGACAAGGCTATAAGGAGCGCAACCGAATTCTATAGCCATTGCCAGTGCTATTAATGCATTCGACAAATTATGTCTACCTGGTAGGTTAAATAAAATATCTTTAATATGTTGGCTAGGTGTTTTTACATCAAACACATAGCTTCCGTTTTCAATTCTAATGTTTGTGGCATAGTAATCTGCTTTTTCGTCAACAGCATAAGTAATGCCTTTAAGCGGAAGTCCTTTTTTTACAAACAACTTTCCGTTTGGTTTTATTTTTTTAGAGAAATCTTTAAATGATTCTTCTAGAGCTTCTTTCTTTTCATAAATATCTAAATGGTCGGCATCCATTGAAGTAATGCAAGCCAAATTTGGGGACAAGGTTAAAAAAGAACGGTCAAATTCATCAGCTTCTACAACTGACACCTTGCTTCCTTTTAAAATAAGATTGGAATTGTAATTTTCTGAAATCCCACCTAAAAATGCTGTCACCTCCACACCACACTCTGCTAACAAATGACCTAAAATACTTGATGTAGTAGTTTTACCATGAGTTCCTGCAACAGCTAAACAAAATGTATTTTGAGTTATTAAACCTAAAACTTTGGAGCGCTTTAAAATTTGAAACCCGTTTTCTTTAAAATAGTGTAACTCACTATGAGCTTCTGGAATAGCTGGCGTGTAAACCACAAGCGTTTTTTCAGCATTTAAAAAGTTTTTAGATACATTATCTATACTATCTTTAAAATGGACTTCTATTCCTAGAGCTTCTAACTCATTAGTTAGCTCTGTTTGTGTTTTATCGTAACCAGCAACTTGCTTTCCATTAGCTACAAAATATCTTGCAAGCGCGCTCATACCAATGCCACCAATGCCAATAAAATAGATATTATGTACGCTATTTAAATTCATTTAACACTTAATAGTTTTTCTACTTCGTCTGCTATATCTTTTGTTGCACTTATTAATGCCAATTCTTTAATATTCCTTCCTAACTCGTCTTGCTTCTCTTTTGAGTTGGCTATTTGTGAAAACTTATTCTCAAAATCCACATCGAGATCTTCTTCTTTAATTAATACTGCTCCGTTTTTTTCAACAATAGCATTAGCATTTTTAGTTTGATGATCTTCTGCTACATTAGGAGATGGTATAAAGATGACTGGTTTACCTACGATACATAACTCTGACACTGAGCTTGCCCCAGCTCTAGAAATAATAATATCTGCAGCAGCGTAAGCCATGTCCATTCTATTTAAAAATGTATGAACTTGTACATCTTTAATATCATCATAAATTTTATATGCTTGATAATACAGCTTTCCGCATTGCCAAATAATTTGAACATTTTGCTCTTGAAAAAAATCAAGTTCTTTTACTATTAACTCGTTAATTCGTTTAGCTCCTAAACTTCCACCTAAAACAAGTAGTGTAATTTTATTGTGCTTTAAACCAAAAAAATCTTTAGCTTCAATAGATTTATTATCTAAACTGAGTAAATCTTGCCTTACTGGATTCCCTGTTTTTACAATTTTTTCTTTTGGAAAAAATCGTTCCAAACCATCGTATGCCACACAAATTTTGTTAGCTTTTTTAGACAGTATTTTATTGGTAATTCCAGGGTAAGAATTTTGTTCTTGTATTAAACTTGGAATTCCTTTAGAAATAGCGACTTGTAAAAGTGGACCACTAGCAAAACCTCCTGTACCTATTACCACATCTGGCTTAAATTGTTTAATTATTTTTTGAGATCTTAATAAACTAGCAATTAGTTTAAAAGGGAATGATAGGTTTTTTAAAGTCAATTTTCTTTGAATCCCCGAAATCCATAACCCTTCAATGTCGTATCCTGCTTGTGGTACTTTTTCCATTTCCATTTTATCTTTTGCTCCAACAAATAAAAATTCAGCATTAGGGAAACGCTGCTTTAGCTCGTTAGCAATTGAAATGGCAGGATAAATATGTCCTCCTGTTCCTCCTCCAGATAATATTATTTTATAATTACTCATTTAAATGGTTTCACTTAAAATTTCAAGCGGATTGTCTTCTCTTTCCTTTTGTTCTTTAATTTCTTGTCTTCTTGCACTTACACTAAGAATAATTCCAATCGCCAAACAGGTTATCCAAATAGACGTTCCTCCACTACTTATTAATGGCAATGTTTGTCCTGTTACAGGAAATAATTCTACTGCAACAGCCATATTTATTAATGCTTGGAATACTATAGGAATTCCAACACCTATTACTAAGAGTTTTCCAAAAATGGTGTCGGCTTTATGGGATGCTATTACTATTCTAAAAAGCAGTAACAAGTATAGTGTCATTAAAAATAGTCCGCCAATTAAACCATATTCTTCGATGATAATTGCAAAAATAAAATCGGATGACGATTGTGGTAAAAAATTCTTTTGAATACTTTTTCCTGGACCAACACCCTTAATGTATCCTGATGCGATTGCTATTTTTGCCTTTTCTATTTGATAATCTGCTTCGGTATCTTCACCATTAGCAAAATTTTCTATTCTACTTGCCCAAGTATCAATACGATTTGGCATAGCGTCTGGAAATGCTTTTGCAATTAAAATAAATAACGAAAAAGCCACTACACCTGATAGTAAAATTAGCAATAGATATTTAATAGGATAGCCTCCTAAAAAGGCTAATACCATTACCATTGTAAAAATAATAGCTGTAGTTGAAAAATTTGCAGGCAGTATTAAGACCAAAACCAAAAACACTGGCAGCCATAATGGTAAGATTGTTTCCTTAAATGTGACTGTTTTATCCTTAATTTTAGATAAATATCGAGCCACATATACCATTAAAACCACTGAGGCTAAAGTTGATGGTTGAAACGTAAAACCTACTATTGGTACTTTTATCCAACGTCTTGTATTTGTTAAACTTTCGGAGGTTTCAGGTTGAAACATTGTAGCAGCCAACAACACTAAAACTACAGGAATCATAACCATAGAAAGTCCGCGAAAATATCTATATGGCACCTTGTGCACACCATACATTATTGCAAAACCTAGAAATAAATGCACAAAATGTTTAACAAAATAATTAAAGGTATCGCCATCACCACTTATATACGCTAAATTACTTGCAGCGCTATATACAGGAAGAAATGAGAATATTGCAAGTAATGCTGCAATAGCCCAAATTAATCGATCTCCTTTTAAGTTGTTAAACAATAATTGCATTATAGTTTTCTTACTGAATCTTTAAATTGACGACCTCTATCTTCATAACTCTCAAACAAATCAAAACTTGCGCAAGCTGGAGATAACAAAACGTTGTCTCCTGCTTCGGCAATCTTGTAGGCTATTTTAACTGCTTCACTCATAAATTGAGTTTCAACTATAATATCTACCATGTTTTCAAATGTTTCGAAAAGCTTTTTATTATCAACGCCCAAACAAATAATAGCCTTCACATTTTCGTTTACAAACGGAAACAATTGTTTATAATCGTTGCCTTTATCTACGCCTCCAACAATCCAAACGGTTGGCGCTTCCATACTCTCTAAAGCAAAATATGTTGCGTTAACATTAGTTGCTTTTGAATCGTTTATGTATTGTACTTTGTTAATACGTAGCACATTTTCTAAACGATGTTCGGCACCTTGAAAGTTTTCAAGGCTTTCACGTAATGTGTGGTTTCTAATTTTAAGCAAATGTGCAACTGTTGATGCTGCCATTGCGTTTTTAATATTGTGTTTTCCCTCTAAAGCTAAGTTTGCTGTTGACATAATTATTTGGCTATTATCAATTGTTATTTTTATATTATTATTTTCTAAATAAGCTCCTTGTTCCAATTTCTTTGTTAAAGAAAATGGCAATAATGTTGATTGAACAGAATGTGATTTTAGATAACTTGTAATAGCATCATCATCGGCATCATAAATCAAGTAATCATCTTTTGTTTGGTTCATCACTATTCTAAATTTTGAAGCAATATAGTTTTCAAACTTGTAATCGTATCTATCTAAATGATCAGGAGAAATGTTTGTAATAATAGCAATGTGCGGTTTAAATGTTTTTATTCCATCTAATTGAAAACTACTCAACTCTAAAACAAAATGTTCATAATTTGAGTCTAACACTTGCTTTGCAAAACTATCACCTATGTTTCCACCCATGGCTACTTTTAAACCTCCTTGCTTAAGGATGTGATGTGTCCACATACTAGTAGTTGTTTTACCATTGCTTCCTGTGATACCAATAATATTTGCTTTAGTAAATTGTGATGCAAATTCAATCTCGGAAATAATCGAAACATTATTAGCAATTAACTTTTGTACTAAAGTTACTTTATCCGGAATTCCAGGGCTTTTCATTACAACATCAGCATTTAGAATTTTAGATTCTGTATGCCTTCCTTCTTCCCATTCAATCTCATTATGTATAAGAACTTCTTTATATTTCTCTTTTATGCTTCCTTTATCAGAAACAAACACTTTAAATCCTTTCTCCTTCCCTAAAAGTGCTGTACCAACACCACTTTCACCTGCACCTAATATTACCAGCCTTTTCATTAGCGAATTTTTAAGGTCACTATTGAAAGGATGGCTAGCAGAATACCAATAATCCAAAACCGTGTTACAATCTTGCTTTCATGATATCCTGATTTTTGATAATGGTGATGCAAAGGCGACATCTTAAAAATGCGCTTGCCTTCACCAAATTTTTTCTTTGTGTATTTAAAGTAGCTTACTTGCATGACCACCGATAAGTTTTCTGCCAAAAAGATGCCGCATAACAGAGGAATTAACCATTCCTTACGAACTGCAATAGCAATTACAGCTATAATACCTCCAATGGTTAGACTCCCTGTATCACCCATAAACACTTGTGCTGGATAAGTGTTATACCATAAAAACCCAATAAGAGCACCAACAAAAGCCGCGATATAAATAGTAATTTCCTCAACACGTGGTATGTACATAATATTTAGGTAATCTGAAAAAATGATATTACCAGAAACCCAAGCAAAAATTCCAAGTGTCAAAACAATGATTGCTGATGTTCCTGCTGCGAGTCCGTCAATACCATCTGTTAGATTTGCACCATTTGACACTGCTGTAATAATAAAAATAGCAGCTAGAATAAATATTACCCAAGCATAAGGTTTTAAACTAGGGCTTAGCCAAGTAATTAAACTTGCATAATCAAACTCATTTCCTTTTACAAAAGGAATGGTTGTTTTGGTTGATTTAATTTCTTCTTCAAATAATTTTGAAGGTGCAATGTTTGGATTTTCAGCAAGTAATTCCTGCTGTTGAGCGATAGGCAGTTTTTCCTTTATAGTAACATCATCACTAAAATATAATGTTGCACCAACGATAAGGCCCAATCCTACTTGACCCAATATTTTAAACCTACCTTTAAGTCCCTCTTTATCATTTTTGAATTTTTTAATGTAATCATCAATAAATCCAATAATCCCCATCCAAACTGTAGTAATTAATAATAAGATGATATAAATATTATCAAGTTTTGCTAAAAGAAATACAGGAATTAAAGTAGCCAGAATAATGATAATTCCACCCATGGTTGGTGTTCCGGCTTTTTCAGCTTGTCCTTCTAAACCTAAATCTCTAACCGTTTCTCCTACTTGCTTTTTTTGTAAGAATCTTATAATGCGCTTCCCATAAATAGTAGAAATTAACAATGATAAAATTATAGCCATAGCTGCTCTAAAGGATAAAAACCCAAACAAGGATGCTCCAGGAAACTGAAATTCTTTTTCTAAATATTCAAATAAATAATACAGCATCTATTTTTGCAATTGTTTTAAAAATTCTTCAACTATTTTATAATCATCAAAATTGGTTCTCACACCATTTATTTCTTGATATGTCTCGTGCCCTTTTCCAGCTATTAAAATGATATCGTTTGCATTTGCTAACTGACACGCTGTTTTAATTGCTTGATTTCTATCTACTATCGACATTGTTTTTTTAAAGTTTTGTGGCTGTACACCAACTTCCATGTCGTCAATAATTTGTTCAGGATTTTCAGTTCTTGGGTTATCGCTGGTAAAAATGACTTTATCACTTAACGCTGATGCTATATGTGCCATTTTTGGGCGCTTGGTTTTATCTCTATCACCTCCACAACCAACAACCGTTATAAGCGCTTCGTTTTTAGTACGAATACTATTGATGGTTTCCAATACATTTTTTAAAGCATCTGGTGTGTGTGCATAATCAACAATAGCTGTGATTTTTTCGTCTGAAATTAAATACTGAAACCTTCCACTAACACTATCCAATTCACTTATTAGACGAAGAATTTCAACACTTTCTAAACCTAATAAATCTGCTGCTCCATATATTGCCAGCAAATTATAAGCATTAAAATTGCCTATTAATCTTGCCCATACTTCATTGCCGTTGATTTTTAAGAACAAACCATTTAACTGGTTCTCTAAAATTTGAGCTCTATAATCAGCATAGCTTTTTAGAGCGTAGGTATATTTCTTAGAAACTGTATTTTGCAGCATTACTACTCCATTCTTATCATCAATATTAACCAATGAAAATGCTGATTTTGGTAGCTTATCAAAGAATGACTTTTTTACATCACGATATTCAGCAAAGGTGTCGTGATAGTCTAAATGATCATGAGTAAGATTGGTGAAAATTCCGCCTTCAAAATGAAGCCCCTCAGTACGTGATTGATGAATACCATGAGAACTTACTTCCATGAAGCAAAACTCAACGCCTTCATCATTCATTTCACTTAAATACTTATTTATAGTTAACGAATCTGGAGTTGTGTGTGTGGCTTTATATTCTTTTTCATCCACTAAAATTTTCACTGTAGATAATAAGCCTACTTTATAACCAGCTTTCTTAAAAAGCTGATATAATAATGATGCAATTGTAGTTTTACCGTTAGTTCCAGTAACTCCAACCAAACGTAAATTCTCGGATGGCACTCCGTAATAATTAGATGCCATTATTGCTAATGCTTTTGATGTGTTATCAACTTTTACATACGTAACACCTTCAATCGTAATTTCAGGAATTTGTTCACAAACAACAGTATTAACACCTTTTTCTATGACTTGTTCAATAAAATCATGACCATCTACCACTGTTCCTTTTATTGCTACAAATGCATCATTTTTAGACACTTTTCTTGAATCGAACTGAATGTTGTTTATAGACACACTAGTATCTCCCACAACAACATCGAGGGTTACTTTATACAGTATGTTTTTTAACTCCATCATGATAATTCCAGAACTATTGTTTGTTTTGGTTTTAATTTTGATCCAGATGTGACAGATTGCTTCACCACTTTTCCCATACCTTGCAATCGTACTTTCATTCCCATATTTTCCAGTAACACCAAGGCGTCCATTGCTGGCATTCCTTTTAAGTCTGGCATTATTGTTTTATAGGTCTTAGCTACATCATAATAAGTCTCATAACTTCTTTCTACCGACACATGCTTTTCTTCTAAATCTTCAATAGCATCAATTATTGGTGTATCTGTATATATTTTTTGAGCAATTTTTTTAAAAACAGGACCAGATACATCAGCACCATAATAACCTACACTTACATCTGGTTTATGAATAACTACAATGCATGAGTATTTAGGGTTTTCCGCAGGAAAATACCCTGTAAAAGATGATATATAGCGCTTATTCTCATCCCAATCCGGCATCCAATATTCGGTTTGCGCTGTTCCAGTTTTTCCAGCCATTGAAAAATTTTCGGCGTACAATCCATTTCCTGTGCCATGTTCTTTTTCAACAACATTTGTTAACAGTTTTTGCAACTTGGCTACCGTTTCTTTAGAGCAAATATTTTTATTAATGACTTGTTTATCAAAAAATTCTATTGTATTTCCAAACTCTTTTACTTCTCTCAAAAATCGAGGTCTAACCATTTCACCATCATTAGCAATAGCATTATAAAATGTTAAAGCTTGTAATGGCGTTACTTTTACATTATAACCGTAAGCCATCCACTCTAAGGCAATACCACTCCACAGTCCATTTTTAATTCTTGGATCAGGAATCACAGGCTTTCCTTCGCCGATTATTGGTAAATCCAAAGTATTTTGCAGATTCATATCATACAAACCATCTACAAATTTTTTGGGATTATCTTTATAGCTATTATGAATTGCCTTTACAATACCTGTATTTGAAGACACCTCAAATGCTTTTGCTACAGAGATTTTACCATAACCCCCTCTTTTAGAATCCCTAACTTTTTTTCCATAAAATGTTAAAATGCCATTTTCGGTATCAACAACAGTAGAGGTATCAACTACCTTATCTTCCAAAGCTACTGCCAACGCCATAAGCTTAAATGTAGATCCTGGTTCGTGCGATTCACCAACAGCATAGTTTAAACGCTCATAATATTTGCCTTTAGTATTTCTTCCAAGGTTTGATATAGCTTTAATTTCACCTGTTTTGGTTTCCATAACCACTACTGTGCCATGATCTGCCTTGTATTTTTCTAATTGCTCTAGTAAAGCATGATGTGCGATATCTTGAATATTTACATCAATAGTTGTATAAACATCGTAACCATCTTGTGGCTCAACTTCGTTAGCATCACTTACAGGTTTCCATTGTCCTTTTCCAATTTGCTGCTTTAATCGTCTGCCATTAGCACCACGTAAATATTGTTCTCCAAAAGCACCATCTATTCCAGCTCTAGTCACATTACCATCTTCATCAAATCTTTCATATCCTATTGAGCGTTCAGCAATACCACCCATTGGATGCTCTCGCTTTGTTTTTTGCTCCACAATCAACCCTCCCTTAAATGCTCCTAAATTGAGCATAGGAAACCCTCTAAATCTTAAATATTCAGAATACCCAAGATTTCGAGCCAATAAAAAGTATCTATTTTTATCTTGTCTTGCCTTTCTGATTGCTTTTTGATAATGACCAGACGTTTTTCCATGAAATTTTGCAAGCGAATCACATAAAGGCTTTAAGTATTTTTTGAAATTTTTAGCAGTAGGTGTTAATGCATCAATCCTAATGTCATACTTAGGAACTGAAGTTGCCAATAAGCTTCCATCAGCCGAATACACATTACCTCTGTTAGCTGGAATATCAACCGTTTTTAAAGTTCTTTTCTCAGCCAAACCTCTATATTGCTCTCCTTGTACAAACTGAATATTAACAAGTTTAAACACCACTAGTAGAGCGAAGATGAACATACATCCTGCTACAAAATACAATCGTTTTAATATGTTCTTCTCGGTTACTGCCAAAATTGAACTTTTAATCTTGTGATTTAACTTTTATCTTTTTTGGTGGCTCTGCAGAAGGCAACACCCCTTTATTTGCTAGTTTTTGCCTAATGGTAGATTCCATTTTTAACTCCATATGTGTTTTCTTGACCTCAGCCATTATAGACTTATACGCTTTAACCTCCTCATTAAGTCTTGCAATTTCATGCACTTTTCTATCTGCACTATGCGAGCTTGCAATCATCACAACAGCCAAAAACGACAAGAAGATGATCATTCGCCAATTTTTAAACGAATCATCACTTACTAAAAAAGTTCCTTTTAATATGTTATAAAACTTCTTTTTTGCCATTAGATCTTTTCTGCTATTCTAAGTTTAGCACTTCTTGCTCTGTTATTTATTTCTATTTCTTCTTGTGTTGGCACAATTAACTTTCCTATTCTCTTTAAAGGCACCTCAAAATTCCCAAACACATCTTTTTCCGGTTCCCCTTCAAACATCCCATTTCTAATAAATCGTTTTACCAATCTATCCTCGAGTGAGTGATAAGAGATAAAACTTAAACGACCTCCTGGATTTAATAATTCTGGAACTTGTGTTAAAAATTCCTTTAAAGCCTCAATCTCTTGATTCACTTCTATTCTTATAGCTTGATAGATTTGGGCTAGAATTTTATTTTCCTTTCTTGGTGGTAAATATTTTTTCAATACGTTTTTAAGCTGCTCTGTTGTTTCTATTTGACCTTGCTTTCTCTCTGCTACAATTGTTCTTGCCAACCCTGGAGCTTGTCTTAACTCACCATATTCCCAGAATATTTTCCGCAAAACCACTTCATCATATTCATTGATTACATGAAATGCTGACAACTCATCTTGCTGATTCATTCGCATATCTAGCTTTGCATCAAAACGAATTGAAAACCCACGACCTGCTTCATCAAATTGATGCGACGACACACCAAAGTCCGCCAAAATCCCATCCACTTTCTTTACGCCATGAAACCTCAGAAACCTCTTGAGATACCTGAAGTTTTCATTTATAAGCGTAAATCTGCTATCAACTATTATATTTAAAAGAGCGTCTTGATCTTGATCAAATGCTATTAACTTTCCTTTGTCACCTAAACGACTTAAAATTTCACGACTATGTCCACCTCCACCGAATGTAACATCGACATAAACACCATCTTCTCTAATATTTAAACCGTCAACTGTTTCCTTTAATAAAACTGGTTTATGATATTCCATCTTCATCTTGACCCATAACTTCTTCAACTAAATCCGCAAAGTCCACAACTGCATCATCAATAGCTTTTTCATAATTCTCTTTATCCCAAATCTCAAGTATATTTCCAACCGAAGACACTACAATGTGTTTTGACATACCTGCAAATGCAATTAAATCTTTTGCCACCAACAACCTCCCTGAAGCATCTAGTTCAATAAATTTCACACCTGCTGTAAAACGACGAATAAAATCGTTATTCTTTTTCTTAAAACGATTTAGCTTGTTTACCTTCTGCATTAAAACTCCCCACTCACTCATTGGATACAATTCCAAACAAGACTGAAATACAGCTCGTTTTAACACAAAACCTTCCTGCATCACACTAGACAACTGCTTTTTAAAAGCAGAAGGCAACATCAATCTTCCTTTTGAGTCGATTTTACATTCGTATGTTCCAATTAGTGAATTCAAGTATTTGCTTACGTATTTGTATATAAGTTCCAAATCTAATAAAAATTTTGCCACTTTTTGCCACTTTTTACCACTTTGTTAATAAATTCCCTCCAAATAGCACTAAATTCGATGAAACACATAAAATTTATCTCTGATTAAAACTGAATATCAATAAGTTAAAGAACATAAAAGTTTAATCAACATTTGCTAATTAGTCATTAAAAACAGATGGTTTTTTTAGGCAGATATTGAATGTTGTCTATTCCTAACTTTTAAAATAAATTTATGTAGATTTGCCAAACAGAGAAACCACGACTATAACATGGCTCATACTTTAAAAAAAGAAGGAGATTACAGCTATATAGAAGCAGGAGAAGGCACACCTATAATCATTCTTCATGGATTAATGGGTGGTTTAAGTAATTTTGATGGCGTTACTGAATTTTTTAGTCAACATAGCTATAAAGTTGTAATTCCGGAACTCCCTATTTATAGTATGTCTTTACTCAAAACCAATGTTAAAAGTTTTGCAAAATACCTAAAGGAATTTATTGACTTTAAAGGCTACAATGATGTTATTTTGTTAGGCAACTCTTTAGGTGGTCATATTGGGTTATATCATACCAAAATGTTTCATGAAAAAGTTAAAGCTTTGGTCATAACTGGAAGTTCAGGGCTTTACGAAAGCGCTATGGGAAGTGGCTACACCAAACGTAGTGATTACGAAGTTATAAAGAAAAAAGCACAAGACGTTTTTTATGATCCTGCAGTAGCTACTAAAGAGATTGTAGATGAAGTTTACGCTACGGTAAATGATCGAAATAAGCTTATTAAAACATTAGCTATTGCAAAAAGTGCCATACGACATAATATGGCTAAAGACTTGCCAAAAATGCACACACCAACATGTATCATTTGGGGCAAAAACGACACTGTAACACCTCCTGAAGTTGCTGTAGAATTTCATAACTTATTACCAGACTCAGACCTATTTTGGATTGATAAATGCGGTCACGCTGCCATGATGGAGCATCCAGATACTTTTAACAAGCTTCTTTTTGATTGGTTGAAAAAAAGAGAATTCTAAATTTTTAGAAATGCACATAAAGTCTGCTGAATTTATAGTTAGTAACCAAGATGTTGCTAAATGTCCAAACAATAATATTCCTGAATATGCATTTATTGGCAGAAGTAATGTTGGCAAGTCTTCATTAATAAACATGCTCACTGAACGAAAAAGCTTAGCTAAAACATCAGGAAGACCTGGAAAAACACAACTTATAAATCATTTCCTCATTAACAAAAATTGGTATTTGGTTGATTTACCTGGATATGGTTATGCAAGGGTTTCTAAATCAACAAAAAAAGTATTTCAAAAATTTATTACTACGTATTTTGAAAAACGCAAACAACTTGTATCTGCTTTTGTATTAGTAGATATAAGGCATGACCCTCAGCCTATTGATTTAGAATTTATGCAGTGGCTAGGAGAACACATGATTCCGTTTTCAATTATTTTTACAAAAGCTGATAAATTAAAACCCAAGGCTATTGAAAACCATATAGAGTCATATAAAAATATTCTTTTAGAAACTTGGGAAGAGATGCCTAATTACTTCATTACCTCTGCTTCTAAAAAAATTGGGCGAGATGAATTATTAGCATACATTGACTCAATAAACAATAATTTAAACAAACATTAATTTTCTTTAAAAACTTGCTGTATTGGCTGTCCTGTACTTCCATTTGGCAGACTAATTCCTAATATCGAAGATATGGTTGGCGCAATATCAATAATTCTGGTATAGGCCATTGTACTACCATTACTTATTCCATTCCCATAAAAAAGCAATGGTACATGTGTATCATAATTAAATCCGCTACCATGAGTTGAACCTGTAACACTATATGATATAGTTGCTGGATCGTTCACATAAATTACATCTCCAGAGCGTTTTTGATTGAAACCATTTTGAATTAATTTTTCAATTCCAGAACTGTAAGACATATTTGTCATAGCATAAGCAGTATAAGCCTTATCGACTCCATTGTAAGTAATAATTTCGTTAACAATTGCATCTTGTATCTCGTGCAAATCTAAGCCAAGTTCTTTTATTTTCATTCTGTTTAAAAACACTTGATTGTTACTTATGCTTTCTATTAATTCGTCAGAATTGTACTTAGCATTTAAAAAGGCTTTAAATTTTGCTCTTGTTTCAGTTGAATTTACATAACCTGCTGGAATTTTTACACTTTTTAAATACGAAGGCACATGCACTGCTCCATGATCTGCTGTTAAAAAAACGATATAATTTCCTTCGCCAACTTTTTCATCTAATGCGTTAAATAAACGCTCTAAATCTTTATCTAAACGTAGATAAGTATCTTGTACTTCTTTAGAATTAACTCCAAAATTATGACCGACATAGTCTGTACTAGAAAAACTTATTGCTAATACATCTGTAATATTGTCTTTTCCTAATTGTTCGCCATCTATAGCTGCCATAGCAAAATCTGCCACAATACTATTTCCATAAGGTGTAGACTTGAGAATGTCGAAACCTCCATTTTTGGCACTTAAAACTTTTAAGTCATAAGGAAATGTTGCAGTTTTCTTTCCTTTAAATCCACCTTCAAAATCATTTAAATCACTACCACTTTCAACATAAGTTGAAATATCATAAAGTGTATTCCACACTTTCATATACTTTGAAACACTATTACTCTTATTATATGTTTTTACCCAGTTAGGTAAGTCAGTCATATAAAACGTACTAGATATAAAATTACCTTCTAATTTTCCTTGAAACCAATATGCAGCATTAGCCGTATGTCCTACTGGTAAGATTGCACCTCTGTCCTTAATAGAAATTCCAATAGATTTCCCTCTCATTTGCGTAAACAATCTATTTTCATCTGCAAAAGTGGTCGTTTTCATTCTTTGCGGTGACATTTGTCCAGATGTATCTTCAGTTCCAACTGAAGCAACGGTATCATCACCTGCACAATACACATACTTTTTACTTACTTTATCGTACCAACTATTAGAAATTACTCCATGATATTTAGGTGTTGTTCCTGTATATACCGAAGCATGTCCTGGCCCTGTATAAGTAGGCACATAATTAAAATGATTGTTCTTACAATTAAATCCATCGTTAATCATTCTCATAAACCCACCATCTCCAAACTTATCTTGAAACCTTGTTAAATACTCATATCGCATTTGGTCAACTACAATCCCAACAACTAGTTTTGTTTTAGTTTTATGGGTAACGATTTTTTCATTCCTATTTGTTTGTACTTGCGCAACACTTGAAACACTTAACGTAACACTCAATATAAATAACAGGCAATTCTTCATTTTAAATTATTTTATCAAAGTATCAAAAATACGTTTTTTAATAATTCTTATGTTTATTAGGCGTTAAATAATGATTGTATTTTTTACTTTAGCGGTAACAAAATTGAATATGACATATATAAACAATATTGGTCTTTACTTTTTAATGATTAAAGAAATGTTTCGCAAGCCTACCAAGTGGTCGGTTATGAAAGGTTTAATTTTAAAAGACATTGATGATCTTGTTATTGGATCGCTAGGTATTGTTGCTTTTATATCTTTTTTTGTTGGTGGTGTTATTACGATTCAAACAGCACTTAACATTACCAATCCTTTAATTCCGAGGTATTTAGTTGGTTTTGCTACAAGACAATCGGTTATTTTAGAATTTGCACCAACTTTTACTTCTATCATTATGGCTGGGAAAGTAGGTTCGTTTATCACTTCTAGCATAGGAACTATGCGAGTTACAGAACAAATAGATGCTTTAGAAGTAATGGGAATAAACTCATTAAACTATCTGGTTTTCCCAAAAACTGTTGCTATGATGCTATATCCTTTTGCGATTGCCATAGGCATGTTTTTAGGCATTTTAGGTGGTATGGCAGCTTGTGTTTATGGAGGCTATACAACTCTTGAAGATTACATAACTGGTGTGCAAATGGATTTTGACGGTTTCCATATGACCTATTCTTTTCTTAAAACATTTGTCTTTGCTTTTATTTTAGCAACAATTCCATCGTTTCATGGGTACTATATGAAAGGTGGCGCTCTGGAAGTCGGCAAAGCAAGTACAACATCGTTTGTATGGACGAGCGTCGTAATAATACTATTAAACTATATATTAACTGACATGCTTTTAGGCTAATGATTGAGGTAAAAGGATTACATAAGTCGTTTGGTGATGCTCATATTTTAAAAGGCATTGATACGTTTTTTGAAAAAGGAAAAACTAGCTTGGTTATAGGGCAAAGTGGATCTGGTAAAACTGTATTTATAAAATGTTTATTAGGATTGTTTTCGTATGAAAAAGGGACAATATCGTACGATGGTAAAATTTTCTCTGAGCTATCCGAAGACCAAAAAAGAGATTTAAGAGCCGAAATAGGCATGGTTTTTCAAGGTAGTGCTCTATTTGATTCT
Source organism: Pontimicrobium aquaticum (assembly GCF_005047595.1). Lineage (GTDB taxonomy): Bacteria > Bacteroidota > Bacteroidia > Flavobacteriales > Flavobacteriaceae > Pontimicrobium > Pontimicrobium aquaticum. The sequence continues at coordinate 408,653 of NZ_SUPL01000003.1, forward strand.
ATGACCATTCAAGAAAACGTTATGTTTCCATTACAAATGTTTACTAAAATGAGTAAAAGCGAAATGGAGGACAGAGCAGATTTTGTTTTAAAACGTGTTAATCTTGATGATGCCCATTATAAAATGCCGAGTGAAGCATCAGGAGGTATGCAAAAACGTGTTGCCATTGCCAGAGCCATAGTTAACAATCCTAAATACTTGTTTTGCGATGAACCTAACTCAGGGTTAGATCCAAAAACAGCTATCGTTATTGATAATCTTATTCAAGAAATTACGGATGAATACAACATTGTTACTGTAATAAATTCTCACGACATGAACTCCGTAATGGAAATTGGTGAAAAAATAGTGTTCTTACAATATGGGCTTAAGGAATGGGAAGGCTCTAAAGACACCATTTTTAAAACAGACAATAAAGCCGTAACCGATTTTGTTTACTCATCAGAGTTATTTAAAAAAGTTCGAAAAATGTACCTTGAAGAAAAGCAATAATTAATTTCGTTTAATTACTACATTTTCTAATTTCAATTCTTGTTTTAGCCAATTACTTAGTTCTACTTCTTTTGCAGCCATTATACTATCTGTAAGCGAGGTATTCCATCTAACATTTGCAATAGCAACGGTATCGGCTTTTCTAAAATCTGATGAAGCCAACATCTTAGCGTATCCAAAATATTGTAAATCAGTAAATTGAATTTTAGCATCTTTTGCTAAAGATGTAAAATCATTAGCATCTAGAATATTACTTTTTTCTGCAAATTGACTCTTAATACTATCTATTTCTTTTTGCCTCAACAATAAAAGACTATCACGCTCTTCAATAGTAATAAGTGCTCTATCATACAAATCCATTAAACGTTCAGCACTAACATTTTTATTCCCATTAATAACAAGATCAAAATCCTTAATGTTACTATACTTGTTGAGCTCATTACGTAAATCAGATTCTGTTGCCTCAGTAATTTCACCGTTAAAGTATAATGTAATTCTTTTATTATCTGGGTCTAATTTTTCACGTTGTAACCAAAGTGATTCGTTAGAGTCAATTTCATTAGCAATAAATTGTTTATAATCATTTTCCCGCTTACTTTCTCCCCAAACATTATAAAATGTCCATCCTGCAGGAATCATAGCAATAAGTGCCAATAAACCTGCGAGTTTAGCAATTCTTCTTCTTTTGGCAGAATTTGCATAACGCAGCATTGGAAAACGCAATAGCTTTAAAACCAAAAATGTTGCTAAAGCTATAAATACTGTATTGATACTAAAAAGATACATTGCTCCTCCAAAATAGCTCCAATTACCTTTAGCCAATCCGTATCCAGCTGTACATAAAGGCGGCATTAAGGCTGTTGCAATGGCCACACCAAAAATTACTGAAGCGATGGTTCCCTTTTTTGTTCGCGCAATAATTAATGCTAAGCCACCAAAAAAGGCAATGAGTACATCTCGAATATCAGGACGTGTTCTTCCTAATAATTCCGAGGTATCTTCACTAAGCGGAAATAGCCAAAAAAACAAAAAAGCAGTCAATAAACTTAGCACAATCATAACAGCTAAGTTGATGAGTGATTTACGAAGCGTATCAATATCATTAATGGCAATAGATAATCCAACTCCTAAAATTGGCCCCATTAATGGTGAAATTAACATGGCTCCAATTACTACTGCAGTTGAGTTGGCATTAAGTCCAACAGAAGCCACCATGATAGAACAAATTAAAATCCAAGCAGTTGCGCCTTTAAATGGAATATCTGCTTTTATAGCATCAATGGTTGCATCACGGTCTGTATCTTTTCTAAAACTAAAAACTTCAAACAAAAATTCTTTTGAGTTACTAACTAAACCTTTTGCATCTTTAACAATAGCTTCCTTTTGCTCTTCTACAGCTTTTTGCTGATCTTTTTGCTCTTCATCAGTAAAATTGAACTTATTTTCTTCCATACTTACACATACTTATTCCCAAATTTATCACTTACGTTTTTTCGTAAAGCTTTAATATCTTGTTCCTTCTCTTTTGGAAAGATAAGCAAAACTTCGTCTTTATCAACAATTATAAAATCCTTTAAGTCTTCTATAACAACAATTTTCTCTTTTTCAGAGTAGATCATATTTCCACAGGAATCCATACTTAATAGCCTTGCATTTACTACAGCATTGTTTCCTTTTCCTTCATCAATCTTATCATATAAACTTCCCCAAGTACCAAGGTCATTCCAATCAAAGGTTGCTGGTAACACATAAACATTATTACTCTTTTCCATAATGGCATAATCCACTGAAATATTTTCGGCTTTACCATAATTATCTCTTACAAAATCATCTTCAAAATCGGTGTTATAGACATCTATTCCTTTTTCAAACAAGCTAAATAATTCTGGTTGATTATATTGAAAAGCTTCTAAAACGCTATTAACACTCCACATAAAAATACCTGCATTCCATAGAAAATTTCCTTGTTTTAAAAAAGATTTTGCGGTTTCGTAATCAGGTTTTTCTCTAAACTGGTTGACGCTTTTTATTTCTTCATTAGTAGTCTTATTATACTCAATATAACCATAACCTGTGTTTGGAAACGTTGGTTTTATACCTAAGGTCATCAATGCATTTTTTGATGCACAGAAATCAAAAGCTTGTTGTACATTTTCGGTAAAAGCTGCTTCATCTTCAATCCAATGGTCACTTGGTGCAACAATCATTACGGCATTTGGATTTTCTTTTTGAATCTTTAATGCTGCAAACAAAATACAAGGCGCTGTATTGCGCATTGCAGGTTCTAACACTACTTGACGCTTAGTTACTTTTGGTAATTGTTCAAACACCAAATCGTTATAACGTTTGTTGGTAAGAATAAAGATATTTTCTTCAGGAATGATATTGGATAAGCGACTAAAGGTTCTTTGAATTAAGGTTTCTCCTGTTCCTAACATATCGTGAAACTGTTTAGGAAATTCTTGGGTACTTACTGGCCAAAATCGTGACCCTACTCCTCCTGCCATTAAAATGGCATAATTGTTTTTATTCATCTATTAATCTAATAATTCAACTTCTGCATTCGGATTGAAAAGATACAACTTTCCTGTATTAACCTCAACACATTCAAAACGTTTTACACGCTTATTTCCTTTTTTAAATATTCGTTTATTATGCAATTTAAAGGTACTTCCAAGAGGCACTTCAAAAACATAGGTTTTCCCATTTGGCTCATCATATTGTTTTAAAGCTAATGCTAAATTAGCATCACTATCGCTACTCGCTTTTGGGTTTTTAAAATGTGTTGCTAAAAGTGGTAATAAATTGCTTGGAAAAACATCTGGATTTAAAAATGGCAGCATAATTTGTTGAAACATGTATTTCCACTCTTTTCCATGTGGCTTAATGTTTTTTCCGTATTCTTCATATGTTTCAAAATGGGCTATTTCATGCAATAAGGTTATTAAAAATCTATATTGATTTAAATTTGAGTTTACGGTAATTTGATGCTCACCGTTAAGTAATCGTTTATAATCACCATGACGTGTTTTACGCTCATTCTTTACTTTTACAACCAAATGATCATGCTCTAACAGCCTAAGCACCCTAGGTAATGCTGTATCAGGTATATAGTTTTTTAACTTATCTCTCATTAAGACAAAAATATATCTTTAAATTGCTCTAACATAATAAAACTGCTATTTTAGTAAGCCTAAATAGCTTTCGCTTCCTTATCAATGAAATCAAAAATAATACTTCCAATAATTGTGTTCTCACAATTTTGCTGCACCTCATTATGGTTTGCTGGAAATGGTGTAATGGCAGTATTGATTTCAACATTTGATTTAAACGAAAGTGCTTTAGGGCATTTAACATCTACAGTTCAACTAGGGTTTATTTGTGGTACATTAGTTTTTGCCTTGTTAACTATTTCAGATAGGTTTTCGCCATCTAAAGTATTTTTCTTTTGTGCACTAATTGCCTCCCTGTTTAATTTAGGAACTATTTTAGAAAACAACTCATTAACAACTTTGCTCACCTTAAAATACTGTACTGGATTTTTTCTTGCTGGTATTTATCCTGTAGGTATGAAAATAGCAGCCGATTATTATGACAAAGGCTTAGGAAAATCACTTGGCTTCCTAGTTGGCGCCTTGGTTTTAGGAACTGCATTTCCCCATTTATTAAAAGGTTATTCTTTTGGTTTTTCATGGCAATATGTAATTATTTTCATATCGTTATTAGCACTCATTGGTGGTTTGCTTATGCTTTTATTTGTTCCTGATGGATCTTATAGAAATCCGAGTCAGAAATTAAAATTAAATGCATGGTTAAAAAACTTTAAAAACTCAAAGTTTCGGTCAGTAGCCTTTGGATATTTTGGACATATGTGGGAACTATATGCTTTTTGGACGTTTGTTCCTGTGATACTAAGCATCTATAAAAGAAATCATCTTGAATCAACTTTAAATATTTCGCTTTGGTCATTTATAATTATTGGCGTTGGAGGACTATCATGCGCTTTAGGAGGCTATTTATCATCAATTTTTAAAACAAAAAAAGTAGCTTTTACCGCTTTATTATTATCCTGTATTTGTTGTTTATTGTCCCCTTTTGTAATTTCAGCTAATTCAGAATTTATACTACTCAGCTTCTTGGTTTTTTGGGGAATGGTCGCTATTGCAGATTCGCCATTATTTTCAACATTGGTTGCACAAAATGCCATACCTAAGTATAAAGGCACAGCATTAACCATAGTAAATTGTATTGGGTTTGCAATTACAATAATTAGTATTCAGTTATTAAATTACTTACATTTAAAATATAATTCAAGTTTCTTATATATGATATTAGCTTTAGGCCCAATTTTAGGTCTTATAGCCTTATCTAGAAAATCAATAACACATGATTAGCAAACCCACCTTATTGCTCGACGAACACAAATGCAAAGCCAATATCACTTTTATGGCTGAACGTGCAAAACAGTTTAATGTAGAGCTTCGACCTCATTTTAAAACACACCAATCGTTAGAAATTGGTAGATGGTTTAAAGATGTTGGAGTTACTAAAATTACAACCTCCTCGTTAGACATGGCTAATTATTTCTCTAAAGAATGGAATGATATCACAGTCGCCTTTCCTGTAAATATTTTGGAAATTGATACCATTAATAACTTAGCGAGTAGCATTACATTAAACGTATTAATAGAATCAGAAACAAGTTTAAAATTCTTAAAAAAACACTTACAACACCCTGTTAATTTTTATATTAAAATAAATATTGGCAACAATAGAGCTGGATTATTGCACTATGACACCGAAAGTATTGATGCACTTTTAAAAACCTCAAAAAACAGCGACAAACTCAACTTTATTGGGTTTTTAGGGCATGCAGGACAAACCTATAAATGTAGAAGTAAAACAGATATTATTAGCGTACATGAAGAAGCAAAAAAGAAATTAGTTAGCTTAAAAAATCAGTACAAATCACACTACCCAAATATTATAGCGTCGTATGGTGACACACCTAGTTGTAGTGTCGCTGAAAATTTTGATGGTATTGACGAAATTCGGCCAGGTAATTACGCCTTTTACGATATAATGCAAGTGCAAATTGGGTCGTGTAATGTGAATGATATTGCTGTAGCTTTAGAATGTCCCATTGTTGGCATACATCCCAAACAAAGCGAAGTGGTTATTTATGGTGGCGGCATTCACTTATCTAAAGACCGTATGGAAGATGATGCCTTTGGAACTATTTATGGAAATGTTGCTCAAAAATCGGATAACGGTTGGAATAAGCTTATAGCAAATACTTATGTTCGTGGTATTTCACAAGAACACGGTATTGTAAAAGTTCCTGAAAGTGATTTACATCATTATACCGTTGGCGATACGCTTTTAGTGTTACCTGTACATAGTTGTATGACTGCTGACTTGATGAAGCGTTATAAAACTATAGATGACAAGGAAATAACCATGATGATGGCAAACCTCTAATTATACGTAGAACTACGTATTGATTTTATACTTAAAAATAGCTGACTTCGTTAACGTCTGACATATAACATTGAAACATTGCATATCATCGCATTGTGCGTCATACTAAAAAACGAAACTCAATATAAATCGGGATAGCCGAAAACCGACCAAAATAGGCACTAAATAATCAAAATTATGAGAACAATAATCAACCGACTGACTATAATGGTAACAATTTTTGCGTTGGCATTTGCATTGCAAAGTTGTGAACAAAAAGAAAAGGAAGCAACAAAAGAAGCTGAAAAAGAAATAGTAATTGAATCTGAAAAACCTGAATATTTTCTGTTACGACCAGAAGTAGAAAAGGCATACGGATATTCACACGCTGTAAGAATTGGAAACAGCATTAAAATATCTGGAGCAGTGAGTATGGACGATAAAGGAAATCCAACTGCAATTGGCGACTTGGAACAACAAATAAAAAATTGTTATTCAGACTTGGAAAAAATATTAAAACACTTTGGCTGCACATTTGACGATGTGGTAAAAGAAGATATTTTCACAACAGATATGGCACAAATGCTCGAAAAATCAGCCTACCGAGCTGAAATTTATAAAAACGGATTTCCAACAGGTTCTTGGCTTGAAGTAAAAGGATTGGCGTTACCTGAATTTATGGTTGAAATCGAACTTGAAGTGCATAAATCTGAATAAAAGTCAAACTTAAGACGGGTAAAGCTCATTACGCCTGAATTCCTAATCGGAATTCATTGTAATTTGCCATCTTCGTTTTACAGCGGAAAAACCATGACTGATTTTCTGCAACAAGCCGTGCATAAAACAGTTAAACGATACCAAAATATTAAGGTGTCGAATTAGAAACCTGCAACATTTTTCCATTATAATATTTATTTCCAGTTAAGGCAAAATCTGCAATATATTTTGCCATTTCTATAGCAGTAATTGGTGCTTTGTATCCTGGAAACGCTTCTTCCAACATTTCGGTTTGTACAGCACCGAGTGCCAATACATTAAAACTAATGCCTTGGTCTTTGTATTCTTCGGCTAACAACTCGGTTAATGTAATGACTGCGCCTTTACTGGAGCTGTAGGCTGCTAACCCAGGAAATTTCATACTCCCTTGAACGCCTCCCATTGAGCTAATAGTAACGACATGACTATTATTATTCATATAAGGTAAAACCACTCGTGTGAGTTCTGCTACACCAAAAACGTTGGTTTTATAAACGCATTCAAAATCGTCAATCGTAGTTTCTGCAAAAGGTTTGTTCAGCAAGGCTCCTGCATTATTAATTAGAACATCTACTTGCTGCCAATTGTCTTGTATAAAACTGTTTACTTTTTTATAAGCCGCTGCATCACCAAGGTCGAAAGACCAAGTTGTGACATTTTTTAAATCTAAGTTGCTAATTGGTTTGTCATTCCTAGATAGTGCCAATACGTTATGACCTTGAGCGGCAAATAACGGCACCAACTCAAAACCAATACCTCTACTTGTTCCTGTAATAATGATGTTACTCATCGTTCATTTTAATTTCTTGTGAAGATGCATTAATAACGCCTTCTAAAGCTGGAAATAAATTATTAATAGTACTTGCCATGTGATTGTAATCCATAATGTTTGCTTCATCATCCACATGATGATAAAAATCGAAATTTGTTAAATCACTAGATGAAATAGTTTGTGCTGGTTTTTTAAAATGTTCATAAAACGCATAATTATCTGAACGTTTAAATAAATTAAATTTTGCTGCTTCATCAGATTTTCCAACCAGTTTATTTCCAGCGTATTTATTTAACACCTCAGCCATATTAGAGAGATCGTAACCTGTTGCAAAAACTTGATAGTCTCTATCAGGAAATGGCACTCCAAGCATTTCAAAGTTCACCATAGTGTATAAATTTAAATTTTCATTCTTTAAACGTTCTGCCAAGTGCTTTGCGCCTTTTAAACCCATTTCCTCTCCAGAAAACAGAGCAAACATAATGCTTCGCTTATTATTATTCTTAGCAGCAAAATATTTTGCCATTGCTATTACTGCAGATGTCCCGGAAGCATTATCGTTAGCTCCATTACCGATAGAATCTCCCTCAACTGGTTTTGCCCTCCTACCAATATGATCGTAATGAGCACCAATAATAACTACCTCATCTTTTAATTTTGGGTCACTTCCTTCAATAAAACCTACAACATTAAAGGCATCTAAACTATCTATTTTAAAATTATCACGATAGGTATCAAAATAGGGGTTTACGCCATAATCTTTTAATTTTGTTTCTATGTATGTAGCAGATTTTTCAATCCCTTCAGAACCTGTATTACGTCCTTCCAATTCATCAGACGCCAAAAAATAAACAATGTCTTTAATATAATCACTTGTAATAGTTATTGATGGCGTTTCTTCTTTCTTTTTACATCCAATAACTAAAGCAGATAATAACAAGGCAATAATGGTAATACGTTTCATAAGTGTTTTTTAATTTAAGGCTTAAAGATAACAAAATTAGAGTGTAAAAATCATTATTAAGAATTCAATAATCAGGATAAAACGTATTGGCATTATTACTAAAAAATGATTAACTTTAAGAAAACTAATTAATTATGCCAATTTATCTCGACCTTCATGAAATGCCAGATGGTGTTACGGCTGAGCATGTTGCAGAAATGCATCAAGCCGATTTAAAAGTTGAACATGAATTTAATTGTAGAGGATTAACATATTGGTGTGACGAAAAAAGACAAACTGCTTTTTGTTTAATAGAAGCTCCAAATAAACAATCGCTCAAAAATTTACATGCAAAGGCTCATGGAGATGTCCCTCTGCGCATTATTGAAGTAGATGGGAACATCGTAGAATCGTTTTTAGGCAGAATAGAAGATCCGGAGAAATCTCAAAATACCAAACTCAACATAATTAATGACCCAGCTTTTAGAGCTATAATGCTAATTGAAACAAGTAATTACCTTAATAGAGTTGAAGCTAATCAATTTAGTGTCTTTACACAAAAATTTCATAGAAGTGTCACAAAAACGATAAAACAATTTGAAGGACGAACCGTAAAGCAAGATAACAACAGTTATTTAACATCATTCAAATCTGTAACCAATGCCGTTTTATGTGCTTTAAAAATACAGTCAAATTTTAAATACATCACACCTAAATTTGACATCCCAAATAGAAAGCTTAAAATTGGTATTGGCTGTGGGGTTCCTGTGACCGAAAAAAGTGGCATATTTGAAGAAGCCTTAGAGTTAACCACACGAATGTGTGAAATTGTTAAAGATCAAATCGTTATCTCTAATGAGATAAAATCATTATACGAAAGTGAAAACAGAAACTCCTTTATTAATAAAGAGCATATTAGAACCCTAAAACCAGAAGAAGAAAAATTTCTTAATACATTGATGGATTATGTGGAAAAAATATGGAATGACTCGAAATTTAATGTAGAAGATTTTAGTAAATCATTAGGTTATAGTAAATCACAAGTTTATAGGAAATTAAAGTCGATTACAGGTAAATCGGCTAATAATTTTATTCGTGAATTCAGACTCCATCGTGCTTTAAGCCTACTTCACAAACAAAAAGGAAACATCTCTGAAATTGCTTTTGAAACTGGATTCAATAGTGCAGCTTATTTTTCAAAGTGCTTTTTCAATAAATACGGATTACTACCTTCCAAATACATTCAACAACATATAATTTAAGATTATTATTTTAGTAAAAATTAGCAATGGTTTAAATTTCTCCTTTTTTGAATTAAATGTATCGGTATGCTTATTAAGCTCTTTATAGATTTGGTAACTAACCAAAAACTATAAATTATGAGTAAATCACTTTTTGAACGATTAGGTGGCAGAAATGGCATTTCAATAATCGTTGATGACACTGTTGAAAATCACATGAACAATACCAATGTGAATGCTAGATTCCTTCCTCTAAAAGAAAAACCAGAACAATTAGCTATTATTAAAAATCATACTATTGATTTTTTTCAAGCTGGAAGTGGTGGCCCTAACAATTATAAAGGTAAAGATATGGTCACTGCTCATACAGGAATGAATATTAATCCTACTGAATATATGCATGTAATGGATGATATTTTTATGGCTTTAGATAAAAATGATATAGATGAAGAAACCAAAAAAGATGTGCTTGCCATACTATGGGAGCTAAAAGAGATGATTATTGCTAAATAATTATTACTAACTAAATAAAAACAATACTATGTCTACAAAAATAAAAGATTTGAAACCCGAATTGAATGACGAATTAGCCTTAAAATTACGAGGCAAACTTATAATGCCATCTAGCACAAACTATAATGAAACCAGAAAAGTATATAATGGAATGATAGATAAGCATCCAGGACTTTTTGTTATGTGTGTGGATGTTGCAGATGTTATAGCAGCTGTTAACTTTGGAAGAGAAAACAACTTGTTGGTAGCTATTAGAGGAGGAGGTCATAATGGTGGTGGATTAGGGCTTTGCGACGATGGTTTAGTAATAGATTTATCTGGAATCAAATTTATTCGCGTAGATACGTCAAACAATACAGTAAGAGTTGGTGGTGGTAATGTTTGGGGAGAGGTAGATCATGCAACACATCCTTATGGACTTGCGGTTCCTGCTGGAATAATTTCTACTACAGGTGTTGGAGGTTTGACTTTAGGAGGAGGCGTTGGACACTTATCTAGAAAATATGGATTAACAATTGACAACTTATTAGAAGCCGATATGGTGTTGGCAGATGGTTCTTTTGTTACTGTAAACAAAGATCAAAATACTGATTTGTTTTGGGCTATTCGTGGTGGAGGCGGTAATTTTGGTATTGTAACATCTTTTAAATTTCAAGCACATCCTATAAAAACAGTTATTGGTGGACCTACTCTATGGCCAATTGAAAGAACCGAAGAAATTATGGAATGGTACCACAACTTTATTCATAATGCTCCAGATGAATTAAATGGTTTTATAGCCACCATGATTATTCCAGGTCCTCCATTTCCTGATTTCTTACACAACAACCAGTATTGTGGCATTGTATGGTGCTATACTGGCAGTCAAGAAGCATTTGATAAATTAATTAAACCAGCAATGGATTTGGAACCTGTTTTTGCTCATGTAGGCGAAATGCCCTATCCATCAATTCAAACCTTATTTGACGGATTAATGCCTCCTGGGCTACAGTGGTATTGGCGTGCCGATTTTTTTAATGAACTTGGTAAAGAGGTAAGAGCACAACATTTAAAATTTGGATCAAAAATTCCAACACCACTTTCACAAATGCATTTATACCCTATTAGTGGTGCAGCTTCTAGAGTAGGAGCCACAGATACTCCCTGGGCATATCGAGATGCTAAATATGCTGGAGTTATTGTTGGTGTCGATCCAGATCCTGCTAATGCCGATAAAATTACTAATTGGTGTAAAGATTATTGGGAAGCTCTACACCCATATTCATCTGGTGGTGCCTATTCCAACTTCATGATGGACGAAGGGCAAGAACGTGTACAGGCCAGTTACAAACATAACTATGAGCGTTTATCAAGAATTAAGAGTAAGTATGACCCTAATAACCTGTTTAAGGTCAACCAAAATATTAAACCAGCTAATTAAAAAAAACCTGCTTCGAATATTCGAAGCAGGTTTTTAATATAGACTCTAATCAAATTAGAAAGTGTATAAATTTAAACTAGCATCGTCACAGGGTTTTCAATATACCCTTTTAATGTTTGTAAGAACATTGCGCCTGTAGCACCATCAACCGTTCTGTGGTCACATGCCATAGACAACTTCATAGTGTTTCCAACCACAATTTGTCCATCTTTAACAACTGGTTTTTGTACAATGGCTCCAACCGATAAAATCGCTGAATTAGGCTGATTGATAATGGATGTAAAACTCTCAATACCAAACATTCCCAAATTAGAAATAGTAAAAGTACTTCCTTCCATTTCATCAAGCGTTAGCTTTTTATTTCTTGCTCTACCTGCAAAATCTTTTACTGCAGCATTTATTTGAGGTAGCGATTGCTCATTCGCAAAACGTACTACTGGAACAACCAAACCATCTGGAACTGCAACCGCAACTCCAATATGCACATGATTATTCATTCGCATCTTATCATCAAACCACTGTGAATTAACTTGTGGATGCTGTTTTAAAGCTAACGCACATGCCTTAACCACCATATCGTTAAATGATATTTTGGTATCAGGAAGTGAATTATATTGTGCTCTAAACGCAATAGCATTATCCATATCAAACTCCACATTTAAATAATAATGAGGTGCAGTAAATTTAGATTTTGCTAGGTTTTTAGCAATGGCTTTACGCATGTTTGAATTTGAAACCTCATCAAAATCTTCTTGTCCAGATGGCACAAACTTACCTACATATGCAGTAGATGTTGACGGTGTGTAGTTTTCAATATCACGTTTAATAATGCGTCCGTTTTCTCCAGATCCTTGAACTTGTGATAAATTGATTCCTTTCTCTTCTGCTAGTTTTTTGGCAAGAGGAGATACAAATATTCTTCCGTTAGAAGTATTTGCTTGAGTTATATTATGTGACTTTTCGACTGGACTCGAAGTGACAGACTTCTCTACTTTTGTTGTTTCTACTGGTTTAGGAATGTCTTCCTTTTTTTCTGAACCACTTTCTGATTTAAAGTTTTTTGCCACATTGGACACATCGGTTCCAGCAGGACCTATAATAGCCAATAAAGCATCCACTTTTGCTGATTCTCCTTCATTCAACCCTACGTGTAATAATGTACCAGACTGAAACGACTCAAATTCCATCGTAGCTTTATCTGTTTCAATTTCGGCAAGAATATCTCCTTCTTCAACAGTATCTCCAACCTTTTTCAACCAAGTAGCTACAGTTCCTTCTTCCATGGTATCACTTAATCGTGGCATGGTTACTACTGTAACGCCTTCGGGAATTTCAACTGTTTCTTCGGAAGTATTTTCTTTAGTTTCACTATTACTAGTAGATTCCTCACCTTCGTTCGGAATGACAGATGCTTCATTAGCTCCATTTAATAAACCTGAAATATCTTCTCCTTCATCACCAATAATTGCTAAAAGTTCATCTACTTTAGTCGTTTCACCTTCCTGAACACCTATATGTAATAATGTTCCTTCATGAAATGATTCAAATTCCATCGTCGCTTTATCGGTTTCAATCTCAGCCAAAATATCGCCTTCACTCACTGAATCGCCAACTTTTTTTAGCCAAGAAGCAACTGTTCCTTCTTCCATCGTGTCACTCAAACGAGGCATTGTAATAATTTCTGCCATGGCTTATAATTTATGTTGTAAAAATGGATAATCTTCTTGTTCGTAAACAGCGTCGTACATCACGTTTTTTTCTGGCCAAGGAGACTCTTCTGCGAATTTCTCACATTCTTTAACCATATCTTTAACGCGTTTATCAATTACTGCCAAATCATCTTCGGTAGCATATTTCTTTTCTAAAATAACATCCTTTACTTGTGTTATAGGATCTATTTTCTTGTATTCTTCTACTTCTTCTTTTGTTCTGTAGTGTTGCGCATCACTCATTGAGTGACCACGATAACGATACGTTTTCATTTCTAAAAATGTTGGTCCATCACCACGACGCGCTCTTTCCATAGCTTCATGCATAGCTTCGGCAACTTTTACAGGGTTCATCCCATCAACTGGGCCACAAGGCATTTCGTAACCTAGACCAAGTTTCCAGATATCTGTATGATTTGCTGTTCTTTCTACTGAAGTTCCCATGGCGTAGCCGTTATTTTCACAAATAAACACTACAGGTAATTTCCAGTTCATTGCCATGTTAAATGTTTCATGTAATGATCCTTGACGCACTGCGCCATCTCCCATATAACAAAGTGTTACTGCTCCTGTTTCATGATATTTATCTCCAAAAGCCATACCTGCTCCTAATGGAATTTGACCACCAACGATACCATGACCTCCGTAAAATCCTTTTTCTTTAGAAAAAATATGCATAGAACCACCTAATCCTTGTGAGGTTCCTGTTCCTTTTCCATAAAGCTCAGCCATGACGCGTTTAGGATCAACGCCCATACCAATTGGTTGCACATGGTTTCTATAGGCTGTTATCATTTTATCTTTTGATAAATCCATAGCGTGTAAAGCACCTGCTAACACAGCTTCTTGACCATTATATAAGTGAAGAAATCCTCTTACTTTTTGTTGAATATATACTGCGGCTAGTTTGTCTTCAAACTTTCTCCAGAACAACATATCTTCATACCATTTTAGATATGTTTCTTTAGTGATTTTTTGCATCGACTAATTTTGGTTTATATTAAGCGAACTACAAAAGTAGTATTTTAGTTATTAACCTAAAAACTGTCACAAGGTAATTTTAGGTTAAAATGTTATAGTACTGACTTATCGAATAAAAGCGGCAACAAATTAGCTAGCGAGTGAGACTTAACCACCTTACCTGTTTCACCCATAAAATAAATTTCTATAGGATTATCTTGCTTTACTTCATACTCTGCAATAGCTTGTCTGCAGGCACCACAAGGAGGAATTGGTTTTGTAGTTATACTTTTAGTAGATCCTGCTTTAATTGCTATTTTTAAAATTTTTGCATCTGGATATTGTGCTCCAGCATAATAAATAGCTGTTCGCTCTGCACACAAACCTGAAGGGTATGATGCATTTTCCTGATTACTACCTGTTACAACTTCGTCATTATCTAAAAGAATGGCTGCACCAACAAAAAATTTAGAATAAGGTGCGTAAGCTTTATCTCTAGCATCTGATGCTTTTTGCATAAGTTGTTGCACACTTGATGGAAGTTCCTTCAAATTATCATATACAACAAAGATGGATTCTACTTTTATCTCATTCATCCGTTAATATTTATTGTTTCTAATGGTCAGATGTAATGCCTAATTTATCATTTTTTGTAGTTATCAACTTTTATTTAAGGCATTTCATTAAAACTATTTTAGACAAAAAAACTATTGCAAAATACAATAGTTTTTTCATTCATATATTATTTACGAGATACTAATATTCATTATACTCTCCATCACCAAAGTTAAATGTTAAAGAAAAACGCAATGTGTTTTCTAATGGACTTTGAACTTTAGATGCTGAGAATAGGTATGACATATCTACATTAATAGTGGTGTATTTAAACCCTGCACCAAGTGCAAAGAATTTTCTAGCACCTTTTTCTTCAGCTTCGTTAAAGAATCCTGCTCGTAATGCAAATGAATCTTGGTATTGATACTCTGCACCTAAAGCCCATGTAAATTCTTTTAATTCTTCACTAAATCCTCCTGGAGCATCACCAAATGACTGAAATACACCAGAAATAAAACTAACATCTGTAGATTTACCAGAAACAATTACATTGTCTTTTTCACTTATTAAAGTATCTGTTCCTTCATCATAAGTTCCATTACTATTAGTGTCTTCAAACTCCACTTCTCTCCCTAAAACTGGTGGTGTTGGCACTAATAGTTTAGTAAACTCTGCAGTTACAGCCAACTTGTTGTATTGATCGAAGATAAAATCAAATCCTCCTCCAAGTCTTAAGTTAGTTGGAATAAAGTTTTCACGACCTGCATCGTCGTATTTTATTTTTGGGCCTAAGTTTTGAATGGCAAATCCTCCTCTCCAACGACCATTAAAATCGCTATAGGCTTCTTCTTCACTTTGATAATAACCAGCAATATCAACACCTATAGTACTTGCTGGTGCTGGATTTTGATCTACACCAATAATTTTTAAATCGGAACGTAAATAACGTAATGCTACTCCCATAGCGAATTGATCTGCCAATCGCAATGTATAAGATAAATCCATAGTCATTTCGTTTGGTTTAGCAATTCTAGGAGTATCGTTAGGTCCATCTACTAATTCAATTTCTCCTAAACTAAAATATTTAAAACTTCCTGCAAAAGCACTACGCTCATTAAGTCTATTAAAGTATGTTACTTGACCAATAGAAATATCGTTAACCAGCTTACTTAAGTAAGGTGTATAACTAATTCCTATTCCAGATTTAGCTTCAGAAAAGGCATATTTTGAAGGATTCCATTGTTGCGAATGCACATCTACAGACGTAGCAACTCCCATATCTCCCATACCTGCGGCTCTTGCATCGGATGCGATTAATAAAAAGGGTACTCCAGTTGTAATTACCCTACTATCGTTAGAATAAGGAATGATTTGGGTTAATGTTTGTTGTGCGTTACTTTTTGCAAGAAAACCTAATATCATTAGGGCTAAAATGTAGTTTTTCATAAGTAAATGATGATTTAAGTTGCTGTATATCACAGCCATAATATGTTGATAAATATAGTTATTATTATAGTATTACGAGTTTTTCAAACTTCTCTACTTGTTTATTTAATTGTTTTGAACGTACTGTTAGCTTATAAACATATACGCCTTTTCCTATTTTTTCTCCAAAATCGTCCCTTCCGTCCCAGACAATATCTTTAGATACAGAACTTGAGGATTTTAGACCTCCACTGGTTTGACCATTTAGCGTCCTCACTAGTTTTCCTGAAACAGTAAACACTTGTACTGAAACGTCTAAAACATCAGAACTATTGTGATTAAACCAAAATTCGGTGTAATTAACAAAAGGATTTGGATAATTCAATACATTATCGATAACGAGTGACTCATTTTCGTCATACACCACAAATTGTATCTCGGCAGTCGATGAATTGTTGTAAACATCCCATGCTTTGAGTGTTAGGGTATGCAACCCTGGTTCTAAATCACGAAAAGGATAAGATACTGTTCCGTTTTGGTAATCGTCAACCTCGGTTGTATAGTAATCGTTTAACTTAAAAGGGTTCGTTTCATCGCCATCTAATATGGCAATGATGTCATGCCCTATACCGCTTGCTGTATTAATTCCATTATCATCTTGCAGTTTTGCTAGCAAAGTAGGTGACTCGTTAGTAATTCCGCCAGAAACAAAACTCTCATCATTCATATATAAGTTAATAATTGGGCCTTCATTATCTTCTGGAGCAGTATTATCTATACCACCAATTTGCACATCAAAATTAGCTCCTGCCTGATCTTGCAAAGGATTGCTGTTTTTAGCATAAAAGCTCACTTTCCCATTTCCTACTGGAATTCCTATATCTCTTGGCACAACAAAATTAAACTCAAAAACACCGTTAGTTACTGTTGCCTGTCCTCTAAAAATGGTTTCTCCAAGCGTTTTATAATCCATAACCACTCTTTGTCCAGCGTTAGTTGTTCCATCATTAGATAATGTTTGTCTGTCAATTTCTTTATCAAAAATTGTTGCTGTTACAACACCATTATAATTAGTTAACACATTGCCAGATTCATCAACCACCTCTCCTTTAATTTTTGCACGACTCAATGCTTGCAACACATCTGGATTACCAGTTATTGGTGCATCGTTGATTTCTGTTAATCTAACGCTAGGCTTTGGAAGTGCCAGTTTCATGGCTGGATCTCCAATAAAAAAGACTAATCGTCTTTGTTCCACGCCTGAAATTCTGTTATCATTTTTAGCTAATCGCAATGCTTCTGCCATAGAAGGCACATCGTTTGTTCCAAAACCAAATAAATATTCTTCTAGTACTATATTGAAAGCTACACCAACACTAACAAAAATTTGTCGCGTGGTAGTAATTAACCCAATAGCACCTCCTTTTTTATTCCAATATAAATACTCACCAGCTGTAGCTCGAACTGGATTATCAAACTTTGTGTATTCGCAAGTTACCGTTACAAAACAGTTTAGCTTGCATATATTTTTTAGTTCTTGGGCGTTAATTTTATCAAAAATACGTTCGCCTGCCAAACCATCTTCACCTCCATGACCAAAATAATTTACAACCAAAGCTCCTACTTCAATGTTATCGAATATCGCTTTGTTTACTGATGGATATCTTTCTCCTCCTGCTGTAGATTCTTGAACAAAGGCATCAGAATGAACTTTAATAGCATTAATAAAAGGTTTATTTTGGGTTACATTATCTGCTATATCATCGGTTGTTTGTTGTAAAATACCTTCCCACGATTCGTCAACATCATCAGATATTACCATAAAATTATTTCGCCAGCTTCCATAGGCTTCTTCTTGGTAGTAAGATTCTATTTTATCAACTAGCTCTCTAGCTCTTTGTGGTGTATCGGCTAATATACGACCTACCGCTATATCAAGTTTATTGGATGAATGCATATTTCCTTCATTAGCATCCATCATGCCATAAAAATCATCAGACACAAAAGAGCTTGACAAACTAAAACTATTTAACGAATGCCATGACGGAACTACATTGGTGTTGTTGGATACTCTATCTTTATAATCATAAGATGCATCCCCAAATAAGCAAAGGTATTTTAGTCTATTACTTGGTGTACTTGCATTATCATAAACATATTTTATAAAGTTTCTTATTCCGGAAACATCCTGATTACCAGAACTAAACTCATTATAAATATTTTGAAGCGTATAAACTCTAACATTTAACTTATTTTGATCTCTATTTATTTGTGCTAAACGTTCTGCTTGATTTAGCATATCTTCTCTAGCAATAATGATATAGTCTAAATCTTGAAATTGCCCTTGTGCATCTTGAAGCACAGTGCCTTTTATATTTTGATTACTTACTCTAGGTTTTGAATCGCTTTTAGGTGTGTAAAAATCAGAATTATTTAAAGCTACATATTTTTTCTCTTCTCCTAAGGCTGCTTTAAAACTTAATGTGCTTAGTGCATCTGTATTAGAAATAGAAGTGATATTGTATTTATCTGTAACATCCCAAACTTCGGTAATATTTGAAGCGTTAGAAATGTCATACTGACCAATTCCAGATAATAACGGCACATTATTATTTTTAAACAAAAACTGTTTGTTTGTTCCTGTTAAATTTCTAGTGGCTTCTATAGAAATATAATCTAGATAACCTGTAGAACTTGGATTTCCGTTATTATTATAGGTAAGATTTACAGAAATACTCCCAGATGTTACATTTATATTGTCGTTAAAAAAATCTTGTGTAGCAAGAATTGGGTCATTTATTGCTGGAAATGTAAAATTATCAACATCAGCACCATTAACTCTTAATCGCATGCTCGTTTGTACCACACCAACAGCTGCTGCATATACTTTTAAGGTAACAGGTTCAGAAGTAACTATATTTGGAAACTCAAAATCAAACACTTTATCAGGATCAAAATCAAACCTATCACCAAACCAACGTCTCCCTAATTTAGCTAAATTATATTCGTCAACTTCATGAAATTGATAATCGTGAAAGGTATTAATGATTTCATTTGGAGCTCCTAAAGGTTCTACATAGGTTTGTATTTGTTTAGAAGTATCTCCAGAATTTACATTTATAAAGTAATACGCTTTATCTGTATAAACATTAATATTTGTATTACTTTCACTGTTATAACCTGTGGGGCCTTCTCCATAAAACAATATGTAATCATTATTATTAAACACTCCATCTTCTCCTCCAACAACTTTTACTGGGTTTTCGGTTAAATCTAAAGGGTAGTTTACCGAATTCTGTAATGGTAACATTTGTCCACCTTGTCCATATACTTTAATAGTTCTTGGGTCAATATTGTTAGTTCTAATTCCTAAATCGTTTAAAAACCCCTTTGTTAACTTAAAAACGCCTGTTTTTTCAATATAAAACTTATACCAGTCGCCTTGATTTAAAACCGAGTTGACTATTAATCTGCTAGACGATGTAGTTCTACTTACCTGATTATCTCTATAACTTATTGTGAAGGTTTTTACTTTTTTAAAAGTTCCTTTATCATTTATAATAGGTGATATTTCAAAATATACTGACTGCTTCCCTCTACTGCTTGTGTTTTTTATTTCTGCTTTTAGTTTAGAAGGGATTGTTTCTAACCCAACATCCTTTAAATCGTTTTTTGAAATGATTTCATAAGACACATTAAACACTTTTAAAGAAGCTTCACTTACACTACTATTAGATTGCCACTGGGTAATAAACTTTAATCCTGACACATGATCGAAACTAAAATTAGAATCATTAAACGAAGGCACTTCTACTTTTGATGACTCAGTAGATAATGTTCTAGTGCCATTCCAATTAATTGTAAATTGTTTTTGTTGAGAATAGCTTAGAAACGTGGTTAATAGAATAACTGAAAAAAGGGCTTTCTTCATAAAAGAATTAACGCTGGTTATTTGGGTATAGTATAGCAATTTAAATTTTGTTCAAATTTACAATAATAAATCATGATAAATCGCGTTTTAGAGTAACAAAATTTGGCAGAAAAGAGACAAAAAATCCGATATTCTGCACAAAAAATAGGATGAAATGCACATTTTTTTTAAAAAAAGCTTGTGTTATTATCTTTAATTACTATATTGCAAGACCAAATATTTAATTGACTTACTTAAAAAGTATGGATATGAAAAACGCCGCAACACTAAGAATAATGTTAGTTTTAGCATTATCACTATCAATGTTTAGTTGTAAAAAATCATCAAGTTCTAAGAACAGTTCTAGAGGAACTGGATGGGCAATTAACTCCAAAGATGGAGGATTTCAGTATAATACTAGCTTTAAAGAGCAGGCAACTGCACCTGGTTTAGTATTTGTTGAAGGAGGAACTTTTACCATGGGAAAAGTTCAAGACGATGTAATGCATGATTGGAACAATACTCCAAATCAACAACACGTACAGTCTTTCTATATGGATGAAACTGAAGTCACCAATATGATGTACATGGAGTATTTAGATTGGATTAAAAGAGTGTATCCACCTGAAGACCCAAATTTTAAAGCTATATATAATGGTGCGCTTCCAGATACTTTAGTATGGAGAAACCGTTTAGGTTATAACGAAATGATGACTAACGAATATCTACGTCATCCTGGATATGCTGAATATCCTGTAGTAGGTGTAAGTTGGATTCAAGCAGTTGAATATGCAAATTGGCGTACCGATAGAGTTAACGAAATGTATTTAGAAGAATCAGGGTATTTAGTACGCGGTGCTCGTCATACAGCTACTTCAGATGCAAACTTTAATACAGATACTTATATTAATGCTCCAACATTAACCTATGGAGGAAATGATAGTATCATTAAACCAGACGGACGACGTAGTAAAAGAGTACAAACCAATGCCGCAGGCGATACAATTAATGTATTTGCCAATAGAGGTACCGGAATTTTATCACCTAAATACAGGCTCCCAACCGAAGTTGAGTGGGAATATGCTGCTTTAGGTTTAACTGAATTAAGAAGCTATAACGTATATAGAGGACGTAAAAAATATCCTTGGGATGGACAATACACACGCTCTGGGAAACGTAAAGTACGTGGTGACCAATTAGCTAACTTTAAGCAAGGAAAAGGTGATTATGGTGGAATTTCAGGATGGTCTGACGATGGTGCAGATATTACTGCTCAAGTAAAATCGTACGAGCCAAACGATCATGGCTTATATGATATGGCAGGAAACGTTGCCGAATGGGTTGCTGATGTTTACAGACCTATAGTAGATGACGAGTTTAACGATTTTAACTACTATCGTGGAAATGTATATACCAAAAACGCCATTAATGATGATGGTACAGTTAAAATAGTAACTGCAAATGATATTGTTTATGACACCTTAAGTAACGGTAAAGTTATTGCTAGAAATCTACCTGGTGAAATTGCTCAAGTTGCAGTTGATGAAAATGAAACCTATTTAAGAAACAATTTCGATACTAGTGACAACCGTAACTTTAGAGATGGCGACAAACGTTCTTCTCGTCTATTTGACGACTTTAACGAAGATGAAGAAGGAAACGCTTCAACCACTAAAAAAATGTACAACGCACCTAGGCATAATGTAGAAACAGATTCTGCTGGAAACTTAATTAGGGAATACGACAAAGCAAATAGCAGAACATCGTTAATTAGTGATGAAGTACGTGTTTACAAAGGTGGTTCTTGGAAAGATAGAGCTTACTGGTTAGACCCTGCACAAAGACGCTACTTCCCACAAGATATGGCAACAGACTATATTGGATTTAGATGTGCCATGTCTAGAATTGGATCAAAATCCAAGCAAAAGAATAAAAAGAAAAATTAAACTTTTTAAGTTATAAAGTAAAAGTCCTAACGTGTTTGTTAGGACTTTTTTATTACATTTATTTCATGAATATCGAAACACTTCACAAGCTATTTTTAAAACATCCTACTGTTTGTACAGACACACGAAAAATCACGAAAGATTGTATGTTTTTTGCATTAAAGGGCGACAACTTTAATGGTAATACATTTGCTAAAGACGCTTTAAAAAAAGGTGCCACCTATGCTGTAGTAGATAAAAAAGATGTTGTGTTAAATGACAGTTATATTTTAGTTGATGATGTGTTAAAAACACTCCAAGAGTTAGCAACGTATCATCGTCATTATTTAGGTTTAAAAATAATAGCCCTTACAGGAAGCAATGGCAAAACAACCACTAAGGAACTTATTAATGCTGTTTTAAAAAAGAAGTACAACACTGTTGCAACTAAAGGTAATTTAAACAATCATATTGGTGTACCTATAACGCTTCTGTCAATTAACAACAAAACAGAAATTGGTATTGTGGAGATGGGAGCCAATCATTTAAAAGAAATCGAATTTTTGTGTAACATTGCACAACCAGATTATGGATATATTACCAATTTTGGGAAAGCCCATTTAGAAGGTTTTGGAAGTGTTGAAGGTGTTATTAAAGGCAAAAGTGAACTGTATCAGTATTTAAAAACTAACAACAAACTAATTTTTGTTAATGCTAACGATACAACGCAATTAAAGCAACTAAATAAATATCAAAACTCATATAGTTTTGGTAACAATACATCTAATTGTAATATTGAATTATTAGAAGCTAATCCTTTTGTTGTAGTTAAGTATAATAACACAACTATTCAAAGCCAATTAATAGGCGCATATAACTTTAATAATATTTCGGCAGCCATAACTATAGGCAATTATTTTAAGGCGACTACTATAGATATTAAAGAAGCTATAGAAAGCTATATACCTGAAAATAATCGTTCGCAGATAATCAACAAAAGTAGCAATCAAATTATTTTAGATGCTTATAATGCAAACCCGACTAGTATGGTGGCTGCTCTCGATAATTTCGATCAAATTAGCGCTACAAATAAAATAGCTATTCTGGGAGATATGTTTGAGCTTGGTGAGGATACAAAAATCGAACATAAACACATTGCTGATTATGCTAATAATATAAACATAAACAAAGTGTTTTTAGTAGGTGAAAATTTTTATAATACCGAATTTAACTCAGCTAAAGTTACGCTTTGTAAAACCTTTGACGATTTAAAAACTCACATACAAAACTTAAAGCCTAAAGAAACAACCTTACTAGTAAAAGGTTCTAGAGGCATGGCTTTAGAGCGTGTTTTAGAATTTCTTTAATTTGACATTGTAAGCAAAAACAGCTAACTTAGTTTACCAATGCTGAACTAGTTTCAGTAACCCCTGATATAAAACATTGAAATGTTGCTTATCATCACATTGTAACTAACTAATATAATGATGAATATTAAAAAGTATAAAGAAGTTTCATCTCTTTGGGTAACATACAAAAGTGGATTAAAGTATTATATATTAAAAAAGACTAAAGATGAAAATCTAGCCGACGAATTATCTCATGAGGTATTAATGAAAATTTATAAATCCTGTTGTTCTGGAAATGAAATAAAAAATATTAGATCATGGATGTTTCAAATTGCCCATAATACAGTAATAGACCACTTAAAGAAGGAAGGTAAATTTGTAGATAAAGTCACAGAAATACTCGAAACAAATGAAAATAACACCTATAAAGATGTAGAAGAATTTGTAGAACCACTAATAAAATTGTTACCCCAAAAATATGCTACTCCTCTTTTATTATCAGACATAGAGGGGATTAGTCAGATTGAAGTTTCAAAAAAAATGAATCTGAGTTTAACAGCTACTAAAAGTAGAATTCAACGCGCAAGAAAATTACTAAAAGAAAAAATTATTGAATGTAGCAACTTGGAAACAAATACTAAAGGAAACCCCATTTCTATTGAGATTAAAGCAAATTGCGAACCTCTTCAAAAACAATCAAGAAAAAATAGTTGATAAATTTTGCGTCTTTTTATATATGAATTAGTCTTGGTTATGATATTAAATCTAAAACTAAGAAAAAATGAAGAATCACGATTTACCAGTAGCTATAATTGGAGGAGGTCCTGTAGGTTTGTCTGCAGCCGCACATCTTAAAAAAAGTAATCAACCATTTATTCTTTTTGAAACGGGAAATCAAATTGGCACTAATATTTTAAAATGGGGACATATAAGGATGTTTTCACCTTGGGAATATAATATTGACAAGGTAGCAGAAACCTTTTTACGACAAGCACTACTAGCAATTCCAAAAAAAGAAGATATTCCTTATGGGAAGGAAATTGTTGAAGATTATTTAAAGCCACTTGCAAATTTACCAGGTATTAAAGAACATATCCATTTGAATTCGAAGGTGATTGCCATAGGAAGAAGTGGTTTAGATAAAATGAAAGATGCCAAAAGAGAAGAACTTCCATTTTCTATTCAAGTTATTGAAAATGGTAAATTTAAGCTCTATGAAGCTAAAGCAGTAATTGATGCCTCAGGCACTTGGCAAAATCCAAATCCTGTGGGATCTGGCGGAATATTTGCCATAGGTGAAGAAGATAATAGATCCCAAATATATTATGGCATACCCAATATTAATGAAACAGATGAGAGTAAATATGCCAATAAAACTACTCTAGTCGTAGGCGGAGGACATTCGGCAATTGGGACTATTTTAGCATTAAATAATCTTATCCATAAATATCCAAACACAAAAATTCATTGGGTCTTACGAAAAAATCAAATTAGCGATGTCTATGGTGGTCAAGAAGCTGATAAGTTTAAGGCAAGAGGTGCTTTAGGCATTCAAATTGAAAAATTGGTGAATTCAGGAGTTATTGAAATTCATACGCCTGTGTATATTCATGAAATTAAAAAAAACAATGACCAATTAGTCATTAAAGGCTTAAAACACAAAAACGCTTTTGTTTTAAAGGGTATTGATGAAATAATTAGTAATACAGGCTCTCGCCCTGATTTTAATTTCTTAAGAGAAATTCGCTTTGAATCAGATGCATCTATTGAAAGCGTTCCTAAACTGGCTAATTTAATTGACCCTAATATTCATAGCTGTGGTACTGTAAGACCACATGGAGAAGCAGAATTAAGACAAAAGGAAAAAGATTTTTATATTGTTGGGATGAAAAGTTATGGACGTGCTCCTACCTTTTTAATGACTACAGGCTATGAACAAATAAGATCTATAGTCGCTTACATAAACGGTGATTTAGAAAGTGCAAAACGAGTAGAATTAAATTTACCAGAAACAGGTGTTTGTAGCTCAGGAATCACTACGGCAATTAAAGATGTTGAAGTAAAAAATAGCTGTACTCAAAATTGTGGTGCATAAATTATATACTTTATTTAGTTAGTAGTATCAAACGCAGAGGAATCATTATGAACAACTTGTTGTAGCAAACAACAGAGTTGAAAAACATTTTATTTAAATTATTATTTCTAGTGATAGAAATAATAATTTAATCTGTTACTACTCTTATAACACTCATTAAACGAAAACATAATTTTTTAGTATAAAAAAATCCTGATACAAATGTATCAGGATTTTAACTTCTGTGGGCGCGAAGGGATTCGAACCCCTGACCCCTTGGGTGTAAACCAAGTGCTCTGAACCAACTGAGCTACGCGCCCTAAATATTGGACTGCAAATATAAGTCAGTTTTTTAATCTAACAAACATTTTTAAATAATTTTCTAAATAATTTCTGCTACCACAAATGTACTACCTCCAACATAAATAAGATCGTCATTTTGTGATTGCTTTTTAGCATATTCAAGTGCTTCGTTTACCGATTGATATGCCTCTCCTATATACCCTTTTTTATTAAAGTACTCTTTTAAAATAGTGGCATCTAACCCTCTTGGGATATTAGGCTTACAAAAATAATACGTTGCGTGCTTTGGAAATAAATCTAAAATACCATCAATATTCTTATCGTTTACCATCCCAATAACCATATGCAGCTTATTAAAAGTTTGCTCACTTAATTGTTGCATCACATAGGTTAACCCTTCCTTGTTATGAGCGGTATCACAAATAATTTTAGGGCCATACTGCAATATTTGCCAACGCCCTAACAAACCCGTATTTTTTACCACATTCTTTAAACCTTTAATAATCTGCTTTTCAGAGGTATTAAAACCTAAAGGTTGTAATACTGTTAAAGCCTGTGCAACCGTTTTAATATTGTGTGTCTGGTAACTCCCTTTTAAGTCACTTTCATATATTTTTTTTACAATTTGGTCTGCAAAATAAATAGGTGCTTTATGCTCTTTGGCTATCTTTCTAAAAATCGGTTCAGTCTCTTTTTGTGTTTCTCCTATGACCACAGGAATATGTTGTTTGATAATTCCAGCTTTTTCACAGGCTACTTGTTCTAATGTGTCACCCAAAAACTGCGTGTGATCTAAGCCAATATTTGTAATGACAGAGACTTCAGGCATGATGATATTGGTTGAATCCAATCGTCCACCCAGTCCCACTTCAATCACAGCAATATCAACTTTTTGTTTTGCAAAATAATCAAATGCCATCCCAACGGTCATTTCAAAAAAAGACAATTGATGCCTTTCTAAAAAGGCTTTATTACGCTTAATGAATTGAATAACGAATTGCTTGCTCACAACCTTGCCATTGACTTTAATACGTTCCCTAAAATCTTTTAAATGCGGTGATGTATATAACCCAACTTTAAAACCAGCTTCCTGCAATACCGAGGCCAACATATGACTTGTAGAACCCTTACCATTGGTTCCAGCAACATGAATGGATTTAAATTGTTTTTCAAGATGATCAAGATGTTTAGCTAAGGAAAGTGTATTGGTAAGATCCTTTTTAAAAGCCACCTTTCCTTTGTTTTGATACATTGGCAATTGGCAAAACATCCAATTTACAGTATCGGTATAATTCATTTGTTATTGAGTAACACTAAAGTTAATAACTACAAAACCGACTTGTTTTACAGGTGCTTTAGAATCGGCATTCCACTTGTAACTCATAGCTGTTTTTTTTGCAGCATCAAATAGACAACTTACTCCTGTGGTTCCTTTTTGTCCAGGAATAGCATTTATCACTCTCCCTTGTCTATTTACATGAATTTCAACAACCACACGACCTTCTTCATTACATTCTGGCTTAAACTCTTGCTTTTCTGGTGTTCCTCTGCCTCGTAACCCATAACCTGTTCCACCTCCACCAGCTCCTGGTTCACCAAAATAAGTACTCGCATAAGGGTCGCCATTTAATTGTCCTTTATCACCTGCTCTGTTATCATCACCTTCACTACCAGAATCGGTTCCACTACTATTTTTTATCCCTCCAATTAAATCATTTACAGAATTACGTTTTGCTTCTTTAGCTTTTCGCTCCTTCTCCAATCGTTCTGCTTCTGCTTTCTTTTCACGTTCTATACGCTCTACTTCTGCCTTTGCTTCAGCTTCTTCTTGTGCTTTTTTCCGAGCTTCCTCTTTTTGCTTTTTTATAGCAATACTCTCTGCATTGTCCTCAGTAATAACATTCTCTGCTTTAGTTTCCTGAGGCTCTGTTGGGGTTGGCTTTGTTTCTTCAACTTTTTTGGGAGGCGTTACAACTTCTTTTGGTGCTTGTTGTATTGTTTTTTTAGGCTGAATGCGTCCGCTACCAAAATCGGTAGTTCCAAAGTTAACAGCTACACCATATTCTTCTGGTGGATCTAAGTATTTTGGACCAACAATAAATATCAGCAAAATGAGAATCATCGCTAATAACGCTGTGATTCTTGCTGAATCTTTTTCATGTTTGGTTTCAAAATACTTCATCTTAACCTTTAATATCAATTATTTGGCTTTACAGCTAGTATTACTTTAAATTTATTACGATTAGCAATATCCATAACTTTTACAACATTATCTACTGGTACCGATTTTTCGGCTCTTAAAACAATAGTAGGAGATTCTTCGTTTGACAATGCAGCAACTAGTTGGTTTTCTAACACACTTACACCAACACGTTTTTGGTCAATATAATAGGTTAAATCTTTTTTTATACTCACAGAAACAGACTTCTTATTTTGAGTTTTTCCACTTGCTTTTGGCAATAAAATATCAATAGCACTTGTGGTTACTAATGTAGATGCTAGCATAAAAAATATTAATAACAGGAATACAATATCTGTCATTGATGACATATTGAATTCTGGCGTTACTTTATTTCTTCCTCTTATGTCCATATACTAAATTGGTTCGTTTAGAAGGTCTAAAAATTCAACCGAATTAGCTTCCATTTGATGAATCACCTTATTTGTTCTTGCTACTAAATGGTTGTAACATATATAACTAACAATCCCAACAATTAAACCTGCAACGGTAGTGGTCATAGCTGTATATAAACCACTAGCTAGTACATCCATTTGAATGGTTCCTCCTGCATTAGCTAATTCAAATATCGCTAATATCATACCAACAACTGTACCAAGAAACCCAATCATTGGTGCAGCACCAGAAATAGTTGCTAATACACTTACATTTCGTTCCAATCCGTAAACTTCTAAACGTCCAGCATTTTCTATAGCAGTATTAATATCTTCTAGCGGCTTTCCAATTCTAGAAATACCTTTACTAATCAATCTGGATACTGGTGAGTTAATTTGAGCGCAAAGTACCTGAGCAGAATCTATTTTGCCATTTGAAACATGATCTTTAATTTGATTCATAAAGTTTGTATCTACTTTTGAAGCCGATTTTATAGCAAATAATCGTTCAAAATAAATATAGCTTGCAACTAATAATAACACAAATAATAGAAGTATAATAACTTGTCCTGCTGTTCCACCACTTTTAATAAGCTCGATTATAGAAAGCGTTTTTTCTACTGACTCTTCATCAGTTAAAAGCTCTGTGCCTTCTTGAGCAGTTTTTAGCATTGCTGTGTATAACATAAATTATATTGTTAGATTTTGAATAATAACGATTGATTTTTAAATAAAGTATTTTAAAATAGTGTTCTTGTGAAAAAGAATACTGCTGCACCAGCTAAAAAACCTAGTAAAGCTAACCAAGAAATCTTTTTTAGATACCAGAAGAAATCAATTTTCTCCATACCCATAGCAACTACTCCAGCTGCAGAACCAATGATTAACATACTTCCTCCTGTTCCAGCTGAATAGGCTATAAAATGCCATAACTCGTTATCCAAAGGCTCAGAGAACATCCCTAAACTCGCTGCTACTAATGGTACATTATCTATTACTGCTGAACCAACTCCTAGTAATAACACAACTAAATCTGAAACGCCTTCACCATGTAACTCCGTTCCTAACATTGGTGTTGTTTCTTTTAATGTTATCGCAAATTCAAATAAAATACCTAAAGACTCTAATGCTGCCACTGCCATTAATATTCCTAAGAAAAATAAAATACTCGGCAACTCAATTTTCGATAACGAATGGTGCACAGGACTATGATGAGCGTGCTCTGCACTTTCTTCATTATCAATTACCGTTAAACTAAATTTAGAGTTACTATACACTTCGGCAAAAATTGCTACCACTCCTAATGCTAACATCATACCAACATATGGAGGTAAATGCGTCACTACTTTAAAAATTGGTACAGACACTATAGCTGATAATCCTAAGAATAACATAGTTGAACTAAACTTACTTTTAGGTTTATCATTATCACTTTCATCTACTTCTAGATGTCCTTTAAATACAGGTAAAAATGAAGCTATTAATGTTGGCACTGCCATACAAATAAAGGATGGTAATAACAGATAACCTATTAAGTGACCTGTACTTACTTTATTACCAATCCAAAGCATCGTTGTTGTAACATCACCTATTGGTGACCAAGCACCACCAGCATTGGCCGCTATAATAATTAAACCAGCATACCATAAACGAATATCTCTATTTTTAACTATTTTTTGCAGAATAGAAATTAGTACAATCGTAGCTGTAAGGTTATCAATAATTGCAGATAAAATAAATGCTAAACCTGAAAAAATCCAAAGAATCTTTGTTTTCTTTTTAGTTTTAATAAAGCTCTTTATAGTTGAGAATCCATCAAAGTAATCGATAATCTCAACAATAGTCATTGCTCCTAATAAGAATACAAGTATTTCGGAAGTTTTACCTAAGTGATGCAGTAATGTTTCTTCCATTAAATGCATTTTGTTTTCATGATCTAGTGCTGTAAAACCATCAACTAGTCCATGATTGGCTGAATCAAACCATTGTGGAAAAGCATCTATTCCTAAAGAAATGAGTGCCCAACTTATAGCCATCATGACTAAAGCTGGAATGAGTTTGTCTATTTTAATATTATGCTCTAAAGTAATGGCTAAATAGCCAACTATAAATACAATGATAATTGCTGCTTCCATATGTGGTTGGTTTTAAATTATATAAGCTCACTTAATGCTAAAGTGAAAGCGGTTTTACTTAATTCTGTTTTATGATGATTATGATCGTAAATATTTTGAATTGCTAATTTTATAACATTAGATGTGTCCTCGAAAATAGCTTCATCAGTCATTTCAACTCGTCGTTCCATAAAATATGCAAATACTCTTGCCATTCCGCAGTTTGAAATAAAATCTGGTATGAGGCTCACTTTGCTGTCTGTAAATTCCATAATAGGACCAAAGAAAATTTCTTTATCTGCAAAAGGCACGTTTGCTCCACAAGAAATAACTTCTAGACCGTGTTGTATCATACTCTCAATTTGATTTTTAGTAACTAATCTCGAAGCAGCACATGGTGCAAAAATTTCAGCTTCTAATGACCATATTGTCTTATTAATCTCTTCAAAAGAGATTAAATTATTACTTTCTAATGTGTTTCCTGTTTTTTCAAGAAACAAGTTAGTAATTTCTTTAAAAGTAAACCCATCTTCATTAATTAAGCCACCAACTACATCTATAATACCTACCACTCTTGCTCCCATTTGTGCTAAATAAAAGGCTGCTGCTGCACCAACATTTCCAAACCCTTGAATAACAGCTTTTTTCCCAACAATAGTACCTCCGTAAATATCATAATAATGCTTTACAGCTTCTGCAACACCAAAACCAGTAATCATATCAGCTACAGTAAATTTTCTAGAAACATCTGGAGAGTACTCTTGGTTTTCAATAACTTTTATAACGCCTTGACGTAGCTGTCCAATACGATTTATTTTATCGGCCTCTGTAGGTTTGAAATGTCCATTAAAAACGCCTTCCTGAGGATGCCAAACTCCAGATTCTTCAGTAATAGGAATCACTTCATGAATTTCATCAACGTTTAAATCGCCTCCTGTACCATAATAACTTTTTAATAAAGGTGAAACGGCTTTGTACCAACGTTCTAAAACACCCTTTTTTCTAGGGTCTTTGGGGTCGAAGTTAATACCTGATTTTGCTCCTCCTATAGCTGGTCCAGAAATGGTAAATTTAATTTCCATGGTTTTTGCTAAAGACAACACCTCGTTCATATCTAACCCTTTTCGCATTCTAGTGCCTCCTCCTGCAGCACCTCCTCGCAAAGAATTTATTACTGTCCAACCTTCTGCTTCGGTTTCAGGGTCTTTCCAATTAAACACTATTTCTGGCTCTTTATTCTCGTACTTCTGAAGTAATTCTTTCATTAAAACTGCTTAGCAAATGTGAATAAACAAATATAAAAAACTAAAGATATTTGAGTGTTAAATATAACTAAATTTAAGCTTGAAATATTTTCCCGGAGCTATGGTTTATAGTAGCACCTGTAACGCTCCTTAA
Source organism: Pontimicrobium aquaticum (assembly GCF_005047595.1). Classification (GTDB taxonomy): domain Bacteria; phylum Bacteroidota; class Bacteroidia; order Flavobacteriales; family Flavobacteriaceae; genus Pontimicrobium; species Pontimicrobium aquaticum. Next base: position 440,585 of record NZ_SUPL01000003.1, read on the forward strand.
ACAATTATACTCATTTCTAAGCCTTAACACTCCTAACAACCCAAAAATCAAAGCTTCTTTATATTCAATAATTGTTCTTGAAGGAATTATAATAGTGTTTTTTGTTAAAGATTTTATTCTGTCTATTAAAAATAAATTATAGACACCTCCTCCTGTTATAAGTATTGTTGTTTTTGTAGATATGTTTATCTCCTTAACAATTTGATAAGCAATATGCTCTATATAAGTTCTTAATATATCCTCAATACTTAAATCATATTTATCAATTAACGGAAAAACTGTTTCATTAACCCACTCTAAACCAAGCGATTTTGGTGGTTTTAAACTGTAAAAGTCTAAGGCATTTAAATCTAATAGTAGCTCTTCTTTGATTTGCCCTGAGGCTGCTATAACTCCATTATTATCATACTCCACCCCAAGCCTTTTTACATAATAGTTCAATACAATGTTCACTGGACATATGTCGTAAGCAATTCTATCAGAATTTATTTTAGTTGAAATATTTGCAAATCCACCAAGATTCAAACAATAGTCATATTTAGAAAACAGTAATTCATCTCCTATTGGTACAAGAGGTGCACCTTGACCACCTAATTTAACATCTTGCAATCGAAAATCGCAAACAACCATCTTTCCTGTTATTGTACTTAACTGTCTCTTATTTCCAATTTGATAAGTTATTCCTTCTTCTGGTTGATGCAATGCAGTATGCCCATGTGAGCAAATAGCATGTATTTTTTTAAGACTGTATCTTTTAATAAAACTATTAATGGATATAGCTAAATAGGTAGTGTATTCATTATCTATTCTCTCTAAATCAGTTAAAGATTTTGAAACAAGATTTCTAAGTGTATTTCTCCACTGCTCTGAATAATTAATAGTCTCAGCTTTTAAAATTTCAAATGTCCAAAAATTGTCAAAATTAAATTTTATATAAGCTAAATCTAATCCATCCAAAGACGTACCAGACATAACACCAATAACCCAATACTCAGTTTTTATCATATTATGTAAAAATATATAATCGAATTGAAAAAAATGCAATAAAGCATTATCTTTGCGTACATTTTTTAATAATTAAGCAATACTACATAAAAATGAATTTTAGCCTTACCGAAGAACATTTAATGGTTCGAGATGCAGCAAGAGATTTTGCACAAAATGAATTACTTCCAGGTGTTATAGAACGTGATGAAAAACAACAGTTCCCTAATGAATTAGTAAAAAAAATGGGAGACCTTGGGTTTTTAGGAATTATGGTTGATCCAAAATATGGCGGAAGCGGTATGGATGCAATTTCTTATGTGCTTATAATGGAAGAATTATCAAAAGTTGATGCCTCTGCTTCGGTAATTGTTTCAGTAAACAATTCATTAGTTTGCTATGGTATTGAAGCGTTTGGTACTGAAGATCAGAAACAAAAATACCTAACAAAATTAGCTACAGGTGAATTTGTAGGTGCCTTTTGTTTAAGTGAACCTGAAGCTGGAAGTGATGCAACTTCACAAAAAACTACAGCAATTGATAAAGGTGATCACTATGTTTTAAATGGCACAAAAAATTGGATAACAAATGGTGGACGAGCAGATGTTTATTTAGTGATAGCTCAAACAGATAGAGAAAAAGGTCATAGAGGTATAAATGCCTTCATAGTTGAAAAAGGCATGGAAGGATTTGATGTTGGACCAAAAGAAGATAAATTAGGAATTAGAGGAAGTGACACACATACACTTCAATTTAATGATGTAAAAGTACCAAAAGATAACAGAATTGGAGACGATGGTTTTGGTTTTAAATTTGCCATGAAAACACTCTCTGGTGGCAGAATAGGAATTGCCTCTCAAGCCCTAGGTATAGCCTCAGGAGCTTATGAATTAGCCCTTAAATATTCTAAAGAGCGTAAAGCATTTGGTACTGAAATCTGTAATCATCAAGCAATTGCTTTTAAGCTAGCCGATATGGCAACAGAAATTGAAGCTGCTCGCCATTTAGTAATGAAAGCAGCTTGGGATAAAGACCAAGGCAACAATTACGATATGTCTAGTGCTATGGCAAAACTATATGCTTCTAAAGTAGCTATGGAACAAACTGTTGAGGCTGTTCAAATTCATGGTGGTAATGGTTTTGTAAAAGAATATCATGTTGAACGCCTAATGCGAGATGCAAAAATTACCCAGATATACGAAGGGACTTCTGAAATTCAAAAAATTGTAATTTCCAGAGGTGTTATTAAAGGATAATTATTTCAGTAAATAAATATATTAAGCTCAACTTTTTTAGTTGAGCTTTTTTTTATAGTATGTTTTTAGGTTTTGTAAAAACCGCGCCATACAATATATCTTTTTATCACATAAAGAGGGTGTCACTACTATCCTCAAGCATATATCCCTTCCTCTTAAAATTTCAACAAAAAAAACCCTTACTAAAAAAATAGTAAGGGTTTAAAAAAGGCGGCGACCTACTCTTCCACAAATGTAGTACCATCGGCGCTAATGGGCTTAACTTCTCTGTTCGGAATGGTAAGAGGTGAGCCCCATTGCTATAACC
>NZ_SUPL01000004.1 GCF_005047595.1 Pontimicrobium aquaticum
ACTTGCGATACTACTGCTAATTTAAAGCCCAAATTATAATCGCGCTGAGTACGCTTAACTCTTGATTGCTCTTTGTCTTTCATAATAAGTCGTTTTTGTGTCAACTTATTTCAGGACGGGACACTATTTATAAAAAAAGCACACTGTACAGTGTGCTTTTTTATTAGCTAAACTTTAGTTAGAAGTCATGGTTTAGAAAATGCGTTTTTAAAATGATGAAATGCTTCAGAGATTTCATTTTGAAAATGTTCTAGTTTTGTTTCTTCCACTTCTTTCTTCTTTCCATATTTTTCTTTAAGCTTGTCTATAAACGCATTAAAATCGTTTTTGCCTTTTTCAAAAGTGTCTTTAGCTTCATCCTTTTCTTTGCTAAACTTTTGTTCTAAAATCTCTAATTGAACTTTAAATTGCTCAATTTCTATTAGCATTAAAGCATACATTCTATTGAGTGTTTCATTTGTTTTTATTTTTACTTCAATATCATGTAACAATAAAAGCAATTCTTTTTTTTGCTTCTTAAATGCTTCTTTTGTTTCTGCTTTACCTAAAGCTAATTGTACTTTTAATTCATCAAATTTTGCTTTAAGATCCTCCATTTTTTCTTTTACGTCTTTAACTTTATGCTCACTATCATGAATAAAAAGATTAAACTTTTTCTTAATATCTTCATATTTATCTTGAGCTTCAGCTTTTCCTAAAGCAGTTTGAACTCTCAATTCTTCTAACTCAATTGCTGTTTTTCTAAGAGCTCCAATAATTTTATCTATAAATTGATTATCTTCAGTATTTTTCATGACTACTAATATTTATTGTTATATAAATGTCTTAATAACACACAAAATAGACAATGATAAATATCAGTTTTTAGATAATTTTAAAGCTGGTTAAAGTTAAATACTACGAAATAACATTTACTTTACTATGCTGTAGATATGATTTATATCATTTTATTCATCAACCTTTTCCTATACATTTGATAAAGTACATTACCATACAGCATGTTGGGTTTCAAAAATATAATTAAGCAATTAAAATCCTTTTTAATAGAAATTGGAGAACTCTCCATTTTTGCTGTACGGTATTTTAAGGAAGCTTTTAAAAGTCCTTTTGAATTTAAAGAACTTTTAAGACAGTGCTATAATATGGGGAATCGATCTTTGCTATTAGTTGGTATTACTGGTTTTATTATTGGCTTAGTATTAACTTTACAAACCCGACCAACACTAATGGAGTTTGGGGCAGTTTCATGGATGCCATCTATGGTTAGTATTTCTATCGTTAGAGAAATTGGTCCAATAATAACTGCTTTAGTTTGTGCTGGTAGAATAGGATCTGGTATTGGAGCCGAATTAGGCTCTATGAGAGTTACTGAGCAGATTGATGCCATGGAGGTTTCTGGAACAAACCCTTTTAAGTACCTAGTGGTAACACGTGTATTAGCAACAACATTAATGTTACCTTTATTGGTAATTATTGGTGATGTAATAGCGATATATGGTTCTTACTTAGTTGAGAACATTAAGGGTAATGTATCCTTTATGTTATATTTTAATCAAGTATTTGATGCCTTAGAATTTGGCGATATATTACCTGCAACTATTAAATCATTCTTTTTTGGCTTTGCAATAGGAATTGTTGGCTGTTTTAAAGGTTATCATTGTAAAAAAGGAACCGAAGGTGTTGGTAAAGCAGCAAACTCTGCAGTAGTATTCACCTCCTTACTCCTATTTATTATTGACTTTATTGCTGTTTTTGTAACAGATATTTTTTATGACTTATGACAGAGCATGATAACATATCAAAAAGAGACATTGTTCTTGAACTAAAAGATCTGCACAAAAGTTTTGGTGATAATCATGTGCTAAACGGATTTAATATGCAGCTTTTTCAAGGTGAAAATTTAGTGATTATGGGAAAATCTGGTTCTGGTAAATCGGTCATGATTAAATGTTTGGTTGGATTAATGGAGGCCGACAGTGGTACTATTTCGTTAATGCATAACGATATTACTAAACTAGATCAAGAAGCACTAGACATATTACGAGCAGATATTGGATTTTTATTCCAAGGCAGTGCCTTATACGATTCTATGACCGTACGTGAAAATCTTGAATTTCCTTTACGTCGTCATACTAAAAAATTTGGTGAACATATAGATACCGAAATAATGGTAATTGAAGCTCTAGAGAATGTTGGACTAGCAAGTGCAATAGATTTAATGCCTTCGGAATTGTCAGGTGGAATGAAACGTCGTGTTGCCTTAGCTCGTACACTTATTTTACAGCCAAAAATTATTTTATATGATGAACCAACAAGCGGATTAGACCCAATAACAGCTAAAGAAATAATTATATTAATGCAGGACATTCAGAAAAAATATGGAACCTCATCATTAATAATAACACACGATGTTGATTGTGCACGAGTTATTTCAGACAGAATGATATTGCTTATAGATGGTATTGATTATGCTGTTGGTACATATGCAGAATTATCTGCTTCAACAGATCCAAAAATTAAAGCCTTTTTTAAACACTAATATTATGAAAAACACAAGCTCACAGAAATTACGCTTAGGACTGTTTGTTATAACTGGAACAGTGCTATTTATAGTTGGCGTATATCTTATAGGTCAGCGTCAAAATATGTTTAAAAAAACCTTTACCATAAGTGCCTATTTTCAAAATGTAAATGGCTTACAAAAAGGTAATAACGTGCGTTATTCTGGTATCGATATTGGCACAGTTAAAGATATTATCATGATTAACGATTCTACTATTAAAGTAGATATGAATATTGATGAAAAAATAATCACTCATATTAAGAAAGACGCTATTGCTACCATAGGATCGGATGGATTGGTAGGAAACATGATTTTAAATATTGTTCCAGGAAATGGACATTCAGATATTATTAGTAACGGAGACACTATAGAGTCGTATAGCAAGATTGGTGCTGACGACATTTTAAGTACGTTAAGCGTTAGTTCTGAAAATGCTGCCATTCTAACATCAGATTTACTAAAAATTACTACAGCAATGCTTAAAGGAAAAGGAACTGTAGGCTTACTTCTTAATGATACTATTATGGCACAAGATTTAAAACAATCTGTTACTAATCTTAAAATGGCTAGCAAAAGTGCCACAAACACCATTGACGAGTTAAACACAATTATTTCGTCCCTTAAAACCAACGACGAAACTGTTTTAGGCATGCTGATGAATGATACCATTTCTGGTGTAAAACTTAAAAACATTGTTAGTCATCTTGAAACCTCTAGTCAAGAGATAGAAAATGTATTATCAAATATAAATACAACAGTAAACGATTTTAATTCGAGTGAAGATGGTGCATACAACTATATATTAAAAGATACATCGTTAGTAAATAGTTTAAAATCTACACTTAAAAACATTAATGAAGGTACTGACAAGTTTAACCAGAATATGGAAGCTTTAAAGCATAACTTTTTAACCAGAGGTTATTTTAGAAAACTTGAAAGAGAAGAAAAAAAAGCGGCTAAAAAGGAAAATAATTAAACTCTGTAAACTACTTGATTATGAAAATAGAACATTTAGAAGAGCATATTAACGATTATAAAACATCCATAAAAACAGTAGTAGATAAAAAAACATTATGGCAAAACAAGACCAAGAATTTAATAAGCAATACCTTAAAAGCTATTTGCAAACAATATGATATTGGTTGGAAAGTACAGGAACTAAATTGGATAGGTGCAAATGAAGCCGTAAACATTACCTTTGACTCCTTCCCAAAAGAGCTTATGGATTGTATAAACCAAATACCAACCTTTCAATTTATTCAAGGAGGTGCTCTAATATTTTCACAATCTTACAGCGGTGATGTACATACATTTATTTTGTTTCCTTATGTCGAACAAATTCCAATTGATAATAGTAGTATTGAATTGGAAGTTCACAGTCCTAAAGACATTACTAAAAAACTCATTATAGAAAAAGTAGATGATTTTTTAAAAGAAATGATTAAATGGGAAGTCCCTTCTACTAAGAAAAAATTGGGATATTAATACGTTTAATTTTTAATGGAAGAACTCAATATCATTAACGTATTACCACTGGTTTTAGGGGGACTTATTGTTTTTCTATATGCCATTAGGCAACTGTCTGTCACCTTAAGAGATATCTTTTCAAGTAAAGTTGAAAATTTAATTAAAAAATATACCTCAAATATCTTTTTTTCAATCCTATTAGGGGTCATTGTAACCATACTTCTAGACTCCTCTTCTGCAGTCATAATTATTACTATAATATTCATTAATGCTGGTTCACTGAATTTTAAACAAGCCATGGGAATAATTATGGGAGCCAATGTTGGTACAACTTTTTCCAGTCAATTAATTGCCTTTCAAATTAATAAATATGGTGTTATTGCTTTAGCAATTGGTTTTTTTACATGGTTGTTTTATAAATCTTCCAAATTAAAAATCATAGGAAAGGTCGTAATGTATTTTGGTCTATTATTCTTTGGCCTTTATATATTAGAAACTTCACTAATGCCTTTCAAGAACAGTGAACAGTTTTTTAAATGGGTTTCAAGTATTGATAATCCAATAAAAGGAGTTGCAATTGGTGGTTTAGTAACACTTATTATTCAATCTTCTAGTGCAACAGTTGGAATATTAATTATAATGGCAAAGCAAGAATTAATCAATCTTTCGATAGCCGTTTCCATTATGTTGGGAGCAGAATTAGGTACTTGTTCGGACACACTTGTTGCGCTTGTTGGTGGTAAAAGAGATGCCATAAGAGCAGGTCTGTTTCAAATACTTTTTAATCTTATTCCAATTATTATCGGTTTTTTGGTTTTTGATCATTTTTTATATCTAGTTGAAATGTTAGCGCCAAAAGCAACCATATCAAGACAAATTGCCAATGCTCATGTTTTGTTTAGTGTGTTTAGTGTGTTACTGTTTCTACCATTTGTAAATAGCATATATCGATTTATAAATTGGATAATGCCTCATAAGGTGTGAGTATTAATTATAAACTAGACAAATAACATTAGTAATTGTGCTGAATTTAGCTTCTTTCCAAAATAAATGATTAATATTTGAGATGTTACTACAGCTATTAATGCAACAATAAACCACCAATCTTTTTTAGGCATAAAGAACGTTACTGAAATCAAAAAAAGTATTGCACTAAACAATCAAAGTAAACCAAATGGTCTTTGAAATACTTTGGGTTAACTGAGTTATTTTGGTTAATTGAAATGCTTTTGTAAAACCCATTACATGGATAAGTGCATGAATAATCACTATAAATACAAAAACAAATTTCATATAAATAATACAGTAAAAAATATGAGAAGTAACACCGCAATTAAAAGCTTAAGATAAATTTTCATAATAGCACATTATAGGTTATTGTAACAATATATAAATTGAAGGTTACTTACAAAATGATATAAATCAATCTAGATTATAAGATATCAACTTCTCTTTTTACCAGTAATCTCTTCAATATTAATTAAATACACTATAGGGTTATCTCCTTTGTAAATTTTACTAGAAAATTCGCTTATATAATCCAGTTTAATATGTTCTTTTTCCATAATAACATCTTTAACTCCCAATGAAAAAGCGTGTAAATATGCCTTGGCATCACTTCCAAAATGTTGTTCGAATGTACCATGTACTAATACCGATTTCCAATTATTAACAGTAGAGATTTCTGAAACTTGAAATGATACTACATTGTTTTTTCTCATGGCTGTTATTTTATGTCCTTCTCCTGAATAACAAATAATAATATTTCTAGCCTTATCGTAATAATAAGTTATTGGCACTACATAAGGCTTGTTTTTAAATATGTATGACAAATAACCTATATAATTATTCTCTAAAATGAATTCAATTTCTTTTAAATCTAAGTTTTGTATCATATTTTTTTGGATTATATAGTGATTATTTCAAAGCTTAAGAAAGTTATTCAATATTTACATGTTATACCATGATATTAATCAGTCTTCTGTATGAAGCTCTATTAATGTGATTTCTGGACGCATACCTAACCTTCCAGGGAAGCCCAACCAACCCAAACCTCTATTAACATGCAGATATTGGTTTTTGCTATTATATAGTCCTGCCCAATGCTTGTATTTATATTTTATGGGACTCCATTGTAATTGTTTATACTGAAAAGCTGCTTGCATACCATGTGTATGCCCTGATAATGTTAAGGCAATATTGGTTTTATCAACCACTTCTTCTGTCCAATGTGAAGGATCATGCGATAATAATATTTTAAAAGGTATTTCTTCAACTTTATTCATGGCTTTATATAAATCGCCATATTGCTTAAAGGGTGGATTTCCCCAATTTTCAACGCCAATGATGGCTATGTTTTCATTATTTTTTTCAATAATATCTGATTGGTTGAGCAATAAATTAAAATCAATGTCATTGTAAAAGTTTTTAATAGCATTAAAGTTTTCTTGCTTCTCTTTTTTTGAGTTCCATAGGCTATAATCTCCATAATCATGGTTCCCCAAAACAGCATATTTACCAATGGATGCAGATAATTTTCTAAACACTCTGCTCCATCCTCTTAGTTCCCATGCATAATTATTTACCAAATCTCCAGTAAAGAAAATGAGGTCAGGCTTTAAGTGATTAATCTTGCTTACAGCACGATTTAGAATATGAAACCGATAATTAAAACTGCCTAAATGTAAGTCAGAAATATGAACAATTTTTAAGCCATTAAAGGTTTCTGGTAAATGTTTAAATCTTATTTTTAGATGATATGTTTTAAAGTTGTAAATCGACTTGAAAACACCATAGGCTATGACAAAAAAAGGTAAAAAACCAGAAAACAAACCAATAAGTGGAATAAACAAAAGAGATTCTCTTTCTGATAAAACGTAATTTGTAAAAAACAAAAAGGATATAACTATTACAAAAATTATTTTAGGAATAAAAGAAGATATGGTTAAGCCATATAGCGAGGATATTAGTAATTGTTTTCTTCGAGGATCTATATTATCTAGTCGTAATTTTAAAACTATTATTGATATTATAAGTCCAATGGTAAAAACCCAAAAAACAACATGTATCGTGTTAGTTAAAAATGTTGAAGAAATAAGATTAGTAATAGATTGTAACCAATAAAATGCAAAAACATCTACAATAAAAATTGCGAAACATAAAAGTAGTATGGTAAACAGTGAGTAGCTTCGCATTTGGTTTTTTATTTTTTAATTTTTTGGTGTTTTATAACGACGTTTATCTCTAAACGCCCAATAGATTCCTTTAACATCTGAAGCCCAATTATCATACATAAAAATCAGTACAATTTCTTCAAACGTTTCTAAAAGACCAAATACAATCATGATATAAAACAATGTGTAATTTGGAGAAAAAAACAATGCATATAGAATAAAAGCACTTTGTATTACAGCAGATAATTTAGCTAAATATGTATGAAATGCTGTAGCTTTTCCATACTTATAATAAGCTATAATCATTTGTACTACGTAAGGTGCAAATGCAATAGCAATTAGCATAATATTGCTTTTAATGAATTCATTTTCAAAAATGAGCAACCCTACTAAACCAATAACAAGTGTTATTTGATCACCAAAAGAATCTAACTGAGAACCTCTAGGGCTTGTTATTTTTAACTTTCTAGCCAAATACCCATCAATAGCATCAGTTGAGTAACTAATCAATAAAAACCATGCAAAAAGTTGTCTCTCATCCAGACACAATAATAACACAAGAAAAGGGGCTGCTATAACTCTGTAAAATGAAAACCAATCTGCAATATTAAAGTTTTTGAACGTGAGCATACCTTCTTAGTTTGTATAAAAATACATGAAACGTAGTGTAATAAATATGAGAAATGTCAGTTAAGTTTTATTAAACTTGAGTAATCTTAAAGCATTTAATACTACAACTATTGTAGAGCCTTCATGAAAAGCAACCGCTAAACCAATATTAGTAAGTCCTAAAATGGTGACAGGAACTAGTAAAACAACAACACCTAAACTTATCCAGATATTTTGTTTTATAATGCGTTTAGATTGCCTACTTAAACCAATTACAAATGGTAGATTTTCAATTTTATCAGACATTAGAGCTACATCTGAAGTCTCTAAAGCAACATCACTACCTGCCGCTCCCATGGCTATGCTAACCGTGCTTAAGGCCATTGCAGGTGCATCATTTACACCATCACCAACCATGGCTACTTTTTTGTTCTGTTCTATAAGTTTTTTTATTTCTGAAACCTTGTCCTCTGGCAATAAATTCCCCTTAACATCAGTAAGTCCTATTTCTTTAGCAATGGCATCACCTACATTTTGATGATCTCCAGTAAGCATTATCATGCGTTTAATACCAATAGCTTTCAATCGCTTTAGTGTATTTACCGCTGTTTTTCGAGGAATATCCATAACACTTATTATTCCGACAACCTTATTTTTATAGGCTACAAGCATTACTGTATGTCCATTTTTCAAAAGCTCTCTCATTTTAGAAATTACCAATTCAGGCACTTTTATGCCGGAATTTTCCATCAGCTTTACATTACCAATAAAAACTTCTTCTTTATAATAAAGAGCACTTATTCCTTTCCCTTGAATTTCTTTTACATTTGAAGCTTTATTTTTTGGTTCAATTTTATACAACTTTATTAAATCACTTGCTATAGCCTTTGCAAGTGGATGATTACTTAAGCTTTCAACTTCTAGCACCAATTTAATAAATTCATTTTCATTAAAATTATTTAAAGGGATAATATTCGTGAGTTTTGGCTTTCCTTCTGTTAATGTTCCAGTTTTATCAAAGGCTATTGTTGTGATTTCTCCTAAATCTTCCAACGCTTTTCCGCCTTTAATTAGCACTCCTTTTTGAGCAGCTCTTGCAACTCCACTTAACACTGCGCTTGGTGTTGATATTGCCAATGCACAAGGGCTTGCTGCTACTAATACAGTAATTGCTCTGTATAAACTTGTGACAAAACTTTCACTAATAACCAAATGAGCAAAACACAATAAAAAAACAACGATCATAACCACAGGAACATACCATTTTTCGAATTTTTTAGTGAGCCTTTGTGTTGGTGACTTTTGAGCTTCAACTTCGCTTACCATTTTGATTAATCTTGCAACTGTAGAGTCTTGGTTCAATTTTAAAACTTCAACTTCAATAATATTGTCTCCATTTATAGTACCAGTAAATACTGTATGCTTTTTATCTATATGTTTAAATTCCGGTAACTTTTCTGTAGATCTAATTGCTGTTTTATCCACAGGCATACTTTCACCAGTAATTGATGCTTGATTAATACTGCTATTTCCCAATACAATTACACCATCAGCTGCAATTTTGGTGTTAGGTTTTATTACTATAACATCTCCTATTTTTAAATTTTCAATTGCTGTTTCAATAATCTGATTTCCATTTTTAACAAGTGCTATTTTTGGAGATAAATCACTTAAAGCTTCAATAGATTTTTTTGCTTTGTTCATAGCGTAATGCTCTAATGCATGACCTAAACTAAAAAGAAATAAGAGTAATGCACCTTCTGCCCAACTTCCAATATATGCTGCTCCAACAGCAGCAGCAATCATTAAGAAATCAATATCAAATCCTCCTTTAGTAATTTTCCGATAAGCTTCAATTGTAATAAAATAACCTCCAAAAAAATAAGCTATGATATAGCTTAACAAGAAAATCCAGTCAGGTAAATTGGTTAGTCTTTCCAATAAAAAACCTAATAATACAAAGACACCACATAGGATAGCAAAATAAAGCTCTCTTTTTCCTTTAAAAGTATTATCATGCTTATGGGCTTTTTCTTTAATATTTTTCATTAAAAATTATTTCTTCTAAAATCTAAATTATGAATCTACTCAATAAATCTAACTGATAAATATCATTGCAATACCAAATTGTATGAAATAATTTTATCAAATAAAAATAGAATCCAAAAAATAGAATCCATGAAGTTATTTTATTATATCGTAGCACTATTGTTATTGACTAGCTGCTCAACAGCTAGAATGACAGATACTTGGGTGAATAAGGAGTACACAAATTATCAACCTAAAAAAGTGCTTATTGTAGGTCTTACCGACAATTTGATTGCACGAAAAATGTTTGAAGAACAACTAAAAACTGAACTTATAAACAGAGGTATTGATGCTGTTGAAAGTTATGATGTATTTAAACCTACTTTCACCAGTTTAAAACAAACCGAAGAAGATATTGAAAAAGAAGTAAAAAGAATCTCTAATCAAGGGTTTGATGCTATTTTAATTTCTGCAGTAAAGGGTATAGATGAAAAGGTATCATATAGTGGAGACACTTATCGAAGAGATTACTATTGGAGACGTTTTGGTCGTTATTATTATCTGGTTCAAGATGTTTATCTAATTGAAGGCTATTATAATGAGTATGAAATTTACCACATAGAGGCCTCATTATATAACTTAAAAGAAAATAATGATAAGTCATTGGTTTGGGTAGCATCTTATGATATTGTAGATCCTAAACGAATTAATACTACGGTTACAAATTATGTGACTGCTATTATTAAATCTTTAGAAGAAAAACGATTAATCAATGAAAATTATATGCCATGAAGAAAGCAAAATTTATAAGTATTGTCCTTTTACTAGGTGCTTTTTTAAGCCTAGAAAGTTGTGGTCCAGTTATTATTTCATCTAGACCAAGCCATCCAACACCTCCTTGGTTTTATCCCAACAGAGTTGTTAATATTAGATATGTTTACTTTCCTGATTATACTATTTATTACGATTTAACTTTACGTAAGTATATCTATCTTGATAATGGTGCTTGGATAACAGTAAATGTATTGCCATCAAGATTTAACGGTATTAATCTAAGACGAACAAAACAAGTTAAAGTTGAAGATTATTATGGCAATGACATTAGAGAATACCATTCGAGAACCAGAACTCCAATAAAAAGCAGGCGCAAGAGTTAATTTAGGTTTGTTTATTAATACCAATTTTTAATTCTGGAATCTTAATTAATTCTAATGTTGTGGATGCTAAAATTACTTTTCCATTAGTTTTTTCTATTTCAGCTCTTATAGAATCGTTTAGTATATGCTTAGTAATCCGTCTTTTCTTAAAATCAACGATATAGCGTAGATTAAATTGAATCCAATTATCTGTTAGCGTAATGGCTAGTGTAGGTTCTACTTGGGCATCTTCTACGTAATACTTGTTGACAACGGCTTTCCATTGAGATTTTGAATTTGTAGTAAATTCTGAAAGTGTTTTAGACGCTATATCGATAACAATTGATTTTGCTAAATCTATGTCTGAGCCATATCGAATTGGTAAATTAAATTCATCCCAAATAAAGGGAAAGTCTTTTGAATAATTATAGACAGGCCCTTTAAAAACAAAGGCATTGCTAAGTTTTACAATGCGTCCAGTGTAATTGTCGCTACTTACCCACTCACCTATTTCCATCATGGTTGTATAAACACTATCTACATCAATAACATCGCCTTTAATCTCGTTTATTTCAATGCGATCACCTGGTTCATAAACTTTTACTAGAAAAATATAAAGAGATCCTGCTATACTCAATATTAGCTCTTGCAAGGTAAAGGCCATTCCTGCAGTAAATAAACCTATTATAAGAGTGAAATCTTTAATAGTACCTGTAAAGTAAGTAATAGCAATAATTACTAACAATACATAGCCAATAATTTCAACACCTTTTTGAGATTTATAGCGTATAACTGTGTTAGGAATACTCTTTTTTAATTGACTTCTTAAAAACTTTATTATGACTAAAATAATAGAAGCAAGAATGAGAAACTTACCAATACTCCATAGTAAAGGGTAGTCTGCAATCCAATCTTGGATTTGTTTAAAATAAATCATTTTCATTGATAGTTATTGTAAAAATCTAATCTATTTTTTAGTTTATTAATTTCATTTTGAAGTGACTCTACTTGCTTTAATAAATTATATACAGCATCTATACCCTCAAAATTAATATCAAGGTCATAGTGTAATCGCATCATTTTTTCAACTTCACGAAGCTGTGTTGTTTTTAAATACTGTTCATCACTCTTAACTATTATTTCTACTAATTCATATTCATGTAGTGTATTAATAAATGCTTTGGGGACATTGTAATGCTTACAAAACTGTTGTATTGATATTAGATTTTTTGTTTCCATACTATCTCAATTTTGCTAATTCTGTAAAGAGTTCTTTTTCTTTAGCTGAAAGCTTTGTTGGTGTTTTAATGTTATAAGTAACGTATAAGTCACCAAACTGACCTTGTTTTTTATATACTGGAAAGCCTTTTCCTTTAAGTTTCACTTTTGTTCCGTTTTGAGTTTCTGGTTTTACATTTAGCTTTACTTTTCCATCTAAAGTGTTAACCATAATTTCACCGCCCAACATTGCCTTGTATAAGTCTAAATCTACCGAGGTATATAAGTTATCGCCATTTCTTTTAAAAGACGTGTTGTTAACTATTGAAAACTGGATATACAAATCGCCATTTGGACCTCCATTAACACCTTTACCTCCATATCCTTTAATTTTTATAATCTGACCATTTTCTAGACCTGCTGGAATAGTAATTCGTATATTCTTATTGTTTACTGTTAAAGTACGTTTATGAGTAGTGTAAACATCTTTGAGTTCTAGTCGAAGTTCGGCATTAAAATCTTGTCCTCTAAATTTAGCTTGTCTCGTTTGTGATCTTGACGATTTACCACCAAACATAGACTCAAAAAAATCTGAAAAATCTTTTTCTGTGTATCCATCAAAATCTCCTTGAGTACTATGTTGCTGTGAATATTGCTGTTGTTGTTTGGCTTTCTCGTAAGCTTCAGCATTTTGCCAATGCTCACCATATTGGTCATATTTTTTTCGGTTATCAGGATTACCCAAAACTTCGTTAGCCTCGTTAATCTGCTTAAACTTTTTTTCGGCTTCTTTATCATTTGGATTTAAATCTGGATGATATTTTCGTGCTAGTTTTCTATACGCTTTTTTAATATCTTTTTCACTAGCGTTTTTAGGCACTCCTAATATGTTATAATAGTCTATAAATGCCATTGTGAGCTTCTCTATGAGTTTTTGTTGTGTTTAAAATCGTGCTTTAAACTTTATTCAATAATCTTTTTTATTGTCCACTTACCATTATCACTCTTAACAGCAATAAGGTTATTAGATAATTGTTTTGTTAAAAACTTAGGAGGCTTTCGTAAAAATTTTCTATCTAAAGCAATATTGACGCCTTTTTGTGTTAAATAGGTTTTTATAGTTCCATTAATATCTATAACAACTTCAAAATATTTGTAATACACTATACCTTTATTTAAAGCAGTATTTTTACCAACCTCTTCTTTTTCAAGTTTTAACGCAGTTGCAACATTGTTATTAAAAGCAGTAGCATTTAAAAATTGAGGTTCAATAGCAGTGTTTCCTAAAGAATCAATATATCCAAAATAGGAGATTCCGTTTTCTTTTTTTACAATTAAACATCTACCACTATTAAATATTGGGTAATTACCATTAACAGATGCTGTTACAACCAAATCATTCCTAAAGTTAATTACAATATCACCAACTTTGTTTATAAAAGCCCATTGGTTATTTTTTTTAATAGCTGCAACACCTTCATTAAAAGGTGATATATAATCAATATTCTCTATGGTTTGTGAAAAGCTACTAATAGGAATAACAACTAGCAGCGTAAACATAATTATTACTTTTTTCATGATGCTAAAGTTTAATATTTATGTAAAAGTATTGATGATTACTTAGTTATAAAATGATATTCATCATAAAGAAGTGATACATCAGCATGATTTTATTACATTTTCAAGCTTATCACTAACTTCCTTTGCAACATCCTTTAATGCTTCATTATTTACAGCCTGCATGGATACTAAAGGGTTAATAGCAGAAATCTCAATATGATTTGGTGAAAGTTCTTGAATGATAACATTACAAGGCAACATGGTTCCAATTTTATCTTCAGCTTGCAATGCTTTATATGCAAAAGGTGGATTACAAGCTCCTAAAATTTTGTACTTTTTAAAATCAACATCCAGTTTCTTTTTTAAGGTTTGCTGAATATCTATTTCTGTAAGCACACCAAAATTTTCTTTTTTTAGTAATGCTCTAACTTTTTCCTCAGCATCATTAAAACTTCCGTTTATTGTAGTTGTAAAATAATATTTCATAATCTTGTTTTTTTAAATTCAATATCAAGCTTTGCTAACAACATTAATTCTGATTTATTGACTTTAGAAAAAGCTGCCGCTATGGCTCTAGCTGTTTTTAAAATAAGCTTGTTAACCTCGTTTGTAAACAGCGTTTCATGGTTGTTTTTAAAAATTAAAAAGCTTTTATAACATTCGCTAGCATTATATTCGTTATCGTCATGCAACCATCTAAAGGTGTTGATAATAGACTGTTGAGCATTTAACTTTAAATCATCATTCGCTAAATGTGTTAATAGCCATTCCTTTTTTACTATTTCTTTTAGGCTTTCAAGTTCTTCGGTTCTTACGCTACCATCTATTGAAGCAATAGCATAGAACAGCTTTCCTAGATTTTGATAAAATTTATGTACTACACTCTCGTTACTATCCATCTTTATAAAAATTAAGATTTATAAAAATAAGCACTTGTTGTGAATTTAATAATGATATAAATCAGTTCTTTAAATTAAGCAAAAACTTAATCTACTAAATAGTATGATGCTCATATCTTTACTATATTTATACATCAATAAGGGATTAACAGAACTAGATAATAATGTTTAAACAAGATCAAGAGATTTTCAATATTCTATTAGAAAGCATTTCTCAAGGCGTTATTATTGTTGATGAACATCAAACTATTATAGAGGTAAACAAATATGCTACTAAAATTTTTGGTTACTCACAAAAAGAATTAATTGGCCAACATCTAAATATTTTAATTCCAAAACAATACCATACAAACCATACTTCTCATTTTAAAAGTTTTATAAAAGATGGCAAACGTCGTGAAATGGGTAAACAAACTATGGATATTTATGGTGTCAAAAAAAGCGGAAGCTCTTTTCCGGTGAAGATTGAATTAAACCCTTTTTACATCTATAGAAAGCTATACACAATGGCTTTAATAAATGACCTTTCTGCAAAAAAGAAGATAAAAAAGAAACTCTTATTAAAAAAGAAAGCTCTAAAGTCTGCTAGTAATGGTATTATTATTACTGATGCTTTAAAAGCTGATAACCCTATTATTTATTTTAACCCTGCTTTTCAAAAATTAACTGGATATTCTAAAGAGGAAATATTACATAAAAACTGTAGGTTTTTACAAAAAGACGATAAGCAACAAAAAGCCATTACCAAACTTAAAAATGCTGTTAATAATGGTAAAAGTTGTAGAGCTACATTAAGAAACTATAAAAAAGATGGCACTCTATTTTGGAACGATTTACAAATAACACCTATAAAAAATAAGAAAGGTGTAGTTACACATTTTATTGGAATACTAAATGATATTACACGCACAAAAAGCATAGAAGAAGAAAGAAATCATCTAGCAAATATTTTTAATGAATCTTTAAATGAAATTCATGTTTTTGATGCTAAAACCTTAAAGTTTATTAATGTTAACTATGGCGCACAAAAAAGCCTTGGCTATACATTAGATGAATTTATTAATATGACACCAATAGATATAACTCCATTTAAGAATGAAGTTGAGCTTAGAAAGACTATTGATGTTTTACAAAAAAAGAATATAGAAAAATTAGAACTCGAAACTGTTCATTATAGAAAAGATGGCACCAAATATCCAGTAAAAACCCATTTACAATTATCAAAATTAGGTGATAGAGACGTTTACGTTGCTATTATTTTAGATATCACTGAGCAAAAAAAACATACAAACGAACTTGAGGAAACTGTTGCAAAACGCACCGAAGAGCTAAAAGCAGCATTGGCTGCAGAAAAAGAGCTCAACGAACTAAAAACAAAATTTTTATCGTTGGTTTCACATGAGTTTAAAACACCTTTAAGCGGCATTTTAACATCAACCATACTGCTGAGTAAATACACTCAAGAAGATCAGCAACATAAACGCGACAAACATATAAAAACCATTACCGACGAAGTACACCATTTAAACAATATACTTACCGATTTTCTTTCAATTGAAAGATTAGATAAAGGGAAATATAATTACAAATTTTCTACCTTTAAAGTTAGTAAGGTTATTAACGAAGTAATATATAACGCAAATATGCTGCTTAAAGAAGGTCAACATATTAATTATCCAAGTAATATAGATGAGCTTTCATTACATCAAGATGAAAAAGTTATCGAGTTGGCATTGTCCAATTTACTTCAAAATGCCATTAAATACTCTGATGAGAATACAGTTATAGACATTAATGTAACACAAACTAAAGACACTACTGTTTTTAAAATAAAAGATTATGGAATAGGTATTCCTTTAAAAGATCAAAAAAATATTTTTAATCGTTATTTTAGAGCAGAAAACGTACTACTAACTCAAGGAACAGGAATTGGGTTAAATATTGTAAAAGATCATCTAAATAATTTAAAAGGAGAAATTTATTTTGAAAGTATAGAGAACAAAGGTTCTACTTTCACAATTGAAATACCCAATATAGCAGACCAATGAAAACTATATTACTAATAGAAGACGATACAGTTTTAAGGGAAAACACTACCGAGTTATTAGAGCTTTCAAACTACAATGTAATTTCAGCCTCTAATGGTGAAATTGGTGTTAACAAGGCAAAACAATTGTTACCAGATATTATTGTATGTGATATTATGATGCCTGAATTAGATGGTTATGGTGTGCTTGATGCCTTATCAAAAAACAAAAACACAAAACATATTCCTTTTATTTTTCTATCGGCTAAAACTGAGCATCTAGACATAAGAAAAGGAATGAATTTAGGGGCAGACGATTATATTACAAAACCTTTTAGTGAAGACGAGTTAATTAGCGCCATAGAAAGTCGCTTAGCAAAAATAGCCATATTAAAAGATGAGTATGATGTTAATAATAGAATAATAGAAAGTGGTCAACATGAAATACAATCACTAAACGATTTTAAAAATTACATGTATGATAAAGGTGAAATTTTTAGATTTAAAGAAGAAGAAACTGTTTACAAAGAAGGTGAACACTCTAACTACATTTATTTAATCACAAAAGGTGTTGTTAAGTGCCATAATCTTGATGAACAGGGGAAAGAGCTTATAACTGGTTTGTATAAAGAAGATGATTTGTTTGGTTATATAAGTTTTACCGAAAACAATCTGTATCAAGAAACTGCAACTGCTATTAAAGATTTAGAAATGGTAGGTATTTTAAAACAAGAACTTAAAAATATTTTAGACACCAACCATAAAGTTACAATAGAATTAATACAATTATTAAGTAATGACCTCACTGGTATAAAAAATCAATTATTACAAATGGCTTATAGCTCGGTAAACAAAAAAACAGCTACCACCATTTTAAAATTTGCCGAAAAATTAAATCGAAAACCAGAAGATCCTATAAAGATATCACGTAGCGACTTGGCTAGTGTTGCCGGAATAGCTACCGAAACTTTTATTAGAACCATGTCCGATTTTAAAAAACAAGGTCTCATAGCTATTGAAGGTAGAAACATTAAAATTTTAGAGCTTCAAAAACTTAAAGATATCTACTAATTTATTTAGTAGAATAGAACCAATATGACGAATATCATTTTGTACAATACCTCTTGCCATTAAATTTGTAATACTTAAGAGGAATTATAATGAAGTCAATATTATTACCAACGGATTTTTCAGAAAACTCATGGAACGCCATACAATATGCACTTCGTTTTTTTGAAAAGTTCAACTGCCACTTTTACATATTACATGTTAATCGATTAAATAATTTAGCATCGGACACATCATATATAATTGCTCCTGAAGTAATAGAAGAAGTACAAACTAAATTAGCAAAAAAACAGTTGCGAGAATTTTTAAAGCGAATTTCAAAAGAATTACCACATAATAAAAAGCATAAATTCTATACGCTTACAGACTATAATTTTTTTATTGAATCCATTAGAAACCAAATAGAAGAAAAGAACATAGACATGATTGTCATAGGAACTAAAGGCGCTTCTGGATTAAAAAAATATATCATAGGGAGCAATACAGGTGATGTTATTACCAAAGTATCTTGTACTACGCTAGTAGTTCCCGAAAATGCTAAGTTCAATAATGTAAAAGAGATAGCTTTTCCAACAGATTTATCTATCTCGTATCCCATACAAACATTGGAGCCTATTTCGGAAGTTTTAGAAGAGTTTGACTCTTTTTTAAGAATTCTTCACATAAGTAAAAAGGAAGAAGATTTAAATATTGATCAAATAAAGTATAAAGAGTTATTGGAGGATTATTTTTTCAACAACAATTATAGCTTTCATTTTTTAACCAATGATGACATAGAAGATGCTGTACAATGTTTTGTACAAAGCAGAGATATAGATATGATTGCTATGGTAGCAAAAAACTTAAACTATTTTCAACGGATTTTATTTATGCCAACGGTTGAAGAAATAAGCTATCATACCGATGTACCATTTTTAGTATTACACGAACAACAAAATTAAATTATGGAAAATTCAATTTTTTTAGCCAAATTTTGGGGATGGTATCTTATCATTTTCTTTTTTATTTTAAGTTTCAACCCTAAACGAATAAAACAAATATTTGAAGATTTAAAAGATGAGAAATTTTTGATCATTTCATCTCTTGTCGCCATTATTGTAGGCTTATTAAATATATTATTTCACAATATATGGGAACCAAACTATAAGCTTATAATTACATTAATTGGATGGACATCCCTTTTTATAGGACTATCATTATTCATATTACCCAAGCAAACCATTTCATGGTTAAAATTTATTAATATAAAACTGGTTCAGGTTATTTATATGCTACTGTTTTTTATTGGGTTATTTCTTTTAAATGTAGCCTATAATATTTTGACTTATTAACTATAAAAAGTCATGCGGAAATTTATTAAAGTATTCAAAGAAATAACTATTAAAGATATTCATGAAGTTGGAGGCAAAAATGCATCTCTTGGCGAAATGTATAATAAATTAACATCACAAGGCATTAAAGTACCAGATGGTTTTGCTACAACATCTTATGCTTTTTGGACTTTTCTAGATGAAAATAATCTCACTAATAAATTAATTGAGTTACTCAAAAACCTCAATAGAGACACATATTCCAATCTTAATAACATAGGTACACAAGCACGAGAATTATTTTTGAATGCTAGCTTTTCGGAAAAATTTATAACTCAAATCAAAAAAGCTTATAAAGAACTTTCTGGTAAATGAAATATTGATGTTGCAGTACGTAGTAGTGCCACAGCCGAAGACCTCCCTGATGCCAGTTTTGCTGGTCAACATGAAACTTTTTTAAACATTAAAGGAGAAGATGCTTTATTGGATGCTGTAAAAAAATGCTTTGCTTCACTATACACTAACAGAGCAATAAAATATAGAGAAGAAAAAGGGTTCAAACATAGCGAAGTAGCACTTTCAGTTGGTGTACAAAAAATGGTTCGTGCAGATAAAGGTTGTTCAGGTGTTGGTTTTACTATTGATCCAGAATCTGGCTTTGAAAATGTAATGCTTTTTTCGGGTGTTTGGGGTTTAGGCGAAAATATTGTTCAAGGTACAGTAAACCCTGATGATTTTTATGTTTTTAAACCTACCTTAAAGCAAGGATATTTTCCATTGATTCAGAAAAAAATTGGCGATAAAAACAAAACCATGATTTATAACAAATCCAATGGTCATGATTCCACTATTAACATTGACACACCAAAAGTAAAACAAGAAGTGTTTGTTTTAAGTGATGATGAAGTTATTAAACTCTCGCAATGGGCTTTACTAATAGAAACCCACTATAAAAAACCAATGGATATTGAATGGGCAAAAGATGGAATAACCAATCAATTGTTTATAATTCAAGCACGACCAGAAACAGTACACCATTCAAAAAACAAAAGCGTATTAATTGAATACAAGTTAACTGAAAAAGGCAAAATATTAACCACTGGAAATGCTGTAGGAACTAAAATATCGGTTGGTAAGGCAAAGCTATTAACATCAACAAAAGATGCAGATAAATTACTGCCTGGAGATATTATAGTGACTGATACTATTAGTCCCGATTGGGATCCCATTTTAAAAAAATCAGGAGGCATTATCACCAATAAAGGAGGTAGAACAAGTCATGCAGCAATTGTTTCCAGAGAATTGGGAGTTCCTGCTATAGTTGGCTGTAACAATGCAACTGAAACAATTAAAAACGGAGAATTAATCACTTTAAACTGTGCTGAAGGTAAAATAGGATACATTTATGAAGGTAAACTTTCCTATGAAGAAAAAGCAATCGATTTTAGCAACATACCACTCCCAAAAACTGAAGCCAAATTAATTTTAGCAGATCCCGATAGAGCCTTTCAGCTGTCTTTTTATCCAAATAATGGTGTAGGCCTATTACGTATGGAATTTATTATTACACATTCGGTAAAAGTGCATCCAATGGCATTGGTTGAATTTAATAAAATAAAGGATGAAAAAGCAAAAGCAATCATTGAAGAACTTACAAAGGCATATAAAAACAAAGAGTACTATTTTATTGATAAGTTGTCTCAAGGTATCGCTACCATTGCTGCAGCTTTTTACCCTAAAGAAGTCATTGTACGTTTAAGCGATTTTAAAACCAACGAATATGCTAATCTTATTGGAGGGAAATTTTTTGAGCCTAAAGAAGAAAACCCAATGTTAGGTTTTAGAGGAGCAGCAAGATACTATAGTGAATCTTATATAAATGGTTTTAAACTGGAATGCGAAGCACTAAAAAAAGTGCGAAATGAAATGGGTCTGACTAATGTAAAAGTGATGGTGCCTTTTTGTAGAACGCTAGAAGAAGGTAAAAAAGTCATAGAGATAATGAAAAACAATGGACTCAAACAAGGTGACAAGGGTTTAGAGATTTATGTTATGATCGAAATTCCGAGTAATGTTATTTTAGCTGAAGAGTTTGCTGAAATTTTTGATGGCTTTTCTATTGGTTCTAACGATTTAACACAACTCACTTTAGGTGTTGACCGAGATTCACAATTAATGGCAAAACTTTTTGATGAAAATGATGCAGCAACAAAAAAAATGATTGCTATGGCTATAGAAAAAGCAAACAATACCAAAACCAAAATAGGATTGTGTGGTCAGGCACCAAGCGACTTTCCAGAATTTGCTTCTTTCTTGGTAGAAAAAGGAATTAACAGCATATCATTTAATCCAGATGCCTTATTACAAGGCATAGACAACATTAATAAAGCTGAAAATAAATTAGTTTCTGTTTAAAAAAAGACATTTTTTACGATTTATTTTTCTAAACTGATATATATCATTTTAAATCGAGGTAATATCATTTATATTAGTGTCATAATTAAAAAGTTCTTTAAAAACACTGATAAATTTTAAAAACATAGATCTATAAATCGTAAGACCTTATAGATCGTAATAGAGTTTAAAATTATTATTTTGTGATATTAATTTTTTGAGATGCCTTTAGCAATAAAGTTGTTTTGGATATTGATAAATTAGATAATGAAATTAAGCTCTTTAAGAGAAACAGGAAGTTTCGGCTTCCTGTTTCTTATAAAGCATACAGGTTAAACATTGAAAAATGCTTAATCTGTTATGAAGAGTTCAAAGCTATAGTTTGGCTTATGGTTCTAATGGTTTTTTAGTAATAAAGAGTTATTGGAAGTGCTATAGGAGGAATAATAAAATTGAGCTTTTCAAGAAAGCAGGAGGTTTCGGCTTCCTGCTTTTAAAAAGCATATAGGTTTTATCATTGTAAAATGATGAGGTCGAAACAAAACGTTCGAAGCTATTATTTAACAGGAAAACCATAATAGGTACTTTAGCAATAAAGTAAATATTATAGTGAATCGAAAGTTAGATAATAAAATTGAGAGTTTTGGAAAAACAGGAGGTTTCGGCTTCCTGTTTTTTATTTAAACATGGCTATTAATCAGTTTGTACAAGCATTATTTTTTAGGAAATATGTTATCTATAATGATTAAATTTTTTGCTTTTGTACAATAAAAAAAGGTAAGTGCAATACTTACCTTTTTTGTTCTATATAACTATTTGATTATAGTTTTAATCCGAAGGACAAATCACCTGCATCACCAAGCCCAGGAATTATATAACCCTTACTGCTTAATGTGTCGTCGATTGTGGCAATCCATAAATGTGTGTCTTCAGAAAAAATCTTTT
Source organism: Pontimicrobium aquaticum (assembly GCF_005047595.1). GTDB lineage: Bacteria > Bacteroidota > Bacteroidia > Flavobacteriales > Flavobacteriaceae > Pontimicrobium > Pontimicrobium aquaticum. The sequence continues at coordinate 22,397 of NZ_SUPL01000004.1, forward strand.
TAACATATTCCACTCCAATTTTTGAACCAATAACCGAAACAATATGAATTTGTTTTGGAATACCATGTTTTTTTAAAGCACTATAAACGTTTTCCAGGGTTTTACCTGTAGCCAACATAGGATCTGTAAGCACTAACGTTTTATTCGTTAATGATGGAGCAGCTAAATATTTTACAATAACTTTAAAAGCATCTTGGTTATCCCTATGGTACCTATATGCCGAAATAAATGCATTTTCAGCCTTGTCATAATAATTTAAAAGCCCTTGATGCAAAGGCAAGCCTGCACGTAAAACAGAGCATAGTACAAGGTTGTTTTGAGGCATTAAAACCGTTTTGTGACCAAAAGGAGTTTTTACTTTTTTGTCTTTATAATTTAAAGTTTTGCTTAATTCATAACCAAGAACCTCTCCAATTCGCTCAATATTTTTTCGAAAGCGCATGGTATCTTTTTGGATGTTGACATCTCTTAATTCAGCTATAAACTGATTTAAAATTGAATTTTCTTTACTAAAATCATGAAGTATCATGGTATAATTAATTTAAACCTTTATTAATCCTTAATGGTCTTTTGGTTAGCTTCTTTTAATAATCTAATGACTTCACTATCATCAACTTGGTAAAATTCTTTATAGAATTGTCCAACAGCATGAAAATTAAAAGGTGTAAGCAAGCAAATAGTGTTATTTACCGACGACATATTTTTAATTTTGGCAATAACCGAAGGAGGGCCAACTGGTAAGGCTACAATTATTTGAGAAGGTTGTTGTTGGTGAATAAGGTTAATACTAGATATTAATGTTTGACCTGTAGCAACACCATCATCAACCAAAATTACTGTTTTGTTTTTCAAACTAGTAGGCGTGATTGAGCCATAATACATGTCTTGACGTTTTTTTAAAATATCTCGAATCCTACTGGTTTCGCTATCTATATAACTATTTGAAATATCTCTGGCATCTTCACTTAGTATAATGTCATTTAGGGTTACAGCACCAATTGCAAATTCTTTGTGAAGTGGATGCCCAATTTTTTTTGAAAGAACAATTTCTAAAGGGACGTTTAATTTTTTTGCAATAATATGTCCAATAGGTAAACCTCCTCTAGGAATAGTAACCACTATTGCCTTTTTATTGTTTTTATATTCTAACAATTTATTAGCGAGTTGTTCTCCTGCTTCAATTCTATCTTTAAACATCATATAATTTTTTATAAGATTAAATATGTGTCGAACCAATCGCTGGTTTCTTTTGCAACAAGATCCAGTTTACCAGGTTCTGAAAATAAATGAGTAGCACCTTCAATAATTTTTAATTCGCAAACTCCAGGAATGTTTGCTTGTGCCTTTTTATTTAACTCAATAACAACACCATCATTACTTCCAACTAATAAAAGTGTAGGTGTTTTAACTTGTCTTAAATAATTCATAGCAAGATCTGGCCTACCTCCTCTAGATACAACAGCAGAGATAGTTTTTCCTAATTTAGCAGCAGCACTAAGGGCAGATGCAGCGCCTGTACTTGCACCAAAATAACCTAGTGGTAATTGTTTAATATCTTTATTGTTTTTAACCCATTTGGTAACACTAACCAACCTATCTGTGAGGAGTTCTATATCAAACCTATTCTCATAAATAGCATCCTCTTGTGGTGTCAATAAGTCGAATAATAAGCTTGAAAATCCATTATGCAATAAAATATCGGCAACATAATTATTTCTTGAACTTAATCGACTACTACCACTGCCATGAGAAAACAAAATAAGACCTTTACTATTTTGTGCTTGTCTTAAATTTCCCTTTACGTGAATTACACCTATAGGAATATCAATTTCTTTATAAGTTTTTATTGTGTTCATTTTATAATTTGGTTTATGCCATCCAATAAATCTTAAAATATTTTAGCATATTATTTCACGTTCATTCCTCCATCAATTACATGCATGGCTCCAGTAATATAATTGCTCGCATCTGAAGCTAAAAACAAGGCTAACTGCGCAATTTCTTCAGATTCGGCATATCTTTTAAAGAGTATATCTGCTTCAAATTCTTTTTGTACGTCCTTGGCATGACCTGGTGAAATACTTTCTTCTATTGAGCGCATCATACGGTTATTTACTGGTCCAGGATGGATGGTATTAACTCTAATACTATGATTGGCATATTCGATTGCCGCAACTCTCATAATACCAACAACAGCATGCTTGCTCGCAACATAAGTGCCAAGGCCTGAAAAGCCTTTAATGCCTGCGACAGATGACGTTATCATCACACTTCCACCGTCGTTCATTTTTGGAATTACATATTTGCAACCCAACCAAACGCCCTTTACATTAACATCGATAACTTTATCAAAATCTGTTTCAGGGTATTCCTTGATAGGTTTTACTGGACCTTCTATTCCTGCATTATTAAAAAAGACATCAATGTTACCGAATTTTGTAAGTGTCGCTTCAGTATACTTTTTAGTGTCTTCAACTTTTGTAACATCTGCAACACAGTACGAAACATTTTCAGATTTTAACTCGCTAATAGCAGCTTTTAGTTTGTCTTCATTTCGAGCAACCAACATCACTTTAGCACCTTCGGCTAAAAAAAGTTTTGCAGTGGCTTTACCTATATCTCCTGAGCCTCCAGTAATGATTACACTTTTGTTTTTTAGAGTATTCATAGCTTTATTATTATTTGTTATTATAAATTGATTAAAACATAATATTATGGTATATCATAGATTTTAAATCTTTAGGAAGCTCGGATCTTATATCTTCCAGTTCACCTAAAGAGATGTATCTACGTAATAATATAAATGTTGTATCTATATAATTTTCTGCTAATTCATCAGACTCAAAATCGTGAATCGAGGTTAAACCACTATATTTCCTGCATAAATCAATAAATTCAGTCATATTTTTTACCTTTTCTCTTTTATGAGTTGTCCATCCATTTACATAAACTGCCTTTAAAAACATTGGAAACTGTGCAATAAGCTGTATCGATTCTTCAACTGATATTACCTCTCGCAAAGCGTGTAAAATAGCAGATAAAATACGTCCAGCTTTCTCTTTATCGGTAGCAAGATTCATTTCTTTTGAGTATTCCTTTAAAAAAGTATTTGCTTCTGCTGCAAATTGATTAAAATTAAGAGCCATGACAATATGTTTTTTTTGTGAGTTATAAAGTTGGTGACTACCAACAAGTTACCAAATGATATATATCAGTATTAATAAAGATTTATTAAATAAATTTGAGTTAGCAAAATTATAATCAGGAACAAACCCTCACCTTTACAATATGAATACCCTTTCTAATAATGCCATACAAATTTTAAAGGATCGCTATCTTATAAAAGATAAGGAAGGGAAATTGATAGAAACTCCGGAACAAATGTTTAGGCGTGTGGCAAAATTTGTAGCAAGTTGTGAAAATGAAAAAAGTACTTTTTACGAAAGAAATTTTTACTCCCTTATAAGTAATTTAAAGTTCCTCCCTAATTCACCAACACTTATAAATGCTGGCTGCAAAAATGGACAATTAAGCGCATGTTTTGCATTACCAATTACAGATAGTTTAGATAGTATTTTTACGTCTCTAAAAAATGCGGCATTAATACATCAAAGTGGTGGTGGTACTGGATTTAATTTCTCCAAACTTCGCCCCAAAAATGATTTGGTAAGCTCAAAAAGTAGCACATCGTCTGGTCCAGTGGCTTTTATGAAAATTTACGATACTGCTACAAAGTATGTAAAGCAAGGAGGAAAAAGACGAGGCGCAAATATGGGAATTCTAAATATAGACCATCCTGATATCGAGGAATTTATTTCGTCAAAGTCCAATAAAAAATCTATTGAGAATTTCAATATTTCGGTTGGTATTACTGATGCTTTTATGAATGCTGTCAATAATGATTTAGATTGGCAACTAATAAATCCACGAACAAAAAAAGTTGTTAAAACCTTAGCAGCACAATCACTTTGGAAGCTTATTGTTAAGAAGGCATGGCGTACTGGAGATCCTGGACTTGTTTTTTTAGATACAATTAATAAATCAAACCCAACACCAAATTTAGGAAGGCTAGAAACTACAAACCCTTGTGGCGAAGTACCTTTACTGGATTATGAGAGTTGCAATTTAGGGTCTATAAACCTATCTAAAATGATTGTATATAAAGCCAATCACTATTCTATAGATTGGGACACATTATCTAAAACAATTCATCTTGCCATTCGGTTTTTAGACAATATTATAACCTTAAACCATTACATATTACCAAAAATAAAAGCTATAACAACTTCTAACAGAAAAATTGGATTAGGAGTTATGGGTTGGGCAGAGTTATTGATTTTATTAGAAATTCCTTACACTTCAAAAGAAGCTTTGAACTTAGCGGAACAGTTAATGAAGTTTATTAAAACCGAAAGTTATAAAGCTTCAGAAAACCTTGCAAAAGAACGAGGTGTTTTTCCAGAATGGAAAAATAGCATTCATGTTCATAAAACTCAAATGCGAAATGCAACTTGTAATAGCATTGCGCCAACAGGAACTATATCTGTAATTGCTGATACCTCCTACTCAATTGAGCCCTTATTTGCTTTAGCATATAAACGTGTAGGTATTTTAAATAATCAAACTCAAACAGAAATAAATAAGTTGTTTGTTAAAAAAATGAAACAATTAAGTTTATGGAACTTAGAGCTTGAAAATACCGTTTTAAAAGCTGGAAGTATAAAGAATATAGATTCAATTTCAGAAGCAATAAAAGCCATTTTTAAAACGAGCTTGGAAATTCCATGGCAATATCATTTATTGCATCAACAAGCATTTCAAAAATATACCGATAATGCAGTTTCAAAAACTATTAATCTCCCAAGAAATACAACTAAAGAGGATGTTTCAAAAATTTATAAAACTGCTTGGGAATATAAACTTAAAGGTATTACCATTTATCGATATGGTAGTAAAAGCAACCAAGTACTTCAAAAATGTCATCTAAACTCAATTGAAGATTGTTAATGTAACCAATCTGATAAATATCATTGTTCACGTCTATTGCATGCTGTACTTTTAGATAACTAATAAACATTATAGCCATGAGAAAAATATTAGTTCCTATAGATTTTTCCGAAAATGCAATGAATGCCTTAAAGTATGCTTTAGAGTTATTTAAGTATGAACGTAGCGATTTTTTTATAATGCATGCATATCAAGATGAAATTTATGCTAATCCTTCCCTATTAAAAAAACAAACTCTCGATCAAGTTACACAAGAGGTTAGTAATAAGTCACAACAACAGCTGGAAGAAGCCTTAAACAAGGTAAAAGAAATATCTCCAAACCCAAGGCATGTATATAACATAATATCTGCTAACGAAATGCTTTTAGATGAAGCAGACAGAATTGTTGATGAAGAAAATATTGATATTATTGTTATGGGAACTCGTGGTGAAACCAATGATAAAAAATTAATTTTTGGCAGTCACACATTACAAGTTTTAAAGTATGTGCAATGTCCTGTTTTGGCTATCCCAGAAAATTACAAGTACACACAACCTAAACGTGTTTTGTTTCCTACTAATTACATGATTCCTTATAAACGTAGAGAACTTAAATTACTCTGCGAAATGGTAACTCCTTATAGAGCAACAATAGATATGCTTTACATTTCAAAGAACAGCAAGCTATCGTTAAGACAAGAAGATAATAAACAATTTATTAAAGAAGGCTTGTGTAAAAACATCTTAAACTTTTTAACAATTAATAAAAAAACGATAGCTAATACCATATATAAATACATCACAGAAAATAAGATGGATATGTTAGTAATGGTAAATACTAGGCAATCATTTCTAGAGAGTATTTTATTTCAATCTACAATAGATAATATCAGTTTGCATATCGATATTCCATTCTTAACATTACAAAATATTAGACGTAGTTAGTAACTAAAAATAAAATTAAGTCATCATGAAGAAAGTATTATTACCAACCGATTTTTCTGAAAACTCTTGGAATGCTATACAATATGCATTACAGTTATTTAAAGATCAAGAGTGTCATTTTGTGTTATTAAACACCTATACTCCTATAATTTATCAAGTTGAATACTGGCAACCTAGTTCGGCTCAATTAGGAATTGTAGATGCCTTAAAAAAAACATCAAAAAATAGATTGGATGAACTCCATGAAAAAATAATTTTAGGTTTTAAAGACCCTAAACATACATTCTCACAAATATCATCAATTAACAACCTTACATCCGAGATTGACAACCTTTATTCAAATAGCATCATGGATATTATTGTTATGGGAACCAAAGGAGCAAGTGGTGTTGCTGGCGTACTATTTGGCTCAAATACAATACATGTAATAAAAAATGCCAAATGTCCCGTTTTAGCAATTCCTTCAGGTTTTGATTTCGAAAATCCTCACGAAATACTCTTTCCAACAGACTATGAAATAGAATACAAAAACACGCAGCTAAATCCAATTATTGAGATTGCTAAAAAACATATATCAAGAATTAACATTTTACATGTGTTTGCTGGTAATGGTCTAACTAAAACGCAAGAAAAGAACAAGTCAATTTTAGAAACAAGTATGAAAGGAATAGCACATCTTTTTCACGATGTTAAAAATCAAAATGTACCTGAAGCAATTACAAATTTTCAATTAAAATCCCGTGTTAATTTATTGATAATGATAAATAACAAGCGTTCCTTTTTCGAAAACTTGTTTTTTAAATCAACCATTAACCACATTGGGTTTCATTTAAATATTCCATTTATGGTAATACCTTCAAGGAAATAAGCCTTAAACTGATTTATATCATTTCCATTTTATTGATCACACCTTATTTTTATATCTACAAATAATTGAATCATGAAGCGCAAAATTTTACTTCCTACCGATTTTTCCAACAACTCATGGTTGGCTATCAACTATGCCTTGCAATTATTTGAAAACGAAGCTTGTGATTTTTATTTGCTTAACGCTTTCTCTGGAACTAATAGTCTCATTGATAATATTATTAATATGGAATCGGGAGGTAATTTTTTTGAAGAAGCAAAAGAAGAATCTGAAGAAAATTTATCTAAATTACTAGATAAACTTATAATAAACAAACATGGCAACCCAAAACATAATTTCAAAACTATTTCGATGTATAATGAACCTATTGAAGCGTTTAAAGATGCTGTAGAACAGAAGGATATAGAAATGATTATTATGGGAACTAAAGGCAAAACAAGTAATAAAGGAACCGTATTTGGCAGTGTTGCAGTGAACACAATGGAAAAAATTCGAAATTGCCCTATCATTGTTGTTCCAGAAAAAGCTAAACATAGCTTGCCTAAAGAAATTGTGTTTCCTACTAGCTATAAAACACATTATAAAAGAAGAGAATTAAGCTACTTAACCGACATTGCTAAAAAATGTGATGCGACCATAGCAATACTTCACATTTCAGAAGAGAATGAATTAGATAACAACCAAAAAGAGCATAAACACATGCTTAAAGATATTTTTGAAGGTGTCAATTATACATTTCATTCATTATCAAATTATTCCGTAGAATCTGCTGTAAACATTTTTGTTGAAAGCAGGAATAGCGACATGGTAGCATTTATTAATAAAAAGCACAACTTTTTTGGAAGCATATTAACAAACCCAATGGTTAAAGGCATTGCGTTTCACTCTAAAGTACCAATTTTAGTTATGCATGATTTAAGAAATTAAAAACATTAGAAAATGAAAAAAACTGGCATTTGGTTAGATAAGGATAAAGCACTTATTATAACTCTAGAAAATGGTAAAGAAACATTAGATACTGTTATATCGAATGTAGAACATTACCGTACTCATGGTGGCTCTGGAACACGATTTAAAGGCGGCCCACAAGATGTTGTTCAGGACAGTAAATTCCTAGAACGTGAAAAACATCAACTAAAGCAATATTATCAATCATTAGCTTCACAAATTGATGATACTGATGCATTAGTCATTTTTGGTCCGGCAGACACCAATGAGAAATTCAGTAAAGAATTAAACAAAAGCTATAAGTCTTTAAGCTCCAAAATAAAAGGTGTAAGAAAAGCAGATAGTATGACAGAAAACCAAGCTAAAGCTTGGGTAAGAGACTTCTTTAAATCATATTAATTTATTAGTTAGTTGAAAACTGTCAAGACATTATGTTTTGGCAGTTTTCTTTAAAAAGAAGCTTATAGAATGTAAAAGCCTAAAAATTACAAAATCATCTAGCAAAATTCAAGATTTCCGTTAGATAAACTAAAAACTTCACTAAAAAGAACTGGAGCATATAAAAGAGTGTAAATCGAATTATTAATAAAGTAAATGACGAATTATACTAAGGCATAAAAATATACAAATTTTTAAAGCAAATAACTTCAATATTTGAAGATAGTAGGAAAACCTGAACACATTGTTAAAAACACATCATAATGTTAAAAACACATCATAATTTCACCTATCAAACTGATTTATATCATTTTATAAAATTGCCTTCGGTACTAAATTAGCATTACAATTTAATGTTTAATCTAAAAAAAATATATCATGACAACACTAGCAAAACGTAGAAACAGAAACAGACAATTATCTCCATTTAGAAGTAGATTAATGTCACCTTGGGAAAACAGACTATTTCCATCTAGTTTAGATGATTTTCAAAACCTTTTTAAATTTGATGATGTTTTTAATGGTGATTTTTTGGAAGAAGATAGCCTTATGCCATCAATGAATGTGAAGGAACACAAAAATGATTTTGAGATTGAATTTGCAGCACCAGGTTTTAATAAAAACGACTTTGAAGTTACCATAGATGGTAATGTACTTAACGTTGAAGGAAAAAAAAGTGATAAAAAAGAAGAAAACTATACTTGCAAAGAGTTTAGCTATAAATCATTTAAAAGATCTTCAACTTTACCAGAATCAATTGACTTAGATCAAGATGTAAAAGCAGTTTATAAAGATGGCATTCTAAAAATAAACTTAGAAAAAAAGCCTGAAGCTAAAAAATTGTCTACAAAAAAAGTAGTAAAGATTTCTTAACATTTAAAAAGAAGAAAGCAATTCTATGAATTGTTTTCTTCTTTATTTTAAACAAATATTATGAAAACAACACAAACTAGTACAAAATATGTTGAGTGGCTAAGTGCCGAAACAATGCATAAAAACTCAATTGAATGGTTGTCAGACTTAGAATTCATGAAAAATGAACAATTATTTTTTGATGACCTAATCAAGTCTTATACATTACAACTCATAGATTCAAAGCACTTTAAAGAGAGTAAGACAATAATTGATACATTAAGTAAGCTACAAAAAAAAACCGATTTACTTATTAAGTATGTAAAAACTCATAAAAACGATTTAAAAATTATGGTTGATGGTATAGATCAACCAAAAGAAGAAGCAGATTATAAGAATGAGCATCGTCGTTTAATTGTTGAAATTAATGACTTTATAATAGAGTATAGAGTATTAAAAACAACCCTTTTTAGCTTAATTAAAAGCATTAAAAAAGAAATAAAGCAAAGTCGTTTACTCAGCAATAAATAATATATTTTATTTCTTATAAATGACAAGTAAATAAATATTTTGTACATTTGTTAACCAAATGGTTAAACTAAATAGTTGGTTATGACGAAAACAAGAGACGAAAACACAGAAGGACAGATATTAAATGCAGCAAAAAGCATATTTCAATCTAAAGGTATGGATGGTGCGCGTATGCAGGAAATAGCTGATAAAGCTGGTATTAACAAGGCCATGCTTCACTATTATTTTAGAAGTAAACAATTGCTGTTTGAAGCAGTTTTTAAGAATGCATTCTCATTATTAGCACCTCAATTAAATGCGATTTTAAATGATGACTCCACTATTGAAGATAAGATTAAAAATTTCACTTCTAACTATATATCATTCATCATTAAGCATCCTTACTTACCAAATTTTATTATTCAAGAATTAAATAGGAATCAAGATTTTATTCTAAAGATTAAAGACAATAAAGGATTTCCCAACCTTGAAAAATTCAAGAAACAAGTTGATGAGGAAGCAAACAAAGGCATCATCAAACCTATAAGTGGTGAACAACTATTCATTAATATTTTGGCTCTTAATATTTTTCCATTTGTGGCAAAACCTTTGGTAATGGCATTTGCCAATGTTAGCGATAAAGCCTACAAACAACTTATGGAAAACCGTAAAACCGAAGTAGCCAATTTTATTATCAATGCTATAAAGCACACATAAAATGAAACGCTTAATACTCATTTTAATAAGCATAGCAACGTTTACAGGTTATGCGCAACAACGTATCACAATTGAAGAATGCTATAATTTGGCAATTCAAAACTATCCTTTAGCTAAGCAGTCACAACTCCTTGAAACACAGTATGAGTTGGATGCTGAAGTTATTTCTACTGCAAAATTACCACAGCTAAATTTAGATGCGCAAGCAACCTACCAATCAGATGTGATTGAAGTGCCTATTCCTAATTCCAATATTGAGCCATTAAATAAAGATCAATACCGCGCCACGTTATCGGCAAACCAATTGATTTATAATGGAGGCTTAACAGATGCGTCTTTGAACGTAAAATCTGCACAACTTAAAACCAAACAAAAACAGATTGAGGTTAGTTTGTATCAGCTAAAACAACAAATCAATCAACTGTATTTCTCTATTTTACTGGCTCAGGAATCAGAGTTGTTATTAAAAGCCAAACAAACACAGTTGGAAGCAAAGCTTAAAGAAGTGGTTTCTGGCATAAAATACGGTGTTATTTTACCCTCTTCAGATAAAGTATTGGAAGCTGAATTATTGAAAATTAGTCAACAATTTCAGGAACTAGATAGTAATAAGGCTGCACTTATAGAAACACTTTCAAGTTTAATCAAAAAACCATTGGAAGCTTCTACCCTATTTCAAAATCCGCTTATTGAAACTCAGTTGCAGAATGACTTAAACAGACCAGAATTGGAGTTGTTCCAACTTAAAAAAGAAGAAATATCACAATCAGAAACCTTAATCTCAAAACTAAATGCGCCAAAACTACTCGGTTTTGTAACAGGTGGTTATGGCAATCCTAGATTGAATATGCTAGATAATTCCTTTCAAGCTTTTTATACGGTTGGTGTTAAATTGAATTGGAATGTTTTTAACTGGAATTCAAAAAACAAGCAACGCAAATCATTAACCATTAATAAAGACATTATAGATACCGAAACCGAAGCGTTTAAACTTAACACCAACATTGAACTCAACAAACAGCAAAAGGAAATAGAGAAAATAGAAGGCTTTATCACATCAGATGAAGCTATCATTAATCTTAGAAAAGAAGTCTTACAAACCGCAGATTCACAACTTAAAAATGGTGTGATTACGTCTTCGGCTTATATTACAGAATTGACCAATTTATACGAAGACGAAAACACATTGGTAAGACATAAAATCCAGTTACAACTCGCAAAAGCAAATTACAATGTCATTAAAGGACAATAAATATAAACACATGAAAAACTACAACTATATATTAGGAATAAGTGCTATAGCAATAAGCTTGTTTTCCTGTAGCGATTCCAATGGAAAAGCAGATGGTTATGGAAATTTTGAAGCAACAGAAATAACAATTTCGGCTGAAAATAACGGAAAGTTAATGCAGTTTGATGTTAATGAAGGCGATGTTATTGAAAAAGACCTATTTATAGGTTATATCGATACCATTCCGTTGACATTAAAACGTGAGCAATTACAGGTATCTAAAGCTGTAATTAGCTCTAAATCTAAAGGTGTTTTGTCGCAAATATCTGTTTTAAATGCTAAATTAAAAACAGTCAACACCAACAAAACCAGAGTTGAAAACTTAATAAAAGACAATGCTGGAACACAAAAACAATTGGATGATATTGAGGGCGAAATAGACGTGATTAAAAATCAGATTAGAAGCGTGGAAATACAAAATGCTCCTGTGGTTAATGAGCTCAAATCTATTGATGTACAATTAAAGCAGATTGATGACCAGATACAGAAGAACAAAATCATAAATCCAACAAACGGAACAGTTTTAACCAAATATGCCGAACCTAACGAAATTACTGCTTTTGGAAAACCATTGTACAAAATAGCCAATTTAAACACCATGCAATTGCGTGTGTATGTGAGTGAAACCCAATTGGCAAATATAAAAATTGGTCAAGAGGTGACTGTGAAAATTGATGATGCTGATACTATGAAATCTTATAAAGGCACTATTTCATGGGTTGCATCTGAAGCCGAATTCACACCTAAAATCATTCAAACTAAAGAAGAACGTGTAGCCTTAGTTTATGCTGTAAAAATAGATGTTGTTAATGATGGAAGCTTAAAAATTGGCATGCCAGCAGAACTTTGGATAAACCTTTAATTTATTTCATTATGAAAAAATCAATAACCCTTATCATTTTAATATCAGCGTTGGTTATAAGTTGTAAAAACTCTGAAAAACAAGAAGACATAATTCCTTCAAAAGAAGTTTTACAAGAACAAACCGATCTTTTAAGCACCCAATGGATGAACGACATACAATTAAATAATGGTTCAAAGTGGGAAACTAACATTGAAACTACCGAAGGTGTAGAAAAAATGCAAGAGTTACTAAAAGCACAGTCAACGGCTTCAATTGACGATTATCATCAATTAGCAAACCAATTAAATGAAGTTAAAAACAAAGTAGTAAAAGAGTGTACTATGAAAGGTGCTTCACATGATAATCTGCACATTTGGTTGTATCCTTTAATAGAGAAAGTTTCCGCATTATCAAAAACCAATGACATTGATGAAGCTTCAAAAATAAAGCAGAGTATCATTGACAATGTAAATGCTTACACTACATATTTTCAATAACACCATCAAAAAATTAATTCAATGGACAAACATAGTTACAATGTCAACATAAGTTGGACACAAGACCGAAAAGGCATGATGTGTTCACCAGAACTTCAGAACAAACAGGTCAATGAAGCTAATTGCATAGAAGTTTCAACACCACCAGAGTTTGACAAAGGAATTCCTAACATTTGGACACCAGAACATCTATTTACTGCGGCTGTAAGTAGCTGTTTAATGACTACGTTTTTAGCAATTGCTGAGTATTCAAAGTTAGATTTCATCAGTTTTAAATGTAGATCAAAAGGCATTTTAGAGAAAGTAGATGGCAAATTTGTAATAAGCGAAGTACTGTTGTTTCCTGAAGTAGTTATTGCTGACGCATCTAAAACAGAGCGTACCGAACGCATTTTAGAAAAATCAGAAAAAGCCTGTTTAATCTCAAATTCCATTAATTCAAAAGTAACAATGGAGGCAAAAGTTATCGTTCAAAATTAAGGTTTGGTGAGTATTTCCGTAAAACATATTAGTAAATCCTACAAAAGTGTAAACGCTTTACAAGACATTTCTTTTGAAGTTAAAGAAGGAGAACTCTTTGGGCTAATTGGTCCTGATGGTGCTGGAAAAACTACGTTATTCAGGATTTTGACCACACTTTTATTTGCTGATGAAGGCACAGCAACCGTTGCTGGTTTTGATGTGGTTGCAGATTACAAAAGTATTAGAAACAGTGTTGGCTACATGCCTGGTAAATTTTCCCTCTATCAAGATTTAACCGTTGAAGAAAATCTGGATTTCTTCGCCACTATATTTGGAACAACTATTGAAGAAAACTACGATTTAATTAAAGATATCTACGTACAAATTGAACCTTTTAAAAACCGTCGTGCTGGGAAATTATCTGGTGGAATGAAACAAAAATTGGCCTTGAGTTGTGCCTTGATACACAAACCAAAAGTATTGTTTTTAGATGAGCCCACCACAGGAGTTGATCCTGTTTCAAGAAAGGAATTCTGGGACATGCTTAAACGCTTACAACAAAAAGGAATCACCATTTTGGTATCAACACCTTATATGGATGAAGCCGCTTTATGCGACAGAATTGCTCTAATTCAAGATGGGAAAATTTTAGAGATTGATACGCCTGAAGCGATTGTAAAGTACTATCCGAAACCAATTTATAACGTTCGTGCTAATAATATGTATCAGCTCATCAATAGCTTAAATGCCTATGAGCACAACCACAGCGTGTATCCTTTTGGCGAGTTTGTGCATTATACCGATAATAGAACAGACTTTAATCCAGACCATTTAAAAGCGTATTTAGAGAGCAGAAACTTATCAAACATACACATTGAAAAAACAATAGCCACTATTGAAGACACCTTTATGGAATTGGCAAAATAATGAACAACAACAAGGTCATACAAGTAGAAGGATTAACCAAAATGTTTGGTGATTTTACAGCAGTAAACGCCATTACGTTTGAGGTTGATAAAGGTGAAATATTTGGGTTTTTAGGTGCTAATGGCGCAGGAAAAACCACAGCAATGAAGATGCTTATTGGAATTTCAAACCCTACTTCTGGCAATGCCAACGTCGCTGGTTTTGATGTGTTTACACATACAGAAAACATCAAGAAGAATATTGGTTATATGAGTCAGAAATTCGCCTTGTATGACGATTTAACAGTTAGAGAAAACATTACGTTTTTTGGAGGTATCTATGGTTTATCCAGAAAACGCATCAAGGAAAAATCAGATGCTTTAATTGAAGAATTAGGCTTGCAAAATGTTGCTAACAAACTAGTTGGTGCATTGCCTTTAGGCTGGAAACAAAAACTATCCTTTTCGGTGTCCTTAATTCATGATCCTAAAATTGTGTTTTTAGATGAGCCAACAGGAGGCGTCGACCCCATTACCAGACGTCAGTTTTGGGAGTTGATTTACAAAGCTGCCAACCAAGGTACAACCGTTTTTGTAACCACGCATTATATGGATGAAGCGGAATATTGTGACCGAGTTTCTATTATGGTAAACGGAAAAATAGAAGCTTTAGATACACCCAAAAAACTGAAAGAACAGTTTAAGGCTGAAAATATGAACGATGTGTTTTTAAAACTAGCAAGAGGATGAAACGTTTTATAGGCTTCATAAAAAAAGAATTCTACCATATTTTTAGAGATAGACGCTCGTTGTTTATCCTCTTTGGGATGCCCATTGCTCAAATTTTACTCTTTGGTTTTGCTATCACTAATGAAATCAATAATGTGGATATTGCCATTTTAGACCATTCAAAAGACGCTACCACAACAGAAATTATCAATAAAATTTCAGCTTCAAAATATTTCAGCATCAAACAAATCATTGAAAAAGAAGCTGATATTGAATCCGTATTTCAAAAAGGTCATGTAAAAGCCGTTTTAAATTTTGAAAAAGATTTCAGTAAGAACCTTATCAAAGAACACAGAGCAACAGTACAAATTATTACAGATGCCACAGATCCGAACACCGCAAATACTATTAGTAACTACGTTAATGCCATTCTTCAACAGTATCAAAAAGATGTAAATAAAGACATCACTATAGTCTATCAAATCATTCCAGAAACACGTATGGTTTATAATCCGGAATTAAAAAGCGTGTATATGTTTGTTCCTGGTGTGATGACCATTATTTTAATGTTAGTCTCTGCAATGATGACTTCAATTTCTATTACTAGAGAAAAGGAATTAGGAACCATGGAAATACTTTTGGTATCGCCTTTAAAACCTTTTCAGGTGATTATTGGTAAAGTGTTTCCATATATTTTCCTCTCCATTATCAACGCTGTTGTGATTGTGATGTTAAGTGTTTTCATTTTTAAAATGCCTGTTGAAGGAAGCCTATTTTTATTAGCCTTGGAGAGTATTTTATTTATCATTTCAGCATTAGCCTTAGGGATTTTAATTTCAACCATTTCGGCTACACAACAAACCGCAATGATGATTTCACTAATGGGACTCATGCTTCCTGTGATATTATTATCAGGATTTATTTTCCCTATTTCCAGTATGCCGTTACCATTGCAAGTAATTAGCAATATCATTCCTGCTAAATGGTTTATCATCATTATTAAAGGTATTATGCTTAAAGGTGTAGGATTACAATTTATATGGAAAGAAACGATGATTTTATTGGGCATGACCGTGTTTTTTATTGCCTTAAGTGTGAAGAAATATAAAATAAGACTGGAGTAATGAAAACCATTCTATACATCATCCAAAAAGAGTTCAAGCAAATCTTTAGAAATAAAGGGATGCTTCCTATTATTTTTGTGTTACCACTACTCCAACTCGTCATTTTATCTAATGCAGCGACATTTGAGGTCAAGAATATCAAATTTGGGTATATCGATAACGACCATACATCAACATCAAGGGCATTGGTAGAACGATTTAATGCCTCAACGTATTTTAATGTCTTAACTGATTTTCCTTCGGAAGCCTTAGCAAGTTCAGCCATGTTAAAAGGTGAAGTAGATGTTGTTTTAGAAATTCCGCAGTATTTTGAACGCGATTTACAAAACGAAAAACACCACCGTTTAGGTGTAACCATTAATGCCATTGATGGTGCAGCTGCTGGTGTCATGAACGTTTATGTGTCACAAATTATTCAACGGTTTAATCAACATGTAAAAGTTGATTTACTGCAGCCTTCAGATCAACAAATACAAGCATCCAACATAGATACTATTCCGTTGTTTTGGTATAACGAAACGCTCAATTATAAAACCTTTATGGTTCCAGGCATATTAGTTTTATTGGTAACTATGATTACCTTGTTTTTATCAGGTATGAATATTGTTAGGGAAAAGGAAATTGGCACCTTAGAGCAAATCAACGTGACACCCATCAAGAAAAGCCAGTTTATTATAGGGAAACTCTTTCCGTTTTGGGTTATTGGTATGGGTTTATTAACCATAGGTTTAATTATTGCCAAACTCATATTTAATGTACCTATGGTTGGTAGCTTGCCACTTATGTATGTTTACACATCCATTTATATTTTGGTGGTTTTAGGGATTGGTTTATTCATTTCAAACTTTACGGAAACACAACAACAAGCCATGTTTATTGCTTGGTTTTTTACAGTGATTTTTATTTTAATGAGTGGTTTGTTCACACCTATTGAAAGCATGCCTAAATGGGCTCAAATGATTACTGAATTCAACCCAATCAAATATTTTGTTGAAGTGATGCGAATGGTGATGCTTAAAGGTTCTGGATTTATAGATATTCTTCCGCAGTTATTGAAAACCTTTTCATATGCTCTTATAATGAATGGATTGGCTGTTTGGAGTTATAAGAAAACGACTTAAAATGCATATATGCATTGTAAATAAAAAAAACCACTTACTTAAAGTTTGAATTAATCATAATCAGCAGTATTTTTGCAATATATTTAATGTAAATTAATTGAACATGAAAAAAGCCATCATCCTTTTAGCAGTATTAATAACAGTAGTCACATCTTGTAAAAATACAGAAAATGAGACCAAAGAGTTAACCCGTATGGAACGTGTTATTGCAGTTCATGATGAAGTAATGCCAAAAATGGGAACTATAGGCAGGCTTATTAGCCAGTTGGAACCAAAAGTAGACAGTACTGAGATAGGAATGCAATACAAAGCTGCAAAAGATGATTTAGAAGAAGCACATACTTATATGATGGATTGGATGAAAGGCTTTGGAGAGCGCTTTGATGGAGATGAAATATTAGAAGGTAAAACCTTAAGTAAAGAAAAAGAAGTTTTACTTATAGAAGAGGAAAAAAAAGTAAATATCATGAAAGACATGATTAATAATAGCATTACAAAAGCTGAAGCATTATTGAAAGAAGAAAACTAATAATGCAATTCCTTTTGATTAAAAAACTCAATCAACAACTAATAAAAAAACCCTTTAAAATTAATAAATTAAAGGGTTTTATGTTTTTAAAAAGCAGTGTTTAAGATTAATTTACCGAACAGCCAGATCCTTCTTTCTTCACACCTAATTTTACAAGAATAGTTTCTAACAAGCACCATTTTGTAAATGCTGACTGTATTAAGTTTACTCCTATAAAAACTGTAAACCACATCCAGTTAGGATGCACATAAACAGTTAGTACTACACTTAACAGTACCATAGTACCAACAATTGTTCTAAAATATGTATTTAGCATGATAATTATTTATTAAGGTTAAATATATTTTTCTATTGGAACAACAATCGCTTTCATAGGATTATTTGTCTCTAAATTTTCATTAAAAGCTTTAATCAATTCAAACAAAGCATCAATATGCTCGTCATCAGTAAATGAAAAAAACATACTCGATTCATTTCCTCCTTTTTCACTCGGAAACCAACTCGATGTTTTTAATACCGATGGAATGTTTTTATAACCATCAATATCCGAACTACTAAAACTCTCTATATTCGCTTTTTTGAAAAGTTTTAAAACTACATCTTGAAACTCTTCTACTACTGTTACAATTACTAATTTCATTTTTATTTATACTTTTTACGTTCAATCATATAATATACTAGTGGTACAACCAACAAGGTTAGTACAGTACTCACAATAGTTCCACCCATTAAAGAAATGGCTAACCCTTGAAATATTGGGTCAAATAAAATGACAAATGCTCCAATAACAACGGTTCCTGCTGTTAATAAAATTGGCGTCGTTCTAACGGCTCCAGCTTCTATTACTGCTTGCTTTAATGGTACGCCTTCGTCTAGACGTAAATTGACGAAGTCAATAAGTAAAACCGAATTTCTTACCATAATACCTGCTAATGCAATCATACCTATAAAGGATGTTGCTGTAAAGAAAGCACCCATAATCCAATGGCCTAATACAATACCTACCAACGAAAGCGGTATAGCTACCATCATTACAACTGGTGCTTTAAAGTTTTGAAACCAACCTACAATTAAAATGTAAATAATGATGATAACTCCTAAAAATGCAATTCCTAAATCTCTAAATACCTCAAGAGTAATTTGCCATTCACCATCCCATTTCACAGTATAATCGTCTTCAAACTCTGGTTGATTTATATATAACTCGTTCATAGAGTAACCTTCCGGAAGGTTAATTGCCTTTAGTTTTTCTTCCATACCTAAAATTGCATATACAGGACTTTCTAGGGCTCCAGCCATGTCTGCCAATACATACACAACTCGTTTCTGGTTTTTTCTATAAATGCTCTTAGCCTTAATGTTTTGCTGAATATCAACCAAGTCTGCAATTGGAACCATATTGCCTTGTTTCGAGACAACTTTTAATTGTGAAATATCTGTAATAGTCGATTTTTCCTTTTCATCTAAAGCTAAAATCAATCCAATTTGGTTAACAGCATCCTCATCATACAATGTTGTAATGGCTCTATTAGACATAGCCATATTCATGGTATATGCAATTTGCTGAGGTGCTACTCCATATAACATCGCTTTTTCCTTATTGATTACAAATTGGTATTCTATTTGGTTATCCTCAACCATCCAATCAATATCCACAACATCATCAGTGTTTTTTAAGATGTTTTGTACTTCATTAGCAACTTCTATTTGACTATTATAATCTGGACCATATATTTCAGCAACAATGGTTGATAATACTGGAGGTCCTGGAGGTACTTCTACCAATTTCACATTAGCGTTAAACTTATTTCCAATGGTTTGAATATCGTCACGCATTAATTTTACAATATCATGACTTTGAGCACTTCTATCATGTTTATCAGTAAGGTTTACTTGAATATCTGCCATATTACTTCCACCACGTAAATCGTAATGCCTTACAAGACCATTAAACGTAATTGGTGCTGACGTACCAATATAACTTTGATAGTTTACCACTTCTGGTCTTGTTGAGAGGTACTGTGCAATTTCCTTGGTAACAACTCCTGTTCTTTCAAGGGTGGTGCCTTCTGGCATATCTATGACTACTTGAAATTCATTTTTATTATCAAAAGGCAACATTTTTACAGCTACCGATTTTGTAAAAAACAAGCTCACAGAACCTATTAATAAAAGAAAGGTAATACCTAAAAATAACCAACGCTTAATTTTGTTTTCTATTAAAGGAGTTTCAAATTTTGAATAAATTTTGAAGATTAAGGTTTCTTCCATTGGTTTTTCAACCTTTTCCTTGGTTCCTTTTTTATCTTTTTCGCGAAGGAAAATATAACCTAAATATGGTGTAATAGTTAATGCTACAAATAACGATAATAACATTGCTATTGAGGCACCAATTGGCATCGGACTCATATAGGGTCCCATTAAACCGGATACAAAAGCCATTGGTAACACCGAAGCAATCACTGTAAAAGTTGCCAAAATGGTTGGATTCCCAACTTCGTTAATGGCATACAAAGCCGCTTGCTTAAATGGCAAGCGTTTCATTTTAAAATGTCGATGCATGTTTTCGGCAATAATAATGGAATCGTCAACCACAATACCTGTTACAAATACCAAAGCAAATAAGGTAATTCTGTTCAAGGTATAATCAAGCATGTAGTAGCTTAACAGTGTTAAGGCGAATGTAATTGGTACAGATAAAAATACGACCAAACCACCTCGCCAACCCATGGCAAGCATCACTACAAGTGTAACAGCTATAATGGCTCCTATAAGGTGCATTAACAATTCTGATACTTTTTGTGAGGCTGTCTCTCCATAATTTCTTGTAACTTCTACATGAACATCGTTAGGAATTAATGTCGTTTTTAAGTGCTCTACTTTGTCTAATATTACATCTGAAATCTTCATAGCATCTGCTCCCTTACGCTTTGCTACAGATATGGTTACTGCTGGATATTCAGAATTATAGGTTTGAGATTTTTCGCTTGCAGCTCCAAAACCTAATGACACATACTTATTTGGGATTTCTGGACCATCAATGATTTTAGCTATTTGCTTTAAATAAATAGGCTGATTTTGTTGTACACCAACTACTAAATTTTCTACATCTGTTATGGTTTCTAAAAATGTTCCTGTAGTTACTAGAAATTCAGTGTCATTTTTATCAAAACTCCCTGAGTTTAATTGAGCATTATTAGCTTTTATCATTTCTGCAACGGTAAGAAAATCTAAACCGCTAGAAGCTAATTTATCTTTATCTAAAACCACCCGCAATTGTCGGTTTCTACCTCCAATTTTGTTAGTTATAGATACATCATTAACTTTTTCTATCTCACTAATAAGCTCCTGAGCAATTTGATTAAGCTGAAAATCATCATAACTTTCACTCCAGAGTGTCAATCCTAACATTGGCACATCATCAATGGCACGTGTTTTTACTAATGGAAAAGTGACGCCTTGTGGCATAATATCCATGTGCTTATTAATCTCGTTGTATAACTTTACAAACGAGCGCTCAATGTCTTCACCTACATAAAACTGTACGATAACCATTCCCTGCTCTTTCATAGAGGTAGAATAGACATACTCAACACCTTTAATATTAGAAATTAGTTTTTCCAATGGCTTAATAACTCGAGACTCTACTTCTGTTGGGCTTGCTCCTGGATAACCTACAAAAATATCTGCCATAGGCACATCTATTTGTGGTTCTTCTTCTCGAGGAATTAAGAATGAACTATATACTCCAACAACCATAAATACAATCATTAAGAGCACTGTAAGCTTTGAGCTTATAAAACTCTTAGCTATTTTTCCTGCTAAACCTTCTTTCATAATTTTATAATTATTGAATAGTTATTTTTACACCATTATAGAGCTTTCCATCAGCTGAAACGATGTACGATTCATTGGCAGATAAGCCAGATAATACTTCGACTTGATCTCCATACGTTCTTCCTAATCGTAACCAACGTAGTAAGGCAGTATTACTTTGACTTACAGTATAAACTCCTGATAACTGACCATTAGTTACAATGGCTTCAGTTGAAATTAAAACCATTTCTGAAGCAGATGCATTCTCTACTGGAAACTGAACAGTTACAAACATGCCTGCTAAAACATTAGCTTCAGCTTCATCTAAATTTATTTTTACTAAATACTGTCCTCCAGTATGTTTTGCTGAAGTACTTATCTCTGATACCTTCCCTTTCAAGGTTTTATTAATTGACTTTACTAAAACATCAACAGTACTACCATTTTTAATTTCTGATATTTCGGTTTCTGGCACCATGGCTATAACTTCAAAATTTCTAGGGGACTCAACTGATAACAATGGTTGTCCTGGGTTAGCCATATCACCTTGCTTAACTGTTTTAGATGTAATTACACCAGAAAAAGGTGCTGTAATATTAGAATATGCAAATTGAGCATTAACTTCATTTTTCATTTGCTTAGCAGCTTCTAAACGTGCTTTTGCCATTTCGTAATTTGCAGTTATATCATCTAACTCTTTCTGTGAAGCACTGTTATCTGCAAACAAGTTTTTAAAACGGTTATAATCTTTTTGTGCATTATTAAATGCTGCGGTTGCTTCTGTAATACTTGCATTTACTTGAGCTTTTTTTGCTTGTAAATCGGCATTATTTATTGAAACCAAAAGTTGCCCTTTAGCTACCTTGTCACCTACATTTGCATGAACTTTGCTTACATAACCCATCATTCTAGTGCTTAAATCTGCACTATTTACAGATTGTATTTTACCACTAGCTGCTAAAAACGAATTATTTTTTACTTCAGATACTTTGTTTACCTGCACTTGTATAGCTGGCGAATTATCTGCATTTGATTTAGTCTCTTCTCCTCCACAATTAGTTAGCAGTAAAGACATTGTTATTAATGCTATTAAGTATGTATATTTTTTCATTGTAGTAATTATTCTTTAGTTAAAAATTGTAAGTATGCTTGTGTGAAATTATATTCAAAAATAGTTTGGTAATATTCTAGTTGCTTTTGTAAATATTGAGTTTCTGCCGATAACAAATCGGTTGTTTTTTCTAAACCTTCTTTGTATCTATTTGTTCTTATTCTTAGTGCTTCTTCTGATTGTTCTAAGGCAAGTTTTGTTAGATTTAATCTATTTTCAGCATCAGTCAACATGCGTTTTGCTTTGTTTAATTCTAATTGGTTTTTAGAGACATACTGCTGATATTGCAGTTTAGATTTTTCTAATTCAGCTTTACTCTTTTGTGCTTTCCCAAAGCGTTTAGTTCCATCTAAAATGTTCCAACTTAATTGTGCTCCAAAAACGTATCCACTAGCATCTCCTTGAAAAATTTGATCATCGTATAACTCGTAACTTCCAAAAGCATTTAGCCTAGGTAAAAACGACATTTTATCTGCTTTGTTCATAGCGTCATAAGCATTAGATGCTAATTGCATTGCTTTAATGTCTGAACGCTCTTCAGAAATTGTTTCTGAATTTATGTTATTAAAGCTCACTATTTGTAAACTATCTAATGGCTTATAGATAACCTTGTTTGAATCGTTCATTAAAAACGACAAATAATTTGATGCATTTTCCACATTACTTTTGGCTGATTGCAACTGGTTTTTAATATCACTAACTCTAACTTCAACAGACAAAACATCGGCTCTTTGCAAATACCCTTGTTTAAAGCTGTTATCTGCTAATTTCTTGTTTTCATTGGCAGTTTCTAAAGCTTTTTCTAGTACTTCAATGCCTTTATAGGCAAGCTGTAATTGCATGTATGCTTTTTCTACTTCAAGTGTATAATAATCTGAAGTTCTCTCTATTTGCAATGCCTGAGCTTCCATTTTAGACTTGGCAGCTTTACGTTGGTACATGCCATCTACATTAATTAATGGTTGTTGTATTTCAAATCGGGTTGCAAAATTTTCAACTTGGTTTGGATTGTTTAAAAGGTCTGGATTAAAATCAGATGGTGTTAAAATTTCCTGATTCAATTTAGAGCCAAAGGCCATTAATGGATTTGTAGTTGCCATAGCGGTATGACTTGCTGTTATGCTTGGTAAAAACACAGCATTGGTTTGCCTAAAGTCGGCTTTTGCTTTAAAATATTCCTGCTTAGAAATCTTTATTGAAATATTGTTTTCTGATACTTTTGATAAGACTTCTGCTTTTGAAATGGGTACTACCTCTTGTCCTTGTACAAGAAGCGATACCAATAAAAAACTTAAACTTAATATGTATGTATACTTTTTCATTAACTATAATTTTTAATACTGCAAATTTAGTTTCTCAATGGTATAGCTATAGTAACCATTGTTACCAAACAAGCGTAACAATAGTTACATAACTCTATAACAAAAAGTTGTAGAAAAGAGAAAGTAAAAACTGAATTGCATAACTGATATAAGTCATTTTATTATTGATTTTTATTAGGTTACTTCATAATTATTATATTTAGTCAAATAACTGGATTATTAAATAGTTGAAATGAAAAACAAAGATTTTGAAATAATGAAATCATCTGGTGAAAAAGTAAAATTTTCACTAGACAAACTAAGAGCATCACTTAAGCGTACAGGTGCCGACAAAGAGACTATTGATCAAATTATTGATAAGGTACGTGATGAATTATATCAAGGTATTTCAACAAAAGAAATATATAATAGAGCCTTTGCTTTGCTAAAGAAAAAGAAAAGCTATCTAGCCTCTAAATACAAATTAAAAAAAGCTATTTACGAATTAGGACCAACTGGCTTTCCGTTTGAAAGATTTATTAGTGCCATCTTGAAATATTCAGGTTACGACACCGAAGTGGGATCTATTATACAAGGTGAATGTGTAAAGCATGAAGTAGATGTCATTGCAACCAATAATGGAGAAACAACATTAATAGAATGCAAATTTCATAGTGAACAAGGTCTTAGCTGTAATGTAAAAATTCCGCTTTACATAAATTCTAGATATAATGATATAAAAGCATATTGGAATGGTGACAAAAAAACCAACTCTACATTAACTAAAGCTTGGGTTGTAACAAACACCAGATTTACTGAAGACGCTTTACAATATGGCAATTGTTGTGGCTTATACTTATTAAGTTGGGATTACCCTAAAAACTATAGCTTAAAAGAAAGAATCGATGCCTTAGGCTTATACCCAATTACCGTTTCAACACTACTTACAAACCGTGAAAAACAGTTTTTACTAAGTAGAGATGTTGTGTTGTGTAGAGAGCTACTTCAAGATAAATTTTATTTAGACCACTTAGGTGTTTCAGATATTAGAAAAGAAAAAATACTTCATGAAATATCACAACTTTGCACCTTACAAAACCAAAAATAAATGGAAAAACTTGCTAAAATACATTTTTTGGGAGCCTCAGGAATGGTTACTGGGTCCAAGTTTTTTATTGAAACTTCCGAGCAAAACATCTTAATTGACTGTGGTATGTTTCAAGGTTTAAAAGAACTAAGAGAACTTAATTGGAATGACCTACCAATAGATGTAGCATCTATCGATGTAATTTTATTAACTCATGGGCACTTGGATCATGTTGGTTATTTACCTCGCTTATTAAAACAAGGGTTTAATGGAAAAATTATTGGAACACCACCAACATTGGCTGTTGCTGAAATTATTTTGAAGGATAGTGCTAAAATTCATGAGGAAGAAGCCGAAAAAGCAAATAAAGAAAAATATACTAAGCACAACCCTGCACTTCCTTTTTACACAATTAAGGAAGCTGAAACTAGTGTTAAATTATTTGAGGTTTCCATAGAAGATAAATGGACCATTTTAACAGAGCATATTTCTTTTCGTTTCCAATACAATGGACATATTATTGGAGCCACATTTATTGAGTTAGATATTAATGGCAAACGCTTTGTATTTTCAGGAGATGTCGGTAGATGGGATGATTATCTACTTGACGACCCTAAAACACCAGAATGGGCAGATTTCCTGTTTATAGAAAGTACTTATGGTAATAAATTACATCCTGAAGAAAATGTTGAAGATTTATTAGCAGGAACTATTAATGGAATCATTCATAAAAAAGGTAATTTAATAATACCGAGTTTTGCAGTTGAGCGACTGCAAACCCTTATGTATATTCTATGGAAACTTTACAAAAAGAATAAAATTCCAAATATTCCAATTTTTATAGATAGTCCAATGGGAACAAATGTGCTTTCCATTTTTAAGCGCTTTCCAAAATGGCACAAATTGTCAAATACAGAATATAATGCTATGTGTAATCATGTAAACATTGTTCAATCATACAAGGAAACCTGGGAAACAATAGATGATAAAAGGTCTAAAATAGTCATTGCAGGCAGCGGAATGGTTACCGGAGGAAGAGTACTTACCTATTTACAACAACTAATAGATGAATCTTCAACAACAGTTATGTTAGTAGGCTATCAGGCCGAAGGTACTCGTGGAAGACAATTACTTGAGGGTGCACATGAAATTAAGTTTTTTGGCAAATACTATCCTGTTAAAGCCTCTATTAAACACATAGAAAGTCTTTCAGCACATGCTGATCAAGACGATTTAATAAAATGGATGAGCAACATTAAAAATATACCTGAAAAAGTGTATTTAGTACATGGTGAACCTTCTGCTTTAGACACTTTTAGAGTTAAAATAAAAGATGTTTTTAATTGGAATACTTGTATTCCAAAACTAAAAGATGTTGAAAACTTAATGATTTAATTCAATTAAAAACTATCATGTTAAAAGACTTAATTAGTAGCAAATAATTTCTAAATTTATGCTTTACATTAAGCATAACCATTTAAACCAACCTTATGAAGAATTTATTTCGTCTATTGTTTTGCCTTTTTTTCTTGGCAAACCTATCTCTTAATGCACAAATACCAAAGCCTTCTGATGTTTTTGGATTTGAAGTTGGCGCTGATTATAAGCTAGCCGATTACGATCAAATGCTAGAATATTACGAAAAACTAGCTGCCTCGACAGATCGAGTTCAAATGATTGATATAGGAAAATCAGTCATGGGACGTCCAATAAAACTACTATTTATTTCAAGTGAAGAAAACATAAAATCTCTCGAGAAATGGCGAACTATAAGTGAAAAACTATCTCGCGCAAGAATCTCACCAGAAGAAGCTAAAAAACTATCCTACGAAGGAAAAGCTATTGTTTGGTTTGATGGTGGTATGCATGCTACAGAGCGTGCTCATGCACAAATGACCTCGGAACTTATGTGGCGAATTGCTTCAGAAGAATCTGATGAAATGAAAAAAATTAGAGATAATGTTGTAACCTTAGTCGTACCAGTAATAAATCCGGATGGTGTGGATATTGTAGTAGATTGGTATAAGAAAAATCTAGGTACACCCTACGAAACTACTGGACCTCCAATACTTTATCAAAAGTACGTAGGACACGATAACAACAGAGATTGGTTCATGAATAATATGCCAGAAACCAAAGCTGCAACCACAGTTTTATACAATCAATGGTATCCACAAATAGTTCATAACCATCACCAAACATCGCCAGCTTGGGCTAGAATATTTTTACCACCTTTTAGAAGTCCTGTTAACCCAAATATTCATCCAGGTGTTACCACTGGAGTTAATCTTGTTGGTACAGCTATGGCAAATAGATTTGCTATGAAAAAAATGCCTGGAGTAATCTCAGGCACCTCTTTTAGTATGTTTTGGAATGGAGGTATGAGAACAACTCCTTATTATCATAATCAAATAGGAATTTTAACAGAAGTTGCTCACGCTACACCTACACCACGTTTTTACGATCCAAAGAAAAAACCTAAAAATGTTGGTGGAAAACCATCTAATGGTACCGAAATATTTTATCCGTACCCTTGGGAAGGAGGTGAATCCCACTTTAGAGATGCTGTAGATTATATGCTAACTGCGTCTATGGCTGTATTAGATTTAGCTGCTGACAAGAAAGATGAGTTTTTATACAACATCTACGATATGGGAAAAGATGCCATAGAAAATACAGATGAAGCATTTGCTTACATCATCCCAAAAGACCAATGGAATCCTAGTGAAGCAATTAATCTTACAAATATTTTAATGCAAGGTGGTCTTGAAGCTCATAAAGCAACTTCTGGTTTTAGTGTTGGTGAAAAAAATTATGAAGCTGGTTCAATAATTCTTTATGGAGCTCAGGCGTTTAGACCTTACCTAACAGATTTGATGGAAAAGCAAAATTATCCAGATCAATTTTTATATCCAGGCGGACCACCACAACCTCCATACGATTTAGCAGGTTGGACTTTGCCAATGCAAATGGGAGTAACAGTTGATAGAGTTAATGAATCATTTAACACCAATACAACTCCAATCACGTCTAAACTAAGCTATGATGAGGGTTCTGTAAATGGTAGTGGTAGTTTTATGTTTTCTAATAAAGATAACTTAAGTGCACTAGCTATAAACAGGCTTCAAAAAGCTGGTTATAAAGTTTCTCAATTAAAGACAGATTATAACAATTATTCAGCTGGTTCATTTCTTGTTAGTGGAAAAAAGAGTTTAAAAAATGACCTTACAAAGCTTAGTAAAGAACTAGGACTCGATTTTGAAGGTGTAACTAATGTAGATAAATCAAAATTTAAAGAACTAAATAAAGTTAAAGTAGGACTTTACAAGTCTTGGCAAGCTAATATGGATGAAGGCTGGACTAGATGGGTTTTAGAGCAATTTGAGTTTGATATTGATACATTACATAATAAAGACATAAAAAATGGAAAACTATCGCAATACAGTGCTATTATTTTCCCTTCACAAAGTTCAAACGGTATTTTACATGGGTATCGCGAAAACTCTATGCCTAAAAAATTTACTGGAGGCATTGGTTTAGATGGAATGGCAAAAATAGACCAATATGCTAAATCTGGTGGTGCTGTTATTTTCTTTGATTCGGCAAGTGATTTAGCTATAGAACAATTAGGACTTCCTGTACGTAATGTTATCTCTAATTTATCGTCAAGTAACTTTTTTATTCCTGGCTCACTAATTAGAATGAAAGTTGATACAAAAAATCCATTAGCTTATGGTATGATGGATGAAGTTGCAGCTTCCTTTAACCGAAGTCGTGCATTTCAAAAAGTAACACAACGTAAATCAGGCGAAGGTGGAGTCGAAAATATTGCTGATGCTCCTGAAGCTAATGTTATTGAAGTTGCTAAATATGCCGATAAAGATTTATTAATGAGTGGCTGGGCAATGGGTGAAGATCGTTATTTAAAAAACAAGAGTGCTATGATGCATATTCCTCATGGTACTGGTGACATTGTATTGTTTGGTTTCAGACCTCAATTTAGAGGGCAACCAAGAGGCACCTATAAATTAATTTTTAACTCTATTTATATGGGAGCTGAAAAATAAGCATTCATAAAGTCCATAAAAAAAACCGATATTAAACATATCGGTTTTTTTTATGCTTTAGTATAACTACTATGTAAAAATAATTTGTGTTCTATCACCATCACATAATTCATAAAATTGTCCAATAGTGATTATGTCTTCTACTTCATCAGATAAATCTTTTTTCTCTAGTTTAAACATATCTATAGCTAATTTACATGCGTAAATAGTACCTCCACCAGCTGTAATCATTTCTAAAAACTCTTCTACTGGAGGCATATCTAGCTCCTCCATTTGTTTACGCATCATGCCAGAAACTGCAGTTTCAACTCCTGGTAAACCACCAAGCATGGTTGGGAATGGAAGTCCACCTGGCATTCTCATAGCTGGATTACCTATTGTTGCAGTATGCAAATGATTCATTTGTTTTTTGGTTATACCATCAAGACCAAAGAAAGTAAAGAATACATTGGTTTCTATTCCTTCCATTACTGCACCATTAGCCATAACTAATGTTGCATAAACATCTTCCAAACTACCTTTAGCACATATTATACATACTTTTTCCAAAGGTTTTTTCTCTACTATTTCTTTTTTTGTATTTGCCTCTTGTGTTTCCATTTTTAATTTTTTTTTATAATTAATTATATACAGCTCGTTGGCTTAGGTATCCCTGCTATTTTTGATGAGAATTTTAAAGGCCCCTTTGGAAACAATTGATATAATTCTTTTATAGTAACAATACCTGATTTTCCTACTTTTCTAATTGTTAAAGCCTCTTTTGCAGCAGCTTTTTCGCGTAAATAGTTTATAACTTCAAAATGCTTATCGGTTAATTCAATACCAATTTCGTCAGCTATTTCATGTGCAATCTCTTTGTTCCATTGAGACATATCTTCTAAGTATCCGTCTTCTGAAACGTTTACTTCTACCTGTGTTTTACAAAATGTTTTAATCATGATATATATTGTTTTAATGTTATTATTTTTCTATTGTTTCAAAATGTTTTCCTTTTTCACTCATTGTAGCAGATACAAATGGTATGTGTATTCCTTTAATTAACATATTCCAATAAATCCATCTAAATGCCATTTTACCCATATGGTTTGTTCTACTTTCTTTTAATAAGCTTAATGGTCCTACGTGTGGAAAAGGGAATGAACCTTCAACTGGTTCGTGAGTATAATTGAAGTCAATTAATAATGCTTTTCCGTTACCTGTTTCGATAAAACAGTTTGCGTGACCATCAAATTCTTCTTTTAATGGTTCTCCATTAATGTATCTTAAAATGTTTTCGGTTAAAATTTCTGCTTCAAAATGTGCTACAGAACCTGCTTTTGATGCTGGTAAATTAGTAGCATCACCTATGGCAAAAATATTTTCGTAATCATTTGTTTGCAGCGTTGCTTTATTGGTTGGAATAAAGTTTAAATCGTCTCCCATGCCTGATTTTTCTATGAGCTCATCTCCCATATTTGTTGGCACTGTTACCAATAAATCGTACTCTACTTCAGTATCTGCATAATCAATTATTTTGTTGTTTTCGTAATCAACTCTTTCTATGCTAAAATCTGTTACTTCTTTTATATTTTTTTCTTCTAATAAATAGTGAAGCGTTTCGGTTGCTTTAGGTTTTGTAAAAGCACCTCCTAAGGGTGTTACATAAGTTATATCAACCTTATCTCTCATGCCTTTATTTTTAAAATATGAATCTGCTAAAAATGCAAACTCTAATGGAGCAACAGGACATTTTATAGGCATTTCTGTTATATGTACTACCAATTTACCACCTTTCCACTCACGAAGTTTATTACGTAATGCTTTAGCACCTTCGTAAGTATAGAAATCAAATATATTTTTGTGCCACATTGGACCATCCATACCTTCAGTTTCGGCTGGAGCTATTTTTGTGCCAGTTGCTACAATTAAAATATCATAATTTAATATTTCACCTCCTTCTAGTTCTACCTTATTAGCTTCAGGTTGTATTAATTCTATTTTCTTTTGAATATACTCTACCTTTTTAGGAATAAATTTCTTCCCATTTTTCTTTACTTGCTTTGTGGTGTAAATGTCAAAAGGTAAAAATAAAAACCCTGGTTGATAATAATGTGTTTTATATTGATCAACAATTGTAATTTTCCAGTCATTCTTGGGAAGTTTAGACACCAAATGGTTTGCCATCATGGTTCCAGAGGTTCCTGCTCCTAATATTAATAATCTTTTCATCTTTATATAAGTTTAGCGTTTTATAATGTATTCTCTATAAATTTATAAAATCTAGGGTAAAATTATAGGTTTTGCATGCAGTAAATTATGACAAAAATCATGAAAGCCCCATAAGTAACTTATGTTACAATGAGGCTTTCAAATAATAAATATTATTAATCATGCTTCTTATTGGTTGCTATTTTCCATTACTAAAAATGGAATATCAATATTAAAGGCAAAAGCTTCTACTAAATGTCTTGTAAAGAGCCGCTCTAAAAAAGAGTGATGCCTACTTGTCATTGCTAATATTTTAATGTTTTTTTCTTTTATATAATCTTGTATAGCTTTAAAAATATCTGCTTTTTCAAGATCGATAAATTCATGCTTTAAATTACTAAAATACGCGTCTAAAAAAGCTCTATTATTTTCTTGACTTGATGTTAAATCTCCATTATTAGTAACGTGAATGATATCTATACTAGATTTATAAAGTGATGAAATATCATATAACGACTTAAGGTCTTTGTTGCTATACTTAATTAAATAATTTGAAGTAAACGCAATTTTATCTACACCTTTAAATTTGCATCCATCTGGTATAGCCAAAACTGGTGTATTACAACGTTGCATAACTCTTGCTGTATTACTTCCAAAAAGAACTTTTTCGGCACCAGAAGCACCTTTAGTTCCCATAATTATTAAATCAATGTTTCTTGATTCACAAGCTTGATTAATGCCATCAACAAAATTATCATAGTCAACAATAGAATAAAACTGATGTAAATTATTATTATACGTTTCCTTAACATCATCTATTATGTTCTTAATAGACTTTTTGGCAATATCAATTAATGTATGATAGATTGTTGCCGAAGAGGTCATGGTCATTAAATCATCAGACACAAAAGAGGATGCTTTTTGAATGTTTATAACATAAAATTCACATAC
Source organism: Pontimicrobium aquaticum (assembly GCF_005047595.1). Lineage (GTDB taxonomy): Bacteria > Bacteroidota > Bacteroidia > Flavobacteriales > Flavobacteriaceae > Pontimicrobium > Pontimicrobium aquaticum. The sequence goes on from NZ_SUPL01000004.1 coordinate 54,685, forward strand.
TTCATCTTTTAATAATTCTACTGCATAGTTAATTGCATTGATGGAATTATTCGAAAAATCTGTAGGTAATAAAATTGATTTCAAAATTCTTTCTATTTTTAACAAAGTAAATGTATTATAGCGAGCATATAAAAACTATGATAATTATCAGTTAATCTATAAGGATATATTTAGTTAGTTTTTAATATAGTAAGCTCTATTTTGGTATAATAAATGTTAATATTTGCGATATAATCTACAAACTACTACTTATGAAATCATTATTATTTACTTTACTATGCTTTTGGGCATTTACTTTTCAAGGTCAAAATAATGCTGTTGGCACTAACGAGAAGCTTGTATTTACAGCCTCGTATAATATGTCTGGGTTATTAACCGATTTAGCTCAAGTAACTATGGAAACCAGCGAAGTAAACACTTCAAAGAGCACGTTATTACATTTAAAATGTAAAGCCAGAACCTATAGTAAATGGGATAATTTCTTTAAGATAAACGATTTATACGAAACCTATGTACACCCTACTTCTTTAAAACCATATTTATACAAACGAGATATTAACGAAGGTGGTTACTATAAATTTATGCAATATAACTACAACCATAATACAAATACTGTAAAAAGCTTAAAAAGAAAAAGACGTGGTGATGGTACCTTTTGGGATGAAAATAAAAATATAACCATCTCTACTAACACAAGAGATCTAGTAGCAACCCTATATCACATTAGAAATTTAGATATACACAAAGCAACTATTGGTAGTGCTGATACTTTTACTGTATTAATGGACAACGAAGAATTTAAAGTAACACTCACTTTATTGGCTAAAGAAACTATTAGTACCAATATTGGTAAAAAAGAATGCTATAAATTAGCAATAGCCATTAATAAGAATAACCTTTTAGAAGGCACTAATAATAACTTACTTTGGTTAACAGCCGATGAAAATAAAATCCCTGTCTATGCCAAATTTAAAGTTCCTGTTGGTAATGGTGAATTAAGAATACAAAGTGCAACCGGTTTAAAAAATTAAAATTATGACTTTATATGTTTATTTGGGTTTTATCTCTCTTATTTTAATTCTGATTTTTGCTGCTATTGTTAAAAAATTAAGATTAGCAATTACTATCTTATCTTTAATAACTGCAATTATTGGACTAATACTTTCTATTTTACCTTTTGGCAAAATAGCTTTAATACCCATAATTGCAGCATTTATACTATGCTTTATTGCTTACAAAATGACTCAAAAAGTAAGTGCAAACACTAAGTTTGTTAAAGTTATTTTTTTAGTGACCATTGTAGCCTTTGCTTTATCTTTATATAGAATTGCGTTTGATGAAAACATTGTAGAAAACGATATTGAAACCATCGAAAAAGAAAAACAATCAAAAGAAGATGCGCTTGAAGAATTAGAAGATTTAGATATTGAAAATTAAACATATTTTCACTTTATTTGCCTAATAATTAATTGCTTAATTCATCAGCTATATATTTCTTTAGTATGATTATTCTCAAATAATCATTTATGTTAAAAAAATGCTTGGTGATTAACATTTGAACAAAGGGTAACTTCATGAAAGTTTTAATATACGTTTCGGCATTAGTACTTATTGGATCTTGTGCAAGCTTAAGCCATAAGGAAAAAATGCAAGCCATTGCTGACAATATTGAAATTGTACAACCTGAACAAGTAAAAACATACTCAAAAACAATAACATCTACAGAATTAAAAGAACATTTATACCTTTTTGCTTCTGATGACTTTAACGGAAGAAAAGCCGGAAGTGAAGGGCAAAAGAAAGCAGTTAAATTTTTACGAGACTATTACAAATCTCAAAACATACCTTCTCCACTAGCCGATTCTAGTTATTTACAAGTAATACCAAAACATTATTTAGGAGACGAATTTAACGACACTGAAAATTTATTAGCTTATATCGAAGGTACTGAAAAACCAAACGAAGTTATCATCCTTTCGGCACACCACGACCATGAAGGTACTGATAATGAGGGGGATATATATAATGGTGCTGATGATGATGGCTCGGGTACAGTAGCACTTATGGAAATGGCTCAAGCTTTTAATGAAGCTAAAAAAAATGGTCATGGCCCAAAACGAAGCATACTATTTTTGCATTTAACTGCAGAAGAATCTGGATTACAAGGCTCTAAATTTTATACCGAAAACCCAATATTTCCTTTAAAAAATACAGTAGCAAATCTAAATATCGATATGATTGGTCGTGTAGATAAGTATCATGAAAATAATCCTGAGTACGTCTATCTTATTGGATCCGATAGATTAAGCACTGAGTTACACTTTATCTCAGAGACTGTTAACAATGAGTTTACAAATCTTGATCTTAACTATAAGTATAACGAAGAAAATGAGCATAATCGCTATTATTACAGATCTGATCACTACAATTTTGCAAAGCATAATATTCCTGTGATATTCTATTTTAATGGAGAGCATGAAGACTATCATCAAGTTACAGATACACCAGATAAAATTGAATACAACATCTTAGAAAAACGTGCAAAACTTGTTTTTGCGACTGCATGGCAACTCGCTAATCAAGAAAATCGCATAATTGTTGACAAATAATGTGTTAAAAAGTGTTAAAAGACATGCTGTAAAAGGCATCATAATCGTTCTTTTTTCGTATTATCGCACATCACTTAAACATAACAATCTAATAAAATGAAAAAAACACTAATTCTATTAAGTATCTCTTTAATAGCTTTTTCTTGTAAAAAAGAAGCTACCCAAGAAGATATTATTAATTATGCAAGTACTATTACTCAAGATGAGTTAAAAGACCATTTATACATTTATGCTTCTGATGAGTTTGAAGGGCGTGAGACTGGAGAGCCTGGACAAAAAAAAGCTGTAGAGTATATTAAAAAAGAATACGAAACTCTAGGAATTCCTTCTGTGATCGAAGGCAATTATTTTCAAACAGTACCTTTAAACGTAGTAAAAACACCTAATGTAAGTATTTCTGTTAATGGCGAGTCTTTTAATTACTTTGAAGATTTTATTTCGCAAACTGCTGCCGCAACAGGAACGTTGTCTGCTTCAGAAATAGTATATGCAGGTTTTGGAATTGATGATGAAAAGTATAGTGATTACGAAAACCTTGATGTAAAAGGAAAAGTAGTAGTTGTTAAAGGTGGAGAGCCTAAAGATAAAGCAGGAAATAACATTCTTAGTGGTGGAAAAGAAGCTTCAAAATGGTCTAACGGTCGTCAAGCACTTTCATCTAAAAGAACGGCTGCTAAGGAGAATGGAGCAAAGGCTATTTTCTTTATGGATGCTGAATTATTTAACCGTTATTCAACTTTTTACAAAGAACGTGAAGCTAGTGGTGGAAGCAATAGATTGTCGTTACCTGTAAAAGAAGGTGCTGACCCAGAAATTTACGATTTCTTAATTAGTGAAAAAATGGGTAAAGCTTTAGTAAGTAATATAAACGAAACAACTGAAACAGCTTCAGTACCAACAAAACTAGATATCAACTACGAAAGCATTACTGAATCTCGTCCTTCAGAGAATGTAGCAGCAATGATTACAGGATCTGAAAAGCCAGACGAATATATTGTTATTTCATCTCACTTAGATCATATTGGTATAAACAGTAAAGGTGAAATAAATAATGGTGCTGATGATGACGGATCTGGTACCGTTTCATTATTAGAAATTGCTGAAGCATTTAAAACAGCAGCCGACAAAGGACATGGTCCAAAACGTTCGGTTATCTTTTTACACGTAACTGGTGAAGAAAAAGGATTATTAGGTTCTAGATATTATACTGATTACGAACCGTTAAAACCTCTTGCAAACACAGTTGCTAACTTAAATATTGATATGGTTGGTCGTATTGATCCAAAACGTGAAGGTGACAGAAACTACATCTACTTAATTGGAGCAGATAAGCTAAGTACTGAATTACACGAAATTTCAGAAGAAGTAAATAAAACTTTTACGAATATTGAGTTAGATTATACGTATAATGATGAGAACGACCCTAACCGTTTCTATTATCGTTCAGATCATTACAACTTTGCAAAAAATAACATTCCAATCATTTTTTATTTTAATGGTACTCATGATGACTATCACAGACATACAGATACGCCAGATAAAATTAATTATGACTTATTAGAAAATAGATCACGCTTGGTATTCCATACAGCATGGGAATTAGCAAATCGTGCAGAACGTATTGTAGTTGATAAAACTACTGAAGAATAAAAAAAGTATTCAAAATTATATAATAAGAAGCCTCCCAAAAAGGGAGGCTTTTTTGTTTGTTATGCTACCAACAACTATTGCTTTGTTAAATCAAAAAAAATAAATTAAAACCACAAAAAAAGCCCCTCATTTCTGAGAGACTTTGTCTTTCTGGGTGGAAGACGGGATTCGAACCCGCGACCCTTGGTACCACAAACCAATGCTCTAACCAGCTGAGCTACAACCACCATGTTAATAATGCCTTTAAAGGCGAGTGCAAATGTAAATTATTTCCTTTTTTTTACAAAGAGTTTTTTGCAATTATTTTAAATCGTATAAACTACCTACTGCAACATAGCGTTCTACTGTAAAACCTTCACCATGCTCCACTCCTATTAAACGCCCTAAATCTCTCGCTCTGTATTCTATACTGTCAGTGAAATTTTTGCTGGAAATTGGTGTTTCTGGCTCATTGCTTTTAGGATCGAAAAACTGTGTTTTATAAGCTAAAACAGCTTCCATTTTTTTATCTATAAACCCAGTAACATCTACTACAAAATCTGGTTCAATATTTTTCCACTGAATATAATGATATACATGCTTTGGTCGCCAAGGTTCTTGCCAACCATCTTCATCTGGACATTTGGTATCAATTTTTAACAAACCGCTTAAAAAACAGGCATCACTTACTAATTTACTTCCTTTACCATGATCTATATGTCTGTCGTCAATAGCGTTACATAACACAATCTCTGGACGATACTTTCGTATCATTTTAATAAGTTCTAGTTGATGGGTTTTATCATTAACAAAAAACCCATCAGCAAACTCCATATTTGTTCTTACGGAAACCCCTAAAATCTTAGCTGCTTGTAAAGATTCTTCGTCTCTTGTTTCTGCAGTACCTCGCGTACCTAATTCACCTCTGGTTAAATCAATGATACCTACTTTTTTTCCATTGGCAATCTCTTTTGCTAGCGTTGCACCACAACCTAATTCTACATCATCAGGATGTGCTCCTATAGCTAATATATCTAATTTCATCTTTTATATTTAATTATCGTTTATCTATCGTAATTCGTCATTGTATATTTTTATACTTTTAAAAAAAATACTATGGTTCACTTTTTATTACTTTTTAGCTAATTATTACTTTAAGGGCTTGTTTTATATCATTTATTAAATCATCAACTTCTTCTAACCCTACTGAAAAACGAATGAGTCCATCTTTAATACCTTGTACTGCTCTATCTTCTGGAGATAATAATGCATGCGAGGTTAACGCTGGTAAAATCATAGTACTCTCTACACCTGCTAAACTCATTGAGGGTTTAATAAGTTTTAGCGATTTTAAAAATAGCTCAGCATCTAAGCCTTCAGCTAAATCAAACGACAACATCGCTCCAAAACCTTTCATTTGCTTCTTTGCGAGTTTATAATCTGGATGACTTTTTAAACCAGGATAATATACCTTACTAATTGCTTCATTTTTATTTAAAATTTTTGCCATTTTTTTAGCATTTTTTTGTTGTGCCTTAACTCGAATGCTTAATGTTTTCATACTACGCTCAAGCATCCATACGGTAAAGTCACTTAAATTCCCTCCTAGATTTTTCGCTAAAGTCCAAATAGTATCTATATGCTCTTGTGTAGTTGCTACTGCTCCTGCACTAATATCACTATGACCTCCAAAATATTTAGTTGCACTATGCAGTACAATATCAATTCCTAAATCAATTGGCTTTTGAATAATTGGAGTGGCAAACGTATTATCTATAATAGAGATCATATTTTTTGATTTTGCTAACTTAGCAACTGCTTCAATATCCACTAATTTTAATAAAGGATTTGAAGGTGATTCTAAATAAATAAGCTTTGTGTTTGGTTTTATACATGCTTCAAAATCATCTACATGCAAACCATTAGTAAAGCTATACTCTATGTTATATCTATCAAAATGTGCCTCAATTAAATTACGAGTACCACCGTAAATATCATTTTGCAAAACTAAATGGTCGCCAGAATTTAAAAAAGCTAACAAGGTGGTGCTAATAACTGCCATCCCAGACGTAAAAATCATTGCTGCTTCGGCGTGTTCAAGTGCTGCAATTTTTTTTGCTAAATATTCTTGGTTTGGGGTATTAAAATAACGTGGATAACGACCAATTTCAACATCCATAAACTCATAAGAGGTTGACATGTATATTGGTGATACCGCACCTTTAAAAGTTTTATCCTCTAGTTCTCCTGTATGGGTACAAATGGTGTTTTCACCTAACTTATTTTTTGACATATTAGTAATTTTATAGTGAGATAAAGTTAGAAAAAAAGCAATACATTGCAGCTTAATATGCAACAAGAAATTCATAGCCATTACGTATTACATAAACCTTATGGTTATTTGAGTCAGTTTATAAATAATCAAAACAAACGTAAAAACAAAAAATTACTTGGTGAACTCTATAATTTTCACAAGAACACTATGGCTATTGGTCGTTTAGACGAAAAGTCTGAAGGCTTACTATTACTTACCACAAATGGAAAAGTTAGTACTAGAATTACTAGTCATAAATTTGAAAAAGAATATTATGTACAAGTAGATGGTGTTATTACAGATAATGCTATTAATAAATTGCAAAAAGGTGTAACAATTACTATACATGGTAAGCCTTACCATACAAAACCATGTGTCGTTTTTCGTGTTCATGACCTTTCTGATTATCCCATTAAACAACGACATGTTCGTGATGAACGCCATGGCCCAACGTCTTGGATTTCCATAACACTTACTGAAGGTAAATTTAGGCAAGTGCGAAAAATGACTGCTATAGTTGGCTTTCCAACTTTAAGATTAGTACGTGTTAGAATTGGTGATATTAAGCTAGATATAAATATAGGTATGGTTAGAGAGGTTAAGCAACTATAATCCTTTTGATTTAGCAATAATTGCCTTTAATCGCTCTTTACGTATTTCTTTTTCAGTTTTAAGCTTGTTCTTTTTACGAGTCATTAATTTGCTATGCTTTGCCTTATTCTTAGTGTTTTTCTCACGTCCCTGCTTTGCCATAGTGTCCTTTTAATAGCTCTAAATTAAAAATAAATATGTTTACTATACTTTTATTAACTTCCATTTCCCTTTTTTAAACCAAATAACACCAATAATGGCAATTAAAATTTCAGCTAAGGTAATGGCTGCAAATACGCCAACTGGTCCATAATCTAAAGTAATAGCCATAAGGTAGGCAAAAGGTAGTTGAAACAGCCAAAAGCATACAAAGTTAATGTATGTTGGTGTTTTAGTATCGCCCGAACCATTAAAAGCATTAATGATTACCATACCATAACCATAAAACACATAGCCAGCTGCAATCACTCTTAAACATAAACTTCCATATTTAATCACTTCGGCTTCAGCAGTAAATAAAGCGATTATTTGTGGTGAGAATACTAAATACACAATAGACACTAATAGCATAAAAATTGCACTATACTTTCCAGTAACCCAAACAGAGGTTTCGGCACGTTCTGGTTGTTTGGCTCCTAAATTTTGTCCAACTAAAGTTGCAGCAGCATTACTCATTCCCCAAGCTGGCATTAAAGTAAACATCATCACACGAATGGCAATGGTATAACCTGCTAGTACTTCGCTACCGAACTCACTCATAATGCGCATTAAGAACACCCAACTACTTGTACCAATTAAAAACTGACCAATGCCACCAAGCGATACTTTTATTAAATTAAACATGACACCTTCTTGAAGCACTAGATCTTTAACAGCGACTTTAATTTTGCTGTAACCAAAGAATAATATTCCTAATTGAAACACTACAGCACTACCGCGACCTATTGTAGTTGCAATGGCTGCACCTTCTACACCATAGGCTTCTACAGGCCCAAATCCAAAGATAAAAATTGGATCTAATATAATATTAAGTCCATTAGACAAAATAAGCGTCCACATAGCAATAGATGCATTGCCAGCACCTCTAAAAATTGCATTGATTAAAAACAGTAACATAATGGTAATGTTACCACCTAATAGTACTTGGGTATAACCGTAACCCTCTTCAATAAGATCGGTTTCAGCTCCCATAATGCTTAAAATTTCTTTAGGATACATAATACCAATAACACTAATACCAATAGCCACAGCTGTTCCTAAAAAAATAACTTGGACTGCAGCTTGTGATGCGCCTTTTAAATCGTTTTCTCCCACACGACGAGCCACAATAGCTGTAGCAGCCATACTTAAACCTATAGCAATAGCATAGACCAATGTAATGACCGATTCGGTTAATCCAATAGTTGCTACTGCATTAACACTTACTTGTGAGACATAAAAAATATCGACAATAGCGAAAATAGACTCCATAAGCATCTCTAAAATCATTGGAATAGAGAGCATGAAAATAGCACGACGAATACTACCTGTTGTAAAGCTTTCTTCTTTACCAGAGACAGCAATTTTAAAGTACTTAAAAAATTGTTTTATTGAAATATTTTTGGATGACATGTTGATATGATTAAATATAGACAAAGCAAAAAACTAAAGGTTTTTTGCAAAAAGGGTCGAACAAAATCGACAATACGGAAAGTGGGTTTATCCAATCATAATGCCGCAAATATTAGCATTTATTTTTAACCTGGCAAATTTTATTTCATTCTACTAACATCTGCTTCGGCTGCGATGTAGCCAAATCCAGACCAATTTCCGCTTTTAATAATGTCGTTAAACATCTTATTAGCCTTTTCTATATTGCCATTGTGGTAATGCCAATTAGCAATACCATATTGTGTTGCTTCGTTTGCTCCAATAGAGCCATTTTCTAGTTTTAGCAACTGGCTTTCTGTACGTTCTCCTTTATAAAAGAGTAATAAATCATGGTAGGCTACATTTTCGATAATAGTCATGTCATTAGAAATAGGTTCTAATATAGACGCAGCTTCGTCCTTCATATCCATTCGTTGTAAAATCATATACAACCAATGTCTGGTAGCCACTTGCATATCGTCATTTTTAGAAGTATCTAAACAGTCAGTAAATGCTATTAATGCATTTTTTAGGTCATTTTTCAAATAATATGCTAGTCCTAAATGATAGTAGATATTATTATGTAAAGTTGAAACAGGTTGGTTAAGTCTATTAGGAATACCATCTGGCTCAACTTGATCTTCAGTGTTTTTGATTAATGATTTAGCTTTTTCGAAGTCCTTAATAGCTTTGTCAAGTTGTCGTGTACTAATATACCTATGACCTCTGTGTCTTAAAAAACGAGCATCTTCGGGAAATTTATTGACACCTTCTGTAAATAGTTCAATAGCACGCTTATAATCTCCTAAATAAGCCATTCTTCTACCTAACCAAATAATGTTATCTGGCCAATCTTTATTGTTTTGGTAATTACTTAAAGCTTCCAGATATTTTACTATTTGTAAAGAATCTCGCTTAACATCTACCTGAGCTCTAATTAATGGCGTATTTAATAACGACATGCCTTGAGACGTATTAATTTTTATAGCTTCTAACTCGTGATTTTTGCAACCAAAAATTACTAAACAAACAATTAATAGAAAATTAATCTTTACCAATCTTATCATAAGCTCTAATTATTACAATTGCCCAAATAGCAACTAACACTGCTACAATTATTGAAAAATATAATACAATGTTATTTGCTTCCATTATTTACCATTTTAAATAAAATTAATAACCCAAGAAGCATTGGTGCCCACAAGCCAACAAAAATACCATGTAGCTCTTCACCGGAAAGAAATAAGTATTCGGCAACAATTATTATTACTAGACACAGTCCTAACATAAAAGCATTAGCAATGCCTAGTTTTTTAAAAAAATTCATACTCTATATTTTGATTTCTAAGTTACTAAAATTTAGTCACCAAATTATTTGTATGAATTAATAATTACTATTTTCTATAGTATTTAGCATATTTTTGGTAGGCAAAAATGGCAAGTAGTGCCACGATTCCTATTACAACCGCAATAGTACTTAAACTGTCTAATTGTTGTCCTGATTGATAAGAATGTAATCCTGCTAAATAAAAATTAACACCAAAATATGTAAAAATAATACTTGAAAATGCTATAATGGATGCTAAATTAAATCCAAAACGCCCTCTTAGTCCTGGTACTAACCGCATGTGAATTACAAACGCATACACCATAATACTAATAAGTGCCCAAGTTTCTTTTGGATCCCATCCCCAATAACGTCCCCAGCTTTCGTTTGCCCACATACCACCAAGAAAGTTTCCAATAGTTAGCATTACTAAACCAACTGTTAAAGCCATTTCATTAACAATGGTTAACTCTTTAATGTTTAGACTCATTTTTGCTTTATTCTCCTTATTAGTAAATATCATAAGTAATAATGATACAACTCCTAAAATCATACCTAATGTAAATGGTCCATAACTCCCTACAATTACAGCAACATGAATCATTAACCAATAGCTATTTAAAACTGGTTGTAAAGTACCTATGGATGGATCCATCCAATTCCAGTGTGCAATCATTAATATCATGGCTGTCACAAAAGCAGTTGAAGCCAATGTAATATCGCTTTTACGACCAAATAGCAAGCCAAACAACATAGTTGCCCAAGCTACATATATCATTGATTCGTAAGCATCGCTCCAAGGTGCATGACCAGATATATACCATCTTACTATAAGTCCAGCTGTATGCAACAAGAATAAACCTATAATAATAAATTTAAAAACAGTTACAGCAACATTAACACCTCTGCTTTTATCTTTAAATATTTGTACTATGAGCAGTACAAACATTAATGTTCCTGCATACATATACCAACTAAATAGGTTCTTGAAAATATCCCATTCATTATAAGTAATTTCAGCATTAATCTTTTTATCACTTATCATAACCTCAGCACCATAGTTTTTTTGCGTTTTTTTAATGGCAGCTAATAATTTATCGCTTTCAGCAAAATCGCCTGTTCTTTTACCTTCGTTTAGCATAAACAGATATGCTTTAAAACCAGTGTTTATAAAGTTTCCATACAGCGAATCTTTTAACTGAATCTTTTCATTTTGATATTCATAAGGTGAAATCCATCTATTATTATCATCTTCTGGAAGAGGGTAAATCTTTAATGTATTACCATTTAAAGTGCTATATAATAAATTAACCCGCTGATTAGCTTCTATAAACTCCTTTTGAATGGCCGTTGGTACTTGTGCAGTGGAAGCTTCATACATATAAGGGTCTAACTTATATTCACCTCTTTCAGTAAAAAAATGAGCAAAAGTTGCATACTTCTCTCCTTTTTCTAAACCAATAATACTTCTAATAGTATCGGCCTTTTTGAGCTTTAAATATATGATTGGCACGTTATACCATAAAAACGGACTTTCTTGCATGGATAGAAACACCTGATTAGCATCAAAGCCTTCATAAGTATCATGTTTAGTTAGTTTACGTAACAACTCCGAAGCATATGTGTTTATAGGCTTCATACGTCCATCAAAATCTTGAATTACCAATCGTCCTAACTTGTCTGCTTGCTCTTTAGGTGCAATATTCGCTCCTAAGATAGAGTCCACTTGAACCTTTGTTAGTGCTTGTTGCGTATGTTCATGACCATCATCTTCTGTATGCGTTTCTTGTGCGCTTGCTCCAAGTGTCGTCGCCAAAAATAAAGCTATAATTGTAGCTGCTTTTTTAGCTTTAATTTTTTGAAGGTTTCTACGTAAATCATCAAAACGCGTATGCTTAGCAAATAATATTGCCATCAATCCTAAATACAATAAAATATAGCCTAAATAGGTGATATTAGTTCCCCAAAAATCATGGTTTACAGATAAGATAGTTCCTTTTTCGTCAGGATCGAACGATGCTTGAAAAAACCTATATCCACGATGATTCAATATATTATTCATATAAATATGGAAATCGAAATCGCCTTCTTGCTCGTCCAACACTGTAATTTTACTTTCGTAGGCAGAATAACTATTGTCTGTTCCTGGAAATCGTTTTGCAATAAAATCGTTTAACTTAATACTAAATGGTAATTCAATAACTTTTGAACCATACTTAAAAGCAAAATCTAAACCACCTATAGTTACTTGTTTAAAAGCACTGTTAGTACCTTTTCCTCCTAGCAGTTTTACGGTTTTTGTTTCGTCGTTGGCTGTTACTTTTAACACTAAACCATCTTCGTCATTTCTTAGTATTTCTGACTTTTTCACAACATCAAACACCCCTTTTATTACAGGTTTAGGAAATACTAATGTTTGATTGCCTATAATATATCTAGAACGTAAAGCCAAAGGTTGAATACTATCCTTAACCAATTTTCCTTGTGCTTGTGTTGCCATAGTTAAGTATTCGCCCTCGTATGGAGATTGGATCGTTAAGGTACTATCTGTATAGGTAATATTTACTGCACCATCAGTTGGCTTATTTAGTGTATATAATACATTGTGTATGCTTTGAACTTGACCTTCTTTTAAAAAGTGGTTATGAGAGCCTCCCATACCAGCTTCCACTATTTTTAAATAATTTTCTCCAGATTCATCTGGAATAATATCTTCTTCTGCGCTTTGAATAAACTCTTCAAGTTCAACAGTAACTGGTTGACCGTTATAACTTTCTTTCTTAATAAAGGAATTATTAAGCCTATGTGAAAAATCCGTTTCATATTCTCCAGGCAAACGCATTTGTTGTCCATTAACCACATAATCACCATCAATGTACATGGTTAAATATGTTTTTTGAGAAAGAAACGTATTTTCGGTGGCACCTTCTCGAATGGCCATCATTCCTTCAAAACTGATATATCTAGTGATAAACGCACCAATAAAAATAAAGATAAAGGCTAAGTGTAATACTAAAGTTGCCCATTTTTCTTTTCTTAAAAGACGATACCTAAAAATATTTCCAATAAAATTTATGGTAAATAACACCATAATGGTTTCGAACCACCAAGCATTATAAATAAGCGTTCTGGAATATGGTGTTGGCGAGGTTTCTTGTCCTGCATCCATAAAAGTTCCAATAATCATTGCAACTGCAAAAGCTATAAATAAAAAGGCTGTAAGTCTTGTAGAAAACAGAATGTTGGAGAGTTTTTTTAACATAACGAAAGTCGTCTATTTTGAGTGGTGCAAATTTAGTGTTTTTCTTTATAAAGCATAAAGAATAGCTAATATTTAACAAGGATAAAATTTTAGCTGTTTTGCCTAGCTTGAAAAATTTGTAAGTATAGAAATGTTCCCATTTTTCTGGCACGTCTTTTGGCGTTCTCAGCTGTTTCTCCAGCAAACAATTCATCTATAGTTTGAAACCATAAATTTAGCCATACACCAAAATGAAATTCAGATATTTTATTACCATGTTCATTATCTGCCTTTACATGAGCCTCTAAAGGATTTCCGTAATATTTTGTTTGCAAAAACAGACTTGATTCCCAAAAGGTTGTTAACCTATCTAAGTGTTCATCCCAATCGTTTATTCTATCAAAAAAAGGATCTAAAGTATCATCTTTTCTAACTTTTTTATAAAACGATGACACTAAGAGATAAACGTCGTCTCTAGTTTTTATATCTTTTTTTCCCATTGTTTACAAAGATAGTTCATCAAACTTTCAAATCATATTTTACTTGTCTATTTTAGCAACATGATTTCAGTAACACTCATTGGCGCTGGAAATGTGGCAACACATTTATACAAAGCTTTAAAAAGAGCTAAGGATACAACCGTTATACAATGGTATAGCAGAAATATGTCTTCAATATCGTCTTTTAAAAACGAAGTAGAAATTACTAATGATATTAACAGCCTAAAAACTGCTGATGTATATATTATTGCAGTTTCCGATAGTGCCATAAGTACGCTATCCTCTCAATTACCTTTTTCTAATGAATTGGTAGTACACACTTCTGGAAGTGTGAGTTTACACGATTTAGATAAAAAACATCATCGTGGTGTATTTTACCCTTTGCAAACATTTACTAAAGGTGCAGATTTAAACTTTACAGAAGTACCTATTTGCATAGAAGTTGAAAATAAGGTGCATTTACAAACTCTTAAAAATTTATCGGAAGCTTTAGGCTGCAAGCATTACAGAGTAAATTCAGACCAGCGTGCTGCATTACATTTAGCTGCGGTGTTTGTAAATAATTTTACCAATCAGTTGTATCGTGTTGCACATGAAATTACCGAATCTAAAAGTGTTGATTTTAATATTTTAAAGCCATTAATAAAGGAAACTGCTAGTAAAATAGACACCTTATCGCCTTACATGGCACAGACAGGTCCAGCTGTTCGCAACGATAATAAAACCATAAAAAAACACTTAAAATCTCTAGATAAAGACATTCATAAACAGATTTATGAATTACTAACAAAATCAATTAAACTAACCCATGGGAAAAAGCTATAAAGAATATTTAAACAATATAACTACTTTTATTTTTGATGTTGATGGCGTACTTACTGATGGTACCGTCACCATTACTACCAATGGTGACATGTTAAGAAATATGAATATTAAAGATGGTTACGCCATTAAAACTGCGGTTGATAGAGGTTATAATATATGTGTTATTTCTGGTGGCTCTAACGAAGGAGTTCGTTTGCGATTACAAGGGCTAGGTGTAACAAATATTTATTTAGGTGCAAACAACAAAATTGACCAAATGAGTAAATTCTTGCACATATATAATATAGACTTAAAAAATGTATTATATATGGGAGACGATATTCCAGATTTACCAGCGATGAAATTAGCTGGTTTACCGTGTTGTCCTCAAGATGCTGCACCAGAAATTAAAGATATTTCAAGTTATATATCACATAAAAATGGTGGCAAAGGTGCTGTTCGAGATGTGATTGAACAAGTACTAAAAGTTCAAGGAAAATGGGCAGCCAATTTTGATGCGAAATACGACTAGTTTGCAGTTTTCAGCATGCAAACTTGATAACGCACTATATGACTAATATTCTAAACCTCATCCGTTGGAACAACCTTGTACTCATTACTTTAGTACAAGTATTGGTTAAATATGCATTGTTCGAGTCTTTTAATATTCAGCTTACTTTAAATACCGCTCAGTTTATCATGCTTATTTTATCAACAATAAGTATTGCTGCTGCAGGTAATGTTATTAATGATATCTATGATATAGAAACCGATTTGGTGAACAAACCCCAAAAAGTGATTATAGGCAAAAGTATTTCAGAAAAAAAAGCCTTATACCTGTTTATTATCTTGAATGTAATGGGTGTTGGTTTGGGGTTTTAT
The DNA here is from genome assembly GCF_005047595.1 of Pontimicrobium aquaticum. Taxonomy (GTDB): domain Bacteria; phylum Bacteroidota; class Bacteroidia; order Flavobacteriales; family Flavobacteriaceae; genus Pontimicrobium; species Pontimicrobium aquaticum. The sequence goes on from NZ_SUPL01000004.1 coordinate 70,211, forward strand.
GTATCAAACATTATAGACAGAAGTGGTTTTGCAGTCATTTTCATAATAATTTCAGCATTGCTTTACATATATGCTTCCTACTTAAAGCAAACATTGTTAATAGGAAATATAGTCATTTCAATATTGGTTGGTTTAAGCATTTTAATCGTTCCTGTGTTTGATTTAATTCCTTCTATTACAAACTCCAATAGAGAATTATATGTAGATATTTTTAAAATCACTTTCAACTATGCTGTATTTGCTTTTATGATTAATCTTCTTCGTGAAATCATTAAGGATATTGAAGATATTAATGGCGACTATAAGGCACAAATGAAAACACTCCCAATACTAATTGGCAGAGATAGAACGACCTTGTTTGTATTTGCGCTGTCGTTTGTTCCTTTAATAGCTATTGTGCACTACATTATATCGTATTTATACAATTACCTGTTTGCGACTGTTTATTTTCTGTTGCTTATTGTTGGTCCAATGCTGTATTTTACGATTAAAATGTTTTCTGCGGAACAAAAAAAAGACTATCAGCATTTATCTAAGGTATTAAAACTTATTATGTTGTTTGGTGTGTTATCTTTGTTATTATATCCATTAATACTCAAATAATGCTCAATCAATGCTCAACGAAAAACTAAAAGATTATCGTATTATTTTAGCGTCAGGTTCGCCTAGGCGTAAGCAGTTTTTTAAAGATCTTGGTTTAGAGTTCGATATCATTTTAAAGCCTATAAAAGAAGAATATCCTAACCGCTTACGCCATTTTGAAATTAGTAACTATTTAGCACAGCTAAAATCGTTACCTTTTGAAAAAGACCTAAAACCAAACGATATTTTAATAACCAGCGATACCATTGTTTGGCATAATGAAACTGCACTTGGTAAACCAAGACATAATGAAGAGGCTTTTAGCATGTTACAATCACTAAGTGGCAAAACACATGAGGTCATTACCTCTGTTTGTATAAAAACCACTAAAACCGAAAAAACCATCCATAGTATAACCAAAGTAACTTTTAAAGTACTAACTGATGACGAAATTTGGTATTATATTCATAATTTTTCGCCATTAGATAAAGCTGGTGCGTATGGCATACAAGAATGGATTGGACAAATAGGTGTTACCAAGCTAGAAGGATCTTACTTTAACGTTATGGGATTACCTGTACATATGGTATATCAAACACTAAATGAAATTGTAGAACGCAAATAATAAATATGAACAGATTTAAGTATTACAGTGTATTATTGCTAACCTTACTTTTAACAAACACTTCCTGCAAAAACAACAACACAAAACAGGGAAGTACAATTACAACCGAAAATATAACATACCGTAATCTTAGTCAAGAATTTAAAGAGTATTGGTATGTAGGCGAAGCCGAAATAACTTCATATACATTACAGCAAGCTCGTTATGGTGAAATTAGAAACGGACATGCTGCTTTAATTTATGTCACTGAAGATTTTCTACCCGAAGAACAAGTAAAAGCAAATGCTCAAGATTCAGATAACATCTCTGTATTAAAACTCAATGCTACTAAAAAATTTAATACAGGAATTTATCCGTATTCCATTATGCAAAGCACCTTCTACCCTCTCTCAACTGTAGAGCATGCTACTAAAATATCTTGTTCAGTGCAGGAATGGTGTGGACAAACCTACACACAACTTAATACTAGAAAAGCGTTTGAAATTAACTCACACTCTTATTTTCAGGGTGAAGCTGATAAAAGCTATACGATAGAAAAGGCTATTTTAGAAAACGAACTTTGGACACAACTACGCGTTAATCCTAAAGAGCTTCCAGTGGGAGATGTAGAAATAATTCCTTCTTTTGAGTTTCTTAGCTTAAAGCATATTGAACTTAAACCATATCAAGCAAATACAAGTTTAACAGCAACATCCTACACTATTGAATATCCTGAGTTAGATAGAACCTTAACTATTAATTTCAATAAAAACACCCCTTTTGAAGTGTTGGGCTGGACAGAAACATTTAAAAGTGGAACAGAAATACTTACAACAAAAGCTACCAAACTAAACACTATTAAGTCGCCTTACTGGAATAAGAACAGCAACAGGGATAGTATTTTAAGAGAAACTCTCAAACTTAAATAGTTGTTTGTAAACCTAACTCTTTATCTTTGTGTAAATACTTAATCAATGACTCAGTTTTTTGCAACATACAAAGACGAGCTAATACAAACCTTAATTGTTTTAGCCATACTTCTTTTACTCAGGTTTATTGTTCAAACCCTTGTTAGAAAAATAGGACGAAAAAGCAATATTAACGATGCGCGTATCAACCTTATAAATAGGTATGTAACGGTTACTTTATTGTTTGTAGTTCTACTCATAGAAGCTTTTATATTTGGAGCAGAACCTGATGAATTATCATTAGTGTTTTCATCTGTTTTCGCTGTTATAGGTATTGCACTTTTTGCTATTTGGTCTATACTTAGTAACATCACTTCTGGCGTTATTATGTTTTTTTCGTTCCCATATAAAGTTGGCGATAAAATTGAAATACATGATAAAGATTATCCCATTAAAGCTATTATTGAAGATATTGGAGCATTTCAATTACATTTACGGCAGGATAATGGCGATTTAGTTACGTATCCTAATAATCTAATTTTACAAAGAGCTGTAACTTTAGTCAAGAAAGATGCCATCGATGATGATAGTGAAGCATTATAAATATGGGCAAAAAAAGAACTTCAAAATATAAAAAACACGTAGGACAAATCCCTGGAGCCCTTGTATATACAGGTGATAAGTCTTCGAAGCTTTTTATTGAATCTTTCGATTATACTGCCGATAGTATTGAAGAAAAGGAACTCACAAATATTGATGACGTACTTCATTACAAAACTACAGATTCGATTACCTGGATAAATATTAATGGGCTTAACAATATTAATGAGATTGAAAAAATTGGTATTAATTATAATATTCACCCATTAACGCTTGAAGACATTGTAAACACTTCTCAACGACCAAAAATAGATGAATATGAAAACTATTTGTTTGTGGTTGTAAAAATGTTGTATTACGATAAAGATGAACGTGTGGTTTCAGAACAAGTAAGTTTCATTCTAGGCTCCAATTATGTACTCTCATTTCAAGAAGCCGAAGGCGATGTATTTGATTCAGTTAGAGATAGAATTAGAGCGAAAAAAGGACGCATTCGTAATTTAGGAGCCGATTATTTACTCTACGCACTTATAGATTCAGTAGTAGATCACTATTTCGAAATTATCGAAACTATGGGAAATAAAATTGAAGAGCTTGAAGATCATCTCTTTAGTGGCAACCCAAAAGAAGAAATAACAACCCAAATCCAGTCGCTAAAACGAGAGGTATTAAAAGTGAGACGTGCTATTTTTCCTTTAAGAGAAATTATTAATCGGATTGAAAAAGTAGAACATAAACTCATTCAAAAAAAAACCATTCATTTTTTCCGTGACATCTACGATCATATCATACAAGTATCTGAAAACATTGATATTTACAGAGAAATGATTTGGGGATTAATGGACATGTACATGACTACCATTAGCAATAAAATGAATGAAGTCATGAAAGTACTAACCATTATTGCTACTATTTTTATCCCATTAACCTTTATCGCTGGTATCTATGGAATGAATTTCGAAAATATTCCAGAACTCAGTTATAAATATGGTTATTTTGTTTTATGGGGAATTATGATTATGTTGTTTATAGGTATGCTTTTTTACTTTAAACGAAAAAAGTGGTTATAACCGTTAAAGAAAGATTAAAACCAAGCTTCACACATGCTTTCTTTTATATATTTGGTTTCAGCAAACCACTATAACCATGCAAAGATTTAAATTAGCAACACTTCTTGCTCTTTTTTCAATACTAATTTCTTACAGTCAGCAACCGCAAAAACCTAATGCTACAGAAATTTATGAAGCTGTACAAAAGTTAAATGTTTTAGGCTCTGTTTTGTATGTAGCTGCACATCCTGACGATGAAAACACACGACTAATATCATATATGTCAAACCACGTAAAAGCTAGAACTGCTTATCTTTCTATTACTCGTGGTGATGGTGGACAAAATTTAATTGGCCCAGAAATTAGAGCATTGTTAGGGGTCATTCGTACGCAAGAATTACTAGCTGCGCGACGTGTAGATGGTGGTGAGCAACGCTTTACAAGAGCAAACGATTTTGGCTATTCTAAACATCCAGATGAAACCTTTGCCATTTGGGATAAAGAAAAAGTATTAGGCGATGTTATTTGGGCCATTAGACAGTTTAAACCTGACGTTATTATAAATCGTTTTGACCACAGAACTCCAGGAACTACACATGGTCACCATACAGGATCTGCCATGTTAAGTATGGAAGCTTTTGATTTGGTTAACGATAAAAACAGCTATCCAAACCAATTAGAATATGTAGATACGTGGCAACCTAAACGCTTGTTTTATAACACATCTTGGTGGCGTTATGGTTCTCAAGAAAATTTTGATAAAATAGATAAAAGCAACATGTTAGGCTTTGATGTTGGTGTGTATTATCCGTTAAAAGGAATGTCTAACAATGAAATAGCATCCTTAGCTAGCAGCCAACATCTGTGTCAAGGATTTGGTAGGTTAAGTACTCGTGGCTCACAAGAAGAATACATAGAATTTTTAAAAGGCGAGTCTCCAGAAAACAAAGATGATGTCTTTTCTGGAATTGATATCTCCTGGAATCGTATTAAAGGTGGAAAAGCCATTGGAGATATTCTATACAAGGTAGAACAAAACTTTAATTTTAGAAATCCTTCAGCGCATTTAAACGATTTAATGAAAGCGTATGCTCTTCTACAAAACATTGAAGACAAGCATTGGAGAACCATAAAAACCAAAGAGTTACAAAATATTATTAAAGCATGTTTAGGGTTGTATTTAGAAGTTTCGGCTAATACACCTACTACAAGTGCTGGAAGTGATATTACATTAAACTTTGAAACCTTAAACCGTAGTAATACTAGTGTTAATTTAGTATCATATAAAGTATCTTCCGAAAATAATTCAGTTGAAAAAAATCAAGTGTTGGTATCAAATAAAAAAGAAACTTTTAAACAAGATATTACACTTCCAAAAAACATTAAAACCACAACACCTTATTGGCTAGAAGAAAAAGGTTCATTAGGAATGTATAAAGTGGATGACCAAACCTTAATTGGAAATCCAGAAACACCTAGAGAGTTAAGTGTGGATTTTAATCTTTCAATAAATAACAGACCAATCACAATTACAAAAAATGTGGTGTATCGTTACTCTAAACCAGACAAAGGTGAGCTTTACAGACCTTTCGAAATTATTCCAGAGGTATCTGTAAGCATAAGCGATAAAGTATTCATTTTCGAAAATGACAAGCAAAAAGATATTGAAGTAACTGTGAAAGCTGGAAGAGATAATATTGAAGGTGCTATTTCACTTGAACATCCAAAAGATTGGAATGTATATCCTGCGCAGCAAAAAATAACTTTAGCTAACAAAGGAGAAACACAAACCTTAGTATTTACGGTTATTCCACCCAAATTTCAAAGTGAAGGAACGTTGGTACCAAAAGTATCAGTGAATGGAAACACCTACTCCAAAGAACTAATAGAAATAGACTATAGCCATATTCCGTTTCAAACCGTATTATTACCAAGTGAAAATAAAATTGTGCGCTTAGATATTCAAAAACGAGGCGAAAACATTGGCTATATAGAAGGTGCTGGCGATGTCGTTCCTGAAAGTTTACAACAAATAGGTTATAACGTTATAAAAGTAAAACCAGAAGATATTACCGCTGAAAATCTGGCACGCTTTGATGCTGTAGTAGTTGGCATTAGAGCTTATAACATTGTAGATGAATTAAAGTTTAAGCAAGATATTCTATTTGATTTTGTGGAGAAAGGTGGTAATATGATTGTGCAATACAACACTAGCAGAGGTGTTAAAGTCGATAACATTGCGCCTTACCCTTTAAATCTATCAAGAGATAGAGTGACTGATGAATACGCAGACGTAAGAATACTAAATCCAGAGCACGAGCTTTTAAATTTTCCTAACAAAATCACCTCAAAAGATTTTGATGGTTGGACACAAGAACGTGGCTTGTATTTTCCTAACGAATGGAGTAAAGAATTTACACCACTTATCTCTATGAATGATAAAGGCGAATCGCCAAAAGAAGGTAGTTTATTGGTGGCAAAGCATGGTAAAGGCCATTACATCTATACAGGATTGAGCTTTTTTAGGGAGTTCCCTGCTGGTGTTTCTGGAGCGTACAGACTTTTTTCCAACATGCTTTCTATTGGAAAAGAAAATATTAATTTAAAGAAAAAACTAACCGATTAACATGGAAGGACATACATACCAAAAAGCAAAATGGAAACACTGGTACACTTTAGTATTGGTTGCTAATGCCATTTATATCATCATTTTCTATTTTATAACAGTATCACTTTCATAGTATGAATCATTTTACAAAATTAGCCACACTAGATTGGACTATCCTTATATTCACACTCGTTTCTATTGTAGCGTATGGTACCTGGATAACTAGAAAAAATAGAGACGTAAAAGACTACTTAAAAGGCGGAAGCACCTCAAAATGGTGGACCATTGGTTTATCAGTCATGGCAACACAAGCCAGTGCTATTACCTTCCTTTCTACGCCTGGGCAAGCATTTAACGATGGTATGGGCTTTGTGCAATTTTATTTTGGATTGCCAATAGCTATGGTCGTGATTTGTATGGTGTTTATTCCATTATACCATCGCTTAAATGTCTATACAGCCTACGAATTTTTAGAAAAACGCTTCGATTTAAAAACAAGAACCTTAACTGCTATCTTGTTTTTAATACAACGCGGATTGGCAGCAGGAATCACCATTTTTGCGCCTGCCATTATTTTATCAGTCGTATTAGGCTGGAACTTGTTATTGCTTAATATCATCATTGGAATTCTCGTGATTATCTACACGGTTTCTGGAGGTACCAAAGCGGTAAGTGTCACTCAAAAACACCAAATGATTGTAATTTTTACTGGAATGGTGGTCGCGTTTATCATTATAGTCAATAAGCTACCAGCAGACATCACTTTCTCTAAAGCTTTGGAAATTGCTGGTGCTAGTGGTAAAATGGAAGTGCTCGATTTTTCATTCGATTTAAATAATCGCTACACCTTTTGGAGCGGCATTATAGGTGGTACCTTTTTAATGCTCTCCTATTTTGGGACCGACCAAAGTCAGGTACAACGCTATCTCTCAGGAAAATCGGTTAAAGAAATGCAATTAGGCTTGTTATTTAATGGCCTATTTAAAGTACCAATGCAGTTCTTTATTTTGTTGGTTGGTGTGATGGTATTCGTGTTTTATCAATTTAACGAAGCACCTTTAAACTTTAATCCCGATGCAACTAAAACGGTTTTAAACTCACAATATGCTGAGGAATACAAAGCCTTACAGGAACAACAAGCGGCAATTTTTAATGATAAGCAAACTTATATTGTTGACTTTATCAATGATAATAATGAAACCACAAAAACCAAAATTGCTGAAGCGAATAAGGCTTACGAAGCCCTTAGGGAAGAAGGTAGAACATTAATTGAAAAAGCAGCTGATGCACAGCAACTAAAAGTAGAGAAAAACGATAAAGATTATGTGTTTATCAACTTTATATTAAACAATTTACCAAGAGGCTTAATAGGCTTATTATTAGCGGTAATTTTAAGTGCAGCTATGTCGAGTACCTCTAGTGAATTAAATGCCTTAGCCTCTACCACCACAATCGATTTATACAAACGAAATACTGGAAAACACACAGAAGAAGACATGGTAAAAGCCTCAAAATTGTTTACCCTTGGTTGGGGAATTTTAGCCATTGGTATTGCCTGTGTCGCTAACCTCGCTGAAAATTTAATACAACTGGTAAATATTATTGGCTCTATTTTTTACGGAAACGTGTTAGGTATCTTTTTACTCGCCTTTTTTATAAAATGGGTAAAAGGAAATGCCGTGTTTACTGCTGCCCTCATTACACAAGTGATTGTGATTGGACTGTTTTTACTAAACGAATACGAGTTTATAAACCTCCCATTTTTATGGTTGAATTTTGTAGGCTGTGTGATTGTGATGGTGATTGCCATGTTATTACAATCTATGAGTAAAAATACACCTAGTGAAGGTTTAGAAGCTGTTGGTGAGTAAAAAAAGTAACCACAATTTGTATTGTGCTTATCGGTATTGACTATGGCTTCGTTACGAAATGGTACGTGAGTATCATTCCATCGTAACCATAAATTTAGCAAAAACACTTGAAATAAATTCCTAATAGAAATTTCAGCCGTAATGAACTATAGCAGTTGTTATACGCAGTTATTTTATTCTCAATTCGTGAATTTTTTTCTTTACTCGGTCAGAGACTGGTATTGCAAATAGTTTCATAGATTTATCCATATTTGAAGTTGAAAGACAGAAAAAATTTCCACTTGAAAACTGCATTATTGCAGCTCCTATATCAAAGCTGTCATCATCTATTTTAGATAGTACTTTAAATTCAACATCACTCTTTAGAATCTCGTATTTAGCCTTAAAAATTATTTGCGCTCCATTTACTTTTAATAGCTCTTCACCTAATTTTATTGCAACACTATCTGTAAAATTTATATTCATGTTTAAGTCAACCTCTTGACCATTTGCTGCATCTAATTTCTCATTTGCATTATCACTATTAAAAACATTCGTTATCACATTATTGGTTAAATGATTAACAGTTAGCGTATTGGGGATTAATTCTAAATTTTCTCTGTAGACTTCACTTTTATGATTTAATAGTAATTCTAGTTCTGTAGTCAGATTTTTATCAAACAAATATGTGATGCTTGGCTTCGTAGTCAGAATAGGCTTTTTTTCTTCAAATACAAATTCTTTTGGAAATTGCATATGTTCAAGAACTGACGAATGACGATTCCATACTTTAATCTCGTACAAGTCAATTCCGTGATATTTAGCTTTCCTAATGCCAGGTTTTGTATATCCACTTGCTGAAATTATTCCACCTTTTTGAATTGAAGGTGTGTCTTTAAAATGTAGGCATAGTTGTTCAACTTCTGGGGAACCTAATGGTCTTGTATGGTCTTTAACATGAAGTCCTACGAATGTAATTTCTTCATCGTGTTCATTTATATATTTTACAGATATATCAATATCTCTTTTACGTTCAGAAGCTTCATCATACATCATATTACCTAAAACTATTTCAACACTTTCTGGTGATGTAAGTTTGGTAAGAATTCCTGCTAGTAAATGTGTGTCAGTAGGTGTGAGCATAATTGTGTACAACTTTATTGATATGAGTCTGTTTTAATGACTTATACCTGTTAATCATTTGCTAAGTTACTACCTAATAGTAATTTACTAAAACAAACTTATAAAGAGTTCTAAACAATATTTATACAATATTTTAACCATATGACTATATTTTATAAATTGTGTGCTTATAAACTTTTTACCAATGGCTAAGAAAAAATTTCAATGGAACAGTGATAAACTATTAGGCATCTCTGCAATGAGTATCAGCTTTATTACGTTGGTTATTTTTATTTACCAGACCAACTTAATGAGCAAACAAAACTATTTGTCCATACTGCCTTACTTATCTATTTCCACGTCTGATAATTCTGCAAATAATACTTTTGCAATCTCTTTAGATAATTATGGTGTTGGTCCAGCGATTATTGAAAGTACAATCTTAAGTTACCAAGGTAAAAACGAAGATTTAATCGATTACGACAATGAGTTTTTAAAGTACTTAAAAGCAAAAGCTCCTATTTTAGATAGTATTACAGCTATTTCATACTCTACTTTAGATAAAGGTTTGGCAATTCCAGCTGGCACCAAGTACAACATACTTACTGTTTTTTCTGAAAAAGATTATAAGCTTTATAAAACCACTTTGAAAGAGTTGGTAGATAAAGGACTGTATTTTGAAATAAATTATAAGTCCATACAAGATGAACACTGGAAAATAAATAACTTAACTAAAGGGCCAGAAAAGCTGGATTAATTAAAAAAGCGAGCCAGTGGGCTCGCTTTTTTTAATACATAGTTTTTATAAAAAGTTACTTTTGCCACTCTGCAAGAGATTCTTTGTTCATTTTAACATAATCGGCATTTCCAGCTTTTTCGGCTGCTGCCAATGATTGTTTTGCCAATGCTATGGCACCTTTTTTGTCACCAGTGGCTGCATAGATCAATGATTGCTGACGTAATTGCCAGAATTGAGGTGAATCGGTCATGCTCATAGCTTTATCAATCCATTTTTTAGCGGTGTCTAAGTTTTTTCCTTCACTGTAGTAATATGAAGCTGCACCATAATAATCGTTAAACCCTGGTCCGCTCATAACGCTTTCAATACCTGCTGATACTTTAGCATCTGTTGGGACTGTAAAAGGGATGGCAACATATGTTTTTTCCCAAATCATATCTATTGTTGCGCTACTATTTGAAAGGTTATTGATATCAAAAGAAAATGTTTGCACATCAAAAGGAATAGCGTGCACATCAACCGTAGTTCTGGCTGCTATTTTACTTTCATCTAATGTTTGTGGTGCACCAGCTCCTTGATGTTCTGTATAGAATATAACATCCCATGTGTCAGCATTTGGAATTGTAAAAATAGCATATGAACCAGCTTTTACAGTTGTTCCTGCAATGGTAACATCGTCACTAAAAGAAATTTTGGTTCTTGCATTGGCGCCTGTTCTCCATATTTTACCAAAAGGAACAAGATCGCCAAAAATAACACGCCCTTTCATTGATGGTCTGGAGTACTCAATAGTCACATCGGTCAAGCCTACCTTCTGCTCTATTTTAGATGCTGGACTTGGTGCAGGTGTTTGTATTTGTGCATTTACAGCATAAGACGTAGTAAACGCAAGCATTATTAATAGTAATTTTTTCATGTGTGTTTCATTTAATGTTAAATTGTTAGACACACAAATTTACAAAATCTAACTAAGAATGGTAGCTTCTTATATAAAGCATCATTACTTCTTTAAATAATACTTTTTTCTTAACCAGAACGCTACTCTAACAAGCAAAATCAAAGCAGGAACTTCAACCAAAGGCCCAATGACACCTGCAAATGCTTGTCCTGAATTTAACCCAAAAACAGCTATAGATACAGCTATAGCCAATTCAAAATTATTTCCGGCAGCAGTAAAGGAAATAGCTGCATTTTTATCATACGATGCTCCTAGTGCCTTTGACACAAAAAAGCCAATAAGAAACATAATCGCAAAATAAATAAGTAACGGAATGGCTATGGTCACCACATCCATTGGAATTTCAACAATGAGCTCTCCCTTTAATGAAAACATCACTACGATGGTAAACAACAATGCTATTAAGGTGATTGGGGAAATGGTTGGTATATATTTTTGAGTGTACCACGCCTCGCCTTTTAATTTCACCAAAATAAGTCTGCTCAACAATCCTGCTAAAAATGGAATTCCCAAATATATGGACACGCTTTCAGCTATAGTAACAATTGAAATATCAACAATAGCACCTTCAAAACCGAAAAGTGGCGGAAGCTTGGTAATGAACAACCATGCATAAAAACTATAACCAAACACTTGGAAAATACTGTTTAAAGCTACCAAACCAGCACCATATTCACTACTCCCTTCAGCTAAATCATTCCAAACCAATACCATAGCAATACAACGTGCTAAGCCTATTAAAATCAATCCAACCATATAATCTGGGTGCTCTTGCAAAAATATTAAGGCCAAAGCAAACATTAAAATTGGGCCTACAATCCAATTTAAAAACAAAGAGATAGATAACACCTTAACATTCTTAAAAACTTTTGGCAGCAAGCTATAATCAACTTTTGCCAAAGGTGGATACATCATTAATATTAAGCCAATAGCTATTGGAATATTAGTGGTGCCACTACTGTATGAATCTATATATGTTGTAATAGAAGGGAAAAAATAACCTAAAGCGACACCTAAACCCATGGCTATAAAAATCCATAAGGTAAGATAGCTATCTAGAAAACTTAATTTTTTGTGAGTTGCCATATTAATTATTTTATTTGAGAGAATACATAAAACATTTCAGTAGCAATTTGTATACTGCGTTCGTTATATTTTTCTTCCTGTTGAGGCGTATTATCAAATACCTTAGGATCTTCATATGTTACAGGAATTCGTTTTTCTGCACCAGCAATAAATGGACAACCTGCATCAGCTTGTGAACATGTTAATACTGCTGCGAAATTTGACACTGGATTAAAACTATCATCAAATGTCTTAGAAAAAGCAATTATTGGGCTACAATTATCTTCATACTTGATTAAGTAAATAGGATTATTACCTTGAGAAATAGTATTTACCTTAAAGCCAGTGTTTTGTAATGTTTTTACTACTACTGGAAAAAGTGCAGTTGCTTCTGTACCTCCAGAATAACATACTACTTTACCAACTTGAAAATAAGCAGCCATGGTTTGTGCCCAAATTTGTGAAAGGTGACTACGACGTGAATTGTGGGTGCAAATAAAATTTATATTTGCAGCCTCATTTTTATCACGCTTATCTTGTATAAAATCTACAAGAGGTTGTAACACCGCTTTTCGTTCAATAGGAACACTATTTACATCAAGTGTTGAAATTAATTTTTCAATAGTAGAAAAAGCACTCATTTTAATATGAAATTTTAATGTTTAACAGCAAGTGTCTTGGTTTTTAATATCATGGTCTAAAAAAGTGTTGAGTAACGTTTTCATATGCTTCCAAACCGCTTCGTCAATACAATAACAAACACTTGTACCTTCAACTTTACCTTTAATCAATCCCAAGAGCTTAAGTTCTTTAAGGTGTTGTGAAATGGTTGCTTGTGCCAACCCTATTTCTTTTACTAAATCACCGCAAACACAAGTATCTTTCTCAAATAAATTTTGAAGAATAGAAATTCGTGCTGGATGTGAAAATGCTTTCATAAACACTGCTATTTCATTTTGTTGCTTAGTAAATATTTCAGTTTTTGATACACCCATAATTCAACTTAATTGTTTCATTGCAATAATACGATAAATATAAATAACAAAACAACAAAAATATCTATAGTGTTAATTATTGTTTAATCTTTACTTTAATATGTTAAACATTTTGTATTTTTGAGCTATCAATAAATTATATGATGAGAAAAAAGAAATCAAAATCAAGTTCAGACATAATTGATAACTATATGGATTATGTACTAGAACATAACACACAACCAAAATCTGTTTACAGTTTTGCTAAAGCAAATAATTTTGAAGAAACAGAGTTTTACAAGTACTTTGGAAACTTTGAAGCATTAGAACAATCAGTATTTAAAGCTTTTTTTGATAATGCTCTTACTGTTTTAGATAAAAGCGAAGAGTATAAGCTGTTTGATACAAGAAACAAATTACTAAGTTTTTATTATACCTTTTTTGAAATATTAACCGCAAACAGAAGTTATGTGGTTAATGTATTAAGCAATAAAACAGATAAGCTTAAAACATTACGCACACTTATAAAACTCAAGCAAAGTTTTACAGCTTATATTGAAACTTTAGAAATTTCTCGTCTTGAAGTCAAGCAAGAAACATTAGAGAAAGTACAAGATAAGACGCTTAAGGAATCTGCATGGATACAATTAATGATTACCATGAAATTTTGGATAGAAGATACTTCGCCTTCATTTGAAAAAACTGACATATTTATTGAAAAAGCTGTTAATACAAGTTTTGATTTAATTGATATTAAACCTCTAAAAAGCATAATTGACCTTGGCAAGTTTTTATACAAGGAAAAAATGCACATAAACTAAATGAAAACCATAGACAAAATACCTACTACAAAAATTCAACGTGCATCAAAGTTAGTTCAAACTGGTGCTAAAGTTGGTGTAAATTATATTAAGTATTATGGTGATAAATTGGTAAACTCTAATGAAGAAGCTAAAGAGCGCCTTAACCAAAATAACGCTGAAGATATTTACGATGGTTTAAAAAGCTTAAAAGGCAGTGCTCTAAAAGTAGCTCAAATGTTAAGTATGGAGAAAAGCATTTTACCACAAGCCTATGTTGAAAAATTTTCTCTTGCGCAATTTTCAGTACCACCTTTATCTCCTCCTCTAGTACTTAAAACATTTAAAAAGTATTTTGGAATGCTACCAAATGAATTATATGATACATTCAACGCAACTTCTGTAAATGCTGCTAGTATTGGTCAAGTACATAAAGCATTTAAAGATGGGAAAAAACTTGCTGTGAAAATTCAATATCCAGGAGTTGCAGAAAGTATCAGTTCAGATTTAGCTTTAGTAAAACCCATGGCTATTAAAATGTTTAATATCAAAGGCAAAGATTCTGATAAATATTTCAAAGAAGTTGAAGACAAATTAATTGAAGAAACAAATTACATTTTAGAAGTTTCACAGAGCAAAGCAATAGCAGAAGCTTGTAAACATATTCCAAACTTAGAGTTTCCTCAGTATTACGAAGACCAATCCTCAGAGCGCATTATTACAATGGATTGGATGCATGGTGAACATTTATCTGAATTTGTAGCACACAACACAAATCAAGAGTTATCAAACAAAATCGGACAAGCGCTATGGGATTTTTACATGTTTCAAATGCATAACTTAAGAAAAGTACATGCCGATCCTCATCCAGGAAATTTTCTAGTATCAAAACAAGGCAATTTAATTGCTCTTGATTTTGGCTGTATGAAAGCAGTCCCAGAAGAATTCTACATTCCATATTTCGAATTAGCCAAAAAAGAGAACATAAATAATCCAAAAGTATTCAGAGACAAAATGTTTGAACTTGAAATTTTACGTCCTGATGATTCAAATGAAGAGCTAGAGTTTTTCTCTAACATGTTTCATGAAATGTTGAGTTTATTTACACAACCTTTCCATGTGGATACGTTTGATTTCTCAGATGCAGAATTCTTTGGAAAAATTGCTGAATTGGGGGAAAAATATAGTAAGAATACTGAATTACGTAAAATGAATGGCAATAGAGGTTCAAAGCATTTTATTTATATCAACAGAACCTTTTTTGGATTGTATAATTTAATGTTTGATTTAAAAGCGAAAGATATTGAAATCAACAATTTCAAAACTTTATAAAACCTACATTAGTTATTAAGTACATATAAATCAATTATACTATTCTAGTAATTGGAAATATTATTAGAATTAGATAATTATCCTATACCATATTTAAATAAACGCATTAACTATCAAAGGCCTAAATAATAAACGAAATGAAAATTCTTGTAACAGGAGCAACAGGTTATATTGGCAAACGGCTAATTCCACTATTAATCAATGATGATCATAATGTTGTTTGTGCAGTTAGAGACAAGTTGCGAGCAGATAAAAGTTATGTAGAAGAGGACTTAATTGATATTGTTGAAGCCGATTTTTTAAAACCTGAAACACTTAATAACATTCCTAAAGACATTGATGTTGCTTTCTACCTAATACACTCCATGTCTAATTCTTCTAAAGACTTTGAATCTCTTGAAGAAAAGTGTGCTATCAATTTTAAAAATCAAATAGAAAAAACTAACGCAAAACAAGTTATATACCTTAGTGGAATTACCAACGAAGATAATTTATCTAAACATTTACAATCTCGTAAAAATGTAGAAGACCTACTCGAATCAAACGGCTATGGATTAACTATTTTCAAGGCTGGAATTATTGTGGGTTCAGGAAGCTCATCTTTTGAGATTATAAGAGATTTGGTTGAAAAATTACCATTTATGATTGCTCCAAAGTGGCTAAATACAAAAACACAACCACTTGCCGTTAGAGATGTATTGACCTTTCTACATCGAAGTGTTGGGCGCAAAGAATTATATAACAAATCATTTGATGTTTTCGGTCCTGAAGTTTTAACCTATAAGCAAATGTTATTACAGTTTGCAAAAGTTAGAGGCTTAAAACGATATATTCTAACCGTTCCAGTGATGACGCCAAAGTTATCATCTTATTGGCTGTACTTTGTAACCTCTACATCATACAAACTAGCCACAACTTTAGTAGATAGTATGGGAGTTCAAATTATTGGCAAACCAAGTGATATAAACCAATTATTAAATGTAAAACCAAAATCCTACAAAGAAGCAGTTGCCTTAGCATTCGAGAAAATCGAACAAAACAGTATTATCTCTAGCTGGAAAGACTCAATGATTAGTAGCGGACGATTGAGAAAAAATTTACACAAGTATATCAATGTACCAACTTTTGGTTGCTTTACAGACTATAAAGAGAGACAGGTTCATGATACAAAAAAAACACTAGACAAAATCTGGAGTATTGGAGGAGCAACTGGTTGGTATTATGGCAATTTTCTTTGGAAAATAAGAGGTTATATTGATAAACTTTTTGGAGGTATTGGTCTACGTCGCGGAAGAACAAGTCCTACAGATCTAGATGCAGGAGATGCTCTCGATTTTTGGAGAGTCATTTATGCCGACAAAGCACAACAAAAGCTTCTTCTCTATGCTGAAATGCGTCTTCCTGGAGAAGCTTGGTTAGAATTTAAAATTGAAGATGGTTTACTTAAGCAAACTGCAACATTTAGACCTCGTGGTCTTTGGGGAAGACTCTATTGGTATAGTGTTTTGCCGTTTCATGGGTTTATTTTTAAAGGAATGATTAAAAATCTAGCCAACTAACCTCCTTTTTCATTATTAAAATTATTAAATAGGATTTAATTAAAATCTTATATGTTAAATTTTGTTTAATCTTAATATTAAATTATTAAACATTTTTTATATTTGAATAATGAAGATTAAAATCATAGATATAGACAGAATAATAGAAATGGCTTGGGAAGATCGTACCACTTTGAAGCTATAAAATTACAATTTGGTCTTAATGAGCAAGACGTGATCAACTTAATGAGACGAGAAATGAAACCTAGCAGTTTCAAAATGTGGAGAGCAAAAGTACAAGGAAGAAAAACAAAGCATCAAAAACTGCGTGAATTTGAGAAAGGACGATTCAAATGTTCACGACAGAGACAAATATCAAATAACTCTATTTCAAAACGCTAACGTGCTTTGTTTTAAGTTTAGAGTACTTAAAAACAGCACACTAAAAAGATGAATATGAATACAACAGATGTAACTAAAAATAAAAGAATTGGCCATAAACTAAATGGTTTTACTATTGATGACATTGGTAATGATCATTTATATACTGGACTTGAAACTCCAATGAAATCAAACGCTTTCAAAATATCTGATGAAGAAAAAAAGCAAAAAATAGCCATTTTGTTCGAAGAAATTATGGATGTAATGGGTTTAGATCTCACTGATGATTCATTAAGAGGCACTCCTGAACGTGTTGCTAAAATGTACATTGATGAAATATTTTCAGGGTTAAATCCAAAAAACAAACCAAAAGTCGCCTTATTTGATAATAAGTATCAATACAATCAGATGTTGGTTGAAAAGAATATCACTTTGTATTCCAATTGCGAACATCATTTTGTACCAATTATTGGAAAAGCACACGTGGCTTACATATCTTCAGGAAAAGTCATAGGACTATCAAAATTAAACAGAATTGTTCAGTATTATGCTAAACGCCCACAAGTACAGGAGCGTTTAACAAATCAAATAGCAAATGAGCTAAAAACCATTCTAGAAACCGAAGATGTGGCTGTAATTATTGATGCTAAACATTTATGCGTGTCTTCAAGAGGCATTAAAGATGATACATCAGCAACAGTAACTACATATTATGGTGGACACTTTAATACTGTCGAAAAAATAAACGAATTACATAACTATATAAACAATTAAATTATGGACTTAATAAACAAAGCCCTAGAATTTGAAAAGCAAAAAAGGCGTAGCTTATCTACAAGCGATAGAGTTAAAATTTCAAGAGAAGCCAAATCATTAATATTAGGTTTAAACGAAATTTATAAAGAGAAAAAAGATGCAAAAATCATGGATATCATGAAGCGTTTAACTGTTATTAAAAGAAAGATAGAAAAGCGCCTTAAAGGACGTCTACTTACTGAGGCTTACTAAATGAAAACGATTATTGTTGTAGGAGGAAGTAAAGGTATTGGTAATGCACTAGTTAAGATACTATTACATGAACATAAAGTGATTAATATTAGTAGAACTAAACCAGAAATAACATATGAAAATTTAGAACATTTTTCTTGTGATGTTATTGCTGATGATTTACCTAACATTGAAAAAGCAGATGGCTTGGTATATTGCCCTGGGAGTATTAATTTAAAACCAATATCAAGACTTAGCATTGATGATTTTAAGAACGATTTTGAAATCAATGTTCTAGGTGCTGTGAAGGTAATTCAAAAATACCTTAACACACTAAAACAAGGTGATAAACCATCTATTGTTTTGTTTAGTACAGTTGCTTCAAAACTTGGTATGCCATTTCATGCAAGTGTTGCTACAGCAAAATCAGGTGTTGAAGGCTTAGTAAAATCGTTAGGAGCAGAATTAGCGCCAACAATTAGAATTAATGCTATTGCACCAACAGTAACAGATACTGAATTGGCTTCAAAACTGTTACGTAACGATAGAATGATTGAAAACATAACCGAGCGACACCCTTTGAAAAAATATTTAAACCCAGAAGAAGTAGCCGAAATGGTTAGCTTCTTATTATCTGACAAAACAGCATCAATTTCTGGTCAAGTATTTGAAATGGACTGTGGTATTGTAAGTTTTAAACTATAAATTTTATGAGTATATTAAACGTATTTAATAACAAAGATTCTAAAACTTATATGAATCCAGAATATCCTATTTATGATATAAAAATAAATAGTTTACAAGGTAAACCAGTACATTTTTCTGATTTTAAAGGCAAATACATTTTATTTGTTAATGTAGCTTCAAAATGTGGCTTTACACCTCAATATAAAGAGCTTCAAAAACTTCATGATACTTATAAAAATAAGCTTTTGGTTATTGGTGTACCCTGTAACCAGTTTGGAAGTCAAGAACCTGGAAGCGCTTTTGAAATTCAAGAATTTTGTGAAGTGAATTATGGTGTTAATTTCTTAATTACAGAAAAAATTGATGTAAAAGGGAGCGCACAGCATCCACTATATAAATGGCTAACCGATAAAAGTTTAAATGGTTTTAAAAGTTCATCTGTTAAATGGAATTTTCAAAAATACCTTGTGAATCCTAAAGGTAATCTGGTTGACTATTTTTACTCAACAACAAAACCTTTAAGCAAAAAAATAACGAAATATCTATAATTATGTTTGGACTTTTTAGATCGAAATCAAAACTGGACACTTTACAAAAACAGTATGAAAAACTAATGAGCGAATGGCATAAGCTATCTTCTATTGATAGAGCTAAGAGTGATGAAAAATATGCTGAAGCTCAGAAAATACTGGACCAAATAGACGTTTTAAAACAAAAATAGATGAAATTTTACCAGCTTATAATTTTATTTTTAATCATAAACTTTGGAGGTTTATACATTGGTAATTTACTAATGAACAATGGTCCAACCTCTAGTTGGTACATGAGTCAAAATCTAGCGCCTTGGACACCTCCAGGTTGGGTGTTTGGTGTTGCATGGGCAACCACTATGGTGTGTTTTTCCATCTACTTAGCATATCTCTTCAATTGGCAAAATTCGAAATTTTTATGGTTGCTATTCGCGTTTCAAGTCGTGTTAAATGTGAGTTGGAATTACATATTTTTCAATCAGCATATGACCCTTTTTGCATTAATAATTATTGTTTTATTGCTAATTGTAATTCTGTATTACTTCTTAACATTTAGAGCAGAGTCTTTACAAACAATAAGATTTCTATTACTGCCTTACATTCTCTGGCTTTGTATTGCCATATCTTTAAACTTATACGTTGTTATTCATAACTAGATGAAACTTTATCAATTACATAAAAAACAAAATCTTCCAATCTCAATAGATGAAGCTTGGGAGTTTTTATCGAGTCCTGCTAATTTAAAAACCATAACACCAGATTATATGAGTTTTGATATTCTTTCAGGAGCAGAAAGGCCAATGTATCCAGGACAGATCATTCAATACATTGTCACACCAGTTTTAGGGATTAAAACTAAATGGGTAACCGAAATTACTCATGTCATGGACAAGCAATATTTTGTTGACGAACAACGCTTTGGACCATATGCATTATGGCATCATAAACATTTTATAAAAGAAATTGAAGGTGGTGTTGAAATGGAGGATATTATAGATTATAAAGTACCTTTCGGGTTTTTAGGGCAATTAGTACAACCCATATTAGTGAAGCCAAAATTGGAAGAAATTTTTGCATACCGAACCAAAAAACTAGAAGAACTTTTTGGTACATATAAATGAAAGACACTATAAACATATTCTGGTTTAGGCGCGATTTGCGCTTAGAAGATAATGTTGGACTTTTCCATGCATTAAATACTAAACACAATGTTTTGCCAATATTCATCTTTGATAAAAATATTCTAGAATCACTTCCTAAGGATGATGCACGTGTCACTTTTATACACAAAACTTTAAGTGATATTAATGACACATTAAAAGAGAAATTTGAAAGTTCCTTAGCTATTTTTCATAATAAACCTTTAGAAGTTTTCAAACAGTTAGCTACCAACTACGTTATTGACACCGTATTTACCAATCACGATTATGAGCCTTATGCAATAAGGCGAGATAACGATGTGAAAGCTTTTTTAGAAACAAAAAATATAGATTTTAAAAGCTATAAAGACCAAGTCATTTTTGAAACCAATGACGTTGTTAAAGATGATGGCACACCTTACAAAGTATATACACCATATTCCAAAAAGTGGCTTGAGACTCTTAAAAATAATTCGATTAAAAATTTTAATTCTGATGAACTTTTATCAAATCTAGTAAGTGATACAAATCTTCCCTTTTTATCATTAGATGCTATAGGTTTTAAAACCTCAAAACAAACCATTGAACCTTATCATGTATCCGAAGCAATTATTAATCATTACGAAGCCACGAGAAACTTTCCATCGAAAAAAGGCACCTCAAAATTGGGTCCTCATCTGCGCTTTGGAACGGTTAGCGTTAGAGAAATGGTACAAAAAGCTTTAAAGAGTCATAATAACACTTTTTTGAAAGAACTCATTTGGCGTGAGTTTTTTATGCAAATATTATGGCATTTTCCGCATACCATTACTAAAAGCTTCAAACCACAATACGATGCTATACAATGGCGAAATAATAAAGAAGAATTTAAAGCTTGGTGCGAAGGAAAAACAGGTTATCCGTTAGTGGATGCTGGAATGCGTGAGCTGAACGAAACAGGTTTTATGCACAATCGTGTACGCATGCTAGTTAGTAGTTTTTTATGCAAACATTTATTGATTGATTGGCGCTTAGGTGAAGCTTATTTTGCTGAAAAATTACACGATTACGAAATGTCTAGCAATATTGGTAATTGGCAATGGATCGCAGGTTGTGGAGTTGATGCAGCACCTTATTTTAGGATTTTTAATCCTACTACTCAAATTCAGAAATTTGATAAAGACCATACTTACATTAAACAATGGGTGCCAGAATATCAAGAACTTACATATACCCAACCCATTGTTGAACATAAATTTGCTAGAGAACGCTGCTTAAAGACTTATAAAGAAGCTTTAGATCAATTCTAAGACACTATTTGTAAATAGTATCCTAACTTTTTGCTAAATTTAAGTCTAACATAAAACTATTGTAAACATGACAACACAAGAAGTAGCAAACAAATGGGCAGAAATGTGCAGAAAAGGTGAGAATTTAGAATGCATAGAACAACTCTATGCAGATGATGTTACAAGTAAAGAGATGCCTGGATTTCCTGAAGCAATAGTTACTGGAAAGAACAATGTAATGAACAAAAGCAAAATATGGCTAGATAATGTAGAAGAGTTTCATAAAGGAGGGATTAGCAATCCTGTTGTTGCTGGTAATCATTTTACTGCTAAAATGGATTATGATGTCACTTTTAAAGAAAAAGGACGAATGCAAATGGAAGAAGTTGGTGTCTTTGAAGTTAAAGACGGAAAAATTATAAACGAGCAATTTTTCTATGATATGTAATACCTATTAATAAAAAAGCTCCTAATTATAGGAGTTTTTTTTCGTTTATAACATGTTGAAAAATAAACACTTAATTATCGTCTCTCAGAGTTTTTATTTTTGTATTATTGAGTATAATTAAGAACATGGCTAAACAAAAAACCCTAAAACAAAGTAGGCAAGAAGCCGAATTATTGGTTTCGGAATTAGAAAAAGAAATTGCTAAAGTAAAAAAAGCTATCAAAATCGGTCTAACAGATTTAAATAGTGCAAAAGAAGTAAAAAGAGACTTTAACAAACTAATCCCACAAATAAATAATATTTCTACTAAAGTTGAAAATTCACTTTCTAGTTTTAAAACTGATAGAGATAGACTCAAAAGACTGCTTAGAACTGTAGATAAATTTTATGAAAACAAATACCTTCCTTTACATAATAAAATAAATAATAAAGAAACTGGTTTAAGTAAGACTATAGTAAAAGGAAGACAAATAGAAAGACAGTTTAATAATTTAAAACTTAGCCACCAGAAGCAGGTTACGGAAATTAAAAAATTAGTCACAGAATCAAGACAAAAAAACAATGAATTAAAAAGAATTGAAGCTAAGCTACGTACAATAAATAGTAGTATTCTTGATACTGAAAAAACAGTAAATGAAAAAAGAAAAATTATTACTGAAGCAGACGTTGTTATTGAAGCTTCAAAAAATAAGATACTAAAGTATGAGAAAGATATTCAAGAAAAAGCAAATCTAATAAATCAAGTTCATAAAAAATCTGAAGAAGCATTTGAAGATATAACAAGTTGGCATGAAGAAGCTAGTACTACTCTTAAAAAAATAAAAAATATTTACCAAATAGCTGGTAATACTGGGTTAGGCGGAGAATTTGATAAAAAACGAACAGTTTTAAGAAGTGAATTACAAAAGTGGGAAAAGCACATATTCTATTCTACATTATTACTACTCCTAATTATATTAGGCTTATTTCTACTTCAACTAATGATTGTAGAATGGGAAATGAGTAACTTAAAATTTGACGCAAACTTTTTTGTTAGGTTTTTAATTACATCACCTTTAATTTTTTATATCATTTTTGCCGCAAAAGAATATAATAAAACTAAGTCTCTACTTGAAAAATACTCTTTTAAAACGGCAATAGCACTATCTATTGATGCACACATAAACTTATTAACTGGAATTGAAGAATTCAAAACCAATGAAAATAGTGTAGATAGAATTATGGACTTTGTTATGAGTGGGTTTAATAAACTATACAATGAACCATATACTGATGAAAGTTATCGTATGAAGTTAAAAATGGCTAAAACTGAGCTCGAATTAGATAAAAAGATTTTAACTTATATAGACAAAATAAAAAATGAAAGATAGTTAGTTTATATCCTTTCAATTTTAGCGCCAATAGCTCTTAAGCGTTCATCAATGCGTTCATAACCACGGTCTATTTGCTCAATATTATGTATTGTAGATGTTCCTTTTGCTGATAAAGCAGCAATTAACAATGAAATACCTGCTCTAATATCAGGTGAGGTCATAGTTGTTGCTTTTAAACTAGACTTGAAGTCATGACCAATAACATTTGCCCTATGAGGATCACATAAAATAATTTTTGCTCCCATATCGATTAGCTTATCTACAAAGAACAAACGACTTTCAAACATTTTTTGATGTATTAGAACACTTCCTCTTGCTTGTGTAGCAACCACTAAAACAATGCTTAATAAATCTGGCGTAAATCCAGGCCAAGGCGCATCACTTACGGTTAAAATAGAACCGTCAATATAACTTTGTATTTCGTAACCATCAGTATGCGCAGGAATATGAATATCGTCTCCTTGTCGCTCTACAATAATTCCTAATTTTCTAAATACATTAGGTATCAACCCTAAATCATCCCAGCTTACATTTTTAATAGTAAGTTCGCTTTTGGTCATTGCTGCTAAGCCAATCCAACTACCAATTTCAATCATATCTGGAAGCATGGTGTGTTCTGTACCTCCTAAACTATCAACACCTTCAATAATCAACATATTAGAACCAACACCAGAGATTTTAGCTCCCATTCTATTTAGCATCTTACAAAGCTGTTGCAAGTAAGGTTCACAGGCTGCGTTATAAATAGTAGTCGTACCTTCCGCCAAAACCGCAGCCATGACAATATTTGCAGTTCCAGTTACAGAGGCTTCATCTAAAAGCATATAAGTCCCTTTTAATTTATCTGCTTCTACACCATAAAAATGTTCTTCACGATTATATCTAAAATTAGCTCCAAGATTAATAAATCCTTGAAAATGGGTATCTAATCTACGTCTGCCAATTTTATCTCCTCCAGGTTTAGGTATAAATCCTTGGCCAAATCGTGCTAATAATGGTCCAACAATCATGATAGAGCCTCGTAAACCGCGACCATCAATTTTAAATTGCTCTGTTTTTAAATATGGTAAATTAATCTCATCAGCTTGAAAAGTGTATGAACCATGAGCTAATTTATTGACTTTAACACCTAATTTCTCTAAAAGCTTAATAAGTTTGTTAACATCAACAATATCTGGAATATTATGAATGGTTACTTTTTCTGGAGTTAAAAGAACTGCACATAAAATTTGAAGTGCTTCATTTTTTGCGCCTTGTGGTTGTATTTCTCCTTTTAACTGGTGACCACCTTCAATTTTAAATGTACTCATTTAGTATTAATAGCGTTTACGACCTCGGTTGTGTTTTTTATTTGATGGTTTCTTGTTGGAATACTTCTTTTTAGAACGCATTAAACTTGTAGAATCGCTTAAATCTTCTTCGCTTCTTCGTAAGTCAATTTCCCCATTAGATAACTCAAAAAGGTGATCGAAAATCACGACATCCTCAACCGTGTCTTTATTCCAATTCAAGAAACATTTTTTCATGTGGTTGGCAATTGTATATAGCAGTGCTTCTTTCATTTCTCCTTCTTCCCATGTATTAGCAACATCAATCATTGTTTTAATATTATTTCCGTAGAAACGATATTTTGGATGGTTTTGAGGGTATTTTAAAGGTTCAGGTCGTGCTTCTAGTACTTCTCGTGAAGGCTTTTCGAAAGGAGAATCGGCATCTAATTCAAAATCAGCCATAATAAATAATTGATCCCAAAGTTTATGCTGAAAATCGGGAACATCACGTAAATGAGGCTGTAAATTTCCCATTACCGCAATAATAGCATTTGCTAGTTTGTTACGCTCTTCTTTAGTTTCTCTTGATTTAGCATAATTTACCATTTTTTGAATATGGCGTCCATACTCTGGTATTATTAAATGCTCGCGTTCTGTGTTGTACTCTAATTGATCTATCAAAATTATTGTTATATGTATGTAGAATTAATAAGTTACTACGAAGTTTACTATGGTGCCAAAATACAAAAAAAATAAGCAATAGCTTAAGCTATTAAGTAATTTTCGAAGTAAAAATTTATAACGAAATTACTCCTTCAACATTGTGTGTTACTTCTATATACTTAGAAATAACCGCATCTGGATCTTTCATTACCACATTAATTGAAATACTTGTATATTTTCCGTTTTTAGATTCTATGGTATGTATTACTGCTCCTGTATTATCAAAAATGGCTTCTACTTCAGCTATTTTTTCTATTTCAGACTTCACAATAAACTTATATAAATACTCCGAAGGCCATTCAGTTGTTTCTAAAAGCTGAGTCTTTAATTTTTTATAAAATTCTTCTGGATTTGGTACACTCATATCCTTTTTTTTAAGCGTGACAAATATACACTTTTAAATATTTTTTATTTCTGTATTTAATTCCGATTTTTACTGAGAAAATCAAAAGACTTTGGGTATAAAAAAAATTGTCATAACTGGTGGTCCTGGTACTGGTAAAACGTCTATTATTAAGGAATTATTACGTAGAGATTTTGTGTGTCTTGAAGAGATTTCGAGACAAGTTATTTTAGATGCTCAAAAACAAGGTATTGAGCAATTGTTTTTAACGAAGCCTTTATTGTTTAGTGATATGCTTTTAGAGGGAAGAAAAAAACAGTTTTTTGAAGCCGATGCATATACCTGCAAACTCACCTTTTTAGACAGAGGCATACCTGATGTAGTTGCATATATGGACTATTTAGGAACAAATTATCCTGAACGTTTTGTTGAAGCTTGCAAAAATTATTCTTACGATCATGTGTTTATCTTAGCGCCTTGGCAACAAATTTATGTAAGTGATAATGAGCGTTATGAAAATTTTGACCAAGCAGTAAAGATTCACGACCATTTAGTAAATGCTTATACTGAATATGGTTACGACCTTCACGATGTACCATTTGGCTCTGTTGAGAGTCGTGCAGATTTTATTTTAAATATTGTGGATAATTTATAGTGTCGCATCCTATAAACATATTAGAAAAGTATTGGAGCCACACAAGTTTCCGACCTTTACAAGAAGATATTATTAATGCTGTACTTAATGGTGAAGATACGTTTGCTTTATTACCAACAGGAGGCGGAAAATCTATTTGCTTTCAAATTCCATCGCTCATAAAAGAAGGTATTTGCATTGTTATTTCTCCTTTAATTGCTTTAATGAAAGACCAAGTAAGAGCTTTAAAAGAAAAGGATATTAAAGCCATGGCATTAACAAGCGAATATAACTATGAAGAGCTAAACACTATGCTTGATAATTGTATTTATGGTAATTATAAATTTTTATACTTATCTCCTGAACGCTTACAACAAGATATTGTAAAAGACAGAATAAGGCAGATGAATGTTAATCTTATAGCTGTAGATGAAGCACATTGTATTAGCCAATGGGGAAACAATTTTAGACCAGCTTATAAAAATATTATTACACTTAGAGAGTTACAACCTACGGTAAATATTATAGCCTTAACAGCCACTGCACGTGCAAAAGTCGTTGATGATATTATAGACAATCTAGATTTTATCGATCCAAAAATATTTAAGCAAAGTTTTAAAAGAGAACACTTAGCTTTTATGGTATTTGAAGTTGAAGATAAACTTTATAAAATAGAACAAATTTTAAAAAAGAACCCTCAGTCTTCCATTATATATGTTAGAAGTAGAAAACACACTTTTGAGATTAATTCTTTTTTAGAAAAAAAAGGATTTTCTAGTACCTATTATCATGGTGGATTAACTAATAATGAAAAGGAACAACATCTTAACCAATGGTTTAACAACCAAAAACAAGTAATGGTAGCTACAAATGCTTTTGGAATGGGTATAGACAAACCAGATGTAAAAACAGTAATTCATGTAAATCTTCCAGAAAGTTTAGAGAGCTATTTTCAAGAAGCAGGACGTGCTGGCCGTAATGAAAAAAAGGCTTTTGCAATAATTTTAAAAGATAAGGGAGATGAGCAACATGTTAAAAATCAGTTTTTATCTGTTTTACCTACTATAGATTTTATAAAGCAAGTATATAGAAAGCTATGTAATTACTTTCAAATATCTTATGGTGAAGGAGCCTTTACTACCTATGATTTTAATTTTAACGCCTTTTGTAAAACCTACAACTTTAATACACATACTACCTATAATGCATTACAAGCATTAGATAGAACAAGCATAATTAATATGTCGCAACAGTACAGAAACAGCTCTCGAATAATGTTTCATGTAAGCAGTAATTATGTGTTCAAATATCTAGAGAAGCATCAGGATATTAGTATGATTATAAAATCTATTTTAAGAACCTATGGAGGTATTTTTGATCAAGAAGTTAAAATTAACACTGCTATTATTGCGAAGAAGCTATCCCTAAAAGAAGATACTGTTGTTGAAGCTTTAATACAGTTACATAAAGACGAAGTCATTTCTCTTAAACTGCAAAAAACGGATGCAGAAATTACCTTTTTAGAGCCAAGAGAAGATGACAAAACCATAAATAGAATAGCAAGAACAATAAAACAACAAAACCAACTAAAACAAGAACAGGTAAATGCAGTAATAAACTATATTAACAATGATACTATCTGTAAGAGCTCACAGCTACTCTCCTATTTTGGTGAAAAAGATATGACTGATTGTGGTATCTGTTCGGTTTGTATAGAAAAAAACAACAACAGCTCTAAGGCAACTCAAGCATTAGATATTAAAACCGTTATTTCGGTTTTAAAAGAAAAACCCTTATCATCTAGAGAGATTGTACAATTAACAAACATTAAAGAACATCATATCTCTAAACTATTAAGACATATGTTAGAATGTAACCTAATTGAGCTAACCAATACAAATACTTATAAAATAAAGTAGCATGACAAAAGATTTAAGAATTGTATTTATGGGAACGCCAGATTTTGCAGTAACCATATTAAAAACACTAGTCGAAAATGATTATAATATAGTTGGTGTTATTACTGCACCAGACAAGCCAGCCGGAAGAGGTAGAAAATTACATGAAAGTGCTGTAAAAGTATATGCAAAATCTGTTGGTTTAAACATTCTACAGCCAACAAATCTTAAAAACGATGATTTTGTAACAGAATTAGAGAATTTAAAAGCCAATCTACAAATTGTAGTAGCCTTTAGAATGTTACCTAAAGTAGTCTGGCAAATGCCTGAATATGGTACTTTTAACCTTCATGCCTCCTTACTACCAAATTATAGAGGAGCAGCACCAATTAATTGGGCTATTATTAATGGCGAAACAAAAACTGGCGTGTCAACATTTTTTATAGACGAACATATAGACACTGGTGAAATGATTTTACAGCAAGAAGTAGATATATTACCAAACGAAACAGCAGGTGAATTACATGACAAATTAATGTACTTAGGAAGCGAATTGGTTTTAAAAACAGTAGAGTTAATTAAAAAAGGACCTATAAAAACCATTCCACAACCAACAAATATTGAAATAAAAACGGCTTACAAATTAAATAAAGACAATTGTAAAATAGATTGGTTAGATTCTATTGAAAACATTTATAATAAAGTAAGAGGACTTAATCCTTATCCAGCAGCATGGAGTATCCTAATAAATGGGAATGAACAGTTAAATGTAAAAATTTATAAAGTTGACATGCTAAAAGAAAAACACAACTTATGTATTGGGACAATTATAAGCACCAAAAAAACTATAATGGTAGCTGTAAAACAAGGCTATATAAATCTAAAGGAAATTAAGCTTCCTGGAAAGCGAAAAATGGATGCAGTTTCATTACTTAATGGCTTTACATTTCATGATGATGCTAAACTGCTCTAAACCCTTGTCATCATTGATATTACAATAATTAGCTAAAAAACAGTTCTCTTTATTAACAATTAAGTTAAGTTATCAACAAAAACAGGTATTTCCCTTGCTATTACTTGCGTGAATGGATTATACGTATAATTTTGTGTAGGATTTAACAAAAACGTTAACCCAAATAATAACAATTTAAAACTTAATTTTATGAACAAAACAGATTTAATCAATGGAATGGCAGAAAACGCTGGAATTACTAAAGCTGCTGCTAAAAAAGCATTAGA
The DNA here is from genome assembly GCF_005047595.1 of Pontimicrobium aquaticum. Taxonomy (GTDB): domain Bacteria; phylum Bacteroidota; class Bacteroidia; order Flavobacteriales; family Flavobacteriaceae; genus Pontimicrobium; species Pontimicrobium aquaticum. The sequence goes on from NZ_SUPL01000004.1 coordinate 99,861, forward strand.
TGGTCTATTAATTGACATTGAAGGAGCATTACAAAAAGGAAACAGAGTTTCTTTAGTAGGTTTTGGATCATGGTCAGTTACAAGAAGAGCTGCTAGAGAAGGAAGAAATCCACAAACTGGAAAAACTATAAAGATTAAAGCAAAAAATGTAGTAAAGTTTAAAGCTGGATCTGATTTAAGTGACGCTGTAAACTAAAAATAAACTTACGTTTTATATTAAAAGGCTCGCTAATAGCGAGTCTTTTTTTGTTTCATACATATTAAAAATGTTGTTTTTTAAATAAATATGTCTTAGATTGTAGTTATAAACTAACCAATTATGGTCAACCAAAACCCAAAAAAAGGCCATTTGCTCATTGCAGAGCCATCCATATTAGGAGATGTATCTTTTAATAGGTCAGTAATTTTATTAGCCGATCATAATGAGGAAGGTTCTATTGGCTTTATTCTAAACAAACCTCTTGACTATACCATTAATGACTTAATCCCTGAAATTGAAGGCTCCTTTAAAATATACAATGGAGGACCAGTAGAACAAGACAACCTTTACTTTATTCATAAAATACCAGAGTTAATCCCAAATAGTATCGAGATATCGCATGGTATTTATTGGGGAGGGGATTTTAAAAAAGTAACACAGCTCATAAACGACAAGGCACTAAACAATAATGATATTAGGTTTTTTCTTGGCTATACAGGTTGGGAAAATAAACAGTTAGCCAATGAGTTATTATCAAATGCTTGGATAGTAGCAGCAAATATTTACAAAAAGTCTATTATTGAAAAAAACGACGTAAGTTTTTGGAAAGAAAAAATGTTAGAACTTGGTGGCGAATACAGTATTTGGTCTAACGCTCCTGAAGATCCAAGTTACAACTAAGACAACCTTACCTTTACATTTAATTTTGCTAAAATATTCTTTGAAAAAGTAGCTGAAAATTTCTTCTTTCTATAATTACTAATAGGTTGAATTCCTGTAATGACATTTGTTAAAAACAACTCGTCGGCTTTTTGAAGTTCGAATGGAGAAATTGAAGATTCTTCAATTGTATATTCAGGCATTAGTTTAATTATTTCAATAATTTGCTTGCGCATAATTCCTTTAACACAACCATCACTAAGCGGTGGTGTTTTTATGGTATTATCCTTTACTAAAAAAACATTTGAGTTAAGTGCTTCAACTACATTTTTATTAGTGTTTAGCAACAAACAATTATTTAAGTTATTCTCCTTAGCATAAATACCACCTACAATATTTATAAGTCTGTTATTACTCTTCAATGTAGATAATAAACTTGGGGATATGTAATGATCTTTGTAAAGGTCAACTATATAAGTAGTATCATTAGTTTCATAAAAATCATTGTTCAACTCTCGTGATGTTATAAGAAAAGAAACATCGTTAGTTTTAGGTGTATAAAGTCCTTCGCTATCTCTAAATACTACTAACTTAATTCTTACAGACTTTTCTGTTTGGTTGTTGTTTTTAACCAGTTTTAAAATTTCTTCTTTAAGGAACTCTAAAGTAAAAGTCATTGGAATCTCCATTCTAATAATTCGCATGGAGGCCATTAACCTAAAGTAGTGATCTTCCCAAAATAAAATTTTAGAATGTGATACTTTAATCGTTTCAAATACAGCATCACCATAGTTAAAACCTCTATTATTTAAGGTTAATGATGCGTTTATGTCTTGTAGAATTTTACCGTTGCTATTTACCATAAAAAAAATCCCGAATAAATCGGGACAAATATAGGGTATTTAATACGAATATTTAAGCTGAACCAAGTACTTGCTTTAAATCGGAAATTTGATTTTCCCAAAGCATTTTTACTTCATCAACTTCATCTTCGTCTGCAAAATCGGTTACCATTAAAGATACATCTTTTGTAATATCATCAACTTGAATTCTTATTTCAAAATAAGAGGCATCATCTTCGCCATTTTGCCATTTAAATTTTACGCGTTCTCCACTTTTTTTGCTTAATAGTTTAGCTTGTTCTTCACTATCGTCCCATATAAAAGTAAAAAGCTCTCCACGAGAATTTACGTTATCTGCAAACCACTCGGATAAACCTGAAGGTGTTGATATATATTGATATAGAAGTTGAGGAGAAGCGTGTATTGGAAATTCTAAATCTACCTTTATTTTATCGTCCATAAATCTTAAAAAAATTTTGAATGTCAATATATACATTAATTATTTAGTTTTAAAACTAAAATTAGAATTATTTTATTTAGTTAATGTTTGCACCCAATTAATTTGTTTTTATATTTGCAGCCGCAATGATATGGCGAGATAGCCCCGCCTGAACGAATTCATTCGGGCAGGTCAGTTGGTTTGCCTTATGAAAGCGGAAAATATATGTTCTTTGTCTATATTCTTTACAGCTCTAAGTTTGAGAGGTTTTATGTTGGTATGACCATTAATCTGGATAAAAGGTTGAAAAATCATAATTCTGGCAGTGTAAAATCAACAAAGGCGTATCTTCCTTGGATAATTATCCATGCTGAATCCTATAACACAAGGAAAGAAGCTAGGCAAAGAGAAAAATATTTAAAGTCTGCTGCTGGAAGGCGGTGGCGCAAACATAATTTGGCGAGATAGCTCAGTTGGTTAGAGCGTCGGATTCATAACCCGGAGGTCCCGAGTTCAAATCTCGGTCTCGCTACAGCAGTAAAACCAGATACGGAATGTATCTGGTTTTTTTATTCTCAGAACGGAAAGCTAGTTTTCTGGTGAATGAGAATAAAAAAAGCCGTAAAACACAAAGTGTTTTGGTTTTAACTATTGTAAAGCTTCCTTAAAAAGATTCTGTAAATCTCGGTCTCGCTACAGCAGTAAAACCAGATACGGAATGTATCTGGTTTTTTTTATGCGTTTCGTTAAAGTTTACTTCTAGCGCACAAACATAAAGAAGCACTTTATATAGTCAATTTAACCTTATAATATAGATTTAAAAAGAGGTTTTTTTTGTAAGAATAATATGAGTTAATATATATTCTATAATTCAATATTTGTATTTTATCGATTTTATTTGCATTTCATGGATTTTTTATTTAAAATTGTACCGTCAATTAAAAAATATTAATGCCTACAAAATACCATGAAACAAAAGCTCCTTTTATTATTGATATGTATTGGTCAATCTATTAATTCCCAAACCCCAGTCACTTCAGGCCCTGATTGGACAGTGACCAACCTGACAAGTAATCAAGAACTAAATTATCCAAACACCATAGTATATATGCCAGACAATACATTATGGATAACGGAACGTATAGGCAAAAAAGTAGTAAAAGTAAGTACAGCTGGTGGGTCTAAAACAGAAATGTTAGACTTAACAGGTCAAGTGCATCAATCGGTATCTCAAGATGGTTTATTGGGTATGACAGTCCATCCTGATTTGTATGCTGACATGAATACCTCAACAAACAATTACGTATATCTGGTCTATACCTATGATGACGATCCAGGTCCAGGTCTTTCAAGAAAATTTAGAGTGGCTCGCTATACGTATAATTCGGGTACTGGCACCTTAAACAGTGGAAGTGCTACAACTATTATTGATGATATTGCTGCGGGTAATGACCATAATTCCGGGAAAATTAAAATTGGTCCAGACCTAAAGCTGTATTGGACTATTGGTGAGCATGGAAATAACAGAAGTGGTAATGCTTGTGAAGAAATTAGATCACAATATTTACCCACTAGTGATACTGATCATTCAGATTATCAGGGAAAGATTTTAAGATTAAATTTAGACGGCAGTATTCCTGCAGACAACCCAACATTAGATGGTGTAAAAAGCCATGTTTATACCTATGGTCATCGTAATGCTCAAGGCATCGTTTTTGGATCTAATGGTATATTATATTCTTCTGAACATGGTGATAAAACAGACGATGAATTAAACATTATTACAGCTGGAAAAAATTATGGATGGCCTTTAATTGCTGGTTATAACGATGACTCTGCTTACGCATATTGCAATTGGTCAAGCTATCCAGCAAATTGTGGTTCATACGATGCAAACAGCTGTCCTGGTGCATATATTGACGAATCTACATCAGCAGCTACAATGACCGATTTTCAACCTCCAATAGGCACTTATAACAGTACGGTTGCAACAGAACCAACTGGTGGTTGGCTAACATGGCCAACGGTAGCTCCTTCTAGTATTAATATTTACGAAGGTGGTAAAATACCTGGTTGGGGAACATCATTGTTTATACCAACACTTAAAGCTGGAATGATTTTAAGAACAAAATTAAACGCTGCTGGAACCGCGTTAGAAGATGGTACGTACGAAGAATTTCATTCAGGAAGTGAAAGATTTAGGGATGTAATCATGGATCCTGATGGTGTTACACTATATGCAATTACCGATAATAACAAAGGAACAAGTCGAGGTGTAATTATGAAATTTACATATAGTGGAACCGTTTTAAGCAATCCTAAGCAGAATTTAAACACATTTTCATTAACTCCCAATCCTGCAAGCTCCCATATCAAGCTAACATTTGGTACTAATGCAGCTTATAATTCAGTAACTGTTCAAATCATTGATTTGCAAGGAAAAGTTTTAATGAAGAACACACATTTAACACATAATAGTACCCTCAATATCTCAAACCTCTCAAATGGTTTGTACTTTGTGAAAGTACTGGATAATAATGATAAAGAATTGAAAACTAAAAAGTTAATAGTTAAGTAAAGGCAAAAAACACGCATTGTAGTTCGTCGAGTTTTTTTGTCTTTCATGCAATTAACCCATAGTTTTGTTAGAAAGAATAAAAATATAACTGTTATATAAAAAATAAGATAGCTCCCAAATCTATCGAAACAACTTAATATGAAAAAAACTACTTATAGTTTATATCATTGGATGTGTATCCTGCTGCTATTGGTTTCTGGAAGCCTATACTCGCAAACCGTCATTGACTCGGAAGATTTTGAATCAGGATGGGGAATTTGGAATGATGGAGGCAGTGACTGCTTTTTAAATACAGGTTCTATTTTATCTGGTGCCAATAGTGTCAACTTACAAGACAATAACAATCAAGATTCTTCTATGTACACTAATGATATTGACCTAACAACTTTTGGTTCTGTAACTATTGTTTTTGATTTTAGAACTAGTGGATTTAATAATGGTCATGACTTCTTTATTGAATTCTCTAACAATGGTGGTGCTAGCTGGAATGCAACACCTATAACTACTTATGTTAGAGGTTCTAACTTCAATAATGACACAACATACACTGGAGAAACAGCAACTATAACAGCAGGAGGAACTTATACATTTACAGCTAACTCTAGATTTAGGTTTAGAGCTGATGCTTCCCAAAGTTCAGATGACTTATATATAGACAATGTTGTTATGACAGGGTACCCAAAAACTCCAGAGATAAATATCACTGGGCTAGGAAATACCATCAATGATGGAGACACTACCCCCTCGGTTACTGATGATACCGATTTTGGAACTGTAAATGTTGCAGGTGGTACCAATCCTAACACCTTTACCATTCAAAATACAGGTACGGCAGCACTAAGTTTAACAGGAGCATCACCTTATGTAACTATTTCTGGAACCAATGCCGCAGACTTTGCAGTAACGACCGCCCCTGCAAACACTATTGCTTCAAGTGGCAGTACAACATTTGTAATAACATTTGATCCCAGCGCAGCAGGAATAAGAACAGCAACAGTCAGTATTGCAAATGATGATTCTAACGAAAATCCGTATAATTTTGACATAGAAGGTAATGGTTATGTTCCAGTACCAGAAATAAATGTACAAGGAAACAGTGTTGATATTGTTGATGGAGATAACACGCCATCATTAACTGATGCCACCGACTATGGCACCGTAAATGTTGAATCTTTGGTATCAAGAACTTTTACCATACAAAATACAGGAACAGCCGATCTAACCATCAGTTCTATTACATTATCCAACACGACAGATTTTTCCATTATAGGCACACCTTATGCCTCTCCTGTGGCTAGTAGTGGCAGTACTACATTTACCGTTCAGTTTAATTCGTTAACCATAGGCACGAAAACCACGACAGTGACCATCAACAATAATGATAGTGACGAATCTACTTATCAATTCGATATTGAAGCAAGAGCTGAACAAAACTTCTTTGATAGTGATGGAGATGGTATATACGATAACATAGATATAGATGATGATAACGATGGTATTTTAGATTCAGAAGAAGAATTGGCATGCCAAGTATCAAGTACTTCTACAGTCATGAACTATAAGTTTTTAAACGAGACCTTTGGAGAAGGTACCAATAGAACAACCATAAACACCACTTACGATGCTACCACAACCTATTGCTATGAAGATGGTACTGCAAGTTGCCCTTCTCTTGGTGGTATAGATTTAAATGATGGTGAATACGCTGTTTACTACACAGCAGGAACAAATGATGGTACCAATAACACGCCTAATGGAGAGGTAGCGTCTTGGGTAGATGGACTATGGTATACTGGTGAAGACCACACCTCTGGAGACACCAATGGTAGAATGGCGATGTTTAACGCCTCTTACGACCCTGGAACATTTTATACAGCTACAATTACAGGTGCCCTTCCAAATGTCCCTGTTACTTATAGTTTTTGGGTATTAAACCTCGACATTAGTACAGCTAACAATATAAATACTCGAATACGCCCAAATATTTTAGTAGAATTCCGTGATGCAGGTGGTAATGTATTACAATCAATTACTACCGGAGATATTCCACCTTCTATTGAAGGTGATCCTGCAAATAGTTGGCATCAATTTACAGCCGACCTAACATTAAATGTAAGTGAATTTTACGTGTACTTTATAAACAATAACCCTGGTGGACTTGGTAATGACTTGGCTATTGATGATATTGTTATTTCTCAAACCCTTTGTGATACCGATAATGATGGCATTGCTGATGTGTTTGACCTAGACTCTGATAACGATGGGATTCCAGATGTGGTTGAAGCTGGTTTAGGTGACCTAAGTGAAGGGACTGCCACATTAACTGGAATAGCATCTTGGGTAGATGCTAATGGTAATGGCATGCACGATCTAGCAGAAGGCAATAGTGTTCTGGACACAGATGGTGACGGTGTTCCTAACTATTTAGACTTAGATAGTGACAATGACACTATCTTTGATGTAGATGAATCTGGAGCTGGCAATACTGCTGATCCATCCTATCAAAATGGTGATGGCGACATCACTGGTGATGGTGTTGGAGATGGTCCTGATACGGATGCTATAAGAGAAACAGATATAGATTCTGATGGTACTTCTGAATATTTTACAGATGGTATTCTTGATATATACGATTATTATAATGGTGGCACCTTTGGTACTGCCTATGGCAACTCAAATCAAGGGTTAGGGAATACTTACTATGTTCTGGATAGCGATAGTGATGGTATTCCTGACTATATGGACATTACCTCTGACGGAGTAACTTTTGATATTTCACATACACTATATGCTAATTTAGATGCTAATAACGATGGCGTTATAGATGATACCAACGATAGTGAAGGCGACGGCATATTAGACTTATTTGACACAGATGACGCTGCCTTTGGGTCTCCTAGAGATTTAGATCGTAAACTACATTTATACTTCGATGGTAGAAATGATTATATAGAAGATGCCTCAGTCATTGGAACCTGGTCTGAAGCAACTCAAATGGGTTGGATAAAAATTGATCCTACCATTACAGGTGGAAGTAAGACCATCATGGGGCAAGATAATTTTTATATAACTTTAAATGCCGATTTAAGTATTTCGGCTACTGCCAATGGCACAACAATAACAAATGGTGGTGCTTTAGCTACTGATAGATGGGTTCATATTGGAGCTACATACAGCAATATTGACAATATATTTAAGCTTTATATTAACGGTCTTGAAGTTTCAAGCTCCGCAATTTCAGGGAGTCTTCCTAGCGATACCTCCTCTTATACTTTAGGAAGAAATCCAGATACAGATTCAGGATATTTTATGGGTTATATTGATGAAGCCAAAGTGTTTGACAAAGCACTGACTGCCGACGAATATCAGAAAAATGTCTATCAAGAAATAGAAGACAACACTTTAGTAAGAGGTGCTATAATACCCAAAAACATCACCACGCTTTCGTGGAGCAACGTACAAAGATACTTTAGATTTGATGTCTATAAAGATGATATTACTGATGATTTAACAACTGGAACTATTGATACAGGAACTGGTGCGAAAATGTACAACTTTAAAATCATCGACTATCAATCTGCACCCTTACCTTTTGTGACACAACAAAGTGGTTCGTTACCAACAGCTGTAGACATCGCTTCAGATGGTGTAAATGGCGCTGATGCCATTACTTATGACTGGTCTATTGTAAGAGTAGAACATGATGATATCACATACAATGACCGCCAAAAGCATCTTGGTCTATTTGTAAATGAACTAGATGCAGGATTGAACCCTATAGAATTTAGTGTTCAAAACGATTCTGAACTCAATGTGAGTTGGTACTTAAAACTCGATGGACTTATAGACCTTGAAGGTGAATCACAATTAGTTCAAGGTTCTGATAGTACACTCGATATTAATAGTAAAGGTACTATTGAGCGTGACCAACAAGGAACTGCCGATTTATATACCTATAACTATTGGGCTGCACCTGTGGGTGTAACCAGTACTATAAGTAATAATAACAACTATACACTCCCTGATGTATTAAATGATGGTACTACACCTGCCATTCCTTCATCTATTAATTGGTTAACCTCTGGGTACGATGGAACTTCTGGTTCACCTGTTGGTATTGCCGATTATTGGATCTGGAAATATGCCAATCGAGTAAGTGATAACTATCCTTCTTGGCAACATGTACGTAGTACTGGATCATTACAACCTGGTGAAGGATATACCATGAAAGGCACAACAAACACAAGTGGTGCTATCTTTACTGAACAAAACTACGTGTTTAATGGAAAACCTCACAATGGAGATATTACCTTAACGCTATCGGCTGGAAATGACTATTTAATTGGTAATCCATATGCCTCAGCCATTGATGCCAACGAGTTCATTCTTGACAATATTAGTGATGGTGCTGGTAGAGCTGGGTCTAACATTATTAATGGTACGTTGTATTTTTGGGAACACTTTGCTAGTTCTACACATATTCTTTCCGAATACCAAGGTGGGTATGGAGCTTATACCTTAATAACTGGAACTGCTGCTATCAATAACGATGTACGAATTAATCATACTGGAGGCTTAACCAGCTCTAAAGGTGCTCCAGAACGTTACATCCCTGTAGCACAAGGATTTTTTGTGACTGCCGATACTGGTGGATCTATTACCTTTAAAAATAGTCAACGTACGTTTAAAACTGAAGCAGCTGACCCTTCAGTATTCATGAGAGTTAATGATGGTAAAAGCAAACAAAAAAAATCATCAGTTACAACTTCTAAAACTACTAATGATACTCGTGAAGTTATTAAACTCTACTTTGATTCACCTAAAGGTTATCATAGGCAAATTGCTGTAGGTATTGATAGTAACACTACCGATGGACATGATATTGGATATGATGCGCCACTTATTGAAGATAATGTCGAGGATATGTTCTGGACCTTTGACAACAATAAGTTTGTGATTCAAGGTGTGAGTGATTTTAACATCAACAGGACTTTACCGCTTGGTGTAAAAATAGATCAAGAAGGTACAGCAACTATTAGAGTGGATTATCTTGAAAATATACCTATTGATACTAATATCTATCTACTAGATAAGGAGCTAGAAATATACCATGACCTTAGAGAATCCAATTACGAAGTGTTCTTAACCATTGGTGAACATTATGATAGATTTGAGATTACTTTTTCTAACGGTGAAGAAGAAGTAGATCCTATTGAAGGGTTAACTAAAACTAATTTGCATTTCTCGAATGACAAAGAAAGCATCATCGTTATAAACCCTGATAACTTAATCATTAATAGCGTAAAAATGGTTAATATCTTAGGTCAATCTGTATTTAAAATGGATACGGCTTTTGAAGACAGATATAAAGAAATTACAGTAAAACACTTAAATACTGGTGCCTATATCATAAATATGATCACCAATAAAGGTTTAATCACTAAAAAAGTGGTTGTTGAATAAGAAAATTGTTGTGAAACTGAAATATTTAATTTTATTAGTTAGTTACACTAAACTTAAAAAGCTCCTAAAAAGGAGCTTTTTTATTTTACTTTATCTATTAGTACATCTAAAGAGCATTTTTCCTGCTCACCAGATTCCATGTTTTTAAGAGTGTATTGGTTGTTTTTAAGTTCCTCCTCTCCTACTAAAACCACGTAAGGAATTGCTCTTCGGTTGGCATAGGTCATTTGTTTTTTCATCTTAGCAGTATCAGGATACAACTCAGCATTAACACCATATCCCCGCAATGCTTTTATAGCCTTTAATCCAAATAAAGCTTCGGTTTCACCAAAGTTTATAAATAATACATCAACCTTGTTGGACACTGTTTCTGGGAATAAATTCAGTTCTTCTAAAACCAAATAAATTCTATCTAAACCAAAACTAATACCAACGCCACTGACTTCTTTTAATCCAAAAATTCCTGTAAGGTCATCATAACGACCGCCTCCACCAATAGAGCCCATTTGTACACCTTGAGGTGCAGATACTTCAAAAATAGCACCTGTATAATAGTTTAAACCTCTAGCAAGCGTGACATCTAATTGTAAATTAGCCGATTTAAGCCCTAAAGTAGTAATAGTGTTATCAATAAATTCTAGTTCTTCAATGCCTTTTTTTCCTATTTCAGAAGAGCTTAATATGGTTTTTAAGTTTTCAACTTGATTACCAAAATTGCCTTTTAAAGTGAATAGAGGTTGTAGTTTTGTAATGCCATCTTCAGAAATACCTTTGCTACGCATTTCTTCTTTTACTTTCTCCTCGCCTATCTTATCTAGCTTATCTAGTGCGACTGTAAAATCGATTAACTTGTCTTGAGCACCAATCACTTCGGCTATTCCTGATAAAATTTTGCGGTTGTTGATTTTTATAGTGGTGCCTTTTAACCCTAAATTGGTAAACACCTCGTCATACAGCTGTACAAACTCAACTTCTTGCCATAAAGATTGCGACCCAACCACATCGGCATCACATTGGTAAAACTCTCTAAAACGTCCTTTTTGTGGTCTATCGGCTCTCCAAACAGGTTGTATTTGGTAGCGTTTAAACGGAAATACTATGTCGTTTTGGTGTTGTACGACATAGCGTGCAAAGGGTACTGTAAGGTCGTAACGAAGGGCTTTTTCTGAGATGCTTGAGATTAGCTTATTAGAATCTTTTTCATTATAAGCGCTTTCATTAGCTTTAGACAAATAATCTCCTGAATTCAAAATTTTAAAAATCAATCGGTCTCCTTCGTCACCATATTTACCCATCAGCGTATCCGAATTCTCAAAACTTGGTGTTTCTATAGGTTGAAATCCAAAACGTTCAAAACAAGATTTTATAGTATTAACTATGTAATTGCGTTTTGCAACTTGCTCAGGATTAAAATCTCTTGTGCCTTTTGGAATGCTTGGTTTTTGTGCCATATCAACTACCTGCGAAGACAGGTATCTCTTTTTAAAATTCTAAAATTATCAATAAAATAAGTGGATTCCGCATCACACTTCGACATGCTCAGTGGAACAGTACGGAATGACAAAAATAACAGTTTAATTTGAAATAGATTCCTGCCTTCAAAGGAATGACAAAATTAATGCACTAATTTTTCAAAATACTTAAATAAATCACCTTTAGTGATAACGGATCCTTGCTGTATTAAGGCAAACTTATCTAGTTGCTTATCCTCAGAATACTCTTTTTTAGCTTGGAAAAGCTCCACGGCATCGTCCATTAAATTCTCCCGCAACCAAGAAAAACCTTCTCTTGTGGTTAAGTCTATGGCTGTATTTGTTATTTTTAAACCTATAAGCTCAATTCTTTCTTTAGCTAAATAAAACAAATACATGTGTTGTGGAGAAATGTTTTCAAGATACTCCGCTTTAGTCAGCACTCCTTCCCATACTAAGTCGCTAAACACATCTAATTCTTGTTCAGCAACCTTTGGTTTATTGGCTTTAATATCTTGCCACTCGTCCGCTGTTATAGACTGTGTTGCCAAAAAATTTATGAATTCTTGGTGTAGTTCTTCAAATTGTTCTTTGGTTAATCTCGTGTACTTCATCGTTACTATACTATTTTATAATTTTTACTTTACAATATTTAATGCAGCAGCAGCTTGAAATGGTCTGTCGGTTGCAAATACATCTATTCCCAATTTACGCCATGTCATGTATAAGTTATCACCTCTAGCTTCGGCTTGTTTATCAAGGTTGCCAAGCGTTCCTAAAATAGTTTGTATTCCTAAATCGTGTAAGTTTTGGTAAAGTTGAACTTCTGATAATCGTGTCCCAGTAAATGCTAACATATTTTGGGTAGGTATGCTGGTTTTAAGTAATCTGTCCAGTTCTTCTTGATTTCTAGCTGAAACAGATAGTAATAAATCAGGCGCTAATTGATGTGCACGAACAGCTTGCTCTACATCATACGTTATTATTACTGAAATATCTTCAGCTTCATATTTTCTAATCTCGTTAATAACTTCCAACACATCTACACTACGTTTAATATCTACTGTAAGAATCGCATTATTAGCCTTTGCCCAAGTTAATACATCGGCAAATTTTGGTATTTTAAATTTGGTTCCATTACCAAAATCGTCCACCAAATTAAATGTTAGTAGTTCTTGATAGGTATATTTATCGAGTTTATCTGTTCCTGTAGTGGTTCGGTCTAAGGTGTTATCGTGCATTAACACTAAAACATCATCTTTAGTTTTGGCTACATCTATTTCAAATACTGCTGAAATATTTTCGTTTACATATTGTATGGTCTCCAAGCAATTTTCAGGATAGTTTGCTAACCCAACTCCTCCACGATGTACACTTATAATAGGTTCACTATCTTTTGCATACTTGAAGGTTTTTATTAAAGCTGATGCTTTTTTGCTAACTTCAACCTTATTAGAATCTTTAAGATTTCCTTTGCATGAAAAAAACACTAAAAAGGCTAATATAAAAGTAATACGCAACATGGTGTAATGTTTAAAAATTAAAAAACCGTCTAGAAAAGTATCTAAACGGTTAATTTTATATTGTAAAAAGCTAATTAAGCTTGAGCTACAACCTCAAAAGCTAAATCTACAGATACTTCTCTATGCAAACGTATAACAGCATTGTATTGTCCTAAACGCTTAATATTTCCACCTGTAATATTAATGAATTTTTTATCGATTGAGTGTCCAGCTTTTTCAAAAGCTTCGGCTAAATCTATTTTGGTAATTGAACCAAATAATTTATCACCAGCAGATGCTCCTTCAGTTGCTTTTGCAGTTAACTTTATTTCTAAAGCTTTAATTGCTTCGGCAGTTTTCTTAGCATCGTCAATAATTTTTTGTTCTTTAAAAGCACGTTGCTTTAAATTTTCAGCTAATACTTTCTTTGCAGAAGTTGTTGCTAAAATTGCTTGTCCTTGTGGAATTAAAAAATTTCTACCATAACCGTTCTTAACTGTTACAACATCGTCTTTAAATCCTAAATTTTCAACGTCTTGTTTTAATATAAGTTCCATTGTTATCGGTATTTTATTTTAATAAATCGGCTACATAAGGCATCAACGCTAAGTGACGTGATCTTTTTACAGCAACAGCCACTTTTCTTTGATACTTCAAAGAAGTACCTGTAAGACGTCTTGGTAACAATTTACCTTGTTCGTTTATAAATCTCATTAAAAAGTCTGGATCTTTATAATCTACATATTTGATTCCAGATTTTTGAAACATACAATACTTCTTTTTCTTACTAGTATCTATGTTTAAAGGAGTTAAATATCTAATTTCTCCTTCTTTTTTTCCTTTAGATTGTTGTTCTATAGATGACATACTTACGCTTTTTCTTTAAGTTTAACTCTTCTTCTTTCTGCCCAAGCCACAGCGTGCTTGTCTAATTTTACAGTTAAGTAACGCATAAAACGCTCGTCACGTCTAAACTCTACTTCTAAAGGATCGATTGCACTACCATCTACTTGGTATTCAAATAAGTGATAAAATCCACTTTTTTTGTTTTGAATTGGGTAAGCTAACTTTTTAAGTCCCCAATCTTCTTTCGCTATCATCTTTGCACCTTTAGAAACAAGAAAATCTTCGTATTTCTTTACTGTTTCCTTTATCTGAGTTTCAGATAAAACGGGATTCAAGATGAAAACAGTTTCGTAATGATTCATATTAAATTATGTATTTATGTTTAAAATGGCTGCAAAAATAGGTATTTATTCTTGTTTAGACAACATTTTTACATCTATTTTTTATGTCTTAAAGAAATGTTAAAATTGTGTTAATCAAAACACTTTATCGACGTTTTTTGGTTTTTAACCGAATTTTTTGTACTATTGTCGATATCTTAACCTAAAACAAGAAATGTTATGACTTTAAACTGTGTTGTTGTAGATGACTCCGCAATCCAACGCTTATCTATTGTCAAGCTTATAGAGAACCACCCTTCTCTTAACTTGATTGCAGAATATAGCAGTGCCCTGGAAACTAAAAATGGACTCAATACTCACAAAGTAGATCTAATCTTTCTGGATATCGAAATGCCTGTTTTAAATGGCTTTGAATTACTAGACGTATTAAATAATAAACCTCAAATTATTTTCGTCACAGGTAAAACAGAGTATGCATTTAAAGCTTTTAATTACGATGCCACAGATTATCTACAAAAACCCATTACCAGAGAACGCTTTAATACTGCCGTAGATAAGGCTTTAGAGCAGCATAAATTAACGCTGGACTTTAAAGAAACGGATGGTGAGCACATCTTTGTAAAGAGTAATTTAAAAAAGCGAAAGGTTTATATTAAAGATATAAAATGGATTGAAGCACTTGGAGACTATGTAAAACTAGTAACTGAGGAAAATAGTTTAGTGGTATTATCTACCATGAAAGCTTTTGAAGCCGAACTACCTGAAGGGAAGTTTTTAAGAATTCATAAATCTTATATCGTTAATTTAGATAAAATTGATCGCTTTAATAGTAAGAATGTTGAAGTTGGAGCTTACGAAATTCCTTTAAGTAGAAATAAGAAGACCCAATTAGTAGATGCTTTAAATAATATTTAAACACTAATAATTATCGACATTTAAAATTACTTTAATCGGACGAAAATCTTTGATACTCAAGAAGCTGTTCTTTATTTTAAGAATAGCTTCTTTTGTTTTTGATAAGGATTGATTTTGCGGAATTTTAATCAAGATATTTTTATGATACTGATTTCTAATTCTTGAAACTGGAGGGAATTCAGGACCTAATACTTGTTGCCTAAATATTTGCCTTAAGGATTTTGCCAACCAATCTGCTCCAGTATTTACCTTGTTATAATCCCTATGCCTTAAGGTTACTTTAATTAATCTATAAATTGGTGGATATTTATAATTATAGCGTTCATCTAATTGTTCATAAAACATCGACAAATAATCATTGGTAGAAACTTGTTGTAAAATTTTATGATAAGGATTATAGGTTTGTATAAGCACTTTCCCTCTTACATCGGTTCTTCCAGCTCTTCCTGCAACTTGTTGCATCAATTGAAAACTACGTTCATGCGCTCTAAAATCAGGAAAATTTAATAAACTATCGGCATTCATAACACCAACCAATTTTACATTTCTAAAGTCTAAACCTTTGGTCACCATTTGTGTGCCTACTAACACATCTACTTCATGCTGTTCAAAAGCATTAATAATACGCTCGTAACTATGCTTTCCTCTAGTAGTATCTAAATCCATTCTAGCCACTTTTGCTTTTGGGAATAATGCTTTAACCTCCTCCTCTATCTGTTCTGTACCAAAACCTTTATTATCTAATTCACTACTACCACAAGCTACACAATTTTTAGGCATCGCCATGGCATAACCACAGTAATGGCAACGCAATTGATTTTTATATTGGTGGTAGGTTAAGCTTACATCACAATTAGGGCATTGTGGCGAATGTCCGCAAGTATTACACTCAATAATAGGAGAAAATCCTCTACGATTTTGGAATAAAATAATTTGATTATCGTCATTTAAAGCTTCCGTCATTTCTTCAATAAGGCGATCGCTAAAATGCCCTTGCATGCGCTTACGCTTGTGCTTGTCTTTAATGTCAACTAACTCAATTTCGGGCATTAGCACATCATTATAGCGTGTTTTTAGCTCTGCAAATCCATATTTCTTTTCTTTTTTTACAGCATTAAAATAACTCTCTATACTTGGTGTAGCTGAGCCTAATAGTGTTTTAGCTTTAAATAAGTTAGCTAGTACAACCGCAGTATCACGAGCATGATATCGTGGTGCTGGATCGAATTGCTTATAAGATTGTTCATGCTCCTCATCAACAATAATTAATCCTAAATTATTAAATGGTAAAAGCACTGAAGAACGTGCTCCTAAAACTACTTTGGCTTTGTCGGAATTATTTAGCACATGATACCAAACCTCAACACGTTCGTTTAATGAGTATCGAGAATGATACACCGAAATTTGATTTCCAAAATACACACTAAGACGGTTTACCAGTTGAGATGTTAAAGCAATTTCAGGTACTAAATACAATACTTGTTTTCCTTGTTTTAAAACATCTTCAATTAGCTTCACATAGATTTCTGTTTTTCCAGATGATGTTACACCATACAATAATGTAACATTTTGATTTTTAAATGCTTTAGATATTTTATTTAAAGTATTTTCTTGATCACTATTTAAATCTTTAGAGTTAATAATTTCATCATTATCAAACGACACTCTATCTGTTTTAAGATAATATTCTTCTAAAATTTCTTTATCGATTAGCGCTTTAATTTGAGCTGAAGATGCTTCACTTTTTTTTAATACATCTGATACTTTTATTGGTTTTTTAGTAGCAGATTTTAGCATAAATAATGACAGGAGAATTTGTCTTTGTTTTGGAGCACGATTCAATGTGTTCATTAATTCATTAAAGGATGCTTCATTGTTATAAATGGCATTCAGTTTAACATATCTAATTAGTTTTGGTTTGTATTTTTCAAACAATTCTTCTTCTACATGTATTGCTTGTTTTTCTATAAGTGCTTTTATGACAGGAAGCACCTTTTTTTTATCGAGAATATTGGTTACATCTTCTATTTTTAAACTAGATTGATGCTGCAATGCTTCATATATTAAAAACTCATCGTCTTTTAAGTCTAAATCATTAATAGTTTCCTCTTTATTTAAAACTACATTTGTTTCGCTTTCTAACAAAAAGGCACTAGGTAATGCTGCTCTAAGTATATCTCCTAAAGTGCACATGTAGTAGTTTGCCATCCATTGCCATAGCTTTATTTGAAATTCATTTACTATAGGTTGCTCATCTAAAATTTGATGAATCTCTTTTGCTTCGTAAGTTATAGGTGCATTTTGATGGATATTTAAAACTAATGCTGTATAAATTTTACGTTTTCCAAAAGGTACCGCTACACGCATGCCTATTTTTAGAAACTCCGATTCTGCTTTAGTTATAGCATATGTAAATTGCTTTTCTAATGGTATTGGAAGGATAACATCTATAAAAAAAATGGATTCATTATACATATTACACCTTGCGTTTTAGTTGTTGCAACGAGGCATTAAGCTCATAACCAAGTAAAATAATATTTGAGTTTAGCCACAAATAAAATAACAAGATTAATAAAGCTCCAATAGAGCCGTAAAGCTCATTATACTGAGAAAAGTTTTCAATATAAACACCAAATAAATATGAAGTTAAAAGTATTAGCAACGTAGTAAATAGCGCTCCAATTGAAAAGAATTTTGAGTGTCGTCCCTCTTTAGTTCCAAAATAATAAAGCGTAGCAGTAGCGACGTATATCATAATTGTAAAGAAAGCATATTTTGCAAATTGCACCCATAACAATCCTGAACTAGTACTGTCTATTTCTTGACCACTAATACTTTCGTACAAAGGTGTAATGATATAAATTTGAAAATAGCCAAACACACCAATTGTAAAAATTAGCAAGAAAGCCAAAATTAAGGCAACTCCTAATGCATACAAATATTGCTTAAAAACACTTCTGTTTAATTGTTGATGGTATGAATACTCAAATCCCGAAAAGACAGCATTTACGCCATTTGCCATTAAAATTATTGATAATAAGAAAATTGGAGACAGCAAGCTACCTTGATTGGTTGTACTTATATTTTCGAATATATTTTCTTGAAAAAACTCTGATGTTTGTGGCGGTAAAAAGGAATCCAGAAACAATAAAAATTCTGCTTGAAACCCATCAAAAGGAATAAATGGTATAATGATAATAATAAACAGCAAAAAAGGAAAAATAGCTGTAAAAAAATTAAACGCAATGGCACTTGCACGAGTCGTTAAAGCACCTTGTACAATACCTATAACATACATTTCCAGAAGATCATAAATAGATAATCCTTCAAAACCTGGTAGCTTAATATTTTTTAATAATCTGACTATCCAATTTATTACAGGAATTTTATCTAGTCGTTCTTCAATGTGCTTGGTCATTTAAACAGCTTTTAAACTTAAATCCATATTATAGACTGAGTGTGTTAAAGCACCACTAGAAATATAATCCACGCCACACTCTGCATATTTTCTAACTGTACTTTCGGTAATGCCTCCTGAAGATTCTGTTAAGCACTTTCCTCCTATTAGTTTTACTGCTTTGCGAGTATCCTCATAATTAAAATTATCTATTAAAATACGATACACACCGTCACTTTCTAAAATTTCTTCTATCTCCTTAAGACTTCTAGCTTCTACTATAATTTTTAAATCTCTGTTAGTGTCTTTAAGATACGCCTTAGTTTTATTAATAGCATTAGTTATTCCTCCAGCAAAATCTATATGGTTATCTTTAAGCATAATCATATCATACAAAGCAAATCTGTGGTTTTCGCCTCCTCCAATTTTTACAGCCCATTTTTCTAGTGCTCTAATACCTGGTGTCGTCTTACGTGTATCTAAAATTTTGGTACTTGTACCTTCTAGCAAATCAACAAATTTCTTAGTTTTAGTAGCAATAGCACTCATACGCTGCATTGCATTAAGTACTAATCGTTCAGCTTTTAAAATAGATTGTGAAGCACCTTCAACATAAAATACAATATCTCCATATTTCACTTTAGTTCCATCTTCAATAAGCACTTCAACTTTCATAGTATCATCAACATGAGCAAACACTTGTTTAGCAAACTCTACTCCTGCAATAATGCCTTCGTCTTTAACAAGCAATTTAGCTTTTCCTTTTGCAGAACTTGGAATACACGACAATGAGCTATGATCGCCATCACCAACATCTTCCCTAATGGCATTGGCTATTATTAAGTCTATTTCTTTTTGAAATTGTGCTTTAGATATCATATTTACTTCTTTAGTGCTAAAATAATAATTGATTTTCATAATTTACTCTCAAAGCGTAACAACAATTGTTATTATTCGTCATAAAATAAATGATTACTATGACCAACATAGAAAAACTACATAATCATATATACACTAAAAAGGTTTTTATACTCTTTACTTGGGGAACTAGAATACTATTATTCTTAGCTTTTTTACCTTCTGGTCTAAAAAAAGTGTTAGGAGAACGTTTTACCATATTAGGAATTGACACTCAAGTTGGTTTCTTTTTTGAAGCTCTCTATCGAGCTGGCTTTTATTGGAATTTCTTAGGTTTAATGCAACTATTGGTAGGTGTATTATTATTAATACCCAGAACAGCTTTTTTAGGAGCCATACTATACATGCCAATAATCATCAACATTTTTGTTATTGTAGTAGCAATGAATTTTAAAGGTACACCTATAATTGCAGGCTTAATGTTATTAGCTAACATCTACTTGCTTTTTTGGGATTACAAAAAGCTAAAACAAATTGTTTCTGTTATATTTGGCAAATAACATTAGTACATGCAAATTACGCTTTTAACCATAGGTAAAACTGATAATAAACAACTACAATACCTTATTGATGAATATACAAAACGCTTAGGGTTTTATATAAAATTTAATCTTGAGATAATTCCTGATATAAAAAACTCAAAAAACCTTAGTGAGGCTCAACAAAAACAAAAAGAAGGCGAACTCATTTTAAATAAAGTTAATACTTCGGATGCATTGATATTACTGGATGAAAAAGGAAAACAACTAGGCTCGGTTGGGTTTTCTAATTACCTACAAAAACACATGAATTCCGGAATAAAACGATTAGTATTTGTAATTGGAGGACCTTATGGATTTTCGGAAGATGTTTATCAAAAGGGACAAGGAAAAATTAGCTTATCAAAAATGACATTTTCACATCAAATGGTGCGCTTGTTTTTTATTGAGCAGTTATATAGAGGCTTTACAATTTTAAGAAACGAACCTTACCATCACAGATAAAAAAAGGGAGCTAAATTAGCTCCCTTTTATTTAAGTATTAATGTGTTTTAAATGTTTCTTTACGTTTTTTAAGTTGTTTTTCTAAATCACTTATAGTGTGTTTTACTGCATCTTCATAATTATCTTCATTAGATGCTGCAAAAATTCTAGGACCAGGTAAACTCAATTCCATTTTACATATTTTTCCTTTTTCTTTATCGTTATGTTCAACACCAAAATTAACTTCGGCTCCTATAATCCAATCGTATTTTTTACCTAATTTGTTTAATTTTTTTGTCACATATTCGTTCATAGCTTCACTTGTCGCCATATGCACATATTGAATATTAATTGTCATAGTGTTTTGTATTTTAATTATTATTCAAATTTAACAATAGCAGTTTATGTTTTTAATGATTTTTATCATAAAAAAAGTATAAATTTTAGCAGCAATGCTCATTCGAAAATTACCTTGTCATCCATTTCAAACCATGATTTGTAAAACTGCTGATGAATTTTCTCAATACTATTTCGCTTTACTTTTAAAGTAGGTGTAGTTAAACCATTATCTACATTCCAATCTTCTTTCATAATCACCACTTTTTCTATTTTTTCGTGCTTTTCTAAACTAGGGTTTAATTGATTTACAGTTTCAGTTAATCCTTTGGATAAATCTTCTTTTGATTTTGCTCTACCTAACTCTGAAAGAGTAATTAACGCAATAGGTTGCGGAATTCCAGTTCCAACTACACAAATTTGTTCAATATCTGTGTTCTTCGACAATTCCAATTCAATTGGCGATGGTGAAATATATTTACCCTTATCGGTTTTAAATTCATCTTTAGCACGTCCAGTAATAGTTAAAAATCCGTCATGGTCATATTCTCCTTTATCACCTGTTTTAAAATAACCTTCATCATCAAAAACGTTAGCCGTAATATCAGGAGCTTTATAATATCCTTTAAACATACAAGGGTTTTTAATTCGTATCTCTCCTTCTTCAGATAATTTAATTTTAGTGTTTGGCCAAGTTTTACCAACCGTTCCAATTTTATTTGCTCCTGGCAAATTACAATGTGAAAGAATGCAATCCTCAGTCATTCCATAAGCTTGATAAATTGTGATTCCAATAGTTTTATACCATTCCATTAAACTACTAGCCAAAGGAGCTGCTCCAGAAAAACAATATTGAGCTCTAGCAAGTCCTAATTTTTGTTTTAACTTTTTCTTTATTAGGGAGTTTAAAATTGGAATATTTAATAAGAAACTTAACTTTTTTTGTGGAAATTTTTCTAATATTTTTTCTTGAAATTTCGTCCAAATTCTCGGTACTGCAAAAAATGAATGTGGCTGACAACGCTCTAAATCTTTAGCAAATGTTTCTAAACTTTCAGGAAATGAAAACTCAGCTCCTTTATAAAAGCCCATAGTTCCAATTGCCATTCGTTCTGCTACATGAGCTAATGGTAAATACGAAAAAAAACTTGGGTTATCTTGTATTTTAACAGCTCCATTAAATACGCTTATACTTTCTGAAAAATTCCTAATCGTATGCATAACACCTTTGGGACTTCCTGTTGTACCTGAAGTATAAATAATAGTATGTAAGTCATCAATATTGATTGTTTGAATTTCTGTGAGAGCCTCTCCTTTGTTTATAATATCTTCCCACAGCTTTCCTTCGTTCACTCCATAAAGGTCAATACTAATTTTTTGAATGTTCGGGATTCCTTCTTTTTGAGATTTAAAATTATCTAACTTACCAATAATAATAGCCTTAGATTCACTATGCTCTAAAATTTGCTTTATTGAAGCATCATTAAGTGTTGGATAAATTGGTATAGACACATGATTTGCCATCATAATTGCTAAATCAGACATTAACCAATGCGCACAGTTTTTGGACAACAATGCTATATGACTTCGTTTTGGCAAATTCAACGACACTAAATAGGAAGCAATTTTCCGAGCTTCAATTCCAGCTTCCAGAAAAGTATAAGTAATTTGTTTTCCTTTAACGGGTTGTTTTAAAAATATCTTATTAGGGGTTTCTCTTTCCCATTTAAGAAAAGCATCTAAAGGTGTTTGTATTTCAGACATAAATTAATGTGTTAGTTAGTCTGTTAAGTTATATCTGGGAATCATTTATTAATAAAAAATATTTTTAAAATCAACTATGATGTTTTTTCCAAGCTGCAATAAGCTCTGCTTCTCGATTAAATACATTTTTGGAATCACCTTCAAATTTTTGACGCATGTCTTCTGGAACACTATTGGAGTGCCACCAATCATACGTTTCCTTAATAGACGCTTTTAAATCTCTATAAATTAATCCTGCTGCTATGGCTTTATCACTATTAGCTCTAGCTGACCCATAGTTATTCCCTTCTGGCATTATCCAAGGCACTAAATATGGTGCCTCATTAGCTTTTAAAAACTCGTAATCGTCAATCTTTACAAACGTATGCTCTACAGTAAATGCCTTACTTGCTTCTGTAACAAAATTGTACATGTCCTGGGTGTTCTTAGGTCCAACGGCATTAAAAGCGCCAGAACGTTTTTCTTCAATCAATCTAATCATAAATTCAGCTACATCACGTACGTCAATATACTGTACAGGATCATTTGGTTTTCCAGGAACCAACACCTCTCCTCCTTTTGATAATCGCAAAGGCCAATGTATAAACCTGTTGGTTTTATCGGCAGGTCCAAACATATAGGTTGGTCGCACCACAATGGTTCTATCTTTTCCATAGGCATTAATAGCAGCTAATTCAGAGTTTGCTTTCATGACGCCATACCAATATTCTAACTTCATATCTTCATCTTCAATAGTTTCTGGTTCTTCTAAAAGTACTTCGGTGTCTTCTTTAATATTATCGCCTAAATAAGGATAATACACACCTGTTGATGAGGTAAAAACATACATATTAGTTCTATCTTTTAGTAATTCGGCTGAATTTTTAGTCCACTCTACATCACGACCAGAATTATCAATTACTACATCCCAAGTACCTTCTTCTAAAGCCGATAAATCGTTATTTCTATCGCCAATTAATTGCGTTACATTTTTAAACAAATCTTGATGAACTGTTGGCAATGTTTTTCCTCGAGTAAAAGTTGTTACAGAATGACCACGCTCTAAGGCATATGCTATTTGGTGTGGCCCTAAAAAACTTGTGCCTCCTAAAATTAGGATGCTTAACTTTTTTGAAGATGCATCTTTTACTTCTTTCTTTTTTTCTTCGTTAAAATTACACCCTAATAAACCTGAACCTATTAATGGAATTGCTATTCCGAGTTTTGCACCTTTTTTAATAAACTGTCTTCTTGTGGTTTGTTTTTTTGTCATGTTAAATATTATTTGAGATGTTTTTTGAAAAATTCAATGGTTCTTGACCAAGCTAATTTTGCCGCAGCTTTGTCATATCGTGGCGTCGTATTATTATGGAATCCATGATTAACATCAGAGTAAAAATGAGCAGTATGCTTAATATTATTAACTTTTAAAGCTTTTTCATATTCTGGCCATCCAGCATTTACACGTTTATCCAATCCTGCAAACTGCAGCAATAATGGTGCTTTAATATTTGCAGCTTCCTCAACTGATGGTTGCCCTCCATAAAAAGGTACTGCTGCTTTTAAATCTGGCAATCGAACAGCCATCATGTTTGATATCCATCCACCAAAACAAAAGCCAACAACCCCAACATTGCCATCACAATTCTTATGACTTCTTAAATACTCAAAGGCTGCGATAAAATCTTCCAGCATTTCATTTCTATCACGTTTTCGTTGTAATGTTCGCCCTTCGTCATCATTTCCTGGATAACCTCCAAGTGGTGTTAACGCGTCTGGTGCAATAGAAATAAATCCTTCTAAAGCAGCTCTTCTACCTACATCTTCAATGTAAGGGTTTAAACCTCTATTTTCGTGTACAACTACAATTCCAGGTAATTTCTTTTGAGCTTTAGCAGGTTTAGACAATAAGCCTTTTATACTACCTCCTCCTTTTGGAGAGTCGTAATTTACATATTTTGAGTCTAGTCTTGGATCGTCTTGTTTTACTATAAGTGTATCAATATAATTGGGCATTACAAAGCTTAAAAGAGACGATACTGTAATGCCGCCTATAGCATATAAAGAAAGCTTCTCTATAAATTGTCGTCTATCAAGTTTGTTATGGGCATAGTCATCATAAAGATCAAACACTTCTTGCTTGATATCTTCTTTTTTAAGTGAACTCATGAAAGAAAAATTTTGTTTGCTTCAAGATACTAAAATTTTAGTTTCGTATAAATAATTAGTTTTGTGCCTTAATCAGTAATATATGAAACTCGTTTTTGCAACAAACAACCTCAATAAGCTTAAAGAAGTACAAGCTTTGTTACCTTCTACCATCACATTACTTAGTTTAAAAGACATTGGTTGTTTAGAAGACATTCCAGAAACCCAGGCAACTATAGAAGGCAATGCCATACAAAAGGCAGAATATATTAAGAACCATTATGGTTATGATTGCTTTGCAGATGATACAGGATTAGAAGTAGAGGCACTTAATAACGAACCAGGTGTTTTTTCAGCTCGTTATGCTGGCGAACAACGTGATGCCAATGATAATATGGATAAATTGCTAAGCGAACTACAAACCAAAAACGACCGAACTGCCCAATTTAAAACCGTTATTGCTTTGCATTTAAATGACGAATTACAAACCTTTACAGGCATTTGCAAAGGTAAAATTACCAAAGAAAGACATGGAGAAAAGGGTTTTGGCTATGACCCTATTTTCCAACCGAAAGGCTATACAAAAACCTTTGCTGAAATGGATTTAGAATTGAAAAACAACATAGGACATAGAGGGAAAGCTGTAAACAAATTAATTGCTTTTTTATTATTAGTTAACAGCTAATTCCTTACTTATTTGTCAAAAGACTAGTAGAGTGAATTAATTTTAAAATATAAAAGATTAACTTACATCAAACTAAATACTTATGCATTTATAAGTTTTATGAAACCTCAAACTAGATATACTAAAAGTGGTGATTTTAATATAGCGTATCAAGTTATAGGCAAAGGATCTGTAGATATTATTTATATTCCAGGTTGGGTTTCAAACATTGACATGATGTGGGCTGAACCTAGATTAGCAGCTTTCTTAACAAGGCTTTCCCTGTTTTCGAGACTCATTATTTTTGATAAAAGAGGCACAGGGCTTTCCGATCGTTCTGATGAATATTCTACCATGGAAGAACGAATGAATGATATTAACGCTGTTATGGATGCCACAAATTCTGAAAAAGTCTTTTTATTTAGCCACTCAGAAGGAGGTTCTGTAAGTTTACTATTCTCTTTAAATTACCCTGAAAGAACGTTAGGTGTAATGGGTTTCGGAATTTTTGCTAAACGAAGATATTCTGAAGATTATCCTTGGGCTCCTACCGATGAAGAACGCGAGATTTCAAATAAACTAATTGAAGATAATTGGGCACATGGCGATTTAGACGAACTTAAATCTCTTGTTCCTTCTCTAGCCCATGATAACAGATTTATGGATTGGTTGGCTAGCTATTTGCGTTCTGGCGCTAGTCCTAAAGCTGCATTAATTTTACATAAGCAGTGTACTCACATTGATGTGACTGATATTTTGGAACAAATTAAAGTCCCTACATTATTACTTTTTAGAGAAGGTGATATTGAAATATTAGTAGAAGAAGGCAGATATATTGCTGAACGTATCCCTAATTCAAAATTGGTTGAATTTAAAGGAAGAGATCATCTTTTTTGGACAGGTGACACCTACCCTATTTTAGCTGAAATGGAAGAGTTTGTTACAGGCATTCGCCCAAATAGATTAGAGTTTCAGAAATCAAATTCTAAAACTAAAAAAAATGAAATTGATATTGAAAAAGTAATGTCCGAAAAATTCTTATACAATTTAAAAGTTGAAGAATTTGCTAAATTATGCGGCAAAAGCTTATCTGCTTTTAAACGAGATTTTAAACGTATCTACAAAACATCACCATCTAGATGGATAAAATCTAAACGCCTTGAGTATGCAAAAAAACTACTTATTGAAACAAACTTAAATATCAATCAAATTTGTTACGATTGCGGTTTTATTAACTCTTCTCATTTTATAAAATCTTTTAAAGAAAAATATAATCTACCTCCTCATCAATACAGATTTGATAAAACTAAAACTTAACCTTTAATTTATAAATTGGACGTTTTAGAATATTTTTTGAGCTTTTTTGAAAGTCTTATATCTTCATTTTAAGTGAATTTTACATCACTCAATTAAACAAATATTACATTATGAAAACAAGACTGACATTTACATTAATTTTAGCTTTAGGATTATCTCTTTGGAGTTGTCAAGCACAAGTTGATCTTATTAACGACGAATTCCCTGAAGCAAAACAAGAAGTAATGGAAACCTTTGGAGCTATTGCACAAAGTATTAAAGATGGCGATATGGATAAGTTAATTTCATTTCATGCTTATGGACCAAAATTTACCGAATTTAAAAACGGGGAACCAAGAAATGGATATAAAGCCAACGAAACTCACGAACGCAATGTATTTGGTTCTGTAACAGAAGTTGTAAAATTCGATGCTAAAGATTTACAAATAGCTGTATATGGCGATGTCGCAAATTTAACTTTTCACTCCGATTTTCATTTAAAATTTGGAGAAGACTTAGTTATTGTAAATGACCAAATTACTTTACTTTTTGTTAAAACCAAAGATGGTTGGAAAATGGTTCACGAGCATCATTCTCCTTTAAAGAAATCAGAATAATTTAAGCTAATTGACATTTTAATAAAGGCTAGGAATATCAATTTAAGTTTCTAGTCTTTTCTCTATAACTTAATAAATTCAACTAATGAAAAACATGTTTCCTCATCTTATAGTTGTTTTGTGCTTAACAAAAAGATGCACTAATTCGAGAATACAATTATTATAATAATACCACTATGAAAAAATTGATCTATTTAATTTTAATCATATTTTTTGCTTGTAACAACAAAAAGAATAATACTGCTTTAGCCACAACAAATTCAGATAAAGATGCAGTAAGAAAAGCAATTATAAATAATTATGATTTTATCAATAACAACAATCTTTCAGATAGTCTCACATTTAATCGTTTCAAGACTTTTTATTCTGATTCTTTTGTTTTAGGACCAAGTGAAGGAAACCCTTTGTCTAACAAAGAAACAATTTTAGAAGAATGGCGAGAATTATTTAAGGAAAATAAAGCAACTTTCGACCTTAAAATTAATAGAGTTGAAGTTTCTGGCAATCTGGCCTACGTTCTCTATCATTACAATGAAAAATTAACCAATATTGAAACTGGAGATCTTTATTTTGAAGTAATACAATCTGCAATTGCTATTTTAAAAAAAGATTCTTTCGGTAATTGGAAGTTTGAAGTTTTAAGATGGAATTAAGATGTATAAAAATATAGAATTCATATCACAAGGTGCCACGCTTAAAGGCCGATTGTACTTACCAAAATACGTTTCAAATAATAGATTCCCTGTTATAGTGATGGCTCATGGATTTACAACAACCATTAATGGAATGACTGCCGATAAATATGCCGAAAGATTTAGAGATGCTGGATATTCAGTAGCATTATACGACCATAGAAACCTTGGCATTAGCGATGGTGAGCCTCGACAGGAAATAAATTTTTGGGTACAAGCCAGAGGTTACATTGATGCCATTGATTTCGTTTCATCTCAACCCGAAATCGACACTAATAAAATTGCTGTTTGGGGAGCAAGTATGAGTGCACGAGAAGCATTTTTGGTAGGCACTATTGATGAAAGAGTTGATGCTATTATTACAATGGTTCCTGCTTTTGGCGAGGAATATCCAACTGATGATAAAAAAGGTAATGCATATGCCTTCGCTAAAGAAACAGTATTAAATGATAATATAATGAGCCTACCACATACCGTATCCAAGCAAATCCCTATTGTATCTTATGACCAAATAAGCACACCATCAAAACCAAAAGAGTTAACTGCATATAAATGGTTTATAGAATATGGTGGTCGTTTTGGAACAAATTGGAGAAATGTAGTCATCATATCAAATTTAAAAACACCTGAGCATTTTCATGTAGGGCAATGCGCTTCTTATTTAAAAGCACCAATACTCATGGTTGTTGCAAAAAATGACGAAATGGAAGGTGCTAATACTAAAGTAACTAGTAGAGTGTTTAAAATGATAAAACAACCTAAAGAATGGGTTGATATAAGTGGAGGGCATTTTGGATTATTATATTATCCTAGTAACTTATTCGAAAAATCAAGTAAAGCACAAATAAACTTTTTGGAGCGATATTTCTAATTGCAATAAAATACAAAATGAATAACACATCAAAAATTATAAGAACCTGGAAAGGTTGGACAACTAAAAAAAATGCACCTATCTATGAAAACATGTTGGTAAATGAAGTGTTTCCAGAGGTTAAAAGAAAAGGGGTCGATGGTCTAGAAAAAGTTAGTATTTCAACAAAACATCAAAAAAATGAAGTAGAATTCTTTCTAGTTCTTCAATTCGAATGCCTAGATTCGGTAAAAAAATTTGCTGGTGAAAGTTATGAAACAGCCTATATACCTGAAAACGCAAAACGTGTATTATTGAGATATGAAACAACGGCACAGCATTATACATTAAGAGAAGAACTAATACTTTAGGCTTCAATAAGTTTACTTAATAAATGATAAGAATGTTAAATAAATAACTATCTTTGCACGCTGAAACTCAGAACAAATAGAGTTTCTAATTCCTCAGCGTGAGGAGTGTGTTACCAGAAGTTTAGGTTTTAAGTATGTCGATTCGCTTCTTATGTAACACTTACATAACATAATCGGAATACTTAATACAACAAATGAACACATTTCAACAACTTGGACTTGAGGAAAACATCCTACAAGCCATTAATGACCTTGGGTTTGAAACACCAAGTGAAGTACAAGACAAAGCCATTCCAATTTTATTAGAAAAAGAAAGCGACCTTGTTGCTTTAGCACAAACTGGTACAGGAAAAACAGCTGCATTTGGTTTTCCAATGCTTCAAAAAATTGATGTAAACAGTCGTACCACCCAAGGCCTAATCCTATCGCCTACACGTGAGCTTTGTTTACAAATTACAAACGAATTAAAACTCTACGGTAAATACTATAACGGTTTAAATGTCACGGCTATTTACGGTGGTGCTAGTATTACAGACCAAGCTAAACAGGTAAAACGTGGCGCACAAATTATAGTGGCTACTCCTGGACGAATGAAAGACATGATTAGCAGAGGGTTAGTTGATATTTCAAAAATTGAATATGCTGTTTTAGATGAAGCCGATGAAATGCTAAACATGGGATTTTATGAAGACATCACTTCTATTTTATCGCATACACCACAAGACAAAAGTACATGGTTATTTTCGGCAACAATGCCAAAAGAAGTAGCGACTATTGCAAAAAAATTCATGCATAATCCTATAGAAATTACTGTAGGAAACAGAAATGAAAGCACCAATCAAGTATCACATGAGTATTATTTAGTAAACGCAAGAGATAGATATGCTGCCTTAAAACGCTTAGCTGATGCTAATCCAGATATTTTTTCAGTAATTTTTTGTCGTACAAAACGTGACACTCAAAAAGTAGCCGAAAAACTGATTGACGATGGTTATAGTGCTGGAGCTTTACATGGGGATTTAAGTCAAAATCAACGTGATTTGGTAATGAAATCCTTTAGAAACAAACAAATACAAATGTTAGTCGCTACAGATGTTGCTGCTCGTGGTATTGATGTTGATGACATTACACACGTAATTAATTATCAACTTCCTGATGAAACCGAAACTTACACACATCGCTCTGGCAGAACAGGTCGTGCTGGTAAAACAGGAGTGTCTATGGTAATTGTGTCTAAAAGTGAATTACGCAAAATAAAAAGTATAGAGCGTATTATTAAAAAGCAGTTTGATAAAAAAGAAATTCCTAGTGGTATGGAAATTTGTCAAGTGCAATTAATGTCGCTTGCCAATAAAGTACACGACACCGAAATAAACCATGATATTGATCCTTATTTAGACGACATCAATACGCTTTTTGAAGACGCAACCAAAGACGAGCTTATTAAAAAATTCTTTTCTGTAGAATTTACACGTTTCCATAATTATTACCAAAAGGCACAAGATTTAAATGCCGAAGCACAAAATAGCAGTGCTAGAGATACAAGTGACGAAAAATCGACGCGCTATTTTATCAACGTAGGTAAAAAAGATGGTTACGATTGGATGAGTCTAAAAGACTTTTTAAAAGAATTATTAGAACTTGGAAAGGATGACGTATTTAAGGTTGACGTAAAAGATAGCTTTTCGTTTTTTAATACCGAAACCAAAGAACAGGAAAAAGTATTATCCTTTTTTACCGATTTTAAGCATAATGGTCGCTTTGTAAATGTAGAAGTTAGCGAAGACAAAGGAAGAAGTCGAAATAGAGGTCGTGGTAGTAAACGTCGTAGTGATAGACGTAGTGGTGGTAATCGTAACGATAGACGTTCAGATTCTAGAGGAATTGGTAACAGAAGCGATAGACGAAAAAAAGATAGTAGTTCGAGCTCTAAAAGGCGTTCGGATTCTGGTAATAAATCAGGTGATTTTGCTGCTTCAAGACCAAGACGGAGCCGAAGAAAATAAACTCTCTAGTTGCAAGCATACAAGGTGTTTTTAGGAACTAGTTTTTGATTTTGAGGTAAGCTTCAGAGCATTAAATCTCGATTGTCGAGTAATCTTTCTTGTTAATTTTAAGTCAAAATCATAAGCAAATCTAATAATCTACGTTTTGTTTAGTACTTTTATACTTTAAAGTAATTGTATGAAATGAGCTTGACAAATCATAAATTAATAAAAGGATTTAATTGCGAATTACATCTGGCCTTAAAAAAGAATAAAAAATAGCAAATGAAAAAGCTTTTTCTAATTTGTAGTCTAATAGTAACTTCGGCATTTGTATATGCTCAAGACACCTCTGTAAAAGGTAAAGTAATACGTGCTGAAAATGGAGAACCACTCGAAAGTGTTAACATTGTTAACCTTAATCAAGTTTTAGGTACTTCTACCGATAGCAATGGTGATTTTGAAATTAAAGCTAATGTTAATGACACCTTACACCTATCATATTTAGGTTATAAATCGATAAAAGTACGTGTTACTAACGACTGGATTGTATTTGGTGCTTCTACGTCTATTGAAATGACTGAGCTTGCTTTAGCTCTGGAAAAAGTAGTTATAAATCAACTGAGATTAACTGGCTATTTAGAAGTCGATATACAACAAGTACCTCTACGTCAAGATACACGATACAGTATTTCTGGTTTACCAACTACTGGATATGAAGGACAAACTAATTCACCTAGTATGGTAAGTAAAGTACTAGGTGCAATTTTTAATCCTGCAGATTTCTTACATAAAATGTTTGGAAAGAAACCTCGGGAAATGCGTAAGTTACGCCAAATGAAAGCTGATGATGAAATACGCAATATTTTAGCATCACGTTTTGATCGCGAAATGCTTACTGCACTCTTAAATGTCGATAAAGTGGATCTCGATTTATTAATTAGGGAATGTAACTACTCAAAAGACTTTATACGAACCGCTAACGATCTTCAAATATTAGATGCTATTAGCGAATGTTACGAAGAGTATAAAGTACTAAGTAAAAGTCGATCTAGGCTCTAGTTTTGAGAGTGTAACGCTACTCTATTTCCTTCTGTATCAATAAAAACTCCCATGTAACCATACTCCTCAGATATTTGCGTTTTAGACTGATAAATTGTTCCGCCTGCTGCTTCAATTCTATCTAATTCGTTTTGTACATCATCACTCATAAAATATACCATTGTGCCTTCTTGACTTGGAATGTACGATTCTTGCTTAATAAGTGAACCAGAAGCTCCATGAGCATTCATATCGCTAGTTGGAAACCATCCCATTAAAATACCTCCAAAGTCCATTACCTTAATCTCTATTTGAAAAACCGCTTCGTAAAATGCTTTTGCACGATCCATATCATTTACAGGTATTTCAAACCAGCCTATCATATTTTTTGTCATAATTCTGTTATTTGTGTTCTAGTATTTTTTTTAAACTCTCTAGCCCTTCTTCAAAATCTTTACCTACTGCTTTTTCAAAATTGAAAAATAGCATGAATATATTAAACGGAAACGGATTTCTTCCTGAAAACCCCCAAGTGACCATGGTTTGATTATCATCTACTTTATCAACAAATAAATGTCCTATAGACTGTGATTTCCAAGGTTTAAAAAAGCGTAATTCCGTATCAATTGATTCGTTTTCAATAATAGATATAATTTCTTGTTCGCCTTCACCAACATCTTTATTACCTTTCCATTTTGAAACAAATCCTATTTCGCCATCTGTTCCTTCAAAACTCTGTGTAATGGTTGGATCTTTCTTTTTCCAAGGTGACCAATTATCTTGATTTTTAATCGACTTTAAGTACTGAAATGTATCAGGAAGTGTTCTTTCAATAATTATACTTCTTCTCACCTCATAATTGTTGGGTGCTATTAACCCAAGTACTACAATGAGTATGACTATTGCAGCAAGTATGTATAAAAACGTTGTCATGGTTGGTTAGTTGAATTAATGTAAATATTTGACTGACTTAAATTTACAATATTAAGTTTGATTTTTATAACGTTCTAAAATTTGATTGATACTCTTTATAGTTTTAGTACACCAATCAAAACGTTTTTCAAGCATTTCACTATCAGAAAGTTGCCATTGTACATCACTTTGCCTAAGTTTATTTGTTACATGCTGTAAAGTAATGGCTGCAGACACCGAAATATTTAAGCTTTCGGTAAAACCAACCATTGGAATTTTTAAAAACACATCAGCTTGACTCATAACATCGTCTGAGAGTCCTTCGGTTTCTCTACCAAAAAAGAAACATGACTTTTTGCTAATATCAAAATCTTGCAATAAACCATCATTAGTATGAGGTGTTGTGGCTACTATTTGATAGCCTTGAGTTTTTAATGATTTAATACAGTTTTTAGCTGAATTATAACGTTTTAAATCCACCCACTTTTGCGCTCCCATTGCAATTTCTCTATCAATATGTTTTACGTTTTGCTCTTCAATAACATGTAATTCTTGAATGCCAAACACATCGCAACTGCGCATGACAGCACTTGTATTGTGAAGCTGATACACATCTTCCATAGCCACAGTAAAATGCTTGGTGCGCTGCGATAATACTTGTTTAAATCGTGCTTTACGATTATCTGTTAAATAGGATTCTAAATACGTGACTAGTGTTTCGTCAATGTGACTAGTTTTTTCATCAATCATAAATCAAAAATAAGAAATGTCATTACGAGGAACAAAGTGACGTGGTAATCTTTATAATTTATAAGCGGATTGCCACATGACACTAAAAGTGTGATGAGCAATGACGTAATAATTTATATTTTTGATATATGAAACACATTGTTGTACTTACAGGTGCAGTAAACTTATTTGTGTAAAACAAAAATTTTAATTCTTATCTTTAACCATATTTAAGTTTAGAATTATGGAGCAATTAGCGATATACTGTCGTAAATCTCAGGATAATAAAGATAGGGATTCCACCTCAATTAATGAGCAAGAGAATCAAGGTAAATTAAAGGCTGTTGAACTTGATTTAGAACCAGTATTATTTATTGAAGATACCAGTTCAGGAAAGCTTGATTTAAAAGATAGACCTATTATGATGGATATGCTTCAAAAAATAAGTGTAAAAGATTCAAAAATCAAAGCTGTCTTTGCTTATGATACGAGTAGATTATATAGAAATGATGAAACTAAGCACAAGTTTTTAGCTATTATCAAAAGAAAAGATGTTGAATTATATTTTAAATCAGGTAGGTTTGATTGGAATGACCCTCATCATAAATTATTACATAATATTTTATCTGCAACTGATGAATTTTTTGTTGACTTAACTTCTGTTAAAATTAAAGATACATTAAGGTCAAAAGCAAGAGATGGAAAGGTTAACGGTGCTGTTTTACCCTATGGATATACTAAAGATGAAAATAGTTATCTAAAGCCTGACGAAAGTGAATCTAAAATTGTTAAAAAGATATTTGATGACTTCATACAAGGCAAAACATCTTCAGAGATAAGAAATTGGTTAATAGACAATAATGTGCAAACAAGATACAATAAAATAGGCGGTACTAATAAAGTAATTCATAAAGGTAGAAACGAAACAAGAGTTTATAAAAAATCTGATTCAACTTGGACAACTGGCACAATCTTACAAATAATTAGAAATCCAATTTACAAAGGGAAAAGACGTTGGGGGGATGAGTTTTTCGATGCTCCTATAATAGTTGACCCAGTAAAATGGGAAAAAGCAAATAATAGTTATATAAACAGAAATAAAGGCTCGCTAAGGGGTAAAAACACAGACCATAAATATTTACTTACTCCATTACTTCAATGTGGTTGTGGACTATCGCTTAATGGACGTTCAAATAAACTTGAAAACTATTACGGTTGTGCAGGAAAAAGGTATAAAGAAAAGAAATGTACTTCTAAGTACATTCCTGTTAAAGTACTTGATTCAATTATCATACAATTAATTTATGGAAACCTTTTTGATACAATCAAAGTATCTTTTTCCAGTAATAATTCTGAAAAGACAAAGGAATTGAAAGCAAGAATACAAAGTCTCGAAGCTGAATTAGAAAAAATTAATAAAAGCAAGTTAAGAATAGAAAATTATTCAGCAGACGGAACATATACTAAAAAGCAATATTTAAGACAATTAAAAAGATTAGATGATAAGACTAACGAGATTATTATTAGTAAATCAAATATTGAAGAAAATTTAATATTAATAAAAGGAGACAATAATATTTTAAAGGAAATAGAAAATTTAACAAGTATAGCACATTCATACATAAAGGAATACCCATTTGAAGATACTCATCCTGGTTTTATGAAAAATTATGTTGATAGCGTATTTAAAGGATATTTGGCTTTAAACTTGCCTTTTTTGGAAAAACAAAAAGTTATTAGGAGGTTTATAAAGAATATATTGGTTAAATGGATTCCTGAAAACAATCTGTTTGAAATTACAGTTAGTTATAAGTTGCCTATAGATGATGAAGTTTACTATATGGATAATTTAACACTAATGCTATTAGATGCGAACATTGGGCAAACTATATGGGTAAATACTGAAAGAGCTAAGAAACAAAGGAAAATTACTGTAGATTCTAAGTATGATTTTTTAAGAGATTACATTACTAATAAGAAAAATGAATAACTTCAAAGTCTTAATTAAACCAGAATTTTTAACAGGAGAAAAAAATCTCTATTTTAATATATGATAGCTTATTTTGTTATAGGAGGTATTGCTTTAACAGCTATTTCGGTTTCAGCATATTCAAATGCTAAAAAGAAAAAGAGGCTTGAAGAAGAAGCACGTCAGCGTAGAATGGAATACTTGTTAAAATGCGAAAAACTAAAAAAAAGCCTTCAAAAAAAATTAACCGAAATCAAACAATTCAATCTTGATTTTGATACATTCCGAAATAAAAGAAAGTACCTATCAAATTACGATGCGTTTAATTTTAAATCCAATTACACAGCTTTATTTAATAAGTTAAAGATTACTGATTATAAGGACTTACCAGACTTTCAAGAAGAAATAAGACTTATTGATACATTCATTTCTGAATACTCAAATTTTGATGATTTATTAAAGGTTAGAAATAACATTTTTGTTACCAATGAACTTGTAAAGGTTGATGATTTATTAAGTGATGTTGAAGGTAAATCATTAGATACACAACAAAGAAATGCAGTAATAGTAAACGAAGATAATAATTTGATTATCGCAGGTGCAGGTTCTGGTAAAACCTTAACAATAGCAGGTAAGGTTCAATATTTAACCAAAAGATTAAGAGTAAATCCTAAAGAAATATTGCTTATTTCTTTTACTCGAAAATCTGCTGATGAAATGGCTGAAAGAATCCAAAAGAAAATGGATATTTCACTACCAGTAAAAACATTTCATAAATTAGGTTTAGATATTATTGCTGAATCAACTAATGAGAAACCATCAATTTTTGGGTTATCTCAAAAGGAAATTTTACAACTAATATCTTCTTTTATTTCTGATGCTAAATCAAATGACTCATATTTCAATAACTTAATAGACTTTTTGGCATATTACTTAAAACCATATAAAGACATTCACGATTTTAAATCTGATGCTGAACACCAAAACTATCTTAAAGAACAAAAGCTTGAAGGGTATAAGATTGTAGAAAAACAAACTAAGGATGGGGTAGATATAAAGTATCGTGAAAGGTTTAAAAGTCAAGAAGAAGTATTAATAGCAAACTTTTTATTCAGAAACAATATTGAATATAAGTACGAAGAAAGTTATCAATATAAAACAGCAAGTAAAAAGTTTGGTCAATACAAACCTGATTTTTATCTGCCTGAATACAACATTTACATAGAACATTTTGGTATTGATGAGAACAACAATGTTCCTAATTGGTTTAAGGGCAAAGATGGTATGTCTGCAAAACAAGTTTATAATGATGGAATTGCTTGGAAAAGAAATGAACATCAATTTAATGGGACTGCACTTGTTGAAACTTATTCTTGGGAACAAAGTAAAGGTATTCTATTGTCAAGTCTAAAGAATAAATTGGAAGAAAAAGGTGTAGATTTTAACCCAATGTCAGATGATGAACTCTGGAATTACATTCAAGGAAACACTCCTGAAGATATTGATACATTTACACAATTACTCAATACCTTTTTAGTATTGTTTAAATCTAATAATGAATCTATTAATAATCTTTCATTTAGAGCTAAACAAGAGGATAATCAAAGAGCAACATTGTTTTTAAAGTTATTTGAACCTATACTAAAGAATTACGAAAACTACTTAAAAGAACATAATGAAATTGATTTTAGTGATATGATTAATATGGCTACAACTCTAATTTCAAACACTAAATTTTCATCCCCTTACAAATACATTATCATTGATGAATTTCAAGATATATCTCAATCGAGATACCATTTAGTTAAAGCTTTATTAGACCAAAAAACTAATGCAAAATTATTCTGTGTTGGTGATGATTGGCAGTCTATTTATAGATTTGCAGGTAGCGATATTGGAGTTTTTACTGGCTTTGCTGAATATTTTGAAACCTCTACTATTTCAGGATTTAAAAGAAAAACAAATAAGTCTTATATAGAACATACATATAGGTTTGATAATAAACTTATTGAACTTTCAAGCAACTTTATTTTAAAGAACCCAAATCAAATTGAAAAATCTCTAAAAAGTAATAAGCAATCAAAATTAAATCCATTATCAATACATAAATACAATGATGCAGAGAGAAATGGAAATGAAGTATATAAGGCTTTAAATGAAGCACTTGATGAAATTAATAAAAAAGAAAAAGATAATAACGTTTCAATATTACTTTTAGGACGTTATGATTTTGAAAAGCGAATTATTGATAATTCTAAGCTTATTTCAAAACAGTACAACAAGCAATTTAATAGATATGATTATATATATAAAGAGAATCATAATCATCAAATAAACTTTCTAACTGTTCATACTTCAAAAGGATTAGAAGCTGATTATATCATTATCTTAAACGGAAATTCGGGTACTTATGGTTTCCCCTCTGAAATATCTGATGACCCTCTATTAAACTTCCTGCTATCAAAAGCTGACCAATTTCCAAATGGTGAAGAACGACGTTTATTTTATGTTGCAATGACAAGAGCAAAAAAGCACGTTCACATATTATCCAGTTATGAATATCCTTCAAAATTTGTAACTGAAATTGAAGCAAACGAACCAATCACTACTTTAAAATGTGGATGGTGCGACAATGGCAAGTTGATTGAAAGAAAAGGTCCTTATGGATATTTTTATGCGTGTAACAACCATCACTATTGTAACTACACCAAAAAGATCAATGCTGAAGATTTATCAAAAGTTGCCGATGAATTAACCGATAAAAAAGATTTTGAAAGTGCAATTAAATACTATTCTAAATCATTAGAGATTGAAAATGATAATGCTAAAGTCCAATATAATTTAGCGAGGGCGTATGAACAGAACAACCAATTAAGTGAAGCAATAAAATATTACAGTAAATCACTTGAATCAGATGGTTCTAATATTTATGCTTTTTATTGGCGTGGTAGTGCCTATTATGATATAAATTACTATGAGAAAGCATTTAATGATTGGTTAAAATTTGATGAATTTAAACCTGGTAGCAATAATGTTTACTTTTGGATGGCAAAAGCAAAATATCAACAAGAACAATATGATGCAGCGATAAAGTATTTGAACAAAAATCTTGAATTAAATAAAGATGACAATGACAGTATAGAATTAAAAAAGAAATGTTTAGATAAATTTAAAGAGGCTCTTCAAAAAAAAGAGACACATCTCAATTCTAATGGTTTAGGAGATATTAAAAACTTAATACAATTAGGTATTGCTTATAATCTCAATTTAAAATTTAATTACCATAAATCAATTCAGTTTGATGGTGGTATTCAGAGTTTGAGAACAATTAGACCGTCAGAATTTAAAACAGTTGGTAACTCTTTATGTGTTGAAGGTTATTGTTATATGAGAGAAGAAAATAGGACATTCAATATAGAAAGAATGTCCAAATTGGTTTTAAACCCAAATAGAATTGAATATTGGTCAAAAGAGTAATTTATTTTATTATTGTTTAATTAATTTTGTAAACATTATTACATCATTGAAGTAATTTTTAAACATCAAGTATTTATAAAATAAAATGCAAGTTAGAAAACTATACGATACAATAACCTTAGAATTTTTCGAAGCAGATGTAACTTCTGAACTTGCACTTCCTTTTGTTGTAAATGGTATAAGCGCAGGGTTTCCGTCCCCTGCTGATGACTTTCTTGATATTAACATTGACCTTAATAAACACCTAATAAAAAACCCAAGTACAACATTCTATGGTAGAGTTAGAGGTGATTCAATGATAAATGCAGGTTTAAGCGATGGCGATTTATTGATAATTGATAAAAGCCTTGAACCTCGAGATGGAAAAATAGCTGTATGTTTTATAGATGGAGAATATACAGTTAAGCGAATAAGTATTGAAAAAGACTGCGTTTGGCTTATAGCTGAAAACCAAAATTACAAACCTATTAAGGTTACTAAAGATAATGACTTCATTATTTGGGGCATTGTTACTAATGTCATTAAGAATCTTTAATTTTTTCCCAATTAATAATTTCTTTGATTCGTTCAACGAACTTTTGAAATGTAGGTTTATGTAATTTTCTAAAATCTGTAGTTAATTCATAGAGTTTATGAAGGTCTGCTACATATCCCGAATCCGTTTTATTAATACAATCTTCATAGTTAATCCGAAAAACTGAATTAAACTCAGATTCTCTTTTAGTTAATTCGTCAAAATATTCTTCATTTAGATAAGGATAAAGTATAATTCTTTCTCTATTAATACGAAACTGCATTAATGCACCTACTAAACATTTAGCATCAATATATCCTTTAGATTGGTCGTTATGGAAATCAAAGCAACTTTTAAAAGGTAGTTTTGTGTAGAGGGTTTGAAAATAACAACCATAAACTAATTCAGCTATTTTTTCGGGTAGATTTGTTAGTTCTTTATCTCTATTATCACCATCACTAACCAACGGTATTGTTTTACCTTGATATTGCAAACCATTTGGGAGTTGATATTCTATAAAATCTATCGATTCAACTTTACCTATACCGTATAGTTCATAATTTAGTTCGTGTGCAATGTAATGTCCTAATTCGTGAAAAAAAACTATTTCTAAATCATTCATTATCAAAATTTAATATCAATTGTTGTTTAATTTTTATTGCTTTTAAGCTTCCTCAATTAATAGTATTTTACTAAACTCTGCTTTTAATAACTTTTCTCTTTCTTCAAAAAATTCAATAAAATTCCCAAAGTCCAATTCAACATTAGGAATGTAATGAACCTCCTTAAATTGGTTTTGATTCCTTTGGTCTGGGTAAATGTTATTTAACCAAATTTTAAATTCAGTATCCTTTTTTTCAATATTAGGAATAGCACCTATTAATTGTAAATTACCAATATAGTTGAACCAATCATAAAATGTTTCAATATCATCCTCTGAAATACCACGTTTCCGCAATTTTGACTTAGTAAAAAGGCTTTTAGGAAATATATGGTCAATATGAAATTGATTGCTGTAATCCAATTGCGGATAGAGTAATGATAAAATTGAAAAAGTAAATCCTTGTCCATACTTGTAATGCGTTAGATTCTCAATATCTTCAGTCGAGAATAGTAATGATTTAGTCGTTCCTTTAAATTTATCAATTATTAATCCTATTGGAAAACTATCGTGGTTTTCAAGTATGATTTTTCTAATTGGTCTTAAAACATTGTCTGGTTGCCCACTAAATGCTCTTTTTACAAGTGAAAGAATTAACCACTTTTTTATTTTCTCTTTATCTGCTAAATTTCTTGTTGAAGTTGGAAAACTGTCAGTTGCGCTAATTTTATACAAATAATATGCAATCGGAATAATAGCGTTGTTGGATGTCAATGTATCACGATTGTAGCCAAAACTTGAAACAAGTTTAACAGCTATTCTAATTGCACTCGTAAGTGCATCCCAATTCTGCTCTATTTTAAGCATATTGGCTTTATTGAAGTTATCTACTTTAAATGCAAAATCAGAAAATTCATTTATTACAAGGCTTGACTTTAACACAAAGTCTTTATTAAAGTTAAAGCCACTACCAATGTCATTTATTTCATCTACAAATTTTATTATTTCTTCTCTTGCATCTTTTTCTTCCCATTGAGCCGTTGCAATAGAAAGTAATAAGTCTGAATAGCTTAAAATAGTTCCACCGCTGTTAATTCTTATAAAGATATTAAGCACTTTATCTAATGATTGACTTTGTTCCTTATAGTAACTTATCAATGGTGTTATGTGAATGACGTTATGTA
This sequence comes from Pontimicrobium aquaticum, assembly GCF_005047595.1. Lineage (GTDB taxonomy): Bacteria > Bacteroidota > Bacteroidia > Flavobacteriales > Flavobacteriaceae > Pontimicrobium > Pontimicrobium aquaticum. The sequence continues at coordinate 141,524 of NZ_SUPL01000004.1, forward strand.
GCTTGAATAAGGCATTATTTGCAAATTCTGCTTGGTCAGGTTTGTAGTTTTGAAATATTTGATTCTTTATTAGATAAGAATTTACTTCTCCTGGTTCTTTTAAATTTAAAATGTCGCCTACTCTAAACCAATAATCATTTTCATTATTTTCTAATGCTTCTTCGTCAGTTAAAAACATAAAATCATATTCAAGTTCAGGATCTTCAGATTTCCTAACTAAATTTAGATAGAGTTTTTTCTTTGGGTAAGCTAAATCATTGTCCCATCTTTTACGAGGTAGTTTCTCAGCAAAACTTCCTTTTAACGCAATATAAATTGAAGTTAACCTTTGTTGTCCATCCAATATAGCTGTTATACCTTCTTCTCCACTTATATCCGCTTTAAGATTGTGTCGTCTATCTCTCTCGTGAAACTCTCTTAGAAACTCGTAAAATTCATAATCGTTAACACTTTCTTTATCAACTTGCCAAAACAGAAATGAACTTATAGGATAATTTCTCATTATACTATCAAATAGCCTTTCAATTTGAAATGTATTCCAAACAAATTCTCGTTGAATTGCTGGTAGTAAATACTTCTTTTTATGTATGTTATCTACAACATCAGAAATTTTTAAAGCTGTCTCGTATGACATATCGAATAAAATTAGTTTGTTAAATTATTAATTAAATATTTTTGGATGTCTAATGTACTATTTTTATAGTTTAAATTAATACAAGAAAATTAAACCTGATTTATTTCTTTATGGCTATTACTGACTAATGGAACCTAAACCTTTATAGAATGTTTGCACTTATTGACTGTAATAATTTTTACGCTTCTTGTGAACGTGTTTTTAATCCGTCATTAAACGGTAAACCAGTAGTGGTTTTATCTAATAACGATGGTTGTGTTATTGCACGTTCCAATGAAGCAAAGGCATTGGGTATTCCTATGGGCGCACCTGCGTTTGAATATGCCAAAGTATTTGAAGAAAATAATGTACCTGTGTTTTCTTCTAACTATGCCTTATATGGTGATATGAGTAGCAGGGTAATGAACTTATTATCTGAATTTACTCCTGAATTAGAAATTTACAGCATTGATGAAGCCTTTCTAAAATTTGAAGGATTCCAACTTTTTAATTTACAAGAAATAGGAGACAAAATGAGGTACAGAGTAACCAAAGGAACGGGCATTCCAATTAGTGTAGGGTTTGCACCTTCAAAGGCTCTTTCTAAGGTAGCAAATAAGATAGCTAAGAAGTTCCCTGAGCGCACTAATAACGTTTATGTGATAGATTGCGAAGAAAAGCGTATAAACACCTTAAAATGGCTTAAAATAGAGGATGTCTGGGGTATTGGTCGGCAACATACAAAAAGGCTAAAAAATCTCAATGTTCATAATGCTTTTCAGTTTACACAACTTTCTGATGATTGGGTTAGAAAAAATATGTCGGTTGTCGGTTTACGTTTAAAACACGATTTGGAAGGAAAACCTTCTCTTGACTTAGAAGCCAAAGCAAATAAAAAGATGATTGCTACAACACGCTCATTTGAGGGAATGCTAACCTCTTATCAGGATATTAAAGAACGAGTATCTACTTTTGCTATCTCTTGTGCTGAAAAGCTTAGACGACAGGACTCACATTGTAATCTGTTAATGGTCTTTCTGCATACAAACGGATTCCGTAAAGATTTGCCCCAGTACAGTAGAAACATTGTAATTAAAACACAATTTCCAACAAGTTCAAGTATTGATTTAGTTAAGTATGCGGAAGTCGGTTTAAAGGCTATATTCAGAGATGGGTTTCATTATAAGAAGGCAGGTGTTATTGTTATGGGGCTAACGCCAAGTAATCAAAAGCAATTTACCTTATTTACTTCTGAAAATCCAAAGCACCAACCAATAATGAATATTGTTGACAGGCTAAACAAAGCATACGGTAACAACAAAGTCAAATTTGGAAGCCAGTCTTTGGGTCGTCAATGGAAAATGAAACAGGAACGGCTATCTCCACGTTATTCTACCAATATCAACGAAATAATAGATATTAGAGTTTAATTAGTATTTTTATTTTCTATACATAACTAAAATCAATAATCAATTAAATGGGGCATATAGAAAATCATTATTCTGAAGTATCAAAATTCTTTAGCCGAGAAAATTTAATTAGTCTTTCGGATAATGAACATAATTATAATGGGTTGAATACAATGCAAATTTTACATTTAGAAAAAGTCAATCCTAACTTTGAAAAATTCAATAAGTTCAAAAATTTGTCTGATTTAAAAAACTGTAATAATGATTTAAAATTACTGACTGCAAATTTGTACTTATATCATCCACATATTAATAACCCTTTAAAAGAATTTAAAATAATAAGAGAGGAGAAAATATTTACTTATTTCCAAAACGGATATGATTGGATTTATTCAACATTTGTTAGTTGTTGCTATGAAAAATTATATAATTATTGGGATAGAATAGGCGACACTTTAGCATACTATTTGGAGTTAGATATTCCTGAATTTAGAGTTGGATTCGCTTCTGCAATTGATAAAATGATAAGTATGGAAATTTATAATTCTAATGAAAATTTTGAATTTTTAAGAAACTTTAAATCAAATGAATTTAGAGAGTTTAATAAGCATCGAAAAGATGTAGTCCACTATTATCAATTTGAGACAACGTATAAACACGAAATTGAAGAAAACTTTAACAATGAAGAAGAAATTGAAAAGCTTTGGAACTGGAAAAATAATATGCCAAACTATTTTAAAAACCATTTAAATTTATCCTGTATAGGATTTGTAAAAACTTATGAATTGATTAAAAAGTTTTCTTAAAACATAGATAGATAATGCTTATAAAAGAGTTTAATAATTTAGAGTACGAAGAAAAGTTGTTTTGTGTTGTTGACAATGGAACATTTGTAGATAACTATATTACAAATGAGGTTAGGATAAACTGTTATTCTCTTTTCAACTTTTTTGTTGAACTTGAATATGACCCGATAGAAAATAAAATTGTAAATGTTAAAAGTTTCAATTCTGGTGCAGAATTAGATAAGTATGTACCAAAAAGTAATATATTTTAAAAATGTGCTTCCATACTTCACAGACCAAAAAAACAATTGAGTTAGAAAATAGGTTTGATGTTTCACTTGTTGATGATGCGCTAAGGGATTATTTTGATACTCCAAGATACCATTTAAACGGTTTTTCTCACCCCAATATGTTAGTAATTCCACAGGAAAAATCCAATGTACTTGCTCCTGGTGTTTGGGGTATAGTGCCAAGTAATAAAACTAAAGAACAAATTAAACCATATTATAAAGAAGCAGTTAAATATGGAAGTGGGTTAAATGCACGTTCTGAAAAGGTGTTTAATCATTTTGTTTACAGAGGTTCAATAATGGAGAATAGATGTATAATACCAGTATCAGGTTTTTTTGAACCACACGACCACAAAGGTAAAAAGTACCCTTTCCATTTTAAAGATAAAGAAGATAAACCTTTAGCATTGGCAGGTCTTTATACAGTTATAGATACCTTTATAACTTTTACAATCTTAACCAAAGATGCTTCGCCATTATTTGCTAAAATCCATAACAAAAAAAATAGACAACCTGTTTTATTAAATATGGAATATGCTCATAATTGGCTATCTACAGATTTAAACGAATCTGATATAAAAGAGGTCTTAAACTATACTTATAAAGAAGAAGCATTAGATGCTTATCCCGTTAGTAAGAATTTATTCAGTCCAAAGGAAAATAGTGATGTTCCATCTATATTAGAAAAAGTTGAATATGAAGGTTTAGAAATATAGGGTTCAAGGCTTAAAAGAAGTAATAAAGAATATAATGAAAATTTTAAAATTTAATTAATAACATTCTTTAGGATTTACTCTTTAAATAAAGATAAGCCTCGTAGTACCTATCATTATTTGATTCTAATATTTGATTTATAATTTTTCGGTTAATCTCATCATTTGATTTGATTATGTTTTTAATAGTTACAAATGAACTTTTATAAGCTATATAAAACCAATGTATGTCGAACTTTGTCAAATCAAATTCATTGGGGTTAATTAAAAAATCATAATAATCAGATCGACCTAAAAAATCTTGAAGGTAGGTAAGAATTTCATCATCGTAGAATTGATATATATGATCTATAAAATAATTTAGACTTTCAATTTTATTTATTTCTCTATCATTTCTATTGGAAAAGTGATGATGTGTTTTTTCTTGGCTAAAATCATTTTCAACAGTTTTTTTAAACTTGCTCAAATATTTATCGTTACAAGCAATAATATCTTCAGATGTGAAAAAGTTATATAATATGTAATCAAAAGTAGTTTCATTGCTAAGTATATTATGAACTTTATTTAAAACCTTCTGTTTCTGTTCTTTTGAGCCATACTTATATAATCTAAATAGTATGTACCCTCTATAAAATCCAGTTTTGTTTTCTATATCTTCATTAAGTAGAAAATCAAAAACACTTAGCATAATAGAAATGTCTTTAAACTTGTCTAACAATTCAAATGCTTCTGTTACGGCTGAATTATTTGACATTTCTATATTCAAAGTTAGTTTTATGTATTCTTCCGCATTTCTTTTACTAAAACAATCAATTTTATTGTGGGCTAAAGGCTTTAAAGCTGGCAATAGTTTCTCAAATAGAAAATCATTTGACTTAATGAGATTGATAATTTTTGATATTATGATATTATCTTGCTTTTTTGAGAAACTCAAATGAGATTGTAAATAAAGAATTTTTTCTATTTCCTTTATGTGGTCGTCAATATAAGAGTGTTTTACGCCAAATTTAATTGTATGGGTTAAACTATTTATTTTATCATTGAATAATTCAAACAGTTGTTTGTTGTCCTTATGGTTATAATTAAGTTTTTTAATTTTTAAACTCCTAAAGCAATCTTTATAATCCTTTAAAGGTATATAAGGAATGGTTGTTTTGAGTATATAAAAATGCGCATTTAACTCAACACCTCTATCAATAGAAGCAAGTAGAGTAATTTTTAAAGTGTACTTGGCGAAACTCTGAATGTTTGTATATCTATCAAACATTATCCCATTTGAATAAATAAATTGATACAATTCAGACCATCTTAAAATATTGTTCCAATCTATATTTGACATAAAGGAGCTACCTATGCCGTTATGGGCATCATACCTTTCCTTGACTTTTTTGTAGTCGGCCATCAGCTCAAAAAAATCATAATCGAAGAATTTAGAATATTTTATATATCCTATTATTGAAGAAATACCTTCTTTTAATATTTTGTTTTCATTTAGTTGTTTTATTTTTTTTCTTTCCTCTTCAAACTCTTTACCTCCTGCTAACCACATTCCACGCATAATATTTTTGTTATACCCTGCAATGAAATAAACAATTGGGTAATTTTTCTTGTTAACGGTTTCGAGAATTTGATTGTTAATTTTTAGAGCTTCTGCGAAATGACCGATTTTGTAATAATAATAAGCTTTTTTAAGCAAATCTTTTGGTTCAGTAGAGTTATCATTTAAACATTTATCCTTTATAAGATGAGCTTCATTCCTGTTTAGTGTACAGTTGTAACAGTCACATTTTTTAGATGCCTTAGAATTTTTTATTTCGATATTTAGTGTTTTTCTCTGAAAACTGATACCAAAAATTAAGTTGTCATTTAAGGTTTTTAAAACCTTTTGGTATTTTTCAATTTCTTCATCGCTACCGAAATAAGATTTTTTAATTCTGCTTTTTCTATTTTTATACTGTATTAAGGATTTTTCAAAAAAATCAAATAGGCTTTTATTATTTGTAATCAGAGTAGTACCGTTAAAATATGTGTGGGCATCGTTACCAGAATTAAAAGGATATATATTGCTTAGATAAGAAAGAGGAATGAAATTTAACTCTTTGTAATAATAATTAGTTGCCTCAATAAGTTGCTGAAGAACATCTTTATTTTTAACTTTTAACTTAAAAGCTCTCCAACTATACAATTCATTTGAATTTTGAGAAATTGGTTTAGGTTTTAAATTTGCCTCTGCAAAGAATCTTGGATAGTCTGTATGATAGATTACTTCAATCGATTTTTCATTAAACTTTTTAACTATATCAGGATGTAAATCATAAGTGTTTTTGTCAACTCTGTAATCTGAATCATTAGCTACAAGATAAAAGCAAGTATTCTCAGGTAGCCCTAAAAGGGTGTTTAAAATGTATGTGTCTTGATGATTGTCTTTGTTATTGTGATTGGGTGCTTTTTTACTTAAAACCCAATCATTAACACCAGTTTCAATCGTTTTTAATTTTTCTGCTGAATTAAAAAGCGTTGATATACTATCAATTATTGAGTTGACTTCCTCAATAGAATTTGAATGAAGTTTATATGTGTTTTCTCTTACTTTTTCTAATTTCTTTTGATACTCTTTTTCTATGTTTTCAGGTAGAATTATTTTAATTTCTTCATTTTTTGTTTTGCTAAGAAGAATATCCAAATAATCAATCTCAACTTTTTCTATAAAGTTTAACCAAATATTAGTATCAAAAACTATTTTCTTAATCATATATCTTTACCAAAAATCTTTATTAAGACATAAAGTAAAGAAATACAATTTTAAGATGATAATGTTGTGAAGAATTTATCTTAACAATTCTCAAAGTTTAAAAGCTCATCAAAAGATACATTGAAAACTTTTGCAAATTTTATTACAGTAGATAACTTGGGTTCTTGAAGTCCTCTCTCATATTTCCTTACATTCTCTCTATCTATATTTAGAGCTGCACCAACATCCATTTGAGACATTTTACGCTCCAACCTTAATTTCTTTATCCTCTTACCAAATTTTACCACTTCTTTTGGTACAGGTGTTTTTCTTGTTCTTGGCATACAACAAAGTTGATTATTAACCCTTGTAAGTAAGGGATTGAATACAAGGGGTTGTATGCACGGCATATTTTATTATATTTGAATTGAGATAAACCGTAATGTTCCTCTATTCTGAAATCATAAATTTAACCTCAAAAAATACTAATGAAGAAAGTACTTATTATATTTATTATCACTATTTCTACATTCTACGGCTGTTCAACTTCAGATGATAACACGACCCAAAACATCAATTCGACTATTAACCCTCCTGAATGGATAAGGGGTGTATGGTTGGCAGGGACTTGGATAGATGCAGGCTATGAAATAACATCAGATGACTTTTGTTTTATTGAATTATGTGAAAAATCCTGTGTCGGAGATGAAATAGGAAGCATTAATATCACTTATGAAGAAGAAATTACTGATAATTATTACTCGATTGCAATAATTAGGTCAAATGCGGATAATACTTCGGCATCAAGGACAGAATATGAATTTGAAAAGGTTTCTGACACAGAAATCAAAAGGATAAACCAAAACACTATTTATACGAAGCAACAGGATGATTGGGAAAACTGTAATCTTTTTGATGAAAATGCTATTTATCCTCTCAATGGGGAAGATGCTTGGTTTGTTATTAGTGTTGGCAATGCACCTACCCAAGCTGTTGTTAAATTAGAAATACATTTTGAAGATGGTACAATAGAAACAGATGAATCAGATCCAAACTCATATATCCAAAGGGCAATTAGGATAGACAAAGAAGCAACAAAAGCTGTATTAACTGTTGAAGATTTAGACAGTTTGAGCGGTATTGATTATACCGTAATAGGTAGGTTATACAATTCTGATTACAGCGACCAGTACTTTGTCATTTATGAAGAAGATATAAGAGGTGTGATCAAAACCATATTTTTTGAGTAATAATTTAATAAGTCTGTTAATTTAAAAGTGTAATCATGGCATTTATGTATATCGGAATAGCAGTAGTTGTATTCATAATCATATTCAATATTTCTGACAAGGCAGTTAACAAAACTAAGCCAAAACGAGATGTTAACCGAGTAACAATGGATAGTATTGAAAAGGTAATGAACAAGCAACAAAAGGCTATGGATGATTTACAAAAAGTTGCAGAGGATAGGTTATTTAGAGCATTAACTTTAGGGTTAGAAAAAGCTTCTGTAGAAATCAGAGAGAATCCAGATTATCTTAAAAGATTTATGGATGTATTAATAGAGAATCAAAAAAAGGAAATAACTAAAACTGTTTATGAAACTTCCAACCCAAATATTCTTTTAAGTGATGAACAAATCAAATTTTCTATCGAACAAGCAGCTATAAAGGTTTCTAATCATGCCGAAAGATTAAACAATGAAAGAAAATAATTTTATAACTACATAAGCTTTAATTTACCCTATGACAAATAAAGATTTGGCAACCGAATATGCAAAGGCATTTAATAATTTAGATATTGCATACATAGAAGAACATTTAGCAGAAGATTTTAAATATACCTCTCAAAAGGTTTTTAGCCAAATGGAGTCCAAAGCTGAGTATTTGGATTATTTAAAAGGCAAATTTTCAACCTTAAAAAAATCCCAAACAAAATTAATTGCACGAATGGGTTTGTTTCGAGGTGAAAGCTGTTTCGCACTTTATCAAATAGATTTGAGTAAAAAAAGTAAAACAGAAACAGCTACTCTTTTAATGGAGTATGAAAATGGTAAAATAAAAAGTGCTTGTATGTGTATGATACCAAGTATTAGTGAAATTGAATTACTGGATGAATTGCCTTGTTAGTTTTAGAAAGGATTTATCAAATTAAAGGTGTGTTTTTCAAAATAATCTTCACAATATTTTAGTCATTAGAATTTTAATTAAAAAAAACTAATATTAAGAAAAGGACAATTCATTTTATTCAAAATATAGGCATCTAAAGGGATAATTAAGCCCTTTACTGAGGATGCACCCAAAAAGCCGTCATTTAGCTTCTTTTTATCACTAAATTTCTTACTGATATTGAATAACTTTAAATTTTATAAATTCTAAAAACCTACTATAAAACGGCTTGAATCTCTTGATATAGTTGAAGTTTCTTGAATTTTACATATTTGTTTACAAAATCACTTTGTATGCTTTTTTGTAGGTTTTTAAGAATCATCAAAAAAACGCCTTTTTATGCAAAAACACCTTAATAACCCCCTTTTTACCCAAAATGCCATTTTTTGCCCAAAATCCACATTCAGAAAAAAATAACTTTAATTTTTAATATCGGATAATTTTTAAATATTCAATTCTTTGAATCCCTTACTATATATAAGATACAAGATGTTTCATTGATTTTATTTATTGATATTTTCAAAAATACTTTGTATGTTTTTTTGTAGGTTTTAGAAGGTCTATAAAAAATTGCAAAAGAGACCCTGTTTCTACCGATAACCCCCCATATCTAAATCTTGTATTAAATCTTTTGGAATACCCCCTGCATATTCAAATTCAACTACTTAAAACAGCCTGAAATTTGGAATGGTTTTCCATAATGAAAAACTTAATAAATAAGAATATTATCATAAAATAATTAACGTGTTATATTTAGACTATACTCTTTTCGTGGCACATATTAAATTTCAAATTCAACATATTCATTAACAACAAACTGTATCAATAATACCTACCCTAATATTAGTATATGTTATACTAAAAACGTATATTTAATAATAAAACTTATTATTTATGAATGCACGTTATAATCGTATTTCAACGATAACGCAAAACATTGAAAGACAAGTAGCCAAAACACAACCTAATGAGCAACTTTACAATGATGTAATTAGTGGCTCAGTACCATTTGCTGACCGTCCGCAAGGCTTAAAGTTAATTCAGGATATAAAAGAGGACAAGATAAAATATGTTACAGTAAGTAGCATTGATAGACTGGGACGGAATACCTTAGATATTCTACAAACTATTGAATTGTTTAATGAAAGTGGGGTTAACTTACGTGTTGATAATTTAGGTATTGAGAGTATGACTAAAGGGAAGCCAAATCAAGTATTTAAGTTGATTATAAGTGTAATGAGTAATGTAAGTGAAATGGAGCGAGAAGCTATTTTAGAAAGGCAAAGGGAAGGAATCTCTCTTGCTAAACTAAAAGGAGTTTACAAAGGTAGAGTTAAAGGCTCGAAGGAATCGAAGAAAGAATTTTTAGTAAAATACAAAAATGTAAGCAGGCAATTAAAAAAAGGAAAGTCTTTACGAGATATTGCTAAACTATGTGATGTTAGTTTGGGTACAGTCCAAAAAGTTAAAGCTTATCAAGATGTTAGTTAAATTTATTATGCAGCGCATAGATATTTGTTATTTTTTTTGTTGTGTTCCATAATGGTAGTCCACCGTCTCTTTACCGTACTTAAACTTATTTTTGATGCATCAGATAATTGTATCTGGGTCATTCCGTCTTTATATGCTTCTAAAAGAATTTGAAGGTTTTTATTAAGTTTTTTCTTTCCGCTGTCTTTATTACATAAATCAGTTTTTTCTTGTGGCGATAATTCATAATCTGGATTCCAAACGATATTAAGATACTTTTTTCGACCATCAAAAGGAAAAGGTTCAGAAACTACCTTATTAACTATATCTTCAATCTTTTTAAATGATTTGGTTCTTTCTTCTGTTTGTTTAAAAACGTGATTAATTGGTGCATAGAAATGGTAAATTTGATTAGCCAAAGAAATTAAACTTTCCTTTTTAGCTTTTGTACAATAATAATAACCATTAATAATTGCAGTCAAAATTGGATAAAAGAGAAATAAAGAATTTGTTCTACTTTCAGGAAGTAAAACTTGCATATACTCAAATTTACCTTTTAAGAATGGCTCTCCGTTAAAATTCAATTTGCCCTTAACAATATGCTTGTTTGAAGTAAGAACATTACCAAAGGGTTTAGCATAAATACTTTTACCCTTTTTTTCTACAGGGCTAATTTTAAGTCCAGGTAAAGGTTTACCTAAATTAAATAAGTCTAATAGCTCTTCCTTTGTATTAGATGTAGTTGCGATTATTTTATATTCCATAATTCATAGCTTGTATTCGCAAAATTATAGCTATAGTTAGGAGCATCCAATTATGTCATAAAAAGTGAAGAAAACCCTACTAAACCAGTAGGGGTTAGGGTCGGTTTTTCTTTATATTATTATTATATACTGTATGACACCTAATTTTTTTAAAAAAGTAAGGTTGGAAACATAAAATACTAACAGTTAAAAACTTTTACTCAAATTTAGATTTTGATTAAAAGATAGACTTAAAAGAATCGAGTTAAAAAAAAAGATTATCAGGTGGTAAATTAAAGTGCTTCGCACACAAGAAATGCACCTGTAAAATTAAGTTTTTTGGTTAAAACCGACGTGCCGTCTGGTGTGCTATTTTTAGGAGTATCTATATAAATAGAAGTTAATTGGCACGTATAGCTATTTTACCTTTATTAGATTATTTAATCAAAGGTATAACCAGCTTTATGATAGAGTTAGTTAAAGGGCGGTAGAAGCTGTTTTTATATTAAAAATTAGAAAATTCAAATCTGATCCGCCCATAAACTTATTCTATCATATTTTAATTACTTAATTTAGATTTCTAAAATTCAATCTAAAAACTTTCTTATAGGTTCAATTTAAAGCTTTTAATTTATATTGCCTACAAATTGTTTTACAGCTGGTATGAGTGCCGAAAGCGACATTAAAACCTTTAGAGATGCCAACGGTTTATGGGAAGGTCATGATGTTATGAAGGTTGCGTCTCCTCAAGGCTTTGCAAAAAATCCTGAATTGGTTTTAGATTTTTACAATCAGCGTAGAAGACAGTTATTTAAAGTACAACCAAATACTGCTCATGTGGCGTTAGCTAATCTAGAAAAAGATTTTAACGTAACCATTGTCACACAAAATGTAGATGATTTACACGAGCGTGCTGGAAGTAGCAACGTGTTACATTTACATGGCGAATTGCTAAAAGTCCGTAGTACTTATGACGAATTTGATATTAAAACGTGGAACACCGATTTAGTTTTGGGTGACGTTTGCGAAAAAGGCTACCAATTACGACCACATATTGTATGGTTTGGTGAAGCAGTACCAATGATAGAAAAAGCCATAGATATATGTGAAACAGCCGACGTATTACTAATTATTGGCACCTCAATGCAAGTATATCCTGCAGCTAGTTTAATGCACTATGTAAATCCTGATACCAACATATTTTATATCGATCCAAAACCAGCAATGCATAGTAATTCGCAAGTCACAGTAATTGCTGAAAAGGCTACTGTTGGTGTTAAAGAAGTAATTAGGTTATTAAAGTAATTATTTTTAAAATAAAATTTATCATTTAACTATAAGCTAGGAAACAAAAAGTAGTATTATATACGTAGTTCTACGTATTGAATTTCTTACTAAAAATAACTACCTTTGTTTAACAGTTGATATAAAACACCTGTATTAAGTTTATCGAAGTATTGAAACGTTAGATATCATCATATTGGCAATAATTAAACACACATAACTGAATGGCAAAAACCGTTACCAAATACTCCATTTTTATCGCTTCCCCATCTGATTTACAAGAGGAAAGAATAGCAATTGAAGAAGTAACTAAAGAACTGAATTTAACTTTTGGAATTAAACAGAACATTGTAATTGAATTGTTAAAATGGGAAACCCATTCAGCGCCTGGAATATCAGAAATTCATCCACAAGAAATAATTAATGAAGATATAGGTAATGAATACGACATTTTCATAGGTTTATTATGGAAAAAATTTGGAACACCTACAGAAAAAACAGGTTCTGGCACGGAGGAAGAGTTTTTAAATGCATTTGATAGATTTAATAAAAAAGAAAATATTCAAGTGCTATTTTATTTTAAGGACGCGGTTCCTAAATCTTTAAAAGAAATAAACGCTTCTGAATTAATAAAAATAGAAAACTTTAAAACTGACCTATGCGAAAAAAAAGCTCTGTATTGGGAATTTGATACTTGCGAAAATTTAAAAAATTTTTTAAGAATACATATTCCAAAAAGAATAACTAATCTAATTGAGAATTCTGATAAAAAGACAGAAAGAAAATTAGTTGAAACTATTATAGAAGAAGAGGAATATGGTTTATTAGACTACAGTGAAATGTTTGAGGATTTTATACATAACTCAACTAATTCATTAACACAAATTTCCGAATCAACACAATGGATAGGAGCTGAAATTACCAAAAAAGCTGAAGAAATTACGAGGTTATCAAAACTACCAAATGTAAATAATTCAGTTGTCAGAGAAACTTTTAAACGAACAGCTAAATTACTGGAAAATTATATTAATAGATTAAAAACCGAAACTCCAATATATTATACAAATTTTGAGGATGCTATTAAAGCCGGAAGCAATCTAGTAAATCTTTCTGACGATTTTAAAAATGATGATACAATTCACGAATTAGAAGAGTTAAAAGAATCTTTAATTATACTCAGAACTTCACTACCTGACTCATTGGAATCTATGCTTTCTTTTTATGAAAGTGTGGAAAGCTTACCTAGAATTCAAAAAGACTTAAACATTGCAAAAAAGAAATTATTAATACAACTAGAAGATTTGATAGATAAATTGAGAAAGTCAATAAGTTTAACAACTGAGTTTTCTAACGAAATAGGAAATAAAATAGATAAATTATCAATTGAAAACAAAAAATAATTTTTACTAACAATGCGCATAAAAAACTGCTTAATTCTAACTATATATGATATTTAAAACAAATAAAAAGCATATTTTTAATCAGCCTAAAATTGCGCTTTCAAAATCCGTACTTTTCATGCTCTAAACCGTTAATCAAAATAAAAAAATAAATCCTTCGCTTTTACTTCGACTTCGTTCAGTGTAACACTTAGAATGATACTGTTACTTTTCACTTAAATACCCCAACACATTCTCCTCAATACGCTTTTGTATATTACTTACATTGGCTTTTACAAAAGGCTCTCCTGTAATATTTTCATACAATTCAATATAACGCTCGGAAACAGAAGCAATATAATCGTCACTCATTTCTGGAAGGATTTGTCCCTCAAGCCCTTGAAATCCGCTACTTATCAACCATTGGCGCACAAACTCTTTAGAGAGTTGCTTTTGTGCTTCTCCTCTATCCTGGCGTTCTTGATAACCGTCAGCATAAAAATAACGTGAGGAATCTGGAGTGTGGATTTCGTCAATCAAAACAATCTTTCCATCCTTGGTTTTACCGAATTCATATTTGGTATCTACCAAAATTAAACCTCTGGAGGCAGCAATCTCACTTCCTCTTTTAAATAGCTTTCTAGTATAATCTTCTAAAATCAAGTAATCGTCCTCACTAACAATCCCTTTAGCAAGGATATCTTCACGCGAAATATCTTCATCATGGTCACCTTGTTCTGCTTTGGTTGCTGGTGTAATAATAGGTTCTGGAAATTTATCGTTCTCTTGCATCCCTTCAGGCATTGGCACACCACAAAGCAAACGTTTTCCAGCCTTATACTCACGAGCCGCATGACCAGACATATAACCACGAATTACCATCTCCACTTTAAAAGGCTCACATAAATGCCCTACAGCCACATTAGGGTCTGGTGTGGCAAGCAACCAGTTTGGTACTAAATCTTCCGTAGCCTTCATCATTTTAGTGGCTATCTGGTTTAGTATTTGTCCTTTATACGGAATACCTTTTGGCATGACTACATCAAATGCAGAGAGTCTGTCTGTAGCAATCATGACCAACACATCGTCATTAATATTATAAACTTCACGTACTTTTCCTTTATAAACACTTTTCTGACTTGGAAAATTGAAATTGGTATCTGTGATGGTATTGTTCATTTATTTATTTTTTGTCGTCTTTGCGAGAAGAGCAATGACGAAGTAATCTGATTGTTTAATATGTTATTTAAAAAGATTGCCACTACTGACTGTAAACGTCAGTATCACAATGACAATTCTTTTTACTGCCAACTAATTTTATTCTCTGTTCTCAATATTTTTATAGGCTGCAATAACTTTCTTTACTAATTTATGGCGAATGACATCTTTATCATCTAAAAAGATAATCCCTACACCATCAATATCCTTTAAAATAAGCAAGGCTTCTTTTAACCCAGAAATGGTACGTCTTGGTAAATCTATTTGCCCAGGATCTCCAGTTAAAAGAAACTTTGCGTTTTTACCCATTCTGGTTAAAAACATTTTCATTTGTGCATGGGTAGTATTTTGTCCTTCATCTAAAATTACAAAAGCATTATCAAGTGTTCTACCTCGCATAAAAGCCAAAGGTGCTATTTGTATAATGCCTTTTTCTATATAGCCATCTAATTTCTCGTGAGGAATCATATCGCGTAATGCATCATACAACGGTTGCATGTAAGGGTCTAGTTTTTCTTTTAAATCACCTGGAAGAAATCCTAGGTTCTCACCAGCTTCTACTGCAGGACGCGTTAAAATAATGCGCTTTACTTCTTTATTTTTTAAAGCTTTTACAGCTAAAGCCACACCTGTATAGGTCTTACCTGTTCCAGCAGGACCAATAGCAAACACCATATCGTTTTTACGCATGCTCTCAACTAGCTTTCGTTGATTAGCTGTTTGCGCCTTAATGAGTCTTCCTGCTACACCATGCACCAATACTTCTCCACTAGCCTCAGTAGTAGCATAATCATCACTTGACAGGCTAGTAAGCACACGTTCAATAACATTTTCGTCCAGTTTATTATACTTTCCAAAATGCGTCATAAGCATGGTTAAACGTCTGTCAAATTCTTCTAGTAATTCTTCATCACCAAAAGCTTTTAATTTATTTCCTCTGGCGACTATTTTTAATTTTGGAAAGTACTTTTTAAGAAGTTCTATATTGGCGTTTTGCGCGCCAAAAAATTCTTTTGGGCTTATCTCTTCAAGCTCGATAATTAATTCGTTCAAATGCTGAAAAATTTTATAAAATAAATCACTTTGGATTTATTAGTTTTGTATGTCTCAAAAGTACAAAAATTAATAGCAAATAACTTTAAGAAAATATCAACAAATTTGCCAATGGCAATCATAACTTTAACAACAGATTTTGGAGAGAAGGATCACTTTGCTGGCGCAATTAAAGGTGCTATTTACAGTGAACAACCAGAAGTAAAAATTGTTGATATCTCACACTCTGTGTCACCTTTTAGTATTTCAGAAGCCGCTTATATTATTCAAAATGCATATAGTAGCTTCCCAAAAGGTACCATTCATGTTATAGGTATTGATTCTGAACTAAATCAAGAAAACAAACACATTGCTGTAAAACTTGATGACCACTACTTTATTTGTGCCAATAATGGTATTATGAGTATGATTTGCTCAGTGATTGCACCTGAAAAAATAGTAGAAATCAATATTCATGATAAAATTGAAACAAGTTTTCCTGTACTAGATGTGTTTGTAAAAGTGGCTTGCCATATAGCTAGAGGTGGAACACTTGAAGTTGTTGGTAAAACTATTGATACTATAAAACCAATAAAAAATTTGATTCCGTTTGTTAATGACGAAAAGAATCAAATTATTGGAAATGTTATTTATATTGATAATTATGGTAACGTAGTCACCAATATAAGAAAGAAATTTTTTGAGGACATACAAAAAGGAAGAGCTTTTGAAATTTCGGCGAGGAATTATAAGTTTAAAACCATTTATTCAAAATATAGTGATGTTGTTAACTTTGATATAGAAGAAGATAAGCGTAATGATGAAGGAAAGGCACTGGTAGTTTTTAACTCTTCAAAATTTTTAGAAATTGCTATCTACAAGAGCAACACCACAACTGTTGGTAGTGCTTCAACACTCATGGGTTTGTCTATGAGAGATACTGTAACTATTAACTTTTTAAATGATTAATATGTTTGTACGAATTGTAAAAATGAGTTTTGACGACGCTAATATAAAACACTTTAAAAGTGTGTTTGAAACTCATAAAACATCAATACGACATTTTCCAGGTTGTCTTTTTTTAGAATTGTACCAAGATAAAAACCAACCAAATATATTTTTCACCTATAGTTACTGGAATGATGAAACCGATTTAGAAAATTATAGAACCTCAGAATTGTTTAAAAACGTTTGGTCTAAAACCAAAACACTATTTAATGATAAACCGCAAGCTTGGAGTGTAGATAAAGTTGTAAGTTTACCGTAAAAAATTTAATGTCATTAATTAGAAACATATATTATAAGCTTCCAGTCTCATTACGATATGTTGTAAGGCGTTTGGTTTATCTCCCATCTGATCTTTTTAGTAAGCGTGATGAATTAGTGCCACCTAAAGGAATGATATATACTGGAACTGGGGATTATTTAAAGGTTGGTGATATGTTCTTTAAACATTTTCAAACCTATGGAAATTTCACACCGGAAAGTACCATATTAGACATAGGCTCAGGAATTGGACGCATGTCTATTCCATTTACAAAATTTTTAAATAGTAAAGGGTCGTATAGAGGATTTGATGTTGTAAAAAAAGGGGTTAATTGGTGCACTAAACACATTACGTCAAAGTTTCCTAACTTCCAATTTACTTATATACCTTTAAAAAATGATCTTTATAATTTATCAACAACTGATAAAGCAAGTAACTATAAGTTTCCCTATAAAGACAATGAATTCGATTTTGTATTTCTAACTTCTGTATTTACGCATATGCTACCAGATGATGTTGACAACTATTTAAATGAAATTGGTCGTGTATTAAAATCTAACAAAAGATGCTTGGCGACTTTTTTTATTTTAGATGATGTTTCTAGAGCATTAATGGTAAATTCTGATAAACATTTTAAATATCCAAGGAAGAATTATGCACTGATGAGTGAAAGAGTTAAAGAAGCCAACGTTGCTTATGATAAAGAATATTTATTTAAACTAATTCAGGATAAAGGATTTAGAATAGAAAAATACCTTGAAGGGTCTTGGTCAGGAAAAACAGATAACGTATTATCATATCAAGACATCCTTATTTTAAAAAAAAACTTAAATGCTAGCGATACTTAAAAAAGAAATTCAGTCGTTTTTTACCTCACCAATTGGTTATTTAGTCATTGCTATATTTTTATTGACCAATGGATTATTTCTATGGGTTTTTAAAAGTGAATTCAATGTCTTAGACTATGGGTTTGCAGATTTATCGTCCTTTTTCTTTTTAGCTCCTTGGATATTACTTTTTTTAATACCAGCAGTATGTATGCGAAGTTTTAGTGATGAGAAAAAACAAGGGACTCTAGAACTATTACTGACTAAGCCCATTTCGCATACCAATGTTGTACTAGGGAAATACTTAGGTGCCTTTGTACTCATTCTTATAGCTTTACTCCCAACCTTAATTTACGTTTACACGGTTTATCAATTAGGAAATCCCATTGGTAATTTAGATACTGGAAGTACCATTGGCTCCTATTTTGGCTTGCTGTTTCTAATTGCAGCATATACATCTATTGGTATTTTTGCCTCTATACTAACCGACAATCAAATAGTCGCTTTTATAACAGCCATTGCTATCTGTTTCTTCTTTTATTATGGATTTGATGCCATTGCTGATGTTTCTACTAGTACATTTATAGAGCAGTTAGGAATGAATTACCACTTTAAAAGCATTGGGCGAGGTGTTATTGACACTAGAGACGTGCTTTATTTTGTAAGTGTAACGATATTTTTTCTTGCGCTAACCATTGTAAAAGTTGGTAATAAAAGTATCAATAAAAAGAAATGGGTTACGCTATCTGTATTGTTGCTAGGACTTTTTGTAGTGAATATCTTTTCAAACTCGATGTTTAAACGTTTCGACTTAACATCAGATAAACGCTATACACTAAGTGAGGCTTCAAAACAATTAGTAAAAGATGTAAGTTCTCCTATAATTATAGATGTGTTTTTAGAAGGTAAAGGTTTCCCATCAGAATTTAGACGGTTAAAAACCGAAACACAACAATTGCTAGAAGAGTTTACCAATACAAACCAGAATATCAATTTTGCATTTATAAACCCTATTGCAGATGAAGCCAGTAGAAATATAAACATCCAGCAGTTATCTGAAAGAGGGTTAACGCCAATGCAATTAAGTGTTCAGGAAAATGGCAGGACCACACAAGAGGTGATTTTTCCTTGGGCTTTGGCAAGCTACAACGACCAAACCGTAAAAATTCCGTTACTAAAAAACAATATTGGTGCGACCAATGAAGAGAAAGTAGCCAATTCAATCCAACATCTAGAATATGCTTTTGCAGATGGATTTAAAAAATTGATTCACCAAAAAAGTAAAAAGGTGGCTGTACTAAAAGGCAATGAACAGTTAGACAATCGTTATATAGCCGATTTTGTAAAAACCATTGGCCAATACTATTTAACTGCACCTTTTACCTTAGATAGTGTTGCTAGCAACCCTCAAAAAACACTGGATCAATTAAAAGATTTTGACCTTATAGTATCCGCAAAGCCTACTGAAGCCTTTACTGAAGAAGAAAAATATGTGTTAGACCAATACACCATGAATGGTGGCAAAAGTTTATGGTTAGTTGATAAAGTGGCTATGGATAAAGACAGCCTCTACAACGAATCTGGAGTGAGTTTCGCTACAGTTAGGGATTTAAATTTAACCGATTTCTTTTTTAAATATGGTGTAAGAATCAACCCTGTTTTGGTAAACGACATGTACTCTGCTCCTATTGCGTTAGCTATTGGTGAAGGTAGTGAGGCGCAATTTCAACCTGTACAATGGCAATATTCGCCTTTAGCTTCAGGTAATAGCGAACACCCAATTGGCAACAACTTAAACTTAGTAAAGTTTGATTTTGCTAATCAAATAGACACTTTAAAAAATTCAGTTAAGAAAACCATTCTATTAAAAAGTTCACCACTTTCAAAACTAATTGGTGTTCCAAAAGAAATAAGTCTAGAAAGCATTACACAAGAGCCAGATAGAAGTACTTATAATAACGGAAACCAAACCCTTGCAGTACTGTTAGAAGGTGAGTTTACTTCGGTTTATAACAATCGTGTAAAACCGTTACAGTTAGCTAACGACAAATCAACTAGCGTATCCACAAAAATGATAGTGGTTGCTGATGGCGATGTTATTAAAAACGAATTAAGGCGAAGTGGTCCATTGGAGTTAGGCTTTGATGCGTGGACAGGACGTATGTATGGTAACAAAGAATTCTTATTAAATGCCATTAACTATTTATTAGATGACAACGGACTTATAAACATTCGTTCCAAGGAAATAGCCATTGCATTTATGGATCCTGAAAAAATTAGTACCCAAAAACGTAAATGGCAAATTGTAAATATCGCATTACCACTAGTTTTGCTTGGTGTTTTTGGCTTTGCTTTTAACTTTATAAGAAAGAAAAAATACGCTACCTAGTTGTTAATAAGTTTGTTTCTTATTTAGGTAGCTATAAGATATATTTGTAATAACTAATTATACGAAAGATATTCATGAAATTTATAGTATCAAGTACTTATTTACTTAAACAATTACAAGTTTTAGGAGGCGTTATAAATAACTCTAACACCCTACCGATTTTAGATAATTTTTTGTTTGAACTCAACAATTCCGAATTAACAATTTCTGCAAGTGATTTAGAGACAACCATGTCGTCAACCATCAATGTTGAAAGTGATAGCACAGGAAGTGTTGCTATTCCAGCAAAATTATTACTAGATACTTTAAAAACATTTCCTGAGCAACCATTAACTTTTATTGTTGAAGACAACAATACTATTGAGATTAGCTCAAATCATGGTAAATATGCGTTAGCTTATGCCAATGGCGAAGAGTTTCCAAAAGCAGTAGCTCTTGAAAACCCTAGTGCTACAACACTATCTGGTGATGTATTATCAACTGCAATTTCTAAAACTATTTTTGCAGCTGGAAATGACGATTTACGACCTGTAATGAGTGGTGTGTTCTTTCAATTTTCAACAGATAGTCTAACCTTTGTAGCTACTGATGCTCATAAATTGGTTAAGTATTCACGTAGTGATGTATCTGCAAACGAAACAGCTGAATTTATTATGCCTAAAAAGCCTTTAAATCTTTTAAAGGGAATTTTAGCTGGGACTGACGAAGATGTGTTGATTGAATATAACGATTCTAACGCAAAGTTTACTTTTGATAGCTCTGTACTGATTTGTCGCTTAATTGATGGAAAATACCCTAATTACGAAGCAGTAATTCCTAAGGAAAATCCTAATAAGTTAACTATAGACAGAACACAGTTTTTAAACTCTGTAAAACGTGTGTCTATTTTCTCAAATAAAACCACACATCAAATACGTTTAAAAATTGCAGGTGCCGAATTAAATATTTCTGCTGAAGATATTGACTACAGTAACAAGGCTGAAGAACGTCTAACTTGCGATTATCAAGGCGATGATATGCAAATAGGGTTTAACTCACGTTTCTTAACCGAAATGCTTAGTAATCTTAGCGCTAGTGAGGTACAACTAGAAATGAGTTTACCAAACAGAGCAGGAATTTTAACACCAATTGATGGGTTAGATGAAGGTGAAAATGTAACGATGCTAGTGATGCCTGTGATGTTAAACAATTAAGGTTTTAAGAAGAATAAATAAAACATAAACAAAAGCTCACCAAATGGTGAGCTTTTTTATTATCTCGAAAATAAACTAACTAACTAATAAAACTAAGAGATAATGAGCTTTTATATTATTTAATAAACTGAATAGACATTGGATAACTTGGGGTTTCGCCATTACTAGCTTTAATAGCATTAATAATTGGAAACACTACAGAAATAATGCCTAATATTATTAAGCCTAAAATCCCTAATCCTAACAACAATATTAATGGAATACAAATAAGGGAATATACTAAAATACTTAATTGAAAGTTAATAATGTTTTTGCCGTGGCCATCCATATCATACACACGCTCTTTATTAACAAGCCATAAAATTAATGGCAATAACAAACTTCCAAACCCTACAGCTAAGGTAATTAACTGACTTAAATGTGTTAGCACTATAAGCTGTTTGTCTTCTCTCATTGTTATATATTCGTCTGTTTTCATGATTAATATTTTTGATTGATTACCTGTTTGACGCAGACATGTAACAAATGTTACAAAACAACACCTATAATTTAAAAAAGTGACAAAAATCAGTTACAATTAAGAATATCTAAAATATCTTTGCCATGTGAAATATGGCCTTATTATATTATCGTATATTTTATCCACACTAATACTTTTTAACAGTATGAAAGTGTCTTTGACATTTGCATACTATGAGTTGGATCCTATAGGCTTTATTGAAAATTTATGTGAAAATATTGACAAACCCGAATTACAATGTAACGGTAAATGTCAATTAATGAAAGCTGCTAAATCCAGTTCAAGTGAAAATAAAAACGCTCCAAACATTATTAATTTTAAGGACATACTACTTTATAAAGAAAACATAATTACATATGTATTTACAAAAGATTTAGTAGTTGTATTTCAAAATTATAATTATCAAAATTTTTACAGCTATCAAAATCTATCAGACTGTTTTCATCCTCCTCAAATAGTCTTCTCATAACACAAGTCTTTAGGTAAATTAATTACCAAACATCACTATTAAATTTAAAAAAATTTAAACATTTAAATTATGAGAAAAATATATGGTATGCTCTTGTGCGTACTAATCTCAACTGTATCTTTTGCTCAAAACAAGAAAGAAAAAGATACCACAACTCAAAAAACAGTTAAGTTAAATGAAGTTATTATTGTCGGAAATGTTAAAACAGATCCAACACACTCTAAAGTCTCCAATAAATATGAAGAGAATGTTGTGCAACCAAAAAATGTTGCCGACTTATTTAAAAATATAACTGGGTTTTCAACAATTAAAAGAGGTAATTATGCTATTGACCCTTCTTTTAGAGCCTCAAATTATGAGCAGTTAAATGTTCAGTATGATGGAGGTACAAAAGCAATGCATGCATGTCCTAATAGAATGGATCCTATAACCACACATATTATTCCAGAAGAAATTGCCAAAATTGAAATAATTAAAGGCCCTTACACAGTAAGGTATGGTACTACTTTTGGTGGTGTCATTAACATAGTTACTAAAAAACCAGGAGTAGATGATTATGGTTTTCATGGAAATGCCTCTGTAGGTTATGAAGACAATGGAAGCTCTTTTTCTAATATGGTTGCCTTAAAATATGCCACTAAAACATACGATCTTACTGCAAATGCAGGCTATAAAGATTTTGGGAGCTATGAAGATGGCTCCGATAAAGAAATTCCGTCATCATTTAGAAGTACCGATTATGGTATAAAATTTGGCTATAATTTTTCAGAAAGAGAACGTATTCAAGCGCATTGGCGCCAATCTTTTGGTAGAGATGTTTTACATGCTGCGTTGCCTATGGATACTGATTATGACAATAGCAGCATCCTATCGTTAGATTATAAAAAGGAATTTGAAAACAGCAAATTAAAAAGCTTAAGTACCAAAGTCTATTATAGTTATGTAGATCACTTAATGACCAATGCTAATAGACCTAACTTCATGATGGTTGAGGCAGCATCTGCGGTAGAGGCCACTACTATTGGTGGTAAATTAGAACTAAAAGTTGTGCCTAATGAAAACTGGCAATTTTATAGTGGCTTAGATGCCACTTATATTGGTAGGGATGGTAATAGAGAACGCTTAGTAAAAATGATGAACGGTATGCCAATGCCTATGCCTATGTCTTTTACAGATAAGGTTTGGCAAGACTCCAACATAGCTGATTTAGGTGTATTTACCGAAGCTAAATGGTTTGCGAGCAATTCAACCATTTTTAATTTTGGGCTTCGTTATAATATGGTAATAAGTAATATTAAAGATCCTGCCGACAATTTTGAAACAATGTACGATTTAGGCAGACGTACCGAAGGCAATATTAGTGGAACCGTATCTGTTAAAAAAGTAATTTCCCCGGATTTTACATTAGAAGCTGCTTATGGTAGAGGTGTAAGATCGGCAAATATGATAGAGCGTTTTATAAACCACTTTACCGTTGGACAAGATCCTTATGAGTATGTGGGAAATCCTAACTTAAAAGCTGAAGTAAACAATCAATTTGAAGTTGGATTTAAAGGAAAAAAAGATTTAACTAATAGCTTTAATAAGTTTGCTTATTCAGCTTCATTTTATTATGCTTTTTATGAAAACTACATTGTTGGTGTTGTAGATGAATCACTTAACAGACTCTATATGCCAATGCAAGAACCAAGACATCCAAAGGTGTTTAGAAATATGGATAAAGCCTATAAAACAGGATTTGAAGCCGAAATGAAAATTGATTTTTTAGACAACTTCTATTTTAAAACCGACATTTCTTATGTATATGCAAAAAACAAAGACTTAAACGAGTCATTACCTCTTACTCCACCTCTTACAACTAAACTTGGTTTAGGTTTTGAGAAGAAAACATATTGGGCTAATGCAACATTTAATTTAGTATCTAAGCAAGATAACATTGCTGAAACCTTTGGAGAAACATATACAAAAGGGTATGAAACATTAGATATTCGCTTGGGACTAAAGCCTACTAAAAATATTACTATAGGTTTAGCTGCTACTAATGTTTTTGATCAAACATACAACGATCATTTGAGCTTTTCATTTACAAATCAAACAGGGTTTAACAGAGTTCCTATTAACGAACCTGGAAGAAACTTAACCGCGTTTTTACAGTATAAGTTTTAATAAAAAAAGAGGGCAAATTAATTGTCCTCTTTTTTTTTACTAATTTAATTTATTTCTAATCTTTATTCTTTTTTCCACTGCTCATAAAAGAAATTAGTGCAACAATTAAAATTAAACAGGCTAATCCAAAAACAGCCATCATAATAACACCGTTGTTCCAATCGTATAAAGCGATACTACTATTTATCATATTTAAAAGTATTTTCATTGTTTATCAAAAATATAGTTAATGAATTAAATATTTTATGACTTTTATCACAAAAAAAAGCCCAAGAAACCTTGGGCTTGCTATTAATCAACACTAAAATTAGACGAAGTCTTATTTAAGCTGATCTGGTGCAAAAAAGCTAACTTCTTGCTTTGTAAAAGTACTTAAATAAGTAAGAAACACTCGTAACATTGGTTACATAGTATCTAAACCTCTATTCCCTTCATCATTTTATTCCAATATAAGTATGGCAATCCATATTTTTTAAGCATCCATAATCTCCAATGTTCTTTTGAAGAATCGTTAATCATCATAGGGAACTTTTTAAGTTTAGGATCTGGTTCAAAATTCTTTTCGTAGTCAAACTCGGCTAATACCATTTTTCCGTAACCTGTAACCAAAGGACAAGATGTATAACCATTGTATTCTTTTGATGATATTGCATTAGCTTCAATCATTTTTAAAATATTTGCTACTGTTACTGGCACTTGTTTTCTAATAGCTGCTCCAGTTTTAGAAGTTGGTAAATTTGAGACGTCTCCTAGACTAAAAATATTTAGATACTTAGTATGCTGTGTTGTTTTTGGGTTTACCGAAACCCAACCTGTCTCAGCAGCTAATGGTGAGTTTTTTATAAAATCAGGCGCACATTGAGGTGGTGCTAAATGCATCATATCAAAATGAATTCCAAATCGGTCTCCTTCTCTAGTTACTTTTACATCTTTATAGTTATATTGAATATCTCTATCTAACGAAGCCACATCACCATCAGCAATGGTTACACAACCTCCAGCTGTTAGGTCTTTATCTATTTCGTACCATGCAATTTTTTTATCTGCATCTACCTTTACCAACTTATGAAAGAATCGTACATTAATATCTTTTCTGTCAACCACATTCATGAGTGTATCAGCAATAACTTTTACTCCAAAAATAGAGCCGCTAGGTAAAGCAAACACAATATCTGTGTTTTTTCTAACTCCCTTTTTTCTAAAATAATCATCTGCTAAGTACATTATTTTTTGAGGTGCTCCACCACACTTAATAGGTGTAGTTGGCTGAGTAAACAACGCTGTTCCTCCGTTAAAATTCTTTAAAGTCTCCCAAGTATGATTTGGATCTGTATAATTACTACAAACTACTCCTTTATCTATTGCTTCGGGAAGCCCTTCTACTAACTCAGGTGCTATTTTTAACCCTGGTACTACAACTAAATAATCGTAAGTAAACTCATTACTTTTTTTGGTAACTACAGTATTACTTTCTGGTTTAAAAACATCAGCAAACTCCTTTATCCATTCTACTCCTTTTGGGATTAACGAAGCCATTGGTTTAACAGTGTCGCTAAATTTATACGTATTGGCTCCAACTAATGTCCAAGCTGGTTGGTAATAATGTTTATCGGAGGGCTCAATTAAACCAATTTCTAAACTTGAGTTCTTTCGCTTTAATTGAGAGGCAACCATAATTCCTGCTGTTCCTCCTCCAATTATTAATACTTGATAATGAGTTTTCATGAATTTTAATATTAGTTAGTACTTTGATTATTAAGACACTAAAGTTAGCTTCAATTTTCTACAACATCTGTAACCTTAGTTACAAAAAAAGGCAACTTTACAGCTGCCCTTTAAATTAATAAACAAGTAGAACATTAAAAATTTATACTAACTAAACTTATAAATTATGTTTATTAACTCATTTTTATCGATTATTCCAGATTGCCGCCATAATTGCTTACCATTTTTAAATAAAATAAATGTTGGAACACCTCTTACTTGATATTTTGCTGCCAATTGAGAATTAGTATCTACATTAATTTTAATAATTGAGATAGCTTCTTTAAGCTCGCCTTTTACCTCTTTTAGTTTTGATTCCATTACCTTGCATGGACCACACCATTCAGCGTAAAAATCGACTAATACAGGAATATCTTTGCTTATTATTTCTTTAAAAGAACTCATTAATTTTTATTTTTTCCTTTTCCCATACCCTTTCCATGCTCTTGCTGGTAATGCTCTTGAAACCATTCTGGTTGTTCAATATCATTATCAAATATATAATCTGCTATAAGCTCTATATCTTCAGCTTTATATGGAGCATATGGCATGATTCCAAACTTTCTAACAGCTCCAGGCATTTTTGATAATTTTTCACTTGGTGCTTCAACCCATTTTTTTAATGCGCTTACAAATTCTTCTTTACTAGTGTTAACACTTTTGTAATGCTTTTTCACAGCAACCATTGGAGGTGCTAGTCTATTTTCGTGAGAAGTAGTTGGGTTATGACAAGCATAGCAATGGGTTTCCATTAATTTTTTTCCTAGATGCTCATTGTTTTCAATTATTGCAACAGCAGTATAATTAGATTTTGATTTTATCATACTGAAAAAAAGTGTCGCTAGAATCAATAATACTATTGTAACTATTAGGATTTTTATAATACTTTTCATGTGTAGTCTTTTTATTCTATAATCTTATAAGAATCAACCTCTAAGGTAATACTAAAAAGCAAATTATGAGGTAACATTAGTTACACATAGCTATAAAAAAAGAAGCAGCTAAAAAGCTGCTCCTTCTATTAAAATAACTTATTAAATCTTAAAGTAATGTTGTTGGACAAACATAATCTGTCATTGGAGCATCTGTTTCTTTTAAATCTTTAAACCCTCCTCTTACATCAGTAACTTTATCAACACCATTTGCTTTAAAAATAGAGGCTGCTACTAACGAACGGTATCCACTTGCACAATGCAAGAAATATTCCTTATCTGTATCTATTTCAGCAAAGTTTTGATGTATAAAATCTAATGGAAAGTTTTCTACACCTTTTACATGCTCTGATAGATATTCAGACTCTTTACGAACGTCAACTGGTTTTTCCATTTCTCCTTTTGCCAATTTTTCTGCAAACACGTGTGCAGAAATAGAACCAATTTTATCTACTTCATACCCTTGAGCTTTCCAATCTTGGATTCCTCCATTTAAATATCCTAAAGTATTGTCGTAACCTACTCTAGAAAAACGTGTTACTATTTCGTTTACACGTAACTCATCGTCTGCAATAAAGATTATTTTCTGATTAATATCTTTTATTAATGCGCCTACCCAAGGTGCAAAACTACCATCAATACCAATATACCAAGCTCCTGGAACTGTACCATCTTCGGTATAAGATTCTTTAGAGCGCGTGTCTATTACAAGCACATCTTTTTGTTCGCTCATTTCTTTAAAAGTCGCAGAATCAAGTGGTGTAGTACCTCTATGTAATACTTCGTCTATACTAGTATTAACAGATTTGTTCATGCGTACATTATTTGGAAAATATTGTGGTGGTGGTTTTAAACCTGTTGTCACTTCTTCAATAAATTCTTCTTTTGTCATATCGGCTCTAAGCGCATAGTTTGTTTTCTTTTGGTTACCAAGAGTATCAAAAGTTTCACTACTCATGTTTTTACCACAAGCCGATCCAGCACCGTGATTTGGATATACAATAATATCGTCTGGCAACGTCATTATTTTGTTTCTTAAAGAATCGTATAAATGTCCTGCCAAATCTTTTTCAGTTAATGTGCCTTGTTTAACAGCTAAATCTGGACGGCCTACGTCTCCAATAAACAAGCAGTCTCCAGTACAAACGTAAGGTGTATTTCCTTCTTCATCTGTAATTAAATATGAAGATGACTCCATAGTATGCCCTGGTGTATGTAATAATGTTATTTTACCTCCACCTAAAGGAAATTCTTCTCCATCTTTACCATTATATATCTCGTATTCAGCAGTTGCATTTGGTCCAAAAATAATTTTTGCACCAGTTTTTTGAGCTAAATCATACTGTCCAGACACGAAATCGGCGTGAAAGTGAGTTAGAAAAATGTACTTTATTTTAGCATCATCAGCTTCTGCCATTCTAATATAAGGTTCCGTTTCTCTTAAAGGATCAATAATAGCTGCCTCTCCATTAGACTCAATGTAATAAGCCATTTCAGCTAGGCATCCAGTAAACAGTTGTTCTACTTTCATGTTTTTATATTTTATTGATTCATAATTATTTAGTGCAATTTAGCTAAAATTAGTCCTTTAAATGTAACTAGGGTTACAAAAGTAATTTTAAGCTATTCATTTGCTTGATTGGTATATTTGTAAAACTTAGTATCTTCTTTTAAGCCTGTTTCATAGTAATCTACAGCATCTTGAACACTCATAAAAAAGTACTCTTCTCCAATTTTTTTCATTAAGCCAGATTTCACCATTTTATCCCTAACAGGACCTTTTAAACCTGTAAAAGCTAGCTGTACTTGTCTATCCTTAAAATACGTATAAATTTCGTTTAAAGCAAATAAAGCACTACTATCTAAACTATTAAAGCTTTCACCATCAATGATTAAAAACTTAAGCTTACTACCTTTATATCTACAAAACTCTTGCAATTTATTTTTAAAATAGGATGTGTTTGCAAAATGTAATTGTGCATCAAAACGCACTATTAGAATGTTTTCATGAATAATAACATCTTTAAATCGCTTTCTGTTTCTATAAAAGTGAGTATTAGGTACGTTTCCTAAAATGGCAATATGTGGTTTAGTGCTTTTATAAATTAACATTCCTAAAGATAATAGCACACCACTAATAATACCTTCGGTAATACCAACCATTGCAGTAATAATCAACGTTATGTTTAAAATTACTAGGTCTCTTTTAGCATAGGTTAATAATTGTTTTGGTACTCTAAAATCCAACAATCCAAATACTGCTACAATAATTATTGCTGCTAAAACAGCTTTAGGCAAATAATAAAATACTGGTGTTAAAAAAAGTAGTGTTAAACCTATTACAGAAGCCGAAATCAATGATGCCAAATGTGTTTTAGCGTTAGCTTGGTCGTTGACTGCTGTTCTGGAAAAACCTCCTGTAGCAGGATATGATTGAAAAAAAGAGCCTATCATATTAGAAAGTCCAAGAGCCACTAACTCTTGGTTAGGCACTACTTTATATTCTGTATGCTTTGTTTCAATAGCTCTGGCTACAGATACAGCTTCTAAAAAACCTACAAAAGATAAAGTAAGTGCTACAGGAGCTAAGTTTATAATAATCTCTTTACTAAATGACGGCATTTTAAAGCTAGGTAAACCCTCTGGTACACTTCCTACAATTTGTACTCCAAATTGATCTAAATTAAAAAGCTTTACTGCTAGCAAACCTAGAACCACAACAACTAGAGCTGCTGGTGTTTTTTTAAACTTTTTCTTAAGATACACCAAAATAATAATAGATATAATCCCTATTGTTGTAGTAATTAAGTTGCTGTCTTGAATCTGACTGAATGTGTCTTTTAACAACACTTGTATTTTATTGCTTCTGCCAATATCTATACCAAATAGATGCTTAAATTGGTTTATACCTATTATTAGTGCAGCAGCTGATGTAAAACCACTAATAACTGGTCTAGATAAAAAGTTAACCAAAAAACCTAATCTAAAAACACCAAAGGCCACTTGCAAAACACCCATCATAAAGGCTAACAATATGGCAAACTCAATAAAATTTTGTGTTCCAATTTCAGCTAAAGCCGCAACTCCCGAAGCTACAATTAAAGAATCCATAGCTACTGGACCAACAGATAATTGCCTTGAAGTTCCAAAAATGGCGTAAATAATTTGAGGAATCAATGCAGTATATAAACCATAAATAGGTGGTAAACCAGCTATCATAGCATAGGCTATACCTTGAGGTACTAACATTACGCCTACAGTTATTCCAGCACTAATATCTCCTTTTAACCAGTCTTTTTTATAGTTAGGTAGCCAATCTAAAATTGGTAGAATAGATTTTAAATTCATACACGTATTTTGCCAAAACAAAGATAGTATAAGTTAGAGGAAAATATGTAACTAGAATTACAATGATTGTGCTACTATTTGGTTTTACATTCATCAAAAACCTTTTCTAGACAAGGTTTATTTATTTTTTTGTGAATTTCATGAATAGCTTTTTTCTTTTCATCAAAGAAAATATTGTTGCCTATTTTATCTACAAAACCTCCTTTTTGTAAAATATCCTGACTGACTAACTTTAAGCCTGCAAAATAAATTCCTCCTCTATTTTTTTGCCATTTTTTTATTTCGTTTGTTAACCATTCGGCAGCAGCTAGATCAATAAAATTAATACCATCAGCAGCTATTAAAATATACTGGATTTTATTGTCATCATATAGTTTAGAAAAATAGTTGGATATCTTTTCAATTGATCCAAAATACAATGATCCATCTATACGAACAATCTTTAAGTTAGAACACTCTTTAGTTTCGTCATCTCTAATTATGTTAACAAGTCGCTTGTTTTTATCTGCTCCCAAAACTGCAATATTAGGTTTTGAAGTTCTTTCCATGTAAAAGAAAAACGAAGTTAAAATACCTGCCAACAACGCAAATTCTAAATCGAAAAACAAGGTGCCAAATAAAGTGATAAATAATACAATTAACTCTCTTCCGCTTGCTTTATACACTTGTTTTATATGATGAAAGTCTATTAGATTGTAACCTACTAGTAAAATTATTCCACCCATGGCTGCCTTTGGTAAAAAGGATGCATACTTAGCAAACAATAACAGAACAACCATTAAAAATACGGAAGCAAAAATAGCGGACATTGGTGTTCTTGCTCCTGCTTGGTGATTAACACCAGACCTTGTAAACGATCCTGAACCAGCATAACTCGAGAAAAAACTAGCCACCATATTTGATAAACCCTGACCTATAAACTCTTGATTTCCGTCAATTTTTTGATGTGTATGTAACGCTATAGCTCTGCCAATAGCAACAGCTTCAATTAAACCTAACAAGGCTAAAACCATTGCGCCAGAACTCAATAACTTTATATTATTTAAAGTAAAATTTGGGACTTGAAATGGAGGTAAATTTGAAGGTATATTTCCAACAGTTTCAATTCCATTTGTATCACCTCCTAAAAAAATTGCCAAAGCACTCCCTAAAACCATTGCTAATAACATGTAATATCTTGACAAAGGTTTTATAAATAACTTAATTATTAATGCAATTAGCAACGTTCCTGTTGCTACAATAAATACATACCAATTGGTATCAGAAATATGGCTTGCAATGTATGATACAATCTCAACAATTGAGCTTCCTTGAGGGATTTCTATTCCAAAAACATGCTTTAACTGTTTAAAAGCTATGAGTATTCCTGCGCCAGCTGTAAAGCCAATGATTACAGAATGTGATACAAAATTTACCAATTTTCCCATTCGTAATAAACCCATTACAAACTGAAAAAAACCTGCAAGGAACGTTAACACTAATGCTAAAGACACAAAACCTTCTAAGTCCGTTTCTGGATTTACAAACTTTATTAATGTAGAATATACAACTATTGAAATAGCTGTGGTTGGTCCAGAAATTAAATGGTACGAAGATCCAAATAATGCTGCAATAATTGGAGTAATCATGGCTGTGTAAAAACCATAAATTGGTGGCAAACCAGCAATCATAGCAAATGCAACAGCTTGTGGAATAACGATTATAGTTCCTGTTATACCTGCTATTATATCGTCCTTTAGTGTGTGTTTTGCAGTTGGCAACCAAGTAAGAAATGGAAAAACTTTCTTAAGCATATATTAATTTATATTAATTATTTTCTAAAAAACACAATTCCCGCAAAAGCGGGAATGTTGTTTAATTTACTTTTCTTCTTTTGGGATGTAATAACATCCTCCTTCAGATTTGTCTGGTGTAAAGGCTCTATTAAACCATAATGGTCTTCTTTCTCCATTTGGTCCAGGAGCTGGTCTTGTCATAGCCAACCACTCTTTATATACTTCGTGAGATTTATTAGTATCTACGTAAATATCGCCATATTTTTCATCTTTTCCTGGTACTTCGATTCTAACACGTTGATGCCAACAATGCATACCACTAATTGGGTCAGGATGTACAGCGTGTGTGATATTTTGGTGTACACCTCCATCTTTCCAGAAAATTCGTTTAGAATCACTATCGCTAGATTCAAAAGGTTTTACTCCAGAAATAGTGTTCATTTTCCAACCTCCATTTCCATCGTTTTCAATATTTACTGTATTGGTTGCCCAACGATTTCCTATTTTATCCTGTGGGCGTCTCCATCGTCCTATATGGTGTGAACAAGCCACAACTCCCGGTTTCATAGATTGTGTAACCCATACTTTATCGATAAAATAACCAATATCTGTATTCATTTTAACTAAATCTCCAGTTTTAAATCCCCATTTTGCAGCATCATCAGGATGCATCCAAATTGGGTTTCTATTTGAAATTTCTACTAGCCACTTAGCATTTCCAGAACGCGAGTGAATTAAAGTTGGCAACCTAAATGTTGGAACTAACACATATTCACCTTTAGATTTATCTAGTACTTCATTGTGAATATGACTTTTAATATAGGTAGGTGTTGCATATTCAGGCCATTTCCAATCTACCATGGTTTGCGAGTAAAACTCATTTTTACGAGATGGTGTTGGAAATCCCACACAAGCTTTTCCGTTAACCATTACACCAATAGCTTTACCATCTTTAGTAATGACATCGGTTTCTGGATCTACTTTAGAGCCTTTCAGCTGTTCTTCTGTCAATTCATTTTCGTTGACTTTATATGATTCTCCCTTTTCAATTTCGAAAGCTCCATATTTTTTCATGTATTCTAGTTCAGCAAACTGTCCTGTAAATCCATCAGCTTTAGCTGCTTCTGGTAAGCCTTTTACACGTTCAAAAATATACTGATAATATTCGTCTATAGTAATTTTTTCTCCAGGTCTATATGGCGATTCAAACGTTTTTCTAATTCCCATACTTCCGTCAGGATCTATTCTCCAGCTTAATTCAATCCAGAATTCGTCTTCTTCCCAAACTTCTCCTGGGTTAGCCTGATACGTGAATTCAACAGGTTTACCGTTGCGTCGTGCTGCTTCTCTTAAAACTGGCTGACGGAATGCTACCCATGTTCCTCCATGAGTTGCATAACTATTCAAGTCATGTCTTTCTGAAGCCAACCCCATTGGCAATACAAAATCTGCATAAAAAGCTGTTTCATTCCATGTAGGTGTTAAGGCTGCATGTATGCCGAATTTAGATTCATCTGCCAAGGTTTCCATCCACGTAAATCCGTCAGGATAAGTCCAAACTGGATTAAACACTCTTGAAAAATACACGTCCATTTTACCTCTTCCTTCCTTTAAGAAATGTGGTAATAACTGACTCATTTCAAAAAATGCTAAAGGATATTCTTTAGGAAAATGTAACTCGTTCCATTTTTTTTGAGGTGCTGGCGGATTAGGCTGTGTTGGCTTAAATTTATTCCATGAATTAGGCGATGTTCCTCCTTTTGCTCCAACTGCTCCAGTTAAAACTGTTAAGAAGTGTAACGCTCTAGCCACACACCAACCACCAAGGTTAGATGCACCAGCTGCTCTCCAGTTGTGTGATGCAAAGCGTTCGCCTGCTTCACCAATTTGACGAGCAATGTCTATAATCATATCTGCTTTTACACCTGATTCTTTCTCTGCAAATTCAGGAGTGAATTCCTTATATTCTTCAATCATTGCAGCTATATAATTCTCGAAAGTAATCTCTTTATCAGAATGTCTTGCTTTAAGGTATTCTTTCCAATTTGTCCAGTTTTCAAGATATTCTCTATTATATAAACCTTCCTGAAGAATAATTAAAGCCATTGCTAATAACACAGCTGCTTCTGTACCAGGATACGATGGTAACCAATAATCTGACATGGACGCTGTATTAGATAAACGAGGATCCATGGTAGCTAACTTAGCCCCTTTCATTTTTCCTTCAATAATACGTTGTGCATGTGGATTGAAATAATGTCCAGATTCTAAATGAGCTGACACCAATAAAATGAATTTTGCATTAGAATGGTCTGGTGATGGTCGGTCGTAACCGTACCACAAATTATAACCAAATCGTGCTCCAGATGAGCAAATATTAGTATGTGAGTTATGTCCATCTATTCCCCAACCTTGAAGAATCCAGTTCATAAATTTTTCGTGACCAGGTCGTCCTACATGATAAGCAATTTCGTTATGCCTATCTTCTTTTATCGCTTTTCTGATTCTAGCTGCAATGATATCTAAAACCTCATCCCAAGAAACGCGCTCCCATTCGCCATCCCCTCTTTTTCCTTTTCGTTTAAGTGGAAATAATATTCTATCAGGGTCTGTAATTTGATTAATAGTAGCTGGTCCTTTTGCACAATTTCGCCCTCTACTTCCTGGATGTTGTGGGTTTCCTTCAAACTTTTTTACTTCACCACTTTCTTTATCAATAAACGCTGTAAGACCACATGCGCTTTCACAATTAAAGCATGTTGTTGGTACAATTTGATACGTTGTTTTTTCCTTTTTAGGCCAAGCTTTAGGATTATATTCTACCCAATTATCCCATTTTTCAGGAGGTGGAAAATTCTCATACATTTGCGCAACTTCTTCATCAGAAAAATGTCGCATATCGTCTTGAAACTCTTGATAGTTTTCTTTGTGCAGGTTTGGAATTATTCCTAATTTTTCTGCTATATTCTCTATAAAAGATGGCTTTTTATATCCCATGATTTTTTCTTTTAAATTAAGCTAACGGAATGCGTTGTGGCGCTTCTACCCAAATTTTTTCGGTTATATATATTCCTATTAATACCAGAATTGCAGAAACAGTTAACATAGTTGCACTTGATGCAAAAAGTAATAACGCTAATGGTATTACATTTCCAACCAACACTACTCCAATCCAGAATAAGTTTTTATATCTACCTTTTATAATCATTTCTACAACTGTATGAGCTGCTGTACTAGGATGCGTAATTGTAAGCTCAGTAACCATAGAAAATAAATTTACTGCTAAAGAAACTATTAATGTTATTTTTAACATTGACATCCAATTTTCGTTACCGAAAATTAGTGATGCTAACACGAAAATAGCAACACCAGCCATAATACTGTGCACTAGCATATGTAATGGTAACGTTGGGCTTTGCCAAAAATCGCGACCTTTTGCTTGTGCGAATAAAAATGCTGTATAAATTGCTAATAATACACTAAAGACTGCTGTAACCCATAATAATGGTGTTTCAGGAATACCTAAATTAAACCATGTGTTAGCTCCCCAAAGGGTTATTAACAACCCAAATATTGTGATGGTATATCCACCTTTTACCAACCATGAATTCCATTGTGGACGTAACAGTACATTTAAAAACCTGTCTGGTCTGTCTAAATCCATTACTAAGAACAGTCCTGTTAGTGCTAAACCAACTAATGAAATTCCTGCTGACCATAATTTTGCTGTTGGTGACACATCGTATCCTAAAATAATTGCCAAGAATGGAATTAAAAATGCGCCTGCTGCTATTGCTTTAGTAAATACATATGCTGATACTTCCCAACCCCAAAGAATTCCTTTATCTGGTGTATCGTAAACACGTCTTGCTTTTCCACTTAGCACATCAATATAATTGGGGTTTTCGTTATCTTTTCTTTGATATGCTGCTTGCATTTCATTATCGATGCTCATTTGTAATAAATCGACATCATCATTTGTATGCAACATTTTTTCGGCAGCTTTTGCATAATGACCTACACCACGAGCTTGTGAATTCCATAAACCTGGTCCAGATTTAGCAGTTGCTTCTGGGTTTAGTGATGATTCGTCACCATCTATATAAAATAAATTAGGGTTAGTTCCTTTTTCTGGTTTACGTACTTTTACTGCTTGTCGTGCTAATAATTGAGAAATTTCGGTGTTAGGATTATGCATATCTCCAGCAATAATGGCATGTTCTGGACATACAGTAACACAAGCTGGCTCACGACCAACTTCTACTCTGTGCGCACAATAATTACATTTTGCTGCGGTATGTGTTTCTGGGTCGATATATAATGCATCATAAGGGCACCCTTGCATACATGATTTACAACCTATACAACGGTTGTTGTCAAAATCTACAATACCGTCTTCACGAATATATAATGCTTCAACTGGACAAATCTCCACACAAGGAGCATCTGTACAATGGTTACAACGCATTACGGAAAATATTCTTCTAGTATTTGGGAATTCTCCTTTTTCAACTTGTTTAACGTATGTTCTGTTAACTCCTACTGCGACATCATGTTCTGATTTACAGGCAGTGGTACAAGCGTGACAACCAATACATTTTCGGTTATCAATTATAAAGCCATACTTCATATTATTAAAAATTGGATAGTTTAGTGTTTAAGCTTACCTACCAAAGTTAACTAACTTTAAGTAAAATAACTGTAACAATGGTTACTTAACTATTCAATTTAAAATCATTTTAAGTTAGTGTGGTAACTTATGCTTAATAATGTGATACAATAAAACTCCAAGAAGGCCTCCAAAGATGACAATTAAAATAGACAGTACTCCTCTACCTAGCAATATAAACATTGGCCCTGGACATGCGCCTATTAAACCCCATCCTAAACCAAAAATAATACCTCCAATAATGGTTCTATAAAAGCCTTTTTTCTTTGGTTCTATTTCTATTTTATCTCCTAAGTAATTTTTAATGGTTCCTTTTTTAAAGAAGGAAAACAAAATAATTCCTAAAACTACTGCTGACCCAATAATTCCGTACATATGGAATGATTGAAATTTAAACATTTCGTAGATGCGATACCACGAAATAACTTCGGCTTTACTTAATATAATTCCGAAAAGAATACCTAAAATAATAAATCTAATATTTTTCATAATGTTCGAAATTAGAATAGTAATGGTAAAATTAGCCACGTCATGATTAATCCTCCAATAAAGAAACCTATAACAGCTATTAAAGAAGGGAGTTCTAGGTTACTTAAACCTGTAATTGCATGGCCTGAAGTACAACCTCCAGCATATCTAGCACCAAAGCCAACCAAAATACCAGCAATAACTAATATTGCACCACCTTTTAGGGATAGTAACGCATCAAGCCCAAATAATTCTTCTGGTAAATATTGTGCGCCTGCATTTTGGAAACCAATATCTGCTAAATCAGTAACTGTTTCAGGGTTTAGTAGTATTGCCTGGTCTGGAGTCATGAATTTAAAAGCTATAAAACCTCCTATAACTGTTCCTACAATAAACATAAGGTTCCAGCTATTTTTTTTCCAATCGAATGCAAAAAATTCATGTAGTTTTCCTGCACCACCCATGGCACAAATTGATTCAAGATTTGATGAGATTCCAAACTTCTTTCCAAAATAATAAAGAAAAAACATGATTAATGTTATGAGAGGTCCTCCAACATACCATGGCCAAGGTTCTAATATAAAATCCATTTTAAAATTTTTGTCAAAATAAGTAATTAAATATTTCTTAACGTAACAAATGTTACTGTAAAAAAAAAAAAAAAATAGAACTACAAATCGATTATTTTAATACTATTTCTATGTAGTTTTATTTTATTCTCTTTTTCAAGCTTTTTTAATAGTCTAGATACCACTACTCTTGATGTATGCAAATCTTGAGCAATTTCTTGATGTGTGGTTTTTATAAGGTCATCTCTATTAACCATAGCTTTATCTCTAAGATATTTATAGAGACGCTCATCCATCTTTAAAAACGCAATAGTATCTATAGCTTCTAGAAGTTCTTTCATTCGCTCATGATAGCTTTGAAGAATAAAGCTTTGCCAACTAGGGTATTTATGCATCCACTCTTGCATTTTTTCTATTGGAATCATTATGATTCTAGTATCTGTTTCTGCTACAGCTCTAATTTCGCTCTTGGTTTCCCCCATGCAACAGGTTATAGTCATAGCACATGTATCGCCTTGTTCAACAAAATACAGTATAAGGTCGTCTCCGTTTTCATCTTCACGCATTACTTTAATAGCACCACTTAATATTAACGGCATGCTTTTAATATTATCACCTATATCAATTAATGTAAACCCTTCAGGAACTTTTTTATAAGAACCAATCTCACTAATCTCTTTTAAAAGTGCATCTTCAAATAAATAGGAATAATGTCTTTGCAATCCTTCAATCATAAATACTAAACTTTAACTGTTAATCGTTTGTGTAAAAATAATAACAATCTACTTAATTATTGCTATGGAATAATTTTTGTTAAGGTAACTATAAATTATTATAAAGTATCGTTAATCTCTTTTTGGATTGAGAAAATAACAATCAAATATATATCTTTAACCCCAAGCATTATTTAATGCTAAAAAGCTATGAAATTTTATTTAACTATAATATTTATTTTTTGTTTTACACTAGCCGCCATGGCACAAGTTAATGATTATCAACGTGGTTTTACAATTAACCCTGTTGATAGTACTACGCAGGTTGATTTAAAATTATCATTTAAGCTTTCTCCTATAAAAGGGCTTACAAATAAGAATGTGAGATACACCTTAAATTATAACTCTTTACCTGAGTTAAACAAAAAAAAATATACGGTAGATATGACCCGAAAAAGTACTTTAACTGATAAAGAGTGGGTTATTACACAACGCTTTAATGAAGATAGAAGTAATTTAGATCAATTTGCCAAGGATTATTATTTAGGCGACTTAAAAACAAGATCGAGAACTGTTATCATTAGATGTCGTGACCATGAATATGTTGATGGCGATAAAATAAAGCTCATGGTTAATAATGCAGTTGTACATCCAAACCTAGTCTTAAGGGGTGATTTTTATAGTATAGATATCGATCTAAAAGATGGTTTTAATACCATTAATTTTATTGCTTTAAACGAAGGCGAGTCTTCGCCAAATACAGCACAGGTGCAAGTGCTTGATCCAGATGGAAATATTTTAGCCTCAAATAGATGGCTTATTAGAACTGGCTACAAAGCAAGTTTGGTAATAATAAAAGAGCAATAAAAATTTCTCATTTAATGCTTATATCTGTCCACATTGAAAATAGATAATTAATTTAGGTTTTCTAGCTCCTGAGTTAATACTAACTGTAACTCTTTAGACCATAAAATTGAATAATGACCATAATTATTCAATTCAATCATTTTACTTTGTGTGAAGGACTGATTAACCTCTCTTGCTCCTTCTACAGGCAATACTTTATCTGTTACTGAATGTACAATTAATGCCTTTTCTACATTGTTAAGCTGGCTACAATAGGTAATCATATTTAAATCATTAATATTTTCATTAACATCAGCTTCAATTTTAGTGCTTACTTTTTTAATAACCGCATTATTTAAATCAAACTTAAAAGCTATTTCTTTAATTCTGCTTTTAAAGTTATTAGGTGTAGTTACCAAGAGCCATAATTTAACGTCTATTTCTGGATATAGTTTTAAAACCCGTGCAACATTAACACTTCCAAAGGAATGGCTAATTACTAATTCTGGCATTTCTTTTTTAAACTCAAGAGTTAACATATTTGAAAACTCAAACATATTGGTTTTTCCTATTGAACTCTTACCATGTGATGGCGCATCAAAAGAAACAATCTTGTAATTGGCTTTTAATAAAATTGGTATTAAAGATGCGAAATTGCCTGTTTGTCCTTCCCATCCATGAACAAGAAAAACTGTTTTGTTCTTTTGATTTCCCCATTCGTAACGCATTAATAAAAAATTTTTATACGTAACAACTTCGGTTTTAGCTAAACTCATAACCTTCTCTTCGGAGTCTCTTAAGCTTCTAACTTTAGGTTGAGACATATACTTATAGACCTTATTAGCCACGATGTTTGGAAACAGATGTTGAATATATTTTACCATTTTTGTTTGCTAATTAAAATGCATTTTCATGCCTTCGTGAGACTCTATAAATCCAAGCTTTTTATAAAATTTTATAGCATCTGGTCTTTTTTTATCAGTGGTTAATTGTAACACATGAGCTTTTTTTTCTATTGCCCTGTTAATTGCCCACTCAAACATTTTGGTTCCTAAACCAGTTCCTCGTTGGTCTTTTTTAATCCTTACAGCTTCAATTTGAGCTCTAATGCCTCCTTGATAGGTTAAGTACTGAATAAATGATAATTGCATAGTACCAACAACCTCTAGCTTATCATTTTCAACAACGATAAGCTCTTGGTTGCTATCATTATTTATATTTTTAAACGCATCGTAGTATTTGCTTGGTAACGGAATTTTAAAATCTTCCCTTGTTTTACCTAGTTTATCATCAGCTATCATTTCTACAATTGCTGGAACATCGTTTTGTGTTGCTTGCCTGAATATCATAATAATTGTAATTGTTAGCTCTTTTTTATATTTTCTAAAAGTTCTTCTTTTAACTGAATAAAATCTACCCAATAAGATCTTCCTACCCAATACATACTTCCATCTTCTCTTGCCTTCCATTCTCCCCTCGAAAAAAATAGATATTTTCCATCGTGTGTCACATGTGCACCACTTTCCTGATGTTCTGTGTTTATCTTATCCCCCATATTCATTGCTGGTAGCCAAGAACCATCTCTCGCTCGAAAACTAATATAAATATCAGCTTGACCATAACCGTCTTCTCTTACAACATCCCAAATCAAATAGGATTCATCTGGAGCAATGTTGGGGTGTGCAATCCATGTTCCTGTATTAATTTCTTCGCCCATTTTTTGACGGGACTCATATTTGTCGTTTATGAGGCGTGAATAACTGATAGCACCAATGGTATCAGGTCTTTTAAATTGATCAAAGAAAAAAGTTCCCTTGTCAGAAACCGATATCCCCATGATATGCTTGTCTGTAAAAGGTGATCCCATACTTTTGAGTTCCGACCATCCAGTCTCAGTTCGATCCCTATATTTATTCCCATGGTAAATAATATTACCATCCATGGAGAATCTTGGAAATTCTATATGGGTCTCCGATTCGTTCCCCCAACTACCATTTTCATATCGAATAACAAAAAAAGTGCGTTTTTTATATTTTCCATTTTTCCTAGAAAAATAGAACTCTTTCATATCTGGTGAAAACGTGCCTTCTTCAAAAAGCCCATCTGGAGAAAC
This sequence comes from Pontimicrobium aquaticum, assembly GCF_005047595.1. GTDB lineage: Bacteria > Bacteroidota > Bacteroidia > Flavobacteriales > Flavobacteriaceae > Pontimicrobium > Pontimicrobium aquaticum. Next base: position 183,387 of record NZ_SUPL01000004.1, read on the forward strand.
AATTTCAGGAGCAAAAAGCTTAGGAATCAAACCTGGTGGCTTTTCGCCAAAATAAACAGTTTCTATAGTTGGTGAATCACTGTCTTTTACACTTTGTTTTTTAGTATTACACCCATTTAAAAATAGTGAGAATACAAGCATTAAAATATAATACGTGTTTTTCATTAGTTACTTATTGTGTTTACAATTTATAATTCCAAACCACCAGATGGCTCGTTCACTAAAAAGATCCACTAGATCTTTTTATACGTTCAGCCCTATTTGGGTCTGAGATTTTCAATAACCCGAGCATCCACCCAATAAGGGCTTCCTACCCAATAACTACTTCCATCTTCTCTAGCCTTTTTATCTCCTCTCCAAAAAAACAAATATTTCCCATCAGGTGTTACCCTTGGACGCTGTTCATAGGCTGCTGTGTTTATCTTATCTCCCATGTTAATTGCAGCTCCCCATGAACCATCCTTCTGACGAAAACTAACATAGATATCAGGAGTATTTTCACCTTCTTTCTCAGCATCCCACATTAAATAGGATTCATCCGGAGCTATAAAGGGATGAGCTTTATATAAGCCTGAGTTAATTTCGTTGTTCATTTTTTGAAGATCTTCATATTTGCCGTTTATAAGACGTGAATAACTCATATGACCTTTGCCATCTCTTTCTAAAAAATAAACGTAATAAGTTCTATTAGATGAGACTGTAAAACCCAAAATTGGAAGACCTTTGAAAGATTCAAGACTTTTGAACTCCAACCAATGAGGATCAAATCGCTCTCTATGTTTATCGATATCCGTTGACAAAACAGACGGCTCGCTCCATCTATTGTTTTTGTATTGCATAACAAGCAATGTGGTTTCTTTATATTTTCCACCAATCCTATTAAAATAGAACTCCTTCATGTCTGGTGTAAACGTAAATAGACTTTCTATATACTCATCTGTGGAAACAATACCAGGAGCAAATATTTCAGGTATTAAACCTGGTGTTTTTTGTCCAAAATAGCGATCTTCTAAATGTGGGAAGCTAAAGGCGTCTTCAATTTTTTCTTGAGCAAAGATAGTATTTAGTGAAATAACGAATGTCAGTATTAATAATTTAGTAGTTTTCATATTCTCTCCTTTTGTTAATATTATTGATAATGATAAATTGTATGAGTAGCCGCTAGCTCCTAATTTCATTCTCGATTCGCTCTTTTATTTGAATAAAATCTACCCAATAAATATCGCCATGTTCGTCGCCTCCTCTATGGAAAAATAAATACTTACCATCAGGCGATACACTTGCAGCCATTTCAGTTTGATCTGTATTTATTTTAGGTCCTAGGTTATAAGGTTTTGTCCATGTACCATTTTTATTAAAACTGATGTATAAATCGCTTTCACCAAACCCTAAGTCGCTTTTAAAATCATATATCATATAACTTTCGTCTGGTGCAATGTACGAATGGGCTATCCATTTGCCAGTAGAATTTATTTCATTCCCCATTCTATTGATACTTTTGTATTGACCATCTTCCATAACCGAGTTATAAATAACCCAATCTTCTGGGGCATCTCCTTTTTCACCAGTAGTGAAGTATAAATTACCATTTTCTGAAGACGTTAAGTACATTATTATAGATTTATCTACAAATGGCTTCTCCAACGGTATTGGTGTACTCCAGCCATTTGCTTCTCTCCTACTATACCATTGATAGAGACCTGGTGGCTTAAGTGTATCGTTAAGTGGTCTTATGCTTCCAAAATATAGCTTATCTCCTTTAGGACTGATATGAGGTTCGAAATCCCACCCTTCGGTTGCTGTAAAAAATGCTGGCTCTGGGTTTGACCACTTGCCATCAACTAACTTCATAGCATAAATTTCATTGTTCTCTTCTGGTTTTCTACGTGTAAAATATATTTCGTCCATTTCTGGAGTAAATGTAATGGCGAACTCGTAGCTATCAGTAGAAATAATCCCTTCCCCAAAAACCAAAGGCGTATCAGTTGGAATTTGGTCACCGAGTAAGGTGAGATTTGATTTTTTACTGTCTTGGCAAGACGTAATAAAGGCTAGAATAAAAGTAAGAATGAATAAGGTTTTTAGGTATTTCATATTCTATATTTTGAAGGTTTAAAAATTGTTGATTTTCTTTTTGTTTACAAAAACAGTAATTATTAATAGTGTAAAAGCAATTCCAAAACCCAATACACCTATGTTGATTCCCAATAGTGTTTTTTTACTTCCGTCTAAATAATATTCTTGTTTAAGAATTCTCAATTGTGATGCCCTCTTAAATGTGTTATCAATCCTTTTCTGAATTCTTCTTGACTACTTATAATTACATTGTACTTAATATACTCGTCAACAAAATCATCAGCAAAAATTGATAAAAATCCATCGACTTCCTTTGAATCACTGTTTGGTTATTGCATGGAGTTATAAGCGCTTATAAATGCCTCTGTTTTTTTAAGAAATTTTTGAGAAACTGTCTCTTATGCCGGAATGATATGTTGCTATAACTTATTATGTATTGTCTATTATGGCGTTTTTTTAATTATCTCTTACATTTTTCTATAATATTAGTTAATAAAGTATTTAAGAAAGCTTTATAATTTTCTGAATTATGCCCATTTGCTTTTACATAAATCGCTTCAGCTTCTTTATATTCAGACAAATCCCATCGAGTAATTAAGTTTTTATCTGGAATAAAAAGGTCATTGTCTTTTAAAAGTTGCTTGTATTCATTCGGAAATACTTTATAATATAGTCCCTCAAAAATTAATGACATAAATGGGTCTCTAGATGGCATTCTCCCATCATTATAACTTTTAGAAGATGAAGGAGAATTAAACATATTTCTAATAAGCAATAAAAATACCTGTCTGTAATGCTGAGAAGAATAGTTAAGAAGTTCTTGATATTTATCAGAACCATTTACAAAATAACAGTACACGCAATTTTGAACTAGGTTTTCTGCACTCTTAAACACATAATAATGTTCGTTAAACTCCTTTTCTATATTATTAGTTACCTGTCTTTCAATAAGCAACTCTATTCCATTTAATTGAGGGTAGAAGTCGTATGGATAGTTTGATGTTCCATCAGCCACCTTTTTTTCCATTCTTATTTGAGCCTTAGCAAAGCTAAAAACTAGAAAGCAAGAAATTAGTACTAACGTTTTTGTTTTCATTTAATTTTATTTATTAATTTTTTTAATTCCCCTTATATATTCCTTAAATTCTTAATTATGATGCCTGCGTAAATGAGTTATTAACCCTTTTTCGTCGTATTCAATTGACATAATTTGACTTGAAGTATGCTCTACAATTCTATCCATATGAAATGGCTTAACTTTAGCTTTAATAGTTACTTTTACAAAAGCCACATTTTTCCCTAACATAATATCATCAATAGATACTTTATGATAATATACCTTATTTTGAAGTTTGTCAATCATTCCCTTTCTGAACTCTTTTTTACTTGTAATGGTAACATTATACTTAACGTGTTCATCAACAAAATCATCAGCAAAAAAGGATAAGAATCGATCGACATCTTTTGAATTACTATTTGTTTGTTGCTTTGCACTATAAGCGTTTATAAAAGACTCTGTTTTTTTTAGCAATTTTTGAGAAACTACCTCTTGTGCCGAAATGGATAGTGTAAATAGCATGATGAAAGGAATGATTGCTTTGGATAACATAAATAATGATTTTTAAAATGAATTAACCTGCATTTAATAATTATAATTAGTTGATTTTAGGCTTTTGTTTAGTGGTTGTTAGGGTAAGTAATAGAAGTATAAATGCTATTCCAAATCCTAGTCCACCAATATTAATTCCTAAAAGTGTTTTTTCGCTTCCATCTAAATATTTCATTGAACCACCATAAAAATCTTGAAGTATGTAAGCCAATAAAAATCCTCCTGTGATTAGCAAACTTAAAATGACACTGATTTTGGTCTCTTTTTTAACCCAAACCAACCATAAACATAAAACACCAATGCTTGTGTTTGTAATAAGTTGCCATACTTCATGTATCCTTACATGTGGTGTCCAATCTGGATTAAATACATGAGTTGCATTTATTTCCAAAAAAGGAACTGCTATAGCGTAAAGAATAATACTAAATGTGATTATTGATTTTTTCATTTTTTTAATTCTTTTGGTATATTTTCTTTGTTGCCTTTTTTAGGTCAGCATTTGGCAAAAACTGATCTGCTATAGTTAAAATAGCATGTATGTTATCACGTAATCTGTCCAGTTTTATTTCTTCTAGACTCATAGACGTTTGTAACAAGTGAAGTGCCATATCTGCCAAAAGCAAACGTTGCTTTTCTAACCATTCATCATCATGTTTATTTGCAGGATGGTTTAAGTAACTAGTTTCAACTTTACCATGTAATTCCCAGCTTGTGTCTATTATTTTTTGTTGTTCTGCTTTTGTCATTTAATTGTGAATATTCATTAACGATATTCTAGTAGTTGAATATACTTTTTTTCTGAAAGTTCAGCTTTTTCAAATTCATTGATACTTTTATAGGCTTCAGAAAGCCTTTTATGAAGCGTTGCCGAATTAGGATAGTAATTTACTGATAGCTCTAGAAATTCAACCAGTTCTTTATAGCGTTTGTTACTTTTTAAACGACGTGATATACCAGATAGATTACCAACAAAATAGAAAGCATCTTCATTTGGAATAACATTGAATTCATAGCGTTTAGATAACTCATCATAAAACTGTTTTAAAGTTTTTGCAGGATTCTTTGCATTTCTAAACTCCTTATAAGGAATATTCCAAACATCTTTAGGGTAAATGGTTTCTAAACCATGTTGAATACCTGAAACAGCCATTCCATAATGATCTTCTTCTTCTAAAACTTCAATATTATATTTAAAATCTTTTAGATTTAGTTTCTTTAATGCTGTATTTAACGTTATATATGCCTCTGCTTCTTCTGGAGGTCTATTCAATAAATCTCTTGATGCTTTTCCTACATATAATGCGTTTCCTGAATGATTTCCAGATAACACTGAGGCTAAAATTTGTTCTTCAATAGATTTTCCGTTCTTTGTGTATTGTGCTAATTCAGATGCTAAAATTATATACCCCTTAAATAGTTTTGGATCATTCCAAAAAGCTTCTAATACAGGTCCAAATGTTGGAGACATTCCAATGATAGTACGATGTGAGTTTGCTCGATAGTTACTTTCAATAAATGGAAATACTTCATCCTTTAAAAACTTTACATGCTCTTTAGATTTACCTCCATAGCCTCCAAAAAATTCTCGACCATCTTTATTTTTTATAATAAGCGACATATCGTTTCTTTTACCTGTATTATTTACAATTCCAACAATAATACTTCGAGGCATATAATTTCTTTCTGCACGTATTTTTACTATTGACTGAGTTACATCAAACAAAAATTCGGCATCCAAAACATATATAACAGGATAATCATGAACACTATTATCATAATTTTTCGGAAGGGAAATAAGCAACTGCCTATCTTCATTTAGTACCGCTGACTTTATGAAAAGTTGCTTTCCAATGACGTAATCTGTATCTGCTACTTGAGCCATGCTATTACCTGTAAGCAAATAATAAATTAATATCCAGTATAATTTTATGTTTTTCATTTTTGACAATTGATTTATTGTGTTTTTACAGAATTATGCATCTATAGATTTTAAGCCCATAATCTAAAAGGGATTATATTCCAACATATTAAAACAATTATCCATTGTAAGGTGAATAGAATAGATAAAGTATCAATTACATAGGCTTTGTTTCTAACAGCTTTTATAAATCCAAAAATTATTGCTATTGGCAAAACACCAGTAACCAATGCTAACAAAATATTTTCAAATGTTAAATCCCCTAAGCTTAGAAAGGATTGATTCATAAGAAAAGGTAACGGTAAAAAAAGCAACATCATGGAAATAAAAGGAACAGTTAAAGCCTGTTTACCTGAAAATAATTGCTTTTTAATCAAAAAATAAAAGCCTCTAATAAGGATAATTATTACACCTAAAAGACCAAGAATTAAGTTTAGCCACATTAAAACTAGGTAAAGTACACTTACTTTTTCATAGGTCACTAGACCATCGCTAATAAGTTGTTTGTTGTTTTGCTCATATAAAACATGAGAAACCCTAACTCTATCTTGTTTTCTAAACAAGTTTTCACTAACTGGTAAAAGAGCATAACTGTTGTTTTGAATTGATTTGACAATTAGCTCATTATCTATTTTATTTACTTGTATTGAATTGAAGAGTAAATCTAAATAAGCAAATTTTTCAAATCTAACTGGGTTTAGTCTATAAAACCCTTCATAGACATCTATGTCACTATCTAAGCTAATATTTGATGTTGTTTTTAATTTTTTTTCGATTCCTAAATGTTCAATGAACACTTCGTTAAATTTTTGATAGTTTGCTGTTTCACTATCTGTATTAAAGCTGATAAAAAATGCTTTTTTCTCTTCAGGAAAAAGATAGAATATTGCCCTAAATCCAACTGTATTACCACGATGAAAGTACCCAACAACACCATACCTGTCTCTATAACTCAGTCCAAATTGATACCCAGAATTTAACCCTTCTTTATTAGATTCGATGGATACAGGTCTTCCCATTTGCTTTAATAATTCTGTTTTTACAAATGATTCTCCATTTATAGTTCCATCGCTCATTAAAAACTTTGCAAACAAAGCCATATCATTTGCAGTGGTTGTAAATTGTCCTGCAGGCCTTAAATACATTGGAATATTTTCTTGGGTTGTACCATCATCAAAATGTCCCATTATTAAATTTTCATCGGCATTTCTTCCTTTTTGACTAACAAATTTAAAGGTGCTATTGTTCATCCCTAAGGGCTTCAAAAGGTTGGTATTTAAATAATCTTCATACGACTCATGAGTGATTTTTTCAATAATTAAACCTAACATAGAATATCCCATATTAGAGTATGAAAATCTTGAACCTGGCTTTGTTCGAATTTTTAATACTGAAGGATCTTTAAGAAAGATTTTTTCAAGAGGTGAATTATAAGTTGGTTTTGTACTAAATACTTGCCAAAATCTAGCATCTTCTAAACCAGATGTATGATTTAATAAATCTCTAATCGTTACAGGGTTTGTATTCTTCCAAGGATTATCGAAGACAATATTGGGCAAAACTTTATTTACTGGCGAGTCAATATCAATCTTACCTTGACTTGATAATCGAAGCATACCAGTAGCAATAAGTACTTTTGCTAACGAACCAACTTGAACACTGTTTTTACTATTAATTAGTTTTTTTGAATTACTGTTTTTTAACCCTAGAGCTCCAGTTGTAATTATTTCATTATCAACAGTTGACCATACAGCACCTGTTAAATTTTCATCTATCAATATTCTTTTTAGCTTCTTTTCTAATAATTCTGACTTTTGTGCCATGGACATATTAGAAAAAAAGATGATAAAAAGTAAAAAAAGATATTTAATCATTTTTAAAGATTCATATTGATAGATAAAAATTTAAAATTACAAATAGAACGACACTTATTGTTTAGTAAACAGGTAAATATCCGCTACACCACTTTGCTCCAAGCCTAGTTGGTTTTTCTCAAGGTCAAAAATAAAGTTTGCTCCAATTTCCTCGTTAGTGAATTTATGATTTCCCTTATATATCAATGGTTCTTTCGGGAGCTCGTTTAATTGTGTGTACAAGATGTTATTTTCTTGGCTTATGGTAAATTTTCCGGATCCTTTTTCGGCTGCATATACTCCAACATACTTTTCAAGTTTGCTTGCTGTAATTTCAACACGCTCAAAATTGGGAAGCTCGAAAGGCTCATTAAAGTAACACTTTAATATATCTGTTAACAAATTATTTATGTTATAATCAATAGCATTGGATGAAATGGCAATGGCCAGTTTTTCCTGTGGAATGTATATGGAAATTGAATGAAAAGCATCTATATGTCCACCATGTCCAAACCCTTTTTTATCCTTATAGTTAAATGGCATTATACCCATGCCATGGTTATCCTTAACCGTGGTCATTATATCGAGCGTTTCATTAGAAACAATCTGCTCGTTAAAAAGTGCCTCAATAAAGGTGTTTAAATCGTTTGGATTCGAAACAATAGAACCACTTCCTAAAGCAATGGATAGGTTGGTTTCTGGGAATTCAGTCCATTTGTCCGAAAGGCTATATGAATAAGATTCATTATTACTTATAGTAATTTTTCCTCCCGAATACGTGTTTGTTAACCCTAACGGTTTAATGATTTTTTCTTGTAAAAGATCTACATAAGGCAAATTATATATCGTCTCCAAAATTTGGGATAATAAGAAATAATTTGAGTTACTATACTCGTTACTGCTATCTGGCTCAAAGTTGCTTTTGTAGCTGGTAATAATTTTTAGCATCTCTCCCCTAGATTTATGTTCGGTACGATAGTCAAAAAACGTTTTATCCTTCGTAAAGCTAGGGATACCGCTTCTATGGTTCAACAAATTGCCAACTGTTATTTTGCTCGCATTTTCAATTGCCGGGAAATACTTGTCTATAGTTTGATTGATGCTTAGCTTATTTTCATCTACAGCTTTAAAAACCATAGTTGCTGTAAACATTTTGGTGATTGACCCAACTCTGTATTTGGTTGCCCTTGTTGATGTTTTTTGATTGTCAATATCGTTATAACCCATTGTTTTTGAGTAGATAACATTTCCTTCATGTGAAAGGGACACTGTTCCCATAAACTTGTTGTTTTTATGGAGTACGTTAAAGAGTTCATCTAACTTATTAGAATAAGTTTTTTCATTAAAAGCTTTATCTGCTTTTTTTGAATTGCCTTCACTTTTATTGCCACAAGAACACAGTAAAGCTACAGTTATTAATAAGAGAATTGTTTTTTTCATTTTTTGATTGATTTTTGATTAATGATTTAATAATGCAAAATTATTATATAGAACCTTGCTATGCAAGGTACTTTGTATAAATTTAACTTTTTATTATAAAATTGTATTGTTTATATAAATAGCGTGAAGCTGCAAACCCCATGTTTTTATAATCGTGACCAACTTCTGGTATTATTTTAAGTTCCCAATTAAATGTTGTGTTTAGCTTTTTTGCCATTTCTTTAGCTTGTTCAAAAAAGTATGCTCCTCTCTCCAATCTATGATGCCCTTGTTGATTGGCGGTTTTAGATTCTAGAAAACTTCCTCTTGTTTCATTTTCATTATCAAGTTCTCCTAAAAAAACTACCAATTTTTTCTTAAAAGCATTTTTAAGAAAAACGTTATTAACTGGAGTATTTTTTAACCCAAAAGGAAAAGAGTTTTCAAAATTTGGCAACGTATAGAAACTTGCATTAGAAGCTAAAATATTCTTGGCTTTTGTGTGTTCTTGAAATAGTACAAATCTGTGTAAAATATGGCCTCCAGCTGAATGTCCAAAAAGATTATACGACGTTTGTTTTGATTGAAGCACATTAACAGCTACATCAAAAATACGGTCGAAATCATTGAAAAGCCACTCGTTTGCATTAGGGTTTAAATTGAACCTTAATTTATCTTCATTAAGCATAATTTTATTGGCCCCTTCTACTCTTTCAATACAATCGTACAGGTTAGAGTTTTTTATCACCCCTCCTAAATGGTATGCATCAAAATTGTAATGCTTTTCTGGGTACATTGGAGATAAAATTAGAATACTCTTTTTTTCTGATTCCTCTATCCAAGAATCTCTATAGGTATTACCATTTCTTCCTGCTCCAGGAATAACCAATAAGATTTCAGAATTAGCTGTAAAGTTTTCAGGCTTATGATAATACACTTGAATAGTGTTTTCTTTATTTCCTATGCCTCCTTCAATTAAAAAAGATCCTGAGCCAGTTTTAATTGTTACATCATTTAAAACTTGGCGTTCTTCTTTAATTATATTGTTATTCTTTATTAAGTCCATCTTGCAATGAGGACAAATTCCAGGTTCATAAAATGTTAATTCATCACATTTTAAATCACAAGGTGTACATACATAATTGCCTGTTCGGGAATTGCATGAAAATATTGTTATTGCAACCAATAACACAGTGTAAAACTGTATTTTTAATGATTGGAATCTTGATTTTAATGTTTTCATGATTACTGTTCTACAGCACATAAATACTAGTGCTTAATTATGGTTGTGGCTCAAAAATATAATGGAAGTTAGATTGAAATTGTTTCGAAAAGCAATAAAATTTGTTCGAAAAGGATTATTCTATATTTTTTCTTGTTTAGAATAACCCTTTATAGACAACCACCTCTACTTTTAATAACTTTTAGATGTGAATGATTTATGAATTATTTTCCACTCATCTTTAATTTTCAATAACAATAAATAATCAATGGCTATTCTATTACGGTCAGGCATTATAACCTGTACTTTGGCAAGACCTGCATTATTTTCATAATCCAATGATAAAATATTACCAATTCGGTTATTCTTTTTGCCTTCTTTAAAATTACCTATGTATTGCTTCCCTGATAAAACACTTAAATCTCCATTTTTTATATAATACAAATTGAAATCTTGATGAAATGCCCTTTTTAATTTTTGAGGTTCTCCGTTTGCTGTTCCATCTATGTAGTTTGACAAGGTTTCTTTAATTTCTTCTAACCCGTTTTTTTCAATAGATACCAAATCATCTATTTTTTCATAGTTTTTAAGATTTATAATCTTGTGTAATATTTTCCACTGTCCTTTTATTTTTAGAAGCAAAAGATAATCGGTTGCTATCCTTTTTGTGTCTGGAAAATATACTTCAACTTTTACAGAAGCGGCATCGTTTTCATGATCAATAGATACAATTCGTCCTTTTCTGTTATACTTTTTTCCTTTTTCAACTCTTTCAATATAGCCTTTCCCATCTATAACTCTTAATGTATCTCCCTGTACTATAAAAAGATTAAAATCTTGATGAAATGCCTCTCTTACTTTGTCGGGATTACCATTTGCTGTACCGTCTATATATTTCATTACAGTAGAATTAATTTGTTCTACTTCTGCTTGTGCATTTAGTTTTAATACTACAATAAAGTTAAGTGCAAGACATACTATTAATACTTTTTTCATTTTATTTTTTAATTGATGATTAGAAATTTGATTCTCTTTTAATTTTAAAGTTTTGTTGTTTATGAACAAAACTAATCTTCATCATCAATGTTGATTTGTTCAAAACGAATAACAATTTGTTCGAAACGGATTTTTAAGCTTAACTTGTTTTAAGGTTTAAGTTTGGCAAAAACACACAAGCTACACCAATTAAGGGAAGAAACGAGCACAATTGATACACAAAATAAATAGACGTATAATCTGCCAACAATCCAATTAAAGCTGAACCAATAGCAGCTACCCCAAAAGCAAAACCATAAAACATACCCGAAATTACGCCAAGTTTTGTAGGTAATAATTCTTGAGCATACGACATAATTGCTGGAAAAGCAGATGCCATTATCAACCCAATAATTATCATAAAAACATCGGTATAAAAAAGACCTACATAAGGCAATAATAAAATAAAAGGTGTTGCTCCTAACACAGAAAACCAGATAACATATAATCGTCCAAATTTATCGCCTAATGGACCACCAATAATGGTTCCCAACATGTATGCGAATAAATAAATAAAAAGATGCACTTGAGCTTGTTCTATGGAAAGATTAAATTTTTCAATTAAATAAAAACTGTAATAATTAGATAGACTCGCTGCATATATAAATTTTGAAAATATAATTACTAATAATATGCTTAAAATCAATTTTATTTTCTTTTTTGAAAAATCAACATTTGCTACAGGAGTAATACTCTTTTTTGAATAATTATCTTCTAAATATTTTTTGTACCACTTAGCAACTTGCTTTAATGCAAAAAACCCAAAAACTAATGGCAGTAAAAACATACTGATTAGTTTTTGAGAGTTGGGAAGTACAAATAGAGCAACCAATAAAGGCGCTATTGCTGTTCCCAAGTTACCTCCAATTTGAAATATTGATTGTGCTACTCCAATTTTTCCTCCAGAAGCTAAATTAGCAATCCTACTAGATTCTGGGTGAAAAACTGCTGATCCTATTCCAATTAAGATACAAGACATAGTTATTGAGCTAAAGCTATTTGCAAAAGACAAAAATAAAATCCCTAAGGCAGACATAAGTAACCCGTAAATTTGTGCATAAATTTTAGGTTTTTTGTCTGTATAATAACCTACCAAAGGTTGTAAAATGGAAGCACTAAATTGGAAAGCAAATGTAATTAAGCCAATTTGCACGAATGAAAGCTGGTAATTCTCTTTTAACAATGGATAAACTGAAGGAATAATACCTTGAATTAAATCGTTTATAAGATGAGAAAAACTTATAAAATATAGAATATAAAAGGTTGTTTTAGAATTATTGCTTTCCATGAGTAATAATCTTAATTAAATACCCTTCGTTTCCAAACAACTTCTGCTACAACAGATTTACCACCTTGCGTGGTATTTGTTACAATGTATTTAAGCACATCATTATTATAACTATAGGTTCTTTTTTGAACTTTGTTTTCCCAATTTGGAAAAGAAGCATGTAAAACATTAAATGAAATAGTTTTAGTGCCAGTATCAATAAAATAGTAGCCGTAATGTGCATTAAAACCCTTTACTATTTCAGCATTTTCTTCTGGTGTGCTTGTATTTTTATTACCTGAAGCTATTAAGGGTCTATTTTTCTTTAATATTTGAATAGCATAATTGCCATGTTCATCAAAAATGAGCAACCCATCAGGCTGCTCTCCATAAGGTTGAACTTTAGTTCCGTTTTGATATATGTTAGTGATTGACACCAATGACCATGAACCAATAAAACTATCAGTTTTTTTGACATTGTTTGTTTGAGCAAAACTTATTAAACTAAACAACATTACATTTAAAACAATTATTTTTTTCATCTCTACAATTTTTAAATTTTAATAATGCAGCAAAGTTCATTATAAATTGTAAATTTGTAAAACGCTATTTTTCGATATCATTAATCGATAAAACCGATTAGAAAATGGAACTAAGACAGCTAAAATATTTTATAAAAGCAAAAGAATTATTAAACTTTACAGCAGCCGCAGCTACTTTAAACATTAGTCAAAGCACCTTATCTCAACAAATAAAGCAATTAGAAATAGAGCTTGATGTTCCGTTATTTGAACGTATTGGAAAAAGAATAAAACTTACCGAAGCTGGAGATTTATTTTATAAATATGCGTTACAAAGCGTTAATAGTGCCAATAGTGGTTTTAATTTATTAAGAGATTTTAAAAATATTGAGACTGGAGAGTTAAAAATTGGTTCAACCTATGGATTGAGGCACGTGCTAACAAAATCTGTTAAACAGTTTGTAGAATTATATCCAAAGATTAAGATAAGCATTGTTTTTGGCACATCTGAAGCATTGATTGAAAAACTTGATAATTTTGAATTAGATTTTATTCTGTCGTTTCAAGAATATGAAACAGATAAAGCACATCGATACCAACTTTTATTTACCTCTGAAATGGTTTTAATTGGTGCTACAAACTCTAAATTAAAAGAGGTCAAGAATATAAAAATGAAAAATCTTGTGCACTTCTCTTTAGCTTTACCTTCAAGCGGATTTAATACACGGAAATATATAGATAAAGTTTGCAATAAAAAGAATTTAAGTCTGAATAGCTCTTTAGAAATTAATGATATACCAATGCTTTTAGATTTAGTTAAAACTGGTAAATACTATACTATCTTAGCTAAAACGACTATTCAAGATATAAACTCAATAATATCTGTACCAATAATACAACCTTCTATGAAACGAAAAGGGATGATAATTTCTTTGAATGAAGTCTATGAAAAAAAAGCTGTTAAAGCATTTTACAAAATTATTTATGATATTATAAATACCTCTGTCTAATATTTTTATAAAAACTTAATACTCACATTTTCTTTAATTAACAGCTTTTTTTTACTTTAGGTTTAATTGATATCTATGTACGTTAACCGTTTTTTATTTAGCTAATAATGGCTACTTCGGACTAACCAATTCAAATTTTCTTTCGACTACATCTTTTCCAAATGCATTGGTAGGCAATTCTTCTGTAAGTAAAAAACCGTGTTTATTATATATTGCCGCTGCTGCATCCAGTTCATCAGTAGTCCATAAATATGATGATGTATAAGTATTTTCTTTATAGAAATTCATATAAAAATTCATTAGTGTTTTCCCAAGACCTATGCCTCTATATTCTTTCTCTAAATAGAAATATCTTAACTGTGCGCTTTTATTTATTCTATGTTGAAGAAATAGGCTCCCAACTATTTTCCCATTATGTTCACAAAACCATACCCTATCTTTTGTTGAGTCGTAATTTTGGTAAAATTCACAAATGCCTTTAGCTACATACATCTCAAAAGAAACACCATGGTTGTATTCTTTTGCATACACAGCACCATGTCTATGAATTATATACCCAAGGTCACCGGGTTTTATATCTGTTCTAATAGTAATATCTTGTAGTGTAGTAACTGCTTTATTTGTCATTTTTTTATTTTAAGTGAATAATTATTCTATCTGCTATTTTTTTAGCCGATGTAACTTGAGATAGGTCTTCATATAATTCTCCGTTTTTCCCTGAATAATGACCATGACCAACGAGGTTCATTAGCTTATACGCATTTGAGTCAAAATCATTAGAAGAAATTTGAGCCTCATAAATTAATGAGGGTTGTCCAACTTGTCCAGAACCAGAATAAATTTTGTCGTTAGGATATCTATCTTTTGTATAATATTCATTCCAATCGTACGATTGATTTAATTCAACGAGTATTTTATAATTCCCTTTGGTTATTTCACTTTTTGAATTAATAATAAAGTTACCTGTTGGTGTTGCTCCAGAATATGCATCTATATCACTAGAATTCCCTAAAGGCATGTAAAGTCCGTCTGCTGCTTTAATACCACGCTTATGAGACCAATAAGGCAACGCTTCTGGACGTCTAACCGTTGCTGACTCCCAAGTACCATTTACTTTTTTACCAAAATCAAACTTGCTTGAAGAAATGACTCTCGAAATATATAAGGTTTGAATATAGTTTCCTTGAGCGTCTTCTATCCAAATGGCAAATAATGGGTATTGGAAGGCTTCTCCTTTTTTTAATTCAACACTAATTGTATGTTTTCCAATAGCTCTTTTTATATCTATGACTTCATAATCAAAATTTACTTCTTTTTTACCAAGTTGTTGGTTGCGAATTTGATTGCCAAATTCATAGAATGCACTAAACCCTGGTACTTGAAAGTATAAACTAACAACAACCAAAATAGCTATACTAAAAATTAAAGGTGCTTGTAGTTTTTTAAATTTGCTTTGCCTTTTTCCTGAAATATAATTAGTTAATGGTAATTTATTATTTATTAAATGAAAAATCATTCCTAAAACAAACAGCATACTAAAAAAAGTATGTAATGATGCAATGCCTTTATTAAACGGCATTAAATACATTAATACACCTGACCCAATAAGAATTACTAATACAACAATTAAAATATTACCTAATAATCTTCTATCCATTACAATTAATTTAAATATTAATTAGCATTAACTTTTGGATTCCATACTCCACTTGTAGCTGTTTCTTTAACATACTCTGAAAAATCTATAGGCTTTCTATTTAAAACCTTCTCAATATCATTGGTAATCTCTGAGTTTTTTGGGTCTCCAAGTACTTCTGAAAACAAGTATTCAATCAACCAGACATAATCTGCTGGTACACCTTGCTGCTTCATAACATTTACATAAGCTGGTAACGCTATTGGTGTAAAAACAATGTCTCGACCTGTGGTAGTAGCTATTTCTTCTACAACATCTTTAAAAGTTAATAACCTTGGGCCTGTTAATTGATAAATTTGTTCATTATGTTTATCATTTACCATTACTTCAACAACCACATCGGCAATATCCTGAGTATCTACATAAGGTACTTTTGCCTCAGCTTGTGGTAAAGCTACAAAGCCTTCTAATATTGGTTCTAAAAAGAAACTCTCGCTAAAATTTTGATTGAACCAGCTTGCACGAACGATTGTATAATCTAGCCCTGAATGAATGATAACTTGTTCACAAAGCTCTGCTTCTCTTTCACCTTTTCCAGATAACAACACTAACTTTTTTACTTTGCTTTTTTTAGCAAGCTTTGTTAATTCTTCAATAGCTTCTAATGCACCTGGAACAGCCAAATCTGGTTGAAAAGTTATATATACTTTATCCATTCCTCGTAATGCTTTTGGCCATGTTTTAGGTGCATCCCAATCAAATGGTGGTGTGGCTGATCTTGAACCAATTCTTACATTATGACCTAAATCGTTTAATTTAGAGGCTACTTTCCTACCTGTTTTTCCAGTGCCTCCAATGATTAAAATATTGCTTTTATTTTCCATTTTTATATTTTATTACTTGTTTTAAATATTATTTTTTGTTATTTGTAAAACACTAATTATCAGAATAATAAATGATGTTGCAGAAGAAATTGTTCTAACTAAATGAAGACGATTCCATTTTATTTCAAAATTATTTCTTAAAGTTTTTAAGTCGTAAACACTTGCATTAGCTAACTCTGTTTTATCTAACATTTCGTTTAATGGAACATTACCAAAAATTGTTACTAGCAAAACACCAAATACGTAGATTATTGCAGCTAATATTAAAAGCCATAATACTGAGCTAGGTTCATTTTTAAAAACATATAAATTAAAGAGACTTAAAAAGAAAGGTCCAAAGAACACAATAAAAAATAATGGATTCAATATTGTTCTGTTCATTTGCTGAAAAGATGCCAAATATTCAAAGTCATTTAGTCTCCCTATTCCTGATGTAATACTATTTGACCAAGTAAAACATAATCCTGCGGATAACCCAGTTAATAGTACAAGAGCGATAATTCCTATATGTTGAATAGTTATATCCATATTTTTATTTTTTTTGTGAAATTGTGTGTATATATATACTAAAGTACCAGTACAAAGCAGCTATCATTAAGAATTCAAAAGCAATAATCCAGAAACTTAAAGAAGTAAAAAAATGATAATGATTTCCTCCATTAGGTATTATAAATACTGGAACAGTTATTAACGCATCTAAAACTGCAGCTGTTAACAGCATAGTTAGTCCAACCTTAAGTCCATGAGCTTTGTTGTTGCTTTTGTAATAATAAGAACACCCTAGCCATACTAATGGCATAACCACAACAAATAATACAATATTTGCTTGGGTGTCGGCATTCTCTAAAACAGGAACATAGTAAGATGTCATATAAAAAAGTATAGCAACAATCCAAATCGCTATACCAATTAAAATGGCTCGTTTTGTTTTCATGTCTTTTTAATTTAAAAGTTACATGACAAAACTATTTATATAAAGAACGTTTGGGTTGTTTTAAAAGAATTAAGATTTGTTCGAGAAGTAGTTTACTTGATTTGGCTTGGTCTATACCCAAATTTTTTTGCAAAGGCGTTGGAAAACGAACTTAAGCTATCGTAACCAACATGCCATGCAGCTTCTTGTACAGTTGCTTCTTGGTTTCGTATCATATTATGTGCCTTAGTGAGGCGCTCGTTTTGAAGGTATTTAAAAACTGGTACACCAAACAGTTCCTTAAAGTCTTTTTTAAGTTTAAAAGTATTGAGTCCTATTTCCTTTGAAAGTTCTGTTAAAGATGGAGGAGTATCTAAATTTTCGGAAAGAATTGCTTTTGCTTTAATTAATTTTTCGCGCTCTGACGTTTTTATTTTTTCAGTTTTCATTGTTGCCAACTGACCAAAAAAGTGAGATAACAATCCTGTAACCTGACTTCTAAAAAACATCATCTTAGTTTTTCCTTCATACTGAATGTTAAATATGGAGTCAACTATATTTTGCATTTCTGGTGTCATGTAAAATGCTGGTCCTTCAACATAATGATCGGAAGGGTTTACCAATTCGTTAAGCATTTCCCCAAACAGTTCACCTTCATCATTTGGCAATGCTTCAATAGCACTAATAGATGTTGCCACTACTAAACATTCTAATGGTTTTTCACTATCGATAGTGTGAACAAATTCAACGTTTTCATCGGCATAAAAAGATAAAGCTAAGCCTTTGGTATAATTAAAAGCTTTGCTTTTACTTCCGTATTTTACTGTTAAGTCAACATTTCCTGAGCCATAAAAAGCTACTGCTATAATAGGTTCATCAAAAAAACAAGAATCAATAGTTACTTCACTTGCTTTAGCTTCTTCAACTAAAATGATAAAATCATTAATATTAATAACATCTCTAGTCATGATCTTGTTTTAAATTTACTCACAAAAGTAAAATTATAGTTTTCTACTTTTTAAAATAATCATGGTTATAATGTATATAATCACAATTGCAAATGGTATTGCTACAAATTTATGTTCTGGTAACATATACCAAAGTAATAATATAGAAACCGTTCTTAAAACCGCATGGAATATACCAACCCAATGCTTAATAATCCATGAAAAAGGAATCCACATGGTTCCGGTTAAAATACCAACGGTTAAAGGTAATGAAGAATAGTCTAAAATAAAAAAAGGTATGGCAATTGAATAGATTAAAACCGATTGCAATACTGTAAATAGAAACAAACCATCAAATACATTTTTTGGTTTATCTTTATCAACAAATCGTTCTCCAGTAAATTTTGAAATAAATATAGCTAAATACGCAATACTTCCTGTTCCTAAAAACAATACCCAAACGGTTGTTCTCACAGGAAAAAAAAGTCCAGATAATCCAATAATTAACCAAACTGCTAAACCTGCAATAGGTGTTGCTAGAAATGGTCTTTTTGTAAACTCTGTTCGTTGCTCTTCTAGTGTTCTTTTAATTTCCTCCATTATTTATTATTTATCAAACCATAATACATTAAATCTATAATCTTACCTGATGTAGTTTTATAATCCATTCTTATGATTCCTTCTAATTCAAAACCACACTTTTCCGCAAGGGTTTGTGCTGCTTTATTAGAGTGATGGGTGCGCAGGTATATTTTTTTAAATTTAAAGTGATTAAAACTATAATCCAGAAAGGTTTTTATAGCTTTTGTAGTGATGCCCTTACCTGAAATTTTTTTATCTGTAAAACAACCTATTTCAGTTTTAGGGATGGTCCAATCTATGTTTTTAAGGTCAATAAACGCCATCAATTTATTTGTTGTATTATCAACCACAACAAAGGCAAAATACTGCTTTGATTCTTGCTTTTTAATTACTTCTTTTAAAAATACTCTTGTAGCTTCAATATTTTTGGTTTTTGAAACTATTCCTGCAAAAAAATCGTTAAGCCGCTCTCTATTTGTTTCAATTAAATTAAAAAATTCATCCAAGTCTTCTAAAACAAGTGGTCGTAT
Source organism: Pontimicrobium aquaticum (assembly GCF_005047595.1). Taxonomy (GTDB): domain Bacteria; phylum Bacteroidota; class Bacteroidia; order Flavobacteriales; family Flavobacteriaceae; genus Pontimicrobium; species Pontimicrobium aquaticum. The sequence continues at coordinate 202,809 of NZ_SUPL01000004.1, forward strand.
TATGTAATTTTCAAATTCTAACATCCTATTTATAAGTGGTGTACAAAATATATTCATTGAATTAAATTATAAAAATCCTCCTCAAATGTTTTATAAGTTTCTTCGTACCTATTATTGCTCAAAATTAATAAGTATTCATTACTATCTGGCAAATAAATTGCAGAAGTTTTATACCCTGACCAGCTTCCGTTATGATATACCCACTTTCCTTTGCTTTGTGTCTCATATATTGCAAAACCATAACCATATTTTGGTGAAATAGTATCTACCGAAAACATTTGTGTTTTACCCTGTTTAGTTATTAAGATATTGTTGCGTAAGGCTTTTTTCCATTTTTCTAAATCTAGTATTGATGCATAAATGCCACGATCTCCAATAACACCATTTAACCATTTTATATGTTTATGGTTCTTGTCATTTTCAACTTTTTGATAGTTCTTTCTTTTCTTATTGTAGGTATAACCTTTGGCTGTATTGTTTAAAGATGCTGTGTGTTTTTCAATATTAAATACTCTTGCTGTCTTCATTCCAGCTGGTTTAAAAATGTTATTTGTAACATACGTTTTATAAGATTGCTTGCTTGCAGTTTCTATGATTAGCGCTAAAACTACATAACCTGTATTGTCATAGTCGTATTTACTTCCTGGAGCAAACATTAAATCTGGTTTAAGTTTTGCCAATACATTTAATACATCTTGGTTGGTCGCCATTTTTTTTCTGTTCCATATTTTTTTATCGTAAAATAGTTTTTGATAATCGGGAAGCCCAGATTGATGACGCAACAAATGCTCAATTGTAATGTTTTTATAAGGAAATTTAGGAATGACTTTACTAACCTTAGTTTTATAATCAATAAGCCCTTTTTCTACTAATTGCACTATTGCTAAAGCTGTAAACTGCTTTGACAATGAAGCTAATTCAAAAACAGTAGAATCGTTAAGTGGCTTTTTTGATGAAAAATCACTAAAACCATAATTTCCAGTAAATACAATAGAATTATTTTTAGAATAAAGCACATTTCCATTAAAACCTTTAGAAGCATGTACTAAAGCCAAACTGTCTATTTGCTTAGCTATTTGAGCATTTACTATAATTGAAAACAAAGCGAAACTTATACATAGATACTTTGTTTTTAGTGTTTGATTAATAGTTTTTTTCATGATATAAATAATTTTACAAATTAATTTGTACTTAATTGTTCTCGCTTTATAAGGTTTCCATTTATAATGATGCCGCTTATATTATCATATGCTTCAATAGTTTTCAATGGTTTTTTATCAAGTATTATAAGGTTTGCTTGCAATTTTCTTTTTTTTATGGCTTCTATGGCATTCACTTTTTAATATTATTTAACTGGTCAATTTTTAACTATTTATATATTCTATACAATATTTAATTGGATTGTTTTTTCTAAGCATAGCGTTTACACCGCAATACTTTTCTTGTGATAATTCTATAGCCTTTTTTGCTTTTTCCTTATCAATGTTAGCTCCATAAAGTTTGTATATAATTCTTATATACGAATATACTTTTGGGTGTTCGTCTGTAAGATCTGCTTCTATGTCTATTTCAAAGTTTGTAAAATCTACGCGCATTTTGTTTAGAAGAGATACAACATCCATTCCTGTACAACCAGCTAACGCTGAAAGAAGTAGTTTTTTGGGACTTGGTCCAGAATCGTTTCCTAAGGGTTGTTTAGCATCTATTATAAATTTATGGCTGTCTATTTCACTTTCAAAAGCCATACTATCTTTCCAAATTGTTTTTACTTGATGTTTCATAATGTGATAGTTTTAGAATTGCTTATGTTTTTAATAATGGTTTCTAACTCATTTATTTTTTGATTTAAAGGCTGTGTTATTTTTTCAATATCTTCAGCTGTAAAACGTTGTTTTATATGTTGTCTGCAATTCATATCCCAAGCTTTTACCTTAAAGATTATGGCTCTTTCAACTCGTGCTTTATAAAAATTATCAGTAAGTAACTCTATAATGTTTCTATCATTGGAAATTTTAGCAGTTCCCCAAATTTTTATTCTGGATTGACTTGGGTAATGCATTAAAAAAATGGTAGCTTTATCATTCTCACTTAAATTACCTACAGATATGTATTGCATATTTCCAGAGAAATCTGCAAAGCCCAAATGTTCATCATCTATGGCCTTTAAAAATCCTTTATCTCCTCCACGGTGTTGTATATAGGGTTGTCCCTCGCTATTGGAAGTTCCAAAATAAAACGAATCAATTTTACTTAAAAACGCTTTTAAATCTGGTGTTACCTCTGTATTCCATGCTCCATATTTTTCCATTCTGGAGTAATTGTTACGAGAGCCTTTTTCTTTTTGAATTTTTTTTACAGAAGGTGTAAATACTATGTCGCTAGGATATTTCATTTGTCTTTTAATAATTTATATGTTTTTGAAAGGTTAAGGCATTCGTTTTCCATAACACCTCCTATTATTTCGGGTGCTTCTTTCCATGTAGGAATACTATTAGTCTCCAATATTTTAAAGCTTGAACTAAAGCCTCCAACGTATTTTGATTTTATACCATAAACAATAGTTTTAATACTGTGATGTCTTATAACATAAGAACACATTATACATGGCTCATGAGTTGTGTAAAGAGTAGCCTCGTTTAATGACTGATGATTAATTAAAGCGTCTTTAATGGCTTCAATCTCTGCATGTTTAGTTACATCGTTTGAGGATTTTCCTGCTTCTTTACCAATGCCAATAATAGTATTGTTTTTTACAACTATCGATCCAACTGGCGGATTACCACTAAGCATTGCCTCTTTACCTAAGTCAATACACTTTTTCATGAACTGTATATGTGTTCTCATATTATTCTCGCTATTAATTTACTTTACCTTTATAGTTTTTACTTGAGGGATACTAGCATGAATTAAAAATATCAATGGGACTGCAAATGCTAAATGCCTAAAAATGGTTATTAAAGGCATCATTGGAGACAACTTTGTTCCTGCAATACCTGCTCCTAAAAGTGGGAACATAAAAAGCCATACAACAACTATGGTTTGGCATATCATAAAAACAATTGGCCGCAACCATTTTGGTCCCCAAAGTGAAGGTGCTATTCCTGCAAACAATATTGCTAAGAATACTCCATTACTATAATGAACTAAAACACCATAGACTAAACCTAATCCAGTTTTTTCTCCTAAAATACTAGGAATATCCCACCATTTACCTGTAAAAAATAATCCTGCGATATCAAAAAAAACTGTTCCAATAATACCTGCTATTATTGCGTATTTCCAATTGATAGTTTTCATCTGTTCATGTATTAAACTCTATTAATACTTGAGGTTTGTCTTTTAAAATGCCTCCTCACTCTTTTACTTGCATTGGCTATTTCAAGTTTTCGATAGTTAAATGCATTTTTGTTGATTGTAATTGATGTTTTCATGTTTCTTGTTTTTTTATTTAGTCCTTGCTAAAGCTTCCCAATACCCAATAAAAGCTGTTGGTTTTCTATATTTTCTTTTAACTCTTCCAAAGCTGTTATCCCTGACAATTTTTAAAAAAGATGAAGCTGTTGTATTTGGATTATTTGTTTTCATAATTATTCTTTCATGATTATTAATGAGGCAAAGGTTGCTCACTAAAACATAATTAGCTTGTTGTCAAAGAATAAAGATTTGTTCGAGAAGGAATCCCTTTTTAAATTATGAAGTATAAAACTCGAACAAATCAAACCAACTAACTAAAAATTTATCTTTATAGCTCTTATTGTTGTATTGTTTTTTTAATTACCATTTAAATTTTCTTTGTGCTTCGTTTATTTTAACATCGTTGGCACTCATATCTCTTACTCTCATTAATCCATCATCATCAAATTCCCAATGTTCATTTCCATGAGTTCTATACCATTGATTTTGGTTTTGATCTAACCATTCGTATTCAAACCTAACAGATATTCTATTGTCGGTGAAAGACCATAAATACTTTTTTAGTTTATAGTTTTGTTCTGATTCCCATTTTTTTTCTAAAAATTCTTTAATGGCCTTTCTTCCAGTAAAAAATTGATCTCTATTTCGCCATTTCGAGTCTATAGAATATGCCATAGATACTTTTTCGGGATTCATGCTATTCCAAGCATCTTCTGCTGCTTGGACCTTAGCTTTGGCTGTTTCCAATGTAAAAGGAGGTGCTAATTTTTTCATGCTTACTATTTATGTACAGACAGGTCTGTTTGTTATTAATTAAAAAAATTAAGCTAATAATTTAGCACAGGCATTTTTTGCTACTTTTATAGGCCATTCATCTTTTTGTATTTGAGATAAAATAATAGCTCCTTCAATAAGTATTAAAACTTCGTCTCCTAATTGTTCGGCTTCAATGTCTGTGTATTCGTTTTCATCTTTTAATAGCTTATGAATCCAATCTCTAACATCGTTTTTATGATGCACAGCTTGATTTCTAACTTTTTCATGACTATCAGGTAAATCTGTAATAATATTTTGCCATCCACAGCCTCTAAAATTCACCTCTTTTAGCCATTCCATTAAGTAATCAAAACATCCTATTACCTTACCTTTTGGTGTATTTTGAATAGACACACATTCCTTTAGTTTTCCCATCCACATAGTGTGTCTTGCAGTTAAGTAAGCTACAGCGATATCTTCCTTAGATCTAAAGTGTTGATACATGCTTGCTTTTGCTACTCCAGCTTCTGATATAATTTGATTTATACCTGTTTGATTATATCCTTGGTTATAAAACAAATCTGAGGCTGTTGCAATTATTCTTTCTCTTACTCCTAATTTTTTCATACAGCAAATATATAATGAAATATTTAAAAACAGACAAGTCTGTATCTTTTTAATTTTTTATTAACATTTAGTTTTTTAAAAAAAAGTTTACTATAATCCTTAAGCGGAAAAATTGTTGTTGGATTTGGTGTTTTCATAGTACTAAAATATGCATTTATTTACAATCCTTATTAAGTGCCTAAACCAACACAACACCAGCATAAAAATCGCCTGCTCCATTACTACGTATATCTATATCCATTTGCTTATTTTGGTTTGAGCACCTCTATGAATTGTGCATCTACCCAGAATATATCTGCTTTGTCACCACCATAAGATCTATGAAAGAAAAAGTACTTTCCATCTGGTGATACACTTCCATAAGCATCTTCAAACTCGGTGTTTATTTTGTCACCCAAGTTAATTGAAGGTTCCCATGAATCATCCTCTTGACGAAAAGAAATGTACAAGTCAGAACTACCATATCCGTTTTCTCTTTGATCATCCCATATAATATAAGATTCGTCTGGAGCAATAAAAGGATGTGCGTTCCAATTACCAATGTCTTTAATTTCTACAGTTTTAGGTTTTTCATAGATGCCATTTATTAGTCTTGAATAACGAAGAGGACCTGTTTCGCTGGCTTCATCAAAATAATACGTTCCATTAGATGACGCTGTAAGACACATAATGCGAAAGTCTTTGAAAGGCGCATCAAGATGTTTCACCTCAGACCATCCAGAAGTGGTTCTTTGCCTATATGTTTTCCCTAAGTGCATCGTTTTGCCATCTGGCGAAATAAATGGCTCTCCTGATTTTGGCGCTATAATAGATTCTGTCCATCGGTCATTTTTGTATTGAACAACAACCAAGGTGTTATTTTTATAATCGCCTCCTCTTCTACGGAAATAAAACTCTTCTAGATTAGGTGCAAATGTTACTTCTGCTTCTCTATACTCTGTTTGAATAATATCTGGAGCAAATAATTCTGGGATTAAACCTGGAGGATTCTGGCTAAGATACGTTTCTTTTTTACTTAATGAGTCGTTAGTTTTTGTAGTATTTTCACTGATCTTACAAGCAATAAAAGAACATGCAAATACAATTATTAAAAAAATATTTTTTTTATTTTATTATTCGTTTTTAGTTAGTATTATGTTTTCTATTTTATTAAAATTTGTTGCATTTGGTACATGTTTAGAGCCTTCTAACAATATGACTTCTTCTAAAGAAGGAAATATCCGCTTTGCTCTTTTTATCATTTTTTTTCCTGGAAACATAATGTCTTTTACACAAGCAAAAATGGTGATTGGGGCTTTTATACTTTTTGCGCTATCCCTACTTATTATTGGTAACGGTGAAAAATCCATATCGCAATGCTGAAACGTAGCCGACATGTATGTTAGAGCAAAGTCATCATATTCAGAAAAAAGCGCATTCATTACTTTTTTAATATATGCTTGATTATTTGTTTTAATGAATTTTTTTAACGGTAAAAACATTTTGAATAAACCTACTAGAGGATTCCCATTAACAATATACACAGGTGCTATTAAGAATGCTTGCTTTATAGGTGTTTCATTAAACTCCAATGCTTTTAGACTAATAAAACCGCCAAATGAAAAACCTACGAGGGTTACTTCTTTGAGTCTTAGTTTTATAATGACTTCTATAAGCCATTTTCCATAATCTAAAGATTTCATATCTAATCTATTCTCAGCGCTTTTGTTAGGTTGTGCCAATACATCTATGGTATATACACAGTATTTTGAAGATAAGCTTGGAAACGATTCTAAAATTTGTGATGCACAACCTCCTGTGCCATGAATAAGCATAAGTGGTGGAAGTTTAGGGTCTCCTGTAATAACAAGATTAGTAGCTCCAAATTTTGTTTCGATTAGCTTTTCTGAATAATCAATACCCAGTGCTTTTAGTTTTTGATTGTAAAGTTTAAGGATTGTTTCCTTGCCCTCTTGTGTTTTAAAAAACATATAGTGTTCGTTTTTTGATTGATGATGATTTATGGATTGATGATTGCCAAATTGCCTATTTTATGGCCTGTTTCTAGGTATTTATGGGCGTCTGCTATATTCTCTAACTTGTAAGTTTTATCTATAATAGTAATTAGTTTCCCTTTTTTAAAAAATGTGGTTAACTCTGTTAGCAACCCTTTCAATTCTTCTTGCTTCCTGATGCCTGTGGCTGAAAACTTTACTTTTTTTGGCATTATAATAGAGCGCCATAATACCTTAAAACTTAACACAGGCGTTATAAAAACACCTTGATTGTACAATACCTTTTCACATTTTCTATAGGATGATTTACCAACCGAATCGTAAATTACATCATAGAAGTCTCCTTGCTTTGTAAAATCCTGCATCTTATAATCTATGACATGATCTGCTCCTAACGATGTTACTAAATCTATATTTTTGGTACTACAAACTCCAGTGACCTTTGCTCCCATTACTTTTGCTAGTTGCACTGCAGCTGTCCCTAAGCTACCTGAGGCTCCATTTACTAAAATATACTGCCCTTTTTTTAAGTTGCCAATATCTTTTAAAAAGCTATACGAGGTTAAAAATCCGTCACAAATTGGTGCTGCTTGCTCATGGGTTATGTTGTTTGGTTTTTTTTCGATAATACCATCCTCAGGCACACATATATATTCAGCATTAGTACCATTACTAAATAGTTTTTCTCCAAAAACTTCATCAGCTACTTTAAATTTTGTGATTTGTGAACCTATAGCCTCTACAACACCTGAAAACCCAGTACCCAAACTAGTGTTTTTAGGTTTTAAAAGTCCTAAAAACAATCTGCCAAACTTAGGTTTTCCTTGACGCATCATCGTTTCTGCCCTAGTTACTGATGATGCTTTAATTTTTACCAATACTTCATTAGGCTTTGGTGTTGGTTTTTTTATATCAATAACCTGAATAACATCTGGTGAACCATATTGTGTATAAACTGCCGCTTTCATAGTTGCTATTATTTACTGCAAAGTTGAAGATTATTGAGGTTTTAAACGTTCGAGTTTATAAAATAGAACTTATTAACAGATAATACGTGTAAACTATATATTCTCTTTAACTGCTTTCCTCCAATAGTAAATACCAAAGGCAAAAGTTACAATTGCAAACATAATTCCGTTTTCTCCCAACCAATGCTCACTTCCTTCAACTTGCTCCGTTAACGGTGGTAATATTTTCTGCACATACACATTACTAACAGCATGAAAAATAACAGCTGGCCACAAACTGTTGGACTTAAACGTATAATATGTCATAATAAATGACATAGAAATTATAACAATAAAGAACGTTATAAATTCCAATAGCACATTATTACTATAATAAACCAATAGCGGCCAATGCCATGCAGCCCAAATAATTCCGCTAAAAACAGACACGCCAGCAAAGGAAAGTACCTTTCTCAATTCATAGATAAAAAACCCTCGCCACCCAATTTCTTCGCCTAAGGTGGTTGCTGAGGCCCTTATTACTTCTACAGTGCCCAATAAAATAACACCTATAATGGTTATTGCCGTTGGATTTAAGGTCCCTATCCCAAACAAGCCAAGTTCTTTTCCCCAATCAGTGATGGTTTCGCTATTTGCTATATTTCCAAATCCTAATGCCCAAATAAGCACATAGGTAATAATGCCATATAAGGCAGGGATAACATACGACATTCGTATATATTTCCATTTTCCCCACTGCCAATTTAAAGATGATATTTTACGCCTTCTTAGTTTTAATGTAATAAATGCCGCTATTGCAGGACACCACATAATGGCTCCAACATAGATCCGTGAAGGATATAAGTTAACAATGGCATAATGTAAAGGAGATGTAAGGGCTATTATGAGTGCAAGAAATAAAAAAATTGATTTCCAAGCGTCTTTTTTATTTGGTATTGAATTACTCATAAAGTATTGTTTTAATTTATATTACACATATTGCAAACTCCTGTACATCAAAAATACTTGAAAGCTAAATAGCAAAGGTTCTATTTTCTAAATCAGAACTATTTTCAATTATGAAAAAAATCGTGATAAATGAATGTTGGTTTGAACAAACCAAATAGAAAATTAGCGAGTTGCAATGCTTAGGGATTTATAAAAAGCCTATAACTAACAATAAACAAAATCATTCAAGGTTAACAATAATTGTATTCATACTAGTCATTACCTAGCAATTCGTTTAATACTTTTTTAGATCCTTCACTACCTAATTCAACCGCTTTTGTATAACTCTTTATGGCATCTTGTTTTTGATTGTATTTTAAATACGCTTCACCCAATGAGTCCCATAAATTACCATCTTGAGGAAATAATTTTACATTAAGTTTAAACAGTTCTAATGCCCACCCAGGTTGGTCTTCTTTTTTTAACCTGCTGTATCCTAACCTGTTTAAAACAGCATGGTCACTGAACTCATTCTTAAGTTCTTTCTTTAAAAAATCTGGTAATTTTTCTGCATTTGTAGATGGATTGGTTTTCATGAATGCATGTATTAACTCATAAATATTTCTAGGAATTGGAGTTGCATTATAATTGGTGTCAAAAATCATCTTACCAATTTTTCTAGCCACGTTTTCTGATTCTGGTCCTAAAAACGCATTTGTAATGTATATAACGACCACATCATCGTCTGTAAATCTTACAAAATCTGCAAAATACAATCCGTTACTACCATTATGAGCAACTATTTTGGTGTCTCTATTACTTTTGGATATGGCCCATCCATAACCATAATACGATGTCATGTTATCATTTTCAGTCACATACGCGGTTTCTTGTATGTCTCTAGTTTTTGATGTTAACACAACGTTGTTTTTTAAAGCAACATGCCATTTGTATAAATCTTCAATAGTAGAGTGAATGTCGCCTTTGCCTATGCTATACCAATGATTGTCATTATAAGGTAGATGCTGTTGGGTTGTTCCCCAATCTGTCCATTTTTCATCATCTCTGTTATAATAGTATCCATGTGCGAGCCGCTCTGTATTAAAGGTGATGCTTTTATACCCTGTGCTTGTCATCTGTGCAGGTTCAAATAAATATTCCTTTAGAAAAGTATTATAGGTTTGTCCTGAAACCGACTCCAATATAACCGTTAACATAATGTAATTGGCATTTGCATATTGGTAGGTTGTGCCAGGTTTAGACTGCAATGTGGACTCGAAAAATTCTTTTAAAAACTGCTCCTTGCTGGCTTCATTGTATCTAAAACCTCCTGTTCTATTAGAAATTCCAGACGTGTGTGTTAGTAATTGATGAATGGTAATATCCTTTTTATCACTAGGTGTCTGAGTAAAATATGAACTGATTTTATCGGATGTTTTTATTTTACCTTGCTCCACAAGTTTTAAAACAGCGGATGCAGTAAATTGTTTGGTTATAGAACCAATATTAAAAACGGTTGCTGGGGAGTTAGGTATTTTATTTTCCCTATCTGCCCAACCGTATCCTTTAGATAAAATAACCGCTCCCTTTTTAGCAACTAAAACAACTCCAGAAAAGCCATTTGTTACACTTGCTTCTAAATAAGAGTCTATCTTATTGAAAAGTTTTTTATCGGTATTTTGAGAAAAAGCGCTTAACGTTGAAAACGCTATGAAAGTAAAAAATACTATTTTAATTGATGATTTCATTTTTTGATTGATTGATGTTAAATAAGTCTGTGTATTGTATAAAATGTTACAGTTTTTTAAATTATTGTCTTTAAACAATATACATATTTTAAAATTAGATTTTAGGATTTATTGTTGGTTGAACCATATTCTAAAGCTGCACCTATAGCAATTCCTAAAACAAACCACAATTGTATATTTGAGGTTACATAACCTACAATAGTCCCTAGTATAATTCCTATGCCTAATCTGACTCCCTTTTTATTTTTTTTTGTTTTCATTTTTTCCATTGTTGATATTATTAATTGATTTATGATAAAATTACAATAGCTACATATATTAAAAGTCCTATTTTATAAATCCGAACGACTTAATTGATATGCTCTAAAACCCAGCTCGAAATTTCTTTTAATGCTATTGGGGAAAATGTCTGTTCAATCTTTCTATACTCATCCATCTTTCCTGTGTCGCATTCTTGAAAAAAGTGGTTTAAGTTTTCTAATTCAAGTATTTTGTAATCTTTGTTGCCACCTTTAATCAAAGCTTGACGTATGCCATTTTGATTTATTTTGGCATTCACTTGCGTGTCTTTACTTCCATTTAAAGACAACACAGGAATTTGCAATTTTTCGATTTCATCAGCTGGGTTGTACTGTAAAAAATAACGAGACCAAGGTTTTATACTTGTGTTTACCTGATTATCTATAAACGCATTGATATTTTTTTCAGGCACGTTTAAATCTTTTAAAATGGGTCTTAAAAAATCATTATAGTGTGCTGTCAATTCTGTTTTAATTTCTTGTTCACTTTTATTAGAAGTAACAATAGCGATGGCTTTTCTTGCGTTTCCCTCATATGCTTTCTCATCTTTCACTGGAAACTGACGTAATGTTTTAGACTGCATTACCGATAATTCTGTCCCTGAAATTCCAGTAGAAGCAAGCAACACCATATAAGCAACATCGTTAGAGTTATTAGCTGCTAAGGGTGCAATAATACCACCTTCACTATGACCAATTAACCCAATATTCTTTTTATCTATATCTTTTCTAGTTTTTAAATAGGCGATGGCGCTCATTACATCTTTAGAAAAATCCTCTGTGGTTGCACTACCAAAGTCTCCTGTAGATGCTCCTTGACCACGATCATCAAAGCGCAATACACCAATGCCTTGTTTGGTTAGGTGATCTGCCAACACTAAAAAGGGCTTGTGTCCCATAAAGGTTTCATCTCGGTCTTGTGGACCACTTCCGCTAATTAAAATGACTACTGGAAATGTCCCGTTTTTATTGGGTAAGGTTAAGGTACCAGCTAAGGTTATATTGGCTTCCTTATTTGGGAATACAACCTCTTCTTCATAATAAGGATAAGGTTTTACAGGTTCTTGAGGTCTGCGTTGGTCTGCTATCTCCACAGCACCTTTTTTTAAATTTAGTGCCATTTCTATGCCTCCTTCTTTATACATTCCTTCAAATTGTTGCAATTCATTATTGAAGTCTGCCACATAAGACATCCCAACGTTTGAACCATCAATTTGTAACGTTCCGTTTGTAAATGTAGTTGCTGAAGGTTTTATACCCGAAATCCTAAAGGTAGGTACGTTCATTACCGCTGAATAGTTAGCACCTTCTTGTTTGATGTTAAACACAAACGTGATTTCCTTATCGCTTCTTTTGGCTTTTCCGCTCCAATCTCCTGAAATATTTTGAGAAAATAAGCTTACTATGGATAGTATAAATACAATTGTAAATGTTGAAATAGTTTTCATTTTAGGTTGTTTTTTTCTTGTCGAAAATGATTCGACTATTAAATTTTAAATAATATGGATTTGTTTGTAATTAAATAATGAATAGGATTACTCCTCTAATTCCTTTAGTATATCGTTAGCTGAATCTGCTGCTTTTTTATATTTTTTTAATACCCATACAGAGAAAATATATAAAACACCAATACCTGAAGGAACTAGCCAGTTGAGTTTTTCTGTCATTGTAAAAACATCGATGCCTTTCATAATTTTTCCAAATGTAATGACAGCAAGTATCAATACTATAAAGCTCGTATAAAAGCTTGTTTTTTGCAGACGCATAAACTTAGCTTTTTCTTTGGCGTAATTTACTAACGACTCTTTATAAGTGCTTTTGGAAACATCTATAGCCTTCATCTTTTTAATTGATTTTAATGAAAGTATAGGCAATAGTAAACAAGCAACTATTGTGAGTACTCCAGTAAGTTGTAAATACCAAACATCTAGTAAGTTAAAATTACTTATCAGGTAAATAACAGCAGCAAAACATATAAACGCACTTATGGTTTCTGGTATAGAGATACTACGCATTCTATTGTCATAACGTTCTTTAGTCATATCGAGAATTAGTTGGTCGGTCAATATTTTTTGTTGGTCAACTTTTTGACTCATATCTTCCCAAAGGGATTTCATTTCTTCTAGTTCCATTCTTGTTTTATTTCTTAATTTGAGATTTTAATTTTTGTTTAATTCTAGCTAAACGTGTTCCAATATTGGTTTTAGTAAACCCAGTAATTGCAGCTATGTCATCATAGTTTTTTCCTTCTAAATGAAGCAGTATGATTCCTTTTTCCACAATACTGAGTTTTTTTATTTGCGCATATAAAAATGTAATTCGCTCTTCCATCACGGTATCAACTGGATCTATTTTATTAAAAAGAACATTGTCTATAGATACTCGCGTTCCTTTTCTTTTTTCTTTTTTTAAATTGCTAATAGCCGTATTTAATGCAACACGATACATCCAAGTACTAATTTTTGAATTGGCTTTAAAAGAAGGGTACGATTTCCAAAGTTGATATACTATGTCTTGATATACATCTTTTTGATCTTCGGCACTATTGGTATAAAGCCTTGCAACTTTATAAATAATACCTTCGTTCTCCTTTATATGTTGAATAAATTCCTCTTTTGTATGCATTTAAAGATTAATTACATGCTATTAGTATTTGAAGTACTCAAAAAATCACAAAATAATGGTTTTTATTTTTAAAACCTATTTAAAATACTGATTATCAATGATTTATTTTATTTTTAAAAAACTAAAAACTAATACGCAAACAGTTTATTGTATTGATAATTCAATTTTATGAGGTAAAATTAATTGTAAACTCTAGAACAAAAATCCCATTTTATAAATCAGAACTAGTTCTTTCAGTTAGATTTAGATTTAAGGAAAGCATTAGGCGTTATGCCCTCTATTTTCTTGAAGAAGGTATTAAACACCGTTTTAGAATTAAAACCACTATCGTAAGCTACAGCCATAATGGTTAAGCCTTTATTTTCATCTAAAAGAACACGCTCTTTAAATTCCATAACCCTAAAGGTATTGACATATTCAGAGAAGTTTTTTTGAAAGCCTAGGTTTAATAATTGCGACACGTAATTGGTAGGCAGTTCGAGATAAGATGCCAAATCCTTTAGTGATAAATCAGGATTTAAGTACAATTTATAATCCATCATGATCTGTTCTAATTCTTTACTATACTTTTTAATTTCGCTAGGATCCAGTAAGGCTTGTTTGTACTTTTTTTTCTGCTTGTAATTTACATTATCTGTAATTGCCTTAAGCATAATGTCTTTAAAGCGTTTGTGGTTTTTTATTGGCTTTATAATGGGCTCAACATTTAACAATATAACTAAAGGCAAATGGTTTTTAAAAGCCTGTTCTACAAAATCTATTGCTTTATCGTAGTTACCCAATAATACGTTTACTAAAATTAAAAAGTTAAACGCCTTATCTATGTTATTTGATTGCAAATAGGTTTCAAGCTCAACCATTTTTTCATGGCATTTTTCAATAGCATTTGTTTTGGCATAGCACATTGCCAATCCACCCAATTGGGTTAAATCGCTTACCGGAACCCCCTTTAAACTTTTATAGTAATTAATGGCTGCTTCGTGTTTCCCTGTGAACAACAAACATTCGCCAATATATAATGGCGGAAAAGGTAAATCAGGATTTAACTCTAAAGCCTTTTGTAAGTATGGTATGGCTTTGTCATACTGTTCCTGTAGATAAAACAAAAACCCTCTATAATGATGATTCATAGCCGAAAAAGGGTCTAACTGTAAGGCTTTATCTAAATAATTATGCGCCGAATCCAATTTACCTTCAACCGTTAAATAATTGGAAATAGTCAAGTAAATATCATCGGCTGGTTGTATCTCTAAAGCATTATTTGCGTGTTCGTACGCTTTTTTTATATCCCAGTGTTGCCAGCATGCTATCCACGATAAATTTAATTGAACCCTAGATGAATTTAAATCGATTGCAATTGCCTTTTCAAGAAAAGGCTGTGCTTTCGTAAAGGCTTCATGAGCAGGCAACAAGCCTAATGTGCCCATATAGGCATAGCTTTGGTTAATATCTAAATATGGGTTGATGAAGTTAGGCACTTTTTCAATAACCGCTTTTAAAATAGCAATGCCTTTAAGTGAGTTATCAACATCCAACTTCATGATGTAATACCTCCCTTTTAGATAGTCTCTGTAAATAGGTATTGGTACATCAATAGGATCTACCAGCTTTTCTTCTATTTCAAGATGCCCAATATGCTCACGTAATTTTTCAGCAATAAAAAGGCTCACCTCATCTTGCACTTTAAAAATATCGTCAGGATTTCTATCAAACGTTTCGGACCAAAAGTGAAAATCGTCCAGCGTATCAATCATCTGTACCGTAATACGCATTGTATTTTTAGACACCCTTACACTGCCTTCAATAAAGGTCGCTACGTTTAGCTTTTCCCTTACCTCTTTGGCTGTTACCTTTTTGTTTTTAAAGTAAAACGACGAGGTACGCGAGGTTACCAATAACTCCTTAATTTTTGCAAGTGCATTGATAATTTCTTCGGTCAATCCATCACAAAAGTATTCGTTCTCTATACTAGAACTCATATTGACAAACGGAAGCACTGCTATGGATTTTGGTGAAAGTTGCAAGAATTAAATGTTATTTAATAGTATGACGCAATACTGACTTTTTTGTTTCAACGTTAAATATATAACTTCAATAAATCTTAACCAAAGTCAATGAAATTAAAATGATACCACCCTACTTTTGTTTTTATAATATGGACAGATGAAACGAATCGCAAAAACTTCCGGTATTGCTTATCTAATGATTTTTATAGCTGGGTTTTACGCCAATTTTTATGCCGTAGAAAGCTTGATTGACTTAGAGAATGCTAATGCGACCATTGCAAATTTAACTCAAAACTCATCGCAGTTTATGTATGGCATTATTGGGTTTGTTGTGATGTTGGTTTTTGATTTGTTATTAGTGTGGTCTTTACACATATTGCTAAAAAAAGTAAACAAGAACATCTCATTAACAGCTTCTACCCTACGGTTTATTAATGTGCTGTTTTTTTGTGCAGCACTTTTAAACTTATTTGAAGTATATCAAATAATGCATGACCAGAACTTAAACATACAAGCTATTGAAACGCAGCAAAACATCATGTCTCTGTTAAAAAACTTTAATCAAATATGGATTATCGGTTTAATGATTTTTGGAGTGCATCTCGCATTTTTAGGCTATTTAATTTTTAAATCCAATAACATTCCCAAATCTATAGGACTATTGTTATTTATTGCAGCATTAGGTTATGTAATTGATGGGATTGCAAATTTTATGATGCCTAACTATGCTGATTATAAAGACATTTTTGCCATAATCGTTATTATGCCAGCAGTTATTGGAGAGTTTTCTTTTACTATTTGGCTGTTGATTAAAGGGTTTAAAAAACAATTGGCATGATAAAATGCAAAAACCATGTAACCAAACCATAATCTTTACAGTCGTAATCATAATCAGGTTGGTTTTCTTAAGGTATCTTAAGATTATTAATAAGCTAACCAACTAATTTTGATTAAATAACAAGAACATCAAATTAAAAATCAATCAAAAAAACCGAAATCATGAAATTAATATTCTTAAAACAAAGCCTATCTTTTATCATCATCGCTTTGGTGATGCAATACACATATTCTCAAACTTTAGAGACTCAAATAGATAGTATCATAACCATCGTTTTTAATGATAAGGAAGGTCCTGGAGGGGTGTTTTTGGTTGCAAAACACGGAAAACCTATTTACAAAAAAGCTTTTGGCAAAGCCAATATGGAGCTAGGTGTTAACATGACCCCTGAAAACGTTTTTCAAATAGGGTCTATGACCAAGCAGTTTACATCTCTAGGTATTTTAATGCTTCAGGAACAAAACAAACTAGATGTTAATGATGCTATTGTTAAGTATATCCCTGACTATCCTAATGGTGAACACATTACCATTCATCACTTACTAACGCATACGTCTGGAATTAAAGATTTCACTAAAATGAAATCGATTATGAGTATTGCAAGAAAAGACTTGACACCTAAAGAGTTGGTAGATTTTTTTAAAGACGAACCTATAGACTTTCAACCTGGTGAAAAATTTGCTTATAACAATTCTGGTTATGTAGTATTAGGATATATTATAGAATTGGTTTCTGGAACCACTTATGAAGAATTTATAGAGCAGAATATTTTTAAAGCCATTGGAATGAATGATTCTCGCTATGCCAATGATAGAGAGATTGTTAAAAATAGAGCTTATGGTTACCATAATAGAGGAGCGTTTACAAACAAAATGTATGTGAGTTTAAGTATTCCGTATGCTTCTGGTTCTTTAATGTCAACGGTTGACGATATGTTGAAATGGCAAGAAGCTATTAATAATAATCTGTTAGTTTCTCAAAGTACAATTGATAAAGTATTTAGTAAAAATACATTAAACAATGGAGAGCAATTTACCTATGGGTATGGTTGGCATTTAAAGAATATTGATGAAGTACCAACAAGAGAACATGGTGGAAGCATTTTTGGTTTTAAATCGATGGGCGTTTATGTACCGAGTTTAGATATTTATGTAGTGGGCTTTAGCAATTGCGATTGTAATTCGCCAACTATAACTACAAAAAACATAGCAAAATTAATGATTGATACATTCAAAAAAAATTAAACATAAATTTAGAAGGTTATGTAAAAAAAGAAATGATGTACACTACTAAAAGGTCTTGTAGGTGTTAAGGTTATAATATAACTTAAAAAAACAGTGACTTCTTTTCGAACAAAGGTTTATCCGTTTGAAACAAAGAATATTTTTATCAATAACATAATTTTGTAACACACTAATGTTGTAATGTACTTATGGTACATCAATCAAAAATCAATCAAAATCATGAAAAAAATTTTATTTGCTACGGTTTTCTTTCTTCAATTGGTGTTAGGAACTACTATTGCAGTTGCTCAAAACACAACAACCAATAAACTAAAAACAAGAATTGACACCTACTTAACCAACAATGTCACCAACGGGTATTCGGCATCCGTATTGGTTGCAAAAAAAGGGAACATTATTTTATCGAAAGGTTATGGCTGGTCTGATCGGCAAAAAAAAATCCTCAATACACCCACAACCGTTTTTAATATAGGCTCTGTAACCAAGCAATTTACAGCTGCTGCCATTTTAAAGTTGATAGAACAAGGAAAACTAAACCTATCAGATAAAATAAGTGCATTTTATAAAGAGGTTCCTACTGATAAAAAAGATATTTCCATACATCAATTACTCACGCATACCTCAGGCGTTTCTGTAAGAACAGGTGGCTTTAGGTATGATGAAGCAAGTAAAGACCAGTTTTTAAAAGTGTTTTTTGAAGCTAAATTATGGGCTAAACCAGGAACAAAGCACCAATATGCGAATGCTAATTATATTTTACTTGCTGATATCATCGAAAAAGTGTCCAATAAAGATTATACTGCCTTTTTAAAGGAAACTTTTTGGGAACCACTTAAAATGAACCATACAGGCTATAAAAGCATTGCTTTTAACAGTGAGCAACTTGCTCATGGATTTTACTTTAATTATACCGATGGCATTTGGAAAGATTGGGGCACTACTCAAGAACACTTACCCAGTAACAACAACCATTGGTATAGTATAGGAAAAGGAGATATCCACGCAACGGTACAGGACCTTTATACATGGCACAGAGCGTTGCAAAACAACTCGGTGTTAAGTGCTAAATCCAAGGAACTATTAGAAACACCACATGTGGCTGAAAATGAATCAGGAAGTTCGCATTATGCGTACGGTTGGGCTACATTTAAAACCAAATCAGGTAAAAAAGTAGTGTGGCACAATGGTAGTAATGGTATTTATTTTTCAAACTTTGTACGCTTTACAGAAGATGATACTGTGATTATAGTATTATCAAACACTATTTTAAATAGTGATTCTGAGAATGTTGCCTGGGAAATTGGAAAAATGATATCTGACCCTGATTATACGCCTGAGCCTGTAACTAAGTTATCCTACGAGTTGGTTTATGATTTTATGAATAGTAATACACCTGATAAAGTAGAAAAACTGCCAGATTTTTTAAACGAACATTTGCGTACAAAATTTAGTGATAAAGCTGTTTTTAACCGAATTGGATTTAAACGTATAGCAAAAGAAAAAGAGCCATCTTGGGGATTGGAACTGCTAAAATTAAATACACAGCTATTTCCAACCGATGGTAATTTATGGGACTCTTTAGGTGAAGGTTATTTAACATATAACATAAAAGATAAAGCTATAAATGCTTTTAAAAAGGCATTAGAATTACAACCAGAAGATAATTGTCATTGGTGCAAAAACGCAACAGAAAAACTAAAATTGCTTAAACAGTAAGTAGCAACTAAAAATACGTCTAACTAATATATACATAATTATGCCACATTTTGTAATCGATTGCTCAGAGCAGATCATCAAATTAAAGACACCAGAACATATCATGCAAAACGTGTATGATATAGCAAAATCAACCGGATTATTTACTGCTGAAGATATAAAAGTAAGAATTAATCCTTTTCAATACTATAATACAGGGAATACTAAAGATGATTTTATCCATGTGTTTGCTAACATCATGCAAGGTCGAAATACCGAACAAAAATCAAACCTATCAAAACAAATTGTAACAGAGCTAAAAGCCATGTTTCCTCAAGTGCCAATTATATCAATAAACATAAGGGATTTCGAAAAAGCAACCTATTGTAATAAAACTATGGTTTAAACCCATAAGCAAGCATAAAAAAATACTAAATCAATAGAACATATTATAAATAATGCTTACAAAATAGCTGAATCATCAGGAATTTATATGGCATTAGATAAAAAGAATTGGACTCTCCCTAATAAAAACATATAACAAATTCACAATGAAAAAAACTATCCTTATTAGCATAATCAGCTGCTTTTTTATGCTTTATACCAATGCTCAAAATAACGTAACAAATAATACTGTAGGCACCAACCACGTTATTAAATCGGAGGTACTAAACGAAGATAGAAAAATACAAATCTACCTTCCTCCAAATTATAAAGATTCAAAAGAAACGTACCCTGTACTCTATGTATTGGATGGTCAACGCTTTTTTTTGTACGCTGTAAGTTTAAGTCAGTCTTTTAAGCAGTTTCAATTAACACCCGAATTTATTATTGTTGGAATTAATACCGATTACCCTAAACGATTTCAGCAATTAGGAGACGGAAAGGAAAGCTTTATTGAGTTTATACGTACTGAGCTTAGACCCTATATTGACAATACCTTTAGAACCAATGATGAAACCTTATTTTTTGGGTGGGAATATGGTGCGAGCTTGGTGTTTAACACAATGCTATCTCACCCAACATTATTCGATGCCCATATTATGGCAAGTGCCTTCCCTATCATGGATGCCATAGACAAGTTATACGATGTTTCAACATTACCAACAAACCTCTACTTTTCTGTAAGCCCAGACGAGTATGATGTAAAACACAGTGCTGTTAAATTAGATTCTTTATTATCTCAAAAGAATATAAATAAATTGCAATGGCACCACTTAAAACTAGATATAGAGCAACACCGTTCAACAGGTTACCCAACCTTATATCATGGGCTTAGAAATTATTTTAAATACTATCAAGAACTACAACCCAATAATCTTAAAAAGTTTATCAACGCAGGAGGTTTAGACTATGCGTATCAATATACCAAAGAAAGAGCGAAGAGACATGGGTTTTCTCCAGAGCTCTCTTTGTGGTCTAAGTTTACCATTGTTAGAAGTGCCATGAGAGCAGACAATTTTTATCACTTTGAAACACTTTTAAATGCATTGAACAAACAAGAGTTAATCCAAGGCTTAATGAATGATAATAGAGACTATGCCATATCTAACTTTGCTGCATTTTATGAAAAAAACAACCGCTACAAAGAGGCGATTGAGCTATATGATCTTTTGTTAAAAAAACATCCAGATTCTGAAAGGCTTTTAAGCAGAAAAAGGGATGCAATGAATGCTTTAGAAAATTAAATAAATGAATCACAAAATAGATTATATAGATAAATTTGAATATAAAGACGTTGTAAATGTATGGGAAGCTTCTGTAAGAGCAACGCATCATTTTTTAAAAGAAGAAGATATTGCTTATTTTAAACCTTTAATTCTAAGTACCTATCTAGACGCTGTTGAATTAAGATGTTGTAGAGACAAAAATCTTAAAATACTAGGTTTTGTAGGTGTATCTGATGGAAATTTAGAAATGCTATTTATTCACCCAAAGCATAGAGGCAAAAGCATCGGTAAATCCTTATTGGATTATGCTGTCAACCATTTAAATATAACCAAAGTTGATGTGAATGAACAG
This sequence comes from Pontimicrobium aquaticum, assembly GCF_005047595.1. Taxonomy (GTDB): domain Bacteria; phylum Bacteroidota; class Bacteroidia; order Flavobacteriales; family Flavobacteriaceae; genus Pontimicrobium; species Pontimicrobium aquaticum. Next base: position 223,972 of record NZ_SUPL01000004.1, read on the forward strand.
AATGAACAAGCTGTTGGATTTTACAAACATTGTGGCTTTGAAATCATTGGGCGATCTAAATTAGATGCTACTGGGAAGCCTTATCCAATTTTACACATGAAATTAATAACATAAAGACTAACAATGAACTCAAAAGAAATCATACTATTAAACTTTTCTGAAATTAGAAGACGTAGCATAAAGTTATGGCGTGGGATCCCTAGTGAATATCTTAATTGGAAACCGGATGAAGATGCCTTTTCTATTATTGAAATGATTAGGCACGTTTTGGAAGGCGAACACCTTTTTCATAAAATAATCGAGAATAGAGGCAATCTAGGGGATTACCAATCACCTTGGAATGAATTACCATATTTAGATGTAGAAAGCGAACTAAAGTTTTCTGAAACATACCGAGCAGATTTTTTAGAGATGATAAGCCAACTAAAAGACACCGATTTAGAAACTATAAGGATAGAGCGAAAAGAAGTCAATCAAAGTAAAACACTGGGAGACTACCTAAACCGAATTGCCTATCACGAATCTGTCCATACAGGACAATTACTGGACTATTTAAGAACAATTGGTGTTGAACGTCCGCAAATATGGGACTAAGCTAAATAAACATATTTATTGGCTATATCTTAAAACAGCAGTAGTTTTGAACTATACAAAAAGACTTTGAAAACTTTAAAATAATAACAAGATATGGAAATTAGAGAATCTCATAAAAGTGAATACACCATTTCAACAGATAAAAATAAATTGGATATTTCTGGTATCCATGAATTTCTTTCAAATGAAACCGACTGGAGTAAAGGAATACCACTAGATACATTGAAAGTATCTATTGAAAACTCTCTTAATTTTGGACTTTACTACAAAGGTAAACAAATAGGATATGCTCGAATAATTTCAGACTATTCAACTATTGCATATCTAGGAGATGTTTTCGTTCTAAAAGAATACAGAGGGAATGGATTAAGTAAATGGCTGATAAATGAAATAATTGAACATCCTAATCTTCAAGGATTAAGACGTTGGATTTTATTAACAGATACTGCTGAATGGCTTTATAAAAAATTTGGATTTAATCAGTTGCTTAACCCTGAATCTTACATGGAGAAACATAATCCGAATGTTTATCTAAATAAAGGAGTATGAAAATATTCTATAAACTTGATATAACTTTCACAAATATGGGACTAAACTAAGCAAGTTATATTTGCTTGCTATATCTAAAACTTGGTCTGAAAAGAGATGCTTATAATTCAATACTACTGTCCACAGTTTTTGGCTCTATAGATCTAAACCTATATTAATTGGGTCTATTAATAGAAATGAGAAAATGAGTAAAGTTTTTTAATAACAAGTGGGAAATACTTAACTTTAAAGAAAGTATAAACATCACCTTGAAATTGGAGTACTCTCATAAACTCATTATCGATAATGTAAGTAGGTTTATTGATTTAACCGAGCTTGAAAAACAGAAGTATATTTCTTTGCTTACAGAAATAAAAGTAAAGAAGAAAGCATTTTTAATGCAGGCAGGAGACATTACGAGGTTTGAGTACTTCATTACCAAAGGATGCTTAAAAGTATATACTTTAGATGTAGATGGTGCACCACATATTTCTATGTTTGCGGTTGAAGATTATTGGACAGGTGACATGGCAAGTTTTATAACCAAACAACCATCACGTTATTTTATTAAAGCTATTGAAGACTCAGAGTTATTAGGTATCTCTAGGGCTAATTATGATTTACTGTTTCAAGAAATACCAAAATTTGAACGGTTTTATCGCATATTATATCAAAAATCGCTTATAAGCTACATTAGGCGTTCTAACTATGGTATATCCTTAACGGCAGAAGAAAGATATATCGAGTTCAAAAAGAAATATCCACATATTGTCAATAGAATTACCCAAAAAGACTTAGCAGGTTATATTGGCATTACGCCAGAGTTTATGAGCAAAATTATCTCTAAAGTCAATAGAATGTAAAAGTCTTAAACTAGTTCATTTTTTTTCATGTGTTCCTATCGGAATTTTGAAGCATGAAAAAAACAATACTCTTCACATCGTTTTTAACAATTGGGTTTGTCAACTATTTGCAAGCGCAATTTACACAAGTAGAACTGTTTTCTGGTTTTGATAAAACAGATTTCACATTATACTCTAGTTATACAATTAATAAGAGTAAAGCTCTTAGCATCAACACCCTTGCTTTCTTTCAAAAATTTAGGGATGAACAAAACCAAGTCTTTGACGAAGCAGGTGTACAACCAACTTTACTCTGGAACCTTAATAAGCATATTGCCATTGGGCCATCTTTATATTACAACAGTTTTTCTGGATATTCTGAGCGTTTGTCAGCAACGTTCACACTAAAAAGTCCACGGTTACTATTTGTCATTATTCCTACCGTAGCCCATTCTGAACAAAAAAATGCTAGTTATGCCGAAGTCGTTGCACAGTTTCAAATCAACACACCCATCAACAACAAGGTATCTCTTTGGATAAACGGACAGTTTTTAACGGTTTGGGACGAGTTTAAAACGCATTCAAGGAGTTTTCAGCAATTGCGTACAGGAGTATCATTCAATGGTCATCAATTGGGCATTGGTTTAGATTTTGACCAGTATGGCCCTAACCCTATAGAACAAACATCTTTCGGTGTGTATTACCGAAACACCTTATAAACAATTTTAAATCTTAAATAGTATGAAAAATTTAGTAAAAACACTTTTAGCGACACATCCAAATATTGGATTTAGCATTGCACGATTAACACTTGGTTTAGTAATATTTCCGCATGGTGCACAAAAATTACTAGGACTATTTGGAGGCTATGGTTATACGGCAACCATGGAATCATTTACAACGCAAATGAGCTTACCTAGTATTATAGCATTTTCAATAATAATGATTGAGTTTTTTGGCTCTATTTCATTAATTCTAGGATTCTTTAGTAGGTTTTGGGCATTGTCACTTACAGGAATGTTTATGGGCATTATTTATACCACGCAGTTAGAACATGGTTTTTTTATGAATTGGTTTGGTAATCAGGCTGGTGAAGGCTACGAATATTCGCTTCTAATTATCGGTCTTGCCATAACCATATTAGTAAATGGTAGTGGAAAATGGTCAATAGATAATTTAATCTCTAAAAAGCAATAATCATGAGAAAAATAATCACAATAGCAGGGAGCAATAGTCAAAAATCTATCAACAAAAGTTTAATAAGCTATACCACTAATTTATTAGAAAAAGCAGACATTATTTCAATTGATTTAAATGATTATGTATTGCCAATTTATGGAGCCGATTTTGAAGTAGAAAATGGTATTCCAACTGCAATAAAAAGACTAAACGAGTTATTTGATACTGCCGATGGATTTATAGTATCTTTGGCAGAACATAATGGGTCTTATGCAGCGGTATTTAAAAATACTATAGACTGGTTATCTCGTGTAAATATGAAAATATGGAGAGAGAAACCTATGCTTTTAATGGCGGCCTCACCAGGAGAAAGAGGTGGTACAACTGTATTACAATCTGCAAGTGCCTACTTTCCATTTATGGGAGCTAATATTACAGATAGGTTTTCATTGCCTTCTTTTTATGATAATTTCAATAACGGTGAGATTAATGATGAACGTTTAAAAAAGGACATTCATACCAAGGTCAATAAATTTCAAATAACAATTAAATAAAAACCATCATATCACATTTTATAATAGACTGTTTAAAGTAAATTATAACAGTACTAAAAGCAATATTCAATTTTTCAAAAGATTAGTTCTTAACTAAAGTCAATGAAATTCATTTTATAAGCCTATAAATTTGCTTGTAAAATGTTAAAAAATCAAAATGAATGAAAGCCATGAATTTGATAACAGTTATAAAAACTTTATGTCATAAAAACTAATACTTGGAATTATTAAAGAAAAGAAAAATATGAAATACTTTATGTTATTGGCTCTTGTTATATCAAATCAGTTTTATGCACAAAACAAGATAGAACATTTTGATGTTGACTCGAAGTATCTACAAGAAACCCGAACAGTTTCTATTGCATTACCTAAAAATTATGAGCAATCTGCAAAAAGATATCCTTTAATCTTAACATTAGATCAAGGTTTGTTGTTCCATACTACAACGGCAATCGCAAATCATTTAAGTAGCTCATCACGTATGCCTGAATCTATTGTGGTTACTCTAAGTGCAGGAAGCAAGCACCGTAACTATTACGCTCCTAATCTATATAATAACCATCGAGACCGTCTATATAATTATGGAGACCATCAAGAAGAGCTTTTAAATTTTATTGAGTATGAATTGTTGCCCTTAATAGAGGAACAATTTAGGGTTGCTAAGTTTAGGATGCTAGTTGGGTTTTCACCATCATCGGTATTCTCGCTTTATACAGCATTGGTCAAACCCAATTTATTCCAAGCCTATATTTGTTTAGCCGCTGGAAATATAATTGGAGATGGTTATGCTAAAGATGAACGACTTATAGAAGCTTTGGAAAAGTTGTACAATGTTCAACAGCCAACACAACAATACCTTTACATTGTATCTGGAAGCAAAGATGCAGAAGGTCAGCCTTACATACATACAAACATTAAAGATTTCAATGCTAAATTATCAAAACATCATTCATCTGGTATGTATGCAAAAGCTGAGCTTATTGAAGGAGAGGGACATACCGATGTGGTTCTTCCTGGATTGATTTCCGCTTTCAATTTTATCTTTCCAAAAGAAAAATGGATAGTGGATTATTTGAATTTGATTGAAGAAAATGGCACAGCAAAAGAAAACATAGTAAAGTTTTACAATAATTTGTCAAAGGTATATGGTTTTCAGGTTTATCCAAATGCAGACCGATTATATAGTATGAGCTGTTTAAAAAACATAGGCAGACGATTATTAGGGACTAATAAGACCTCAGAAGCCATTGAACTTTATGAGTATTGGACAACATTATATCCACAATCTCATTTGGCATATTACTATTTAGGAATGTCCTATGAAAAACATAATGATTTGGATAATGCCATTAAGGCATATAACAAATCATATGCATTGGCTATGTCTCAAAACAGTAGTGAGGCTGAACAATACAAAAATGCTTTGAAAAACCTTAAACAGTAACAAAAAATAATTAACGAAAAAACATGAAACTAAAATCTATCGTCCTAATAGCGCTATTATTTAGTAGCCTTAATATAATTCAAGCACAGGAAAACAATTTAAATACTCATAAAGATTCGCTAAACCATGCACTAAACCAATATTATAAACTTAACCTAAAAGTATTTCAACAAAACTCAACCATAGAAGACATTGACAATATCTTTGCCCTATTTACAGACGATTTCACTTATGTGCACCCAAAATATGGTGGTGTTTATACAAGAGAAGATCTTTACAATGGCTACAAGCGCAATCAAAGTAATGGTGGTTACGACGGAAGTGTTATTGATATAAAAATCGAGAATAGTATTTATGGCTTAAATGCCATTACAGTAAGCAAACGCTTTATTAAAAAGGAAGACGGTAAAACGGTTAAAGGTGATGCGCAAATGGCTCTTTTTGAATTTAAGAATGGAAAGATTTTTATGATTAAAGAATATTGGTAGAATACGTACCTGTAAAATGATAACCATAAGAAAAGCAAGCCAGAAAGATGCAAAAGCGTTGTTCGGTTTAATTAAGGAACTTGCTAAATATGAAGGTCAACTACAATACCTTAAAACAGATTTAAATCAAATAACTGATTCAGGTTTTTCAAATGTTAAGCCTCCAAAATTCGAAGCTATCGTAGCAGAACACAAAAGTGTTTTAATAGGTTATGTTACTTATACATGGAACTATTCTATTTGGAATGGAAGTAAATATATGGCTATTGATGACGTGTTTGTATGCAAACAATTTAGAGGAAACAATATAGGACTAAAATTGCTGCAGTATGCAAAAGACATTTGTACTTCAAACAATATTGAACTCATAAAATGGGAAGTTGAAAGTAATAACGAAAAAGCGATTCGTTTTTATAAAAAATTAGGAGCTGAAATACATAATAAATCAATGGTAAAATGGCATATAACATAAAAAATAATGAAACTCATACCTAATATAAATTTAACTATTATAAAGACATACTCTGTGTTTCTTTTAACTATACCACTTTTTGCACAAGCTAAATATGATGTCAAAAAAGTAAATGAGAACGTCTATATTTTAACGGAACTATGGGAAGGTAATGCCAATGGAAATCTAGGTGTGGTTATAGGTAATGACCAAATGTTACTTATTAATTCTATGATGATGAATAGTGCATCATCTCTAGAACAGGAAATCCAGAAAATTACAGACTTGCCAATAACATACGTTATTAATAGTGATTCAGATCCATATAACCATCATGCCAATACCTATTTTGCAGATAAAGGTGCCACTATAGTATCGCATTACAATATGAAGTATTCAACAGCATATCACGACATCCTTTTTAAAGATTCTATATCTATTCCTATAGGAGATGAGGTGGTTACTGCATACCATACACCATCACATACCCTTGATCACATTGATGTTCATTTAGAAAAAAGCAATGTGTTGTTTATGAGCGATGGTTTTAAAACCAATTGGCTAACCTATACAGGTCCAAACGGATTAGAAGGTGTTGTGATAGGAATAGATAAGGCGATTTCATTGAGCGATGAACATACCATTATTGTCTCAGGAAACACATCAAAAAACCCTCGTTTCTATTTTGGTAATAAAGATCAACTTATCACAAATAAAAAGGTTTATATCGAATTTGCTAAACGTGTTGCCCAATTATATAAAAAAGGATTACCTGCAAACGAGATGTCGTTGGATACTAAACTGAATGATATCGTTATGGGTTTAGAGGCTTATCCTAATTTTAAGCCTTATTTAAAATACCAAATAGAAGAATTACTGGAAGTAGATTTTAGCAAAAGTTATAAATTAACACATGCCGAATTGATGGCTTATGTTGGGGTTTACAAATTAACAGATACGACTATAATTGAAATTGTTCTTGAAGATGGGAAACTATTTGCAAGACAGGAAGGCGCATTTTATTTTGAACTGAAACCCATCAATAAGAATACATTCGATTTTAAAGGACCAACTTCCAATGATTATTTAAAATTTAAGGTATCTTCAAGTGGAGAGATATTAGGCGTATCACCTATTTTAGAAAAGAATGGTTGGTGGTATAATGTGATAACTCAAGGAAATTATAAAAAAATTAATACAAAAAGCTTATGAAACATGGAATAGTCACAGGAAGCAGTAGAGGTATTGGTTTGGCAACGGTTGAGTTGTTGACAAAGCAGCCAAGTTTTAAGGTAATTGGCTCCTCCACCTCAGGAAATAATCCATTAGATAATTCTAATTTTAAATGCTTAAAACTCGATTTATCTAGTAGTAATTCTATTGACAATTTCGTTGAAAATTTAGGTGATGTAAAGCTTGATTTTTTAATAAACAATGCAGGGGTATTACTAGAAAAATGGGATGCTTCAGAAATCAATATGGAACAATTGAAAAAGACATTCAATATCAATGTTTTTGGCACTATTGAACTCACCGAAAAACTCCTTCCAAGATTAAATCCTTATGCACATATTATTAATATAACATCTGATTGGGGCTCCTTTAGTGAACAAAACTTTGATGCCTTTCAACCACATTACAAAATGTCTAAAGCGGCCTTAAACATGTACACAAAATTATTAGCAAAACGATTAGAGGAAAAGCATATTACCGTATCGTCTCTAGATCCTGGTTGGACACAGACCGATATGGGAGGAAAAATTGCACCTCGATTACCTAAAGATGTAGCTGCAGATATTTTAAATTTATTAGATACTGATGTTAAAAGTGGGAAGTTCTGGCATCAAGGAAAGATTAGAGATTGGTAAGAAACTACTACTTGTCTGCAATACGTTTTCTTATTCTACTTAAAGATTCAGGTTTAACACCCAAATAACTTGCCAAATGATACTGTGGAACTCTTTGTAGTAAATCAGGTCTGGTTTCTAAAAGGTTTTTATAACGTTCTTCAGGGCTAGACGTTATAAATTTTGCTAAGGCTTCTTGCTGTTCTCCAAAATCATTTTCCATAGACATCCTGCACAAAGCTTCATATTTTGGAACGCGTTTAAATAACTCCTGTTCTTTGTCATAGTTTAAAACCGCAAGCCTGCAATCTTCCACACATTCAAAATAGTGGTTGGCTGGTGTCCTGTTTTTGTAGCTTTGTAATGAAGCTACAGATTCGTCTTCAACATAAAACTCTGTGGTACGTTCTTCACCATCAATAATATAATACTTTCTAATACACCCTTTAATAACAAAATAAGAATCTCTTGAAACTTGTCCTTCTCTTAAAAGGATGTCGCCCTTTTTAAATGTCTTAATAGGAATACATTCAGCAAAAGCAAACGTTTCTTCACTAGTAAGTTCAAGGTATCTGGATATTAATGTTACAATCTCGTTTTCCATTAAGGAGGATAATACGTTAAAACGAGACTAAATTAAAAAAGGTTTGGAGACTTACCCAAACCTTTAAAATAAAAAATGCAAATAAATTTAAATTGTATCAAAAAGTAACTCCATAGGCTTACGTACTTTTTGTTGTTCAATAGTGTGGTCTTCATCATGTCTATAACCTATTGGTGCGATTACAGCTGCATTAAGTCCTTGTTTATCAAGACCTAGAATTTTATTATAGGCTTCAGGTTCAAAACCTTCCATAGGGCACGCATCTATTTTTAATTCGGCGCATGCATTTAGTAAATTACCTAATGCTAAATAGGTTTGCGATTTTAGCCAACTTGTTTTTTCTTCAGATGTTTTTTCGTTTAGTTTTTCTTTTATAAAATTGCCATACCCATTGAGTCTTTCTAAGTCAAGATTTCGAGTTTCTGCTGTTTGTTCGATAAAAGCGTCAATAGCTTCAGGAGTAGCCTCTGTATAATTACAGAAAACAAATAAATGAGAAGCATCCGTAATTTGACTTTGATTCCAAGACACAGGTTTTAATTGCTCTCTAATCTCTGAATTTTCAATAATTAAAACTTTGTACAATTGTAATCCATAAGACGAAACCGATAATTGTACTACTTCTTTTAACTTTTGAAGATCATTAGCTGATACTTTTTTTGAAGCATCAAATTTTTTTGTGGCATAACGCCATTTTAAATTTTCTATAAGTTCCATTTTTATTGTGTTTTGAGTTTAAAGTTTCTCATTATAAATTCCGTGGTAAAGCCCATTTTTTCGTACATGGATTTAGCCATTTTGGATGCTTGTAAAGTAGCTAGATTACATCCTTGTTGTAGTCCTTTATTAAGAAGATGATGCATTATTTGTGTTGCATATCCATTACCTCGCATATTGGGTAATATACCAAGACTATGAATGCCAATGGTTGAAGCTGTTTGATGACTAATAACAGTTCCTATAATGTTTTCTTGATCATATATTAGATAGTAGTTTATATGATGATAAGTTTTATTAATGGTTTCTTCAGAAACTTTATAACCAAAGGCTTTGTGAAATGTTTGACTCCATTTTTGAGAATCTTCAATGTTAGTAACCAATTTAAACTTTAATTGTTTTGAGATCTTTACTTTTTCAGAAAGCTTTAATGACATTCCAAATTGTATAGAGGCTTCGTCAAAATCATGATAATCGAAAACTATTTTGTTTTCCTCTTTATCATCTATATCAAAATAAGAAAAGGTAAGACCATCTAATTCTGATTTTAGAAGCAATTTAATTTCATTTAAAATAGTAATATCATGTTCTTTTTTTAACCATATTTTATTAGGCCATTGTGAGTTCGGCACGAAACAGTAACCAATATTTTTATCTTCGTTATAAGTGTTAAAAGGCTTAGTTGCACTTTTCCATAATGAAGTTAGGTTTATAATATTTGATTCTATTGTTGTCATTTTTTTATTATTTAATATTAATCAATATAATACCTGCCACCATTGCAATAGCTCCAACAAGTTTTTTGGTAGTAATTGGCTCTACAGGTAGATTAAGCCAACCATATTTTCCTGCAATTAATGAAAACACAAGTTGTCCACAAAGTCCGAGAGCAATCATTTTAGAGATTCCAATTTTTGGTATATTATAGAAGTATATGGCAATGCCTACAACACTAAACAAACCGCCAATAAACCATAAGTACCATGGTACTTGGGTTGTTGTAATGTTTTGAATGCTCTCTTTGCTTATTAATAACAATAGTAAGCACCCAAACACTACGCTACTAATTGAACTAGCAATCACAGCAAGAATAGGCTGTTTTAGAGTACTCCCTAACTGAGAATTAAATCCAGCTTGAACTGCTAAAAAAACGCCTCCTGCTAATCCTAATACTGATAGAAAAAATAGTCTCATAGCTATGGTATTAATCCCATTTGTTTTTGGTTGACAGCGCATACTTGCCAGCACCTGTAAAGAATAATGCAATGCCAAACATCATGTAGATGAATATTAAACCAATTGCCCATCCACCAGATTCATTAAGTTTAAAAAGGTTTGGTAGTTGTACCATTAAAATAGCTACAAAACAGTTAATAGCAAATACAAGTCCTACTAGTTTAGTTCTATATCCAATTATAATGAGGATAGGTGCCAAAATTTCACCAATAAAAACTCCATAAGCTATAAAGGATGGTAGTCCATATTGGTTAAGTAAACCAGTAATAAAGTCAATTCCAAAAATTAGTTTGGTAATCCCATAAACTAACATGGTTAATGCAATGCTTACTCTTAAAATAAAAAGTCCAATGTGTTGTTTTGTGTTCATAATATATTGTTTAAAAGTTGAATTTTATAAATACTCCAAAGTTTTCGAGTGTTTTTTCTGCTTTGGCAAACTGGTCTAGATTTATTGCTACTCCAGTAATAAGCTGTTCTTTTTTCACACCAATGCGTAGCTGTTGAATACCTCTATCGAGTTCTTTTAAATTTGTACTTACTACAGCAAATAAGCTTATATAGCCTTGGATTTTTTTTCTTAAGATTGGTGTATAGTTCAGTATTAAAGTCTGCTCTAGTGTAAACCCGTTTTGATAGGTACTACCAATAGCATAACTTAGTTTAAAGTTTTGTTTAGCATACTGATATTGAGATGTTAAGGTTGCAAATGCTCCAGGATTTTTTACACCTAATGCTACATTGGCCTTAAAATGCTTGTTGAGATTATAAGACAACATATTTCTGATGAAGAAAATATTGTTTTTGTCGTTACTGTATTCGCTATCAAACAGTGATACATTATTAAAAGACCACTTGTTATTAATTTTATATCCAATAACATGTTGATAGCCTGTAGAACGATTTCCCAGCACCATTTCTGGAGAGAAACTAACACTTTGAGCAGTTAATGTTAATTGCCCAAATGTGATATAAAATAAAAAGTATATAAATCGTAACATAACCCATTTGTTATTGTATGGGTCAAAACTACATAGAGGTTAAAAGAAAAAACTTAAGGTATCTTAAGAAGCGAATTTAGGAGTGCTTTTTTCGTAAATAACTCAAAAATTCTGGAGTCACACCAAGGTAAGATGCAATGATGTATTGCGGCACTCGTTGTTCGATATCTCGATATGCTTTTCTGAAGTTTTCATAACGTTCATAAGCATCATCACTCATACTGTCAATGACGCGTTCTTGAACAGCCACATAAGCGTTTTGTATTTTTATACGAAAGAAATGAGACATTTCAGGAACCTCAATGTATAGCTTCTCCAATTCAATTCTTGGTATTTGGATAAGCAAGGTTTTTTCTAGTGCTTGTACATACATTCTGGATTTCTTCCTACTTAAATAACTATATAAATCATTTATCCACCATTGTTCAATACCTAATTGTAAGGTGTGTTCTTGAGCATTTTTATCTAGATAATAACTACGCATACAGCCTTGAACAATAAAATTCATGGTATTAGCAGCTTCTCCAGGTTTTATTAAAAATTCTTTTTTATTTAATTCCTTAAATACTAAAATTGAAGATAATTTTTTAAGACCAACCTCATCAAGTGTCACATCTTTATTAATGTGATTAATAAATAATTGCATATGTTGTTGACTATTATCCACAGGTTCCTAAAACTATTTCTTTTTGATTATTATATCTTCATTTAAAAATTCAAAATCATATAAAACTCTATTACATTCAATAACCGCTTTAAAAGGAGATGGCTCTACACGTAAATTTGTTGGAAACCATTTGCCTCGCGTTTTGTAATTAGGCAATAAAAACAAACCCTCTTGTGTCCCATTGGTTCCAAAGTTTAATGTATCTCCTTTCCAAAAATACGATCCTAATTCTTTATCTAAAAAGGTACTAGTATCTTTAATTGATGTTGTTGGTAACCCAATTTCATTAACACAAATAACATCATCAATACTAAACGGTTTGTTTGTTTGGTTATTTAAATCGTGCCTCACAATAAATTCCGCAATATTTCCACTAGCATCAAAAAAGTAAAAAGACTCTGCATTCCAAGTTTCGAAACGCTGTGTTTTTCTACCACTTTCAATGTCTAAAACAGTGGTTCTGTGTTCCATCCATATTAATGCTTCTTCAAGTTTATTTGTAGGTATTAAAAAGCAATAATGGTATTTATAAACTTCGTGTGATTTTAAGAACGTTAGTTTACTCCAGCCAATATTTAAGCTAAAGCTATTGGCAGACTGTTTAGTTATATTGAAACCAAGTAAGTTAGAATAGAATTCTTTTTCTAATTCTAAGCTATTAGTAAATAACGTTAATTCTCTTATTTTCATTATTGCTGTTATCAATATCAAAAATAAGTATTTTTCGCTTTTCAATAAAGTTTATGAGACTAACGCTAACAGTAAAGTAAAAAAATAAACTCTTATTAGAATGGAACAGAAAGCCCTATTACTAATCTTCCTCCATCAGCTGAACCAAAGTAGGCAATATTTCCTGCCAAGTAACCCATAACATTTATGTAAACTCCTCCACCATAAGAGTCGTGCCAACGAGTAGATTGATCCTTTGGATACCCTACCCTACTATAATCGTAGCTGTTTTATTAAAAAGATTACGTCGTCGTTACACTCCTGTAATGACGTGAAATTGTGCGTTAGTAACTATATAATAATAATAATAATAATAATACTAACGTAATTGCGAAAGAAATGAAGCTATCTGTTTATTTTTAGCTTTTATTTAGCTATCTTTTTCCACCGATTTAATAACTCCTTTACACGAGCATCTAATACATTTACTGCTTCAGTTGTTTTTACAGTTGGCATTGTATCAGCACTTTGAAGTACCTCTATGAGATACAACAGTTTGGATTGAAGTCCAACCAAAGTTTCATCTTCTAAATCACTCGCTTGAATACTTCCGTAAAAAAAGCTGATGCTTCTTGGCTTACCATTACCTCTAAAATTATTTAAAGCTACTTGCGAGTTCTTGTTTAGACTTTGTGTAGCAATTTTGTTATCAATACTTTCTCTTATTGTTTGCAATTTGTTATAATTATCATAGCAAAGCAAAGAAAGTTGGGTTTGTAAATCTACTGCTTCTGAGCCTATTTGTGAACGAGGATCGAGTTTTACCGTAATGCTACGTTCTGTAGTTGCACCATTTACAATTAATTGCACTTTATAAGTTCCAGGTGCTACAAAAGGCCCAACAGGTCCACTTGGTGTATTGTATTGTACTGCAGCAATACCATAGCTTCTCTGAGCTCCTCTAGGAGATTGGTAGCGTAGGTTCCATACAAAGCGTTGGTGACCTTCTTGTGTTGATAGTTTTTGTTCTGGACGCGCCCAATACGTTGGGTGGCGCATGGTAGTGGAATCTATTTCTTCGGCTACATCATCGCTAGAAAACGTTGAAACCAATTGATTTTTTTGATCGAGAATATTTAACTGAACTTTATTAACAGCCTTTCCCAAATAATAATCAATTAATGCACCATCAGGCGGATTTTGTGCAGTAGGTTCTTCTGGTGGTAATGGTGTATCTGTAAACACATTATGGCGTACACGTATGGCATCACTTGGTTGAAATAAATAATTATTTTGTGATTGCAGTTTTGTCAATTCACGTAGTGGGCTAAAATCATCCAAAATCCAAATAGAACGTCCATGTGTACCAATAACCAAATCATTTTGATGAATCACCAAATCGCGAATCGAAGACGCTGGCATATTTAGTCGTAAGGATTCCCAAGAAGCGCCATCATTATTTGAAAAATAGACTTCACGCTCGGTTCCCGCAAACAGCAAGCCTTCCTGTTTATAATCTTCACGAACAGTATTTACAGGTCCCGAAGGATTCATACCAGACACAATTTTTGTCCACGTTTCACCAAAATCATGGGTTTTATAGACATGAGGTTTCATATCATCTTTCCTGATAGCATTTACCGCGATATAAGCAGTACCCTTATTAAAATGACCAGCATCAATTTGTGAAATTTTATCCCAAGATGTCAAAGTTGGAGGCGTCACATTTTTCCAAGTGGTACCACCATTGGTGGTGATATGTACTAAACCATCGTCGGTACCAGCCCAAATAATATTTTTATCGATTGTAGATGGTGCTAAAGCATAAACAATAGCACGTTGTGGCATCTTTTTATGGGCATCAGTTGTATAGTTACCTACACTTTTGGGTACTTCAGGATTCTTCTTCGTTAAATCGGGACTAATTTGCTGCCAGTTTTGACCTCCATCCAAGGTTTTCCAAACGACATTTGTACCAAAGAGCAACATATTATCATCCAACGGATGAAACATAAGCGGCATCGTTCTAAGAAATCTCACTTTACCAGAACGTAGAACTTCTGGTCCCACAAATTGATTTTGCCCTGTTCTTTTATCAAAACGTGTTACGCGACCTCCATAAATTATATTAGGATCTTTGGGATCAGGTGCTACATAGGCATATTCGTCTGCGCCAACACCTATAAATTCCCTAAAGGAAATTTGACCTCCATTACTCCTACTTGCTACAGCAATGGCTCCACTTTCTTGTTGACCTCCATAGACCCAATATGGATATTGATTATCGGTAGCAACATGATACAGCTGAGATGTAGGTTGGTTATACCAAGAGCTCCATGTTTTTCCTCCATTTACAGTAATTACAGCACCTTGATCTGCGGAAAACAACCTAATGTCGGGTTGTAATGGATTAATCCATAATCGCTGGTAATCATCACCTCCAGGCGCTCCTTTTATAGACGTCCAAGTTTTCCCACCATCATCAGATCGATACGAAGCTACATTAGCAATAAACACAACGTTTTCATTATTAGGATGTACTTGTATGTCTCGTCCCAAAAGGCGTCTGTTAGTATGTATCAAATTCCAGCTTTCGCCTGCATCGTCACTTTTATAAATTCCTGAATTATTTCTAGCACTAACCATGGCATACATTCGTTGAGAATTGCTTAATGCAGTTGTTACCCATACCCTACCCAAGCCATCACTTGCTCCTGGTAAACCTTTGGTTATTTTTTTCCAGGTTTCCCCACCATCAGTTGATTTGTATAACCCACTATTGGTTCCTGAGAATTTGGCATTTTCCCAAGGACCTTCTTGGTGTTCCCACAGAGTGGCAAATACAATTTGCGAATTGTTTGGGTCAAGTGCGACTTGAATAGCTCCTGTTTGTGCATTTATATATAACGCTTTTTTCCATGTTTCCCCTCCATCTATCGATTTAAAAACACCACGCTCTGTATTGGCTCCATAAGGATGCCCCATTCCAGCTACAAAAACAATATCTGGATTGGTTGGATGTATAATAACCCGACCAACTTGTTGGACGTCTCCCAATCCAATATGTTGCCAGTTTTTCCCACCATCGATAGATTTAAACATGCCATCACCAACAGATAAATCAGGTCTATGCATTCCTTCGCCAGTTCCTACATAGATAATATTTGGATTGCTAGGTGATACTGCCAAGTCGCCAATAGAACCTGTTGGAGCTTCATCAAAAATAGGATTCCATGTTCGACCATAATCGTCTGTTTTCCATACACCTCCATTGTTTACTCCAATATAAAACACATTGGGTTGTGTAGGAACACCCACAGCACCTACTGTCCTTCCTGCACGGAATGGACCAATCATCCTATAATTTAGTTCTTGGTATTGAGATGGATTGGTTTGAGAAAAAGTTAGGGAAATAGCAAAAATTGTAAAGAAGTAACAAACAAAGCTGCGCATAATTAAAAGTATTCTGGTTGGTTCTTTAAAAATACAATTTTTTTTGTTTGGTACTGCTCTGCATTAATGCCTTTTATAGCAAAATCAAAGAGAAGGTATTATAAAAAACAAATAACTTGATTTATTTTATAATGGATTTCCGGTTTATTATATTGATGTAGTTTGTGCTAGTTACTTTCCGATACAAAAATTAGCAAAAATATTCCCTAGCAAATCATCACTGGTGATCTCGCCTGTTATTTCACCAAAATGATATAAAGCTTGACGAATATCGATGGCGAGTAAGTCTCCTGATAAATTAGCATCCATCCCTTGTTGCACTTTTTGTATTTCTTCCAGTGCTTTTAAAAGCGCATCATAATGACGAGAGTTAGTAACAATAGTTTCATTATTTCGCAAGGCTCCTGTATTTATTAAACTAAGCAATTTATCAGTTAATTGCTCTACTCCAAACCCTGTTTTAGCTGATAGTAAAATAGCCTGAGGAATATTGTTGGTGAGTTCTGCCAATTGGATATCATCCAATTTATCAATTTTATTGGCAATGATGATTAATGGTTTTTGTGGGTGCTTGTTTTTGATTTTTTCTATTTCAACAAGTACAATTCCTAAATTAGACACACTGGTTTCAGCATCAAACAAATAAATCACTACTTGCGATTGTTCTATTTTCTCAAAGGTTTTTTTAATACCAATACTTTCAACCACATCTTGCGTGTCTCTAATACCAGCAGTATCAATAAACCGAAATCCAATACCTCCAATAGTTAATTCGTCTTCTATGGCATCTCTGGTGGTGCCTGCAATATCACTTACAATCGCTTTTTCTTCGTTAAGCAATGCATTAAGCAAGGTTGATTTACCTACATTTGGCTCACCAACAATAGCTACTGGTATGCCATTTTTAATCACATTACCTACAGCAAACGAATCTATTAAATGCTTCAATACTTTTGTAATACGCTCTATAAGATCTTTAAACTGGTCGCGATTAGCAAACTCTACATCTTCTTCGGCAAAATCAAGTTCTAGTTCAATTAAAGAGGCAAAATTCATTAGTTCATCGCGTAGCGCCTTAATTTCATTGCTAAATCCTCCACGCATTTGCTGTATAGCCACTTGATGTGATGCTTCATTATCACTTGCAATTAAATCTGCTACAGCTTCTGCTTGACTTAAATCCAGTTTACCATTTAAAAATGCTCTCAAGGTAAATTCTCCAGGATTTGCAATTCGACAACCATGCCTTAAAAACAACTGAATAATTTCTTGTTGAATATAAGGGCTGCCATGACAAGATATCTCCACCACATTTTCACCTGTATAAGAATTTGGATCTTTAAAAACTGATACCAGCACCTCATCTAGTTCTTTCCCATCTTTTAAAATATGTCCTAAATGAATGGTATGCGTTCTTTGGTTGCTAAGCGACTTTTGGCTTTTTACAGATTTAAAATGCGCATCACACATGGTAATGGCATTGTCACCAGAAATTCTAATTACAGCAATAGCTCCAGCACCTGAAGGGGTTGCCAACGCAATTATGGTATCGTTATTAGTCACGAATTTAAATTTTAGACAAAAATAGGAAATTGACGACGGACTTTATACATATTGTCTAATTATAGCGCATCTCATCTACATAAATATCCAAGAACATAAAAAGAATGTATATTTGATAAAAATTTAATGAAAATGAAAAAGACAATCCTACTTTTAGTCTTAGTAATATTAAATTACAGTTGTAAAACTAACGAACAAGAGCCTCTTCCTCAAAATACATACGAAATAGCAGGAACAGCTAAAGGCGTTGTTAATGGCTTAAGAGCATATATCCATTCGGTTGAAAATAATAGACAAGTTACTATTGACACTGCCATTATAATGAATGAAGCATTTGTTTTTAAAGGTAAAACGGCAAACCCTTCTATAAAGACTATTACTATTAACAGCATTAAAGGTAGTTTACCTTTTGTTTTAGAATCAGGTAGGATTAACATAAACGTCAAAAGAGATAGTTTATATTATTCTCCAGTAACAGGTTCAAAAAATAACGAAGATTATAATGGGTATAAAGCTGAATATAGAAAACGAAGCAGTGCTATTAATGGTCTAAATGAGGAGTATAAAAACGCAACTACTCAAGAAGAAAGAAACGAAATTATTGCTAGAGCCAGAAAAATAACCACTGAACTTGATGCGTTTGGTATGGATTTTATTTCAAATAACCCAGACTCAGGTTTTTCATTATTATTACTTGAAACTCAAATTACAAATCCAGATATCAATCTTGAAAAGTTAAAAAGTAACTTTAATGCTTTGCAACCTGTAATTAATAAAAATGCAGCCTATAAATCGATTGGTGCTAAAATACAAAGCGAAATTGCTATTATTGAAGCGAGTGCTAATTTAAACGTTGGAAAAATTGCACCTAACTTTACAGCACCTTCTATTGATGGTGAAATGATTTCTTTAAACGACATTAAAGGAAAGGCAACCATCGTAGAATTTTGGGCATCATGGTGTGGCCCTTGTCGAAGAGAAAACCCAAACATTGTTAGAGTTTATGAAAAATATAAAGACAAAGGCTTAGAAATTATTGGAGTGTCTTTAGATAGACCCGGACATAAAGAACGTTGGAAAAAAGCTATTGAAGATGATAACCTAAATTGGCATCATGTAGGCAGCTTACAATATTTTAATGACCCAGTTGCTAGACTATATGATGTACATTCTATTCCTGCATCATTTATACTTGATGAAGATGGTAAAATTGTTGCAAAAAAACTCCGAGGTAAAGCCCTTGAAGAACAAATTTCAAAAATGTTAGATTAAATATATCGGCATTGCGAGAGCTATCAGTATGAGCTAATCAAAGACAAAGGACTAGGCAATCTGCTTGTTTTTGTTGGGTTGGGTCGGTTAGGTTTCCTCTTATATTCTTCCTGTTTTACGCATAACATATAAAAGAGCTATTGGAATAGCTAGTAAAACCACCATTATTAAATGTTCTTTAAACAACCAAGGTGCTAAAATTAATGTGATAACGTAACCACCTATGGCACCACCAAAATGAGCATCATGACCAATATTACCTACACGACGCTTCATTCCGTAAATGGAATACAATAAATAACCAATTCCAAATAAATAAGCTGGGATTGGGATTGGGATAAAAAACATGTACAGTTTCATACTTGGGTTTAACAAAATAGCCGCATACAATATACCTGTAACAGCACCACTGGCTCCTACTGCACTATAATGGTACTCTTCTTTATGAAAGTAAAGTGACAACAAATTTCCAAATACTAAACTCCCAAAATAAACCAGCACAAAATTAAAAGTGCCTAAATGAGCAATTACAGGATTTGCAAAAAAATACAAGGTAAACATGTTAAAAAACAAATGCATTTCATCAACATGCAAAAATCCAGAGCTTAGCATTCTAACTTGCTCACCACGTCTAACTCCTCCAATATTAAACTTGTACTTTTCAAAAAAAGAAAAGTCGTTAAATCCCTTTAAAGAGACCAAAACATTAGCTCCTATAATAATAATTGTAATTAAATCTATGTTTCCCATACCGTGTAAACGTAAAAAGCCAAATATAGCATATATTTGCCAAAACAAATTAGCTTTTGCAACTACTTGCTTACATTATAGTATATCCCATTTTATGGATTATTTCCATACTACCATTTAGACTTTTATATATGTTGTCTGATATAGTTTATATTATATTATACTATCTAATTGGATATAGAAAAAAAGTAGTAAAAGACAACCTTAAATTGGTATTCCCAGAAAAAAGCGAGCAAGAAATAAATCACGTTTCAAAGAAATTCTACCATCATTTTTGCGATATGATGTTTGAGGCAATTAAGTCTTTAACCATTTCGGAAAAAGAAATATTGAGACGTTTTAAGATTACTAATATTGAAGAGCTTAAACAATATGAAACTTCCAAACAAAGTGTTGTCCTTATGTGTGGACATTATGCTAGTTGGGAATGGTCTATGAGCTTACAAAAACATATTGATTTTATAGGCTACGCTGTATATAAACGATTAAGAAATCCTTATTTTGACCGATTGGTTAAACGCGTAAGAGGTAAACATAATAGTTATTTAGTTTCAACAAAAGACATCATTCCAACACTTATTGAATCTAAAAAAAATAACAAACTTTTTTTATGTGGAATGGCAGCAGACCAATCTCCAAAACTAAAAAAAGCCTATCATTGGACGGAGTTTATGGGAGTTAAAGTGCCTTGTTATACAGGTTCTGAAATGCTTGCTAAACGACTGGATTTACCGATAGTATTTATGGCTATAAAAAAGATAAAACGAGGATTTTACGAAGCAACTTTTAGCACAATTACAAAAACACCAAAAGATTTTAAAGACTACGAATTAACTGATAAGTTCCATAAACTAGTAGAAAAACAAATTAAAACAGCGCCTGAATATTACTTATGGACACATAAGCGTTGGAAGCATAAGGATAAAGCTCCTGAACAATTTCAATAAATAGTGATTTCAAACTATCCACAGTTAGTCAAAACTTTAATTAATAAATTCTTTCCAATTCTTGAATCCCCTAATTCTATAAATATTGGTCAAATAAGTAATACGTTAAACCTTGTTATTAATTATCAATATATGCCTCAGATGTTTTTCCTAATTCAACTCCGTTAACTATAAATTTTATTTCCTTTTTTGATTTTGGAATTTGAACAATCAAAAATGGTGATAATTCTTTATCATCATTTTTTAAATTTGAATTAATGGTGTTATATTTAATTTCAAGAGTACTCTCGCTCTCTTTTATTCCAATAAGTTCAATTTTATCTAATCCATTTTTTTCTTTGTCAGAGTGAAAAATCTCAATCAGCATTTTCTTTTTGTACAATGATTTATCATTTAGATTATATTTTTCTCTGAATTCATCTGGTAAATAATCCTTATTGAAGTATTTATTAAAACAAACTATTTGCAATTCAGAAATAGGAGAGTCAGTCCCTTCCGCAATCATTTTAAATTGAACATCATTCTGTATATTGCTTTGGGAATAAGATTTTATTGATAATAAAACTCCGAAAAATATACAGTAAAATAATAAACTTTTTTTCATTTAATAATTTTAATAATTAAATACACTAATCTATACCAGCAATCTCCTTAATCTCACTCATAATTTTTATTGCTAAATCATCAGCTTCTTGTTGCGACTTGGCTTCGGTATAAATTCTAATAATGGGCTCTGTATTACTTTTACGTAGATGCACCCAATTATCTGGAAAATCAATTTTCACACCATCAATGGTTGTGATATTTTCATGTGAATAGCACTTTTCCATTTCTTTTAAAATACCATCAACATCTAAACCTGGTGTTAATTGTATTTTATTCTTACTCATAAAATACGAAGGATATGTACTGCGTAACTCGCTCACTTTTATTTTTTTGTCTGCCAACAAGCTTAAAAATAGTGCCACACCTACTAAAGCATCTCGACCATAATGCAATTCTGGGTAAATAATACCTCCATTGCCTTCGCCTCCAATAATGGCGTTGTTTTGTTTCATTAATTCTACGACATTCACCTCACCTACTGCACTGGCTTCATAAACACCTCCATGTTTCTCGGTCACATCACGAAGGGCTCGTGTGGAACTCATATTACTTACTGTATTTCCTGGTGTATTACTCAACACATAATCGGTACAAGCCACCAAGGTATATTCTTCACCAAACATTTCTCCATCCTCACTAACAAAGGCTAGTCTATCAACATCTGGATCCACCACAATACCAAAATCAGCATGTTCTTTAACCACTTTTTCAGATAAGTCAGTTAAGTGCTCCTTTAAAGGTTCTGGATTATGAGGGAAATGTCCTGTTGGGTCACAATATAATTTTACAGCATGCACACCTAATCGCTCTAACAATAAAGGAATTGCAATACCTCCAGTAGAGTTCACACCATCTACCACAACTTTAAACTTGGCTTTTTCAATCGCCTTTTTGTTGACTAACGGCAAATTCAATACCTCATCAATGTGCATATCGATATAGGCTTGGTTAATCGTAATTTTACCTAAACTATCTACATCACTAAATTCAATAGTATCAGACTCAGCTAACCTTAAAATTTCTTTGCCATCAGTGTCATTTAAAAATTCACCTTTATGATTTAATAACTTAAGTGCATTCCATTGCTTAGGGTTATGACTTGCTGTTAATATAATGCCTCCATCTGCATGTTCCATAGGCACAGCAACCTCAACAGTTGGCGTGGTTGACAAGCCTAAATCTACAACATGAATTCCCATACCAACAAGCGTGTTCATTACCAAACTTTGTATCATTTCACCAGAAATTCTCGCATCACGTCCAACCACAACTGTGTAGTCTTTTTTATTACGTTGTTGCTTGATCCACATACCATAAGCAGATGCAAATTTAACCGCATCAATAGGTGTTAAATTCTCGCCTACTTGTCCTCCAATAGTCCCTCTAATGCCTGATATAGATTTTATAAGTGTCATAGTTTGTTTTTATTTTGAACAAATATAATATTTCAAAACTGTATTCCTCGTCACGAATTTGTAAATTCGACCAATGAATTTTTTAGCACATATTTATCTTTCAGGTGATAACGATTTAGTAACCATTGGCAATTTTATGGCAGATGGCATTAAGGGGAAAAATTATCGGAAATACGATAGAGAACTCCAAATTGGTATTTTACTACATCGTGAAATCGATACTTTTACAGATGCTCACGAAACTGTTAGAAAAAGCACCAAACGATTACATGAAAAGTACAGCCATTATTCTGGTGTGATTGTAGATATATTGTATGATCATTTTTTAGCCAAAAACTGGGATAAATATTGTGATACTCCTTTAGATGAGTATGTCGAGCATTTTTATGATTCACTAGAAGAACATTTCGATATTTTGCCTTTACGTATTCAAAAAATGATGCCATACATGATTACCAATAACTGGTTATTGAGTTATGCTTCTGTAGAAGGTATTGCAAAGGTTTTAGAGGGTATGAACCGAAGAACTCATAACAGATCACAAATGAATTTAGCCGTAAACGAACTTGAAGAATTTTACGAAGAGTTTGAAACAGAATTCACCTCATTTTTTGAAGAGCTCATTGCCTTTGCTAAAGAAAAATTAGACTATTTATATGCTCAAAAAACATTGTAATATATGTTTATAGAAGACCTCACCAACCTGTATCGTAAGCATGCCAATGCTGAAAATGCATCTCATATGAAAAACTACATGAGAGGTCAGTTTGAGTTTTATGGTATAAAAACCAAAGAGCGTCGTACACTTTTAAAACAAGCTATTGAAAACAACAAAGAGGAAGTAATAACAAATATTCGTGAGCTTACGTTTCAATTATATAAATTACCACAACGAGAGTTTCATTTAACTGCCATTGAGATTTTTGATAAATACCTTCGTAAAAAATACGTTGAAAGTGATATTACCTTAATTGAAAAACGCATCAGTACTAACTCATGGTGGGACACGGTTGACTTTATTGCTAAATGGATTTTAGGCAACTATCTAACCTTATATCCAAATATGGTAAAAACTACCATAACTAAGTTTTCAAACGTAGATAATATGTGGTTACATAGAAGTACTATTATTTTTCAACTAGGCTATAAACACAATACAAATGAAAAATTGTTGTTTAATCAATGTATAGCTCATAAAGACTCTAACGAATTCTTTATACAAAAAGCTATTGGTTGGGCACTTCGAGAATATGGAAAAACTAACCCTCAATCCGTATTAAATTTTGTAAATTCCACCAGTTTAAAACCGTTGAGTCGAAAAGAAGCTATTAGGAATATTATATAAATGCAATTAAAAAAAACTATAAAGATTATTGCTGGTGTAGTAGTGTTTTTTACATTACCTACCTTGCTCTTTATAGGCTACATTTATTTTAAATATAATGAAGATGTACCTGTTGGTATTCAAGATGAAGCTGCTGATGCCTTAGCTGATAAGATGCTAGATGTGCTAAACTTTGAAGCTTATAAAAAAACAGAGTATATTGAGTGGACCTACCAAAACAAACGTCGTTACGAATGGGATAAAGCCAATAACTTGTGTACTGTTCGTTGGAAAGAATATAAAGTAGATTTACATCTTGGCTTTCCTGAGCGTAGTAAAGCCTATGTACATAGTTTTAATATTATTGGCAAACAAAGAGATCAACTTGTTAACACAGCTATAAATTACTTTAATAATGACTCTTTTTGGCTAGTAGCTCCTTACAAAGTCTATGACGATGGTGTGAAACGTAGCCTTGTAAAACGAGATGGCAAAGATGCTTTGCTTGTCACTTATACACAAGGAGGCACAACTCCAGGCGATTCGTATTTATGGTCGTTTGATGCTTCTGGAAAACCAGTAAAGTTTAAAATGTGGACAGACCTTTTACCAATGGATGGCTTAGAAGCTTCTTGGAGTGATTGGACAACTACCACCACAGGAGCACAACTCCCAACGTTTCATAAAGTATTGTTCTTTGGTTTTGAAATAAACCATATTAAAACGACACGATAATGTTTATCCTCATTACGAGGAGAAAATCGACGAAGTAATCTTCTTAATCAGAATTAAAAACTAAACAGATTGCTTCACTGTGTTCGCCATGACGTTAGTGATATACAGATTGCCACGTCCTTTGTCCTCGCAATGACAATGTTTTACTTACTACTCTGTCCTGAAAACTGTTGCGTTTTTTGTTTAAACAATACATTAAATGTGGTTAAACTACCATAACATCTAGTAATGTATTGTTGCAAATCGATCTTTTCTTGTTCGTCAAGGTTTTTACTGGAATTTATTTTTTGCTCCATCACACGCAGTCTGTCACGAACCATCACTATTTTATGAAAAAATGTATCAATAGGTATTTCTTTACCTTGTAGCGCTGTATCTCCTGGTTCTAAAATAAGCTGCCCACCTTTCCATTTATCTGCAATAGGTACTACTTCACTCGCATCGCTCCATTTTTTAAGGATATCAACTAAACTACTTTCTACATCAAATAAGCTTACAGTATCTACATCGTCTGCATTTGCGCGTTCTATCACTTCAAACTCACTGTCTAGTTCTATGGTTTCTAAACCATTATCAATAAATGTTACCCAATAATGTCTTGAAGTAACATTGGTAACCACGCCTTTACCATAATCTGGATGGTTAATTCTGGAGCCTATGCCTAATAATCTCATTTTAAATTTATTTAAAGCTCCCACGAAAGTGGGAATCTATTGTAATCACTTCACAAGTATATTGATTTTTTAATTTATAGCAATTAAAAAATTTAAAAGACATTTAAAACTATAAATAGTGCTTTATAGATTATGCTTCTCTGTTAACATTTTGTTTCTTAAAAATTTGTTGCAAACAATTACTGTGATCGTCTAAAAACTCTTCTATCTCCTCTATAAAAGTTTCTTTTGGTTGCTGCCTGTTAATTGTTAAATGAATAATTACAGCCTCAGGATCTGGATTAAATCCTGTAGTAATGGTCCACGTTAAAGCATTAGGACATTCTAACAATGCAAAACGCAGTCCTCCTCTAATGTTATTTCTAGTTAAAGTAAATTCACCCCAAATACCACCAATGCTAGCTTCTGATTCGTTATTAGCATCAATAACAATCATTTCATTAGTCATTGACTCTAGATTTTCAAGCGTCAATACCTCTTGAATATCTTCACTTTGTGTCTCTACTTTTACAATTCTAAAAAACTCCATCTAAATCTTTTTTAATTATTTGAGTAGTCGTAAACTTTTTTACCTCCTACATAAGTCTCTAATATTTTTAAGTCCTTGATATTATTAGGGTTTACTGTTGTTAGATCGCCATTAATAATTACAAAATCTGCCAATTTCCCTGATTCAAGCGTGCCTTTTATATTTTCCTCAAATGAGCTATAGGCAGCATTTTTAGTATAAGCTGTAAGTGCTTGCTCTACTGTTATTTTTTGTTCAGCCACCCAACCTTCAGGGTTTTTATCATCTAAAGTTCTACGGGTTACTGCGGCATATATACCCATTAATGGTGTTGGTGGCGCTACAAACCAATCACTACCAAAGGCTAATTTTGCTTCAGCATCTAATAATGATTTAAAAGCATAAGTGGTTTTAATTCGCTCTGCACCTATTAATTTTTCTGCCCACCTACCATCGTCAATTGCATGATAAGGTTGCATGCTAGGTATGACATTAAGTTCTGAAAATCGCTTAAAATCATCTGGTGATATATGTTGTGCATGCTCTATTCTAAACCTTCTGTCTCTTTCTCCATTTTCTTCTTGAACGGTTTCAAAAGTATTAAGCAGATTATTAATTGCCTTGTCACCAATAGCATGTATCATCACTTGCAGTTCTGCTTTATCAGCTGCCTTTACATGTTTATAAATCGTATCGATTGGCATCACAAAAAACCCATTATCTGAAGGATTATCAGTATAAGGCTCAAAAAATGCAGCAGTATGCGACCCTAACGATCCATCTACAAATCCTTTTAAACCTCCAACCTTTAACCAATTATCGCCTGCTCCATTAGCATCTATTTCACTCTTTAAACGATTCCAATCTGTAAGAGGATACATGGCATAAATACGTGTTATTAGTTCATTTTTTGCTTTTACTTTTTTAAGCACATTGTAATGTCCTGCTGCAGACATATGATGTACCGAGGTTACACCGTTGGAAGCTAAGTAAGTCATTGCTGCCTGTAATGCTTTTTCATATTCTTCTTCAGTAGGCTCAGTCACAGAAGGCCAAACCAAATTTGCAGCATTGTCTTTTAACAACCCTGTAACATCTCCATTTTCAGCTCTAACAATATCGCCGCCTTCAACATCTAATGTTTTGTTTGTTACACCTGCCAACTCTAAGGCAACTGAGTTTGCTAACGACATATGTCCATCTAATCGTGTAATAAAAACAGGATGGTCTTTAGTAATATCATCAATCCATTCTTTGGTTGGTAATTCACCTCCCCAATTTTCATGATCCCAATCACCTCCTAGTATCCACGACCCTTTTGGAACTGTTTTAGCAAAGGCCTCAATCCTTTTTATAAACGCTTCAGGTGTTTTAGCATCTCTTAGCTGTACCGAATTTAAATTAAACCCTCCTGTTAATAAATGTACATGACTATCAATAAAACCAGGTGTTACAAACTTTCCGTTGGCGTCTTTAATTTTGGTGTTTTCTCCTATAAACTTCGACACGTCTTCATGGCTTCCTACAAAAAGAATGGTATCTCCAGATATAGCCATAGACTCGGCTATAGGCTGATTGTCGTTACCTGTCCATATAGTTGCATTGGTAATGACTAAATCTGCTTTTTGTACCTCATCTTGACACGAAATGCTAATTAAGGCTAACATGAAAAATGTAAACAATCGAGTAGCTCTATCTAATAATCTCATTTTTAGTTTGTTTAAAGTTTTAATTGCTACTACAAGTATATCAAATATTTTTGGGATAACGATTTACTGTTTCTTTTTGTTACAGCATTTTTCATTATTTTTTTTAATATCTTTAGTTCTTAAATATTAATAACAATAATTATGGTTTACGCATTAATTGGTTTTATAATTCTTGTAGTTTTTTATGGAATTGGAATTTACAACAGATTAGTAAAACTAAATACACTTGTAGCTGAAGCTTGGAGTGGTATAGACGTACAATTAAAAAAACGTTATAATTTAATTCCAAACTTAGTAGAAACGGTAAAAGGGTATGCAAGTCACGAGAAAGAAACCTTTGAAAATGTGACAAAGGCTAGAAACCAAGCACAAAGTGCCACAACCGTTGAAGGACAACAAGCCGCTGAAAATCAATTAAATAAATCTCTATTAAATTTGTTTGCAGTAGCAGAGCAATATCCTGAGTTAAAAGCCAATGAGAACTTTTTAAGCTTGCAAGATGAATTGTCTGTGATTGAATCTGACATTGAAAAATCCAGAAGATACTATAATGGAACCACGCGAGATTATAATATTTTAATAGACTCGTTTCCTTCAAACCTTATTGCTGGATTAACAAAATTTACTAAAGCTGCATTTTTTGAAATTGACACTGACGCAGAAAGACAAAATCCACAAGTTAAATTTTAAGCGTTGAAACAACTCTTTTTTATTATACTATTAGTTACGAGCTCTTTTTCTTTGTTTTCGCAAAGTGAAAGAGTTCTTTCTTTTCATTCAGATATAGAAGTAGATACCTCAAGTACCATTACTGTAAAAGAATCTATTAAAGTATATGCCAACGGAACTATTTTTAAAAGAGGCATTACACGTACTATCCCAACTGTAATGGTAGATAGTTCAGGCAATCGAGTAAAACTGGATTATAAAATAGTATCTGTGGAAAGAGATGGTAGCAAATCTAAATACCATACCGAAAAAAGCAGTAACAACATGACCATTTATGTTGGTGAAAGTGATGTATTTTTAAGCGAAGGCGAATACCATTATACCATTACCTATAGTATGAGTGGACAAATTCGTTTTTTTGATACTTACGACGAAATTTATTGGAATGTTAATGGTTTTGATTGGGCTTTACCTTTTGGTCAGGTGTCTAGTAAAATTACACTTCCTGATGGCGGAAACATTATTCAAAATGCCTGCTATACTGGAAGCTATGGTAGTAATAGTTCTAATTGTAACTCAACGACGCTCTCTAAGAATATCATAAGCTTTACAGCCGATAATTTAAGAGCTGGTGAAAACTTAACCATAGCTGTAGGTTTTAATAAAGGCATCGTTAATCAACCGCCGCCACCTCCACCTCCAACGTTTCTTCAAAAGTTTGGTGCACTAATTTTAAGTGGCTTCATTAGTTTAGCACTCCTGTTTTATTACGGATTTACTTGGTTAAAATTTGGTATCGACCCACCTAAGCCAACAGTATATCCACAGTTTGAAGTTCCAAACAACATGACACCTGCCTCTATAGGTATGCTAGATAAGTTCCGTTATCATGGCGATTTAATTACAGGTTCCATTTTAAATTTAGCAGTAAAAGGCTATCTTAAAATTGAAGAAGATAATGAAGACTATGTGTTTGGCTTGTTTAAAAGCAAACAGTTTACCATTCGCAAAGTAAAGGACGACTCTGGAGAACTTAACGATGAAGAGCGTATATTATTTAAAAAGTTGTTTTCAAGTGCATCTACGTTAGTATTAGATGGTAAGTACAATTCCAAAGTACAAAGTGCTGTGTCTGCGTTTAAATCCTCATTAAGAAAGCAACATAAAAGCTTAATTTATCAAGGTTTTAATTTTAAGTTTTGGCTAGTGCCTATTTTAACCATATTCGCTTATATCTTCATATTTATCTTTCTTACGACACAATACTTTCAAGGTGAACATGATGTATTAGTGCTCATTGTATTTCTGGTTGTTAATTTTACATTTTTCTTGATTTATCAATATTTAATTAGAAAACCTAGTGTTGAAAAACTGAAGCTCAAATCGTTGATCGATGGCTTTAAAATGTATATGAGTGCCGCCGAAGAAAAACAAATTGCCCATTTTAATCCACCTCATTTAACGCCTGAAATTTTTGAAACATTATTGCCTTACGCTGTAGTATTAGGTGCTGAAGATGTTTGGGGAGAAAAATTCCAAAATTTAATCGATAAATCGCTTATAGACCAAAGCTATCAACCAACATGGTACTCTGGAGGTCGTATTGGTAATTTCGCAGCCTTTAACCATACACTAAACTCATCGTTATCTAATTCCATTAGCAAATCTGCTACACCACCATCAAGTAGTGGCAGCGGTTCTGGTGGTGGTGGCTTCTCTGGCGGAGGCGGCGGAGGCGGCGGAGGTGGTGGCTGGTAATAGCCCACATGTTATTTTAATTCTGCATATAACTTTTTACCAAATCCACTAACGCTTTTCCGTGAATATTTTTGGCTATAACCACACCTTTATCGTCAAGAATAAAGTTGGCTGGAATGGTTTGAATGCGAATTTTTTTCAAGAAGGGTGCATCATCCCCTTGTAACTCCGATGCTTGTATCCAGCGGTCTGCTCCATCTCGCTCAACAGCGGTTTTCCATGCAGAGGCATCACTTTCTAGACTGTAAGCTATAATTTGCAATCCTTGGTCATGATAATCATCCCAAAGAGGGACTAAAATCTCACGGTTTTCGATTCGGCAAGGTGCACACCACGATGCCCACAAGTCTATAATAGTAAGCTTATTGCCCAATTGGTTGTTCACCAAAAGAGTGTCTTTGTTGATTGTGGGAAGCTCTAGGTTTGGGAATGTATTTCCTACCAATACTGGCAAATTAGAGAGTTCACTTTGTTTACAAAGCTGTTCTACCCAAGGATGTTCTGGTTGTTGCTTCCACTTTGTGCATTGTTCCACTAAAAATTCTGGTACACGTTCATAATCATTCACTGGGCTTACCCATCTTAAAGCCACTAGTGCTGGCATAAGGTACTTTGTGCTATCTGCAAACGTTATCAACTCATTTCGGTACTGTAATACAGCCTGTTCTTTTTCTAACAATTCCTTACCATCTTCTAATTGCCACTCCTTTCCAGCAAGATGGGTTTGGTAGGCATTCTGGTTGATATCTCTTAAATCTAGCAACGCTTTATTAACCTCAGAAGGTTGTTGTATAGACAAACTTTTTTGAAAACTCTCTAATTTAGCTGTCACATACAATGGCTCACCCAATTGCCATAATAGTGGCATGTAATTAGAGCTTGTTGGGTCGTCTGTTTGCTTATAGTTAGGTGTTTTTCCAGATGTTTGTATGACCAACTCCAGTAACATAGGATTTTTAGATGTTGGCAAGTTGCGGAACTCAAAGCTGCCATCAGGATATACTACAGCCGAATCTATAACCCGACCAAAATAGGAAGCAGCCACCTCGTTCAAAAGGTCTGGTTCAATGAGGTACAGCTTTACATCTTTTGTTATGCTACCTTCTATATGTCCTGATATATAGGCAGGAGAATGACAAGAAACCAGAGTTACTATCAATAAAGCAATACTTGTGATACTTTTTACAGAGAGGGTTCTCATATATTTATCGAGACATAGCCTATGGCTTCATTTAACTATTTAAAGTCTTTTAAGTAAAATATCGACATGTAAAGCCACTTCACTCCAAGTTTTACTAACACCATCTTCACCTGTATGTAATAGTTCGCAAGCTTTATGCAATGAAGCAAGTGCCTCCATGGCATCCCATTTTTCTAAATGCATAACACCATCAAAAGAAAGGTTGGTATCGCTAGAAGCGGTATATGTTAGTGGAATAGTCTCAGTGTTTCCATTTAACGTAACATCTATCGAGCAGGTATTATTGTCTGCTACCTTAAACACACCTGAAATAAATTCAGGGTCATTCATAACATTAAAAAAGAACTCCAAAATTTTAGGGTCCCTTGTATTGGTAATATCATTGGTAAATAAACTACTTACAGGAATACTGAATTTAGCTCCATTAAGGGCTTCTAAAGCCGTTTCGCCATTACCAATATTGGTGATGTTTACTTTTTTAAATTCACCACCAATAGCTATTTTATCCGTGGTTTTATAAGCGGTAAACTTTACTTTTGTAGAATCTTTTACCAAACTAAATGTGTTTTCTGAAGTTTGAGCTTCTTGTGTTTTAGTAGCATCATTTTTTTTAGACTCCTTGCATGCTAATACTGCTATAAGTAGAAAGCTTAAAGCAACTAATTTTAAATTTTTCATGTAACGTTGTTTTATTAAAACGGACTGTAAATTTACATATAAATACAACGCATTGCTAAATACATTGTTAAAGATTTTAGGTTTCGTTTAAGCACCCAAACCGCTATTTTTTATAATACTGTTGGAAAATCATTATTTATTCATCGATAGTCCAAGCCTTAACTATTTTAGGTAACCTTGTAATAACTTCTTTTCCAAAAATCACCTCAGTTACTAGTCAAATGTTACCGCGCGAATCTTTCGCGTGGTATTAACCCTTAAAATTCTGAAAGACACAAACATTATCTAACAATCCTTTTTCTCCAGCATAATCTGCCGCACTACTGCACTACTGTATTTATAATCTTCTGCTTTAAAAACAATGCCTTCCTTAACTGGATTATTATGAATGTAATTTATTTTTTGTTGAATAACCCCATTGCTCCATAGTTCAATAGGCTTATTGTCATGACGCCAGAATTGAAAATTAGTGGTATTTGAACTCTTTTGAGCTTCCTTTTTAAAACAAGCCAATAAAAACTCTTTCCTGCTTTCTCTTGGGTTTTCTTGAATGGCTTTAATAACAGATTTACTTGTAAATCGTTTAAAATCTCCTAATAATAATTCTGGTTTTTGATGTTCAATACTTCTAAAAATTAAATGAACATGGTTGGTCATGATGCACCAAGCATGTATTTCCATTCCTTTGTTTTTTTGGCAATAACTTAAGCTTTCTAAAAGTAAATCTTTGTATTGGTGCCTTGTAAAAACATCTAACCAACCTACTACAGCAAAACTCACAAAATACAAACCTTCTGGATTACGAAATTTATAATTTCTGCTCACTTATTTTAGCTTTGTTTAAAAATAGTAAAGCTTTTTAAATAGGAACTGGATTAAAAAAATTAAAAATCCACGCGAAAGATTCGCGCGGGAACAGGGGATAGCCTAGAGGATTAAGTTTTCAAGAATTTTTAATTCTGATGTTTCTAAATTTTTAGTTGGCAAGTACAGCTCTTGTTTAGAGGAAAGACTTAATTTATAATAGGCCTTTCTTTTATGAGCCTTATCAATTTCAGAGTAATCAACTTCCGATTTTATTTTCCCTTTTTGCAAAAGCAGTTTATCAGCTTGAATAGAAACCTCAACATCAAAATTATTGTACCAACTTTTTAAATAAAGCAACACAATAAATGGCTTAAGCATATAATAAACACCAAAGAAAATCATAAACCCTGCATAACCAATTCCTGCTTTTGTATTTCCGTTAGTATATTGGTTAATTCCCATAATGAGTATTAATGGTCCTGCTGAAAGTCTTAATATCATATAAGGGATACCATAGCCAAAGTAATACTCATTTAAGAATATTTTTGTCATTTCAATTTTAGATAGTTGTTGATTTTTCAAAGGTTCACACTTGTTTCTTTAAACTCAGTTCTTTGTTAGCAATAGTTAATCTATGGGAAAAATGTGCTCTCCTCATAGTTTTTGAGTTTTACTCTTAAATCTTTTTCATTATCAATTATTCGACTAATTGAATATATCTGCTTATTAAATGCTTCTCTAATATTGGATAAATCATTCTTTAAATCACTTCTTTTAAAAAGGTGAATTCTATTACACTTTTGATTATTTAGAATTTCTTTTAACAAGGTTTTATCTGTTTGTGCTAATGAGTGGCCAATAATTACAACATCATATTCGTCGAAATATTCAAGTGCATCTTCATAAACTGAATTATATTTGTTGTTATTGAGATATTCAAAAGTTTTGAAAAAACGCAGGAATTCGTCTATTTCAGTAGCTTTGATGTCTTTATAATTAGGATGCTGATCATTTCCATATCCAAAAATTATGTCTTTGGAATCAATGTCGCCATGTATGTAATTTATTTTTATTTTGTCAGATTGCTCTATATAGTTTTCAATTGAAATGGTGTAATTGAAATTTATAACATAAACATTTTGGAAAGAATCTATATTAATTGAATTAAAAAACTTCTTTACATATCTGTTAGGTTCAGTTTTTATGGTTTTTAAGTATTCAAAAAGAGTTTCTTTTATCTCAATAAGATTATTATTTAACTCTACAATTTCTTTTGTTTTTTGTGCTTTAGAATTAGTTGTTTTAAAAATTGAAATTAATTCAAAAAAATAAGCATTTTCTATATCAAACCAATTTTCGAACTGGTTGCCAAATAGTTTACCTAAAAACCTATTATTGAGTATTTGTTTTAATTGACTTGAAAATAAATTAAGTGTATCTGGTAATTTTTCAGGAGTTTTAAGAATTTTGTGAGCTGTCAGACGTTGAATGAAATTTCCATTTTCATTAAAAAGATGATTTCGATTAATTTCATTTAAAAAGCTTTTAAAGATAAATTTTGACTCTTTTACTGAAGATCCGAATTCCATTATTTCGGCAGAGAGTTTTTTATCAATAATGTGATTTGCAAAGTCATTATACGATGTCTTATAGTTGTGAGCTAGGTCAAAACCATTTCCTATGATAAGTATTAAATTTTCTGATTTAAAATTCACTGATTAATTATTGCCAACGGTTAAGATAAATTCAGCTTTAATTACAGTTTATCAACTGTCAAACGAAAGTAGTTATTTTTAGTAAGAAAATCAATACGTACTTCTACGTATATAAGCCTCATTTATCAACAATACCCTGTTAGTATGTTACTTCCTATTTACCTATAAAATCTGTACCTTTGCAACTTTGCCATGTTATGACCAATTTCGAAGAAAACATAGACGTACAAGGAGCACGAGTTCACAACCTTAAAAACATAGATGTGACCATCCCTAGAGAAAAACTAGTGGTTATTACAGGCTTGTCCGGGAGTGGTAAATCATCCTTGGCGTTCGATACGATTTATGCCGAAGGGCAACGACGCTATATTGAAACGTTTTCGGCCTATGCGCGACAGTTTTTAGGTGGCTTGGAACGTCCTGATGTCGATAAAATTGATGGCCTCTCGCCTGTGATTGCCATAGAGCAAAAAACCACGAGTAAGTCACCACGATCAACCGTTGGTACCATTACCGAAATTTATGATTTTTTACGTCTGCTGTACGCTCGTGCGAGTGATGCATACAGCTACAATACAGGCGAAAAAATGGTAAGCTATAGCGACGAGCAAATAAAAACGCTGATTATTGAGAGTTTCGCTGGTAAACGCATCAATATTTTAGCACCTGTGATTCGTTCTAGAAAAGGGCATTATCGCGAACTGTTTGAGCAAATTGCCAAACAAGGCTTTGTAAAAGTACGTACCGATGGCGAGGTTAAAGACCTTGTAAAAGGCATGAAGCTGGATCGTTACAAAACTCACGATATAGAGATTGTGATTGACAGACTTAAAATTGACGAGACTGTCGATAACGATAAACGCCTTACAGAAAGCATTAACACAGCTATGTATCATGGTGATAATGTGCTTATGGTGATTGATAACGACACCAACGACGTGCGCTATTTTAGTAGAAATTTAATGTGTCCTTCGTCTGGGATTTCGTATCCAAATCCTGAGCCAAATAATTTTTCGTTCAACTCGCCAAAAGGCGCTTGTAGTAAGTGTAATGGTATAGGTACGTTATACCAAGTAAATGAAGATAAGATAATTCCAGACCCAAATATATCCATAAAACATGGTGGTTTAGCACCGCAAGGCCCACAAAAAAACTCTTGGATTTTCAAACAATTAGAAGCCATAGCTATACGCTTTAAGTTTGATTTGGCAGACCCAATTAGCAAAATTCCAAAGGACGCCTTAGAGATGATTTTGTATGGTGGCAACGAAAAATTTACTGTGGATAGCAAAACGCTTGGTGTATCGCGTAACTATAACATCGATTTTGAAGGGATTGCTAATTTTATTGAAAGTCAGTATAAAAATGCCGAATCTACGTCCATAAAACGTTGGGCAAAAGACTATATGGATAAGGTAGTGTGTTCGGAATGCGAAGGCTCTCGATTAAAAAAAGAATCGTTGTACTTTAAAGTTAATGGTAAAAACATTTCGGAATTAGCCAATTTGGATATTGTTGATTTAGCAGCATGGTTTAAAGATTTAGACACCCATTTATCGGACAAGCAAAAAACCATTTCCGAAGAAATTATCAAAGAAATAAAAGCACGTATTCAGTTTTTATTGGATGTTGGCTTAACATACTTAACTTTAGATAGGAGCTCAAAATCCTTATCTGGTGGTGAAGCACAGCGTATTCGTTTAGCAACTCAAATAGGGTCGCAATTGGTTGGCGTGCTCTATATTCTAGATGAGCCAAGTATTGGCTTGCATCAGCGTGATAACGAAAAGTTGATAAATTCGTTAATCTCTTTGAGAGATATTGGTAATTCAGTCATTGTGGTAGAGCATGACAAAGACATGATTGAGCGTGCAGACCACGTGATCGATATTGGTCCTTTTGCAGGAAAACATGGTGGCGAAATTATTAGTGAAGGCACACCTGATGAGCTTAAAGCGCATCATACACTTACAGCCGATTACTTAAACGGCACCAAAGAAATTGAAATTCCAAAAAAACGTCGTAAAGGCAATGGGAAAACAATGACTCTAACTGGTTGTACAGGAAACAACTTAAAAAATGTATCTGTAAAATTTCCTTTAGGAAAAATGATTGGTGTGACTGGTGTGTCTGGGAGTGGGAAATCGACGTTAATTAACGAAACGCTCTACCCTATTTTAAACAACTATTACTTTAATGGTGTAAAAACACCAATGCCATATAAAAAGATTACTGGCTTAAAGCATATTGATAAAGTGATTGATATTAATCAGTCGCCAATTGGACGTACGCCACGAAGTAATCCTGCTACTTATACAGGTGTGTTTAGTGAAATACGTAGCCTGTTTGCTAAAATTCCTGAAGCAATGATTAGAGGTTATAAACCTGGTCGTTTTAGCTTTAATGTTGCTGGTGGACGTTGTGAAACCTGTAAAGGTGGTGGTTTGCGTGTTATAGAAATGAATTTTCTACCAGATGTGTATGTAGAATGTGAAACCTGTCAGGGTAAACGCTTTAATCGTGAAACTTTGGAAATTCGTTACAAAGGAAAATCGATTAGCGATGTATTAAACATGACGATTGACGAAGCAGTCCCATTTTTTGAACACATCCCAAAAATATACCGAAAACTAAAAACCATACAAGATGTTGGTTTGGGCTACATCTCGTTAGGACAACAAAGCACAACCCTTTCTGGTGGTGAAGCACAACGCATTAAACTAGCTACCGAATTAAGCAAACGCGACACAGGAAACACCTTCTATATTTTGGATGAACCAACTACTGGATTGCATTTTGAGGACATTCGCGTACTCATGCTAGTACTCAATAAGTTAGTTGACAAAGGCAATACGGTATTGATTATTGAACACAATATGGATGTTATTAAAACAGTAGATCATATTATTGATATTGGTTATGAAGGTGGAAAAGGTGGTGGACAAATAGTAGTTGAAGGCACTCCAGAAGCTGTCGCTAAGCACCCTAAGAGCTATACAGCTAAGTTCCTAAAAAAAGAACTAAATTAGCGTTTGGTATAAAATAAAATTGAAGCGAAAAGATGAATAAAAGTTTACATCCAAAAGGTTGGAATGAAATAAAAACAAACGACTCCTGGGCAATTTTTAAAATTATGGGTGAGTTTGTAAACGGTTTTGAAAAAATGAGTCGCATAGGACCTTGTATTTCCATATTTGGTTCAGCAAGAACAAAACCTGATAACAAATATTACAAATTAGCACAAAGCATTGCTAAAGAAATTGTGGAAGCTGGCTATGGTGTTATTACTGGTGGTGGACCAGGAATTATGGAAGCTGGTAATAAAGGCGCGCATTTAGGCGGAGGAACTTCGGTAGGTTTAAATATAGATTTGCCTTTCGAGCAACATGACAACCCATATATTGATAGTGACAAAAGTCTTGATTTTGATTATTTCTTTGTTAGAAAAGTAATGTTTGTAAAGTATTCACAAGGCTTTGTAGTGATGCCTGGAGGCTTTGGTACGTTAGACGAATTATTTGAAGCTATCACACTTATTCAAACCAATAAAATTGAAAAGTTTCCAATTATATTAGTAGGAACAGAGTTTTGGAGTGGCGTGATAAATTGGATTAAGGATACATTACTTGATAAATTTGGAAATATTAGCGCAACCGATTTAGATCTAATCAACCTAGTAGATACAGAAGCTGAAGTTATCGAGATTCTAGACTCGTTCTATAAAAAGTACGAATTGAGTCCTAATTTTTAATAAACCTAATTCTTTCTCCCTAAGAATGGTAAAAAAATATGTAGTAGCAATAGTAATGCTTACTAGCCTTTTTGGGTATTCGCAAGAAACCTTTAAGGCCATGTTTTACAATGTGCTAAATTTTCCTTTACAGGAACCAGTAAGTAGGATTCAGTATTTAGATGTTATTTTAAATGATTATTTACCAGATGTATTTATGATTTGCGAATTAAACAACGAAGACGGTGCCGATGATATTTTAAGGCTCATGCAAGATATAAACCCAAACTATCAAAGAGCCTTGTTTGTTGAAAACACTTCAGATGATACTATTGGGGATCAAAACGATTTACAGAATATGATTTTTTATGATAGTTCCAAGTTTATTCTAGAATCTCAAGCAGAAGTTACTACTATATATCGAGATTTTAATCATTACAAATTAAAATTAAACACTATAGACCAAGCCAGTAAACCAGTATATTTAGATGTGTTTGTAACACATTTAAAATCTTCCAGCGGTACAGATAATAAAAATTTACGTAAACAAATGGTCGATGCTTTTGTAGCCTATTTAAGCACCATGCCAAATGATAGTAATGTGCTTCTTGCAGGAGATTTAAACCTATATACTTCTTCTGAGCCAGCTTTTCAAGAACTAATTGACCAAACAAACAATATCACCTTGATGGATCCTGCGAATCGTATTGGAAGTTGGAGCAATAACACAAGCTATTTAGATGTGTTTACGCAGTCAACAAGAACAACAAGTGCTCTTGGAGGTGCTGGTGGTGGTTTTGACGATAGGTTTGATTTTATTATGACTTCCGAAAACATGGCTACAAACCCTGATATTTCGTTTGTTTCTGGTACATACCAAGCTTATGGCAATAACAACAATAGTAGCTGTTATAATGAAAATATTAATTCAGTAAATTGTAGTGGTCCAACATTTAGTCAATCTATTAGAGATGCACTTTATTATTTTAGCGACCATTTACCAGTAACTTTAACACTAGAAACTAACGAAACGCTAAGCAATAAAACATTAGAACCAGAATATGGCATAACCATTGAAGGAAGTAATTTAATAAGAGATAATATTACTGTGAAAATTCATCCACAACTAAACATTACTACATTGCGCATATATAATGTTTTAGGACAAAAAATGGAAGAATATAAAGTTGTTGATAGGAATTTTATTAACTTAAATGTTTCATACTTGTCAAGTGGCATGTATTATATTATAACAGATAAAAATATAACAGAGCCCTTAAAATTTATCAAGCACTAATTTGAGATATCGAATTCTACATATATTTATTGTTGCTTTAACATCAACAAGCTTGTTTTGTCAAGATAAAATTGATATTAAAGCTACATTTAATATAGATTTTGATCAAATACAAATCAACCAATTCATTTCATATAAAAACACATCAAACGATACATTAAGTACTATTTACTTAAACGATTGGAGTAATAGTTATTCTACAAAAAGCACACCGCTTGCAAAACGTTTTTCAGAAGAGTACGATGGTAAATTTCATTTTGCTAAAAGTGAAGAAAGAGGCTTTACAACAGTTACATCTATAATTAATCAATCAAACAATAGTTTGAGTTTTGAACGCCTAAAAGCACATCCAGATATTATAAAAGTAACTCTAGAAATGCCAATAGCTCCAAGCGAAAGCTACGAGATTACCTTAAAATATATAGTTAAAATTCCTAGTACGAAGTTTACCGATTATGGTGTTACGCCTTTAAAAGATTATAATTTAAAGTATTGGTATATTACACCTACTATTTATGATGGTAAATGGCACTATTACAGCAACAAAAATTTAGATGATCTTTTTGTACCGAAAGCTGATATTACGCTTCAAGTTGAATTTCCAAGAAACTATTTACTTACCTCTGAGCTCGATTTAGTAAACACAACACAAAACACTAATTCTCAAACTGCGCTTTTAAAAGGAAATAACAGAGTGGATTCTAGACTTTTTTTACAGAAACTACCTGTTTACAGAACCATTCAAACCGATAAATTTTCTATTGTTTCAAACTACACCGAAAAAGATTTGGAACCTTCTAAAAAAGCTGTTATTACCGATAAAGTTGTACAGTTTGTAACCAAGCACTTGGGATCTTATCCTCATAAAAAACTTATTGTTTCTAATATAGACACCAAAAAAGATCCTGTGTATGGATTAAATCAATTACCAGATTTTATTAGACCTTTTCCTAAAAATTTTCAGTTTGAATTACAACTATTAAAAAACACGCTTGGGAATTATTTAGATAATACGCTACTTATAAATCCGCGTAAAGAACAATGGTTAAAAGATGGTATTCAAATTTATTTTCTCATAAAATATATTGAAGAAAATTATCCAGAT
Source organism: Pontimicrobium aquaticum (assembly GCF_005047595.1). Taxonomy (GTDB): domain Bacteria; phylum Bacteroidota; class Bacteroidia; order Flavobacteriales; family Flavobacteriaceae; genus Pontimicrobium; species Pontimicrobium aquaticum. The sequence continues at coordinate 264,709 of NZ_SUPL01000004.1, forward strand.
ATGAAATTAGCTGGTTCTTTAGCTGATATTTGGGGACTTAGAGCGTTTCATGCTGCCTCTTTAAAATTTAACGAACAGTACAGTTTCGTGTATATGCATATGGCCAGAACTAATAGAGATCAGCCTTTAACTACCTCAAAAGATTCGCTTTTAAGATTCAATAGCGATTTAGCTAACAAATACAAGGCAGGTGTCGGATTAAAGTATTTAGATGATTATATAAATGCTCAAACTTTAGAAAATACCTTAAAAGAATTTTTAAAAACGTATGCTCTTAAAAACACAGACACAAATGCCTTTGAAACCTTATTAAAGTCTAAAACAGATAAAAATCTGGATTGGTTTTTTAAGGACTATGTTAATACCAATAAAAAAATTGATTTTAAAATAAAGAGCTTAAAAAAAACAGACGATTCTATTACATTAACCATAAAAAACAAAAGGCAAAACAGTATGCCTGTGTCTTTATTCACACTTAAAAATGATACAGTAACCTCAAAAATATGGATAGAAAATATTAAGAATAATAAAACCCTAACCATACCTAGGTTTGATACCAACAAACTTGTACTAAATTATGACAATTCAATCCCCGAATATAATTTAAGAGATAATTGGAAATCATTAAATGGGTTTCTTGCAAACAACAAACCTCTACAGTTAAGACTGTTTAAAGATGTAGAAGACCCTTCTAAAACACAAGTGTTTTTAATGCCTCTTATAGAGTATAGAAATATATATGATGGACTCGTTATTGGAAGTAAGTTTTATAATAAAACTTTATTGCGTCGTGGTTTTAACTATAAATTTGCTCCTAGCTATGGAACTAAGTCTAAATCGTTTACATTTTCAGCATCCATAAATTACACTCAAAATATCGAGAATAAAGACTTATACGGTATTACTTATGGTATGTCAGGAAAGTATTCGTCTTTTGGTCCAAACTTGTTTGCAAGAGTTATTACACCATATTTAAGATTCAATTTTAGAGATCACACCGATTATAGGTCTAACAAATTTCAATCGTTAAATTTTAGATATATAGATATTAATAAAGACGAAGATGTAAATAATATTACCAGTAATATCGATCCTAATTATAGTGTTTTTAACGCTCGTTATATAAACACAAACCCTGGTCTTATAGATTATTACAAATGGTTTACCGATTTTCAGCTTGCTAAAAATTTTGGTAAGCTCTCATTTAACTATGAGTATAGAAAATTATTTGAAAGCAACAGACAAATAAATTTACGTTTTTTCACAGGAGTATTTTTATATAACAAAAACCCATCAGACTTTGATTACTTTAGTTTTGCTTTAGATAGACCTACTGATTACTTATTTGACTACAATTATTTAGGACGCTCTGAAGCTTCAGGAATTTTTAGCCAGCAAATCATTATTGCTGAAGGAGGCTTTAAATCTAAATTAAACACACCTTTTGCCAATAGATGGATGAGTACTGTTAATTTTAGTACGACACTTTGGAAATACATTCAAGCTTATACCGATTTTGGTTTGGTAAAAAATGCATTGACTCCAGTTAAATTTCAATATGATACAGGTTTAAGAGTAAATTTAGTAACCGATTACTTTGAAGTGTACTTCCCTATTTATTCAAATCTTGGTTGGGAAATAGGGCAACCAAACTACGATCAAAAAATACGTTTTGTGTTTACAGTCGATCCTAAATCGCTACTTGGTTTGTTTAGGAGAAAATGGTATTAGTATATTTAATTATTCTTAATCAAAAATTGATTATTTAAGTTTTTTTGAATAATTGTTAATAATATTTGTTTTTTGTTGAGAATTTGTTAGTTTATTAACAACACACACCATTGCGCAACATACAAATATTTGCTAAATTTGCAGCAACTTAATCCTTATCAAATGCAAACAAATTCCGAGCTTACCAAGAACATGTCTTTTGATGATTTTAAAAGCGAAATCATTAGTGATTATACTATTGCAGTAACAAGCAGAGAGTGCAGTTTACTTGGTCGTCGTGAAGTTTTAACTGGAAAAGCAAAATTCGGAATCTTTGGTGATGGGAAAGAAATACCTCAATTAGCTTGGGCAAAAGCATTTAGAAATGGTGATTTTAGGTCTGGTTACTACAGAGACCAAACGTTTATGATGGCTATTGGGCAGCTAACAATTGAGCAATTTTTTGCAGGCTTATATGCACACACAAGCATTGAAGCTGACCCAATGAGTGCAGGAAGACAAATGGGAGGTCATTTTGGAACCCATAGTTTAGACGACAACTATAACTGGAAAGATCTTACCAAACAAAAAAACTCAAGTGCCGACATCTCTCCTACTGCAGGGCAAATGCCGAGGCTATTAGGATTAGCTCAAGCATCTAAAATTTATAGAAACGTAGAAGGTATTGATAGCTCAAATTTTTCAGTTAAAGGAAATGAAGTTGCTTGGGGAACCATAGGAAACGCTAGTACTAGCGAAGGGTTGTTTTTTGAAACTATTAATGCTGCAGGTGTTTTACAAGTCCCGATGGTTATAAGCGTTTGGGATGATGAATATGGTATTTCGGTACACGCAAAACATCAAACTACTAAAGAAAACATTTCAGAAATCCTTAAAGGGTTTCAACGAGACAAAAAAGGTAATGGTTACGAAATTATTAGAGCAAAAGGCTGGGATTACCCTAGCTTAGTAAATGCCTTTGAAGAAGCTTCAAAAATTGCCAGAGAAGAGCATGTTCCTGTGTTGTTACATATTGATGAACTAACACAACCACAAGGCCATTCTACTTCTGGTTCTCATGAGAGATATAAAAGTCCTGAAAGACTAACATGGGAAAAAGAGCATGATTGCATTGCAAAAATGCGTGAGTGGATGATTAGCAATAGCATCATCACCAATGAGGAAGCCACACAGTTAGAAAAGGATATTAAAAAGAAGGTTAGAGACGGTAAGAAAGCCGCTTGGAATGCCTTTATTTCGCCAATTTTAAATGAAAGAGCTGAACTTAATACACTTCTTGAAAAAGTAGCTCCTACAAGCCCTAATAAAGTATTTATTCAAAAAATCACAAACGACCTAAATGCTATTGATGAGCCTACTAGAAAAGATGTTATTTCGGCCGCAAGAAAAGTTTTAAGATATATCACTTTTGATGATTCTAAAGAAAAAACTGAATTGCAAAATTGGATAAATAGCTATTTCGATATCAATCAGCCAAAATACAGTTCACACTTATACAGCCAATCAAAACTAAGAGCCACAAACATTTCTGAAGTTACTCCAACATATGATGAAAGTCCAGAAATGGTTGATGGCAGAATTATCATAAGAGATAATTTTGATGCCATTTTCAGCAAATATCCTGAAGCCTTAATCTTTGGAGAAGACTCAGGGAATATTGGTGATGTAAACCAAGGGTTAGAAGGTTTACAAGAAAAGTATGGTGAATTAAGAGTTGCAGATGTAGGTATTCGAGAAGCTACCATTTTAGGACAAGGTATTGGAATGGCTATGAGAGGGTTACGTCCTATTGCCGAAATTCAGTATTTGGATTACATCATGTATGCACTTCAAATAATAAGTGATGATCTAGCTACTTTACATTACCGAACCTTAGGAAAGCAAAAAGCACCCATGATTGTGAGAACAAGAGGTCATAGACTGGAAGGTATTTGGCATTCGGGTTCACAAATGGGCGGTATTTTAAACTTAGTGAGAGGCATGTATGTTTTAGTACCTAGAAACATGACTAAAGCAGCAGGTTTTTATAATACTATGCTAGAAAGTGATCAGCCAGCACTTATAGTTGAGTGTTTAAATGGTTATAGATTAAAAGAAAAAATGCCAAGTAATATTGGTGAATTTAAAACTCCTGTAGGTGTTATCGAAACCGTAAAAGAAGGTAGCGATATTACGTTAGTTTCTTACGGTTCTACCTTACGAATGGTAGAGCAAACTGCCAAAGAATTATTGGAAGTTGGTATTGATGCCGAAGTAATTGATGTGCAATCACTAATTCCATTCGATATTAACCATGATATTGCAAAAAGCTTAGAAAAAACAAACCGTTTAATGATTATTGACGAAGATGTTCCTGGTGGTGCTTCGGCTTATATTCTAGATGAGATTATGAATACTCAAAAAGGGTATTTACATCTTGATAGTCAACCGCAAACATTAACCGCAAAAGAACACAGACCAGCCTATGGAACCGATGGTGATTATTTCTCAAAACCATCTTTGGAAGATATTTTTGAAGCGGTTTACAACGTAATGCTTGAGGTAAACCCAGAGGATTACCCAAAATTGCGTTAGTAACATAACCCTTATAATTTTATTAATACTCAAAAGCTCTATCAACTAGAGCTTTTTTTATATATTTAAGACACAACATCTTAAATATGCTCACCAAAAAAGACAAAGCACAACTTAGAAGTATTATTTTTCGTCATTTAGATGGTCTTGCTGTTGCTACAACCGCCTTTTGCTTACATAAAAAAGGTGTCACCAAGTATTTAATTGATAATCAAGAAACAAGTTTAAGCGAGCTTACAAAATCGTTTAACGCAAACGAAGGCTACTTAAATGTTGCCCTAAGAATACTATGCTCTCAGGGTTGGTTGGATAGAATTATTGATAACAAGACCAGTGAAATTTATTATTCAACAAATAAAAACAGCAACAAAGCTTTCCTCTTAATTCCATTGTATGAAGAAGCTGTTAACCTTATCTCCTATTCCATCAAATTTCCTGATGAACGTATTGGACCAGATGCTTTTAGTGTTTTAGAAAAAATATTCAAACAATATGAAGGTGATTTTGGCTTAAAAAATGTCAAAAAAGAGACTATTGAACATCAAGTACTCATGCACATTGAAGGCGTCATTATTGCGCCGATTATTGTGCTGCTTGGTGTAAATGGGCTGTTTCATAAGTATTTTATGGAAGCTTCTTTTAGAGCTCAAGAATATCACAAAAACCCAGAAAGTTTTAAAAAAATACTAGATTTCTTCACTTATTTAGGATGGTTTCATAAAAAGAATGACACCTATAGGTTTACTGACAAAGGTCTATTTTTTGCAAAACGTGCCAGTGCTTATGGTGTTACTGTTTCCTATTTACCTACATTTTTTAATCTGGATAAGCTTATTTTTGGAAATCCACTAATACTTAAAACAAAATCTCCAAATGACACCGAAAAACATGTACATCGAGAAATGAATGTTTGGGGAAGTGGTGGAGCACATTCAACATACTTTAAAATAGTAGATAAAATTATTATTGAGTTATTCAACAAACCAATAGACGAACAACCAAAAGGCATTTTAGATATGGGTTGTGGTAATGGTGCCTTTATTCAGCATATTTTTGATGTGATTGAACACCAAACACTAAGAGGAAAGCTACTTGAAGAACACCCTTTGCTGCTCGTTGGAGCCGATTTTAATCAAGCTGCTTTAAAAGTAACCAGAGCAAACCTTATTAAAGCAGATATTTGGGCAAAAGTAATTTGGGGCGATATTGGCAGACCCGATTTACTGGCAAACGATTTAAAAGAAGATTATAATATCGATCTAAAAGATTTACTGAATGTTAGAACCTTTCTAGATCATAACCGTATTTGGGAACCTCCAAAAAAAGCAACCAAAAGAACAAGTAAATCCTCAGGTGCCTATGCTTTTGAAGGAAACAGGCTTAGCAATAACTTAGTAGAATCTTCTTTAAAAGAGCATTTGGAAAAGTGGAAGCCTTATGTTGAAAAATTTGGATTGTTGATTATTGAGTTACACACTGTGAATCCTGAGCTTGTTGCAACCAACTTAGGAAAAACTGCAGCGACAGCCTATGATGCTACACATGGTTACTCCGACCAATACATATTGGAAGTCGATGTGTTTAACACTATTGCCAAAGACGCTGGTTTATATCCAGATGAACGTTACTTCACTAAGTTTCCAAATAGTGAGTTGGCCACTGTTAGCATTAACCTATTAAGAGGAAAAGAAAAATGAATAACTTAGTAGAAAATACAATTCTAATTAACAAACCTATAAATCAGATTTTTTAAAATCATTAAACTAACTAGCATGTTCACAAAAAACTACAACGACTTAGCCTTAGCCATTTTAAGAATTGGCACTTCAGCCATGATGCTTACTCATGGCATCCCAAAAATCAGTCGCTTATTTGCTGATGAAGTACAATTCATGGATTTTCTAGGTTTAGGAGCTACAACCTCTTTAACGATGGCTTTAATTGGCGAAGTTATAGCTCCAATATTTATCATTTTTGGGTTTAGAACAAAATTGGCCGCGATATTCCCAATAGCGACTATGTTAGTAGCGTTCTTTTTTGTGCATTTAGATGACCCTTTTGGAAAGCAAGAAAAAGCATTGTTGTTTTTAATGACTTATTTAGTGATATTTCTAGCTGGTCCTGGGAAGTTTTCGATAGATAGTAAATAAATTACCCCATAATCCTCACCATCAACTCTTTTAATAAATCGCCTTGCGGTACAGCATTGGCACCAACACCTTTACTCTTAACATCAAACTCACGTAAGGTAGCAATGACGCTACTTACTTTTTTCATTGGGTAATTTCTAGCAGCATTGGTGTATTCATTTACAAAATAAGGATTTACTCTAAGTTTAGAAGCAATATTTCTCGGCGATTTATCATTCAAACCATGTAAATGTAATAGTTGCGAAAAGAAATTAAATAACAACGACACTGTAACCACCATTGGGTTATCCTTTGGGTTATCAGCAAAATAATTAATTATTTGATGTACTTTAACTACGTTCTTCTCTCCTATCGCTTTTCGTAATTCAAAATTATTGTAATCCTTAGAAATGCCTATATTCTCTTCAATAAGCTCAGGAGAAATTTGAGTCTCTTTAGGTATGATTAACTGAAGTTTTTCCAGTTCATTGTTTATTTTACTTAAATCGGTTCCTAAAAACTCCACCAACATTTGAGCGGCTTTTGGCGAAATACTATAACCTTTTAGCGACAATACACGACGTATCCAATCGGCTACCTGATTTTCGTAAAGTTTCTTGCTTTCATAAACAACACCAACTTTTTTAATAGCTTTATACAAGGCTTTGCGCTTATCAATTTTTTTGTATTTGTAATTTACAACTAAGACTGTTGTTGGTTGCGGATTATCGGCATATACAGCTAGCTTTTCAATGGTTCGTGATAAATCTTGTGCTTCTTTTACAATAACCACCTGCTTTTCGGCCATCATTGGATAACGTTTAGCGTTACTAGCAATATCATCAATCGATACATCACGACCATACAACACCATTTGATTAAAGCCTTTTTCTTCTTCAGCTAATACATTAGCTTCAATAAAATCAGAAATCTTATCAATGTAATAAGGTTCCTCACCCATTAAAAAATAAATAGGTCTAATATTACCGCTTTTAATATCATTTACTAGTTGTTTAACTTCGTCCAAAACAATTAATGTTAGTGCGTTAAGTCAGTTCGAGTTAAGCTCGAAATCTCGAGCGAAATATCGAGAACTTCTCGATAAAATTTTCTTTAAAAATCACTCAAAGTGACATTATAATTATAAATTTGTGTTGTGCAAAAATTACATTTTCCTACATATACCTTTCGATTCAAAAATAGCGAAAATAAACCTTATATTTTTGATGAAATTCGCAAAAAATTTGTGGTTTTACAACCTGAAGAATGGGTACGCCAACATTGTGTACACTACCTTATTAATGAAAAAAAATATCCAAAATCATTAATTAACGTTGAGAAGGAGCTAAAAATTAACAACTTAAAAAAACGTTACGATATTGTAATATTTAATAGTGATGGCTCCATACATTTAATTGTAGAATGTAAAGCACCAAAAGTAACGATTAATCAAAATACATTCGATCAAATAGCACGTTATAATTTAGCTTTAAACGCAACGTATTTAATGGTTACTAACGGATTAAATCATTATTATTGCAATATTGATTTTGAAGAAGAACGCTATCAATTTTTAAAAGATATTCCTGAATACCAACTGTGAAAATAGCCATTATCATATTAAACTGGAACGGAAAAGCTTTGTTAGAGCAATTTTTACCATCGGTTGTATCGTTTTCTAAAGACGCTGATATTTATGTAGCTGATAATGCTTCTAGCGATGACTCAGTATCATTTTTAAAAGCACATTTCCCTCAGGTAAACATAATTCAAAACAGTGTAAATGGCGGTTATGCGAAAGGCTATAACGATGCATTAAAACATGTTAAGGCAGATGTTTATTGTTTATTAAACAGTGATGTAGAAGTCACAGAAAACTGGTTACTACCAATTCACCAAATTTTCTCAAACGAACTAAATACTGCTATCGTTCAACCAAAAATTCTAGACCAAAAGCAAAAAGATTACTTTGAGTATGCAGGAGCAGCTGGCGGATTTGTAGATAAATTTGGTTATCCGTATTGTCGTGGTCGTGTTTTTAATACCATTGAAAAAGACGAAGGTCAATATAATGATATAGTAGACATTTTCTGGGCTTCTGGAGCTTGTTTATTTGTAAGAAGTAGCGTTTATAAAACTTTAGAGGGTTTTGATGAAGCCTTTTTTGCTCATATGGAAGAAATAGATTTTTGCTGGCAAACAAAAAATCTAGGATATGATATTAAATATGTAGGCACCTCAACAGTATATCATGTTGGAGGCGCTACATTAAGTAATACAAGTCCCAGAAAAACCCATTTAAACTTTAGAAACAGCCTCTATACTCTTGTGAAAAATGCCTCAGGAAATATACTGTATTTAGTTTTTATGAGACTTGTGCTAGATGGAGTAGCTGGTGTAAAGTTTTTGTTAGAATTAAAACCGTGGCATACATTTGCCATCATTAAATCTCACTTTGCTTTTTACAGTCATTTAAAAACACTTCTTAAACAAAGAAGAACTCAAAACAAACTACCAAAATACTATACTTTAAAAAGTATTGTTTGGGCTTATTTTATTGCTAAAAAGAGATATTTTAATAGTTTATAAAATAGTTACTAAAAGTTTTGTTAATACTACACTTATTTAACGTTTTTTATATAGTTTTGTATCATTCGTCGAATAATTAATTAATTAACAACACATCATGAAGAGAATTTTATTGTTAAGCCTATCAGCTATGCTTGTTTTAAGCTCGTGCGTATCTAAAAAAGAATATGCAGCACTTGAGGCAAAACAACAAGAAACACAAGACTTATTAAACTCTGCAACAGTTAAATTAAACTCTTGCTTAGCAGATGCTGCAGCCGCAAATGCACGTGCTGAAACATTAAAAGATCAGCTTGCTGATATGCGTAAAAACCACGAAAGTCTTATTCAACAAAATAAAGATTTAACGATGCTTACTGCAAAAGGAGCAGATAATGTTGAAAGAACATTAGAAAGTATTAAAGAAAAAGATCTTAAAATTACTCGCTTACAAGATGCTATTAATAAAAAAGATAGTGTAACATTAGCCCTAGTAACTAGCTTAAAACGTGAAGTTGGAATAAACGACCCAGACATTGAAGTAAATGTTGAAAAAGGCGTTGTGTTTATTTCTATTTCTGATAAGTTATTATTTAGAAGCGGTAGTTATGTAGTAACATCAAACGCTAAAAATGTATTAGCTAAGGTTGCTAAAGTTGTAAACGACAAGCCAGATTTTGAATGTATGGTTGAAGGACATACTGATAGTCAATCTTACCAAAAAGGTGTGTTATTAGATAACTGGGATTTAAGTGTAAAACGCTCAACATCAATCATTAGAGTTTTAGAAGATTTAGGTGTAAGCTCAACACGTTTAATTGCAGCAGGAAGAAGCTACCACGTACCATTAGTTGATAATGATACTGCTGAAAACAGAGCAAAAAACAGACGTACGCGTATTGTTATTATGCCAAAAATCGATCAGTTCTATGACATGATTGAAAAAGAAATGAAAAATTTATCTGCTGGAGGAAACTAAAATCCAAAAAAGATAACCTTATAAAAAAAGCTCAACTAATTGTTGAGCTTTTTTATTTTAAAATATTTCTAAGCTTCCTTTACCTTGCCTTATAACCTCTGGTTCATCACCAGAAAAATCGATAATGGTTGATGGCTCATTATCGCCATAACCACCATCAATAACCAAATCTACGAGTTTATCCCATTTTTCTAAAATTAACTCTGGATCTGTAGTATATTCTAAAACCTCATCTTCATCATAAATTGATGTTGAAATAATCGGATTCCCTAATTGCTTAACAATTTCTAAGGCAATACTATTATCAGGAACCCTAATACCTACTGTTTTTTTCTTTTTAAAAGCATTTGGTAAACTTTTAGATCCTGGAAGCACAAACGTATAAGGCCCTGGAAGTGCTCTCTTTAAAACTTTAAAAGTAGAAGTGTCTATTTGCTTTACATAATCACTTAAATTACTCAAATCATGACAAACAAACGAAAAGTTAGCTTTATCTAACTTAACACCTTTTATTCTTGCAACACGTTCTAGGGCTTTTGTATTAGTAATGTCACAACCTAAACCATACACAGTATCTGTAGGGTAAATTATTAACCCTCCTTTTTTTAAAACCGAAACAACTTTTGCAATTTCTTTTGGGTTTGGGTTATCTTCGTAAATCTTAATAAATTCTGCCATTAACCAATTATTTTAAGTTTTGCAAAACGTAAAAGTAACTTTTTAGAGCCTCCATTTTCAAAATTTATTTCAGCTTTCATATCTGCACCTTTACCTTCAATTTTTATGATTTTTCCTTTTCCAAATCGCAAATGTTCCACCACATTACCAACCGTTAATTTACTGTCAAATAAATTGGTGTTCCCATTAGTATTAGATACTTTTTTAAGATGCTTAGGAGGCGTTATTTTAATACCTTCAGGTTTTGTTTTTGGAGCTCCTTTTTTTCGAGTATCACGAGATTTAGGAGGCTTAAATCTAATTTTATTTTGAGGAACGTCACCAAAAATATCAGGATCTAACATCGGATTAAAACGTCGTTCTTCTGGAGGCGTTACGATGTCTAAATATTGATCGTCTATTTCCTCTATAAATCTACTAGGTTCTGCATCAATTAATTTTCCCCATCGGTAGCGTGTTAAAGCATACGTTAAATAGGCTTGCTTTTCGGCTCTGGTTAAGGCTACGTAAAATAAGCGTCGCTCTTCCTCAAGTTCACTGCGTGTATTCATGCTCATTGCACTTGGAAACAAATCTTCCTCTAACCCTACAATATAGACATAAGAAAACTCTAATCCTTTAGCCAAATGTATCGTCATTAAAGCCACTTTATTATCATCTCCTTTGTCATTATCTAAATCGGTTGCTAAAGCAACATCTTCTAGATATTCAGCTAAGGATCCTGTTGCATCTGCAACTTCTATTTGTCCATCTACAAAATCTTTCATTCCGTTTAAGAGCTCTTCGATGTTTTCCATTCTCGTTACACCTTCTGGTGTACCATCTTTTTTAAATTCTCTAATTAATCCACTTGCTTTAGTGACATGGTCTGTCAGCTCAAAAACATTAGCAGTTTGATTCATTACTTGAAAGCTTTCTATTAGTGTTACAAAGTTTTGAAGCTTATTTTTTGTGCCTGAATTAATATTTACCTCTACTTTATCGAGGTTTTTTAAAACCTCAAAAATAGAACGATTGTAGCCATTAGCAGCCACAATTAACCTATCAATAGTGGTTTGACCAATGCCACGTGCTGGAAAATTAATAATTCGCTTTAAAGCTTCTTCATCTGCTGGATTAATAACCAAACGCAAATACGCCAACACATCTTTAATTTCCTTTCGTTGGTAAAACGACAAGCCTCCAAAAATTCTATACGGAATATCTCTCTTGCGTAAAGCATCCTCAATAGCTCTAGATTGTGCGTTGGTGCGATATAACACAGCAAAATCGCTATTCTGCAGTTGATTTTGCATTTTGTTTTCGAAAATAGAACTCGCAACGTAACGACCCTCGTCTCCATCGTTTATAGAACGGTGTACCTTTATCTTCGCACCTTCTTCATTTGCTGTCCAAACGACCTTATCTAACTTGGTTTGGTTTTTATCTATAATAGAATTGGCTGCATTTACAATGGTTTTAGTTGAGCGATAATTCTGCTCAAGCCTAAACACTTTAACATCATCATAATCACGCTGAAAGTTTAAAATATTATTGATATTAGCACCTCTAAACGCATAAATACTTTGTGCGTCGTCACCAACGACACAAATGTTCTGGAATTTATCGGACAAAGCCCTAACAATTAAATACTGTGAGTGATTGGTATCTTGATACTCATCTACCAAAATATACTTAAATCTGTTTTGATACTTTGCCAATACCTCTGGAAAACGCGTAAGCAACTCATTGGTTTTTAAAAGCAAATCATCAAAATCCATAGCTCCTGCTTTAAAGCACCTATCTACATATTCTTTATAAATATCACCAAGTCTAGGTCGTCGCGCCATAGTATCAGCTTCGATAAGCTCAGGGTTTTGAAAATAAGCTTTTACAGTAATTAAACTGTTTTTATAAGATGAAATTCTGGAATAGATTTGCTTATACTTATACACCTCTTTATCAAGTCCCATTTCCTTAATAATGGCAGAAATAAGTCGTTGAGAGTCTTGTGTATCGTAAATAGTAAAATTGCTAGGGTAACCCAATTTATCGGCCTCAAATCGTAAAATTTTAGCAAAAATCGAGTGAAACGTTCCCATCCATAAATTTTTGGCTTCACTATCGCCAACAATTGTGGCAATTCTGCTTTTCATTTCACGAGCAGCTTTATTGGTAAATGTGAGTGCTAAAATGTTAAATGGGTCAATTCCTTGACTCATTAAATAAGCAATTCTAAACGTAAGTACACGTGTTTTTCCTGATCCTGCTCCAGCAATGACAATCATGGGACCATCTTTTTGCAAAGTTGGTGCTAATTGCGCTTCATTTAATTGACTTAAATACTTATCCAAATCTGTGATTTTTAAAGCGTGAATTTAGCCAATGTTATGGTGATTTCTTAATGATATTACTAATAATTATAAACAATTATAATTGGAGTTATAGTTTTAGTAAAAATTAAATACCTTTAAGGCTCTTAATTTATTTTTTATGAAAAAAACTGAACTTTTCTTATCTATTTTCATGCTGAGTGTATTTATAGTGTTTGCACAAGATAATCGTGAAAAAGGACTCATTGTTAAAAATTTTGGTGAAACCTTTAAAGTAGAACACCAAGACATAAAAACAGACACGTCTGCCGAGTTTAAAGTGATTTTTGATGTCTCTCAATCATCTGCCGACAAAAGTGTTGTAAATAAATATATTGTAACCGCAGCTAGGTTTTTAAATATGCACGCTAGCGAAGGCATGAAAAAAGAGCAACTAAAAGTTGCCATGACCATTCATGGAGGCGCGTGGCAAGACGTATTAAATAACGAAGTTTACAAAGAAAAATACGGTGTTGACAACCCAAACTTTAAGTTAATAAACGAACTTACCGAAGCTGGAGCAGATATTATTATTTGTGGTCAAACAGCAGGATTTAGAGGCATTACAAAAGATAACGCTAACCCAAATGTTAAATTTGCTTTATCCGCAATGACAGCGTTATTACAATACCAAAGCGAAGGCTATACTTTTATTAAATTCTAAAAATGCATCACATGAAAAAATTAATACTATCTCTTTTGCTATTACAAAGTTTTATAGGATTCTCACAACACGGTTTAGACAAAGAGGTAACAGCTATAGAATCTAAGGTTATAGAATGGCGTCGTTATTTTCATCAAAATCCTGAATTATCAAATAGAGAATTTAAAACTGCTGAAAAAATTACTGAACACCTAAGGTCGTTAGGTTTAGAGGTTCAAACTGACGTTGCACATACAGGTGTTGTTGCCATACTAAAAGGAAAAAAACCTGGAAAAGTATTAGCACTTAGAGCAGATATTGATGGATTACCAGTTCCTGAACGTGCTGATTTACCTTTTAAATCGACTGCAAAAGGAGAATATAATGGCGAAGAAGTTCCTGTAATGCATGCTTGCGGACATGATACTCACATAGCAATTTTAATGGGTGTTGCTGAAATTTTAACCAATCACAAAGATAAAATTAATGGTACTATTAAGTTTATTTTTCAACCTGCTGAAGAAGGTGCTCCAACTGGAGAAGAAGGTGGTGCTAAACTCATGGTTAAAGAAGGTGTTTTAAAAAATCCTGATGTAGATGCCATTTTTGGACTTCACATTAGTTCTGGTCAAGCTGTAAACACCATAGGCTACAAACCTGGTGGCAGTATGGCTGCTGTAAACAGCTTTGTTATCAATGTAAAAGGAAAACAAACACATGGCTCCATGCCTTGGGGAGGAATTGACCCTATTATGGTAAGTGCTAAAATAATTGATGGATTACAAACACTTGTGAGTCGTGAAATGCCTCTTACTGAAGAAGCCGTAGTATTATCTATTGGCAAAATAACCAGTGGTGTACGTAGTAATATTATTCCTGAATCAGCTGAAATGGTAGGAACTCTACGTACCCTCGATACTAATATGCAATCTCACATCCATAAGCGTATGCGAGAAATGGTTACAGACATAGCTAAAGCTTATCGTGCCGAAGCAACCATTGATATTGATGAAGGCTACCCTATTACCTATAACGATCCAGCACTGACTTCAAAAATGCTACCTTCATTAGAAAAAGCAGCTGGAAAAGACAACGTAATACTTATGAAAGCTATTACTGGAGCTGAAGACTTTTCTTTCTTCCAACAAGAAGTTCCAGGACTATACTTCTTTTTAGGTGGTATGACTCCTGGTAACACGCAACCATATCCACACCATACTCCAGATTTCTTTATCGATGAAAGCGGAATGATTCTAGGCGTTAAAACCTTTATTCAATTATCATTAGATTATTTAAAAAAATAGCGAAACTCTAAATAAATGACCTTTATCTCTCAAATAACGTGGTGGATGTGGATACTTATTATACTAATTATATTAGCTATTCGCGATATTTTACAACGCAAACATACCATAAGTCATAATTACCCAATAGTAGGCCATTTACGCTATTTATTTGAGAAAATTGGCCCAGAAATACGTCAGTATTTTGTAGCTAACAATCGTGAAGAGCTTCCTTTCAATAGAATTGAACGTGGTTGGATTTATGCTTCAGCTAAAAAAGAAAATAACTACGAAGGCTTTGGAACTGATAGAGATATTTACCAACACCAGCATATCTTTATCAATAATGCAATGATGCCTTTTAGAATAGATAAAGATCATCCAAATACTATAGATAAGTGCTTTTTACCGTGTGCTAAAATTATTGGAGCATACAACAAACGCAAAAAACCTTATCGTCCAGCGTCTATCATTAATGTATCCGCAATGAGCTTTGGCTCGCTTTCTGCAAAAGCAATAGAATCATTAAACAAAGGTGTTAAAATTGCAGGTGCTTATCATAATACAGGAGAAGGTGGTTTGTCTCCTTATCATAGTAATGGTGGTGATGTTGTATTCCATTTTGGAACCGGTTATTTTGGAGTAAGAGATAAAGACGGTAATTTTTCTATGGAAAAATTAAAGCAACTCGTACAAGACAATCCATTTATTAGAGCTATTGAAATTAAGTTATCGCAAGGTGCTAAACCTGGAAAAGGAGGTGTGCTTCCTGGTGCAAAAATTTCCAAAGAAATTGCTAAAATACGTGGTGTAGAAGTCGGTAAAGACGTGCTATCCCCACCTAGCCATTCGGCTTTTTCAAATGTAAAGGAATTACTAGATTTTATAGAAGCTATTGCCGAAAACACAGGACTTCCTGTTGGTATTAAAGCCGCCATAGGTAAACTAGACGAGTGGGAAGAACTCGCAGATTTAATGTTGATTTCCAATAAAGGCCCTGATTTTATTACTGTTGATGGTGGCGAAGGTGGTACAGGTGCTGCTCCTCCAAGTTTTGCGGATCATGTGTCATTACCTTGGGTTTACGGATTTAGTGATTTATATAAAGTATTTCAAAAGCGAAAACTAGCAGAGCGCATTGTATTTATTGGAAGTGGCAAGTTAGGGTTTCCTGCAAAAGCAGCCATGGCATTTGCTATGGGAGCAGACTGTATAAATGTAGCTAGAGAAGCTATGATGAGTATTGGCTGTATTCAAGCACAAGTTTGTCACACCAATCGTTGTCCTAGTGGTGTAGCTACGCAAAATAAATGGCTACAAAACGGAATTGATGTTCCGCTTAAATCAGTAAGGTTAGCACAATACTTTAAAACCTTTAGAAAAGAATTAATAGAGATTACACATGCAGCAGGCTATGAGCATCCATGTCAATTTAATATGAAAGATATTGATGTTAATGTTGATGATCATAATCTATCGGAAGAATTAAACAAAACTTACAACTACGAAAAACACCCTGTACCATTTAATAATATGCAAGAATTAAAAGAATGTATATATTTGGGTGGAAAGAGTCAGTAAGCAGTGTTCAGTTACAGTATTCAGTTTAAAAAGTTATAGTATTTTTATAACCAAAACCAAACGATTAATAAACGCCTAAACTAATAACCTATGGAAATTGAAAAAATTTTTGAAGCAATACTATATGCTGTTCCTGCTTTAATTACTGGAATGATTGCCTATTACTTTTTTAAAGAGCACACTAAGAATGAAGATGGTCGCAGACGCTTTTTATTACATAAAGACATACAAGTAAATACGCTTCCAATCCGCTTACAAGCCTACGAACGCATGGCTTTATTTTTAGAGCGCATTACACCATCAAAACTACTAATTAGAGTAAGTCCAACTAGTTCAGATGAAAATACTTATGAATCATTACTTGTAGCAACCATTGAACAAGAGTTTGAGCACAATTTATCACAACAAATTTATGTAAGTGACGAATGCTGGAACATAATTGTAGCTGCAAAAAATGCTACAATTCAACTTATTAGAAAAGCTGGTTTGTTAGAAAAAACCGGAACAGCCGATAAGCTTAGAGAGGTTATTTTAACCGAAATGATGGAAAAAAGAGCGCCAAGTGACGCTGCTTTATCTTTTATAAAAAATGAGGTTGGCGAATTATGGTAGTTTAAATGTTACTTCGAGTGAAATTTTATCAAAATTTTGCATCGAGAAGTGAATTTTATATTTTGAGATTTTCTTGTTTTGATACTTTCTAACAACAAAAGCCAGCACACTCAAAATGACGACAACTCTTTATTAGCTATTTTTTTAAAACATTATTTCAACTCATTCGACAAAGGATCTAAATGTTTCTTTTTTGCATAATCATAACCTTGTTGCCACCAATTTACCATTAAGCGTTTGCTAAAAATCAAGGAGTTTTCGGTTAAGCTCGTTGGCGTATAATACAAATTAAGCTCTACATTATTATTTTTAGCTGCTAATTTCCCTATGGTAATATCGTTTTTTTCAACCTGATTTAATAAATGACCAAACAATCCCAACATTAATGAAAATGGATTTTTTCCCAATACTTTTTTCTTTTCCAAGCTTTCAGCTTCCAACACAATAGCATCTACCTCTGTAGCACCTCTTAAAATAGCTTCACGTATTGGTATTACACAGCCTAAACCTCCATCAGCATACTCAAAACCATCAACTGTAGCAAGCGACATAAACGGAATGTAATTACATGAAATCCATATCCAATCACAAAATTCTTCATAAGTACAATCTTTAATAGACTTATACTCTACCCTGTTTTTAGACAGGTTAGACACTGTTACCACCACATCTTCTTTCGTTGCTAGAATAGTTTTAAATTCATCTCTTGTAAAATTACGTCTGATATTTCTCTTTAAGTGCTTACTCTCTCCAAAGGTTCGTTTCATTCTAATAAATTGCCATAGTGAATTTATAAAGTCAATAGACACAAATTCGCGATCTCCTTTTTTACGCTGCACAAAAGGGCTAACGCTAAATATGTCACGCTGTGTAACATTGGTAAATAACTCATAAACCTTATCTATCTTGTTTAATGATAGATGCGGAATCAACAAACTACCTGTTGAAGTTCCTAAAAACATATCGTATTCCCTACCAAGGTCTTGCATTAAATATTGCGCAACACCTCCAGCAAAAGCGCCTTTACTTCCTCCTCCTGATATAACTAGTGCTTTCATAAATATTTACTATAATACAATTTATTAACAAAAAAACTACTACATAAAACACCTTAAAACCTAACCTACCTAACAACAGAGTTTTATAGGTTATTCTTTAGAATTTTATGCTATAATTTACTTATAAAATTTGTTGATTAAAAATTTTACTTATTTTCGTGTAAGAATTAACCTAAATATAATTTAATGAGTAAGAATAAAACCCATGTTTTTACTGCTTTATTTTTCTTAATTATAGTTATATCTATTTTTGGGCTTAGCAAAAAGAACTTAACCGACCATTTAAAAGCACTCAACTCTCACTTTAAAGTTTTTGCTCCTGTTGTTGATTTTAATTTTAATAATGATGGTGCTTGCTCTGGAACACCTATCACATTTACACCTAACGTTGTTGGTGACGCACCATTTATCTACGATTGGGATTTCGGAAACGCAAATACCTCAACCGAGAGCAACCCTAGTCACACTTTTGAAGCCTTAGGATGCGGCACCCTAAACCAAAATGTCACTCTTACTGTTACAGACTCAAACGGATTAAGTGCTTCTGTAACCAAATCCATTTCTATTCAAGAGAAGCCTGATTTAGCCTTTACAAATTTAAATGCTCCTGGAGGATCCTCAGCTCCTTTTGAAAAATGTGGAGACAACAACTTTGATTTAGAATACACTATCAATGTTGACAACGTCTCTAATTCTACTGCTTGTATCACTTCCTATAACATTGACTGGGGAGATGGCAGCACTGAAACAAACATCGCTTTTCCTATTGCGCACACATACACACAATTAGGTTCTTTTAATATGACGATTACTGGGATTGGTGCTAATTGCAACAACTCCATAACCTATGTTGTAAAAAATTCCAACAACCCTATTGGAGCTTTAGTAACACCTGGAAATACAACAAATTTATGTCTCCCTGTCGCACCTATGGAATTTGCTATTGGATCATGGGCTTTAAATCCTTCAGACACGAATTACCGTGTAGATTATGGCGACGGAACAGTAGTAAATTATTCGCAAGCTCAATTAGAAAGTTCAATATATTACAATTCATCAAACCCACCAGCTTCTCAAGATTTTCCAATACCTCATACTTTTACAAGTTTTAATTGTCCTAGTGGAGATATAGTCACTTTAACAATTACAACTTCTTGTGGTCAATCTGTTTTAACTGCTGGCCCAATAATTATATTAGATGCGCCTATCACTAATTTTAGCGTAACAAACATTGCGTGCGCTAATACTCCTGTTTACTTTAACAACACCACTATTGCAGGCTACACCAACGACTGTAGTACTGTTGATGTATATACTTGGGACTTTGGTGATGGTAGCCCTACATCAAACGCAGTAAATCCAAGTCATGTTTATACTACTCCAGGAACCTATACTGCTACTTTATCTTCTGTAACACCCTGTGGTATTGGAGCAACAGTTTCAAGAACTATTTGCGTAGAACCAATTTTAGAACCAAATTTCACCTTTGATAATGCATGTGTCTCCGAAGTATTTCAAATTACCAACACCACAGACACAAGTCAAAGCTGCGGAACAGAAACCTATAGATGGGAAATGATTTCCTATTCAGAAGCCTATTGTGGCGAAGAACCCGAACGATGGTATTTTACCAATGGCACAAATAGCTACTCAAGAGAGCCTGCTATTAACTTTATAACTCCAGGCATTTATTACCTTAGGTTAACTACTAGAAATTCTTGCGGGATTGACAGACACATTACAAAGAGGATTGATGTAAAGAAAAAGCCAGTAATTTCATTAGAACCTATATCAAATTTTTGCGAATCAGCTACCATCTATCCAGTAGGAAGAATTGAAGAAACCTGCTCTCCTAGTTCAGAAATAACATACTCTTGGAGCTTTCCAGGTGGCTCACCTTCAACATCAAACCAATTAGATCCAGGACAAATCAACTACTCTTCTAGCGGCAATTACACTGTAACATTTAGTGTATCTAACAGTTGCGGCACTACAACTGTAAGCGATACATTTTCGGTAGATTTAGATTTATCTCCAATTATTTCAGATAAATCCATCGAAATTTGTAGCGGAGAGACTTTTGTTGTAAATCCTAACAACTCAGGCACAGATAATGTTCCTGCAGGAACAAGATACACATGGTCCACTCCAGTTGTATCTCCGGCTGGAGCTGTTAGTGGTGCTTCAGCACAGTCAACTCCAAGATCTAATATTAGCCAAACATTAATTAACAATACAAATTTTCCTGCTACAGTAACATATACCGTATCACCTGTTTCAGGCGCTTGTCTTGGTCCAGATTTTACAATAACCGTTACTGTAAACCCTACAATAAATGTAGATTCTACCATAATTAATAATTCTTGCTTTGAATCAGACGACGCTTCAATAAACATTACAATATCTGGTGGCATACCTTTTAGTACAGGAAATCCATATAATATTACATGGACTGGCCCAAATGGATTTACAAGCACAAATGAATACATCACTAATTTAGAGCCCGGAAACTACACACTCTCTATTACCGATGATGGCAATTGTCCATTTACCACAACTTACACTATCACAGAACCAGGGTTATTTAGGTTCACAGGAAACAAAACAGACATTTCGTGTTTTGGAGCAAATGATGGCAGAATTAATTTAAATGTGTATGGCGGCGTTCCTGCATATACTTATTCTTGGACAAAAGATGGCAATCCGTATGCTATCTCTGAGGATTTGAACAATCTTGGTCCTGGAGTATATGAAGTCACAATTACTGAAACCAATAATTGTGGCATTTTAACCGAAGCATACACGATAATTGAACCTCCTTTACTTCAAGCTAGCTTAGTAAATCAAGTTAATATTGAATGCTATGGTGCTTTTACAGGCGAAATCTCTGTAGAAGTTACAGGAGGCAGAGCCACAGAAATAACTCCAGGAGTTTTTAATTATAGATATTTATGGACTGGTCCAAACGGCTTTACCAGTTCTAACGAGGACTTAATAAATGTTGAAGCTGGCACTTACAACTTAACAGTAACCGATAATTCTGGCTGTACAGACACACTGCAAGTTACATTATTACAAAATCCAGAAATCCAAATAGATTATACCATCACAGAAATTATATGTTATAATGATGACAGCGGAGGCATTACTATTAACAATATTACAGGAGGTGTTCCTCCATACGAACCAGTACAATGGAGCAACCTAGGAACTGGAATGTCTCAACAAAACCTTTCAGCTGGCACTTATACAATCACCATTACTGATGCCTTAGGCTGTATTAGGGTTTTCCCAATTACAATAGACAATGCTCCTGTTTTTGAAATAAACCCTGATGTCAGACAAATTTCTTGTTACGGTGAAAACGACGGAAGCATCAAACTAAATCTTATAGGAGGTGCCACTCCTGTAACTTTAGTTTGGGATGATAATTCTACCGCAGGAGACGAACGAAATAATATTGGTCCTGGCACCTATACAGCAACTATTACAGACGCCTTAAACTGTGAAATAACAGAAACATTTACCATTAGCGAGCCTGATGAGTTAGAAATGTCTGCGAGCATTACTGATGCACTAGATTGCGATGATGTAAATTCTGGAGCTATAGATTTATCAGTAACAGGAGGCACACTACCTTTATCCATAAGATGGTCAAATAATGCCACTACCGAAGACCTCACAAACACACCACCTGGAAACTATACAGTAACAATTACAGATGCTAATGGCTGTGAAATTACCGAAACCTTTGAGGTAAAACGTTTTGATCCGCTTGATGCACCTATAGAAGTTATCACCAATTTTGATTGTGATACACGTTACGTAGATCAAACATTTATTGCACATCCTGAAGGAGGAGTACCTCCATACCAATTAAGTTGGTCTAGCGGAACTATAACAGGAGCCAATAATGAAATTATGAATACCGATGAAAATGGCTTAGTAATCCTTACCATAGTCGATAGCCTTGGATGTAGTAGAGATATCTCTGTTCAAGTTGACACTCCTGTTCTGGGTGACGCAGATTTTGAAACAAGCTCTATTGGCTATAGCGTTTATGGATTATACGCTATTCAAGACCCTATACAATTTACAAATTTGGCTACAGGAGATTTTGTCAGTGTTATTTGGGATTTTGGTGATGGGAATTTTTCAGATGAAGAGAATCCTGTTCACTCTTATGTTAATGTTGGCACTTATACCGTTTTACAAACTGTAACCTACCCTTTTGGATGCACCTATTCTCGAACCATAACACTAGACGTTGAAAAAGGATACAGCTTAATAATGCCTAATGCTTTCACGCCAAACAACGATGGGGTAAACGACTACTTCACTCCTTCTTTTCTAGGCTTAAGCGATATGACACTAAATATTTATGATACTTGGGGAGGCGTAATATATTCTGAATCAGGAGAAGATATTAGAGGCTGGAATGGCAAAGTAAACGACCTAGATAGTGAAAACGGAAACTACTATTACAAATTTATCGCTAAAACCTTCTATGGAGCTACCGTAACTAAAGAAGGTCCAATAGTATTAATCAAATAAAGACAACTAAAAAATGAAAATAAAAAGCATTATCATACTAGTCTTTCTTTGTCTTTTTATTAAAGCGAATGCTCAAGACCCTGTTTTTACACAATATTTTTTAATTCCAGAAACCTTAAACCCTGGGTTTTCTGGATTTATGGAAACCACATATGGAGGCGTTATACACAGAGAACAATGGCCTGATTTAAACTTGAAAATAGATACCGACTATGCTTTTATTAACACCTGGAATGAAGGCATGAATACAGGTATTGGCCTAAGTTTTTTAAGTCAAAGAGAAAATATTACCAACTACAATTTCACTCAAATTAATGCCAATTATGCTTATAGAGTACGCATAAGCGACAATTGGTATTTTAGACCAGCCATAGAAGCTGGATTTGGATTTAAGTCTTATGCATTTCAAAACTTAGTCTTAGAAGATCAAATTAACATCTACACAGGAGTCATCAACACTAGTTCTATGGATCCTATTTTACTTAACAACAAAGTAAGCTTTTTTGATATTTCGGCTGGAATGGTGTTTAATACAGATAATTTTTGGTTTGGACTCTCAATGAAACACCTTAATAAACCCAATATTTCTTTTACAGATAATGGAAATGTTCCATTAGATACTTTTTTCTCTGCAAGTTCTGGATACGAATTTCATTTAGCAGATTTTATAGATGTTAGTTGGTTTCCGTACGAAACAAAAATGCTTGTTGCCACAAATTACATGCAACAAGGGCGTCATAGCCGATTAGATTTAGGAGCCTCAATATTGTTCGAAAAAATGTTTTTAGGAGCTTCATTAGTTACAAGCCCATCAAAAAATGGTCCTTACAACCACTTAATCTCCTCTGTTAATTTATACACAGGCTTACAGTATGAAAACTTAAGATTTGGTGTTTCCTATGATTTAAATACATCTAAAATTGGAAAAACAGGAGGCATTTATGAATTATCTTTAACATATCAGTTTGATTTAGATGTAAAATGCTTTGCTTGTCCGAACTATACTGGCAGATAAAATTTTAAACGCACTATTTAACACTCAATATTTACTGTAAATAACTATTTTAGTTTTATGAATGGTAATATTCTACAAACTCCAATAGATTATTTAAAAGGTGTTGGTCCAAATCGCGCAGATTTACTGCGCAAGGAGCTTGGTATTCACACCTATCAGGACTTAATTAACCTGTTTCCCAATCGGTATATAGACAGAACGCAGTATTACAAAATCAATCAACTACAACAAAACGCTTCCGAAGTTCAAGTTGTGGGTAAAATTACCAATTTAAAAGAAGTCGCTCAAAAAAGAGGCAAACGCTTAGTGGCAACGTTTCAAGATGACACTGGAACCATGGAATTTGTATGGTTTAGAGGTCATAAATGGATTCGCGACAGCATTAAACTAAACACACCTTATGTGGCTTTTGGTAAAGTTAATTGGTTTAATGGACGATTCAGCATACCTCATCCAGAACTGGAGTTAGTAGCTGAGCATGAGAAAAATTTACGTTCGGCTATGCAAGCGGTTTATCCATCAACAGAAAAGTTATCTAATAAAGGCATTACCAATCGTGTGATTATAAAAATCATACAGCAATTATTTTTAGAAACGAAAGGAAAATTTACCGAAACGCTTTCTAAAGATTTAATTGAAGAACAAAAATTATTATCAAAATCTGAAGCACTTTTCAATGTGCATTTTCCAAAGTCACAATCACTTTTAGCACATGCACAATTTCGATTAAAATTTGAAGAATTATTTTACATTCAACTACAATTAATTTTAAAAAACCTCATCCATAAATCAAAAATAAAAGGCTTTCCTTTTAAAAAAGTAGGCAACCATTTTAACACCTTTTTTAAAGACCATTTACCTTTCGAATTAACCAATGCACAAAAGCGAGTTATTAAAGAAATTCGACACGATTTAGGAAGTAATGCTCAAATGAATCGATTATTACAAGGAGATGTAGGTTCTGGAAAGACCATAGTTGCGTTAATGTCAATGTTAATCGCTATTGACAACGGTTTTCAAGCGTGCTTAATGGCGCCAACTGAAATTTTGTCAGTCCAACACTACAACAATTTAAAAGAACAATGTAAAAAACTGAATATCAGCATTAAACTATTAACTGGTTCAACTAAAACTTTAGAAAGACGAAAAATTCACGAATCTTTAGAAAATGGCAAATTAAACATCTTAATTGGCACACATGCTCTACTTGAAGATAAGGTGAAATTTAAGAATTTAGGACTCGCCATTATCGACGAACAACATCGTTTTGGAGTCGCTCAAAGAAGTAAACTTTGGAAAAAAGGCCCTACCTCTAGGGAGGTTGGTGGGGCTGTTCCTCCACACATCTTGGTGATGACTGCTACACCAATTCCAAGAACCTTGGCAATGTCTGTTTATGGTGATCTCGATATCTCCATAATTGACGAATTACCACCAGGCAGAAAGGAGATAAAAACCGTACATCGATTTGATAAAAACCGTCTGCAAGTTTTCAGGTTTATACGAGATGAAATAAAAAAAGGCAGACAAGTCTATATTGTTTATCCATTAATTCAAGAAAGCTCAGCTATGGATTATAAAGACCTCATGGATGGCTATGAGAGTATCTCCAGAGATTTTCCAATGCCAGAATACCAAATCTCCATTGTGCACGGAAAAATGAAAGCTGCAGATAAAGATTACGAAATGCAGCGTTTTGCCAAAGGAGAAACACAAATTATGGTAGCCACCACAGTGATTGAGGTTGGTGTAAACGTGCCAAATGCTTCGGTTATGATTATAGAAAGTGCCGAACGTTTTGGTTTATCGCAGTTACACCAATTACGTGGTCGTGTTGGTCGTGGTGCCGAACAGAGTTATTGCATCCTCATGACTGGACATAAATTGAGCAACGATAGCAGAACGAGATTAGAAACCATGGTGAGCACCAACGATGGCTTTGAAATAGCTGAAGTCGATTTAAAACTTCGTGGTCCTGGAGATATTATGGGAACACAACAAAGTGGCGTACTCAACCTTAAAATAGCCGACATCGTTAAGGATAAAGATATTTTACAGCAAGCGCGCTTTTACGCTAAACGTGTTTTAAGCCAAGACCCTACTCTATCTAGTACAGACAATAAAGTAATTTTAAACACTTACAAACAGCTTAGTAAGTACAAAAATATTTGGAATTATATTAGCTAGTCGCGTTTGTCATTGCGAGACCAAAGGTCGTGGCAATCTTATTATTAGAAACTCCTTTTTAAAAGATTACTTCAGTCGTACCTCCTTCGTAATGACAGAATAAAAAAAACTCAAAGCCTCAACCAACCAAGAGTGCTTTGAGTTATAAACTGACATTAATAAATGTTCGTTTTTTAATTGATCTTACTAACCAAACTAAAGTTACAATCTTAACCTATGCAAGTTGTTAGCATACTGTTAATTAACGAATTTTTAAGACGCCTTATTGTTAATAATTAGTTTCGAGAAGTGTTTATCTTTGTAGAAATTTCTTATAACTTCGCTTATGGATGCTGAATTTGCTTCAGTATCGGTTGATAACATCAATTAAAACTGAGTTTATTTTGACCATTGACAGCATTTTGAAAAAAATATGATTAAAGAAAACCTGAATTCAATATTAATTGGAATTATATCAAGTATATTAGCTTCTATCTTGATATATTTCATAGTTCCGCTTTTAAGAAAATTAGGAAAGAAAATCGTCCTTAAAATTAGTGAGCGAAATAAAAAATTTAGAGAAAAAATAATTTCACGAATGGCAAGGAAACAATCCACACATTTAAAAGATATTTATCTCTTGACCCTTATGAATGTGATTATTGTTGTTGCTATCATAATGATTATTGGTGAAAATCTAGATTTTTCTACTAATTATTTCAGCGAAACAACTGAAATAGTTTTCTTATTTTCAATTATGTTTATCCTTTATGTTGGATTTTTATTCAGAATGTTTACGACTGAATTAATAGTTGACCGAATAAGAAAATTTGAATTTGAAATAACTATGCTTGACGTTCATTTGAATAAAAAAGAAATCAAACTATTCAAATCAGAATGGGTTAAAATGAAAACCGAAAATGACTATTCTAAATTAAATAATAAAATATACAAGTTGTTAGCAAAATATGAATGTTAGAAACGTTATCAAACAACATGTATAGCTTATTGTAATTCATTATCTTTCTGTTACAGCAGAAAACCATGCACAAATCCGATAATCTGAACAAAAATCACTCACCCAACAAACTCTCCATAAACACATTAAATTCTTTTTGGAATTCTACATATTTCTCACCAGTAGCAGGTCCATTAAAGCCTGTATGTATTTTACGCACCTTTCCTGTTCTGTCTAAATAAATGGTGGTTGGGTACGACATGACCTTATTTAGCATGGGTAGTTTTTCACTCGCCTTACCTTTATCGTTCGTACCAATTTGTGCAATGAGTATTTCATAGTTTAAGCCAACACGTTCTTTCATTCTGGTTAAGCCGTTAATAGCTTTCTCTTTGGTTTTTGCATTTTCAAAAGCCAAAGCCACAATCTCTAAGCCTTTATCTTTATTAGCTTCATAGAATTTTGAATAAAACTTAGTTTCATCTAAACAATTAGGACAATAAGAACCCATAAGCTGTACCAATACTACTTTGTTTTTAAAACGTTCGTCACTTAGCGATACCTTGTTTCCTTCTAAATCTGGAAAGGAAAAATTAAAAGTATCGTAACCTTCCTTTAAAAAGGTGAGTGTATAGGCATCCATCATTTCAAAATCTGCATTTCGCTTCCCTACAAAGGTTTCTAAAGAATGGTTTCCTGAGTAAAACTTACCAACCATACTAGAATCAGTTATATGTGCTTTAAATAAAAAAGCATGAGCGCCATCAAAGGTTGAAATCTTCAACGTATCGACCGTTACAACA
The DNA here is from genome assembly GCF_005047595.1 of Pontimicrobium aquaticum. Lineage (GTDB taxonomy): Bacteria > Bacteroidota > Bacteroidia > Flavobacteriales > Flavobacteriaceae > Pontimicrobium > Pontimicrobium aquaticum. The sequence goes on from NZ_SUPL01000004.1 coordinate 292,392, forward strand.
CCTTCTAAAAAACGATAGTCACCTGTTGGTGTTCTAATATTTCCTGTAACCTTGTTGCCATTTTGTTCTAAAACCGCTTTTGCAAGATATATGTTTCCGTAGTCGTTAAATTCCATTTCCCAAACACCAGACACATCGGCATCTTTATTACTTGGCTTATCATCAAATCGATGGTTAACACCATATTCCGAGTAAAACTCTACATACCTATCTCTGTCGGCATCAATCCACTGTCCTTTAATATTCTTACCATCAAATTTGCCGTTAATTACGGTTCTAAAAAATGGTAATTTTATAAACACAGAATCATTTCTATAAGTAATTTCATCAACCTCAACAACCTCATCAGCATTGTATATCTTTAAAGTAGTACTAGACGTCACTTCAAACATAAATGGCATGTCTTGGTTTTCTTGACCAATTATGTTTCCTCTGTAAGTACCTATTTCTAATGTTTTCTGTTCTTTTTCTTGACAAGACAAGACTAACAATAACACCAATACCAATAAACTTTGTCGCATACCTGAATAATTTGTTAAAAGTTCGAAATAACAACAAATTATGCATATAAAAAAATAAGCTTACACTATAGTTAAAAGTGAAGTATTAGTATATTTGTCGCTTGTAAAGACACGAACAAATGAAGATTTCATACAATTGGTTAAAGCAATTCATTAACTTAGATTGGAATGCCGAAAAAACTGGCGAACTGTTAACAGATTTAGGACTGGAAATAGAAGGTATAGATACCTATCAATCGGTTAAAGGTGGTTTAGAAGGCGTTGTTATTGGCGAAGTATTAACTTGCGAACAACACTCAAATGCAGATAGATTAAAAGTAACAACCGTTAATATTGGCACTGATACTCCTTTACACATTGTATGTGGTGCACCTAATGTTGCCGCTGGACAAAAAGTACCTGTAGCCACCATTGGCACGACATTATACACACCTGAAGGTGAAGCTTGGACCATTAAAAAAGGGAAGATTCGTGGTGAAGTTAGCGAAGGTATGATCTGTGCCGAAGACGAACTAGGATTAGGTACATCACACGATGGCATTATGATTCTTGATAACGATATTGCTGTTGGCACGCTAGCGGCTGATATTTTTGACATTGAAAACGATCAGGTTTTTGAAATTGGTTTAACACCAAACAGAGCTGATGCTATGAGCCATTTTGGTGTCGCTCGCGATTTAAAGGCTGGATTGATTCAGCAAGATGTTAACTTAGAATTAATTACACCTTCGGTAAGTGCCTTTCATGTTGATAATCGTTCTCTTAAGATTGATGTTGATGTTCAGGATAAACAAAGAGCACCAAGGTATTGTGGTGTAACCATTTCTGGGCTAAAAGTTTCAGCATCTCCAGCTTGGTTACAACATCGCTTAAAAGCCATTGGCTTATCACCAATAAACAATGTGGTAGATGCTACCAATTATGTATTACACGAATTAGGACAACCTTTACACGCCTTTGATGCCGATAAAATTGCAGGAAAAAAGATTATTGTAAAAACACTTCCAGCAGGCACTAAATTTGTAACGCTTGACGACGTTGAACGCGAACTACACGAGGAAGATTTAATGATTTGTGATGGTAAAGAAAAGCCAATATGTATTGCTGGTGTATTTGGTGGTATGCATTCTGGAGTGACTGAAGAAACCACAAGCATCTTTTTAGAAAGTGCTTATTTTGATCCTGTATCTATTAGAAAATCGGCTAAACGTCATGCCTTAAATACTGATGCATCTTTTAGATTTGAAAGAGGCATCGACCCAAATATTACGGAGTATGCTTTAAAACGTGCTGTATTATTAATTACTGAAATTGCTGGAGGAGAAATTACTAGTGATGTGATTGATGAATATCCTGTAAAAATTGAAGATTTTCAGGTGCGTTTAAGCTTTGAAAATGCTAAGAATTTAATTGGTGAAGACATTCCAAGAGAAATCATCAAGCGTATTTTAATGTCGTTAGATATTAAAATTAATAATGTTACCGAAACTGGTTTAGGCTTAACTGTTCCTGCTTATAGAAACGACGTGCAACGTGAAGCTGATATAATTGAAGAAATTTTACGTGTATATGGTTATAATAATGTTGGTACTACCGAAAAACTAAACGCCTCTATCTCAAATTCTTCAAGATATGAAGATCATAAAGTGCAAGATGTTATTGGCAACCAATTAGTATCACAAGGGTTTTACGAAATCATGGCTAATTCTTTAACCACTCCAGACTATACAAAGCTAAGTGAGCAGTTAAAAGAGGAGCACAATGTAGTAATGCTAAATCCTTTAAGTAATGATTTATCTGTACTAAGGCAGTCGTTATTGTTTTCTGGGTTAGAAGCCATTGCTCATAATATTAACCGACGCCAAACTAGCTTAAAACTATTTGAATTTGGTAAAACGTATCACAATTATAATGAAGCTCGTGAGGAGCATAAACATTTATCGTTGTTGTTAACTGGAAACAAAAACACCGAACGTTGGAACACAGAGAACAAAGCAAGCGACTTCTTCTACTTAAAAGGAAGTGTAGATGCTATTTTAAGCAGATTAGCAATTTCTAGAGCCAGAACTTCACCAATAAAAAATGATGTGTTTAGTGAAGGTTTAAGTATTGGACTTGGCAAAACCAAATTAGTGGACTTTGGAATTGTAAAGAAATCTATTTTAAAGGCGTTTGGAATTTCACAAGACGTTTTATTTGCAGATTTTAATTGGGACAACATCCTTGAAGTAGCAAGGCGTAACAAAATTACCTTTACTGATATTCCTAAATATCCTGAGGTACGTCGTGATTTTGCCTTATTATTAGATCAATCTGTGCAGTTTGAAGATATTCATAAAATTGCAAAACAAACTGAAAAGCAATTACTTAAAAATGTAAATTTGTTTGACGTTTACGAAGGTAAGAACTTGCCAAAAGGTAAAAAGAGTTATGCGGTGAGTTTTACGTTGCAAGACACACACAAAACACTTACTGACAAGCAGATTGACAAAATAATGAGCAAACTACAAGCAAATTTCGAGAGGCAGCTTGGTGCAGAATTGAGATAACATGAAAAGGCATTTTTTAATATTGTATGTATTATTTTTAGGCTACTGCTCAATAAGTGTAGCTCAAGATGAAACGGCAATATCTAATGCTAATGATAGTTTAAACACCTGGCAAACTTTTAAATACGATACTAATGCTTCTTGGCGCAGTATAAAACATGCCGTTACCAGACCGTTACACTGGAAAGGTAAAGACTATGCAACATTTGGTGGAATGGTATTAGGCACTGTGATAATTTCTGCTGCTGACAGAGAAACCAGTGATTTTTTTAGAAGACAGGATGATAGTTTTCCACAACCTATTCAAGAATTTGGATTTTATTTTGCTGCACCTCAAAATTACTTAATGGCAAATGCTGGTTTGTACGGTTTTGGCTTACTAACAAAAAACGAACAAATAAGAAAAACAAGTGTTTTAATTATTTCGTCTTCAATAACTGCTGGCTATTTACAAATTTTAGCAAGAACTGCCTTTGGTCGTGCTCGCCCTTTTTCAGGAAAAGATCCTTATACTTTTAAGCCTTTTAATGGAAATGAAGATTACCTGTCTTTTCCTTCAGGACATACTGTGCTTGGAGTTACCATGGCACATTCTATTGCTAAACAATTTGATAATACTTGGACAAAAATTGGAATTTATTCTATTGGAAGTATTCCTGCTTTATCGCGTTTAATAGATGGTGCACATTGGCTAAGTGATATTGTTTTTGGAGCAGCTTTATCAATAGTTGTAGTAGATAGTATAGATAAATTTTTATTTAATTCCAATACTTATAATTACCCTAAAAAGAAAAAACTTATGTCTTGGAACTTTAGATTTAGTGGCAATCAAGTAGGCCTAGTAGGTACTTTTTAGAAAAAGGCACCTTGTTTGTTCATAAACAAAAAGAACAGAATAGAACAGAACAAAGCACCTTAATCAATTATAAACCTAATAAACTAAACACTTTCAACTATTGGAAAATCAATGGGCACTTTGGCAACACTCCCATTTTACTCTTGATATTACCAAATATTACTTTCGATTTGGCATTAACTTGGTCTCGTCTCTTATTGGAACTTGTATTTCTTTCATAGCAATATTAATTATGAGTTTTACTAAGTTTTGACCAGTTTTTATTTGCTACAGACACTAATTTATTATGGTTGTTTTCTGCCAACCAAAGTTGTTGGGCATCCAATTCTAAATTATATAAATACAAAAAGTACTTGCCATCTTTTACAATAAACTTGTTTGGGTCTGGTCTAAACTTTGCTCCTGCATACACACCAAAAGCACAGAATCCACCATATTGAGGTATATAACGCTCAGGATTTTTTTCAAAAGCTGCTTTTTGTTCAGCAGATGTAAAGTAATATGTTATTTTTTTATGTTCAGATTTGTATTGCTTTAATCCCTTTTGAGCGATACCTAAATCTAAATAAGACACAGGACTATAGCCTTGTAATGCTATATTACTATTATCTATATTATTAGCTTTATTATCTTGTGAAAAGCCTGTTGTTGTTGCTAAAAACGCTAATGCAAGCGCAATTATTTTTATTGAATTTTTCATTTTAATTTAATTTTAATTTATTAATAATCGTTTTCGCTTAATGATACTACTGTAAATACTACAGCTGCATTAAACAAGTAGTAATTTGCTTCCATTCCTGTAAAACCCAGTGCAAACGGAAGTATCATAAATGCTATAGCTACTACTAAATCTATAGCAAGATGCCCTTGAAAAGGTATTCGTCTAAATGCTCCTAATTTGTAATTGGTTAAAAGACTAACTGCTAAAACCGCTATTCCTGTAACTACAGAAATCCAATGAGATGCAGTATTTACGCTTCCCAACCCTAATACAAAAGGTGCTAAAATAAGTCCAACTCCAGCAGAATAATCTGCAACTCCATGAAGTGTTGGGGAAATAAATCGGAATTTCATGTTAGTTGGCATTAAAATATTCTTCTTGAATAACTTTTCCTTCATAGTTCCAAATTCGACGAATAACTTCGTGCCAATAAATATGGCTACCATCTTTCATGTTGAAGTCGAAAGTAAATTCTGAAGCTGATATATTACCATCTACAATAGTGTGATGATGTGTAATGCCATTTACTTGAGCTATTGCTCCTGCAAAGCCTTCCATTTTTTCTACCATCTGGTTTTTATTTGAAGTTTTAACGCCTCCAAAATCTGACGTGGTAGCATCGTTAGCAAAAAATTGTTTCACAGCATCTACTATTGCACCTTGTGCAACCACACTGTCCATTTCTGTAACTAATTCTTTAATATTCATTCTTTTATTTTTAATGATTAAACAATATATGTTTGTAATTACATTGCAAATATGAGAATGGAATACAGGTTAAGACCTATAAAAAAAACGCTAAAAGTTGTACTTTTTATTTTGAAATTGAGATGGTGTTTCTCCGGAATATTTTTTAAAAAACGTAGAAAAATGGTTAGGTTCTTCAAAACCCAACTGATATGCAGTATTGGTAATACTAACTCCTTCCGACAATAATCGTTTTGCAGTGTTAGTAAGCTCTAACCTTATTAATTGCCCTAATGATATATTAGTCTTATCTTTTACTTTTTTAGATAATGCTTTTATGGAAAGGTTCATCTTGTTGGCATAAAACCCGAGAGATTGTTCTTGAGCATGATAGTTATGGATTAGTTCAAAAATATTTTGAGCAAAAGAATCTCTCTGTTGAAAATCGAAATCAGACCTAAACTGTTTTGGTGTTTTTCCTGTATGAGCTTTAAAAACACGGTTAAAGTATGCAGCATCCTTATAACCCAATTCATATGATATTTCTTGCACACTCTTATCAGTAAACGCTATTTCTTTTTTGCTTTCTAATAACCGCTTATTTCCTAGAAGGTTTTTTAAAGAAATTCCAACTTTATCTTTGATAAGTGCCTGCGCTTGATACCCATTATCGCTTACTATTTCAGCCAATTCATTATTAGTAAGATGATTTTTATACTCTTCATCAATGACATCTTTAACATCAAAAATTAAGTGGTATTCTTCTTTATTTGCATGAAATGGATTTTGCCAAAACCATTGCTTGGAGGATATATCAACAATATCTGCAGTTTTACTGGAAAAAACTGTGTTTTGAAGATATTTCTGGCAGTCTTCACATTCATTGAAATTTATATAACCCAAAGAAATTAAGTGCTTAAAAAGCACTCTTACATCTTTGTTTTTAAAAATTGCCTCTTCATTAAAAACTATCTGCCTAACCTCAAAATCATCAGATAAAAACTTTATATACTGTCCCTTTTCTAAATAAATGATTTTGTCTTGCCAATTCAAATACGCTTTAAAATCTACTTCTATACTTCCATGACCCGAAAGTATTTGAAAAAGTGAGTATTGGTTTATAAAGTAAACCTTATTAATTTCTGGAGAAAATTTACTAACCATTATTAAGATTGTTAGATTATTAGTGTCACTTAATTAAAAAACCTAACAATGAGTAATTAATGTTTATCAACAATAGTTTATCTTAAAATGCTATTAACAATATAGAGCACTAAATAGTGTGGCTAATCCTATCATCAGGATTAAATACAAAGACATTCTTTTAAAAGTGTCTTGTGATATTCTTCTTAGTAAGAGTTTACCCAAATAAGTACCTATAATACTTATCACTATTAAAAAAGGAATATAAATTAGAATTTCTTTGGTGATAAACCCATTAAAGAAATACACAATAGTTCTACTAAAATCTACAAAGAAATCAATTATAGCAGAGGTTGCTATAAAAACGTTTTTTTCAAGGTTAAAAGCAGCCATGGTTAAACCTCTAATAGCGCCTCCTGTTCCTAAAACACCAGCAAACAACCCAGAAAATGCTCCTCCTAAAAATGCTTCTCTCTTATTTGCTTTAATAATTAGGTTCTTTTTAATGAGAAACAGTAAGCTTAGACCAATTAAGAAAATTCCAAGAATTATTTCTAGTAAATACTCATTTAAATGTTTGGCAATAATTCCTCCTATAATCACAAAAATTACTGCTGGAATTCCTAAATAAGCTATTAATCTTTTATCAATGCCTTTTTTGAACATGGCAATCTTACTTAAATTACTTGCCACATGAAACAATGCAGTAATACCCAAAACCGTTTGAAAATCGAAATAAAAATTGGCAACAGGCACAAAAAACACAGACGACCCAAAACCACCAACAGTACCAATAATTTCAGCAAATAAAGCTAATAGTAAAAAAAGGTATTCTAGGTTTTTCAATTGATACTATTAAGTTAATTCTTGACTTTATTATACTTGTGCATTAGTTCTAACACCTTATCTATTGGTAAAGAATTAACTGCATGTCCATCACGCCCAGTTATGGTTTTAGCGGCGAATAGTGAGTTTAAAATAGCTTCTTCAGTAGATTCTATGGTTGCCAAAAACAAAGGTGACATATCATCATTTCTCACTTCTTTTTTTTCGTTAAACATAGATTTGCTTTGATACGGAATTAGATTTTCATTTGCTGTAGAAACTGCAATCACATAATCACCACTTCCATTTGAGGCAATGCCTCCTGTTTTACCAAGTCCTATCATAGCACGTTTTGCTATACGTTCTAAGTTTCGAGCATTTAATGGTGCATTAGTCATAACAACTATCATACAAGAACCATCAGCATCATTCAAAATTTTATCTCTATAAGGATATTTTTGCAGTTCTTTGGCAATTGGCACGCCATTAATCTCTAACACACCACCAAAATTTGTTTGTACTAACACACCAACTGTATAGCCTCCTAAAGATTCAGGAAGCACTCTAGAAGACGTTCCAATACCTCCTTTATAACCAAAACAAATAGTTCCAGTCCCAGCACCTACATTACCTTCTTCTACGCTTCCGCTTTTAGCATTTGCGATAGCATTTAATATATGTTGTTCAGTAACATGGCGTCCACGAATATCATTTAACCAACCATCGTTGGTTTCGCCGACTACCGAGTTAACTGAACTTACATTTTTGTTTTCTTCTTGATTTAACGTATAACTTATTAAACCCTCCATTCCTGGAGCCACGCTCAGAGTATTCGTTAGGATTATTGGTGTTTCAATATTACCAAGTTCCTTAACTTGACTATAACCAGCAAGTTTTCCAAAACCATTACCAATATAAATGGCAGCAGGCACTTTGTTTTGAAAAACATTCCCTTGATGTGGTATAATAGCAGTGACTCCAGTTCTAACATTATCGCCTTCAATGATGGTTTCGTGACCAACGGTTACGCCTTCAACATCTGTTATGGCATTAAGTTTTCCTGTTTTTAAAACACCTATTTCAATGCCGTAATCTCTAAGTCGTTTGTTTTGTGCGTCCATAGTTGCTGATAATATTAAAGCAATTATTAGAAAGTAATATGTAGTTTTCATCAATTTATATTTTATACTGATTGGTTTAGTTTGCTTAATCCTCTTTGTATCATAGAAATTGCTTTGTCTATAGTATCTAATTTAGTTCTAAAAGACAATATAGCCATTCGAATTACAAATTTTCCATTTATTAGAGTTGAACTTAAAAATATCTCACCATCGTTGTGAAGTTCTTTTAAGAGTTTCTCATTGAATGCATTTTCATTACCATCAATAGTTGGATACCAAAAATAGCTCACTGACAAATCTGGGTCTGGACCAACTTTAAACCCAATTTTTATTAATTCTTCTCTAAAATACTGGGTTAAAAGTAGTTTTTCTTCAAGACAAGCAACAAATGGTTCTATTCCGTGTAGCTGCAAAGGCAACCACATACGTAAACTCCTAAAGTGTTTTGTTAATTCTGGTGACACATCAGCTGGATTTACAGGCATAGCATCATCAATAGCATCTTGCATATAGTTGGCTCGATAATGGTTTGAATGATACACTGCTTCTTTGTCTTTCACAAGCACTGCTCCTAATCCGTAAGGGAGAAACAATCCTTTGTGTGGATCAATTACTAACGAATCTGCCATTTCTATACCATTAAAACGGTGTTTAACCTTGTCAATCAGAATAAAAAATCCTCCATAAGCGCCATCAATATGATACCAAAGGTTATTTGCTTTTGCTATATTTCCTATATCCTTTAATGGGTCTATTGCTCCAGTATCGGTAGTTCCAGCAGATGCTATAACTACAAATGGATTAAGTCCGTGTTTTTTATCAGCTTTAATTTTTTCTTCTAAATCAGACGCTACAATTCTTGAATTTGCATCTAACTCTAAATACCTAATCTGCACATCTTCTAAACCAATAATCCGTAACGCTTTTTGAATACAATGATGCACTTGAGGGCTCATATAGATAACACTTTTTTCAATGACAGCGTTTTTAATACCGTGTTTATCTCTAGCAGCTGTTAGAGCTATTAAATTAGCAATAGAACCTCCAGACGTTAAATTTCCAATAGCAGATTCAGGAAAACTAAACAACGATTTCATCCAGTTTAATAATTCATACTCTATAGCTACACCACCTGGACATGAAAAATGCATACCAACATATTCGTTGGTAACGTCCGCTAAATAATCTGCTATAGACGATGTGTAAATACCTCCTCCTGGAATATAACCCAAGTGTCCACCTGATGCTGCATTAATACCTTTAGCTGCCACCTCATTAGCATACAATTCTAAAATATCTTCTATAGGTTTTGTTTTATTAGTGATTTTAAACACATGAGGTGTTTCTTTCTCTCCACAAAATGCCTTAGTTGTTTCTATTGAATTGAGAAATGAATTGGCATAAGCATTTACCTTATTTAAATATGCATTTCTTTGAGCTTCGTTTGGTTCAAGAGGTTGAGATTTGGATTGTAAATCTAAAATTTGTTGCTTTAATTGGTTCACTAAAATTGTTTTAAAAAATCAATTCTACATTTCTGTAAGAATTAGTAACATTTATAGCTCTAAAAGTACGGAAATTGATTTGTTTTTTTGTATCTTTAATAGACATCTTAAACTTATTAATTATGGAATCACATTATAAGAGAATATATACAGGAAGCATGATAATTGTACAATTATTAACATCGAAATTAGAAGATATTGGCATTACACCTGTGATTAAGGAGCAAAATGAATCTGGTCTTGACCCAAAAATTTATGGTGGCCACATGTTACAAGAAGTTTTTGTTCATGAAGACGAGTTAGATAAAGCTGTTCCAATTATTCAGGCTGCTTTGGCTGATATGGAAGCCTAAATTAGTACTCGGTAACCAGTTTTATATAAAACAAAAGAGCCAAAAAAATTAAATTTTTGGCTCTTTTATATTTTGAAACTTATAATTACGCAGTTACTGAGTACATTTTTTCGCGTAATTCTTTAATTTTTGGATTTTGCATATACTCGTCAAATGTGGTGTAACGATCTATAATGCCATTAGGCGTTAATTCAATTACTCTGTTTGCCACTGTTTGCGCAAATTCGTGGTCATGTGTTGTAAATAATACTGTTCCTTTGAAATTCTTTAATGAATTATTAAAAGCGGTAATACTTTCCAAATCTAAGTGGTTAGTAGGCTCATCCAACATTAATACATTGGCTCTAAGCATCATCATTCTAGACAACATACAACGCACTTTTTCTCCTCCAGATAATACATCGGCTGTTTTTAAAGCTTCCTCGCCACTAAAAATCATTTTTCCTAAAAAGCCTCTTACATAGACTTCTTCATGTTCTTCTTCGGTTGTTGCCCATTGACGTAGCCAATCTACTAACGTTAATTTGTTATCAAAAAAAGCACTATTATCTAATGGTAAATATGACTGTGTAGTGGTAACTCCCCAAGCATATTTTCCTGCATCTGCTTTTTCATTCCCTGAAATAATCTGATAAAAAGCTGTTGTAGCTCTTGAATCCTTAGAGTACACAACTACTTTATCGCCTTTTGCTAGATTTAAGTCGATATTATTAAACAATGTTTCTCCATCTATGGATGCTGACAACCCTTCAATATTTAATATTTGGTCACCTGCTTCTCTATCTCTTTCAAAAATAATTGCAGGATAACGACGACTAGATGGTTTAATTTCGGAAACGTTTAGTTTCTCTATCATTTTTTTTCTACTCGTTGCTTGTTTAGATTTAGCAACGTTTGCCGAAAATCGTCTAATAAATTCTTCTAATTCTTTTTTCTTGTCTTCCGCTTTTTTGTTTTGTTGTGCTCTTTGTTTTGCAGCTAGCTGAGAAGATTCGTACCAAAATGAATAGTTTCCAGAATAGTGGTTTATTTTTCCGAAATCAATATCAGAAATATGTGTACATACTGCATCTAAAAAGTGTCTGTCGTGAGAGACCACAATGACACAATTATCATAATTTGCCAAAAAATTCTCTAACCAAGAAATGGTTTCGTAATCAAGGTCGTTAGTAGGCTCATCCATAATTAGCACGTCTGGATTTCCAAATAAGGCTTGTGCTAATAATACACGTACTTTTTGTTTTCCATCTAAATCCTTCATTAAGGTATAGTGCAAATCTTCTTTAATACCTAAATTGGATAATAATGCAGCTGCCAAACTATCGGCATTCCAACCATCCATTTCCTCAAATTGCACTTGAAGTTCTCCTATTTTCTCTGCATTTTCATCCGAATAATCTGCATACAAAGCATCTATTTCTGATTTTATCTTAAACAAAGGCTTATTTCCTCTTAGTACTGTTTCTAACACAGGAAACTCATCGTATAAACTATGATCCTGCTCTAAAACAGACATACGTTTTCCTGGTTCTAAATGCACATGTCCAGACGTAGGTTCTTGTTTACCAGATAATATTTTTAAAAAGGTAGATTTTCCTGCGCCATTGGCTCCAATAATTCCATAACAATTACCATTGTTAAAAGTAGTATTTACCTCATCAAAAAGGACACGTTTACCAAACTGCACAGATAAGTTAGAAACTGATAACATTTTTTAGCTTTTTAATTTTACTCAGATGATTAATAATTGAAAAATACACCTTATTAAACCTACAAATTAAAGCATTTCACTCCTTGACATAAAGCGCTTTGTAAGTTTGCGGCAAAAGTAACAAAATCAATTCATCAAAGCAATTAAATAGCAGGTATAATAACATTTAACAACGCCTTAACACCAGTTTTAGTATGCAAAACATACTTTTGTATTGAAATATAAAAATCTCTGTATCGAGATTATAGGTTAACCATGAAGCAACTAATTGTTTTTTTATTAGTAATTATAACTCTTTTTAGCTGCAATACCAATGAAAACACTTGTGGTAAAGCATTTATTGGTGGTGAAATTATTAACCCAAATAATAACTATGTTACACTATATAGAGATGCTTCTCCTATAGATACTGTGTATCTTGATAAAAACAATCGCTTTTCTTATCAAATTGAAACACTTAATCCTGGATTACACTCATTTAGGCATGATGGTGAATATCAAGTTGTAATTATTGAACCTAATGATAGTATTATGATTAGGTTAAATACTATTGATTTTGATGAGTCCTTAGTATTTTCTGGAAAAGGTTCTAAAAAGAACAACTACCTCATAAACATGTTCTTAAAACTTGAAGATGAAGAGTCGTTTATTTATCAATTTTCTAAATTAAACCCAGAGAAGTTTCTTGCAAAACTCGATTCTATTAAAAATGAAAAGTACCAGTCTCTAACTAAGTTTAAGGAGAAATATAATCCAACTGATTATTTTACTGATGTTGCCGAAATTGGCATTGATTACAGCTATTATAGAGATAAAGAGATTTATGCTTATAGATATTTTGGTATTAACGACCCCTTACCATTAGATTCTTTACCTAAAGATTACTTTGATTTTAGAAGTGATATAGATTATAATCGAGAAGAGCTAAAAGAGTTTTACCCATACTTTAATTTCCTTTTCCCTCATTTTAATAATTTGGCAATGGAAAAGTATTTTAAAGATAATAATGAAGAACAATTAAAACGCACAAACATTGAGTATCATTTAAACAAACTTGAGTTAATTGATGATATGGTTAAAAGTGAAACAATGAAAAATATTCTTTTAAAGTTTCCAACCATAAACTTTTTAAACTACTCTAACTCTTTTAAAGATTCCGATGCTATGTATAATTCGTTTTTAGAAAAGAATAGCAATGAGCAAAACAAAATATACATAACAAACCTCCATAAAACTCTCAATAGATTACGTCCTGGAAACAACCTTCCAGATATTGAATTGCTCAACTTTAAAAATGAAACTGCAACGTTAAATAATATTACTAAAAGACCATCGGTTCTATACTTTTGGACAAGTGCAAATAAATATCATTTTAAGAATAGTCATGCAAAAGTAAAAGAGTTAAAAGCGTTATACCCAAAAATTGATTTTATTTCAATAAATATTAACTCTAATAACGAGTCTAATTGGAAACTTATACTGAAGCAAAACAATATAGATACTACCAACGAATACCGCTTTAGAAACCCTGATGTTGCAAAAAGGTTGTTGGCAATTCGCTATATTAATAAAGTGATAGTTGTTGATAAAAATGATAATATTCTCTCATCAAACTCCAATTTGTTTGGAAGCGAGTTTAAAAAATTACTCAATGAGATAAAATAAAAAAAAGCTACTCTAGGGTAGCTTTTTTATTTATATAAGTAGAATATTAGTTTCCTTTTTTATAATCTTCCAAGAATTTAGCTAAGCCAATATCTGTTAGTGGATGTTTTAATAAACCTTCAATAGAACTTAAAGGCCCTGTCATTACATCGGCTCCTAATTTGGCACAATCTATTACGTGCATGGTATGACGCACCGAAGCTGCTAAAATTTGTGTTTCAAAAGCATAGTTATCAAATATATGGCGAATCTCACCTATAAGGTTTAAACCATCGGTTGAAATGTCGTCTAGTCGTCCAATAAAAGGGGACACATACGTTGCGCCAGCTTTTGCTGCTAATAATGCTTGTCCAGGAGAAAACACAAGGGTAACGTTGGTTTTTATACCTCTTTCTGAAAAATATTTGCAAGCTTTAACACCATCCTTAATCATTGGTAATTTAATAACAATTTGGTCGTGTAATTCTGCTAAAGCCTCACCTTCTCTTACCATGCCTTCAAAATCGGTTGAAATAACCTCAGCACTTACGTCGCCATCAACAATATTACAAATATCCACATAGTGCTTTAAAATATTATCGTGACCTGTAATACCTTCTTTAGCCATTAATGATGGATTTGTTGTTACACCATCAAGTACTCCAAGGTCTTGAGCCTCTTTTATCTGATCTAAATTTGCTGTATCAATAAAAAATTTCATGTTTGTAAACGTCGTTTAAAGTTCTGTTAAATTTCGATGCGAATTTACAATATTAGGCGAGCTCCTAATTATTTTTTAATTAAAACATATTAACAACTTAGCAAAACTTTTCAATGCTATAATTTGTAATGCTTCATCAAGAGTTTTTCATAAACCTTATCTGGAAGAACTCGTTTTAAAACAATAGAGAATTTCTGCATAAACTCTCCTACTTTATAATGTACTTTTGGGTGTTTTACATTAATTACCTTAAATATAGCTTTTGCCATTAATAATGGATCTTGGCCACTATCAACATGTGCATTCATAAGTTCTAAGGTATTACCATATTGCTCTTTATAAGGGGAATTTTCTAAAACTGGCGCATGGTAGCGTCCAGCGGCTATATTTGTTGCAAAATCGCCTGGAGCTATATTAGTCATATGTATATTAAAGCCTTTTATTTCCATTCTAAATGCTTCGGTAATAAGTTCTAAAGCACCTTTACTTGCACTATATACACCACGATAAGGCAATCCCATATAACCAGCAATAGAAGTTACATTAATAATGAGTCCTGAGTTTTGCTTACGCATGTGTGGTAATACAGCCTTAATGACGTTAATTGGTCCAAAAAAATTAGTATCAAAGTTTCGTTTAATTTCTACTTCAGGAATCTCTTCTATTGGGCCTGTAATTCCAGCTCCTGCATTATTTATTAGCACATCTATCTTTCCTTCTTTACTAATAACTTCTTCTACACAATTAAGAATCGTATTATTATCTGTAACGTCTAAGGCAACAATTGGAAACTGACTGTTAGGATAGTTTTGTGGATTTCTACTTGTACCGTAAACTGTAAACCCTTTGTCTTTTAAAAATTCTCCAACAGATTTTCCTATTCCAGAGGATCCTCCTGTGATTAAAACAACTTTAGACATGAAATATTTAAGATTAGTTTAGCCAAAAGTAAGAAACTTTAAGGCACAAAAAAAGGCAAGCTACCTACATCACACCGCTACGACCATTTACCTTTGCTGCGTTCCCGCCCTGGAGGATTCAACAGGAGCTGGTTGTGTAGGACTTGCCTCGTGCAAAGATACAATCTTTTAATAGTTGCGCAATGATTTTTTTTACTGAATTTAAATAAATAAATTGCTCCAAATTACAATTAAAAAAATGCGACTATTTAAACTTCTTACAATCATACTTTTACCTATGTTTATGATTGCCTGTGGTAGTAATTCTGAAAAAAAATCGAAAAATTTTTCAATCACAACTAATGCTAAGAAAAATACTATTAGCAAAAGTGAAACATTGAAACTGTCTATTGATAATAAAAAAGGGCTTGCTATTGATTCGGTAGTTTATAAATTTAATAATTCAAAAATTGCAAACACTCTAGATTTGAGTTCTTCTAAACTTGGTGTACAAACAATAGAAGCTTCTGTTTTCTACAACGCTACAAAGGAAACTATTTCAACAAGTATCATTGTTTTAAATAATGAAGCTCCTAAAATTTACAGTTTTAATATTATAAATGAATATCCTCATGATATCACATCTTATACACAAGGCTTAGAGTTTTATAATGGCGAATTATATGAAAGCACAGGTCAACTAGGAAAATCTAAACTTAGAAAAGTAGATTATAAAACTGGAGAAGTACTTAAAAATATTGATTTAGCCAAAGAATACTTTGGAGAAGGGCTTACTGTTTTAAATGACAACATTTATCAACTTACATGGCAAAGCAGTATTGGTTTTGTTTATGACGTCAATACTTTTGAAAAAAAGAGCAACTTTAAATACGGTAAAAGCAAAGAAGGTTGGGGAATTTGTAACGATGGCAACGTGCTTTATAAAAGTGATGGTACCGAGCGTATTTGGCTTTTAAATCCTGATACCTTAGCTGAAATAGACCATTTTCAAGCCTATACAAATAAAGGAAAAATTAGCAACCTAAATGAGTTGGAATGGATAAATGGCAAAATATACGCTAACCGTTATCAAAAAAATGGCGTAGCCATTATTAACCCTGAAAATGGTGCTATTGAAGGTGTTATAGATTTTTCGTCTCTAAAAAATAAGGTAAAACAACACCCTACACTTGATGTTTTAAATGGCATTGCTTATAACCCAGATACTAGAACAATATTTGTAACAGGAAAACATTGGGACACACTTTTTGAAGTAGAAATTGTTGAAAAATAATTCAACTATTCTAATGTTATTTATAAACATGAAAGTTTACTTTTACAAAATGAAGCGTCTATCTTATTTTATTCTTAGCCTAACCATTCTCTTATTTTGGAGTTCATGCCGTAAAGATTTTGAATTTTCAGCAAGTACAGGCACCCTAGAATTTTCTAAAGACACTGTTTATCTAGATACCGTTTTTACAAATATTGGTTCAAGTACCTACAATCTAAAGGTGTATAATAACAGTAATAACGATATTATAATTCCTTCAATCAAACTTAGCGAAGGTTATAATTCGTACTACCGAATGACCATTGATGGTACAACAGGTATTGGTGGTGCACCAAACGAACCTATTGGCAAAGTCTTCGAAAACATAGAAATGCTCGCCAAAGACAGTATGTATATCTTCATTGAAACAACTGTTGACATACAAGATTTGGCAGCATCGCAAACACAATTTTTATATACTGATGCTATTGAGTTTGATTCTGGAGAAAATCTACAAAAAGTAGAATTGGTAACCTTGGTGAAAGATGCTCATTTTATTTATCCAGACCGTTCTACAACTATAGACTCTGAAACTGGAGAAGAAATTCACGTTATTGAAACCTTGACCTTTGATGTTGATGGTGATGGAATGGAAGATGAAACCACCATTCAAGGACGTTTTTTAGCTGATAATGAATTGACATTTACTAACGAAAAACCTTATGTAATATATGGTTATGCTGCGGTTGCAGATAGCAAAACCTTAACGATTGACGCTGGCGCAAGAGTCCATTTTCATGCTAAATCTGGATTACTTATTACTGGTGGAGCATCTTTAAAAGTTAATGGAGTACCTAGTACAGACCAAGAACTTCTAGAAGGCGAAGTAATTTTTGAAGGTGATAGATTGGAACCTAATTTTGCAGATGTTCCTGGACAATGGCAAACCATTTGGCTATTTAACAATAGTGTAGATAATGTTATGAATCATGCTACCATAAAAAATGGAACTATTGGCATTTTAAGTGATGGTAATCAAGATGACCCAACAAAACTAACTATTACAAATTCACAAATTTATAATTCTAGTAATTTTGGAATTTTAGGAAGAGGCACCTCAATTGATGGTGAAAATGTGGTGGTAAACAATAGCGGACAATCTTCATTTGCAGGAACTTATGGAGGTTCGTATAATTTTGTACATACCACCTTTGCTAATTATTGGAATAACAGTTTTAGGCAATTTCCTTCAGTTTTATTAAATAATTTCATCATTGATGAGGATAATACAGTTTTTACAAATCCGTTAGATGCTGCAAATTTCACCAACTGCATTATTTACGGAAATGATAATCCAGAACTAATTCTGGAAAAAGATCCTTCAGATGATTTTAATTTTAAATTTACCAATAGCTTAATCAAGTTCGATAATTCTAGTAATAATTTTACTGGTGATGTGTATGACTTCAGCAACAGTTTGCTATATGAAAATGTAATTTTTAATCAAGATCCAGAATTTCTAGATCCAAACAATAATCAACTAAATATTCCAAATGGCTCTCCATCTGATAATTTTGGTATTATATTTGGAAATTTATCATCAGATATTTTAAACACTCCTAGAAGTGCCACACCAGATTTAGGTGCTTATGAAAGTGTTGAGTTTGAAGATAATTAACGTCTTTTTAACTATATCACATCATGCTTTTATTTACTTTAAAGCATTAAAAATCAAAACAAAAAACTATGAAGCGCTTAATTACCGTATTGCTATGCGTACTAGCACTTAACTTAACACAAGCACAAACAAACAAAGCTGGTGTTGAAAAAGCCTGTATGAATTACATTGAAGGATTTTACGAAGGTGACACTGCCAAACTTAAAGAAAGCTTACAACCTAGTTTAAATAAATTTGGGTTCTGGAAAAACAAAGATGGAAATTATGACCAACAAGATTACATGTCTTTTGAGAAAGCTTTAGCTTATGCAACAAACGTAAAAGAGAAAAAACAATTTGCAAAGCCTGATGCTCCAAAAGTTGTTGAAGTTTTAGGTATTGGCAACTCAATTGCTGCAGCAAAAGTTACTGCTTGGTGGGGAATTGATTATATTTTGCTTTCTAAACGTGGTGATAAATGGATGATAGAACAAGTAATTTGGGAAGGACCATTAGAAAAGTAATTTAAACACTTGCTGCAAAATTAAATTAAAAAGCGTCATTACGAGGAACAAAGCAATCTGTTAAATTGTAATAATATCAATAGATTACTTCACTACGTTCGTAATGACGTTTACTTTGTTAGTCTTGTTTTTACGATTGATACTCGTTTTGAGCAAATAGCGGTCTGTGAGCCATCATAGCATACACCTTTTCTTTAACACCTTCTAAAACCGCATCATTTTCGTAATTCATAATTACCTCATCAATGAGCTCAACAATTGGCGCCATATCTTCCTCTTTCATACCTCTAGTTGTAATTGCAGGAGTACCAATTCTAATTCCTGATGTTACAAATGGCGATTTATCATCAAAAGGCACCATATTTTTATTCACAGTAATATCTGCTTTCACTAACGCTTGTTCAGCATCTTTACCTGTAATTTTTTTATTTCTTAAATCAATAAGCATCATGTGGTTATCTGTTCCATCAGAAATAATATGATAGTCTTTATCTACTAAAGCTTTTGCCATGGCATCAGCATTCTTTTTTACTTGCAACGTATAATGCATAAAATCATCCGTTAAAGCTTCTCCAAATGCAATGGCTTTTGCTGCTATAATATGCTCTAATGGACCTCCTTGATTTCCAGGAAACACAGCGGAGTTTAAAAGTGACGACATCATTTTTGGCTTTCCAGATTTTAAAGTTTCTCCAAATGGGTTTTCAAAATCTTTTCCCATCATAATCAAACCTCCTCTTGGCCCTCTTAAGGTTTTATGAGTAGTAGTTGTTACAACATGACAATGAGGCAAAGGATCATTTAAAATACCTTTCGCAATTAATCCTGCTGGATGCGAAATATCGGCCATTAAAATTGCTCCAACCTTATCGGCTATCTCTCTAAAACGCTTAAAATCCATATCACGTGAGTAAGCTGATGCTCCAGCAATAATCAATTTTGGTTGCTCTTCCTTTGCAATTGCCTCCATTTTATCATAATCTATACGACCTGTTTCTTTATCTACTCCGTAAAACACTGGATTGTATAGTTTTCCTGAAAAATTCACAGGAGAACCGTGAGTTAAATGCCCACCATGCGATAAATCGAACCCTAGTATTTTATCACCTGGATTTAAGCATGCAAAAAATACTGCAGTGTTTGCTTGACTTCCTGAATGTGGTTGTACGTTTACATATTCTGCTCCAAATAAAGTTTTTGCTCTATCTATAGCAATTTGCTCTACTTCATCTACTATTTCACAGCCTCCATAATAACGTTTACCTGGATATCCTTCGGCATATTTATTTGTTAAAACTGATCCTGCTGCTTCCATTACTTGGTCGCTAACAAAATTCTCTGAAGCTATTAATTCTATACCATGTAATTGGCGTTCTTTTTCGGCTTGTACCAATTCAAAGATTTGTTCGTCGCGTTGCATAAATGATAATTATGTTGTTATTAACTTCAAAAATAGTAAATACATTAGTTTAATTGTACAAAAAACATATATTTACTATGTTATTTATTAACTAATTTATTAAGTGTTAATGAACCTACATTTTTAACTTAATAATCACATGAAATACTAAAAAATTATGTAGGTTTGAACTAACATTTAACAAAAACCAATCAATATATATTATGTCTATATCAGCAAACAATCCAAATAGAACTTCATGGTTGTACGTCAATAAGCATTCTGATTTTCCAATACAAAACATCCCTTTTGGAGTGTTTCTTACAAGAGAAGATGTCATTACAATTGGCACTAGAATTGGAGATACAGCTATAGATTTAGGTGCCTTACACCAATTAGGCTATTTTGATGGTATCCCATTAACCGATGATATTTTTCTTCAAGATACTTTAAATGATTTTATTGCTGACGGAAGACAAACCTGGAGAGCTGTTAGAAATCGTATAGCCGACATTTTTGATGCCAATAACGAAACCTTAAAAAACAATACAAAGCATAAAGAAATTGTATGCTTTAGGTTAGATGAAATTGAAATGCAAATGCCTGTATTGGTTGGTGATTATACTGATTTTTATGCGAGCAAAGAACATGCAACAAATGTAGGCACTATGTTTAGAGGTGAAGATAATGCACTAATGCCTAACTGGTTACATTTACCTGTTGGTTATCATGGTAGAAGTTCTTCAATAATTACAACACATATACCAATTAATAGGCCACAAGGACAAACCTTACCTGAAGGTGCAAGCAAACCTATTTTTGGCCCAAGCAAATTAGTAGATTTTGAGTTAGAAATGGCCTTTATCACTACTGATGCCAACGATTTTGGAGAGCCTATTCCTATTGAAGAAGCCGAAGACTATATTTTTGGATTAGTACTTTTTAATGATTGGAGTGCTCGTGATATTCAAAAATGGGAATATGTACCATTAGGACCTTTCTTAGGAAAAAGTTTTGCTTCAACCATATCACCTTGGATTGTAACACTTGATGCTTTAGAACCATTTAGAGTAGAATCTCCTAAGCAAAATCCAAAACCATTACCTTATTTGCGAACTAAAGGAAAAAAGAGTTTCGATATTAATTTAGAAGCTGCGATAAAACCTAAAGGTGCAAAAGAAACTGTTGTATCTCGTACAAACTTTAAATATATGTATTGGAATATGGCGCAACAATTAACACATCACACTAGTAATGGATGTCCTGTTAATTCTGGCGATATGATGGGAAGTGGCACCATTTCTGGACCTACTGAAGATTCATATGGTTCTATGCTTGAACTTACTTGGAAAGGTGAAAAGCCAATAAAAATGAAAGATGGTACAACACGTAAATTTATAAATGACCATGATACTGTAATTATGCGAGCCTATTGTGAAAATGATGATGTTAGAATTGGTTTTGGTCAAGTAAAAAACGAACTGCTTCCGGTTTTCAATCCAAAGAAGAAAAAATAACAACAAACTATAAAACAATTATTTACAACCCTCAAGAAGTTAATTATTGAGGGTTGTTTTTTATTTGGCATTATAATTGAAAAACAGCTATAAATATCTAAATATTGAGTTTATGAAAAAATTACTACTCTTATCAATATTACTTTTAGTACTCATATCATGCAGTGGAAGAAAGCAAGTAGAAAAAGCAGTGAATTCTGGCAATTACGACCAAGCAATTGCTAATGCTTTAAAGAAATTAGAAACTAATAAAAACAAAAAGCGTAAGCAAGACTATATTTTTATGCTACGTGACGCTTATAACAAAGCCGTAGAACGTGATTTAAATACGATAAAGCATTTAAAAAAAGATAATAATCCAGAGCTTTACAGAAAAATATATGAGCTCTATTTAGATTTAAATACTCGTCAAGAATCCATAAAACCCGTATTACCGCTAGTTGTAAATGGAAAAAATATAAAATTTAAGTTTAACGATTACAGTAGTAATATTGCACAATCACGAAACAATACTGCCGATTATTTATACGAAAAAGGTCTCGACTTAATAGATTCAGATAATAAATCAAACATAAGAGAAGCTTACAATATTTATAGATACATAGAGCAAATTCATCCTAATTACGAAGATGCTAAAGAACTAATGGAAGAAGCACACGAATTAGGTACTAATTACGTAATTGTTAGCATAGAAAATCATACTCAACAAATAATACCTCAACAATTGGAAGACGATTTACTAAATTTTGATACCTATGGTTTAAACAAATTTTGGACGACTTATCATGCAAATCCTGATATTACTATAAATTATGATTTTGCAATGCAATTACAATTGCAACAAATTAATATTTCGCCAGAAAGAATTAAAGAACGTCAGTTTATTAGAGAAAAAGATGTGGTTGACGGTTGGGAGTATAAACTTGATAGTGATGGCAATGTTGCTAAAGATACCTTAGGCAATGATATTAAAGTTGATAAAATTTTTACAGCAAAAGCTAAGTATAATGAGTTTATCCAAACAAAATCATCACAGGTTATTGCCAAAGTAGTTTATACCGATTTGGTATCAAACCAAACATTAGATGAGTTTCCAATAGATAGTGGCTTTGTTTTTGAAAACCTGTTTGCAAGATACAGAGGAGATAAAAGAGCACTAACTAAAAAAGATTTAAAACTTGTAAAAAGCAAACGCATACCATTTCCATCAAACGAACAAATGGTATATGATACAGGAGAAGACCTTAAACTAAAATTAAAAGATATTATTAATTCTTACAGTTTGAGTTATTAAATTAGAAACTCCCAAATATATTTGGGAGTTTCTTTATTATACTAAATGAGTAAAACATATCATTTGTCTATAACCTCAATAATTACGCTACCTAAGGTTGGAAGTTGTCTCATAATAGACATTTTCGTTCTATCTGATGTATTAATTTGGTAACAAACAGCAAATTTATACTTAGCATAATACATCATATTAGTAACATATCCAGGCATAAAACCTCTATGACCATAAATCTTTCCATTTGGTGTATCACGAATGTGTACACCTAAGCCCCAAGTTCCTCCCATGTTTCCAGCGCTAACACCTTTAAAGTATTCTTTAAGCAAAGAAGCATTAAACATCTTGCCTTCATAAATTTTCTTTCCAAGTATAGCTAAATCATGTGTGGTAATCACTAGACCTCCTCCAGCCCATTCAAACTGCAAATTATAGTTGCTTTTACCGTTTTTATTAAATTGTAGACCAGGGTAAAAAGGGTCACTATCAGCATTATAGCCTTGAGCAATATTATTGTAAGTTCTAGATGTTTGCGGTACCACATTCTTTAATCCTGCTTTATCTAATACTCTTTTCTGAACTTCTTCATATATATAGTTTCCTGTTACTTTTTCAATAAGCATGCATAATATTATGTAGTTGGTGTCGGAATAAGCAAAGTTTTTACCAACTTCAAACTCTGGTTTTGCATCAAAAACATACGATAGCAATTCTTCAGGTTTCCAAACTTTATCAACATCTTTTAAAACATCTGTTTGAAATTTTTCACTAAACACATATCTAGGAATTCCTGTTTCATGTCTCATTAAAGAACGAACTGTTAGTTGGTTTGCATTAGGTATTTTGTCAAACCAAGAGTACTCAGACATAACATTATAGATTGGTTCATCTAGTTTTAACTTCCCTTCTTCAATTAATTGAAGTGCTACAACCGAATAAAAAACCTTTCCAGTACTACCTCCTAACATTTTTGTCTTTGCTGACATTTTGATTTTCTTTTCAACATTTGCATAACCTCTGGTAAATGTTTTTGCTTCACCATTTGGAAATACAACTGATATAGATATTCCTGGAGCGTTGGACTCTTCCCAAATAGCATCTAACTTTTCATTAATAATCCCACTTAATTCGTCATTCTTACTTTCTTGAGCAGTTATTGAAATTGTAAAAAGAACACTTAATATTAAAAGAATTTTTTTCATGGATTTTATATTAATTTTAATTTGTTGTTAGCTAATTTAGTTTTTATTTGTTGCTTTTTCTAAACCTTCTTTCATATCAGAATCAAATGAGGTATTTGGATATTTCGATAGACCAGTTTCAAAAAACTTGATGGCATTTTTATAGTCTTTATGTTTTAAATAAAATTGGCCTAACCTATTTTGCCAATAGGCCGAGGCATATCTTGGCGTAGATAAAACATCTTTAAATTCTTCCATAAAAAAACTGAAATATTTATAATTATCTCTATTCCAAGCTAGCCAAATCAATCCGTTTTTAGTTTTATCATCAATCTCACCTTCTCCTCCAAAGCGTTTAGCTCTTTCTTTAAAAAATGACTTTACATTCTGTAAACCGCCTAAATCTTCATAGGCTTTAATACTCTCAAAAACTAATGAATCGTAATTATGATAATAATATTTAATTCCTTTATACATAGCCAAATGTGGCATTGATTGGTGCACTTCATCATTAAACAATTCGTATTTCCAAATTAAATTCTTTGGATTTTGTTTAATTAAAATTTCATTAAACGCGTCAGTTGAACCAACGTAGTAGATATCTTTTTTAGAATTAGCCATATACAAATACACATCTGTATTAGAGTTAAATTCTTTAACAATGTCTTCAGAAGCATAACCTCCATCCGTAATGATAGCTCCAGAAAATAAGTCTTCTTCTTTTAAAACCATTTCGCTTATATAATAGGCAGCTGCTTCCCAACCAAAAATAACACGTTCTTTAGTTGTTCTATAATTAGAATCTATAAATTTAATGACTTCGTCTTTTAAAAAAGAAGTGAATTTATCGCTATCATCTCCATATAAAGTACGTCGTAAAGACCTACTGCTATTAATACCAACAATAATCATTTCTGGAAGTGCAGTAGGTGCCATCAAAGACTTTTGAATAGCAACACCATTCGTAAAAAACCTTTGACCATCTAAAATATATAATACAGGATATTCGGCATTAGAAGAAGTATAACTATCTGGAAGATAGATTTGAATATTTCTATCTTGGTTTAAGATCTTTGATGAAATAACATAATTAGTTCCAATACTAACTTCATCACCTCTTACTTGAGAATTAACTGTTAGTGAACATATTAAAAAAGCTATAAGAGCAATTTTTTTCATAATGGATGACTTTTTTATAATACACCAAAAATAGAAATTCCAAATACTTATTCTTAATTATGTATATACTTTACCAATTATTTAACTTTAATAGTCTTTCAAGTTTAAACCATTAATAGCACCATGACCATCATAGATTACCATAACTCTATTTAACTAATATTTATGGAAACTCAAACAGCGTTCTAGATCATTATTTTTAATTTTTCGGATAGCATGCTTTCTCCTAAAGATGTTACTATAACTTCACGTGTATTTTGTTTTCGTCTTATCCAATCTTTTTCAAGGAAGTTCTTTAAAATTGCGGCTCCTAATGCACCAGCAATATGGTGTCTTCTTTCTGTCCAATCCAAGCATTTATGAGCAAATGAACGTTTTTCATTTTTTAAACTTTCAACATTTATCCCTAATTCTACAAACCAATCCTTGCCGTAATCAGTAATCTCAAAAGAGTTATCATTTAAAGTAATAATTTTCTGTTCCATTAAAGAGGTTACAATTTCAACAGAAAGTTTACCTGCTAAATGGTCATAACACGTTCTGGCAAAAGCAAGCTTTTTAGCTTCAGCACTTTTTTTAATTTCTATTTTCTCATCAAGAATTAAACTAGCCATAGACTCAATTACCTGTGCAACCTTTTCATTAGCTAACCGAAAATAACGATGCCTTCCCTGTTTTTCAACCAATATCAATTTAGCTTCCATAAGTTTAGATAAGTGATTACTTGCAGATTGTCGTGTAATATTAGCAGAAACTGCTAATTCTGTTGCAGTATATGCTTTTCCATCTAATAAAGACCATAGCATTATAGAACGAGTTTTGTCACCAATGAGTGATGCTATTTTAGAAAATTGATTTTCCACTTCCATATTGCAAAGATAGATGCAATAATATTTTATAATTCATTCTACACTGAACTATTTTGTTTTTTCTGCTCATACTTTTGAAAAAAAATAAAATATGAGAACAGTAGGATTATATTTTTTACTTATGATAATAACTATTAAGCCATTTTTAATTATGGCGCAGCAGGAGGATATAAAAATAAACAGTAGAGTTGATGGGAAAATGCTAAATATTACACATCTGAAGCCAAAACACGATAGTTTTAATGAGGCTATTTTGTTTATTCACGGTGCTTCATTTCCATCAGAGTTAGCTTCAGGGTTTAAGATGAACGGAGTTTCTTGGACTGGCAATCTCTCAGAAGCTGGATACAATGCTTTTTCCTTAGATTTTTTGGGATATGGCAAGTCAGACAGATACAATTATATGTCTGACAAAGGTACTGAATTTGCCAATAATAGTGGTGGAATAGATGTCATTGAAGATATAGATATTGCTATAGACTTCATTCTGAAGAAACTTCAAATTAACAAAGTACATCTTATTGGTCATTCCTGGGGAGCCGCAGTTTCGGGCTATTATTCGACTATACATCCTGAAAAAATTGATAAGCTCGTATTATTTGCTCCTGTTGCTCAAAGAATTGGACCTACATCTTGGAGCAAGCCAATAGTATCTTATATAGATTTAACGCCAAAAGAAAGGATAGAACAATTTATAAGTGGAATTCCAGAAGGAAAGCAAATGACCTTGGAAGATGAGATATTTACTAAATGGAAAATTGATTGGCTTAAAAGTGATCCAACAGCAACCAACAGAAATCCAGCTTCAATTAGGTATCCTTCAGCTTGGAAGAAAGACCTATATAATTGTTGGAACGGTAAATGTTTTTTTGAGGCATCCAAAATCAAGAATTCTACTTTATTAATTCGTGGAGAGTGGGACACCGTATTAAATAAAGAAGATGCAAACAAAATTTTTATGGAAATGAAAAAGACTCCTTTCAAAAAATATATTATTATTAAAAAGGGTACACATGTTATGCATCTCGAGAAAAGTCGTCATCAATTATATGCTGAAACACTCTTCTTCCTAAAAACCAAAATAAATATAAAAAAATGAACAGACATACAATTGCCGTGATATTTGAAGTTATACTCGAGAACAGTTATAAAAATGAGTATTTAGATATTGCCCTACATCTTAAACCAGAACTTGAAAAAATTGAGGGGTTTATTTCTATTGAGAGGTTTCAGAGTATTTACCATCCTAAAAAACTGTTATCCTTATCCTTTTGGGAAAATGAAGAAGCTATACAGAGGTGGAGACGTCTAGAAATACATAGAAGTGCTCAATTAAAAGGAAGGAAATATATTTTTAAAGATTATCATTTACGAGTTGCGCAAATTGTAAGAGATTACGGGATGTTTGACAGAATCAAAGCTCCAACAGATAGTAAGTCTTATCATGAGGAAAAGTAATTTTTTTTATAAAAATATACATTACGCAGTAAATATAAGTTAACTTTTACATATAAAATCAAGAGTAGTAATCATCTATAAACTATAAAAGACCTTTAAACAAACTGGCTTAAATCTAAACCATTAACAGCACCATGACTAGCATGAGCAACCACTACACCTTTTTTAATTACTAATATTTGAGGTGATTCGTGTATGACCTGAAACTTATAACTAACTTCATTAGAAACATTTCGATAACTTAACAAGTCCAAATAGTATAAATCTATATCTGTATCAATATCATAAGCACTAATAAATTGATTCATTACCATTCGGCTTATACCACATCGTGTTGAGTACTTAAAAACAACTTGTGCTTTGTTTTTAGATTGTTGTTCTATAGACTGTAATTGCTCAATAGAATGCAAAGCAATCCAAGGCAATTGTTTTTCCTCTTTAGACTTAGAAGCCTTAAAAATATTCTTAAATAATCCCATAATTAATAGTAGGTCGCTTAAAAACCCTAACCTTACAAACTGACGAAAAGTCACATTAATTCTGCTTTACACAGACAAATTGTCGTTCAAAATGTATTGGTAAGGTTATTGAACAAAACTACTCAGAAAAGAAAAATACAACCTTATGAACTTAAATAATTTTACCATAAAATCGCAAGAAGCCATACAGCAAGCGCAACAAATTGCTCAAGGCTTTGGCCATCAACAAATAGAAAATGAGCATGTTTTTAAGGCCATTTTTGAAGTTGATGAAAACGTGTTGCCATTCATTTTAAAAAAGTTGAATGTAAACGTACCACTGCTTCAACAAGCTTTAGACAAACAACTAGAAAGCTTTGCAAAAGTTTCTGGTGGCGATATTATGCTATCTAGAGACGCAGGAACTGCTCTAAACGAAGCATCGATCATTGCAAAGAAAATGAAAGATGACTTTGTATCTATAGAGCATCTTATTTTAGCTGTGTTTAAATCTAAAAGTAAAATAGCACAAATGCTAAAAGATCAAGGTATTACCGAAAAAGATCTACAAGCTGCTATTGATGAATTAAGAAAAGGAGATAGAGTAACCTCACAAAGTCAGGAAGAAACCTATAACTCTTTAAATAAATATGCTAAAAATCTCAATCAATTAGCAAAAGATGGGAAGTTAGATCCTGTTATTGGTCGTGATGAAGAAATACGTAGAATCCTTCAAATTTTATCACGTCGCACCAAAAACAATCCTATTCTTGTTGGAGAACCTGGAACTGGTAAAACAGCCATTGCAGAAGGTTTAGCGCACAGAATTATTGATGGAGACATTCCTGAAAACCTAAAAAATAAGCAAATTTTTGCACTTGACATGGGAGCATTAATCGCTGGCGCCAAATATAAAGGTGAATTTGAAGAACGCTTAAAAGCAGTTATCAAAGAAGTAACTACTAGTGATGGAGACATAGTATTGTTTATAGACGAAATCCATACGCTTGTTGGCGCTGGTGGTGGTCAAGGTGCCATGGATGCTGCAAATATTTTAAAACCAGCATTAGCACGTGGTGAACTTCGCGCCATTGGAGCTACTACTTTAGATGAGTATCAAAAATACTTTGAAAAAGACAAAGCATTAGAGCGTCGTTTCCAAAAAGTGATGGTTGATGAACCAGACACGGAAAGTGCCATTTCTATTCTACGTGGTATTAAAGAAAAATACGAGACACACCACAAAGTTCGTATTAAAGACGATGCTATTATTGGTGCTGTTGAGTTATCAAACAGGTATATCACAAATCGCTTTTTGCCAGATAAAGCCATTGATTTAATGGACGAAGCAGCTTCTAAATTGCGTATGGAAATCAATTCAAAGCCAGAAGAATTAGATGTGTTGGATAGAAAAATTATGCAGTTAGAAATTGAAATTGAAGCCATTAAACGTGAAAAAGATGAGTCGAAACTTAAATCGCTTAGATCAGATTTAGCTAACCTTAAAGACACTCGTAATGACTTAAATGCGAAGTGGAAAAGTGAAAAAGAAGTAGTTGAAAACATCCAAAACACAAAACAAGAGATTGAAAACTACAAACTTGAAGCCGAACGTGCCGAACGTGATGGTGATTATGGAAAAGTAGCAGAATTACGTTATGGAAAAATTAAAGAAGCTCAAGAACAATTAGAGGTTTTTCAAAAAAAATTACAAGAACAAGCTGAAAATTCTTTAATAAAAGAAGAAGTAACTTATGAAGATATTGCTGAAGTAGTAGCAAAATGGACAGGAATTCCTGTAACTAAAATGCTGCAATCAGATCGTGAAAAATTATTGAAGCTAGAAGACGAGCTTCACAAACGTGTTGTAGGTCAAGAGGAAGCCATAATTGCTGTAAGTGATGCTGTAAGACGCAGTAGAGCAGGTTTACAAAATCCGCAAAAACCTATTGGTACTTTCCTGTTTCTAGGAACAACAGGCGTTGGTAAAACCGAACTTGCCAAAGCCTTAGCCGAATACTTATTTGACGATGAAAACGCCATGACCAGAATAGATATGAGCGAATACCAAGAGCGTCATGCTGTAAGCAGATTGGTTGGTGCGCCTCCTGGATATGTTGGTTATGATGAAGGCGGACAACTTACCGAAGCTGTTCGTAGAAAACCTTACTCAGTTGTGTTATTAGATGAAATTGAAAAAGCGCATCCAGATACATTCAATATTTTACTTCAAGTGTTGGATGAAGGTCGCCTAACAGATAATAAAGGTCGTATTGCCGATTTTAAAAATACCATCATTATCATGACCTCGAATATGGGAAGTCATATCATACAAGAGCGTTTTGAAGCCACAAAAGATATAGACTCTGCCATGGAAGCTGCAAAAGTTGATGTATTGGCTTTATTAAAACAAAGTGTACGCCCTGAGTTTTTAAACAGAATTGACGATACCATTATGTTTACGCCTTTAACAAAAGAAAATATTGTTGATATTGTTGGACTACAGTTAAAGTCTGTTACCAAAATGGTGGCACAACAAGGCATTACATTTGATGCAACCCAAGAAGCAATTCAATATCTAGCAGAAAAAGGATATAATCCAGAATATGGCGCTAGACCAGTAAAACGGGTTATTCAAAAAGAAGTTTTAAATGCGTTGAGTAAAGAAATTCTAGCAGGAACAGTAAGTACTGATAGCATTATACTACTAGATGCCTTTGACGACAAATTAGTATTTAGAAATCAAAATGATTTGGTTGAAGAAATTTAATCAATGGTCATATAAATTTTCATAAGTAGGTTGGTTGGTTAGTAAAAAAAGCAACATGATTCATAAAAATGATGATTGTTGCTTTTTTTTAAACGTCATTAGACTCTTAAATAAAGCTTAAATAGTATCTATAAATAATCTTTACTTAAAAACACAACGTATATAAACTAAAAGCAAAAAAGCTAATAAAATTGGTGTTGCAAACACTAAAACACTTATAAAGTAAACAGTGCAAAAGTAAATGGACGTTTAACTTTTTTAAATATTTCATTAATCATATTACATCGTGTAACAATTTGATTTAAATACAGTCTTATAATTGGTTGGTTAGTTGAAAAGCAGCATGATTCGTAAAAATGATGATTGTTGCTTTTCTTTTTGTAACAAATTCTCAAATTGTGCTACCAATACTTAAATTATACTACCATGAAACACATATCATCTCTATTACTTTTAGTATTTATCATTACTTTTTCGATGAATGCACAACAACTAGAAAACTCAACGCTTTGGAAAATATCAGGAAATGGCTTAGAAAAACCATCTTATCTATTTGGGACTATTCATATTACCTGTGATGCTTCACTAGATAATGATATAAAAAAAGCGCTTGATGAAACCACACAATTGGTTTTAGAGCTTGATATGGACGACCCTAAAATGCAATCTCAATTAATGAAAGGCATGTATATGACAGATGGAAAGACCCTAAAAGATCTGGTCTCAGAAGAAGAATTTACTGCTATTGATTCACTATTTATTAAGCAAGCTGGAATGTCTATTGGCTTAATTCAAAATATGAAACCTTTCTTTTTAACATCAATGCTCTATCCTAAAATGATAGATTGCCAAATGGAATCGTTTGAATTGGAATTAATGAAAGTAACCAAAGAGCAAAATGAAGACGTATATGGTCTAGAAACAATAAAAGAACAATTACAAGTGTTTGAAAGCATCCCTTATAAAGATCAAGTCGCAGATTTAATACGTATGGCAAAAGATAATCTAGAATACGACAAAGCTACATTTGCCGAAATATTAGAAGTATATAAATCTAAAAACATCACCGAAATGTTAAATATGATGGATAACGAAAACAATGAAATGACTGCAAAACACCAAGATGTTTTATTAAAAGACAGAAACATAAACTGGATTCCAAAAATTGAAGTCTATGCTAAGCAACAACCTACTTTTTTTGGAGTTGGTGCTGGACATTTAGCTGGCGAAAATGGTGTAATTAAACTCCTTAGAAAAGCAGGTTATTCTGTAAGTGCTGTATTGTAATAAAAAAAGAGCCTAGTTGAAACTAGGCTCTTTTTTTATTACAATACATATTTAAAACTTCATTCCAACTCCAATACCTATTACCAATGGATTTACATCAACATCTACTGGTAAAATACCTTCTCCAGTATCAACATTAACATCGGTAGAAAGCAATATTTTTTTAACGTCAAGGTTTAAAAACCACTTATCGCTTAAAATGTAATCCAATCCAGCTTGGAAAGAAAAACCAAAAGTGTTGTCATAATCCATATCTGCTGCATCACCTGATTTTATACCATAAAAAATAGTGTAATTTACACCAGCTCCTACATAGGGTTTAACTTCTCCACCAGCAAAATGATATTGTAAACTTAACGTAGGAGGCAATAACCAAACACGTCCAAGGTCAGTGCCTTCTACGTCAACTTCATGCTTAGAGGTTGCTAGAATTAATTCGGCTGCCCAGTTTTTGTCAAAAAAATAGGTGAAATCCAATTCAGGAATATATGACGTAGAGATATCCACATCGGCTCCTTCTATATCATCTCCTGGAGAAGGCGTTATTGCCAATACTCTAAAGCGCATTTGCCATTTATTTGTATTTGTATCATCTGCTTTATCTTGAGCGTTAAGGTTAACTAGACATAATAAGGCAATTACTAAACTAAATATTGTTTTTTTCATAATTAAATTGGTTTATATTTTGAGCAAAAATAAACCCGAAATAATCCTTAAAAACTGACAGAAGTCATTGTTAGCACTTTTTTATGCTTGTGCGAAATTTTTAATAAAAAGCAAATTAACTGTTGTGTATTCCAGTTTAGTTTAAGAAGAATAATTAGGCCAATTCTAAAGCTATTTTCATCATATCGTTAAACGATTGTTCACGCTCTTTTGAGCTTGTTGCCTCACCTGTAATAATGTTATCGCTTACCGTAAGTATCGACAGCGCTTTTACACCAAATCTTTTAGCAAGAGTAAACAGCATTTGTGTTTCCATTTCTACACCTAAAATACCGTGTTTTTGCCATTTTTTCCATCTGTTTTGTATGTCATCATCGTAAAACGTATTTGTACTAAAGACAGAACCTTTATATGTTTTAATATTAAGTCGTTGGGCAGCCTTGTATGCTTTTAATAATAAATCAAAATCAGCTGTTGCTGCATAATGCATGCCTTCAAAATATAAGTTATTGGCATCAGAATCTCCAGAAGCACTCATAGCTAATAATACTTGACCTAAATTGATCTCCTTTTGTATTGCACCACAAGTTCCTACTCTAATTAAGTTTTTAGCATTATAGGTGTTTATTAATTCATGAATATAAATAGCAGCACTTCCCATTCCCATTCCTGTACCTTGAACTGATACTTTTTTTCCTTTATAATACCCTGTAAAACCAAACATGTTTCTTACCGTATTATAACATACTGCATCTTCTAAAAACGTTTCTGCTACATGCTTTGCTCTTAATGGATCTCCAGGAAGTAACACAGTTTCTGCAATATCTCCAACTTTAGCTTCTATATGAATACTACTCATGTCTTGTTTTCTTTTTTGTTTATTCTCCGTAAGGAATCCAAATATTTTTAATTTGACTAGCTTGTCTTAAAAACATTGTTCCTTCACCCTGAGTTTTGTCTAACCAATTTCTGTACTTTCCATAGTTTACCCAAGTTCTTTTCATATTATCTGCCGATAATAGCTCAACATTTTTAGAACCTTCTTTAGTGCCAAAATACCAAATACCATCTACATCGTCGTGTTTTGCTAACACTTCTGCTAACTCCTCTTTTGAGCCAGTAACGATGTTTACAGTGCCCGCAGGCACATCAGATGTTTCAAGAATTTGATAAAAATCGGTAGCAGAAAATGGCATGCTTTCAGAAGGAATTACCACCACATTATTACCCATTGTTATTACAGGAATAACAGTCGAAATAAAACCTAACAATGGTGATTCGTTAGGACAAACAATTCCCATTACACCAATGGCTTCAGGCATTGCTAAAGTTACATTACTGTGAATGGTGTGATGTACTTTCCCATCGTATTTGTCTGCCATAGCTGCATAATAGTAAATTCTATCTATTGATATATCTACTTCTTCTAGAGCTGAAGATTTACTTTGATTGGTCATTTGCACAATTCTATTGGCAAACTCATCTCTTCTAATCGCAAGGTTTTCTGCTATATAATACAGTACTTGAGCCTTTGCATGTCCAGTTTTTCCTTCCCAACTAGTATTTGAGTGGGCCGCCTCTACGGCATTTCTAATATCTTTTCTATTACCTTTTGAAACTTCACCTACATAATCGCCATTGGAGCTTTTTACAACAGTACTATAGCCACCATCTGGTCGTGTTTGCTTACCACCAATGTACATTTTGGAGGTTCTATCAATTCCAACTGATTGACCATTACTCATGGCTTTACTTGCAGATTTTTTAGCAACTTTTATAGGCTCTCCAGAAAGTAGCTCATCCGCTTTTGGTTTCAAGTATTCATACAACCCTTCAATACCGCCTTCTCTACCAAAACCAGATTCACGATAGCCTCCAAATCCAGCAGCTGCATCAAACACATTAGTACAGTTTATCCAAGCAGTTCCTGCTTTTATTTGAGGTGCTATATCTAAAGCTAAGTTGATGTTTTCTGTCCAAATACTACAAGCCAAACCATAACGTGTATTATTTGCCAACTTAACAGCTTCTTTATGAGACCTAAAACTCATAGCCACTAAAACTGGTCCAAATATTTCTTCTTGTGCAATGGTTGACGATGGTGTAACATCGGTAAATAAGGTTGGTGGATAATAATAACCATCTTTAGGGCATGACCATGATGGTTGCCAAAGTGTACTACCTTCATCAATTCCTTGTTTTACTAGATCTGTAATCGTCTTTAATTGTATTGGTGCGACTACAGCTCCCATATCAATACTTTTATCAAGTGCATTTCCCATGCGTAAGGTTTCCATTCTAGCCTTAACCTTCTTGTAAAGCTTATCAGCAATACTTTCTTGCACTAATAGTCTTGAACCTGCACAACAAACCTGACCTTGATTAAACCATATAGCATCAACAACACCTTCTACAACACTATCTAAATCGGCATCCTCAAAAACAATAAAAGGTGACTTCCCTCCTAGTTCCAATGATAACTTTTTGCTAGTTCCTGCTGTGGCTCTACGTATAATTTTACCAACTTCTGTAGAACCAGTAAAAGCAATTTTATTAACTTCTTTATGATCTACAAGTGTTGCTCCAGTCTTACCATGACCTGTAATAATATTAATCACACCATTTGGCAAGCCAATTTGTTGACAAATTTCAGCAAACAACAATGCTGTTAAAGGTGTAAACTCTGCAGGTTTTAATACTACAGTATTTCCCATAGCTATGGCAGGAGCGATTTTCCAAGCCAACATCATTAATGGAAAATTCCAAGGAATGATTTGACCAATAACCCCTACTTCTTTATAATCTTTTAACTCGCTATCTTTTAATTGTGCCCAACCAGCGTGATGGTAAAAATGTCTTGCCACGATAGGAACATCAACATCTCTAGTTTCTCTTATAGGCTTACCATTATCTAAAGATTCTAAAACAGCAAAAAGTCGGGAGTGCTTTTGTATTTGTCTAGCTAATGCATATAAATATCTTGCTCTTTTATGAGCACCAATGTTTACCCATTCTGGCAATGCTTTTTTTGCAGCTGTAACAGCTTTGTTTACATCAGCTTCATTAGCTTCAGGTATTTTTGCTAACACTTCCTTAGTACAAGGGTTAATCGTCTCAAAATACTCATTGGAAGAGGGTTTTGTCCACTTTCCATTAATAAACAGCTTAAATTTTTTGTTATGTGAATCTAAAAACTGAATCACTTCGTCGGCACTTTCAGGTGCAGGACCATAACTCATCGTTTCGTATATCTCTTTAATCTTCATTGTATAAATTTTATGCCATTGGGTGTCTAAACGCTGCCGAATAACGTCCAGTCACATAATGCTCTAACTGACGTTCTATATCTCCTAATAGACTACTAGCTCCAAAACGGAATAACTCTGGATTGAGCCATTCGTTTCCTAATTCTTCTTTTATTAAAATCAACCAATTTAAGGCTTGTTTTGCTTTACTGATTCCTCCTGCAGGTTTAAAGCCTACTTTATAACCTGTTAGTTCGTGATACTCTCTAATAGCTCTAATCATGACAAGACTTATAGGAATGGTTGCATTAACACTTTCTTTTCCAGTACTTGTTTTTATAAAATCTGAGCCTGCCATCATACTTACCCAACTTGCTTTTGCTACTTTAGAATAGGTAGGAATTTCGCCAGTTGCTAAAATAGTTTTCATGTGTGCTTCACCACACGCTTTTCTACATGCCGCTACCTCATCGTATAATGCATTCCAGTTAGATTCCAACACTAGATTTCTACTGATAACGATATCAATTTCTGAAGCTCCAGCAGCTACAGACAATTCTATTTGCTTAATCTTCTCTTTTAAAGGAATATTACCAGCAGGAAAACCAGTTGATACTGCCGCAATTGGAATGTTACTATCTCCTAACGCTTCAACCGCATCAGCAATTAAGTTGTGATATACGCATACAGCAGCTACTGTTATATTAGCATTGTCCATTTCCATAGCCTTTAGCAAGTCATGTCTCACTGGTGACATAGCTTTAGCACACAATCTGTGTACATTACTCTTAGTATCATCACCTGCAAGGGTTGTTAAATCTATGCAACTTAATGCTTTAAGCAACCAAGCAGCTTGCCATTGTTTTTTAACTGAGCGTCTTCCACTTAAAGTAGCAGCACGCCTTTCTACAGCACTTTTATTAATATTAATATCCTTAAATAAATTGGCATCAAACGGAATACCTTCATTACGCTTGAGATGCGAATTTGTTTTATTTGAATTGGCTTTGTTCACTTTAATCTTTTTCTAACCTTAAAAATAACTAATTCAATAATAACTTCCTTAAAGAAATAAGCATTAATCTTGTTTTATTTGTTTTGAGAAGATAAATTTAAAATCCGTTACTTATTTTTTAGTTTGAGCAACATCTGTACTATTTAAGTATCTTTAGGAAAAATTATACTGAAATTTGAAAAATAAAATACTTTTATTCCTTTTTTTAACATGCAACTTATATGCTTGTAATTCTCAATCAGAAACACTGGATTTAAGTAGTGGATTTGCTGCTTTTGTTGTGAAAGATATAAACTCATCAATTGATTGGTACTCAAGTAAATTAAATTTTAAACTTGTAAATCAAACACATCTAGAAGAAAGAGGTATTAAGCAAGCTAATTTAAAACTTGGAAATACAAAAATAGAGCTTATTGAAAGCAAATCTTCTATTAATCCAACCCAAAGCAATACAAAGAAAGGGTTGATTCTAGGTATTTTTAAAGTTGGATTTATCACATCAAGTTTTGATAATTGGTCTAAACACCTTATTGAATTAGAAATGATTACAGAGAAAGATATTGTTATAAACCCAATAGACAACAAACGCATGCTCATTATTAAAGATCCAGATGGAAATCGTATTCAACTATTTGAGAAATAATATTACCTTTAAACTCAATAAAAAAATAGCAATGAAATATTACTTAATCTTACTTTTAGCAATTACATTTTCTTTACCATCACTTGCACAAGACACATCAAACAATCAAGAAACAACCACTTATTACTTTATTCGTCATGCCGAAAAAGATAGAAGTGACAAAACCAACAAAGATCCAAACCTAAAACAAGAAGGAATTTTAAGAGCTGCTAAGTGGAGTTTAGTATTTGAAAATATAACATTTGACGCTGTGTATTCAACTAATTATAATCGTACTAAACAAACAGCACAACCAACTGCAGAGAAAAAAGGATTAGAGGTAACTATTTATGATCCTAGACAATTGTTTTCGGAAGAATTTGCTAATAACACCAAAGGGAAAACGGTGCTAGTGGTTGGACACAGCAATACGACGCCTGCTTTTGTGAATGCTGTACTAGGTAAAAAAAAATATGATAATATTGACGACAATAATAATGCTAACCTGTATATAGTAACTATTTCTCCAAGCGGTGAAAAATCGGATACCGTATTGGTTATTGATTAGTTACTCCACCTCAATATTTACATTCTCTATTTTTGAGAGCAACTTTAGTTTTCCTGATTCAAAGAGTGAATCTAAAGCTATTAAATCCAAGATACCATCTTCTGGTTTATAATTCTTGTAATCCACAAAGCGTAACCCATTTACATAACGTTCGTTATAAGCTTCTCTAAATCGTAAACCTAATTCAGTAGGACTATCCATGTATGAGTATGCTAAGTAATCTATTTTAAAATCTTCTTTATTAATCCAATACATAAAGACATCTTCAAAATCATCTCCTCCACCTTCTTGGTTAAAGTGTACTTTTATTTTATAATAGCCTTTGTTTTTTATAGTAGCGTCTCCAATATATTCTTTATTTACTGCAGCATCATTAAGTCCAAAAGGCAACACCACAAAATAGTGTACAGAATTTACCGATCGCGTATATTTTGCAGCCATAGAGTCCACTACTTTCACCTGCTTTTCATTAATAAACCTCTTAAACCCATCATTAGAAAGCACATCGTTAATTTTACCAAGTGAATCATTAAAAACACGCTCGTATTGATACATGCCATTATTTCTAATAGCTTTGTAATGTATGTCCCTAAAGTCAAAAGATATGGTTGATGCTTTATATTTTTCTCCACCAGAAACTTCAATAGCTTTATCAACAATCTCTTGAGCTGTTAATGCCTTTTCTTGCTTACACGAAGTAACAACAACCATTAAAATAAGACTATATAAAATATGTTTCATTTATAGTATTTTTAATATGTTTTGTCGCAAAAATAGCCAATTAATAACATTAATATAATTAATAAAATATGTAGTTTTGAACTCCATGCAGAAAAAAATAAACATACTTAATAAAAAAGCGCGTTTTGAATACGAAATTCTAGACAAATACACTGCTGGAATTGTGTTGACTGGTACCGAAATAAAATCTATCAGAAACAGTAAAGCTTCTATTGCTGAGAGTTTTTGTGAATTTAACGATCGTGGTGAACTGTTTGTAGTTAATATGACTATTGAAGAGTATGCCTATGGCAACTATATAAACCACAAACCAAAGGCTACTAGAAAACTACTGTTAAATAAACGTGAGTTAAAAAAGCTAGAAAAAGAAGTGAAAAATGTTGGACTTACCATCGTTCCTTTACGTTTGTTTATTAATGATAAAGGTTTTGCTAAATTGGATATTGGCTTAGCTAAAGGAAAAAAATTGTACGACAAACGTGATACTATAAAAGATAGAGATAACAAGCGTAACTTAGATCGTATCAAGAAAAACTTCAGTTAATTAAAAGTTTTCGGTTATCTTACTATCTTTAAAAGAATTTTTA
The DNA here is from genome assembly GCF_005047595.1 of Pontimicrobium aquaticum. GTDB lineage: Bacteria > Bacteroidota > Bacteroidia > Flavobacteriales > Flavobacteriaceae > Pontimicrobium > Pontimicrobium aquaticum. Next base: position 331,952 of record NZ_SUPL01000004.1, read on the forward strand.
GTAAAATTCGAATAATTAAAACATAATTACAATGAAAAAATTTATCATTTTTGTAACTATTTTATGCTTCAGCATGTCCCTTACAGCACAACAAAGCAATGATAAATATGCTAAAAAAGTTAAAAACTTAGATAGCACCCTCGAAACTTTATATGCAGTAATTTCAGGTGAAAAAGGAGAAGCAAGAGATTGGGATTTATTTAGATTTTTATTTCATCCTGACGCTAAATTAATTCCTTCTGGAAAAAACAGAGAAGGTAACATAAATGCTCGTTTTATGACACCTGATGATTATGTAAATACTTCAGGTAATTATCTAGTTGAAAATGGGTTTTACGAAATCGAACTACAGCGAGAAGTAGATACGTTTGGTAATATCACCCAAGTATTCAGCACATACGAGTCTTACAGAAGCAAACATGATAAAGAACCTTTTATGAGAGGTATTAATAGTATTCAGTTATTAAACGATGGTAATAGATGGTGGATACTAAATATTTATTGGATGCAAGAGTCCGAAGAAAACCCTATTCCTAAACAATATCTTCCTAATAAAAACTAATAACAATGAAATTGACTTTTAATAAAAATTTATATGCCTTTTTATTAATGCTATCAGTTGTTTTTACAGCTTTTGCACAAGAAAAAGTGAAGCCAATTATTAAAGATGGCGAAGCACAAATTGTGGAAGCTTTTAACAATCCTGATGAATGGATACGTCATGACCTTTGGGTAGAAACCTCATTTGACACAGATGGCGATGGCAAACTAGACAGAATGCATGTGGCTGTAACAAGACCAAAACAAACCGAAACAGAAGGTTTAAAATTACCTGTAGTTTATGAATCTAGTCCTTATTATGCAGGAACTGCTGGCTTTAGCGAAGGCACCTTTTGGAATGTAAAACAAGAATTAGGAGAAACTCCAAAACCACGAATACATCCAGAAGTAACGAGAACAGGAAAGCGCCCTATTATTTCTAATTCCCAAATAAAAACATGGGTTCCTAGAGGCTATATTGTTGTACACTCATCTTCACCAGGAACAGGATTATCGCAAGGCTCACCAACCGTTGGTGGTGATAATGAAAGTTTGGCACCAAAAGCAGTTGTAGAATGGCTATGTGGTCGCGCAAAAGGATACACCACACCTTATGGTAACGAAACAGTTAAAGCCTATTGGTCCACAGGAAAAGTAGGAATGACTGGTACTTCGTATAACGGAACTATCCCTTTAGCTGCTGCTACAACTGGCGTTGAAGGTTTAGAAGCCATTATTCCAATTGCTCCTAACACATCGTATTATCACTATTATCGTTCCAACGGATTGGTACGTTCTCCTGGTGGTTATCTTGGAGAAGATATTGATGTGCTTTACGACTTTATTCATAGTGGTGGTGAAGAACCACTTACGCCTATGAAAAACACTAAGGTTAACGATGCAAATCTACCTAATCAACTATTCAAATCTAAAAGAGAATATAGCAATGCCATGGTGAGAGATACCGAAATGAAAAATGGTATGGATAGAGAAACTGGCGATTATAATGATTTTTGGGCAGGACGTGATTATTTAAATGATATGGCACCAATGAAAGCCGCATTGTTAATGTCGCACGGTTTTAACGATTGGAATGTAATGCCTGAACATAGCTACAGAATTTACAAAAGAGCTAAAGAAATGGGCTTACCAACGCAGATATTTTACCATCAAAACGGTCATGGAGGTCCACCACCTATAACTATGATGAATCGTTGGTTTACACGTTACCTCCATGGTGTAAACAATGGTGTTGAAAACGATGCTCGTGCATGGATAGTTCGTGAAGATGACCCTAGAGACAAACCAACCGCTTATGAAGATTATCCAAACCCAAACGCTTCAAATGTAAGTTTATACTTAAGTCCTGGTGCACCTAAAAAAGGAGGTTTAAGCACCAAAAAGATCACTACTAACAAAAGCGAAACTTTAGTAGATAATTATTCTTTTACTGGTTCTGGTTTAGCACAAGCAGATATTACTAATCACCGTTTATTATATGTGACGCCTAAGCTAACTAAAGATGTACACATTTCTGGAGTTCCAAAAATCACAGTAACGTTGTCAAGCAACAAACCAGCAGCAAACTTATCTATATGGTTGGTATCACTACCTTGGCAAGAAGGAAGAAGAGCTAAAATAACCGATAACATCATTAATCGCGGTTGGGCAGACCCTCAAAATCATAAATCTATCAGAGAAAGTGAACCTTTAGAAAAAGGAAAGTTTTATACAATTACTTTTGATTTAAACCCTGATGACCAAGTCATTAAAAAAGGACAGCAAATAGGTTTAATGATTTTTTCAAGTGATAAAGAATTTACATTACAACCAGAACCAGGAACTGAACTTACAATTAAGTTAGACGAAACCTCATTAACGCTACCAATTGTTGGAGGAGCATCTGCGTTAACTTCAGCATTTAAAAATTAATGACAGACTTTGTTTTAGCAATATCTAAAGAACATTTTAATGTAATTGCCAAACTAGCTAGTATAGTTTGGCATGAACATTATACATCTATTATTGGAAAAGCTCAAGTAGAATATATGATTGCCAAGTTTCAAACGTCTGAAGCCATGCAACAACAAGCTAAAGAAGGTTACCAATACTATATTATTAAGTACGAAAATGAAAATGTTGGCTACCTATCTATTAAAAAAAATAATGACGATTTATTTTTAAGTAAAATTTATCTTTTAAAAGATTATAGAGGAAAAAAAATAGGAAAGACAGCTTTTAATTTTATCGAAGAAAAAGCCAAAGAACACCAATGCAAAACTATATCATTAACAGTAAACAAAAATAACAAAGACGCTATTAAAGCCTATGAAAAAATAGGTTTTAAAAATGTTGAAGCTTTTGTTATCGATATTGGTAATGGTTTTGTAATGGATGATTACAAAATGGTAAAAACTTTTTAATTTAATTTTTATCTTCCAAAAGCGGTACAAATCTAAAATCACCTAATTCATGCTTTTCAAATTCTTTAGCACCTTTTCTAATAAACAAGGTCATTATTTGTACATCGTCTCCAACAGGAATTACTAACCTTCCTCCTATTTTTAATTGAGCCAACAAAGGCTTAGGCACAAAAGGTGCTCCAGCAGTAACAATAATACCATCAAAAGGAGCTTCTTCAGGTAAACCTTTATAACCATCGCCAAAAATGAGTTTTTTTGGCCTGTATCCTAATTTTGGTAAAAACTTACTTGTTTTTTTAAAAAGTTCTTGCTGGCGTTCAATACTATACACTTTAGCGCCCAACTCACAAAGTACAGCGGCTTGGTACCCACTTCCAGTACCAATTTCTAGAATTTTATCTCCTTTTTTTACGTGCAATAACTCCGTTTGAAACGCTACTGTATAAGGTTGCGAAATAGTTTGGTCGGCAGCAATAGGAAACGCTTTATCTTGATATGCATGATCTAAAAATCCAGAGTCCATAAATAAATGCCTCGGTATGTTTCCAATAGCTTCAAGCACATTTTCGTCTTTTATGCCTTTAGATTTTACTATTTCTACTAGTTTTTGTCGGAGTCCTTTATGCTTAAATGTATCTTTCAAGAGTTGTTAATTAGCTTGCTAAAATTAGCCAAAATCTTAATGATAAAAAACAAGATTTACATTAAATTTTAAATAAAAAATCAGTCCAAAAAAAGCATAAAAAATCTTATTTTTGTTGAAAACGATAAACATGCTAAAAGCTGGTGTACTTGGTGCAGGCCACCTTGGAAAAATTCATTTACGACTTTTAAATCAATCTGACAAATATGAACTTGTAGGTTTTTACGATGCAGATGAAACCAATGCAAAAAATGTTGAGGCTGAATTTGGTTACAAATACTTCAATTCTATTGATGCACTAATAGAAGCTGTTGACATGGTAGATATTGTAACGCCTACACTATCACATTACGATTGTGCACTTAAAGCCATTGCTAATGGCAAGCATGTGTTTATTGAAAAACCCATTACGAATACAGTTGAAGAAGCCGAAGATATTCGTGAACTTTTAGCTAAACATAACTTAAGAGGTCAAGTTGGGCACGTAGAGCGATTTAATCCTGCGTTTATAGGAGTTAAAGATCAAATAATAAACCCAATGTTTATTGAAACACATCGTTTAGCAGAATTCAATCCTCGAGGAACTGATGTTCCTGTGGTGTTAGATTTAATGATTCATGATATTGATATTATTCTTAGCGTTGTAAATTCTAAAGTGAAGCATGTGTCTGCAAGTGGTGTCTCTGTTATTAGTGAAACACCAGATATTGCTAATGCTAGAATTGAATTTGAAAATGGTTGTGTGGCAAACCTTACAGCTAGTAGAATATCATTAAAAAACATGAGAAAATCTCGATTTTTTCAAAAGGACGCTTATATTTCAGTAGATTTTTTAGAAAAGAAATGTGAAGTCGTAAAAATGAAAGATGCACCTGAAAATCCAGGAGATTTCGATATGATACTTCAAAACGCTGAAGGTATAAAAAAGCAAATCTATTTTGACAATCCTCAAATTTCTAACAATAATGCCATCTTAGACGAGCTTGAAACTTTTGCTCACGCTATTAACACCAACACCACACCTGTTGTAACATTGAATGACGGAACCGAAGCGTTACGTGTAGCTACACAAATAATAAATTGTTTTAACCAAAAATAGATAGATTAATGAAAAATGTTGCAGTCATTGGAGCTGGAACCATGGGAAATGGTATTGCTCATACATTTGCACAAAGCGGATTTAAAGTACAATTAATAGATATAAGCGATGCTGCTCTAAAAAAAGGAATAGATACTATTACCAAGAATTTAGACAGAATGGTCGCTAAAGAAAGAATTACTGAAGCGCAAAAAGAAGAAACGCTCTCTAATATTACAACCTATACAAGCATCAATGAAGGTGTTGAATATGCTAGTTTAGTAGTTGAAGCTGCTACCGAAAATATTGATTTAAAACTAAATATATTTAAGCAGCTAGATGAAGCTTGTCCTGAAGACACCATACTTGCAACCAATACATCCTCAATTTCAATCACACAAATTGCAGCTGTAACTTCAAGACCAGACATGGTCATTGGTATGCACTTTATGAATCCTGTACCAATCATGAAATTGGTAGAAATAATTCGTGGTTATAATACTAGCGATGAAGTCACGAAGCTAATTATGGATATGTCAACTACGCTAGGTAAAATTCCTGTTGAAGTAAATGATTATCCAGGTTTTGTGGCTAACAGAATTTTAATGCCAATGCTTAACGAATCTATTGAAACACTATACAATGGTGTTGCAGGCGTGCAAGAAATTGATACCGTAATGAAACTTGGAATGGCGCATCCAATGGGACCCTTACAACTAGCCGATTTTATTGGCTTAGATGTATGTTTTTCGATTCTTAATGTAATGTACGACGGGTTTAAAAATCCAAAATATGCACCTTGCCCACTATTAGTAAATATGGTACGTGCAGGAAAATTAGGCATAAAATCTGGTGAGGGGTTTTATGATTATTCTGAAAGTAGAAAAGCCGAAAAAGTAGCTAAACAATTTTCGTAAACTATTTTGGCTAGCATAATTCCTTTTAAAGCAGTTCGTCCTACACGAGATAAAGTAAGTCTTGTGGCTTCACGTTCATACCAAACCTATACACAAGCCGAACGTGAAGCAAGATTAGATTATAATCCGTTTTCGTTTTTACATATTGTAAACCCAGGATATAAATATGATTTGGAGTTGAAAGGAGAAGATCGCTATAAACTCGTTAAAAATAGGTATTTAGAGTTTAAAGAAGATGCTATTTTTATGCAAGATAACTTACCATCTTTTTATGTATATAAAATTGTAAATCGTGAAGGGAATGAGTTTAATGGCATCGTTGCTGCAGCCAGTATAGATGATTACGAAAAAGATGTTATAAAAAAACATGAAGACACCATCGAGTATAGAGAAGTAGTATTTAAAGAATATTTAAAAACAGTAGGCTTCAATGCCGAACCTGTTCTACTTACCTATCCTGATAATGACAAACTATCTTCAATTATTAGTGACACTCAAAAAGAACGTCCTGAGTACGAATTTACCACAACCTATAGAGATACACACTATTTATGGGTTATTAATGATGCAGAAAAACTTGAAGTAATTAGCTCCGAGTTTTCAAAAATAAATAGACTTTATATCGCTGATGGTCATCATAGATCTGCCTCTTCAGTTCTTTTATCAAAAGAGTTTGAAGAGCAAAGTTTAAATAACTCCTATAATTATTTTATGAGTTATTTAATTCCAGAATCTGAGCTACTTATTCACGAATTTAATAGATTGGTTAAAGACTTAAACGGAATGAGTAAAGAGGCTTTTTTAATAAAGCTGGATGCAATGTTTAGAATTGAAAATAGAGGAGCAATACTTTATAAACCATCAAAAAAGCATCATTTTAGTATGTATTTAGATGGTGAATTTTACTCGCTGTATCTTAGAAAAGCAAACTACAACATTAGCAATGCCTTAGATGCTTTAGACACACAAATTCTTTACAAAACTATATTACAGCCAATTTTAGGGATTTCAGACATGCGTAATGATAAACGGTTAGATTATTCGCATGGAAAAAGCGATTTAGTAACTATAAAAAGTAAAGTAGATAGTGGCGAATTTAAAGTTGGCTTTGGTCTTGTACCTGTTTCTATTGATGAGTTAAAATCTATTGCCGACGAACACTTAATAATGCCTCCTAAAAGCACTTTCATTGAACCAAAATTACGCAGTGGTGTAACAATTTATGAATTTTAACATGAGTATTCAAAACAATCTTAACGACATAAAATCTCAACTTCCAGAACACGTTACCTTGGTAGCTGTATCTAAAACCAAACCTGTAAGCAACCTTTTGGAAGCCTATAATGCTGGTCAACGTATTTTTGGTGAAAATAAAATTCAGGAGATGGTTGAGAAATATGAACAAATGCCAAAAGATATACAGTGGCATATGATTGGCCATGTTCAGCGAAATAAAGTAAAATACATGGCTTCGTTCGTATCTTTAATTCATGGGGTTGATAACTTTAAACTCTTAAAAGAAATTAACAAGCAAGCAAAAAAACACAATAGAATTATTAATTGCTTATTACAAATTAAAATAGCCAGTGAAGAGTCTAAGTTTGGAATGACTTTAAATGAAGCAGAAGACATTTTGAATTCTGCTGATTTTTCAGAACTTAAAAACATAAAAGTAGTTGGCTTGATGGGAATGGCAACATTTACTGAGGATCTAAATCAAATTGAAAAAGAATTCAAGTTATTAAAAACCTCTTTTGATAGATTAAAAATACTGCAAACTGCAAACTGCAAACTGCAAACTGTTTCCATGGGAATGAGTGGTGATTATAAACTTGCTATAGATTGTGGAAGTAACATGGTAAGAATAGGAAGTAGTATATTTGGAACTCGTAACTATTCTAATTAAAAAAGCAATACTATATATTCAATCTTAGACATAGAGACTACTGGTGGAAAGTACAACGAAGAAGGTATTACCGAAATTGCAATCTATAAGTTTGATGGCCATGAGGTTGTTGATCAATTTATTTCTCTCATAAACCCAGAAAGAGAAATTCAACCTTTTGTGGTAAACCTTACTGGCATTAATAGTAATATGTTGCGAAATGCTCCTAAATTTTATGAAGTAGCAAAACGTATTGTCGAAATTACCGAAGGCACTATTTTAGTAGCACATAATGCGCAATTTGATTATCGCATATTGCGTACCGAGTTTAGACGATTAGGCTTTGATTTTAGTAAAAAAAGTCTTTGTACAGTTGAATTAGCTAAAGATTTAATTCCAAATGAAGATTCTTACAGCTTAGGTAAATTAACAAGATCCCTAGGCATTCCTGTAAGTGATAGACATAGAGCTGCTGGTGATGCACAAGCAACAGTAAAGCTGTTTAAAATGCTACTTGCCAAAGATTTAGAGAAGAATATTATTAAGGAATCCATAAGGTTAGAACCAAAATACCAGATGGAACCTAAACTGTTGGATATTATTGATTCTCTTCCCTCAATAACTGGCGTCTATTATATGCACAATAAAAATGGTGATATTATTTATATTGGCAAAAGTAAAAACATTAGAAAACGTGTTAATCAGCATTTTACAAGTAGTAATCCAAAGTCAAAAAAAATGCAATTGCAAGTAGCTGCAGTAACCTACGAAGACACAGGAAGCGAACTTGTGGCATTACTTAAAGAAAGCGAAGAAATAAAGCGAAACAAACCATTTTTTAATAGCGCTTTAAAGCGCTCTATTTTTTCTCACGGTTTATATAGCTATACTGATGAAAATGGATATTTAAACTTAAAAGTATCACACGTTAATAGAAAGGGGACACCAATTATTACGTTTTCTAATATGCGCAGTGCAAAAAGCTTTATTACTAAATTGGTAGATGAACACAACTTATGTCAAAAACTTTCAGGATTACACTATACGAGTAGTAACTGTTTTAATTACACAATCAAACAATGTCAAGGAGCTTGTATTGATGAAGAACACTATGAAAACTATAACAAAAGAGTATTAAGCATAGTTAATTATTACAAGTTTAATAATCAAAGTATGGTTATTGTAGATCGTGGTAGAGCTGTTGACGAACGTAGTGCTGTATTAATAGAAAATGGTATGTTTAAAGGTGTTGGGTTTTATAATTTGAATTACCAAATTAATAATTTGGATGTATTACAAAACATTATTACACCAATGGAGCATAATAGAGACGCTCAACATATTATTCAAACCTATTTAAGAAGAAAGCAACATAAATTAAAAATCGTTAACCTAAATGATCAACATGAAACAAATTCTTAACTTACTCTGCATTCTATTTCTAATTCAATTAAATGCTCAAAGTAATTTCAACACATCAAGTTTCGAAGTCACTATGGGTGATTTACAAACTAACATTTACGCCAAAGATACTACTGCAAATGCCTTAGTTATTTACGAAAAAGGGAATAGTTATGTGCATAAAGAAACTTATAAGTTAGTTACTGAAATTGAGAGAAAGGTAAAGATTTTAAATAAAGAAGGTGAAAACGAATCAACAGTTGAAATTTACTTATATAATAGTGATGACAAAAAGCGCGAAGAAAAGATAAGTAAAATAGTTGCTAAGACCTATAATTTAGAAAATGGAAGTATTAGAAAGACTTCTATTAGAGATAATGAAGTATTTAAAGAGGTTTATGATAAAAACAATACAATTGTAAAATTCACATTACCTAAAATTGCCTCAGGAAGTGTAATCACATATAGTTATAGATTAGAATCACCATTTATGTATAACTATAAAGAGTGGGAATTTCAAGAAGACATTCCAAAACTATATAGTGAATATAATACGAGTATTCCTGGTAACTATGAGTACAATATCAAGTTAGTTGGAGGGTTATCATTTTCAAAAAATGAAAGTGTTATCGAAAAAAAATGTTTGTCTGCAAATAGCAAGGTTACAGGAATGCAATCAGCTAGTGTGCCTTATGCAGATTGCGTTAACACAATTTATGCAATGGAAGATATTCCTGCCTTTATTGAAGAAAATTATATGACCTCAAGTAAAAATTATCTATCAAAAATGGATTATGAGCTAAAAACAGTAACAAGCTTTAATGGTAGCAAAGATAGAATATCTCGTACTTGGAAAGAAGTTGATAAAGAATTAAAAGGCTACTCTAGTTTAGGTAGGCAGCTAAAAAAAGGGAATTTGATAAAAGATTTACTTGGAACTTCAATTACTGATGAACCTAACCAATTAAATAAAGCAAAAAAAATATATGATTTTGTACAAAAAAATTACACTTGGAATGAAGAGTATTTAAGACTAAGAGAAGCTCCTTTAAAAGATTTAATAAAAAACAAATCCGGAAATGTTTCGCAAATAAATTTGCTTTTACACAATCTTTTTATTGAAAACGATATCAAATCTACACCTATCCTTTTATCGACTAGAGCCAACGGTTTTGCTACTAAATTATTTCCTGTAATATCAGAATTTAATTACTTAATTACACAAGTAGAAATAGATAATAAAACATTTTTACTAGATGCTACTGATAGCTACCTAACTTTTGGACAGCTTCCTTTTAGATGTTTAAATGACTATGGAAGGCTTTTAGATTTAAAAAAAGGAAGCTCTTGGCTTGATATAACAAAAACTACACCATCAATAATACAACACCAAGTAAATTTAAAATTTGACGACCAAGGAGCCTTAAAAGGAGTCGTTAATTCTAGATACACAGAATATTTTGCTTTAAATAAGAAAAAAGCATATTATACTAATCCAGAAGATTATTTAGAAGACTTTGAAAACAATTATTTAGACATTGAAGTAATTTCACATAAAGTGAAAAATCAAAATAATAATAGTGATAAATTTCAAGAATCTTATGAAATAAATTTTTCTGATTTAGACACATCGTCTAATATATTGTACTTAAACCCTTTTATAAATAAGTTTATTTCAACTAATCCATTTAAGTTACAACAAAGAACTTACCCTATCGATTTCGGTTATAAAATGATCTATATGTATAATTTTCAATTAGATTTAGGAGAAAATTATGAAATAGCAGAGCTTCCAGAAAGCAAAAGAATAAAGCTACCTAATAATACTGGTGATTATACTTTTGCTATTAATACAATTGGGAATAAAGTAAATATTTCTTTAAAAATAAATACAAATGAAACCAGATACGCACCTGAATACTACCCTGCTTTAAAAGAGTTTATAAGCAATATTATAAATACACAAACAAATACATTGCTAACACTCAAGAAAAAGTAATTAAACTTTTACTACATTTATAAAAAAATAACATTCTTGACTCAAGAAAAAACAAATAGTAAGTGGAGACATAAGCTTCATGAGATACTTTATGAGGCCGACACACCTTATGGAAGAGTCTTTAACATAGGTCTTTTTATAACTATCATTGCTAGCATCATTTTTGTAATGCTAGAAAGTATACAAAGTATAGACTCACAATACCATGACTTTTTAAATGCCGCAGAGTGGGTTATTACAATACTATTTTCGTTAGAATATATTGCCAGAGTTATCACAGTAAAAAAACCTCTTAAATATATTTTTAGCTTTTTTGGAGTCATCGATTTATTATCAACTATCCCTAAGTATTTATCATTTTTCTTAGTTGGTGGTGCACACTCACTTGTAGCCTTAAGAGCCTTACGGTTATTAAGAGTGTTTAGAATTCTAAAATTAGCTAGATACATTGGTGAATCAACTAATCTAACACGAGCTTTAAAAGCAAGTCGCGCCAAAATTTCGGTATTTATTTTGTTTGTTTTTATTTTATGCGTTATTCTAGGTACCATTATGTATCTCATAGAAAGCGGTCAGGATAGTGGCTTTACAAGCATTCCGAGAAGTGTGTATTGGGCTATCGTAACGCTTACTACTGTAGGTTATGGAGATATTGCTCCTGTTTCTGCTTTAGGTCAATTAATATCATCATTTATTATGTTAATGGGTTATGCCATTTTAGCGGTGCCAACTGGAATAGTTTCGGCTGAAGTTGTTAGAATGAATAAACATAATGTACACACTAACACACAGGCATGTCCATATTGCATGGAAGAAAAACACCGTGATGATGCTGAGTATTGCTATAGCTGTGGAAATAAATTAAATGAATAATTATCTTATTTCAATTATAGGTCCAACTGCCATCGGTAAAACCTCTTTAAGTATTAAATTGGCTAATCATTTTAATACAGAAATTATTTCAGCCGATTCTAGGCAGTTTTTTAAAGAAATGTTCATTGGTACTGCTGCTCCTACCAATGAAGAATTAAACCAAGCTAAGCATCATTTTATTCATCATAAATCAATACATGATAATTACAGTGTTGGTGCCTTTGAAAAAGACGCTGTAAACACCTTAAACACCTTATTTAAAAAACATAACATAGTGATTATGGTTGGTGGCTCAGGATTGTATGTTGATGCTATTACAAAAGGGTTAGACTATTTTCCAGAGGTAGATACTTCTATACGAGAACAACTCAACAAAAAGCTTAAACAAGATGGTTTACAAGCACTACAAAAACAATTAAATAAATTAGATTCTGAAGCTTATAAAACTATTGCTATTAAAAATCCTCATCGTGTAATTAGAGCTTTAGAAATTTGTATTGGTACTGGCAAACCATACTCCTCCTTTTTGAATAAAGAAAAAATACCACGAAACTTTAAAACTATATCTATTGGCTTATTTGCAGAACGAGACATTATTTATAAACGCATAAACCAACGTGTTGATATAATGATGAAAGAAGGCTTATTAAATGAAGTAAAAAACCTTGAAAAGCACAAACACTTAAACGCTCTTAACACTGTAGGCTATAAAGAATTATTTAGATATTTAAATGGTGAACACGATTTAGAATTTGCTGTGTCTGAAATTAAAAAAAATACACGACGCTTTGCAAAGCGCCAACTAACCTGGTTTAAAAAGAATAAAGATGCATTATGGTTTGATTACCAAACAGATATTGATTATATTATTGGTGAAATAAAATCAAAAATAAATGAAAGTGTTTAAACTATTATTTCTACTTTTCTTCTTTTGTATAAGCTATCAATTACAAGCTCAAGATTATAAGTGTTTAAAAGCCATAAATAATCAAATATGGTCAAATTTCACTAAAGCTTTTGAAACTTTTGATCATGATCTATTTGCAAGTTTACACTCCAAAGATTTAGTAAGGGTTAGTGGAAATTCAAAATTACTTAGAAATAAAGAAGATTATATTAATGGCTATGCCTCTCGTTGGGCAACTAACAAAACTCTTCAAACCATTTCATTTAGATTTGTAGAACGCATTTGTAATGATAATAAAGCATCAGAGCGTGGGATTTATAAACTTACAATAAATAAAGATTTACCCAATGAGCAATCGTATTATGGTAAATTTCATGTAATTATGATAAAAGAAAATAACCAATGGAAACTATTGGTAGATTACGATTCTAGTGAGGGTAATACTATAAACCAAAAAACTTACAACAATGCCTTTGCTATTGACGATCTTAAAAAATACTAAACAAATACTAAACACAAAAAAGCCAACTAACTAAAGTTGACTTTTTTATTATTTGTGTCACGTCCTGAAAAAATTACTAAGCATTATTTTGGTTGACTACAAGTCTAAATCCTTCTCCATGAATGTTTAAAATTTCAACATTTTCGTCAACTTTTAAATATTTACGAAGCTTAGCAATATACACATCCATACTTCTAGACGTAAAATAATTATCATCTCTCCATATTTTAGTTAAAGCTAATTCGCGAGGCATTAAATCGTTTTCATGTAATGCCAATAAACGCAATAACTCATTTTCTTTAGGTGATAATTTTACTGGATCACCATCTTTATATTTTAAAAAGCGAAGTTTTGAGTTTAAATGAAACTTACCTATTTGAAACTCAAATTGTTTACTGTCTGCAACACTATCAGTAGCCTTACGTTGTATGATTGCTTTTATTTTCATTAATAGCACTTCACTATCAAAAGGTTTGTTTAAATAATCGTCGGCTCCAACTTTATACCCTTTCAAAACATCTTCTTTCATTGCCTTAGCGGTTAAGAAAATAATTGGAACATCAGTATTTTTTTCTCGTATCTCTTTTGCTAACGTGAAGCCATCTTTATACGGCATCATCACGTCTAAGATGCATAAATCGTAATCGTCTTTTTTAAATTTTTCAAATCCTTCCATACCATTTTTAGCATGAACAACATCATAATCGTTCATGTTTAAATAGTCTTTTAATACTGTTCCAAAATTTGGATCATCTTCTACTAAAAGTATTTTCTTGTTTTGCTCTTCCATAACTATTTTATGATATTAATGGTAATTTTATTATAAAGGTACTACCCTTTCCTTTTTCACTTTCTACTGATACATAACCTTGATGGTCATCTACTATTCTCTTTACATATGCAAGTCCTAAACCATGACCTTTTACATTATGTACATCACCTGTGTGCTCTCTATAAAATTTTTCGAACACCCTTTTTTGAACGGATTTTGACATTCCGTTACCTTGATCTTGTATTTTTAATAAAATGTTGTTTCCAACATTTTCTGTATATATATCTATTTTAGGTTCGTCGTTAGAATACTTAACAGCATTGTCTAACATATTTACTATAACGTTAGTAAAGTGAGTTTCATTGGCTAACACATCACAATTTGGAGCTTCAAAATGTGTTTTAACATAACCATTTCTATTTTCTACAATCAATTCAATATGTGCTATAGCATCTGTTACTAAATCATGCAGCTTAACTCTTTCTTTACTAATATTTAGTTCGTTTTTTTCAAGTTTAGATATTCTTAGCACATTTTCAACTTGTGCATGCATTCGTTTATTTTCATCTTTAATCATTCCTAAGTAACGTTTTACCTTATCTTGATCGTTAATGATTTTAGGATTCCTAATAGCATCTAAAGCTAAATTTATAGTTGCTATTGGTGTTTTAAACTCATGGGTCATATTATTAATAAAATCGGTCTTAATCTGTGATATTTGACGTTGTTTTATTAACTGATATAGCGCGCTTGAATATGCAATGATGATAATAACTGTAAATATTATTGCTAGCAGTGTCATGCCTATTATTGATGACAAAATAAATTTATTTCTTTCAGGAAAATTAATATACAAGGTATATTCGCTTTCATCATTGTTATCTAAAAATATTGGAACACCTAATTTAGCTTGTTGCAATTCAAAATTATCCGACTGCACTTTTGTAGCTAGATCTTTATGATAAATAGAAAATTCAAAATCTATGTCGATATTGTTTTCTAACAGCTTTTTGCTAAGTAATTCGTTTATAGTGCTTTTTGATACTCGCAAATGAATTGGCGTGTTTTTAGCTTCCTCTCTATATTGAGCTTCAAAAGTGGCCATTTGTAATTTATTCAAAGAATAAATACTATTTATTGTTTCATCTGGTGCTATAGCTAAATCATTATCCAAATCTGTATTCTTAAATACTTGCTTGGTGGTAATTCCTGTATACTTACTAAAAGTTAAACTATCTAAACCTATGTCAATGAACGAAGGGATTTTAAAATTTTCTTCTAAAACTCCTGTGTTATATACTATAATTTGATTGGCACTTTCGTTTTGCTTGTAAACTAAAATACTTCTTAAATCTGTTGAATCTGGAACAGTTCCTTGAGCTAATAATTTTTTTAACTCATCAACATATTTTTCATATTCTAGCTTTACAACTTTGTCGGATGTGTAAGTGAGTGCTTTTTTTACATTAAATGTAAATTGCTCCTCTTCATTCTTAAACGTGTTATTAATAAAATAGGCTTGTACAAAAATAATTCCAACAAGCGATAAACTCATTAATATTACCAACAAGACGAATAGTTTCTTACCCATCACTCAAAATTAACATTTTAACATTTAGATAGAATACCATTTAACCTTACATTAACACAAATGTTAAAATTTACTTAGCACAAATAGTATTTAGTATTTTTTTATGGGTTTTTTCCACCTCTTTTCGAGTTTTTAACAAGGTAGTGTTATTTATAACAAATTGAGATAATGGCTTTTTCTTTTCGTCGGACCATTGGTTACTTATAATTGCTTTTACTTTCTCTTTTGTAGAATTATCTCTTTTTATAACACGTTGTATTCTAACTTCCTCATTTGCCACTACTAATATAATGGCATCATGGTTTAAATAACTATTATTTTCAAATAATATTGCAGCTTCTTTTATAACATAAGGCGCTTCTTGTTTAGCAAGCCAACGCTTAAAATGTGATGCTACTTTTGGATGAACAATAGCATTCATTTTCTCTAACAAGTTTTTGTTATTGAATATTTTTTGAGCAATAAAATGTTTGTTTAATATACCATCTATATATGCCTCCTCACCAAATAATTTTATAAGCTTTCTTTTAATTACTTTAGACTTATTCATTAATTTCTTAGCCTCAATATCTGCAATGTAAACTGGCACACCTAACTCTAAAAACATATTTGCAACAGTAGTTTTGCCGCTTCCAATCCCTCCTGTTAGACCAATAACTTTACTCATAGCTGTTTACTTAATAATAACAAACTCTATTTGTTTTACATTTAATTTTGCATATTTAATATTATCTGGTTGCTTTATAATTTCTGGAATTAAATGTGTATTGTTTTTTATCGTGTTGAAATCGCACTGCACTATAAAATTATTAGTAGAGATATTGTTAAAATTGCTTAAGCTGGTATAAAAAACTAGCGGAACAGATTTAGGGTAAAAGTTTATTTTAATATGTTCTGGAACATTAATAATATTAACAGGTACATTAAGTGTGCCTTCTGTAAACTTCTCTACTGTTCCGCTTACTTTAACTGTAGATTTTGACACCATTAAATTGTTACTATTAGGTATATCTAATTCAATTATTTCACTAAAAGATGTATTGACATTTTCTAATTTTACATTTTTAGTTTGAATTTGAGTTATTGAATCAATCATTATTTTAGGTCCAATAATTTTTACAGAATCTGGTTCTAACTTATAAGAGTTAATAACATCATACCCTGTTGAATATTTAATATTAGACAATAATTTTACAGGCACTTTTTTGATTGCATTTACATCATAACGAAATGCAATAGTGTCTGGAGTAATGTTCTCTACTCTAATATTTGTGTCAAATTGATTTATTATGTTTGGCAACCCATTAGATTCAATCCATTTATAATGCGTTCCTGTTTTATCTAATAAGCTAAAATCAATATCTATTGTTGGTTGCTTGAAATAATATTTAATATGCTTGAAACCATAAGTATTAAGTACAATATTCATTGTAGTATTAGAGTCGCTTAAAATAACATGGTTTTCAGGTACATTAATCTTATTTATTGTAAACACAAAACTGTGAGTATATCTCTGTGATAACTTTGAAAGCACTGAAAACAAAAAAGCAAGTATTAAAAACAGAAAAAACACATTGAGTCTTTTACTTTTTATATGTGAAATAATATTTTGTTTAAAAACTTTCATTTAAGATTTAAAAAATAAATTTGGAAATAACATTTCAGCATTCTTTTTAGAAAACATTAGTTTTAATGTTGAAGTTAAAAATCCTTTGCCATAACCATAAAACTGAATTCCTATTGCTAGAAGCGACAATAAAGCAACAACTATATTTTTAGTGCTTATAATGGCCAGTGTAAAACTTAAAGCGAAATATGCAAAAACCAAGTAAATTGGCAATGTTACATTGAAAAATAATGCAATTATTGATAGAACAAACCCTATACAAAATAAGCTAGGAAACCAATAAGTAATTTTTTTTGTATCAGGATGCCATACATTCAAAATAGGTCTTACAGAGCCAAATTTATAAACTTGTTTATAAAATTTAGACCACGATATTCTACGCTTATGATAGACAAATGCTTCTTGAATAAGCTTAGTTTCAAAACCAAGTTTCCATAGTCTTATAGACAAATCTGGGTCTTCGCCTGGGTGAATTCTTCCAAAGCCTTTAGTAGCCTCAAAAGCTTTTTTAGAAAGTCCCATATTAAAACTACGAGGTTGAAATTTATTAATACTAAATGCTTTTCCTCGAATACCTCCTGTGGTAATAAAAGATGTCATAGCAAAATTAATGGCCTTTTGTATATTACTAAAGGAACTATGAGCTGCATCTGGACCACCAAAACAATCTACATAGCTATTGTTTAAGCTCTCTAATACTTTTTGTAAATATTGATTAGGTAGAACACAATCGGAATCTAAAATTATAAAATAATTGCCTTTTGCTCGTTTCATTCCATAATTTCTAGAATCTCCTGGTCCAGAGTTTTCTTTAAAGTAATATGAAATATTTAATTGATGTGTATAGTTTTCTACTACAGCTTTAGAGGTGATTTTCGAACCATCTTCTATAATGACAATTTCAAAATCTTTTTCGCCATCTAAGGCAATAAAACTTTCCAGAAGTTCTTTAGCTTCTTCTGGTCTATTAAAAATTGGAATTATAAATGATATATCGCTTGCAGTCATATATGTGCAAAGGTAATTAAAGCAGTAAAATTAAATCACTAAATTTTGCATATAAAAAAAGCCTCGTAAAACGAGGCTTTAATATTATATTAAAAAAATATACTATCTTTTTATAATTTGTTTTGTTTCAGTTACACCATCAATGGTAACCTTTACAAAATAAGATCCTGTTTGTAACGCAGACATATTTACTTCTGCTTTATTGTTATTAGGAGCTTGACGTAATACTTCTTGTCCTAACATGTTATAAACTGAGATCTTTTGAATATTGTCTTGAGCTCTTAAGTTTAGCTTGTCTTGTACTGGGTTTGGATAAAATTTAAACTCAGCTAAGTCGTTATCATCTTCAACTGACAATGATTGATCAGACCAAATTCTAATAGTAAAACTTCCATCAGTTGGAGGTGCAGTTTGATATTGATACACTCTAACAAAATAAGTATCTCCAATAGTAAGACCTGTTCGAGTTAATACCTCTGTATCATTTCCAAACACATCATCTGCACAAGCTATACTTAGTGCGCTTAAAGTACCGCAAGTATCATCTGTAGTGGAAAACAGCTCAACAACACCATCAAAAGGTGTAAATACAGTAATGTTAACACTTTCTGTCCTAGCCACAAAACTATACCATACGTCATCATTTGGATCTCCTGCAAAACAATTTTCTGCAATTCCAGAGTCTGAAGCTCCACTAATACTTCCATTAACTATATTTACAGGATCTCCTAAAACTTCTTGTACTATAACTTCAGCTCCTGAACAATCATCATTTGTTCCTTGAGTAATAAAAGTAAAAGGTCCTGTCCATATACTTTTATCTCCACCACCACAATCTGCTCTTACATAAGCAGCATAAGTATTACCTGAAGTTAATGATGTAAACGAATATGGATTACTAGAAGTAGAAGTTATTGTTCCATCTACATCATGAGTTTCTCCTGTAGTTAAATTAACTAATTCAACATCCCATTGTGTTTCTGTTCCTTCTGGACCTTTAATCCATGAGAAATCAGCACTTGTTGACATTATATTAGAAATACTTCCATATGATGGCTCAACACAAGTCGGAGTTTCTCTTACTAATACTTCATCTATATACCACTCTATATCAATTGTTCCTCTATATCTAAATGCAATATAAACACTAGAATTACCATTTGCTGCTGATAAATCTTCTACTCTCTGTTTCCAGACAAAATCATCAGGTCCAGTAGCCCAACTATTAGGTGTATTTCCAAGATCAACCCATTGAGCTTCATTAAAATTAATTCCATCATGAGTTGTTGAGTAATAAACATGGAATTGATTAGAAGTAAGAAAATCACCAGACCTAGTTGTTTCGTAAAATCTAATTTCCGGATTTGATGCAGAAGTAAAATCCATTGAAGGTGATATCAACCATTTATCTTTAGCGTCAGGACTACCAGCATCTTCTGCATGAGTAAGATTAAATAGCTCATTATAAAAAGCAGAATATGTTCCGACAAGTGGTGTAAATGTCTTACCACTATTAGTATATTCATCCTGTTGTTGCCATGGGTATCCTCCCACATCACCAGATCCAGCTTCATCTGTCCAGCCTGATGGTGGGACACTAGTTTCAAAACCTTCATTTAGGTATTCTTGTCCATAAAATAAAGATGTCCACATAAGTAGGACTAGTAAAGTAATTTTTTTCATGCTATTACAATTTTGTTAAGTTTATATTTATTTGATTAAGGTAAATCAAGTGCATATTACTATAAAATTTAGAAGGAATAGAATATTAATCGTTAAACGATGAAAAAATTAGTTAAACCGATTAGTAACACACTTTTATTCGATGAAAATCAAATGGTTAAATGATGTTTATAACACAAAAAAAAGACCTTGAATATCAAGGCCTTTAATAAAAATTATTTTATTACAATTTTACTCGTCTCCAATAAAAGTATCCATGACAGCATCACTCACTCCCATATTGCTAAAGCCACCATCATTAAATAAGTTTTGCAAGGTTACACGCTTTGTTAAATCACTAAACAAAGTTACTGTGTAATTAGCGCAATCTAAAGCAGTTGCATTACCAAGTGGTGACATTTTATCGGCATAAGCTATAAAGCCATCAAAACCTTTCACACCTTTTCCTGCTGTTGTAGGTGTTGGTGATTGCGAAATTGTGTTGACACGCACTTTTTTATCACGCCCAAAAAAGTATCCAAAACTACGTGCTATACTTTCTAAATAGGCTTTATTATCTGCCATATCATTATAATCTGGAAATACACGTTGTGCTGCCATATATGTTAGTGCCACGATGCTTCCCCATTCGTTCATAGCATCATTTTTATACAATGTATGCATCACTTTATGGAACGACATAGCAGATACGTCTGTTCCTTTTTGAGTCCAGTCGTAATTTTGATCGGTATATGCTCTTCCTTTTCTAACGTTTACAGACATCCCAATAGAATGCAGCACAAAATCTATTTTACCACCAAGTACTTCCATTGATTTTTCAACCAAGTTTTGTAAATCTTCAAGTGATGTTGCGTCGGCTGGGATAATTTCAGATCCTGTTTTTTCAGCTAAATCGTTAATTTGTCCCATACGCATTGCGATTGGCGCGTTGGTTAAGACAAATGTTCCTCCTTCTTCGTGAACTCTTTCGGCGGTTTTCCAAGCAATTGAATTAGGGTCTAATGCTCCAAATATTATTCCTCGTTTTCCTTTTAATAAATTGTAAGACATATATAAATGTTTTTCTTTAGTTAGTTTGAGATAGCAAAGATACTATTAATTCAATAATTGTTTTGCATGTGCTATAGCAGAAGTTGACATTTCTTTACCTCCTAGCATTTGTGCAATTTCTACAATGCGTTCTTCTGTATTTAGTTTTACCATTTGTGTAATGGTTTTATTATTTAAATCTTCTTTAAAAACTTTAAAATGCGTGTCGCCTTTTGCTGCAATTTGTGGCAAATGTGTTATGGTAAAGACTTGCATAGACTTACTCATTTGCTGCATGATTATTGCCATTTTATTCGAAATTTCTCCAGAAACCCCTGTATCTATTTCATCAAACATAATAGATGGAAGCTGTACATATTTTGCTAAAATAGATTTTACAGCCAACATAATTCTTGATAATTCACCACCTGATGCTGCCTTCTTTAAAGGCTTAAACTCTCCTCCTTTATTAGCCGTAAATAAAAAATTTAGTTTATCATTTCCATTACTATAAAATGTATCTTGTTGAAATACTGAAATATTAAATTTAGCATTTGGCATTCCAAGTTCGGCTAAGATCGTTTCTAATTGTTTTGTTAGTTCTGGTATTACTTTACTTCTATTTTTATGTAACTCTTTAGCTAATTTGTTAAGCTGCTCTTCTAAATCTTTTTTTAAATTTTCTTTTTCAAAGATTGTATCGTCAATAGTTTGGGTTGCTAAAACTTTATTAGACAGTTCTGTTTTAATATCTATTAATTCAACAATATTAGAAGCTGAATGCTTCAACAGCAAATTATGAATCTTTTGAAGTTTTGTGTTGACCTCTTCTAGTCTATTTGGATTAGCTTCCAGGTTGTCTTGTGCTTTCTCTATATCGCCTACAACATCATCTAGCTCAATTAATACACTATTTACTCTATTAAATAACTCTGAGTAAGTTTTAGATAATTTAGAGAGCTTCTGTAAGCTGTTTTTAAGTTGCGTTAAATTGCTTAGTATTCCTATTTGTTCGTCGTTTAATAATTGATTCGATAAAAGTAGTTCCTCTTTTATTTCTTCTACATTATTTAAAGACTCATATTCATTTTCTAATTCTTCAAGCTCTCCAGAAACCAATTTAGCCTCTTCCAACTCATTGAATAAAAACAAATTATAATCATATTCCTTTACCGCTTCTGCTTTCTGGTTTTTTAATAGTTCCAGCGTTTTTTCAACTTGATTATAAGATACTAAAGTGGTATTATACGCCTCTAACAACTTAGTGTTTTTTGCTAAGGCATCAATAATTTGAAACTGAAAATCATCATTGGTTAACTCTAAAGTTTGATGTTGTGAATGAATATCGATTAAATAATTTCCAAGCTGAGTTAAAGTATTTAATGTTACTGGCGAGTCGTTAATAAACGCTCTTGATTTTCCTGAAGGCAAAATTTCTCTCCTAATAATTGTTTCTGCTTCATAATCTAAATCTTCGTTTTTAAAAAAAGATTTTAAATTGTAGTTTACAATATCAAAAGTGGCCTCAACGATACATTTTTTTGAGGTATTTTTTACACTGCTTAAATCTGCTCGCTTTCCTAAAATTAAAGATAATCCTCCTAAAAGAATAGATTTACCTGCTCCAGTTTCACCTGTTATAATGCTCAAACCATTATTGAAAGATATTTGTAAATCTTCAATTAATGCATAATTTTTTATGGATAGGTTGGTAAGCAAATGTATTTACTTTAAAATTTAAACGATACATTTCTATAGCATAGAAACGATATGTAAATGTAAGATAAAATGTGCTAGTTTAATAACTAATATTGCGCCATTTATTTGAATGGTTTGGAGCCATTTTTGTCAATGAAGCCACCAAATCGGTAATGCTTATACTTGGGCCATCGGTAAAAATTTCTTCTATTTCGTTAGCTTTAGCATCAAAAAACACTCTCATAATAAAAGAACTTGGTCGTCTCCTATTGATGGCTTCAAGATTATGAAGCGCATCAGAAATTTTTTGTTTGGCATTTTTCTGGTTTAAATGCATGGTATCTAAACCTCCAATATGATAGTTGTATAACGTACTTCTAAATTCTTTATAGGTTGGTGATAGTAAATTATCTATTAACACAAATCTAGACTGTAAACCATCTTCAGGTTTCCAACCTTTAAAATTACTTTGCTGCGAGTAACTTAAAATAGTTCTAGCTTGTTGATAATATTGATCTCCTCCATTTAATGCAAAAGAATCAGCATCCATACCCAAAATAACATTTATATGAAACGCCAACACAGAAACTAAATTAGATTGAAACTGATTAGGGTTGTAGTTTATATTTTGAAACTCCTGGTATCTAAATGAAAAATCCTTGTCATTAAAATTATAAATTGGTGTACTATAAGATGAATTAAAAACTGGTCTAGATGATAATATTTGAATAGATCCTTGAAACACATCGTTATTATAACCAGTAATATTAATTACCATACTACAATTTATGCGTTCTTTTTGGGAAAAATCCTTATTGGTCCATTTAGTATTATTGACAAACTCTTTTAACTGAGTCTCTAATGTTTTAAATACTTGAACATTTTCGTTACCTGTTTGTCGAGCATTTACAATTACATCGCAATTTAACTCTTGTGAAGTAGCAATAAACGAACAAAAAACTGAGGCTATAAGTAGTAGTTTACGCATGGTATTGTTTTAATATTTCTTGCATAATATCTTGAGCAACATCTGCTTTAGATTTTAGACTGTAATTAACACTATTTTCATTTTTGTCGATAATAGTAACTTTGTTGGTAACTCCACCAAAACCAGCACCTTCATCATTTAACGAATTTAATACAATTAAATCTAAATTCTTAGATTTTAGCTTTCCAATTGCATTTTCAAGCTCATTATTAGTCTCTAAAGCAAAGCCAACTAAAATTTGCTGATTCTTTATTCTTCCTAATGAGCCAAGAATATCTTTCGTCTTTTCTAACTCTAAAGTTAACGTAGAATCTTTCTTTTTTATTTTTTTATCGGCTACAAATTTTGGCTTGTAATCGGCAACAGCAGCAGATAAGATAGCAATATCACAGCTTTTAAAATTATCGTGTACAGCATTATACATGTCTTGTGCACTTACTACTGGAATAACATTAATTAAACTACTATTCACATTTTGATGAGTTGGTCCTGTAATTAAAACTACCTCAGCACCAAGCTTAGAAGCTGCTTTAGCAATTTCGAAGCCCATTTTACCACTAGAATGGTTACCAATAAAGCGTACAGGATCTATAGCTTCGTAGGTTGGTCCTGCAGTTATTAATACTTTTTTATTATGTAATGGAAGTCCTGAAAGTATATGGTTTTCTATAAACGTAACTATATCTTCAGGTTCTGCCATTCTGCCTTCACCAACTAAACCGCTGGCCAATTCACCACTAGTTGCAGGAATCATAACATTACCAAAACTTTGAAGTTTATCTAACGAGCTTTTGGTAGAATCATGCTTGTACATATCTAAATCCATTGCAGGTGCAAAATACACAGGGCACTTAGCTGATAAATAGGTAGCCAACAACATATTATCGCTGTTACCTGATGCCATTTTAGACAAGGTATTAGCAGTTGCCGGAGCAATTAAAAATAAATCTGCCCACAAACCCAACTCTACATGGTTATTCCATACATCATTTTCATCATCATCGTTTGTAAATGATGAAACTACTGGGTTTTTAGATAATGTTGATAAGGTTAAAGGGGTTATGAAGTCTTTAGAAGCAGGTGTCATGACCACTTTAACATGTGCACCTGCTTTTATAAATAATCTTACTAATGACGCTGTTTTATAAGCGGCTATACCAGCAGTTATGCCTAATAGTACGTTTTTGCCACTTAAAATAGACATCACTAATTATTCTTGAGAATCTTCCTCAGTATTTCTATAGTAAATTTTGTCGTTTAGCCATTCTTGAACAGCTAATGCATGAGGCTTAGGTAATTTTTCGTAAAATTTAGATACCTCAATTTGTTCTTTGTTTTCGAAGATTTCTTCTAAACTGTCATTATAAGTTGCAAACTCTTCTAACTTATCAATAAGTTCTTTTCTTATCTCAGTGTTAATTTGCTCTGCTCTTCTAGCAATAACTGATATTGCTTCATAAATATTATCAGTAGGCGCATCAATTTTGTTTCTATCGTACGTCTCTGTATTTACTGGAGCGTTAACTTTCTTTAAATCCATCTTTATATAATTAACCTTTGTTTTCGTATTGTCTTTGCAATTCTATTAACTCAGCATTCATTTTGTTAGCTTCTTCAAGAAACTCAGATTCTGCAAATCTACTTTTAAATGAATCATAATACTCAATTGCATTTCTTACTCGTTCTTCTTTTTTACTCTCCACACTGTTTACAGCTAGTTTATATGCTGAATCTAAGCGATAAAACATAGCCTTTTCTTTATGTGTAGCACCTGGGAAATCCAATATAAAATTATCGAATGCCTTAATAGCAGCCTCATAATCTCTATTATGAGGTCCTAATGTGTGGTATTGCTTAGCTATTTCATAAGCTTTTCTTTCTAATTTAAAATCTAATTCTTTAACCATTTTATTAGCTTCGGCTAAAAACTCTGAGTTAGGATAGGCATTGATAAATGATTGTATTTTCTCAATAGCTTCAACAGTTTCCTTTTGCTCTTTACTATAAACTGGTGGAAGATGATAGTAACTCTTTGCTGCTAGAAAAGCCATTTCTTCGGCTTTTTCACTTTCTGGATAAGAGTTTACAAAACGCTCCATATGATAATTAGAAGTATAATAATCTCCAACTTCATAATGTGCTTTAGCATTCATATACATAAGCTTTTGAGCTTGAGGCTTACCTCTATATTTAGGAACAATTTGATCGAATAAGCGCAATGCTTTTCTATACTTTCCAGATTCATATAGATCTGTTCCCATTTTAAACTTTACTGCAATATCTTCAGATTTTATAGCTTTTTGAAATTCACTACAAGAACTAAACGCTATTGCAATAATGAATATGTAAATTAGTTGTTTCATAGATTTTAAACAGGATGCAAAAGTAAACATTTATAACGTATTTTAAAAACAATTATTTTAAGCTAAAATATAACGACATTTCCCTACTTGATAAGGTTTAAGTAATATTTAACTTTTAAATAATTCAATACTGTTGTATGTAGTTTTTTATTCGCTGTTTTAAGCCACTAGTTGCGGGTACTAAAGGCAGCCTAACGGTATCTTGACACAAGTCCATGCATTCTAACACAGCTTTGATGCCTGCGGGATTATTTTCTTCGAAAATTAGATTAGTAATCTCAATAAATTTATTGTGAAGCTTGTATGCCTCAGTTGCTTTTCCTTGTAATCCTAATTGAATCATTTTCGAGAAATCCTTCGGAAACGCTTGTCCTAACACAGAAATAACTCCAGAACCTCCAGCTAAAGCAACTCCCAGAGCTAAATCGTCATCACCAGAAATTACTAAAAAGTTATCTGGTTTATTGCTTAAAAGATCTAAATATTGCTGTTGGTTATTACCTGCTTCTTTTACTGCTACTATATTTTCAAAATCATTTGCTAAGCGTAAAGTCGTTTTTGGCAGCATATTCTTTGCTGTTCTTCCAGGTACATTATATAAAATTATTGGAATTGGACAAACTTGGGAAATAGCTTTAAAGTGTTGATAAAATCCTTCTTGAGTAGGTTTACTGTAATATGGCGCAACTGATAGAATAGCAGCAAAATCAGATAAATCGGTGTTTTTAATTTCGTCTATTACTGCTGCTGTATTATTGCCTCCAATACCAAGTACTAAAGGTAATTTACCGTTATTTGCTTTTTTAACAGTGGCTATTATATTTTGTTTTTCTTGTTTGGTTATAGTGACACTTTCCCCTGTGGTTCCACTTATTACCAAATAATTGGTGCCATTATCAACATTGTATCTTACAATGTTAGTAAGTGCCTCATGATCGACATGTAATTCACTATTAAATGGAGTGACTAATGCAACTCCTGTTCCTGTTAATGCATTCATTATATTTTGTTAAGTACCTTTAAATATTTAATTAATTCCATTTTAAACAAATCTATTTGGTTTGTTGTCACATCAATAATAAAATCGTGTAGTCTTTTATCTTTTCCAGAAATACCTATCTTAAAATTTGCTTTAGATAGTGCTGTGACTAAGTTTAACTCTAAAGAATCTTCTTTATAGTAGCTTATTAGCGCATCGAACTCTGTATTAACAAATTCTTCAAGCTCCACATTATCAATTTTACCATTCCAACCAAAGTTTTTAGGATTAAAAAAAGCATCCCAATTGTTTGGCGTTAATTTTTCATCGGTTATAAAAGCAATAAACTTTACTTTATTTTCTAAGATTTTTATTTCTTTAAATAAAGATTTAAATGCTTCATAATTATTGAACTCATCAAAATTTAAAACAATTCCAACAGATTCTATTTTACGAGAATCGACAACATTTTGTCTTGAACTCAATAGAGTATTAATATATTTTTGATTTGATTTCTCTTTAAATCGTTTTAAAAACATTTATATTTATGCGTTTGTACAAATGTAGTAAACCACCAAGATTAAAACTATAACATTTAGTTTCTTTAGATGCATTTGTCATAGAAAATAACATCTTTATATTAAATTGTAACAGAAATAACAATTAGGTTAATGAATAACAGATTTTTTTTAAGCATTATTGCCTTTATTTTACTTATGTCCTGTAAACAGGATTACCATCTTACTAGAATTGAAGGCAAAAGAATTGAAATAAACGACTCTCTAACTGGAAATCAAGATATTGAAAATTTCATAAAACCTTTTAGAGAGCATGTAAACAACGATCTTGATAGTGTTTTAGCATACGCTGTTGATACCTATACAAAAAACGATGGCGAATTAAACACAGCCATTGGTAATTTTATGGCTGATGCTGTTAAAGAAATGGCAAGTCCTATTTTTAAAAACAGAACTGGAAACGCTATTGATATTGTTATGTTAAACCATGGTGGTATTCGTTCTATTCTTTCAAAAGGCAATGTAACCAGTAGAACTGCTTACCAGATTATGCCTTTTGAGAATAGTGTTGTTGTAACAGGTTTAAAGGGCACTTCCGTAAAAGAGATGGTTAATTATCTCCAAAAATCCAAGCGTGCACATCCAATTTCCGGAATAAGTATTAAGTTAAATAGTGATTTTGAGTTAATGGAAGCAACGGTTAAAGGCGAAGCTATAGATAATGACAAAACATATTATGTTGCTACAAACGACTACCTGTATAATGGTGGCGATAATATGAGTTTTTTTAGGCAAGGTGATTCGCTCTACAAACTCGATTACAAAATTAGAAATTTGCTTATTGATTACTTTAAAAAAGTGGATACTTTAGATTTACATGCTGACGATAGATTTATTAAAACCAATTAATCCTAAAAAATGAAACGAAGAAAATTTATACAGCAAACAGCCGCAAGTAGTGCGTTTATTGGGTTAGGTGGTTTAACATTATCATCGTTTAACAGTGTTACACAGAAAAAAATTACTATTTTACATACTAACGATGTGCACAGCCACATAGACCCTTTTGGTCCAGACGATGGTAGAAATGCCAATAAAGGTGGGGTCGCTAGAAGAGCTAGCTTAGTAGAAACTATCAGAAAAGAAAACCCTAACACCTTATTACTTGATGCAGGCGATATTTTTCAAGGCACACCGTATTTTAATTATTATGGTGGTGAACTAGAATTTAAGCTTATGAGCATGCTTAAGTATGATGCTGCCACCATTGGAAATCATGATTTTGATAATGGTATAGATGGCTTATATGCGCAATTACCACATGCTAAATTCGATTTTATATCTGCTAATTACGATTTCTCGAATACTGTATTAGATACGCATGTAAAACCTTATAAAACTTTTATTAAAGATGGCATTAAAATAGGTGTGTTTGGTTTAGGTATTGAGTTAGACGGTTTGGTGACTAAAGAGTTATTCAAAGAAACCATATATTTAAACCCAACCGAAATCGCTCAAGACATGAGTCGTATTCTAAAAGAAGAAGAGCATTGTGATTTGGTAATTTGCTTATCACATCTAGGATATAATTATAGAAATAACGAAGAGAAGCCTTCCGATTTAACACTTGCAAGAGCCACAAAAGATATTGATCTTATCATTGGAGGACACACACATACCTTTTTACCTAAGCCAACCATTGAAAAAAATAGCGTTGGCAAAAATGTATTAGTAAATCAAGTAGGCTGTTATGGGTTGTATTTAGGAAAGATTGATTTTTATTTTGATAGCGATAAAAATAAATCTGCTGATGGCACTACAATAATTGTTTAAAACTTAAAACTATAATTTTGCGTTTTCAAGCCTTTCACGACGAATCTCTTGCTTTTTAGCTTTCATATAACTCATACTTGACTGAATATAGAAAAGTGTAAATGCCAATACTAATAACACAGAATAAACAACACCTAAAACTATTCTCTCAGACACGTAAAAATAAGCTACTTGAATAACCTCTGAAAATACAATACAGAGTGATCCAATTAATAAATTCATAGCCTTTTTGGAATCTCTACTAATATAGTTTACTAGCGCCATTGTAAGAAGTAACATAATCACAGTATTATACACAATTTCTATAACAAAATCTAACGTAGATGATAAATAACCGCTCTTTAAGGAAATATCAGAGACCAAAATTACACTATACACATCTAATGCTATTAACACTATTAAATGTATTGGAAAGCGCTTAATAATTTTATTTAGACGTACATTCTTATTTATTTCAAGAAACAATGATGAATATGACAAGATAAAACACAAATTACCACCATAAAATTGTAAATAGTCAATAAACTCACTTTCATTAATATAATATAGAATACCTATTCCTGCTAAAAGCTCTCCTATTGCATAAAAGCATAAAAACCAAAAGAAAAAGCTCTTGGTATCTTTAGACTTTAACACATATAAATATGTTAGTAACGGAACAATAGGAAATCTTACCATTTCTGTAGCTATATCTAAATCTAAAATTTGAAAAGATATAAATGCTATAGTAAGTATAACGATAAAACTACCTAGTAGCTTTGCTTTTTTTATAATGACACTGTTTTTGCTCATAGATTTGGGGTCTATTTGTGAGACAAATATAACAAAATATTACAATTAAACGATAAAATATTACTTTTTATCGATAAAAGAGTTTATTTAAAATAATTCTAAATAATCATTCGTAAGAAATCTTTCTCATTAACTATAGGAATATTTAAATTATTAGCCTTATCTCTCTTACTAGGTCCCATCTTATCTCCAGCTACTAAATAAGACGTTTTTGAGGATATAGAGGAGGATACTTTACCTCCATTATCCTCAATAAGTTTCTTTAATTCAGTACGCGATACTGTTTCAAACACACCAGAAACCACAAAGATTTGCCCCTTTAATTTATCGGTTTGATTGGCTAAAACATCTTCAGAAAGTGTTAGTTGCACTCCAAAACTCTTTAATCTCTCAATAATATGTATATTTTCTTCAGAAGCAAAAAAGTCAACAACACTTTCAGCAATTTTAATTCCTATCTCATCAACAGTCACTAAGTCAATAATAGTCGCTTGAGATAGAACATCAATGTTTTTATAATGTTTTGCTAGTTTTTTTGCAACCGTCTCTCCAACATAGCGTATTCCCAAGGCATATAAAACCCGTTCAAAAGGAATTTTCTTTGAAGCCTCAATACCTTTTACAAGGTTATCCGCACTTTTTTCAGCCATTCGCTCTAAAGGCATTACTTGTTCTTTGGTTAATTCATATAAGTCAGAATAATTAGTTATTAAGCCTTCATTTACTAAAAGCGCAACTGTTTCGCCTCCTAACCCTTCAATATCCATCGCTTTTCTGGATATAAAATGCTGTATGCGACCTATAATTTGAGGATTACATCCATTGTAATTAGGGCAATAATGCTGTGCTTCGCCTTCTTGCCTTACCAATTTAGTATTGCATTCTGGACAATGGGTTATATATTGTGTTGGTTGAGAATCTGCTGGTCGTTTAGTAAGGTCTACGGCAATTATTTTAGGGATAATCTCACCTCCTTTTTCAACAAATACCTCGTCTCCTACTCTAATATCCAACTTCTCAATCTGGTCTGCATTATGTAAAGAGGCTCTTTTTACAGTTGTTCCAGCCAATTCTACAGGTTCTAAATTCGCTACAGGCGTAATAGCTCCTGTACGGCCAACTTGATAAGTAATTTCATTCAATCGTGTAGAAACTTGTTCTGCTTTAAATTTATAAGCTATTGCCCAACGTGGTGCTTTAGCTGTGTAACCAAGTTCTTCTTGCTGTTGCAAGTCGTTTACTTTAATGACTACACCATCAGTTTCGTATGGCAAATCATGACGATGTACATCCCAATAATCAACAAACTCTAGAACATCATCAATAGAGCTTACCAATTTTGCAGCATCAGGAACTTTAAAGCCCATTTGTCTTGCAAGTTCTAAACTTTTAAACTGTGTATTAATTCCCAAATTTGAACCTGTTATATTATATAGTAAGCATTCCAAGGGTCGTTTAGCAACTTCTGCACTATCTTGTAGCTTCAAGCTTCCAGAAGCTGTATTTCTTGGGTTTCTGTAGGGTTCTTCTCCTATTTCAATCCGTTCTTCATTCATTTTGTTAAACCCTTCAAAAGGCAGAACGATTTCACCACGAATATCAAATTTTGGTGGATAATTTCCTTTTAATTTTAAAGGTACTGACTTAATCGTCTTGATATTAGCAGTCACATTATCTCCTTGAGTACCATCACCTCTGGTTACAGCTCTTAGCAAAACACCATTTTCGTAGGTTAAGCTAATGGATGCGCCATCATATTTTAACTCACACACATATTGCACCTTTCCATCAACCAGCTTTTTTATACGTGTTTCCCAATCCAATAAGTCCTCTTTTGAATATGAATTATCCAAAGAATACATTCGGTGTTCATGAACAACAGTTTCAAAGTTTTTAGTCACTTCACCACCAACACGTATTGTAGGAGAATCAGTTTCTGCAAATTCTGGGTGTTTAGCTTCCAACTCTTGAAGTTGTTTTAGCTTTATATCAAATTCGTAATCACTTATGGTAGGATTATCAAGTACGTAGTAATTATAGTTATGCTGACGAAGTTCTTCGCTTAGTGTTTTTATTTGTTGTTGAATATCCATTAAATAATTTAAGAAAAAGTTATCTTTTTAGGCTATATTTAAAGCATCTAATATACTAAAATGCATTACAAGAAAATACTCGTTGCTCTGCTTTTTATGAGCATTTTATTCAACTGTAAAGAAAAAGAAATATTAACTACAGATGTATTAGTAATTCCGCAACCATTAGAACAAACTATAAATAAAGGGTCGTTTATTTTAAACGCTTCAACTGGGATTCAATACGATGATGTTTTTAAAATTTCTGCAGAATTTCTAAAATCATATATTGAAGAAGGTGGTAATATAAAACTAGTAGGCAGTAACCTAATTTCCTTTATTAAAGATGATACTTTAGCTGATGAAGGATATTCACTTGAAATTCTTCCAAACACCATAAAAATTAAAGCCAAAACAGACCAAGGTGCTTTTTATGCAATACAATCTTTAAGGCAACTACTACCTCCAGAATTTGAAAATGGTACATTTCAAGAAAATGATATAGCAATACCTTGCACAACTATCAAGGATGAACCACAATTCTCTTATCGTGGTATGCATTTAGATGTAGGTCGCCATATGTTTTCAGTAGATTTCATAAAAAAATACATCGATGCTCTTGCCTTGTTAAAAATGAACACCTTTCATTGGCATTTAACCGAAGATCAAGGTTGGCGTATAGAAATCAAGAAGTACCCTAAACTTCAAGAAATTGCTGCTTTTAGAAACGAAACTTTAATTGGACATTACAACGACCAACCGCATCAGTTTGATGGTAAACAATATGGTGGTTATTACACACAAGAAGAAGTTAAAGAAGTGGTTGCTTATGCCCAAAGTCGTTTTGTAACTGTAATTCCAGAAATTGAACTTCCTGGACATAGTCAAGCTGCTATTGCAGCATATCCAGAATTGGGTTGTACAGGAGAACAGGTTAACGTAGCAACGAAATGGGGTGTTTTTGAAGAAATTTATTGCCCTAAAGAAGAAACATTTGCATTTTTAGAAGATGTTCTGGATGAAGTTTTAGCATTATTCCCAAGTGAATTTATTCATATTGGAGGTGATGAGGCACCAAAAACCCGATGGAAACATTGTAACCATTG
The DNA here is from genome assembly GCF_005047595.1 of Pontimicrobium aquaticum. GTDB lineage: Bacteria > Bacteroidota > Bacteroidia > Flavobacteriales > Flavobacteriaceae > Pontimicrobium > Pontimicrobium aquaticum. The sequence goes on from NZ_SUPL01000004.1 coordinate 365,179, forward strand.
TCAAGCACTCATAAAAAAAGAAGGCTTAAAAGACGAACACGAATTGCAGAGTTATTTTATTTCTAGAATTGAAACTTATCTCAACAGTAAAGGAAGACAGATTATTGGTTGGGATGAAATTCTAGAAGGTGGATTAGCTCCTAATGCTACTGTGATGTCATGGAGAGGCATAAGTGGAGCAATTGAAGCAGCCAAACAACATCATAATGTAGTGATGACACCAACAAGTCATTGCTATTTTGATTATTATCAAAGTGAAAATGACAACGAACCTATTGCTATTGGTGGCTATTTACCCTTGGAAAAAGTGTATAATTTTAATCCAATTCCTGATGAACTAACTAAAGAAGAAGCAAAATACGTGTTAGGTGCACAAGGCAATATTTGGACTGAGTACATGAAAACCTCTGAACAAGTTGAATACATGGCATTTCCACGCATACTTGCTATGAGCGAAGTGGTCTGGTCGAAACAGGAAAATAAAAACTATCCTGACTTTGTAAAACGCGTTGAAAACTTTCACAAGAGATTAGATGCTTTAAACATTAATTATGCAAATCATCTTTATGAAATTGAAGGCGATTTACTTTCTGATAACAATGGATTGCGTTATCAATTACAAACCTTAACCGATGGTAAAAACATTCGGTTTACTTTAGATGGCTCAGAACCAACTATAAATTCAGAAGCTTATACTAAACCTATTCCAATTACTGAAAGCGTTAGTATTAAAGCATCTGTATTTAATTCAGATAAAAAATTAGGAACTACATTTTCTCAGGATATTAATCTGCATAAAGCCGTTGGAAAAAAAATTACAATAAACAAAGAACCTCACAAATCTTATCCTGGAAGTGGTGCTGAAGGACTTGTTAATGGCATTTCTGGAAGTGATTCACGTTATGGCGACAAAGAATGGCTAGGGTTTTGGGGAGAAGATATCGAAATCACCATTGATTTAGGTGAAGAAACCGAAATCAATTCCATTGAAACAAGATTTCATAATGGACAAGGACAATGGATTTATGCGCCAAAGGAAATACATTTTCTTTTTGAGTTAGACGATGATTCTTTTCTTTCAAAAAAAGTTTTTTTTAGCGACCAATATGACGATAAGATTTTAAATTTCGATTATGAACTACCAATCCCAGAAGGTATGAATGTAAAAATCAAGACCATTACTTTGAAAATCCTAAATTATGGAACCATTCCAAAAGGTAAACAAGGTGCTGGTAATAAAGCTTGGACGTTTATTGATGAAATAATTGTGAATTAAGATGCTTTTAGAAATCTGTGCCAACTCCTATCAATCAGCTAAAAATGCTCAAGAAGCAGGAGCACATCGTGTTGAATTATGTCAAGAGCTATCGGTTGGTGGTGTGACACCAAGTTATGGTTTATTAAAACAAGTTACAGATACGCTTTCAATTCCAGTGTTTGTATTAATCAGACCACGAAGTGGAAATTTTGTCTATACAGAAGAAGAGTTTGACATCATAAAACAAGACATTCAACTATGCAAAAATTTAGGTTGTGCTGGAATTGTTTCTGGTGTTTTAAATAAAGACAATACGATTGATATAGAAAGAACGAAAGAATTAGTAGAACTTTCAAGACCATTGCAGTTTACCTTTCATCGCGCTTTTGATTGTGTTGACAATCCTTCAAAAGCGTTAGAACAATTAATCGTCTTAGGTGTTGATAGAGTATTGACTTCTGGCTTGGAAACCTCAGCAGAAAAAGGCTTGAATCTATTAAAACGATTAAACGAACAAGCAAATGGCAGAATAACCATTCTTGCAGGAGGAGGGATTAATTCAGACAATACAACGTTGTTTAAAGATGTTGGTTTAAACGAAATTCACGCGTCTGCCTCAACTGAAATAGAAAGTGATGGCTCATTATTTTCAACACCTCTCACCTATTCCGATCCAAAAAAAATTAAAGCCATTTTAGATGCGATATAGTCTGTTACTTTTAATTCTCGTTTGTTGGAGTTGTCAAACCAAACATGATGTGCCTCAAACTATTGAGCTACATAGAAATTGGGAGTTCAAAAAAGTTAACGATTCAAACTGGAATCCAGCAACAGTTCCTGGAAATGTACATTCTGATTTATTAGAAAACAACCTTATTGAAAACCCATTTATTGGAAATAACGAACACAATTTACAATGGATTTCAGAATCCGATTGGGAATACAAAACTACTTTTTCAATAGATAAAAAAACGCTTAAAAAACAAAATATTAGTTTATTCTTTGAAGGCCTAGATACTTACGCATCTGTTTACCTAAATGATAGCTTAATATTGAAAAGCAATAATGCCTTTCGTAAATTTCACGTTGATGTAAAACCTTTATTAAAACCTGAAAACACATTGCGAATTCTATTCGAAAATACAACGAAATTTGAAGAACAAGAAAAAACAAAACTAGGTTATTCTCTACCAGAAGGCAATCGTATTTTTACAAGAAAAGCACAATTTCAATATGGTTGGGATTGGGGACCAAAATTAAATACTAGCGGAATTTGGCGACCTGTAAAATTAGTGACTTGGAATGATTATAAAATCGAAGACATCTATATTAAGCAAGTTACTTTAAACGATTCAATTGCAAGTTTGAAACTTGACATCACTGATTCTAACTTAGATGGCTTAACATATCAAATCCTAGTTAATGACACGTTAATTCCCTTTGAGAAATCTGATTTGACATTTCAGATAAAAGACCCAAAACGTTGGTGGCCACATAATTTAGGAGAGCCCTATTTATATGATATTAAAGTTGTTGTTAAAAAAGGAAATGCCATTTTAGACAGCATCTCCACAAAAATAGGCTTGCGAACCATTGAACTCGTCACAGAAAAAGACAGCATAGGTGAGTCCTTTTATTTTAGAGTCAATGATGTGCCTGTGTATGCAAAAGGTGCCAATTACATTCCGCAAAACAGCATGCAAAACAAAGTTACAGATGCTCATTATGAAACATTACTTGATGATGTTGTTGATGCTAACATGAATATGCTGCGCGTTTGGGGAGGAGGTATTTATGAAAACGATATCTTTTATGACTTTTGCGATGAAAAAGGCATCCTCGTTTGGCAAGATTTTATGTTTGCTTGTGCCATGTATCCTGGAGATAAAAACTATTTACAAAACGTCCAACAAGAAGCCATTGACAATGTAAAACGCTTACGAAATCACGCAAGTATTGTGCTTTGGTGTGGCAATAATGAAAATAGTGAAGGTTGGCATCGTTGGGGCTGGCAAGATGGACGTTCTGAGATAGAAAAAGAAGAAATCTGGAATAACTATCTAAAAGTATTTGATTCTATTTTACCAAATACAGTTGCAGATTTAACCAATACTGATTATTGGGAATCTTCTCCAAAATATGGTCGTGGTAATCCTAACTACGAATTTGAAGGTGATGCGCACGATTGGTGGATTTGGCATGATGCCTACCCTTTTGAGCATTTAGAAGAAAAAGTTCCGCGCTTTATGAGTGAGTTTGGAATGCAATCATTCCCTAGTTATGAAGTGATTAATTACATCAATCAAAGTGATCCATTGGAGTTTAACTCTGAAGGATTTAAAAACCATCAAAAACATATTCGCGGTTTTGAGTTGATTTATGAATACATGAAAAGAGATTTTCCAGTGCCAACAAAGGCTGAGGATTATGTATATATGAGTCAGGTAGTTCAAGCCTATGGTATTACCAAAGGCATAGAAGCACAACGACGTGCAAAACCTTATAATATGGGAACTTTGTATTGGCAGTTGAATGATTGTTGGCCATCTATTTCTTGGTCTAGTATTGACTTTTTTGGAAATTGGAAAGCCTTACATTATAAAGCTAAAAAGAGTTTTGAGAATATCTTAGTATCATCTAAAGCTGAAGATAATGTTCTTAAAACATTTATTATAAATGATAATTTAGAAGAAGTGACTGATACGCTATATTTAAAACTCATTGATTTTTCCGGAAAAAAACTCTGGTCATATTCAAAAGAAATTACAGCATCCAAAAATAGTAGTGAACTTGTGCACGAGCTAAACTTAAAAGGCTTCGACAGAAGAAATACAGTTTTAGTATCAAGTTTCAAAAACTCAACATCAACATATTATTTAGCAAAACCAAAAAAATTAAAATTTCAACAAGCAGAGATAACTAAAAAAATCACAAAAACAAAAACTGGTTTTAATATTAAGTTACTAAGCTCATCCTTGCAGAAAGATGTGTTTTTGTATTCAAAAGAAAAAGGACATTTTAGTGACAACTATTTTGATTTATTACCAAATGAAACTGTGGAAATAGAATTTGAAACTAAGTCAAGTACTTTAGAAGATTTAAAGATTAAAACGATGAATGAATTTGTAAATTAAGTTCTATCTAGTTTTAACCACTTTGGAACATCTTGAGGTTTGAAGTGTCTCATTTTATCAAGCAACTTGTTAATGTCATTATCAACAATTAATAGCTCAAAATTTTCCATTTTTAAAAGTCCTTTAGCAACCATGGTTTCCAGCATGCTGATTAAATCATCATAAAACCCATTAATATTTAATAACCCAATAGGTTTTTGATGCAAGCCTAATTGTGCCCAAGTAATAATTTCAAACAATTCTTCAAACGTACCAAAACCACCTGGAAGCGTAATAAATCCATCTGAAATCTCATGCATTTTTAGTTTACGTTCATGCATGTTTTCTGTGGTTATTAGTTCTGTCAACCCTAAATGCACCACTTCTTTTAGTTTTAAGAATTCAGGGATGACACCAATCACTTTTCCGTGATGATCAAGTGAAGATTGAGCAATTTTTCCCATAATGCCGATTTTTGCAGCACCATAAACTAAGGTGATATTTTCTTTTGCCAAAGTTTTCCCTAGGGCTTTAGCTTCAGAAATTATTTTAATATCATTTCCTTCACTACTTCCACAAAATACTGCAATAGTTTTTAACGCTTTCATCGTTTTATGGCTTTAATCATTCTGTCTTTATCAAAAATATCTCTTTTTAGTTCAATACTTTTAAAATCATTATTGACTAATAAGTCTTTTGTACGCTCGCCTAAACTTTCATTGATTTCAAAATACAACTGACCATTGGGTTTTAAAATAGTTTTAGAAATCTCAGTAATGTTTCTATAGAACAATAAGGCGTCATCATCTTTAACAAACAGCGCTAAATGTGGTTCATGTTCTAACACATTCGCGCTCATCCCTTCTTTTTCCAATTCACGTACATAAGGTGGATTGGACACTATGATGTCAAATTCCAAATTACCACAATCCCAATCTAAAATATCAGCTTCAATAAATTCAACCTCTACTTCATTATTAACAGCATTTTGTTTGGCTGTTTTTAAAGCGTCGTTACTAATATCCAAGGCAAAGACTTTTGCATTTGACAAGTTTTTAGCTAGGGAAATAGCAATACAACCACTTCCTGTGCCTATATCTAAAATATTTAATTCAGTTTCTTTGTTTTGCTCAGAATGACAGTTGATTATCCATTGTACTAACTCTTCGGTTTCTGGTCGAGGAATCAACACTGAAGGATTTACCTTAAACACCAATCCGTAAAACTCAGTATCACCAAGTATATATTGAATGGGTTCGTATTTTTTAAGTCCATCAATCGCTTTTTGAAATTTATCGTATTTCTTCCCGGACACAACTGCATATAAATTCTGTGAAATGTCTATACGCTTCATTTTTAGAACTCGCTCGGAAAGCAAGTGAAAAAATGATTTAATTTCAGTATCAGGATAGTATCCTAAAAGTGCATTGTTAAAATAGGTTCGTAATGATTTTAGTATCATGTTAATTCTTTTAGCATATACACGCCACAAATAACGTGTCCTGTGTTTCCTAACGGTTTATCCAGGTGTTTAAATCCATTTTTTTTATAAATCTTAATAGCATTTTTTAATTGTGAAGCTGACTCGAGATAGCAAAATTTATAGTCAAAATCTTTAGCAGCTTTTATGCACAGATCGAACATCATTTTCCCAAAACCTTTTCCACGAGCATCAGGATGAAAATACATTTTTTGCAATTCGCACGTGTCATTAGTAGCACCTTGTAATTGCTTTACACCTCCTCCACCTAATACTTTTCCGTTCTCCTCTACCACATAATAGATAGCTCTTTTTCCTTGAAATCCTTCATACATCTGTTTGACATCCTCATCTTCAAGTGACGATCCAGAAATTGGCATCCCAAACTCTTTAAAACAATTGGTCATAATTGTTTCTATGGACTTATTATCATCAGGCTGAATTTCTCTAATAATCATGCTACTAGCACCTATTTTTTTAATCTTATTTTTATGTTGTGAAGATACGTAATTAAGAGGTGATTTGAATGAAAAAAAACTAAGAGAGAATCTATTTTCATATTTAGAAAGATAGCCCTTTAAAAGACTAATCAAATCATTAATTATATAAGACAAAGGGAATGATATAATTAAAAGTCCTGTATAATTGTGAACTAACCAAGATGAATAAAGTTCTTCAAAACCTTTGGGTATTGAATTAATATAAGAATAACCAATCATAATAATAAAGCCACAAACGAAATAGGCTAGTAAACGAAAAAATAAACTTTTCAATATTATTTTAATTTTCTATAAATATAAATTATAATATTGTCAAACATTAAAAGTTTTTGAAACAACACGAAACATACATACAACGTTGCATAGACATTGCTAAAAATGGATTAGGCTCAGTAGCTCCAAATCCTATGGTTGGTTGTGTCATTGTTAGTAGTGAAAAAATCATAGGTGAAGGTTTTACAAGTCCTTATGGTGGTGCTCATGCCGAAATAAATGCAATTAATTCAGTTAAAGACAAATCATTATTAAAAAAAGCTACATTATATGTAACACTCGAACCGTGTTCACATTTTGGAAAAACGCCTCCTTGTGCTGATGCAATAATTAAATATCAAATCCCAAAGGTTATTATTGGAACTATCGATACTCACAGCAAAGTTGCTGGACAAGGTATTACTAAATTGCGAGCAGCTGGTTGCAATGTTATTGTTGGTGTTTTAGAAGACGCTTGTAAAGAACACCATAAACGTTTTTTTACGTTTCATAATAAGCAACGTCCTTATATTATTTTAAAATGGGCAGAAACTGCTGATGGCTTTATTGCTCCATTGTCTAAAGATGAACAAAAACCTGTTTGGATTACTAATGAATATTCTAGACAAATAGTACACAAATGGAGAGCAGAAGAACAAGCCATTTTGGTTGGCACTAATACGGTTATAGAAGATAACCCGAGTTTAACCACAAGAGATTGGGAAGGAAAACACCCTATTAGAATCGTTTTGGATAAAAAGGAAGCACTATCGAAAGGTTTTAATGTATTTGATGACAAAGCCAAAACAATAGTAATTAAAGAGAAAACTGTTAAAAATATTTACAACGCACTATTTAAATCAAATATCAATTCTGTCATTATTGAAGGCGGCTCTAAAACGCTACAACTTTTTATTGACTCAGGTATTTGGGACGAGGCTAGAATATTCACTGGTAAATCCTTTTTTAAGGAAGGAGTTAAAGCCCCTAAATTAAAAGGAAAATTAATCGCTGATGAACAAATATTAGATGACACATTAAAGGTATATGTCAACAATTAAAACCATTATATTCGATTTTGGTGATGTATTTATCAATTTAGATAAACCAGCCATTAAAAGAGAACTTATAAAGTTAGGAATACCAAAAGCTATAAGCCTTGATATGTATCATATTGCTTCGGAATATGAAAAAGGATTGATTTCTACCGCTGAATTAATTACGCATTTCAATGAGAAGTTCCCAAACGTTGCTACCCAAGATTTCATAAAAGCATGGAATTCAATTATTCTGGATTTTCCAGAGCATCGTCTTGAGTTTGTTGAAAAACTATCTAAAGAAAATAATTATCAACTCATTCTATTAAGCAACACCAACGATTTGCATATAGAACAAGTTATAAAAAATATGAGTTTGCCGCGTTATAAGCGATTTAAAAACTCATTTAACAAATTTTATTTATCACAAGAAATTCATTTAAGCAAACCAAGTCCTTCTATTTATGAGTTTGTGTTAAACGATAACAACTTACAAGCTAGACAATGTTTATTTATTGACGATTTAAAAGAAAACACAGAGTCAGCATCAAAACTTGGCATCCGTACTTGGAATATAATTCCTGGTAAAGAAGATGTTACCCAATTATTTACCATTAAGAACGATTTGTTTTGATTTATCTCTTACTAAGTATTCTCGCATCAACAGCAATTTTTATAGTATTTAAACTTTTTAGTCGCTATAAAATAAATACGTTTCATTCAATTGTTGCTAATTATATAACGGCTTGTATTTGTGGGCTTATTAGTTATGAATCTTCAATAAATCCTTCCGAAATTTTTAACTCAAGATGGTTTATAGGTGCTGTGTTATTAGGGTTTTTATTTATTTCTGTCTTTAATTTAATGGCATTAACTGCTCAACGCAATGGATTATCAGTAGCATCAGTTGCGAGCAAAATGAGTGTGGTTATTCCAGTTATTTTTGGAATATATGTCTATAATGAGAGTTTAGGCTTTCAGAAAATATTTGGTATTATTTTAGCACTCATTGCCGTTTATCTTACGGCTATAAAAGCTAAATCGTCTATTAACATAAGGCAAGGATTATTTCTTCCCTTTATACTCTTTATAGGTTCTGGAGTTATTGATGCATCTATAAAATATTTAGAAACAACATATGTCCCTAAAAATGGCATTCCCATATTTTCGGCTACCATTTTTGGCTGTGCAGCAATTATAGGGTTACTAATCTTGACGTATAAGGCAATAAAACAAACATTTAAATTTGAAATCAAAAATGCTATTGGAGGTGCTTTTTTGGGTGTTATTAACTACTACTCGATTGTTTTCTTATTAAAAGCATTGCAGTTTAAAGGCCTTGAAAGCTCTACACTATTTACGGTTAATAATGTAGCCATAGTAATGGCTTCGACACTAGTTGGCTTATTTTTGTTTAAAGAATCTATATCTAAAAAGAATTGGATAGGCATAAGTTTAGCAATTATTTCCATTCTATTAGTAACTTTGGCATAATTTGGAAACTAACGATACATATAAAACTATTGTAAAGGCTTCAGAAGAAGTATTATTTAAGGACAAAAACAGTAAGTTTTATGGTTACGCCTTTCCTGTAAACTCTGAAGATAGCATAAAATCAAAACTTGAGCTATTAAAAAAGGAGCATCACTCTGCAAGACATTGGTGTTATGCGTATCAAATTGGCACTGAAAACATAATCTATAGAGCCAATGATGATGGAGAACCTAACAACAGTGCTGGAATGCCAATTTACGGTCAAATTCAATCTTTTGATGTTACAAATATATTAGTTGTTGTTGTTAGATATTTTGGCGGTGTAAAACTAGGTGTTGGCGGCTTAATTAATGCCTACAAAACCACAGCCCAACTTGCTTTGGAAAACTCAAAAATTGTTACCAAAACTATAAACAAGAATTACCTTATTACCTTTGATTATAAAAATATGAATAAGGTAATGCGAATTATAAAAGAGAAACAACTAAAAATTGTCAATCAAAAGTTAGAATTGAATTGTCAAATACAAATTTCTGTAAGAAAAAAAGATGCCGAATCCATTTTTGCAATTTTTGAGCAAATTTTCGAAGTTGAAATACGTGAGTTTAACGATTAATTTTGCAGTTTGTCTAAAATAAATTTTGGGCATCTTGTAGGGCGATTCGTTTTCATATTAATAAAAGCCAAAATTGTATTTCCTAATGTTAAAATTTCACCTGCTTCATTTGTGATTTCATAATCAAATTCTATAGTGGCGGTTGGCATTTTTTTCAAGATTGTTTTTACAGAAATTACATCGTCATAACAAGCAGGTTTTTTATATTTTAAAGATAAAGAAATTACCGGAAGCATGATTCCATCTAGCTCCATCTGCTTATAAGACACTCCTAACGTCCTTAACCATTCTATTCTTCCTATCTCTAAAAAATTTGAATAATTACCATGATAGACAACACCCATTTGGTCTGTCTCTCCATATCTAATTCGAATCTTAGTTTCAAAGCTTTTCATAAAAAATAAAAGGATGTTTTAAAAATAATTTTGTATTTTCATGCGGATTTAAACATGCGAAAAAAAAACTTAAAATTCAATAGACATCTATTTTTTTTTTTAGAATTTTGTTCACATATTTGTCATGTAGAAAGCAAACAAGAAAATCCCCATTTTTCTTAATTTCTACAAACCAACTAACAAACTATTAATTTTACAACAAATAATGAGTGTAACTGCGCAATCGGTCTGGAATAACTGTCTTGAATTTATAAAGGATAACATCCAACCGCAAGCATACAAAACTTGGTTTGAACCAATTGTTGCAGTAAAGCTAACTGATAATGCTTTAAGCATACAAGTTCCAAGTAAATTTTTCTACGAATGGTTAGAAGAACACTACGTTAAAATTTTAAAAGTTGCACTAACTAAAGAACTTGGAGAAAGTGCAAAATTGGTATATGTCATAAAAATGGAAAACACTTATGGCAACAAACAACCTTTTACCGAAAAAATACCTAGTTCAAATAGAGGCGCTGTTAAATCGCAAGATGTAGATATTCCATTTAATAATAAAAGCCCTGAGCTAAAAAATCCATTTGTAATTCCTGGAATTAGAAATGTAAAAATTGAGTCTCAGCTTAATCCTAACTATAGTTTTGAAAACTTTTTAGAAGGTGATTCTAACAGGTTAGCTAGAAATGCAGGTTTAGCTGTAGCAAATAAACCTGGAGGCACCTCATTTAATCCTTTATTAATTTTTGGTGGTGTTGGTTTAGGAAAAACACATTTAGCACACGCTATTGGTGTTGATATTAAAGATAAATATCCAGAAAAAACAGTTTTATATATTTCAGCTGAAAAGTTCACTCAGCAATACATAGATTCAGTTAAAAAGAATAATAGAAACGATTTTATTCATTTCTATCAATTAATCGACGTATTAATTATTGACGATGTTCAATTCCTTTCTGGAAAGTCCGGAACACAAGATGTGTTCTTCCATATTTTTAATCATTTACATCAAAATGGTAAGCAAGTTATTTTAACAAGTGACAAGGCTCCTGTTGATATGCAAGATATTGAGCAACGTTTACTATCCAGATTTAAATGGGGACTTTCAGCCGAATTACAAAATCCAGATTTTGAAACCAGAGTATCCATTCTTAAAAACAAACTCTACAGAGACGGTGTAGAAATGCCTGACGACATTATAGATTATGTTGCAAAGAATATTAAAACCAATGTAAGAGAATTAGAAGGCGCTATTATTTCGTTAATTGCACAATCTTCTTTTAATAAAAAAGAAATCACAATAGGTCTAGCAAAGGATATTGTTGAAAAATTTGTAAAAAATACTAAGAGAGAGGTTTCTATAGATTACATACAAAAAGTTGTATCTGATTATTTCCAAATGGATGTAGATACATTACAATCTAAAACTAGAAAGCGTCATATTGTACAAGCAAGACAATTAGCCATGTTCTTTGCGAAAAAGTTCACAAAAGCATCGCTAGCCAGTATTGGCTCGCAAATAGGAAAGCGCGATCATGCTACGGTATTACATGCCTGTAAAACAGTCGATAATTTGTCTTCTACAGACAAACAATTTAGAAAGTATGTTGAAGATCTTTCAAAGAAACTTTCTCTATAAAAAATAGCATAAAAATGACTAAAATTCTAATGGTATGCTTGGGCAATATTTGTCGATCCCCATTAGCAGAAGGCATTTTAAAACATAAACTCCCTAAAAACAGATTCGTTATAGAATCGGCTGGAACTAGCAATTACCATATTGGTGAGCTTCCAGACAAAAGATCTATTGATATAGCTAAAAAATATGGAATAGATATTACTGACCAAAGAGGCAGACAATTTACTGTATCTGATTTTGATAAGTATGATTACATATACGTTATGGACACATCTAACTATCAAAATGTGATGCGACTAGCTCGAAATTTGGATGATGAAAAAAAAGTAAAATTGATTCTTGATGAATTGGCAAGTGATATTATAAATGTTCCTGATCCATATTATGGTGGAGTCTCAGGCTTTGATGATGTATTTCAACTATTAAATAAAGCCTGTGATAGAATTTATGATAGACTAATAGAGTAATTATTACGATTTCTTTTAAAAAAATATATTTTTATAACCACAATACCCTAACTATGAGGAAACTCTACACTTTAATTCTATTTAGTTTTATTTCAACATCAATTTTTTCACAAATTACTTTAGAGGAATTTGGTCCCTCATTCGATAAACCAGTAAGCATCAAAAATGCAGGCGATAGTCGTTTATTTATTGTTGAACAAGAAGGCTACATACGTATATTGAATGCAGATGGAACCTCTCCATCCACTCCTTTTTTAGATATCACATCAAAAGTCAACACCTCAGGAAGTTATGAAAAAGGACTTTTAGGATTGGTTTTCCACCCTAATTATGCTTCAAATGGATATTTCTATGTACACTATAGTGGCGACGATACGCTTACTGAAATTCCAGGTGGTATAGATACTCCAGGAGCTGATGGCCAAGCAGATACTTATGTTGTGAGATACACCGTAAGTGCTAATCCAGATATTGCAGATCCAAGCTCTGAATTGGTAATCATGTCTATTTCTCATCCTTATGATGCGCATTATGGAGGTGATATGGCTTTTGGATTAGATGGGTATTTATATATAGCAAAAGGCGATGGTGGCAATAGTGCTGGTGATCCTGACAATCGAGCACAAAACTTAAGTGAACCAAATGGGAAAATTTTTAGAATAGATGTAGATTCTCCAACAACTACCAACACTTACGGAAATAATTATAGCATCCCTCCTACAAATCCTTATGTTAGCTCACCTGATGGAGCAAATGACCCTCGTAAAGAAATATGGTCCTATGGTCTTAGAAATCCAGCAAAGTTTTCTTTTGACAGCAGTGGTAATATGTGGATTGCCGATGTTGGCCAAGATAGCTATGAAGAAGTTAATTTAGATTTAGGAAATACTGGTAACAAAAATTTTGGATGGAGTTGCTACGAAGGAAGCGCAACGTTTAATTCTTTCCCAGGGTGTAGCTCTCTCTCTTACACTTCAGCAGCTTACGAATATCCTAGAATAGGTGTTTGTGCAATAATTGGTGGATATAGATACCAAGGAACAACTCAAACCGACTTGATTGGTACCTACTTTTTTGCCGACTGGTGTAGCAACGAAATATTTTTGCTTACCGATGCTGGAGGAGGTAGCTGGAACAGAACAACTTATACACCAAGTATAACAGTACAAAGATGGACAGGTTTTGGTGAGGGTCATGACAAAGAATTATACATCGTAGGAAATAGAGGTGGTTTTTCAAAAGTTCATAAAATAAAACAATCCATTCCTTTATCAAACAACAAAGTGGATGTCAATCAAAAATTTAGTATTTATCCAAATCCTTCAAAAAATGGAAAAGTCACTCTAAATTTTTCTAAAGATGTTTCTATTAAAAATATCAATACATACAATTTACAAGGACAACTTATAAAATCTAATCTCCACAAATTGAATAATAAAACAATTCAGCTTGAATACAACAGATTATCTTCAGGTATTTATATCGTTGAAGCTGTTTCTACCTCTGGAGAAAAATCAATAAACAAGCTAATTATCAAGTAATTATTACATCTTATTTTGTTATTTTATTCGTACATTTAAGTAAATAATGTACGCTATGAAAAGTATAAATACATTTATTTTAAATATTTGCTTATTAACCGCTTCTTTTACTTTTGCACAAACAATAGACATACAAAGTTTTGCAACAGGCTTAGATTTACCTGTGAATATAAAAAACGCTGGTGACAACAGACTTTTTGTTGTAGAGCAAAGAGGTTATATTAGAATAGTTAATACTGATGGCTCCATAAATACCACTCCTTTTTTAGATATAGACAACCTTGTTTTAAATATAAATGGTAGTGGAGATGAAAGAGGATTACTTGGTTTAGCTTTTCATCCAAATTACAATTCAAACGGGTTTTTCTATGTTAATTATATTAATAATGATGGAGACACTGTTATCTCAAGATTTGAAGTAAGCACTACTAATGCCAATGTGGCTAATCCAAATTCAGAATTAATAATTCTTACAATACCACAACCCTACAGCAATCATAACGGAGGTCACATGGCTTTTGGACCAGATAACTTCTTATACATTGCCTCTGGTGATGGAGGAGCTGGAGGAGACCCACAAAACAGAGCTCAAGATTTAAGTACGCTACTTGGCAAAATAATTAGAATAGACATTAACAATACAGCCAACGGAAATAATTATGACATTCCAAATAATAATCCTTTTTATAATGATGACGATACAAATACTTTAGATGAAATTTGGGCTTATGGCTTGAGAAATCCTTGGAAATTTTCTTTTGATAGACAAACAGGTGATATATGGATTGCTGATGTTGGTCAAGGAGAGTATGAGGAAATCAATATGGCTTCTCCAACTGATGCTGGATTAAATTATGGCTGGAGATGTTACGAAGGAAATAGCACTTTTAATGATACTGGATGTCCAGATGATAGTGTCCTTACATTTCCAATAGGTGAATATTCGCATTCTAATAGCGGTAATTTTAAATGTTCTATTACTGGTGGCTACCGTTATAGAGGCTCTAATTATCCTAATTTTGCTGGCTTATACTTTTTTGCAGATTATTGTAGCAATGAAATTGGTACACTTCAGGAAAATGGTGGCACTTGGAATATGACTTTTAGTTCTCCTTTTGATGGTAATAGGTGGACATCATTTGGAGAGGATATAAATGGCGAACTTTACATCACTGGAATAGGTTCTGGAACCGTTTATAAAATTATAGATACAGATACACAATCAACAAATACTTGGTACGAAGATGCGGATAATGATACTTTTGGAAATCCTAATGTTAGTCAAGAAGCAGTAAATCAACCATCTGGATTTGTTGCCGACAATACAGATTGTGACGATACTAACGCTAATATTAATCCTAGTGCTACCGAAATACCTAATAACGGAATTGACGAAAATTGTGATGGTTTTGATGCGTTAATATGGTATCAGGATGCTGATAGCGATACTTTTGGAGATCCAGATATTAGTATGACTCAGGAAACTCAACCAGCTGGTTATGTTGACAATAATTTAGACTGCGATGATACCAATGCAAATATAAATCCTAACGCTAGTGAAATTCCAAATAACGATATTGATGAGAATTGCGATGGTGAAATAGAAACAGAAACCAGTGAATACAGTTTTTTAATGCATCCAAACCCTGCCAAGGACGAAGTATATTTTGTTTTTGATGAAAATGAAATTCCGTTCTCTATTGCCTTGTTTGATTTTACTGGCAAACATATTAAAACCGAAACTAATTTTTCTAATCATATTATTTCAATTTCAACAAGAAATTTAGCCTCAGGATTGTATCTTGTGTCCTTATTTAAAGCTAATAGTAAGCTTTCAAACAAAAAACTAATAATTCATTAGCAACATGAATGAGCACTTAGGAAAACTCTATTTAATACCAACAAGATTAGGCGAGAATCAACCCTTAGAAGTATTACCTATTTCAGTAAAAAAAACTATTGAGATAGTGAATGATTATATTGTTGAAAACGAAAAAACAGCACGACGTTTTATTAAAAAAATATGCTCTGGAAAATCCCAGCAATCACTAAATATTCATGTGCTAAATAAATATACTGAACCTACAGAATTGCCAAGTTTTCTCAACGCCTGTTTAGAAGGCAAACCTGTTGGTTTATTATCTGAAGCTGGATGTCCTGCCATTGCAGATCCTGGATCAGACATTGTAAAAATAGCACATCAAAAAAATATTCAGGTTGTACCACTTGTTGGGCCATCATCAATTTTATTAGCTTTAATGGGTTCAGGAATGAATGGTCAGAGTTTTACTTTTAATGGCTACTTGCCTATTGACAAACAAGAAAGAAAAGCGGCATTAAAAAGATTAGAACGCATATCGTTTGAGCAAAATCAATCTCAGTTATTTATAGAAACTCCTTACAGAAATAACAAAATGCTTGAAAATATTTGTGCAACACTACAAAACCATACAAGAGTATGCATAGCTTGTGATTTAACACTGTCAACCGAGTATATTAAAACAAAAACAGTAAGTGAGTGGAAAAAGTCAAATGTTGACTTTCACAAAAGACCAGCTATATTTATTGTACATAAAGATTAAAGCAATGAAGCTTTTGCTTTTTGATCTGCTTTAATAAAAGAGGTGTCGTAGCCAGAGAACTTTTTCATGTAATATCTTATAGTAGTGCCATAAGCATCAGCAAATCCAATAGCTCCATAACTACGCAAATATTTTTTAACACTTCCTGGTCCAGCCAAATGTGCAGCTGCTAAAATTCCAGATTCAGTAACCAGAACACCATCAATTCTTTTACCGACAAATCGTTTAATATCTCTACGTAATATCCACTTATTTCGCATCGCGTTAGCAATAAAAGCCTTTTCTTGAAGTTCAGGATTGTTTAAAAAATCTATAGTATTATAGATGCCAATAAGTTTTAACGTGTTTTTTCCAAACTGATACTTCCCTAAGTACCCTAAAGTATTGACTGTAAAATAGTTTCTTCGGGATTCTTTAAAAGCTAAAGCTTCTTTAAAACCAACAAAACACTTCTCTAAAATTGGCAGATTGTAATTAACATCTTCCTCAATAGCTTCATCAATTTCTGTAAAAGCTGGAGTGTTATAAGCAAGCTCTAACCCTTGTGTAGAATACTTTTCTATATCTAAACTATTGGTTGTTTTAAAAGCAGAAAAAAATGCTATAAAAACGACAACTGGAATAATCGAATATGCTACTAATCCTTTGTACATAATTTAAAATTTAAGAGCTCAAAAAAAAACGTGTTTTTATCCTCAAAATTTCAGCGTGCAAAATTACACAATTTTCTAATATTTTCAAAATTAATCGTTTAAGTGCATTTCTTATTGGAGCAAAAGATGAAATACAACCTTTTTTTTGCTATTAAATTCAACCGTTGGGAGCGGTATTTTTATAACATTTAATACTGAAAATATCGTTTTTAAAACATTAGATTTAGTATTAATGTTGTTCAAATTTACGTCAAAACTTAAATAAAACTGTCGATACCTATCTTGATTTGTAAACATATTATTAACAACTTCATTTTCACCAGTTAACATGCCGTTTGCACCATACCCAATAGCTAGATTTAACCACTTTGGAAAATTAGCTTCCTTAAAAAACGCATTCAAATTCATACTTAACCAGTAAGTTTGACCATTATAATCTTTAAACATTTGCTCAATAAACGAATCGCCCAATTTATCTGGACGCCTATTTGCATATGGAGATTTACTAAACGAATATTTTAATTGCATACGCTGCTCCTGCCAAAGCAACTCTTGTCCAATATACAGCCCTGTCCCTAGAGAGTTAGCAGCAATATCTGACCAGGAAAACCCCCATTCTTTAGAAAACCCATCAAAAATTTCGACTGCTGAGAGAAATGTAAAACCTAAAGTTGCACCATAAATAAGCTGATCCTTTTTACTTACGCCACTCCAATTTAAAACATCAGCTCCTACTCTAGCCAGTTGATATGCTGAAAAAGCATGACCAACCTTATCCATTTGCATCCATTCATTTAAATCGTTAATTGTATGGAATTTTGATTGCTTATAGCCTTGGTACCACAAAGAATTAAGACTAATTAACGCTGAAGTGCCTATAATTGTTTCAGAAATAACAACAGCATTTCTTCTTTTAACATTTAAAGTATCACTCGGTTTTAAAAATGTATTTAATTGTTGCCCTAAAGCGGAAAGACTTATAAAAACAAATAGAAAAGTGAACGTAATTTTATTGCTCACAGTTTAGCGTCTTATTCCTTGTTGCGATAGATAACGTTGATATTCTCTTGCATTTTGATTATGCTGAGATAAAGTTCTAGCAAACTTATGATACCCTGGTTTTTTAGCATCTGCTGCAAAATAAAAATAGTTGTGAGTTTCAAAATTTAATACCGCATCGATAGCCGAAATATCAGGCATAGCGATTAATCCTGGAGGCAACCCCACATTTTTATAAGTATTATAAGGTGAATTGATTTCTTTATGTACGTTAAGAACACGTTTTATAACAGTGTTTTTATATTTTGGCAATCTGTACGCTGCAAATTTTAATGTTGGATCTGCCTGCAAAGGCCAATTATTTTTTAATCTATTTATATAAACTCCAGCAATACGTGCTTGTTCGCTTTTTTGTTTAGATTCTTCTTGTACAATAGATGCCAATGCAATAACCTCGTCAGGCGTTAAGTTTGCTTTACGTGCTTTTTCTAACCTGGAGTCATTCCAAAACTTATTATACTCAGTTAACATTCTATCTCTAAAGCTTTCAGCTGAAGTATTCCAGAAAAACTCATAACTATTAGGAATGTACATTCCTAATGCAGTGGCTTCATTAAAACCATTTTTTTCTAAAAATGATCTATCATTAAAGACCTCTAAAAGCGAAACACTATCTGTTTCAATTTGTTTGGCAATTCTTCCTGCTAAAAGCTCAAGCGAATTTTGATTGTTAAAAGACACTTTTACAGGAATATTATTACTTCTAATAGAGTTAATAATATCATTATTAGTCATATCTTTTTTTATGATATATCTTCCAGCTTTTACATTTGCTACATACTTTTTACGCTTAGCAAGTGCATCAAAAGTATTTATGTTTTTTAAAAGAGGTATTAAACTTTCTCTTACTTTGTTATAATCTGCATCAGATTCAATATAAATATAGGCTTCACTATTATTAAAAGCTGTATTTGGTACAAACATTGCCGAATACACATAATAAGCAAAATATCCAGCTATTACTAACCCTATTAGTGCTACTGCTAAAAGAATTTTTTTAAAGTACATTAGTCGTTTATTAGTTGAAACAAATATTCGTTTTTATAACTTCCGTTTACAATATTCCAGTCTTTTTTTAATCCTACTTCCTTAAAGTTATAACGTTTAAAAAGTTTGATACTAGGTACATTATCTTCCGAAATATTACAATATAATTGATGAAGGTTTAAGTGTGCAAAACAATAGTTAATTAATAATTGTAATGCCTCAGCACCATAACCTTTATGCCTATTATTAGGATCTTTAATCAAGATACCAATGCCAGCGCGTTTATTGTGAAAATCGAAATCAAAAATATCAATTAAACCAATAGCTTTATTTTTTAAAGTTGAAATTACCAAACGTAATTGTTTTACTTCAAAAATATCTTTGTGCGCATTTTCAAGATATTGCTTTATCAAAAACCTAGAATAAGGCGTAATTGTATTACTTATTTCCCAAATATCTTGATTGTTTTCAATCTCGTAAATAAAATCAAAATCCTCAGGCTCTAAAGCTCTTAAAAAAATATGTTCACCCTTTAAAGTCACCATGCAATCTTCCCTTTATAAACCATAGTAGCTGGACCTATTAACCAAACGTCTTTAAAACCATTGCCTTCTTGCTTAAAAGCTACTTTTAAATCGCCTCCTTTTGTTTGTAGTGTAATAAGGTTGTTGTTAGTTCCACCTGTTGCATACATTGCAATTCCAACGGCAGTTACTCCAGTACCACATGACAAGGTTTCATCTTCAACACCTCTCTCGTAAGTTCGCACTGCAAAAATTGAGTCACTTATTTTTTCAACAAAATTCACATTAGTACCTTCTTCATTATAAGGCTCTCCATATCTGATAGACGATCCTTCATTTTTAATATCAATAGCATTAATATTGTCTCTAATTTCAACGTGATGTGGTGACCCTGTATCTAAAAACACATGATTTTTAAAAGCTTCAATGTTAGATACATCCTGCATTTGAAGCTTTACAATATTGTCTTCAATTTTAGCGTGATGTATTCCATCTATTGCTAAAAAAGTAGCTTCATTATTTATAACTCCAATTCGTTTTGCAAAAGCAACCAAACAACGCCCTCCATTACCACACATGGTGCTTTCATTCCCATCAGAATTGTAATACACCATTTTAAAATCTACATCATCATGATTTTCTAATAAAATCAATCCATCAGCTCCAATGCCAAAACGTCTGTCACATAATTGCGCAACGAGTTTGGTATTATTTTTGTCAAAAACATTTTGACGATTATCGATAATTACGAAGTCGTTTCCTGTTCCTTGATATTTATAAAAAGTGTGTGTCATTTTGAATGACAAATATAGAAATATTAAACCGTTTTTTACGCTGTTAAATCATCGTTAAAAATGATGCAAAATTTCGTTAAAATAGATTTTGAAATTCAATATTTTATTAATTTTATTCGTTATCAAATCGTAAAACAATTAAAAACAATAGCTAAGATTATGAAAAAGATTTTTTCACTTGTTTTAGTATCAGCCCTAGGAGGAGCTCTTACATTAGGAACTTACAAAGTATTCATTGAAAAAGAAGATCGTACTACATTACAGGAAACAAAAACATCTCCTTATACAATACCTGTAAGTTACAAATCTGTTAATACAAAATTACCAATGGGAGAATCGGTAGATTTTACTACAGCTGCCGAAAAAACAATTCATTCAGTGGTACACGTAAGAAATACCACAACCAGTTCTGGTATTATGACTTTTGAAGATTTATTTTTTGGAAGACGTTCACAAAGACCGCAAATTGGAACAGGGTCTGGTGTTATTATTTCTCCAGATGGAATGATTATTACCAACAATCATGTTATTGATGGTGCCGAAGAAATAACCATTACACTTAACAATAATAAATCGTATGAAGCCGAATTGATAGGAACCGACCCAAAAACCGATATTGCACTTTTAAAAATTGAAGCAGATGAAGATTTACCATACACAACATTTGGCGATAGTGACACATCAAAAGTTGGTGAGTGGGTGCTCGCCGTTGGTAATCCTTTTAATTTAACCTCTACGGTTACCGCAGGAATTATTAGTGCCAAATCACGTGACTTAACTGGTGGCGATGATGCGCAATCGTTTATCCAAACAGATGCAGCCGTAAATCCAGGAAATTCAGGAGGTGCGCTTGTAAACACGCATGGCGAACTTATTGGCATTAATACTGCCATTACTTCACAAACTGGATCGTATGTTGGCTACTCGTTTGCGGTCCCTAGTAATATTGCCAAAAAAGTGATAGAGGATATCATGGAGTTTGGTAATGTACAAAATGGTATTCTAGGAGTTAGAGGAGGTGCTCTTAACAGTGCTAGTGCAAAAGAATTAGGTGTAAACGATACCGAAGGGTTTTATGTAAGCACCGTAGAAGACGACTCTGGAGCTAAAAAAGCAGGCATCCAAGAAGGAGATATCATTAAACAGCTAGATGATGTTAAAATTTCGAAATTCTCGGACCTAAAAGGCTTTTTAAACACCAAAAGACCTAACGATGTTGTCTATGTAACTGTTGTTAGGGATGGCGATGAAAAAACACTTCCTGTAACTTTAGCAAAAATAACCTCAGTAAGAGTACCAATAATTGGCACCTTAAAAGAAGCTTCTCGAAAAGAACTTAAAAATCTTAAAATAGACTATGGACTAAAAATAACTGACCTCAACATTGCAAATAGAGAAGAATTTAAATCTGATGGTGTTGATGAAGGGAGTATTGTTACAGCTATTAATGGCGAAAAAGTAAACTCAATTGAGGATGCAAATGCTGCTATTACTAAATATTCTGGAAGAATTTATAGAGTAGAAATAGTTAAAACAAATGGCGAAAAAGTTAACTACCGATTTAGATAGTTTTTGCTCAAACTAGAAATAAAACCCTCATCCTAATCTTTGGATTTGAGGGTTTTATTTTTTTATAAAAATTGGGTACGAAAACGTTTGAAATATGCTATTTTTGCAAAAAATTTAACAACACACTAAACTAAATTACAATGAGTTTTAATGAAACTTATGAAAAAGAGTTAGCATTTCAAGCAGATCGCAGAAGAGCTACCGTAGAATTTATTAACATCATTAGCGACCTTTGGTACGACAAGTCTATTGAATTGGTGCTTTTTAGAAACCCTTTAATAGATAGAAATGTTAGTGAAATTCTAAACCTGCATGAATATGCTGGAGAATTTGTACAAAAACCAATCTCTATTTTCGACTCTGTTGAAATTGCTCAAGCAATTAAAACCTTAGACATTCCTCCAGCCAAACTAGATATTGGCAAACTTACTTACGAGTATCATTTAGAAGACGATAAATATAGTAATGCCATCGCCTTTGTTGCAGACAAACTAAAAGACGCCAATAAAAATGAGAGCATTCAACCTAAAGATGTTATTCTTTACGGTTTTGGTCGTATTGGTCGTTTAGTAGCTCGTGAGTTAATGACAAAAACTGGAAAAGGAAGTCAGTTACGTTTAAGAGCCATTGTAACTAGAGGTGCTATTAATGAAACCGTTTTAGAAAAAAGAGCGTCTTTATTACGTAACGACTCTGTTCACGGAGATTTTTTAGGAACCGTTACTGTAGATGTTGAAAATGAAGCCTTATTAATTAATGGGACTACGGTTAATATTATTTCAGCAAATGCTCCAGAGGATATTGACTACACAAAGTATGGTATTAACAATGCTTTAGTTATTGATAATACAGGTGCATTTAGAGATAAAGAAGCTTTAGGTCGTCACTTAAAAGCTAAAGGCGTAGATAAAGTATTATTAACAGCTCCAGGAAAAGGTGTTCCTAATATTGTACATGGTGTTAATCAATTTGAAAACGATCCTGAAAAAATCGATATATTTTCTGCTGCATCTTGTACTACAAACGCTATTACACCAATTTTAAAAGTAATGGAAGACTCTTTTGGTGTTAAAAGTGGACATTTAGAAACCATTCACGCTTACACTAACGATCAAAATTTAGTTGACAATTTTCATAAAAAATACAGACGAGGTAGAGCTGCAGCACTTAACATGGTAATTACCGAAACTGGTGCTGGAAGTGCAGTGTCTAAGGCATTACCAAGTTTGGAAGGAAAGCTAACTTCTAATGCTATTAGAGTGCCTGTACCTAATGGGTCATTAGCAATTTTAAACCTTGAGCTAGAGAATGCAACTTCTGTCGATGGTATCAACTCAATGATAAAAAAATACGCTCTTGAGGGAGATTTGGTTGAGCAAATAAAATATGAATTAAGCGACGAATTAGTTTCTAGCGATATTGTTGGTAGCTCAGCGCCTTCAATTTATGATAGTAAAGCAACGATTGTTAGAGCTGATGGTAAAAATGTAATACTATATATTTGGTATGATAACGAATATGGTTACAGCCACCAAGTTATTAGACTTGCCAAATACATATCAAAAGTGAGACGTTTTACATATTATTAATATATAAAACATCCAATTTTTTGTTATCATCGTATATATTTAAGCCTCACAAATTTGTGAGGCTTAAAAATTTAATTTTATCTTTACAAATAACCACACAAATCAGCCATAACAATGAAAGTTTTAAAATTTACTTTTTTTATTTTTTTAGCCTCTTTTGCTACAAGCCTACAAGCTCAAGAACAAACTGAATCTATTAACGAAGGTACTATCGACCAACAGTTTGAGTTTGTATTACGGAAATCGGGTAATTTTAGAGGCACTGATGGACAATCATACGAAGCTGTAAAACGAAGCATGTTACTTACACTGCAAGCACATACTATCGACTCTTTAAACACACTTCAAGGAAAATTAAATACCACAAGAAATACGGTTATAACCCAACAAAATGAAATAAACGAGCTAAAAACCAATCTTGAAAACACCCAAAATACATTAAACACCACAAATGCCGAAAAAAATAGTATGTCGCTCTTTGGTTTACAAATGAGTAAAACTGGTTATAATATTTTAATGTGGTCCATCATTGCTGGATTATTTGCTTTACTATTAATTTTTATTTATAAATTTAAAAACAGCAATGCCATAACAAAATCTGCTAAAAGTGCGCTTGCTGAAGTAGAAACCGAATTTGAAGAACACCGAAGAGTAGCACTGGAAAGAGAACAGAAAGTACGCAGACAACTGCAAGACGAAATAAACAAACAAAAAGGGAATTAAACGCTTTGTAATATTACTTCATAAAAAAAATCTGTAAATTGCATACTGAGCTTGTCGAAGTATAGTTTACAGATTTTTTTTTATGGAAATAGTTAGAGCCACTTTACAGCACCTTGACGATTTAGCACCATTATTTGATGCTTATAGAATGTTTTACAGGCAGTCATCAAATATTGAAAAATCTAAAACGTTTTTAACCAACAGAATTAAAAACAACGAATCTGTAATCTATATCGCTTATATAGATAATAAAGCAGTTGGTTTTACACAATTATATTCACTGTTCTCATCAGTCTCTATGGAACCAATGTACTTATTAAACGATTTATTTGTTAACGCAAACGTTCGCAACAAAGGGGTTGGTCAACAACTTATACAAGCTGCAAAAAGTTTATGTATTGAAAAGCATTACAAAGGCTTAGCTATTCAAACAGAAGTCACTAATCCTGCGCAACATTTATACGAACGTGTTGGATTTATAAAAGACCCAGACTTGCATTTGTTTTGGAAAAATAAATAGTTCAAAAAATTAGTAACTTAGCTATACGCACAAATTTTTATAAACTATGATAAAAAGTAGCATCCTTACACCTTTCCAAAAGTTTGTTAAAATTGAAAGCTTAAGCGGACTCTTATTATTAGCTGCTACCATTTTAGCATTAGTTTGGGTTAACTCTCCTTTTGGCGATAGCTACCAAGCCATTTGGCAATACGAACTTGGTTTTAAAACCGAAAGTTTTGAATTAAGCAAACCACTCATACTTTGGATTAACGATGGCTTAATGGCTATTTTCTTCTTCCTTATAGGATTAGAAATTAAACGCGAATTCCTTATTGGCGAATTAAACTCGCTAAAAAAAGTAGCCTTCCCTCTTTTTGGAGCACTTGGTGGTATGTTGGTACCAGTGTTATTATTTATGGTACTTAACCAAAACCCAGAAACCTTTAAAGGTTGGGGAATACCAATGGCAACAGATATTGCCTTTTCATTAGCCATTTTAAAAGTATTAGGAAATCGTATTCCGTTGAGCTTAAAAATATTTTTAACCGCCTTTGCCATTGTGGACGATTTAGGTGCAGTGTTGGTGATTGCATTGTTTTATAGTGGTAATTTAAACGTTATGTTATTGGTATATGCCTTATTAATACTAGCATTTTTATACCTCCTATCCTACAAAGGTATTTACTCAAAATTCTTACTCATTTTTTTAGGAGCCATTGTATGGTTACTGTTTTTAAAAGCTGGGATACATCCAACATTGGCTGGTATTTTATTGGCGTTTTCGGTACCTGTGAGACAACGTGTAAAAACACCAGAGTTTATAAATAATTTGGTAAGCATTACAAACAACATTAAAAAAGCCGAAGTCATTGACAAACCTATTTTATCTAAAGAACAAATTAGCGAAATAGATGATCTTGAAGATTGGACCAACAAATACCAATCGCCATTACAACATCTAGAACACAGCTTACACGATTGGGTAGCCTATGTTATTATACCAATATTTGCATTAGCAAACGCAGGTGTTTTAATTAGTGGTGATATGACTTTGGATACTGCTTTAGTACAAAACATTGTTATTTGTTTAGTAATTGGTAATAGCATTGGTATTAGCTCTATCATTTTTATAGCCAAAAAATTAAAGCTAATAGAAATACCTAAAGACATTGCTTTTAAACAAATAATTGGAGTCTCGTTTTTAGCAGGTATTGGGTTTACCATGTCTATTTTTATTGCCAGTTTAGCCTTTGCCGATAACCCAATGTATATAGACTCCGCTAAAATTGGCATTTTAATTGGCTCGTTAATCTCGGCAGTTACTGGGTTTATTATTTTGAGGTCGAGTGCAAAGCAGTAGCTTTATACGTAGAACTACGTATTGATTTGCCAACTAAAAACCTTTACATTCGTAAATTCTTAAATATTATTAATCAAATTATGAAAAAAGTAATATTACTCACTTTAATGTTCTTTTTAAACTCAAACTTAATATTTTCTCAAGAACAGAAATTAAATAGCGAAGATTTAAAATTTTATAAAGAACTTATAAAACACTTTAAGAAAAACTCTCTTAATAAAGATTCAATCGATTGGGAATTATTTGAAAGCAAAGTATTAGAAAAAGCTAAAATCTCAAGAGATTCGGCTATAGTAAAAGCTTTATCAATAAATGGAGAAGAGCATTCATCATATTTCAAAAAAAATCTCAAACTTCTCTGTACGGCAAATATAAATCAAAAACAGTAATTGATGATATCAATAACATTGGTTATATCAAAATTAATACATTTACAGCATCAAGAACTAGTTTAAAAGAAACAATCAGTAAAGCTAAGATTTATATAAATAAACGGATTGAAGCGATCACATCACAGGATCAGAAAAGCCTTAAAGCTTGGGTAATCGATTTAAGGAATAATAGTGGTGGAGATATGTGGCCAATGATTATTTCTCTAACTCCCTTCTTAAAAGATGGAGTTTTAGGCTACACTATCAAAAATGACAAAGAAAATATTTGGAAAAAAGAAAATGGTCTTATTTATTATAAAGGCATAAATAAAACAAAAAAATACCTAGGCAAAGATAAGTCTTTAGACTATAATCTTAAAAATAAGAATCTAAAAATTGCTGTTTTAGTAAACGAAAGAACCTCAAGCTCTGGAGAGGCAACTGCTATAGCATTAATGAATAATCAAAATATTAAGTTTTTTGGAACTAAATCTAGAGGTTTAACTACAAACAATACTTCTATTAAAATGAAGAATGGTGATTTTCTAGTTCTTACCACTGGAATATGGAAAAACTTCAAAAGAGAAGAATTTAAAACTGGGATTATTCCTGATTTTGAATCCGCTAATGAACAAGAGTTAAAGAAAAATATAGAAAACTGGATTAATAAATAACCTTAAAACTAATCCTTTTCTTTTTCTGGGAATAGTTGCATCTTTGCAGTATGCGTATAGACATTATCACCGTTTTACCCGAATTATTAAAAAGTCCGTTTGAAGCCTCTATTTTAAAACGCGCTATAGATGCTGGTTTGGTAGAAGTACATTTTCACAACCTTCGTGATTATACAACCGATAATTACAAAAGTGTTGACGATTATCAATTTGGTGGTGGTGCTGGTATGGTCATGCTAATAGAACCTATCGATAAATGCATTTCTGGTTTACAAGCCCAACGTAAATATGACGACATTATTTATATGACACCAGATGGTGAAACCCTAAACCAAGGTATTACCAACCAATTATCGCTTAAAGAAAACATCATCATACTTTGCGGACATTACAAAGGTGTGGACCAACGTGTAAGAGATATGTTTGTAACTAAAGAAATTTCTATTGGCGATTTTGTACTCTCAGGTGGCGAATTAGGAGCAGCTGTATTGTGCGATGCAGTTATACGATTAATTCCAGGTGTACTAGGTAACGAAACCTCTGCCCTAACTGACTCGTTTCAAGATAATTTATTAGCACCACCTATTTATACACGACCAAGAGAATACAAAGGCATGAAAGTTCCAGAAGTGTTGTTTAGTGGTAACTTTCCTGAAATAGAAAAATGGCGCGAAGAACAAGCCTACCAGCGTACAAAACAACGACGCCCAGATTTGTTGGAAGATTAATTAAAATTTCAAAATAAAGAGAGAGAGAGAGAGAGAGAGAGAGACAACTCTCCTCCTTTTTAAGGAGGAGTGGATTTCAATTTTAAAAAAATTGAAAGACGAGGTGGTTACCGTGTTAAGGATAGTAGCGGCATCCTTTTTATGTCAGTCTGAGCTTGTCGAAGATACATAAAAAGATATAGCGAATAGCCTGACCAAGACAAGTGTTTTACACGTCGTCTTGGAAACACCAAAAACAACCTTAAACTTTTTTACTTTTTACTTTTTACTTTTTACTTTTTATGTATCTTTGCACCCACTTTCGGGTCAACCTCTGGCGATAATCGTGAATGTTGTTTCGAGACAATCATTAAAAAAAAGATTAACATGGAATCTTTAGTAAAATTTGTACAAGACGAATTTGTAACAAGAAAAGACTTACCAGAATTTTCAGCTGGTGATACAATTACAGTGTATTACGAAATTAGAGAAGGTGAAAAAGTACGTACTCAGTTTTTTAGAGGTGTTGTTTTACAACGTAGAGGAACAGGTGCTTCTGAAACCTTTACCATTAGAAAAATGTCTGGATCAATTGGTGTAGAGCGTATCTTCCCAATTAACTTACCAGCATTACAAAAAATTGAAATAAACAAAAGAGGTAAAGTACGTCGTGCACGTATATTCTACTTTAGAGGTCTTACTGGTAAAAGAGCAAGAATTAAAGAGAGCAGACACTAGGTCTAACCACTTTTTAAAAAACTATAAAAGCCTTGACAAATGTCAGGGCTTTTTGTTGTTAACAATTGTTCATAACCTAAGTTCATAAATGGTTGATATCTAAATCTTTAAAAAGTTTTATTTTTTAAAAGCTTGTAGTATCTTAGTAGAAGAGTTAGGGATACATCATGAAAATTGATGTAATGTTACGAAAGTAATGACTCTAATTTGGTAAAGTAACGTTCTTTATTATAATTGTTTTTTGAGGTTTGGAGACAGCATGTGTAGGCATGTGGAAGTTGAAAAATCATGATATTTTAAAAAGTGCTGTATGTTATGCAGACAGTAACTAGTGAAATTGAAAGTTTCTAAAAATAGTAGAAGTGAAAGTAACTATTATTAGCAGAAGCAATGCTTTAGAAGTTGTAAACCATGCAAATGAGCTATAATTGATAAAGTATCAAGAAAAGCGATTACCATGAAACATTTTGTAGCAGGTCAATACATTTTGAAAGTTACAATGTTTCAATTAAAATGGTGAAACTTGAATTGAAAAGGTTAAGCAGACGTAAGAATGTTTAATTGAAGTTAGCAGCAATGTTAAATAAATCACGTAGCACTGTTTTAAAGAAAGCCATGTCATCATAGATTAATTTCTAAGTGATATGGCTTTTGTTTTTTATATACTTGCTATAAAAAAGTTATATTCGTACTACATTTATGCAATATGCTGCCACTTATTCTAGACAAAACCTTTAGCAATAAAAATTATACCAAAACTGGTTTACCAAAAGCCGAATACGACAATTGTGCATTTGTTAATTGTGTGTTTGAAACATGCTATTTATCTACTATAAGCTTCTTAGAGTGCGTGTTTACTAATTGTAATCTTACCAATACAAAACTAAAAGAAACAACCTTTAAAGATGTAATCTTTACAGACTGCAAATTGGTTGGAATGCCTTTTTATGAGTGTAATTCGTTTTTATTTTCAGTAAGTTTTAATCATTGTAACTTAGATTTAGCAACATTTAATACTCTTAAACTTATTGGCACTTCTTTTAATGAGTCTAGTTTACAAGAAGTAGATTTTACTGAAGCCGACTTAACAAATTGCAGTTTCAATAATTGCAATTTAAAAAATGCTGTTTTTGAGAATTCAGTATTAGAGTCTGCAGATTTTAGATCAGCCAATAACTTTAGTTTTAACCCAAGCAATAATAAAATGAAAGGCGCTAAATTTTCAAGAGCAACTGTTGATGGATTATTAGCAGCTCACCAAATTATAATTGAATAATTTTCAACCTGTTTTTTTACGAAATTGATAAAAAACAAACAGCTAATTTAGTTAAGTACTAATTATAGGCTTTCACTTACACTTAGCCATTTTATAAAAAGGCATTACGCTTCAAATTTCGTATATTCGCAAGACGAAAAAATCAATGACTTTTATTGATGCTTTCAACCTT
The DNA here is from genome assembly GCF_005047595.1 of Pontimicrobium aquaticum. Lineage (GTDB taxonomy): Bacteria > Bacteroidota > Bacteroidia > Flavobacteriales > Flavobacteriaceae > Pontimicrobium > Pontimicrobium aquaticum. Next base: position 395,245 of record NZ_SUPL01000004.1, read on the forward strand.
CAATAACAATAAAAAAACCTCGTATAAAATGTCAAAAATTATTTATACTAAAACTGACGAAGCTCCAGCATTAGCAACCTATTCCCTACTTCCAATTGTTAAAGCGTTTACAAAGTCGTCAGGTATTTCTATAGAAACAAAAGATATTTCATTAGCTGGAAGAATTCTAGCAAGCTTTCCTGACTTTCTAAACGAAGATCAAAAGCAAAATGATGCCTTATCGGAATTAGGAGAGATGGTAAAAACACCTGAAGCTAACATCATTAAATTACCAAATATTAGTGCATCAATTCCTCAATTAAAGGGTGCTATAAAAGAATTACAATCAAAAGGTTTTGCTTTACCTGATTATCCAGATGAACCTATAAACGATGAAGAAAAAGCTATTAAATCGCGTTATGATAAAATTAAGGGAAGTGCTGTGAATCCTGTACTTAGAGAAGGTAACTCTGATCGACGTGCTCCAAAAGCAGTAAAAAATTATGCAAAGAAGAATCCGCATTCTATGGGAAAATGGAGTGCTAGCTCAAAATCGCATGTAGCAACGATGACTGAAGGTGATTTTTGCCACAATGAAAAATCAGTAACGCTTTCTGAAGCAACAACAGTCAACATTGAACATACTGATGCTAATGGAAAAAAGACCATTTTAAAAGAAAATTTAGCATTACAAGCAGGTGAAATTATCGATGCAGCAGTAATGCAAAAAAATGTATTATTACGCTTTTTAGAAGCTCAAGTACAGGATGCTAAAGATAAAGGCGTGTTATTTTCATTACACATGAAGGCTACCATGATGAAAGTATCCGACCCAATTATTTTTGGTCATGCAGTACGTGTATTTTTTAAAGATATATTTGAAAAACATGCAGAAACATTTGATAAAATTGGTGTTGATGTTAATAATGGTTTTGGAAATTTATTATCTAATCTAGCAGAAGTTTCAGAAGAAAAACGCAATGAAATTCTTAAGGATATTGATGCTTGTTACAAAAACAATCCAGATTTAGCAATGGTTAATTCCGACAAAGGCATTACCAATTTGCACGTACCAAGTGATGTAATTATTGATGCTTCAATGCCTGCAATGATTAGAAATTCTGGGCAAATGTGGAATGCTAAAGGAAAATCGCAAGATACTAAAGCAGTAATTCCTGATAGTAGTTATGCTGGAATCTACTCAGCAACCATTGATTTTTGTAAAGAACATGGTGCTTTTGATCCAACAACAATGGGAACAGTTCCAAATGTTGGGCTTATGGCACAAAAAGCTGAAGAATATGGATCGCATGATAAAACATTTGAAATCACTTCAAACGGGACTATAAGAGTCGTAGATACAAATGGCAATACTTTAATTGAACACAACGTTGAAGCAGGTGATATTTGGCGTATGTGTCAAGTAAAAGACGCTCCAATTCAAGATTGGATTAAGCTAGCAGTATCAAGAGCTAGAGCTACCAATGTCCCAGCTGTTTTTTGGTTGGATGAAGACAGAGCACATGATGCCGAATTGATTAAAAAGGTAGAGATTTACTTACCAAACCATGACACAACAGGTTTAGATATTCAAATTCTATCACCTTTAAAAGCAACACAATTCACTCTAAAAAGAATTAAGAGTGGAAAAGACACCATTTCAGTTTCTGGAAACGTACTACGTGATTATTTAACAGATTTATTCCCCATTTTAGAATTAGGAACAAGTGCAAAAATGCTCTCAATTGTACCTTTAATGAATGGTGGAGGGTTATTTGAAACTGGTGCTGGAGGTTCCGCTCCTAAGCACGTACAACAGTTTGTTGAAGAAAATCATTTGCGTTGGGATTCCTTAGGTGAGTTTTTAGCTTTAGCTGTTTCACTTGAGCATTTATCTGAAACTACTAACAATACAAAAGCCAAAATTTTGGCTGATACTCTAGATGCAGCCACAGAAAAATTATTGGAAAACAAAAAAGGTCCTTCACGAAAAGCTGGAGAGTTAGACAATAGAGGAAGTCATTTTTACTTAGCCATGTATTGGGCTCAAGAATTAGCTGCTCAAAACGAAGATTTAGAATTAAAAAATGAGTTTGAAAAAATTGCCAAAGACCTCATACTTAATGAAGCTATTATTGTAGACGAATTAAATAAAATTCAAGGAGTACGAGTAAACATAGATGGTTATTACGAGCCAAATGAAACATTGGTATCTCAAGCTATGAGACCAAGTAGCACTCTTAATAAAATTATAAAAACTTAGTAATTATTAAAATAAAATAATTATATTTGTTTAATGTTTTTAATTAATAATTAAACAATTTAAAAGCTCTTTATGTTTAAGGAGCTTTTATTTTTTCAACCATGATTGCTAATGAATTCATTTTATAAGATTTTTTTATTTGTATTGCTCTTGCTACCAACAGCAATAGTATCACAAGAAAAATTTACGTTAAGTGGTACTATTACTGACCAGAGCAGTAATGAAACACTTATAGGTGCTAACATTATTGTTCCATCTCTACAAACTGGCACAACTAGCAATGAGTATGGCTTCTACTCCATTACTTTAGATAAAGGTGAGTATGAATTTCAAATTAGTTATTTAGGTTTTAAGAGTATTGTACAGACCATAAATCTTGACAAAGACCAAACCTTAAACTTTAAACTAGTAGAAGATAGTCAAAGCTTAGATGAAATTGTTATTGTTGAAGATGTTGAAAAGCTCAACATCAGAAAACCTCAAATGAGCTTAAACTCGTTAACTATTAACACAATTAAACAAATTCCTGTGGTGCTTGGTGAAGTAGATTTAATAAAGTCTATTACTCTACTTCCAGGAGTCACGACTGCTGGCGAAAGTGCTTCTGGTTTTAATGTTCGTGGTGGAGCTGCTGACCAAAATTTAATTCTTCTAGATGAAGCTACTATTTTTAATTCATCACATTTATTTGGTTTGTTTTCAGTGTTTAATCCAGACGCTATAAAAGATATAAAGCTATACAAAGGTGGAATTCCAGCAAAATATGGTGGTCGAGTATCATCAGTTTTAGATATTTATCAAAAAGAAGGCAATAGTAATCAATTTGGAATGAATGGAGGCATTGGTTTGGTATCAAGCAGACTATTAGCCGAAGGACCTCTTAAAAAAGAAGAAGGGTCTTTTTTATTTGGAGGAAGAAGTAGTTATGCGCATTTATTTTTGCCTTTATTCGATATTGATAATATTGCTTTTTTCTATGATTTAAACACAAAATTAAGCTACAGATTAAACGATAGAAATAATATTTATCTATCTGGATACTTTGGTAGAGATGTGTTTAATATTTCTGATAGCTTTGAAAATACATATGGAAATTCTGTTATAAACTTTAGATGGAATCATTTATTCTCAGATAAATTATTTTCAAACTTATCACTTATATATTCTGATTATGACTATGATCTAAAACTAAATTTTGTTGAATTTGATTGGACTTCTGGGATAAGAAACTTCAACATAAAGTACGATTTAAAGCACTATATATCAAATAACTTTAAGCTACAATATGGATTAAATAGCATTTACTACAAGTTTAATCCTGGAGATATTAAACCTACAACTAAAACTTCTGGAATTAATCCGTTCAAATTGATTGATAAATATGCTTTTGAAAATGCGGTTTATGCAGATGCTGAACATCAAGTAACAGATAAACTAGCCTTAAGTTATGGCTTACGTTTTAGTTCATTTTTAAGATTAGGTCAAGACGAGTTAAATATGTATGAAAACGACAATCCATTGATATTTAATCCAGAGCTTAAAATTTACCAAAAAGCAGATCCTGTTGGCACAAAAAATTTCAAGCGAAGTGATGTTATTGAATCATTTTCTAATCTAGAACCTCGTGTGGCATTAGCTTATCAATTAAACGACCAAAGTTCCATTAAAGCAAGTTATAACAAAATGAGTCAGTATTTGCATTTGCTATCAAACACAAGTTCTCCAACGCCTTTAGACGTTTGGACACCTAGTGGTAAGTATGTAAAACCTCAAATTCTACATCAATTTGCTCTTGGTTATTTTAAAACAATAAATGATAACACTTATAATCTAGAAATTGAAACCTTTTATAAAACCATAAAAAATAGAATAGATTATATAGATGGAGCCGATTTAATTGCCAATAATGCCATAGAACAAGTCATCCTAAATGGAAGAGCAAGAGCTTATGGTCTTGAAGTTTTATTTAGGAAAAATGAAGGTGATTTTCAAGGTTGGATAGCTTACACTTTATCAAAATCTGAGCAACAAACTAAAGGAAGAACTCCTGAAGAAACAGGAATTAATAACGGTTTATGGTATAACACACCTTACGATAAAACGCATGATGTTTCGGTTACTGCTTCCTATAAACTAACAGACAAATGGAGTTTTAGTTCAAACTTTTTGTTTCAAACAGGATTGCCTGCTACGTTTCCAAATGGACAATACGAATATAATGGCATATCTATTCCAACCTATGAAGCAAGAAATTCAAGTAGAATTCCAACCTATCATAGGCTAGATGTATCAGCTAAATACATACCAAAACCAAACTCAACTAAAAAATGGAAAACCGAATGGGTTTTCAGTATTTATAATGCATATAATCGTAATAATGCATCATCCATAAGTTTTAGAGAAGACCGAACAACGGGAGTTAATGAGTCTTTCAAACAGTCGCTTTTTGGGGTCATTCCATCAATATCTTATAACTTTAAATTTTAAACAAATGAAGAAGTTACTATTAATACTAACAAGTTTTGCTATTTTTTCTTGTGAAGAATCAATAGACTTAGATTTAAATACATCAGAGCCTAAATTAATTATTGAAGCATCAATAAACTGGATTAAAGGCACTAGTGGGAACGAACAAGAAATAAAATTGTCTTTATCTGCACCCTACTACAATTTAGAAACACCTCCTGCAAATAACGCAACAGTTTCTATTTTCGATTCTAGTAATAACAAGTACATGTTTATTGAAGATGGCTTAACTGGTAATTATAAAAACAATGGTTTTATTCCACAGTTAGATGAAGAATATACGCTTATCATAAATTATGATGGAGAAATATATTCTGCATCAGAGACTTTAAAATCTGTTGTTCAAATAGATTATGTTGAGCAAATAAATGATGGAGGATTTACTGGGGAAGAAACAGAATTAAAAGCTTATTACACAGATCCAGTAAACATAGAAAACTACTACTTCTTTGAATTTAAAAATAATTTCACTGCAATACCTACTTTAGAAGTTTACAAAGATGAGTTTACAGACGGAAACCAAATATTTGGTTTCTATACTGAAGAAGATTTAACTACTGGAGACGAAGTAACTATCAGGAATTATGGTATTTCAGAAGCCTTTTACGAATATATGTTTATTCTTTTACAACAAAATAGTGAAGAAGGTGGTGGTCCATTTGAAACAACGCCTGCAACAGTAAGAGGTAATTGTATAAATGAAACTAATCCAAGTAACTTCCCATTAGGATATTTTAGGTTATCTGAAGTTGATGAAATTACATACATAGTTCAATAACTCATCACAAATTGTGTATTTTTGACGAATGGATTTCACAAAAACAACCGAACAAGATTCTAATTACAATCATCTAGAAAAGATGAGTGTTTCAGAATTACTGGTTAATATTAATAACGAAGATAAAACTGTTCCATTTGCTGTAGAAAAATCACTACCTCAAATTGAAAATTTAGTTGTACAAATAGTAGCAAAATTAAAATTAGGTGGTCGCTTATTTTATATTGGTGCAGGTACAAGTGGTCGTTTAGGCATTGTAGATGCTAGTGAGTGCCCTCCAACTTTTGGTGTGCCCCACGAACTAGTAGTTGGGTTGATTGCTGGAGGCGATACTGCTATTAGAAAAGCTGTGGAATTTGCTGAAGATTCTACTACTCAAGGCTGGAAAGATTTACAAGAGTATAACATTTCAAATAATGATGTTGTAATAGGAATAGCTGCTTCTGGCACAACACCTTACGTCATCTCAGCAGTTGAAGAATGTAATAAAAATAATATCATTACAGGCTGCATTACATGTAATAATAACAGTCCATTATCACAGACAGCAAAGTTTCCAATAGAAGTTATTGTTGGCCCTGAATTTATAACTGGAAGTTCAAGATTGAAAGCAGGAACAGCACAAAAACTAGTGCTAAATATGATTACTACAGCGACTATGATTCAATTAGGAAAGGTAAAAGGAAACAAAATGGTTGATATGCAGTTAAGCAATAATAAACTAGTTGATAGAGGAGTGAAAATGGTAATGGATGAATTGAATATTACAGCCAAAGAAGCATCTAAATTACTTGACAAGTATCAAAGTGTTAGAGCATCAGTAAAAGCATGGAGAAATGGAAACTAAAAGAACAAATAAAGAACTATTAGCAAAAGGTCTAAAAAAAATGGTTGTCTCATTAGTTATGATGTTTGCTGGACCAACATTATTTTATATCGTTACAACAAATAAAGACAAGCCACTTTATATTCCATTATTAATTATTAGTCTTATTATCTGTGTTGGAGCAATATTCTTTGCTTTTAAAGGTCTTAAGATTATTATGAATAGTATGTTTGGTGAAAAGTCTAGTTCAAATTAATTTCACGTTTTGGAGTTGTAAGATTATATCCAAAAAATGCCTTCTTCTATAGTTATTCCTAATCTGTCTAAAATATAATTTATTATAGCATAATGATGAATAACATATATCCCTTCCTCTTAAAATTTCAACAAAAAAAACCCTTACTAAAAAAAATAGTAAGGGTTTAAAAAAGGCGGCGACCTACTCTTCCACAAATGTAGTACCATCGGCGCTAATGGGCTTAACTTCTCTGTTCGGAATGGTAAGAGGTGAGCCCCATTGCTATAACC
>NZ_SUPL01000005.1 GCF_005047595.1 Pontimicrobium aquaticum
AGCTGACAAACGTTTAAAACTTGAACAACAGATCATTCAAATTGTAAACCAAAAACGCAGATCCTTGCCTAGAGAAGGTGTACGTAAACTCAAAATATCTTTAAAAAATGAGTTTGATAAAGCCAACCTTAAAGTAGGCAGAGACACGCTTTTCAACATTCTTAGAAAACACAATATGCTTATAACCAGAAAGAAACCTAGCTATAGAACAACAAACTCTTTTCATAGGTTTTACAAACATAAAAACATCATAAAAGATGTAATTGTTAATAGACCTAATCAGGTTTGGGTATCTGATAACGCTATTGCTGAACGTGTAAACGGTATCCTAAAAGACGAGTTTTATCTTGACCAGACCTTTGATAGCGTACAACACGCGAAAAAAGCTACAAAAAGTGCTATTAATCTATACAACCAAATTAGATTACATGTATCTTTAGATTATAAAACACCAAATATGGTATATTTAAAAACAGCGTAAATCAATTTTTAACCTGTAGCCATATTTCAGGACTAGACATTTTGTAGTTGAAAATGAAAAGAACATTTACAATTTTGCAGCAGGATTTTATTGGATTGGAGCAGTATTAATATCATTTGGAATTTTAACGAACGAATAAAATACGTTGCCTAACAAAGAACTGAATTAAAAAACAAGCAATTTTAAGCTAACCAAGAAAACCTGCAAAATCTTTACAATTAGGAGAGAAGAAATAAATTAGATATAGTCTTTGTTATTTTAAACAATCTAACATTAGAAGTGTTTTTTTCTTATAGAGAGCACCAATTGGAATTTCAAATTTATCGATTTCGAGATCCTGTTTTGTATAAGCTGTTACCTTATCCATATTTACAATATATGACCTATGAACTCTTACAAAACGATTATCAAGTTTATCCTCAAAAGTAGAAATACTATGTTTTATAATTAAATTAGAATTATTCAAATGAATTTTAATATAATCTTTAATACTTTCGATATATAAAATATCATCAAATAAAACTTTGATGTTTTTCTTGTTAATTTGAACAAAAACATGTGATAACTCAACTTTATTTTGGTGAACTCCTATTACAGCTTGCGTGTCTAAAAACTTCTCAATAGCCTTAAAAAACCGATTAAACACAATGGGTTTTAGTAAGTAATCTACCACGTTTAATTCATAACTTTCAATGGCGTATTCTCTATGAGCTGTAGTAAATATCACTTTGGGTTTATGTACTAGATTTTTTAAGAAATCCGTTCCTTTTAAAACAGGCATTTCTATATCTAAAAAAAGCAAGTCAACCAATTCTTTTTTTAAAACGCTGCTTGCTTCAATTGCAGAAGCACAAATAGCTACAATCTCAAAATCTGGTAATTGATTAAGATGAGTTTCTATTAATTCTCTAGCTAATTCCTCATCATCAACAATCAAACATTTATATTTTTTCATTGAGTTGTAATTTTAATTCTAAAGCGTAATTTAATGCTGTACTTTTCACCTTTAATTGATATGCCTTAGGGTATAACAAATCTAATTGCTTTTCGATGTTTTGCATACCAATAGATCTCTTTTTAGGATTGTTTTTTTCTGTAAAATATTGAGGTTTAGTATTTTTTAATTTAAAAACAATTTCAGTTGTTGTAGTTACGGTAGATATTTCAATCAAAGCATTTTTTAATTCTTGACTTACCCCATGTTTAAAGGCATTCTCTACAAAAGTTAATAAAATTAAAGGAGCAATTTTTACATTTTCATTGATTTTCTTTTCAAATAAAACATCGATTCTACTACCATATCTTACTTTTTCTAAAGCAATGTAATTTTCTAACAACTCCATTTCTTTATCAATGGGAACATACTTGTCTTTACATTGATATAACATATAGTCTAAAATCTCTGAAAGCTTTGCAATTACTTCAGGTGTTTTATCGGACTTTTTTAAAGCCAAAGTGTATAGATTATTCAGCGTATTAAATAAAAAATGTGGATTTAATTGATTCCTCAATAAGTTTAATTCCGTTGTTTTCTTTTGCTCTTTTAAAGCTACAATATCTTTTTGATCTCTATAATACTTAATTGCGAGTAAAATTATGGATGGAAAAACCAACCAAGTAATATTATTTACAAAAGCAAAAAATGAAGTCATTCTTTCCCAAAGAATATAAGGTAAGTAACGAGCATAAACAGCTGCATACTTTACTTCAAAATAATAAACTCTAATAACACTATATAAAGTTTGTACTAGATAAATGGCTAATAAAGTGGTTACTATAAATAGTATTTTTTTCTTTTTATTTAAGAATATAGGGACTAAAAAATTTATGATGATAACGCTCAATAACATCTGTAACAAAACCTTAAACGCTATATATTCTAAAACATACCGTTTATTAGCCTCTCTAAGCCAATAGGAACTTAACAAATACAAAAACATAATTATCCAAAATAAAATATTACGAATGCTATTTTTAGATAATCTATTTTCCATCATTGCCAAAATATAGAATTTATGCTTACTCAAAAAAAGAAACCATATGCAATAGATTATTGCATACTGTTATAAACTAATCAAAATCTGTATCAAATATAAAGAGAAAAGAGATGTCAAGTTGTTTTTGTAGATAAAACGATAAAAAACGATGACAAACACTGATTTAAAAACAACCTATCAATTAATCTATAGTTGAATGCTTTCCGTTTTCGAATTGATTAAATCTATATAATTTTTTAAAATACAAGTCATTATGAATTTATATTGCAGCCAATTTAAATCAACTAAAATGAATTTCAGAAAATTAACAATCTCTTTAGTTGCTTTGTGTATTACAAGCATCACATTAGCACAAAATACAACCAACAAATATTTTAGGCATTTAAGATACAATCACGTATCTCCTTATATAAAATTAGCAGGCACTTACCCCATAGATGCAACCACCGCAAAAAACACTTCTCATTATGTTTTTACTTATAATAATCACGAATTGGTGGAAATTACCAACAACCACTATTTTACAGAGCGAAGACATCCTTTAGCTTCAATTGGTGCTTATAAAACGATTATTACACATACAAAGGATAGAGAAACACGAATTTTCTTAAATAAAAATGGAAAAAGAATTACAAACGATAGAGAAGTTTACAAAGAAGTTTTTACAAAGGATAAAAAAGGGAATTATAGTCAATTAGAATTCTTTGATTTGAATAATAAGCCAATGGAATCTAATTGGGAAATCTATAAATATACTTGGTATAAAAAACGAAAAATGATTATTGAAAAAAGGTTCAATCTAAAAAATGAGCCTAGAAATATTTCTACCTATTTTGAGTTTGGAACCACAGGAATGAAGTTTAGAAAAGATGGAACTCCGATTGGAAATTTTAATTTAAATGAAGATTTAAAAATAGCGAATAATTCAGAAGGAGTTGCATCTTATCAAGATACCTACGATACAAACGGAAACCATATAAAATATACCTATCATGATAAAAATAACAAGTTGGTAATGAATCAGAATGGTTTTTCTATTGGTACAAAAGAATACGATTCGATTGGTAACTACATTAAACAAGGACATTACGATTCAAGTATGAAACTTATTCGAGAAAGAGACATTGTTAATAACCAATACATTACTTTAAGTAAAAAAGCTTCTCAAAAAGACAGTTTAGAAATTAAAAGAATTTCTTTAGGCTATTTAATTGCTTTACAAGAGTTAAAACCTGAATTGATGAATGAAGTAATGAATGATAGCTTAAATAAGGTAACCATTGGTTATAGTAGAGCGTTAAAAAAAGAAATTGTTACTTCAATTTCTAAGAATCGTATGATTGAAAATGCTAAAAATTGGAATAAATCGAATACTAGATTTCCACCAAATCCTAGCAATCAAATTAAAATATTAGATGTATATAATAGAATTGCAACCGTAAAATTATTTTCAGACAATTGGGTTGAATATTTACACTTGATAAAGTTGGATGGTAAATGGAGTATCATCAATCTTTTATGGCAGCATAAAAATATCAATAGATATCCTTTTTAATAATAGGTTATGATGTAAAATACAACCTATGAATAAAAAAATAAAGGTCTTTAGTTTTATACTATTTGTTATTTTCAGCTGTGAAGTAAAAAACCATAACAATACTCGCATGAAAGACGAAGTAAAAAAGAAAAATATTTTACCAAAAAGAGGCTTTTGGAAATCTACTGGAGGGAATCTCTTTTGGATCAATACTGTTAATGAAAACGTTTTTTGGTTAGGAATGAACAACAAAACACCTAAAAATGAATTAGCTGAAAATTGGTGCCATGTGGGGAATGGGAAAATACAGGGCAATCAAATTATCTTAGAATGGGCAGACATTCCCATGGGTTGCGACAATTTAAACGGCAGAATAGTCATTGAAATAATAAGCGAAGTACAAATGAAAGTTATTGAAGACTCTGGAAACTTTGGGATGTCTGTCTGGAATTGGAAAAAAGAGCACTTAACCTTTAGTCAAATAGTGAACAAACATCATTATTAAAACATTATAAATCAAACAAATGACACTAATATTAAATAAGTCTTTATTGTTTAAGAACAATCTAGGAATCTTAATTATTGGCTTACTGCTTTTTTCTTGCAATAACAAAGGCTCAAAAACCGAAAAGTTTACTAAAAAAGAAATACGCTCTGAAACGTTTAATACCATTCGTATAACAGAAAATATTTATAGCATCGTTTCTCCATCATTTGGATTACCAACTCCCGAAAACAAAGGATGGAATTCTAACGCTCATTTTATCGTTACAAAAAATGGTGTTTTGCTTTTTGATACAGGTTCGTCTGAATCTATAGGACATAAAATAAAAAAAACTATAGCAACTGTTACTGATCTTCCTGTTCGGTGGGTGGTAAATTCTCATAGTCATGCAGATCATTGGTTGGGGAATGCGGCATTCTCAGATGCTGAAATTATTGCCAGCAACCAAGCCATGAAAACGATGCAAAAGTACGGACAGGATGATGTGGCATTTTATGCGAAAGTAACTAATGGCAAAATCGGTTCTACTCGCCTTGTATATCCAAACTTGCTATTGAACGAATCACAAAAACGTGATTTCGGAGGTGTAAAGGTCGAATTCATTTTTGCTGATAATGGGCATTCTCCCGGAGATGTTTTGATGTGGCTACCAAAACAAAGAATTGTTTTTGGAGGAGATGTTTTAAGTTCAGATTGGATGCCGATAATCACTGACGATGTAAATATTCCAAGTTTAATCAACACACTTAATTTCATCGCTGAATTAAACCCAACCAAAGTATTAACAGGGCATGGTAACGCAACCACAGTGAAATCAATTGAACGGGATGTTTTTTTGTTATCAAGTGTTTGGGAGCAGGTAAAACATGACTATAAAAATGGAGGTAAGCCAGAGGAAACACTTTTAAAAATTAAGACTGAATTAAAACCTGAATATACGTTTCTATATAAAAATTATACAGCAGAAATTGAACGATATATCAAGCTTATGTATTCTTTACAAAACTAAACGTCTATAAAATTTAATTCACAAAATAACTAACTATCCATGAATAAGAATCTATTTTCATTTATTTTACCAGTTTTTCTTATAAGCAATACTAATGTTGCCCAAGAAGCAACTGAAGCACACAAAGATTCAATAAACACGATACTAACCAAGTATTACAATCTCAACCTAAAAATGTTTCAAGAAGGTTCTACAGTTGAAGATGTTGATAACGCATTCAATCTATTTACTGATGATTTTACTTATACACATTCAAAATTTAATGGGTTTTATACTCGTGAGAGCTTATATAAAAGTGCTTTAAGAAACCTAAATGAAGGCAATTACGATGGGCGAGTTACAGATTTTAAAATAGAAAGTAAAATAATAGGTTTAAAAGCGGCTGCTGTTCAAAAAAGATTTGTGGAAAAAAAGGGTGGTGTTATAGTAGAAAGCGAATTGCAAATGACACTTTTTGAATTTAGAGATGGTAAAATATCACGAATAGTTGAATATTGGTAGAGAATCTTACCCTATAAATAATAACATAACTAAACGACATGAATAAATATTTTATTGCAGTAATACTTTTTATTTTAGGACTTAACCAAGTAAGTTCACAAAATGCTGAGCAAATAGTTGTTGGAACTAAACACCATCTTCATTCCAATATTTTAAATGAAGATAGAGAATTTTGGATTAGCCTTCCCGAATCTTACACTGCCCCAACGGCATCACATAAAAAATACCCATTACTTATTGTACTCGATGGCAATACACATTTCAGGGCTATAATTGGCATGGTAAACTATATGAGTTCTGCATATAATATTAGAATTCCTGAAATGATTGTGGTTGGTATTCAAAATATTGATAGAAGACGAGATTTTACACCCGATAAAATAATTACCGTAAGAGAAAACAATACGGGTGGTGGCGAAAAATTTTTACGCTTTCTAGAAGAAGAACTCATTAAAGAACTAGATAAAAATTATAGAACAACATCCTATCAAATATTGTTTGGGCATTCTTTAGGAGGTTTGTTAGCCACTCATGCCTATATGAAAGAAGATACTGTTTTCAATGCTTTTATTGCTGTTGACCCAAGCTTTGGGACATGGGACGCTGAGACTATGGATACTAAATTAGAAGCCGTGACCCAAAAATCGTTTAAAAGGTTTTTATACGTAGCCACTGCTAATTGGGGTAAAAGAAATATTAGAAATAGAGATCGGCACGTAAGGTTATATGAAGCATTAAATAGTAAATGCGATGGCTATTTCCCTGCAAGATTAGAATATTTTAAAGAAGAAAATCATAACTCAATCTCACCAATTGCTTTTTACAATGGTATCTCTGCCATTTTTGATGGCTATGGAGTTTACTATCGAGATGTAGAAACTGTAGAACAACTTAATCAACACTTCCATAAGCTTTCTAAAAAACTTTCTTGGGATTTTAGTCCGCCAGAAGCTCTTGTGAACCGAATTGGTTACAGCATGCTGCAAAGCAGAAATGAAAGTGATAAAGCAGAAGCTTTACTCTTTTTCCTTCTGAATACAGAAAACTTCCCCAATTCGTATAATGCTTTTGATAGTTTGGGGGAAGCTTATGAAGTTATTGGAGATAAAACAAACGCTATTAATAATTACAAAAAATCATTATTACTTAACCCAAACAACGAAAACGCAATAACCAAAATAGATAGTTTAGACAAGAATTAGATACTACAATAAATTATATCGAGTTAAACAAATTAACTAACGAAAACCTTATTTTATTATTTATTTGAACACAAATTAAACAAACAATAAAAACGACCTAGAAATATTAATAACTGAAAAAATGACAAATTAAACTTTCGGTTATTATCAATTACAATATGAACCTGTAGGTTGCCTTGATTAAAAAGATATTGTCTGGTTTCTGGTTTAGAATACCTTGTTCCAACCCAGTGGTTAAACGTTCCATTGGATCTACAAATCCTGTAATACCTTGCGACCACACAAAATAAAGTTCAGATCCTGGAATGTATTCCCAACGCATAACTAAATTAGACCTAAACTGTACAAAAGAAAAATCTGGATTACTAAACGAATAATCAGTAATCGTATCAATATCTTCATCTACTTCGTAAACCCCATTATTATAAGTTATTTGGTTATTATCGTAAACATCGAAACGATCGTATAAATTATTAGCTGTTGGGTTTGTAACATATTTAAAAGACGAAAATCTTGCTCTAGATATAAATGGTTGTCCGTAATACTGAATGGTTAAATTAGGGTTAATAGTGTAATTCAATCTAATAGATGCACTTAGCGTTTTATTATCTATTGTTCCAAGCACATAACGTATAGCCCCATTATAGTCTGTTTCCGTAACATATTGTGTTTTACTCGGGTTGTTATTATAACTAGGGTTTAAAGAAATAGTCAAAGCATTAGTTGGTTGATACGAAAAATCAACTTCGGTAAAAAACATGGAAAAATTATTTTGTTTTGCACCTGAATAAGCAAATCCAAAACGGGTTCTGAATTTTTTACTTGCATCGGTTCCAAAAAATGCAGACACATGATCTTCTTGAGAATATCGCCATCGAGGGCCTCCTCGTAGCGCAGTGTTGATATAAATTCTAGGTTTATGTACTGCATTAATATTTATGGAGTTGTTATTCTTAAATAATAAATTTCCTCCTAAAGAATATTGTACACGGTTTAAATTCCCATCAAAATCATACGTTGTAAATTGCTGAAATCGAGCACTTATTCTCCTAAAAGCTTCAGTTGGCCTTAAAGTTCTATAACTAAAATTAAAGTATTGACGTATCTCATCTGCTTGTCTTAAAAATCCAACATCATTTAACTCCAATTCAGGCGAACGCCAAATAACACCTCCATTATATTCCCAATGTCCTCCTCCAACTTTCCCAGCAGATAAACGCCCTCCTGTTCCTGTTAACGAGGTTCTATTTGGATCAACACTTACATGTCCTGCATCTACTCTATTAAACAAATGTGTTAAAGAAGTTTGTGTCTCGGTTATTGCTTCCTTGCTCCCTTTTACATGACTGGTTACAATATTTCCTTCAACAAAATACTTTCGCCCTTGCCATTGATGTTTAAAATCAAACCCTCCTGTATATGCTTCTTTCCTTAAATACTCTAAATGGTCTGCTAGATCTCTATTGGTAGCTGTAAAAATACCGCCTACATAACTGTTTCTATCGTTAAAATCTTTTTGTAAACGACCAACGAAATAATTAGTTAATGGCTCCACCAACTCTTTAGTTTTATTTCCATTAAGATCTATCTCGGCATATTGATTTGCAGTAACACTTTCTAAAACACCTATAGACCATCCATTTTTTGTTTTACCCGAAAATTTTGCGGCTCCTAATATGGTTGTATTATCAGGTTGGTCAACAAAAGCTCCTGAAGGTGCATTAGGATACCCTTGAGGGCTTCTACCTATTCGTCTTGAAAAAAATAAATTATCTTGATTATTACCAAAATTATAGTCAAATATGTTTTTGTTTTGAACAAAAAATGGTCGCTGTTCTTCAAAAAATATTTCAAAACCATCAAGAGCTATAGCTGCAGGATCTGCTTCTACTTGTCCAAAATCTGGGTTGACAGTTAAATCTAACGTTAAGTCGTTTGTAATACCAATTTTTGCATCAAGACCTGCATTTAAATTAAAATCGCTCCCATCTCGATAAGGGTTGCCAACTTCCTCAGGATATGTTTCCAGCTTCGTTACTGTAAATGGCTGTATTTCTAACTGTTTTTGAGATTTTAAACCTTTTAAGCCATGAAGTTCACCAAACTCACTAATCCATCCTGGAGCTGTTACTGGCTTTCGTTGCCATAACGAACGTTCTTGCTTTCTAAAAAAGAAACGCTGTACTTGAATACCCCAAATTTGCTCATCATCACTACTAAAGCGTAACTGACTTAATGGAATTTTCATTTCTGTGCTCCATCCTTCTTCATCTATTTGAGATTTATTAGTCCATATTGGATTCCAACTTCGATCCCAATTACCTCCATTTAAACTAGCAAACTCATCACCTTTTACTCCAGTTGCCGATGAAGTAAAAGAAAAACAAGTTCTTAAATCACGATCACTATCAATATTTATTTCTACCCAGTCACCATCAAAACCATCTCGTCTTCCAAGTCGTTTGGCAATACTATCTACAGCTGTATCGTATGCTCTAATGCCAACATATAAAAATCTATCGTCGTAAAGAATTTTAAATCTAGTTCGTTGGCTTGGAGGTGTGTTTTCGTCTGGAGAAAGCTCAATAAACTCCTTAGACCATTCAACCATGTTCCAAACAGCATCGTCTAGTTTTCCATCTATAACAGGAGGTGTGCTATCTCCAATATTTGTGGTTGTATATATTCTTTTAGGTAACTGAGGAGATGATTCTTGAGCTTGCGATGTAACGTAAAAACATAATACAAAACAAAGAATTAATTTGGCTGGAAGTTTCATTTTGATTTCTGATTGATTAACTAATTAACATAACTCGCTATAATTAAGTTTAAAACAAATACAATCAATCATACCAAGAAACATAAAAAATGCTAATATATAGACTTAAATCTATAATACCTGCAATAAATAATGTGGTTCTTTGAGAAAAATTTAACTTTTTTAACACGGAAATTTTATTAAAGTACAACTTAAAAATATTCACTGAAAATAAACGCGTTATAGAGTTTGGTAATCAAATTTATAATTGTAAATTTGCAAACTCTTTTTGAGAGAGGAATGTTTAATTAAGAAAAATAATTTAGTGTGGACACATTAAGCTACAAAACGATTTCAGCAAATAAAGCTACTGTTAATAAAGAGTGGGTTTTAGTTGATGCTGAAGGTCAAACATTAGGTCGTTTAGCTTCTAAAGTAGCAATACTTTTAAGAGGTAAGCACAAACCTAACTTTACACCACACGTTGATTGCGGCGATAACGTAATTGTTATTAATGCTGAAAAAATCAACTTAACAGGAAACAAGTGGAACGATAAAACTTACATTCGTCACACAGGTTATCCAGGTGGTCAAAGATCGCTTACTGCTAATGAAATGTTTGGAAAAGATCCAGCAAGATTAGTAGAAAAGTCAGTAAAAGGAATGTTGCCTAAAAACAAATTAGGTGCCGATTTATTCCGTAATTTAAATGTTGTTGTTGGTGCAGAGCACGCTCATGCTGCTCAAAAACCAAAAGCAATTAACTTAAACGAAGTTAACTAGATGGAAGTAATTCACAAAATTGGTCGTAGAAAAACGGCTGTTGCTCGTGTGTATGTTTCAGAAGGAAAAGGAAACATCACTGTGAACAAAAAAGATGTTAACACATACTTCCCTACAGCTACTTTACAGTACAAAGTAAACCAACCGTTAGCAATGACTAACAACGAAGGAAACTTTGATATTAAAGTAAATGTATTTGGTGGTGGTGTTACAGGTCAAGCAGAAGCTGTTCGTTTAGCATTATCTCGCGCTATGTGTGAGCTTAATGAAGAAAACAGAAGTATCTTAAAACCTGAAGGATTATTAACAAGAGACCCAAGAATGGTAGAGCGTAAGAAATTCGGACAGAAGAAAGCTCGTAAGAAATTCCAGTTCTCTAAGCGTTAATATTAAAAGAAATTTAAACCAGTTATTGTTGTCCATGGCAGAAATGTCGGGATTTAGTTTAGCATCTAAATGGTTAAGGCGATTTTAAATAAATGACCACTTAATCATTGCTAATTCAACAGAACGTAAACTATTACAAAATGGCAAAAGTAGAAGTAAAAGACTTACTTGATGGTGGTGTTCACTTTGGACATTTAACCAGAAAATGGGATCCGAACATGGCTCCTTACATTTATATGGAACGCAACGGCATCCATATAATTAACCTTTACAAAACAGCTGCAAAATTAGACGAAGCATCTCAAGCTTTAGCAAAAATAGCAGCATCAGGTAGAAAAATATTATTCGTAGCTACCAAAAAACAAGCAAAAGATATCGTTGCTGAAAAAGCAGGAGACGTAAACATGCCTTACATTACTGAAAGATGGCCAGGTGGAATGTTAACTAACTTCGTTACTATTAGAAAAGCTGTTAAAAAAATGGCTTCAATTGATAGAATGAAGAAAGACGGAACTTTTAACACACTTTCTAAGAAAGAGCGTTTACAAGTTGATCGTTTAAGAGCTAAATTAGAAAAGAATTTAGGTTCTATTTCTGATATGACTCGTCTTCCAGGAGCTTTATTTGTAGTTGATATTAAGCGTGAGCACATTGCAATTAAAGAAGCACAAAAATTAAACATTCCAATCTTTGCTATGGTTGACACAAACTCTGATCCACGTCAAGTTGATTATGTGATTCCAGCAAATGATGATGCTTCAAAATCTATTGATAAAATTTTATCGCACGTAAGTAATGCAATTGCTGGTGGATTAGCAGATCGCAAAGCTGAAAAAGAAGCTAAAGCTGAAGGAAAAGAAGCTCCAAAGGCTAAAAAATCTAAAGAAACAAAAGCTGCTGCTCCTGTAGCAAGTCAAGAAGAAGAATAAAACTATTTTAAAAAGTTTAAAAGTCGTTTAGTTCTTTTCTTAGAGAAAAATTAAACGACTTTTATGTTATAAAAAACATTATGGATAATACAGTAAAAATAAGCGCTGCAGATGTAAAAAAGCTAAGAGAAGCTACTGGCGCTGGAATGATGGATTGCAAAAAAGCTTTAGTAGAAGCTGAAGGAAATTTTGATAAAGCAATTGAAGTTTTACGTAAAAAAGGACAAAAAGTTGCTGCTAAAAGAGCAGACAGAGAATCGTCTGAAGGAGTTGCTATTACTAAAATTAATGATGATAACACAGCAGGTGTTGCTATAGTTTTAGCTTGCGAAACAGATTTCGTTGCTAAAAACGATTCTTACAAAGCATTAGCTGAAGAGTTCGTAAACATCGCAATTAATCACTCAAATAAAGAAGACTTTTTAGCTGCTGATTTTGGAGGCATGACTGTTGCTGAAAAATTAATTGAACAAACAGGTGTTATTGGTGAAAAAATAGATATTACAGCATTTGAAAGAATAGAAGCACCTTACGTTGGAGCCTACACTCATATTGGTAAAATTGCTGCTTTAGTAGGTTTAAACAATGCTATTGATAAAGCAGATGTATTAACTAAAGATTTAGCAATGCAAGTAGCATCAATGGGAGCAACAACATTGTCTTACAAAGATTTTGATCCTGCATTTGTGGCATCAGAAACTGAAGCAAGAATTGCTGTTATTGAAAAAGACAACGAAGAATTAGCACGTTTAGGTAAAACCCTTAAAAATGTACCTAAGTATATTTCTATGGCACAATTAACTCCTGAAGTGTTAGCACAAGCTGAAGAAGATGCTAAAGCAGAACTAAAAGCTGAAGGAAAGCCTGAGCAAATATGGGATAGAATTCTTCCTGGAAAAATGGATCGTTTTGTTTCAGACAATACAACTTTAGATAAAGAACAATGTTTATTAGATCAAGATTTCATTAAAGATGAAAAAAAGACCGTAGATGCTTATGTTAAATCTTATGGCAATGTCGCTGTAACAGAATTTAAAAGAGTATCATTAGGATAATTAATTCCTAATTCAAATAAATTAAAAAGCTTCGATTAATATCGAAGCTTTTTTTATGTCTAATTTCTAGGTTTTCAATATAAGATATTGATTATATTTGCTAAACTTTCAAATAAACTAATGAAGTATAACAGAATCCTACTAAAATTATCTGGCGAAGCATTAATGGGCAATAGACAATATGGTATTGACCCAGACCGTCTTGCCGAATATGCTCAAGATATTAAACAAATTATAAATCAAGGCGTTCAAGTAGCCATTGTTATTGGTGGTGGAAACATTTTTAGAGGTGTTGCTGGAGCAAGTAACGGAATGGACCGTGTTCAAGGTGACCATATGGGGATGCTTGCAACTGTTATAAATGGTCTAGCATTACAAAGTGCTTTAGAAGATGCCGATGTACCTACAAGACTCCAAACAGCCATTAAAATTAATGAAGTTGCCGAACCTTTTATACGTCGTAAAGCCATGAGGCACCTTGACAAAGGACGTGTAGTTATTTTTGGTGGTGGTACAGGGAATCCGTATTTCACTACAGATTCTGCAGCAGTGCTTAGAGCTATAGAAATTGAAGCCGATGTTATATTAAAAGGCACTCGGGTAGATGGCATATATACAGCTGATCCTGAAAAAGATGCTGCTGCAACAAAGTTTGATAACATTACTTTTGATGATGTTTTAAGAAAAGGGTTAAAAGTTATGGATACAACTGCTTTTACATTAAGTCAAGAAAATAAATTGCCAATCATAGTTTTTGATATGAACAAAAAAGGCAACTTACTAAAAGTAGTTTCAGGCGAAAATATTGGCACAACAGTAAACTTATAATCACACTTTTGTTTATTTTTGGCTTAGTTTTTGAAATATTAGATTAAAAATTTTAGAAATGAACGAAGACATTCAATTTATTCTGGATACAGCAAAAGAAGCAATGACAAATGCTATTAAGCATTTAGAAAAGCAGTTTGTTAATATTAGAGCTGGAAAAGCTAGTCCAGCCATGTTAGGCAGTGTAATGGTGGACTATTATGGATCACAAACACCGTTAAATCAAGTAGCCAATGTAAATACTCCTGATGGCAGAACCATTACTGTTCAACCTTGGGAAAAAAGCATGCTTCAGGAGATAGAGCGTGGCATTATGATTGCAAACTTAGGTTTCAACCCAATGAATAATGGCGAAAGCATTATTATAAATGTGCCAGCATTAACCGAAGAGCGCCGTCGCGAATTAGCAAAACAAGCAAAAGCTGAAGCTGAGGACGCTAAAGTTGGTATTAGAAACGCTCGTAAGGATGCCAATCATGACATTAAAAACTTAAGTGATGTTTCTGAAGATTTACAATCTAATGCCGAAATGGATATTCAAGACATGACTGACAATTTTGTAAAGAAAGTTGATGAAATTTTCCACATTAAAGAAAAAGAAATAATGACGGTTTAATAGAAAGCGACACTAAAGTCGCTTTTTTTATGTTATATACATACTTTAACTCCCTATATGAAGTGTTATTTACCTTTCTTGATTTTTTTTCTTTTTTTAAATAAATGTGTTTCGCAAACAGACAGTATCTCTGTAAAAACTAGCCAGCAAGATTCCATAAAAAAAGCTGAATTTCTAAGGCATATAGGAAACGGCTACTTCCCTACCAAGTATATAAATATTGATTTAAGATACTTAATAAAATATAACCAATACGAAGGGTTTCGTACAGGGTTGGGTGGTATTACTAACAAAGCGTTTTCTGATAAGTTTAGACTTCAAGGTTATACAGTTTATGGGTTTGTGGATGGAAATTTCAAGTACAGTTTTGGTGGTGGATTTAGGGTTTCAAAAAAAACAAACACATGGATTAACCTAACATATACAGAAGATTTACAAGAAACAGGAAGTTCAAATTTTCTAACCGATAAGCGTTTTTTTCAATTCTTTGAGCCTCGTTTAATTAATATTGATTTATTCCATAAACACATATCTAAAACCATTTCGGTAGAACATCAATTACACCCAAAAATGATTACCGAAACACAGTTTGGAGTCAGCAAAATCACTCCTACTTATAATTATACGTTTAATTTAAACTCTGGAGAAAGTTTTACTAATTACAACCTAACATTGTTTAAAACATCCATGCAATGGAACCCTTTTAGTGAATTTAAAAACACTGATAATGGCATAAGCGAAACTAAGGTTGGTTATCCAAAATTCACGCTCCAATACACAAAAAGTTTAGCCAATGTATTTAGCGGTGATTTAAATTTCTCAAAAGTAGATTTTAGGGCTATTCAAAAGTTTACTCATAAAAAAAATGCCTCCACAGAATTTGTTCTAACAACAGGTATGACAAGCAAAAATACTCCTTTAACTCACATGTATCATGCCTATCCTAATAATGTAAACAAAGAAACTATATGGAGTAGGTTTTCGGTAGCAGGCACTAATAGTTTTGAAACCATGTATTTTAACGAGTTTTTTTCTGATACATTTAGCACGCTTCAAATAAAACATGCTTTTTCACCTTTTAATATCTCTCCTTGGTTTAAACCGCAACTTGTATTAATTTCTAGATTTGCTATTGGTACCATGAAAGACTCTTTTAGGCACAATGGTATTAATTTTAGTACTCTAGATAAAGGTTTTACAGAGTCTGGGCTAGAATTAAACAAACTGTTTTTTGGTTTTGGACTTAGTTTTGCTTACCGATATGGCGCGTACCACCTACCTAATTTCGAAGATAATATAGCTGTTAAGTTTACTTTTAATATTAGCTTAGATTAAAGCTGTTAAATCCTTTTATTTAAAGGTAAATATCTATTCATTTTAGCTACCTTTGCAGCCATTAAATTTGCTATGACAAAACTTTTTTCGGTTGGTTTTTGGGAAGCTATTGCTAGATTAATTCTAAGGAACAGAATTGGTATTATTCTAGTTGTAGCTGTTGCAACGTATCTTTTTGGTTTACAGTGGGATAAAATGCGTTTTACTTATACTGAAGCTAATCTTTTACCAGACAATCATGAAGTAAATTTAGAGTATAATTCTTTTTTAGAAACTTTTGGAGAAGAGGGTAATTTAATTGTTTTAGGTGTTAAAGATTCATCGCTTTTTTCTGTCGAAAATTTAAACGCTTGGAATAAACTATCAACAAGTTTTAAATCTAATGTTGAAGTAGAAACAGTTGTTTCTATTTACGATCTTCAAAAGTTAGTAAAGAACAATCAAAAAAAACAGTTCGATCTTGAGCCATTTATTAAAGATTCTATTAGCTCTATTGATGAATTAGAAAAACTTAAAGGCGAACTATTTGAACAATACCCTTTTTACGATAATTTTTTATTCAATAAAGAAACTAAAACAATACGGTCGGCTATTTACCTAGAAAAATCTATTATAAATACGCCGGCAAGGAAAGACTTTATTATAGACGTTTTAATTCCTAAAATTGAAGCATTTGAAGATGCTTATAATCTAGATGTTCGCGTGTCTGGAATGCCATATATACGCACATTAAACTCACAAAACATTATTGACGAAATTAGTCTTTTTATTGGTGCTGCATTATTGGTTACCTCACTGATTTTCTTTTTCTTTTTTAGGTCTTTTAGAGCCACATTTATATCAATGATTGTGGTGCTTATTGGAGTAATGTGGACGTTTGGAATAATAGGTTTATTGGAGTATGAAATTACAGTGCTCACAGCTTTAATACCACCTTTAATCATCGTTATTGGAATTCCAAATTGTATATTTTTAATAAATAAATACCAGCACGAAGTAAATAAACATGGCAACAAAGCAAAATCTTTGCAACGGGTTATTACCAAAATTGGAAATGCTACATTAATGACCAATGTCACAACGGCTTCTGGTTTTGCAACATTTATTATTACCGAAAGCAAATTGTTAAAAGAATTTGGTACCGTTGCTTCGCTAAGTATTATTGGTATTTTCTTATTATGCCTACTCATTATCCCAATTATTTATAGTTACATGCCAATGCCTAAAGACAAGCATTTGGAGCATTTAAATAAACGTTGGATTAACACTTTTGTAGATTGGATGGAGGGTATGGTAAGGCACCGAAAAATAACCATTTATGTAACTGCTCTAATCTTACTTATAGCAAGTATTATTGGTATTTATCAAATAAAAATATCTGGGAGTTTAATTGAGGACATGCCTAAAAAAGCTGCCTTTTTTGAGGATATTCGTTTTTTTGAAGAAGAATTTAATGGAATTATGCCATTAGAAATTATGGTAAACACCAACCTCAAAAAAGGAGTTATGAAACTCTCTACGCTAAAAAAAATGGATGAACTAGAAGAACTCATTATTGAAACGCCTGAACTTTCAAAGCCAATTTCGGTAGTGAGTCTAGTAAAATACTCTAAACAGGCCTATTATAATGGTAACTTAAAATACTACCAATTACCAACTTCTCAAGAAAATAATTTTATTCTTTCCTACGCTAAAAACTCTTCAAGTGATGTAGATTTACTTAAAAACTTTGTTGACTCTACAGGTCAATATGCTAGAATAACAACCTTTATGAAGGATAGTGGTATTGATAAAATGGAACGCATAGAAGATAATCTTACAACAAAAATTAATAAGGTATTTCCAAAAGATAAATACGAAGTTATTGTAACCGGAAAAGCATATTTATTCCAAAAAGGCACAAAATATTTAGTGAACAATTTAATACTTTCTTTGTCATTGGCAATTTTCTTAATATCTGTGTTTATGGCATATATGTTTAGATCTTTTAGAATGATTATTGTATCACTTATCCCTAATTTATTACCATTATTAATCACTGCTGGTTTAATGGGTTATTTGGGTGTACCTATTAAGCCTTCTACAATCTTAGTATTCAGTATTGCCTTTGGTATTTCGGTAGATGATACCATACATTTTTTAGCAAAATATAGACAAGAGCTTCAGGCAAATCATTGGCGAATAAAAAAATCAGTATATGCTGCATTGAGAGAAACTGGTATTAGTATGTTTTACACATCAATTGTATTATTCTTTGGGTTCTCGGTATTTATAATATCTAACTTTGGTGGTACTGTAGCACTTGGAGCTTTAGTGTCTGGTACATTACTATTCGCTATGTTAGCCAATTTACTATTACTACCATCACTATTATTATCATTAGAAAGAAGTATAGCAAACAAAGAAGTATTAAAAGAACCTCATTTTAGAATTATTCCAGACGAAGAAGATAAAAATGGCGACAAATAATTTAGACGAATGCCTTATCTTTGCTGCCTAATCCTGAAACGAGTTCAGGACAAAAGTTATAATACAACCTCGGTGCTAAAGGCATCGAGTAATCTTTTTTAATTATTAAATAATGAAGATAAGTACCGTTTCAGAATTACTTTCACAAGACATCACATTAATAGATGTAGAAATTAAAGGTTGGGTAAGAACTTTTAGAGCAAATCGATTTATAGCTTTAAATGATGGTTCTACTATTAATAACATTCAGTGTGTCGTAGATTTTGAAAATACTGATGAAGCTATTCTTAAAAGAATTACCACAGGAGCTGCGATTCACATAAAAGGTTTATTGGTTGAAAGTCAAGGAAAAGGGCAAAACGTAGAAATTCAAGCTACTTCTATTGAAATTTTAGGAGATTCTGATCCTGAAACATATCCTATTCAACCTAAAAAACATTCGCTAGAATTTTTACGCGAAAATGCACATTTACGTACAAGAACCAATACATTCAGTGCAGTAATGCGTTTACGCTCGGCACTATCGTTTGCTATTCATAAATATTTTAATGACAACGGGTTTTACTATATGCATACACCAATAATTACTGGTAGTGATGCCGAAGGCGCAGGCGAGATGTTTCGAGTGAGCACACTAGATGCTAAAAACCCTCCTCTTACTGAAGATGGAAGTGTTGACTTTACTAAAGATTTCTTTGGAAAAGAAGCCAACCTTACCGTTTCTGGGCAGCTTGAAGCTGAAACCTATGCCATGTCACTTGGTAAAGTTTATACGTTTGGACCAACATTTAGAGCAGAAAACTCGAATACGTCTCGTCACCTATCAGAGTTTTGGATGATAGAGCCTGAAGTAGCTTTTATGGATTTAGATGGAAATATGGATTTAGCCGAAGATTTTATGAAATCTGTTCTAAATTATGTGTTAGAAAACAACAAAGAAGACTTAGCGTTTTTAGAGCAACGACAAGCTCAAGAAGACAAATCGAAGCCACAAGCCGAACGTAATGAAATGACACTTACCGATAAGTTACGATTTGTTGTAGATAATAACTTTAAACGTGTAAGTTATACCGAAGCTATTGATATATTAAGAAATTCTAAACCAAACAAGAAAAAGAAATTTCAATATCTAATCAATGAATGGGGAGCCGATTTACAAAGCGAGCACGAACGTTTTTTAGTTGAAAAACACTTTAAATGTCCTGTAATATTGTTTGATTACCCTGCAAATATCAAAGCCTTTTACATGCGCTTAAATGAGGATGAAAAAACTGTTCGCGCTATGGATATTTTATTTCCAGGTATTGGTGAAATCGTTGGTGGAAGTCAGCGTGAAGAACGTCTGGAAGTGCTTAAAGAAAAAATGGCTGCACTAGATATTCCTGAGGAAGAACTTTGGTGGTACCTAGACTTAAGAAAGTATGGAACAGCTGTACATTCAGGATTTGGATTAGGATTTGAACGTTTGGTAATGTTTGTAACAGGAATGGGTAATATTCGCGATGTAATACCTTACCCTAGAACACCTCAAAATGCCGAGTTTTAAATAAAGACTAAATATATTTAATAAAACAATCTACGTTCTTACTTAATGTAGATTGTTTTTTTTATTTTTACTCTAAACCCAAATAACACAATGCTTAAGCAGTATTTACAATTTAAATTATCTCAAAAATTATCTCCTCAGCAAATCCAGCTGATGAAGTTAATTCAATTACCTACACAAGCTTTTGAACAACGTTTAAAACAAGAACTCGAAGAAAATCCTGCTCTAGAAAGTGGTAAAGATAAAACAGATGAATTTGATGATAATTTTGATAATTCTGACGACTATAACGACAACGACTCAATCAATGCCGAAGATATTAATGTAGATGAATATTTAAGCGATGATGAGATTCCAGATTATCGAATGCAAGCAAATAATTATAGTGCAGATGATGACGATAAAAACGTTCCTTATGCTTCTGGTACATCTTTTACTCAGCATTTAAAATCGCAATTAAATACGTTTAGACTGGATGAGGAGGAAGAACAAATTGCTATCTTTTTAGTTGGAAGCGTTGATGAAAGTGGTTATATAAGGCGCTCGCTTGAAGATATTATGGACGATTTAGCTTTTACACAAAACGTCTATACAACCGAAGATAAAATTGGAAAAGTTTTATCAATTGTTCAACAATTAGATCCTGCTGGAGTGGGCGCAAGAGATTTGCAAGAGTGTTTAAGCATACAGTTACGTAGAAAAACACCAACACCAAATATCGAGTTAGCTCAAAATATTATTGATAAAGCCTTCGAGCAGTTTACTAAAAAACATTATAAAAAACTACTTCAAAAATTTGATATTACAGAAGAGCAACTTAAGGACGCTATTCACGAAATTGAGCGTTTAAATCCAAAACCAGGAGGCTCATTTGCTGGTAATACACGAATTGTTGAGCATGTAGTTCCTGATTTTACCATTAAAATTGTTGATGGTGAATTAGAGTTAACACTTAACGGACGAAATGCACCAGAACTTCACGTATCCAGAGAATATAATAATATGCTTAAGGGTTACAAAGAGTCTAAAGACAAGTCTAAATCGCAAAAGGATGCGGTACTTTTTATAAAACAAAAGTTAGATGCTGCAAAATGGTTTATTGATGCTATTAGACAAAGACAACAAACATTATTTATTACCATGAGTGCTATTATGCACTACCAGAAAGAGTACTTCTTAACTGGGGACGAACGCAAGTTAAAACCCATGATTTTAAAAGATATAGCTGATGAAATAGACATGGATGTTTCTACTGTATCTAGGGTAGCAAATAGTAAATATGTTGACACACCTTATGGCACTAAATTAATTAAAGAGTTTTTTAGTGAATCGATGAAAAACGATCAAGGAGAAGACGTATCTACTCGAGAGATTAAAAAAATATTAGAAACAGTTATTGAAAACGAAGACAAGAAAAAACCATTAACCGACGAGAAACTTGCTACAATATTAAAAGAGAAAGGCTATCCAATTGCCAGACGTACAGTAGCAAAATATCGTGAACAACTTGATATATCAGTGGCAAGGTTAAGAAAACAAATATAAGAGGATGAGTGATTTTTTAAAAAGCATATCATACATCTTCCACCCTCTTTTTATGCCTCTTTTAGGCTCAACTTTTTTCTTTTCAAAATCACCTAGATATCTTCCTGTTGAAATAATAGAAGAAAAACTTTTTTCAATAGGCTTACTTACAATAATACTTCCTATTTTATTGTATTTACTTTTAAAAACTCTAAAAAAAGTTCATTCGGTAAATCTGCCAACAACGAAAGAACGTATTTTGCCTTTAGCTCTTAATTGTGTGATTATCTTTCTTGTAATTGAACGTATATTACCTAAAAATGAACTCTTAGAGTTGTATTGTTTTTTTATTGGCATACTACTTTCTACTTTAGCATGTTTAATATTAGCTATTTTACAGTTTAAGATAAGTATCCATATGATTGCCGCTGGTGGCGTACTTATGTTTATTATAGGCACTAGCATACACTATCAAATAAATATTAATGGTTCTATAATGTTGATGTGTGTTATTTCTGGGCTTATAGCTACCTCTAGATTGCATATGCGAGCGCATAATAATATTGAACTGCTAATAGGTTTTTTTATTGGGATAATTCCTCAAATAATCCTTTTAAACTATTGGCTATAGTATATAAAACATAATCCCAATTTTAAGCATTTTTGTGTCTATACTACTACCGTTTAGCCTTGCTTTATCTTCAAATATTGAATTAAGGTTATAGTGTATAAAAAGGTTCCAAGAGTCATAACCTACTGCTAAGGTAAGTCCGTATTGCAACTCATTAAAATCTTTAATATTATTTATTTTATCTGTATTTGAAGCGTTTTTAAACTTTGTGTTAGATGCAAATACATATCCAAATTTTATCCCTGTATAAACCCTCCAAAACTTATAAGTGGTGGCTGTAGATGTACGCCAACGAAACTCAATTGGTAATTCTACAAGATGCTGTACAAATTTGTTTTTAGTAAATTCTGAATCGTTAAGCAGTTCATAAGTATAAGTATTATCTGCAACTTGAGTAATTAGTAAGTTATTGTTTATAGAGTTAGTAGAGTACCCTAAACCAATACCTAAAGCTACATTTCGTCTCTTATTAATTGGCATATCTTTAATAAACCCTAAATGAAATCCGCTGGAAAATCCATTTTGATACATATCATTAGGCATGTTTGTTAGCACATTATAACTAACTCCAAAATAATACTGATCTTCTTTATATTTAGTATCAATGCTATATTTAACTTGAGTACTATCTATACTTTGAGCTAGGGCTAATTGCGTGACACATACTGCTATAATAAAAATAATTATTTGTTTCATTACATCATCGTTTATACAAATATAATGCAAAAGAAAAGCACTCTAGTTTAGAGTGCTTTTCAATATTATCTAACAAATTAAGATTATTTTCTAATTAATTGTTATTAGAAACATCTCCTTGTGTTGTTGTATAGTTTATTTTTAAGGCATTCACTTTTCTAAGTTCTTGCTTAATATCACCAACAATTCCCATGTTTGCTTCTTTATCAACTCTTAAAGATGTTGTTAAAAATGGGACTTCTTCTTCCCTTTTAGAAGCACGTTCGGCTGCTATAAATGCGGCAATTTCACTAACTTGTGCAAACTTATCATTTAGCTGGATTCTAGCTTCTTCACCATATTTAGCTTTATATTGACTACTAGGTTTACCAACATAAATATACATTACCAAGTTTTTCTTTTCAAGCTTTTCAATTTGATCAGCACTTGGCAATCTATTTTCAATCATTAGCGTATCTTCTCTCATTACGGTTGCTACCATAAAAAAGAATAATAACATAAATACAATATCTGGTAATGATGCTGTATTAACTGCTGGTAAATCGCCTCCTTTTTTCTTTTTAAATTTAGACATATGTTGTTAAATTATTAAATTCTAAATTACTGTACTTCAGAAAGCTTTTGAGGATATTCCGCTTTTATTTGGTCTATTACCTCTTCTAACTTTGTTTTATTTCCAGGCCAGTTCACGTCTTTAAAGTTTTTTTGCATTTCTATAAAGTTCATGTCTCTAAACCCACTTTTTGGGCCTATTTCTAAGGCTCTTCTATTTCGCAACTCATTATACGCACCTACTAATTCGTTTTGAACCGATATGTACATTTTATATGAGGTTTCTCTATTGTTTTTTAAAGAAATAATTGCTTTATCTGGATGATCTGATGAGTTAGCGTCTCTTTTACCTTTACAGTAATCACATGCTTCTCCATTGGCATTTTCACCACCTCCATTATCTAAAAACTCAACAGCCGCAGCTCTTAAATCTTTAAGTTCCATCAATTCATCTTCTACAAGTAATTGGTCTCTACCATTTAGTGATACCTTGAAGATGTTTTTTTCTTTAATAATTACATCTTCTTCAGAATCGTCCATTGGAGGTAGCTTTCTGCTAATTCCAGAGTCCTTTTCCATAGTTGTAGTTACTAAGAAAAATATCAACAATAAGAAAGCAATGTCGGCCATAGAGCCTGCATTAACTTCTGGTGCTGCTCTTTTTGCCATTACTTAACCATTTTTTTAATTCCTGTAAACAGCATTATTCCTACTGCTATAAATACTAAAAAGTAAAACAGATATAATCCTGCTCCTACTAATTGAGAGTCGCCAGCTGATAAAACTTCACCATCTCTAAGTGGCGTTTCAACACCTGTGGCAAACCCAAAGTATGCTATTAATGCTAAAGCTAAAAATGCTCCTACATTAGTTAATGTCTTTTTTAATGTTGCTGCATTAGTAAACATGTGCTTAATAGAAAACACTAGTACTAAAAACACCATAACACCTAATATAATGTATGCTATGTACATGAAAGGTGATACAATACTGTCTTGTAAAGCTGGATCGGTTTCAAGAGCTTCGTCTCCTGCACCAATGATTCTTACAAGAAAGAATATTGAAATAACTCCAACTATTGCTGCAACAAGTTTTATTATTTTTTGCAAATTCATAATCTATAAAGATTTTAAGTTGTTGTTATTACTTCTTTTGTCTAATCAATAAATCCATCAATGTTATAGATGCATCTTCCATATCGTTAACTATAGCATCAATTTTTGAAATGATGTAGTTATAAAATATTTGTAATATAATAGCAACAATTAGACCAAACACGGTTGTTAATAATGCTACTTTAATACCACCTGCTACTAATGATGGTTGCATATCGCCTGCTGCTTCAATTTTATCGAATGCTTGAATCATACCAATTACTGTTCCCATGAACCCTAACATTGGTGCTAAAGCAATAAATAACGATATCCATGATACGTTTTTTTCTAGTTGTCCCATTTGTACACCTCCATAAGCCACAACAGCTTTTTCGGCAGCTTCGATACCTTCGTCGGTTCTATCTAATCCTTGATAGAAAATAGATGCCACAGGGCCTTTTGTATTTCTACAAACTTCTTTTGCTGCTTCTACACCTCCTGATGCAAGAGCATCCTCAACATTTTGAGTTAATTTTTTAGTATTTGTAGTAGAAAGGTTTAAAAAGATAATTCTTTCTATAGCAATTGCCAATCCAAGAATTAAACATAACAATACAATTCCCATAAATCCTGGGCCTCCTTCTATAAATCTCTTTTTTAATTCCTGATGAAATCCAAGGTCTTCTGCATCAGCAGCTCCATCTTCTTGGGCTGAAACAACCGTATTAACAATTGTGGTAGTGTTCGCATTTGTACTTGCATTTACAGTTCCGAATGCCATAATACATGCGATGGCTAGAATAGAAAATAATCTTTTCATTGTTCTTGATCTTAATTTTATTAGTTAAAGCGTTAAAGATATAAAAAAATTGTAATTAAAAAATTAAAATTTATTTAGAGATTACTCCTTTCTATTAGGAAAATCGCAATTGTCTCTTTTGCAGAGAGGAAGGGATTCGAACCCTCGATACGCTTTTAACGTATACACACTTTCCAGGCGTGCGCCTTCGACCACTCGGCCACCTCTCTATAACTTCATTTTTTAGTTACAGCGGGTCAAATAACAAAAAAAAGTTTAAACGCTAAAATTTTGGTTGTTAATTTTAAGATAGTTCTCCTCGTAATGCACTTTCGAAGTCCATATTGAACTCATCTTTAGATAAATTCTTACTTAATAAGTACATAAGTTTTGTAATAGCTGCTTCGGTGGTCATGTCTCCTCCCGAAATAACACCTATGTCTTTAAGTTGAGTACTTGTTTCATATTGTCCCATAATAACACTTCCTCCAGAACACTGTGTTACATTTATAATATGTACTCCTTTATTTATATACTCATTTAACATAGTAATAAACCAGGTTCTATTAGTTGTATTTCCTGCGCCATAGGTTTCTAATATAACACCTTCTAATTTAGGTGTTGAGAAAATTGAACGCAAAACGCCTTCAGATATTCCTGGAAATAATTTAATAATGGCAACATTATTATTAAGTTTTTTGTGAACACGAAGCGGTTTATCTTCAGTTGAACTAAGCAAATACTCTTTATTTACTTTAAGATGCACACCAGACTCTGCTAAATCCGGATAATTTAATGATGCAAATGCTTCAAAATGTTCAGCATTTATTTTAGTAGTTCGGTTGCCTCGATATAATTTATATTCAAAATATAAACAAACCTCTTTTATAAGAGGTTGTTCTTTTTCTTGCATTGATGCTATTTGAATAGAGGTAATTAAATTTTCTTTTGCATCGGTACGCAAATCGCCTATAGGTAATTGTGAGCCTGTAAAAATTACAGGTTTTGCTAAATTTTCCAACATAAAACTTAATGCCGAAGCAGTATAGCTCATAGTGTCACTACCATGTAAAATAACAAACCCATCAAATGCCGAATAATTATCTTCTATAATTTCA
Organism: Pontimicrobium aquaticum; assembly: GCF_005047595.1. Classification (GTDB taxonomy): domain Bacteria; phylum Bacteroidota; class Bacteroidia; order Flavobacteriales; family Flavobacteriaceae; genus Pontimicrobium; species Pontimicrobium aquaticum. The sequence continues at coordinate 26,353 of NZ_SUPL01000005.1, forward strand.
GCAATTTGCACCCAATACTCTGGATTCATATTAGAGGAGTCTATTGGCTCATTAAAAGAAATCGTTTCTATAGAACATGCTAAAAGCTTTAACTCAGGTATTTTATCTAATAAGTTATCAAAATCGAAAGAACGCAACACACCTGTTTCGACATCTTTAATCATTCCAATGGTGCCTCCTGTATATATTAATAATATGCTTGGTACTTTCATGTTTAAACTTTAAAAACTTCTTTTGAATTAGCGGTGGTAATTTCGGCAATTTCTTTTGCAGTTACACCATATATATATGATAACTTTTCTAACACATTAATAATGTAGCTACTTTCATTACGTTTACCTCGATATGGTGTTGGTGCCAAATACGGTGAATCGGTCTCTAAAACTATATGTTTTAAATCTATTTGATTTAAGAATTGGTCTATCTTACCATTTTTAAATGTTACTACACCTCCAATTCCTAATTTCATGTTATAGGAAATAGCTTTTTGAGCTTGTTCTTGAGTTCCAGTGAAACAATGAAAGATTCCAAATAAATCTTCTCCTTTTTCTTCTTCTAGAATCTCGAAAATCTCATTAAACGATTCTCTACAATGGATAACTATTGGTAATTGATACTTCTTAGCTAATTTAATTTGATATCTAAATGCTTCTTGTTGAATTTTTAATGTTGACTTGTCCCAATACAAGTCTATTCCTATTTCACCAATGGCTATAAAGTGTCTTTCGGATAGTTGCTTTTCAACATGTACCAATTCTTCTTTATAATTTTCTTTAACCGATGTTGGGTGCAATCCCATCATTAAAAACACATTGTCGGGATAATCCTGCTCAAGTTTAAACATCGCTTTTGTATAAGATGAGTCTATGGCTGGAACAAAAAAACGCGTAATGCCTAAGTTGAAAGCACGTTGCATCATGTCGTCACGATCATCATCAAAAGCTTCACTATATAAATGTGTATGGGTATCGGTAATTATCATGGTGCAAAAGTAAGCTTTGATTAGTATATTTGAAAGCTCTTAAAAAGCATTATTCTAAAACCCAATACTATTTAACATGAGCTTACAAGAATTCTTAATAAACAAAGGCTATTGTAAAGTAAAACTTCACTATACAAAAACCAATCACTTTGAGCTAAAGGCTGCTATTAATGGTGAGAAAGGGCGTTTTATACTAGATACTGGCGCTTCAAATTCGTGTGTTGATTTTGAGTTTACTAATATGTTTGGTTTAACCGTAGAAGACTCCGACGTAAAAGCAGCTGGTGCTGGTGCTATTGATATGCTTACACAAGTTTCGAAAAAAAACATAGTTAAAATTGGTAAATGGAAATCGAAAAAAAACTCAATCATTCTATTTGATTTAACACATGTTAATATGGCTTTAGCTAACCATAATGCAAACTCAGTACATGGCATTATTGGTGCAGATATTTTAAAAAAAACAAAAGCAATAATTGATTACAATAAGAAATATTTATATCTTAAACTTTAATTAATAGCAACCAATTATTCCCTCTATGAATCCATCAATTATTATTGCTGATGACCACCCATTAGTTTTAAAAGGATTGCAAGGCTTTTTAACCGAAAAAAACTACAACATTCTTGGTAGTGCAACAAATGGTAAGGAAGCCTATAAATTAATACTCAAGCACGAACCAGATATTGCTATACTGGATATACGTATGCCTCACCTATCAGGTATTGAAATTGCTGAACTTTGTAATGAAAAAATTGACACTAAAATTATTCTAATTACTTTTGAAAAAAACGGTGTTTTTTATCATCAAGCTAAGCAACTCAATATTTATGGTTACTTACTAAAAGAATTTGCTTTAGTTGAAATTGAAAATTGCTTAAAATCTGTAATAAAAGGCGCTCCTTATTTTAGTAAAGAGATTGAAGATCAATTTCCAAAAGAAAAAGAGATTGTTAATATAGATGCTTTAACACCGTCAGAAAAACGAATTCTTAAACTTATAGCAAACAATAAGACTGCTAAAGAGATTGCTAAAATACTTTGCATTTCTAACAGAACCGTAGAGAAACATAAAAGTCACATTATTAAAAAATTTAACTTAGAGTCTAAGCACAATAGCCTTTCTATTTTCGCAAAAGAGAATGAGGATTTTCTTGATTAAAATAAATCAAAATATACGTAGTTCTACGTATTGTTTGGTATAGTTTTATTTCAGAAATTTACAAAGCTATTAATTAGTTCTTAGGGAGAATTATGGAAGGCTCCGGGTTTAATTGCTTGGAGCTTTCATTTTCTATAAGACAAACCCCAAATTTTAATGAATAAAAATAATACTTTTTGGCAGAAAATTTTATTTATTGGATTAGCCACAACTGTTGTTATGGTAGTCATTGTTAATTTATTAGTTAGTTTTATGTGAAAACTAGAAAAGCCACTTGTTAATAACAAGTGGCTTTTTTAATTTATATGCAAGTCGTTTTATAACTCCAGTGCTTTTTTAATATCGTTATCCATTAATAATTCTATTGGATTTTCTAAAGCTTCTTTTACAGCTACTAAAAATCCGACGGATTCTTTACCGTCAATTATTCTATGGTCATAAGATAAAGCCACATACATAATTGGTCTAATCTCTACCTTTCCATTAACAGCAACTGGACGTTCAACAATATTATGCATCCCTAAAATTCCACTTTGTGGTGGATTAATAATTGGTGTAGATAGCATACTTCCAAACACACCTCCATTAGATATAGTAAATGTACCTCCAGTCATTTCGTCAACTGTAATTTGACCATCACGTGCGCGGATAGCTAATCTTTTTACTTCGCTTTCTACGCCTTTAAAAGTTAAATTTTCAGCATTTCTAATTACAGGAACCATTAAACCTTTAGGTCCAGAAACTGCAATACTAATGTCACAAAAATCATAACTTACCATTTCCTTACCATCGATCATGGAATTTACTGCTGGAAATTCTTTTAAAGCTCTAACAACTGCTAGTGTGAAGAAGCTCATAAAACCTAAACCAACGCCATGTTTCTCCTTAAAAGTTTCTTTATATTCTTTACGTAATGCAAAAATAGGAGACATATCAACCTCGTTAAAGGTTGTTAACATTGCTGTTTCATTTTTGGCTGATACTAATCGTTCTGCCACTTTTCGGCGTAGCATAGAAAGCTTACTTCTTGTTACTCCACGTCCTTCAACATTAATTTCTTGTCCCATTGAAGGCACTGCTTTAATAGCGTCTTCTTTTGTAATACGACCATCTCTTCCAGTTCCACTAACTTGTGAAGCTTCCATTCCTTTTTCGGCCAATATTTTATTAGCTGCTGGACTTGGAGTACCTGTTGCATAAGTATTGTTTGAAGGCGTTGATGACTGAGATGTTTGCTCCGTAGTTTCGGTTTTCTCAACTTTCTTTGCTGGTTGAGTTCCTTCTGGTTTTTCTGCACTAGTATCTATTAAGCAAACTACTTGCCCAACAGCTACCGCATCTCCTTCTTCTGCCTTTAATGTAATCGTACCACTTGCTTCTGCTGGTAATTCAAGTGTTGCTTTGTCGCTATCTACTTCAGCAATGGCTTGGTCTTTCTCTACATAATCTCCATCTTCTACTAACCACTCAGCTATTTCAACTTCGGTGATTGATTCTCCAGGTGATGGAACTTTCATTTCTAAAATCATATACTACAATTTTATGTTTTATTTTTTTATTATCTGCGTTGATTGTCTTTAGTTATGTCAAATACAAAATCTATTACTTCTTGGTGTCGTCTTTTAGATCTTGTTGCACTACCAGCAGCTGGTGCACCATAAGGTCTGCGCGATGCTACTCTAAAGTTTTTAGCTTCATCTAGATGCATTAGCATATGGCTGTAAGCTCCCATGTTTCTAGGTTCTTCTTGAGCCCAAACAACATCTTTAGCATTTATATATTTACCTAATATCGATTTAATATCTTCTATTGGAAGTGGAAACAATTGCTCTATTCTAACTAAAGCAACGTCATCTCTTTCTAGTTTTTCTTGTTCTTCAAGTAAGTCGTAATAAAATTTTCCAGTTACAATCACTAAGGTTTTAATTTTATCAGCTTGTGCTTTTTCATCATCAATAAGCATTTTAAATTCACCGTTTGAAAACTCATCAACTGTTGAAACGGCTAATGGGTGACGTAGTAAACTTTTTGGCGTAAAAACAATTAAGGGCTTTCTGAAATTAGCTTTTACTTGTCTTCTTAATAAATGAAACATGTTTGCTGGTGTTGTACAATCTGCAACATACATATTATCTTTAGCACAAAGTTGTAGGTAACGTTCCATTCTAGCTGAAGAATGTTCTGCGCCTTGACCTTCGTAGCCATGTGGTAATAACATTACTAAGCCATTTTGAAGCTTCCATTTATCTTCAGCTGCAGAAATATATTGATCTAACATTATTTGTGCGCCATTACTAAAGTCGCCAAATTGTGCTTCCCAAATGGTTAATGTTTTTGGGCTTGCCATAGCATACCCATAGTCAAAACCTACAACACCATATTCTGATAATAAAGAATTATAAATAAAGAATTTTCCTTGGTCGTTGCTTATGTTATTGTGCAAAATAATTTCTTCTTCGCTATCCTCAACTTTTACAACAGCATGACGATGCGAAAATGTACCACGTTCTACGTCCTGACCAGATATACGAACATCATAGCCTTCTTCTAGAATTGAGCCATAAGCTAAATGTTCTGCCATTGCCCAATCTAATCTATTCTCATCAAACATGGTTTGTCTTGACTCAATAAGACGTGATATTTTACGTATAAACTTTTTATTTGAAGGAAGCTTAGAAAGTACTTCTGTTATTTTTTTAAGGTTTTCTTTTGGGTAGGTTGTATTTACAGGCTGCATCATTTTATCTTCTTCAACTGTAATATAATCAACCCATTCATTACTCATAAAAGGTGTTATTTCTGTTTTTTTAACCTTTCTTGAGTCTTCTAATTTCTCTTCTAGTAAATTTTTATAATCTTCTTCTAATTTTGAAACATAACCAGCATCAATAACGCCTTCAGAAATTAATTTTTCTGCATAAATATCTCGAGGATTACTATGTTTGGCTATGGCTTTGTATAATAATGGTTGTGTAAACTTAGGCTCATCACCTTCGTTATGTCCATATTTTCTGTAACCCAATAAATCTATAAATACATCGCGCTTGAATTTCATTCTAAAATGCAAAGCAAATAAAACGGAGTGTACTACAGCCTCAACATCATCAGCATTAACATGCAATACTGGGGAAAGGGTTACTTTAGCAACATCAGTACAATAGGTGCTAGAACGTGCGTCTAAATAATTGGTTGTAAACCCAATTTGATTATTAACAACAATGTGGATGGTTCCGTTAGTTTTATAACCTTCTAACTGTGCCATTTGCACCACTTCATATACCAAGCCTTGTCCTGCTATAGCGGCATCACCGTGCACTACAATAGGCAGTACTTGCGATGGGTTATCTGGATATTTATCGTCTTGTTTTGCTCTGGTAATCCCTTCTACTACAGCTCCTACTGTTTCTAAATGTGATGGGTTTGGTGCAATGTTTAAGTTTATTTTTTTGCCAGCATCTGTAACTCTATCACTTGTCCAACCTAAATGATATTTTACATCACCATCAAAGACTTCTTGTTCGTAATCTTTTCCATCAAATTCACTAAAGATGTCTTTTGCAGATTTTCCAAAAATGTTAGTAAGTGTACTTAAACGACCTCTGTGAGCCATTCCCATAACAAACTCTTTTACACCATGTTCAGCTGCATTTTCAATTAGAGCGTCTAGAGCAGGAATTAATGATTCTCCTCCTTCTAAGGAGAACCGTTTTTGTCCAACATATTTTGTATGTAAAAAACTTTCAAAAGAAACCGCTTCATTTAGTTTTTTTAGAATATGCTTTTTTTGATCTGTAGTGAACTTTGTATGGTTATCGTTACTGTTAAGCTTATCTTGTATCCATTTAATTTCATCAGGCTTTCTAATGTACATGTATTCAACGCCAATGGCTTCACAATAAATAGCCTCAAGGTGTTTTCTAATTTCGCGTAGTGTTTGAGCTCCTAAACCTAAAATGTCTCCCGCATTAAAAACAGTATCTAAATCACTTTGCGAAAGTCCAAAATTTTCTATTTCTAAAGTTGGTACATATTTACGTCTTGCCCTAACTGGGTTGGTTTTTGTAAATAAATGACCTCTGTTTCTATAGCCATCAATAAGCTTAATAACTTGAAACTCTTTTTGAACATGCTCAGGTATTTGAGTAGATACACCTTCTGCTATTTCTCCATTTAAACCATAATTTTCGCTACCAAAATCGTAGCCTTGAAAAAAAGCTTTCCAACTAGGTTCGATAGAATCTGGATTTTCTAGATATTGCTCGTATAAGTCAGCAAAGTATGCTGTATGTGCTGCGTTTAAAAAGGAATATTTATCCATTATTTTTTTTAAGATTTTCTTCTATCAAGAAAATTTTTTCAAAAATACAACTTTTAGTAAAATGTGATGTTATTTTTCTTATTAAAAACTCTTATTCTAAAGAGGCAAAAAAGCTTCTTCCTTTTTTATTTGTTTGGAAAAATCCTTAAGAGTATTTTCACTTAGGCTTTTAATAAGGATAGCCCTACTTGGACCTGCTAAATTGTGAAGTGGACAGGGTTTTTTTGAATTGCATTTTTCTAAACTTAACAAACAAGAATCAAATTTATCGCTACCGTCTATAACACTAATAACATCCATTAATGTAAGTTTACTGTTTTTGTCACTTAAATAAAACCCCCCTTTAGGTCCTTTTTTTGAGGATATTATATCTTTTCTGGACAACTCTTGAAGTAATTTTGCTAAATATGCTTGTGGTACATTAATGGGCTCTGCCATATCTTTTACCATAACTCTATGGTCTTCGTTAGAATTAACCGCTAGAAACAACACAGCCTTTATAGCATATTTTGATGAGTTTGAAAACATTGTACAATTATACTTAATTACTAACAAAGATAAAAAAGATATTTATGTCTTAAATATGACTTTTGTCATATTTTAAACCTTCATTTGATTCTATTTTTGCTGTGTAAAATTATTTTTAATATTTTATACAGTAGTATTAACACCCTTTTTAATAAAACTAAAACACAATGAAATCAACACTAAAATTTGTAACATTAGTAATTACTCTATTAGCCTTAAGTTGTGGCGGAGGAGAAGAAAAAAAAGATGAAAAGACAAAAGTACAGCTTAAAAGACAGCCTACTACAAAAAAGGTAGAATCAAAATCAACTGATACTAAACCCTCAGAAACAATAGATTTAACAAACAAAGGAGTTGGTCCAATTACGTCTATAGATATTTCTGCTTCTGTAGATCAAGCTATGGCAACAAAAGGTAAGGACGTATTTAATAAAATGTGTACAGCTTGCCATAGAATTGGCAAAAAATTTATTGGTCCTGCGCCAAACGGAATTCTTAAAAGACGTACTCCAGAATGGGTAATGAACATGATTCTTGATCCTGAAGGAATGACTCAAAAAGATCCTTTAGCAAAAGCTTTATTAATGGAGTTTAACGGTTCGCCAATGGCTAATCAAAACTTAACAGAAGAAGAAGCTAGAGCAGTACTAGAATATTTTAGAACATTAAATTAAATCAACATATGAAATCAATAAAACGTCTGTTTTTTGTTTTTACATTAGTAGCATTAATATGCTCATGTAAAAATGAAAACAAAGAAGCCTCAACGACCTCAACAGCTAATAATGCTGAGACTAACACAACTGAACGATCTGGTCAAGCTTTTATTACAGATGACGAAAGCAAGCCCACAGTTTTAAGTATTGCAATAGGCTCTAAAGATCACACTACTCTAGTTGCTGCTGTACAAGCTGCACAATTAGAAAATGCTTTAGTAAATGCAGGACCACTAATGGTGTTTGCACCAACTAACGAAGCGTTTGCTGCACTACCTGAAGGCACTGTTGAAAATTTACTGAAACCAGAAAATAAAGATGCTCTAGCTAATATTTTAAAGTATCATGTAACTCCAGGAAATTATTCTAAAGAGTTTTTGAAAAAGTTTAAAAAATTAGGACAAGCAAACAATGGCTATGTTACAGTAGAAGTTGTAGATGGAGAACCACTAGTTGGTGGCGCAAAAATACTAGCTAGCATACCTGCTGGAAATGGTATTGTACATGTTATAAATAAGGTATTATTACCTCCAGCTGAAGAATAAAAAAAACACTAATCAAAAATTATAAAAGATGAAAAAATTATTAAAATCAACCCTTGCAATGTTAAGTGTTCTAGTAGCACTTACAAGTTGCAATAATTCAACAACATCAGACAGTAAATCTGGAGCTTTAGCTGGTAATGTTGCAGAAAAAGTTTATGTAGCACCAGGAGAGCATGACGAATTTTACGCGTTTATTTCTGGTGGATTTAGCGGACAATTATCTGTTTACGGTTTACCATCAGGACGTTTATTTAAAGTAATTCCTGTATTCTCACAAGATGCGGAAAAAGCTTATGGATATAACGAAGAAACAAAGCCAATGTTAAACACATCTCATGGTTTTGTACCTTGGGATGATAGTCACCACCCTGATATTTCACAAACTGCTGGAGAAATAGATGGTCGTTGGGTATTTATTAATGGTAATAATACACCACGTATTGCAAAAATTGATTTGTCAACTTTTGAAACTACAGAGATTATTGAAATTCCTAATAGTGCTGGTAACCACAGTTCATCTTTCGTAACTGAGAATACTGAATATGTAGTTGCAGGAACACGTTTTTCTGTACCTATTCCACAAAGAGATATGCCAATTAAAGATTATAAAGGAAACTTTAAAGGATCTTTAACTTTTATTTCTGTTGAACCAGAACACGGACATATGGATATTAAATTCCAATTAATTATGCCAGGGTTTGACTATGACTTATCTCACCCAGGTCGTGGAAAATCTCATGGATGGTTCTTCTTTACAACATATAATACAGAGGAAGCAAGTACGCTAATGGAAGTTAATGCTTCACAAAACGATAAAGATTTTATTGCCGCTGTAAACTGGAAGAAAATCGAAGAGTACGTTAATAATGGTGGTGGAACGATGATGGCAGCAAATTATGCACATAATGTTTATGACGAGTCTACACATTCAGCGACTTCAACAATGAAAAAAGAAGTGCTTACGGTTAATCCTCTAGATGTTCCTGGTGCTGTTTATTTCTTACCAACACCAAAGTCTCCTCATGGTTGTGATGTAGATCCAACCGGTGAGTACATTGTTGGTAATGGTAAATTATCTGCCAATTTAACTGTGCATTCATTTACAAAAATGTTAGATGCCATTGAAAATGAAAAATTTGCAGGCGATGCTTATGGAATTCCAATTTTAAACTTTGAAGACGTATTAGCTGGTTCTGTAGAGCAACCAGGATTAGGTCCTTTACATACAGAATTTGATGGTAAAGGAAATGCATATACTACATTCTTCATTTCTTCGGAAGTTGTAAAATGGAAATTAGGTACTTGGGAAGTTGTTGACAGACAACCTTGTTACTACTCGGTAGGTCACTTAATGATTCCAGGAGGAAACTCAAGAAAGCCTTTTGGCAAGTATGTAGTTGCCATGAACAAAATTACTAAAGACCGTTATTTACCAACAGGACCAGAGGTAACTCAATCAGCACAACTATATGATATTTCAGGAGAAAAAATGCAGTTATTATTAGACTTCCCAACAGTTGGTGAGCCTCACTATGCTGCTGGTGCTCCTGCTGATTTAATAAAACCACGCTCTAAAAAACTATTTAATTTAGAAGACAACAAGCACCCTTATGCAGCAAAAAGTGAAGCAGAGACTAAAGTTGTAAGAGATGGAAAAACTGTTCATGTTTATATGACAACTATACGTAGTCACTTCTCTCCAGATAACATTGAAGGGATAAAAGTAGGTGACAAAGTATATTTTCATATTACCAATTTAGAGCAAGATTACGATGTGCCTCATGGCGTTAGTATGATTGGTGCTAACACCTCAGAGTTGCTAATTATGCCTGGACAAACTGAAACCTTTGTTTGGGAACCTAAACAAGAAGGTGTTTGGCCTTTCTATTGTACAGATTTTTGTTCAGCATTACACCAAGAAATGCAAGGATATGTTCGTGTATCTGCAGCAAATGCTAATACACCATTAAGATGGTCGCTTGGTGAAGACATTGAATAATATAGTTTAGGAGAATTTTGTTTTAGTGTTTATTTTCCTATCAAGGCGAGGGCTGTCTTTTCGCTCTCGCCTTTCTTTTAAAACACTAAAATTTCCACAGAAGTGGGAATCTCATTCAAATAATTACTAATTAAAAACCAATTCCCGTTTTTTTGGGAACAAAAAAGATGAAGAAATCAAATATCATCATGTTAATTGCAGCCATACTGCCTTTAGGATTATTTTTATTTCCTCTATGGAAAATTACCTTAGAAGCACCGCAGTATCCTACACCATTAGGTATGTATATACATATTAATGATTTCTCTGATGCCAATCCGCACGACATAAAAAACATTAACTTAATGAACCATTATGTTGGGATGAAATATATTCCTGAGGCTATTCCAGAGTTTAAAATATTCCCTGCTGGAATTCTTATAACAACTGTTATAGGGCTAATTATTGCTTTTAAAGGTAACTACAAATGGTTTTTGTATTGGTTTATTTTAATGGTAGCATTAAGCAGCGCTGGATTATACGATTTTTATATTTGGGAGCATGATTACGGACACAACTTGGATCCAAAAGCAATCATGAAATTTACAAATCCTGATGGTACACAAATGGGCTTTCAACCACCTTTATTTGGTAGTAAAGACATCTTGAACTTTAGAGCGCATTCATATCCACGGCTAGGTGCTCTTTTTTTAGGACTAGGTATTGCTTCGGGCTTAATAGCTTATCTTGTTGGAAAGAAAAACAAAAAAACAACTTAAACATGCAGACATAAAAGAAAAGACAAAACACTAAAAACGCTATAAAATGCAAACACTAAAACACTATTTAATTACTGCATTATTGCTGATTTTTTTTAGCTGTAATGTATCACCTAAAGCTATAGACTATGGTAGTGATGGTTGCCATTTTTGTAAGATGACCATAGTAGATAAAGTTCATGCTGCCGAAATTGTTACTAAAAAAGGTAAGGTCTATAAATTTGATGCAACCGAATGCATGGTTAATTTTATGGGCGAATTTGACACTTCCGAAATAGAATTATATCTATCAAATAATTACACCGAACCTGAAGTTTTAATAGATGCCACTGAAGCCACTTTTTTAATTAGTGAGAATATCCCAAGCCCAATGGGAGCGTTTTTATCTGCATTTAAAAATAAAGAAGATGCTGAAAAAGTACAAGCTATTAAAGGTGGAGAACTTTACTCTTGGGACAAACTACTAGTCCATTTAAACAACTAATTTTATGAATAAATTTATTGTTTTCTTATTAGTCATCCTATTGACTCACACTAGCTATGCTCAAAATATTGAAGTATGTAAAACTTGTCCAACTTCAACAATAAAAGAAGCCATTACAAAAGCTAAAGATTTTGATACCATTACTATTAAAAAAGGCACTTATAAAGAGTACAACATTATTATAAATAAGCCCATAACTATTGTTGGAGAAAATTATCCAGTTATTGACGGAGAACTAAAAGGCGAAATAATTACCATAACATCTGATAATGTAACGGTTGATGGTTTATTTATTATAAATGTGGGAACAAGTTATACTGAAGATTATGCTGCTATACGTGTTCGGAAAAGCAAAAATTTTGTCATACAGAATTTAGTACTTGAAAAACTGTTTTTTGGTATTTATATTGAAAAATCTAACTACGGAAAAGTCTATCATAATAAAATAATTGGTGATGCTGTTGAAGAGTACAACTCAGGAAATGGCATACAATTATGGTATAGTAATTACATTGAAATTGAACATAATTATGTAGAACATGTTCGCGATGGTATATATCTGGAATTTTCTGATAACTGTTTAATTAAAAACAATGTAAGTGCCGAAAACCTTCGCTATGGTTTACATTTTATGTTTTCAAACGATGATATTTATCAAGACAATACCTTTGAAAACAATGGTGCTGGAGTTGCTGTGATGTTTTCCAAGAAAATAAAAATGCTAAACAATACTTTTAAAGAAAACTGGGGAACAGCCTCTTACGGCATGTTGTTAAAAGAAATAAATGATGCCGAAATTATAGGCAATACTTTTCAAGAAAATACCATAGGTATAAATATTGAAGGCTCAAATAGAATAACCTATAAAAACAATAATTTTATTAATAATGGATGGGCTGTAAAAGTTCGTGGAGCTTGTTATACCAACAGTTTTTTAGAGAATAATTTTTTATATAATTCATTCGATATATCTTATAACAGTAAGGTTAATGACAATGTGTTTGATAGAAACTATTGGAGCAATTACACTGGTTATGATCTAAATAAAGATGGTATTGGCGATGTGCCCTACCGTCCTGTAAAACTTTTTTCCTATATCGTTAATAGAACTCCAGAAACTATTATTCTGTTACGCAGTTTATTTATAGATATCATTGATTTTTCTGAAAAAGTATCACCTGTATTTACACCTGATAATTTACTAGACAACAACCCTTTAACAAAAAAAGCAACATGGTAAGTATTCAAAATTTACATAAAAAGTTTGGCAAAAATCAAGTACTAAAAGGTGTTGACTTAAGCATTAACGATGGTGGTATTTTTGCAGTGCTTGGACCTAATGGCTCAGGTAAAACAACCTTAATTAAGTCTGTTTTAGGAATGGTAATTCCAAATAAAGGCAACATAGAAGTATTAGGAAACAACATTAAGAAAAATTCTGATTACAGACATAAAATTGATTACCTCCCTCAAATAGCGAATTTTCCAAGCAATTTAAAAGTCAAAGAATTAATAAAAATGATTAAGGATCTTCGTAAAAACACCAACGAAGATGAACGTTTAATTAAATTGTTTAAACTTGAACCTTTTTTAGATAAAAAACTAGGAAACCTATCAGGAGGAACAAAACAAAAAGTAAATATCGTTTTAACCTTTATGTTTGACAGCCCTTTAATAATTTTGGACGAACCAACAACAGGTTTAGACCCAATTTCGCTTATTAGATTAAAAGACTTAATTCAAGCTGAAAAAACAAAAGGAAAAACCATTTTAATTACATCTCATATTATGAGTTTTGTTGAAGAAGTTTCAGATGAAATTGTGTTTTTACTTGAGGGTAAAATTTATTTTAAAGGCACAATTCAAGATTTAAAAACCAAGACCAAGCAGCCAGATTTTGAGCATGCTATTGCGTCTATATTATCTAACAACCATGCTTAAAATATTAAAATATAGTTTTTACGATTTAATGCGCAGTCGCTGGAGTTATGTCTATTTTGCTTTTTACTTATTGCTTGGTATTGTACTCTTATTTTTAAATAATGACTTATCAAAAGCAGTGATTACTTTAATGAATGTTATTATTGTACTTGTCCCTTTAATAGGAACTATTTTTGGTGTGATGTACTATTATAATTCTAAAGAGTTCACTGAGCTATTATTGGCTCAACCCTTAAAACGTTCTTCTATATTTCTAGGACAATATTTAGGTGTAGCTCTATCGCTATCAATGAGCTTAATTTTAGGCTTAGGTATTCCGTTTGTTTTTTATGGCTTGTTTAAAAGCGCTGCCATCTGGGACTTTTCATTATTGCTAATAACAGGTATTTTTCTAACTCTAATATTTACTGCTTTAGCTTTTAATATCGCTCTATCTAACGAAAATAAAATTAAAGGTTTTGGTTATGCAATTCTTTTGTGGCTCTTTTTAGCCATTATCTATGATGGCATCTTTTTAATGACACTAATTATGTTTGAAGATTATCCTTTAGATAAAGTATCGCTTATTGGCACCATGCTAAACCCAATAGACTTATCAAGAACACTCATACTTTTAAAGCTTGACATTTCGGCATTGCTTGGTTATACAGGAGCTGTATTTAAGCAATTCTTCGGAACCAGTTTTGGTTTAATAGTTTCCTTTTCTGTTTTGGTTATTTGGGTATTATTACCTGTTTGGAGAATCTCGGTAAAATCAAAAAAGAAAGATTTTTAAGAGCTATTACTGCCTTTAGTATTTATGCCTATACCATACTTTTTGCCACTCACGCAGCAAGATTAAAAATGTAATTTGTTCTGAAAGTAATACAATATCGCTACCATCCAATTGTTTTATTTTATGTTCTGGCACATCGATGATGTATAGTACATTTAAATACTCTGCGAATTTTTCTTGAATTAATTTAAAAATTGTTTCATGAAGTAAAAACTTAAGGCTAGTTGGTAAAATATCTTCATCAAAATCCAAATCAATATTTGCTAGTAAAAAATCTTTATTAAGTTGTTTTACAAGCTTGCTGTATAGGTTCTCGCTATTAGCTTGTGTAATTAGTTCGTCAAAATTATTAGGTAGCAACATTTATACGTTTCTATTCATTAAAGCAGTCCCAAATTGTTTTAGCAATTCTTTTTTATCTGAAGAAACACTAATTGTATCTAATACATTAAATGCTTTTTTAGTATAATTCTCAATGGTGTTTTTTATCTCTTGTGAAGCTCCACTTTCATTAAATATTTGTTTAGCTTTTAAGACCTTTTCATCATTTCCTATTGAAGAGTTATCGTATAGCTGAAATAATTCATTCTTTAGTTCATTATTTGATAACTCCAGTGCTTTTAAAAACAAATAGGTTTTCTTGTTTTCGATAATATCACCTCCAACTTGTTTTCCAAAACTTTTAGGCTCACCAAAAGCATCTAAATAATCGTCTTGTAACTGAAATGCTATACCTAAGTTTTTTCCAAATTCATAAATACTATCCTGATCTTCAAGTGACGCTTCTGCAACAATGGCTCCCATTTTCATTGCAGCACCTACCAATACCGCTGTTTTATATTCAATCATTTTTAAATATTCAGGTATGGTAACATCTGTGCGAGTTTCAAAGTCGATATCATATTGTTGCCCCTCACAAACCTCAATAGCTGTTTTACTAAATAATTTTGCCAATGCCTTAAAAGTATCGCCTTCATAGTTTTCAAACAATTGATACGCTAAAATCAACATGGCATCTCCAGATAAAATACCTGTGTTTAAATCCCACTTTTCATGCACGGTTTGTTTACCTCTTCGTAAAGGCGCATCATCCATAATATCATCGTGGATTAATGAAAAATTATGAAATACTTCAACTGCTAAAGCAGCATCTAGAGATTTCTTATAATTCTCATCAAAAATCTCTGTAGTCATTAATGTAAGTACTGGACGTAAACGTTTGCCTCCTAAGCCTAGTATATATTCTATGGGTTGGTATAAACTATTAGGCGCTTTAGGTGTTGCAAAATCATTTAAATACGTTACAAACGCCTTCTGGTATTTTTCTATAGATAACATCCCGCAAAAATAAAGCAATTAGCAATAATAAAGCTAGTCTTAAAAAAGTAATGTTAAAAAATCATTAAAACTTTGGAAACTTTTTTTGTTTTTAAAGTTTCCTCTCGTACTTTTGCACTCCTTATGAGAGAAAAAATTATACATAAATCGGCCGATTTGTTTTTAAACTATGGTTTTAAAAGCGTTACTATGGACGACATTGCTAATGCTTTGGGTATTTCTAAAAAAACTATTTATCAGCATTTCGAGAATAAAACGAAGCTTGTTGAGGCTACAACCTTGTCTATGTTTAGCACAATTGCTTATGGTATTGACTGTATTTGTGCCTTAGAAAAAAATCCTATTGAAGAAATTTATGATATTAAACGTTTTGTATCAGAACATTTAAAAAACGAAAAGTCCTCACCGCAATTTCAGTTACAAAAATACTATCCAAAAATCTTTAACACCTTAAAAAATAAACAGTTTGAAGTAATGTACCAATGCGTTAAGGCAAATCTTAATCGTGGTATGGACATAGGTATTTATAGAACAACTATAAATGTAGATTTTGTAACTAGAATCTATTTTAATTGTATGCTAGCAATTAAAGATGACAATTTATTTCCAAGTACTACATTTTCAAAAAACATGTTAATGGAAAATTATTTAGAGTACCATTTACGAGGTATTTGTACCAGTAAAGGGCTAGATATATTAAGTAAAATCATTCAGAAAAATCAATCATAAAACACATGAAAAAAACAATTTTAACTGTTTTTAGCTTAGCTATTTACACTATTAGCTTTTGTCAAGAGCTCCCACAAACCTTGAGTTTACAAGAAGCTATAGATTTTGCGTTAGAAAACAACCGAACAGTAAAAAATGCTCAACGCGATGTTGAGGCTGCCAAACAACAAAAATGGGAAACTATTGCTTCTGGATTACCTCAAATTAGCGCATCTATAGATTACAACCATTGGTTAAAACAGCAAGTATCGCTTATACCAGCCGAGTTTTTTGGAGGAAACCCAGGCGAGTTTGCAGAAGTAGCTTTTGGAACTAAAAAAACCATGAATGCCACAGCAACTTTAAATCAAAAAATATTTGATGGCTCTTATTTAGTAGGTTTACAGTCGGCAAAAGTGTTTTTAGAAATATCAAAAAATGCCAAAGAAAAAACCGATTTAGAAGTAAGAAAAGCAGTTATAGATGCTTATGGAAATGTATTGCTGGCAGAAGAGAGCGTAAAAATATTTGAAAGAAACATTAATGTTTTACAAAAAAACTTAAACGAAACCACCAAAATTTATGAAAATGGTCTTGGCGAGGAAGAAAGCGTAGAACAATTACAAATAACGCTTTCGGGACTAAAGAGTAATTTAGCTAATACAGAGCGTTTAAAAACTCTAGCCTATAAAATGCTTAATATTACGTTAGGCATAGAAATAGACTCTAATATTAAGCTAACCGACAACTTAAATAGTTTAACATCACAAAACATAGTAATTAGCCTATTAGAAGCTGATGAAAATATTGAGCAAACCATAGATTACAAAATTGCGGCTAACGATAAAGTTTCAAAAGAACTTCTTTTAAAGCTAGAAAAAAGCAAAGCACTACCAACGTTAAATGCATTTATAAATGGTGGTTATGCAGGAAACAATAATAACTTTAAATTCTTACAAAGCAATCAAAAATGGTTTGGCTCATCACTTCTTGGTATATCTATGAATATCCCCATTTTTAGCTCTGGTATGCGTACTGCTGCCACACAACGAGCTAAAATAAATCTGGAAAAAGCTAAAGACGACCTAACTGAAACTGAGCAAAAACTAAAACTTCAAATTGCCAATGCTAAAAGCGAATACAAGTTTGCCATTGAAGACTACCAAAACAAAAAAGAAAACTTAAACCTTGCCGAACGTATCGAGAAAAAAAATGAAATCAAATTCTTTGAAGGGATAAGTTCAAGTTTCGATTTGCGTCAGGCTCAAACGCAATTATACACTGCGCAACAAGAACTATTACAAGCAATGCTAGATGTTATAAACAAAAAAGCAGCCTTAGAAACTGTACTAAACGAAATACCTAAAAACTAATCAATCAATAAAAACACTATAAAATGAAACATACATTCACATTATTAATATTAATTCTTGTTTTAGCTTCTTGTGGAGGTGAAAAGAAAAAAAATTCAGTAGAAAGCGTTTTAGAAAGTAATAGTTTAGAAACCATACGCCAAAAAAGAGCAGAATTGGTGAATGAACAACAGGCAATAAATGACAAAATAAAACAATTGGATGACGCCATTTCAAAAATAGATACAGTAAAAAATGTACCATTAATTACCACATTCACAGCAAAACAAGAAGTGTTTAAGCATATGCTGGAAATTCAAGGTAATGTAACAACTAAAAACTTATTGGTTATCACTCCCGAATACAATGGTATTCTTACAAATGTGTATGTAAAAGAAGGACAAAAAGTAAGTAAAGGACAACTACTTGCTAAAATTGATGATGGTGGCTTAAGCCAACAATTAGCACAATTGCAAATTCAAGCAGATTTAGGTAAAACAACTTTTGAACGCCAAAAACGTCTTTGGGAACAAAACATTGGCAGTGAAATACAGTACTTACAAGCTAAATCAACTTACGAGTCTCAAATTGAAGCAGTAAACCAACTAAAACAACAAATTGCTAAAACTAGTGTTAGAGCTCCTTTTTCAGGAACTATTGACGATGTTATAACTGAACAGGGAAGTGTTGTTGGTGCAGGACAAACACCATTAATGCGTATTGTGAATTTAAGCAATATGTATATTGAAACCGATGTTCCTGAGAGTTATATTTCAGATGTCACTAAAGGAAAGCATGTAACAGTGGAGTTTCCTGTGTTAGGAAAAACCATTGAAACAGAAATTCGTCAAGCTGGTGATTATATTAATCCTGCAAACAGGACTTTTAAAGTAGAAGTTAGCATTCCAAATTCAGATAAATCCATTAAACCAAACCTTACTGCAAAACTTAAAATTAACGATTACACAAATGAGAAAGCACTTTTGGTTCCTCAAAGCATTATCTCGGAAAATGCTGAAGGCGAACAATATGTGTACGTAGTTAATAATAAAAACAATAATGAAGAAGGTGTTGCTAGTAAGGTCATTATAAAAACTGGAAAAACACAAGGCGATGTCATTGAAGTACTGGAAGGTATTGAAAGCGGTGCCGAAATTATTCAAGAAGGTGCCAGAAGTGTAAAAGACGGACAGACAGTAAAAGTTATCAACCCTTCTAAAGACTAAAAAACTACAATCTAATGACTACTAAAAAGAAAAAACAAGTCGATAAGGAATTTGGTTTCTCATCATGGGCTATTAACAATAAAACCACAATGTATGTGCTTATTGCTGTGTTCTTCTATCTTGGCGTTTCAGCATTTTTTGATATGCCACGAGAAAATTTCCCAGAAGTAAACGAAACTAAAATTTACGTAAGCTCGGTATTTCCAGGTAACACTGCCGAGGACATTGAAAAGCTAATTACAGACCCGCTTGAAGACAAATTAAAAACCGTCAGTAATGTGGTGGAAACAACCTCGATATCACAAGAAGATTTTTCGATGATTGTGGTTGAATTTGATGAAAACATCACAGTAGATCAAGCCAAACAAAAGGTAAAAGACGAAATAGACACTGAAACTTCTGGCGAAGATTGGCCTACATTTAATGGTGCTAAAGTAGAACCTGATGTATTTGAGTTGAGTTTATCTGAAGAAATGCCAATTCTAAATATTAATATTTCAGGAGACTATCCAGTTGAAAAATTAAAGGAATATGGTGAATATCTCCAAGATGAAATTGAGGATTTGCAAGAAATTAAACAAGTAGATATTCGAGGCGCACAAGAAAAAGAAGTTGAAGTTGCCGTAGATATCTATAAAATGATGGCAGCACAAGTAACTTTCAGTGATATTATTGGTGCTATTAATAATGGCAACGTTACCATGTCTGCTGGAAATTTAATAGCCAGCGGACAACGACGTACCATTCGTGTTTTAGGAGAAATTGTATCGCCTAAAAATCTTGAAAATTTTGTTGTAAAATCTGAAAACGGTAATGCTATTTATCTAAAAGACGTAGCAAGCGTATCTTTTAAAGAAGAAGATAAAACAACCTATGCACGTAAATTTGGCGAACCTGTTGTAATGCTCGATGTTAAAAAACGTGCAGGAAAAAACATGGTTGCTGCTGTAGAACAAATACAAGTTATTAAAGATAATGCAGTAAAAAATGTATTTCCACAAGATTTAGAAGTAATTATTACCAATGACCAATCATCAGTAACAATTGGTCAAGTAGATGACCTAGTAAATAACATCATTTTTGGGGTTATTCTAGTTGTAACTGTATTAATGTTCTTTTTAGGATTTAAAAATGCCATTTTTGTTGGATTTGCCATACCAATGTCTATGTTTATGTCGCTCATGATTTTAGATTTATTTGGAATTTCACTAAACACCATGGTACTATTTGGTTTAATTATGGGTCTTGGTATGTTAGTTGACAATGGTATTGTGGTCGTTGAAAACGTCTATCGTTTAATGGAAGAGGAAGGCATGAGCCGTTTGGAAGCTGCTAAAAAAGGAATAGGTGAAATTGCGTTTCCAATTATTATCTCAACAGCTACTACAGTTGCAGCATTTATTCCTTTAGGGTTATGGCCAGGTTTAATGGGAGAGTTTATGATGATTTTACCTCAAACATTATCAATAGTTTTAGGGTCATCACTCTTTGTAGCCATCTTTTTTAATTCTGTTTTGGTATCACAATTTATGCAAACAGAAGACAAAGACATGCCATTAAAAAAGATTATTAAAAACACCATCATCATGGCTGTTACTGGTATTATTGTCTTTATTGTTGGTGGTGAATATAAGGCACTAGGAAGTCTTATGGTGCTAACTGCAATATTACTTTGGGTATATCGCTTATTTTTGAGAAAATGGGCAAACAACTTTCAAACCAAAACATTGGTCAAATTAGAGCGTTGGTATGAAAGTCAATTACGTTGGGCGCTTTCTGGAAAAAAACCATACATACTAAGTATTGGTATATTTATGTTATTAATAGTGGCATTTGTAGCATTTGGTGCTTCATTAGCAACTCAAAGAACAAAAGTCGAATTTTTTCCAGACAACAAACCAAACCAAATTATTGTTTATATAGAGTACCCTCAAGGCACTGCCATTGAAAAAACCAATGCCATTACTAAAGAAATTGAAAAACGTGTTTATAACGTACTTGACGATAACCAATATAAAGATGGCGATTATAATTTTATGGTAGAGAGTGCTGTATCACAAGTAGGTGAAGGTGCTGGAAACCCGCAAGCAGATGCTGGATCGGCAGCAGAAATGCCACATAAAGCAAAAATAACCGCATCTATGCGTGAGTTTAAATACCGTCGTGGAGAAGATAGTGAGCTATTACGTCAAAAAGTGCAAGAAGCATTAGTAGGCATTTATCCAGGCGTTTTAATTTCTGTTGAAAAAGATGCTAATGGACCTCCAGCAGGTTCGCCAATTAATATTGAAATCGAAGGAGACGATTATAATCAATTAATTGCTACTGCCGAAAACATGCGGGAATTTATTAACTCTAGAAACATTGCTGGTATTGATGAGCTAAAAATTGATGTAAATAAGGATAAGCCAACAATGCAAGTTGTTGTAAACAGAGAAAAAGCTGGCGAATTAGGTATAAGTGCTTCACAGGTAGGACAACAATTACGTAACTCTATTTTTGGGTCAAAAGCTGGGGTTTATAAAGAAGGTGGTGAAGATTACGATATTTATGTTCGTTTTAACAAAGACAACAGGTACAACACAAGTGCCTTATTTAATCAAAATATCACGTTTAGGGATAACTCAGGTCAAATAAAAAGCATTCCCGTTTCTGCTGTTGCAAAACATGAAAACAACTCAGGTTTTAGCGCCATTAAGCATAAAGACGCTAAACGTGTTGTAACTGTATATTCTGCATTAGCACCTGGTTATACTGATGCGGGAGCAATCGTGGCTCAAATTCAAAATGAAATGAAAAGTTATGAAGGCTTACCTGAGAATATTAAAATAGATTATACAGGTCAAATCGAAGAGCAAAACAAGCAAATGGCTTTTTTAATGGGTGCTTTTTTTACTGGATTAGGTTTAATTTTCTTCATCTTAATCTTCCAATTTAACTCTATATCAAAACCAGCTATTATTATGTTAGCTATTTTCTTGAGTTTAATTGGTGTATTTGGAGGTATTGTTATTACAGGGAGTGCCTTTGTAATTATGATGACTATGGTTGGTATTATATCGCTTGCAGGAATTGTAGTAAACAATGGTGTCGTTTTACTCGATTATGCACAGTTGTTAATAGATAGAAAGAAAAATGAATTAGATTTAGATGACAATGAATATTTAACTACTGAGGATTTATTTGAAAGCATTGTTAAAGCTGGTAAAGCACGTTTACGTCCTGTTTTGTTAACTGCTATTACAACCATTCTTGGTTTAATTCCATTAGCCATTGGTTTAAACATTAACTTCTTTACATTATTTAAAGAATTTGATGCTAATATTTATATGGGAGGTGACAATGTTGTCTTTTGGGGTCCATTAGCATGGACCGTAATTTATGGATTATTAATAGCTACGTTTTTAACCTTGATTATTGTTCCTGTACTATTTTTCTTATCTATGAAACTAAAAATGTGGATTAGAAATAAGGCAGCTGAAAGCAAAGAGTCTAAGCTCATAACTCAAAATCCAGCAATATCAAAATAACAACATAAATTTACTGCTTTGTCTAAGAACTTAAATTTAGAAGCTAGAAAACCCTTGACAAATGTTGAGGGTTTTTCATTATTAATCGTTTAACTTATGTAAATTTGCAAATCAAATTTTCTAAATATGTATAGAAGTCATAATTGTGGCGAATTAAGAGCTAGTGATGAAGCTAAAATAGTAACACTTGCAGGTTGGGTTCAAAAATCTAGAGATAAAGGATTCATGATTTGGGTCGATTTAAGAGACCGTTACGGCATTACTCAACTTATTTTTGATGAAGAACGCACTCCTAAAGAGATGATGCAACAAGCACAAAAATTAGGTCGTGAGTTTGTAATTCAAGTGGAAGGAGAAGTAATTGAAAGAGCTTCTAAAAACCCTAATTTACCAACAGGAGATATTGAAATATTAGTATCTAAGCTAAACATTCTAAACACTGCTAAATTACCTCCTTTTACTATTGAGGATGAGACTGATGGTGGTGAAGAATTACGTATGCAATATCGTTACTTAGATATAAGACGAAATCCTGTAAAAAACAGTTTAATTTTTAGACATAAGGTAACTCAAGAAGTTAGAAATTATCTTTCAAAAAATGATTTCATCGAAGTTGAAACACCTTATTTAATTAAATCTACACCAGAAGGTGCTAGAGATTTTGTAGTGCCTTCAAGAATGAATGAAGGACAGTTTTATGCGCTTCCTCAATCACCTCAAACATTCAAGCAGCTATTAATGGTTGGAGGAATGGACAAATACTTTCAAATTGTAAAGTGCTTTAGAGATGAAGATTTACGTGCCGACAGACAGCCTGAATTTACACAAATAGATTGTGAAATGGCTTTTGTAGAGCAAGAAGACATTTTAAACACCTTTGAAGGTTTAACACGCCATTTAATTAAAGAAATTCATGGTATTGAAATAGCAGATTTTCCAAGAATGACTTTTGATGAAGCTATGAAACGCTACGGAAATGACAAACCAGATATTCGTTTTGGAATGGAGTTTGGCGAACTTAATGATGTTGCTCAACATAAAGATTTCAATGTGTTTAATTCAGCTGAATTAGTAGTTGGGATAGCAGTTCCAGGCGGAAATTTCTATTCAAGAAAAGAAATAGATAAATTAATTGATTGGGTAAAACGCCCACAAGTTGGTGCTCTTGGAATGGTGTATGTAAGATGCAATGAAGATGGCACCTACAAATCATCAGTCGATAAGTTTTACAACCAAGACGACTTAGCGAAATGGGCAGATGCAACCAACGCTAAAGCTGGTGATTTAATTTGCGTGCTGTCAGGAAACACAAATAAAGTAAGAGCGCAACTAAGTGCTTTACGTATGGAACTTGCAGAGCGTTTAGGGTTGAGAAAACCTCATGAATTTGCACCACTTTGGGTCATTGATTTTCCATTGTTAGAATGGGATGAAGACACTAATCGTTATCATGCTATGCATCATCCATTTACTTCACCAAAACCAGGACAAATTGAGTTGTTAGACACAAATCCAGGAGATGTAAAAGCTAACGCTTATGATTTAGTATTGAATGGGAACGAAATAGGTGGTGGTTCTATTAGAATTTATAACAAAGAAACACAATCGTTAATGTTTGACCATTTAGGATTCACAAAGGAGGAAGCCCAAGCGCAATTTGGTTTTTTAATGAATGCTTTTGAGTATGGTGCGCCTCCACATGGTGGTATTGCCTTTGGATTAGATAGGTTAGTCGCTATTTTAGGCGGACAAGAAACCATTAGGGATTTTATTGCATTTCCTAAAAACAATTCTGGTCGTGATGTTATGATTGATGCTCCTGCTCCAATTGATGATGACCAACTTGAAGAATTAAGTTTAAAACTTAATTTAAAATCATAAATAAAAAAATCCTGCTAACATGCAGGATTTTTTATTAGTTTTAATTATGACACACAAAACCATACTTGCAAAAGTACTTCTTTGGCGATACAAATACATATCGCATAAAAATTTTGTGCTTCTATTAAGTATGCTTATTGGGTTGTTAGCAGGACTAGTTTCAGTGACCATTAAAAACATTACCTACTCCATAGAGTCGCTAATGGAACAAAGTGTTATTCTATCTAAAGAGTACTTATACTTCATATTACCAACCCTTGGGTTATTTTTGGTGTATTTATTTGTAAAATATGTTTCAAAAAAACCAATAGAACATGCCATTCCTTCCATACTATTTTCCTTATCAAAAAAAAGCGGGTTACTAAATCGAAATAAAATATACTATCCTTTAATAACCGCACCATTAACTGTTGGTTTTGGTGGTTCTGTTGGATTGTTAGGACCTGCTATTTCCTCTGCCTCAGCAATAAGTTCAAATATGGGGCAATTGTTTCATATCGACAGAAAAACACGAACACTTTTAATTGGTTGTGCTGCAGCTGGAGCTATAGCCTCTATTTTTAAATCACCTATTGCTGCAATCATTTTCGCCATTGAGGTATTTAGTTTAGACCTAACATTCACTTCTTTATTACCATTGTTAATAGCTTCTATTTCTTCAGTACTAACATCCTATTTTTTTGTAGGTGATGATACTATTTTCAACTTTACTGTCTCAGATAAATTTGCCATAAACGATACGTTTTTCTATATTATTTTAGGTATAGGAACAGGAATTGCATCCATTTATTTTTCAAAAATATATTTTGCTATAAACACGCTCTTTAACCAATTTAACACAAGGCTAAAAAAATTACTTTTTGGTGGCTTAGTTATTGGTATCATGCTGTATTTTATTCCTCCTTTATACGGTGAAGGTTTTGGTTTTATTAACGATTTAATGGCTGGTAATGACCTTAGTGCTCTAGGAAAAACACCGTTTGATAATTATCTAGACAATATATGGGTAGTTATTACACTACTTGTTGGTATTACCATTTTTAAGGCAGTTGCCATGACCACAACACTTGCAGCTGGAGGTGTTGGCGGAATTATCATTCCTACATTGGTTATGGGGAGTGCTTTAGGAAATGTAGTTGCGAAAATCATTAATAATCTAGGTTTAGATTTTCAGGTATCCGAAGCGAATTTTACTTTAGTTGGAATGGCAGGCCTAATTGCAGGTGTTTTACATGCGCCATTAACCGCAATTTTTTTAATTGCTGAAATTACTGGAGGTTACGAGCTGTTTATTCCATTAATGATAACTGTTTCCATGTCATTTATAATTACAAAAAATGCTGTAGAACACACTATTTACACTAAAGAACTAGCCGAAAAAGGAGCTTTATTAACTCATAATAAAGACCAAAGTGTCCTTACATTAATGAATCTTGATAGTGTGATAGAAAAAGATTTTATAGTACTTCATCCAGAAATGTCTTTGGGTAATATGCTTAAAAATGGTGTTTCAAAATCTAGTCGAAATCTCTTTCCAGTTGTAGATGAATCTTGTGTTTTAGTGGGTATTATTCTTTTAGATGATATTAGAAATGTGATGTTCGATCAAACATTATATGAAACGACATCTGTTCAAACATTTATGGGTAATCCTCCTGAATTTATCGATTATGAAAACGATTCAATGAAACAGGTTATGAAAAAATTTCAAACATCTGGAGCTTGGAACCTTCCTGTAATTAAACAAGGAACATATCTCGGATTTGTATCAAAGTCAAAACTATTAACAGCTTATAGACGAGAATTAATTAATTTTACCTCATAAAAATATTGAATTTTGAAACATTTAATCTGGTTTTTCTTTTTGGTTTCAGCTGGTAGCATTATAGCTGGTTATTTTTTAGATGTTGATTATTCTGAAAAGCTAATTGGTGGTGGTGTGGTAGTATTGTTTTTTATCGTTTTTCCTTTATTTTCTTATTATCGTTGGAAAGACAAAAAAGTGGAAGATTATATGATTACCAAAGAGAATATAGAAAAAATGCGAGATTTTGACGATTAATATATCGCTATTTACTAATTCATATTGCGCTTTTCTATAAAGAATCTTTTCATAAGTATAGAGGCTTCTTCAGCAAGAATACCTCCTTTAATTTTAGTTTTAGGGTGTAATTTAGTACCCATAACACCACAACCCCTTTTTTCGTCTCTAGCACCATACACAATCTTGCTAATCTGGCTCCAATACAAGGCTCCTGCACACATTTGGCAAGGTTCTAAAGTAACATACAAAGTACAATTATGCAGATACTTACCTCCAAGGAAGTTTGAGGCTGCTGTAATAGCTTGCATTTCAGCATGAGCCGTGACATCATTAAGTAATTCTGTAAGATTGTGTGCTCTTGCAATAACTCTATCATTAACAACTACAACAGCACCGACAGGAATTTCTCCTTTTTCAAAAGCAGCTTCGGCTTCTTGTAGTGCTTTTTTCATAAAATAAGTATCGTTAAAAGGATGCTCCATAAACGTAAAAATACAATTTCATCTTGTACATTTGTAATTGAATGAGCAAATTATTAAATCATATTAATTCCCCTAAAGAATTACGTCAACTCAATCAAGATGACTTACCTCAACTTGCTCAAGAGTTACGTGATTTCATCATTAATATTGTAGCAACAAAAGAAGGTCATTTAGGAGCTAGCTTAGGAGTGGTTGAATTAACCATTGCATTACATTACGTATTTAATACACCTAAAGATTTATTAATTTGGGATGTTGGACATCAAGCGTATGGTCATAAAATTTTAACTGAAAGAAAAGATGTATTCAATACCAACAGGCAACTAAATGGTATTAGTGGTTTTCCAAAACGTGATGAAAATATGTATGATACCTTTGGTGTTGGACATTCTTCAACATCAATTTCTGCAGCTTTAGGTATGGCAATTGCATCCAAATTAAAAGGTGAAAACAAACAACATATTGCGGTTATAGGTGATGCTTCAATTGCCAGCGGAATGGCTTTTGAGGGCTTGAATCATGCAGGTGTTACAGATGCAAATATCTTAATTATTTTAAACGATAATGCTATTGGTATTGACCCAAGTGTTGGTGCCTTAAAACAGTATTTAACCAATGTTAAAAAAGGCACTCAAAAACAAGATAATATTTTTGAAGCTTTAAATTTTAATTACTCTGGTCCTATTGATGGTCATAATATAAATACACTTGTTACAGAGTTAGAACGCCTAAAAACAATAAAAGGCCCTAAATTATTGCATGTAATTACTAAAAAAGGGAAAGGACTAAAGCAAGCTGAAGAAGATCAAGTAAAATATCATGCGCCTGGAAAATTTAATGCTACTACGGGAGATTTAATTTTAAAAGAACCCTCCAAATTTACGAAGTATCAAGATGTTTTTGGGCATACTTTGGTTGAACTAGCTAAAGAAAACAAACACATTATCGGCATTACACCTGCAATGCCTACAGGAAGTTCACTTAAATATATGATGAGTGTATTTCCAGATCGTGCCTTTGATGTTGGCATCGCCGAACAACATGCTGTGACTCTTGCTGCTGGAATGGCAACTCAGGGCTTAATACCTTTTTGTAATATTTACTCAACTTTTTTACAACGCGCTTACGACCAAGTAATTCACGATGTGGCCTTACAAAAACTACCTGTTGTTTTTTGTTTAGATCGCGCAGGAATAGTTGGTGAAGATGGTGCTACGCATCATGGTGTTTTTGATTTGGCGTACTTACGATGCATACCTAATTTGATTATTTTTGCGCCTAGAAATGACGTAGAATTACGTAATATTATGCACACTGCGCAACTCGGATTAAAATTACCAATAGCCATAAGATACCCTCGTGGATACGGTGTTATAGTGGATTGGAAACAGCCTTTTACTAAAATAGGTATCGGCAAAGGAGTGCAATTAAAAAAGGGTAAAAACATTGCTGTATTAAGCTTAGGAACCATTGCCAATAATGTTACAAATGCCATTAAAGACTTGGACGTTTCTCATTACGATATGAAATTCCTAAAACCAATTGATGAACACTTATTGCATCAAATTTTCAAAAGGTATCAAACCATTTTTACAGTAGAAGATGGTACTATTAAAGGCGGGTTAGGAAGTGAGGTATTAGAATTTGCATCTAAGAATAACTATACAAATACCATAAAAATTCTTGGAATTCCCGATAAATTTATAGATCACGGTAAAGTACGTGAGTTACAAGAATATACAGGCTTAGATTCTAAAAGTATTAAAAACACTATAACAAATGAGTTATAACGTCATTCCCATCAATCTTTTGTAACTTAAAATTGCATTACTATCTGATAGCAATGATATAAAATGGCATACACTTAACACTCTGTTATAAAGCTTATCATCATTGACCTTAATAGATTTAGGAAGTGTTTTTAAAATTAACTTATCGTAATTAGACGCATGGTTTTCATAGCAATTATTAACTGCCGAAATGTATGTGTCTAGAAGTTTGGTAATGACTTCATATCCAGAAATTTCTTTTTCAACAACTTCTTTTGATTGATATATGTTTTCAACACTTAGCTTAATAATATCATTTATTTGTGCCTCATACTGGCTTTTATCTAACAATGCTGTAGAAAAACTACCATCCAAAATAGCAGCTTCATACTTCATGAAAATATCAACAGCTTCATTTATCAGTGATCCTATGGCTAAAGCTCGTAAATAACCAACACGATCTTCCCTAGTGGAAAGGGCATAATAATTTTCTGGTTTAATAGTGCTTCTAATAATTTTAGATAAATATTCTAAAGCAAACTCTTCTGGGATTAAACCAAGATTAATACCGTCTTCAAAATCAATAATAGTATAGCAAATATCATCGGCTGCCTCAACTAAAAACGCTAAAGGATGTCTTGCAAAACTTGCATCATTACCTGTTCTGGTTGGTTTTAGTCCTAAATCTTTAGCTACATCTAAAAAAGCCTCTTTATCACTTTGAAAAAAACCATATTTTTTATCTGCTATATGCGTGGTTGGCTTTTTTGGCAAAGACTCTTTTGGGTACTTTGTAAACGCTCCTAAGGTAGCATAGCTTAAACGCAAACCTCCTGCTCTACCCTCTCTAGATTGAGTTGCAATTTTAAAGCCATTAGCATTACCTTCAAAATCACATAAATCTTGATACTCTTTTAGTGTTAATTGATTTTTAAACGCAATTCCTTTTCCTTTTGAAAAATATTGTCCAATAGCTTTTTCTCCTGAATGTCCAAAAGGTGGATTTCCAATATCATGTGCCAAAGCTGCCGACGCTACAATAGCTCCAAAATCGTTTGCTTGATAGCCATGAACTTCTTGTAAATGTGGATGCTTTTCGAGAACTCTTAGTCCAACTTGTCTCCCTAATGAACGACCAACAACACTTACCTCTAAACTATGTGTAAGACGTGTATGCACAAAATCTGTTTGGGATAAAGGAATCACTTGTGTTTTATCCTGAAGACTTCTAAACTCTGAAGAAAATATAATACGATCGTAATCTACCTCAAACCCTAGTCGAGTCTCATCCTGCTCTTTTCTTAGTCGTTTATTTGTATCTCCATAACGTTTTAAGGACAGTAATTGTTCCCAATTCATAGCATATTATTAAGTCTTCGCAATATAATTAAATTAAGTAAAAAAATAATGTTAATAATTCTAGTTACAATTAAAATTTCAATGCTTTTTTTGATAACATTATCGTAACATTTGACCACTGTTGTTTAATGTTTAAATAACATTATAATTACACCAAATAACTTTATTTGCATATTATATAAAATATAGTATGAGACGTATTATTTTTTTATCTGCTTTTTTTATTTCGACATTTGCATTTGCCCAAAAGACAAGCTCTATTAGTGGCATTTTAATGGATGCGGAACTTAACAATGAACCTTTAAAGTTTGCGAAAGTTTCAATTAAAGAAATAGGTAAAGAGACTTATACAGATAAAAATGGTGTCTTCAAATTTGAAAATCTAACCGAAGGCACATATACTTTAGAATATAGTTTTGTTGGATATGAAACACAAGAAATAAAAACTAAACATTCTTTTGGCAAAGAGACTTTTGTTAAGCTTTTTCTAAGTGCTAGCACTCTATCTTTTGATGATATATTATTAACGCTTGATCGTGCCGACAAAAAAGACGATAGACCTACAAACAGTCATTAAGATTTCTAGATATTTTCAATAAATTTAGATAAAAAAAAAACAGCTTTCATCTCAAAAATGAAGGCTGTTTTTTTATTATTTAATTAATTATTCACCTCTCTTTAGATAAATTTATAAAGCCTTATTCCTTATGTTAAATAATTGTTTCCAAAAAAATGTGAAATTAGCTATTTCATAACAATAACATAACTCTTTTGTTACTGAGGTTTAACCTACAATTAACCTCTCCTTTAAAATGTATAAGTTTCTTTGCGGCAACAAAAAAGTACAAAAACTAATGAGAATTTATACGTTATTATTTTTAATGTTTTCAGCTACTATCATGTATGCTCAAAACACTGGTTCTATTGTTGGAAAACTAATTGACAAAGAGTACAATAATGAACCTTTACCTTTTGCAAATATTTTAATAAAAGGAACCACAACTGGAACAACCTCAGACTTTGATGGTCTGTATGCTTTTGAAAATTTAACCCCTGGAAGCTATACCTTAATATTTAGCTTTGTTGGTTATGAAACTCAAGAAATAACGGTTACCGTTGAAACCGATAAAGTAACCGAAGTCAATGTGCCAATGGCTGCAAGTGCAGCATCTTTAAGTGAAGTGATAATTACAACAACTACAAGAAAAGAAAGCGAAGTAGCATTATTGCTGGAGCAGAAAAAAGCACTTGAAATAAAAGAAAGCATTGGTGCAGAAAGATTATCAGAAATTGGTGTGTCTGATGCTGCTGGCGCCACTACTAAAATTTCTGGAGTCACTAAAAGTGAAGGTTCTGGTGATGTTTATATTCGTGGTCTTGGAGATAGATATCTCTCTACAAGTATGAACGGATTGCCTATTCCATCAGATGATGTTAACAACAAGAATATCAATTTAAATTTGTTTACTACTAATATCATTGAGAATATCGGAATTAGTAAAACCTATACCACAAGTAGTTACGCCGATCAAGCTTCAGGTAATGTAGATGTGGTCTCTAAAAAGTATTCAAAAAAAGGGTTTTCTATTGGTATTAGTTCAGGATTGAATACTGCAGTTACTGGATTGGACGGTGATTTTAAAAAGACCATTATATCAGATGATGCCACTTTTGGGTTTCATCAAAAAGAATTTGCTTTAGTCGATCTTATTACCAACCAGGGATGGGATCCTTTGGTTCAGGATAACACTACTAACTTTGGCATCTCTTTAAATGGTGCTTACAAGTTTGATGTCTTTGGAAAAGAAGTAAAACTATTTGGTGCTGCTTCACACGGACAGTCTTTTGAATACCGTGAAGGAATGTTTAGAAGCTATAGAGCAAATATTGAAGACAATGGGTTTCCTAGATCAACTGCAAACCCTTCAAACGCATTGAATAATGTTCCTGATGTTCAGGATTACTATTCAAATATTAACACCACTGCTTACCTAAGAGGAGATATTACATTAAGTGACAATCATACCATTGGGTACAACCACTTATTCGTTAATAAATCTCAAGATAGAGTTTATGAGGCTGGAAGAAACGGTTTAGGGTATGTATTTGACCAACAACCTCAAGAGAATGGAGCTTTTATAAGAGACCAAAACTTCAAACAAACTACCATGTTTGTAAACCAGTTAATGGGTGAACACAAACTTTCTGAAAGAAACACCCTAAATTGGGCAGATGGTTATAACTTTGTATTGGCTGAAGAACCTAATAGAATTAGAAACGAAGCTAATATCTTGAATCCTTCAGAGGTAACCTATGCTTACGTTGGAGGTTTCCAACAGAGAAAATCAAGCCAAAAAATTGAAGATTTCGAATATAACGGTTATATCCAAAATGCTTATGAATTTGGCAAACTGGATGAAGATGAAAATCGTCCCTTGAAATTAAATGTAGGTGGAGATTTCCGTTACAAAGAAAGAGATTTTAAATCGCAATTCATAGGTGTTAATGCCAGAGATTTTATAGTGCCTAACGTAGATAGTTTCACGACTACTTTTACTTCAAGCAACTTTAATACCTCAAGTAGCCCTGAACTGAAACTAATTGAACAGCAACCAGATATCTATAATGCTGACTTAACAACCTTTGCTGGATATGCCAACTTAGATTTTGGTTTAAATAAGCGTCTTTCTGGAAATGTAGGAGTGCGCTTTGAAAGAGATGAAATCAATGTTGCCTGGAATGTTAAGAATTTTATTGACAGAGATACAGGAACTCCAAGAATAGGCATTTTAAATCGTGAATATACCGATATATATCCTAGCATTAACTTAAAATACGCATTGAACGAAAAGCAATTTTTACGTCTTGCATCAAGTATCACCCAAACATTACCAGAATTTAAGGAGTTTGCACCATTTGAGTATGTCTCGCCTACTGGTCGTGTTATAAAAGGGAATCCTGAGTTGGTGAAATCTGCCATATTTAATATTGACGCCAAATGGGAATTTTTCCCAAGCAGTGAAGAGTTGTTTTCAGCTACGGCTTTCTATAAAAACATTCAAGATCCTCTCAACTTGGCTCAAGCCAGAGGCTCTGCGGGAATTTTTCAGTACTATAATACAGGAGATGCAGCTACTGTATTTGGTTTAGAGTTTGAAGGTAGAGTTAGCATTTTAGAGAATGAAGATGAAAAAGGTATTTTAAACCTTACTGCAAACGTAACACAAATGTGGTTCAATCAAGATCTATATGAGGAATTTCAATATTTTAATAAAACCGAATCAGACCTCCAAGGTGCCTCTGATTTTATTTTAAATGGTTCTTTATCATACAACAGTAGAAAAGAAAATGAATTTATTGCCACATTAACAGGTAACTATTCATCAGATAAGATATATGCTTTAGGAAGTCCAGAAGATTTACAAAATAGCGCTACCTTATTTAATGATGAAATTATCGAAAAAGGGTTTGTAACGCTGGATATGGTTGTAAGCAAACAATTCAATAAGAATTTATCGCTAAAACTTTCAGGAAAAAATCTTTTAAATCCTAGCATTGAGCAGGCGCAGCAAATTACAATCTTTGATGTTAACGACAATATTGTTAGCTCAAGTAAAGATGTGGTGCAATCCTATAAAAAAGGGAGTCAGTTCAGTTTAGGATTAACCTATAAATTCTAATTAACCTTTACATAACATTTCATGGTAAACTCACGGTAAATGTAACCTAGGTTTAATATTGAATTAATAATAAAGAAAGAACTAACAATTTTCTTTGCAGAACAATTAAAACTTTAAAGAACAACATGAAAAATTTATTTGCAAAACTATTAATGATAGTTGTAGTATCAGGATCTATATTTAGTTGCAGTAGCAACGATGACCCAGATCCAATCATCCCTCCAACAGAAGCTGTTATTGAAAACCTTGATAACGGAATTATGCAAGGGAACTTAACTGAAAATTACACTTTAAACGCTTCAACACAGTATAACCTAACAGGTCAGTTTACAATTGCCAATGGTGCAAGTTTAACTATTCCTGCAGGAACAACAATTGTAGCTGATGCAGGTGGAACTGAAGTATATATTGGTGTTCTAAAAGGTGGACAAATATTCATTAACGGAAACCCTGCAAATCCTGTTGTAATGTCATCAGCAGCTGGTGATCCAGGTGATTGGGGTGGTTTAACTATTTGTGGTGATGCTACTACAACCGCTGGTGTTGATGCTACTGCTGAAGTAGGTGGGTTTATTTATGGTGGAACTAACGACTCGGATAGTTCAGGAAATATCTCTTATTTACAAATTGTTGGTACAGGTGCTCAAATTAACTCTGAGTCTCAATACAATGGTGTGTCTTTTTACGCAGTTGGTTCTGGTACTGTAGTAAATAACGTAGCAGTAATCAATGGTGCTGATGACGGTGTTGAGTTTTTTGGCGGAACAGTTTCTGTATCTAACCTATACCTAGAAAACAACGATGATGACTCTATCGACTGGACTGAAGGATGGAGCGGAGGCATAGATACTGCATACATTTCTCATACTGTTTCGGGATTCTCAACGGTTTTTGAAGGAGACAAAGATAACGCCAACCCAACATTCGATAACATTACAGCCATTTCAACGGTTGGTGGTACAGCATTACAATTTAAAAAGCAATCTGGTGGAACAATTACTGGTTTATCTTTATCTGGATATGATACAGATTTAGATATGAAAGATGGTGGTGCACTTTCTAATGTAGTATTCGAAAACTCAATCACTCCTGTATTATCTGGAGAAGATGGAGATTCAGATTTTTACACTTTAAACGGTGCAAATGTTGCTCCTACAGTAGACCTTAGTGATTTTGATTGGGTTGATACTGACTTAACTATTGGAAACAATATTTTACAAGGAACTGTTTCTGGTACTGTTACTTTAGATGCTGGTATTGATTATGTATTGAACTCTTCTTACATCGTACAAGATGGTGGTAAATTAATTATCCCTGCTGGCACAAAAATTACTGCAAGAGATGGTGGAACAGGAGTTTACATAGCCGTATTAAAAGGCGGACAGATAGAAATTAACGGTACCTCTGATAGCCCTGTTGTTATTGCATCCGAAAATTCTGAGCCAGGAGACTGGGGAGGCTTAACCATTTGTGGTGAAGCTACAACTAGTGCTGGTGTTGATGCTACAGCTGAAGTAGGTGGATTCATCTATGGTGGTACAAATGATACGGACGATTCTGGTCATATTAGATATCTTGTAATTAAAGGAACAGGAGCACAAATTAACTCAGAGTCTCAATACAATGGAGTATCTTTCTACGCAGTAGGCTCTAATACTGAAGTCGAAAATGTATCAGTTATCAATGGTGCTGATGACGGTGTTGAGTTCTTTGGTGGTACTGTGGCAGCTACTAACCTATACTTAGAAAATAACGATGACGATTCAATTGACTGGACTGAAGAATGGAGCGGATCTGTAACTAACGCTTATATCTCGCATACCATTGCAGGTTTCTCAACAGTATTCGAAGGAGATAAAGATAATGCTAATCCTACCTTTACAAACATTACTGCTATTTCTACAGTAGGAGGAACGGGATTACAGTTTAAAAAGCAATCTGGAGGATCCATTACTGGGTTACACTTAACAGGATATGATGTCGATCTAGATATGAAAGATGGTGGTGCTTTGTCTAATGTACAAATTGAAGGTGCTGATGCAGATGCTACTTTAATTAATGGTGAAACTACAAAGTACACCTTAAATTCTGGCAATGATGCTACTCCATTAGACATCTCAGGATGGACATGGAAAGACGCTAACCTATAATTAAGGCTTTATCTATATTTAAATTAGTCTTTAAATAAAAAAGCATCCTTTAAAGGATGCTTTTTTATTTAGTTTATAGTTTCTTTAGAAACTACATTATTATCATAATTGACTTCTTTCATAACACCGTCAATCCAGTGAATCCATTTGCCGACTTTTTTCCCATTATCATAATTCGCAGACACGGTCTTTTCACCTTGTGCATTAAAACTCAACCACTCTCCATGTAATTTACCATCTAAAGTATAAGCTCCTATTTGGCTTATAACTCCATTGTCATGATAGTAGGTTACTTCAATAAGATTTTTGTTTTCATTAAGTTTTAAATCTCTCTTTTGTTGTCCAAAAGACACCGCACAAATTAAAAAAACCAATAAAAAAATTGTGTTCTTCATAATTATGGGTTTTACATTCTAATATCAAATATACATTCTTTTTAACATTAAAACAATGTTTGCATAACATTAAATTAACATTCAGCCTTTAAAATTTTAATAAACAGTATGTTATAAAAACACAAAGGTGATTTAAAAAGCTTAATGTTTAATTAATATTAGCATTACAATAACATGATGTTAGAGTTGCATATTTGCTGTGTCTTAAGACAAATTATTTAGTATTTCATATAATCTATTAGTTTTTGTCGACTACATTATCATGAATTCTAATGACTGCCTTTGGCCAAGGCAGTCTTTTTTTTATCCAAACATTAATAGTTTGGTAACATTAAGTTAACATTGATTATAGTTCTTTGCAGCGACAAAAACTATTAATAGATCATGAAACTAAAACTATTCGTAACTGTCTTTGCAGTTTTTACTTTATTACATACTCAAGCTCAAGAAATACCAGCACCAAAATTTGGTAAAGGATTATTTAATTTAGTTGGACAAGACAGTTCTTGGACTATGAAAATTGGAGCTAGAATGCAATTTTTAGCAATTTCTAATTGGGAAGAAAACCAATCAAACGAATCTAATTTTTTAGTAAGACGTGCTCGTTTAAAATTTGATGGGTTTGCTTTTACACCTAAACTTAAATATAAATTAGAGTTAGGATTATCTAACAGAGATATTTCAGGCGCTTCTCCTTTTACTAGTAATGCTCCTCGATATATATTAGATGCAGTAATAAAGTGGAATTTCTATGAAAATTTTGAGCTTTGGTTTGGGCAAACTAAGTTACCTGGTAACAGAGAACGTGTTATATCTTCAGCAAATATGCAACAAGTAGATCGTTCGTTACTTAACAGCAGGTTTAATATTGACAGAGATTTAGGCATACAGCTTAGGCATCATTTTAATTTAACAGAGACTTTTGTTGTAAAAGAAATATTTTCGATTGCTCAAGGTGAAGGTAGAAATATTACAACGGGGAATATTGGAGGTCACCAATATACTGGACGCATTGAATTATTGCCAATGGGTAATTTTGCCAGTAAAGGAGATTATAAAGGAGCTGATTTAAAAAGAGAAGCATCTCCAAAACTAGCCTTAGGTATCACTTACGACCACAATGCCAATGCCGTAAAAAATAGAAGCAATCAAGGTTCTTATATGGAAAACGACGAAGGTTTTTATCAAACAAATATAAATACGCTTTTTATTGACGCTATGTTTAAATACCAAGGGTTTTCTTTAATGGCCGAATATGCCGATAGAGATGCTAAAAATCCATTTGCAAAAAACTCAAATGGCACGCTTACAGGAGATGTGGTACAAGTAGGAAAAGGTCTAAATGTACAATCAGGAATCTTGTTTAAAAATGATTGGGAACTATCTGGAAGATATACCAACATTGAATTAGACAAAAATATTACAGGAAAAAATAAAGAGCAGCAATATACTTTGGGTGTTTCTAAGTATATTGTAGGTCACAATTTAAAAGTACAAACAGATATAAGTTATTTAGATGTCGATACAAGCAACAGCAATGTAATGTGGAGACTTCAGTTTGATATTCATTTTTAAAAACATAACATTAACGTAACATTTTACAGCAAAAAACTAAAGATTTTTGCACACTAACTATAACTAAATTATGGATAATATTTATTTATTAATGTTAATTGCCATTACGATTCTTGCCGTTGCAGATATTGTAGTTGGAGTAAGTAACGATGCTATTAACTTCCTAAACTCAGCCATTGGCTCAAAAGCCATTTCATTAAGAACCATTATGATTGTTGCTAGCTTAGGAATATTTATAGGCGCCGTGTTTTCTAGTGGTATGATGGAGGTTGCTAGAAAAGGAATTTTTGTTCCAGCTCAATTTGAGTTTAGCGAAATTATGCTCATTTTTATGGCAGTTATGATTACCGATATATTACTATTGGACTTCTTTAACACCCTTGGGCTTCCAACATCAACAACAGTTTCAATAGTATTTAACTTATTGGGTGCTGCCGTTGTAATGTCATTAATTAAAATTAGCAGTTCAGAAAGTCAGACTTTAGCTGATTTAGGTAATTACATTAATACAGAAACAGCTCTAACCATTATTAGTGGAATTTTGCTTTCTGTATTAATAGCTTTTACTGTTGGAGCCATAGTGCAATGGGTCTCTAGAGTTATTTTTACTTTCAACTACGAGAAAAAAATAAAGAATTTTGGAGTTATTTTTGGAGGCGTTGCCTTAACAGCTATTACCTACTTTATATTTTTAAAAGGATTAAAAGGAACACCATATTATAGCGATCTTAAAGGTATGCTCGAAGGAAATGAAGTATATATAATATTAGGAAGTTTTGTGTTTTGGGCATTGTTCTCATTTATATTTGAGCAAATCACTAAAAAAACAGTACTCCTATTTGTAATTGGTGTTGGAACATTTGGTTTAGCATTAGCATTTTCAGGGAACGATTTAGTGAATTTTATTGGTGTTCCAATGGCTGCATATCATTCTTATGAAGCGTGGGCTAGTAGTGGTATGGATACGACTATGTCTATGGCTGTGTTAGATAAAAAAGTACCTGCTGAACCATTATTGTTATTTATAGCTGGAGGTATAATGGTTTTAACCTTATGGCTTTCTAAAAAAGCAAAAACAGTAGCCGAAACAGAAATTAGCTTATCACGCCAAGGTGAAACGCATGAAAAGTTTGAACCTAATAGGCTTTCAAGAAGTGTTGTAAAAGGGACTTCACAACTTTCAAATTACTTTAGTGCCTTAGTGCCAACATCTGTTCAAGAAAGTGTTTCTAAAAGTTTTAAAAAATCTGATGTTATTTTAACAAAAGATCAAAGTATTGATGCTCCAGCATTCGACATGATTCGTGCGTCGGTAAACCTTATGGTGGCTGGTGTATTAATTGCCATTGCAACCTCTATGAAATTGCCTTTATCTACAACCTATGTAACTTTTATGGTAGCCATGGGTACATCACTTGCAGATCGCGCTTGGGGACGTGAAAGTGCTGTGTATCGTGTTGCTGGTGTATTAAATGTTATTGGAGGTTGGTTTGGAACTGCCATAGGAGCATTTATAGCCTCAGGAATTGTAGTGTATTTAATTAACTGGAATCCTAAGGTCATGATACCTATTTTATTATTAATTACCGTTGTGTTATTATATAGAAATTACAAGTCTCACCAAAAAAGCTCAAGTAAAACAGTTGATGAAGATAGTTTAACAAAAGCCGAAAGTAGCTCTGTTCAAGGTGTTATTCAAGAAAGTGCCAAAAACATTGCAAATGTTGTAAAACGCACTAACAGAATATACTCTAACGCTATTGTAGGACTAGCAAGACAAGATTTAACTTTGTTAAAGAAGAGTAAAAAACAGGTTGTTAAATTAACTCAAGAAGTAGATGATTTAAGAGACAATATTTTCTTCTTCATTAAAAACCTAGATGAGTCTAGTGTTGAAGCCAGTGGTTTTTACATTGACATATTAGGTTACTTACAAGATATGACCCAGTCTTTAGAATATATTTCAAAAGTCTGCCACAAGCATATTAATAATAACCACAAAAAACTTAAGTTCAACCAAATTAAAGAACTTAAAGAAATTGATGACAAGCTTGAAATTCTTTTTAACGATACAGAAAAAGCTTTTAAAGCTGGATCTTTTGAAGAAATTGGTACTATTATTAACGAAAAGAAGGAAGTTTACGATTTGGTAAAAGACAAAATAAAAAAACAAGTTAAACGTACTAGAACCGAAGAGTCAAGTCCTAAAAACACAACGCTATATTTTAGTGTATTGCTTGAAACTAAAGATTTAATGAATGCTACCATGAACTTATTAGAAGAATATCATAATTCTCATGATAGTTCGGTAGAACCAGCAACGCTTCCTGATGATATTGAAGATAATTCAGTTTCTGGTGATGTTGAGGAATCTAAATAAGAAAAAATACCTTTAAATATAAAAAAGCACCTACTCTATAGGTGCTTTTTTTGTGTCATTCTCTAAAATAGTATCTCTTTTACCGTAAAGCAGTTCGGCAACAATAATTAGGTTTTTTATCATGTCATTGACATTGTCATTGTCGTTAACTAAAGACGATGCCATTTCAACTGTTATTAGGTCTTTTCTAATTAAATTGTTTATCTCTAAATTATCTGTTTGCTTATTAACCCTCGCTCTATCCTTTAATTTTTTAAGCGTCTCATAATATTTGTTATTATCTTTTTCTGTTCTAAACAAATAAATAACACGAAGTACTTTTGCTACTTTTTTTCTAAGCTTATCATACTCTTTTTTAATATGCGGATTATTAGAGTTTAGATAAAGTTCGATATTCCTGCTTAATTCATTTACGTCCTTTATTACTTCAACCATGCGCCTATTAGCTGCTTTAATTTCGGCTACTTCATTGTTTTGTGTTTCAGTTAAGGATAATGTACTCTGTGCTTTAGTAGCAAACTTAATTATCTCGCCATAGATATGCTTTATCCGCGTGGTGTATAATGTTCTTATATCTGTTTCAAACAAGATATTAGATTTTTTAATCACCTTTTTAAGCTTTAAATCTGATTTTATATCTTCTCTATGAATGTTTAAAGCATGTGCTACTATTTCAAAAACAGCATTTTTAAATAAATATTTTGACTCTTTTATTAAAGTAGCAATGGCTGTTTCAGGGTATTTTAATGCGTTGTTAGTTAAGAATTTAGGTTCATCAACTGCTTTAGTTGTATCTAGCCTTTTTGGCACAACTCTTTCTACAACTTTAGCTATTGGCTTTACAAACCACACTAATAAAAAGGTATTCATAATATTAAACATAGTGTGGAATAGTGAAATAGCAACAGGAATAGCCGCTGCACTTAAATATGGTGAGTTAGATCCAAACTGAACAGATAACCAACTTACAAGTCTTAAAAAGGGATAAAATAACGCCAACATCCAGATAACGCCAATAATATTAAAAATTAAATGTGCTCTAGCAGTTTGTTTTGCTCGATAATTAGCGACAATTGCTGCTAAATTTGCAGTAATGGTAGTACCAATATTTTCGCCTAAAACCATAGCTGCCGCCATTTCAAAAGGTATCCAACCTTCGGCAGTCATTATTAAGGTTAATGCCATGGTGGCACTTGAAGACTGAATAACAACCGTTAAAACAGTGCCTATAAACAAAAATATTAGTATGGATAAATATCCTAAATCTGTATATCGAGATAAGAATGATAATATCTCAGGGTTGTTTTTAATGTCTGGCATTGCCTCCTTTAAAAACTGCAATCCAATAAAAATAAGCGCAAAGCCAATTATAAAACTACCTATATTTTGGGTTTTACTCTTCTTAGCAAACGTAAACGCAAAACCAAAACCTACAAGTGGTAACGCGATGGCACTCATACTAACTTTAAAGCCTAAAATAGTGATTAACCATGCTGTTATGGTGGTTCCAATATTGGCTCCCATAATCACACTAATAGCTTCTGTTAAGGTTAATAAACCTGCATTTGAAAAACTTACCACCATTAATGTTGTGGCAGAGGATGATTGAATTACTGATGTAATAAGAAACCCTGTTGTAATGCCTAAAAACCTATTAGAAGTCATTGTCGCTAAAATAGACCTCATCTTATCGCCTGCTAGTTTTAAAAGTGCATCACTCATCACTTTCATACCAAACAAAAAGACTCCTAAAGCACCTATTAATTGAAGTACATCTGTAAAACCGTATTGCATATATTTCTGTTAGTTCTTATCGACTAATTAATTTTCATTAAATATAACTTAAAAAAGTTTTACCTTGTTATGATAAAAATCATGTCATTAAAACACACCCTTATGAAGTCCTTTTTTACAAGCTTTATTATAGTTATTTTGTTGTTTACTTCATGTAAAGACGTTCCTTTAACAGGAAATATGTTACTTGATAAAGCCATAAATTATCATGACCCAAATGGTAATTGGAATGCTTTTGATGCCACTTTTAATGTACACATGGAAACACCTAATAGCTCTGATAGGCTAAGTACAATTTCCATTAACCTTCCAGAGGATGTGTTTTCTTTAACTGCAACTCGAGATACCATAACCACTAAATACAATTTAAATAAGGGCGAATGCACCATTGGGTTAAATGACAGTACAAATATTGCTGAAGCTACAGCTAAAGCGTATAATTTAAGTTGCGATCGTGCCAATATGTATAAAAACTACTATACCTATTTGTATGGTTTACCTATGAAGCTGAAAGATCCTGGAACCCATATTGCTAAAACCGTTGAAACAAAAACATTTAAAGGCAAAGAGTATTTGGTTTTAAAAGCTACTTACGATAAAGACGTTGGAACAGATATTTGGTATTTTTATTTTAATCCAGACACCTATGCCATGGAAGTTTACCAGTTTTTTAAACAAGATGATAATGGCAACCAAAAAGATGATACTGGTGAGTATATTGTATTAACCGAGGAAGCTATGGTTAATGGCATTAAAATGCCAAAAAAACGTGCTTGGTATTATAATAAAGATGATGGGTATTTAGGGACAGATATATTGGAGTAAAATGAAAAAAAATAAGAACAAACAACCGGAAATTGATACTTACAATGAATTTATTAAAAATTACTATAATGAATCTTCTAAGGTAGAAAGCTATTCTCGAAATAGAATTGATTACTTGACAATTACCTTAAGTACTGGTGGAATTGTTTTTGGAGCAACCATTCTGAAGTTCATCTTTGAAAACCAACTGGATATTGAAACTTCATTAGTTAAAGCATCTATGGTGTTTTTTATAATCACCATAGTTTTAAACTTTATCAATCAACATTTTGCAGTCAAAGTTCATCAAAATGAAAAAGAATGGGCACAAAAAGAACAAGAAATTATTAGATATGAAAGTAAAGAAGAAAACAAAATTAATAGAATGAAAATTTTGAATAGCGCAATCACATGGTTAAATCTTGGTGCTTTAGTAACTTTATTTGTTGGCTTAATTACAATATCAATATTTTTGCTTACTACTTTTTAGGCCTACCCGTACCACTGGGTTTTTGCGGTCTAGAAGGTGCTGGCTGTGAATTAGTTTGAGTACCTCCTCCTCCTGGTTTAGTTTCTAGATTCTTCATTTTTTAAAAATTTAAAATGGGAAGAAGAATTAACTTCTTTCCCCCCATTTGACAACATTTATTTATTGAATTATTAAGAACCGCACATTAAACAATCGTCGCCTTCAGCTTCTTTAGCTTGGGCAATTAAAGCTTTCATTTCTTCAGCCGACATTGGTTCAACTTCGGTTTCTTGTGCAAATTTTGCAGCTGTTTTGGCTGCTTTTTCCTTACGTTGCGCCACCACAATTTCTGTAGCTGCTTCTGCTGTTACAGTAGCTGTAGCTTCAACTGGTTGTGCTTTTTTCTTATTATCAAGTGTAAACTTAATAGCGTCAACAGCACTCTTAGTACGTAAGTAATACATTCCTGTTTTTAGTCCGCTTTTCCAAGCATAGAAATGCATGGATGTTAATTTTGCCATAGTGGCACCTTCCATAAATAGGTTAAGCGACTGAGATTGATCGATAAAGTATCCTCGTTGACGAGACATATCTATAATATCTTTCATACTCAATTCCCAAACTGTTTTATACAATTCTTTAATGTCTTGAGGGATAACATCAATTCCTTGAATAGAACCATTGGCTCTCATGATTTCTTGTTTTAGGGCATCATTCCATAGGCCAAGTTCAACTAAGTCTTCTAACAAGTGTTTGTTAACTACAATAAATTCTCCAGATAACACACGACGTGTGTAAATATTAGAGGTATATGGTTCGAAACATTCGTTATTTCCTAAAATTTGTGAGGTACTAGCAGTTGGCATTGGTGCTACTAATAACGAATTACGCACACCATGTTTTAATACTTGTTTGCGTAGTTTTGCCCAATCCCAATTGCCGCTTAATTCTTCTTCTTTAATTCCCCAAAGGTTATGCTGGAACTCGCCTTTGCTTATTGGAGAGCCTTCATACGTTTGGTAAGGTCCATCTTCTTTAGCTTCTTCCATACTTGCAGTCACAGCTGCATAGTAAAGTGTTTCAAAAATATCTTGGTTTAGCTTTTTAGCTTCATCGCTGGTAAACGGTAAGCGTAGTTTAATAAACGTATCTGCCAATCCTTGAACTCCTAAACCAATTGGTCTGTGACGGAAGTTAGAATTTTCAGCTTCTTTTACAGGATAGTAATTTCTGTCAATTACTTTATTTAAATTTTTAGTAACACGTTTAGTGATTCGGAATAACTCTTTATGGTCAAACTCGCCATTTTTAACAAACATTGGCAATGCAATAGAAGCCAAATTACAAACTGCAACCTCGTCTGGAGAAGTGTATTCTAAAATTTCTGTACATAAGTTAGACGAACGAATGGTTCCTAAATTTTGCTGATTAGATTTACGGTTTGCTGCATCTTTATACAACATATAAGGCGTTCCTGTTTCTATTTGAGATTCGGTAATTTTCTCCCAAAGTTCACGAGCCTTTATTGTTTTGCGTCCTTTTCCTGCTTCTTCATACTTGGTGTATAATGCTTCGAACTCTTCGCTATGCGTATCTGGTAAACCAGGGCATTCGTTAGGGCACATTAGTGTCCAATTGCCATC
This sequence comes from Pontimicrobium aquaticum, assembly GCF_005047595.1. GTDB lineage: Bacteria > Bacteroidota > Bacteroidia > Flavobacteriales > Flavobacteriaceae > Pontimicrobium > Pontimicrobium aquaticum. The sequence goes on from NZ_SUPL01000005.1 coordinate 71,141, forward strand.
TTCTTGTACACGTTTCATGAATAAATCTGGAATCCACATGGCATAGAACAAGTCTCTTGCACGCATTTCTTCTTTTCCATGATTCTTTTTTAAATCAAGAAAATCAAAAATATCGGCATGCCATGGTTCTAAATACATTGCAAAGCTTCCTTTACGTTTTCCGCCTCCTTGATCTACGTATCTAGCTGTATCGTTAAATACTCTTAACATTGGTACAATTCCGTTAGAAGTACCATTGGTTCCTGCTATATAACTTCCTGTAGCACGAATGTTATGCATAGCTAAACCTATTCCTCCTGCTGATTGAGATATTTTGGCTGTTTGCTTAAGTGTATCGTAAATACCATCGATGCTATCTTCTTTCATTGTTAAAAGAAAACAAGACGACATTTGTGGCTTAGGTGTTCCTGAATTAAACAGTGTTGGTGTGGCGTGTGTAAAGTACTTTTTAGACATCAACTCGTAAGTTTCTACAGCTGCATCTAAGTCGTTTAAATGAATACCAACAGACACACGCATTAACATATGCTGTGGGCGCTCAGCAATTTGACCGTTAAGTTTTAGCAAATACGAACGCTCTAATGTTTTAAACCCAAAATAATCGTACCCAAAATCACGGTTATAGATAATTGTAGAATCTAATCGTTCTTTATTTTCCATAATCACGTTATATACCTCATCTGACAATAAAGGCGCATCTTTACCTGTTCTTGGGTTGACGTACGTGTAGAGGTCGTGCATCACCTCACTAAAGGTTTTTTTTGTGTTTTTATGTAGATTAGATACAGAAATTCTTGCTGCTAAACGTGCATAATCTGGATGTGCAGTAGTTAATGTTGCAGCAATTTCGGCTGCCAAATTATCTAATTCGCTTGTGGTTACACCATCGTATAAACCTTCTATAACTCGCATTGCAACCTTTACAGGGTCAACTAGTTCGTTAAGTCCATAGCATAGTTTTCTCACTCTAGCAGTGATTTTATCGAACATCATTGGTTCTTTTCTTCCGTCTCTTTTTACTACATACATAGGGTTTTTTGTGTTTGTTTTTTTTGAAAAAAATTCAAAAAAATGATTAATTAGTTAGTTTTGGTATTTCTTGTTTCAATAATTTAAGCGGTTTCTTCCTACCTTAGGCTTCCTAAAAACGCTTCAATTATTTCTTAAAATGTTACATGGTTTCCCAAATTTTTGGGAATGGTATTTAATTCTAAATTGAATTAAAAGTCAGCATCAAAGCTAAATTTGTCCTTTTCTTCTTCCTTGTTAAGAACTCCAGCTTTTTGGTATTCAGACACACGCTTTTCAAAGAAATTAGTTTTTCCTTGTAGTGAGATCATGTCCATAAAATCAAATGGATTAGTTGAGTTGTAAACTTTATCGCAGCCAAATTCAACTAGTAATCTATCTGTTACAAACTCTAGGTATTGTGTCATTAATTTTGCATTCATACCAATTAAACTTACTGGTAATGATTCTGTAATAAATGAACGTTCAATATCTAACGCGTTTGTTAAAATTTTTGTGATACGTTCTTTAGGCACTTTATTTATCATGTGGTGATTATGCAAGTGTACCGCAAAGTCGCAGTGCAATCCTTCGTCTCGAGAAATAAGTTCATTAGAGAAGGTTAATCCAGGCATTAAACCACGTTTTTTAAGCCAGAATATTGAGCAAAAACTTCCAGAGAAAAAGATACCTTCTACTGCTGCAAATGCAATTAAGCGTTCGGCAAAACTTGGTGATTCAATCCACTTTAAAGCCCAATCTGCCTTTTCTTTAATTGCGGGAAACACTTCAATAGCTCTAAAAAGTTGATCTTTTTCGGTTTCATCCTTTACATAAGTGTCTATTAATAACGAATACACTTCAGAATGAATATTTTCCATCATAATTTGGAAACCATAGAAAAACTTTGCTTCGGTATATTGCACCTCAGATACAAAGTTTTCAGCTAAATTTTCATTTACAATGCCATCACTTGCGGCAAAAAATGCTAAGATGTGTTTTATAAAATAACGTTCGTCGTCACTCAACTTAGAATCCCAATCAATTATATCTTGATGTAAATCAATTTCTTCAGCAGTCCAAAAACTTGCTTCTTGTTTTTTATACCATTCCCATATATCATGATGCTGAATAGGAAAAATCACAAATCGATCTTTATTTTCTTGTAAAATGGGTTCTGTTTGGTTTGACATAATAGCGTGAAATTTTAAAAATTTGATATAAAAGATTAGCTTAATCTACGGACTCACAAATATTTAAAAAAGTGGTCGGAAATGAAAGGCTATTTTATAAACAATGTTAACAAGTTTTTAACAACGAGTGATTTTTTTCCCACAAATAAGTTTACAAAAAAATAAAAGTAAAATACTGATTATCAATATTTTAATAATTTGCAAAAATTTACAACCCTTATGAAATAAGGGATTCTTGAAAAGAAAATTATTTAAAAGTGAGCATTTAATTAAAGTTTTTGAGATTTCTAAAAATTACTAAAAAATGAATTAAATATGTTGGAGCACTAAAAAAAAATAAACAATTTTCACGACATGGTCTGGGCCACCTTTTCTAACTCAGCATACCAATCTTCTCCAAATTTTCTAATAAGCGCCTCTTTTACGAATTTATAAACTGGTACTTGAAGTTCTTTACCTAATTGGCAAGCATCATCGCATATGTGCCAATGATGATAATTTACTGCTGAAAATTCACTGTAATCTTTTACACGAATTGGATATAAATGACAAGACACAGGTTTTTTCCATTGAATTTCTCCTTGATTATAGGCTTCCTCAATACCACAAAGTGCAGTATTATGCTCATCAAAAATAACATAGGCACAATCTGCACCATTAATTAAAGGCGTTTCAAGTTCGCCATTATCTGTTTTAATATAGACACCTTGAGCTTCGATAGCATCAATACCCTCTTCTCGTAAAAAAGGCTTTACTTTTGGATAAATATCTTTTAAAATATTAGCTTCGTGTTCTTCTAAAGGTGCTCCAGCATCGCCATCAATGCAGCAAGCACCTTTACAGGCGTTTAAATTGCAAACAAAATCTTTTTCAATAATGTCTTCAGAAACTATTGTTTTTCCTAGTTGAAACATACTGCAAATATAATGGTATTTGTATTGTTTATACTAACAAATTATAAACCTTAAACATTGCCTACATTTTATTATTACAATTACATTATAAATACCGAACTTTGTCCGAAATTTTAAAACAGTTTTAAACAGTGCAGTTAAATTTTAAGGAAATATTTACCGCCTTTATGGTGTTGTTTGCGGTAATTGATATTATAGGGAATATTCCTATCATTATAGATTTACGAAAAAAAGTTGGACATATCCAAAGTGAAAAAGCATCGATTATTGCTGGTGTTATTATGGTTGTATTTTTATTTCTAGGAAAAAGTTTATTGGCATTAATTGGAATTGACGTTAATTCGTTTGCAGTTGCTGGTGCCTTTATTTTATTTTTTATTGCCTTAGAAATGATTCTAGGAATTACTTTATATAAAGATACAGGAGATGGAGGCATGACTGCTTCAGTATTTCCGTTAGCATTTCCACTTATTGCTGGCCCAGGGAGTTTAACTACCTTATTATCTTTAAGAGCGGAGTTTAGACTAGAAAATATTATAGTAGCAGTAATTATTAATGTTATTTTAATTTATATAGTGCTTAAAACTTCGGTAAGAATTGAACGTTTTATTGGTAAAAACGGTATTAATATTATTAGAAAAGTATTTGGTGTAGTATTGCTTGCAATTTCTGTTAAATTATTCACAGCCAACATAAAAGCCTTATTTTAATTATGAGAATTTTTACATATATATTAAGTATTATTGCTTTAGGTTTGATTATTTTTAATCTTACACAAATAGATTTTAATGATCCTTTTAATGATGAAAGCACAGTGGCTTTAATTACTGTTTTAGCTGGCTTGTGTGCTATTTTGTTACTAGCAATTTTGAGAGTTTCTAAAAACATTGAATCTAAAGTCAAAAACAAACGCTAATGTTTGATGTGTTAATTATTGGTGCTGGTGCAGCAGGTATGTCCTGCGCTTTAGTTTTAGGGTCTGCTAAAGACAGGTCTTATGTAAAATCTAAGAGGATTGCTATTATTACACACCAAAAAACCTCTCATTTACAAACTGCGTTATTAAATAATGTTTTAGGAGTTTCTCCTGGAACCACAGGAGCATCTATCCTTAAAAGTGGCAAAAAGCAGCTTAATAATTTATATCCACATATTTCTCAAATTAAAAACGAAAAAGCTAGTAATATAAATAACCTAGAAAATTGCTTTGAAGTTACAACCAACAAAAATAGTTATAAATCCAAAATTGTTGTTATTGCTGTGGGCTATACGGATTTAATATCCATAAATGGATTAGAAAATTATATTGAAGCACACCCAAGAACCGATAAGGATAAAAACAAAATTTGGCTAAAAAATGTTGATCACCTAATCACTAAAAATCTATATGTAGTAGGTACTTTAGCTGGTTGGCGAAGTCAATTTGCCATAGCTTCAGGAAGTGGTGCTCATGTAGCTACAGATATTCTTACCTTATGGAACGATGGCAAGCACACCAAAGTTCATGATAAAATAAGTAGTTAATTGTTAGTGGTTAATTCTTTTACTTTTTTTAACAACACATCATTAGTATTTAATACTTGCATATGTGCCTCACTACCATATAATTGTTCAGCAAGTGTTGCTTTAAGATATAGCTTTACCTCTTCTTTATAGGCTACAAATGTAATTTTGTAACGCGACCTTCTATTTAAATATTCTGTAAAACGTTCTAAGTCATCGTTAGTTACCACATAGTTTTTCACAAATTCATCTTGTGATAAATTTTTAAAAGATGTTCTGTCTTTATCTAACTCTTCAAAAACAAAATAATCCATAATACCACTGGCAAGAATTCGGCTTATAGTACCATTTTCCATTTTTTTATCGATAGGCACAAATACATCAGGAATAATACCGCCTCCTCCATAAACCACTTTCCCTTTTGGCGTTGTAAACTTTAAAGAATCGGCAACTTCTATATTACTTGCGTCAGATAGTTCACCGTTATCTATTCGTTTGTAATACTCGTGGTAATAATCTTCATTACCATTTTCATAACTACGCTGAATAGAACGCCCTGTTGGTGTATAATACCTAGAAACTGTTAATCTTACAGCACTACCGTCACCTAATGCCATATCGCGTTGTACTAAGCCTTTTCCATAAGAACGTCTGCCAAGGATAGTTCCTTTATCGTTATCTTGGAGTGCGCCAGCTATAATCTCGCTTGCAGAAGCTGAATTTTCGTTAATTAGCACATATATTTCTCCATTTTCGAAATCGCCTTTTCTTGTAGCTAAATAATTTTCAATCTTACCTTTTTTATTTTTGGTGAACACGATAAGTTTATCATCTTCTAAAAACTCATCAGCAATTTGTTTTGCAATATGTAAAAAGCCTCCTGGATTATCTCTTAAATCTAATACTAGTTTGGTAGCTCCTTGATTTTGCAAATTATCAAGTCCTTTTTTAAATTCTTTATAAGTTGATTCTGCAAAACGATTCACTTTTATATAACCTAAATCTTCTGTCAACATGTAAGAAGCATCTACACTCTTAAGTGGCACTTCGCTACGTTTTACTTTAAAATCGAGTAATTTAGGTTCACCTCGTCTATAAACTTGAAGCTTAACCTTAGAGTTTTTTTCGCCTTTTAATTTTGCTACAATATCGTCGTTACTCCATGTAGGTCCAAAAATTGAATCACCATCGGCAACTACTATTCTATCACCTCCTTTAATTCCTGCTTTTTCACTTGGACCTCCTTCTAAAGTTCTAATAACTGTTACTGAATCTTTATAAGTATAAAAGCTAACACCTATACCAACAAAATCGCCTTTCATATTGTTGGCAACACGTTCTCTATCGGTTTTTGGAATGTATGTTGAATGCGGATCGAGATTGTCTAATATGCGATTTACAGTAACATCTACTATACTATCAGTATTTATACTATCAACATACTCATAGTCAATATAATCGATAAGCCTGTTTATTTTATCTTTTTTTGAATTAGAAGAAAACAGTCTGTCGGATGTATCATTAAAACTTAATTTTCCGCCAATAAAAATCCCCAAGGCTATTGCTAGACTAACAATTATTGGCAAATATTTTTTTTGAATATGCATTAGCTTAATTCAGTTATATGGCTTATTTCTATCCCTGCTTTTTCTAAAAATTTAACACCAGAGTCATCTTTATAAGCATCCTTAAAGACCACTCTTACTATACCTGCTTGATGTATTAATTTACTACACTCCTTACAAGGCGAAAGGGTTATATATAAGGTACCTCCTTTACATGACTGAGTTGAGGATGCTACTTTAGAAATGGCGTTAGCTTCGGCATGTAAAACATACCATTTTGTGTAGCCTTCATCATCTTCACAAAAATTCTCAAATCCAGTTGGTGTACCATTATAACCATCAGAGATTATCATTCTATCTTTTACAATAATTGCACCAACTCTTTTTCGCTCACAATAGGACAGTTTTCCCCATTCTTGAGCCATTCTTAGGTAGGCTTTATCGTATTTTAGTTGCTTTTGCTCTGGCATACGCTTTTTTTAAATGCAATAGAACTTCAAAAGTAACGATTATCTATACATTATTAACGGTTGCTTGCTCTAACTAACGTTAAAGTTTTACAAAACTTTTATAACACTATCATAAATTAAGAAAAAATATCACTTTCAATAAGCATAGGAATTACTAAACCTACAACTATTGCAGATAAAACCATCATCCAATCGCGTCTTGAAAACCTAAAAATAGTTTGTGTAAAGAAGCCTAAAAATAACACTACAAATACAATAATTACTTGTGCCATTTCAATACCTAAAGCAAACTCAATTAGAGGCATTAGTTTTTCATCCGATTTACCCATAAACATTTTAAACTCTCTGGCGAAACCAAGTCCATGGATAATTCCAAAAAACAATGTCGATAAAAACAAAACACCTATTTTTTGTTCTTTACTTTTTTTGCCAGCAGTAAATATATTGTAAAGGGCTACTATTAAAATAGTAACAGGAATTAAAAATTCTACTAATACACCATTAATGCTTACAACATCGTAAGCAGCTAACACAAGTGAAAGTGTATGCCCTAAAGTAAAGGTTGACACTAAAATTAAAACACGTTTCCAGTCTTTAAAAACGTAAGGAACAGTTAACACCATTAAGAAAAGTACATGGTCATAACCGTTAATATCCAACACATGATTAATACCATATTGAACATTAAACCAAAAATTATCTAGCATAACATACTGATTTGAGTTAGTCAAAATTAATAAATTAATATTTAACTATATTTATTTATTATAACCAACCTATATGAGACAGTCATTTTTTATTCTGCTAGCCTTACTATTCACATCTTCTTTGCATGCACAACTTGTAAACATTGAGTCCAAACGGATGCAAACAGATTCAATAAGATTTGTTTTAAGGAGTGATTTTTCGTTTAGTTATGATAATTATAATGGTGATTATATCTACAGAATTGGGAGCAGCCTTTCTTCACAAGTAAAATCTAAAGACTTAGAAAAAATTTACTTCCTATTAGGCAATTATAATTTAATAAGATCGGAAGCTCAAGATTTTCAAAATACTTGGTTTTTACATTTAAGATACAATCAAAAGCTATCTAACTTATTTAGGTTTGAAGCTTTTGTACAAAGTCAAAACAATCAGCTATTAGCTATAAATTCTAGAAACTTATTAGGTGCAGGACTACGCTTTAAATTAGTATCAAAAGAACTGGTTAAATTATACTTAGGAAATGCTTATATGTATGAAGAAGAAAAAAGCGATGCTTTTAATACTAAAGAACACAACCACAGAAACAGCACCTATTTATCTATATCAGCCACTATTGCAGAGAGCAATGTTAGTATAACAAATACTATTTACTTCCAACCATTATATAAAAATTTTTCAGATTATAGAATTTTAGAACAATTAAAAATTGACGTGCCTTTAAGTAAGATTTTAAGCTTATATACACTTTTAGACTATTATCACGATAATATAACTCCTTCAGGTGGCTCACAGTTTTCTACCAATATAAGTGTTGGATTTGGCATAAGATTTTAAGACTTGTTTTTGATTCTTTTTGTCGCTATATTTGACAATATATAACGATACAAATGATTTCAATAGAAGAAGCCATTACAATAGTTAAGGAACATACAAAACCCTTAACAAATCATGAAACAAAAGCATTAAAAGATTGTTTAGGCAAAACCTTAGCTGCAGATGTCTTTTCACCAATTAACATGCCTCCTTTCAGGCAATCTGCAATGGATGGTTATGCAGTTTACAAACACGATTCAAACACGTACAAAATTATTGATGAAGTAAAAGCTGGCGATGGCCATCAACCAAGATTACAATCTGGTGAAGCCGTACGTATTTTTACAGGAGCACCTGTTCCTAATAGTGCTAATGCCATTATAATTCAAGAACACGTTTCTATAGATAACAATACCCTTACTGCAAATAACCCAATTACTTTAAATGCTAACATCAGGCCATTAGGCGAACAAACCAAAAAAGATGATGTTGCCTTAAAAAGAGGAACTAAATTAACACCTGCAGGAATTGGCTTTTTAACATCACTTGGTATTACTGAGGTAATGATTAACAAACCTACTTCTATTGCTTTAGTGGTTACAGGCAATGAATTAGCAAAAGCCGGAAAACCTCTTAAATATGGCCAAATTTATGAAAGCAATGCCATTATGTTATCCTCAGCATTAAACGATTTAGGTTATATGAATGTGGAGATTTTCAGTGTTGAAGATGACTACCAAAGCACTTACAATGTATTACAAGAAGCTATATCAAATAATGATATGGTTTTGGTCTCTGGAGGCATATCGGTTGGAGATTATGATTTTGTTGGAAAAGCTTTGTTAGATCTTGGCGTTAAGCAACTTTTTTATAAAGTAAAGCAAAAACCAGGAAAGCCCTTATTTTTTGGAAAAAAAGACGACACATTGGTGTTTGCGCTTCCTGGAAATCCTGCTTCAGCATTAAGTTGTTTTTATATATATGTATATACCGCTTTGCAACGTGTTTCTGGTAACGAACATTTTGAATTACTAAAATCCACGGCAAAATCTATATCCAATTTCACTAAAAAAGGAGATCGTGCTCAATTTTTAAAAGCTATTTATAATAACGACAAAGTGGAAATTCTTGAAGGACAAAACTCTTCAATGATTCACACGTTTGCCTTGGCAAATGCTCTTGTGTACGTGCCTGAAAATCTTCATGAAATTGCAATTAACGATACTGTTAATGTAATTCTACTTCCAATAAACTAATTACTATGAAGTATAAAATTAAAAGTCGTATTTGGATTGAAGCTGATGATAATGTTTTACTTGGTGAAGGCCGTGTTGCTTTACTAAAAGCCATTGAGGAAACAGGCTCTCTTTCAAAAGCGGCAAAATCTTTAAAAATGTCTTACAAAAAGGCTTGGTCGTTAATAGACGCTTTAAATTCAAGGGCTCAAAAACAAGTGGTTATCACCAGCATTGGAGGCAAAGGTGGTGGAGGTGCTAAGTTAACTCCTTATGGAAAAAACTTAATCGATGCTTTTGACACTATTAATCAAAACTGTTGGGCGTTTTTAGATAAAGAAATGAAAAAGCAACTATACCATGATTTTTAATATTGAACATATATGGTTGTTTTTACTCATATTGTCAATAGTAGCGTTTTTATACGCTAGTGTTGGTCATGGTGGTGCTAGTGGTTATTTGGCTCTTATGGCACTGTTTTCGTTTGCGCCAGAAACCATGAAACCTACAGCATTATTACTAAATGTATTTGTTGCTGGTATAGCTTCTTATCATTACTACAACGCTGGGTTTTTTAATAAAAGACTATTTCTAGTGTTTGCCATAGCATCAATACCAATGGCATTTATTGGTGGTGCTATTGAGGTAGATGCCTCTATTTATAAAAAAATTTTAGGTGTGCTTTTAATTTTTGCCATTTTAAAAATGCTCAATGTTTTTGGAAAAGAAAGCGACTATACTAATAAAGTAAAAATTTGGCAAGGACTTGTTGTAGGTGGTATTATTGGTTTCTTTTCAGGTCTTATCGGCATTGGTGGAGGTATTATATTAACACCAATAATTTTGCTTTTGCATTGGGGAAAAATGAAAGAAGCTGCTGCAGTCTCAGCGTTATTTATTTGGGTAAATTCCGCTTCGGCTTTAGTCGGTCAAATAAGTAGTGGTGTTCATATCGCTTCAGATTCGTTTATTTTAGCTGGAGTTGCCTTAATTGGTGGCTTTTTAGGAAGTTATCACGGAAGTAGAAAATTCAACAATAGTTTGCTTAGATATCTCTTAGCTTTTGTATTGATAATTGCATCTGTAAAACTAATATTTATCTAAATGATTCATAAAAAGAGCATAACAGGCATCATTTTAGCAGGTGGAAAAAGTTCTCGAATGGGAACCGATAAAGGGACACTTCTCCTAAATGAAAAAACGTTTATCCAGCATATTATTGATGCTATGAACCCTTTGGTTAACCACATTGTTATAGTGAGTGACAATCCTAATCATGATGACTTTGAAATTGAAAGAATTGAAGATGTCATTAAAGATGCAGGCCCTTTAGCCGGATTATACTCAGGATTACAACAATCGAAAACAGATTATAATCTTGTAGTAAGTTGTGATGTGCCTTTAATTACGACTAAAATATTGAAGCAAATAATTGAAAATTATAAAGAGGGTTTAGACGTTATTCAATTAGAAAGTAATCAAAAAACTATGCCTTTAATAGCTCTTTACAATAAAACATGTAAGCAAACTATTAAACAGTTATTAGATAAAGGTGAAAGAAGAGTTCGCTTTGCTGTATCTCAATTAAAAACTAAAACCATTATGCTCGATGATAACTTATCATCAGCATTAATAAATATTAATACTAAAGAAGAATTTGATGCAATTACAAATTAAATATTTTGGGCTTTTGGCCGAAATTACCAATTGTGAGGGAGAAACTATTGAGTTTTCTAAAACTTCGGTATCAGATCTTTTAGAGGAACTTTACATTAAGTATCCTTTATTAAAACAAAAAGATTTTAAAGTAGCTCAAAACTATGACATTGTTTCTAACAGTAGCGAAATTACAAACCCAGAAATAGCATTATTACCACCGTTTTCGGGTGGTTAAGCCTATAATGAGAAGGTATAACAGACATATCATTTTATCTGATGTTGGTCCAGAAGGGCAAAACAAAATATCCAATGCCAAGGTATTAGTTGTTGGTGCCGGAGGTTTAGGGTGCCCAATATTGCAATATCTAGCTGCAGCTGGTGTGGGAACCCTAGGTGTTATCGACTTAGATGTTGTTGAAGAATCCAACTTACAACGTCAAATATTGTTTGGATCTTCATCACTGGGAGTCAATAAAGCTTTAGCAGCTAAAGAGCGTCTAGAGGATTTAAACCCAACCATAACTATCAATGCTTATCACGAAGCTTTAACACCTCAAAATGCTTTAGGCTTATTTAATAACTACGACATTATTGTGGATGGTACCGATAATTTTGAAACGCGATACCTAATTAATGATGCTTCAATCATCACTAATAAGCCTTTAGTGTATGGTGCTATTTATAAGTTTGAAGGACAAGTATCTGTGTTTAATTATAACAATGGTCCAAGCTATAGATGTCTGTTCCCAGTAGCTCCAAAAAACGGTTCTATTGCCAATTGCTCCGAAGTCGGTGTGCTTGGTGTGCTGCCAGGAATTATTGGCACTATGCAAGCTAATGAAGTGCTAAAAATAATTTTAGAGTTTAATGGTATTTTATCTGGTAAACTATTCTGTTATAATTCAAAAACAAGTGAAACCTACTCTTTAAAAATTAAAAGGTTAGATTCTGAAATTGATAAAGTTTTATCCAAAAAAGAGAGCTTTCAAACACAAGAGTTCACTTTTTACTGTAACTCAAAAGATGTATCACTAAAAGACCTACAGGAGTTTGAAAATATTCAATTTATAGATGTTAGAGAGCCTCATGAAGAACCAAAAGTTACCCTAGATAATTGCATTCAAATTCCTTTAAAAGAATTAGAAACAAAAACTAACCAAATTCCAACTGATAAAACCATCATTGCTTTTTGTCAGTCAGGAATAAGAAGCAAAACAGCTGTTGAAATTCTTGAAAAACATAGTATAACCAACTGCTTTAGCCTAAAAGAAGGAGCTTTAGCAATCATTGAACAACAAAAAATAAAAGCATGACAAAAGATAGAAAACCAAAAAACGTATTTAAAGAAGGTGCTATTTCTTCTGAATTTATAGCCCAATCAATCGCAAAACATCAAAGCAAAACATCTATTGGTGCACATAACATTTTTTTGGGTCAAGTAAGAGCTGATGAAATAGATGGTAAAACTGTGTCTGCTATTGAATATACTGCTTACCAAGATATGGCAAATGCTAAATTTCATGACATACGAGAAGCTACGTTTTCTAAATTCAATTTAACCTGTATGCATATTTACCATAGCTTAGGAACAGTTAAAAGTGGAGAAATTTGCCTGTTTGTGTTTGTATCCTCTCCCCATCGAAAAGAAGTTTTTAAAGCTTTAGAGTATATCGTTGAAGAAATCAAAGCCAAAGTACCTGTATATGGTAAGGAAATTTTTAAAGACAGTACACACCAATGGAAAAAAAACACTTAAGTGTTTTTGTTGAATCGTTAAATCGAGGATTTGTTTAATTGTAAATTATAGATAAATATGGTATATACGTTTTCATTTGAAAAACTTAATGTTTGGTTAGATTCTAAAGAACTAGTTGTTGAAATTTATAAAGTAACTCAAAACTTCCCTGGTGAAGAAAAATTTGGATTAACCAATCAATTAAGACGTGCTTCAATTTCGATTGCTTCAAATTTAGCTGAAGGCACTTCTAGAAACACGGGTAAAGACAAAGCTCATTTTACAACTTTATCTTTTAGTTCTTTGATGGAGGTTTTAAATCAAATTATCATATCTAAAGAATTAAACTATATTTCTGATTCAGATTATCAAAATTTAAGGGTTCAAATTGAGAAAATATCTAATAAGCTAAATGCTTTACGTAAATCACAACTCAACAATTAAACGATTCAACTGTTCAACAATAATAACATGGTAGATATCACACATAAATCAAACACCCTTCGCGAAGCAACTGCTCAAGCTATCGTTAAGGTTAGCAAATCTGAAACAATAGAAGCTATTAAAAATAACACGGTTCCAAAGGGAAATGTATTTGCTATGAGTAAGGCAGCAGGTTTATTAGGTGTTAAAAAAACGCCTGAATTATTACCAGATTGTCATCCACTACCAATTGAATACACTGCTATTGATTACGATATTAATGGGTTGGAAATTACCATTACTTGTACAATCAAAACCATCTATAAAACTGGTGTTGAAGTTGAAGCGATGCATGGCGCAAGCATTGTTGCTTTAAATATGTACGATATGTTGAAGCCTATTGATAAAGGCATTGAAATTCATCATATTAAACTATTAAAGAAAAAAGGTGGAAAATCTAGTTTTAAAAACCGTTTTAGAAATCAATTAAACGCTGCTGTTATTGTATGTTCCGATACTATTTCTGCAGGACAAAAAGAAGACAAAGCTGGGAAAGCAATCATTGCTAAATTAGAAGAAAGCAATGTTGCAATAGCAGATTATATCATCATACCAGATGAAACAAAAATCATTCAAGAAAAAACCAAGGATTATGTGTCTCAAGGGGTGGATATGGTTATTTTTACTGGAGGTACAGGACTATCAAAACGTGATGTAACACCTGAAGCTTTAGCACCACTTCTTGAAAGAACCATTCCAGGCATTGAAGAAGCTATTAGAAGTTACGGCCAAAACCGTACGCCTTATTCAATGCTATCCAGAAGTATGGCAGGAACGATAGAAAGCACCTTAGTTTTAGCATTACCTGGTTCAACCAATGGTGCTAAAGAATCTATGGATGCTATATTTCCATCGGTATTACATGTGTTTGGAATTTTAAAAGGAGCAAGACACGATTAATGAAAGCCCATAATGGGCATTTAAAAAAATAGCCAATACTAATTGATGGCACATTTACTTTGTAAACTATGAAGGAGCAAAACAACATATTAACCGATACTTTTGGTAGAGAACATACGTATTTGCGCATATCACTAACCGAATTATGCAACCTACGATGCACCTATTGTATGCCAGCCGAAGGCATACAATTATCACCAAGGTCTCACATCATGAATTTCAACGAGGTCTATACCATTGCTAAAACCTTTGTTGACCGTGGTGTAACCAAAATTAGATTAACAGGTGGCGAACCTCTTGTGAGGCGAGATGTAGCTATTATTCTTAAAAAATTGGCATCATTGCCTGTAGAACTTTCAATGACCACCAATGCGGTGATTGTTGACCGTTATATCGATTTATTGAAGGAATGTAACATCATGAACCTTAATGTGAGCTTAGACTCTTTAGATGCAGTAAAATTCAAAGAAATTACACGTAGAAATGATTTCGATAAGGTTGTTAAAAACATGCATTTGCTCATTCAAGAAGGGTTTAATGTAAAGCTAAATGCTGTATTAATAAAGGGGTTTAACGACAATGAAATTATCGATTTTATTAACCTCAGTAAAGATTTACCTATTTCAGTGCGCTTTATTGAATTTATGCCTTTTGATGGTAATAAATGGGATAAAGGTAAAATGGTATCCTATGCCGAAGTGATGGAATACGTAAATGCAGCTTTTGATAAGTCTCAAGTAATTCGTTTACAAGATGCACCTAACGACACCTCAAAAAACTACAAAATTAAAGGATACAAAGGCTCTTTTGCTATTATAAGCTCGGTTACCAATCCGTTTTGTGATTCCTGTAATCGTATTCGATTAACGGCTAACGGACGATTAAAAAACTGTTTGTTTTCTGCTACAGAGTCTGATTTATTAACACCACTTCGCGAAGGAAAAGACATCACACCAATGATTCAAAAAGCAGTGCAATCAAAATTTAAAGTTCGTGGTGGTATGGATACTTTAGAAAAACTGGAAACACCAGATTTGCATGGTAAAAACCGTAGTATGATTACTATTGGAGGATAAACATTCCTGAGTAGGCAGGAATCTCTATCATACCTCCGTCATTGCGAGTACAACGAAGCAATCTGTTCTTCTTTAGTTTCAATTTTAAAGATTACCACGACGCTTACACCTTTTCTAAAGCTTCAGTGTTCGAGTCGCTCCTCGTAATGACTTAAGTTTGTTATAATCCTCCTCAGTATCAACATCCAAAATACTTGTATCTAACTGAATTGTTATTACGGAGTCCGCGTACTTTTCAAGAATAGCTTTAGCACCTTTATCACCATCTATAATTGATAACTCTTCCAAATAAAATGTATCAAATAACGCTGGAACACCTGATTTTCCATTGGGATATTTTGTTGCTATAATTTGGTGCTTATTGGCATTAAATACACTTACCACCTCTTTTAGATAAGAGCTATGTATTAAAGGTTGGTCTGCCAAAACTACTAAAACACCATCTATTGGATTGTTGTTTTTAATGTGATTAACTCCAAAAGCAATAGAATTTCCTAATCCTTTTTCCCAATTTGGATTATGAATAATTTCAATAGGGTAAGATTCAATTTTAGAAATTATTTGTTCACTATTCGCTCCAAGCACCACTATGGTTTTAGAAGTGTCTAGTTGTAGTGCATTGGTTATAGCATTTTCAATCAACGTCGTATTATTCCATGGTAATAATTGCTTAGGCTGTCCCATTCTTGAGGAACTTCCTGCAGCCATTATTAACGTAGCTATGTTTTTTGTTGCATTCAATAGAATAAAGTTATGCCATTCCGAATAAATGTGAGGAATCTCATTAAAAAATTAACCCTCTAAATTTATAGATTTCTAGTACACTCGTTCCTCGTTTTGTCGAAAGGCAATTAATTATGAATCCCTCCTACTTTTTCTTTTAACGCCATAGGTGTTTGCTCTCTCACAACAGATAATATTTCAGAAAGTATCGAAATAGCAATTTCTTGCGGTGTTTCTGCACCAATATTTAAGCCAGCTGGTCCATGGATGAGTTCTAAAAACTGCTCATCAACTTCTGGGCAATACTCCAAAAACTGAGACAATAGCTTCTCTCTTCTGTGCGAAGGTCCTAACATACCTATATACACAGGCCTCGTATCTTTTAACTCTAACAAATATTTTAGGTCATTGGCAAAGTTATGAGACATTAATACAATAGCAGTTTCGCTATCTATAGAATTTAACTCTAAATCGTCTGGAGATACGGAGTGAAACGCTGTGGCTCCAGGGAAATTTTCAATAGTTTTAGATTCCAATGGTCCAGAAACAACAGTAACTTCCCAGCCATTAAAACTTGCTAACTGACATAATATAACAGCATCATGTTCTGCACCAAAAATCATGAGTTTAAAACAAGGAGGCATCTGTTGTGTAAACTGTAAAAGTGGGTGTTCGGACTCCGTTATATTTGAAAGAGCATATGCTTGTCCTTCAATTTCTAAAGTACTTCCAATACCTTTTATGATACCTTCCTTTTTTTGATAATTAGACTGAATTACAAATTCTTGACGTGTATCTAAGCACTTTACAAATGCATCAAAAAAAGCTTCATCTGGCTTAAACGCTTCTAAAAGAATGTATAAAACACCTTCGCAACCTAATCGGTAACGGCCATCATAAGTCATCATTTTAGATTGTCCGTCTTGAAAAACCGATTGTGATTGTCGTAATATATCTTTTTCTACACAACCTCCACTAACCGCACCTATCATATCATTGTTTTCAACAATAAGCATGCGAACTCCAGGTTTTCTATACGAGGAGCCATCAAGTGCCACCACAGATGCCAAGACTGTTTTTAACCCATCTTTTTTTGCTTCAAGATGGGCTTGTACTATGTCCTTAAATTCGTGAGTCATAAACTATCCAACAACAGGCTCTACATCCATATTATTCATATATGGCATTTTCGTTAAACGTTTCCCTGTTGCCTTATAAATAGCATTTGCAACTGCTCCTCCAACTGGTGGTAAGGTTGGCTCACCAAGTCCTGTAGGTGCTATGTCACTATCCATAAAATGAACATCCACCTGAGGCGTTTGTAACATTCTAATAAGTTGATACGAATTATAATTATTTGATTGAGGAATACCATCATTAAAGGTCAGCTCTCCATACATAGCATGTCCTATACCATCTATAACGCCACCAACAACCTGATTTTTTGCTCCTAATGGATTTACTACAATACCACAATCTACAGCAACAGTTACTTTTTTAACCACCGGAACATCATTATCCATTACAATATCGGCGACCTCAGCGACATGTGTATTATGACAATAATACACAGCAAAGCCTTGATAAACACCATTTTCTTTTCCGTAGTTAGATTCTTTGACTACTTTTCGGATTACACCTTGTAATCTTTCTGGGCTATATTGAATACGCTCATCGGTTGTACCTTTTACCTTATCCAATAAATCCATGTGTAGTTTTATACGATCTACTCCCATAGCCTCAGCAAGTTCATCAAAAAAACTTTGCTCACAACTAGCTAATACATTGGTATAAGGTGCTCTCCAAGCGCCTGTAGTAATATTACTTTTATAATTTGCGGTGTCAACTTGATAGTTCTCGATAGCTCCAGCTGGAAAAAAGTTAGGAATTAACCCATACATATTACTGTTGATTGCTGCTTCTTTTAAATGATATCCTGTAAGTTTTCCATCTTTAATGGATGCGGCAATTCGATATTTAATTGCTGGTCGGTATATTCCATCAGTCATATCATCTTCTCTAGAGAACACAACTTTTACTGGTTTTTTAGCTAAATGTGAAACCTCGGCTGCTTCTAAAGCAAAATCGCCATATAAGCGTCTTCCAAAGCCTCCACCCATTCTTGTCATTTCAAGCGTAACTTCACTTGCATCTCTCCCAAGCATTCTAGCCACTTGTCCTGCGGTTCCTGCAGGTGTTTGGATTGGCCCTACTAACTCAATTTTATCAGTAGTGACGTTCGCAAAAAAGTTCATGGGCTCCATACAATTATGAGGCACAAATGGTGTTTCATAAGTACGTTCTAACACTTGGTCTGCTTCAGCAAAAGCTTTTTTTACATCACCATCTTTACGTCTAGTATCAAATTTGTCTCCATTAAGCAATCCTAATAAAGTTTCATCGTGAAACGCCGTACTTTCGGCTTTAGAATCTTGAGTCCAATTTGCTTTTAATGCTTTTTTTCCTTTCATCGCTGCCCAAGTAGAGTTTGCTAGAACTGCAATTTTATCTCCAAACTTAATCACATCATTAACTCCGTTAACTGCTCTTGTGTTAGTGTCGTCAAACGATTCTAGTTTTTGTCCAAAAGCTGGAGGTCTAAGCACAGAGGCATATTGCATTCCTTCTTGCTTATAATCGAGCCCAAATAACGGTTTTCCTGTCACAATTTCATCAATATCTACATTACTGATATCTTGTCCTATAATGTGAAAATCTTTAGGATCTTTTAATGTTACATCTTCAGGAACTTCTAATAAAGCAGCCTCTTTTACAACCTCACCATAACCCAATTTATCTCCATTAGCATTGGTAATTATGCCTTTATTAGTTTTACATTCTGAAGCAGAAACGCCCCATTTTGCAGCTGCAGCATTTACCAGCATTTGTCTAGCAGTTGCTCCTGTTTGACGTAGTGGCTCCCATCCTTGTCGTAACGATTGGCTTCCACCTGCCACTTGTCTTGTATAGTTTTTTGTGTCTAATTTACCTTGAACTACGTGCACATCTTCCCAAGCTACATCCAATTCTTCGGCTATAAGCATTGGCATAGACGTTTTTACCCCTTGTCCAATTTCAGGGTTAGGCGCAAAAATAGTTACCTTACCTTCATCGGATATTTTAATAAATGCGTTAAAATCATTATAGTCTAAAAGACTTAAGTCAATTGGAGGTTTTACATCCTCCTTACAAGCAGTAAATAAATTAAATCCTACAAGCATACCTCCACTCGCTAAAGCCGAAGTTTGTAAGAACGATCGTCTGCTAAAACTAATTTTGTTTGAAGTTTTCATAATATCTGTTCTTTTAGGATTAATTCATTTTTTTGATGCCACTTCTACTGCTTTCTCTATACTATTGTATGATGCACATCTACAAATGTTTCCATGCATGGCGCTTCTAATTTCCTCTCTACTAGGGTTGGAGTTGTTTTCTAAAAATGCGGATGCTGTCATGATTTGTCCAGACTGGCAGTAACCACATTGTGGTACATCTATTTCTTTCCAAGCTTCTTGAACAGGATGGTCACCATTTTCCGAAAGACCTTCAATAGTTGTAATTTCCATTCCTTGGGCATTTGCTACTGTTGTTGTACAACTTCGAGTTGCATTTCCATTTACATGAACTGTACAAGAACCACATTGTGCTATTCCACAGCCATATTTAGTTCCTACGAGATCCAAATTATCTCTTAACACCCATAATAAAGGTGTGTCAGCATCAGCTTCAACAGAATGTGATACTCCGTTAACTTTTAATTGAAACGTTGGCATATTTTTATTTTTAATTAGTTGTTTATCCTTTCATGAAGACATAAGGTGTCTAAAATTACTAAAAAAATTACTAGCAGTATTTTCTTTTAACAAAGAATTTAAAAAGTAATCGATTTTATTTTATGTAAATCATTTTTTGAAACATAATTAATTATATTGTAGTGCTTTAAGAACTGATCTGAATAATTTTAACAAACATATTTTAATAATTATCATGAAGTATAATTTTTTTAGTAAAACCCTATTAGTATTTCTTTTAATAACTCCTGTTATTTTAATTTCACAAGAATCGAATGAAAAGAAACCTGATTCAACAAAAAAAGCAACTAAAGAGTTGCCTTTGGAGCCTGAAAGAAAAGTGTCTTTTACAACTAATCAAGGCACTTGGCTATCTTTAGATGTTCATCCTGATGGGAATACCATTGTTTTTGATATGATGGGAGACTTATATACCATTCCAATCACTGGAGGAAAAGCGACCAGAATCACTCAAGGAATGCCTTACGATGTGCATCCTAGATATAGTCCAGATGGAAAATCAATCGTGTATATTTCTGATAAAAGTGGGTCTGATAATATTTGGACGATGGACTTAGAGTCTAAAGAAGAAAAACAACTCACCAAAGATAAAAATCAGCATCATTTTTCAGCAGAATGGAGTCCAGATGGCGATTATATTGTTGGCACAAAAGGGCGACGAAACATTAAGCCTTATCTCTACCATAAAGATGGTGGCTCTGGTGCGCAATTAATTAAAACGCCTACTAATTTAAAAACCATCGATCCAGCATTTAGTCATGATGGAACACATATTTATTTTTCTAGAAGAACTAATGCATGGAACTATAATGCGTCGCTTCCTCAGTATCAAGTCATGACGTTCGACAGAGAGGATGGTGACACAGAAATAATTACTACTAGGTATGGTTCAGCATTTACACCAACACTTTCTAATGATGGAAAATGGTTAGTTTATGGTAGCCGTTTTGAAGATAAAACAGGATTGGTTCTAAGAAATTTATTAAATGGTGACGAACGTTGGTTAGCATACCCTGTACAAAGAGATGAACAAGAATCTATTGCAGCACTTGGTGTACTTCCTGCCATGTCCTTTACACCAGACAACCAAAACCTTATTGCATCCTATGGTGGGAAAATCTATTCAATTTCAATTAATTCTAATAAGGCAACAGAAATTCCTTTTGAGGTTGATGTTGAATTAGATTTAGGTCCAATGGTATCCTTTAAATATCCAATAAGTGATAATACTGAGGCTTTTGTAACTCAAATTCGTGATGCAGTACCATCGCCTGATGGAAGCAAATTAGCATTCACCGCTTTAAACAGATTGTATGTGATGGATTTTCCAAGTGGTATTCCAAGACGAATCACTAAAAATGATTTTACCGAAGCACAACCTTCTTGGTCTCCTGATGGTACCCAACTAGTGTTTACCACATGGAAACAAGGAGGAGGTCATTTATACAAAGCCAATGCTTCTGGAAGAGCAAATATTGTACAACTCACCAATGAAGCAGGAATATTTAGTAACCCTTCTTGGTCATACAATTCTAATCGTATTGCCTTTATGAAAGGTAGCGCACAAACTTATGACGATGCCATTGCGCCTTCAACTGGTAGAGCAACCGAAGAAATTGCTTGGGTATCTAGCAACGGTGGAACTATTACAGTGATTGACAAATCTAAAGGGAGAAGACTTCCACATTTTACAAAAGGAAACGACAGAATTTATTTAAATCATGGAGCTAAAGGGCTTATCTCAATTCGTTGGGATGGCAGTGACGAAAAAAGTCATTTAAAATTAACTGGGATTACAACCTATGGTTCCTCAGATGTTTTTGGAGGCGAGCATAGCGTAATGCCTACAGCAGATGAAGGATGGAGAGAAAACCAAAGAGCGTCGCGCCCAACCGAAATTAAAATTTCCCCTAATGGCACTCATGGCTTAGCGAAAATCAATAACGATATTTATACGGTTATTATTCCTAAGATTGGTCAAACACCTCAAATATCTTTGGCTAAAGCCGAAGGTGCTGCATTTCCTGCAACTAAACTAACGGTTATGGGTGGCGAGTTCCCTACTTGGGGTTCAAAAGGCGATAATGTGCATTGGTCTTTAGGATCAAGTCATTTTGTATATAATCTTCCTGAAGGAAAAGCTTTTGCTGATAGTTTAGCACTTGCAAAAAAGAATGAAAAAGCTCAAAAAGAAAAGAAAACTGACAGTACAGAAAAGAAAGAAGACAATAAAAAAGAAACGCCAAAGTTTAAAGCTAAAGAGTATAAAATTAAAGTCGGTTTTAAAAAACATATTCCTGAAGGAAATGTTCTTCTAAAAGGTGGTCGTATTATCACAATGAAAGGACAAGAAGTTATCGAAAATGGTGATGTACTCATTGAAAATAACCGTATTAAAAAAGTTGGTGCTTCAGGAAGTTTTGAAGTTCCAAGAGGTACTAAAACCATTGATGTTTCAGGAAAAACCTTAACCCCTGGATTTGTTGATACGCATGCACATATGTGGCCAAATTGGGGAATTCATAAAAGTCAAGCTTGGGTATATGCAGCCAACTTAGCTTATGGTGTTACTACCACACGAGATCCTCAAACAGCAACCACTGATGTACTTACCTATTCCGATATGGTAGATGCTGGCATGATGCCTGGACCAAGAGTCTATAGCACTGGCCCAGGAGTAGGTTATTGGGGTTATAAAATTGAAAGTTTAGACCATGCCAAAGAGGTACTTAAACAATATAGTGAGTACTACAACACGAAGAGTATTAAAATGTATTTGGTTGGAAACAGACAGCAACGTCAATGGGTAATAATGGCAGCAAAAGAGTTACAACTGATGCCAACAACCGAAGGCGGTTTGGATTTTAAGCATAACATGAAGAACTTAATGGATGGTTATCCTGGACATGAACATTCGTTCCCAATTTATCCATTATACAAAGATGTGATACAAACAACAGCTGAATCTAAAATGGCAGTTACACCAACCTTATTAGTGTCGTATGGAGGCCCTTGGGCAGAAAATTATTATTACTCAAGAGAGAATCCTTATCACGATAAAAAGCTACAGTATTTTACGCCTTATGAAGAGTTAGCTGGAAAATCTAGACGACGTCCAGGGTGGTTTATGGACGAGGAGCATGTATTCAAGAAACACGCTGAATTTATGAAAGATTTAGTGGAAGCTGATGGTATTGGTGGTGTTGGTAGTCATGGGCAATTACAAGGGCTTGGTTTTCATTGGGAATTATGGTCAATAGCAAGTGGTGGTATGAAAAATTACGATGCTTTAAGAACCGCAACCATTCTTGGTGCTGAAGCTATTGGATTGGATACCGATTTAGGATCCATTGAGTCTGGTAAGATTGCTGATATATTAATCATGGATAAAAATCCACTAGAAAATTTACGCAATACGAATACCCTAACCCATGTGATTAAAAATGGTGTGGTATATGATGCCAATACACTAGATGAAGTAGCTCCAAAAGCGAAGAAAGCAGACGTGTTTCATTGGCAAACTAAAAAACCAACAGGTTTACCTGGAGTGAAAAATTAAACATATAAATTCGGTTTAACACTGACTTTAGCAATTATGAGTGGGGTCATCCTTTCCTGAGCTTGTCGAAAGGTAGTCGGATCCACTGTAATTGCTGTTATATATTGTTGAGTACAAGCACTGAAAAAGAAAAATGAATACAATTGATTACTTAAATGAACTTGGTAAAAAAATTGAGTTTTCAAGAGAAACAAATAACATTGATAGCCTAAATTCACTAATTAAAATAGGAGAAACTGAAAACACTGATTCTTTTTCAAATTATGAGAAATCAATTTTAAATTATTTTATTGCAAATGCCTATTCCTATAAGAATAATTTAATTCATCCAAATCGAGAAAAATTTCCATTTGAAACTCCTGAATTAGAAAAACAAATAACCCATTTAAGGATCGCAATTTCATTAATTGATAATAAAAACCCGTACTTGAAATGTCAAATTCTAACTAACCTTGGATCTCTTTTTAGTCATTTAGGACGAGTTTCTGAAGCACAGGAATATTATGACAAATGCTTAACTATTGATTCAAATTTTGGAATGGCAATAGGAAATAAAGGATTTTCACTAGGCTATTATTCAAAATTAATATTTGATAAAGATCAACAATTGATTTTTTTGAGAGAGGCTAGAAAATATCTTCTAAAGTCAATTAATTGTAATGATATTTACGAAGAAGCAAAACTTGATTTCCAAAAGCACTTGCAAGAACTCAATAAATATATTCCTAAAGAATATTTAAAAGCTAATTTAAAGTATGACTATAAGCATAAAAACAAAACTAAAGAAGAACTTGATTATAGAAAATGGTGTTCGAGTAACAGATTATTTGTGAATCCATTAAATGATATTTTTAACACTGAGATTGTAGAACACGACTATCTTTTTGTTCCATCAATGACATTAAAAAATGATGAAAAACCAATTTATCAATCTATATTTAATCAGATTAAACAAGAATATATTACTTCTCGATATTTCTTTTATGAATCTCTATTAATAGATAAAGTTCACTTTGCAGATAAAGACGTGACATTAATGGATATTAATGACTTCTCAATTTACTCAATTCACATTGAGAAAGTTAAGATTTCATTCAGAATGTCGTATTCAATATTTGATAAAATTGCTTATTTAATAAATATATATTTTGATTTAGGTCATTCTTTCAGGAACGTAAACTTTAGAAATGTTTGGTTTAAAAATAAAGGAAAGAATAAAACTCCACACGAAAAAATTCAATCTTCAAACAATTGGGCATTAAGAAGTCTTTATTGGTTGAGTAAAGATTTTTACGACAAAGATTTTAACAATTCGATTGAACCAGAATCAGTAGATATAGCTACAATAAGAAATTTTTTAGAGCATAAGTCGTTTAAAATTATAGAGTCATATATTCCAAATTGGACTAACCAAACAGAAACTTACGAAATAGAAAGAGAATTATTTTATGACAAAACTTTTAAACTATTAAAAATCTGTAGATCAGCTCTAATGTACTTAACTTTCAGTCTTCATTTGGAGGAAGAGAAAAAAGGAAAAGGAAATAACTTTATTCCGATAGAATTTTTAAAAATAGAGGATGATGAGAAAATCTAGCCAGTGCCCAACAATGCATATAAAAATTACTTTTTCAGTAAAATAGAATGTTTCTAAAAACAAAAAAAGATTAATTTTAAACATCGGAAAATTACGCTTTCAAAAACGCAACTTCCCATATTCTAACCGTTATGTTCTGTTTTTATTTAAATCAATTCAGTAATTATTCTATTAAATTGTTTATCTGTTAAAACAGGTTCAAAATATTTTATGTAACCGATTAATTCACTCAATAGTTTTACACTTACATATTTGAATTCACCTTTTGGTTTATTATTAATCATTACTATAAGATTACGAATCGGAACTTTTTGCTCTCCCCAATGATGGTCATACAAAGTTATATTTTCCGAAATGTATACATAAAGAGCAAAATTTGACCTTTTAATTTGTTCGATTGGTGATCTTAGACTAAGAGAATTGACAGATGACTTACTCCAGTTTTTCGTCTCTATTATAAAAATTCCTGCTTTTGATATTAAAAGATGGTCGATTTGAATTGAATAAATTCTTTGATTTTGTTTTTTGTAAAAAATTGGACGAGAAAAACTAAGGTTGAAATCATTAATTAAAGCATAATCATCTGAAAGCTTTTTGATTTCTTTTACAACTAAGTTTTCACCTATTGCTCCAGAAATTAGATTTCGAGAGCTCTCCAAAACGTTTCGTGTGTTTTCTAACTTTTTAATTTTAGATTTTGCGCGATTTTCAATTAGGTTTTGTTTTCCAGTTTCGTACATTCTTATGAAAATTTCATCATTTTCAATATTTTGACTAATGTTCTTTACTGACGAACTTATCAGTTTAGTTTTATTGACAACGTAGTAATTTAATTGTTTTTTTAGTGAATGTAGTTTTATTCTTGATAGTAGTTTTTTTATGAAGTTATTGCTTTTGGTATTTATTGAATCAATTTTTGTCTGTAAGTCACAAATTCTACTATCTATTTTATCTGTTTCTGAATTTATAATTTCAGCTTTTTCTTGTTTTCTTTGTTTTAAATTAGTACAAGTTTTAAAGTATTCATTATCCAACTTTTTAGATTCATTCTCAAGAATATTTAGTTTTTCAGTGTTATAATTTGATAAAAATTCATTAACCTCTTTCACAGAACTAAATCTGGAAATCCCATTGTTTTCTAATTCAGATTTTAAGGATTTCAGTGATTCTATTGTTCCGTATATTCTTGCCATTTACGAATCCCTTAAATTACAACTAACTTGTCTTTAATATTAATAAGAATCTTTCATCCAGTTATAAGGCTTTCTTTTTACCCACATACCTCTTGTGAAATCTGGGAAATCTTGAGGCTCACCATTATTTTCAATAGATAATTCCGAAAGTGGTGTAATTGCACTCCAAGCAGCAGCATCGTAAGCATCCATTGGTGGAGCAATGTTTCTTTTTGCTGATTCTATAAACGCATGAATAACAAAAAAGTCCATCCCTCCATGTCCTGCTCCTGTTGCGTGTTCGCCATATTTTTTCCAAAGTGGATGATCGTATTTTTCTAACCATTCTTTTGAGTCATCCCAACGATGTGGCTCAGATTGTCCTTCAATATACATTCTATCTCCATCTTTTTCCCATAAACCATTAGCACCTTGTACTCTAAAGCCTAAAGAGTATGGTCGAGGCAAATTACAATCATGGGTTACAATAATGGTTTCACCATTAGTGGTTTCAATCGTGCTTGTAATGACATCACCTTGTTTAAATTTTAATTTAGCATTTGGGTGTTCTTTTCCGCCATGTTTCACAATATAATTATGTAATCCAATGGCTTTGGTCGCATTTGAGGTTATTGATGAAAACCGATTGCCTCGATTAATGTCGCACATGGTTGCAATAGGTCCAACGCCATGTGTTGGATAGACATCGGCATTTCTAAGTAAGGAATGTTGCGTTCTCCAAGCGGATTCCGAAATACCTTTATCACCAAACTCCACGCCTTTTCCGTAGGCTGATTTTCCATCATTTAATTTTACAAAACGCAAATCGTGCTGATAACCACATCTAAAATGCACTAACTCTCCAAATATATCTTGCTTAACCATATTTAGCACAGCCAAAATATCGCGGCGGTAATTTACATTTTCGAGAATCATCATATGTGTTCCTGTTTGTTCATGCGTATTTACCAAATCCCAACACTCTTCCATCGTATTTGCTGCCGATACTTCTAATCCAGTATATTTTCCTGCCAACATAGCGTCTTTCGCCATTCTTGTATGCCACAACCATGGTGTTGAAATAATAACTGCATCAACTTCTTCAAGTTCTAATAGGTTTCGGTAATCGTATTCGTCTTTACTAAAAACCTTAGGTTTCTTTTTTCCTTTTTTCGAAATATTATCTAAAGCTAGAGTAATTCTATTTGGATCGATATCGCAAATAGCTGTCACCAATACATCCTCTCTATTCAGCACATTATTTAGGTGATTTGTGCCTCGCAAACCTACACCTATAAGTCCTACTTTTAATATATCTTTTTGCGTATTTGAAACCATCCCAAAGGTGGTGTTTGGAAGCATTGATAATCCTGCTCCTGCAATTGCCGATTGTTTTATAAATTGTCTTCTTGAACTCATTTACTTTATTTATTTGGTTGATCTTGAAAAAATACTTTTTTAAAAATATGAAAATTACGCTATAAATAGGTCTTTTATAAAGTAGTATAATGCGAAATGTAACTTTTTTAAAAAACCTGTGTCTAATAAGTATAGAGCGAAGAGTTCCAATACGTAATGAAACATAAAGTAAGTCTTTAAAGGTAGGCCTCTAAAAAGAAACATTAACAAACAATACTCTTAAAAACTAAATTGCAACTAGTTTGTATAATATAAGAGCCACATATAACATGTAGCTCTTATTAATTTGTAGTTTAGTCTTTTTTTAATGTTGGGTAAGTAACTCCTAATTGCTCTAAATAGGATTTATACTTAGTCTCATCATAATAGAATTTTTCTAACTGACTTCTAAATTGTTTTTGTTTGTCTTCATTGAGATAAATAGGAGGTAAATCGTCTGCCGAAATCATTGGTTGGTACTTAGTATCCTTACTTTGCTCATTATTAAAATAATCCCAAGCTTGTTCCACTAAATCTGGTTTGGTTAAAAAATCTATAATCGTCATTGCTTCTACTTTGGCTCCTGCAGTTACACCTTTATGAGCTATTGGAGTTGCCATTGCAATGGCATTACTCCAATGATGTCCTTGTAATCCTGGAATGTTTGACGGAAACCTCATAGTGACTGTTGGTACTTTCCATGATACATCACCAATATCATCCGATCCTCCACTTACAGGACTTTTAATAGGTAATCCTAATTTACTTAGCTCTTTACTTAAGCCATTTGTTCTGTTTGAATTTACTTCTTTTTGTACAGCTTTTGCTAGTGTTTGATCTTCTTCAGACCATTCTGGTAAACCAACAGTTTTAATATTATCATACATAGTTTCAGCAATGGTTTTATTAAAATGTCTTGGCCATGCAGTCCCTAGTATTTTCGAACTCATTGTGGTTTTAGTCATAAGCGCTGCACCTTTAGCCATATCGTTGGCTTCTTTGTACATTTCCATAATGCCTTCATACGTAACATCTCTAAAGTAAAACCATATAGAAGCCTTAGAAGGCACTACATTGGGTTGATCGCCAGCATCTGTAAATATTGAGTGGGATCTTTTTAAAGGATGTAAATGCTCGCGTTTATAATTCCAACCTATATTCATGAGTTCGGCTGCATCTAATGCACTTCTCCCTCGCCAAGGTGATCCTGCCGAGTGTGCCGATTCGCCTTCAAACGTATATTCAACCGAAATTAAACCAGTACCTCTCGCCGCACCATAAGACACAGATAAATTACTACTTACATGTGTAAAAATGCACATATCAATATTGTCAAAAAGACCATCACGCGTGTACCAAGCCTTTGCTGCCACAAGTTCTTCGGCAATTCCTGGCCAAAGGATAAGGGTTCCTCCAATATTTTCGCGCTCCATAATTTGCTTTACTGCCAATACAGCTGTAATGTTTAATGGAATCCCAGCATTATGACCTTCACCATGTCCTGGTGCACCATCGACTATTGGTTTATGATACGCTACTCCTGGATATTGTGATGCTTTTGGAATACAATCCACATCACTTCCTAAAGCAATTACTGGTCCTTCGCCATTACTCCATGTAGCAAACCACGCAGTTGGAATTCCAGAAACAGCCTTTTCAATTTTAAAACCATTGTCTTCAAGTATTCCAGTTAAATATTTTGATGATTCAATTTCTTGAAAGCCTAACTCTGCAAAGCTAAAAACCTTATCAACCATAATTTGCGATTGCTTATGGTTGGATTCTACAATTTGAGCAACTTCGGCTTTAAGCTTTTCAATTTTTTTCTTAGATAATTTTTTTTGCGCAAATATTGTTTGAGAAAATCCTAAACACATAACGCTTAAAAATAGTACTGTAAACTTCTTGTAATTTAACATGGTTGGTAGTTTTAATTAAAATTTCTTAAAAAGTAAATGAAATTGATAGTCCGGAATAATTTACATTATCATAGAGTCCAATGGCTCCTTGTTGTAGTTGTAGTTTTGCTTTCTTTTTATGTTTTCCAGCAGAAATAAACAAAGGGATACTAGCTAATGTAGTAGCTCCTCCTAAATAAGATAGCCAAAGCCCTTTGTTGTTATTTGTAGAATCTCCATCTACTATTCCACCACTCATATTAATACCGTATCCACCAACTATCATTGCGACTCCTCCAACTAAAGTAATCCAACCAGCCAACTTATTTGCTTTTTTCTTACGGATGTGAAAATCGTAAAGTTCTTGTGATGCTTTTTGAGAGTTTTTTGGTATTTCTTGACTAACTACTTGACTTATAAAACCTAAACTAAACACAATGAGTAATAATGTTTTTTTCATGCTATGATATTTAAAGCAGGCAGGGCATAATAAGATTTGAACTTACATGTTAAAGTTAATTATTTTTTTTATAGTATTCCCCTAATCAAAAAACAGTTTTTAACCACAACATTGTTGCCGTTTGATATTTCAATAAAATAAATTCCTTCATTGAGGGAACTTAGATTTACTGTTTTAAAAGTAATTATTAAACATTAATAAAACCATACACATAAATAAGAAAGACCTAACAAAAATGTTGGCCTTTCTTAAGTTTTAATTTCACTTTTAATAATATTTATAATAAAGTGTCTTTTACTTTTATATAGTACTTACTTATTAAATGAAACAAAATATCTTGTTTAATAGGCTTTGGAATATAATCATTACAACCTGATTCCTTTGCTTTTAATTTATCTCCTGAAAAGCAAAAAGCTGTTTGAGCTATTATAATAACTTCTTTGTTAAATTTTCTAATTTCTTTCGTAGCTGAATAACCATCTAACAATGGTAAGCCTACATCCATTAAAACAAGGTCTATGTCATGATTTTTTTCACATAATTTTATAGCCTGAATACCATTATCGGCCAAGATAATTTCCGAAGAAATTTTAGTTAAAAATTTTCTTAATATTCTTTGCCATATCTTATCATCTTCAACAATTAAAATTTTTAGCTTTGACTTTTTAGACCGCTTATTATCTGTTTTCTCAAGTACAATACTAGTGTTAATTGACTCACTACTCATATAAGGTATTTTAAAACAAAATGTGGATCCTAATCCAAATTCAGATTTAACCTCTATATCGCCCCCTAAAGTTTCTATAAACCGTTTTGCTATAGTAAGCCCCAAACCTGTACCATCGTAAATATTTTCACCTCCACCATGTGCTTGTTTAAACCTTTCGAAAATTACATTTTGTTTATGCTTTGGAATTCCTACACCTGTATCCTTTACGTAAAATTCTAATTCAAAACCTTTTATGTTGCACCCAAATTCAATAGATCCTTTTTGGGTAAACTTAATAGCGTTACTTAACAAATTTTGAAAAACCTTTAATAGTTTTTCACGATCTGAATTGATTACAACATCTTCTTTTAAAACATTACATTTAAGTAAAATTTTAGTTTTTTCATTATTCAATTCGAAAGAAAAGTCGTTATGAAGTTCTTTTAATAAGTCATTGATTTTAAATGCAGAAAAATTTGTTTTTATTTGCTCACACTCAATAGTTGAAATAGTAACAATGTTTTCAATAGTGGTTAGAAGTCTTTTACAGCTTTTATTTAAAACATCTATTTGTTTTACTTGTTTAACCTTTGATGCTCCCTTATTAATAAGCACATTATATATTGCATTAATTTGATTCATAGGAGTACGAATTTCATGACTTATGTTAGCTAAAAAAGCCGTTTTAAGCATGTCGGATTCTTTTGCCTTTTTTAAGGCCTCCCTCAGCTCTTCATGCAACCTATTTTGTTCAAATGAAAAACTTAACTGATTAGAAATAACTTTAAGAAATTCTAAATCGTGTTTCGATTTTACATTTTCGTCATAATCGTTTTGAATTACAAAAGCCCCTATAATCTTTCCGTAAAACTTTAATGGTATACCAAACCATGATCTTTGGCTTTCTTCAACAAAATTAATAAGGCCTTCATGATACAAATCTTCTTCTGAAAAAATCTCAACTTCTCCTTTTGAAAAAACTATTCTAGCTAGGCTTTTTTGTATTGTATACAATAACCCTTCATTATTTTGGTTATTAGTATTATTAGACAAATCTAAAGTATCTCTTTCTTTATCTAAAAACGCTACAAAAAAATGCTTTGCATCAAATACTTGTCCTAATTCTTCTTTAATAAGATTTGGTATGTCTTTTACACTCACCTCTGTTTGAAAAATATTGACAATATTTAACATGAAGTTATTTATGCTCTCAAGTTGTTTTCTTTTTGAAATATTTCTTAGTAAACAAAAGTAACCTAGAACATCTCCAGATTGGTCATATACTATATCATGTGAAGATTCTGTCTCAACTATTCTACCGTCTTTACTTTTTATTACACACTCGGTTAAAGTGTTGGGTTGCAATAACGATTTAAAATACGTGCTTTTTGTCTTGTTAAAATTTACATCTACATGCTTAACCAACATTCTTGATATATGTTTACCTAACACTTCTTCTAGTTGATAACCATATACTTCATTAAAAGCATCGTTTATATAAACGATTTCTTCATTTTTATTTAAACCAATTACAGCATCCGATGAATCTTGGAATATACTTTTTAATATTGGAGATAATTTATTTGTTTTGTAGGTTAGGTTGTTGGGCATGTTTAAAATAGAATTGAAAATAAAATTACTTTAAGTTTACTGTAAACAGTGATTGTAATTTTATTTTGAATTTATCATAAACTCTAAATGACTTCTCAATTCCTCTTCTGAAGGAGTTTTAGTCATCTTATATATTATTTCTCTATTTTTTATAAAAAGTAAGTACGGTGTTTTTTTTACTCTAAACCGTGATGCTAATTCTTCATTATAATCAACATCAATATTTATTATTTTAATTTCCTTTTTATATTCTTTACTTAGTTTTTTAAGTGTTGGCAAAAATAGTTTACACGATTTACATTCCTCTTCATGGAAATCTAATAGTATAGGCTTGTGTCTAAATTTTTGCAGTTCACTTTCAAAATCTTTAACGTCATCTAAAGTGGTCATCATTTATTAATTAATTTTTGGGGTAAAATTTATTGAAGTCGAAGCTAGCGTAATTTAATTCAAGTATAAATCCCTTTTTTTCCTTTTTAACACTCTTTTTTTCCTTTTTTCCTAATTCTATAACAATATGGCGAAATTCCTTCTTGGTTTTTAAAAAACCTGCTAAACGATTTGGTACTTTCGTAGCCTATTGAGTAGGCAATTTCTTGAATACTTTTGTCAGAAAAATAAAGCAGTCGCTTTGCTTCATTCATTTTTCTTTCGTTAATGTATTTTAATGGTGATTTTACTCCTTCTTTAGAAAAAAGGTTTGACAAGGTTTTGGGGGATTTGTTTAATAGAGTTGCGTATTCTGTAACGGTATGTTTTGTTCTAAAAAATTGGTCAACTAAATGAATATACTTTTTTATTAATGACAATTCTCCTGAGTCTATTAACAAAGCTTTATTTAGCTTAAATATTCTTAAACAAAGAATAAGAAAATTATTTAAAAGTCCTTGAAGCATGCCCAATTTAAGATAATTGTTGGTGTGTATTTCTATTTGAAATAAACGCCATAGCAACTCAAATTCATTGATTAAATTATCGGTAATTTTAATTGCCTTTAACCCTCCTTTACCAGTAGAAAATATATTATTCTTAAAGTTTGCCATAGCGTCATTCTTTAAACATCCACCAAATAACCCATTAAAAACTATTACACGAGCATTACAAGATTCCTCAATATTTATCTTAGAAATTTCTGTTAAAAACAACAGTTCGTTTCTCATAAATATTTTTAAGGAATCATCTATTGAGATAACGTTAAGATCAGACCTAAACCAAATAATAGCAAAATAGTTATTATCAAATATAGTAAGGCGTTTTAAGTTTAAATTAGTTAGTTTACTAACCATAAAAAACTCTCTAGAATTACCAAAATACTCCATTTTATTTGCTAATTATATTACAAAAGTAGTTTCTTCTATTACAAGAATTATTAAGCTATATTAATAAATCAATATAAGTTACATACTATCCAAAAACAAAGATGATAGAGGTCAAACTAATCTTTATAAAAAAGATGTATCCATATAGATCTTGAAAGTCTAAAATTAAAAGTACTTAACAATACTGCTATAACAGTAATAATAAAGAAAACTCTTAAGGGAGATAAATCGAAAAAATACCAAAACAAAACCAAGCTTACTACCATTTGTGCAACCGCTAATGCATAACTAACAAACATAGCTCCAAAAAAGAAGCCTGTTTCTTTTTCAAATTTATAATTGCAATTCCCACATCTTTCATTCATTTTAGGCATCCTAAACAATAGGATGTTGCCCTTATAATTAAAAATATTATTACTTTTACATTTAGGACATTTACAATTTAAAGCATTAAAAAACATTTATTATTACATTTAATTAATTATGCTTCAAAATTAGTACTATATAGCTCTATTAGCCATACAACATTATCGCTATTTCTTGTACTTTTAGGACATTTTTTATGAAAATACCTGTTTTACATATTAACCAATTTCAAAAATTAAAACCATTAGATAATTTTTATGTAAATTCTTTTTCAAACCATGTAGAATTAAACTCTAAGCTGATTAATAAACCACATAGTCATAATTTTTATTTATGTATTATGTTTACTGAAGGCAGTGGCGTACATGAAATTGATTTTAATACTTATAGAATTAATCCTGGCAAAGTATTCTTTTTAAAACCTACACAAACACATTTTTGGAAATTTGACACTAAACCTGAAGGGTTTATCTTTTTTCATTCTCAAGAGTTTTATGAATTAACTTTTTTAGATCATGCACTCAACTCATTTCCTTTTTATTACTCTTATCAAAACCCACCTTTATTAGAGCTGTCTCAAAGCGAATTAAACAAACTAAACTTAAAATTTAAAGAACTTTACATTGAATATATGCAAAACAAACCTTTAAAAAACATAAAGATAATTACCTTAATAAGCAGTATTTATATAGAACTAACAAGAGTGTATTCTACCGATATAAGTACAGAAAAATTTACTTCTCCTCACTACTCCAAAATACTTGAAAAAGTAGAAAACTTAATAAATAAGCATTTTTATACTGAAAAGTCGCCAAATTTTTATGCTAATCAATTAAACATTACAACCAAACACCTTAATAGAGTGGTAAAACAAACCATTAATAAGACAACAAGTCAATTAATTTCTGAAAGAATTATATTAGAATCTAAAAGGCTAATAGTTCATTCTAGAGATAATTTGGCTAGTATTGCTAATACGCTTGAGTTTTCAGATTATGCATATTTTTCAAAATTTTTTAAATCAAAAACAGGGTTCACTCCTTTAGATTTTAAGAAAAAATATTTTCGCTAATTTGTTCTCTATAAATAATCACATTTTTTCACTAATTAAAGAACTGTTAGTTTCTCTATAAACTAAATTTAGAGCACGAAAATTTGAACAGACATTTTCTACGTTTAGATTTTGGTATTAATAGCCAATACACTTTAATTAAAAGAAAAAATCTCATAACTATTTACAAAACACATCTCACATCTAGACTTGCAAAAAAAGTTCAATGCAAAATATAATATTAAAAAGGTATAGTAGTTTATTATCATCATAAAGATTTTGAGCCAGATAAAAAGATAGTAATTCAATAAAAAAAGTCCAACACAACTGTTGAACTTTTTAAGTTGGATTAACACTAGAAAACTACTATCATCCTCCACATCTTTCTTTTTCAGATTCAATTATCTCGTTATACTCTTCAACAGATATAAACTGCGGAATATAACTAATCCCATTAAAATCAAGTTCAAAAACAAAACTTCTTAAATGATTTCTTGAACCGCACTTTAAACTATTATAAACATTTAAGATGTCTATATTCTGTGTGTTAGATTCAACCTCGACAATATCTTTAATATCTAAATCTTCAACAGTGGCACCTACTTTTAGTGCCTCAATTAATGAAATATCTATTTGTGCTGTTAATTGATTGTAGAGTTGTTGTAAATCTTGATTTAAAAATATTCCCAATTCTTCTATTACTGGATCTTTTAAGTTGTATTTGTTCAATAAATACAAAATACTGTTCATATGCTGTTGTTCACTTTGCGAAATGTTATAAAATATTTGCTGTTGGTATTTCTCAAAAGCGTATAAATAGACATCTCTAGCTAATTTTTCTTCCTCTCTCAAAAAAACAAGGTCTTGCTTTTCAAGATTGGTTAATTCTAATATTGCTGCGGTATTATCATCATTCTTAGAGCAACTGGTTATAAATACACTTATTATTGATAAGAAGGCTATTATAATTGTTTTCATGATTAAAAATTTAAATTAAACACTATACATATTAGACTTCAAATTTCTATTTAGGTTTAGTATAACGTTTGTAACAAAAGTTACTTAGTAGGTAAGCTTTTCAGAAAAATTTAATGCATAAAAAAAAGTCCAACATTTCTGTTGGACTTTTCTTTGTTTGCTCCCCTTCATATGTCATTATCGAACCAATCTTTAACTATGATTAAAGAGTTTACCAAATTTTAAACTCTTTTCATAAAGCTATTGAACTTTCATTACTTCAAAGAATAAAAACAAGCCTCTATTAAAAGGCTTGTTCATTTTGTAATCTACTGGAAATCAATATTAAAAATAGATTAATTTTGAAAAGCACCAGTTTAGGACATTACCATAACTAATTTTCTATATTAATTTTATCAATTATCCTTTTAAATACAATACTATCCGAAGGATGTGGTGCATAATTCAAAACAATTTCGTTTTGTTTATTTAGAATTATATACCTTGGAATCGAATGAACTTTTAGATATCTTCCTAGTGGTGAATTTGTACCATTAATAACCAAATATTGGTTACGAACATTAAGATAGCTTTCAAGTTCTTTTGATTTTTTTAACCATTTTTTTTTATCTTCATCTATAGATAAGTAAATCCATTCTACGTTATTTTCAACTGATAATTTATCTTTAAAACTATTAGCTTTTGTTATTTCGGTAATACATGGAGGGCACCAACTTGTCCAAAAATTTATAACTCTTATCCTTTTATTGGAACGGTTAAAAATTTCGCCTAATGTTAAAGTATCACCATGTTTACTGAGTAATTTGGTGTTTAATGCTGGTTGAGGAAACTCTAATTCAAAGGAATTTAAATCTTCTATAATATCTTCTATTTCCTTTGTATACTCTGAATCTGGATATTGTTTACCATATTCGTGAATTTCATTTTTAAAAAAAGAAACACTTTGTTTACTATTCCCAAGGCCTCTCCAATGATAAACAGTAATGAGAGAAGCCATTGCGTACTCCTTGATTTTTTCATCAAAATTATTTTCTATAACAGCTTTTTCTGCCAAAAATTTTTCTTTGGAAT
Organism: Pontimicrobium aquaticum; assembly: GCF_005047595.1. Classification (GTDB taxonomy): domain Bacteria; phylum Bacteroidota; class Bacteroidia; order Flavobacteriales; family Flavobacteriaceae; genus Pontimicrobium; species Pontimicrobium aquaticum. The sequence continues at coordinate 108,127 of NZ_SUPL01000005.1, forward strand.
AACTTGGATGATCTGAAGTCGCAAAGTAATTTCTTATAAGTCCTGATAAAGCAGGTTTGAAAGAACCTATACTTAAATGGCTCTCATCCTTAAAATCATCTATTGTAATGTCCCCTAAATAGTCTTTAAGATTAAACAACTGTTCTTTACTGCTATGCTCTTTTTGAATAATTGTAAATAATTCCTCTGGGCCAGCCAAGTAAAAAGAGTCTCCATTTTTTTGTGTTCTGGGGCTTATTAATTCATAAAGGTGCGAATATTTCAAACCAGACGCTACAAAATCAATAAATGACTTTGATGTGATATTATGCCTCCTTACGTATTTATTAAAAAAATCTACTTTTTTTCTGTAAATAGAGTCTACCCTGGATTTATATTCTATGATACTGCCTTTATAAGGATTGTGTATATATCTTGGAGTAGAATCTCGTAAACTTGAATAAAAGTTATGTTCAGCAGCTTTTTCTCCCTTAATGCTAAATCGCTTATTTTTAATTTCAAAAATTATCGTATCATTTGGTTTCGCCATAAATGTAGCACGATAATTGATATCTTTGGAATATGAAGTCAAGTGTAAGAGTTGCGGTTCTAAAATAGAATCGATCTCCATGACTATAGAGTCACCAATCACCTTTTGGTCTGTTATGCAATTTCCATGATTAAGTGAAGCCGAAGACGTGTTGAATACATTAAAATGGTTAAAAGGTATTAAATCATCTGTTTTACCAATAATTAAGACTTTTCCTTTTTTTACATTATTTATGTCTTTAATCTTTTGATGATTGCTATTGTTTTTACTATTACAGCTTAAGACTACAATAACTATTACGATATTAAATATTATCTTTCTCATTGAAATATTAAATATTGTTAATACAGGTTAGTAGTAATTACATTCATTAATATCAAATATTATTTTGGCACTTGGTAAATTAGTTTTGGTTTTGTTTGTTTAAAATTACTAAAACAACAACTTTTTTCTTAAAAAAATTCAAAGATGACCTCGTTTATATATCTTGGATAAACATTAACTTAATGCTAACAAAGGACTAAAAGTTCTTTTTCAAGATTGAAACTGATTACTTATATAAGATTAAGAATAGCTACTACATCTCTTTTATTATTTCAATAGCTTTTTCTAATAATTCATCTCTTCCATTTTTTATACCTTCTACTGTTGGTTTTATTTCTATATCTGGAACTATTCCTATTCTTTGAGTTTCTGTACCATCAGGATAATAAATTCCAACTCCAGAAATAGCAGTTAATAGTCCACCAGGTAAATATAAAGAAGAAACACTCCCATCTGTTCCTGCTGTAGTACTTCCAATTATTTTTGTTTTATTTCCTGCTCTAAATGCCATAGCTGTATACTCTGCTTGACTTTGAGTAAATTCATTAACCAAAACTATCAATTTCCCTTTATAAGTTTCTGTTGGCTTTGGAATAAGTGCCTCTTTTTTAAAAACAAATTCACCAGGGTTGTTTATGTTGAAATTTGTAAACTTAACAAAAGGAGTTGGAGAAGACACAAAATAAGACCCTAAAGTAAACGGCACAAATGATGAAGGATAATTTCTTATATCTATAATAATTCCTTTAGTGTCTTTAAAAATTTTCTTTATGTAAGGGATATCTTCTTTTTTAATAAATTCTAAATTTATATAGCCTATGCTATCTTCAAGAAATTTATAGCTTTTTTCTCCTGTCCATTTATACCATCTAATATTCAAGTCACTTTCTTTATAAAGAAGTAAATTGCTTTGTTTTTTTTCATTGTTCGAAATATAATTAACTCTAATGCTTTTTTTATTTGAACGCAGTAAATCTCTAGATATATCTCTCATTTTAACAATGTTATTTGAGGAAGGATAAAAGGAACTAATACTATCAATTAAAAAATCTAAAGGTTTTCCATTTATACTTGTAATTACATCACCAACTTCAAATTTAGAAACGCTTTTAAGCTCAGGGTTATAATAATCAGTAACAACTAGTTTCTCTTCAATAAATTGAACTTTGAAAGGTGGATAATAACTCCCTCTAGTGTTTTGTATATTATTGAATCCTACTCTAGTTGTGGCATGTGTGTCATTAATAGAATCAATAGTAAGCTTCTCATTTCTTTTTAGATTTAAGCAATAAATATGCTATCCAAAAAACAATAATGATAGCGATTACATGTCCTATGACATCTGCTGCCTCATATGTTGGCAGGCTCTTCATTAATACGATTAGAGAAATAAACCCTCCAAGTAATAGTAGTATTCCTAATACTGTCTTTAATAATTTCATTTTGTTATTTTAAATTAATTATGATTTTTACTCAACCCCTAAATATAAACAAACATATTTTACCGTACATATATGTTCTGCTGTTTTTTAAACAAATAGAGCAAATTTGTTCTATGGCTAAAAAAGCAACAAATACAGTTGATGCTGAGATTATTATTAAATTGGGTAGACGCATAAAGTATTTACGAACTAAGATGAATATGACCCAAATGGATGTAGCCGCAATAGTAAATATTGATCCCTCAGCAGTAAGAAGATATGAAAAAGGTAGAGTAGAAATGGGCTTTACTACATTGATGAAGTTCGCTGAAGCTTTTGAGGTTACAGTAAATGACTTGCTTTACCCAGAAGAAATAAAATAACATTTTAAAGTAGTGATTATTTGGACAGTCATTAAAATTATATCTTCTCTTCTAAAGGTTTATTCCTTTATTCTACTATTTAAAAAAGCTTAAAAAGTAATGTATTGTATTACAAGCATTGTTTAAGGTAACACCCCTTCTTTAAATTCAAATAAAAAGTTGGCAATTTGACTTTGCCAACTTGCCAAGTTATTATTCTAACCCTTCTCTAAAGGACCTAATCTTCAATATATTTACCATAAAAACATCAACATAAAAGCCTTATTTGATTATTACTTTTTTAGAAAACGAATTAAGTTTGGTTTTTAGTTTAATAATGTGTACTCCTGAGGTCTTATTTCCTTCAATATTATATTCAATAAAATTATCATTGGTTTGTACCTTAAACTTGAACAAAGACTGACCTAAAATATTAAACATTTCTACAGAATTTATAAATAGAGAATTGGGATTTAAAATGACAATTTTATTATTAGAAAAATAAACTTCTATATTATCATTATTAGAAACTATAGAACCTAGTGTCTCTCCTTTAAAGAAAGTAATTTCAAACCTATCAAGATGCTCTCCAGCAATTAAGTATACTTCATAATTAGAATCTCTAAGATCATGGTATATTTCCAATTCTTTGTCATGTAGATATATATTCCTTTCCTCAGTCACATTCTCCAAAGTATCTATTTTAATATTAATTAAACCTTCTTGACTAATTTTAACACCTATTGGTAGTTTTTGCTCTTGATTAAAATTATCTACCGCTTGAATGATGTACTTATCATCATTAATGACCCAAAACATATCCTCTGTATTGTCTTCTATAAGAAATGCATCATATCCTGTATCATGACTTTGAGTGGCATTTTGATCAACTCCAACCAATAACTGTCTATAATATCCTTTAGGAGAATCAAACATTAGTCTTATTTTCTCTCTAGTATCCATATTTACTACCCTGGTATTTTTGCTTTCTTTTTTATTATTACCACTTCTCATAAATAAAGAGGGATCCGAGACTTCTGTTTTAAAAATACGTTGACTATTCTTAAAAGTCACTGTGCCACCTGTACCAGCTGTAACAAAAAATCCTTGACCTACTGGAATATATTGTTGAGGTAATTTTGTGCCTATAGCACCAGAGTTATTAATACGAACATCATTGGAAATTGCTACAGTTCCTCCCATCAAGTTATAGGCAGCATATCCACCTTCATAATCTCCAAGATTATGTGATTTATTCGCAAAGTGATCCCAAAAATATAAAGTACCATTGATAATATCAGTATCAGCTCGTCCTCCATTATTATTAATATTATCCAATATAAATTCATTAGCATCAATAGCGGAAGCATATGGATTACCTATAAGATAATCGTTACCAGGCGAAAGTGTCAAAGTAATATCACCATTATTGGGTTTTCCGTTAAACACATAGTTCTGCTCTTCTATAAAAGAAGATGAGCTATTTTCTACCCCTTTCATTGTGTAACCCTCACCAGGCTGCAAAATGCCATTACTACGTATATGCTGCCATGAAGGATAGTTGTTACTTATCAAATTAGCATATTTCCAAATCCAATAATCCGCAATACCAATAGGTGATCCCGAAGTCCCATTGTATCCAGATGTAATCCAATTGATACTAATTGGTGAAGCCGCATTACTTCCATCTTTAAGTACATCTTGAACAGTATAGTTATTATTATTAGTTGTTATGTTACTTACACCAACAGGAGCTGACCAATAATTGTAGGTATAAAGATCTGCTGTCCCTTGTTGGTCTCTCTCTAAAATTCCCGAGCTTGTAGGGTCTAAATCACTGTTTTCTCCCTGAACCAATTGAGATTCACCCTCCAAATCAATTTTTCCATCTAATTTTAAATACCAACTGTTGTATAGTTCTACATCTCCATTTATTACCAATTCTACGTTTGGGTATATTAATAAGCCCAATGATCCATGCCTACTAGAAGTTGTTATATTATTTTTTACAGCAATAATACTCCAATCTTTATTATTGGGCTCATCTTCAATATCCCAAACGTTTCCATGCAGCCAACTAGCCTGAGAAGTCCATAAGCCATCAGTAGCTGTTTGATATGGCATTGGTGCTGTTTGTGGTTGAATACTGGTAATGTTATGCATGGTCGCCATATAATCATTAGACGAAAAATCACTTGTTCTTCCATACGAAATAATATCAGTCATTGGATAATATGCAGACAAGCTTGACCACAAAACTGTTGCACCTGTATTAAAATCTACTATTTCTTTAGGAACTATCTTCCCTATAAGATTACCGCTATTATCTTGTATTTCCTGATATACAATTTGTTGTAATTGATCTTCTGTAAGACTAACATTAAACACACGTACTTCATCTATAGCACCTTTGAAATAATTAATGCTAGAACTAGAGGCTTTCCCTATGGTAAAAAGATCAGTACTGGTGGTTAATCCAGAAGCTAAGGTGGCGTGCCCTGAAGCTCCTTCTTCTTCTCCATTAATGTACACTTTGTATTGTTCACTTATTGCTAAAGAAGCATCATAGACAACAGCAATATGTGTCCATTGATCTAAGGTTAATGCCGTTGAAACAGGTAGTTCTAAAGTACCTGAATTTAATTGAACACGAACATTGTTTGTGCCACCGATAACTCTAATTTCCATGTCTCCTTGGCTTAAAACCATTCCTGTGTTAGTGAAAGTAGAATCTAACTTAACCCAAGCCATATAGGTTCCTTGTGTTGTTCCGCTTAAATTTAAAGAACTATCTATATAATCATCCACCCCATCAAAATCTATAAAGGCTATTGGTGTTGGTGAATTAAATTCTATATTACCGTTACAGGCTGATGTAAGATCGTTTATGTTTGATGGAACTGTTACGTCTAACAAAATATCTATATCTTCCGTACAGCCACCACAAACGGCATCAAAGCCTCCACCGTCATCTATATCGAAAAATTTATGGCCTGTAATGGTCGCATTTGATTGTAACTCTGCATTATTACGGACAATTAAGATTGAAGTATCGTCATTACCAATCATGTCATTATTATTCAAAACAAAGTTATCTGCCAATATCATATCATTATTATAAAATGTATTAGCTCCAAAATTTATTCCTCCATCTATAATTAAAAGGCCTTCATTATAAAAATCCCCATTCAAAATTAGATCATTATGAAGATAAGTAACGCAAAGGTTTTGTAATCCACTGGCTCCTCCAGTACTTACATCTCCAGTAACGACTTCTAAAAGTCCACAATTTTTGAGTATGTTGTTTGTAGACACACTTCCTTGAACAATAATTTCGGCATCTGAATAATTAGTAATTGAGACTTGCCCCCCTACAGTTAAATCTCCTCCTACATTTAACGATCCTGCATTATATATGTCCGTAGATCCTCCTGGAGCTAAGTTTAAAGGAAAGTTAGCTGTTGAAGTAGTGTCTATATATACAGTTGTTCCAGACATACTTGGCGTATTGGTTAAAGTAACATCTCCTTCGGCAATTAATGTTCCATTAAGAGTACTTATACTTCCTGTATATGATACTCCTGGAGCAACATAAAGGGTTCCTCTAATGGTGCCAAAATTATCTGCAGAATTATTTGCCAAAATACAAATTGACTGGCCTAGAGATGCACCAGTCGGTGCTACTATAGGGTTACCTAATGCATCCTCCCATCCGGTAGCCGTATAGGTATATGTGCATGTAACTGGTTGACCTGGAGAACTAAATGTGTTTCCATCACACGTTTGCGCTTTAGCAAAGAAAAACGTGCTAATAAATGACAATGCAAATAAACTTGACTTTATAAATAGCTTCATTTCAAAAAAGTTAACAAGCAATTGACATCTTACTTGATGGCTAATATATTTATAAAAAACGATATAACACTTATTTAACCGATGTAATGTATGTTATTTTAACATTAGCGTGAGAAAATTCAAATTTCTTTTAAAATGCAATTTGTTTTCTTGTAAATCTTTTGATGTGAATTCTAGTAGCCACTAAGTTTACCAATTTTTATTATATGTTTTATTTGTGGTGGGTTTATTGTTAAAAAAACAACAGCTAACTTAATTGTTAACTGTTGCTTTTAAAATAACTAATAATCTATAATCACATGCTAATTATAACGTTGCTAATGATATTATAGTGCCTCCCACAACTTTAGATGAAACATTTAGCTTCTAATATGTTAATATCAATTGTCAAATTAAACCTGTTCTCTTATCATAAAGTGGTTTTTAACCATAAGTTATAAGGTTCTTCTTTGATGAATTTTAGCCAATCGTGAAAATCTGTCGTTTTTTTTGCTAACTTTATTATGAAATCCCTCTAAAATGAATAAAACTAAAAACAGTTATTTTCATAACTCACATGCGTCATATAATTTCCCTTGGGGAGATTTATACTTTTATGAAAATTTCATAATTTCAGAGATAAGTGAAGGATCCGTTATAGGAGAGTCACAATTTATGGAAGCCATGAACCTAACGAATGATTACTTTGGAGTTGAAAAACCTTATGGGTTAATCAGTAATAAGGTTAACTCTTACTCAATTAATCTGCCTGAATTAATTCCCATAGCAAGAAAATTTGGTAATCTAAGACTAAATGCTGTTGTCCTTTATTCTGGGATTGGATATGAGAATTTTGAAATTGAAAAACGTTTATTAAAATTTAAAGGAGAGGTCTTCTTTAATCTAGACCAAGCAATTGATTGGATTACAAAAGAGCTCCAAGTTTAACCCTACTAGGGATTCCAAAGGTGACATATAACAAAAAAGGCTGCAAATACAGCCCATTTTTTATATCCTAATATGAATAAAATAATTAACCTATTTATTGTTGGTTCATTTCCATGTTAATCACTATCTCTACTTCATCACCTAAAGTAGCTGTTTTACCTCCCACTTTAAACAATAATCTGTCTATGGTGCCTGTTATCTTCAACCCTGCTTTAAGCTTTTGATTTCTCCTATTGGTGATAATCCCATTAACCTTACCATCTAAAGTAACACTCCTGGTAACATCCTTAATAGTTAAATCCCCTGTTAGCTTAAAAGTCTTTTCTCCAGTCATTTCTACATTAGTTGTTTTAAACACCATAGTAGGGAACTTCTCAGCTCCAAAATAATCATCACTTCTTAAATGCTTGTCCCTGCCATCATTATCCGTATCAATACTGGCTATTTTAATTTCTACATTAAAATTTGGATTGGAAAATGTATCATCTGCTGTAGCTTCAATATTGAAATCACCAAAGTTTCCAGTAACTTCAGATATCATTAAATGAGTAATATTAAAGCTCACCTTTGAATGTGCCTTATCTGCTTTCCATGTAGATTGAGAAAAAACAATGGAGGAAACTGTAAAAAATAACACAGTAAATAACTTTTTCATAATGTTTGATTTTATTATTAATAGATACAAATTAACCATACTATAAGTTTATATTCTGTTAAGAATATATTAAAGATTACATTTAATGTGCTCAATTAAAAAAATATCAGCCCCTAGAAAGGACTTTGCTCATTTATTCTTTTTCCTTAGATTTTACTGTATATCCCTAAATTTATCCATCTCCTTAACAACCCTACTCTCAACTACTTTACCATAATGATCCTGTGTAGTCTGTAATTTAGAATGACCTAATAGCTTACTCACAATCTCCATTGGTAAATAAGTATACTAATACTGTAAGATTATTATGTAAATTTGAAAGAATCTGTATAATTAGGCTAATAATAGTTTTATTTCATTAAACACAATAATTATTATGGAAAAATCTATTACATGGACGGAAAAGCTTTATAAAGGACATTGGCTAATGGATCTAGGTTATCGTGATTATATTGCTGCTCGTTTTTTACTCAATAATCATTTAATAATTCAAGGACTAACACTTGCTAGTACTTCAGTTGAAAAATATCTGAAAGCAATAATTGTATTTAACCTCAAAGACAATGAAAGATATCATTACCATCTTGATAGATTTGAAGAATTGAAAAATCTTCTATCCAAAGTAGGCAGCGATATAACTGAAGAATTTGATGCAGTTTTCTTAGAAATATTGCAAAATTCATTTAAAATCAGATATTACGACAATATTAAAAAGCCAATCTTTATAGGCTTCTACATAAATCAGCTAATTGGTGAATTAGATTATACTATTGACTTTATGGAAAAACATATTGATAACTCAAAAAATGGAGGGGAATCCATGTCTAGATACTTTGATGCCATTAAAAATAATGATTCACATCTTTATGAAAACAACTTCATCCTGAGCAAAGAGAATAAAAAAGACTTTATGGAAAAACCTGATATTGGATTTTCAATTAATATTCGTATTGGATCAGTAATTCAAGATGAGGGTATAGTAAAAGGTGGAAGTACTAAAAATAAGTATGAAGGTCAAATATCAAAATTCACAGAGTTTACACAGAATTTATTTTGAATAAATAACGGGTAAAAGCGTGTGTAATTCTCTTTTGAAGTAAAACTAGCCACCTCCCTCCAATCTATTCATCGCATTACTAATCTTCTTCTGAACCACTTTACCATAACTATCCTGTGTGATTTTCATATTACTATGACCCAGTAACTCACTTACAATCTCCATTGGAACATCATTATATAATAACACCGTACTTGCAAATGTTCTCCTAGCCATGTGGGTTGTCAATCTTTTGTCTATCCCAACAATGGATGCTATCTCTTTTAAATAAGAATTATAACGTTGGTTGCTTATCCTTGGGAATATAAAATCATCATTGCTATAGTTATTTAGTATTATGAGTGCCTTAGGTAACAATGGTATTGATAAACTTTTAGAGGTTTTCTTCCTCTTCATTTTAATCCAAAGCTTATTATCAAACCCTTTTACAATATGATTGTGTTTCAAATCCATTAACTCATTATAAGGCAATCCTGTATAACAACAAAAAATGAATAGGTCTTTTACAAATTGCAATCTAGTTTGGTTGAACCCATATTCTTCAAGCTTTTTAAGCTCTTCTGGAGATAAAAACACTATTTCCTTCCTTACCGTTTTAGATTTAAAGAGTATAAATGGGTCTTTGTCTAAATAACCTTCAGCTACAGCAACTTTAATAGGTTTTCTAAAACGCTGTATGGACTTATTGATAGTGATTTGAGCTTGTTTCTTCTCTGTTTTAAGGTAATACTCAAAATCATTAAGAAACTGTAACTTCAAGTCTTTAAGTGGATAATCTGAGGTTTTATACTGCCATTTTATAAAGGATTGCACATGGTTTTTTACATAATAGAATTTATTCCATGTAGATTCCACAATATCAATCCCTACAAGCGTTTTAAGCCTCTTTAAGTAACGTTCAAAATATTCAATAGTATTGTGGTCCTTGGCTATTTTCTCGCCTTTATAGGTCTTGTAAATGTCTTCAACTGTAAAGTCATTTTCCTGTACCTGTAATACTAAAAAAGCCTGACTAAGTTTTGTCTTAATCAGGCTCAATTGTGTGTTTATCAACTCTGCATCAGGTTCTGGTGGTTTGACCTCCTGTTGTTTGTTGTTCCAGTTTTTAGGGTTTATGAATAATCCTGTGGAGAATTGTTTTCTATTCTTTGAATATGTAAGCCTACAAGTAACTCCACAGAGCCCTTTTTTATTTGTTTTTGACTTATTAATGGTATATAATATATTAAGTTTCATAATGTAATTTGTGTTAAATAACGATGGGAGTCTTTTTAAAAAAAAGGGAGACCCAATAGGAGTCTTTTTTAAGAAATAACCCAATAGATTTGATTCTTTGAAGTAAAATGCAACTAATGCAATGAATGTAATTAAAATGCTAGGTTAATGCATAAAAAAAGTCCAAACTACAATTGTAATTTGGACTTCACTGCTCCTCCTCTTGGGCTCGAACCAAGGACCCTCTGATTAACAGTCAGATGCTCTAACCAACTGAGCTAAGGAGGACTGTTTTTCCGCTTTTGCGAGCGCAAATATATATTATTTTTTATATACTACAAATATAATATTTAAAAAACTTTAATTAAAAATGGCCTTAAAAATATCGTTTCCATTAGCAAAAAGTACTAAAGCAATTAATATAAAGAACCCTACCATTTGTGCATACTCCATAAACTTATCCCCAGGTTTTCTTCCAGATACCATTTCGTATAATAAAAACATCACATGTCCTCCATCTAGTGCTGGAATTGGCAATAAGTTTAAAACGCCTAACATAATAGACAAAAAGGCTGTAATACTCCAAAAAGATTGCCAGCTCCATGTGTCTGGGAAAATATCAAAAATAGCTTTAAATCCACCAACACCTTTATAAGCGCCAGTACTAGGTGTAAAAATTAGTTTTAGTTGCATCCAATAGGAACTAATTTGATCCTTAAATCTTGTTAGGCCTACGCCTATACTTTCTCCAAAGGTATATTGTTTTTCAACGATATTATAGTATCCTAATTTTTCAATATCACTATAGGTTCCTCCAGAAATGATACCAAGTTTACCATTGCTATCAACTTTTAAACTTCTGGTTATTTTCTTACCATCTCTCAAAAGTTCTGCATTAACTGTTTCACCTTTAAAATCTTCTACTATATTTCCAAGCTGATCAAAATACTTCAGCTCTTTTCCGTTAATTGATACAAATGCATCTCCTTTCTTTAAATCTACATCTTTATTTATTAGCGTATCTACTACTTTTGCAATAATAAAAGGGGTTCTTAACTCAAAAAAACCTCTTTCTTTACTTGAGCTTAATCTCCCTAAAAAGTCTTCTGGTAGTGTAATTTTTTGCTCAACACCATCACGCTCGATAGTAATGACTTGTGCTTCTATAAAATATTTTTTAAGGTCAGAGTAATTAACTATTTTATTATTATTAATAGCTAAAACATTATCACCTGTTTGTAGTCCAAATTCTTTTAACAAAGAATTTTCAACTAAATACCCATCTTTAATGCTATTTGCAGCGATGTCTGACTCACCATAACCATAAGCCATAAAAATGTAAATAATCGCTGCCAAAATAAAGTTAACCGTTACACCACCAAGCATAATAATTAAACGCTGCCAGCTAGGTTTAGAACGAAACTCCCAAGGTTTTGGTTCTTCAGCCATTTGCTCCTTGTCCATACTCTCATCGATCATCCCTGAGATTTTTACATATCCTCCTAATGGCAACCACCCAATTCCGTAAACGGTTTCTCCTATTTTCTTTTTAAATAGCGAGTATTTTATATCAAAAAACAAGTAGAATTTTTCTACTCTAGTTTTAAATAATTTTGCTGGTATAAAATGTCCTAATTCGTGTAAAACAATTAGTAATGAAAGGCTCAATAAAAATTGAGATATCTTAATAACAAACTCCATCTAATCTTTGTCAAAATTTATAAACGCACAAAAGTAAAACTTTAAAGCTACATTATAAAACATAATAGGTTATCATTAACGTTTCTTTATCCTTTTTAGGTATGATTTAATAGCATTTTTTAGTGTTTGTCCGTATTTTTGCATTTTGTAATCACAATTAAACTATAAAGTGATAAAAAATGCTAGAGTTTTTTAAAAAATATAAATTCTTCGGAATAAGTCTTCTAATTTTATCTGTTATCTTTATTTCGATTTTCTATTCCATTTTAAAACCCAAAAAAGTACTTCCTGTATATCAACCAGCACAAGTAAGTACCGAGTTGGTTGACACAACTATTCAATACCAAAAAAAATATCATAAAATAGCTGATTTTAGTTTGGTAAATCAAAATGGTAAAACCATTACACAAGAAGACTATAAGGACAAAATTTATGTAGCCGACTTCTTTTTTACAACGTGCCAAACCATTTGCCCAATTATGACCAAAAACATGCACGAAGTACAAAAAGCATTTATCACAGATGATGAAGTGATGATACTTTCACATACGGTGACTCCTGAAATTGATACTATAGCTCAACTAAAACGTTATGCAAAAGAAAAAAATGTAAACGCATCTAAATGGAACTTGGTTACTGGTGATAAAAAACAAATTTACGAACTTGCTAGAAAATCGTATTTAGCAGTAAAAGACGATGGCGATGGTGGCCCTTTTGATATGATTCATACCGAAAACTTTATGCTTATAGATAAAGAGCGTCAAATACGAGGGTTTTATGATGGTACAGACATGGAAGAAGTGGATCGATTAATTGATGATATAAAAATTTTAAAAGCTTCCTATAAACAATAATCTTTTTATTATTTTTGCTTCTTTAAAATGAATCTAAATAAGGATGCCCTTAACAATTGCTGATTTAAAAAAAGGAGAACGTGCTACTATCATTGATAGTTCTTCAGAAGATATTCCGTTAAAACTTCTAGAAATGGGGTGTTTACCAGGAAATGAAGTGGAGTTATTACAAGTAGCGCCTTTTCATGATCCTATATATCTTAATATTAATGACAGTTATTTAGCGATTAGAAAAGAAACTGCAGCATTGATTTTAATTGATATTATTAATGAGTAAACAAATAAATGTTGCGCTAATTGGAAATCCAAACACAGGAAAAACATCTGTTTTTAATGCGCTTACAGGGTTGAACCAAAAAGTAGGAAACTATCCAGGAATTACAGTCGATAAAAAAGAAGGCATCTGTAAACTATCTCGAGGTGTAAAAGCACACATTTTAGATTTACCAGGAACATATAGCTTAAATGCATCGTCATTAGATGAAAATGTTGTTATTGAATTACTGTTAAACAAGAATGATAAGGACTACCCTGATGTAGCAGTTATTGTAAGTGACGTTGAAAACTTAAAACGAAACCTGCTTCTTTTTACACAAATAAAAGATTTAAAAATTCCTACCATATTAGTCATTAATATGGCTGATAGAATGTCTCGAAAAGGAATTTCTTTAGACATAAAACTACTTGAAAATAAACTTAACACCAAAATAGCTTTAGTCAGTACACGAAAAAACGAAGGTATTGGTGATTTAAAAAATCTAATTGAAAACCATAAACTACTATCAACACAACCTTGTTTAGATACTTCGACAATTGATACCGAATATTTTAACAGCCTAAAACAAGCATTTCCAAATCAAGATCTATATAAGCTATGGGTAGTTATTAGTCAAGACGCTAATTTTGGAAAAATTGACAGAAATGAACTTGATTTTTCGAAATTTAAGACCAAATCTAAAAGCGAACTAAAACGTTTACAGCAAAAAGAAACTATTAAGCGTTACCAATTTATTAATGGCGTTTTAAAAGAAGGGCAAACTATTGATGCTACTAAAGCCACAGGTTTAAGAGCACAATTTGATAGAATTTTAACCCATAAAGTTTGGGGTTATATCATTTTCTTTTTCATTTTACTTACTATTTTCCAAGCCATTTACGATTGGGCAAGTGTCCCAATGGATTTTATAGATAGCTCTTTTGCTTCCTTGGCAGACTGGATAAAAGCGAGCTTTCCAGGTGGAGGAAAACTAACTAATTTAATTGCCGAAGGCGTGGTTGCTGGTATTGGTGGTATTGTAATTTTTATTCCACAAATTGCTTTCTTATTCTTATTCATTTCAGTATTAGAAGAAAGTGGTTATATGAGTCGTGTCGTGTTTTTAATGGATCGTGTTATGCGTCGCTTTGGACTTAGTGGAAAAAGTGTTGTGCCTTTAATTTCTGGTACAGCTTGTGCAATTCCAGCTATTATGGCAACGCGAAATATTGAAAGTTGGAAAGAGCGATTAATCACAATTCTAGTAACACCTTTTACAACTTGTTCTGCAAGACTTCCTGTATATTTAATTATTATTGCTTTGGTAATTCCTGAAGGTCGTTTTTTAGGACTAAGCTATCAAGCTCTGGCTTTAATGTTATTGTATTTAATTGGTTTTGGAATGGCTGTTTTTTCGGCATACATTTTAGATAAGATTTTAAAAACCAATAGAAAAACATTCTTTGTTATCGAAATGCCAAGTTATAAAGTACCATTGTTTAAAAATGTGGCATTAACGGTTCTAGAAAAAACTAAAACCTTTGTGTTTGAGGCTGGTAGAATTATTTTGGCTATTTCTATTGTGCTTTGGATTATGGCATCATATGGTCCAGGAAAAGAGTTCAATAATGCCGAAACTATTGTAGAGCAAACCTATCCAGAATTGCAAGGTGAGCAACTAGAAAATAAAGTTGCTGCTTACAAATTAGAGCACTCTTTTATTGGTATTGTTGGTAAAGCCATTGAGCCTGCAATTCGTCCGCTTGGATACGATTGGAAAATAGGCATTGGTATTGTAACCTCTTTTGCTGCACGTGAAGTTTTTGTAGGCACATTAGCAACTATTTACAGCGTTGGTAGTGCTTTAGATGATGACGATAAAACCATAAAAAACAGAATGGCGAAAGAAGTTCATGACAATGGCGACAAAGTATTTACGTTAGCATCAGGAATTTCATTATTGCTATTCTATGCTTTTGCCATGCAATGTATGAGTACCCTTGCCATTGTAAAAAGAGAAACCAATACTTGGAAATGGCCAATGATTCAATTATTTGGTATGTCTCTTATAGCTTACGTAGTAGCATTAATTGCTTTTCAAATTTTAAACTAATGAATATACTTTTTCAAAATATTTTTATTGCAATTATCGGACTCTTTGCCGTAGTCTTTTTAGTTAAAAAGTTTATTTGGAACCCTAAAAAACAAAACTCTAAGTCTTGTGGAAGTGATAGTTGTGGTTGCTAACAAGTATTAAAAAAGCCTCCAGATTTGCGCCACTAAAAACGTCACGATAAACCCTAAAATTACTGGTAAAATTGAAGCCACAGCTGTCCATTTAGCACTTTTGGTTTCTTTATAAATGGTATAAATAGTGGTGCTGCAAGGATTATGAAGTAAGCTAAAAAGCATTAAATTAATAGCAGTAAGTAATGTCCAACCTCCAGCTCTTAAAACATCTCCAGTTGCACTGATTGAGTCTAATTCAAACATGACTCCTGCGCCTTCTCCTCCAGACATTCCAGTGGCTAAAACTGTAAGCATTAAAATCGTAGGAATTACAATTTCGTTAGCTGGAATAGCTACAATATAAGCTAATAAAATAACACCATTTAATCCCAGTAACCATCCAAAACCATCAAACGAATCAATTAACCATGCTGCTATACTTACATCTCCACTAACATGAATATTACAAATTAACCAAATTACGGCACCAGCTGGCGCTGCAAAAACAATGGCTCTCCATAACACAATTAAAGTTCTATCAATTAAAGAGGTGTAAAGTGTTCTCCAGAAACGAGGTGGTCTGTAAGGCGGCAATTCTAAATTAAACGTTGAAACTTCTCCTTTTAAAACTGTTTTAGATAAGCCCCAAGATGTTAAAAACATAAACGCCATTCCTAAAACTGCAATTCCAATAACCGAAAGTAACGCTGCTACACTTGAAAACGATGAAGGCACTACAGCTCCAATAAAAATAGTCGCAATTAGTATTTGCGTTGGCCAACGACCGTTACAAAGCGAAAAGTTGTTAGTAATGATGGCTATAAGTCGTTCTCTTGGACTATCGATAATTCTAGTGGCTACAATACCTGCGGCATTACAACCAAACCCCATACTCATAGTTAAGGCTTGTTTGCCATGAGCTCCAGATTTTTTAAATAAATTATCTAAATTGAAGGCTACTCGAGGTAAATATCCAAAGTCTTCCAACAATGTAAACATTGGAAAAAAAATAGCCATTGGTGGTAACATGACTGCAATAACCCAAGCGACTGCCAAATACACACCATCAATTAAAAATCCATCGAGCCACCAAGGCATTCCAATATTCGATGCGCCACTTTTTAGAGCTGGATGAATGGTATCTAACAGCAAATTAGCCAACATAGATGACGGATAATTAGCACCTATAATAGTTAACCATAAAACCACTCCTAATATGAGGAACATGATAGGAAATCCAAAGGTTTTACTTGTTACAATTTTATCGATTTTAGAATCTAATCGAAATCTCTTTTTACCTTTTTCAGTCTGTACACTATCCCTAACAATATTGGCAGCATCAGCATAAATACCTTCGGTTAAATTATCATGAAAATCGTCGCCAATTTGCCAACGTAATTCATTTGATAATTCTATAATATGTTCTATATTTTTTTTACTCATTACTATACTAATTCTCCTGTTTTTAAGGCTTCAATTATTTGCGAATCGCCTTCTAGTAATCTAAAAGCTATCCATCTGCTATTAGCTATTCCTGGAAATTCTTTTTCAATTTCTTTACTTAGTTTCTTGACAGCTTTTTCAATATTTGGAGATACATTTTTAATACGATGTGGTTTACATACAATAGTACCATTAGCCACTTCAGAAATAGTTTGAATTAGCTCAGGGATGCCTTCTTTATATCTTGCACTTGTAGCTACAACAGGAATCCCTAAGTCTTTAGCTAATACTCTTTGGTCAATAACAATGCTATTGCGTTTAGCTTCATCCATTAAATTAAGACACAACACAGCTTTGTCTGTTATCTCTAATATTTGAAGCACTAAATTTAAGTTACGCTCTAATCTATTAGCATCAGCAACAATTACGGTTACATCAGGTCTCCCAAAGAGTAAAAAATCTCTTGCCACTTCCTCATCAGTTGATGTGGATAATAACGAGTATGTTCCAGGTAAATCCACAAGTTTATACTTCTGTTCATTATACTGAAAGCCGCCTTCTGCTCTAGTGACTGTTTTTCCAGGCCAATTTCCAGTATGTTGACGCAATCCTGTTAAAGCATTAAACACCGTACTTTTTCCTGTATTTGGATTTCCAGCTAAAGCCACAACAAAGTCAAAATTTTCGGCATGGATTCCTAGTTTTTTTAAACCCTCAGCATTAAAATGTGCACAGGTTTCGCAAGCACTTTTTACAACTTTAGTCTGCATGTTCTGATTTTTTAATAAGAATTTTTGATGCTTGATCTTTACGTAATGCTATAGAAGTCCCTTTTACCAAATAAGCATGTGGTTCGCCTAAAGGATTCAATAAATCTATCTTTATTTTCGAGCCTTTTACAAATCCTAAATCCAATAAGCGTCGTCTGCTTTCACCTCTACTTTCTTTTGAAATTCCAATAATTTCGGCCATTTCATTCTCCTGTAATCCTGATAACCTTGCAATATTTTCTTCAATGACTACTTCCTTTTCTATTGGTAATACTGTAAGGTTTGATGCTACAATTGGTGCTAATACAAATTCTTCGCCTTCAGAATGAAATACAATACGTGTATTATTATTTTCAACCACTTTAAGCAAAGAGCCAATGTGAATGTTTTCGGCTAAAATTTGTTTGTAAATCACTTCTGGTTCGTCTTCGATATGTGTAATTCTAGCAATAGAATTCACAGGCAACCTTGGTAATTCCACACCTTCAATATCTGCGATTTTGCCTGTTTTTGTTGGAATAGGGTCGCCATGAGGATCAAACTTTGGGTTTCCAAGTTGGGAAGCTAATTTGTTAGTCTCATCGTGACTTAACTTGTGCTCCATTCGTTCAGCTCTGTCATGCCATTCATTTTTATGAAATCCTGTTTTATCAGCCAAATAGCGTTCCCACAGACGATGTACTCTTATAATTCGTAATGCGTATTCATGACCTTCTTCTGTAAGTTTTAAAGCATCTTTATCAAAATACACTAGGTCGTTGATCGACATTTTTTTAATCGCTTCAACAATTCTTTTGTTTTTAAAGTTTAAGACTTCAACCAATGTTCTGGTATCTACTTTATTTCCTGAGTTTTCAAAATGATAGAGTTGCTTTAAAATGTCTTCAATAATTACTTTTTCGTTGCTTTTAAAGTTTTTTTGAAGTAACCAAAACCATCCTTTTGTTGGTCTGAATAACAGAAACAGCAGAATGGCTATTCCAAAAAATATGATCAATGCTGATATTGGGTTATAATCGTTCATCCTAAATACTTAAGTATAAATTTTCGGCTACATTTTTTGAAATCGTCATTGTTTTAGATTTGGTTTCAATGGTAAACGATTCATCAAAAGGTTCAAAGTCTATCACTTTAATAGTGTCACCTAGAGCCAATTTATTCTTGTTTAAATATTTTAAAAATGCCTTAGAAGAATCTTTGACACTTGTTAAAATACCTTGATTTCCAGGTTTAATATCTAAAATACTTTTGCTTTTTATTTTGGTATAATTTCCGTACTTGTCAGGAATTGGGTCGCCATGAGGGTCGTGCGTTGGATTGCCAAGAAAATCATCTAATTTATCAATTAGTTTTTCCGATTTAATATGCTCTAATTGTTCGGCTATTTCGTGAACTTCATGCCAAGAAAAATTTAGTTTTTCTACTAAAAAGGTTTCCCACAAACGATGCTTTCTAATCACAGCCTTAGCAGTTAAGCGACCCTCTTCAGTTAAACTAACACCTTGATACTTTATGTAATTAGCCAACTCTTTGTCGGCTAATTTTTTTATCATATCTGTAACTGAAGATGCCTTGGCATCTATTTGCTCTGCAATAGCGTTTGTGCTCACAGCTTCACCGTCTTGTTTACCTAAATGATAAATGGCTTTTAAATAGTTTTCCTCAGATAACGTCGTCATACTAAAATAATTTCTACAAATATACAATATTTACTTTAATTTAAATATATTTTTAGTCTTGTCTAAATATTAATTTATATTTGCATAAAAAATATCAAGATGAAGAAATTTTCAATACTTATTTTATTCCTATGTTCATTTCATTTAAGCAGTCAAACATTTTCTGTTTCAGGTAGTGTTAAAGGAAACAACAACACCTTAGCCTTTGCTAATATTTCAATAAAAGAAATTAACAAAGGCGCTGTGGCTGACGAGAATGGTCGTTTTAAAATTAAAAATATTCCAAATGGGTCTTATGTTATTGAGGCGTCATATACTGGATACGAACCTTATAGTAAGCAAATTGCTATAAATGGCGAAAATATTACCGTAGATTTCAACTTGATAGAAGATGTTCTCTTAGATGAAGTTGTTATTACAGGTACCCGAACGTTTAAGCGCAAAACAAATTCGCCAGTAATTGTAAATATTTTAAACAGTGAAACATTAAACAATGTGCAAGCTTGTAACCTATCTGATGGCTTAAAATTTCAACCAGGATTAAGGGTTGAAACCGATTGCCAGACCTGTAACTATACACAACTACGAATGAATGGTCTTGCAGGCGGTTATTCTCAAATTCTTATTAATGGTCGCCCAATTTTCAGTCCTCTCACAGGATTATATGGTTTAGAACAAATCCCTGTTAATATGATTGACCGTATTGAAACCATTCGTGGTGGTGGCTCTACACTATATGGTTCTAGTGCCATTGGTGGTGTGGTGAATATTATTACTAAAACACCTAAAGACAATAGTTTTGATGTTAACTATACCTATCAATCTATAAAAGGTGATGCCAACGACCATATAATAAATGGAAATGCGACTATAGTTTCAAAATCTAAAAAAAGTGGTATTTCATTATTCGTTAACAAACGTGAACGTGATACTTATGATGCTAATGACGATAATTTTTCAGAATTACCAGAGTTAAAAAACACTTCATTTGGAACTAATTTTTTCTTTCTGCCTTCTGAAAATCAGAAATTAGAAGTTAGCTTAAGTAGTTTACATGAATATAGATATGGTGGCGAAATGGTAGATAAAGCACCTCATTTAGCTTTGCAGTCTGAAGAACGCACACACAACGTGCTCATGGGAAGCTTGGATTATCAAATAAATTTTAATAACGATAACAGCTCTATTATTACTTATTTAGCAGGGCAACAAACAGATAGAGATCACTACACAGGCATATTTCCAGATGAACAAATTGATATAGAAAATCATCTTAGCAACCCACCTTATGGCGCCTCAAAAACGTTGACTTTTCAAGGTGGTGCACAGCTAAATCATCGATTTAATAACTTTTTAAAAGGGAGCAACGTATTTACTTTTGGAAGTGAATATGTTATGGACGATGTATTTGATGAAATTAATACTTACAACTACAAAATAGATCAAACCACAAAAACGTTTGCTACTTTCCTCCAAAGTGACTGGGAGATTACACCTAAGTTAAACTTGCTTTCAGGTGTTCGAGCAGACAAACATAATTTAGTGGATAAGGTTATATTTAGCCCACGCTTTTCGTTGCTTTATAAACCAGAAAGCAATGTGCAGTTTAGAACCACTTGGAGTACAGGTTTTAGAGCACCTCAAGCATTTGACACCGATTTGCATATCGCTTTTGCGGGCGGTGGAATTTCTAGAATTTCCTTGGGTGATGATTTAAAAGAAGAACGTTCTAACAGTTTTAGTGCTTCTATTAATTACGACAAGCCAACCGAACATTATATTTTCGGATTTACTTTAGAAGGTTTTTATACACATTTAAAAGATGCTTTTTATTTAACACCTTTAGGCGAAGATGCATTTGGCGAACGCTTTGAAAAACAAAATGGTGATGGTGCTACAGTAAAAGGATTAACTTTTGAAGTTAGAGCCAATTATAATAAAAAAGTGCAATTAGAAGCTGGTTTTAACATTCAATCAAGCAAGTTTGATTCAGCAGTTGAAAACATAGAAGGCTTACCTGCGTTACGAGATTTTTTACGAACACCTAATGAATATGGTTTTGCGATGCTGAGTTTTACGCCTAACCAAAAGTTTAGTACAACTTTAAATTATGTATATACTGGAACCATGAAAATTGCGCACTTTGCTGGAGCCCCAGAACAAACTACTGATGCCTATACTACCTCTAAAGCTTTTTCAGAATTAGGAATTAAATCTAGTTATAGTTTCGATTTGAAAAATCTTGATACTGGATTAGAAGTTTTTGGTGGTATTAAAAACATATTTAATGCTTATCAAAGTGATTTTGATAGTGGCAAAAATCGAGATAGTAATTATGTTTATGGTTCTGGAAGCCCTAGAACTGTTTTTGTGGGGCTGAGGATTAAATCGCTTTAAAAACCTTCTTTTCTAACTGCTCGTTCTTAGTTTTAATTCTCAAAATAACGTTCAATAATGCAGTTGGTCTAAAATAAGTGACTTAATTGAAAGTTTTCATTTTATTGCAGACTATAATACCCTAAATTTATTTGTATGGAACTATTAGAATATTTAACCGGAAAAGGCGGTTTGATGTTACTTGGCTTAATAGTAATTGTTGCTTTTGTCTATAGAAAATATAAGGAAAAACGCTATTTCAAATATATTGATAAACGAATTCAAGAAAAAAAAGAGAATACGCTTTAAATTAAAACCCTCTTTCCTTTTGTAACTGCTCATAAGCTTCTTGAACTTGTCTGAACTTTGCTTCAGCACCAACTTGATGTTCTTTACCTAAATGAATCACGCGATCAGGATGGTATTTTTTAGCCATTTTTCGGTATGCTTTCTTGATATCATCAACAGAAGCAGACTTTTCAATTTCAAGGATTTTATATGCATTTTCGGTACTGTTAAAGAACATGGCTTTAATACTCTCAAAATCTTTTGAGCTAATGCCTAAATAACCAGAAATAGTATAAATCTGCCTAATTTCACTTTCAGTAACATGTTCATCAGCTTTAGCTATTCCAAATAAAAAATGAAGCAATTGTAAACGTGATGGGTGATCCATCATCTGCCTTATTTGATTACAAACCTGTCGTGTAGAAATGTTCTGCTTACCAATATTCTTAAAAAGCTTAAATGCATAGTTAGCACGCTCCCTACCATACATACTTGTAAATTGTTGACGTACAAAATCCAGTTCGCGTTGATCTTGATAATCATCAGATTTTATAACAATAGAAGCCAATACCAATAAACTTACTTCAAAGTCTCCTGGTTGTGTTTGTGGTCGTTGTCTTGGTCTGTTTTTATGCCTTCTATGACGTCGCCCTGCTTGTCGATCGCCTAATAATGGACTTCCTTTTCCGTTTGCCATAGAATCTACAATGCTTCCTAAAGCCAACCCAATTATAGCGCCTATTGGACCTCCAAACGACCAACCTATCGATGCTCCAATCCACTTTGAAAAACTCATGTAAGTAATAGATTTTAATTATAAGTAAATATACTATTTGTTAGTAGATTGCATGAAGAATTTGTTACACAATTGGTATCTTTGTGCTTTAAATTAATAATTCTTAAAATTAAAAATATGTATCCACCAGAATTAGTAAAACCAATGCGTGAAGACCTAACAAACGTAGGTTTTGAAGAATTACATACAGTTGAAGCAGTTGAAACTGCCATGGCAAAAGAAGGTACAACATTAGTAGTTGTGAATTCGGTTTGTGGTTGTGCTGCTGCTAACGCACGTCCAGGAGCTAGACAAAGTTTACAAAATGCAAAACGCCCTGATCATTTAGTAACGGTTTTTGCAGGTGTTGATAGAGAGGCAACTGATAAGGCTCGTGAATTTATGATTCCGTTTCCTCCAAGTTCACCTTGTATGGCACTGTTTAAAGATGGAGAATTAGTTCATATGTTAGAGCGTCATCATATTGAAGGCCGTCCAGCTGAAATGATTGCGGACAACTTAGTTGATGCGTACAACACACACTGTTAATTACTGTCATTACGAGGAACGAAGTGACGTGGTAATCTTTTTGATTAAAACTCCATTCATGAGATTGCTTCACTATGTTCGCATTGACAAATAAAAAATTAAACCACGAAATTCTCGTGGTTTTTTTGTGTTTCTACGCAACCTTTAAAAAATTAATGCGTCTTAAAATAAACGATTGATATGAAAAGTTTAAAACTAATTTTTATGTTTTTATCTTTTTCTTTCTTTTTTGTAGCTACGCAATGTGGTGAAGACAAGCTTGCTTTAACTTATGAAGAAGAAAGAGCTGAACTAGATAAATATAAAGAAAAAATAGAAGATTTAGCAGCAACGTCTGTTTGCAACGAAAATACCGAATGCTTATTCGTTGGTTTTGGAAGTAAGCCTTGTGGCGGACCTTGGACCTATTTAATATACACAAATTCAATAAATGACACCCAATTACTGCTTTGGGTAAACGATTATAATCAATTAGAACAAAAACTTAACGAAAAGTGGGGAATTATTTCAGATTGTTCTATTGCTTCTCCTCCAGTTGGGTTTGAATGTCTTGATAACACATGTAATCCAATTTTTTAAAGGTATTTTCTTTTGTTTTTCCTACTTTTGAATGCCTTTTTAGCATTAAAAAATGATTAAACTTCTAGCATATCCTTTAACGCTTATCTATGCGTTTTTCTTTTTTCTAACACTCATTGTTTTTCATCCTATACAATGGTTCGCTTATAATGTTCTGGGTTACCAAGCGCATAAACGAGTCGTGATTTGTTTACAGTTTTGGTTAATGCGTTGCTTAAATATTTTAGGAACTCGTTTCTCATTCAGCAATCCTTATAAAATAGATGCAAATCAACCTTTAATTATCGTGGCTAATCACCAAAGTATGTATGATATTTCACCTTTAATGTGGTACATGCGAAAACATCATCCAAAGTTTATAAGTAAAAAGGAATTAGGAAAAGGTATTCCAAGTGTATCCTATAATTTGCGTCATGGAGGTTCTGTGCTAATTGATAGAAAAAAGCCTATTGAGTCCATAAAAGCGATTGAAGACTTTGCAAAACGCGTAGAAAAAAACAATTGGGCTGCTGTTATTTTTCCTGAAGGCACGCGAAGCAGAACAGGTAAACCAAAACCTTTTAAAATAAAAGGGTTAATTACGTTAATGAATCATATGCCAAATGCTTTGGTTGTTCCTGTTTCAATTAATAATTCATGGAAAACATTACGTTATGGTAAATTTCCTATGGGATTAGGAGCACATATAAAATTTAAAGTACATCAACCTATTTCAGTAAATTCTGAAGAGTCTATTGTATTAGCAAAACAAGTTGAACAAACCATTATAAATGACATTGATTATGACGAATAACAACCTCATTGAAGCCACAAAAAATTATGTGAGAGCCACTTTAAAAGATGCTGAAGGTGGTCATGATTGGTTTCACACATTAAGAGTGTTTAATAATTCCTTACTTATCTCTAAAGGAGAAAATGTCAATTCATTAGTTGTAGCATTAGGCGCTTTATTGCATGATATTGCCGATAGTAAATTTCATGATGGTGATGATACTATTGGTCCAAAAATGGCTAGAGAGTTTTTGTTTAAATACAATGTTGATAGTTTGGTTATTGAGCATGTCATTAACATTATTGAAAACATTTCATTCAATAAATCTTTAGAGAAATGTGAAAAATTCACCTCACCAGAGTTAGACGTTGTTCAAGATGCTGACAGGTTAGATGCCATTGGAGCTATTGGTATTGCACGTTGTTTTAATTATGGAGGTTTTAAAAACCGAAAGCTATTTGACCCTTCAATTAAACCAAACATGAATATGACTAAGGAGGAATATAAAAAGTCAACTGCTCCAACCATTAATCATTTTTATGAAAAATTATTGTTGCTTTCCGATAAAATGAATACTAAAACTGGAAAGCGAATTGCCAAACAACGTCATCAATTTATGGAACTATACTTAGACCAATTTTATGCAGAATGGGATGGAAAAAAATAGTACTAGTTCAATCCCATTTTAAACGATTTAGGAGAAGATTATAGGTATAAATGTGATGATTTGATTTAATTGTTAAATTAATTTTAGAGTTACAACCATATAATAATAACAAGTTCTAAAAAAGGGAAAGTTATAGACAAATTATCTGAGAGTATTATAATACTCTACTACCTTGATGAGGTCCTTTTTGTTTTTAATATTTAGTTTGTTTGTTTTAACAAAAGATTTTACCTCTAATAAGTTATTTGAAAAAATACTTAATATGTCTTTTTTATTTTTGGGCATTTCTAAAGCAATATTATTTTCTTTACTGTAAAATAATTTATCTTTTATTCTTTTTAGTCTCGGCGCTTCGTATTCTTTATATCCAGTTTTTGGTTTTGTTTCTTCTACAAAAATTATTTTTTCTTGAAGAAGTAAAACTATCCTCAATCCGTCTTGTAATACTTTTAAAAAAACTAAATTATTATTATTTTTAACTTCAAAAGAAAACACTTTATAAGTAAAATTAGTTTCTTTAAAAGTTATTGATAATCCAATTTTTTTAGGAATAAAATATATTTTATCTCTTATAATTTCCATCTGATCTTGAAAGGCATTATATTTTAAAAACACAGGTTTGTCATAGTTTTCTATATTAGCTAGTAAAAATTCATTTTGAATATAGCTAGTCCCTTCCAATACTTCATCACGCAAATCAAAAGTATCAAAAGTAGTTATATCAGTAGCTCTTGTCTCATATTTAACAGGTTGAGCATAAATAGTTGTTTTAAACAAAATTGTAAACGATAGAAGTAATAAGTTTTTCATAATATGCTTATTTTCATTTTGTTAACAAATATATTAAATATTTATTAACAATTAAACAGCTTCATCTGTCCAAATTTATATTGTTCATGAAGTTCTGTGCTTAATCTTGGCATTCGCTTTCCTTTAAAATACTTATGTCTCGCTAAATTCACCAAATCATTTATTTGTTTTGCTATTTGTCCTTCACCACGCATTCTAACACCAAAGCGACTTTCGTTTAAAGTACCTCCATGGCAGCTTTCAATTTGGTGAAGCACCTTCTCTGCTTTATCAGGCAATGTTTTATGAATCCAATCGGTAAAAATTTCGCCGATAGCACCATTAAGTCTAACGATAGTATGTGCTATTGATAAAGCTCCAGCTTCAGACACAGCTTTGGCTAAAGGTAAAATTTCATGACTGTTTATAGATGGAATTATGGGTGCCAACATGACGTTTACAGGAATTCCATTTTCTGAAAGTATTTTTACAGTTTCCAATCGTTTTTTAGTGGTTGCTGTTCTAGGTTCTAAAATACGTCGTGTCTCTTCAGATAATGAAGTGATAGACATATTGACTCCAACCAGATTGTCTTTTGCTAGTGATTTCAAAATGTTTAAATCACGTAGAATCAAGGCGTTTTTTGTAATAATACCAACAGGATGTTTGTATTTTAAAAAGACTTCCAGACATTGCCTAGTAATTTCAAATTGCTTTTCTGCAGGTTGGTAACAATCGGTGTTTCCTGACAACACAATGGTTTGTGCTTTCCAACTTTTCTTCTTAAGTAATTCTTCTAATAATTTTGGTGCGTCTTTCTTAACCAAAATACGTCTTTCAAAATCTAACCCTGCACTAAAACCCCAAAACTCATGACTGTTTCGTGCATAACAATACACACATCCATGTTCGCAGCCTTGATAAGGGTTCATGGAATACATCATACCAACATCAGGACTTGTGACTTTATTCACGATGGTTTTTGGAAAAACAGGCAGATAAAGGGTTTTATTTTTATCTGGTTGCTCACCTTCTTTACGGCAAAATTCTAGAAAATCGTCACGTTGTTCATGGCTTAATTCGAAGAAACGATTAGGTACATTTAGTTGTGCACCACGTCCCTTTAAGGTGGTTGACTTGGAGTTCATAATAATTAAAATAAAGTGTGAATACTAAGTAAGTAGCACTCTAAATTAATCAATATAATAATTGAAAACTGTTAAAATAATTTTGGATTATTAACAACCTGAAAATTTCTGTTTTTCTACACCTATTTTCCAGGAAAATCAGCTTTTCTCTTCTCTAAAAAAGCCGTGGTCCCTTCTTTAAAATCTTCTGTTCCAAAGCATTTTCCAAATTCATCTATCTCGGCTTGATATCCATCTATGCCATCTGTAAAGCCTGCATTTATAGCTTTAATTCCTGCACTAATGGCTACAGATGAATTACGCATAATTTTTGAGGTCAAACTTTCGCAAAATGACAATAATTCGTCTTGAGTTTTTACATGATTTACTAATCCATAACTTAGCGCTTGGTTTGAATCAATCATACCAGCAGTCAT
This sequence comes from Pontimicrobium aquaticum, assembly GCF_005047595.1. GTDB lineage: Bacteria > Bacteroidota > Bacteroidia > Flavobacteriales > Flavobacteriaceae > Pontimicrobium > Pontimicrobium aquaticum. The sequence goes on from NZ_SUPL01000005.1 coordinate 135,763, forward strand.
AATCATTTCCATAGCGCGTCCTTTTCCAACTAATTGTGGTAAACGCTGTGTACCACCATAACCCGGAATAACACCTAATGACACTTCAGGCAATCCCATTTTAGCATTGGTACTTGCTACCCTAAAATGACAAGCCATAGCAAGTTCTAATCCTCCTCCAAGAGCAAACCCATTAACAGCAGCAATAATAGGTTTATTAAAATTTTCGATAAAATCGAATAATTGTTTTTGACCTTGAGCTGCTAAATTACTTCCTTCTTCAACACTATAATCGGCAAATTCGCTGATATCAGCTCCAGCAACAAATGCTTTTTCACCACTTCCAGTAATTATGATTACTTTAGATTTTGGATCGTCTTTAATACTCTTTAAAGCCTCATGGAGTTCATTAATTGTAACTCGATTAAGAGCGTTTAATTTGCTGGGTCTATTGATCGTTATGGTAGCTATGCTGTTGTTTGTATTAACTAATATATTTTTAAAAGTCATTTCGATTTTTATTTTGGAAAGCTCACTTTAAAAGTGGTGCCTTTGTTTTCTGTTGATGCAAAAGTAATGTTTCCGTTATAAGTTTCAATAATGTTTTTTATCATTGCTAAGCCTAGTCCCATTCCGCTACTTTTTGTAGTAAATTTAGGCTCGAAAATTTTAGATTTATTTTCATCACTAACACCATTTCCATTATCTTCAACAGTTAAAATGACGTTATTTTCTTCTGAAAATACTTTAACGATAATTTTTGGTGTTTTGGTATTTGGAATTGCTTGAATAGCATTTTTTACAAGATTTGTAACCACTCTAATAAGCTGTGTTCTATCAAAAGTTGCAATAATCTCACTACTTTCAGGAATAAAAGTAATATAGTTTTCAGCAAAAATATCTAATGCTAATTCTACAACCTTTACTACATTTAATTGCTCGCTTTTTTGAGCAGGCATTTTCGCAAAATTGGAAAATGCAGAAGCAATGGAACTCATAGTGTCTATTTGCTGAATAAGTGTTTTACTATACTCTTCTACTTTTTGACTAATATTAGGGTCTTTTGGATCAAATTTTCGCTGAAAACTTTGAACACTTAATCGCATAGGTGTTAATGGGTTTTTAATTTCATGAGCTACCTGTTTTGCCATTTCACGCCATGCTTGTTCACGTTCGCTAGTGGCCAATTTTACTGCACTTTCTTCGAGTTCATCAATCATGCTATTGTAAGATTTAACAAGAGCAGACACTTCAACACTTGCGCCTTTTATTTCAATTTTTTTGTTACGCTTTTCTAATCTTGTTTCATTCATTTTATCACTTATAGTTTTAAGTGAACGTGTTATGTATTGGGATACAAAATAAGCGAATGAAATAGCGACTAAAATCATAAAGAAATAGGCATAGCCTAAACGTACTAAAAACTCTTTAAGTTCATCTTCGTTAAACGAATCATCCTCAAAGTAAGGCACATGTAAAATCCCTAAAGGATTTGCGTTATAATCAGAAAAAAGGATGTAAGATGATTGATAATCGCCACCTATAACTTCGTTTTTTTCTAAATAACGTTTGTTAACACTCAAGCTTAATTCATTCAATATTTCAGGTGATAAGCATCTTGAAATAGAGTCGTTTTCAATACTTGGGACTGAACTTTTTACTAAGACACCTTCTAGGTCGTAAATATTAAAATCTACATTTAAGTTATTGGCAATTTCATAGATTTTATCTTTAAAAATTAAGCTCAATCTTTCGGGTGTGCGTTCATAAGTTGTTTCCCTTAACACATAGTCCATACTTGATAAAATCTGCCTTTCTTTTCGCTCTAATCGTTGTTTGTGGTAATCTTTTCCTTGTTCATTGTATTGAAAAAGTGTTACAGCTGCTATTAAAATAGAAGCCACTACAACCAGCAAAATCATATAGAGAAAAATACGCGAACGTAAGGAAAGTCTTTTAGCTGCCATTCAATAAATTTATGCAAATTATAACAATAATCAAGCCATATTAGGCCTTAGGTTTTTTTTCTCTTATGTGTTTATACCATTTAATTCCCAACATTAGCAATATTGCTAAAGCTACAATTCCAACAACCCCAAAAACCCAATTAAGACTATCTTTAAGTATTACTAAAAATACCACCGAAAAAAGAATGATGGTTGAGCCTTCGTTCCAAATTCTCATAAATTTAGAGGTGTAACGTACCTCATCTTTTTGCAGTTGCTTAAAAATTTGATGTGTTTTAAAGTGATATAAAAACAGTAGTGCCACAAATACTAGTTTTACCAGCATCCACGACTGGTTTAACCATGTTGGAATTAAAATTAATAGCCAAACAGCAAATACCGTAGCTAAAATAGCTGATGGCCACGTAATAATAAACCACAGTCGTTTAGCCATAAGCTTTAACTGTTCCCCTAAAATTTCTTTATTAGGTGATGGTTTGTAAAATGCCTCTATTTGGTAAACAAATAATCTTGGTATGTAAAAAAGCCCTGCAAACCATGTAATTACAAAAATGAGATGCAGAGCTTTTATATAGTTATATAGTTCCATTAATCTTCAACAAAAAGATAGTTCAGTTTTTTAGCATTAAACACATCGTTAAACGCTTTTATTTCCTTATCGACTAAATCGTTAAACTTTACTAATTGAGCATTAATTTTTTGAGTCAACTCATTTTTAACAGCAACAGCTTGATCTGTTGGAGCAAAATCGCCTCTACCAACTAAAGAGTTTAAATATGCTAACTTGTTGTTTAATCTAATTGGGAAGTTTAATGGGTCTTGCCCACTTCTATTTTTAGTTTGATACAATGCTTTTTCTATTTCAGAGAATTGCTCTTTTAACGTTTTAGCCTTTTCTACTAGGTCTTTAACGTTTTCATCTTCTTTGTACTGAGACATAAAAGCATCTAGTTTACCATTGATTTTTCTTATTTTTTTAATCGACTTATGTGTATTATCAAGGGTTTTATTTACATCCTTAATAAACGTAAATTGCTTTTTCATATCATCTAAAGTGCTTTCTGCTCTTGGGTCTGCCAAAATGGTAAATGGCTGATTTTGTACTTCACCATTAACATTTAAGCTCACCTTATAATTTCCTGGAATAGCTCTTGGACCCCTTAAACTCCCAGCCCATAAAATCATTCCTGGAAAACGGTCGGCTCCATCATAAACCATGTTCCAAATAAATTGATTGGTACCTTTTTCAACAGATAATTTGTTCTCTTTGGACTTATTACTAAAGGTTTTAATCGTATCGCCTTTGGTGTCAAAATACGTTAGAGACACCTCTTCTTTTTCGTCATACTTATTCAAATTAAAATATGTAATTACACCACTTGGAAGGTTAGTTCCTGCTGTTCTACTGCCTTTAAAACTGCTTCCTCCCATTCGGTAAGTGTCCTTTGGTTTGAATAAAATATTGGCAGATTTATCGGCATTGTATAATTGATGAATAATCGTTAAATCATCAATCATCCACAAACTTCTACCTTGCGTTGCCACTATTAAACTATTGTCTTTAATCGTTAGGTCTGTAATAGGAACTATTGGTAAGTTTAATTGGAATGGCTTCCAGTTTTTTCCATCGTTAAATGAAATATACATCCCTGTTTCTGTGCCTGCATACAACAACCCTTTTTGTTTTGGATCTTCACGAACTACTCTTGTAAAATGCTCTTCGGCTATACCACTAGTTATTTTTGTCCAAGTTTTTCCATAATTAGTAGTTTTATATAAATATGGTGCAAAATCTCCAGTTTTGTATTTAGTACCTGCAATGTAGCATGTTCCTGGGTCATAGGCACTTGGTTCAACGCTATTAATCATCATCCATTCTGGCATCCCTTTCGGTGTTACGTTGTCCCAGGTTTTTCCACCATCTTTGGTAACATGTACTAAGCCATCATCACTTCCAACCCATAGCAAACCTTCTTGTAACGGAGATTCTTGAGCAGCAAAAATGGTGCAATAGTATTCTACAGCAGTGTTATCTTGCGTAATTGGACCCCCTGAAGATTTTTGCTTTTCAGGATCATTACGCGTTAGGTCTGGACTAATAATCTCCCACGATTGCCCTTCGTTTTCAGAAACATGCACATTTTGAGAGAACGTATATAGTTTGTCTGGATTATGCTTTGAAAAAATTATTGGAAAATTCCATTGGAAACGGTATTTCATACCCTCTGCTCCATGACCCATTGGGTTATCTGGCCAAACATTTATAGCTCTTGATGTGCCTCGTTCGTGATTGACTCTTGTTAGATATCCACCGTAACTTCCTCCATATACGATATCGTCATTTTCTGGATCAACTGCTATATGAGCCGATTCTCCTCCAGCTGTGCTTTCCCAGTCGTCTTCTGTGATAGAACGACCATCGGTTCTATGCTGAATTCTAACTGTAGAATTATCTTGTTGCGCTGCATAAATTCTATAAGGAAAATGATTGTCCGTAGTCACTCTATAAAATTGTGCTGTTGGTTGGTTGTGATAGGTACTCCAAGTTTCACCTCCATCAAAAGTTACTTGAGCACCTCCATCATCTCCAATAATCATTCTATTTGGATCTTCTGGTGCAATCCATAAATCGTGATGATCACCATGTGGCGCACCATGTCTGCTAAATGTTTTTCCGCCATCAACACTTTTATGATAACTAACATTTAAAACATAGACTTTATCTACATCTTTAGTATCTGCATAAATACGTGTATAATACCATGCTCTTTGACGTAGGTTTCTGTCGCTATTAATATAATTCCAGGTTTCTCCTCCATCTTCACTTCTGTACAATCCTCCTTTGTCTTTATTTTCAACAATAGCCCAAACACGCTGATTATTTACAGGAGATACGGTTACTCCAATAATTCCTAGGGTGTCTGTTGGGAATCCTTTGTTTTTAGAAATTTCTGTCCAAGTTTCTCCACTATCAGTACTTTTCCAAAGTGCAGAACCGTCGCCACCAGAGTTTAAACTGTAAGGTGTTCTATTAATACGCCATGTGGATGCATAAATAATTCTAGGGTTTGATGGGTCTATTTGTAAATCGACTACACCAGCATGTTCATTTGAAAATAAAGTTTTACGCCATGTTTTTCCTCCGTCAGTACTTTTATAAACACCGCGTTCTTGAGTCGGCTTATATAGATTACCCATAACTCCTGCATAAACAATATCAGAATTTGTTGGATGTACTGCAATTCTAGGTATATGTCTTGATTTTTCTAACCCTAAAGATGTCCATGTTTTTCCAGCGTCAACGCTTTTCCACATACCATATCCTGATGACACATTTCCTCTTACTGTTTTTTCTCCACCACCTACATAAATTACATTAGGGTCGCTTTTAGATACTGTAATAGCTCCCATACTTCCTCCAAAGTAACCGTCAGATATGTTTTCCCATGTTCTACCTCCATCTAAAGTTTTCCATACACCTCCTCCAGTTGCTCCAAAATAATATAGATTTGGCTGATTAGGCACACCTGTAACAGCAGCACTTCTACCTCCTCTAAAAGGCCCTATAAGTCTGTATTCAAGGGCGTCATACTGATTTTCGTTAATGTTTTGTGCTTGTGTTGGGGAATAATTAAACAACAGCAATATTACTGCTAAAAAAAGCGTTGATGATCTCATTTTTTTATTGGTTTGGTTATTGGAAATAAATGTAAGAATAAAAATTATTCTTTTTAAGTAAGATTAGTTTTTAACAGTTAATTTATCCAATTATTAATCCAATTTGAAAGCAAATCAACAAATTCCTCATCATCATTTAAACAAGGTATTGTTGTAAAATCTTTACCACCAACTTCATGAAATATTTCTTGACCTTCCATAGCAATTTCTTCTAAGGTTTCTAAACAGTCGCTTACAAAAGCTGGTGTTACTATTGCCATATTCTTTATTCCTTCTTTTCCTAGTCGCTCAATAGTTCTGTCGGTATATGGCTGTAACCAAGGATCAAAACCCAGTCTTGATTGAAACGAAGAAGAATAAGAGTTGTCTTCAAGCTGGAGGTGTTTTGCTACTAATCGTGTGACCTCTAGACATTGATGTCTATAACAAAACTCATGTGCTTTTGATGGGGTTATACAACAGCTTCCGTCAATTTTACAATGCGATTTGGTGATATCGCGTTTCTTAATATGCCTTTCTGGGACGCCATGATAAGAGAACAGTAGATGGTCGTAATCTTTCCCTTCAAGGTGTTTTTTAATACTGTTTGAAAGCACTTTTATATAATCTGGTTTATTGTAGAATGCTTTAACAGAGTCTAATTTAACTTGAGGAAAATATTGTTTTTGAATTTCTTCGGCTAATACTAAAATAGTTTCGGTGGTTGCCATGGCAAACTGTGGATATAATGGAAAAAGTAAAATTTCACTCACACCTTTATCAACCAACTCCTGCATACTTTTTTTAATGGTCATACTACCATATCGCATAGCCAAAGCAACAGGGGTTTCAACCTGTTTTTGAATTTTTTCTTGTAACCTTTTAGAAATTACAATAAGCGGCGAGCCTTCTTCCCACCATATTTTTTTATAGGCTGCGGCTGACGCTTTTGGTCGTGTATTTAAAATTATGCCTTTTACTAACAAGTTTCTTGCCCAAAGCGGAACGTCTATAACACGCTCGTCCATTAAAAATTCCCCTAAATACTTCTTTACATCTTTAGGCTCAGGACTATCTGGCGACCCAAGATTTACTAATAATATTCCTTTCATATGTTTATGATGATAATGACATCAAATATTTTTTTGGTGTTGTTCCATACTTCTTTTTAAATGCGGCAATAAAATGACTAGCTGTACTATAGCCTACTTTTAAACCAACTTCATTTACATTATGATTGCCTGTTTCTAATAGTTTACGTGCTACTTCCATTTTATAGTCAAACAAAAAACTAAATACTGAATCACCATAAATTTGCTTAAAACCTTCTTTTAACTTTTTTAAGCTTAATTCAATTTCATCAGCTAACTCTTGTAAGGTTGGTGGCTCAGCCATTCTAGATACAATAATATCTTTGGCCTTTCTAATTTTTATAACATTAGATTCATCCACTAGAAAAGGGCATTGCTCAACGTTAGCGTCTTCACTTCTGTTAAAGTACAAGCTTAATAACTCATAAGCCTTACCTTTAAAATATATGCTCTTGATTGATTGATTTAAATTATAATTAACCAACTGATTTAACACAATTGCTAAAGAAGGTGATATTTTTCCGTCCTTATAGTATTTTTTGTCTTTATTCTCATTATTTAAAAAAGAAATGTAATTGGCTTCTTCTGAAAATAAGCCGTGAAATTTCTTGATTGAGATTAAAATAGAAACCAATGAAGAATTTGGTTCTATATCTAAATGAATGGGTAAACTACGTTGCGGATTATATAAAAGCAAAGAGGTTTGCTCATGAATATTTAAAGTATAATTTCCATTGTTAAATTGAAAATCAGCTTTACCCTTAACACAAAAATGAAACTGAATAAAGCTTGTATCTATTTCACGCTCAACAGTTTCAATTTTATTATTCTCATTTTGGTAAATTAAAACAAAAAAACCGTCTTCTATTTTTGTTTCAACAAAAGTACTTTTAGCGACATTTTTTTTAGTATGTTTTTCTTTCATTTATCTTTCTTATTTAGAATTATTCTAAACAAACCAACATAAAGTCGCTGGTATGACTGCAAAAATATGATAAAAATCATATTATAATAAAAATCGAGTATAAAAAACCATTAACGACACTTTATGTTCTTTTAGCGTTATTTTTTTAATCATAAGCGTTCTATTTTTGCTCTGTACTAATCCTAGTCAGGTTCATGGAGCAATACAATATTTCAAAAAGTAACACTTTTTACGCTATAGGTTTAAGCTATAAAAAGGCTGACGCCAAAATTCGTGGTCATTTTAGTCTTGATGAGAATGGAACGCAAAGACTAATTCAACAAGCTAAACTTGAGGGCATTGAAAGCTTAATAGTTACCTCAACTTGTAACAGAACAGAAATTTATGGATTTGCTCAGCATCCATATCAACTAATAAAATTACTATGTGATAACACTAAAGGCACAGTAGAAGAGTTTCAGGAAGTGGCTTATGTTTATAAAAATAGAGAAGCAATCTCGCATATGTTTCGTGTTGGCTCTGGTTTAGATAGTCAAATATTAGGGGATTTTGAAATTATTAGTCAACTTAAAAAAAGTGCTATACATTCTAAAAAAGAAGGCTTACTTAATGCCTTTTTAGAACGATTAGTTAATGCTGTTATTCAAGCAAGCAAGCGTATAAAAACCGAAACAAATATTTCATCAGGTGCAACCTCAGTATCTTTTGCTTCAGTTCAATATATTTTAAATGAAGTTGACAATGTTTCAGAAAAAAACATTTTACTTTTTGGGACTGGAAAAATAGGCCGAAATACGTGCGAAAATTTGGTAAAACACACCAAAAATGAGCACATAACTTTAATTAATAGAACCAAAACCAAAGCTGAAGCTATTGCTGGGAAATTTAACCTTATAGTAAAAGATTATTCTAATTTACAAGAAGAAATAAATAACTCAGACATTTTAATAGTTGCAACAGGAGCGCAACTACCAACCGTTAATAAAGCTATTCTAGAAAACAAAAAACCTTTGTTAATTTTAGATTTATCAATCCCTAAAAATGTTGATGGTAATGTTACTGACATAGATAATGTGACTTTAGTGCATCTTGATGATTTATCTAAAATAACTGACTCTACTTTAGAAAACAGAAAACTTGATATCCCAAAGGCTGAGCAAATCATTGAAGATGTAAAAACTGAATTTAACCAATGGTTAGAAACACGTAAATTTGCACCAACCATTAAAGCGCTTAAAAACAAGCTAAACGATTTTAAGTTTGCAGAAATTGACTCCCAACGTAAAAAAATTGCTAATTTTGATGAAGCTCAAGCAGAAATTATTAGTAATAATATTATTCAAAAAATAACTAATCACTTCGCTCATCATTTAAAAGATGAAAATTGTACTACTGATGAAAGCTTAGAGCTTATAAAAAAAGTATTTCAATTAGAAGAACCTCTAAAACATGTCTAAAATAATTAGAATTGGTACACGCGATAGTCAACTAGCACTATGGCAAGCCAACGCTGTACAGCAAATGCTGGAAAAATTAGGTCATAAAACCAAAATAGTTCCAGTAAAATCTACAGGCGATTTAGTACAAAACAAACCGCTTTACGAACTCGGCATTACTGGAATTTTTACCCGAACGCTAGATATCGCCATGCTAAATCACGATATAGACATTGCTGTTCATTCCTTAAAAGATGTTCCAACCTTATTACCAAAAGGTATTGTACAAGCAGCAGTTTTAAAACGCGGTAATATTAAAGATCTTTTGGTTTATAAAAATAATGAAGAGTTCTTATCGCAACGAGATGCTATTATAGCTACAGGAAGTTTGCGTCGTCGTGCACAATGGCTTAACAGATATCCAACACATACGCTTACAGATTTAAGAGGTAATGTGAATACGCGTTTACAAAAACTTGAAGATAACACCAATTGGAACGCGGCCATTTTTGCTGCAGCAGGATTAGGAAGACTTGGTATAAAACCTGAAAATACCGTTAATTTAGATTGGATGATTCCTGCGCCAGCACAAGGCACTATTATGGTTACTGCTTTGGACGAAGACGAAGAAATAAAAGAGATCTGTAAAGACCTTAACCACGAAGAAACTGAAATATGCACAAGCATAGAACGAAAGTTTTTAAACCTATTAGAAGGTGGTTGTACGGCTCCTATTGGTGCATTAGCTTTTATTAAAGATGAAGAAGTTCATTTTAAAGGCATTTTGTTAAGTACAGATGGTAGTAAAAAAATTGAGGTAAATCGTGTTGAACGCTTAGATAAACATGATACCATCGCCCAATACTGTGCAGATTACATTATAGAGCGAGGTGGCAAAAGTTTAATGGATACCATTAAGCGCAGTTCAATACCAACTAACATTTATTCTACTAAAAGCTTAACAAAAGACCAAAACTTGTTGTTTAACGAAAAAGTGGTTGCCGAAAGCTCCGATTTTATTAAAATCAGTTTAAATAGAATCAAACCACAGGTAGTTCGTAATCCTATTGAAAACGTTATTATAACTAGTAAAAATAGTGTTGAAGCCTTGTTGCACAATTTTTCGGCTGTAGAATTACAATTCAAAAATATTTACTGTGTTGGTCGTCGTACTAAACGCCTTGTTGAAAAACGCATCGGATTAGTTAAACATACTGAAAAAAATGCTAAAGCCTTAGCCGAATATTTAGTAGAATATATTGATGGTACTGAAGTTACTTACTTTTGTAGCGATTTAAGATTGGATGATTTGCCAACTATTTTATCAGAAAACAATATTACTGTAAATGAAGTTGAAGCATATCAAACAAAATATGATGCCGAAAAGATTAAAGACTCTGTTGAAGGTGTCATGTTTTACAGTCCATCAACGGTTCAAAGTTATTTAAAAGAAAATGAACCTAATACCATTGCTTTTTGCATTGGAACAACCACTGCATCTGAAGCTAAAAAACACTTTAATGATGTGAGGGTTGCCAAAGTACCAACTGTAGAGAGTGTTATTGAGTTGGTTAATGAACATTTTATTTCTGCTTAAGCAGAAATCTTATTAATTAATTAGAAGTTAAATTAAAAAGATTCCCATTTTCATGGGAAATAGTTATGATAAAAAACGATTTATTTTTAAGAGCTTTAAAAGGAGAAACTGTTAATCGTCCTCCTGTTTGGATGATGCGTCAAGCAGGACGCTATTTGCCTGAATTTATGGAAATTAAAGCTAAGTATGATTTCTTTACGCGTTGTCAAACACCAGAATTAGCCAGTGAAATAACCGTGCAACCTATTCGTCGTTATGGTATGGATGCTGCTATTTTATTCAGTGATATTTTAGTGATTCCTCAAGCTATGAATATTGAGGTTGAGATGAAACCAAATTTTGGACCTTACTTACCTCATCCTGTTCGCTCACAAAAAGATGTTGATAATGTTATTGTTCCTGATGTAAAAGAGGCTTTAAGCTATGTTTATGAGGCCATAAAAGCAACCAAAGAAAAATTAAATAATGAAATTCCGTTAATTGGTTTTGCAGGCTCACCTTGGACCATACTTTGTTATTGTGTGCAAGGTCAAGGCAGTAAAAATTTTGATAAAGCCAAAGAATTTTGTTTTACAAACCCTATTGCCGCGCATCAATTACTTCAAAAAATAACCGATACAACTATTGCGTATCTAAAAGAAAAAGTAAAAGCTGGCTGTAATGCTGTTCAGATTTTCGATTCTTGGGGAGGCATGCTATCTCCAACCGATTATCAAGAATTTTCGTGGCAATACATCAATCAAATTATTGAAGCTTTAAAAGATGATGCTCCTGTCATTGCTTTTGGAAAAGGTTGCTGGTTTGCATTAGGTGAGATGGCAAAATCTAATGCATCTGCTTTGGGTGTAGATTGGACGTGCTCACCAAAAAACGCTCGTTATTTAACTGGCGGAAACATTACCTTACAAGGTAATTTTGATCCAACACGCTTATTTTCTCCTCCTAATGAGATCAAAAAAATGGTACACCAAATGATTGATGAGTTTGGAAAAGATAAATACATTGTAAATTTAGGTCATGGTATTTTACCTAATATACCATTAGATAATGCCAAAGCTTTTATTGATGCGGTAAAAGAATATAATGCTTAAAAATATTTTCATAGGAATTAAAGCATATGCTGGAGCCTTTGAGTTAATCTCAAAACTTAAGCTATGGAACTATTTTATAATTCCTATTCTTATAAGTGTTGTAACTGCAATTGCTATTAGTGTATCGGCATATGGTTTTTCAGATAATATTGGTGAATTCATTTCTCAAATTTGGGTTTGGGAATGGGGAAAAGAAACCTTTAAAACCATAAGTGAAGTTTTTGGAGGACTTCTTGTTTTGGTGCTAGGTCTTGTACTCTACAAGCATATTGTTATGGCGTTATCTGCACCTTTTATGAGTCCTGTGTCCGAAAAAATTGAAGCGCATTTATTAGGTGAAAACTCTAATTTAATACATCAACACCGCAATACCTCTTTTCAATCCCAACTATGGCGAGGTATTAGAATTAACGTGCGTAACTTAGCCATGGAATTATGGCTAACTATTATTATTTTAATTATGAGTTTAATTCCAGTAATAGGTTGGTTTACTTCGCTATTGCTATTCTTCATTCAAGCCTATTATGCTGGATTTGGTAATATGGACTATACATTAGAACGCCATTTTAAATATCGAGACAGCATCTCTTTTGTTAGAAAAAATCGAGGCATTGCCATTGGTAATGGCATTGTGTTTATGCTGTTTTTATTAATTCCTGTCATTGGAGTTATTTTGGTGTTACCACTTTCAGTAACAGCTGCATCAACTGAAACCGTAAAATTGTTAAAGGCAAATCATGAAAGATAAATTTTACCAATACATACAAAACCTTCAAGACACCATCACTTCCAAATTAGAGGCTATTGATGGCAAAGCTAAATTTCAAGAAGATATATGGAAACGCCCAGAGGGAGGTGGCGGAAGAACACGCGTCATTGAAAACGGGAATGTTTTTGAAAAAGGAGGTGTTAATATATCTGCCGTTCATGGTGAATTACCAGAAACTATGCGCAACCATTTTGGTGTTACAGACGCTAACTTCTTTGCTTGTGGTTTAAGTTTGGTATTACACCCCAAAAATCCAATGGTACCAACTGTACATGCTAATTGGCGTTATTTTGAAATGTATGATGACCAAGGAAACATTGTAAATTCTTGGTTTGGTGGTGGACAAGATTTAACCCCTTATTATTTATTTCAAGAAGATGCAAAACATTTTCATCAAGTTTGTAAAACAGCGTGTGATAAACATAACCAAGAATTTTATCCAAACTATAAGAAACGTTGCGACGAATACTTCTACAATTCTCACCGAAATGAAGCGCGTGGTATAGGTGGTTTGTTTTTTGATTATTGTAAGGCTTCAGAAGATATGACCATGAAGAATTGGTATGATTTCGTTACCGAAGTTGGTAATAGTTTTCTCGAAGCTTATGTTCCAATCGTTAAAAAACGAAAAAATATATCTTACACTAAGGAGCAACGTAATTGGCAGGAAATACGTCGCGGACGTTATGTAGAATTCAACCTTGTTCATGATAAAGGCACACTGTTTGGACTTAAAACCAATGGCAGAATTGAAAGTATTTTAATGAGCTTACCACCTCATGTACAATGGCAATATAATCATCATCCAGATACTGGAAGTGATGAAGAAAAATTAATTGAAGTATTAAAAAACCCTATTGATTGGGTGTAATTTTGTCATTCTAAGTAGAACGAAGAATCTATTTCAATTAAAGGAGAGGTTCTTCACTACGTTCAGAATGACATTAATATAGAATATATGTATCCACTAAGAAGAAACCGTAGATTAAGAACCAATGAAGCCATTCGTTCTTTGGTTCGTGAAACCATCATCACACCAAACAATTTTTTAGTACCATTATTTGTAGTTGAAGGCAAAGGCATAAAAGAAGAAATTCCATCAATGCCAAATTACTATCGTTATAGTCTAGATTTACTAGAAAAAGAAGTTAAAGCGCTTTGGAATCTAGGATTAAAATCGGTGCTATTATTTGTAAAAGTACCTGATAGTTTAAAAGACAATAAAGGCACTGAAGCGTTAAACCCTAGCGGACTAATGCAACGCGCTATAAAAACTGTTAAGAATACCTGTCCAGACATGTTGGTAATGACGGATGTTGCACTAGATCCTTATTCATCTTACGGTCATGACGGTATTGTTGAAAATGGCGTGATTTTAAATGATGAAACCGCTGATATATTAGGAGAGATGAGTGTGTCTCATGCGCAAGCTGGTGCAAACTTTGTAGCACCTAGCGATATGATGGATGGACGTATTTTAACCATTCGTGAAGCTTTAGAAGATGAAGGTTTTATCGATACTGGTATTATGAGTTACTCTGCTAAATACGCTTCAGCTTTTTATGGGCCCTTTCGAGACGCCTTAGATTCTGCTCCTGTTGATATGGTTAATGTTCCTAAAAATAAAAAATCTTATCAAATGGATTATGCAAATCGTTTTGAAGCGATTCGAGAAACCGAAATGGACATTAACGAAGGTGCAGACATTGTTATGGTAAAACCAGGTATTGCTTATTTAGATATTGTCCGTGAGATTAAAAACGAAGTAGAAGTTCCTGTGGCTGTATATCAAGTGTCTGGTGAATATGCTATGATTAAAGCTGCTGCAGAAAAAGGTTGGCTGGATCATGACGCTGTTATGTTAGAACAAATTACTGCGATTAAAAGAGCTGGAGCTGATATTATAGCTAGTTACTTTGCCAAAGATGTGATAAAATTAATTTCTTAACTTTCAAGAGGATTTATATTCTTGAAAATGTATAAGAAAACACTATTTCTTTTTATTTCGCTGATAGCTGTAAATGTTATTTCAGCACAATTAGTGTACAACACTCCAGAATCTGTTGGGTTAAATGCGATTTATATTGAAACCAATGTAGATTCTATCATGAATGATGCCATCACCCAAAAAGCATTTCCTGGAGCTCAATTGTTGGTGGCAAAACAAGGTAAAATCATTTTTCATAAAACCTATGGCTTTCATACCTATGATAGTATTCAAAAAGTAGCCAAGGACGATGTGTATGACCTAGCTTCAGTTACTAAAATTACGGGGCCTTTACCAGCACTAATGAAACTCTTTGAAGAAGGTAAACTTAACCTAGATGTTCCCTTTAGCTCCTATTGGTCTTCTTGGAAAAAACGTAAGGACAAAAAAGACATAACGCTTCGTGAACTTTTGTCGCATCAGGCGGGAATGAATCCTTACATTGTGTTTTTAAGTGATGTTTTAAGGAATGGCAACCTTAAAAAGCGTTTTATTAAAGAGGAAAATCGGAAGCGTTTTTCAAATAAAGTCTATAATAACCTACATGTGAAAAACAGATTCAAAAGAAAGGTCTTCAGGAAAATAAAACGCTCTAAAGTACGCGACGATAAAACGTATGTATATTCTGGACTAGCTTCGTTAATTTACCCAACACTGATAGAAAATATTACAGGGGAAAATTATGAAAACTACCTCAACAACAACTTTTATAAGCCTTTAGGCTGTGAAGTTCTTGGTTATAATCCAATGACCAAACATTTTAATAATGCTATAGTTCCAACTGAACAGGATTCCCTTTTTAGAAATGATTTTGTAAAAGGTTATGTGCATGATGAGAATGCTGCGCTCTTGGGAGGGGTTTCTGGTAATGCAGGACTGTTTGCCACAGCCTTAGACATGGCTAAATATATGCAAATGCTAGTGCAAAAAGGCACATATAATGGGAAACAGTATTTTAAGCCTTCAACGGTTGAGGAGTTTACAAGTATTCAGTATCCTGAAAACGATAATCGAAGAGGGTTAGGTTTCGATAAGCCACTTATTAGGAACGATACCTTAAACATAAAAGAAGCCTATCCCGCTCCTCAAGTAAGCGCAACAAGTTTTGGGCATTCAGGGTTTACAGGCACCTTTGTTTGGGCAGATCCAGAAAATGAGTTAGTGTTCATCTTTTTGTCCAATCGTGTGTATCCAAGTAGAACTCACCGAAACATTTATAACTTAAATGTTCGTCCTAAATTACAGCAAGTATTTTATACAAGTCCAAATTCCGAAGAAAAAATCATAAATAATTAGTACTTTTAAACCCTTAAAGGCACACTATGAGTTTACTTATTTTTTACGCAATAATCTCAATTTTCTTTTCCTTTTTGTGCTCTATTTTAGAAGCGGTCCTGTTAAGTATCACCCCAACATTTATCAATATAAAAAAACAAGAAAACAAACCGTATGCCGAAAATCTAGAAGCCCTAAAAAAGGATGTTGACAAACCACTTATCGCAATTTTAACACTTAACACGATTGCGCATACCGTTGGTGCTATTTTAGTTGGTGTACAAGCCAAAGTGGCTTATGCAGAATTGTATGGCAATACTACTAGAAAACTATTTGGCATCTCTTTTACTGAAGATATAATGGTTGGTATTGTTTCAACCATCATGACTGTTTTAATTTTAGTAGCCTCTGAGATTATCCCAAAAACCATTGGAGCTACCTATTGGCAACAGTTAGCTCGTTTTACAACAAGTGCTTTAAATATTTTAATTTTTCCGTTAAAATGGACTGGCGTTTTATGGCTATTGCAGCTTACAACAAAACTCATAGGTGGAAAAGGGCATCATGGAAGCGTATTGAGTCGCGAAGATTTTCATGCTATGACAGATATGGCTCATGAAGAAGGTGTTTTTAAGGAATCGGAAAGTAAAGTCATTAAAAACCTATTGAATTTTAAAGACATACATGCAAAAGATGTAATGACACCAAGAACGGTTATGAAAACCGAAACCGAAACCATGACTATTGAGGAATTTTTTAACGAGAATCATAACATACGTTTTTCAAGAATTCCTATATATACTGATACTCCTGATAATATTACTGGATTGGTTTTAAAAGACGATGTGTTTAAAGAAATGGCTTTTGGGAATGGTAATAAAAAACTATCTGATGTTAAACGAAACATCATTATTGTTAACCGAAGTATGGCAATTCCAAAGCTATTTGAAGAATTGGTTGAGAGTAAAAACCATATGGCCTTAGTGGTTGACGAATATGGCTCAGTAAGTGGTTTAGTCACTATGGAAGATGTTATTGAAACACTTCTAGGGCTTGAAATTATGGACGAAAGCGATAATGTGGCCGATTTACAATTATTAGCCAGAAAAAGCTGGGAAGCTAGAGCAAAACGCTTAGGTTTAATTGATGAAAAGCCTAAAGAATAACATGGAGTTTTGCGTAATAAAAACAACCTTAGGCTTTGCTAAATTAGAAGGCGATGAAGAAGGTCTCTCATCACTCACTGTTTTAAACAATGAAACGACAATATCAGACATTGTTCCAGAAGTTTTAGACGATGCTGTTCGTCAATTAGAAGAATATTTTAAAGGTGAACGTACACAATTTAGCTTAATCTTAAACCCTCAAGGCACCGATTTTCAAAAACGTGTCTGGAAGGCATTGCTTGATATTCCTTACGGAAAAACCACCTCATATTTACAATTATCTAAAGATTTAGGCGATGTTAAAGCTATTAGAGCGGTTGCTAGTGCCAATGGTAAAAATCCGCTTTGGATTATTGTACCTTGTCATCGTGTAATAGGTAGCGATGGCAGCTTAACTGGTTATGCTGGAGGTTTACACCGAAAACAATGGTTGTTGGAACATGAAAGCCCTTACAAACAACAATCTTTATTTTAATTCTTATCTTTAGTCTAATCAAATACTTACAATATGATTAGCAAACTTAATTTAGAGAATATTTTGTTTCTGGATATAGAAACGGTTCCTGAAACTCAGCATTTTTCAGATTTAGACGATACCAAACAAGCCCTTTGGGAACTTAAATCGCAATACCAACGAAAAGATGATTATACAGCTGAAGAGTTTTACGAACGTGCAGGTATTTGGGCAGAATTTGGTAAAATTGTTTGCATTTCGGTTGGTTATTTTTCTAACCAAAGTGACATCAGGAACTTTAGGGTGACATCGTTTTATGGCGATGAAATTAAAATTCTGAAAGATTTTAAAAACCTATTAATATCACATTTTAGTCAGTCCAAACATTTATTATGCGCGCACAATGGTAAGGAATTCGACTTCCCTTATATTGCAAGACGTATGATTATTCATAATATAACCTTGCCTTATAAATTAAATCTCTTTGGTAAAAAACCTTGGGAAGTGCCACATTTAGACACTTTAGAATTATGGAAATTTGGCGATTATAAAAATTATACCTCATTAAAACTATTGACTAATGTACTAGGCATTCCATCACCTAAAGATGACATCGATGGCAGTGAAGTTTACAGGGTGTATTACGAAGAAAAGCAAATAGACAGAATCATAACCTACTGCGAAAAAGATACGATTGCGGTAGCACAAATACTTTTAAGATTACGTGGTGATGAATTACTAACCGACGATGAAATAATTCATATTTAAAATTTCTTCACCTATTTAGCTGTTTTCTCTTGCTTAACTAATAAATTTTATACTTTTAGACATGGTTAAAAAACAATTGCTATCTGTTAAAAATCTTGAAATTTCGTTTACCAATAATTCGGTAACCAACAAAGTCATTAAAGGCATTTCGTATAACTTATTTCCAAATGAAATATTAGGAATTGTTGGTGAGTCTGGAAGTGGAAAATCGGTTTCTACTTTAGCAGTTGCAGGATTACTTCCTAAACAAAATTGCACCATAGATAAAGGCGAAATACTATTTGAGGATATAGACCTAACTGCTCTTAACAACAAAAGTTTTGAAACACTTCGTGGCAACGATATTGCCATGATTTTTCAAGAGCCTATGAGTTCTTTAAACCCTTCCATGACCTGTGGGAAACAAGTTATCGAGGTATTATTAAAGCACACTAAACTCACAAAAGGAGAAGCAAAAAATGAAGTATTGGAGCTCTTTACAAATGTAAAACTTTCTAATCCTAATATTGTTTTTAATAAGTATCCTCACGAAATTTCTGGAGGCCAAAAACAACGTGTCATGATTGCATTAGCTATTGCATGCAAACCCAAATTATTGATTGCGGATGAGCCAACAACATCTTTAGATGTAACCGTTCAAAAAGAAATTATCTTATTGCTTAAAGATCTTCAAAAGACATTTGAAATGAGCATTATATTTATTTCTCACGATTTGTCTTTAGTCTCAGAAATAGCAAATCGAGTGTTGGTTATGTATCAAGGTGAGGTTGTTGAACAAGGGTCTTCTAAAGAAGTTTTCAAAAACCCTCAACACATTTACACAAAAGCTTTAATTAACTCCAAACCATCACTAAATGTTAGGTTAAAACAACTTCCTACTATTGATGATTATATGAATAACAATATCTTAGATGCTCTTGTTTCAGATAACGAACGAAAAGAAAAACATAAAGTGCTTTATTCACAACCACCTTTGTTAGAAGTTCAAAATGTGAGTAAGGAATATCTTAGTAAGCACGGTTTTTTTGGAAAGTCATCAGTATTCAAAGCTGTTGACAATGTAAGTTTTAAAGTCTATGAAGGTGAAACTCTAGGTCTTGTTGGCGAGTCTGGTTGCGGAAAATCAACCTTAGGAAATGCTATTTTACAATTGCATACCGTAAGTTCTGGAAATATCTTCTACAAAGGCATTGACATTACAAAGCTTTCAAAAAAAGAATTAAGAATACTAAGAAAAGATATTCAAATTATTTTTCAAGACCCTTATGCCTCTTTAAATCCAAGAATTTCAGTTGGCAATGCTATTATGGAGCCTATGAAAGTTCACGGATTATATAATTCTACAAAAGAACGAAAAGAAAAGACTATAGCGTTATTGGAGCGTGTTGGTTTATCTGCAGACTATTTTAATAGATATCCTCACGAATTTTCAGGTGGCCAACGACAACGCATTGGTATTGCAAGAACCATAGCGTTACAGCCAAAGCTAATTGTTTGTGACGAATCGGTTTCAGCATTAGATATTTCGGTACAGGCGCAAGTACTTAACTTACTAAACGAACTAAAAGATAATTTTGGATTTACTTACATATTTATATCACACGATTTAGCGGTCGTAAAATATATGAGTGACCAATTGCTTGTGATGAATCAAGGTAATATAGAAGAACTAGGAGAAGCAGATAGTATTTATGCCAATCCTAAAAAAGAATATACTAAAACACTTATAGACGCTATTCCAAAAGGATTATAGCATGAACAGCTTTTTTACTAAACGCAAAAGACTCCTAAGGAGTCTTTTTGTGTTTTGAATGTTAGCTAAAATATTTTTAAATCTATAAGTAGGTTCAGGTAGATTTGGCACAACATTCATAAGCTAAATTTATGATAGATTTGGTAATCTATTATATAATATTAGGTTGATTTGGGATTGCTAATATGAAACATTATTTTAAATAAATCAGTTTAAAAACATAATTAATCGATGAAATGCATACAATTTTAACATTTTAAAGATATTTTGCACTCAATGCGATTTTATTTATTAGTTCTATACTATTATCTTTGAGAGTATTCAAATCAGTACATTAATGATGAGCAAAAAACTTTGGGAAGGCAGTAAACAGTTTAAAGAACATAGTCATTTACACGATTATAAGCTATGGTTAGCAACAAGCAAAGGCTTAAAATTTAAAAATTACCAAGAATTATGGCAATGGTCTGTGACTGAAGTTGAAGATTTCTGGGAAAGTATGTGGAATTATTTTAATGTTATATCACACAAACCCTATTCAAAAGTATTGTCGTCTCACCAAATGCCAGATTGTAAATGGTTTGAAGGTGCCACAATTAATTATGCTGAACATTTGTTTAGAAAAGCCAAAGACAACGAAACGGCTATTATTTTTGGAAATGAAGCTGGTATTAATCAAGATATTTCTTGGTTAGAGCTTAAAACTAAAGTAGCTTCTCTTGCAACATATTTTAAATCTATTGGCGTTACAAAAGGCGATCGTGTAGTGGCATTTTTACCTAATATTCCTGAAGCTACCATTGCATTTTTAGCCGTTAACTCTATTGGAGCCATTTGGTCCAGTACCTCTCCAGATTTTGGCTCTGAAAGTGTGGTAGATAGATTTGCACAAATTGAACCCAAAGTACTTATTGCTGTGGATGGTTATCAATACAACGGTAAGCCTTATGATAAATCTAACATTGTAAACGCAATTGTAGATGCATTGCCTACTCTTAAAAAAGTGTTGGTATTGCCTTATCTCAATACAAATGCGCTTGATAATTTTCCTAAGCATTACGAAAATATCAACCATATTTTTAACACGGTTTCTGGTGAATTGACTTTCGAGCCAGTTGCCTTTAATCATCCTATTTGGGTTTTGTATTCCTCAGGAACAACAGGACTACCAAAGGCTATTGTACACTCACATGGAGGCATTCTTTTAGAGCACTTAAAATACATGGCGTTTCACAACGATGTTCATGAAGGCGAGCGCTTTTTTTGGTTTTCCACCACTGGATGGATGATGTGGAATTTTGTACAAGCGGCATTTTTAATGGGAGCCTCAATTGTATTGTACGATGGAAGTCCAACATATCCAAATTTTAATGCTCTTTGGAAATTCTCTGAAGATGTTAAAATAGCCCATTTTGGTACAAGTGCACCATATCTGGTGGCTTGTATGAAAAAAGGATTGATGCCAAAAGCTGAGTTTGATTTATATTCAATTAGATCCATCAGTTCTACAGGAGCACCTTTACCTCCTGAAGCCTTTGATTATGTGTATGCAAATATAAAAGACGATGTTTGGTTGTGTTCTATGGCTGGAGGTACAGATGTGTGCACTGCCTTTGTTGGTGGTGTGCCTGAATATGCTGTACATTCTGGTGAAATTCAATGCAGAGCTTTAGGTGTGTCGTTATATGCTTATGATGATCATGGAAACCCTGTAGAAGACCAATTAGGAGAAATGGTGATTGATAAACCAATGCCTTCAATGCCAATATATTTTTGGAATGACACAGACAATAAACGCTATAAAGCCAGTTATTTTGAGCACTATCCAGGGAAATGGCGACACGGCGACTTTATTAGAATAAACTCAAAAACCAATGGCTTAGTTATTTATGGTCGAAGCGATGCAACATTAAACAGACATGGTATTAGAATTGGTACAAGCGAAATTTACAGAGCAGTCAATAAAATTAAAGCTGTAGAAGATTCACTCATCGTGAATCTTGAATTAGAAGAAGGGAAGCATTACATGCCTCTTTTTGTGAAAATGAAAAATAGTGCCAAACTAACAGATGAAGTAAAATCTCAAATTAATAATCAACTAAAAAAAGAATATTCGCCGAGACACGTTCCTGATGAGATTATTCAAGTTGACGATATCCCTTATACCATTAGTGGTAAAAAAATGGAAGCACCCATTAAAAAAATCCTTTTAGGAATGTCTCTTGAAAAATCTATAAATTTTGACTCAATGAGAAATCCTGAATCGGTTCAGTTTTTTATTGAGTTTGCTACACAGATTTAAAAATCAATCTCCGGGTCGTCATCCAGTTGTCCTTTTTTGGACAACTTTGCGTTTTCTTTATACTCCTCACAATCTAGAATAATAGATAAATCTATTGGTTTTTCAAATTCTTCTTTTGAAACATTTAAAGTTTCATCAGCATAACATTTTTTCATGTATAATCCCCAAATAGGCAATGCCATGGCTGCACCTTGCCCATAGGTAATACTTTCAAAATGCGCTGCACGATCTTCTGCGCCAACCCAAACGCCTGTGACTAAATTAGGAACCATTCCCATAAACCAACCATCACTTTGGTTTTGCGTGGTTCCGGTTTTTCCAGCTATTGGATTATCAAATTCATAAGGGTAGCCTGTAACAATTTTCTTATAGGCACGATCTGTTCCATAGGTGTGTCTTAGCCTAGTTCCAGAACCTCCTTGAGTAACGCCCTCCAATAAATTAACAGTTACATAAGCCACTTCTTCACTTAAAACATCTTTAGTTTCAGGTGTAAATTGAAACAATACCGTTCCGTTTTTATCTTCAATTCTAGTGAGTACTACAGGAGTGGTATAAACACCTTTATTAGCAAATGTAGAATACGCTGCCACCATTTCATACACACTTAAATCTGGTGTCCCAAGTGCTATAGATGGTACAGGTAAAATATCTTGTTCAATACCTAAGCTTTTTGCTAAATCTACTACTGGTTGTGGACCAATTTCGTTCATTAATCTTGCCGTAACTGTATTTACAGAATTCGCTAAGGATTGCTTAAGGTTTAAATACCCTGAATAATCACCATTATCATTCCTTGGTGTCCAAGACTCTGGATTTCCATACTTATTGGCTGGAATGGTGATTTGTGATTTTGGAAAGGTATCACACGGTGACAAACGTAATTGGTCTATGGCAGCAGCATATACAAAAGGCTTAAAAGTAGAACCTATTTGACGCTTTCCTTGTTTTACCATATCGTATTTAAAGTGACGATAGTTCATTCCACCAACCCATGCTCTTACATGTCCTGTTTGCGGTTCCATAGACATCATTCCTGGTCGTAAAAAGTGCTTGTAATAACGCATGGAATCCATTGGTGTCATCACGGTATCAATCTCGGCATATTTTCCATCTTGCCAAGAAAAAATGCTCATTTGGGTAGGTTCATCAAACGACTTATAAATTTCCTCATCAGGTTTTTTAAGGTCATATTTCATATGTCTCCAACGCTCTGATCGTTTAATTGATACTTGCATTAACGTATCTATGGCACCATGAGTAAGATCTAAAAATGGTGCTGTTGGGTTTCGTCTCTTGGTATTTTGATGGAAAAACTCTGCTTGTAACCTTGGCATGTGTTCTTCAACCGCTTCTTCGGCATATTTTTGCATTCTAGAATCGATGGTTGTATAAAACTTTAATCCATCTTTGTAAATGCTGTACTTTGAGCCATCTGGCTTTCTATTGTTAGGGTTATTTACCCACTTTTTAAGTTCCTCCTGTAAATACGCTCTAAAATAGGTGGCTGTACCGTCGTTGTGAGACTGTGGTGTATATTTTAAATCCAACGCTGTTTGCTGTAAAGAGTCTTTTACTTCTTGAGTGATAAAGCCATACTTTTCCATTTGAGCCAACACCACATTACGTCTGTTTCTGGTTCCTTCAGGGTTTCTGTGTGATCTCGGGTTATACAATGATGAATTTTTAAACATCCCAACCAACATAGCCGCTTCTTTTAAATCGAGGTCTTGTGGTTTTTTATCAAAATAAATACTTGCTGCCGAACGAATGCCATCAGCATTATTCCCAAAATCATAGATGTTGAAATATTGGGCTATAATTTCTTCTTTGGTGTATTGGCGCTCTAAACGTGTTGCAATGACCCATTCTTTAATTTTTTGTGTAATTCTTCCTGTAGTGCTTCTAGAGCCCTCACCGTGGAACAATTGTTTTGCTAATTGTTGTGAAATGGTACTCGCTCCTCCACCTCTACCTAGCTTTACTATGGCTCTTAAGGTTCCTCTAGCGTCTATACCTGAGTGCTCTCTAAAACGCGCATCTTCTGTGGCAATTAAAGCATCTACTAAGTGCTTTGGCAACTCATCATAACCAACTGGTGTTCTGTTATCATTTAAATAAAACTTTCCGAGAGTTTCACCATCGGATGAAATGATTTCTCCTGCTAGATTAGTGTTAGGATTTTCTAACTGTGTATGGTCTGGCATTTCACCAAAAACGCCCCAAGCTGCCAATTGAAATATTAAGAAAAAACAAAGTATTCCAGCTCCAAATAATATCCAAAACCAACGAATATATTTTGAAAA
Source organism: Pontimicrobium aquaticum (assembly GCF_005047595.1). GTDB lineage: Bacteria > Bacteroidota > Bacteroidia > Flavobacteriales > Flavobacteriaceae > Pontimicrobium > Pontimicrobium aquaticum. The sequence continues at coordinate 160,286 of NZ_SUPL01000005.1, forward strand.
ATCTCCTGTGTTTTTTGTTTTCTTTTTTGTAGCCATGTATTAATTACTGTTTTGGGGTGTTTCTATTCTAAATCCAATGTCTGTGATGCCTTCAAGGTTTTCAACACCATTAACTTGTCCGTTTTCACGCATAGCGTGTTGAATTTTCACTAAATAATCTCCAAATTCTGAAAACACAACCCCTTCTTTATACCACAGTTTATTCTCTTTAACATCCGAAAATCCTGTGCCTAAAAACTCGCCATTGGGTTTTGCCATTTCATACTCTAGAGTATCTGTTACTTTTTTTCCGTTAGGGAAATTCATTTCAACTATTAAAAACAGATTACTGTATTTATAATTACTTGTGTTTCTAAGGTTTACAAATAAGTTATAAGGTTTTAACGAATCTGGTGGTGTTACATAAAACTCCACTATTGAGTCTTTATGCCATTGATTAGGTACCGATTGATATTCGTCAAACACACGATTAGAATCACAAGCAGTAACTCCAATACACAAGATAATCAACAATCCAAAAACTTTATTTCGCATTATTTTTTGATCTTCTTTTGTTCTTGTTTCTATTATTTCTACGTTTTCTAGAGCGTTTTGGACTATCAAATCGTGTTAAACTATCTTGTCCTACAACGTTTTCAAAATCTGTTTTAGTGTCTTCTACCAAGTCTTGCGCATATTCTTCTAGGCTCGCTACTTTTTTCTTTTTAGAATTAATTTCTATAATTTCTTTAGCCTGAGCAGTTGTAAGTTTATGCCAATTCATCCATTCGCCTTCATAGGCATACCACATATAGCCTTTAAAAATATCTGTTTTTTGACACACACCAACACCTTTTTCTGTTTGCAATTTAATATCGCTTTTAGGGAAACTTTTTAAGGCATCTAAATAGGTGTCTAGTTCATAATTTAAACAGCACTTTAACTTACCGCACTGTCCTGCTAATTTTTGTGGATTTAAGGATAATTGCTGGTAGCGTGCAGAGGAAGTACTTACTGAACGAAAATCGGTTAACCAAGTAGAGCAACACAATTCTCTTCCACAGGAGCCAATACCTCCAAGTCTGGCAGCTTCTTGACGAAAACCAACTTGTTTCATCTCGATTCGAGTTCGGAACTCTTTTGCAAAAACCTTGATAAGTTCTCTAAAATCAACTCGTTCTTCGGCTGTATAATAAAATGTCGCTTTACTTGCATCGCCTTGATATTCGATGTCCGAAATTTTCATCTGTAACTTAAGGTCAATAGCAAATTGGCGCGCCTTAACTTTCATGGCTTCTTCCTTATCTCTAGCGCCTTGCCAAATATCAATATCTCTTTGGGACGCTTTTCTATATATCTTGAAAAATTCTTCAGGAGTTTCACTAATATTTTTACGTTTCATTTGCACGCGAACCAATTCGCCTACAAGCGTTACCATACCAATATCGTGTCCCGCTTGTGCTTGAGTAGCAACAACATCTCCAATGCTTAGCGATAAATTTTCTGTGTTTTTATAATAGTGTTTTCTTCCGTTTTTAAAACGTACTTCAACCCAGTCAAAGGGTTTTTCTCCGTTAGGAAGCGACATGTTAGACAACCAGTCAAAAACAGTTAATTTGTTACAGCTATCAGTTCCGCAAGTTCCATTGTTCTTACATCCTTTAGGCTGACCGTCTTTACCAGTTGAGCAACTGTTACAAGCCATATATTTTTATATATTGAATTCGTTAATAATTAAATTATTACGAATGAATGTTCATAAATCCTTTAATGAGGTAAAGATAAGATTATTATATAGACTTTTAAAAGGCTAAATAAAATTAGATGTCCTTAACAGAAATAATATTTACGGGACATGCTTTTGCTGCCTTTTCGCAATCGTCAAATATAATATGGTCATAAGACTTTAAAGTAAAGAACCCTTTTTTGTCTTTTGCGTGTAAGAGCACTGACTTACCATCTTTTTTAGACATTCTAAATTGATTTGGAGCTAATTCTACACAGTAATTACAACCAATACATTTATTTCGTTGAAGTGTTACTACTACCATTAGGCCTCAACTTTGTTTTCAACAATTTTATATAATTTATCTGAAGGTCTAATTCTAAAATCTAACGGAATTGTAACTGAATCTCCTTTTAATCCTTTATCTAATTTCTCATCATTAACCAACATTTCTTTAACTTCTATTTCTTTTGCACCTGTCGTTGGTCCAGTAATTAAAATAGTATCGCCAATAGTTAAATCGTATGCTTCAATTTTGAATTCTCCAATTTTTGCTTTTGGAAAAAAGTGCATGCCTTTGCCTAAATACAATTTTTTTTGTGTTGCATGAGACCCTGAGCCTTTGCTCCACTCCCCAAGTTTTTGACCTAAATAATAGCCATTCCAAAAACCGCGATTATATACTTTTTCGAGTTCTTGCATCCATAAAATAACCTCATCTTTATTATAAGTGCCTTTCTCTAAACTATCAATAGCCTCTCGATAACACTTAATTACTTTTGCAACATATTCTGGCGCTCTGCCTCTTCCCTCTATTTTTAATACTTTAATGCCTGCATCAGCCACTTGGTCTAAAAAATCGATAGTACATAAATCTTTTGGTGACATGATGTACTCATTATCCAGCTCCATTTCGAATCCAGTTTCTTGGTCAATAACCGTATATTTTTTTCGGCAATTTTGCTTACAAGCACCTCTATTTGCAGAAGAATTATGCGAATGCAAACTCATATAACACTTTCCAGAAACAGCCATACATAATGCACCATGACCAAAAATTTCAATCTCGACTAACTTTCCTGAAGGCCCTTTTATTTGATCTTTTTCTATTTGCTCAGTAATCCTTTTTACTTGTCTCAAACTTAATTCTCTACTTAACACCATAGTATCAGCAAACATCGCATAAAACTTAACTGTTTCTATGTTTGTGATATTTATTTGGGTAGAAATGTGTACTTCCATTCCAGCTTCTCTAGCTGATGCAATAACCGCTTGATCCATAGCTATTACAGCTGTAATATTAGCTTCTTTAGCTTTTTTTATGAGTGTTTTTACGATAGATAAGTCATGATCGTAAATAATGGTGTTTAACGTAAGGTACGTGCGAACATTTTTTTCTTTACAACGTCTAGAAATTTCTTGTAAATCATCCAACGTAAAATTAATAGAAGCTCGAGCTCTCATATTTAGTTGTTCCACTCCAAAATATACCGAGTCTGCACCATTATCTAAAGCCGCTTGTAGCGATTCAAAATTTCCTGCAGGTGCCATTAATTCTATCTTTTGCATCATCACTTCTTACTTTTTATCAACTTTTAAGGTCTCGAAAATATTTCTCAAATCTTTTTTATAAGGTAAGTGGTCTGCTCTTCCTTTTTTAAAAATATCGTTACTGTTTCCTTGTCCTTTACGTAATGCTTTTTGCTCTTCGTAAGGCAAAGCATGTATGTCTTTACAATTATTAGAACAGCAGTTATTCATTTCTTCTTTACATTTATCGCATTGAATGAATAGTAAGTGACATGCATCGTTAGCACAATTGGTGTGCACATCTGCTGGTTCGCCACATTGATGGCAGCACGCAATAATATCGTCACTAATTTTTTCGGCTCTGCGCTCATCAAACACAAAGTTTTTTCCAATAAATTTATTTTCTAATCCTTTATCATTTACTTGACGAGTGTATTCAATAATGCCTCCTTCTAATTGATACACATTCTTAAAGCCTTTATGTTTAAAATAAGCACTTGCTTTTTCGCAACGAATTCCTCCAGTACAATACATTACTAGATTTTTGTCTTCCTTGTGCTCTTTTAAATCATCCTCGATAATATCTAAAGATTCTCTAAAAGTATCTACATCTGGCGTTATCGCATTTTTAAAATGACCTATTTCACTTTCATAGTGATTACGCATATCTACAAGTACTGTATTATCGTCTTCAATTAATTCGTTAAAAGTATCGGCTCCAACATGTATTCCTTTATTAGTTACATCAAACGTATCGTCATTTAAACCATCAGCAACAATTTTATGGCGCACTTTTACTTTAAGTTTTAAAAAAGATAAGTTGTCTTGCTCTATGGCTATATTTAGTCGTATGTCTTTTAAAAAATCTATGTTATCAAGATGTGTTTTAAACTCATTGAATCTATCAGCTGGAAGAGAAAGTTGTGCGTTTATACCCTCGGTAGCCACATAGATTCGTCCTAAAACATCTAATTGGTTCCAAACAATAAATAATTGGTCTCTAAATTCTTGAGGATTTGTAATTTTTGCGTATTGATAGAACGAGAGTGTTAATCGATCTTTTCCTGCTTTTTCGATTAATTCTGCTCTTTCTTTAGCGCTTAAGGTATTGTACAGTTGCATGCTATACTAATTTTAAGGTTAAGAAATATTTTGGCAAATGTACTATTTTTAAAACAAGGCATAAAAAAACACTTTAAAATTTAATTTAAAGTGTCTTCAAAATTTAATAATGGTATATTTATTTTTTATCTTATTTAGATAAAAACTCACTTTACTTCTTAACAAAAAAGAGCTTTAAAGTGTTTTTCATAGCATAAATTTTCCCAGTACTATTTAGTAGATGCAAAAACTTTTAAAAGGTTGCGTTATAAAATTGTTTGATGCTAAAAGATGTATTATTTTAGCATATCATAGAAACGAAAATTAGAAGTAATGAGTAAGGAAAAAGAAGCAAAGTTAAAAGCATTAAAGCTTACATTAGATAAATTAGACAAGGCATACGGAAAAGGAACCGTCATGAAAATGAGTGATCAAGCTGTGGTGGATGTAGATGCTATTTCATCGGGTTCGTTAGGGCTAGATATTGCTTTAGGTGTTGGTGGTTACCCTCGCGGAAGAGTTATTGAAATATATGGTCCTGAATCTTCAGGTAAAACTACACTAACATTACATGCTATTGCTGAAGCACAAAAAGCAGGAGGTATAGCTGCCTTTATTGATGCAGAACATGCTTTTGATAGATTTTATGCCGAAAAATTGGGTGTAGATATTGACAACCTAATTATATCGCAACCAGATCATGGTGAACAAGCCTTAGAGATTGCTGATAATTTAGTGCGCTCAGGAGCTATTGATATTGTAGTTATCGACTCGGTAGCTGCATTGACTCCAAAAAGCGAAATTGAAGGAGAAATGGGTGACTCTAAAATGGGTCTTCATGCAAGATTAATGTCTCAAGCATTACGAAAACTAACTGCTTCAATTAGTAAAACAAATTGCACCATGATATTCATCAACCAATTACGTGAAAAAATTGGTGTTATGTTTGGAAACCCAGAAACAACAACAGGTGGTAATGCATTAAAATTTTATGCTTCTGTACGATTAGATATTCGTCGCTCCACCCAAATAAAAGATAGTGGTGGTAATGTGCTTGGTAACAAAACTCGTGTTAAGGTGGTTAAAAACAAAGTAGCACCTCCTTTTAGAATGGCAGAATTTGATATTATGTATGGCGAAGGTATTTCAAAAATTGGTGAAATTTTAGATATTGCCGTTGAAAACGAAATTGTAAAGAAAAGTGGCTCTTGGTTTAGTTATCAAGACTCAAAACTTGGGCAAGGAAGAGACGCTGTAAAAAATATGCTAAAAGACAATCCGGATTTAATGGATGAACTAGAAGAACAAATTAAAGTCATAATTTCTGAAAATAAGTAATAAAAAAATCCCGCAAAAAGCGGGATTTTTTATGATTTAAGCGCAACCTTTTTAAGCTTCAAACATCTAATAAGTAAATAACTCCAAAACAAATACTATGAAAAAAATAATTTCAGCCATTTTTATTTTTACATTGATATTTTCTTGTAGCCTAGATAATGATATTGATAGAGATGCTGCTTATACAGATATTATCCCTATACAAAGTGCCGAATTCCCAGACTACTTTGAATCTGGACAAACACATACAATTACCTATAATTATTTAAGACCAAGTACATGTCATAGTTTTTACGATTTGTATTATGTTGCAGAAGAAAATACAAGAACCATTGCTGTTGTTGCCTATGTAGAAGTAAGTGACGATTGCGAAGTTCTAACAGATGAAAATGTAGAAAGCTCATTTAATTTTAGAGCCGAAGAACCTATAGGAACTGTATATACTTTTAAGTTTTGGCAAGGAAGAGATAACAGCGGAGAAGATATTTTTGTAACTTATGAGGTAGAAGTGCAATAAGCCTTTAAATTGATATAATTGGGTTTAGAACAGCTCATACAAAAGTGTAAAGACAATGATATTAATGCACAAAGTGATTTATACAAGCTCTATTCGAGCAAATTATTTTCACTTTGTCTAAAATATTCAAAAAACCATGCGGAAGCTGAAGATACTCTGCAAGACGCCTTTTTGACAATTTTTAAAAAAATATCTCAATATAGCGGAAAAGGTTCTTTTGAAGGTTGGCTAAAACGAATTGCTATAAATACTGCGTTACAGCGTTATAGAACACAAGGTGTTTTTGATATTGTTAATGAAAATCAAATAGAAGATGTATATGTGGAGGATGTGGATATAGAAACCGTAGATATAGATTTTTTACTAAATTCAATACAAGAACTTCCAGACAGATACAGGCTGGTATTTAACCTTTATGTATTAGATGGATATTCTCATAAAGAAATTAGTAACATGTTAAAAATTACTACTGGAACTACAAAATCCAATCTTGCAAGAGCAAGAAAAATTTTAAAAGAGAAAGTAGAAAATTATATGGCGACGTTAAATTCGCAATCATTATGAAAAATAATAAAAAGCATATTGATAGGCTTTTCCAAGAAGGACTAAAAAACTTTGAGGCAACACCTAATCACTCTGTTTGGGAAAACGTTTCCGAGCAGTTGCTTAGCAAGAAAAAACAACGTAAAGTAATTCCTTTGTGGATAAAACTTTCAGCTATCGCTGCAGGTTTTCTGTTATTACTTACTTTAGGTAATAATCTTTTTTTTAAAGAGAACGACACAACTCCAAAAACTAATGAAATTATTGTTGATACAGAATCTCAAAGCAAAGAGAATATTAACGATTTAAACAATACTCCAAATTCAAACATTATTCAGCCCCAAAACAATATAAATAGTGAAGATTTAGCCAATGAAGAGGCTAATTATAATAAAGAAGAAGCTAATAACTCATCAAAAGGTATTAATACTAATTCTAAAAATGCACTTATTAACAAAAACGAATCTATTGTTGCTGAAAACAATTCAAAATCAACTTTAAATAACAATAAGCAACTTGATTCATCAGTCAAAAAAGAATTAACAGATGCGTTAACAAAACAAGAAAACAATAATACAATTGCGTCTAATTCTAAAAGCAACAAAGTTGTTGAATCTCAAAAAAACAGTATTGATAAAGAATTATCAAAAACAACAGATATAAATACAACCATTGCGAATACCGAAATTAATAAAGAAGCATTAAATACAATTAAAGAAACCTCTATTGAAGATGCTATAGCTGAAAACAACATAGCTAAAGAAGCAGAAGAAAGTTTAGAGGTAAACGATGAGACTGCTAAACGCTGGAGCGTGGCGCCAAATATTGCACCTGTTTACTTTAACTCATTGGGTTCTGGTTCCTCAATACATTCTGAATTTAACAATAACTCGAAAACAGGAAATATAAATGTAAGTTATGGCGTGTTGGCTAGTTACATTATAAACGATAAAGTTAACTTAAGAGTTGGTCTTAACAATGTAAAACTTGGCTACGATACGCATGATGTAGTTGGCTTAAACAGCACAGGGAGTAATCCTCTTAGATCAATTGCCGTTAAAAATATTGCTGTATCTAAAAGTGTTTCCAATTCTTCTCAATATATAAATGTGGTAGGAATGAGTTTTGCGCAAGTTCCAGAAACACTTTCAAAAGAGTTTAACTCCTCTATTAATCAAGAATTAGGATTTTTAGAAATACCTTTAGAAATTCAATATAAAATAACCAATACAAAATTTGGTGTTAATGCTATTGGAGGCTTTAGCGCCTTATTTTTAAATAGCAATGAAATCTATTCCACATTAGATGGTCAAACTTCTTTAATTGGTAAGGCAACAAATATTAATAATTTGAGTTATAGTGCTAACCTAGGCTTAGGTTTTAACTATAAAGTATCAAATAACATTAATATTAATTTAGAACCAATGTTTAAATATCAATTAAACACTTTTAGAAATACTTCTGGCAACTTTAAGCCATATTTTATAGGTGTTTATTCTGGTTTAAGCTTTAGGTTTTAAGGATTTTTAGTTGGTTAGGTTGGTTATTGTACTTCGTTCTAAGAAGTTTCAATAATTTAAAAGTCACTCTTTTTAGAGTGACTTTTTTTCTGCTTCCAATTCGTTTAAAATAATAGTTCTTGATGTATTATTGAGTTTTTTAGTATCCTCAATCATTAAATGCGCAGTGTCTAAAAATTCATGAATCTTTACACGCAACATTCCAGGACCTCCACTAAAAAGGGTATAAGAAAACCGTTTTTTATTATCGTAAAACGTTATTGGAACAATAGGAATTTTGTGATTAATTGCCAGCCTAAATGCACCATCTTTAAAATCGGCAAGAGTAACATCTTCATCAGGCACCAGTCCTTCAGGAAAAATACAAATACTCAAACCAGATTTTAAACGTTTTTGTGCTCTTAAAAATACAGCTTGCCTGCTTTTGGCACTGCTTCTATCTACTAAAATACAGGTGCGTTTGTAGAAAAACCCAAATAAAGGAAGCTTTGCTAATTCTTTCTTACCAACAAACACAAAAGGATTTTTCTTAATTGTTACCAACATAAGCATGATATCGATCATGGAAGTGTGATTGGCTACAAGCATATAGCTTTTTCCTTTTTGAAGCTTTTGGAGTCTTTTTACTTTCCATCCAAAACCCATTCCTATTAATATAAACTTGGCCCAAATTCGTGCTAACCTAAAAAAGAAAGGATACCATTGCTCTTTAGCTATCGAAATAATAAGTATTGGAAACAAAATGATGATTGGTAAAGTAACCAATATGTAGAACCAAATTCGATATAAAATCCAGAAAGGATATTTTAAAATCTTCATTATAGCCAAAACTAGTTAATTTAATTGAGCTATTCTACCAAAAAAATTACCTTTGCCTTATATTAGTTTTTAAGTTTAATTTAAAAAGATTCCCGTTTTCACGGGAAATACTATGGCTAGAATATTAACAGGTGTACAAAGTACAGGAACGCCTCATTTAGGAAATCTTTTAGGAGCTATTATGCCTGCAATACAAATGAGTAACGATCCAAACAACGAATCATTTCTTTTTATTGCAAACATGCATACCTTAACTCAAATAAAAGATGCAGAAACATTAAGGCACAATACGTATTCTACCGCAGCTACTTGGTTGGCTTTTGGTTTAGATATTGAAAAAACCGTTTTTTATCGTCAAAGCGATGTGCCTCAAGTCACAGAACTGTCTTGGTATTTAAGTTGTTTCTTTCCATATCAGCGTCTCACTTTAGCACATAGTTTTAAAGATAAAGCCGACAGACTAGAAGATGTAAACGCTGGTTTGTTTACGTATCCAATGTTAATGGCTGCTGATATTTTGCTTTATGATGCTGATATAGTCCCTGTGGGAAAAGATCAGTTACAACACTTGGAAATTACGCGTGATGTGGCTTCAAGATTTCATGCCAAAATGGGAGAAACCTTTGTGTTGCCTCAAGCAAAAACGCAAGAGCATACCAAATTAATTCCAGGAACTGATGGTGAAAAAATGAGTAAAAGCCGAAACAACACCATTAACTTATTTTTATCTGATAAAAAGTTACGTAAGCAAATTATGAGCATTGCTACCGATAGTACACCACTTGAAGACCCTAAAGACTGGAGTACTTGCAATTGCTTTGCCATTTACGCATTGATTGCTAACGACCAACAAATAGCTGAGATGAAAACCAACTACGAACAAGGTGGTTATGGTTATGGACATGCTAAACAAGCTTTGTTTGAATTATTAATTGATAAATTCTCGACCGAAAGAGAACGCTACAACTATTATATGAATAACCTCAACGAAATTGATAAGGCCTTGGCTATTGGTGCTGAAAAAGCTAAGGTGATTGCAGATGACGTTTTAAAGAGAGTTAGGACTAAAGTTGGGTACTAATTTAGATATAAATAAATGTCTGTCTTTCATAATATTTTTATTTTAGTTAGTAGGTTCTATATTAAATATTATCCAAAATATAAATATTGGGCAACACATGCCGAAATGTTTCTTACTCTTTTAATAAGTATTAATTTAGTTAGTTTACTATTTTTATTTTCTGTTAGATTAAATTCTGCCTTTCTAATTATAGGTGTCTTAATATTACATTTTTTGATCGGTTTTCTTTTTGACAAATTCGACGATAAAGATTACGTAATAAACTATAAATTAAGAAGGCAAGAAAAAATAATTTCTTATTTTATTATGGTTGCAAGTTTTACTTTCTTTATTTCAACACTTCTTTTTCTTAGCAAGAAAATTGCTTAGTCTTTAAATAACCTCAAACTGTTTCCCAGGCAATGGTCTTACCACGCCCTTAAGTTCCATGTTTAATAATAACGTCGCAACCCTAAAGGTTGGCATATTGCATTTTAAGGCAATCAAATCCAGCAATTCTTTGCCATTGTCTTTTAAAAAATTGTAAATCACTTTTTCATCTGTATCCAACTCCACAAACAATTGTTTTTGCACTGGTTTTTCATCTGCTGAGCCTGTCGAAGCATCAAGTTTCCAATTAAGTATATAAGGTATATCCTCAGGTTTTGAGAGTAAATGAGCACGTTGTAATTTTATTAAATTATTGCAGCCAACACTTTGCGTATCTGTAATACGACCAGGAACTGCAAATACTTCACGATTGTATGAGTTTGCAATATCTGCCGTAACCAAGCTCCCTCCTTTTTCGGCAGACTCCACTACAATGGTTGCTTCACTTAGTCCAGCAATAATCCGGTTTCGCTTTAAAAAGTTATTTCTATCAAATTCATCTGTACTCCAAAAATCTGTAAAAAACCCTCCATGATTTTCAACATCAGCAACATACTTTTTATGAACCTTTGGATAGATTTGATTAAAACCATGAGCCAAACAACCAATGGTTTGTAAGTTATGTTTCATTGCAGCTTTTTGAGCAGTAATATCGGTTCCGTAAGCAAATCCAGATACAATTATAGGATTATAAGGTGCTAAACGCTCAACAATAGCTTCGCAATTAGCAATCCCTTGAGTAGTAATTTTTCGAGCACCTACAATACTGATAATAGGTTGGTTTTTTATGTTTACATGTCCTTTTTGGAATAGAACAATGGGACCGTCCACACAATGTTTTAATCGTTCTGGGTAATTAGTATCCATAAAATAATGGCACACAACCTTATGCTTCTTAATAAACTCTAATTCACTTTCGGCATTTTGTAGCAATACATCTTTATGTAAATCGCTAATTATAAATTTTCCGATACCATCTATTTTTAATAGGTTTTGCTTCTTTTCATTTAAAACTGCTTCAGGAGATCCACAATGTGCAATGAGTTTTTTGGCGGTTATATCGCCTATATTTGGAGCCTTCTGTAAGGCTAAAGCATATAATAGGTTGGTATTAGACATGTATATCATTGAATTACAACCTACAAGAAACTAAAAATTATATTGTTAATAAATACTTGATGGAACTTTTTTACGGATTGAAAAATTTTTAACTTTGTTTCTATGCAATTAGAGACTTATATAAGCGACTTACTATATAGATATGAGTGTGTTATTATCCCAGATTTTGGAGCTTTTTTAACACAACCTGTATCTGCTAAGGTTGATGCTTCCAATAACACATTTTTCCCTCCAAAAAAAGAGCTGTCTTTTAACGAACAACTTAAAAATAATGATGGTTTACTTGCTAAATACATTGCTGATGTTGAAAAGACACCATATGAAGTTGCTGTAAAGAAGATTGCAAAAAAAACAAAATCTCTTAAATCGTATTTAGCACAAGGAGAAACCTTAACGTTTAAAAATATTGGTGATATTACTTTAAACAATGAAGGCAAAATTACCTTTGAGCCTTCTTACCATTTAAATTATTTAACAGATGCTTTTGGGTTAGCTAAATTTGTGTCTCCAGACGTTACCAGAGAAGTTTACAAAGAGCAAGTAGAAGCCATTGAAAAAGCAACTCCTATAGCTATTACTCAAGAAAAGCGTAAGTCTAGAAATTTTTTAAAATATGCAGCTATTGCAGTTGTAGCTTTAACTTTAGGAGGATTTGCTGCATCAAATTACTATCTTAACCAAATTGAGACGCATAACCAATTAGCTCAAGAAGAAGCTACACAACAGTTAGAAAACAAAATTCAAGAAGCTACTTTTATTATTGACAACCCTTTACCAAGCGTTACCTTAAATGTTGACAAACAAAGTGGTAACTTTCATATTGTGGCAGGTGCTTTCCGTATAGAAGAAAACTGTGACAAAAAACTAAAACAACTACATGAACAAGGGTTTAAAGCTAGAAAAATTGGTGCTAATAAATACGGTTTACATCAAGTAGTCTATTCTAGTTACAACACTAGAGCCGAAGCACAACGTGAACTTTATAAAATTAAAAAAACTCACAATCCTGATGCTTGGTTATTAGCTCAAAAACTTAATTAAATTTTACTTCTTTAGTTTTTAAAAGCAGCTTACCTTTGCATTTCAAATAAAATGTACATGGAAGCTAAACATCCTAATGACTCTAAAACAATAATGACCGACTTGGTTTTACCTAGTGAAACCAACCCTTTAAATAATTTATTTGGAGGTGAATTATTAGCAAGAATGGATCGTGCTGCAAGTATTGCTGCAAGACGTCATTCCAGAAGAATTGTAGTGACTGCTTCTGTTAATCATGTTGCATTTAAGCATCCTGTTCCATTGGGAAGTGTTGTAACAGTTGAAGCAAAAGTTTCAAGAGCATTTAAATCGTCCATGGAAGTGTATTTAGATGTTTGGATAGACGATAGAGAATCTGGCGAATGCACCAAAGCTAATGAAGCTATTTATACCTTTGTGGCTGTGGATGAAACTGGTCGTCCTGTAAAAATTCCTAAAATTATTCCTGAAACAGACGAAGAGCAAATTCGTTATGATGGTGCTCTAAGACGTAAACAATTAAGTTTAGTTATTGCAGGAAAAATGAAGCCAGACGAAGCTACTGAGCTTAAGGCTTTGTTTTTTGATTAAAACTATATTCTAATAGAAAATTCTGAATCAAGTTAAGAATAGCAAAAAGCGACTACATCTTATAAATCCAATGTGCTGGATCTTGAGTCTTAGTGTCTTTATATATTACAAAACTTAAAACAGCTTCTCCAGAGGCTTTGTTGGTTCTAACCTCACCAATGTCTTGTTTTGTAATAACTCTATCTCCTTTTTTAACATAGATTTTTGAGAGGTTCTTATAAATAGTGAAATAATTTCCATGCTTTATCATTACCACATTATTTCCGTTCTTCTGAGTCATTATTTCACTAACTATTCCATTAAAAACAGCTCTAACCTTTTCCCCTTTATTAGTAAGAATTCTAACACCATTACTTCTAATTGGCAGTGTCCTCCTGTCAATTGGAGAACGTTGTATGCCATATCGTAACTTAACTAATCCTTCGTTAACAGGCCAAGGTAACTTGCCTTTATTTGACGTGAAATTTGCAGCAAGTGTTTTCTCCTCAGGTGTAAGAGCAAAAGTGTTAGAAGCAGATGATTTTCCTGCTTTTTTATTAGATGCTGCCATTGCTGCTCTAATTATTTTTTCTATTTCTCTATCTATTTTCTCAACTTCTTGTTGTTTTGCTCTAATTTGAGATCTATGTAAGCTAATATTTTTGCTTACTGATGCCATTAACTCTTTATATTGCTTAAGCTCTTTGTCAAGTTCTCTTTTTGCAATTCTGTTGGCTTCAATTAACTTTTGCTTTTCTTGCTTTTGTGCTTGTAAACTTTTATTTAATTCTTGAAGCTTTATCGTTTGCTGCTTTATTTCTTCTCCTTGCTTTTTTTGATAATTAGCATATTGTTTAATATACTGCAATCGTTTATAAGCTTGCTGAAAGTTATTAGAACTTAATAAAAACATGATTTTACTCTCTTCAGATCTGCCTTTATAGGACTTTACAATCATGGCTGCATACTCATCTTTTAAAACCTGTAAACGGTTTCTAAGGTTTGTAATTTCTTTTTGATTGTTATTAATTTCTCTCGTTAAATTATTGGCTTGCTGGTTGGTAATTCTAATTAAATTTTGACGTACAGAAATTTTATAGTTGATATTGTCGAGATTAGAAAGAATAGATTTTTGCTCTTTTTTACCTTGAGACATGAGTCGTTCAAACTGATTTATTTGACTCAATAATTCACGACGTTGTGCTTCTAATTGTTGTTGCTTTTTGCTTTGAGCTTGAATAAAAGCACTACAAGAAAATAGAATAAAAAAGGCAATTACTTTATATGAAGCAGGTTTAAGCTTTATCATCTAACAACAATTTCATCAAACCCTGAAGGGATTCTAAAAGGGAATCTTAAATCGGTATTTAATGATACGTATTTAAACTCCATATTGATTTTGGTTTCAAAGTTACCTTCCACAGCTATAATGTTTACATTTTTTGGTAATACTTGTTTGTTTACTTCTTGATAATCTTTATAATCTATCTGCAACATTCGTTTATTTGAACTTTGTGCTATTTGTTGCGAATCCATTTTAAAATGCGATGGGTTTAGCAGCAAAAATATCTCAAGTAATTCACTTTGTTTTTTTGGTTGAAGCAAGTACGATTTGTCAAAAACATCTGCTTCATAGCTATGAATACTTAAATCAAAGAGTGTTTCTCCAAGTAATAAGCTTTGCACTTTATAAAAATCTAGCTCTGTTCCTAATAAATCACTCAAAATAGAAAAATCACCATCAAAATAAGTATTGTCCAGTTTATTATAAAAGCTCACTTTTGTTGGTGTTATTTTAGCTCGAACAATTCCTAAAGTTGCACTTAACCAAATGGTCTTGTCTTTCTCCATTCTAAGGTTAATGGTGTGTGTCTGTTCTGCATCACCTTGTTGATACTCTACTTTAACACGCGACTGTAGCGTTTTAAAATTAGCAAAAGACTTGGTATGCTCTTTTATTAATTGCCTTGAGGATAGTTTTTTGTCTAACTCTCCACTGGAAGTCACATGTCTTGTTGACTTACATCCAAAACTTACTAAAAGTAAGGCCGTTAATACTATGTAGGTTAATTTTTTCATTGTTGTTTTGTAATACTTTCTGCTTTCTTAGAAAACGCGTTAGCTTTGGTTATATTATTAATCATTCTATAAGCTGTACTTAGCTGTTTATAGAAATCTATTTCCATTTGGTCGTTATCAATAACATAATCAACACCTATTTCAAGCGTCTCTATTGCATCTTTAGGACGATTTAAATGATTAAATGCTACACCATTTGCTAAATAAATTATTGGTTGAGATGGAAAGACGTCTAGGGCTTTGGCTGCCAAATTAACTACTTTTTGGTGTTGTTTACTGTCTATATACAGTAAAATCACATTTTTTACGACCTCAAAATTTTCTGAATTTTTATTCAAAGCCATTTCGTAATGCTTTAAAGCCAATTCTTTATTTCCTTGTTGCAAATAATACTGTGCCAATTCTATATTAGATTTTCCATTGCTATCTCCTGAAACCATTGTTGTGACTTCTAATAAGTCGTTCTCATACTGGGGATTACTCTTTACAAAAGCAACAAAATCATTTAAAACTTTAGTTTTAGCATCAGGTTTAATTTTTGCACTTGTAAGCACTATCTTCATTGAATTTATAGCCTCTTTAGGATTGTTGTCATCTAAATAAAACTTATATAACGCTAAATGTACTGTATGAGAATTGGGTTTTTTATTTAAAAGCTCCTTTGCGGTATCAAATGCTTTTTCTTTATCGCCTAACTCACTGTACCTATAAATTAGTCTTAAGTAAAGCGCCTCGTTATTTGGGTTATTTGCCACACGCTCCTCTAAGTTTTCTATGCGTTCTTTATCACCTCCTGTGGCATTATAAATTTGATTACGCATAAAATCTCGCCTTTGTGAAACACCGTATTCTTTATCAAGTTCATCCAGGGTTTTTAAAGCTGCTTTATATTTTTTGTTTTTTATGTAAAGAGATACTAAGTCTTCTTTATAATCAGGATGAAACTTAACTAATTGCTTTACTGTTTTAAGAGCTTTATCGTAATCGTCCATTTGATAATAGACATCGTATAGTGCGTCTAAAAACCATTCGTTTTCAGGTGCTTTTTTAATGGCATTTTTTAAAGCACCTTCAGCAGCTCCAAAGTTTTTAAGTTGTGTGTAATTTTTTCCTAATTCAAAATAGATTACTGCCTTGGAATCGTCAAGCTCCAAGCATTTTTTCAATGACTCAATGGCTCTATTATAGTTTTCAATACCCTTTTGTTTTAAGGCTTCATAGAAGTGTTCCTGAAAGGTATCTTCAAAATTTCCTAAGTCATCTTCAACTGTTTTATTGAAATCGACTTGGGCAAATAAAGTTTGAGGAATAAAAATAATTCCGAGAATCAATAATAGTATTTGGGTTTTCAACGTCATTGTATCTGCCTCTAAATTACGTATTTTACAAGCTATTAGGGCTTATTTAAGCTGTTTTTAACATTATTTGGTTCCTGTGCTACCAAAGCCTCCTTCGCCTCTTTTGGTCTCGGAAAGCGCTTGTACTTCTTCCCAATCTGCACGTTCGTGTTTTGCAATAACTAATTGCGCAATGCGTTCACCATTTTGTATTACAAAGTCTTCATTAGATAAGTTTACAAGAATCACGCCAATTTCGCCTCTATAATCTGCATCAATAGTTCCAGGAGCATTTAATACCGTTATTCCTTTTTTTGCTGCGAGGCCACTTCGTGGACGTACTTGTGCTTCAATACCAATTGGTAGTTCAATAAAAAGTCCTGTCCCTACTATGCTTCGTTCTAAAGGTTTTAGAATCCTAGATTCTGATAGGTTTGCACGCAAATCCATACCTGCTGAGGCAATGGTTTCGTAATGTGGTAAAGCGTGATTGGATTTGTTAATTATTTTTATAATCATACTCTTCGTAATAATTGTTTAATTTCTTTTTCTTCTAAAGCGTAAGTGACTCCCAAAAATACTAATAACAAAGGTATTCCTACTAAATAGTTTTCTCTAAAATAATAGAAAGAAATCACTGAAAACAAGATAGATACAAATAAATATAACCCTATTTTTTTTAGATTATAAGGTATTGGGTAATATTTTCTACCAAAGTAATAAGATAATAGCATCATAACACTATAAGCAACTAAAGTAGCAATTGCAGAGGCTTTATAACTATACTCTTTTATAAAAAATATGTTGATAGCTAGGGTAATTATAGCTCCAAAAACTGAAATGTATGCGCCAAATTTTGTTCTGTCTGTTATTTTATACCAAACAGATAAATTATGGTAAATACCTAAACAAAAATTAGCCAGCAAGATTATTGGCACAATCCACATAGCTTCCCAATAGGCCTCGCCTCTTACTATATATACTTTTAGTACATCTGCAAATACCACCACACTCAATAAAATTACAGAACCAAATGCCACAAAAAGTTCCAAGATTTTGGCATAATTTTTTTGTGGGTTCTTGCTATTTGAATGACTAAAAAAGTATGGCTCAATACCTAATCTATAAGCTGTTGCGAATAAGGTCATAAACACAGCTATTTTATAACATGCTGAGTACATACCAATATCTGTTTCGGCAACATCTGCTGGAAGTATTTCTTTTAATAGTATTCTATCAAATGTTTCGTTTATTGAGAAAGCTACACCTGCAATAAGCACAGGAAACGCATAACGAAACATGGTTTTCCATAATTGCGAATTAAACACATATTTAATCTTACTGTAAAAAGGCAACATTAACGCCAAGGTTACGGCACTTGCAATAAGATTGGCTATGAAAATATAACTGATCTCAAAATCTGGCTTATAAATACTATCAAAAATTGAAGCTTGAGAGGCCAAATCTTTTAAGGTTAGTAAAAAGAACAAATTCAATCCTAAGTTAATTGCAACATTTAGAATTTTAATAATTGCATAGCGTTTAGGTTTTTCATTGGCTCTTAACCATGCAAATGGAATAATTACCAAGGCGTCTAGTAATAAAATCCAAATAACAAGGTTGATGTATTTTACATCAATATTAATGAATGAAGCTATCTGGTTTTGAAAAACTAATGCAAAGGCGAAAAAGCCTAAAGAAGAAATAATTATAGAAATTGCCGAAGTCCCAACTACTTGATTTTTATCTTCTTCTTTATTGAAAAATCTAAAAAACGCGGTTTCCATACCATAGGCTAAAACCACATTAAATATTACAAAATAAGAAAAAATGACTGATACTTCTCCGTATTCGGCTACTGAGGTTAATACACCTTCAGTTGTGTACAATGGAACCAACAAAAAGCTAAGCATCCTTGGTAAAACGGTTGCTAATCCATAAATAAATGTTTGCTTAAAGAGTTTTTGAAATGCGCTCAAAAGTTGGGTTTTAACGTAGCTAAATGTACGTTATTAGTAAACGTTTTGCAACATTAGTTATTATTTGATGCTGGAGACATTGGAACGTCTATTGAGTGTATTTCTCTTACATTAGTCAATTTATAATACTTTGTTTTTCCATTAACTTTATAGCTGATTACACACTCATTATGCTTTAATTCAAACGGAATTTTTATGGGTTTTTGTGGGATTTTATTTCCATACTCCGCTTTAGAGTCACTACTCATAACAATATCTCGAGAGTAGTTAGGAGGAGATTGAAAGCTTCCTATATATTGCGTTTCATTATTAGGATTTATTTTAAGCTTTGTCACTTTTCCTCTAAAGAAAACACTATCTGGTTGGAATTCTAAATCTTTTATTTCAATAAAAATATCTAATCCTGAAGGACCTTCAGCAACACCAGAAACCCATTGTTTACAGTAAACATCCCCAAAAGTTGTTGGTGCTTCCTTTTGAAATTTTTGTGCACTAGAGCATTGAGAAAAACTAGACATAATAACCGTAAGTGATACTAGTTTAAAGATGTGCTTCATCATTTTCATTATCAAAATATTTATTATAAAGATACTAAAACAATAACTGCGCCATAAAAAAGCCTCACTTTAAGTGAGGCTTTATATTATTATATAGATTCTTCGCTTACGCTTAGAATAACATTTTAGTTATTTAAAGCTTCAGCACCACCAACAATCTCTAGAATTTCATTGGTAATAGCCGCTTGACGCGCTTTATTATAAGTTAACTTTAATTGGTCTCTTAATTCCGTTGCATTATCTGTTGCTTTATGCATAGCAGTCATACGAGCACCATGTTCGCTAGCAAAACTATCTCTAATAGATTTGTACAACTGCGTTTTTAATGACTTAGGTATTAAAGTTTCTACAATCTCTACTTTTGAAGGCTCAAAAATGTAGTCTTGATTGTTGTTTGAGCTTCCTTCTATTGGTACAATTGGTAAAAACTGCTCTGTCATTACAATTTGTGTTGCAGCATTTTTAAACTTGTTATAAACGATTTCTATTTTATCGTACTCGCCTTCAACAAACTTATCCATTAACATTTGTGCAATGTTCGCTACATTATCGAAGGTTAAATCGTCAAATACATCACTGTTATTAGCAATTACTTTATTTGTCTTCTTAAACGCATCGTTAGCTTTCTTTCCAATTGCAACAAAAGATACTTCTTGATTAGTGTACTTCTCAGTAGCTAACTTACTTACTTCTTTTATAATGTTTGAATTGAATGCACCACACAATCCTCTGTTAGACGTTATAGCTACGATAAGAACTTTATTTACCTCTCGTTGTGTAGCGTATTTACTCCCAGAATCTGCATCTAAAGTTCCACTAAGGTTTTGTAAAAGCTCAGTTAACTTATTAGCATAAGGACGCATTGCAGTAATTGCATCTTGTGCTTTCTTTAACTTTGCAGCCGATACCATTTTCATGGCACTAGTAATCTGCATCGTTGAAGACACCGATGAAATTCTGTTACGTATTTCTTTTAAGTTTGCCATATATGTTAGTGTTTAGTAATGAGTAATTAGTAGTGAGACAATCTTATCTCACTACTCAATACTAAATTCTATTTATGCTTTATACTTTGCTGATAAGTCTTTAGCTACATTTGATAATGTATCTGTTACCTCATCAGTTAATTTTCCTGATTTTAAAGTATTTAGAACATCTGCGTGTTTTGCTCTTAAGAACTCTAAATAATCTCTTTCAAATTCTTTTACTTTCTCTACAGGAACGTCTCTTAATAAGTTTTTAGATCCTGCATAAATAATAGCAATTTGATCTTCAACTGTAAACGGATCGTTTTGAGCTTGCTTTAAGATCTCCACGTTACGTTTTCCTTTTTCAATAACGTTTAATGTTGCCGCATCAAGGTCTGAACCAAATTTAGCGAATGCTTCCAATTCACGGAATTGCGCTTGATCCAGCTTTAAAGTACCTGCTACCTTTTTCATCGACTTAATCTGAGCATTACCACCAACACGAGATACAGAAATACCTACGTTAATAGCTGGACGCACACCAGAGTTAAATAAATCTGACTCTAAGAAAATCTGCCCATCAGTAATCGAAATTACGTTAGTTGGAATATATGCTGATACATCACCTGCTTGCGTTTCAATAATTGGTAATGCCGTTAAAGAACCTCCACCTTTTACCATTGGTTTTAAAGAATCTGGAAGGTCGTTCATTTCTTTAGCAATCGCATCATCATTAATTACTTTTGCAGAACGCTCTAATAAACGCGAGTGTAAGTAGAACACGTCTCCAGGATACGCCTCACGTCCTGGTGGACGACGTAATAATAATGAGATCTCACGATAAGCAACCGCTTGCTTAGATAAATCATCATAGATAATTAAAGCTGGACGACCAGTATCTCTGAAATACTCTCCAATAGAAGCTCCAGCGAAAGGTGCATAAACCTGCATTGCTGCAGGATCTGATGCGTTTGCAGCTACAATAGTTGTATAAGCAAGTGCTCCTTTTTCTTCTAATACTTTAGCAATGTTTGCTACAGTAGATGCTTTTTGCCCTACTGCAACATATATACAATATACAGGCTCACCTGCATCGTAAAATTCTTTTTGATTTAAGATGGTGTCAATACAAACGGTTGTTTTTCCAGTTTGTCTGTCTCCAATAACAAGTTCACGTTGTCCACGACCTACAGGAATCATTGCATCGATAGACTTAATACCTGTTTGTAATGGCTCAGTTACTGGCTCACGGTAAATAACACCAGGTGCTTTTCGCTCTAGTGGCATTTGGTATGTATCTCCAGAGATAGGTCCTTTACCATCGATAGGTGCTCCTAAGGTATCAACAACACGACCAACAATACCTTCACCTACATTAATAGATGCGATACGACCAGTACGTTTAACTGTAGAACCTTCAGCAACTGCTTTAGAGTGTCCTAATAATACAATACCTACGTTATCTTCTTCAAGGTTAAGTACAATTCCTTCTAAACCTCCATCAAATTCTACTAGCTCACCATACTGAGCGTTTGAAAGTCCATATGCACGTACAATACCATCACCAACAGTTAATACTGTTCCTACTTCATCTAAAGATGCTGTAGCCTCAAATCCTGCTAGTTGTTGTTTTAAGATTGCTGATACTTCAGCTGGTTTTACTTCTGCCATCTTATTATTTGTTTAGATAAAAATATCTTAGTTTAATGTAAATTCTCTTTTTAACTTATTTAATTTGTTAGAAACGCTAGCGTCATATTGCTTGTCTCCAACACGCAAAATGAAACCACCTAAAATGCTTTCATCTACTGTATTTTCTAACTCTACTGCTTTACTAGTAAGCTCTTTTACTTTTGCAAGAACTTTTAGTTCTAAATCGTCGGTCATAGGAATTGCAGTTGTTACTTCTGCTATTTGTTTTCCGTTTAACTCATCAAACAATTGATTATATTTTGATGCAACATCACCTAAAATGTCTATTCTTTTGTTAGACATTAATAAAGTGAATACTTCTGAGCTAATACTATTTATATTTGGGAAAATTTGAGTCAATGCTATTTTCTTTGCTTCCGATTTAACGATCGCGTTTTTTAGCATCTGACTTAATTCTAAATTATCTTCAATAGTAGCTGCAATTAACTTCATGTCGTTATTTACAGCGTCTGCTGCTTGTTGGTCACTAGCTAAACTAAGTATTGCTTTTGCGTAACGTATTGCTGCTCTTGTTCCTGCCATCTAACTCTAGTTTAAAGTTGCTTCACCTAACATAGACTCTACTAGCTTTACTTGCTTGTCTTTATTAGATAATTCGTCACGAACTACCTTTTCTGCAATCTCAATTGATAAATTAGCTACTTGCGACTTTAATTCGGTAATAGCAGCTTTCTTTTCTGTTTCAATAGATGCTTGCGCTTGTGCTATTAGCTTTCCTGCTTCTTCTCTAGCCTCTTCTTTAGCATCGTCAATCATTTTATTTTTGATGTCACGAGCTTCTTTAAGCATCGCTTCACGTTCTGCTCTTGCTTCCTTTATAAGCTTTTCGTTATCAGCCTGAAGATTTTGCATTTCTAATTTTGCTTTTTCAGCAGAATCTAATGCTCTTTTAATACCTTCTTCTCTATCGTTTACTGAATCTAAAATTGGTTTCCAAGCAAATTTCTTTAATAAGAAAACTAATGCTATAAATAAAACAGCTTGCCAAAAAAACAATCCTAACGAAAACTCTTCAAGTAACTTTTCCATAATTATAAGTTATAATAAAATAATTTCTGTTTAATTTAAAAGAACAGCTATAACCAACCGCTATAGCTGTTTCTTCTTTGTGTTGTTAAACTGCAAATAATGCAGCAAATCCAATACCTTCAATTAAAGCGGCTGCAATAAGCATCGCTGTTTGAATTTTTCCTGTAGCTTCTGGTTGACGCGCAATTGCTTCCATAGCTGAACCACCAATCTTACCGATTCCGATTCCTGCTCCAATTACTACTAAACCTGCTCCTACGATAGCTGGAATTTCCATATTTATATATATTAAAAATTAAACATTCAATTTATTAATGTGCTTCATGGTCATGCTCTTCTACTGCCGAACCAAAATATAAGGCCGATAGCATTGTAAAGATATATGCTTGAAGTGCTGCTACCAATAACTCAAGGATTCCGATAACGAAAGCAAGAGCAAATGATAGTGGTGTCCCAATCCAGTTTTTGAATATAAACATCATTCCTATTAAACTCATCATTACGATATGACCCGCTGTAATGTTTGCATACAAACGAATCATTAATGAGAAAGGTTTAATAAACGTACCTAACAACTCAATTGGTGCTAATATAATTTTCATTGGAACTGGAACTCCTGGCATCCAGAAGATATGTTTCCAATAATCTTTTTTTGCTGTAAATGTTGTGATTAAATAGGTGATGATTGCTAAACAAAAGGTAACGGCAATGTTATTCGTTACGTTCATACCTATTGGTGTTAATCCAAATAAGTTTACAATCCACACAAAAAAGAATACAGTTAATAAATAACTCATATATCTTTTGTAATTTTTTTCTCCAATGTTTGGTCGTGCTATATCATCACGAATATATAGTACTATTGGCTCTAATAAGCGCCCCATACCTTTTGGCAAGTTTCTATTTTTTTGATACGCAGATGCCATTTTTTTAAACATAAAGAACATAATTAAAAACACCATCATAATCATGGTTACATTCTTTGTGATTGAAAAATCTAAAGGCTTTTCGTTAGTAGCGTGGTGATCTGCATCTTCAATAATTTCACCATTTAACCCATCTACTTTGTATATTTTAGAGTGGTGTACTTTGTAATAATTACCACCTACTTCAGCTACCGCTTCACCGTGATGAAACTTAGATGATGAAAACACTTTTAAGCCATTATCCCAAATTATTACAGGTAATGGAAACCCAAAGTATTTATGTTCTCCAGAATCTGTTGTCCACGAGAATAACGTAAAATCGTAAGAGTCCTGTAAGTGGTGTTGAATATATTCCTTTATTTCGGTTTCTTTATCAGTTCCTGATTCACTGCTTGAACCTCCTTCAGCTCCATATGAGACAAAAGTTATTAAAAGTAATAATAGTGTAATTGGTTTTAAAGATATTTTTCTTCGCATATCACTCTATATAATAGTGGCTTAAAAATCGCTGCAAAGGTATGTTTTTATCTCAAAAACAAAAACAATTTTTCACTTTATTTTTATGATTGAATTTAATGATTTTAGGATGCTGGTGAATCTAATTTATTTAGAAATTTAGAAAGTGTGATGGTTTCTAAAATTAAAGATAAACCATAAGGTAAAAAAAAGGCAAAAAACTCTAATGTTTCGACATCTCCATCAAGATTATAGTAAGGATAAAAAACAAAAAAAAAAACAAAAAACTTTAAGGCACTTCCTGCCATAAATAAAAACCCTAATTGGCTTTTATATTTTTCTTTTAATAAATATAGTACTGTTACTATAACAATTGCTAAAGTTGCATTTATAGCATAAGATAAGATAATTTTATTGTCTAATAATGGAAGGCTCAAGTAGTTAAGTAAAAAGAGGTGTAACGCAAAAACACTTCCTAAAACTAAAACTGTAAGAATAACAAAACGAACTATGGTATTATTCATTTAGAATTAAATCGGTTAAGTTGCTGAACGACTGCATACAAAGATACTGCTACGCCTAACAAGGTGCCAATTATGACAAATAATTTATTGCCATCATTGTATTCAGAATCCAGCCATTTCCCTAAAAAAACAAACAAGTAAATTGTAACTCCCATCTGGATAGCAATTCCTGTAAGTACTATTGCGTTTTTAAGCTGATTTTTCGGTTTCTGATCCTGGTTTTCGTTGTTCACCCTTATTAAGTTCTTTTACAGCGCCTTTCATATTACAAACTGCATTAAATGTTGCTCCAGGTTCTACGGCAAGTTTGCCAATTTCTACCTCGCCTTCAATAAATGCTGAAGATTTTAAAGACAACACGCCTGATAATTTCATTTTTCCAGAAAATCGTCCTTCAAAGTCGGCATTTGTACCTTCTAAAGTTCCATTAATAATTCCTGATTTACCTACCACCACTTTCCCTGGTGTTTTTAAAGTGCCTTGTATAGCACCATCTATTCTAAAGCCTCCTTCGCTAACAATATCGCCAACAATTGTAGTGCCTTGTGCTATTCTGTTTTGTTGTGTGGAAGATTCAACAACATCTCCTCTTCCTCTTTTACCATCTGAAAACATAATTTTAGCTATTAATCGTTTCTATAAAGATTTTAAATATTCGTCTAGGTTTTTATGAATTTGAACTATTTGATAGTTTTGAGATGAAATACCAAAATACTCTCTGTTGATATTTTGCTTTTTCTCCTTTAATAATTCTCCAAATCCATTAGCAGCTTGAATGCTTCTTAAACCATGTACCACTACTAAGATAGTGTTTTCATTATACATGTCTTTTGAAGTGCTTAATTCGAAGTATTCAATTTTACTGACAGCTTCGTTTAATTTTTTAATAAACTCATCAATTTCTTCATTTTCAGCATCTGTAAATTGATAGATTGCTTTAAAGTGTTTAGAGCCTTCGTTGCTTTGAAATTCGCTTTTAGACAAAAGTGGCATGACATTTTCTAGCATGTCTTGAGCTTTTGCTCCCTCTGGACTGTTTGGATAGTTTAAAGCAATATAGTTTATAGATTCATTGTAGCTTTCAAACCCATAAAGTCGTGCTTTAGACACTGCTTTTAAAAATTCGAATTTAGGTACTATTTTTTCGCCTTCGAACCTTGAAATATAAGTGTCGCATTGTTCAATTACATTCGCATAGTCTTGATCTTTAAATTTTTTGTAAAGTGTTTCATAAATATACTCCGGACTGTTTTCGTCCTCACCCAAATCTGCATTAGGGTTCATTAAAATGGCTGCATATCTAGAATCTGGGTAGTTTGTAATGATGTCGTTTTTTGCTATTTCTGCCTCTCCATTCTCTCCTAATAACTCATAAATTTTGTATAAATTATACTTTGAAGGGAGTATTAAACGCTCCTCTGGATTGCTTTTTAGAAGTCCTAGAAGTTTATCTTTAGCTAAATGGTATTCTTTGAATTTTTCTTTATAAATCAACCCTAATTGGTAATAAGCAAAATTCCTGTCCTTCATCAAGCTGTCAATGGCTTTTTGTTCAACTGGTATTTTTGAAATATAAAATTCCGGTGAAAACAGTTCACTATCTTTTGTAGAAGTTAACTCACTTGCATTTACATTTTGGTTTGTGCTTACGCCTCCTTTATTAGACCATCGCCAATTATCTTGAAGCTGACGTTCTCCCCAGTTTTGTAAAAATTCGTTTTTACCATAAGCAACCGTTACTGGATTGTAAAAATAGAAAGTTGATGTCTTTTCAAGACCTCTTGAGTTTATATTTGTATTTTTATTTTTTGATGTTTGCTCTGCAATGAGTTTAGCTGTTTCAGCTTCTTCCTTTAAAGCTTCGGCTTTTTCTTTTAGTTTGTTGGTATAGTCAGTAAAATATGTTACTCTTTCCTCATTAGACATATTTACTAAACTCAAAATACTATCATTTCTTACAGCAACATCCTCATAAAAAATAACATCATCCAAATTGTCCCGTTTACGCTTAATTTCCCTGAATAATTTAGTGTTTTGCTTTAAATTAAGCATGGTGCTATCGTAATACGCTCCAGCATTTTTGTATTCCGTCTTATCAAAACTCATATTTCCTAAGTTTTGATAGCTCATAGCATTTAACATGTTATCTCTAGAACCTGTTCGAAGTGATTTATTGTAATATGATGCCGCTATGGTATCCGATTCATTGGTTTTGTGATATTCGGCAATTTGATAGTAAATCTTATCCAAGAATGGTCTATTCTCCCTATTTTCTTCTAGGTCTGTCAATAGCTCAAGAAACTCCATCTTATTACCACTGTTATAATCGAAATTCTTTGCTTTTTCGATTTGTGCACTAATCATGTAAATTCTAGGCGTTTTTCTGTTCAGTTCAATCACCTTCTCAAATGCCATATTAGCACTGTCTGGTTTTTGTAGTGCATTGTACAATTGTCCTTGAATAAACTTATAACGACCACGTTCGTCGTTACTTTTTGTGGCATTGGAAGCTATTTCTAATTGTGTGATAGCACTATCTAGCGATTTTGTGTTGATGTACGCTTGAGCCAACATAGAGCTTGCATCGGCTAGATCTTGACCTTTTAATTCTTCTTGAAACAATAAGCGTTTTAAATTGGTTATTGCTAATTCATCATTTTCAAGGCGTAAGTTAGTTTTTTCCCTCCAAATTTTGGCTTGATTGATCTTATCGCTTGCTGGATATTTATAAAGAATATAATTGAAGGCTTCCATTGATGGTACAAAACGCTGATCGAAATAACGTGCCTTTCCTAAAAGTAAATAAGCCTCATCAATTTGAGGGTTTTTCTCCTTCCCTTTAATATTCATTCCATGCTTTTGAATAGCCTTTATGGCTTTTTCTTCAGCTTTAGCAAAGTTATTGTTTGTAGATTGACCGGGAAGTGTCACCTCATCAGTAACCGTCATGCGCTCTATTGGTAAAATCTCCCAATAGTTATCTTGGTAATTGTTGTTTAAGTCTTCTCGACCTTGCTCTAGAACATTGTAACCGTTGTATAGCGTATTGTATTCTGTTGCAACAGCGTGAAAGTTTCTACTAACGAAATTGTCTTTTTTGCGCGAACATCCTGCAATGACAATAGCAGAAAGTAGAAGTATAGATTTGGATTTAAAAGATGTCTTCAACGTTGGTATGTTTAGTAAATGAATAACTAAATGCCGTGCATAATATTATGCAAAAACGTAAAAATAATCATCTTTTTTCTTTTAAACTGCAAAAATAGTCGTCTTTTAGCCTAAATACTAGTTTGTAAAGTGTGCTTCTAGCTCTTTTAGGGTCGCTTCACTAGTGGCTAAATCTTTTACTATTTCGCCTTTTTCTAATACAACAATGCGTTCGCAAACATCGGTTACGTGCATTAAATCGTGGCTAGACACCAAAACAGTAACACCTTGCTTTTTTGCTAAATCTTTTATGATTTGTTTTAGCCTTATTTGAGTAGTAGGGTCTAAGTTAGCAAATGGCTCATCAAGTATAATAACCTCAGGGTTTCCAATAAGTGCGGCTACAATACCTGCTTTTTTTTGGTTTCCTTTACTTAAATCTCTAAGATATTTTTTCTTCCCTAAAATTTCATCATGAAAAAAATCTTCAAACTGTGCTAACAAAGCATCTACGTCAGATTTGTTTTGACCACGTAATTCCCCAATAAAATAGAAGTATTCTTCGGCTGTTAAATACCCAATTAAGAAACTTTCATCTATAAAAGATGATGTAAAGGGTTTCCACGCTTCACTTTCATTAACTAGAATGTCCTTACTTTTAATATAGCCTGTTGTTGGCTGAATTAAATCTAGGAGCAAGCTAAAAAATGTTGTTTTTCCTGCACCATTATTACCTACAAGTCCAAAACTTTGTCCTTTAGGTATGTCTAAGTTTTCAAGGTGAAGTACTTGTACGCCATTATATGACTTTGATAAATTGTTAACTGTTATCATTATTGTTTTTGTTTTTTATTGGCTTATTTTTTCTCTGAAAACGCAGCTACGGTTTTATACTTTCCTTTTTGATAAATATTTTCAATTTTATTTAAAAAGAAATTTTTAAATACTATTCCTAATGCACCAGTTAAGGCCAAGGCTATTAGTCCTGCATTAAAACTTATAAAATGATAAGGAATAAAAAATATTAAAATTGGTAATAGCATTTTAGGTAATGCAATTAATAATTGGGTGGGATTAAATCCGTTAGTATTACTAAATGCTTTTGCTTTAGTATTTAATTCAATTGGCACTCTATTTAAAGCACCTCCAAAAAGGGTGATAAACGTATTTAACCCTATGTTAAATAATGCTCCTGCTGCAATCATTAAATAAATATCCCATCCAAAATAGATGTAAGGTGTGCTTAAGATAAATGAAACAGCTACCGCAACCACCATTAAATACCATTTAGACTCTAAATATTGTCTGTATGGAATATTTTGACTCATTAACATCTTATAATACTCACTATCCCAAGATGGCACTAACTGACCAAAACTCAATAAAAATCCACCAGTAATGAACATTGCTGCAAAAGCTAAAATGTAGGGCATTTTTTCTATATATACGCTTTGTGTGAAAAAAAACAATCCATAAAACAGGAAAAAGAACGACATCATTACCACCTGTTTAGGTCTTGCGTTTCGTGTTATCATTTTTATATCGTTTTTTAAGAATGGTGCAAGATTACCAAAGCGATTCATCCAGCTTAAATCAGTTGCGTGTACTTCTTTTGTCTTTTTAGAAATGGCGCCATCTAGGTAGAACCCTTTTCTAATAAAATCGAAATTAACTTTATACAATCCTATCATTATCAAGAAAGGAATAATTGCTAAATATGGCTGATTGTATAACCCATTAAATAGCACTCCAACTGGTTCAGTAATGTCAAAAATGTTAAAATATCTCAACACAACAATTATGATTACTAAGGATGCAATTCCATAAAATACTGTATTGCTTTTGTTGATTAAAAAATTTAAGAAATTAATAGACATGTTAATGCACATTATTGCAAAAAACCATAAAACAACATTCACCACAGGGTATCCCTGAAATAATAATACAATTGAAAAAGGAAGGAATATAAGCAGTGAAATAAAATTAAAAAACGAAAGTATTGTTTTTCCCAACAAATAATGAATAACAGAGTTTCGTGTTATAGGAATTATCATTAAGGGTTTAATATTCATGACAGGAAGTTGCTGCATAAAATACCGTATCATTAGTTCAAACAATATCCAATAGATTAAAAAATTGTTTACCATAACTATTGGGTCTATATCTGGAAATGTTTTTTCAAGCGCAAAAAACATAACGCCTCCCATAAAAATTGCTATTCCTCCAAAATATAACACTGCAAGGAAAAGTAAAATTTTAATAGCAAGTCCTTTTTGAAAATATGAAGCGCGTTTAAACTGTTTCCACTCTAAACTTAAAAAATGTTTAATCATGTTTGGGTTGTGTTTAATCTATTTGTTGTAATTGTAGTCAATTTGTTACAGTCTAAATTAAAAATTAACTAATTACTTCACTATTTTTGCCAAAAAATATTTTTCAAATGTCACAATTCTATACGCTTACTATAAAAGAAATCATAAAGGAAACCGATAAAGCGGTTACTATAAATTTTGAAGTCCCTAATAACTTAAAAGATACTTTTGCCTTTAAAGCTGGGCAATACATTACGTTAAAAACATCTATAAACGGCAACGAGATAAGGAGAGATTATTCACTATGTGTGTCACCAAAAAGCAACGATTTAAAAGTGGCTGTAAAAGAGGTTGACAACGGAACTTTCTCAGTTTATGCAAATAATCAAGTAAAGGTTGGCGACTCATTAGAAGTTGCACCACCCAAAGGTCGTTTTGTTTTTGAGCCTAATGACAAAAAAACTAAAAACATAGCTCTTTTTGCAGCTGGTAGTGGTATTACGCCAATATTAAGCATTATAAAGTGTGCTTTGGAAGAAGAAGTACATAGTAAAGTTATTTTGGTTTATGGCAACAAAACCACCAAGGACACCATGTTCTTAAATGAATTATTGGAACTTCAACATCAGTACAAAGACCGTTTTTCCATTCAGTTCGTATTTAGTCAAGCTGATGAAGATGATGCAATTTTTGGACGTATAGAAAAAAGTACTGTCAACTATGTTATGAAGAATAAGCATAAGCACATTTCTGTAGATGCTTATTATCTTTGTGGTCCTGAAGGTATGATTCACGCCGTAAAAGATGTACTAAATGAGCATGATATTCCAGAAGATATTATTCATTATGAATTATTTAAAGCAGCTAAAGCCAGTGAAGCTATTTCTGAGACACTTTCTGAAGGCAATACACATATTACGGTAATTGTTGATGATGAAGAGACAGCTTTTGAAATGTCTCAAAAAAGAAACATACTAGAAGCTGCTTTAGATGAAGATCTAGATGTGCCATACTCTTGTCAAGGTGGTATTTGCAGTAGCTGTATTGCGAGAGTTAAAGAAGGTGAAGCCACTATGCGCCAAAACAATATTTTAACTGATAGTGAATTAGCTGAGGGACTTGTCTTAACATGTCAAGCACACCCAACTACTTCTAAAATTGTAGTTGATTATGATGATGTTTAAACGCATTGTTTTGGTTGTTCAACCAACTAATTTACGTTTAAGCATATAAAATATGTATTTCATCGAATTGAGTGCAAATTTTCTCACACAAAGTTTTTAGGTGAATTAAAAACAAATACCTTAGCTATAGATTTAAGCGTTAATCTTTTTTTAGGATTATCTATGTCTATTTAAAAACGTTTAATCTAGCCTCACTTTATGTGAGGCTTTTTTGTAGCATAGATGTTGCTTTAGAAATTATTTGTTGAGGTGATATCGAATTTATAGCATCTTCGTACCCTTCAGGAAAGGTTTTGCCATAAATAGACGTTGGTATTAAAGGAAATTTATCTCTGTTTGCCAATAATGCATTTTCAGGGTTTTGATTAAAAGGGTAAAAACCAGCATAAGGGTGTGTCACACCCCAAAGTGTTATAACCTCAACCCCAAACATTGCTGCAATATGTGCATTTCCAGAATCCATGGAAATCATCAGGTCTAAATTTGAAATAACATCCAACTCTTCATCTAACGATAGTTTTCCTGCAAGATTAATTATATTTATGTTCGAATTGGCAATTGTTTCTAAAGCCTTAATTTCATTTTTGCCTCCTCCAAACAATAAAATAGAGTTTGTTTTACTAAGTGATGTGATTACCTCTTGCATAAGTGACAAGGAATATGTTTTGCTTTTAAAGGCAGCAAAAGGCGCAATACCAATCCAGGGTTTGTTTTTATTTCCTGTAACTTCTTTAAGTTTATCCGTTATGTCTGCTGCTTCTGAAAACACAGGTGTGCTTAAATCTAAAGGATATCCCAACTTGTCAAAAACTTCAGCATATCGTTGGTGTGTAGTTGTAAGTTGTTTAAATAGTTTTCCTTTTATAAGTGCTTTTTTTTCTGCTCTTCCTTTGTCTATTTGAATACACTTTTTATTAATTAGAAAAAGTTTAAGCATTTTACTTCTAAGTACATTATGCAAGTCTGCAATGGCGTCAAACTTTAGTTTTTTTAGTTCTTTTGATAATTTATAAAGACCTAAAATTCCTTTATGCTTTCCTTTTACATCTACTGCATGCACAGACACATTCTCTATATCTCTAAAAAAGGGTGCGAAAAAGCTCTTGGTAAGTACTGTAAGCCTAACACTTGGATATTGCTTAGTGAATTGACGTAATATGGGAACTGTCATAGCGACATCTCCCATTGCTGATAAGCGAATAACAAGTATGTGTTTTGGTAAATCTTGCATTAAAATAATCTAAAATAGACTTCGTCATTGAGAGCTGTTAGACTGAGCTTGTCGAAGTTAAAGTGAAGCAATCTGTCTATATATTTATGAGATTACTTTGTGGTTCGTGCCTCTCTCCTTGTAATGACACATTTATTTATTTCCACGAAGTACAGGGTTAAGCTCATCATCGTTATACATTTTCATTTGCTTATACACCTTCATGTATTTATCGCCATTGGAAATATCTTTTAGCAAATCATCAATAGCTGTCGATAAATCCACACGTTGTTCAAGTAAAACATCCAGCTTTTTTTGACATGCACTTTTATGTTCATCAGATGCATCATCTCTAACAGTTTCAAGGTGCATATGGTAAATCTTTAAAGCTAATATAGATAGTCTGTCAATAGCCCAAGCTGGACTTTCTGAGTTAATCTTAGCATTTGGTTTTACTGTTACATCTTTATACTTATCTAAAAAATAGCTGTCAATATATTCAACCGTATCTGTTCTATCTTGATTAGAAGCATCAATCATTCGCTTTAGCTTTAAAGCTGCTTCTGGTTCAATATTTGGATCCCTAATAATGTCTTCGTAAGCCCATTGCACAGTATCAATCCAACATTTTCTGTATAATAAATGTGCTATTACATCATCATTTTTATCATACTTATTAGTAAATGGTTGGTCAACAGTATTTTTAACTTTATACGTTTTTATAACCTCTTTAAAAATTGCATTTGCTTTATCTGAAAACATAACTTTGTAATTATAATGAGTGCAAATATACTTCTATTTAATTAACTTTACTCAACCATAATTCTTCAAAATGTATATCCATAATCTTTCTTTAGACAACTCCGTTTTAAACAATTTTATATTTGAAATTAGAGATATTTCTGTTCAAAATGACAAAATGCGTTTTAGGCGAAATATTGAGCGCATTGGTGAAATTTTAAGCTATGAAATGAGTAAGACGTTGCTTTTTAATTCAGTAAATGCAAAAACACCTTTAGGAAGCTCGACCCTAAATAAAATTTCTGACGACATTGTAATTTGCTCTGTGTTGCGAGCAGGCTTACCACTACATAATGGTGTTTTAAATTATTTTGACAGTGCTGAAAATGCCTTTATATCAGCTTACAGGCATCACTTAAACGATAAAGATTTTGAAATAGTTGTAGAGTATATTGCAAGCCCTAAATTAGATGGCAAAACACTTTTGTTAGTTGACCCAATGTTAGCAACAGGAAAGTCGTTAGCGTTAACTTACGAAGCACTGCTTTCGCACGGAACTCCAAAAAACGTGCATATTTTGAGTGTTATTGGTGCTGATGCTGGTGTAAACTATATTAAAAATTGTTTTCCTGAAAACACCCATTTATGGATTGCAACCGTTGATAAAAAACTAAACGATAAAGGGTATATTGTTCCTGGTTTAGGAGATGCTGGCGACTTAGCTTATGGTACTAAATTAAGAAATTAATACAGCAGCTAAAGGCGCTAAAAGTAACATCCATAAATAAGCCTCAGATAACCACGGTTTTTTTACAGACTCAATATAATTTGTCATTATAATAGCTAAGGGTGCAAATAGAAAAATAAACTCGCTTCCGTTTTTATTTGGAGATATTACAATAATCACAACGCCTGTAAGTAATGCTATTAATATTAACACAAAAGCTGGTCTAAAAGCTCTTGACTTATCAGGCAGTTTTTTGATGTAAAAGAATAAAGCCCAAAGCCCTAGTGACAGTATAATTGACAGTACAACAATTAAACTACTTCTGTCATAGTTTGAAAAATTAAAGCTAACCGAATCTAGATATTTGTTTAAATCATAATAAATATCGTTTGTAATGATATTATAACTTACAATTATTAATGCAAGAGCTATAATTGCAATAAAAGGAACCATCCAATTATTTAATTTTGTTATTGAAAACAAAATAAGTGCAGAAAATACAAGGATTAGAAACAAAATGGACCAGAAGTAAAATAGTGAAGCTAAAGCAATCCAAAAAGCAGCATCAAATAGTTTTTTCTTAATATTTAAGTTTGATTTTAAGCTTATAATTCGTCTTATAGCAAATAAGACAAACACATTAGAAACAATAATATTTCCGTGCTGTAATGTTTCGGGAATACAAGCTAAAAACAAGCTGAACAACAGTATTTTAAAACTGTTCTTTTTTGTTAGGTTATTCTTATTTACAACAAAAGATAATACAAAAATAGACAAAAGCGTTACGCCATATAATATTACTTCTTTAAGTATTTGAGTAATACTAACACCTTCATTATAATACCCTAATCTCACCATTAAAAATAGTCCAAAAACAAAAACAGACACAAGGACTAAATGAATTGGTTTAGAAGTGCTAAAAAATCTTGTAATCATTTAAAGAGTTCGTATATTTGCCATGTAAATATAATACTATTACAATGAAAGACTTTTTTTACGCTATACAAGATTTATTTGTAGATGTTTTATTTGCACCACTAGATGCTTTAAGAATTCTAGAGCTTGACAATTGGTGGGCTGCTAATATTATATCTTGGATTTTTATCATTATTGGTATGGCTGCATTTACATATTGGATGCTACAACTTAAAGGGTTTAATGATAGAAATGAAGAAGATAAAAGCATCACTTCGCACTCTTATCTATAAATCGAACCCAATATCTTTACGATAATACATCTTATCAAAATGTAGTTTTTCTATGCTTTGGTAAGATTTTTTTATGGCCTCTTTATAGGTTGTTCCATAACTAGTAATAGCCATAACGCGACCTCCTGAAGTTACTATGCTACCATTATCTATTTTTGCGCCAGCGTGAAAAGGTATGGAATCTTCAATATTTTCTACACCTGTAATTACTTTTCCTTTTTCATAGGCTTCTGGATAACCTCCAGATACTAACATGACTGTAGTGGCTGCACGTTCATCTATGTCTATATCTACTTTGTTTAATGTTTGATTTGAGATAGCTTGAAAAATTTCAACTAAATCGGTTTTAAGCCTCGGCAATACCACTTCTGTCTCAGGATCTCCCATTCGTACATTGTATTCAATCACTTTGGGATCATCACCAACTTTTATCAACCCAATAAACACAAAGCCTTTATATGGTAAATTGTCTTTTTGTAATCCTAGAATGGTCGGTTTAACAATGTGTTCTTCTATTTTGTTTAAAAATTCTGGTGTAGCAAAAGGTACTGGAGACACTGCTCCCATACCACCAGTATTTAAGCCCGTATCACCTTCCCCTATGCGTTTGTAATCTTTTGCTGTAGGTAATATTTTATAGTTTTTCCCATCTGTTAACACAAAACAACTTAACTCAATACCATCCAAAAACTCTTCAATGACCACTTTAGAACTTGCTGCGCCAAACTTAGCATCTACCAACATGTGTTTTAATTCTGTTTTAGCGTCTTCCAGATCTTCTAAAATCAACACCCCTTTTCCTGCCGCTAATCCATCTGCTTTTAAAACATAAGGAGGGTTTAAGGTTTCTAAAAACGCATAACCTTCTTCCACATTTGAAGCATTAAAACTTTGGTAAGCAGCTGTTGGGATATTGTGACGCTGCATAAACTCTTTGGCAAATTCTTTACTGCCTTCTAATTCAGCGGCTGCTTTTTCTGGTCCAATAACTGCAACATGTTTTAGCTCGTTATCATTTTTAAAGAAGTCTTGAATCCCTTGCACTAAAGGGTCTTCTGGTCCAACAACAACCATATCAATGCTTTTTTCCATTACTAGCGATTTTATAGCCTCAAAATCGGTTACACCTATATTGACATTGGTAGCTATTTGAGCTGTTCCTGAATTTCCAGGAGCAACATAAAGTGATTTACATAAAGGACTTTGGGCAATTTTCCAAGCAAACGTATGCTCTCTTCCGCCTGAACCAAGAATTAAAATAGTCATGTTTTTTTGTTGTTTGCGCAAAAATAAAACTAATGCCTCGAATACACGAATATTTTTTATTTACTTTACAAAAATATCTCAATCATTTTGAATGTATTCAATCTTTCCTTAATGCTTCAAGGCTTTCCAATAAAGAAGGCTAATGCCGAGTTGAGAATGATTCAGCATAAGAATGATGATGACTTTAAAGCGTATGTTCTACAAAAAAAACAAGAGATTCTGTTATACCATTTAGAGCATAATTCGTTTTACAAATCCTTTGCAAAAAATATACATATTAATAATTGGAATACCGTTCCTGTTATGACAAAGCGTGATTTACAGCAACCATTACATAAAAGACTTTCAAAGGGTTATACTGTAAACAATGTCTATATTAACAAAACATCTGGTTCTTCTGGTGATCCTTTTATGTTTGCTAAAGACAAATTTTGCCACGCAATGACTTGGGCTATATTTAAAGAATGGTATGGATGGTACGCTATATTTAATGCAAAACAAGCGCGTTTTTACGGAATACCTTTAAACAAAAAAGGGTATTACAAAGAGCGATTAAAAGATTATATATCTAATCGTTATCGATTTAATGTGTTTGATTTGTCTGAAAAGGCCTTTGATCTATGGATTAGAAAATTTTCTAAAACTAGGTTTGAATTTATTACTGGTTATACTTCGGTTATTGTTGCCTTTGCTAAGTATTTAATAAAAAATGAAATTATTCTTTTAGAGGTCTGTTCCACATTAAAAGCATGTTTACCAACCTCTGAAATGCTTTCGGATGATGATAAACTATTACTGGAAAAAGCATTTAACATTCCCATAGTTAACGAATATGGTTCTGCTGAATTTGGACTAATTGCACTTGAAAAAAACCAACAATGGGTATTAAACAACTTGAATCTTTATGTTGAAATTTTAGATGATGATGGACATGTTTTACCTTATGGAGAAGAGGGACGCATTGTCATTACGGATTTATTCAATAAAGCGCATCCTTTTATTAGATATGATATTGGAGACATAGGCAGCATAGAGCACATTGACTCTAAGCTAACGGTATTGAAAACACTTGTTGGAAGAAAAGAGGATTATGTAACACTACCTAGCGGAAAAACAGCACCTGGACTATCATTTTACTACGTTACAAAATCTGTAATGCAAGATGATGGATTAATTCAGGAAATTAAAGTGATACAGCACACACTAAATACGTTTGAAATTCAGTATGTTGCTGATTACGAATTAAATGAAAATCAGAAAACAACAATTAAAAATGCCTCTGAAACATACTTAGAACCTGGAATTGAAATTCTCTTTACTAAAAAAAACAGTTTACAACGTACTAAAAAAGGTAAACTGAAGCAGTTTACGTCGCATATTAATTAGGTTATATAATGCAAAAACAATTTGTCAACATGAATGTTGTTTCTTTTTTTATGAAACACTTCTCGATACAAAATTCATTCTGAATTTCACTCGAAGTGACAAATAAATAGTTAAACTAAGTGGGTTTTATTCTTTTTGTTTGCTTTGATTTTACAAAGAAGTATTCATAGAAAAACAACACTAAATACTTTACTGATTTAAAAAAACCAAATCCTAATTCTTTATTATACATATTAAAATTATGTGTTACCAATGCAAATTTATTAGAGGACACAGACCCTTTTCTAACTCTATAATAGGCCAAAGATTCCTTAATGCCTATGGCTTTACCTCCTTTTTTTATGGCATTGAGCCACATCACCCAATCCTGTCGCTTTTTTATCCCTGGCATATATATCTTTCCCAGCCTTTCAGCATTATAAAGGCCTGTTAAATTACCTATGTAGTTGCATTTCAACTGTTTTCTGTAAGACAGTTTAGGTAAAGCCTCTACAATTTTATTTAAAGGCTTACCTTCTTCATTAATAAGTTCATAGGATGAAAAACAGATAGCTTTGGCTTTAGACCTCATGTACTCTAGTTGTTTTTCTAACTTATGGGGTTTCCAAATATCATCAGAGTCTAAAAAAGCTATGTAATTACCCTTGGCTGCTTTAATGGCTGTGTTTCTTGCTGCCCCAGCACCAAGGTTTTGAGTTTGCTTTATGAGTTTTATCCGATTGTCTTTTTTGGAAAACTCTGAAATGATGTTATAGGAATTGTCAGTAGAAGCATCATCAACGATAATGAGTTCCCAGTCTTGATATGTTTGATTGATTACAGATGTTATAGAAGCTGCAATATATGGTTCTGAATTGTATGATGGCATTATAATTGAAACCATCTAGTAAGCTTTTTCTTCTCCTTTTAAAGCATTTATAAAGGTTTGTAGTATTATTTTCAAGTCAAGGAATATAGACCAGTTTTCGATATAAAAAATATCAAACTTTACTCTTCCAATAATATCTTTATCGGTTTCAACTTCACCTCTATAACCACTAACTTGCGCCAAACCAGTAATACCAGGTTTTACAAAATGACGCACCATAAATTTATCGATGCGTTGTGCGTACATATCTGTATGGCTTACCATGTGTGGTCTTGGACCTACTACAGACATATCTCCAAATAATACATTATAAAATTGAGGTAGCTCATCAATGCTTGTTTTTCGTATGAACTTTCCAACTTTTGTTACTCGATGGTCTCCTTTGGTCGCTTGATGTAAATGTGCATTTTTATTAGGAGTCATTGATCTAAATTTATAACACGCAAACTCTTTATAGTTAAACCCATTTCTTGTTTGCTTAAAAAACACTGGTCCTTTAGATTCTAGTTTTATAATAATTGCTAGAATAGGTGTTAACCAAGATAAAATAAAAACTATAATTGCAGAGGCAAAAATGATATCGAATAACCTTTTAATAAATGTATTTATTGGTTCTTGAAGAGGGATGGTTCTTATAGATAAGATTGGGATATAATCGTAATATTCATACTTCAATTTCTTGGTAAAGATATCTTTGTTATCAGGAATAAACTTCACCTCTCTCAAATTATTGTCTGCAAAATCTACTAGATCATTTATTTGCTTATTCGACAATTGTGATGCTGAAAAATATATCTCATCTATATTATTATCAATTATATAATTAAAACACTTGGTTAAATCATTGTCATTTTTTTCAACCTCAAATTGCTTTATAAAACTATAACCAAATTCTGGTCTGTATTTAAAAATATCTATTAGCTGTCTTACCTTTTCATTGTCACCAATCACAATCACATTTCTTCTATTACCTCCTAATTTTGATCGATATTTTTTCAGTAAAAAGAATGATGAAATCTTAAATAATAATAGTAATAAAAAAACAGCCATTAAATA
Source organism: Pontimicrobium aquaticum (assembly GCF_005047595.1). Lineage (GTDB taxonomy): Bacteria > Bacteroidota > Bacteroidia > Flavobacteriales > Flavobacteriaceae > Pontimicrobium > Pontimicrobium aquaticum. The sequence goes on from NZ_SUPL01000005.1 coordinate 200,191, forward strand.
CTGTCCTAGAGCTAAACGACTAATATTGGGTTGCTTAAAAAAGCCTATAAATGCATAGGCCATTAATGCATATAAAATAATTTGCCTAAAGAGGATTATAAATAATTGCACAACCTTAGTATGTCTGCGCACATTATAATAGTGATTCTTAAAAGAAATGACAGCCCAGGATAAAGAAATATAGGCTAGAAAAACATAAATATCTGTAATATTAATTGCAAAAAAAGGAAGGATGCTAATAATAATTAACAAGTCTGCCAAGAAAAATAATGGTGTGATTAAATTTGAATATCGTCGTTGTTTATAGGCCACATTATTTTTTTATATGGTTGGTAAAATCTTTATGCTCTCTTTTATAAAGTTTTTCTTTAGATAAACTTTTAAAATATTCGAACGTTCTTTTCATGCCTTCACTTCTTCCAATTTGAGGCTCCCAGTCTAAGACCTTTTTTGCCAAGCTAATATCTGGTTGTCGCTGTAACGGGTCGTCTATAGGCAATTCCTTAAAAACGATCTTCTGATTTGTTCCTGTAAGTTTAATAATTTCTTTAGTAAACTCCAAGATAGTAATTTCATCAGGATTTCCAATATTAACGGGGTACACATAATCACTAAACAGTAACCTATAAATCCCTTCAACTTGGTCGTCAACATAACAAAACGATCGCGTTTGCAAGCCATCCCCAAAAACGGTTAAATCCTCACCACGTAATGCTTGTCCCATAAAAGCAGGAATCACGCGTCCGTCGTTTAATCGCATCCTTGGACCATAGGTGTTAAAAATTCGTACAATTCTGGTTTCCAATCCATGAAATCTATGGTAAGCCATGGTAATGGATTCTTGAAAACGTTTGGCTTCATCATACACGCCTCTTGGACCTATGGTGCTAACATTTCCGTAATACTCTTCAGATTGCGGATGTACTAATGGGTCACCATATACCTCAGATGTTGAAGCAATTAAAATCCGCGCTTGTTTGGCTTTAGCCAACCCTAATAAATTATGAGTTCCTAAAGATCCTACTTTAAGTGTTTGAATGGGTATTTTTAAGTAATCAATAGGGCTTGCTGGAGAGGCAAAATGCAAGATGTAATCCAAGTCGCCTTCTATAGCAATAAACTCGGTAACATCATGTTCAATAAACTTAAAATTTGGGTGCTTAGAAAGATGGGAAATATTAGAAACGTCACCCGTAATAAAGTTATCCATGCCAATGACGAAAAACCCTTCATTGACAAATCGGTCGCACAAATGCGATCCTAAAAATCCTGCAGCTCCTGTTATTAAAACTCTTTTCAATGGTTAAATGGTTGAATGACGGAATGACATAATGATGGAATGATGGAATGCCGAAAGCATTAAGGGTCTATTTGTTACCATACGCTGAGCTTTTTGCTTTAGATACTATTTTTATTATCTCATTTGCTTCTGCTAAAAGTCTTTCAAATTCATTTGTTTGACTGGACAAAGCCGTGTCTTTTATGACCTCTAACCAAAATTCTGATTCATCAGCCTCTTCTACGACAATGCATATTTTACTAAAAAATTCTCTTTTAGATCTTGCTCTACATGCCGCACGATAATTTGCGCCAGTTGATGTAGCCGATTTAACCAATTGATACGTGATAACTGATGATGCCTTGTTAGGTTTTAATGAATCACAAAAACATATAATATCCACAGAAAACTTCTTGGTTCTTTGTTTCATGCTCTCAACAAACATTTCTCTTTCTGTCATTTGATTATTTACATCACTCATTAACTCACTATATCATTGGTCATTATATCATTCAATCATTATCTAGCATTATTTGGTCGTCTTTCGCCCTATCGAGTAATACGTAAATCCTTCGTTTTGCATATCTTCTACTTCAAATAAATTTCTTCCATCGAAGATTACAGGTGCCTTTAAAAGCGTTTTTAACTTGTTGAAATCCGGGGTTCTAAAAATGCTCCATTCGGTACATATGATCAAGGCATCTGCGTTATTAGCTGCGTCGTATTTGTTTAATGCATAGGTTAGCTGCTCACCAAACTTACGCTTTACATTTGGCATGGCTTCAGGGTCGAACACCTGTATGTTAGCCCCTTTTTGTAATAGGTCTTCAATAATGTATAATGCTGGTGCCTCTCTAATATCGTCGGTTTCTGGCTTAAATGCCAATCCCCAAACAGCAAACGTTTCACCCTTAATATCGCCATTAAAATGTGATTCGATTCTTGGAATGAGTATCTTTTTTTGAACATCGTTTACCTTTATCACTGCATTTAAAATATCAAAGTGATGCCCAACGTCTATACCAGATTTATGTAATGCCTTTACGTCTTTAGGGAAACAAGAACCTCCATAACCAATACCTGGAAATAAGAAACGTTTGCCAATACGCGAATCGGTTCCCATACCCATACGTACTTTATCGACATTGGCACCAACTTTTTCGCAAAAATTGGCAATCTCGTTCATAAACGTAATCTTGGTCGCTAAAAATGAATTGGCTGCATACTTCGTGAGTTCAGCACTGCGCTCATCCATCACGATGATTGGATTCCCCGAACGTACAAAGGGTTTGTACAGCTTTTTCATCAAGTTAATTGCCTTCTCCGATTCTGACCCAATTACGATACGTTCTGGCTTTAAAAAATCATCCACAGCAAAGCCTTCTCTTAAAAATTCTGGATTTGACACTACATCAAAATCAACATTGGTTTCACTAGAAATGACCTCAGTAACTTTATCGGCTGTTCCTACAGGCACTGTGCTCTTGTCAACAATCACTTTATACGATTGTATTTTTTGTCCAATCTCTTTAGCGACACCTAATACGTATGATAGATCGGCCGAACCGTCTTCATCTTCAGGTGTTGGTAATGCTAAAAAGATAATATCACCATGCTCCAACCCTTCCTCTAAACTCGTAGAAAACGTTAAGCGGCCTGCTTTAATATTTCTTTCAAACAGCACATCCAAATGAGGCTCGTAAATAGGCACCTCTCCCTGTTGCATTTGCTGTACTTTGTCTTCATTGATGTCTATACAAAGTACTTCGTTGCCTGTTTCTGCCAAACAGGTTCCTGTCACTAAGCCTACATATCCTGTGCCAATAACTGCTATTTTCATTCTCAATTTTTTACATGACAAAAATAGAAAAGTACGACAAGAAATAAGACTTTAATAGTAAAAATATGACTAACTGTACTACTTTTAAACCTTTTTACTATTCTTGAAAAGCTTTTCTTTTAGAACTAAAACAATAAACTTAGAGTTCCCTATTAAATAACGCTTCCACATACGCTTGGGTTCTTGAATAAATCGATAAAACCATTCCAGTCCAGATTTTTGCATCCATAATGGTGCACGCTTCACTTTACCCGCAACAACATCAAAACTACCTCCTACACCCATAATAAAATTAACATTTCCCAAAATACTCTTGTTCTCGTATAGGAAGTTTTCTTTGGTAGGAGAACTAATGGCAACAAATAATATATTCGCGCCACTATTGGCTATTTGTTTTGCAATGTCTTTTTCTTCTTCTCTTTTAAAATACCCATTTCTATATCCAGCAATGATCTTAGAAGAATATTGTTCGGAATAAATTTCTACTACTTTTTTAACCACCTCTTCTTTAGCTCCGAAAAAAAATATTTTATGCCTTTGTTTATGCGCAAACCTTACCAAATTAACCATCAAATCAATCCCTGCTACACGTTCTTTTAATGGTTTGCCTAAAAATTTTGATGCCCAAACTACAGCCTGCCCATCTGCATTTATTACATCGCTTTCATTAACACTTTGCCTAAGTTGCGTATCGTTTTGAAGCGCTACAATTTTCCCTGCGTTAACAACTACGTGATGTATTTGTTCGTTTTTAGCAATAGCCTCCTGAATAACTTCTAAAGTGTCATTCATTGCAAGATTATCAATGGTAGTATTTAAAATAGAAATTCTATTCATTTTCTTGTTTAAACTCTAAAAAATAATAACTAAACGCATAAAACATCCAGGATTGGGCCCACCTAATATACGGTATTTTTGAGGTGATACTCTTCTTTTTTTGATAGTAAAAATATCCTTTTGAATCCTGCATATTACTGATGGTCCAATTAAGTACTCTATCTACTAGATTTTTATGCTCTTTTAACTTGTTCAACTTAGCTAAGGTGACAACCAATTGAGCAGGTGCATGAATATCAATAGGAAAGGTTTTATTGTTATAGTATTTTGACACACCCTCTTCTGTAAAAAAATTATTTAAATAATAATTTAAGCCTTTATTTATATTAGGCTGAAAGGTGTTGTCTCCAGATATTTTCTGATAGGTATAGATACATTCAAGATTATATCCTGTGTGAAAATTATCTATCCATTGATGAAATGACAGAGTTCCATATGCCCAAGAACCATCTTCTGATTGCTTTTTACAAACATAGGATACAATTTTTCTGGCTTCAGCCAGTAACTGCTCGTCTTTGTTGTATTGATATACCAAGCAAAGTAATTTGGCTCCCAAAAGACCTGCGTTAAATACTTGAGTGGTATCTAAAGGAGAGTATGAGAGTGTATAATTTTTTTCATCATCAAAAGATTTATTTAAGTCTTTTAATACAAAATCACAACTACTGATGGCCGCCTGAAGTAGCGCTTCATTTTTTGTAATATCATATGCCATTAATAACGCTTCAGAAATAAACGACGTTGCTACTACTGTTGGTGTGTACTTAGGCTGAAAAAAAGCTCTCGCTTGCCAATCAAAATTATAACCCCAGCATGCACCTGAATATCCTTGGGTTTGAAGTTTTAAAATCTCATGAGAAAGAAATTTAATTTTATCTAAATAGGCTTCTTTTTGTTCCTTCTTGTATAAATTACAGTAGCCTATTAAAAAAAGCCCAAGTCCTTTAGGGTTATAATCCTTTTTTATTCCAAAAATTGGTCTAAAATTAATGGCGTTTCTCTTAAATAGCTGTATCCAAACCAATCTAAAGAACCTGGATTTACCAAGAGGGGTTTTTTGAATCATCCAGCTATTAAGGCTATCGTACGGATCCCAGCCTTTAAAATCTTCATTTACGCAGTAATCTTTTAGTAGAGTAAAACTTTTTTTAAATCTTTCTTTCAATATTTGTTTCCTTTATACTTTCAAAATAAAAAAACGAACTAAACAAAATAATTAGGACAGTAAAATAAGCGCTAAATATAATGCCGCTACTAGAAAGGGACAAAATAATTAAAATAACCACTAAAAACTTAACTACTGGATTACTTATTTTAAAATTAAATATATATTTCACATATAAAAAGACATAAATCAAAGGACCAAATACACCAAAAAATAAATATGAATCTATGATTGCTAATTCTGGTCTAATTTTATGAAAAAAACCGCCACCAAAAACATAGTTCAAAAATCCCCAATTATTATTAATAAATGTGTCAATATATTTCATTAATAAATCATTTCTAAGAGAAGTAATTGCTGATAAAAGTCCTTTTTCGTAATAAATAGATATAAGTACATTAAACACCCCTTGAAGTGATAGGAGTATGTTTTTTTTAAAAACATATAACACAATCAATATTAAACTTGCCCCAATCCAAAAATATTTGTTTCTGTATTGCTTAAAATGAAAAAAATGAAAAATGCCAAGTAAAACTAAAAAAAAATAAATTCTTTTTGTTCCAACTAGAAGTGATATTAAAGCAGCTAATATTAAACCTAAAGCAAACTTTCTTTGTTTAGAATTAATATATTTGAAATAATAATATATAATAATAAAAATAAAAAGATAACTTGAATATGTACTTCTATCAAAAAGCCCCATATACCCAAACCTTAGGCCAGAATAAGTTTTAAAAAATTTAATATCTAAACAATACCCAACAATAATGGCTAAGCTATTCACCCAAAAAATATATTGAATAACAATAAGAGACTTTTTTATTGCATCCTCATTTATTGAAAAAAAAGGTATTAGGAATAATGGTAAAAAACAAGCTTTAACAAAATAATCAAAATTAGCAATTAGATTAGTTTTAATGTCAATATTCAAAAGAAAAATATTACTCAACAAAAAAGTAAGAGATAATATTATTAGACAATATATCAATGCTTTTGCATATTTTTTCTTATATGATCTATAATAAATTATGAAAGTTATTATTGCAATTAGTCCAATTACTTTTGAATAACGCGTATAAAGTAGGAATTCAAAATTGAATATTTGAGCAATTTTTTTTGCTACATCGCCTAAAAAAAATAACAAAATAATTCCTACCAATAAAATTAATAATGGTTGAGGCTTTTTGGATGTTTTATTAATTAATCTTACCATTTACTACTTGCACTAAATAATTATTCAAACATAATCTCTAATTGTATTGCTTAATAGTAGTCTTTGAATAATTAAGAAAAAATATAAAAAAAATAAAAAAGGAGATTCCCATTTGTCTAACAAGCACTGACTCTGTAAAACAGAACAATAGCAATGTTATAATAACACTCATTTTTAAAGTATCCTTTTGCAGAATACTATTCAAAAATATTTTAACAATCCAAAAAACATAAACAACAATAGATAAAACTCCTGAACCTAGCCAAAAACGAAAATATTGATTATGTTCATTAAACTGAATTTTTCTAAATCCTATTTCTCTATAAACCTTAACTAAATTATCTTGAACATCGCCTATCCCTACACCAAATAGAAAATTATCCTTTAATATCCTTATAGATGCATAATTATTTACTAATCTAGCAGTATAATTAGATAGCTTAAAAGAGTATAGCTCAACAGGTATTAAGACTAAAGCTATAACAGTAATACCTAATATAGAAAACAATGATATTACAACCCATTTTATCAACTTAAAACTATAAAAGGTAAAAATTATTTGCCCACATAGCATAGAGAAAATCATCCCTCCAATAATTATTAAATTGTATTTTAAATTATTAAACATATATATAAACTCCAAATGTGGTTGTATTTTCCATACAAATAAATAAAATACAATGAATGACCAAAAAGTGTTTTCTTTTAAAAGTTTTAGTCTATTTTCATTTGTTTGATAACCATTATTCTGAATAACAAAATTTATTGAAAAAATAAATAATCCAGATATAGCTATTACCAAAGGAGTTAGCAATATAAAAGTTACTAAGAACAAAAGCATAATGGGTTTTCTTATTTTATTTGAAAACAACTCTTTTCTATTTTTTAAAATTATAATCGAAAATAAAATATAGGCAGCAAAATAGATTGAGTGATCTACAATATTCTTACTAACCAAGTCATGATAAGTAATTCTATTCAAAAAATATTTTAAGTAGTTCTCCTTAACGTGTATTTTTTTATAACTACCTTCGATAGCTTCATAAATTATATAAGAATAACTATAAAGTATCGTTACAACACATCCCAAAACAAATAATTTAAATATGATGTTTTTCTGTTCATTATTTATATCTATCGTCTTAAATAAAACAAAAGGAAATAATAATAATGGCAGACTTCTTATTAAGTATTTTGTTCCAGCCTCGAAATCTGAGGAGTAAAATAACGAAACTCCATTCAATAAAAAAACAATGGGTAGAGACAAAACAACTAAGTTATTTTTATTTGCTACCCAAAGTCTTCCAATAGATTGATAATCTAATAGTGTTAATACTGTCATTAATATTAACATTGGAGTGGTGAGATTGTTTAAACTTGGTAAGAAAAAAGCATATAAACAAAGTGAATAAAAGTAAATTTTATTTACTCTGCTCATAAAAAACGGTTTTTTTTCCAAAATTAAACTTCTTGAGGTAGGCCTGTTATTAAACTATCAATAATTTTATACGTGGTTAAGGTAGTTAATCGTATAGATTCAAAGCTAATTGGAGACTGACTGCCTGTATTTAATGCTCCTATAAACGCTGTTACTTCTTGCTTATGCCCTTTAGATGTAGACTTTAGTTTTGTAACTTTATTATTCATGTGTAGCTCTCCTGATCTAAAATCATGAATTCTACCTATAATACCACCTCCAAACACTTCAATTAATTCTTTAGGTAAGGATTTATCTCCATTAGCTAAGTAAATTAAATTTCCAACCGACCCGTTTTTAAATTTTACAACAACAGATATATTATCGTCGGTCATCATTTTTTCATTAGCCGTACTAATACTTTCGGCAAATACCTTTGTTGGCTCAGAGTTTGTATAATACTGCATCAAATCAATAAAATGACACATTTCCCCAATAATTCTTCCTCCACCTATATCGGGGTTTTGCGTCCAATGCTCTTTAGGAATAAATCCCGCATTAACCCTAATATTCACAAAAATTGGTTCAGATAACCCTTCAAATGCTTTTTTAATTTCGGTAGATACTTGAGCAAACCGTCTATTAAAACCAACCATTAATTTTCCCTGAGAACTTGAATACACTTCTTCAATCCCTTTTAATTCATTTAGGTTCATTGCTAAAGGCTTTTCCACAAACACATTCTTATTGTTTAGCAAAGCATCTTTAACATAGGTCGCATGAGAATTATGTGGCGTTGCAACAAATACGGTGTTGATTTTTTGATTGTCTAAAATATCTTTTGCAGATGATGATGAGTTGTTAAACTGGAATTTTTCAGCAACATTTTTAGAAGTAATCCCTTTAGAGGTTACCACTGTATCCAACGAGGCTCCAGCAAATTTTACATTTGGGATCAAATAGCTTTGCGCAAAACTTCCAGCCCCAATAAAGCCAACATTAATATTATCAACGGGGCCGTTGTTCAACTTGAAGTTTGATTGGTATCTCTCCTCATCTTCTCTGGGATACTTTAGCAAAATTCCTATGGAAGGCTCCTGAACTTTCCCCAAAACAATGTCGTATGCCTTATCTGCTTCCTCTATATCAAAAATATGTGAGGTCAAGGGTTTTAAGTTAATGCTTCCGTTGGAGATGAGCTTTAAAAAAGCCTCCATATTTCGTTGCTCAGTCCACCTTACATACGCATAAGGATAGTCGTTACCATTCTCTTCATAATTCACATCATAACGTCCTGGTCCATAAGAACATGATAATTTTAACTCCAGCTCTTTTCTGTAAAAATGAGGGTCTCTTGGCACATCCATTTTCACGGCACCCACAACAATTACTTTCCCTTTCTTACGTGATATTTCAGCAGATAGTTCTATTGGATCGTTTGAAGGTGCTGCCGCTGTAATAATAACACTGTCAAAACCATGACCATTGGTGAAATTTTCAATGGTTGCCAATAAGTTAGTATTACCACGCAACATGGCTTCATCTGCCGAAATATCTTTAGCTAAGTTTACAAGTCTTTCTGACAGGTCAATTCCAAATACATTGCAACCATTTGCTTTTAATAGCTGACATGTTATTTGCCCTAACAACCCTAACCCTATCACGCAAACATTATCTCCTAAGGTTGGATCGCATTGCCTTATGCCTTGTAATGCAATAGCGCCTAAAGTAGTGTAACTGGCATCTTCAAAAGATACGTTGTCTGGTATTTTAGCTACTAAGTTTTGAGGAATAGAGACTAACTCAGAATGTGATGCAAAATCCTGCCCAGCACAAGCCACTCTGTCTCCGGATTTAAACACCCCATTGGTATCCATTGAGGCCTTAACAATACCTGCGGTACTGTAACCTAGCGCTTTTAAGGAATCTAGTTTGGTCTTAACCTTGTTCAACGTGGCTTTTAAGCCTTCTTTTTTTACATTCTGGAGTACTTGTGCTACCAGATCTGGACGTTGTTTTGCTTTCCCCAGTAAATTTGCTTTCCCTACTTTTACAGTCCCTCTTTCGGTTCCTGCGCTAATAAGTGAGAACTTATTGTCTACGAGTACCATACCACTTGTTAAAGAGGGTAGCGGAACATCGTCGACATAGAGGTCTCCTGTCTTAAAATTTTGTATAACCTGTTTCATTTGCAATTATCAAAGAGAAATCTCTATTTTTTTTTTAATATTACAATTAATTCTTTCTGTATAATAAAATTCTTAATTTTTATAGTTATTCTATTCTTAAGGAAAAAGGTTATTACAAAGACACTCTAATTTTTCGGAGAAAGAAATAGTTGAATGATTATCTTTAACGCTCTTTTTCTTTTCTTTACAATAAAAGGTTTTAAAAATTTAACCTTAAAATAAATATAATAAACTTAATAAAAATTTTGTTCGTGCAATACCTTTTGCCAAATTCGACCACTCTCATTGAATTGACCAGTTAATATACTAAAAATAGGTTCTTTAGGTAATTCTCTGAAGGCAATTGCAAAATCTTTATATTCACTATTATTTTTGCTTTTCAACTCTTGGTCTTTATAATTGAAATCCAAATTTATTTTTTCTCCTGTCATTAAAGTAACATGCAAAAAATATCTTGTACTTGTATCTATATCGGTTGGGTTTTCTTTTATATAAAATATCTTATCCATATTAACTAGTAGCTTAGCCCCATTAGGAGCTTCTACCTCCCAAAAGTTGTCTAATCCTTGTTTTATTGCTTTAATATTTTCGTCAATAACTTCCTCCTTTAGTGTGTTTATGTCCTTTATATCATCTTCTTTTCCTTCTTTGTTGAACTTGCAAGAGCCTAATAAAATAAGTAGTGTATAAATTAAAAATTGTTTTTTCATTTTTTAAATTTTAGTTTTTTGAATTAAAAATATATGTTTTCCCCTTTTTGTTTTTGGAATTTCTTTAACAAATTGTAATTCTATTTCAATTTTATCTTTTACTGAATCTTTTAGCTTTCCAATAAACTTATTTCTGTCAAAATCCATTGGGCTTTTACTAACTATTCTAATCAAAAGTTTTCCTAGTTGAACCTGTTCTAATTGAATTTCTTCTATTAAAGCAAATTCATCAAAATGTTGCCCAAAAATAAACGCAGTTAAAGATACTTTAGTATTATCATTTAAAAAAATATAATCTTGGACTCTGCCATAAATTTTAGTCAAACTTTTACCTTTAAACCCACATTGGCATTCACTGGTAGTGGAATATTCAGCTTCATCACCAGTATCATATCTAATTAAAGGCATTATAGAATTATCAAACCCTGTTGCAATTATTCTCCCCTTTTTTTCTGGTTCATCAATTACATTGTTCAGTGCGTCTACCAATTCTAAATATCCATAAAAAGGATATATATGAAACTCATCTGAAAACGGACAATTACCTGCATGTACCAAACGTTCTGAATGACCATACCAATGTGAGATTTTGCTATTAAAATACGTTTCAATCCTTTTTTTATCTTGAAGTATTAAACTCTCTGACCCTAAAAAAACACATTTGATATTTAATTTAAGATTCATAGAGCAATCATTAACATAATCCATAAATGAAATTAATGCTGATGGATAAGCATGAATAAAATGAGGTTCGAATTTATTGATAACTTTGATTACCTCGTGGATATTTGAAGAATTGATTAGGTAACATGATATAGCTAATCTGTTTTCGATAGCTTGAAATTCATAAAGTTTGTTACCAGCAAGAGATTCGCCTCTAATCATAAGGATTTTATTGCCTTCATTGAAACCAAATTGATTCCAGTACCAATCAAAATGTGCTTTCTCTTTAGGTCGAGAGACTCCTTTTTCTAAATAGAATTCAAACGGAGTACCACTTGTCCCACCGGTATTTGCCTTAATAAAATTAGAACTATCAGAATTCACAAAAGCATTAAAATCATTTCTAATTGTTTCCTTGGTTATAATTGGAAAGTCGCGTATTGATTTATATTTAATATTTTTGTAGTAAGGAATTTTTTTTTCTGCTAACTCCAATTGTTTTCTTAATAAATCATTAAAATTTTTGTAATCCGAATTAATTCTGCTTAAATAAGAAAAATAGAATTTACCATATTTTATTTGTTTTGGCAATAAGCTATATAATTTACCAATACCATTTTTAACTGGGTATGGTAGCTCTTTATAAAACTTTAGTAACTTATATAATTTATCCTCTAAGCTCACTTACTTTTATTTAATTAGCTTCTTAATATGACTAAATTTAATATATTTAAAATAATGAATAATCGTTTTAATTGGTGAGTCTTTAAATCTATGAACAAAAGATTTTACTTCTCTTATAAGTAGTTGTTCTCTTACCCTTTTCGAGTAACTACCCACTTGATTAATATTTTTATTGATTTTATTTAAATATTCCTCAACTTCAGTTTTATCTATCTCTTTTGGAATATGACTATTTTTGCAATACTTATAAATAAAAGATTCGAATTCTATTATGCTTTTTGAGTTGAACTTTAAATTAAGGCATATGGAATAATTTCTACTTTCACCTTGTAATATGCTATATCCAACTTCTTTTTCAGGTACATAAACAAAGCTTCCTAAACTATAAGCGATTAGACCATTGTTATAATTCTCAATACCTTGTATGATATGTGGATGATGGCCTATTACAGCAGTTGCTCCACAGTCTATAAACGCTCTAGCATTGGTAACATCTTTAGGGTCTGGCACATCTACTAACTCTGTTCCCCAATGTGGAAACACGATAACATGGTTGTGTGTTTGTTTTAAACGTTCTATTTCATCTATAATCTCATTAACCTGATAAGAATCAGGCCCTACCTTTTGATCCTGATTTCTATTCCAACGTCCTTGTTTTACAAAGGCTATTACAGCAAAGGAAACTCCCTTAATTGTGATTGTTAAAAGGTTAAAGTTTTTTTTTCCAAAACCAAAATGATCAATTTTTTTTTGATTTAGTACCGACATTACGTCCTTGCAACCAGCAGCACCATAATCCATACAATGGTTATTGGCTAAAGAAAATGCATCAAACTTATTTAACTGTAACTCTTTTAAAAAATTATAGCTTGTTCTATAATTGCCAGAAACATCAAAAAAATGTTTTTCTCGATTATTAGGAATGGTGAATTCGAAATTGCCAATATTGTAGTCGCTTTGTGGGAGATTCACTTCTTTAAATGGATCAATCCCCTTTTCTTCGAAAATTTTAAAAAGTGCTATGTCACCAACAAAGTTAATACTAACCATTTGCTATACTTTTTAAAACTGAAAGCATATTTTGCTCATATGCTTCCGTTGTATAATATTTATTAAACTTTTCTCTGGAATTTTTAGAAAATTCTTGAATCTTCTTTTCATCTAATAATAATTCCTTTAGTTTATTGTTTAACTGTTCTTGGTTTTTTCTTTCTACAACATATCCATTTTTACCATCATCAATTATTTCACTAATAGCTCCTTCATTAGTAGATATAACAGGCAAGCCATGTTTAAGTGCTTCTAATAAGACCAATGGGAAACAATCATTATATGTAGGAAAAACGAAAATTTTTGAATTTTCTAAAACTTCTTCTTTTTCATCATCATACTTAGGCCCCAAATAGGTTACTTCTTTATCTAAATTTAATTCGATAATTTTATCTTTTATATCTTGTTCAGATATTAACGTAGTCTCTCTACCTACAACATTAGCGGCAAAAGAGATATTGCTGTCTTTTAGATGTTTACAAGCTAATAAAAACATAATAACCCCTTTGTTTTCAGCTAGGTTAGAAAGAAACAAAAGTTTTTTTGTGTTACCATTACTCTTTTTTTTATTTAAGTGTTTCAACTTGTTAATACCGTTAGGAATTACAAATGACTTTACTTTATTATTAACCAGCACAATATCTTTTTTTAAAATTTCAGATAAATGAATTACATAAGTGTTTTTAAAAACCAATTTATAAATTGTTTTTGTAATTTTAGAATTCTTTGTTTTCTTATAAATTCCTTTTCCATGTAAATGATATACAATTTTAGTTTTAGATAATTTTAATAACATTACTATCAAAACATCTCTATAAAAAGAATTGCCTGTTGGTGTTAAGGTAAAATAAACCATATTTGGTTTAAATTTAATAAGTGCTCTAAAAATATTTTTATAAATTCTTAAAAACGATAAGACTTTCTTAAAAGAGAATTTTCCTATACGCTTAATTTCCTTGGTGTAATTTAGTGAGACCACTTTAGTATCAAACATTTTTACTATCTCAACACTACTTAAGGTGATTTCGTTCATCATTGAAACGCCATGTACTGGAGGTGGTAACTGGACCAGAAAAAGTATTTTAGTTTTTTTAGTACTATTCATTTATGGTTGTATTTTGCAAATGCTTTTTAATATCTAAAAATATGAACAGTTCAAAAAATACTATTACAGAAAAATATTCAAACCAATAGTCTAATAAAAAATAGGCAAAGATTAACAAAAAAATCACTCTCCCATATGATAAATGCTTATAATATTTTAATGGAATAGACAGGTAAATTAGAAACAATAGAATTCCTATCAGACCATACTCTCCAACAATTTTATTATAAAATGAGAATGGTTGGTTTGAAGTTCCGTCCTTATATGGAATAGATAGGATTTTAGAGTTCCAAAGTTGAAAGTGATTACCCTCAAAATCTGGAGAAAGGTATGTTAATTTTTGTGGAAACCATCCTACATATTCACCTCCTGTAATAAAGGAGGTTCTAGAAGAAAATTTTCCGCCACCCGAACCATAAATAAAATTTCTTGAGCTTGAAACCCAATGATCAAGGGTTTGATCAAAGGACACTAATTTTCTTGGAGGGTCAGTTTTACTACTAATTTTATCATTTAATATTTTTTGAACATATTTAACATTTTTAGGTGAAATTAAAATGAACAATAATAATATTAGTAAAAGCACCCCTAATACTTTAAGTTTTCTATTAATAGAGAGGTTAAAAAAAACATAGGCTAAAACTACCCCAGTAAATAGTAGTAGTCCGCTCATATAGAAAGTAAGTAAAGTGATAAAAATAGCCAGCACAAAATATTTATATTCCTTTCTATAGATAAAAAAAATAGAATAAAAAGACATTACCACCATGTTAACCGAAGAGTTTCTGAAAAGCCCTTTCACATTATCTCCAGCAGACATATTTGAAAATGGGAAAAATGTTTTCATTTCGATACACATAAAAACAACTTGAAGAACAACTAAAAAAAAGTTTACCTTAAAAAATATTTTTAATATCCGCTCTAATTTTATGTTATTGATGTCAAAAACACCCTTAACAACTATATTAGATGCCTGTAAGGCCAAAAACCACATAAAAGAAATTAGTAAGGTGTTTATAGCATAATTTAACCCATAATCCGTTCTCCACAAAAAAAGCAACTGTATTATAGATATAGTAGTTAATGAAATATAAAAAACCCATCTGTTTACAAACTTAATTTTTTTACTTATAAGTAAAAAATAAAGAGAAAAGCAAAATAGGGTGATTAGCTGAATTATTGTTGAAAATCCTGAAGCACAGATTAAAAACAAAAGAAAAAAAAATTCTTTTAAATTTATGCTTAATGGTATTTGAAACAATTTTTCTTTCATACTTTCTATAAAAATTGTTTTTTATGTCTTATCATAAAATATATACCATAAAGCACAAAGCATATGGTGTTTAATAGCAATGAAACCTGGGTCTCAAAATTAAAATAAATTAAAGCGAATATAATAAATAATAATCCCAACTCCATTAAAAACCATAATCGTTCATAAGTAAAAATATCTCCTTTCGAAAAAAAGAAAAATAATAAATTTAATATTGTTTCACCGAAAAGAATCGCCCCGATAATTCCATAGAAATAAAAACTTGTTTTTGATACTATCAATAAGAAAATAAGGGCTCCTATTAATGCATATAAATATGAATTAATATAACCTTTATCACGTTTAAGTAAAAGCATTCTTGGGCTTACACTAATAGAAATAGAAGAAATTAACATAGTAAATCCAATCATTGTAAACAAATGCTTTGAAGATATATAATCATCAGTAAACAAAAAAGTTATAATTTCATTAGGATAAAAAAATGTAATTGAGAAAAATATAAATCCTAAAACAAACCCCATTTTATCAATTAAAAATGCTTTTTTTTCATCCACTAAATCCTTATAAAAAGCTTGGAAAATTACCCTTTGAATTCCCTTTACCAAAACATAAATCTTAAGTACCACAAATGCATTTGCAATGATAGTTTCTTCATATAAAGGTTTAGCAAGGGTTAAAATACCCAATTTTAGTGTTGTTATAGCAATATCAGTAAACCCAATTTTTATCCTTTTTAAATAAGATTTAATAAATCCTAACCTCGGTTTTAGCAACATCAAAACGTTAAGAATCTTATTTGAAAAAAAACCAATAATTAACCACGAAACTATAGTTGCTATAATATAGATTTTAAAACTAAATACTCTAGTAAGTCCCAGAATTATTAAAACAACAGCGGGAATGCCCACTTTTATTAAAGATAAAAATGATGCCTGAACAGAAAAGCCTCTTCCGTATAATGCATAATCCACATTTAAAGCCAGGAAAGGTGCTAAAAAAAAAATGAAGTAATACGTGTCATTGGTAAACATATATAGAAATAACCCTAAGGACACTAAGAACAAACTCATTGAAAGTCTGTTCTTTTGAGTAAGTATTAATACCTTCCTCCAATTGTCTTTAATAGCAATATCTCTAGTAGCAACTTGCTGTAAACCAAAGGACATAATTGATAGCATTAATGCTATAGCTGATTCAATTTCTGCAATTTTTGAAACAAAAATTTTATCTGCATTCATTTTAACAATAAAAGAAACTCCATAAAAAGAAAGTAGATGAGCTAATCCAGTAAAAAGACCAATAACTAGAATTTTCTTAATCATAAGACTTACTTATTTACTCCACAAAAATCCAGTACCACTTTATCATCACCAATATTTAAACCTTTAAACTCATCATGCGCTACTAAAAAAGCAATAATATCGGCTTTCTCAACAGCTGTTTTATAATCTGTTAGTTTAAAGACTTTATGTGAGTTTATATTAGGTTCAACAATATAGTATTCTTCATTATTGGCGTTTTGCAATACTTTTTGAGCAATGTATTTGGCAGGTGATTCTCTTAAATCGTCAATATTTGGTTTAAACGCTAATCCCATTAAAGCAATACTTGGTTTGCGTCCATGCTTCAGTTCAAATTCCAACTTCGCTGTTTGTACTTTTTCGGCACACCAAAACGATTTGTAATTATTAATCTCTCTGGCTTTCCCAATAATTTGTGACTCCATTGGGTAATCAGATACTATAAAATAGGGGTCAACTGCTATGCAATGTCCTCCTACACCACAACCTGGTTGTAAAATATTGACTCTTGGATGCTTATTTGCTAGCGCGATAAGTTCCCATACGTTAATATCGGCTTTATCACATATTAAAGACAATTCATTTGCAAAAGCTATTTGCACATCTCTGGACGAATTTTCTACCAGCTTACACATCTCTGCAGTACGTGCATTGGTCTTGTGCAACTCGCCTTTTATAAACTGGCTATAAAAGGCTACTGCTGTCTCAGTTGATCGTTCATCTACACCTCCTATCACACGATCGTTATGTACCAGTTCGTACATCACATTGCCTGGAAGTACACGCTCAGGGCAATAAGCTATATGCAATTTTCCTGTTAACTCAGGTCTTTCTGCATACATTAATTCCATCATCTTTTCTGTAGTGCCCACAGGCGAGGTTGATTCTATGATATATAGATCGCCCTCCTTTAAAAGTGGCAATATGGCTCTTGTGGCAGATTCCACAAATGAAATATCTGGTTCATTTTTGGCCTTAAAAGGCGTTGGTACCACAATTAAATAGGTGCTTCCCTGTACTGGCTTGGTAGATGCTTTTAAGTATCCTTCTCTAACAGCATTTGCAACAGCGGTATCCAGATCGGGCTCTACAATGTGAATTTGTCCTTTATTTATGATTTCTACTACATTTGGATTAATATCTACACCATGTACATAGGTTTCGTTTTGAGCAATTAAAGCAGCAGTAGGTAATCCTATGTAGCCTAAACCTATCATTACAACTTCTGGGTTATTCATATATAAGAAATTATTCTTTGTTAAGTTAAGAATTATTAAAGACTCTTAATAAAATTTACGATACGCTCACACGCTTTTCCATCACCATACGGATTGTGAAGCTGGCTCATTTCTAAATATGCCTTCTCATTATTTAGAAGTCTATTTGCCTCGTCAACAATTTTTTGTTTATCTGTCCCAACTAGACGAACCGTTCCAGCGTCTACCGCTTCAGGTCGTTCTGTGGTGTCTCTCATCACTAACACTGGCTTTCCTAAACTGGGTGCTTCTTCTTGTACGCCTCCGCTATCGGTAATAATAATGTGTGATTTTTCCATTAACCATACAAATGATGGATATGATAAAGGTGATATCAACTTGATGTTTGTAATATCGCTTAAAAGTTCATATACTGGTTTTTGAACGTTAGGGTTTAAATGAACAGGATATACAATTTGGTATTCGGGATGTTGCAATGCAATTTCTTTGAGTGCTTTGCAAATATTTACGAATCCTTGTCCGTGATTTTCGCGTCTATGACCTGTGACCAATATGGTTCTTTTAGAAGCATCTAATAGTTCTGTTAATAGATCAATCTCTTTATCTTTAAAACCTGCTTCATTTACTTTATTTACACTGAACAACAGTGCATCTATCACCGTATTTCCTGTAACCAGAATATTTTTAGAGGGTTTATTTTCGGCTATTAAATTGTCCCTTGAGGTCACTGTTGGGGCAAAATGTATGTCAGACACCACTCCAGTGACTGTTCTGTTCATTTCTTCTGGAAAAGGTGACTGCATATTAAACGTACGTAAGCCTGCTTCAACATGACAAATTTTGGCACCAGAATAAAATCCTGCAATACTGGTTGCCATAGTCGTTGTGGTGTCACCATGCACAAAGACATACTCTGGGTTAAAAGTCTCCAGAACCAGTTTAAGACCTGTAATAATATCTGCTGTTAATCCATATAAGTTTTGATTAGGCTTCATTACGTCTAAATCAAAATCTGGGGCAATCTCAAAAAACGTTAAGACCTGATCTAACATTTCTCTATGCTGTGCAGTAATACAGACTTTTGTCTCGAAATGATCAGGGTATTTTTGAAGTTCTTTGACTAAAGGTGCCATTTTGATGGCTTCTGGTCGTGTACCAAATACAATGAGCATTCTTTTTTTTTCCATTCCAATAATTTTGGGGTTTAGATTTCTTTTGAAAAATCTTTTAGCTTGAACTCAAAAGCATTGAATTTTTAGGCCGCTTAGCAAAAGTAAGATATTTCTTTGCTTTAACAAGTCTTATTTTATTTTCTAAGCCATTCTCTTTTAAAATTTGTTTTGCAAAATCGAACCAAGTCATGGCTTTTCTGTCGCAAAAATGCTTGATGCCAAAGTCGCTTGATTGCTCATAAATAAGCTTATAAATATATTTAGATAAGTTAACTGTATTAGTGGGACAGCCTATTTGAGCGTCGGTAATATATAGTTCCTTTTCAGTCTTAATCTTATCTAAAATAGTTCTGTAAAAATTGTGTCCAAATTCTTTTGAGTACAACCAAGACGTTCTAATAATAAAATATTGTTTTAAAATTTCTTGAATGTATTGCTCACCTAACAATTTTGACTTTCCATATTCGTTAATAGGGTTAGGTAAATCGTTCTCTGTATAAGGTGATTCCTTTTCACCATCAAATACATAGTCTGTTGATATATGAATTAAAATGGTGTTTGTTTTATTACACGTTTCTGCTAAACTTTTTACAGCTTCAGCATTTACTTCATAAGCTATCTCTGGTGCTTTTTCGGCTTGTTCTACATTGGTATATGCAGCACAGTTTAAGCAATAATTAAACTTATTATTTGAAAAATAGTTTTGAACTTGTTGAGTATCTGTAATATCCAATTCTTTTTTTGTGACAAAAGTAAATTTGATATTGTCTTTATTATTCTTGTAAAGTTTTTCAAGCGTTTTTCCTAATTGCCCATTGGCGCCAGTAACTAAAACCTTTATACTCATTATAATAGACTTTCAAGCGTTGGAAGTTGTTTGTCTTTCTCGGATAATACTATCTTATCTAAAGGAAATTTCCAATCTATATCCAATGAAGCATCGTTAAATAACAGTCCCGACTCATGATTTTTACTATAATAATTATCACACTTATAATTAAATATTGTGTTGTCTTCTAACACTAAAAACCCATGTGCAAACCCTCTAGGAATAAATAATTGTTTATGATTAATGCTGTCTAAAATAATGGAAAAGTGTTTTCCAAATGTTTCAGAGTGAGGTCTAATATCCACACACACATCTAATACACTACCTTTAACCACACGTACTAACTTTGCTTGTACAGAGTCGCCAGTTTGGAAATGCAATCCTCTTAGAACTCCTCTGTTTGACACTGAATGGTTGTCTTGTACAAAATTTACGGTTTTACCAATAGTCTTATTAAAGTTTTCCTTGCTGTAGCTTTCAAAAAACAAACCACGTGTATCATGGTAAATGTTAGGAGTTAATATAAAACACCCTTTTAAATATGTTTCTTCTACATGCATATTACACTAATTGCTGAAGGTATTTACCATAACCACTTTTTAATAACGGTTGGGCTAGTTTAAGTAACTGCTCTTTAGTAATAAAACCTTTTTTAAAGGCTGTTTCTTCAATACACCCTATTTTTAAACCTTGACGTTCTTCAATCACCTGAACAAATTGTGAGGCTTGCATTAAAGAATTGAAAGTGCCTGTGTCTAACCAAGCGGTGCCTTTATCAAGAATTTCAACGCTGAGGGTTCCTTTTTCTAAGTATGCTTTGTTAACATCAGTAATTTCCAGTTCGCCTCGTTCACTTGGTTGAATGCTTTTTGCTATATCAACAACTGTATTATCGTAAAAATAGATGCCTGGAACTGCATAGTTAGATTTAGGCTGTTGTGGTTTTTCCTCGATGGAAATAGCTTTGTTGTTCTCGTCAAACTCAACCACACCATAACGCTGAGGGTCTTGCACATGATAAGCATAAATCACACCTCCATTAGGATTATTATTGGCTTGCAACAATTGAGATAATCCGGAGCCATAAAAAATATTATCACCTAAAATTAACGCTACTTTATCATTACCAATAAACGATTCGCCTATTAAAAAGGCTTCGGCCAAACCGTTAGGGTTTTCTTGCGTGGCATATTCAAAACAGCATCCATAATCACTACCGTTGCCAAGTAATTCTTGGAATTTTGATACATCGTTGGGGGTTGATATAATGAGAACTTCATTAATTCCAGCAGACATTAATGTGCTTAGAGGATAATAGATCATGGGTTTGTCATACACAGGCATGAGCTGTTTGCTCACTACTTTAGTAAGTGGATATAATCTAGTTCCTGAGCCTCCTGCAAGTATAATGCCTTTCATAATTATGGTTATACAGTTAAAAGATAAATAGTTATATGGTTAAAGAGTTATACGGTTAAAGGGTTATAAAGTTATATGGTTTAATGTAAGCTTTTTATGAGGTTAGATAACATTTTTCGTATGAAATAGATACGTTGGGTAATTGTGTCTGCTTCATTCAAATATTTTAACCTGTAGGCTATTTCCAATTGTGTTTCAACTTCTGAGAGAGAGCCTAAAGCAATATACAAAAACCGGATAAATTCTTTGTTTCCTCTGCGTCCTGCTCCTTCGGCTATATTGGAAGGAATTGAAACGGATGCTCTTCTTAACTGCGAGGTAAGACCATAGACTTCTTTTGATGGGAAACTTTCAGAAATTTCATAAATCACCACCACAAAATTCATAGCTTCTTGCCATACTTTTAAATCTTTATGTGATGTTATTTCATTCATTAACAAAAAATATAACTTCTTAACTGTATAACCTCCTAACCTTGAAACCGTTTAACCGTCTGAGTACTTATCTATATACCATTCAACCGTTTTTAAAATGCCTGTTTCAAAATTTTCTGAGGCTTTCCAGCCTAGTTCTTTCTCAATTTTTGAAGCATCAATGGCGTACCTGAAATCATGTCCTGGTCTGTCTTTTACAAAGGTAATTTGTTCTTTATAGGACGCCCTTTTTGGTAATACCTCATCTAATATATCACAAATGGTATGAGCAATATACAGATTGTTACGCTCATTATTACCGCCAATATTATAAACTTCTCCAGTTTTTCCTTTTTGAAATACCAGATCGATCCCCACACAATGGTCTAATACATACAACCAATCCCGAACATTCTGACCATCTCCATAAATAGGAATGTGTTCTCCTTTAAGTGCTTTTCTGATAATGGTTGGAATTAGTTTCTCATCATGTTGCTTTGGACCATAATTATTAGAACAATTCGTGGTGACCACATTTAATCCATAGGTATGGAAATAACTCCTCACGATAAAATCAGAAGAAGCTTTAGAGGCACTATATGGACTGTTAGGTGCGTAAGGTGTCTCCTCGGTAAACAAGCCAGTAGCGCCTAAAGTTCCGAACACCTCATCGGTTGAAATATGGTGAAAACGACAGTTTTCATATCCTCTTTTCATATCAAAAGGAGCGTTCATCCAATGATTTTTGGCAACATCTATTAAATTAAACGTACCAATAACATTGGTTTCTATAAAGGCATCAGGCTTATCGATGGAATTATCGACATGAGATTCTGCTGCAAAATGAATAACGCCTTTGAAGTTGTACTTTTTAAATAGTTTTTCAATTAAGTTTCTATCGCAAATATCGCCTTTTACAAAAGTGTAACACGCATTATGTTCCACCTCCTTTAAATTAGAAAGCTCACCAGCATAGGTAAGCTTATCCAGATTAACAATATGTATATGTTTGTGTTCTGCTAAAAAATACGGAATAAAATTAGAGCCAATAAACCCTGCGCCTCCTGTAACTAAAATGGTCATTTTATTGTACTTTATCTTTATAGCGTTCCAAGAATTTAAGGAATTCTAAGAGTAGCAATACTAAATATAATGCTAATACAATTTTAATTGTCAAAGAAATTGTCCAAGATGTTTCAAGTCCAAAAAGTTTTGAGGCATTGCTTATTGTTCCTTTATCATTCTGTATGGAAACCACTTCTAGTATTTCTGAAGCATTTTCTTTTTCTCTATTGATTTCTACTAGTTCTCTCCCTAGTTCAATATCGTTTTTATATAACTCAAATTCCTTAGTAACACTTTTATCATCTGCTCCTTCAAAAGTAATACTAGTTGTACCTCCTGCAACTTTTTCTGCTGATTTTTCCAACACTTCTCTATATACTTTTTGTAGGCTATCTGATTTTCTAAGTGATTCATTGATTATTTCTTCTCTTCTATTAAGCTCATTTAAGTCTTTTTTCTGTTCGTTCTTAAAAAACTCATTGGATGAAACATTGGTTACTATTTGTTTAAGTATTTTCTTAAAATTATTTTTCTCTTTTGAAAGCAATGTTATCTTTTGAAAACTATGTTCAAATTCATTAGAATTTGATATAAAGTCCTTAAACGTAACTGTTTGAGCTATTACAGAGTCTAGACCTTCGGTATATTCATTAAACAGTTCCATTTTTTGGTTTTCACTTAAAACAGATTCTAATTCAAACTCTTGAAGCATATTGGCTTCATGAGGCTCTATTTGTAATAATTGACTTATCGAAATAGAATCTTTTTCAGCAAGCAATGAATTATAATGCTCAATAGTATTATAAAGGTGTTGCCCTGTATTATAATTTTGTTTAACTACAATCGTAGACTTATAAACTGGAACTTCAGTTTTTTGCTTAACAATACCTAGAACCACACCAATAACTCCAGCAACAACTAATTTTAAAACATGTTTTTTAGTAAAAAATACTACCCATACAAATGCTAAAAAAAACGCATTAAAAATACTGCCTATAAATCTAAAAAAACGTTCAAAGGCATTGCCTATGAGTTTGAATAATTGCCCTAAATCTATCTCTTCGGATGGTTGTTGTTCTGGTAGATTTTTACTCATGTTCTAAGAATTAAATATTTGTTCTAAAATTGTTCGTGTTATTAAATACGTGGGTCTTACACCACTGGTTCCTAGGCCTCCTGAAGCTAATGTGCTTCCGGTCTCTAAAGGGTTGTCACTTGCATAATACGCATACCTTACTTTAACATCAGGAGTGATACTTTTGCGTATTCTGGCTGCTGATTGAATGGCTTTCTGATAATGTGCGCCTTCCATTTCAAGACCAATAACATCCCAAGTTGAATCATGGAAAAACTTCAAAATTTCTTTATTTTGAAGTGATGTTCCTAATACTGTTACCATAGCACCTTCGTACACATCAACACCTTGACCCTCTAGATCTTTTTTAGATAACTCATTTGTAAAAGGATAATTGTCTGCAGTACCCTCAAAAATATGAGCAGACGGAATCATAATATCGCCTTTTCCTCCTTCTAAAATACCTGCTTTCCCCATAATGGACACAGACTTTATATTCATTAGTGTTTTATCTCCATTGTTTTCATAGGGCTTTAAAAACTCGTCAATGGTTTCAAAAGCTTGCTCTCCAAACGCATAATCCATTACGAATATAATAGGTTTTTCTGATTTAGAATTCCCTTTTTCAATTTTTAAATCTAGAGCCTCTATGTTAATTTTTTCAGTATCAAAAATTTGAACATCAATATTGGTTCCTGAAGTGTCCTTAATATAAATCATTCCAGATTTTAAGGCTTCCTGGTTTACTTTGCCTCTTAGAGGTTCATTATTACTCTGACTTAGAGCTTCATAAATTTGAAAAACATCCTTTTTAGATTTCGCTGTTTGTAGTGCTTTTGGCGCATGAAGTGTGTTCATAACACTGTGCAGGTTAGCGCTAATAATATGTATTGGACGCTCTAATAAACTCTTGTTTTTAAGAACCTCTTTAATATTATTAGCCCATATTTCGCCATGGATATGATGTCCTAAACGTTCACGTAACACTGGACTAAATGTAACTGTTCTTCTGGTGTGGTTTACTACTTCTTCAATAGCTAATTTACCCAACCAATACACTATTTGTAATAAGCGTTCGGGTTGTGACTTTGTGGCAAATAATGGATAAGCATGGGTTAGCTCTTCAAATGTTCTACCTAAAATATTGGCTGTATGGGTAATGGCAATTTCACGCTCTTTTTGAGTTAGCTTTTTAGTTGATAATACTGCTTTTTCTAATTTAACCCAATCTCGAATAGTATCGCCATTTTCATTAATTATGACGCGTTTACTAATCTTGTGTGATTCAATAAATAAAAAGGTTAAGTGCGTTAAAATATCATATATTTCTGAGCGTCCTCTGGTAATTTCAATATTCATTTGCTCCTCATCTATACGGTAACAATTACGTCGTCTTTTTGGCGGAATTATTGCTTCAAAATGTGAATTTCCATAACCTTCATCGCTTGTTAAGTTAATAAACCTACATTCTTCAATGCCTCTAGGAAGTCTATCTATTACATATAACAAACCATTTAACTCTGCTTTTTCTTCAGCAATAGAGCCATAAATTTCTGGTCTTAAAAGTAACAAGGCTTCTCTTAAAGTTTCACCAGAAACTCCCATGGGTTTATAAAACCCACGATTAAATAAATGTCGCATGGTTATATACATTCGTTCTATAGCGCTAGAACTTTCTTGTGCTCGTGTTCGTCCTTGATGTTTTTTACTCATATAGTTTGTTTAACCTACAAAGATACACTAAATAACGAAATTACTATTATGTAGCGTATCTGCAATCTTTCTGTCGTTAGATAATCTAGGCATTTTATTTTGACCTCCCAATTTACCTACCAATTTCATGTAGCCTTTAAAACCTCCTTTTTTAACAGGAGTAATTTTTAAGGGTTGAAGTACCTTCCCTTGAATTAAGTCTTTATAATAACTATTTTGGTTTTGAAGTGAATTGTCAATATGTTTCGCTAACATATCTAGATTTTCAATCTCGTTTTCAAACTCGATGAACCATTCGTGATACGGCAACCCTTCTGAAGGATTAATTTGTGGTGCTACCGTAAATTCTGAAACTAAAACACTGCTATCGTTATTAGTGGCTTCTTGAATGGCTTGCTCTACTTCTTTGGCTATAACATGTTCTCCAAAGGCAGAAATATAATGCTTTATTCGTCCTGACACAATCACTCTATAGGGTTTTAAAGAGGTGAACTGTACTGTATCTCCAATATTATAAGCCCAAAGACCTGCATTGGTTGAAATAATCATGACATAATTAACTCCTAATTCAACATCTTTTAGTGTGATGCGTTTTGGGTTATCATCAAAAAACTTCTCTGCTTTTACAAATTCGTAAAAAATCCCAGAGTTTAACTGCAATAACATGCCTTTTTTATTTTGCTTGTCTTGAAATGCAAAAAAGCCTTCGCTTGCTGGATACAACTCAATGCTGTCAACTTTTCTACCAATTAGATTTTCAAATTTTGCTCTATAAGGCTCATAATTAACACCTCCAAAAATGAACAAATTGAAGTTTTTAAAAATATCTCCTATTTTTTTGTTGGTTCTTTGTTGAAGTCGTTCAAAATACATTTGCACCCAAGAAGGAATACCGCTTATAATGCTCATATCTTCATTTATAGTCTCATCTACAATAGCTTCAACTTTCGTTTCCCAATCTTCAATGCAATTGGTTTCCCAACTAGGCATTCTGTTTTTTTGAAGGTATTTAGGCACGTAGTGTGCTACAATCCCTGAAAGCCTACCTAATTTTATTCCGTTCTTCTCTTCAAGAATGGGACTCCCTTGTAGAAAAATCATTTTACCATTTACAAAACTGGTGTTTCCTGTTTCGGCAACATACATTAAAATGGCATTTCTAGCAGCTTCAGTATGCGAAGGCATGCTTTCTTTGGTAATAGGAATGTATTTAGACCCAGATGTTGTTCCTGAGGTTTTTGCAAAGTAAATAGGTTTGCCTTTCCAGAGTACATTTTCTTCTCCTTGCACCACTCTATCAACATACGGTCGTAAGGCTTCATAATCTCTAATTGGAACTCTTTTTACAAAATCTTCATACGAATTAATACTAATAAAATCATGGTCTTGCCCAAATACTGTAGAAGTGGCTGATGATATTAGCTTTTCAAAAACTTTTTGTTGTGTTGCTAATGGATTGCTAGCCCATTTATTAACTCTTTTTTGAATTTGCCTTGCAAATGGTTTTGCTAACAGCGCCTTAAGAGATGTTATTTTTCCTATATTCATTTATTCAAAATCTATAAAAGTAGTTGGGTCTATTGGGTAACCATCTGTCCAGAGTTCAAAATGCAAATGTGGCCCTGTAGTAAGCTCACCTGCATCGCCAGAGATGGCTATTACTTCGCCTGCTTTTACCAGATCGCCTTGTTCTTTGGTTAAAGACGCATTATGCTTATAAGCCGAAATAAGTCCGTTTCCGTGATCTATAATTACCACATAACCTGTTTGTGTGGTCCATTCGGCTAAAACTACTGTGCCATCATCAGCGGCTTTAACTGGAGTTCCTTTGGCAACCACAATATCGACTGCGTAGTGTTTTTCCTCAGCATTGTATCCTTCACTTATAGTTCCTGTTACTGGAGGAAACAGCACAAAATTAACTTTAGAGGTAGCAGATTCAAAAAGATTGTATTTATCTTCTTTGTTCACTTTTTCTCTAAGTAATGAGTCTTCTCTTGAAGGATTTAAGTTATATTCAATCGCTTCCTGTTCTGCGGCTTTAATAATGGAATCTTTGTTAAACTCTATTGTAGCAACATCGCCTTTTAAAACACGCTTAATCGATTCAAAATACTGTTCGTTCATTTTAATGACCTGCTGTAAAGAGTCTGTTTTAAAATTAAGGCTGGTTGCTTCTTTTTTTAAGGCTGTAGATGAATATCCAGGAATATATTCTCTTAAAGGTGTAAAAGCAATTAAAACCGTTGTTAATGTTATTAAAATTATGGCAGACAACGACATCATAACAAATACATTTAACCTAGTTAACTTTATTGCAAAACGTTCTTCGAAAGTGTCTTCGTTTAGTATCACCAAACGATACTTATGCAGAAGTTTTTTGGCTAATTTTTTTTGTTTGTTCTTCTTATTTGACATCGTTTTGCTAAATTAATTAAAATTATATGTACATTCTCTTTTACGATATGCTAAAGTTTGCTTTTAAACGCATTTTTTAAAGTTTAATTATTAACTTTGTTGTATTAAACAAAAAAGCAGATGAGTTTATTTATGTTACCCTTGGCTATTGGAGCTCCACAAATTATATTAATTGTAGTAGTGGTTTTACTATTATTTGGTGGGAAGAAAATTCCAGAACTTATGAGAGGTCTTGGAAGTGGTATTAAAGAGTTTAAAGACGCTAGTAAAGAAGACGAAAAAGAGAAGGAGTCTTCAAAAGAATAAGCACGTTACTATAACACATACAAAAGCCAACATGAAAATGTTGGCTTTTTTTATATATAATATGAGCTTCTTATTTAACTTTTAATGATCGTATGATTGCTTCTAGCTCAAAAATGTAATCGCGTTTAGAGGTAGATGGTGCAAATACAAACCCTTCTAATACAATTAAACGGTTATTAACCTGATCTTTTATTGCGTAATTAATAAATGGTCCAGCCATAAAAGCATCTTTTACTTCCCATGTGCTCTTGGTTTCAAAAGTTGGCTTGTTATCAATCATGGTTTGATTTAGAAATGGTGTGTAAGCCTCTTCGGTAATCATATAAGAGCCATCTAATGGTCCAGGAATATGTACTTTGCCAATAGAGTCACGCATTTTAATTATATCATTAATAGCGTTTTCTCCTTCAGATATAGCGGCCAGAGGCATTTCATAAATTATCAGGTTGGCATCTCCATTTTTAATGTCTCGACGTAGCCAAAAGAATTTTCCGTCTTGCTTTGCTACTCTATACGCTGATGGAAACTCTATTGATATACCAAGTGTTTCCTCAATACTTTTGTCTTTGTGTAATGATTTTTTTGTTAAGCGTTGCCTTTGCTTTATCTCTGTTTGTTTGAAAGCTGAAATAATGTCTTTCGCATTTTCATTAATTTCTCCAATAATTTCTTTGGCTGAATTTCCAGAAATCACCACAACGGTTTGTGGTTTTGCATAAACGTCTTTTAATATTTTAGTGTCGGCAGGTTTGTCTCTTTCTATTTTTAGAATGGTTCTGTTTTTTGTTGCAAAGTCCGAAAATACTATAGGTGGCATTTGTCGTATTGTAAATAATGGCTCTTGTTGAGGAAGCCCAACAACTTCGGCTGCAAAAACCTCTCTTACCTCATCTCCAATTCTACTTGCCCAAAAATCATTGTCTATAACTACAGACAAGCTATTAATATTTCCTGATGACGAAGACACAATTCGTTTGCTTTTAGATTCATCGCCGCATGATGTAAAAAGCACTAAACTTAACATTATTAATAATAGTTTTTTCATTTGTTGGTGTTATTTTATTAAATTATTTCTTGCTTACTACAAGAACCGTTCCTACTTTTAATTTTGAACCATTTATATTGTTCCAGCTTTTAATATTATCTACCGATACTCCAGGAAATTTTTGGGCAATACTCCAAAGAGAGTCACCTCCTTTAACTTTATACGTTTTTGCATTAGAATTTGTAGCGCTTTTTGCACTAGAAGTACTTTTACTTGAATTTTGAAAAGCAGGTTTACGCGGATAGATTGTTAGTCTCTGACCAATACGTAAGTTGTTACTTCTTAAACCATTCCATTGCTTAATCTGACTTACTCTTACGCCATATATTCGGGCTATCTTTCCTAAATAATCACCTGATTTTACGCGGTATCTAATACGTGAATTGGTATCAAAAAATTGCGGCAATGGTTTTTCTCTTTTATCAAACTCTTCTTTAGCAAAAGCGTAAATGGCTTTTTCGTTAGCTACAAAAGGCCCAACATATTTTCTTGGTAAACGCAGTACATAATCTTCATCTTTAATAAACGGAATGATATCCAATTTATAGGATGGGTTTAAAAACTGAAGCATTTCTATTGGAATGCTTGTGAGTTCGGCAACCTGATCTAAGGTAATCATTTGTTTTACCTTAATGGTGTCGGTTTCTATATATGTTATTTCTGGCTTTTGAGGCTGAAACCCATGCTCATCGGCATATTCAAAAATATACATGGTTGCTAAAAATGCAGGTAAATAGCCTGCTGTTTCACGTGGTAAATTGGGTCTGATATTCCAATAGTTTTGATAACCACCTGAACGTCTAATAGCTTTGGTGACATTACCTGGCCCAGAATTGTAGGCTGCCAAAGCTAAATCCCAATCACCAAATATTTTATATAAACTAGCTAAGTATTTTGCCGCGGCCTCGGTTGACATGATTGGGTCACTACGTTCATCAACATAACTACTTACGTCTAATCCGAATTGTTTTCCTGTGGCGAACATAAATTGCCATAAACCTGTGGCACCAACTCTAGATTTAGCTCTAGGTTTTAGTGCAGATTCTACAATTGCTAAATACTTTACTTCTAAAGGGATGTCGTAATTATCCAGTTCTTTTTCAAATAAAGGAAAGTAATACTCGCTTAGTGCCATCAAGCGCTCTAAGTGTTTTCTTCTGTTCTTTAAATAGCCTTTTATAACACTTTCTAACGAAGGGTTGTAAGCAATATTAAAAGGCGTTTTAGCGTCAAGTTCGGCAAGTCGTTTTTTTAAGGTGTCTGTTGGGAGTTCTGGGTAATAAACCTCATTGTATTCAAGCTCGGAAACTGATTTGTAAATAGTATCATACAAACCCGAGCTAAATAGTTCTTCCATCCATTTTTGGTCAAACTCTGCTGCAATATCTAGGTCTTTAAACTCTTTTTTTATAAGCGAATCATGAACCGGTTTTATCTCCTTTATAACTTGAGATTTTCCATCTATAATTGTATCTATTATTGTCGCTTTTTGAGATGAGTTAACAGCAGTGCTATCTTTAGTTTGACTAAAGGAAAACTGAATGATAAAAAATGCTATTAATACTCTTAAAACCATTTGTAAATATTATGATATAACAGAACGCTTGAAATGCTAAAATCGTATTTTTTGATTACAATTGAAAATTTATCGGATTCTAGTTTATTATGGCTGCAATTCCTGGTAAAGTCTTACCCTCAAGGCTTTCTAACATGGCACCACCACCAGTACTCACGTAGCTTACTTTCTCTTCAAATCCAAATTGTTTTACTGCTGCTACAGAATCTCCTCCTCCAACTAGTGAAAAAGCGCCTTTTTCAGTAGCATTTGCTATGGCATGCCCTAATGCTATAGTGCCTTTAGCAAAGTTAGGCATTTCAAACACGCCAAGTGGTCCGTTCCATAAAATGGTTTTGGAGTTTGAAATGACGTTTGCAAATAATGCTTCTGTATTTGGCCCAACATCTAATCCCATCCAACCGTTAGGAATTTTGTCTATATCGCATGTGTTGGTGTGTGCATTGTTGTTAAAAGCATCTGCAATAATCGCATCAACAGGAAGATGAATAGAAACATTTTTTGATTTGGCTTTTTCTAAAATATCATTGGCAAGCTCTAATTTGTCATCTTCAACTAACGAGTCTCCTATTTGTCCTCCTTGTGCTTTTATAAATGTAAAGGTCATTCCTCCTCCAATAATAAGATGATCTATCTTATCTAGAATGTTATCTATTATAGTGATTTTCGAAGACACCTTTGCACCACCAAGTACAGCTGTAACAGGTTTTTCTCCAGAGGTCATTACTTTTTCTATGCTTTCAATTTCTTTTGCTAATAACTTTCCAAAACATTTACTTTCTGGGAAAAACTTAGCTACTACGGTCGTTGATGCATGCGCTCTGTGCGCTGTTCCAAACGCATCATTTACATATACATCTCCTAATTTTGCCAGCTGTTTTGCAAAGGCTTCATCTCCTTGTTTTTCTTCTTCATGGAAACGAAGGTTCTCTAACAATAATATTTGTCCTGCCTGTAAATTTGTTGCTGCCGTTTGGGCATCTCCCCCAATGCAGTTGTTAGCAAATTTTACTTCAACACCAATAATTTCTTCTACTTTTTTAACAATGTGTCTTAACGAAAACTCATCTTGTACACCTTTTGGTCTTCCTAAATGCGACATTAATATGCAACTTCCACCATCCTCTAAAATTTTTATTATCGTAGATTTTGCAGATATAATTCGTGTAGCATCAGTTACTTCAAATTTTTCATTTAAAGGCACATTAAAGTCAACTCTAATTAGCGCTTTTTTGTTTTCAAAGTTAATATCATCAACTGTTTTCAT
Source organism: Pontimicrobium aquaticum (assembly GCF_005047595.1). Classification (GTDB taxonomy): domain Bacteria; phylum Bacteroidota; class Bacteroidia; order Flavobacteriales; family Flavobacteriaceae; genus Pontimicrobium; species Pontimicrobium aquaticum. Next base: position 232,432 of record NZ_SUPL01000005.1, read on the forward strand.
AGTGTATTGGTTGTTTTAATCTAAAAAGCAAAATTAGTTAGCAATATTAATCCTTTTAAGGTTTTTATAATATTATTTTATTAGTTTTTTAGTTTAATCATATTTAAATTGACGCCTAAAATACTAAAACATAAGTTATATTTGCGATATGCTTTTTTGTGATATAATAGGTCAAGAACATCTTAAAAAACACTTAACTAATAGTGTTGATAATGGAAGGATTCCTCATGCACAATTATTTGTTGGAAAAGAGGGTGTTGGTACCTTGCCAATGGCGATAGCCTACGCACAATATATTTTATGCCATAATACTGATAGCGAAAACTCATCTGGTGATAACGCTTGTAATTTAAAGTTTAATAATCTTTCTCATCCTGATTTACATTTTGCATATCCTGTCGCCAATAATGATACAGTAAAAAGACATCCTGTTTCCAAACTGTTTTTAGAGGATTGGCGAAACTTATTAAAAGAACAATCTTATTGCAACTTATTTGATTGGTATAGGCAATTAGGGATAGACAATAAACAAGGGCAAATTGGTGTTGATGAAGCGCATGAAATTGTAAAATCTCTTACGTTAAAATCTTACGAAGGAGGTTATAAAGTTATGTTGATTTGGATGGCTGAAAAAATGAATATTGCTTGTGCTAATAAACTTTTAAAACTAATTGAAGAGCCTCCAAATAAAACCATCTTTATTTTAATTACCGAAGATGAAGAGCAAATAATTTCAACCATAAAATCTCGTTGCCAAATATTAAGGTTTCCTCCTCTTGCCGAAAACGATATTAAAGACGCGCTTATAAAAAAATATAGTATTGATGAGGCTGTTGCAACAAAAATTGCTCATCAATCTAATGGTAATTTTAATAAAGCTTGTGACTTGGTGTATCACGATAGTGAAGACATACAGTTTGAAGAGTGGTTTATATTTTGGATTAGAAGTGCTTTTAAGGCTAAAGGAAATAAATCTGCCATTCACGATTTAATGTCGTGGAGTGAGGAAGTTGCCAAAACTGGTCGTGAAACACAAAAACAATTTTTACAATTTTGTTTAGACTTTTTCAGACAAGCACTGTTATATAATTATCAAGCAAAGGATTTGGTATTTATGGAGCCTAAATCTGATAATTTTAAGCTTGAAAAATTTGCGCCATTTGTTCATGGAAATAACATTATGGACATTAGTGAAGAATTGCAAGATGCTATTTACCATATAGAACGTAATGGGAATTCTAAAATTATACTAACCGATTTGTCAATCAAATTAACACGATTGCTTCACAAGAAATCTGCTTAAGGTGTCGAACTCCAAAAAATGGTTCATCATAATTAATCCAACTTCTGGAAACGGAAAGGCCAAAACCCTTTGGCCTAAAATCGAAAACCAATTAAATCATGAGAGATTTCAGTATGTATTTCACTTTACAAGTAGTGGATTACATAATGTTGAATTAATACATAACGCTGTAAATCAGGGTTTTAATAAAATTATCTGTATTGGTGGCGATGGTACCATACACAACACAGTTAATGGTATCATGTTACAAACTATAAGCCCTACTTCAAGCATTAATGTTGGTGTAATTCCTATAGGAACTGGAAACGATTGGGTGAAAACCTATAATATTCCAAAAGATTATAAAAAAGCCATTGATACTATTAAAAATGGAACTATTTCTCAACAAGATATTGGTAAAATAGAGTTTTTAGATTCTCAAAAGGAAGCTGTTTTTTTCAATAACTTAGCTGGAGTGGGTTTTGATGGTTATGTAGTTAGTAAAGTAGGTAAATACAAGCATTTTGGTGCTTTGGCCTACCTTATTGGAGCTATTTCAGGATTATTTTCTTTTAAGAATTTTGATGTGGAAGTTGTTGCTAATTCACAAAAAATTAAAACAAAAAGTTTGATGGTTTTAATTGGGCTTTGTAAGTATTCTGGTGGAGGTATGCAATTAACGGAATATACAAACCCAACTGACGGCTTGTTCGATATAAGTATTGCAAAAAACTTCAGCAAGTTAGATATCCTTAAAAATTTGGTGAAACTTTTTAATGGAAGCATCGTGAAGCTTAAAAAAGTTGAAACATTCAAGACAAATACAATTTCTGTTAATTGTAAAAACAAATTGAACATTCCTTTTGTTCAAGCTGATGGCGAGCTAATTGGAACAGGAGGTATTAAGGTACAGATTATACCAAAAGCGTTTTCGTTTTATACAAAATAAAAAAGCCAAACAAAAAGTTTGGCTTTGACTACTTTTAAGAAAATATCTATCTACTTTTTGTTTTTATATGCTTCATTTAACGCGTCTAAAACCGTTTGAGTTAAATCGGACGTCTCTGTTCCATACATAACACTCCCTGCTTCGTTACTTCCTAAGATAAAACTGTAACCATTTGTTTTACCATAATCCTTAACAAATGCTCTTACTTTTTTGATAAGTGAATCGTTTTTAGATTGACTCTCTTGAGCAATTTGTTGTTGCTCAAATTGTAATTGTTGAGAAATAATTTGTTCTTTTTGCTGAAACTCCTGTTGTAACTTTTGAAGATTTGCTTGCGACATTTTTCTTGCTTTCAGTTCAGCATCCTTTATTTCTAATTGAAATGCTTGACTTAGACTATCTCTTTTCTTTTCGTAAGCTGCTATTTTCGTTTTTAGCTTTGCTTCAATATCTTTTTTCTCTTGATAGTCGTTTATCAAAACCGAATTATCCACAAATCCAATTTTTTGAGATTGCTGGCAAGACACAACACTTAAAACCACTAAAGCAATAATTATTATTTTTTTCATTTTATCTATTATTTTTCAATGTCGCAAAAATATAAAAGTAAAACATATAAATTTTTGAAATATGTGGTTATTTATATAATAAATAAAACTTATAATAACTGCCTTATTAATATATTCAATTTATTGATTTTGAATTAAAATAAAGCCTATAAAAGGCTTAAAATTAATTTTAAAAGGAAACACCTATTAGCTCATTAAATTGATTGTTATAAGTCCTTAAAATAAAAAACTACTTGTTTTGTATAACATATATGATTGATGAATACTCATTTGTTCTCTTTGCCTTTAAGTTAGAAAGTAATCCAACCCTAAAAGCATTTAAAATATTCATGCGACCTGTTTTATACTTTTCTGAAAGTAGGCTCACATAATAAGCATCAAACTTCATAGGAAGTATTTTTACAACGGTCATGTTTTCGCTTTCAAAAAGACTTGCAATTGATTTTTGATTGAAATGCCAAAGATGTCTTGGAACATCATAAGCAGCCCAAAACGATTTATAGTGTTTTGCATCAAAACTATGATGATTTGGTACAGCTATTATTAACGTGCCTTTTTCATTAAGTAAGTTTTTAAGAATACTTATTTGCTCCTCCAGGTTTGGTAAATGTTCAAGTACATGCCAAAGCGTAATAACATCAAAACTTTTGGGCTTGAATTTTTCTAGATGCTCAACATTAAAAACAACATTATTGGTTTTTGTTTTAGCAATTTTCCTAGCAGACTCATTAGGTTCAATTCCGGAAACAGTCCAACCATTTTCTTGAGCCTTTTTTAAAAAATCACCAGTCCCACAACCAATGTCTAAAAGATTTTTCTCTTTAGAATTAAAAGAATTAATGAGTTTTAATTTTCGTTTTAAAGAAATACTTCTTACCAAATGGTAAGCTTTTTCAAATAAATTTCTTTTAGAATCTGTATGAGAAATGTAGTCTTCTGTTTTATAATATTCAAAAAGTTTGTCTTCTTCAGGTTGTGGCTGAGTCTCTAAAAATCCATACTTTTTATTTAAAGCTAGTTGAAACGTTTCACCTGAAACCGAGTGATCCTTAACCGTTAAATATGATTTAGTTTCTTTCATTTAAAAAAACGTTCCACGTGGAACATGTGCATTTATCGCCCCATATAAACTAATAATACAGAGATATCATTAGGAGACACACCACTAATTCTTGACGCCTGTGCAACTGATGTTGGCTGAATATTCTTCAGCTTTTCACGTGCCTCAAAACTCATAGATTTAATTTGTGAATAGTCAAAATTTTCTGGGATTTTCACGTACTCTAATCGATGCAATTTATCTGCATTGTTTTTTTCCTTAGCGATATAACCAGAATATTTTACTTGAATTTCAGTTTGCTCAATCACTTCATTGTCTAAATTATTATCAATTATATAATCATTTACTGAAGCAACTTTTCGCATATCATCAATGGTAATATTAGGTCTTGCAAAGATCTTAAACATCTTGTCAGATTGTTTCATTACTGAAGAATCTTTAGACTCAAGAATAGGGTTTATTTCTTCTGGTTTTACACTTGTATCTTTAAAGAACTGTACAAAATTTTCGGCTTTACTATGCTTTTCTTCCATGCGTTTTAAACGCTTATCTGAAGCAATTCCTAAATCAAAGCCTTTAGGAGTTAGTCTTAAATCGGCATTATCTTGTCTTAAAAGTGTTCTGTATTCAGCTCTCGAGGTAAACATTCTATAAGGCTCTTCTGTGCCTTTTGTAATTAAATCGTCAATCAAAACACCTATGTAAGCTTCGTCTCTTTTTAGTGTAAATGGTTCTTTTTCTTGAACTTTTAGACTAGCATTGATCCCAGCCATTAAACCTTGAGATGCTGCCTCTTCATAACCCGTAGTTCCGTTAATCTGACCAGCAAAATACAAGCCATTAACTAGCTTGGTTTCTAAGGTATCTTTTAACTGCGTTGGTGGAAAATAATCATATTCAATAGCGTATCCAGGTCTGAAAAATTTAACGTTTTCAAAACCTGCTACAGAACGTAATGCGTTAAACTGAACATCTTCAGGTAAGGATGTTGAGAAACCGTTTACATAGTATTCAACTGTATTCCAACCTTCTGGTTCTACAAATAACTGATGCTTGTCCTTGTTTGCAAAACGATTTATTTTATCTTCAATAGAGGGACAATACCGAGGACCCAAACTTTTAATTCTACCGTTAAACATTGGTGAGCGATCAAAGCCTTCACGTAACAAATCGTGTACCTCAGGACTGGTGTAAGTCATATGACACGAACGCTGTTTGGCTAATGGTTTTGTAATATCTAAATATGAAAACTTCTCAGGGTTTTCATCACCAGGTTGTACAATCATTTTAGAAAAGTCTAACGAGCGTCCATCAACTCTAGGTGGTGTTCCAGTCTTCATTCTTCCTGAATCAAAACCTAAATCAACCAACTGCTCGGTGATTCCTGTGGCTGCTCTTTCACCAGCTCTTCCGCCACCAAAACTTTTATCACCAATATGAATTAAGCCATTTAAAAAAGTACCATTAGTTAATACAACAGATTTAGCTTTTACTTCTATTCCTAATGATGTTTTAACACCAACTATTTTACCATTACTAACAATTAAGCCAGAGACCATTTCTTGGTAGAAATCAAGGTTTGGTGTTTGCTCTAGCATCAATCTCCAGTCTTCTGCAAAACGCATTCTATCACTTTGCACTCTTGGGCTCCACATTGCAGGTCCTTTAGACTTATTAAGCATTTTAAATTGAATCGCCGAAGTATCACTTACAATACCACTATACCCTCCAAGTGCATCAATTTCACGCACAATTTGACCTTTAGCAATTCCACCCATGGCTGGGTTGCAAGACATTTGGGCAATGTTTTGAAGGTTCATGGTAATTAGCAGCGTCTTGCTTCCCATATTAGCAGCAGCAGCAGCAGCTTCACTACCAGCATGACCACCTCCAACTACTATGACATCGTATGTATCTAAAAATAAACTCATAAGTGTTCCACGTGAAACAATTGTAAAATTAAAGTTTGCAAATATACACTAAAGCATCAGAATTAATTGAGCTTGTTAAGGTAGAAGTCTTCCTTTTGACGCATTTCGATTATGTCTTCTTCATCTTTGTCTTTATAACCACAATAATGAAGAATACCATGAATCATTACTCTGTGTAGTTCGGCTTCAAAATTAACTTCGAGATTTTTAGCATTGTCTTCTACTCTTTCAACTGAGATAAAAATATCACCATGTAGTTCTTTTCCTACTGCATAGTCAAAGCTTATAATATCTGTAAACGTATCGTGTTGTAAAAATTCTACATTTAATTTGTGTAAATACTCGTCATCACAAAACACATAGTTAATATCTCCTTCTTTGAAATGTTCCTCTTTTATAGTATTGGTAATCCATTCACTCAACTTATCTTGGTTTAGTAATTGGAAATCGGTTTCGTAATTAAAACTAATCATTGGTTTTTTTAAAATACTCTTGCACTTTCTGTTTATAAACTTGCTGCAAAGGTAAGGCTTGCCTGTTTAATATTTCAGTAGTATTAAAATATTGTTTTGCTTGTTGCAATTTAGTATTGGTAAGGTTATTAAATTGTTGTTGATTGGTCTTGGACTTTCGCTTATTATCCTCACCTTGTTGAAAAGTGGCGTTTTCTAATTTTAACAACTGATATTGAAGGTTCATCATACGCTGTAAAGTACGATTTGTAAAGCCTCTATTTAATAAATCTTTTTCTATAGACTCCATTTCTTTTAATAAATTGTTTCCTGCGCCTTTGTTTCCTTCTTTACCTAATTTATCTTCTAAGGCTTGACGTAGCTGTTGCTGCTGTTGATAAATTTTAAAGAGTTCTCCATTTAATTCTTCGCTGTTACCTCCTTCACCTTCTTGTTGCTGTCCCTCTCCTTCTTTTTGTTCACCTTCATTGCCTTCTTTACCTTTTTCACCCTCTTTTTTTTGTCCCACTTGTGATTTTTTTAAACCTTCTTCCATCTGTTTGTTGAGCTCTTCTTGACTCATAATAATATCTGGAAGTTGCATATCGCCTCCCTGACCCTGTCCTGGCGAAGGATTCATTTGGTTTTCCATATTGTCGAGAATGTCGCTTAATAAACTTGCTAAACTGTTCGCGGAGGTTACAGCATATTGCTGTGCAGCCACGCCTTGATATAGTCTGTTTTCGGCTAATTGCTCTAAAGATTTATCGATATTAAAAAACACCTCTGTAATTTCTTTATTAATATTTTCGGAAAGTGTTGGTTGACGCAACGATAGTGCAAATAAACTATCGTCAACATGTTCAAAATGTTCTCTTAGATTTTGCTGCTTTATTAAATATTTGGCGTACTCGTTATGATTTACTTGAATGGACTTGAACTTATCCATAACATCTTCTTGATCGAACGAATACAGTACTAAGTTGTCCAGAACTTGACGGAGCATGTCTATGTCTTCAGACATTTGCTCAGCGCTTCCACTCATCATGGATTGCTGCATTTGTTCGCTCATTTGTTTCATTTTTTGAGCAGCCTTTTTTTGATTCTTTTTTGCGTTGTTTTGCTGTTGTTGCTTGTTTTCTTGATCTTGGGTTTGCTCTTTCTTTTCTAGATTTTGGCTAGCTTCTTGCTGCTCTTTTTTGATGTCTTCTTCTTTCTTTTGGTCGTTTGGAACATCAAGTGGCTCGATGAGTTTTTGATTTTCTTTACGTAGCTCTTCTAGCTTTTTTTGAATATCCTCAAATTTCTTGTTTAACTCGTCTTGTCTTTCTTTGGTGTTATTTTTTTCGGATTCTTCCGCTAATTCCTCTTGCTCCTTAGCTAATTCCTCTAATTCTGCACGAATCTTTTCAGATTTCATCGTTACATAATAGCGCTTAGTAAGCTCAAGTAATTGCTGTAAACTTCGTTTTCTGTTCTTGTTTTGTTTAGCAAGTTCTTCTAGTTTTTGAGATAATTCTTCTTTTTGAATTTTCTCTGAAAGCTTTTCAAGCTCTTTAAGTAATTCTTCATCTTGTTTTAGCTGCTCTTGGTTTTCCTCTAAACGCTGTTTTAAACTTTCTTTAAAAGGATCTTCTTTATCTTTTTGAAACTCATCCAAATTTTCTTTGAGTTGCTTGTTGAAGTTTTTCATCAACTCATCTTGTTCTTTTTGGCGTTTAAGAAAATTCTCCAGTTTCTTCTTATCGTTAAAATTAAGTTCAGACTTTTCTTTTTGTGTTTTAGAAAACTCTTTTAATTCTTCATCTTGTTCTTCTAGCTTCTCAAACGAATTGTTTAAATCTTCAATTGTTTCACTTTGTTCTTTTAGTTGTTCTTGTTCAACCTCATCTTTTGTTAGCTTTCTGTAAGAAAATGTATTACTCTTCGTGCTTTTGTAATTGCTTAGCACATCGTTATCAAACACCTCAAAATACAAATCGTAACTAACGCCTTCTTTTAAGTTTAATTGGTTAGGAAACACGCTTACAAACTCGTCAAAGTTAGAGTTTGATACAATTAGCTTCTCAACTTTTTTGTCATCTTCAGCATCACTAGGATAATACACTAATTGCAATTTACTTAAACCATAATCATCACTTACTTGACCATAGAAATACAATGTTTGACTATCGGTAGAGTCTTGTTCCATTTTTACATTAAGCTCAGGATATTGGTCACGAATTACATTTATTGAAAATGCTAAACTCTCATAATCTTTCAAGTTTTTATTGCTAGTTTGAAGGCTATAATCTAATGATTTGTACAAGCGTTTAGATAACTGAAATTCATTATCATTTCCTTGGAAGTTAACTAATGAATCTTGTGTATTTAAAACTACATTGTCTGTAGATTTAGTTTTTAAATTCCACGTCACTTTTGTGCCCTGAGGTACTATAGCATTACCATTGCTTTTTAAAATTTCATCTTGCTTTTTGGTGTAGGCTGGATAATCTAAAACCAAATCAAAACTCAAAAGAGTTGGTGTATTAACCACTTCTAATTTGTAATCTTTTGAAACCACTTCATTGGCTTGTAAATGAAAATTTACCGTTTCCTTTGGCTGTGTGAAAATGTATTCGAAAACACCTGAATTAATTTGTTTAAGATAATAGGTTTCATCGTTATAGCTTATTTGAACATTATCTGGAATAACCTCTCCTTCTGTTTGAACTATAAGTGTAAAATCATTGTTTTCTATAGCTTTTAAACTATCATTTATTACAAAAAACTGAAAAGGTGCTGGTGGTTCGTACGCTGTTTTGTAATTAACCACACGTTCATAGCTATCACTAAACCAATTATACTTTCCGGAGACAAAAGATAACAATATAATGAGCAGCGGAATTGCAGCATACTTTAAATACTTGATGTTGCTTTTAAAGTTAATAGCTAATTTAAACGGAATTGGATGCAGCTCAATCGCTTTTTGTTCTATACTAGCTAACAAAAGTTCAGATTCTTTAGAGTTTTCTTTTAATTGGAGTACATTAACTAACTTATCGTTAACTTCAGGAAAATGATTTCCAATAATCTTAGAAGCCTCTAGATAATCTATTCCTTTTTGAAACTTAAACAACTTTGAAATAGGCTTGACAATAAATTTTACAAACAATGCACCTTCAACAGCTACAAATAACCAAAACAATATAGTCCTTCCTATTGGGCTTAGCCATAAAGTATATTCTATTAACAGGGTTAACAAAAAGTACAATAACCCAATAGCGAAGAATAAAATAGCACCTTTTATAAGTTCATTAGTGTAGTACTTTTTTATAAACGCTTCAAGCTTATTTTGTATGTTGTTAAAATTGCTCAATACCCTATTTTTAATAGTTTCAATTAATAAATCTACAATTTTATTGTTAACTTGTATTATAATTTATTTATAACATTCTGTTAAAGTCGATAACAGACATTTTCAATCGATTTATTGTGGAAAGATGAAAGATTTAAAATACTTAGCCGCATTTACAATTCCTGTTACAGCTTTTATTGGTTTATCACTAAAGGGTTATTGGTCTTTTTTAACGCCTTTTTACTCGTTTGTGCTTATCCCTATTTTTGAACTATTATTACCTCAAGACAATAGTAATTATAATGATAAGGACATTGCTTCAAAAAAACGAAATAAGCTTTTTGATTGGTTACTCTATCTTAATCTTCCTATAACTTATGGGTTATTGGTAATTGCATTAATAACCGTTACAAATAATCAACTACAAACATTTGAATTTATTGGGTTAATGCTTTCTGTTGGAATGGTTTTAGGAACTAACGGAATTAATGTAGGCCACGAATTAGGTCATAGACAAAAAACCAACGAGCGGTTTATTGGTAAAGCATTGTTGCTTCCGTCGTTGTATATGCATTTTTACATAGAACACAATTATGGTCATCATCTACATGCTGCCACAAAGGAAGATCCTGCAACCGCAAGATATAACCAAACAGTATATTCGTTTTGGATTACCTCAACAATCAGACAATATATAAGCGCATGGAAGATTCAATTAAAACTTCTTAAAAACCAGAATACTTCGTTTTTATCTTTTAAAAATGATATGTTTTGGTATCTCATACTGCAAAGTTTATACTTGTTTGTGGCGTTTCTACTTTTTGGAAAATTAGGATTATTATTTTCTATTGGTGCTGCAATAACAGGGTTTTTATTACTAGAAACTGTTAACTATATAGAGCATTATGGCTTATTAAGAAAGAAAGCAGCATCTGGCAGATACGAACGTGTAAAAGAAGTACATTCATGGAACTCCAATCATGTTGTTGGGAGAATTGTGTTGTATGAACTTACAAGACATAGCGATCATCATTTTAAATCCTCAAAAAAATATCAAATTTTGGAGTGTCACGACACAAGTCCACAAATGCCTTATGGCTACCCAACATCTATGGTATTAGCGTTAATACCTCCTTTGTGGTTTAATATAATGAATAAGCGTGTTCCACGTGAAATGATTAGTTTTTAAGAAAAAAAAGTATAGACCGCTTCGATATTAGAATAAAGAGAAGCTCATTTTTCTAACAAATCTTTCTTTTAAAAGTCTTTTGTCTATCTTCTTTTATCTTTTGTCTTATCCATCTATCTTTGCAGCAAATTTTAAAGCATGAACAATAACGTACGCGTGCGCTTTGCGCCTAGTCCAACAGGACCATTACATATTGGAGGCGTAAGAACAGCCCTTTTCAATTATTTATTTGCAAAAAAACACAACGGAACGTTTGTGTTACGTATTGAAGATACCGATCAAAATAGATATGTTGAAGGTGCTGAAGACTACATTATTAACGCTTTAAATTGGTGTGGAATCCCTTTTGATGAAGGTCCTACTTCGGCTACGCTCAGTACAGGCTCCAAAAATGAGCAATTTGGTCCATATAGACAAAGCGAACGCAAGCTTTTATATAAACAGTATGCTGAAGAATTAATTGCAAAAGGCAAAGCCTATTACGCTTTTGATACAGCCGAAGCCTTAGACGCTCATAGAAAAGACCATGAAGCTAAAGGGAAAACATTTATCTATAATTGGCATAACCGATTAAAATTAAGCAATTCTTTATCACTTTCAGAAAATGAAGTCAAGGCAAAAATAGAAGCTGGAGACGATTATGTGATTCGATTTAAATCACCTCAAGATGAAACACTTCACTTAAAAGATATTATTCGTGGTGATATAAAAATAGATACCAATGTGCTTGACGATAAAGTGCTTTTTAAAAGCGATGGTATGCCAACCTATCATTTAGCTAATATTGTAGATGATCATTTAATGGAAATATCTCATGTTATTAGAGGTGAAGAATGGTTGCCTTCTTTAGCATTGCACCAACAATTGTACGATGCATTTGGATGGAATGCTCCTGAATTTGCACATTTACCACTGATTTTAAAACCCACAGGAAAAGGAAAATTAAGTAAGCGTGATGGTGATAAATTAGGGTTTCCTGTATTTCCATTAGAATGGAAAGACCCTAAAACTAGAGAGGTTTCAAGAGGTTATAAAGAAGATGGCTATTTTCCAGAAGCCATGGTAAACTTTTTAGCCTTTTTAGGCTGGAACCCTGGAACTGAGCAAGAAATTTTTAGTTTAAAAGAATTAATCAATGCTTTCGAATTAGAACGTGTCAATAAATCTGGAGCGCGTTTTGACCCTGAAAAAATCAAGTGGTTTAACCATCATTATATGCAAGAACAAGATAATGAAGAGCTTGCAAAGGTGTTTAAGCCAATTGTTGATGCAAAATTAAATGTCATTGCGAGTGAAACGAAGCAATCTGTCGCAATTGATGAGATTACCACGTCGCAAGCTCCTCGTAATGACAGTAATATTGACGAAAACTTTATTGCATTAGTCGTTGGGTTGGTTAAAGAACGTGCCACTTTTATAAGCGACTTTTGGGATTTAACACACTACTTCTTCTCCACGCCTAATAATTATGATGAAAAAGCCTTAAAAAAAGCTTTTAAAGAGGGTTCTGAAGATGTTTTAAGAGATGTAATGGCATTAATTAATGCTATTAATGATTATACAACCGAGAACATTCAAAACACGATTAAAGGTTGGATTACATCAAACGAAATTGGTTTTGGTAAAGTCATGATGCCTTTACGACTAGCATTGGTTGGTGCTTTGCAAGGTCCTGATGTGTTTGATATTATGTTTATGATTGGTAAAAATGAAACCCTTAAACGTATGGAAAATGCCATAGCATTTATAACTAAAAGGTAAACAAAGCTGTAAACATGATGGTTTCTGGATTACCCTTAAAACTAACATCTTCATTAAGATTATCGTTAAGTTTTTCAAACATGTTTAAAAAACCATAAATATATTGAGCTCTTAGTCTCAATGGTCCAAAGCCTGCAGTGGCTCCAATTGCTCCATTAATATTAAATTTAGACATTTCAGTGATATCTGAAGCCGATAAATTGTCATAACCATTAATATAATAACTTTCTTGTTGGCTGTTTTTAAACTCCAAATCGCCATTGTATTGTAATTGTGGACCAACATCAATAGTAAAGTTATTACCAATAATTTTTCCGTGAAACAAAAAACCTAATTGCGCTGCCATAAGCTTATATTCTATTTGCTCGTCACCAGCAACAAGATCAGTCATTCTGCCAGAAATTTCAAAAGTGTTTTCAGAAATTTGCATACCATAACTTACGGTGTACCATCGGTTTGGAATATCGACTGTTGCAGCAAGAGCAACAATAAAACCATTTCCTTTAGTAGTAGTAAAATTATCTGTTTTAATATTAAACAGACTAATGCCTCCACCTATACCAAATCCATTTTTAATATCATAACTTTTATGCTGTGCCTGAGTTATTGTAACAAAAAGCATACTTAGTGCTACTAATAAGGTAAGTTGTTTGTTTTTCATAGGATTTTTCATCGTTCGGAAACAAATATAACTTAATTTAGTAATCAAATATTTTTAACCATTTAATATTCTTGTTATGGAACAATTTGTTTTTATACCTATCGCTTTTTTTGGACTAATAATTTTAATTTCTGCATTTTTTATTGTCAAACAGCAAACCGCTGCTGTTATTGAGCGTTTTGGTAAATTTCAAAGTATACGCCATTCTGGATTGCAATTAAAAATCCCTTTAGTTGATCGCATTGCTGGAAAGTTAAGTTTAAAAATTCAACAACTAGATGTCATTATTGAAACGAAAACTTTAGATGATGTATTTGTGCGCTTAAAAGTTTCTGTACAGTATAAAGTAATACGCGATAAAGTGTATGATGCATTTTATAAGCTAGATTATCCTCACGACCAAATTACAAGTTATGTGTTTGATGTGGTTCGTGCCGAAGTACCTAAAATGAAGCTGGATGATGTGTTTGTAAAAAAAGATGATATCGCTTTGGCTGTAAAAGCCGAATTAAACGACGCAATGTCTGATTATGGTTTCGATATTATTAAAACACTTGTTACTGATATAGACCCTGATGCACAAGTAAAAGCGGCAATGAATAGAATTAATGCATCAGAGCGTGAAAAAATTGCAGCACAGTTTGAAGGTGATGCTGCTCGTATTCTTATAGTGGAAAAAGCAAAAGCTGAAGCTGAAAGCAAGCGTTTACAAGGTCAAGGTATTGCAGATCAACGACGTGAAATTGCTCGTGGTTTGGAAGAATCAGTAGAAGTTCTTAACAAGGTTGGCATCAACTCGCAAGAAGCCTCTGCTTTAATTGTAGTAACACAACACTATGATACACTTCAAGCTATTGGTGGTGAAACAAACAGTAATTTAATCTTGTTGCCTAATTCACCTCAAGCAGGAAGTAATATGTTAAACGATATGGTGGCTAGTTTTACTGCTAGTAACCAAATTGGGGAGGCAATGAAGAATAAAAATGATAAAAAGAAAGATGAATAAAATATATTCTAAACCAATATTGATGCTGTTACTTGTTTGTAGCAGCATTTCTTTTGCTCAAGATAAATCTGAGTTAAAGGCACAAGCGTTAAAAGATGCAAAAGCCACGTCTCACGCAACACTTAAATTTGATTTTGAAACTGTTTTAAAACACACTTATCCTGGTGTTGTGACATTAATGGGTGGAAAAGAAAAAGCTATGGATTTATTAGAATCTACGTTTAATTCTATGGCTCAAGATGGTTTTGTGTTTGAAAAAGCTGAAATAGTTGGTGTTTCTGACATTGTTTACGAACAAGACGAGTATCGTTGCTACATAGAAAGTTACAATCAAATGATAATGAACAACCTAAGAATTAAGTCTAAGGGTTATTTATTGGGTATTTATGATACAAATTTAAAATACTGGTATTTTATTGAGGCTAAACAATTAAAAAACAATGCTTTGATGGATCAGGTATTTCCAAGCTTTAAAACAAGCCTTGTTATTCCTGATAATGAAATGACTCAAGAAAAAATTGAAAACTAAACTTCAATAAAAAACCTCGAAACTAATTGTTTTGAGGTTTTTTTGTGTTTTCTAAATAGCATTAGCTTCAGCAACCAAAATCTCGTTTTTATCTTCTAAGGCTTTTTCTATAAACTCATTAATCGAATCGTTACGTTCTAAACCATTTTTAAGTAGTTCTTTTAACACTACCATTGTGGCAATACGTGTGCCTACTTTTTTTACAGCGGTTCCAAATAACGGTTCTAATTCATCATAAGACACATCTTTAGCTAATTCCTGAATGTCTGCTTTTACTTTTTGTTGCTTTTCTTCAGGTAAATTCGTGTATTTTTTTCCTAATTGCTGAATGACATTAATTGCCTTTCGTTGAGATTGTTGTTGTGTTTTTTGCTGATTTTGAGTACTTTTTTGCTTAGGTTTTTGCTTTTGCTTTACCCAAGAATCTCGTAAACCAACCGTTTTATTGAATACCAAGTTTTCTGGTGTTGAATCGTCATCCACATTAAAATACCCTAAACGCTGAAATTGGAAGCGTTCTCCAACCTTTACGTCAGCTAAACTAGGCTCAACAAAAGCATTGATGATTTTTAAAGAATTAGGATTAATAAACTCCATAAAATCTTTATCTGGATAACTGTCTGGAGCTTCATCCATAAATAGTCTATCATACTCCCTAATTTCTGCTTTAACAGCATGTTTTATTGATACCCAATGAAGTGTGCCTTTTACTTTTTTAGAGGTGTCTTCTGAATACTTACAATGAACTTCAGTAATATTTCCTTCAGAATCTTTAACAACCTTTTCTGCTTTAATGATGTAGGCATTTTTAAGACGTACCTCACCTCCTAGTTTTAATCTAAAGAATTTATTTCCAGCTTCTTCTTTAAAATCTTCTTTTTCGATATAAATCTCCCTAGAAAAAGGAACTTTTCTACTTCCTGCTGAAGTATCCTCTGGGTTGTTTTCAGCTTCAAACCATTCTTCTTTGCTTTCAGGGTAATTGGTAATCACTACTTTTAAAGGATCTAAAACAGCCATTACACGCGGTGCTGTTTTATTTAAATCTTCTCGAATACAAAACTCCAACAACGATACATCAATGACGTTTTCACGTTTAGCTACACCAACTTTTTCTATAAAATTTCTTATAGAATCTGGTGTGTAACCTCTTCGGCGCAAACCTGAGATAGTAGGCATACGAGGGTCGTCCCAACCTGAAACGATACCATCTTCTACTAATTTGAGTAGCTTTCGCTTACTCATAATGGTATAACTAAGGTTTAATCTAGCAAATTCTCGTTGCTTAGGAGTTAAAGGATACTCCTTGGCACTATAATCATATACCTGCTCCTTAAACCAATCGTAAAGCTTTCTATGAGGTTTAAACTCTAAAGAGCATAGTGAGTGTGAAATTTGTTCGATGTAATCACTCTCACCGTGTGTCCAATCATACATTGGATAAATACACCAATCGTTTCCTGTTCTATGGTGATGTGCGTGCATAATACGATACATTATTGGGTCTCGCATCAGCATATTAGGATCTTCCATGTCAATTTTAGCGCGAAGTACATGTGTTCCTGCTGGAAACTCACCGTTTTTCATGCGCTCAAATAACTCTAGGTTTTCTTCTACACTTCTATTTCTGTATGGACTGTTAGTTCCTACTTGTGTTGGCGTTCCTTTTTGTTCAGCAATAGCTTCACTTGGCTGCGAATCGACATAAGCTTTTCCATCTTTTATCATTTGTACCGCCCAATCGTACAGCTGTTGAAAATAATCGGATGAGTATAATTCATTTGCCCATTTGTATCCTAACCAAGTAATATCTCGTTTTATAGCATCAACATATTCCTGTTCTTCTTTGGTAGGATTGGTATCATCAAAACGAAGATTTACAGGTGCATTGTATTTTTCTCCTAAACCAAAACTAATACCAATAGCTTTAGTGTGACCAATGTGTAAATACCCATTTGGCTCTGGTGGAAAACGAAAACGTAAGTTGTTTTTGGGCATTCCATTACGTAAATCTTCCTCTATGATATGCTCAATAAAATTGAGTGATTTTGTTTCTTCAGACATCTTTAAAAATAAAAGACAAAGTTATTAAATATTAGTGTAATATATTTGCTGAAAATATTTTGTTTTGGGAATTATTAAAGTTGAAAATATTAGGGTATTTGCCCATCATGGTTGTTTAACAGAAGAAACTAAAATAGGTAGTGACTATCGAGTAGATTTAAAGGTTAAAGCAGATTTACAAACATCTGCTAAAACTGATAAATTAAGTGACACTATTGATTATGTGTTTTTAAACCGCGTTATTAGGGAGGAAATGAAACAACCTTCACATTTATTAGAAACTGTAGCTAAGCGTATTTTAATGCGTATTTTTAAAGAAGATACATTAGTACAAAAAGCAACCGTCTGGGTGTCTAAAATAAACCCTCCAATTGGTGGTGATGTTGAAATGGTAACGATTAAAATGACCGAAAAACGAAAAAAGTAAGTGTTAATAGTGTGAAAACTTTATTTTTTTTACATTTGCTGTCCAAATAAGGCGTCTTGGCCGAGTGGCTAGGCAGAGGTCTGCAAAACCTTGTACAGCGGTTCGAATCCGCTAGACGCCTCGATAATTAAGAGACATTTAGGTGTCTCTTTTTTTTATGTTCTAATTTTTATAAAAAATTAATTAAATACATACAAAACCTTGTACAGCGTATTATTTAATGTTGGAATGCTAGACGCCTCAAAAACCTTCAAGTTTCCTTGAAGGTTTTTATTACCCTATATCTTCTATTAAATTTTGAGGGTTAAGCTGGTCTTTGGGCAAAAAACCTTTTACAATAAGCACTAAGCCGCAAATAACTAAAATAAGTCCTAGTAGTTTTTTTACTTTTAAAATGCGTTCTGGTGTTAGCTTTTTCTTAAGTTGTTTTGCTAGTAATATTTTAAATATATCGGTAACAAAATAGGCTAATATCATCGTTCCGAAAAATGCCACAAATCTATTAAAATCGTTTTCAAGACTTGGTCCAGTAATAATAATAACGCCTAACCAAAATACTAAAACACCAATGTTTATAAAGTTTAGTAGGAAACCTTTTATAAATAATCCTAGATAATTTGTTTTTGTAAAGACTAATTCACTAGCTTCATTAGTAGAGCGTTTAGGTTTTTTAAGGAAAATAATAATACCATAAACCGTTATTATCATGCCTCCAAACACAAATAAACCAGGTTGATTACTTAGGTTTTCTAATAATTGAAAGCTACTAAAATAAGCTAAACAGATAAAAAACACATCTGCCACAATTACTCCTAAATCAAACACTACAGCTGCCCGAAATCCTTTTGTAGCACTCGTTTCTATTAAGACAAAAAATACAGGACCTATCATAAAGGCTAAGAAAAAACCTAGAGGAATCGCTGCTTGAATGTCTTCTATCATGTAATATGTAATAAAAATGCCGAATAAATATTCAGCATTTTGAAGTTGTAACAAATATAATAAAAGATGCCAAAGGATTTTAATCCATATGCTTAATTCTTCCTCCTAAGGCTTTACTTTTATTTACTTTTTTAGGGTCTCCATACACAAATACATCACCTCCAGCTCGTATTTTAATATCTAATACATCTGTAGCATTAACATCTGCCTCTCCTCCTGCTCTAATTGCTATTTCGGTTGATTCTGTTTTTAGATTTTTTCCTTTGTAAACTCCTCCTGTACTAATTGATATGTCTTGACTTTGAGATTTACCTGAAGTTTGTATTACACCTCCTGTAACAGATTTAATAGTAGCTGTAGTTACTTTTAAATCTACATTAATTTCGCCTCCTTCTTGTGCTCTTAGCTCAATTTCATATTGTTTAATTTTATCGTTAGATCTTATTTTTGCACCTTCGTTTGCATCAATAATATCTACATTAGTGTAGTATAGTTGTACATTAGTATTGTTTCCGTCATAGCTTTCTTCAAGTTTCATTCTAATTTTTAACTTTCCGTTTTTATTAACGATAACGACGTCATTTTTATTTCTTCCACTAATAACAGCTTCATTTTTATTTGACTTTATTAACTCTACTTCTATTAAATCGTAAACTTTAAGTTCGGTGAATTCGCCAATGGATTTTGTAATCTCACTTTGTGAAAAAACGATTGATGTGATTAAAAAACTAAGTGTTGCTAAGATATTTTTCATTGTAATTTAAGTTTTATTTTTATTGAGGGTTCTAAATCAATAACTATACCAATTGGTATTTATTATACTAAACATCTTCTCTTTTTCCTATTAAACTAAAATCGAGATGTTTTTTTACTAAATCGGCTTGTTTTACTTTAACGATGACTTCATCACCTAATTGATACATATTTTTTGTGGCTTGACCAATTAATGCATATTCATCCTGATCAAATTGATAGTAATCATCTTTTATGTCGCGTATTCTTACCATACCTTCACACTTATTCTCAATAATCTCCACATAAATTCCCCAATCTGTGACACCTGAAATTACACCAATAAACTCCTGGTCTTGATGATCTTGCATGAACTTTATTTGCATGTATTTTATAGAATCTCTTTCTGCTTTAGTGGCAAGGTATTCCATATTAGAAGAATGCTGACATTTTTCTTCATACACCTCTTCACTTGCAGATTTTCCTTTATCTAAATAGTGTTGTAATAATCTATGAGCCATTACATCTGGATAACGACGAATTGGTGAGGTAAAGTGACTATAATAATCAAACGCTAGTCCATAATGACCAATATTATGTGTGGTGTATTCGGCTTTACTCATACTTCTAATAGCAAGTGTATCAACTAAGTTTTGTTCCTTTTTTCCATTCACTTCTTTTAATAAATTATTTAAAGAAGCTGTGGTAGATTTCCGGTCTTTAAAGTTTAGTTTATAACCAAATCGTCCAACAATATTTTGTAAAGCAGCAAGTTTTTCATCATTTGGTTCGTCATGGACACGATAAATAAATGTTTTTTTAGGTGATTGTTTACCAATAAATTCAGCTACTTTTTTATTAGCTAATAGCATGAATTCTTCAATAAGCTTGTTAGCATCTTTACTGGTTTTAAAAAATACCCCAACTGGGTTGTTGGTTTCATCTAAATTAAACTTCACCTCTACTTTATCAAACGAAATAGCACCAGCTCCCATACGTTTTTTTCGCATGATTTTTGCTAGTTCATCTAGTTTTAAAGTAGCATCTGCAATAGCTTGATTTGTTTTATACGCTTTACCAGTTAACGAAACTTCTTTAGGTATCTCATTGCTTTTAGATTCTATAATACTCTGTGCTTCTTCATAAGTAAAACGAGCATCACTATAGGTAACTGTACGACCAAACCATTGGTTTTTTATTTCTGCTTTATCATTTAATTCAAACACTGCAGAAAATGTATATTTTTCTTCGTTAGGTCTTAATGAGCATGCGTTATTAGATAAAACTTCAGGAAGCATAGGTACTACTCTATCTACTAAATACACACTTGTAGCGCGTTCGTAAGCTTCATCATCTAGAATAGTGCCTTCTTTTACATAATGTGATACATCAGCAATATGAATGCCTATTTCGTAATTACCATTTTTAAGTACTTGAAATGATAGGGCATCATCAAAATCTTTTGCATCTTTTGGATCAATAGTAAAGGTTAAAACGTCTCGCATATCGCGACGTTTTTTTATTTCATCAGGTTGAATAGAAGTATCTATTTTATTAGCATATTCTTCAACTTCGTGAGGAAATTCATAAGGTAACCCATACTCAGCTAAAATAGAATGTATTTCTGTATTATGTTCTCCAGGTTTACCAAGTACTTTAATCACTTTTCCAATCGGACAATCGGCTTTTGCTGGCCAATCTTCTAATTGAACCATTACTTTATCACCATCTTCAGCTTTAAAAGTTTTATTAAGAGGAACAAAAATATCTACATACATTTTATTACTATCTGCTATTACAAATGCATAGTTTTTATGCT
Source organism: Pontimicrobium aquaticum (assembly GCF_005047595.1). Taxonomy (GTDB): domain Bacteria; phylum Bacteroidota; class Bacteroidia; order Flavobacteriales; family Flavobacteriaceae; genus Pontimicrobium; species Pontimicrobium aquaticum. The sequence continues at coordinate 253,142 of NZ_SUPL01000005.1, forward strand.
TTTGAATAACACCAACATACTCTGTTTTGTGTCTAGATATTATTTGCGTTATTTCTCCTTCAAGTTTTCCTTTTTTTCTTCGTTTATAAACATATAACTCAACTTCATCTCCATGAAGTGCTTTATTTACATTGTTTGAAGCGATGAAGATATCATCTTCAAAGTCTTCGCATATTACATAACCAGAACCTCGAGCAGAGGCATCAAAAATTCCAGTATGGTATTCAGATGTAACAATAGCTTTAAACTTACCTCTATCTACTTCTTCAATTTCTTGTTTAGCTTTTAAACGATGAAGAGTTTTAATAATTTGGTTTCTGCTACTAGCATCATTAACACCAAGTTTAGCAGCTATTTGTTTGTAATTAAACGTTTTATTTCTATCTACTTTTAATATGGTATGGATACTATCTGTAAGGTTGTGTATTTTTTTTATTTTTTTTTTACTTTTCTTTCTTGTCATTTATTTTGTTATCATATTCTATTCCTTGAAGTTAAGGAATCTATTAATTTTTAAACTTAATTTAAAGTGAAGAAGGTGTATTAAGTTTAGTGCAAAGCTAATACATTAAAATTTAATAGTGTTTAGTTAAGGTTAAATAAATAAAAAAGACTTGCAAATTAATACAAGTCTTTATATTTTTTAATGGCGTAATAAATATAATTATTCGATAATTATTTTTTTTGATGCTTTTCCTTTATTTGTTATAATTTCTACAAAATAAATTCCTTTTGAAAATGATGATACTTTAATATTTTCTTTGTTATCTTCTTTAACTAACTGACCTAAATTATTATAAATATTAGCTTTTATTAATTCTATATTATCTTTTAAATGAATATTAAAATGAGTTTTTGCAGGATTAGGTTCTAAACTAAACTTAGATAATACATAATCATCTAAAGATAATAAAGCACTTAAATCATAAACTCTTACGTGACCTGATTCAGTTCCGTTTTCATTATTAAATAATGCACTTATCGCCACAACACTTCTATTAGAAGAAAGAGATATAAGCTCTCCAAAACCATCTCCTAGCGCTTCTCCATCAATATCACTCCCTATCTGTGTCCAAACTCCTCCTATGTTTTTATAAATACGTGCTTGACCAGAAGGGATATTATCTGGAGCTCCTATAGCAATAATACTTCCATCTGAAGATAAGCTTATACTATCTCCTGATGTATCACCTGGCGCTTCCCCATCTATATCACTCCCTATCTGTGTCCAAACTCCTCCTATATTCTCGTAAACTCTTACATGACCAGAATCTGTTCCGTTTCCATCATTTCCATCTGCACTTATAGCAACAATACTTCCATCTGAAGATAAACTTACACTATATCCTGAAAAATCACCTGCAGTTTCTCCATCTATATCTGAACCTATTTGTGTTTGCCCTAATGTTATTAAAGGAATAGAAAGAAAAATAATAAGTAATTGTTTTTTTATTTTTAATAATTTAAAATTTGTAGGAAATATACTAAAATTATTAAAACTATTTTCTTTAAAAAAAGGTTATCCACATTTAATATTATAATAACTATTTCTTTTTTAAAATTTAAAATAAAAATGATTATTATTATTGCTTGTTAATTACTAGTATAACTTTTTTACATTTTGTTTTGATGTTACGTTATCATCTATTTATTTAATACTAATTAACAACTTATCTATACTATAATGCATTAATTTTAAATAGTATAAACTGTTTAATTAACAATCTTTAATTATAGTTATAAACAGATGATAACTCATAAATTTTTCCTCTTTTTATGTTTGTAAAGCTATTTTGTTGGTTAATAAAAGTACAACTATTAACAACAACTAAATTTGGTTTTTGATGATAGAATATTAAGTAGAAAAATATTCCAATAAATAAAATTATAGTTATTAGAAGTAATGATGAGATATTAACAATTAATTAAAAAGTAACTAACATCTTTAAAACACTTACTATTTATATTTTGTAATTTTATAACCAAGAAGATATACTTTTTAAAACGCATCTTTTTTAAACAATAACTGTCTTAATAAATATCATATAAAAAATAACTAATGAAAATATCTATTGGAAATGATCACGCTGGAACAGACTATAAATTTGCTATAGTTAAGTTATTAGAATCTAAAGGTATAGAGGTAACTAATCATGGAACAGATAGTAGTGATAGTGTAGATTACCCAGATTTTGTACATCCTGTTGCTAACGATGTAGTTAATAAATTGGCTGATTTTGGAATTCTAATTTGTGGTAGTGCTAATGGTGTAGCAATGACAGCTAATAAATATCAAGATATTAGAGCTGGCTTATGTTGGACTAAAGAAATTGTTGAATTAACCAGACAACATAACAATGCTAATGTATTGTGTATTCCAGCAAGATACACTGCAATACCTCAAGCACTACAAATGGTTGACACGTTTTTAAACACAAAGTTTGAAGGAGGAAGACACCAAAACCGCGTGAATAAAATTCCTGCAACATCATGTTAATACCATTCTAAAATTGGTAAAAAATGGGTCACTCGCATTCTCATAAACATTCTCACAATAACGGAAATTTACAAGGTAGAAACTTATTAATTTCTATTTTTTTAAACATTCTAATTACAGCAGCTCAAGTAGTTGGAGGTGTTATTTCTGGTAGTTTAGCACTATTAAGTGATGCGCTTCATAATTTTAGTGATGTTATTTCGCTAGTGGTAAGTTATGTTGCTAATAAACTTGCTAAAAAAAAGGCATCATTACAAAAAACATTTGGTTATAAACGTGCCGAAATTTTAGCAGCGTTTATTAATGCATCAACCTTAATTATTGTAGCGGTTTTATTAATTATTGAGGCTATTAAACGCTTTCAAGATCCACAAGAAATAGAGTCAGGTTTGGTTATTTGGTTGTCAGGAATTGCAATTCTAGGTAATGGTTTTAGTGTGCTTTTACTAAAAAAAGATTCTGAAGCAAATATGAATCTAAAAAGTGCTTATTTACACTTACTCACTGATATGATGGCCAGTGTTGCAGTGCTGATAGGTGGTTTACTAATGAAGTTTTACAATGTGTTTTGGGTAGATAGTGTATTAACTTTTTTAATTGCTATATATTTAATTTGGATGGGTTACGATTTATTAAAATCATCAACTAAGGTGTTGATGTTGTTTACACCAGAAGATATTCCTATTGATAAAATTGTAACAGAAATAAATAATTTAGAAGGTATTAAACACACACATCACATTCATGTGTGGCAATTAAATGAAGAAGAAATACATTTTGAAGCACATATAGATTTTGAGAATAACATACAGCTTTCAGAATTTGATGATATACTTCATAAAATAGAAGAAATTCTATTTCATAAATTTGAAATAAATCATGTAAATATCCAACCAGAATTTGGTAAGTGTGATGATAAAGATATTATTGTTCAAGATTAAAAATTCCTGCGTAGGCAGGAATCTGATAAATATTTAAAAAGCATTTCGACTACGCAAAGTGTTACAAAAATATATGTTAAAGATAGAAACCAAAACCTTTCAAGAACTCACCACAAAAGAATTGTATGATTTACTTCAATTACGTAGTGAAATATTTGTGGTTGAGCAAGATTGTGTGTATCAAGATTTAGATGGAAAAGATGAAAAAGCACTTCATATTATTGGGAAAAAAGATAACAAGATAGTTGCTTATACACGTGTTTTTAAGCCAGGAGATTATTTTAAAGAAGCTAGTATTGGTAGGGTAGTGGTAAGTAAAGAAGAACGCCAACATCAATATGGATATAATATCATGGAAGCCTCAATAAAAGCTATAAAAAATTATTTTAATGAAACCATTATAAAACTATCCGCTCAAACGTATTTAAAAAAATTCTACAATAATTTAGGATTTAAAGAAGTAGGAGAGGAGTACCTCGAAGATGGCATACCTCATATTGCAATGATTAAGGAGAGATAACTATTTATCGTCTTCGTTAATAATTCTGGTTACCAAAATTTCTACACGACGGTCATATTTTGGATCACCTCCTAATGGTTGCTTACGTCTCATACCTTCGTAGCGCATACGTTTTTTACTCACTCCTTTTCTAGACAAATAATAGTATATATAACGTGCTCTAGCCTCAGATAAGTTTCGTTTTTTAGTCTTTCTATCTACAGCATCTAAGGTGTTTTTTGTACAACATACATGACCTTGAATTGTAAAATAAATCTCATTACGCTCTTTTAAGAGTGTCGCAATTTTTTCAAGCGTTTCCATAGATTCAGGTAATATTTCGCTATATCCTGTTTTAAATAAAATGTTATCTAAAACCACTTTATCACCTACTTTCAAGTCGCCTTTTAAAGCACTTTCCATGGTTTCTTCTTCTTTAATTACTTCTGGACGAGGTGGAATATATGCATAAGCTATTATTTCAACCTTTCTATTTAAGCCTCTAATTACATCTGCATCAACAGTATTTATAGTTTTTAAAAGCACCTCTCCTTTTCCATCTACATTACTAATTAAAGTATTGTCTATTTCGTGTTCCGAAAAAATAGATTTTATGGCATTTGCGCGTTGTTGAGATAATTGAAGATTGTAAGAGTCGCTACCAATATCATCACAAAAACCATAAATAGCTATTTTATCGATATCTTGGTTTTGAATATCTTGAATAAAAAGAAGCAATCTATTATTTTCAATATCAGATACTTCGTATTTATCAGTATCAAAATACACTTCGTGCTTTAACTCGGTTTGAGCAAACATAAAGTTTCCTAAAAAGAATAATATGTATAGAATTTTTGTATTCATAAATCTAAAAAACTCTAATCAAATATAATAACTACTAGTTTAAATAACTACTATATTTATTAGCATCGCTTAGTACTTCAACGGCTTTTTTAACTTCACTATTATGGGTTATATAGTACTTATGAAGCCCTTCTCTATAAAAATAACGCTTAATGATTTCATTTTCCAATAAAGAGGATAATTGGCTTTTATTTTCGTCGATTGCTTTGTTTTTGTAAGTTTTCAGGGTCGAAATAAGCTTTAAATAATCGTTTTGAAGGGTTTTATCAATGTTTTCACTTTTAGCAACATCCATTAATTCAATTAGTTGATCTTCTGTTTTTGTTTTAAAATTAAAATTACTAGCCTCTAAATATGCTTTAAATTTTTTAAAGTCTGAATCTGATATTTTGAACGACATTAAATCATCAACAGTATTTTTATAGTAATAATCTGTAGCAAAATTAAAGATGTAATCACCATTAACAATAGCTTTTGTAATGGTAGATGGTTTAGCGTCTTCAATAATAATATCTGGTTGAATGCCGCCACCATCAAACACAGAGCGACCATTTTTGGTTTTAAATTCATTAAAATTTTCTTGTTTCACACGCACAGCGTTTCCTTCGCTATCTCTATTCCAGTAATCTAATGCTTGAATACAACGACCAGAAGGTGTATAATACCTCGAAATAGTTACTTTTATTTGTGTTCCATAAGTTAGTGGTTTAGGTCTTTGCACTAAGCCCTTGCCAAAACTGCGCACACCAACTACCACAGCTCTATCTAGATCCTGTAAAGAACCAGAAACAATTTCACTAGCAGAAGCACTTCCTCCATCAATTAAAACCACTAATGGAATTTCAGTATCAATAGGTTGATTTTGAGTGTAATATGTTTTATTATATTTTTCAACTTTAGATTTTGTGGTTACTACCAGTTGACCTTTATCAACAAATAAATTAACAATATTTACTGCCTCTAGAAGTAATCCACCAGGGTTTCCTCTTAAATCTAATATGATAGATTTAGCTCCATCAGTTTTAAGTTCTTTTAAGGCATTGGCTGTTTCTCTTGAAGCTGTTCTTGTAAATTTTGACAAAGCAATATAACCTGTATTGTCGTTTACCATGCTGTAATAAGGCACAGCGCCAACTTCAACTTCTTGACGTGTTATAGTTGCAGTATTAGTTTTTCCTTGACGTAAAAAAGTAACATTAACTTTAGATCCTGGTGCACCACGTAATAAATCACCAGCGTTTTCCTTAAAACTAGCAACCGTAATATCTTCTACTTTTATAATTTCATCACCAGCTTTTAAACCAGCTTTATCAGCAGGATAGTCTTTGTATGGCTCTACAATTACCAATTTATCTTTTAATGTTTTTACACTAGCACCAATGCCTGTATAATCTCCTGTATTGTTAATACGAGAGGCTTCAACATCTTGTTCATTATAAAAAACCGTATATGGATCAAGCTCTTTAAGCATGCTTTTAATGGCAGTATCCATTAAATCAGCTGGATTAGTTTCATCAACATAATTCATATTTACCTCCTTAAACATGGTGGTAAATATTTCAATTTGCTTAGCAATTTCAAAAAAATTGCTTTTAAAAGCGGTTCCTGTTAAAAGTACACTTAGAGCAATAACTGGTACTAGTATTTTCTTTTTGAGTAAGTTTTTCATAACCTTATTTCTTACAGATATCTTTATGAAATTTGTCTAGTAACAATTTCATTTTTATGTCTATTTGTTTAAATGTTGGTTTTTCATTTCCAATGTACAAAATCATAAACGCACAATGTGTTGAAAAGTTGTTAAAATATAAGGGTTTATTTAACCTATAAGACTCTCTTAACAATCGTTTAATCTTATTTCTGTCAACAGCATTTTTAAAATGGCGCTTACTAACTGATACTCCAGCTTTTATTATAACATTATCTGTAAAAGTTGTTTTTAAATACACTAATCGTAAAGGATATACTGAAACAGAACACCCTTCTTTAAACATTTGCTCTATAAGCTTTTTACTTTTTAATCTTTCTTTTTTAGAATAAGTTGAATCCATAGCCACCATTAAAGGCGGCAAGATACAACACTCTTTTGTGGTATGATAAAAATCATGTTTTAAAATACTAACTAATAGTAATTTAACAGAGCTAAAACTTTAAACTATTATTATGGGAGAATTAAAGGTAACTAAGCTCACAAATAAAGAAGATAAAGCTAATTATATCTTCCATTTGCTTAAAGATATTGAGGCACTCGATTATATGATAACCAATAATTTGGTTGAAAAAACTCCAATTAGAATAGGAGCAGAGCAAGAATTTTGTTTAATCGATAATGAGTTTATGCCAAACGGTAATGCAGTAGAGTTATTGGACATTATAGATGATGAGCATTTTACGACAGAAATTGGCAACTATAATTTAGAAATTAACCTTGACCCTATTGAATTAAAAGATAATTGTTTTTCGCAACTTCACAATCAACTTACCAAGCTTCTAGGAAAAGTAGATGAAATAGCTAATAAAAAGCATACTAAAATTTTACTAACAGGAATATTGCCCACGCTTATGCTTAAGCATATTGGTATAGAAAACATGACACCAATACAAAGGTATTTTGTGTTAAATGAAGCTATTAAAGAGTCTAGGAAACAAGATTTTAACATTCACATTAAAGGTGTAGATGAGGTTAATTTACTTCATGATACAGTCATGCTAGAAGGTTGTAATACAAGTTTTCAAATGCATTTACAAATTAATCCAGACAACTTTATAGATAGCTATAACTGGGCTCAAGCTATTTCTGGACCAATACTAAGTGTTTGTACAAATTCTCCGCTTTTATTTACAAAAGAACTTTGGAGCGAAACAAGAATTGCATTATTTACTCAAAGTGTAGATACTAGAGCTAATTCGTTTTTATTAAACGAAAAGCAATCAAGGGTAAGTTTTGGTAATGATTGGTCCACAGGAAGTGTTGCCGATATTTTTAGAGATAATGTATCAAGATTTAGAAGTTTGGTAACCACTGAATTTGAAAAGGATAGTCTTGAAATGATAGAAAATGGAGATATTCCAAAACTTAAAGCACTTTCACTACACAATGGAACTGTTTACCGCTGGAATAGACCTTGTTATGGTGTTGGAGACGAAAAACCACATTTGCGAATTGAGAATAGATATATTCCGTCTGGACCAACAATACTAGATGAAATAGCCAATATGGTGTTTTGGGTAGGAGTGATGATGGGAAAACCTAAAAAGTATGATAATATTCATGAAAAAATGAACTTTAAAGAGGTAAAAAGTAACTTCTTTAATGCTGCAAGGTATGGTATGAATACACAGTTTCATTGGGATGGTAAAATAATTCCAAGTCATCAATTAATTTTAGATGAGCTTATTCCAATGGCTTATAAAGGGCTTTATAAAATGAACGTTTCACCTAAAGACGCTGAGTATTATTTAAAGATTATTAAAAATAGACTTACTACAAACAACGGTTCACAATGGATGGTAAAAAGCTATAGAAATTTATTAAAAACAAAAAAACGTTTTGAAGCCATTCAAATTTTAACATCAAGTATTTATAGTAAGCAACAAAAGGGATATCCTATTTCTACATGGAATGTAATTAAAGAAAACACAATCAACAAATTACCTTTTAATACGCTGGTCAAACATGTAATGAGTACCGATATTTTTTCGGTAGATGAAAACGATAGCTTAGATTTGGTAATTAATATTATGCAATGGAAAAAGTTCCATCATATGCCTGTGATTAATGATGAAAAACAATTGGTTGGACTACTATCTTGGACAGATATTGAATACTACAATAACAATCCACATAATATCGAAAACACAGTTAAATATTTAATGCAAAAAAACATTATATCTATTGATCAATTTTCAAGTACTACCGAAGCCAAAACACTAATGAAAAAGCACAATATTAATTGTCTTCCTGTTGTTAAAGAAAATAGATTAATAGGAATTGTAACCTCTAATGATATTTAAAAACATAAATGGTGGAAATTTATAATAAAGCATTAAAAACTACTATAAAAGTTAATCGTTTAATTAGGAAAATTAAAGGCAAAGAAAAAGGCGCTACAATGGTCTATTTTGGTGGTATTCATGGTAATGAAACCGCTGGAGTATTTGCACTTAAGCAGGTTTTAGAGTGCATTAATCCTAAACATGTAAAAGGCACTATTTATGGTATTTCAGGAAACTTGAATGCCCTAAAAAGCAATATGCGATTTATAGATCAAGATCTAAATAGGGTTTGGTTAAATGAAAACATAAGTAAGCTTGAAGAAAAAAAATCACTTAGTACCGAAGAAAAAGAACAACAGGAACTATATTCTATTTTAAAAGAAATTCTTAATAATGAAAAAGGGCCTTTTTACTTTATAGACTTACACACAACTTCTAGTAAGACATTACCTTTTATTACAATAAATGACGCACTTATTAACCGTAAGTTTTCAAGTTTATTTCCTGTGCCAATTGTTTTAGGTATAGAAGAATATTTAGATGGTCCATTATTGAGTTATATTAATCAATTAGGGTACGTTTCTTTAGGGTTTGAATCTGGGCAACACGACGAATTAAGTGCGGTAACAAATAATATTGCTTTTATTTACCTTAGTTTAGTGTATGCAGGTGTTTTAGAACAAAATAAAGTGAATGACTTCGAACAACATTACGATACCTTGGTAAAAGCATCCCATAAAAACAAAGAAATTTTTGAAGTAGTTTACCTTCATAGACTTAAAAAAACAGAAGACTTTAAAATGAAGCCAAATTTTAAAAGCTTTCAGAGTGTAAAAAAAGGTGAGCATCTAGCAACCGAGCAAAATGTAAGTATTACATCACCATACACGGCTAAAATTTTTATGCCACTTTATCAAACAAAAGGTAATGAGGGCTTCTTTATTATAAAAAAAATTCATCCTTTCTTCTTAAGGCTTTCAGAAATTATTAGAAAATTAAAAATGGATACCCTTATAACGCTTCTTCCTGGTATAACATGGATGGATAAGGAACAAGGGGTTTTAAAAGTAAATTTAAAGGTAACCAAATATCTGGCAAAACAAATATTCCATTTATTTGGTTATAGAAATAAGCAAAAAAACAACACATACATGTTACTTTTTAACAGAGAGAGAACCTCTAAAAAGAATATGTATAAAAACCTTAAATGGTATAAAAGGGTGTCTTAAACAAAACACCCTTTTATAATATCAAACTATCTTTTAAAGATTTTTAGCCTTTAATTTTTGTTTGTTGTTTTAATTCTCCATCTTCAGATAAAACCAAAGAATTGTTTGAATCGTCAACATCTGCCATTTTTTTAATTGGGTCGATAGTTACCGACTTAATTTTACTTTTATCTGCTTTAATTCCAAAACTAAAACTTTTATTAGCCCAAGACCAATCTGGTAAAACAGTTGTAGATTCTGGTGTTGGTTTTTCACCACGCATCATCTCTAATGGAATGTAATAGTTTTCAGAAGTGCCATCAGTATATTCAATAGTTAAGTCAATAGGCATTGGCATTAAGCCTTTTCTGTCTAGCGTAATAGTTGATCCTTTATCGGTTGCTTCAACCGATGTTACACCATAATCAATAGTATTGGTTGTTTGTCCAAAATCCATTAAATACCAATCTAATTCTAATCCTGAAACTTTTTCAGCAGTGCGAATAATATCATTTGGTGTTGGATGCGAAAATGCATAGTCATCAAAATACTTTTTGATGGTAGCTTTTAAATTATCTTCTCCAATGACATAGCCTAATTGAGCCATAAAAACAGCACCTTTGCTGTAAGCAGATGTACCATAAGCACGGTTAAGGTCGTAACGGTCGGAATGTGTAGTAAGAGGTTGCTCAAAACCCGAATTTGCCAATCTAATATATCCCTTGTAAGCCCCAAGATGAGGGTTTGCACTTGTTCGTCCAGATATTTCACTCATTGCTAAAGCACTAATATAGCTTCCAAATCCTTCGTCCATCCACTCATGTTTACCTTCGTTTGTGGCTAGTAAAAATTGAAACCATGTATGCGCCATTTCGTGTGATGTTACACCAATTAACCCATTTAAGCTTCTTCCGCCAGTAATTAAAGTACACATAGCATACTCCATACCACCATCTCCACCCTGAATAACAGAGTATTGTTTATAAGGATACTTACCAACATTTTCACTAAAAAATTGCATTAATCTTGCTGTTATAGGCTGAAGCTTTTTCCAGTTTTCATTAGTTTCAGGGTTATCTTTCCAAACAAAATGTAGCATTGGACCATCAGGTACTTGTAGTGTATCGTGGTTATATTCTGGATCTGCAGCCCAAGTAAAATCGTGTACCATAGGCGCTTTAAAATGCCAAGTTAATTTTTCACCAGAACCTTTAGGTCCTTTTGTTTTATTTGCATCATAACCATGCCCAATTTCCTCTGGATTTTGTAAGTAACCTGTACCAGCTATTGTGTAATTTCTATCTATACTTATTTTTACATCAAAATCTCCCCAAACACCATGAAACTCTCTTGCTATATACGAATCGGCATGCCAACCTTGAAAGTCGTATTCAGCTAATTTAGGATACCATTGCGCCATTGATAAGGCAACCCCTTCTCTACTGTTTCTACCATTTCTTCTAATTTGTAAAGGTATTTGTGCACTAAAAACCATTTCAAAAGTCGCTTTCTCACCTGGTTTAATAGGTGTTGCTAATTCTACTTCTAAAACAGTATCAACTACATCATATTTAAGAGGTTTGCCATTTTGAGTTAATGAGGCTACTTTAATATAACCTATTTCATTAGGTTTTAGTTTGCTAATTCTACTTTCATAAATAGGGTTTTCTTTAGTGCCAATGTTTGTTACCATTCGTCCGTCAGGATCAGCAATATTTTGCAAACGCATATCCATATTGCTTCCTGGTTGAAAAGCATTTAGGTATAAGTGGTAAAATACACGATCTAAAACATCTGGTGAATTGTTGGTGTAAACCAATTTTTGTTTTCCTTGATATTGATAGGTTTCAACGTCCATATCAATTTCCATGCTATAATCAACATGTTGTTGCCAATAACCTGGATTAGGATTATTTTGTGAGGTTGCTTTAATGCTAACTAAAAAGACAGCGATTAAAAGAATTCTTGAGGATAAAGTTTTCATAAAAGTGTGTAATATTAATTTGATAATTTACTAGCCATGATTAAGGCGTTATAAGCGTTTACAAGTTTAGAAGATTTTGACAGTTCTCCAAATGATTTAACGGAATTTTGAACACCTGGGACAGTAACCTTTGTTTTGAGCTGTAAACCAGAACTCATAATTACTTGTTTTACCTGTGCTGCATTAAGCTTTGGATAGTACGAACGTATTAAAGCAGCAACACCTGAAACTGCTGGTGCAGCAAACGACGTACCATCAATAAAATCGTATTTATTATTTGGTTTAGGAGAGTATATTTGAGATCCAGGAGCAAATACATCTACATTTATCTTTCCATAGTTTGAATATGATGCCACTAAGTTAGAACCATATTTAGAGTTTATTGCACCAACTGATAGGTAAGTATCAATAATTTCTAACCCATTTTTTTGATCATTTGGAAAACTTGGTTTTATATCGATATCTAAACCCTCATTTCCAGCCGAACTAACAAAAAGCACATCGTTTTTTGAAGCATATACCAATGCTTCTTAAACCTTACCACTATGTAATGAATAGTACTTACCAAAACTACCGTTAATGATTTTTGCACCATTATCAACAGCGTATCTTATTGCTAAGGCCAGATCTTTATCGTATTCATCGCCATTTGGCACGACTCGTAAAGCCATAATTTTTACATTATTAGCAACGCCATTCATTCCTTTTCCGTTGTTGCGTTCTGCGGCTATAACTCCTGCTACATGTGTACCATGAAACTCATTCTCTTTATGAGGGTTTACATTATTGTTTCCGTAAGTTGTCTGGGAAAAATCGTTAGGATTATCTCCAGTTTTTCTTCCTTTTAAGCTTTTGTTTAAATTAACTGTTAGCCGTTCGTTAATTTGAGAAAGATCATTATTAATAGCCTCGATAGTTTCTTTAATACTACCAACACCAAATCCATAAGTTTGTTTTATTACAGAAACATCCCTTAGCAGTGCTTGGTCGTTTGTTTTAATAGCAAAAACATCTTCTTTCGTGTATTTTTCTTTTTTTAAATGCTTAGCAACAGCTTTATCTGAAGCCACTATTTGTTGAATTATTTGATCGTATTGAGCTTTTAAACCACTATATTTTTGATATTCCTTATTGTATTCTGTTTGGGCTTCAGCATATCTGGGATGACTCTTGTTGCCACTTGCTAGTATGCGAACATATTCAAATTGTTCATCATAAGTATCACCTAAAAAATTCCATCCATGTATATCATCTACAAAGCCATTATTATCATCGTCTTTATTGTTGTTTGGAATTTCTTTTTTATTTACCCAGATTACATCATCAAGATCTTCATGTTTTGTGTCTATTCCAGTATCAATTACAGCAACAATCACTGTTTGTCCTTTTTTGTTTTTAATTACTTCGTTATAGGCTTTGTTAACACTCATTCCGGGAATAGTGTCTTTTACTAAATCTAAATGAAGCCATGTTTTAGATTCTTCATCGGTTAACTCAGTATGTTTTAGAGGTGTATTGTCAATGTTTTCAATAGGAGTTGATAAAATAGCTGCAGAACCACAGCTAAAAAACAAAGACATTGTTATAACGCCTAAAGCAAATAGGTTAAGTTTTTTATTCATTTATAAATCCTTTAAAGCAAGTTTTTTATTTAAACGCACTCCTTTTTCGGTATGCTTAACAGTTATTATTTCATGATGTGCATCATGCTCTAAAAACAAGTAAAAATTATTATCGGCTGCCATATTTAAAAACAGTTCTTTTTCATCGAGTGTTAAAAGTGGCCTAGTATCGTAACCCATTACAAATGGCAAGGGTAAGTGGCCTACTGTTGGCAACAAATCTGCCATAAAAGCAATGGTTTTATCTTTGTATTTAATAAGTGGAATCATTTGTTTTTCAGTATGCCCATCAGCAAAGAAAATATCAAATCCCAACTCAGAGTTTTTTAGAATTTTTTCTTCTGGAAGTCCAACAAACTTTAGTTGACCACTTTCTTCCATTGGAATAATGTTTTCTTTTAAAAAGGAGGCTTTTTCCCGTTTATTGGGTTTTGTTGCCCACTGCCAATGATTGTCATTACTCCAAAAATAGGCATTTTTAAAAGCAGGTTCATAACCTGTTCTGTCTTTATTCCATTGTATGCTTCCGCCACAGTGATCAAAATGCAAATGGGTCATAAACACATCGGTAATATCATCTCGATGGAAACCATACTTTTTTAAAGATTTATCAATATTATCATTTCCCCACAAATAATAATACCCAAAGAATTTATCACTTTGTTTGTTTCCCATTCCAGTATCAATTAAAATTAATCGATTACCGTCTTCAATCAACAAACAACGTGCCGCAATATCAATCATGTTATTACTGTCGGCAGGATTTGTTCTTTGCCACAAAGATTTTGGCACCACACCAAACATGGCACCTCCATCTAGTTTAAAATTTCCAGCGTTTATAGGATATAATTTCATAGTCTTGCAAAATAATAAAAGCTATTTAAAAACGCTAAACACAATGTAAATAGTTTTCTTTGGAATAGATTATTAAAAAAGACTATTTTAGAAACCATTTTAACGAAAACAAACATATTAACTATAATTATTAATTTTACCTCAAAACTTATAGAATGTTAGAATTAGCAGGAATTATTATTTTAGGAATTTTAGCTCAATGGGTTGCATGGCGTTTTAAAATTCCGGCAATTCTACCATTAATATTAATTGGATTGTTAGTTGGTCCAATTGCTGCAGAGTATTTAAGTGAAGATGGTTCTAAATGGATCGAACCTATTTGGAACGGAGAAAAAGGACTGTTTCCAGGTGAAGGCTTATACTACTTTGTATCGCTGGCCATAAGTATTATTCTTTTTGAAGGTGGATTGACTTTAAAGCGATCTGAAATAAAAAATGTTGGCCCTGTAATTACAAAACTTATTACGCTTGGTTCAGCCATCACGTTTTTTTCTGCAGGGATTTTAGCACATTTCATTTTCGATTTAAGCTGGGAAATTTCGTTTTTATTTTCAGGATTAATTATTGTTACTGGTCCAACGGTTATTACACCAATTTTAAGAAACATACCTCTTAAAAAAGATGTATCAGCCGTTTTGAAGTGGGAAGGTATTCTTATTGACCCCATAGGTGCCTTAGTGGCCGTATTAGTATTTGAGTTTATAAGTGTAGGAGGCGATAGTGGTTTTACTAAAACTGCATTAATGGAGTTTGGAAAAATTATCCTTTTTGGAACAACATTCGGATTCACATTTGCACATGCGTTAGCATTTGCAATAAACAAAAAGTTAATACCTCATTATTTACTTAATGTAGTGTCGCTTTCAACAGTTTTGCTAGTTTTTGTAGAATCTGAAATTTTTGCACACGAATCTGGTCTATTAGCGGTTGTTGTTATGGGAATGGTACTTGGAAACGGAAAACTAGAAAACATAAAAGAACTTCTATATTTTAAAGAATCGCTTAGCGTGCTGTTAATTTCAATACTTTTTATTTTATTGGCTGCTAATATAAATATAGAAGACATGATGCTTTTGTATAACTGGAAAACAGCTATTTTATTTGCATCAGTCGTGTTTTTAGTCAGGCCTTTGGCAGTATTTTTAAGCACCATCAATTCAAATTTAAAGTTTAAAGAGAAACTCTTTATTAGTTGGGTTGGTCCACGAGGTATTGTAGCTGCTGGAATTGCTTCGTTATTTGGCAGTAAACTTATAAAAGAAGGTGTTCAAGGTGCTGAATATATAACACCTTTAGTGTTCATGATAGTGTTGGGAACTGTGCTGTTAAACGCTACTACTGCACGTTTATTTGCTAAATTAGTGGGTGTGTTTCTAACAAAATCTGAAGGAATTCTTATCATAGGAGCATCAAAAATGTCGAGGTTATTAGGACATTATTTAGAAGAAAATGGGCGACATGTAGTACTAATAGATAGCAACCAAAGCAACATTAAAAAAGCAAAAGAAATAGGACTAGAAGCGTTTGATACGAATATTTACTCAGAAACATTAACCGATAATATTGAGTTAAACGATGTTGGTTATTTAATGGCTTTAACTGGAAACTCCGATATTAATAAGTATGCCATAAATAAGTTTGGCAAACAATTTGGTGAAAATGGGTCTTTTAGGCTTGTTACTAAAGAAGAAATGCTTGACGACAAAAACAATCCAAAAGAAGGTTTGTTTAGTCAAACAGATGATTATATATCGCTAAACGAGGTGACCCAAAAATTCCCATCCATTCAAGAAATAGGAATTAAGGATAAAGACCATTACCTAGAGCTTATTGAAATTACAAACAAAAATAAAGATATTATTCCGCTATTTGTAAAAGATAGTTCAGGCGAACTTCATATTATTTCATCTTTTAATAAAGAAACCAGCACCATTAAAAAAGGCAGTAAACTCGTTTATCTAGGAAGATCTTTTGATGTTAATATAATTGAAGCCAATTAGCTTTCCATAATAGGTTTTAAAAACTTATTGTCTAAGATATTAATTCACAATTAGTTTTTTAGAAAGAACAACCTTATCAGTTGTTTGTGTTTTAACAATATAAATCCCTTTAGCGAGAGTTTTAACCGAAAATGAATTTCCTTGACTTTTAATAATACTTCTTCCATTAATATCAAAAATTTCATAATTTGAGATTGATTTGTTGGAAAAAGACACCATGTTATTCGCTGGGTTAGGGTAAAGCAATAGGTTTTTTTCTTTTAATATAATATCATTTGTATTAAGTAAATTACTAGAAATTTCTACACCAGGATTTATTATTATCCCATAATTTGTTAATAGAACAATCGTTGTTTTAACAGGATCTTCTTGAGAAACCCTTAAACCACTGCGAAACCTGGCCATTGTAGCAGCTCTTACTTCAAAAATATCAACATTTGGCGCATCATGAAAAGAAAGATCAATAGCAAAACCCGAGGATAAGCTAAAGCTGCCAGATAAAGGAGCTATTAAACCAAACTGAAAAAAGGTTCCACTCTCCCCAGTCTCTTGTTTCTCTACAACAGCAACACTATTAACCAATCCAGGTATGAATTCTTGAGGCGAAACGCTTTTTATTAAATCCTCTACGCCGTTGTTATCTATATCTAAAGGAAAAGGAGTGTAAGATCCATCTCCACTATTATTTCGAGCGTGTGGAGTATCACCTATTATAGGTACAAACCCAATTCGAGGGGGAATATTGTTTGTGTCTTGAATTAAAACAGGGTCTTTAGAGAAATCAGAAGTTGGGAGTATATCATCAAAATCACCAGACCTATCCAAACTGGGGTTTGTTGCATCCCAATTATCGGACTCTAACCAAGTACTACCTCCCCTTGATGAGCTTCCTCCAGTCGGGTTAGGTTTAGCACCATAACAAGTAACAACACCATCAAGAGTAGTACAATCAAAAAGCACATTCGTAGATAAATCTCTATTCGCGGTAAAAATTTCTATAGGTACTGTACAGGTTCCTGTGGCGGTATTGCATCGGGTTTTATAGACACGGTAATTCCATGACGCATCAAAACCTTTATGTATTAAATTAACAATGCCATTATCAGAATCATATGCAGCTGCTTTCTGTGTTAAAATTCCAGTATAACTAGGTAGGTTATGGGCAAATTCTGAAATATTATTGTCACCATCAACAAACGTCCAGCCATTATTTGTTTCAACAATAAAAAAGTCATTATCATCAAGCACGCTATAAGCAGCATTACCAGGAGATGGCGTTATGGTAGTCGCCGCCGTAAAAACACCACTAAATGTGTCTTGATTAATTTCTAGCATGTGCAGATTTTCCCCTCTAGTAAATCCAATATCAAAAATATCTAAAGCTTTTGTCCTTGTTGCAATCCCACTAATAAAATTTGATGTAGTTACAGTGGGTGCATTTAAATAATTTATATCGAGTTGTGTACAAGTATCTGTGCCAGAGATAAATTTAAAAATCTCACCATTAAAAAGGAAGGAGTTTTTAGCCGCATATATATTATTATCTCTTCCAAAAGTGGCAGCGTTAAATACATTTTCGTCTAGACAATTAGTACCATCATTTCGATAATTAGTCCATGTATTTGTGCTTAACTCTAAAAGAGTAAGCCCAAAGTAAGTATTATTTGGTTTAGAGGTGTTTATTAGCAAATCGCCTGTTGTACTATGTCGAGATATTGAATATACAGGATAATAAAATACGCCATCTACAGGTTCTAACTGTTGATACGTATTCCAAGTGCCAGAATTACTCATGGTGTTTAACCCTTGAAACCCACCAATATAAAGTATGTCTGAAGAATCAACATATAAAGAGTGTAAAACATTATAAATAAGATCTGAATTTGATGATGTGTAATTAACCCAGCTATTGGTTGCTTTTGTAAGTTCATGTAAACCATCGTTCCAACCAGCAAAGTATACTTTGGTTCCTGCTTGATTTTCTATAATATCCTGAGGCCTAATAGCAGTAGCAACTTCGGTATCAAAAACACCAGCATTAAAGATTTGGTAGCCAGTAACGTCAGGTTTAAAAATATAAAGTTGTCCCTGTCTGCCATACCGAACTTTTAATTTAGTAAACTGCGAACCACCTACAGAGCCGACCGTTAAAGCAGAATTATCATAATTATAAACTGTTACTGTTGTGCCATCATAAATAGCGAAACCACCATCTAAAGCTAAAGCAATATCATTATTTGTAGGGTTAACATCTATACCATTTACATTTGCAATGACGGGATTTTGACTGGTAAGATTTAAAAAATCAGTTACCATATCTGTTGATGTGTTATATTGTATATAACCCATATCTGTAGCAACATGCAGTATATTGGCGTTAGAATCGTCTGGAATTATAGCTGAGACTGTGCCTGGTTTATTGTATAAAAACCAGCCGTCTGTTTGTGCATTTGATAAAAGAGTAAAAAATAAAACAATTAAAGAGAGTAATTTTGTTTTCATAGCTTAATATTAATAAGCAACTATGCTAAGCTATGTGAGATTCAAGAGAAAAGAAAGATAGATTATTTTTAAGAGTTGAGCAAATCAACTCTTTTAAACACCTAAACTAAGGACTAAAAACTCATTTAAAGATGTTTTTTTAAATCCTTTCTAGTCATTAAGCTTTAAAACAGCCATAAACGCTTGTTGAGGTATTTCTACATTACCTACTTGACGCATACGTTTTTTACCTTTTTTCTGCTTTTCTAAAAGCTTACGTTTACGTGAAATATCACCACCATAACATTTTGCTGTTACATCCTTACGAAGTGCTTTAACAGTTTCTCTTGAAATTATTTTAGCTCCAATTGCTGCCTGAATAGGAATATCGAACTGTTGGCGAGGAATGAGTTCTTTTAACTTCTCACACATTTTCTTTCCAATATGCTGAGCATTATCAGCATGAATTAAAGCCGAAAGCGCATCAACAGGTTGTGCATTTAATAGAATATCAACACGAACAAGTTTTGATACACGCATTCCTATTGGATGATAATCAAACGAGGCATACCCTTTTGATACTGTTTTTAAACGATCGTAAAAATCAAATACAATTTCAGCTAAAGGCATATCAAACGATAGCTCAACACGCTCAGTAGTTAAATAGGTTTGATTGGTAATTTGCCCACGTTTTTCAATACAAAGCGACATCACGTTACCTACAAAATCTGCTTTGGTAATAATAGTAGCCTTAATATATGGTTCTTCAACACGATCTAATCCTGAAGGATCAGGAAGATCGGAAGGATTGTTTACTATAATAATTTGGTCAGGATATTTTTTGGTAAATGCATGATAGGATACGTTTGGAACCGTTGTAATAACAGTCATGTTAAATTCGCGCTCTAAACGCTCTTGAATAATTTCCATATGTAGCATTCCTAAGAAACCACATCGAAACCCAAAACCTAGAGCTGCAGAACTTTCAGGAGAAAATACTAAAGAAGCATCATTTAACTGCAATTTTTCCATTGAGGTACGAAGCTCTTCGTAATCTTCAGTATCTACTGGGTAAATTCCTGCAAAAACCATTGGTTTTACATCTTCAAATCCGTCAATTACCGAAGTAGTTGGGTTTTTAAAATCTGTAATTGTATCACCAACTTTTACTTCTCTGGCATCTTTAATACCAGTAATTAAGTAACCAACATCACCAGTTTTTATTTCATTTTTTGGATGTTGCTTTAGCTTTAAAGTACCTACTTCATCTGCAAAATAAGATTTTCCTGTAGCGACAAACTTAATATTTTGCCCCTTTTTAATAGTACCATCAATAACTCTAAAATACGTCTCTACACCCCTAAAAGAGTTATATACAGAATCAAAAACCAAAGCACGTAATGGGCTGTCTGGATCTCCACTTGGAGCAGGAATACGCTCAATAACTGCTTCCAATATTTTATCCACACCAAACCCTGTTTTTCCGCTAGCATGGATTACTTCTTCAGGTTTACAACCTAATAAATCAACAATATCGTCAGTAACCTCTTCAGGGTTTGCACTAGGTAAATCTACTTTATTAAGTACAGGAATAATTTCTAAATCGTTTTCTAGAGCAAGGTATAGGTTAGAAATGGTTTGAGCTTGTATGCTTTGGGCAGCATCTACAATAAGCAACGCACCTTCGCAAGCAGCGATAGACCTTGAAACTTCATACGAGAAATCTACGTGACCAGGTGTATCTATAAGGTTCAACACATAAGGCTCACCATTATAAATGTAATCCATTTGTATGGCGTGGGATTTTATGGTAATACCACGTTCTCTTTCAAGATCCATACTGTCTAAAAGTTGATCTTGTTTTTCACGATCTGTTACCGAACCTGTATAGTCCAATAAACGATCGGCTAAAGTGCTTTTTCCGTGATCAATGTGAGCGATAATGCAGAAATTTCTAATCTTTTTCATGTAAGCTTTCTAGGCGATATTTTTACCAGACCGCAAAAGTACACAAAAATATTTTTGTTTGTTAAACTAGCTGATACTTTAAAAATTACGGAAAAGACGTAAATACATTCCAATTTATTGTTTTAAGTTTGTGTTATTAAATTGTCAAGCTATTAAACTGATTATGAAGATTTTTTTTAAAATCATATCTCTTTTAACAGCAACAACTATTTGGTCTCAATCTTATACAGTGTCAGGTAATATAATTGATGAATCAAATCGTCCAGTTGCCTATTCAAATATTTTACTACTTCGCAGCCAAGATTCAACTATAGTTTCTGGAACAACATCTAATGATGATGGTAAGTTTAGTTTTAACGATGTTCTTCCTAACAATTATATTTTAAAAGCAAGCTTCATTGGTTATATAGATAGCTTTTCTGAAATAAATATTTCTCAAAACACCCAAGTGCCATCTATGGTTTTAAAAGAGTCAATCGAGGCGTTGTCTGAGATTGAATTGGTTTACAAGAAACCAACACTGAAACGAGAGGTTGATAGATTAGTGTTTAATGTAGAAAAAACAGCCCTAAGTGAAGGTAATTTAATGGAGGTTTTAAGAAACACACCAAGTGTTATTATAATGGACAACGCCATTACAGTTAAAGGCTCGGAACCAACAGTGTATATTAACGATAGGAAAGTACATATTTCATCAAGTGAAATTGTTGAACTCCTTCAAGGTACTTCGGCATCAAACATTAAATCGGTTGAAGTTATTACAAACCCTCCAGCACGTTATGATGCAGAGAGTGGCGTGGTATTGAATATTGTAATGACCAAAAATGTCATTTCTGGTTATAACGGAAGTGTGTTTAGTAGTGCAACTCAAGGTGTTTTTCCTAGAGCTAATTATGGAATGACCAATTATTTTAAAGGTGAAAACATTAGTTTTTTTGCTAACTATAGCTATGGAAGAGAAAAAATTGATCGCGTAGATAAAGAAACCATCGATTTTTCTAATAATCAGTTTTGGAATACAGATATTGATAGAAATACTTGGTTCGAAACACACAATGCTAATGCAAATTTTGATTGGGACATTACTAAAAGCAGCACTTTTAGTTTAGCCACTAATATGCAGTTTGTACCCTACTCAAAAAGGGTAACTAAAAGTAAAACTGAGATTTTGCCAAATAACCCTAACGATATAGCACATTTTTTCTCCAACAATACCTCAAGAGATATTAAGCATAATATGGGCTTTAATTTAGACTTTATGCATAGGTACGATAATAACGCCAGAATCTCGCTTAACTCACATTATACAAATTACGATTTTAGAAGAAACCAAGATGTGACCACGGATTATTTTCTAGGTAATAGCTCGTTTGATAGTAATAACACATTTAAGACACGTTCGGATCAAGCCACAGAAATTTTTACATCACAAGCAGATTATATGGTGCCTTTAAGCGAGAACTCTACTTTTGAAATAGGAGCAAAATATTCTGATGTTACTACTAATAGCGAGATAAAGCATTACGACATAATTAACAACACACCAGTTAAAGATCTAAGCAAAACGGATGCGTTTGATTATAACGAAAAAGTTTTTGCTGGCTATATAAGCTTTGATAAAAGCTGGGAGAAATGGACGTTAAGCACAGGGCTTAGAGCAGAACAAACCAATATTGAAGCAAAATCTGAATCAGTAATCGGAAATAATAACCAAAATTATTTAGAGTGGTTTCCAACCGCAAACTTAGGGCTTCAAGCGTCTGAAAAACTGAACATCTATGTTAATTATAAACGAAGCATTTCAAGACCTAATTACAGTTATTTAAATCCGTTTAGGTATTATTTAAACGATAACACTTATGTAACTGGAAACCCTGGATTAAAACCATTTTTCACCGACCAATACAAATTAGGATTTTCTATAAACAACATGTTTGTTATAGAAACCTATTATAAAAAGTACAAGAACAATATTTTTGAGTTACCAATTCAAGACAACACCAACAATACACTGGCGCATACGTCGGTAAACATTAATTATACTGAAGAAATAGGGCTTGATTTTGAAGCTTATTTTGATGTAACACAAAAATGGAGTACTTATTTGGGCACATCGTTTTATAAATACCAAGATAATGCCACACTTTTTGGAGACACGTTTTCAAAGGGAAATTGGTCTAACTACACCATTCTTCAAAACGATTTTTCATTCCTAAAAAATAATAGCTTGGTAGCTAATTTTACGCTAACATATATTCATAAGAATGTTCAAGGGTTGCAGGTAATTGATTCGAGACTTCTATCTAATTTTTCAATTAGAAAAACTATTTTTAAAGGCAAAGGAAGTTTATCTTTATTGGTTTCGGATTTGTTTAACCAACAGGATTTTTATTGGACTACAAAGTTTGCCAATCAAAACAGCACAAGCGATGTAAACTTAGATAACAGATACATTAAACTAGGTTTTAGGTATAAATTTGGTAACACTAAGCTGTCAACTAACGAGCGCACTAGCTCAGTGGAAGAACGTGAAAGACTTTCCAATAAACATTAGTGGGCAATAATATGAAATTTGAGGGCAAGATTTATCTCCCAAACAAGAGTATTTTGAACTTAAGTGATTCTCAAAAATGGTATTGGATGGGGATTATTTTATTTCTGATTTTCTGTGTTTTAGCAAATCAAAATCAAGATAATTGGAAAAACGACTTTCTTGATTTACTTTTTAAAGTATGTTGTTTTATATCACTTGGGATATTTATACTTGGTAAGCTTGGAGCAATTGGATCTTCAGAAAAATTAAGTGGAAAATTAGATGGTAAAATCATAATAACAACAGAGTTTATCGAAATTAACTCTGAACGCTATCTCGTTAAAGATATTAAAAAATTGAATTTAATAATCAAAGACTTTTGGGATAAATACGAACATACTGGACCATATTATGTTGGTCCTTGGTATATGGCAGGAATTAACAACAAAATCGAATTCAAGTATATGAATAAAAATATTGCAACTCAATTTAGGATTGACCTAGAAGAGGAGTTCAACATTTTAAAAAATATAAGAGAAGAACTAAAAAAGACTATTGTCAACAATATATAACTAAATAGTTATCAATTAATAGCCATTACCATTTATACCTAAGCACGCTACCGTTTAATCCTGCCACTCAGCAATAAACAAGTTGGTATCGTGGCCACCACCATTATTTCTGTTAGATGAAAAAATCAGCTTTTTTCCATCGTTTGAAAACACAGGAAAGGCATCAAACGTTTCACCATGAGTAATGCGTTTTAGGTTTTTACCATCAATATCAATCATATATAAGTTAAAAGGAAACCCTCTTTCAGCTTCAAAGTTTGACGAGAATAAAATCTTTTCGCCACTTGGGTGAAAAAATGGACTCCAATTAGCATTTCCAAGGTTTGTTAGTTGACGTAAATCACTTCCATCGGCATTACAAATGTATAGCTCCATTTTGGTTGGCATTACTAAACCTTCGGCTAGCAAATCTTTATATTCTTTAATTTCTTCCTCTGTTTTTGGACGCGACGAACGGAAAATTAATTTGGTACCATCTGGTGAGAAAAACGCACCACCATCGTAACCTAACTCGTGAGTCACTTGCTTCACATTTGTACCATCAATGTTCATAGTAAACAATTCTAAGTCGCCAGTTCGCATTGATGTAAACACTATTTTATCGCCTTTTGGAGACACTGTTGCTTCAGCATCATATCCAGGATTATCTGTTAATTGCGCTGTGATATTACCTTCTAAATCCGACACAAAAATATCGTAGCTGTCATAAATAGGCCACACATATTTTCCTTCTCTACGTAAAGGTGCAGGAGGGCACTCGTCGCCACCTAAATGTGTTGAGCCATATACAAAATGCTTGTTGTCTGGTAAAAAATAGGCGCAAGTAGTTCTTCCTAGACCAGTACTTACCATTGGCGGGACAGTATTGTTAAAAGTTTCATCAGCATTCATTAAAAACATTTGATCGCACTCCACACCCCAATTAGTGTTGTTAGACTGAAATACAATTTGCTTATCATCAAAACTCCAATAAGCCTCAGCGTTATCACCTCCAAACGTCACCTGACGCATAGATTTAAAATGCACTTCTTCAGGATAAATTAAAGAATCTACCCATTGTTTAGTTGCACCTGAATCAATATCTGTTGAATTTCCTTTCTTTTCAGATTTATCAGATTTACACGATACAATCAACAACCCTAGAAGTATAATAAGTGCGCTGGTTTTTTTCATAATTTACTATATAAATGGCATTTAATCCCTAATTTTGCGCTAAAATAAGATTTATAATATGAAAAAAATATCGCTATTAGTTCTTTTTTTATCGTTAATAGGGTGTAAAAAAGAATACACACCAGAAAATAAAATTAAAGAAGATGTTACTTTTTTAGCTGATGACAAACTTGAAGGACGAAGTACAGGTACTGATGGAGAGCGTGCAGCAGCTGACTATATTGCCAAACGTTTTAAAGATTTAGGATTAGAAGGAAAAGGCACAAGTGGTTATTTTCAAGATTTTACATTTACTCCTAAAACTGACCCACACTCTGAAGTAAAATATACAACAGTAAATGACGACGGCAGCATTACAGGAAGGAACATTTTGGGTTTCATTGATAATAACGCGTCTCAAACTGTGGTTATAGGTGCGCATTACGATCACCTTGGTTATGGAGGTGAAGGTTCTTTAGATAGATCGGAAGAAAAAGCAATACACAATGGCGCTGATGATAATGCAAGTGGTGTTGCAGTAATGCTGAATTTAGCAGGTAAGCTAAAAGAAACAAATACAAACAACAACTATTTGTTTATGGCATTTTCAGGTGAAGAAATGGGACTTTTAGGCTCTAACTATTTTGTAAAGAACAGTACAATTCCTACCGATTCCATTAACTATATGTTTAATATGGATATGGTTGGCCGTTTGAAAGCCGATAGTACCTTAGCGGTTTATGGAGTTGGAACATCACCTTACTTTAAGCAAGTTATTAGTTCTAGTAATAAAGACTTTAAGATCATTGAAAATGAATCTGGTGTTGGTCCATCAGATCACACATCCTTTTATTTAAGTGACATTCCTGTACTACATTTTTTTACAGGGCAGCATGAAGATTACCACAAGCCAGGAGATGATTCAGAAAAACTGAATTATGACGGAATGAATATGATTTCAGAATACATTTTTGATATTATTACAGATTTAGATGACAATGGTGAGCTTGCTTTTAGAAAGACAAAGAACGAAAGTGAAGAAACACCAAGATTTAAAGTAGGTTTAGGCGTTGTACCAGATTATTTATACGATGGTGAAGGCATGCGAATTGACGGTGTAACCGAGGAAAAACCAGCAATAAAGGCAGGATTACAAAAAGGTGATATTATTGTAAAACTAGGAGATAGTACCATTACAGACATGATGAGCTACATGCGAGCATTATCTGTATTTGAAGCAGGAAATACTACTAAGGTTACTTATAAACGAGGTGGTAAAGAAGCAACCGTTGAAATAAAATTCTAGAAAAATCACCCAAATTGATAAAAATAGGCAACATTGAGTTACCAGATTTTCCATTGCTGTTAGCGCCAATGGAAGATGTTAGCGACCCACCCTTTCGAGCTCTTTGTAAAGAACAAGGAGCTGACTTGGTATATACCGAGTTTGTGTCAAGCGAAGGGCTTATTCGTAATGCGGCAAAGAGTGTTATGAAGCTCGATATTTATGAAAAAGAGCGTCCTGTAGGCATCCAAATTTTTGGAGCAAACCTAGATAGTATGCTGCAAACCATCGATATTGTTGAAAAATCTAATCCAGACATTATAGATATCAATTTTGGCTGTCCAGTAAAAAAGGTGGTAAGTAAGGGTGCTGGCGCAGGAATTTTAAAGGATATATGTTTGATGGAGCAACTCACCGCAGAAATGGTAAAACGCACCAATTTACCTGTAACCGTAAAAACACGATTAGGTTGGGATCACGACTCCATTAAAATTGTTGAGGTTGCTGAAAGACTTCAAGATGTGGGTTGTAAAGCCATAGCAATTCATGGCAGAACAAGAGCTCAAATGTATAAAGGTGAAGCCGATTGGAAACCTATTGCCGAAGTGAAAAATAATCCAAGAATGCACATTCCTGTATTTGGAAATGGTGATGTAGATTCTCCAGAAAAAGCCATGTTAATGCGAGATTCTTATGGTTTAGATGGCTGTATGATTGGTCGTGCAACTATTGGAAACCCATGGTTTTTTAAACAAGTAAAACACTTTTTTGAAACAGGAGAACATTTGCCTCCAGTTTCTTTAGCTGAACGAGTAGAGGCAGCTCGCAGACATTTACAAATGGCAATAGATTGGAAAGGAGAAAAACTAGGTGTTTTTGAAACCAGAAGACATTATACTAATTACTTTAAAGGGATTCCACATTTTAAAGAATACAGAATGAAAATGGTTACAAGTGACTATGCTAAAGATGTGTTTGCAGCGTTTGATGAAGTTGAAGACAAGTTTTCAGACTTTCAATTTGCTTAGAACTCGGTAATCAATTTTTTTGAAATTCTTGAGGAGGCCAATTTAGAAGCCAATACACCCAAAATAGTAATTGTAATAAATACAATAAATATATTTTTCACGTCTATCATTACAGGATAAGGTAAGCTATAGGTAAGCATTACCAACGAAAACTGTTGTTGTAACACAATTATAATATAACCCAAAGCCAAACCTAAACTACCTCCTAAAATACTCATTAAGCTTCCTTGTAAAAAGAAAACTCTTCTAATATCTTTTACAGTAGCCCCAATATTATATAAGGTATTTAGGTTATTTTTCTTATCAAGAATCATCATAATTATAGAGCCAATAACATTAAAAAGCGCAATAATTAATACCAAGGTAAATATTAAATACACAGCAAGATTTTCGGTATTTAACATTTTATAAAGTGCATCATTAAGTTGTGCTCTTGTTTTAATTGTAAACGAGTTACCTATAACTGCTTGCAACCTCTCTTTTACAATATCTATGTTTTTAGGGCTTTTAAGTTGCAACTCTATGGCGCTAATTTGATTTGGACTATAGTTAAGTAAATATTGAACTGTTTCTAAATTAGCATATACAACGGAATGGTCAATGTCTTCATTAACCATAAAGATCCCTGAATTTGCAGCGTTTACAGATTTAAAAATAGAACTTATTGCTGAAGGCTGTCCTTTTCCTGGTTTTGGAACCGAAACTTTAATAGTTTCATCATAATCAAAAACACCAAACGAAAGGTTGTTGGACACACCTGAACCAGCTACAATTTGGTCAGTTCCATATTCAAACCATTGCCCTAAAACAACAATAGAATCTTTAGTGGCTTGTGGATAATTATTATCAACACCTTTTAAATTGACGATAAGATTTTTATTCTTAAAATTTAAAACAGCACGCTCTTCAATTACCTTAGAGTACGATGCGATTCCCTCAAGAGAATTAATTTCTTCTTTAAGATTATCTGTTAATAAAAAAGACTTTCCTTGAGTAGGCACTACCTTTAAATCAGGATCAATAAATGAAGTAAATTGTAAGCTAAAATCCTTTAAACCTGTAAAACCAGATAGCACAATAAACAACGAAGCACTACCAATAATAATGCCTATAGCTGCAATTATTGTAATAAAATTAATGGCATTATTGCTGCTTTTAGAAAACAGATAGCGCTTTGCTATATAAAAAGGAAAACTCAACTATTTTTTCTTTCTTTTTTCTAATAAATCTGGATCCTCTAATGGGTTGTCCAATCCTTTTAAAGAACGATCAATTTGATCAATGTATTCTAAAGAGTCATCAATATAAAAAGCAAGTTGAGGCATGCGTCTTAATTGATGCTTAGTACGTTGTGCCAATTCGTGTTTTATAAGTGCCGCGTTAGAGGTTATTCCTTCTAAAAGCTCCTTACCTTTATTTACAGGAAAAATGCTTAAATACACTTTGGCAATAGAAAGATCGACGGTTACATTAACCTTTGTTACCGAAATAATAACACCTTTCATACCACCTTGCGTTGCTGCATTTTGTAGCACGTCAACCAAATCCCGTTGCAAAACAGAGGCTATTTTTTTTTGTCTGTTACTTTCCATGAGGCAAAAATAATACATTTCGTTTGTTAAAGCTTTAAAACAATGGTCTTTTAAATTAAATTTGCAATATGATGAACAAAATAGAACATATAGGTATTGCAGTAAAGGATCTAAAAGAATCAAATACATTATTTAAAAGGCTTTTTGGAGAACCTCATTATAAAATGGAATATGTAGAAAGTGAAGGTGTAAAAACCTCTTTTTTTAAAGTTGGAGAGAATAAAATTGAGCTTTTAGAGGCAACAAATAAAAATAGCCCTATTGCAAAGTTTATTGAAAAAAAAGGAGAAGGCATTCACCATATTGCTTTTGATGTTGATGACATAGAGAAAGAGATAAAGCGATTAAAAAAAGAGGGTTTTATTGTTTTAAATGAAAAACCTAAGCAAGGAGCAGATAACAAGCTAGTCGCTTTTTTGCACCCAAAATCGACTAATGGTGTGTTAATTGAGCTCTGTCAAGAGCGCGTTAATAACCAATAATTTTCTTGTGGAGTTTTAAAATAAGTAGTAATATTGCAGCCTAATTTGGTCCCATAGCTCAGTTGGTTAGAGCATCTGACTCATAATCAGAGGGTCCTTGGTTCGAGCCCAAGTGGGACCACTTTTAAACATTAGCCTTACAGAAATGTAAGGTTTTTTTGTGCTTAAAATCTACACATTACTTGCATTTACAGTACTACATTCATTTTACTTCATAACACCAAGTCACTACTTGGATTACATAAAAAAGGTAGCAAATTAGGTTGCAGTCCAAATTAAATAGGTTGTAGTTTTCTACAGCAATTAATTCACTAAAATTTAAAGAAATGAACACACATAAACTTAATATACTTTTTGTTATATCATCTAGCAGAACTAGAAAAGACAATAGAGCTTCATTAACTTGTAGATTAACCTATAATAAAACTAGAAAACAATTCTCAACAGGACTTTTCATAAACCCCAACAATTGGAATAGTAAAAAACAGAAAGTTCTAGATGATGCAGAACAATCGGAATACCTAAACACACAACTAAGCCTTATTAAAACCAAAATAAATAGGGTTTTTTTAATGCTACAAGTTAAGGATGAAACCTTTACCGTTATCGATGTTTTTAGGGGCTTTAGAGGTGAGAAAACAGTTAGAGAATACAATACTATAGAATTCTTTGAGCGTTACTTAAAAAGGCTTAAAAAACTTGTGGGAATTGATATTGAGCTAGGAACGTGGAAGAAATTTGAGTATGTGAAAAAACACGTGCAATCCTTTATAAAATGGCAGTATAAATCAAAGGATTATCCACTAAAAGACTTGAAATTACAGTTTTTAAATGATTTGGAGTATTATCTTAAAACAGAGAAGCAATTAGCTCAGATAACCATAAATAAAGTGATACAACGCCTTAGAAAACCTGTTACAATTGCTGTATCAGAAGGTTATTTAGATAAAGACCCGTTTATACTTTATAAAGCCAAATCAGTTAGAACTGAAGTGGTGTTTTTATCTGTAGAGGAATTAGCATCACTAGAGAAGCATGAGTTTACTCAACCAAGATTACAATTTGTAAAAGACTTGTTTATATTCTGTTGCTACACTGGGCTTCCTTACAATGAATTAATGAACTTAAAACATAGTAATATTATAAAGAGCTTTGATGGTAATTTATGGATTAAAATGAAGCGTAAGAAGACGTCAAAAGAGCTATCTATACCACTATTGCCTAAAGCATTAAAAATTCTCGCTAGTTACGATAATGAGGACTATGTTTTTCCAAGAATTAGTAATCAACGCTATAATTCCTATCTAAAGGAAATAGGTGCAATCATAGGCATAGAAAAGAAGCTAACTACACATATGGCTAGAAGAACTTTTGCTAGTACAGTATTGCTTTATAATGATGTTCCAATGGAAATAGTTAGTGAACTTCTAGGGCATTCAAGTATGAAGATTACGCAGGATAGTTATGGTAAGGTGGTGCAGAGGAAAATTAGTCAGGAGATGGGGAGGTTAAAGGGAAGTGGTTAGCTTCCTTTTAGCTTGTTTTTTAACTCAGTTCTTTGTTAGCCTGTAGTTTATTAATATAAACTTTTTATTCATCTTCTAAGCCATTTAAAGCGTCTATAGGTAATATTAATCCATGTCGTTCTGCGACTTCAACCACATCTGCTACTATAGTTACTCCAGCATATTCAGCTACTCGACAAACAAGGCGATAATTATTTTCTTCATATTCCTGTATCTCAAGGTTAGTAATGGGATAGTTGTTTGGAGGTTCGATTGATTGTCCTATTAATAATGGAGCATATATGTTCATTAATAATTGTGCGTCCTCTTGTGAATAAAATTCCATTTAGTTTTATATGTTATTTAATATTGCCTTGATGTTTATATCTTTTCTATATGATACACCATTATCAGAATAAGCTTCAACTCTTATTTGATAAGTTCCTGGTTTTTTTGGAGCAATTATTTTTACATGAAATTCCTCACCTTCTTTTCCACCTCCAACTTTCAAGCCTTTAGCTTTAAAATAACTCATGTTACCAACTCCTTTTTTTGCCTTTTTGTCTTTAAGTTGTTGAACTGAGCCATAGTACATCTTTTTTAATTCAAAATATTTGTCAAAATTGCAATAGATGTTTAAACCAACAGCCATAGGTTTTGAATACCATTGACCTTTATTCAAAACTTTAAAACGGAGCAATGTTACTTGGTTACATATTAAATTATCATCATTTAATAAATCAATTACTATTTTTGGTCGTGCACTATGCTTTAGGGCTACATATGAAATATATAAAGCACAAATAGTTGTAACTATAGTGAAGATTAATGTTAATATTTCTAATGTGTTGTTTTCAGGAATCATTCAAATTACAGCTAACGTATGTTTTTAGTTAACAGTAACTATATATTTCTTACGTGAACACTAATATAATAAATCTTTTATGTTCATTAAGATTCTATATAGTGCTTAAAATTAAGAAAAATAATTTGGCAAGCTGCCAAAGTCAAGTTGTCAACTTTTTTTATCAAAATCAAAGAAATCCTTAACATCAACCCCAATT
Organism: Pontimicrobium aquaticum; assembly: GCF_005047595.1. Lineage (GTDB taxonomy): Bacteria > Bacteroidota > Bacteroidia > Flavobacteriales > Flavobacteriaceae > Pontimicrobium > Pontimicrobium aquaticum. The sequence continues at coordinate 285,270 of NZ_SUPL01000005.1, forward strand.
GCATCAGCTATTTTTCTTAAGGTTAAAGAAGAAACATTTTGACGACCATTTTCTATTGCGGATAGGTTCGACTTCTCCATTTTAATTTCTGCACAAACATCTAATTGGCTTAATTTCTGTTTACGCCTTAATTTGGCAATATTCCTTCCAATAGAGTAAAGATATGTCTTTTCTGAATCTGTCATAATATGAAATGACAAGATGAATATTAATCAGACTCAAAGAGTTATGATATATCATAACTAATAATTACATTTGATAAATACTAAATCTATTATTTAACTTAAAACTTAACAAAATGAAAAATCAAATTTCAAAAGCAATTCTAGGAATCGTAATGTTTACCCTTTTAATAACTGGATGTAGCTCTGATAGCTCTTCAGACAATGATAACAGCATAAACACAAAAATAGAAGGCGTTTGGAAACCCATACAAGCCATATTTGTAGATTCTAGTGGAACAATGACAACAGACAATTACAGCACATGTGAACAAACAGGAAGAACTACATTTTCATCGAATGGAAACTTCACTCAAACAGGTTATTATACAACCACTACATGTGAGTTGGAATGGGATAACTTAGGGAGTTGGCAGATTGTTAATGATGATATCTTGAGGATTACATTAAATGGTCAAGTCGATAATGGTTCAATAGGAGACTATCTAGTTGTTGAACTAACAGCAACTACACTTAAAATAGATGCAGATACTGACCCAAATTCAATAGAATCAGAAATTTATGTTTTTCAAAAGGTAAATTAACATGAAATCAACTGACCTTGCTACTTATTTTGAAACCAAAATGCTCAAGGGTTTACAGCAGTATATCAATGATAAAAACCAATTAGGAGCATCAGTTGACACTATTGGAATAATCATGTGCTTGTTAAATTCACAACAGAAATTGAAAGATGAGATAAAGCGAAGTCAATTTGATGCATCAAAAGAAAGCATTGATGTAGAGTTAAAATCAGCTTATTTAAAAGTTTATAGTGAAGTTTTCAAGCCAGTTGTTGACAACTACAGTTTTAAGTCTTTATTTGTTGGCACAGTACGTTTATACCACAAGGACACAGATGATTCATCACTAGATATTTTTGAAATTAAACCAATTGCAGGTAAAGCTCCAGCAGCATTGTTACTACACCGAGAAGAAGCAGAGGAATCAGGATTTGAACTCGATAAATCTTATTTAATCAATTGTGAAGCACACTACCAATCTAATGATTTAACATGTAGATTTTATTTTGAACCTAAAAAGAAACTGACTGCAAACGAAATCATATCAGCTGTAGATAGGTTAGGCAAAGTCATTATTGTAGATGTCTAGTTTTACTTAGCATTCCAACCTTATATTCCCACAGATAAATAATAGCATCTTCACAAACTACAAGCAGGAAATACTATGGCTAGTTTTTAATCATCTTACTGGCTATAGTCCTGCTTGGCCTTAGTAATAAATTTTTCAAATTTTTATTTTTTATAAATTTTTTCAGACACTTTTTTTATCGAAAGCGTGATGTAACCCACTTCCACAGGCACTCTTATTTAAACATTGGGCATTACCGCCCCTATTGTTTAACTAAAAAATATTTCAAGATGATTGTAGTCAAAAACTATTTAAAAAGGAAAAGTAAAAAAGGAGGAGAATTTTTTGTCCTAGTTCTAAGCGGTGGAATCGAACCTGTACGGAGCGCAGAAGGTCAATTGTATTTTACATCAAGAACCTGTACGGTCGCGGCTAGTTTCGATGAAAATATGTGCAAGGATTTAATTGGGACTAAATTTCCAGGTAGTATAGAAAAAGTCCCTTGTGAGCCATACAGCTACACAATTCCGAATACGGATAAGGTAGTAGAACTTTCATACAAATGGGATTATGTCGATAATCCTGAAGAAGTCATGAGAGAACAGCTCTTAGATTCAGAAGTAGTACACTAAGAACATTGGCTTCTAGGGAAACCTAGAGGCTTTTTTTTATGTATCTGCTCCTAAGATTAATAAAAGAACGAGTATGTCAATAAACCCCTAAAATGTGTGGGTATAACTACAAATATTATACAGCTACATAGTATAATATAGCCCTTTTACGTAAAAACGAATACAATCAATAATTAATTCAATTAACTCAAATGACAGCAAAACAACTATTAAAAACACTTCAATTTAGCTCTCCTAGAATCATTTATATAATCAATTATCAGAATAAATTAAAAGCATTACGGTGTCCTTTTGAAGTAAGAGTAATTAAGCCAGTTAAAGAATTTACCATTGGTCAAGAACTAACTGTAGATAGAATATGGAATACAGAAAAATTAGATACCGTATTTGAGATTAATGGAGAGTTCTACCAGTATCATTATTTTGATTTTATTCTATAAACTTTCTGCCATTTATGTCAGTTATATTAACAGAGGTATTAAAAATGTAGATAAATGGCAGTTTTTTACTTCGTAAGCTTGTAAAAATTAGCACCCAATTCTAAATAATTTAAAAGTGTTCTATTAGATATCACTTTGTTTGTGCTATTAATATTAGTCTTAGTTTTAAGTTTTTTAATATTTAATTCAGGCAATAGGACTGATTTATTTATGATTAGTTTATAATCATTATCTAATGCTTTTGATTTTAAGCCATACTTTTTCGGAATAGAGCTTTCAAAAATATATGCTTTAGAAACTTTACTAGATTTTTCTTTTCTGTCAGATAATGTATCCTTCACTAAAAATATTCCTTTGACAATCCCAACTAATAAATCTTTTGAGAACCGATTTGTATTGCCAATTTTTTTACAAAGATTTAAAGGAAAATTGACAAAATCATGCTCGTAGTTTTTAAATGATTTTAAATTGGCGTTACTGAACAAATGAAGTCTTAAATCTGAATAGTGAAAATATCGTTTTTCAAATAAATAACTATAAACCTCTTTAATAATATTGATGTGAAATACAAGTTCGGTATTAAGCACTTGAAGGATTACATTCTCCTTTAAAATTAAGTCACCCATGGAACTCTTTAAATAATTCAAATCGAAATACTCTTCAACTATTAATGAAGTTTGAACAGCTATTAGATGTTTGTTTTGTTTATTATTAGCCACATATTCATTAAAATAAAGAGCTTTTGAGGCTGATTCCAGATATTGAATGTTTTTAAATATAGGTTCAAGGAAAAAAGATTCTATACCTACCTTTGAAACATTATTTTCAATTGTGGTTGAGTAGGTGATGTTATTTAAATCTTGTTTTATGAAAGTATCAAACTTGTAGGTGTAATATTTATTTTTCAAAGAGATATTATCTTTTAATGCTTTTAAATAACAATTCTGATTTAAAATAAAATCTCGAATAATTTTATTCCTGTTTTTAAGTAGTAAAGTGTCAACAGTAGTGCTTATTTCCTTTTGTTCAGAATTTTTATAGTTATATAAACTATCATCTTCAACTGCTTTTATATCATTGAATTTTTTCAACCCTTTAATAATAGACTCTGAATCATAGTTAGCAGAAATTAACAGGTCGATAAAATAGGATTCTTGTTTAGTATAACGCTCTAAGATTATTTCAATTAGATGCTGTGGAGTGCCTTTATAATCTGGCTCATGGGAGTATTTAAAACTTCGAAACTCTTTTTCATTTTTACTAATATTTGAAAGTTGACTTAAAATTCTTGCAAAATATTTACGTTGTTTCTTCCTTTCATTTTTTATATCTGAATTAGAATTTAAATCTTCAGCATTTGTTTTATTTGGATTAAAACTATTTACAACATCAACCTCTAAATTTAGTTTTTTACGAAATCGTTTAGAGAATTGTTTAATTTCAGATGGATTATATTCATTCAACATTAGTGCCTTGCCTATATTTTTATTGTTAATATTGGCACCAGTACTAATAACATTTGTAGTGATTAGAAATTGAATACCTGAAGGCACAGTCATTTCTTCCACAATTTCCTTATAAGTTGATTCTTCTTTATGCTTTGATGTAAGTACTTTTGTATTTATGTGATGCATGTTTTTTAAAGCAAATGCTATTTTCTCACAAAGCGCAGTGTTTTTAACAAAAATTATGTTGAGTAAACTACTATCATAATTATCATCAAAAATAATTTTTTGGGCAAAAGCTAAGGCTATTTCAAAAGATGTAATATTTGAAAAGCAAATGGTTATTCTTGATTTATCACATTTTTTTTGAAGGACTTTTATAACCTTTAGGCTAAAGATTTTATTAAGCCCACTTTGAGGTGTTCCAGACATAAAAACCACTTTAGCATTAGTGCTATATAGGTTAGATATCACGGTATTGAAGTAGAACCGCTTTCTTTTTTCATCATTATAGTTAAATAACAGCGCATGAGCTTCATCAACAATGATATAATCGTTTTCAGTTAAGCAATCAGTAATATGATATAAACTATGATAGGTAGAAGAAATGATGGTATAAGAACTCTTAAGATTTTTATCGGTAGTATCACCATTTAAAATAAAATCTATACTATAACCTTGAGTTTTTAAATACGAATCCAATTGGTCTTGAATTATTAAAAAAGGTGTTAGAAAAACAATTCTACCTTTTAGCCCCTCTTTTTTTAGTTTTATTGCAAGGTCAGCAAATAATCTTGTTTTACCAGTTGCAGGGTTAGAATCTAAAAGAACTCTCTTGTGATTGTCAATAAAATCAATAATCTCATCAAAATGATGACTTAAGTATTCTTTTTTCTTTAGTTTAATTTTTAATACTTTCTTTTTCATTTTAAACTTTTGGCTTGTAAAGGTATTAATCAAAAAGGCATAGATAAAAAGATATGATTTGTAAATCTATAAAGTTATTAACTACTTAAACACTCTTTTTATATATCTGAGGAACATTAAATTAATAATCTAACTAAAAACAAAGCCATGAACGAAACCATATCAGAAATAGAATTAAAATACAAACCAAATAAATTAAAAAAAGAGCGTACTAAGATAAATAATAGCCAGTCTGCTTATAAAGTACTGCTAGACAATTGGAATACTGATACAATAGAGCTTTATGAGGAATTTAAAGTGTTGTTGCTAAACAGAGCTAATGAAGTGTTGGGTATTTATACAGTATCTAAAGGAGGACTTCATGCCACTATTGTTGATTTAAAGCTGTTATTTGCTGTTGTATTGAAATCTGCCTCAAGTTGTATCATTTTGGCTCATAATCATCCTAGTGGAGCTTTAAAACCAAGTGAAGCGGATAAGAGGTTATATCTGAAGATTAAAAAGATTGCTGATTATTTGGATGTGAATGTATTAGATAACTTGATTATATCCAAAGACAGATATCATAGTTTTGTCGACAATGGGGAGTAGCTGTTTTAAAGAGAAATAAAACTGTTAAGATCAAGTAAGATTTTTTTGATAAACAATGCCTCTTAAAAAACATCATATAAATTATAATTTTATCTTTGATAACCGATATAATCTTTTAATAAATGTTAAACTCAATTAAGATTGAAAAATTTCCAACAACAAGATATCAAGGAAGCAAACGCAAAATTTTACCGTGGCTTTATGATAATTTAAAGGATTTAGATTTTGAAACTGTTTTAGATGCTTGTGGAGGAACGGCATCAGTAAGTTATATGTTCAAAATAATGAATAAACATGTAACATACAATGATATATTGAAATTTAATTGGATTATAGGTAAGGCTTTGATTGAAAATCAAGGTATAAAAATAACTAACAATGATTTAGATTTTATTTTAAAATTTGATTCTTCTAGAAAGAAAGGCTTTATAGAAAAAACTTTTAAAGATTATTATTATACAGATAAAGAAAACAAGTGGTTAGATAATACTATTAATAATATAAATTTAATACAGGGCAAGAATGAATATGAAACTGACATCAAAAAGGCAATGTGCTTTTACGCACTTTATCAGGCAAGTTTAAGAAAACGTCCTTTTAATTTATTTCATAGGAAAAACTTGTATATAAGAACTAATGATGTCAAAAGAAATTTTGGAAATAAGACAACTTGGGAGAAAGATTTTACAAATGAGTTTAAGTTTTTTATTAATGAACTTAATGAAGCAATTTTTGATTCTGAAGTTGAGTGTACATCCCTAAATCAATCAATCTTTGATATTGAAAACAGTTATGACTTAGTTTATTTTGACGTTCCTTATATTACTAAAAATGGGAGTAATGAGACAAGCAACTATTTAAAATGTTATCATTTTTTAGAAGGGATTACTGATTATGAGAATTGGAATGATAAAATTGATTACAGCACAAAAAACCTTAGATTTAAGAAACCAGCTACAGATAATGAATTTAGTAAGAGTAACATATTTCAATCCATGGATACTTTATTTGAAAAATTCCAAGATAGTATTTTGGTTTTTTCATATAAAATAGGGGGGGTACCTTCAATAGATGAAATAGAGAGCCTTATGAAAAAATATAAAAAAAATGTTGAGATAAAGTCAAAACATTATGTATATGCTTTAAATAAGCAAAATGGCAATGCAGCTTATAATAGAGAGGTTATTATTATTGGTAAATAATGAATGAAAATCTTCATACACAGCTTTTATTTAATAAATATGGTAAAATTTCTATTGAAATTTTGATTAATGATGATGTTTATAGAGTTTCCAACCTCATTGATGAGAATGGTGTGTCAAGAACATTAGCTATAAGTAAATTTTATAGAAAAAATATACCTGAAAGCTTCTCCAAGTATGATTCAAATATCATGAACGGAAGGTTGATTGGAGAAGAATTAATTAAGAGTGGATTTCAATTTAAAAAAACAATATTAAGTAAAAGTGAAGTTGTTTTGTCTGAGAATTTAAAATTTAGGCTTAAAACTGAATCTACTAAATCTTACGGACAATATTCTGAAATATATATAGGATTTAAGAATAGAGAGTTTCTTTATGTACAATTATTTGAAATTCTTCACCCTGAATTGTCAGTTGAAAATATAAAAAGAAATCTGAAATACGATTTAGTTATAAAAGAGTTAATAGAAAAAATAAACTTAGAAACGATATAAATTATTAGTATGAATATTTTTAAAAAAGAATTTAAAATAGTGGCTTCATCCATAGTTCTTGGGTTGCTAATTTTGGCCACAAGTATAATGGTTATCCTATTTTATAAAGGAATGTTTGATAGCTCACCAAAGACAGAAATAATAATTGCAGGATTAATTACAGGTCTTTTTGTTGCTATTATCCAAATGATTATGCAATGGAGCTCTTTTAGGGCTGATGAAAAAATAAACTCATTAAAGATTATTGACGTTCTTGATAACAGAGATGATAGATTATTTTATCATGACTTTATTTTTAGAGCTAAAAACAAAATTGATATAATGGGGTCTACTGCAAAAAGATTTTTTGAACACTTTGCAGATGAAGAAGCAGATGCTCAAGATCAATCAAAAGTTCTTTTTAATAGATTAGAGAGAGGGGTGAAAGTTAGAATATTATTGCCCCAAAAAAAGTATATAGCTTTAAATAAAAGGAATGACGTTGATTCTGTAAATGATATTTTGGTAAGGTTGTCTGAAAAATATACAAATCTTGAGTTTAAGTATTTCTCACATGAGCCAATCCATAGTATATTTAGGATTGATGATAAAAGCATAATTGGTCCAACATTTAATAATGTAAGTAGTAAAAATACTCCAGGTATATATATAAAAAACAATAGCCCTTTGGCTAAAAAATATAATGAATATTTTCAGGAGGAATGGGATAAAGGGAGTTTAGAGAAGTAACGAATGAAAGAAATTTTTATTAAAATATTTCCTCGTTTGCACTTGACTTTAATTTCTATGACTCCAAACGGATATCGTATAAATGGAGGTTTGGGTTTTTCAGTTGAATCTCCAAATTTAGAATTAACAATAAAACCATCTAAAGATTTTCAAATAAATGATTATAGGAATATTCCATTTAATAACAAAGAATCTGAAAATGTAAAAAATGTTATAAACTCTATAATAGAGAATTATAAATTCAACTTAAACATTGCTATAAATATTAAGGGAAATTGTCCAACTCATTATGGATTTGGGACGGGTACGTCAATTAGATTAGCAGCTATTGAAGCATTATTTAAAATTAATGACTACGCATATGATAGACGATTACTTATCTCTTTATCTGGTAGAGGTAAAACTTCTGGAATAGGAATTAGAACTTATTTTGATGGAGGGTTTGTTATGGATTTAGGGCACGTAAAGAATAACGATGAGATATTACCGTCAAACTTAAGAGAAGGGATAAAGGGAAGTTCTTTATTACTTAAAAATGGGAAAACACCAAATTGGGAATTTGGAATATGTATTCCAAAATTTATAAATTTTAAAACCCAGAAGGAGGAGGAAGAGTTTTTTAAAAATACGATTCCAATAAAACCAGAATCTGTTTATGAAATATTATATCATTGTACCTATGGCATTGTTCCAAGTTTTTTAGAAAACAACATTAACGTTTTTAATGATGCCTGCTCTAATATTCAGAAAACAGAATGGAAGCAAAAAGAAAGATCTTTATATGGAGAGTTACTCAATAAATTAGAAAAGGATTTAGTGTCATTTGGGGCTGAAACAGTTGGTATGTCTAGTTTAGGCCCAACGTTATTTTTTATTTCAAGCGATTTAAAAAGTACCGTGAAATTAATTAAAAAGTTGTACGGTAATAGAATAGATGTTTTTGTTACAAAAGCCAACAATAAAGGAAGGGAGTTTAAATGTTTGAATTAATTTTTATAACATCTAATAATGAAAAACTTGCACATGCTAGGCATTTGTGTTCTAAATATCAGATTAAAATATCTAAGCAGAAAAACTACGGTGTTGGATATGAAGAACCTAGAATTTATGATAGAGAAAGCCTTTTAAAAAGTAGTATTGAAGATGCAATAAAAAGGTTTTCTAAAAATGTTTCTAACCCAGAGGAAAAGTTTTTCTTCATTGAAGATACATCCGTAAAGATTCATGCGTTAAGCTCTGAAAACAATGAAATTCCAGGGGTAGATATAAAATATTGGATGAATGAAAATAATTTTAATTCAATAAACGAGCTACTAAAGAGCAAAGGAGAAAATAGAAAAGTTACGGTAAGATCAGATGTAATTTTGGTTATTCCTAAAAGATTACAATTGCATTTAAAATTACCCAATCCTTATGTTAAATTTTATAGTACTTCTGAAGGATTTTTTACCGAACAAGAGTTTGAAATTGAAACACAGCCATTATATCCTTGGTTAAATAATAGGACATTTAACAAATGGTTTGTTCCTCAAGGTTTTGATAAACCGATTAGTTTGCTTGAAATTGATGATGCAGATTTGAATGATTTCAGAAAAGGAGCTTTTGACCAAATGTTAGACTTTCTTCACTCAAAAGGTTATATAAAGTTTAGACAATTATTAGTTGATTCAGAAAAAAAAGGAAAACAACTGGCTTTGTTTCAACCTTTACTTTTTATTATTTGTGGTCCAACTTGCTCAGGAAAGACAACTCTTGCTGAATATTTAATGGAAAAATATCAATATTATCATATCGAAGCCAGTGATTTTATGTACTTAAATTACTATGAGAGGCATGGTGTTGATTCAAACGTAAAGATAGGTGACTTTGCTAGAGAAGTTTTACTGAATAATCCAGGTATAGTTGTTAATAGAATTTTAAAGCATATTAAGCATATTGAAAATATTCCAATTGTCATAACGGGATTTAGAGATTTAAAAGAAATAGAAATTTTTGAAAACTCTTATTTAGGAGATTTAAGTATTTCTCAATTATATATAAATGCAGATATTGAAATTAGATTTGAAAGAGAAAAATTAAGAAATAGATTAGACGCGGTAACTAGTTTAGAAGCTTTTAAAAAGAAGAATTCTCAGCAAGAATTAATGGGGCTTAAGGAAATTGAAAATGAACTAATTAATTCTACTATTTGTAATGAAAGTTCTATTAAGAAATATTTTCAAATGTTCCAAAAACGATATCATAAACCTCTAATTAATTTCATTAAGCAAAAAAATGGATATTACAAAGCTTTATGGAGTGCAAGAAGTTTAGAAAATGCAATATTAGTAGCATTGTCATTGGAGAAACAGAAAAATACGTATTATACAACTACAGAAATAAGTCATTTAATTAATAAATTAGATCATCATAAAAATAACCCTAAGAGTAAGAATAATATAAGCAGATACTTTAATCAAGATTATCACCCTTATTTTGAAATTAAATTAATAAATAATAAAACAATGTATAGATTGTCTAATACTGGGTATTCTAGAGCTATTTTATTGAAAACTTAATATAAAGTTGTAAAAAGAGTGTAAAAAGGAATGTAAAACATCTATTTTCCACATAATTATTTGACTTTAAGCGTATTATAGTCCTTGGTTCGAGCCCAAGTGGGACCACTTTAATTATTTGTAAAGCCTTGAAAATCAATAGATTGTTCAGGGCTTTTTTTGTTAAGCTAAAACAGGTAATGTAGTAAACTGGCGCTTTTAGAAATAGTTAAATTTTAATCATTGAAAATGAATTAATTATAAACAAAGTAGACTCCTTAATGGGAGTCTTTTTGGTTCTTTGATACATTGAAAACTTGTTAGAAGGCATAAAATAAGAGATTAAAATCCTTACGTGTTGTAAATTGGCGCTTGGCTATATTTGTTATAATGAAATGTAAATATTGCCATCAGGCCAACACCATTAAAAAAGGAAAAAGAAATAATCTTCAACGCTATTATTGTAAAGACTGTAAAGGCTATTTTCAAAATAATTATTCATACAAAGCTTATAATTCTAAAACAAACGAATTAATTAAAAACTTACTAAAAGAAGGATGTGGTATTAGAAGTATTTCTCGAATTATTAATATTTCTACTAAAACAGTTCTTTCAAGGATGCTGAAGGTTAGTAACCAAATTAAAAGGCCTTATTTCCAAAGGTTAGGCTGTAAATTTGAAGTGTATGAGATTTGGAGTTTCATTGGTAATAAAGATAATGTCACTTGGATTACTTATGCCATAGAAAGAGAAACAAAAGGTGTTATTGATTTCTTTGTTGGTAGAAAAACGAAAGAGACTATTAGACCATTAATCAATAAAGTATTATTGCTAGAGCCAAATAGAGTTTACACAGACAGATTAAATATTTATCCAAGTTTAATCCCAAAAGTAATTCATAAACGGTTTCAATATTGTACAAATATTATAGAAAGAAACAATTTAACATTACGCACTCATATTAAAAGATTAAGCAGACGAACAATCTGTTTTTCAAAAAGCAAAGCTTATCTAGAAGCACATTTGAGAATATACTTTTTGGGATAGCTGTTAGTGTTTAGTAAACTGCTTTTTTTGTCTAATATATAGTTAGAAAAAGACTTTTTTTTGTTGATGAAAACCTTCAATTACACATTATTTAAACCCTTTATATTTAATGTTTTATACGTAGAACTACGTATTGTTTGGTATTAGAATGATAGTTATATTTACTTTTCTATTCTAAGAACCCAATCTCTACCATTAAGAAGTTAAAGACTTTTGTATGACAAATATTTGTTTAATCCTTTAAAAGTTTTATCATGGTACAAGATTTTTTAGAAGGCTTTAAAATAAAGCCCAGTGACATTCAAATAATAAAGAGGGCAGAAACAGGATGTCCAACTCCTCCAGTAACTACAAAAGTATCTGCTGAAAGTCGCTCAAATTATTCAACACTTTCTGCCAATGCAGCTTCTGGATATGGAATGACAGGTTTAATGGCAATGAACACTTGGCAAACGGCATGTTATGGAGAGGTTAGACCTGGATATATATTCCTATTCCCTGGTATTAGAAGTTCTAGCCCATCTGCTTATAATGGTACGGTAAATCTTAATTGTGCTCAGCACCAAGCATTGTCTTTTGATTCTCCTGGAACCTTGCATCAACAAATGTGTGATATTCTTGGCAGACCTGCCTCAGATTTCATTGGGTTCTCTTGTATGTATCCCTATAATGGAGCAAACAAAATGGGATATCATAGTTGGACATGCAATCCCCATTGGTTTAATGGAAGTAATGAAGTACCAGTAAATTGTAATGGAGTAAACTGGCAACAAATAATATTTAATACGATGTCAACTTGGATTGGATAACTTCTAAATTATAAAAATGTAATGAATACGATTAATACTCTATTTAACTTAACTCCCTTAAGTTTTAATTATTGCTACATGAGTTCATTGTAACTCAAAATAATAATTATTAATTAAAAAACATTATTATGGCAACTAATCCAGTATCAATTCCAGTCAATGGAGACTCTACAGGTCTTATTATCTGTAATGCTCATGCAGCATATTTTCAAAGAGTAACACTTAAATGGTCAATATTAAGTAGTCCAACAACAGTTGTTTTTTCAGGTTCAGGTGAAGGAATTCCAATGAAAACTCAGGATGGAGCTACTTCATATGATTTGCCTGCAACTCGACAAGGGTATTCAATAAGCGCATTGTTTGAATACTCTCCTGCAGGTTCTAACGGACCATTTTATCAAGCATCAGTTAAAGACCCAATAATCTCCACTGGTGGTGGTTCAACTATTATTACTGTCACATCTGAAGATTCAAATGATCAAGATAATAATGATAGCTATTTGATAATTACCTATAAAGGTCTCTAAAATTATTGTGATGGATATTGTTCAGGGTAATGTAGTAAATAAGTTCATGGATTAAAACATAATTAAAAACTAATATTTAGAGTAAAATTATGTAACAGTTAACATCTAGTTAGTTGCTATTTTTTTGTTTGTATGGAGTTGGGGGAAAGGGACTTTTTCATTTACTGGAAGTCTATTACAATGTAGTTTTAATAACGGATAATCTTGATGATGCTCAAAACTTTATACATCCATACTACTCCGTACAACTATTCTTTGAATAATAAATCATTGTAAAAATTCCATATTACTCTATAGTACCCCACATGATTATACTATATAGTAGAACAAGTGGTCCCACTTTTAAACATTAGCCTTTCAATTTCTTGAAAGGCTTTTTTTGTTTGAAGAAGTTTATTTTAGCAACTTCATTATTAATAATGGAAAAAAATTGCAGAAAACACATACAAATATTTATTTTTGTGAAATAAAGGGATAAAAAAAGAGAGTTTAAGTGTTATAAATTCTTTTAAATTAATAATTAATTAGTCAGTGTCAATTGCAGTACAAAACAGTGTTTCATCGATGTTTTTGTCACTTCATGGATGTTTTATAGTATAAATATTTTGATAACTGGCTTTTTTTCATACTTTTACATGAAAATGATTCAAAAAACAATATGAAATTAACCCAAATCTTATTTGTTTTTACCAACGTTGTATATGCCTATCAAGGACCTATACCACCACCTCCGTCAGATCCATCCCCTCCACCTGGTTTACCTATAGATAATGGTGTGTTCTTTGTTTTTATTTTGGCTTTATTGTTTGGGATAATAAAGCACTTTAATCTTATTAAATCAGCAAAATCTAAGAATTAACAGCTCACTTGCTGTAGCTTACTTACATATTTTCCTATTACATCAAATTCTAAGTTAACCTTAGAGCCTTCTTTTAAACTATTAAAATTTGTATGTTTAAAAGTGTATGGTATTATTGCAACACTAAAAGTATCTTTTCCTGAATTTACCACAGTAAGACTTACACCATTTACGGTTATTGACCCTTTTTCAATGGTTAAATTTCCTAATGACGCGTCGTATTTAAAAGTAAATACCCAACTACCATCCTGTTCTATTACTTTAATACAGTGTGCGGTTTGGTCAACATGTCCTTGTACAATATGGCCATCTAGTCGATCGCCTAGTTTCATGGCTCTTTCTAAGTTAACTAAATCACCAACCTTAAGATTACCAATATTAGATTTTTTAAGAGTTTCTTTTATGGCTGTTACAGTGTATTGTTGATTATCAATATGCACTACAGTTAAACAAACACCATTGTGCGATACACTTTGATCAATTTTTAACTCAGGTGTTAAATCACTTTCAATCGTTATATTAAGGTTTTCTTTGTCTTTTATTAAGGTCTTAACTTTTCCTAAACTTTCAATAATACCAGTAAACATAAAACAGTTTTATTTGGTTAAATTTGTAAAATCAAAATTACAAACAAAACTCATGATATTATAATGAGAAAAGAGGAAAAGTTTTTAGTTGGTATATCAATTGGAGATCTAAATGGGATTGGAGGAGAAATAATACTCAAAACATTCGAGGACAATAGAATTCTTGATTTTTGTACACCTATTATTTATGCGTCAAACAAAGTGGTTGCTTTTTTAAAATCTCATTTTAAGAGCAATTTAAATTTTAATGGAATTCATAAGCCAGAACAAGCAATACATGGTAAATTAAATGTACTAAATGTTTGGAAAGAAAATGTTGCAATTAACTTTGGAAAAGAAGATGCTAAAATAGGAGAATATGCTATTAAGTCTTTTAAAGCCGCAACCAACGACTTAAAAAATAATAAAATAGACATCCTTGTTACTGCACCAATAAACAAACACAATATACAATCAGAATCTTTTAGCTTTCCTGGACATACCGATTATCTTTCACAGGAACTGGAAGGCGATGGACTTATGTTTATGATTACCGAAAATTTAAAAGTAGGGCTTTTAACCGATCATGTTCCAGTAAGCGAAGTGTCTTCTAAAATCAATAAAAAGCTAATTACATCAAAAATAGAAACGATAAACAACACACTTAAAAAAGACTTTGGCATAAGAAAACCAAAAATTGCAGTATTGGGCATCAATCCTCATACAGGCGATAATGGTGTTATAGGAAAAGAAGACGATGAGGTGTTAAGGCCAACATTATTAGAAATACGAAAAACAGGAAAATTAGTGTTTGGACCCTATTCGGCAGATAGTTTTTTTGGGTCTAATAACTATAAAAATTTCGATGCTATTGTTGCAGCATATCATGACCAAGGCTTAATTCCTTTTAAAACATTGTCCTTTGGACAAGGCGTAAATTTCACTGCAGGACTCAGCGGAGTTAGAACTTCCCCTGACCACGGAACAGCATACGAAATAGCAGGTAAAGGACAAGCAGACAATAGTTCTTTTAAAGAAGCACTTTTTACGGGAATTCAAATTTTTAAAAACCGCCAACAGTTTAAAAAAATGACGACCAATCCACTTAAAAAGCAAACACAAAAGATATAAACAAAAAAATGTTTATAACTACAAATAGGTAAATAAAATTTTATATATTTGCACGCTCGAAATAAATGTGAAGATGAAGATATTGAAAGAGTTTACAATTCAATTTGTTGGGTTAAAACAGGGAGAGCATAATTTTGAGTATAAAATTGATAACAAGTTCTTTAAACATTTTGAGTACGACGAATTTAATGATGCGGATCTCGATATTGTTGTAGTTTTAAATAAAAAAACAACATTATTAGAGCTGTATTTTAAAGCTACAGGAACAGTAAATATTAATTGCGATTTAACAAATGAGCCCTTTAATCAAGTTATAAATAGTGACTTTAATTTGGTGGTCAAGTTTGGAAATAAATACAACGACGAAAATGAGGAGATTTTAATTATACCTCATTCAGAGTACGAAATAAATATTTCGCAATACATATACGAATTAATTGTATTATCGGTTCCATTTAAAAGAATTCACCCTGGTGTACAAGATGGCACTATAAATTCTGAAATACTTGAAAAACTAGAAGAGTTAAGTCCAAAAAACTTAGAAGAAAAAACAAACAACGAAAGTATTGACCCTCGTTGGAATACTTTAAAAAAACTATTAACGGATAAATAATATAGAAAATGGCACATCCTAAAAGAAAAATCTCGAAAACAAGAAGAGATAAAAGAAGAACACATTACAAAGCAACAGCACCGCAAATTGCTACGTGTCCTACTACAGGAGAAGCACACTTATATCATAGAGCTCACTGGCATGAAGGAAAACTTTATTACAGAGGGCAAGTATTGGTAGATAATTCTCAAGAAGAAAATTTAGCATAAGCAATATATAAGCATCATATCTAAGCGCTCACTTGTGAGCGTTTTTTTTATGATAAATTTTTTTTGAAGTCAAAAACACCTATTTTGCATCATATTTGAGCAAAAAATGGTATTTTTCAACACTTTTTTGATGTTTTAACTCAATTTTGTGGATTTTTGTTCAAAAACTAAACTAAAACTATGAGTAAGATCACAGCAGCCATTACAGCTGTTGGCGCATATGTGCCAGAATATGTATTAACCAACCAAATATTGGAAACAATGGTTGATACAAATGACGAATGGATTACAACTAGAACAGGAATTAAGGAGCGAAGAATCCTTAAAGAAGAAGGTAAAGGAACCTCATTTTTAGCAATCAAGGCCGCACAAGACTTGATTAATAAAAGAGGAATAGATCCAAAAGATATAGAACTTGTTATAGTTGCTACTGCAACACCAGACATGAAAGCTGCATCAACAGCTGCATATACCGCCACAAAAATAAGTGCTACAAATGCTTTCTCATTTGATTTAGAGGCAGCATGCTCAAGCTTTTTATATGGAATGTCCGTAGCATCAAGCTTTATAGAATCTGGTAAATACAAAAAAGTACTGCTTATAGGAGCAGACAAAAACTCCTCATTCATAAACTATAAAGACAGAGCGACATGCATCATTTTTGGTGACGGTGCCGGAGCGGTATTATTTGAACCCAATAACGAAGGCTTAGGAGTTCAAGACGAATACTTAAGAAGCAACGGAGAAGGTAGAGAGTTTTTACAAGCAAAGTATGGAGGCTCTTCTTACCCAATAACTAAAGAGGCATTCGAAAACGGAGAACATTTTGTTTTTCAAGACGGAAAAACGGTATTTAAAAATGCAGTTTTTAATATGGCAGATGTAGCAGTTAAAATTTTAGAGCGAAACAATTTAACTAATGATGATGTGTCATGGTTAGCTGCACACCAAGCAAACAAACGAATTATTGATGCAACTGCCAATAGAATTGAATTGGACGCAAGCAAGGTTATGATGAATATTCATAAGTATGGCAATACTACCTCTGCAACACTTCCGTTATTATTACACGATTACGAATCACAACTCAAAAAAGGAGATAATATTATTTTTGCTGCTTTTGGAGGAGGGTTTACTTGGGGCTCTATTTATTTAAAATGGGCCTATAATTCTTAATAAACTAACTAAAATTAAATAGCTAAATTATGGATTTAAAAGAGATTCAAAACTTAATCAAATTTGTAGCCAAATCAGGTGCAAGTGAGGTTAAATTAGAGATGGATGATGTTAAAATCACCATCAAAACAGGATCAGATTCTGAAACCACAATAGTACAACAAGTTCCAGTTCAGGCACAAATGCCACAAGCTGTTGCACCTGCACCTGCAGCATCCGCACAAGTCCAAGATGCTGCACCAGCAGTAGTAGCTGATGAAAACTCAAAATATATTACAATAAAGTCACCAATAATAGGAACATTTTATAGAAAGCCGTCTCCAGATAAGCCATTATTTGTAGAAGTTGGACAAACTATTGCTGAAGGAGACGTACTTTGTATTATTGAGGCGATGAAGCTTTTTAACGAGATAGAATCTGAAGTTTCTGGTAAAATAGTAAAGATATTAGTTGACGATGCTTCGCCAGTAGAATTTGATCAACCATTATTTTTGGTTGATCCATCATAACAATTAAAAATTCCAAAACACAAGTCTCAAAATCCAATCTTTGGAATTTGGAGTTAGGAATTTGAAATTTTTAAAACAAAAGTTATGTTTAAAAAAATACTAGTAGCCAACAGAGGAGAAATAGCACTTCGTGTTATTAGAACCTGCAAAGAAATGGGCATTAAAACAGTTGCAGTGTATTCCACAGCCGATGCCGAAAGTCTTCATGTTAAATTTGCTGACGAAGCCGTTTGTATTGGTCCTGCACCAAGTAGTGAATCTTACTTAAAAATATCTAATATTATTGCAGCCGCAGAAATCACAAATGCCGATGCAATTCACCCAGGATATGGTTTTTTATCTGAAAACGCTAAGTTTTCAAAAATATGCGATGAGCACGATATTAAATTCATTGGAGCTTCGGCTGAAATGATTGATAGAATGGGAGACAAAGCCAATGCTAAAGCAACGATGAAAGCGGCAGGAGTACCATGTGTTCCAGGAAGTGAAGGTGTTATAGAAGATTTTGAAGAATGTGAAAAACTTGCTGAGGAGACAGGTTACCCAGTGATGCTTAAAGCATCTGCAGGTGGAGGAGGAAAAGGAATGCGCGCTGTTTGGAAACCCGAAGATTTAAAAGATGCATGGGATTCTGCAAGACAAGAATCTAAAGCTGCTTTTGGGAATGACGATATGTATATGGAAAAACTTATCGAGGAACCAAGACATATTGAAATACAAATAGTTGGAGATTCTCGTGGAGTAGCTTGCCATTTATCAGAAAGAGATTGTTCTATACAAAGACGCCATCAAAAGTTAACCGAAGAAGTTCCTTCTCCGTTTATGACAGATGAATTAAGAGAAAAAATGGGTAAAGCAGCTGTTAAAGCAGCCGAATATATTAAATATGAAGGCGCTGGAACAGTTGAGTTTTTGGTAGATAAGCATCGAAATTTTTATTTCATGGAGATGAATACGCGTATTCAGGTTGAGCACCCTATAACTGAACAAGTAATTGATTTTGATTTGATTCGTGAACAAATTCTAGTAGCTGCTGGTGTGCCAATTTCCGGAAAGCATTATACACCAAATTTACATTCAATTGAGTGTAGAATTAATGCCGAAGATCCGTTTAATGATTTTAGACCATCACCAGGTAAAATAACTACGCTACATGCTCCTGGAGGACATGGTGTACGTTTAGACACTCACGTTTATGCTGGATATTCAATTCCGCCCAATTACGATTCAATGATCGCCAAGCTTATTACAACAGCTCAAACACGCGAAGAAGCAATAAATAAAATGAAGCGCGCTCTAGATGAGTTTATCATTGAGGGTATTAAAACTACAATTCCATTCCACAGACAACTAATGGATCATCCAGATTATTTAGCAGGTAACTATACCACTAAGTTCATGGAGGATTTCAAAATGGATGAAAAGTATAAAGATTAAAAAGAGAAACCTGAATGAGAATTCAGGTTTTTTTATTTATAAATATTTAATCAACCAAAAGCATTATTTTTACTAAATGAAATTATCCTATTGGGAAATAAAATCGTGGTTAGTAGATGTTGATTACACTATCGTTGGAAGCGGCATAGTCGGACTTAGTTGTGCGCTACATTTAAAAGAACACTTCCCTAAAGCTAAAATTTTAATACTCGAAAAAGGCATTTTACCGCAAGGGGCTAGTACTAAAAATGCAGGCTTTGCATGCTTTGGTAGCTTAAGTGAAATTATAGATGATTTAAAATCACACTCAAAGGAAGAAGTATTAGAGCTTGTAAAGAAGCGAGTTGATGGCTTACAACTACTTAGAAAAACATTAGGAGATAAAGATATTAGGTATCAAGCCTTAGGAGGGTATGAATTATTCTCAAAACAAGACAATTTATTTGAAGAATGTTTGGCTAAAAAAGAAGAGATAAATAAACTACTTAAACCTATGTTTAATGCTAATGTTTTTAGTATTAACGATAATGTATATCAATTCAAAAATATTAAACCAAACTATATTTACAATCAATTTGAAGGACAGATAGATACTGGAAAAATGATGGAGGCTTTGCTAAAAAAGGTATTGTCAAAAGGAATAAAAATACTAAACAATACAGTTGTTAAGTCTTTTTCAGAAGGTCAAAATTTAGTTAAAATTGACACTAATAATTTTGAGCTTTCAACCTCTAAACTATTAATAGCAACTAATGGATTTTCTTCACATTTAAGTATAGAAGAAGTAAAACCAGCAAGAGCGCAAGTTTTGATTACTAATCCTATAAAAGAATTACCAATAAAAGGCACGTTTCATTTAGATAGAGGGTATTATTATTTTAGAAATATTGATAATAGAATATTGCTTGGTGGTGGTCGAAACCTAGATTTTAAAACTGAAGAAACCTCAAAATTTGGACAAACAGAAGTCGTTCAAAACAAATTAAAAGAACTTTTAAGAACTACAATTTTGCCAGAAACACCTTTTAAAATAGAACATCGATGGAGTGGCATTATGGGAGTAGGAAGTCAAAAAAAAGCCATTGTAAAGCAAGTATCTAATAATGTATTTTGTGGAGTTAGATTAGGTGGAATGGGAGTAGCTATAGGGAGTTTGGTAGGAAAAGAATTGGGAGACTTGATTTGTGAATAAGCAAAAGTTACATCAAAAAAGATTTCTAACTTCATTGAATAAATGAGTATGACAGTAAAAGAAAATCTATTTAATCAATGTTGTGAATTTGTAGAATATCGTTTACAAACAATACAACACACAATTTTAGATATTCAAACAGCTTTACAAACTGAAACCAAAAGTAGTGTAGGTGATAAGCACGAAACTGGTCGCGCAATGTTACAATTAGAACGCGAAAAGACAGGAAATCAATTAGCAGAAATTACTAAAATAAAAGAAGCGCTTTCTAAGATTGACCCCAAAAAAACTACTAAAACAATAGCTTTGGGTAGTGTAGTTTATACGACAAAGGCTAATTATTTTATTGCTATTAGTGCTGGCGAAATAAATGCAAAAGGCAAAAAGTTCTACGCCATTTCTCCAAACACACCAATTGGCAAATTATTAATTAGGAAAGGTAAAAATGACACCATTGTTTTCAATCAAAATACCATAAAAATTCTAAAAATAGAATAGTTAGTTTTTGGATATTTTTAGGCAAACTTCTTGGTTGTTTTTTAAACTTGAACTAGTTTCAAAAAACACAGTTTCGTTATTTAGTATTGCTTCAACTAAATAATAGTTACCATAGTAATAACTTTTTTTTACTGTAGCTTTTAAATTAGAGCATTCTACTAATTGTATTTGGTGAGCGTACAAAATACCGTAAGGCTCTATAACGTTAAACTCACCAAAAAAAGAAGCTATTATTGGTGACTTTGGATTGTTATACAATGTCTTTGGCTTTTCACAAGCAATGATTTTACCTTTACTTAATACTATCATTTTGTCAGAAAAAGAAAGGACATCATTCTTATCATGAGTAGCGACAATACATGTAATGCTATGCGCTTTTAAATAGTTAAAAAGATTTCGCCTTAATGATTGCTTTTTAAAATTGTCAATATGGCTAAAGGGCTCATCTAATAAAATAATTTCAGGCTGTAATGCAATAGCTCTTGCAAGAGCTACACGTTGCTTTTGCCCTCCACTTAAATATTGCACTTTTGTTTTTGCAAATTCAGTTAGTTCAACTACTTCAATTAGCTCCTTAATGCGTTTTTGCTTTTCTTCGGGGTAGAAATTTGACAAGTATTTGCCAATATTTTCTTCAACTGTAATATAAGGCATTAAGTCAAACTCTTGCGCGACGTATTTCATAAAAGGATAGCCAATGACTAAATTATGGCTTGGACCTAAAATAGAATTGTTCTTCCATTGAATTGAGCCTTCATCTAAATCGTATTCTCCATAAATGAGTTTTAACAAAGTGCTTTTACCCGAGCCACTTTCTCCTATAATTGATAGGTTTTCACCAGAAGATATCGAAAAGCTTATATTTTTTAAAACCTTAGTTTTTTGATAACTAAAAAAGATATTTTTAACCTGAAGCATATAGATGTTTAACAGCAAAAATAATATAAATAAAGCCATCTAAACTAGATGGCTTTATTTATTAAATGTGTCCCGTCCTGAAATAAGTTGACACAAAAACGACTTATTATGAAAGACAAAGAGCAATCAAGAGTTAAGCGTACTCAGCGCGATTATAATTTGGGCTTTAAATTAGCAGTAGTATCGCAAGT
>NZ_SUPL01000006.1 GCF_005047595.1 Pontimicrobium aquaticum
ATTTATCGCTTCCTGAATACGTAATTGAAAATTCAAAGGCATTGGACTCGCAGTAATCTTTTACTGTATATATGTGGATTTCAATCCATCCGCAATCGTCATTCTTTGTCTTTGTTCTTTTTGTCACCATTTCTCCGTACACTTTTACGTGCTCAGAGTTATCAGTGTACATTGCTTTAATCTCATCAACTGTTGGAGCTACTGGGCGGTTTTCAAAACATAGATCTAGGTCTAGCTTATCTTGTATTAATACATTGTAAGCTGCTTTGTTTTGCTTTGGTACCCATGGTGCTGTAGCATCTCCTCCACTGTACTTTACAGTAAACGGTGTTACTTCACCTGCACATTTCACTGAATATACATAATAGAAAATCCAGTTACAGTGATCACTTCCTTTGGCAAATCCGGTCTTTTTTCCCCACTCGCCGTTAAAGGCTTGAGGCATATCTGGATCATCCGCTCCCGGATCTGCATCCACAGCGTGAATTAAAAATTCTTCATCTGAATTTTGACATGCATCAAAAAATCCGTTGAAGTAACCTGGTGCCATTAACTCGGACACTTGCTTCATCGCTGGTACTTCATACATACTTGCATTAATATCACTTATCTCTTCGCCTCCGCCTGTAGGATCTACTCCCCAGCCTTGTCCGTAAGATAAGCTCGTCAATGCTAAAAACATAAACAACATTAATGCTGTCTTGCTTTTACTTTGTAATCTCCCTAAAGAGCTACAACATTTGGTAAAATTGTTCATAAACATAACATTTAGATTTAATTAAAATTATTTTAACATTTTACAATAACATTTCTGCTATCTACATAACTAAAATAGAACTGAAAGTAAAAAGTAGAAAAAGGGCTTAACAGAATGCTATTATCAAAATAATTTAATAATATAATCTGCTGATAATCAATAACTAACAAAAGCTAGTCATTAACAATAAAATGTGCTAATAATCAATAAATTGTTGTGCTATTAAACAATTATTTTTTGGGTAGTAAAACAACTTTTTTGTGGTGTAGGTAATCACATAAAATTGCTATAACTTTTAAATAAATATACGAGATACTTATCAAAATCAAAATTAGAGCATCTTTGACGTTATTCCAAATGAGTTCAACTAATATTTAGGTATTTAAACGAAAAATGACATGTGATCCTAAGTTAAAAACTCCTCATTATCAATGAATACAGTAGATAGAAAGGATATTGAAGCATTTATGTCGTCGTGCAAAAATTTGTCCTCTTTCACAAAACTTACATCTTTTCTATATGCCTTGAGTAGCATTTCTAAAAATGGAGACGTCTTACTAGGAAGTCTAAAATGTAGAGCTTGTGATGCATTTAATAATTCGATAGCAAGAACACGTTCTACATTATATACTAACTGAAAAGCTTGAGTTGCTGCATTGGCTCCCATACTAACATGATCTTCTTGTCCGTTGGAAGAAACAATTGAATCTACACTCGCTGGCGTTGCCAATTGTTTGTTTGCACTTACGATACTTGCAGCTGTATATTGCGGAATCATAAAACCCGAGTTTAGTCCAGGGTTATCAACTAAAAAAGGAGGCAACCCTCTGTTACCTGAAACTAATTGAAATGTTCTTCGCTCAGAGATGTTAGCAATTTCAGCCATAGCTATTTTTAAATAATCTAATGCTAGCGCAAGTGGTTGTCCGTGAAAATTTCCTCCAGAAATAATTTTATCTTCATCAATAAATATATTTGGATTGTCGGTTACCGAATTAATTTCGGTTATAAATGTTTTTTTAACAAACTCTAATGTATCATTGGTTGCCCCATGTACTTGTGGAATACATCTAAACGAATAAGGGTCTTGAACATGTTTCTTTTTTTGTGCAATTAATTCACTGTCTTCTAGAAACTCCCTAATACGTTTTGCAACTTTTAATTGTCCGTTGTGTGGACGAACAAGATGAACTAACTCATTAAAAGGCTCTATCCTACCATCATAGGCATCAATAGACAATGCTCCTATAACATCTGCTAAATAAGTAAGCTTATATGATTTTAAAAGTAAATGAATTCCATAAGCACTCATAAACTGAGTTCCATTTAACAAAGCTAAACCTTCCTTAGACTTTAGTTGAATGGGTTTCCAGTTATACTTAAGTAATATGTCTTTAGCTTTTTTTACACTTCCTTTATACCATACTTCACCATCACCTATTAAAGGTAATGATAAATGTGCCAAAGGAGCTAAATCACCGGAAGCTCCTAAAGAACCTTGTGTGTAAACTACCGGAAGGATGTCGTTATTATAAAAGTCTATTAAACGGTTAACCGTTTCTAGTTGGCTTCCACTATGTCCATAACTTAATGATTGAATTTTAAGTAACAACATTAGCTTAACAACTTCGCGAGGAACTTCGTCTCCAGTTCCACATGCATGAGATTTCATTAGATTTTCCTGAAGCTTTGTTAAGTTTTTAGAGTTAATCTTTACATTATATAATGAACCAAATCCTGTATTGATACCATAAATTGGTTCTTTATGAGAAGCCATTTTATTATCCAAATACGTTCTACAGTTTTTAATGCGCTCTTCAGTTTCAGCAGAAAGTTCTAACTTTTTACCAAGAATTACAATATTATTAATAGTGTCTAACTGTAATGTATCGCGTGTTATGTAATGTATGTTACTCATGTCTGTTTTATTCGATACCAAAATTCAACATTCAAAAAAATATATGCAAATAAATGTTAATTATAATGAAATTAAAATACCCTTATATAAGATTCTAATATTTTTGCAACGCCTAAAATAAACGTATTAAAATGAAAAGACTATTAGTAGTACTTATTTTATTGACAACATTTTTTTCTTGTAAAACTGATGACCCTACAATTACTAAACTGTTTATTACTGGAAATATTAAAAACCCTATAATGAATGCAGTTCTTTTTAAAGGGCATGATATAAATAAAACTATTCCTTTAAATGATGATGGAAGCTTTAAAGAGTTACTCGATATAAAACAAGATGGCTACTTTTCTTTAACTCACGGTCATGAAAGTTCTATATTGTACTTAAAACAAGGTGATAGTTTAAACATAGCTTTTGATACGAATAATTTTAATGCTAGTATAACCTTTAAAGGCAATTTAGCAGAAGAAAACCGTTACCTTATTTTAAAATCAAAATTCATTGAAGAAAACTCAATTGATTATCCAATGCTATTTAGCATGGAACAACTAGAGTTTCATCAAACTATTAATAAATTAAAAACTAAAACAGATCAATTAATAGAGAACACACCAAACCTTGATTCGAACTTTGTAGAATTAGAAAAAAAGAGCAATTATTTTGACTATTTAATTAAACTTCAAACTTACCCTTCTTATCATGCCTCTTTCACCAAAAATAAAAATGTGCAATTAACAAATGAGTTTACAAAACCATTTGAAGAATTTGACTATAGTAATCAGTATTATTATACAAGCTTTCAAAACTACAAACAAATAGTACTTAATCATTATAAAAGAGCAATCATAAAAAATGAGGATATTGCCAACCTGTTTGTACAATTAAATCAGATAAAGTCAACAGTAATAAAAAACGATATAGTAAAGTCGTTAAGCAAAAATCTTGAATTAAATTATGAAAACAACAAAGTGTTATATGAAGGTATTATGCTTATTTCTGATGATGAAGTTTTTAAAAATAAATTAACTACTCAGTATAATAAAGTAAAATTACTATCTAAAGGAATGCCTTCGCCAAAATTTAATGATTACGAAAATCATAAAGGTGGTAAAACATCACTTGATGACTTAAAAGGAAAATACTTGTATATTGATATTTGGGCAACTTGGTGCGCACCTTGTATTCGTGAAATACCTTATTTGAAAGCATTAGAATATAAATTTCAAGATAAAAACATTGATTTTGTTAGCATATCCATTGATAGACATGATGACTATGACACTTGGCGAAAAATGGTTATGGATAAGGACTTACAAGGCATCCAGCTTTTAGCTGATAGCGATTGGAAGTCTAATTTTATTAAGCAATACAATATAATTGGTATCCCGAGATTCATTATTCTAGATGCTGATGGAAATATAGTTAGCGCCAATGCGCAACGTCCATCAAGTCATAGCTTAGAACTATTACTTAATGATTTAGTTAAGTAATTTAGATGTACATTTCTTCATTTGGTCCTTGTTGCTCTTCATTCTCTTTTTGCTCTTGTGGCTGTTCTGGCTTTTTAAATAAATCTATATAAGCTTCACCTAAATAATCTATTACATGACTAGCTATTAAACTTTGATAACCAAAATCTTCTAGAGCGATATCTGCTGAACGACCATGTAAATATACTCCAAAAATCGCAGCTATTACAGCATCATAACCTTGCGATATTAATCCTGTAATAATTCCTGTAAGCACATCTCCACTTCCTGCTGTTGCCAATCCAGGATTTCCTGTGGTATTAACAAACAACTTATCCTCAAAAACAGTAATTGTATTTGCGCCTTTAATTACTAGAACGGTATTATACTTCTTTACAAAAGCCTTAACTTTTTTAAGTTTATCAAAATCATCTTTCCAAGTTCCAATGAGTCTTTCTAATTCTTTTGGGTGAGGTGTTAACACTGTTTCTTCTGGTAACAATTTCAATAATGTTTTTTTTGATGCCAAAATATTAATACCATCTGCATCAATAACTAAAGGTGTTTTATTTTCTTTTAAAAATGCTTCAAAAGCACTTACTGTTTTTTTGTCTGTTCCTACTCCTATACCAAATCCAATTACTGTTGGATCTATATCAAAATTGATATTTGTAATTAGTTGTTCATTTGCATCAGTAAGCACCATAGCTTCAGGCAATACTGTTTGCAAAATATTATAACCACAATGCGGTATATAACTAGTAACTAATCCTGCTCCAGACACTAAAGCAGCACGTGTTGATAATACTACAGACCCTATTTTACCATAACTCCCTCCTATCATTAAACCATGTCCATATGTACCTTTATGAGCAAATTTTTCTCTAGGCTGATACATTGGCAATACTTCATATTTACCTATGAGTTCTGCTTCAGTTTCAGTAGTCATTAAAAACTCAGGATCTAGACCAATATCAATTACCTCCCATTGCTGTGTATATTTTGCAGTATCAGGTAAAAAGAACACTAATTTAGGAGAAGCAAAACTTATCGTGTGGTTAGCCCAAACTACGCCATTCTCATCTTCAGGTACTTTATCGGCATACAATCCTGAAGGCATATCGACTGATAAGGTAAATGCTTTAGAGTTTTTAAAGTGTTGGAATAAGGCTTTTACCCAATCGTCTGCAGCTCTATTTAAACCAATGCCAAAAACAGCATCAATAATAATATCATCATGATGAATTTGTGGAAAATCCTCTTTACAACTAAGCAGCGTTGGCCAATCCTTGGTAACGTTTTTAATTCTATCATAATTTTTTAAAAAATCTTTTGAACGTTTATCACTACAATTCACTACATAGGTAAACACATTATAACCATGCGTAATAAGGTGTCTAGCAATTACTAAGCCATCGCCACCATTATTTCCAATACCACAAAACACATGAATTGGCACTTGTGCACCTTGCATTCGCATATGCAACCAATTAAAAATTTGTGTGCCTGCACGTTCCATCAAATCGGTTGAAGAAATATTTTGTCGTTGCGTTGTTAACGTATCACCATGATATATTTGTTCTTTAGCGAATATTTTCATTTAGAGAATTGAGTTTATTGGTAAAAACATATTTTAGAGGATAAAACTACTTGAAATTATAATTAAAACAAGCTCAAAATAATAATTCCATAAAAATTAAATCCTTAGTTTTATTATAAATATAAAAGTAATACATTTGATTTCTATCATTACACAAATGAACAATTTTAACCAAAATACAATAATTCAAAGAGCTTCTAGTTTTAGAAGTATTTTGTGTTTTGGTATAACTACAACTTTCATTACAACCCTTTGGGGTTGCTAATTATATATCTTTCCGTACGTACTTATGTGATTTTTTATCACGAAATTTAATGTCTCAACAAAAAAAACCAAAATGAAAGTTTTAAAGTTTGGTGGAACTTCAGTAGGTTCAGCCAAAAACATACTAAAAGTCATCACAATAATTAAAAATATATCTCAAGATTCAGATGTTGTTGTGGTTGTTTCTGCAGTTGGCGGAATTACTGACAAACTACTTAATGCGGCAAATAAAGCTGTTATAAAAGATCGCTCTTACAAAGAACTCTTTAAACAAATACAATTAATTCATCTTGATATTATTGAGGATTTAATTCCATCTGAAATAAAAAGTGCTGAAGTAAAAAAGATGATTAACAAAAGGCTTGACACTCTCGAAAAATTATTAGAAGGTATTTATTTAATTAATGAGTTATCACCAAAAACAACAGATAAACTCTTGAGTAATGGCGAACAAATGTCGTCGTTTATTATCTCTGAAGCCATGAAATTACACGGTATTAATGCAGAATTAAAAAACTCACAAGAACTCGTTGTAACAGATACAAATTACACGAATGCAACTGTGAATTTTAATGCCACAAACAAAAATATTAAGCAGTATTTTGAAACTCATAATAACTCGGTTACTCTTTTGCCTGGTTTTATTTCTAAATCCGAAAATGGTGAAATAACAACTCTTGGTAGAGGTGGGTCAGATTATACAGCAGCTATTATTGCTTCAGCGTTAGATGCTAAAGAATTGCAAATATGGACTGATGTTAGTGGCATGTTTACAACAAATCCAAAATTAGTAAAACAAGCTAAACCTATCAGTCATATTTCCTATCAAGAAGCTGTAGAGTTATCGCATTTTGGCGCAAAAGTATTGTATCCTCCAACAGTACAACCTGTACTAGATAAAAAGATACCAATAGTTATAAAAAACACATTAAAACCAGATGATTTTGGCACATATATTACTAACTCCTATTCTAACGGAACTACTAGCGCAGTAAAAGGAATAAGTAACATAAATGATATTGCCTTATTGACACTTCAAGGTAACGGAATGGTTGGTATTCCAGGGTTTTCAAAACGATTATTTGAAACATTATCCCAAGAAAAAATCAATGTTATTCTCATTACACAAGCCTCTAGTGAACATTCCATTTGTATTGGAATTCAAGAGAGTGATGCAGAAACAGCAAGAGCTGCAGTAAATAAAACGTTTGAAAACGAGATTTCATTACACAAAATAGATCCAATAAATATTGAAAAAGGTTTGGCCATTGTCGCTGTTGTTGGTGATAGGATGAAAAATCACCAAGGTATTAGCGGACGAATGTTTAGTACTTTAGGGAAAAACAATGTAAATATTAGAGCCATTGCACAAGGTGCTTCTGAAAGAAATATTTCAACTGTAATCTCCAAAAAAGATGTAAAAAAAGCATTAAATGTATTACATGAACGCTTTTTTGAAACTAAAACAAAACAACTCAATTTATTTATTACAGGAGTTGGAAATGTTGGTGAACGTTTGGTTGAACAAATTAAACAGCAAAAAAAATATATTAAAGAACGTTTAAAGCTTAACTTACGAGTTGTAGGTCTTTCTAACTCAAGAAAAATGATTCTTGATGATGATGCCATTGATTTAAAAAACTGGAAAGCACTTTTAGAAAATGGTGAAGCTGCTTCTATTGAAGGTTTTTTTGAAGGTGCTAAAAACATGAATCTTCGCAATAGTGTTTTTGTTGATGTGACTGCTAATCATGATGTCGCCAATAGCTATGCTAATTATTTAAGAGAAAGTATTGGCGTTATTGCCTGTAATAAAATTGCCTGTTCAAGCGATTTTGATAACTACAACTTGTTAAAACGTTTATCTGTTAAATATAATGCACCTTTTTTGTTTGAAACTAACGTTGGTGCAGGTTTACCAGTAATAGACACGCTAAATCATTTAGTTGCTTCAGGTGACGAAATCCACTCTATTCAAGCAGTTTTATCAGGTAGTTTGAACTTTGTTTTCAATAATTTTGATAACAGCAAAAAATTCCATGATGTTGTTAAATTAGCACAAAATGAAGGCTATACCGAACCAGATCCAAGAATTGATTTAAGTGGTGTAGATGTCGCTCGAAAAATTCTTATTCTAGCACGTGAAAGCGGTACAGAAATGAATTTGGAGGATATTACAAATCAATCTTTTCTATCTGTTTCTGGATTAGCATCTAATTCTGTAGATGAATTTTATAAAACATTACTAGAAGATGATGCTCATTATCAAAGTTTGTATAATTCTGCAGCTAAAAATAATTACCAGTTAAAATATGTTGCCGAATTTAATGACGGAAAAGCAAAAGTTGGTATAAAAGAAATTCCTGAAGGGCATCCATTTTACAATTTAGAAGGAAAAGATAATATCGTTATGTTTTATACCAAACGTTATCCTGAGCAACCAATGATTATTAAAGGCGCTGGCGCTGGTGCAGAAGTAACTGCATCAGGTTTATTTGCCGACATTATTAGAATTGCTAATAGCTAAACTATGAAAGTCAATAATGGGCATTTGGCAAGCAATGATTAGTGCAAGCCAAAATAATTAAATAACTAAAATTATAGGTAATTGCAAAAATTTAAAATAGATGACCGAAATTAAAATATTTTCACCTGCAACCGTTGCCAATGTGGCTTGTGGTTTTGATGTTTTAGGCTTTTGTTTAGATAGTCAGGGAGATGAAATGATTATTAGAAAAACTAAAGAAAAGGGCATTAAAATAACTCATATTGAAGGTTTCGATTTACCATACGAAACAGAGAAAAATGTCGCTGGCGTTTCTGCACTCGCTATGTATAAGAATGCTAAACCAGATTGCGGATTTGAAATAGAAATATATAAGCGCATTAAACCAGGAAGTGGTATTGGTAGTAGTGCAGCTAGTGCAGTAGGTAGTGTTTTTGGAATGAATGAATTGTTAGGAAAACCTTATAACAAAACACAACTTACCTGTTTTGCCATGAAAGGAGAGGCATTAGCAAGTAAAAGCGAGCATGCCGATAATTTAGCACCAGCCATTTTTGGTGGCTTTACACTTGTAAAAAGTACATTGCCATTAGATATTATTCAAATACCAACTCCTCAAGATTTGTATGCAACCATAATTCATCCGCAAATAGAAATTAAAACATCCGATGCACGCGAAATTTTACCAAAAAATATCTCACTAAAAGATGCTATCTCACAATGGGCAAATGTTGGAAGTTTAGTACACGCATTACATACTAGCGATTATAAATTAATACATCGATCGTTACAAGACATTATTATAGAACCTTACAGAAAACAACTTATTCCATTCTTTGATGATGTGAAATTTGCTGCAATAAAAGCAGGCGCTTTAGGTTGTGCCATTTCTGGTTCTGGACCTTCAATTTTCACCTTAAGTAAAGGCAAGGAAATTGCTCAAAATATTAAAGATGTAATGAGTTTAGTGTATTCAAAAACCAATATTGATTTCGATATTCACATCTCAAAAATAAATACTAGAGGCGTTAAAATTTTAAGCTAACCATGAACTATTATTCTCTAAATAAAAAAGCACCTATCACGACCTTTAAAAATGCTGTAATTAAAGGATTAGCTCCAGACAAAGGATTGTATTTCCCTGATTCTATTACGCCTTTGCCTAAGGAATTTTTTAATAACATTGAGAAGTTATCAAATGCTGAAATTGCTTATGAAACAATTAAACAGTTTGTATTGCCTGAAATTCCTGAAGCAGAATTAAAAAAGATAGTTAATGATACTTTGCCTTTTGAGTTTCCTGTGGTTGAGCTAAATAATAATATTTCAACCTTAGAATTATTCCATGGACCAACCATGGCTTTTAAAGATGTTGGCGCCCGATTTATGGCAAGATGTTTAGGTTACTTTAATAAAGATAATAATGAAGAAGTAACTGTGCTTGTTGCAACATCTGGAGATACTGGAGGTGCTGTGGCTAATGGGTTTTTAGGTGTTAAAGGTGTAAATGTAGTTATACTCTACCCTAGCGGAAAGGTGAGCGATATCCAAGAAAAACAGCTTACCACACTTGGTCAGAACATTACAGCTCTTGAAGTAGATGGCGTGTTTGACGACTGCCAAGACATGGTAAAACGTGCGTTTTTAGATGAAGAATTAACTAGTAACATGCAGTTAACATCTGCAAATTCTATAAATGTGGCACGTTGGCTACCGCAAATGTTCTATTTTATGTTTGCTTATAAACAATTAAAGAACAAACATAAAAACATAGTATTTTCTGTACCTAGTGGGAATTTTGGAAATATCTGTGCAGGCATGATGGCGCAACAATTAGGCTTACCCATTACACATTTTATAGCGTCAAATAACGAAAACAATGTTGTTACTGAATACTTAAAAACCAAAACATACAGTCCGAAACCATCTGTACAAACCATTAGTAATGCTATGGATGTTGGGAATCCTAGTAATTTTATTAGAATTCAAGAAATTTACAATAATAGTTTCGACGCTTTAAATAGCAGCCTTTCCTCCTATAGCTTTTCAGACAAGCAAACTAAGGAAGCAATGTTAGAAATATACAGGAGTTACAACTATATAGTCGATCCTCATGGAGCTGTAGGTTATTTGGGAGCAAAATCTTATCTAGACAAAAATCCTGATTCTCATTGTGTGTTTTTGGAAACTGCCCATCCAACCAAGTTTTTAGATGTGGTTGAAGACGTCATTGAAACATCTGTTGAATTACCTAACCAAATAAAATCTGTTATAGGCAAAGAAAAAGCATCAATAAAAATTGATGCTTATAATGATTTAAAAAATTATTTACTTGGTTAATCGTCTAACGTTGGTAATACAAAATCGTCTAAAGCACTTTTTTGTTTCATTAATGCTTCAATTTCTTCAGATTTTCTAGGTGCTTCAGCTGATAGGTTTATTGGTCCGTTTTCAGTAATTAAAATATCATCTTCAATACGTACTGCAATTCCCCACCATTTTTCATCACAAGGACTTCCTTCAGGAATATAAATTCCAGGCTCAATAGTTACAACCATATTTGGCATAAAGTTACTACCATCATTCAAATCATGCACGTCTAAACCAATATGATGACAAATACCATGTGGTAAGTACATATGACGCTCATCTACAGATTTAATAATTCCGAGTTTAAACAAACCTTCATTTATTACTTTCATGGCTTCTTCAAACGTTTTTCTACCATTATTACCTATAACAGCAGCAGCAATTCCTGCATTTTGTGCTTCATAAACAATATCGTAAATGGCTTTTTGTTCAGGCGTGAATTTCCCATTAGCTGGAATGGTTCTGGTAACGTCTGCTGTATAACCATGATACTCTGCTCCAAGATCCATTAATACCAAATCACCTTCTACTTTGGTTCTGTTGTTTTCAATATAATGAAGCACACATCCATTTTCACCTGCACCTACAATACTTGGGTAGCCTTCATACTCAGTACCATATTTTTTATAAACGTACTCATGCACTCCTTGAATTTCAGTTTCACCCATGTTAGGCTTCATCGCCTTCATCACCTCTACTTGTCCCATAGCAGAAATTCTAACAGCCTTTTTAAGCAATTTCATTTCCTCAGGTGTTTTTATTTGACGCATGCTACCCATTAATGTTCTTAATGTTTTAGTATCTATTTTAGCCCTTTGGGTTTGTATAGCGCCTTCTTTTGCCATTTCTAAACGTAATTCTTCAGTAGCCTGTGGCTCACCTTCTTCAATATAATAACCTACTTGCGTCTTAAATGATTCTACTAGACTAGCTAAATCTGCTGGATTACGCTCATTATCTCTATAATCATCTTTAAAATCATCAAACATAACGCTATCAAAACTCATGAAATTTATGTCTGAACTTAAAAACTCTTTTCCATTAAAAACTACATCAAAGCCCAATTCTTTCATAGTGCCTTCAACACCTAAACGCCTTCCGTCCCACATCTCTCTTCGTGCATCTTTTTCCTGCACGTATATAAGTTCATTGAATTTTTTACCATTTTTTTCTTGCATGTCAGAAAAAATAACCAACACAGCATGAGGCTCTTTATAACCCGTTAAATAATAAAAATTTGGGTCTTGATGGTAAATATAATCAACATCATTAGCTCTGTTTCTAACTGCGTTCGCAAAGAATACTGCAACACTGTTATCTGGCATTTTACTGCGTAGTAAATCCCTTCTTCCTTTGTGAAATTCAGAAGATAAATAGTCTGTTGGTAAATCTTTTTGAGCAAAACCATTAAAGACAAAAAGAAGTGAAAATAATAAAGTGGATAGATGTTTCATTTTATAATATTTTTTTAAGGTTTTGAAAATACATATTCTATAAAGAACAATTTAGATTTTAACATATTTTTTATAAACAGTTTCTTTAAAATTTTGCTTAGTTTTGTTCAACATTCAATATTTAATTTCTTATGAAGAATATAGCATTATCATCTACACACGAAGCTTTAGGAGCAAAAATGGTACCCTTTGCAGGCTATAACATGCCTGTGCAATATGAAGGTGTAAACGTAGAACATGAAACTGTTAGGAACGCAGTTGGTGTGTTTGATGTAAGCCACATGGGTGAATTTTTAATTGAGGGACCAAATGCTTTAGATTTGATACAAAAAGTAACTAGTAATGATGCTAGTAAATTATCTCCTGGAAAAGCACAATACAGTTGTTTTCCAAATGATGATGGAGGTATTGTTGACGATTTAATTGTATATATGATTAAAGAAGAACAATACCTATTAGTTGTTAATGCAAGTAATATAGAAAAAGATTGGAATTGGATTAAGTCTAAAAATGATGTTGGTGCTGAGATGCGTGATTTATCGGATGATTATTCATTATTAGCAATCCAAGGTCCAAAAGCTGTTGAAGCTATGCAAAGTTTAACAAGTCATGACCTATCTGCTATTAAGTTTTACAACTTTGTAGTTGGAGATTTTGCAGGAATAGAAAACGTTATTATCTCGGCAACTGGTTATACTGGAAGTGGTGGATTTGAAATTTACTGTAAGAATAGTGAGGTAAAACAAGTTTGGGACAAAGTACTTGAAGCTGGAGCCGATTATGGCATTAAGCCTATAGGTTTGGCTGCACGTGATACACTAAGATTAGAAATGGGTTATTGTTTATATGGAAATGATATTGACGATACGACCTCTCCTCTAGAAGCTGGTTTAGGCTGGATAACAAAATTTACCAAAAAATTCACAAATTCTGAAGCATTGGAAGACCAAAAACGTCGTGGAGTAGATAAAAAACTTATAGCATTTAAATTAGACGAACGTGGTATTCCTCGTCAGGGTTACGATATAGTAGATGGCAACGGAAGCAAAATTGGAACAGTAACCTCAGGAACTATGAGTCCTAGTTTAGGCATAGGTATTGGTTTAGGTTATGTACCAACCGTATTCGCTAAAATTGATAGTAAAATTAATATTCAGGTTAGAAAAAAAGCTATTCCAGCAACTGTTGTAAAACTTCCTTTTTATAAAGGCTAGTATATGATAGATTTCCAAGGGATTATTGAGGATATTCATGAGGATTTAAAGAATGATATAAACAGAGGTTTAGTAGCTTCATACATTCCTGAATTGTTTAATATCGACACTCAAAACTTTGGTATTCATGTAAAACATATTAATGGTAATTCTTATGCTGTTGGAGATTGGAGTATTCCTTTTTCTATTCAAAGTATTTCTAAAGCCTTATCTCTCTCCTTAGTACTTCCAATTTATAAAGATGCTATTTGGGAGCGTATGGATGTGGAGCCATCTGGAAACCCATTCAATCATCTATCGCTATTAGAATTAGAAAATAGTATTCCTCGAAATCCTTTTATAAATGCTGGAGCTATTGTCATTGCTGATATGATGGTCTCTCATTTTAAGAATCCAAAACAAGTTTTTTTGGATTATGTTCGTGAACTATCAAATGACCAAACCATAAACTTTAATTATAACGTTGCTAAATCTGAACGTCTTACAGGTTTTGGCAATTACGCAGCAGCAAATTTGTTGAAAGCATATAACAATTTAGAAAATGATGTAGATGAAGTATTAGATTTCTATTTTCATCAATGCGCTATTGAAATGACTTGTGAGCAATTATCTAATGCTTTTTTTATGCTTGCCAATCATGGAAAATGTTTACAGCAAAAAGAACGGTTAACTCAGAGTCAGGCTAAACGCATCAATGCCATAATGCTAACTTGTGGCTTTTATGACGAAGCTGGCGAATTTGCTTTTGAAGTTGGTCTTCCAGGAAAAAGTGGTGTTGGTGGTGGTATTATAGCGTTGTTACCTAATCATTTTACGATTACAACTTGGTCTCCAGGACTAAATGAGAAAGGTAATTCCCTAATTGGCATGAAAGCATTAGAGCTTTTTACTACTAAAACTAATTTGTCTATCTTTTAGTGATCATGCCTAAGTACTCAAAAAAAGCAACTATTTTAATTTTAGGAGCAAGTGGTTTTATAGGACATGCCATTTATAAAGAACTATGTGGCTATTTTAGAACGTTTGGTACTTATAATGCCAATAATAAAGACTTTGAGAATAACCAACACTTTTTTCAATATAATGTAGAAGAAGACGATGTTATTGAAATTATAAATGTAGTAAAACCAACCATCATTATTTCGGCATTACGTGGTGACTTTGCTGCACAAGTAATTGTACATCAACACATCTCAGAATACATAGTAGCAAATAAGTGTAAGTTCATATTTTTATCTTCAGCCAATGTGTTTGATGCTTACAGCAAATACCCAAGCTATGAAAATGATAAAACACTAAGTCACAGCGTGTATGGTCATTTTAAAATTAAAATTGAAAATATGCTCTTGCGATTACCAAAAATGAAAATGGCTATTTTACGCTTACCTATGGTTTTTGGCCCATTTTCACCTCGTGTTGAGGAGATTAAATTGCACCTAAAAGAAAAGCTACCAATTGAAGTGTTTCCGAACTTAGTAATGAATGTGACTTCCGAAAATAAATTATCTCAACAAATTCATTATATTATTAACCGTAATAAATATGGCATATTTCATTTAGGTAGTACCGATTTAGTGCATCATGACGAGTTTATAAGCGACCTTATAAGCACTCTTGGTAACTACAAACCCATTTACAAACATGTTTACACCACAAATGATGAACGTTACCTAGCAGTTCTTCCAAAAGAAAATAAGCTCCCCAAACATTTGCAAATAAAAAGCCAAGAGATTTTAGAAGAACTTGAAGTATAATTGACTTTCTTTTATTATTTCATTATTTTATAAACATAAAAATCAATGATATGTCAAAATTAACTCTAGACGAAATAGAACAGCGTATGTTGCGATTTCCTGACTGGGAATACTACGAGGATGCTATTCATGCCGAATTTGAATTTGAAAACTTTAAAGATTGTTTTAGTGCCATGAGCAGAATAGCTTTTGAATGTGAAGCATTAAATCATCATCCAAATTGGAGCAATGTTTATAATGTACTAACCATTACTTTATTTACTCATAGTGCCAATGGTGTCACTAAAAAAGATTTTGATTTAGCAGAAGCTATTGAGTCTATTGTAGAACCAGAAGAGTAAAAAGTTTTCAGTATTCAGTTGTAGTTCGCTGCTTTTTGAGCTTTCATTTCTGCTTACTTTTTTTATTTTTGTGTCCATAACCAGAATATTCAATATATAAACTATGGGAAGAGCTTTTGAATTCCGTAAAGCACGTAAAATGAAACGATGGGCTGCCATGAGCAAAGCCTTTACTCGTATAGGTAAAGACATTGTTATGGCTGTTAAAGAAGGTGGTCCCGATCCAGATAGTAATTCTCGCTTACGTGCAGTGATTCAAAACGCTAAGGCTGTAAACATGCCTAAAGATAATATTGAGCGTGCCATAAAACGTGCAAGCGACAAAAATCAAGGGGATTACAAAGAAGTAATTTTCGAAGGGTATGCGCCTCATGGTATTGCTGTTTTGGTAGAAACTGCAACCGATAACAATACACGTACTGTCGCTAATGTTCGTAGCTATTTTAATAAATGTGATGGTAGCTTAGGCACTTCTGGCTCTGTGGTGTTTATGTTCGACCACACATGTAATTTCAGAATCCCAAGTGAAGGTTTAGATCCTGAAGAAATTGAATTGGAGTTTATCGATTATGGTGCCGAAGAAGTTTTTGTGGACGACGATGGTATTTTAATTTATGCGCCTTTTGAAAGCTTTGGAGCGATACAAGCGGCTTTGGAAGAACGCAACATAGAAATTCTATCTTCTGGATTTGAACGTATTCCTCAAGTAACCAAACCGTTAAGTACAGAAGACGCTGCTGATGTTGAGAAGTTACTTGAAAAACTTGAAGAAGACGATGATGTACAAAATGTATATCATACGATGGAGGAAAGTACTGAAAATTAAACATTAATATAAAACCATTTTTTTTAATAGAATAGTAATTCTGTATTACAAATAACAGTCAAAATTATGGGTTCGCATCCAGTAAATCTTTTCATAAGGTTTTTACTAGAAATTTTTGCACTCTATTCAATAGGAATGTGGAGCTGGAGATTGACAGATATTTGGTTTAGATATATTTTAGTAATTAGTATTCCATTAATAATTATTCTCATATGGTGGGGTTTTGCAGTTCCAAACGATCCTAGTCGTTCAGGAAAGTCTCCCATTCCAACTAATGGTTTGATAAGGTTAATTATTGAGTTAAGTATTTTTGGTTTTGCTGTTTTAGCACTAAACAATATTGGTAATAATATAGCCTCTATAGTACTTGGTGTTTCTGTATTAATTCACTACTTAGTATCTTACAATCGTGTTTTTTGGTTATTATCTAAATAAAACTTTTTAATGTAAAATATCTATTGTTAATTACTTGAAAGACTTAATATCAAGGTTTCTTTCAATTTTACTACCTTGTTTTCTTAAATTTGATAATTAACTATGACTCTCGATTTAAACTTTATACGCTCACAATTTCCAGCATTTTCTGAGCCAACCCTTCAAGGATGGGCATTTTTTGAAAACGCTGGAGGTTCGTATCCTTGTAAACAAGTCATCAATAGATTAACTGACTTTTACATGAAAAACAAAGTTCAGGTGTATTATCCTTATCCTGCTTCAACACTTGCAGGAAAATTAATGGATGCGTCGTACAAACGAATGGCTGATTATTTAAATGTAGATATTTCTGAAGTTCATTTTGGACCATCCACCACACAAAATGTATATGTTTTAGCTAATGCGATGCAACCGTTATGGAATGAGGGCGATAATATTATTGTGTCCTGTCAAGATCACGAAGCTAACTCTGGCGCTTGGAGACGATTAGAAAAACAAGGTTTAAATATTATTGAATGGCATGTTAATAAATCGACAGGTTTATTAGAGTTAACCGATTTAAAACGTCTGCTTACTGATAAAACAAAAATAGTGGCTTATCCGCATTGTTCTAATGTAATTGGCCATGTAAACCCAGTAAAGCAAATTAGTGCCTTAGCTCGAAAATATGGTGCCATTACTGTGGTAGATGGTGTTGGTTATGCGCCTCATGGCTTTCCAGATTTAAAAGAATTAGATGCAGATGTGTATTTGTTTTCATTGTACAAAACTTTTGGACCTCATTTAGGACTCATGTATGTTGATAAAAATCTTATTGGAAAATTAGAGAACCAATCTCACTTTTTTAAAGAAGGCATTACTAGAAGTATGCTTACGCCTGCTGGCCCAGACCATGCACAAATTGCAGCTGCAAGTGGTATTTTAGATTATTTTGATGCTGTTTACAAGCATCATTTTGATGCTGAAGCTACACCAACTGAAAGATGCAAGGCGATAAACACATTGTTTCTGAATCATGAAACAAAGCTTCTAAATAAGCTACTTACATTTTTAAAATCTCGTGATGATATCAAAATAGTTGGTCCACAAACATCTAACAACAGAGCGCCAATTGTATCGATTCTTCCAACTAACAAAAACATAAAAAAAGTATATGCAGACCTTATTAAACATAAACTGATGCTTGGTATTGGGAATTTTTATGCGGTTAGACCCTTAATGGATATGAACATTCCAACACAACCAGGAGTCATCAGGATATCATTTTTACATTATACAAGTCCAGCAGAAATAGACCAATTGATTGAGGGATTACAAATAGCTTTAGACTGATTGCAAATGGTTAAAAATAAAAACTTCTATTTAAAGAAGGAAGAACCTAATAAAAGTTGCTTGTTAGCGTTGCGTGATATTATTCTACGTCAAGATGCACAAATAACAGAAACCACAAAATACGGAATGCCCTGTTTTTGCTATAAACAGAAAATGTTCTGTTATTTATGGACCGATAAAAAAACACAAGAACCTTACATACTCTTTGTAGAAGGACAACACCTTAACCACCCAAAGTTAGAAACAGGAAATAGAAGTAGAATGAAAATATTTCCTATAAATCCTAATAAAGACATTCCCATTAAAACTATAGAATTATTGCTAAACAAAGCTTTAGATGTGTATAAAAACAATATAATAAAACTATAAAAAAAATTAAAAATAAGGTTTTTTTTATTATCATTGTAAGTATAATCATGTATATAATTGTAAGTATAATCATGTATATATAATAATATAATTTAAAGCTATGAAAAACATACTTATTATTACAGCGGTATTATTTCTCTTTAGTAGTTGTACTAAAAATGACAGTCAAGAAAATTATGATAACGATATATATGGCACTTGGCAGTTAATAGAACGATTTGATGGAGGCTCACCCAATCCAAACCAACCTGTTGAAAATGGTGATGTTATTACTTTTAACCTAGATGGCGCCTTTGCAAATAGCTCTTATAATTGCGATGGAAATTATCAAATAAATAATTCAATAGTCGAAATTAATATGCCTTGTGTAACTTCAAATGCTTTAGAGTTTTCTTTTAGCTTTGATGATGTTGGTAACTTACTAATGACAAGTTACCCAAATACTTGTGTTGAAGGGTGTTATGATAAGTATCTAAAAGTTATTACAGAGGATTAAAACTTCTCTCTCTTTTGATTTTTTAATTTGATATTGCTAACACACTTTTCTTGTAACATTTTCCAACTATTCACCACTAATATAATAAAGGTTAATTATAGGAGGTAGTGGTTCAATGTCAATGGCTAGTGCTAGTTTAAAGTACAACAGGTCGCTTACAGGAAAGCGAAAGTTTAAAAATGCAAAAGATTTAATACTTAAAACATCTGGCAAAACTAAACTTGAGTTTAAGGAAGTAAGCTCGTTAGAATTGGCAAAAATAAAGCGTAAAATACGACTCGATGCTCGCAAAAGAGTACAACGAACAATTATTGCTTATATCTCTGCGGTTATAATTACTGTTTTAATTATTGTATATCTTGTCTATTAATAGATTAAATATCCTCTCCTAAAACTTTGTAATCTTCCTTTGGTGGTTCTACAACTGCACCAAATAGTTTTTCTTTCCAATTGCTCCATTTATATCTTTTGGCAAAAATAAAAAGCAGTATTGGAAAGAGTATAAATACAGGTGCAAACACATCAATGAATCCTGCTTCTGTTGGATCGGAAATATCTTTAAAAATAGAATGTGTTTGAAAAGCGGTCCAATCGGCGGTTACTAATAAGGCAGTAAATAGATTGTTAGCTGCATGAAAACCTAAAGCTAACTCCAAACCTTCATCCATAAGCGTCATGATGCCTAAAAACAAGCCTGTTCCTATGTAATAGACCAATAAAATATATCCTAGTTTTTCAATTTCTGGGTTAGCAATGTGTAATAATCCAAATACTGTAGATGTTAGCAATAATGGAAACCATCTATTCTTTACCAAAACACCAATCCCTTGCATTAAATAGCCTCTAAACAGGTATTCCTCAAAACTAGTTTGTAGTGGCACTAATATCACTGCAATAATGCATAATACTATAAACTTCCCAAGATTGAAATTAAGTTCGTAACCCTCAGGCTTCATAAAATAATCTACTAATATTAATCCTGAAGAAATAATTCCCCAAAACAAGAAAGCAAACCAAAAGCGTTTCCAATCTATTTTTTTTCTAGACGTGGTAAGCATTTTAAACGATTGCTTATGCAAAAATTTTACCAATAACAATAAACAAATTAGTCCACCAACAAAAGGCAATAATAGAAACATTAAGTTTAAATTAGGCTCAAATAAAGTCATGAGATAGTTAATATCCTCAAATTTTGATTGGTCTGCAGTACCATCAAAAACCTTCGTCATTAACGCAATTAAATGTGGCATCGAAAAAACTCCAACACCAACAATAGCTCCCATAACTCCAATTATATAACGCCACCAATCGTGTTCTACTTTAAAAACTTGTGATATATACATACTCTATAGGTTTACGTTCCAATGTTTATTTTTATTGATTTGCAATGTACCATTTTTTACTTGTAATGGCGACTCAAAATTATTAGTAAACAGGCTTCCAGTTCCAAGACCTTGATACATCTTTGCTTTTAAGCTATAGGTCCATTGTGCAATGGCATTTAAACCAATATTGCTTTCTAAGGCACTGGTAATCCACCAACCAATATTTTGACTTTCAGCAAGGTTAATCCATTCGTTACTTCCTTTAAAACCTCCTATTAAACTTGGTTTTAAAATTATGTATTGCGGATTGATAATTTGTAGTAATTCTTGCTTTTTTGTTACAGAAAATACTCCAATCAATTCTTCGTCTAAAGCAATTGGCAAAGGCGTATCTTGACATAATTTAGCCATTGCTTCAAACTGACCTTGTTTTATTGGTTGCTCAATGGAATGTAATTCTAATTTTGATAACTGTGTTAGTTTGTCTAAAGCTGTTTCTGGTGAAAAAGCACCATTGGCATCCACGCGAAGTTCTATATCGTTTACGCTAAACTCTTTTCTGATAGATTTTAATAACTCTATCTCGATTTGAAAATCTATGGCGCCAATTTTTAATTTAATGCACTTAAATCCTTGTTGAATCTTGTCTTTTATTTGCTGACTCATAAAGGCTTTGTCTCCCATCC
The DNA here is from genome assembly GCF_005047595.1 of Pontimicrobium aquaticum. Lineage (GTDB taxonomy): Bacteria > Bacteroidota > Bacteroidia > Flavobacteriales > Flavobacteriaceae > Pontimicrobium > Pontimicrobium aquaticum. The sequence continues at coordinate 21,117 of NZ_SUPL01000006.1, forward strand.
ACACCAAACCATTTATAGGAATAACGTCTTCTCCTCTAGTAAATTTAGATGGAAATAAAGTGAATTTATCATCACTCTCTAATGATTTAAAAGCCATTTCCAGTCCAAATTGAATGGAAGGGAATTCGACAAGCTCATTCAGCAAACTTTCTAAACCAATTTCTATATTATCACAAGTTCTCATTAAGGCAGCTTCATAGTCTGGTCTATCATCAATACTCAAACCTCTTAAAATACCACACTCACCTATTCCTGTTTTACCATCTTTTTCAAGAATGATAAGCCAAGTTTCTTTTTGGGTTAGTACGCCTCGAGACGTACCGCTAGGTCTCTTAAAATCTAATATATACTTTTGGTATGAGGCTTTCATTTATAATTCTATAGACTCACCTATTTCTAGAAGCATTAAATCTTTATCATTTTCAAAAAATTTACGTTTGGCGCTTTCATGATCAATTTCTATATAACCAAAGGTGTCAAAATGGTAACCTAGAATTTTATCACATTCTACAAAATCTGCTGCAATTAACGCATCGTCTATTCCCATGGTAAAATTATCACCTATTGGCAAAATGGCAAGGTCTAATTTTGTTTGCAGCGGAATTAATTTCATATCGTAGGTTAAGGCTGTATCGCCAGCGATATAAATGTTTTTACGCTCGCCTTCTATCACAAAACCTCCAGGTTGCCCACCATAACTACCATCTGGAAATGATGAGGTATGAATGGCATTAACGTATTTAAGCTTTCCGAATTCAAAATCCCAGTTTCCTCCAAGATTCATTGGGTGGCCTTCCAAACCTTTGTTTTGGAAATGCGTTACAATTTCATAGTTAGACACAATAACAGCTTCGGTACGTTTTGCTATAGCTTCTACATCTAAAATATGATCTTGATGCGCATGTGTTAGCAAGATATAATCTGCCTTTAAAGTATCTATATCAATGCTAGAAGCTTTAGGGTTTCCTGAAATAAAGGGATCGACTAAAATGGTGATATCTCCAATATTGATTTGAAGACTTGCATGACCTAAAAATGTGATTTTCATTTGTTTGCTATTTTTATTTGATAATATAAAACTTAATCTATTCCAAAATCATAAACTTTTTTCTAAGTCTTGCAAAATTCTCCATTATGAATTTTCCATCGTTAAAAACACCATAGTATGGTAAATAATGGGATTTTCCTTTATTGTCTTGAATTTTGTTATAATTTACATTACCATCTATACTATACTCTATATCATAAAGAGATGAAGACTCAAAAAGGCCTTTACTTACTTTTGTGCGTCCATCATCCTTTTTTAATAAATTCTTTCCAGAATTAAGAAGAACATGCAACTTATCGTCCTTAAAAAACACGTTATAGGCTGGTTTACCATCTCTTTTATATATGCTTCTACCCCATTTTATATTAGCTTCTTCATCTAGTTTTAAAACTAAAATATCATCATAATGGTAAGTAATTGTTGAATACCCTCCCATGCCAGTATTAACATATGAGCTAGTAACAAAAAATTCTTCGGCTACAATAAATGAATTGCCAATCCCATCATCAATAATGTGATCTATATAAAAATTAGATAATTCCTTTTTATTTTTCTTTTTTGACTTTCTATAACCATATAAATCTTCATAAACTGAAGTTGGTAACGGTGATATTTTTTTGCTTGTTATAGTAAAATCTTCTTTATCAATATTAAAACTACAAACACCTTTTATTTGTGATACGCGTTTTTCAGAATAGAACCCAAGTAATTGAAAAGTTTTATTGTTATTGATTTTAAGCGACCTAATATGTTGATCTTTGTCTGTTTCAACTTTTAAGGTTTCCAGATTCTTATTAGTGATTTTATTTAAAATAAAATCGTAATTAGCTTCACCATTTTTCTTTTCACTTCTACCTTTTAAAAACTGTTTACCAATTACAAAGACTTCCTGATTATTAGTAATAATAATATCATTTTGCTCATAGAATCTCTCTTTGTGCTCATTATAACTTTTACTAAATACCAAACTTAAATCATTAGTATCAAAAACATGTATCAAATATGAATTAAGATTCTTTTTCACATTGTCTGTAGTAATCGCTAAGTACTTACCATTTGGAGACATTGCAAAGCTTGTCTGTCTTTTATTACCTCCTGAGAAAAGTGGTTGTTTTTTTTCAACAGAGGCGTCTAATAGTTTTGTTTTTTTATATGTATTATCCTTAAAGTTAAATGTATGGCAATAAACTATTCTTTCTTTTCGCTTTGGAGCATGAACAGTAAATACTTTGATTTCGTCACCGTAAAATAAATTATCAACATAAGACTCCTTAGAATCTAACTTAATTATTTTTGTAAAAATCTTGCTATAGTTTTCGTCAAAAGCATCAAAAATAAGTTCTCTTTTTCCTATTCTTAAAACACCAATATTACTGTTATCAGTAGTATATATCCCTTTAATATCCCAACTCTTTACAATATCTCTATACGCTGAGGTTTCAGTTACGTTTAAAGTAGATACTTGGGAGAACGCGCTATTTGCTAGTATAAAACAAACAACAAAAATTAGTTTTGATAATAATTTCATTATTTAAAATTTAAATGAATTGATTGGAGTTAAAAAACAGTTTTAAAAGTACATAAAACTCATTAAAGAATATGAATTATTTGACCAATTCCTAACAAGATTGCAAGTAAAAATGTGGATAGTGCTAATACTTTTAATTGAGGGTCTAAAGATTTAGCTTCTTTCGCTTTTATAACTGCCAGAAGATGTGTTACTAAAGGAATAAAAGCAATAACAAACATAAAGTTAGATAAAGTTCTGTAATACAAAACACCAAACAATAGGCTAAAAACAATGGCACTTACAATTAAAAACACATGATATGCTTTCGCTTTTTTAAAACCTAATTTTACTGCTACAGTTATTTTGTTAGCATTGGTATCAGACTCTATATCACGCATATTATTAAGGTTTAGAACACCTGTGCTTAACAACCCTATAGAGAAGGCAGGCAACAATAATACATGATCTAATTGCTTAGTGTATAAAAAATAGGTTCCTAGAACACTCAAAAGCCCAAAGAACATAAACACCATAACATCTCCTAAAGCACGATACCCATAAGCCGATTTCCCTATGGTATATTTAAGAGCTGCAAAAATGCTTATTACACCTAATGCAAAAAAGAGCATGGCATATAGAAAATATTGTGAGCCAAACGAATTATAGATTAGTAAAAAGACAAATAAAATAACTATGAGAATATTGATTCTAATGGCCGAAAACATCTCTTCAGGTGTTATCTTACCACTTTGTAATGCTCTTTCTGGACCAATGCGTTCTTCATTATCAGTTCCTTTAACACCATCACCATAATCATTTGCTAAATTTGATAGTATTTGCAAGCTAATGGTTGCCAATAATGCTAAAATGAAAATCAACATATTAAAAGCACCATTATAGTAAGCTAAACAACTTCCAACAATTATTCCAGAAACCGATAATGGTAGTGTACGAAGTCTAAAAGCAGAAATCCAAGGTTTAATTTTCTCCATAAATTTCTTTGCTTATGGTATCCATTTTTTTTCGAAGTTAGGTTTACGTTTTTCTAAAAACGCATTTCTACCTTCAATAGCTTCGTCTGTCATATATGCTAAACGCGTTGCTTCACCTGCAAACACTTGTTGACCAACCATTCCGTCGTCAGTAAGGTTCATGGCAAACTTTAGCATTTTTATAGAAGTTGGTGATTTTGCCAAAATTTCCTGAGCCCATTCATAGGCTGTATCTTCTAACTCATCATGAGGAATTACTGCATTTACCATTCCCATTTCGAAGGCTTCCTGCGCTGAATAATTTCTACCTAAAAAGAAAATCTCCCTTGCTTTTTTCTGTCCTACCATTTTTGCTAAATAGGCACTTCCATAGCCTCCATCAAAACTGGTGACATCCGCATCAGTCTGCTTAAAAATAGCATGTTCTTTACTGGCTAGTGTTAAGTCACAAACCACATGTAAGCTGTGTCCTCCACCTACTGCCCAACCAGGAACTACAGCAATCACTGCTTTAGGCATAAAACGAATTAAACGCTGTACTTCCAGTATATTCAATCGGTGATACCCGTCTTCTCCAACATACCCTTGATGCCCTCTGGCCTTTTGGTCACCTCCACTACAAAACGAATAGACGCCATCTTTGGTTGAAGGACCTTCGGCACTTAATAACACCACACCTATTGAAGTATCTTCATTAGCATTATAAAAAGCATCGTATAGTTCACTTGTAGTTTTTGGTCGAAACGCATTTCTAACGTTTGGTCTGTTAAAGGCTATTCTAGCTACGCCATTACTTTTTTTATAGGTAATATCTTCATACTCTTTTACCACCTTCCATTTTATTTGACTCATAATATTTACTTATATGCTGTAAAAATACATATTAAAATAGCTTTATGGAATAAGCTGTCTTTTTTTTCTTAACTTTAAATAAACATTTTAAATCCCTCTTAATGACTATCAAAGAAACCCCTTTGGCTAGTAATGCTATATCTATTATTGAAACCAAATTTGGTAACCTATACTTCTACGATAATTTTTTAATTACTGAGATTTTTGAAGGCATAATTGTTGGAAGGAAAGAGTTTAATAAGATTTTTAATTTATGCCTTGACATATATGATAACGATAGACCTTTTGGCATTGTTAGTCATAGAGTACATCCTTACTCTGTAAATTTATTTGAGTTAATTCCAATTTCGGATAAATTCAATTCCGTTGTTGCTAATGCAGTAATTGCATACACAGATATTTCTGTGAAAAATTTTGAACTGGAAAAGCGTCTTTTAAAGTTTAAGGGTAAGTTTTTTAATAATCTGAATTCCGCCATTTCTTGGACTAACAAGGAAGTTGAAAAAGCTAAATAGCTACTTCTCTATTAACCTGATTCCGTTTTCTTCAATAGAGATAAGTCGTTGTTTATACAAAGAGCCAATTGCTTTCTTAAAACTTTTTTTACTCATTTGCAGTGTTTCTTTTATATCTTCAGGAGAAGATTTATCGGTTAGCTCTAAAAATCCACCATAGTCGTTTAACTCATCTAGAATAGTTTGAGAGTTTGGTTCAATATTTCTATAACCTATTTGTCCTAAAGAAATATCCAACTTGTTATTACGTCGTACTTTTTTAACAATGCCTTTAAGTTTATCTCCAACACTTAAATCTTTAAAAATTTCATCTTTATATATTAATCCTAAATGAGTTTTGTTTACAATAACGTTCATTCCAATATCTGATGGATGAGACACTATAATATCGACTTCATCAAAAGGTTTTACAGTTAACTCTTTATTATCTAAAAAACGATTAGTTTTACTTGAAGCCACTAGCCTATTGGTTTCTTCATCTAAATAACAATGCACTAAATACCAACCACCTTTTTTCATTTTAAAGGCTTGTTCTTTAAATGGGCAAAACAACTCTTTTACCATTCCCCAATCTAAAAAAGCGCCATGTTTAGTTACATCGTTACAGCGCAATAATGCAAAGTCGCCCTTTGTAATATAAGGTCTATCGGTTACTGCAACAAGACGTTCGTCATTGTCTAGATATACAAACACTTCAAGTTCGTCCCAAATTTTAAATTCTTCAGGTACATATCTGTTTGGCAAAAGCACTTCATTACCTTCATCATCACTCAAAAACAAACCTGGTTCCTTTTCTCTAAGTATTGTTAGTGTATTATATTCTCCAATGTGTATCATGCTGCAAATGTAAACATATTAGTAGTAGGAATAAAAAAAAGCGTCACAACTAATTGTGACGCTTTTATAATAGTAACCTTATCATTAATAAGCTGATTCTTTTTTAAAATGTTTAGTTAACAAATAGTAAACTACTGCTCTATATTTGTTTCTATTAGAGCGACCATAAGTATCCATAACTTTATTGATACCGTCGTCTAATTTATCGCTTGCTGACAATCCTAATTTCTTAATTAAGAAATTGTTTTTTACTGTTTCTAATTCTGATTCATCGCTACTTGAAACCGTAGCAGAATCTGCATTGTAAATAGATGGTCCACAACCTATGGTCACTTTTGTTAATAAATCCATATCAGGATTTACTCCACATTTGTTTTTTAAATCTGCTGCATACTTTACTATAAGGTCATCTCTTTTACTCATAATTAGGTTATTTTTTAAAGATTAATTTTTTAACTACCAATAACACTAAGATACGAAAAAAGTCACCAAAAGTTTATATTAAAGCCTTAAAATAATTTAATAAAACAGTATCGTTTACTATTCTTGGTGTACATACTTCTAAAAGCTTTGGAGTATTAGTTTCACTGTAAAAATCTATGAGTTGTTTGTTTAAATCTTCAAGGTTTTCTACTCTCGCATAATCTACATTATACATGGCGCAAAGATGCTTTGCTTCCATATTGTGCCTAGTTTCAAAATAGGTATCAAAATTTTCGGTGTTTTTATGTCCTGGAAGAATTCTAAAAATACCTCCTCCTTCATTATTCAATAAAATAATTCTAAAGTTTTTAGGAATGTAATTATTCCATAAGGCATTACTATCATAGAAAAAACTCAAATCACCTGTAATAAAAACTGTTTGTTTATTACTAACCGCTGCACAACCTATAGCTGTACTTGTACTACCATCAATACCACTTGTACCTCTATTACAGTAAATTTGTATAGATTTATTAATGTTAAACAACTGTGCATAACGAACTGTTGCGCTATTGGCTAATTGTAAAATTGACTGCTTTGGTAAGGATTTTAAAATCTTTTCAAAGGCTTTTAAATCTGAAAACGGACTAGATTTTAAATACAATTTATGTTTGGTTTGACGATGCCTTTTTACAGAATGCCATACGTCTTGATAATTACTTTTAGTTACATGAGTAACTTTTTTAAAGAATTCTGAAAAAAATTGATTAGGGCTAACTTTTACATGATTATCTAAACAAAAAAACGTGTCGTTAACATGTAACTCATCAATATGCCAATGATGCTCTGGTTGATACTTTCTCAAAAAGGCTTTTATCTTTTTAGACACTATTAAACCTCCAAAAGTTACAAGGATTTCTGGTTGTAGCTGTTTAAATTGTTCCTCGGTTAAAGGCGCAATTATTTTATCAATATTAGGAAAAAAATCAGGATGATGAAGATTAGAAGTCGTTTCAGTAAATACAATGACACTTTCATCGTTGGCTAGTTCATCTAGCCATTCTTGACTAATACTATTAGGTGCATTAACGCCAATTAATACCATTTTTTTCTTAGCATGATACCATTGATCTACCAAGTTATCTATTAAGTTCTCATCAACATTTCGCTGTTTTGTTATAACTTTTTCAACCTTAGGGTTTACTAAAAACTCATCTACCATATCATATAAGGGCTCGTCAAAAGGAACATTAATATGAACAGGTCCTTTTTTGTGAATTGCTGTATTGATAGCTAAATTTATCTCCTCTTCATTTTGACTTTGAATATTTTTTTGAATACCAAGTAGTTTCTCTAACTTACTTTCTAGGTTTTTTATAATTGCAGGTTCATTATTTTGAGTAAAACCATTCTCAACCCTAACATCTTGTCTTAAATTTGCTGAATATAAAATATGATTTTTATAAACGTTTTCTTGATTAATAGTTTGTCCATCTCCAACACCAATTAAATGTTTAGGCCTATCAGCAGAAATAACAACTAAAGGAATATTACTATAAAAAGCTTCGGCAACTGCTGGATAATAATTTAATAAAGCACTTCCTGAAGTACACACTAAAGCAATGGGCTTTTGTAATTGCTGTGCTATTCCTAAGGCAAAAAAAGCAGCACAACGCTCATCTACAATGCTATAACATTTAAAATAATCGTGATTAGAAAAACCAATAGTTAATGGCGCATTTCTACTCCCTGGAGAAATAACAATATGCTGCACTTCTTTAGCTTTACAAAGCTGAATTACGGTTTGTGCTAAGGGAATTTTTGGTAGTTTCATTTAATACACAAAGTTATTTATAATACTTGGTTTTAAGAAACTATAACGTTTTTAATCGTATTGGTTTTATTTACAGTTTCTTGCCACTCATTTTCAGCTATGGAATCTTTAGTAATTCCTCCTCCAACATATAAAATAGCTTTAGTATTTTTAAGTTGCATACACCTTAAATTAACAAACAGGTTAGTAGAGCGCTTATTAAAACTATAAGCCCTGTTTTCGATGTTTCTTGTTCCAGAGCGAGGTTCAATTTTAGTTTCTTTATTAAGTTCCCCAAGAAATCCTGAATAGAATTCGCGATTGTAATGTTCGTTATCTAAAACAAATTGCATCGCATCAATCTTTGGCAAGCCACAAACTGCAGGTGTTGGATGCAATTTTAATATAAGCTTTTGCATGTTTTTTGAATGATTTAACTCACCTGTTATATCTGTTCGTAAATGTAACAGTTTTCCTGCTTTTACTGTTCTAACTTCAGAGACATCCATGTTGTTAATGCTGTTCTTTAGTGTTTCTACAACATAATCAGATACTATTTGCTGCTCTTCTTTTTCTTTATAATCCCAATCAACTTCCAGTGTTCCTTCATAATCTTGAGTTCCTGCTAAAGCCATTGTCGAAAATTTATTTCTTTCAATACTTAACAAGGTTTCTGGTGTTGCTCCTAACCACATACCAACCTTTGGGTGATACCAACAATACACAAAAGCAGAATTATAACTATTTAAAAGCGTTTTAAATAGTTTTATAGGATCTAGTGGTAATTCGGTTTCTAAAACTTCTTTCCTGGAAACTACAACTTTTTGAAGCTCTTTTTTATTAATAGCTGTAACAGCTTTTTTAATTAAGTTAATATGATGCAACTTATCATTATCTACTTTAAAAGAAATAGGTGTTTCTTCTTCAACAACAATATCTTCAGTTGTTAATAATGTTCTTGATTTACTGTAGGGCATTAAAATGGCATCTTTTCTAATATCGAAAGGTGCAAACACAAAACCTGTTTCGGTATAATCCTCTATTTTATAGAGCACATCATCTTTTTGTAAAATAACCTTGGTTTCAAAGGTGTTTGGCAAACTGTAAGCAACAAAAGGTAGTTCTTTATTATAATGTTCAATAATATAATCGTAAAAATCTTTTGAAGTCATATAGTTATTCAGGTTTTGGAATTGCAACTGTGGTTAACTTACAAACAGATATTAGGTTTTTATTATCATCAGTAATTTTAACTTCTAATAATTGAGTTGTTCTTCCTTTATGTACAAAAGTGGCTTTTGCATATACATGACCATCTTTTACACTCTTTATATGATTCGCTGAAATTTCGATACCACGAACAAATACCTCTTTTAAATCTAGAAATATATGTGCTGCAAAACTTCCTGTTGTTTCTGCCAAAGCTACTGTAGCTCCACCATGAAGCACACCATCTGGTTGGTAAACTCTAGAGTTTACTGGCATTTTAGCAACAACAAAATCGTCTCCATAGTCAATAAATTCAATATTTAAAGTTTCCATTAAAGTGTTTTTACAAATAGAATTTGCTTGAGTTAACACATCTTCCTTAGATAATTGCATATAAAAGTTTACTTTTAATCTCTAGTTTGTAAATGTACAAAACCAGTATCAAAAATGAATTCAGTTGAAAAAGAAATATCATACAAAACCACAAACTCTTACTCTACTTTAAATGCACTTACCGAAAAGGCCAAAAATGTATGGTTTGTGTGTCATGGTATGAGTTATTTGAGTCGTTATTTTTTAAAGTATTTTAAAGAGCTTCATCCTGAAGAAAACTATATTATTGCGCCTCAAGCACAGAGTAAATATTATATTCAACCAGATTTTAAGCATGTTGGCGCTAGTTGGCTTACAAAAGAAAATACTTTGAAAGAAACAGAAAATGTCATGCGCTATTTTGATACGGTTTTTAATGCAGAAAATATTCCAGAAGACAAGAATTTAATTGTTTTAGGTTATTCGCAAGGAGTAAGCGTTGCTATGCGTTATGTAGCATCAAGGCAGTTACAATGCAATCGGTTAGTTTTAATGTCTGGTGGCATTCCTAAAGAGTTGAAAGCTGATGATTTTAAGTTTCTAAAAAACACAAAAGTGACTATGATTTATGGTACTAAAGATGAGTATTTAAATCAAAAACGTATGCAATATGAAACTGAACGTGTGAATGAATTATTTGCAAATAATGTAACTATCATTCCTTTTGATGGAAAACATATAGTGAATGTTGAACTGATTAATAATTTGGTATGATTGCACCTACTTTAGAAAACGACCGTGTAAAACTCACCTTGCTTGGCATGAGTAATTTTGAAAACTTACTTGATGTTTCAAGTCAAAAAGATTTAATACAATTTTCACCTAGTGATATTTCTACACATGAAAAACTAAAAGCCTATGTACAAACCGCTGTAGATGGGTATTATCATAAAACCATTATTCCATTTATAATATATGACAAGCAAAATCAGGCTTATGCTGGAAGCACACGTTTTGGACTCATTAACTGGAAGAATAAAGTATTACATATTGGCTGGACATGGATTGGCAAACAGTTTCAAGGCACTGGTTTAAATAAACATATGAAGTTTTTAATGCTGCAATATGCTTTTGAAACTTTAGAATTTGACAAAGTAGAATTTAGAATAGACGAACGAAACATAGCCTCACGAAAGGCGGTTGAAAAACTTAATGCGAAACTTGAAGGCATTCTAAGAAAAGACACCTTAATGCTTGATGGTTTTAAGCGAAGCACCTGTTGTTATGGTATTTTAAAAGAAGAGTGGCCACATATTAAACAAGCCGTTTTCAAAGGGTTTGAATAAATTAGGCTCACAGTTATATATCAACGCATTAATTGTTGCAATCTTTCCAGTTTATCAATCACTTCATTAACAGAAAAACTTTTTATAAACCTGTATTGTTCCTTTTTATATACCATAATCAAGACAACAGGTAGTGTAAATACTAAATGTTGCGCAGCTAATTCTTGTTGTTGCTCTACGTCAATAATGGTAAATTTTATATCTGGGAATTGAGTCGTAACACTAGTTAATAATTTAGGTTTTAAAACTTGGCAAACACTACAAGTCCTACTGGAAAAAAATAGAAGTTCAATCATTACTTTAATGACAATTATTTGATACGCTTAGATTGCGTTATAAAAAAGTTCTTGCTAACCAACCATTGAGTTCTTAAAACCCTCAAACAAAGTTACAGTACTAATTTTAGGTGTTTTTATTGGATGCAAATATATTGAAAATTAAAAACGTAAATCTACTTTACCAAACGTTCAACAATAGCTTTTGTAGGTAATATTTCGTTGGTGTATTCTATACTTGGTCCTGCAACCCAAACCGTTTTATAAGTAGCTTTAGTTGCTGCTTTTTCTGTTGCTTTCATGCCTATTGAAAACCGAATCATTTTAACCCACTTTTTAAGCTTTCTGTTCTTGTTAAGCAGACTTTCTATCCAAGTGGCTTTTGTTCCAATTTTTTGCACATAAGGTGTATTGATGACTGTACATGGCGTCCCAGAAATACGTTCGGTCACTACAATATCGTCAGCTCCATAATCCACACAAGCTTGTTTATACTCATAAGTTACATTAGCTTCTACTGATGCTATAAAAGGACTTCCCACTGAAACACCTGCTGCACCATAACTCAGCATTCTATCAATATCTGCTTTACAACCAACACCACCAGCAGAAATAACAGGAATACTACAATTAGCCACTAAATGCTTAATTAATTCTTCAGGAGATGTATCACCTCTATGCCCTCCTGCTTGGTTATTAACCGCAATAATAGCATCTGCACCTAAATGCTCTACTTTTTTGGCAAACTTTAAGTCAACCACATCGCAAAACACTTTAATTCCTGCTTTATGCGCTTGTTTTATTGTTTCTTCTGGACTACCAAGTGATGTTATAATAAAATCGCAACCTTCTTCGCATAACACTTCTAATTGTCCTTTATACTTCACATTAGACTTATTCACAATAAGGTTGAATCCAAACGAACCTCCTTCTACTTTTGCTTCTTTTAGCTCTTTTATAGCTAATCGCAATTCGTCTAGAGTTCTATAATTAAGAGCAGGAATACATCCTGCAATACCACCTTTCATAGCCTCTATCACCATTTTAGTATTAGAAACTAAAAACATTGGTGCCTGTATAACTGGGTATGTAATTTGAAGAAGTTTGGTAAGTTTTGTAGCCATCAAAATTTAATTTAAACAAATATAATAATTATTATGCATGCATAATTGTTTTTGGAAAATTATGGGATGAAAAGTAATCAACATGACCAATATCATTGTGGAATCATTACTTAATAAGTACTTTTCCATTATGAACCCATAAAAATAAAAAATTATGAAAAAATTAATTATTGGTTTATTTATTTTTGGGCTAACCACCCAAATGTTTTCACAGATAACAAAGTTACCAGAGGTAACAATTAAAGCTGTAAACTATAAATATTTAAGTGCCGTAGATGAGAATATAGAAGATATTAATGTTCTAAATTTAGAAGAGATTGTTGCAAAGTATAATTTAAAAAAAACGGATTTGTACAATGATGAATACGATTCTTACTCTGTCACTTTTTATATTCCAGAAGGTCACATTATTGCCGCTTACGATGAAAATGGAAATCTTTTGAGAACCATTGAAAGATTTAAAGATGTAAAACTACCTATGAATATCCGTAAAAAGGTAATGCAAAAATTTCCAAATTGGGAAATTACTAGCGATGTTTACACCGTTAAATACGAAAGTAAAGATGGTATGGCTAAAAAGGAATACAAAATGAAGTTAGCTAATTCCGGAGAGGTTATTAGAATTAAAGTAGATGGAGACGGTAACATTATGTAACTTTAATAAAAGTTATTAACTAAAAAAAGCGCAACCATTTTTGGTTGCGCTTTTAAAATATAAATGTTAAAATAATTTATTTTACTTCTTCAAAATCTACATCTTCAACATCATTACCTTCTTCAGAAGGTTGTCCATTTTGACTTGCATCAGGACCAGCTTGTGCTCCACCTTGTTGTGCTTCGGCTTGCGCTTTGTACATTTCTTCTGAAGCAACTTTCCAAGCTTCGTTAATTTTCTCTAAAGCTGGTGTAATTACCTCTAAATCTTTAGACTCATAAGCTTTTTTCAATTCTTCTAAAGCATCTTCGATTGGTTTCTTTTTATCATCAGATAACTTGTCACCAAACTCTTCTAACTGTTTTTCCGTTTGGAAAATCATAGAATCTGCTTCATTTAATTTTTGAGCTTGTTCTGCTGCCGCCTTATCAGCTTCTGCATTTGCTTCAGCATCAGCTTTCATTTTCTCGATTTCTTCTTCAGTTAAACCAGAAGATGCTTCAATACGAATATCTTGAGATTTCCCTGTAGCTTTATCTGTAGCAGATACCTTAATAATACCATTGGCATCAATGTCGAACGTTACTTCAATTTGAGGTGTACCACGTCTTGCTGGTGGAATACCATCTAAATGGAAACGTCCAATCGTTTTATTATCTGCAGCCATAGCTCTTTCTCCTTGTAGTACATGAATTTCTACTGAAGGTTGATTATCTGCGGCTGTTGAGAACACTTGTGATTTCTTGGTAGGAATGGTCGTATTTGCCTCAATAAGCTTTGTCATTACATTACCCATAGTTTCAATACCAAGAGATAAAGGTGTTACGTCTAATAAAAGTACATCTTTAACATCTCCTGTTAGTACACCACCTTGAATTCCAGCTCCTACAGCAACAACTTCGTCAGGGTTTACACCTTTACTTGGTTTTTTACCAAAGAACTTTTCAACAGCTTCTTGTACTGCTGGAATACGTGTAGAACCACCAACTAATATAATTTCATCGATATCACTTTTAGATAATCCAGCTGCTTTAAGTGCAGATTGACAAGGCTCTATTGTACGTTTTACTAAATCGTCTATTAACTGCTCAAACTTTGAACGTGTTAATGTACGTACTAAGTGCTTTGGTCCGCTTGCAGTTGCAGTGATATATGGTAAATTAATTTCTGTTTGAGAAGATGAAGACAACTCAATCTTTGCTTTTTCTGCAGCTTCTTTTAAACGTTGTAAAGACATTGGGTCTTTACGTAAATCCATACCTTCTTCTGCGTTAAACTCATCAGCTAACCAGTTGATGATTTTCTCATCCACATCGTCACCACCTAAATGTGTATCTCCATCTGTTGAAAGTACTTCAAATACACCGTCTCCTAATTCAAGGATAGATACATCGTGTGTTCCTCCACCAAAATCAAATACTACAATTTTTTGGTCTGTTCCTTTTTTGTCTAGACCATATGCTAATGCGGCTGCTGTAGGTTCGTTAATAATACGTCTTACTTTTAAACCTGCTATTTCTCCTGCTTCTTTTGTAGCTTGACGCTGAGAATCGTTAAAATATGCTGGTACAGTAATAACTGCTTCGCTTACATCTTGACCTAAATAGTCTTCGGCTGTTTTCTTCATTTTTTGAAGCACCATTGCCGATAATTCTTGAGGTGTGTATAAACGACCATCAATATCCACTCTAGGAGTATCGTTATCGCCTTTTACCACTTTATATGGTACACGCTCTGCTTCTTTTTTAGACTCAGAATACTTATTGCCCATAAAACGCTTTATTGAGTAAACCGTTTTAGTTGGGTTAGTTACTGCTTGACGCTTTGCTGGATCACCAACCTTAATTTCACCACCTTCAACAAAAGCGATTACAGATGGTGTTGTACGTTTCCCTTCTGCATTTGGGATTACAACAGGTTCGTTACCTTCCATAACAGAAACACAAGAGTTTGTTGTTCCTAAGTCAATTCCAATAATTTTACTCATAACTTTATTTATTCTTTACTTTGTTGTGTTGAATTTTCATTTTTAATTACACCTACTTATAGTCAATCATTATGCCATGTCAAAAAATATGACATGATGTCAGAATATTTTTTTCAAAATATATTTAAGTGAATATCATTTTTGGTACATGATTTGATACAGAAGAAACAAAAACTATATTTTATGAAATGAGCCATAAAAAGAAGTTGATACCAACTGATAAGATTATTGGCGAATTACATTTGACCCATTTAAAAACTATAAATTTAAACATATGAAACGTTTACTACCCTTATTAACAGTATTTACAGTATTATTTACCGCTTGCGAAGGACCACAAGGACCTCCTGGATTTGACGGTTTGGATGGACTAGATGGAGAGATTATTGCTTCATCTGCTTTTGAAATTGAAGTGGATTTTAACTCCGCTAATAATTTCGAACATATTGAAGCTTATGGATTTGAAGTATTACCTTCTGATGTAACTTTAGTTTATATTTTATGGACCACTGATAATGGTCAAGACATATGGCGCTTAACACCACAAACTGTTTACTTTAATGATAATAACAATTTAGTTTACAACTTTGATTTTACACAAGATGATGTTCGACTATTTTTAGATGGCACAACAGATTTCAATACTTTAGATAGCGATTGGACCCAAGATCAAGTATTTAGAGTTGTTGTTGTTCCTGCCGATAATATCGATGGGATTGATGTAAATGATATCAATGCCGTGTTAAGTGCAAATGATATTCAAAGTTTTGATTTTAGATAAATAAACATTTAGATAAAAATCAAGTCCGATAAACAAATTGATTTTCGGACTTTTTTTATGCAAAATAATTAACTGTTGTTTTCTCTATTATATGCAGACAACAATTATATTTGTCCAAACACTAAAAGTATTAGTTAATGGAATGTATTTCTGTTTTTGATATGCTAAAAATAGGTGTAGGACCATCTAGTTCTCACACTTTAGGACCTTGGCGTGCTGCCGAAAGATGGATTAATGAGCTAAAAGCTTCCAATAAATTTGATAAGGTTGAAAAAATTACCGTTGACCTCTATGGTTCTTTATCATTAACTGGAAAAGGACATGCCACAGATTTAGCAATAATACTAGGTTTAAGTGGTGCAGATCCTGAAGTAATTCCAACCGAATCTATCGATATTATTATTGCCTCAGTAAAAAACACTAACACCTTAGTTTTTAATAATGAAAAGCTTCTAGAATTTAGTTTTGAATCGGACATTATTTACAATAGAAAATTTCTGCCATTTCATGCTAATGGCATGAAATTTACTGCAACCATTAACGGTAAAAAATCGAGCTCTAAATTTTACTCCATTGGTGGTGGTTTTGTTGTTAAAGAAGAGCGTAAAAACGCTAAAAAGAATAAAGAGATTTTTAAATCTTTTCCTCACCCTATTGCCAATGGAAAAGAACTTTTAGCATATTGCAATGAATTAAACCAAACTATTTCAGAAGTCGTAATTGAAAATGAAAAGTCACTCCGTAGTGATGACGAGATTGACTATGAAATGAATCGTGTGTGGAATACCATGTTAGAATGTATGTATATTGGGTGTCATACCGAAGGTAATTTACCTGGAGGACTCAATGTAAGGCGACGTGCTTATGATATACATCAAAAACTTATTGGTGATTTTAAATACGAAAATCCACAACAATGGTTAGAAGCCATTAGAAGTACTGAAGTGAAATTTAGACAGATTTTAAAGTGGGTAAGCTGTTTTGCTTTAAGTGTTAACGAAGTAAATGCGTCATTAGGTCGTGTGGTTACAGCTCCAACAAATGGAAGTGCTGGAGTAATTCCTGCAGTTTTAATGTATTATTTAGTTATTGAGAATCACCAAGCAAATTTTAAAGATATTAAACAATTTTTATTAGTAGCTGGAGAAATAGGTAGTATTTTTAAAAAAGGAGCTACCATTAGCGCAGCTATGGGAGGTTGTCAAGCCGAAATTGGTGTAAGTTCGGCAATGGCTGCAGGTGCCTTGTGTGAGGTATTAGGAGGAACTCCAGATCAAGTATTAATTGCAGCTGAGATAGCCATGGAACATCATTTAGGGTTAACTTGCGATCCAATAGCTGGTTTGGTTCAAATACCTTGTATTGAACGTAATTCGATGGGAGCCATAAAAGCCATTAATGCAGCTGAATTAGCATTAGAAACTGATCCAAAAAATGTAAAAGTACCTTTAGATGAAGTCGTAAATACTATGTGGGAAACCGCAAAAGACATGCATACCAAATACAAAGAAACCTCCGAAGGAGGTTTAGCTGTTAGGGTTAGTTTATCTGATTGTTAATTTTTCCCTTCATTACAACCAGTACGCTGTCTTGTATCTATTAAATAGATAATTTTCCATTGTCCATTATCGTTAAACAATTGAAAAGAATTAACGCCACAATGGCTAAATTCACCATTTCGCCAAAATTCGTAAGGTGTCCAAGCATTTGCCATATTATTATCAACTTTAATAATATAATCTAACAAACGTTCGTCCCATTTTTCTGTATCAGGTCTGTTTGCAATAGCATTAACTAAATCGGTAGATTCACTACTTCTTAAAACATCTTCTCCCTTTTGGTTTTTAAAAGCGGTTTGCGTTGTAAATTTACCATACATCACCGTTTTCATCATGGTAGTATCTCCTTTATGAAACCCTTCAAAAAAAGTGTCAATAGCTGCCTTAACTTTAGCAGTTTTATCATCTTGTGAGTACATGGCTGTGGTAGTTAAACACAAGCATAAAAGTAAAATTCGTAACATATTATTATTTTTTTACTAAAGTAAGTTATCAAAAACTAAAAAAGAAAAGTTTAACAGTATTTATAGCTTTCTGTTAATTTACTATTTTTACGGTTCAATTTATATAAACTATGTCAACAGCAAAAAAAGAATACAAAAGGGTTACTACAAAATCGTTGGTAGATATGAAAAGTAATGGCGAAAAAATCTCCATGCTCACAGCTTACGATTATACCATGGCGAAAATTGTTGATGGTGCAGGAATAGATGTTATTTTAGTAGGCGACTCAGCAAGTAATGTTATGGCTGGACACGAAACTACCTTACCTATTACACTAGATCAAATGATTTATCATGCATCGTCTGTAATTCGCGCTGTTGAAAGAGCATTAGTCGTTGTCGATTTACCTTTTGGAAGCTATCAAAGTGACCCGAAAGAAGCATTGCGCTCTGCCATTAGAATTATGAAAGAAAGTGGTGGTCATGCAGTAAAACTTGAAGGCGGAAAAGAAATTAAAGATTCTATAAAAAGAATCTTAAATGCTGGAGTACCTGTAATGGGACACTTAGGATTAACTCCTCAATCAATCTATAAGTTTGGAACTTATACAGTAAGAGCTAAAGAAGAAGAAGAAGCTTTACAATTGATTGAAGACGCCAAAATGCTTGAACGTATTGGTTGTTTTGCCATAGTCTTAGAAAAAATTCCAGCAAAATTAGCTAAACAAGTGGCCGAAAGTGTGAGCATTCCAATTATTGGAATTGGTGCAGGAAATGGTGTTGATGGGCAAGTGCTGGTGCTTCATGATATGATAGGAATGACCCATGAATTCAACCCGCGTTTTTTAAGACGTTATATGAATTTATTTGAAGACATGACCAGTGCTATTTCGCAATATGTTGATGATGTAAAAAGTGTTGACTTTCCTAATGAATCTGAACAATATTAATAGTTTAGATGTTAAAAACTCTTTCTAACAAGTCTAATCTACAAGTTCTTTACGAAGACAATCATCTAATAATCATTAATAAACGTGCTGGTGATATTGTACAAGGTGATAAAACTGGAGACAAACCCTTAAGCGACGTTGTAAAGGAGTTTCTTAAAGATAAATACAATAAGCCCGGAAATGTATATTTAGGCGTAACACATCGCTTAGACAGACCAACAACAGGAATTGTAGTATTTGCCAAAACATCAAAGGCTTTACCAAGACTTAATAAAATGTTTTCTGATAAAAAAGTAAATAAAACGTATTGGGCTGTGGTTAAACAAAAGCCCCAATCAGAAAAAGACACTTTAACTCATTGGTTAAAAAAGAATCCTAGAAACAATAAATCTACAGCTTACAACCACGAAATAAAGGATAGTAAGAAAGCCATTCTACATTATAAAATCATAAAAGCACTAAACAATTACTACTTACTAGAAATTAATTTAGAAACTGGGCGACATCATCAAATTCGTTGCCAACTATCAAGTATTGGTTCTCCAATAAAAGGCGATTTAAAGTATGGTTTCGATAGAAGTAATAAAGATGCGAGTATTCATTTACATGCTCGTAAAATAGATTTTATTCATCCTGTAAGTAAAGAACAAGTAATTGTCGTTGCACCAACACCCAAAGATCCTATTTGGGATGCTTGTACTAACTAAATTACTATCTTTATAAAAAAAGCACCTTGAATATACCTAGCTTACTTCAACAACAAAGAGCCTATTTTAAAACACAACAAACTAAAGATGTTTCATTTAGAATTAATGTTCTAAAAAAATTAAAGCAAGAAATTGTTTCAAGAGAACAAGATGTTTACTCTGCATTAAAAAAAGACTTTAATAAATCTTCTTTCGAAGCTTTTATGAGTGAATATGGAATAGTTCTCTCGGAATTAAACTTAGCCATAAAAAAATTAAAATCGTGGTCAAAACCTAAGCGTGTAAAACCGTCGATGTTAACGTTTCCAGCTACTGATTATATATATAAAGAGCCATACGGAACTGTGTTAGTAATAGCGCCTTGGAATTATCCGTTTTTATTGGCGATAGAACCCTTAATTATGGCGATTTCTGCTGGAAATACTGTTATAGTAAAACCAAGTGAATTGACTATTCATACATCACAATTAGTAACTGAAATCATTCAAACTGTTTTTAATAAACAGCATGCCACTTCTATTGAAGGTGGTATTCCTGTTGCAACCGAATTGTTAGAGCAGAAATGGGACTATATCTTTTTTACTGGAAGTGTACCAGTTGGAAAAATTGTTGCCAAAGCAGCAGCAAAACACTTAACGCCTGTTACCTTAGAATTAGGAGGAAAATCACCTTGTATAGTTGACGAAACCATCAATTTAAAACTTGCTGCAAAGCGTATTGTTTGGGGAAAATTCTTTAATGGAGGGCAAACCTGTATTTCACCAGATTATATCATAGCGCACACATCAATTAAAAAGGAGCTCATTAACGCTTTAAAAAAAGAAATTATTAATGCCTATGGAGAAAATCCGAAAAGCTCTAAAGACTTTCCAAGAATTATAAATGAGCGAAATGCCAATCGTTTAAAAGACATGCTTGAAGACGCAAATATTGTTTATGGTGGCGAGCACAGCATTGAAGAATGTTATATAGCTCCTACTCTAGTCGATAATCCAAGTTTAAATAGCAAATTGATGCAAGACGAAATTTTTGGACCAATACTTCCTATTTTAACCTATGCTGATGAAGCAGCTATTGGTGACATTATTAGTAATTATGACAAGCCTTTGTCTCTTTACGTATTTTCTAAAAACAAACAATTTACCAATAACATTATAAAAAATTACAGTTTTGGTGGTGGTGCTGTAAACGATCCATTAATTCATTTTGGAAATCACAAATTGCCTTTTGGAGGTGTTGGTGCTAGTGGCATTGGTGCGTATCATGGTAAACACGGTTTTGATACGTTTTCGCACCATAAATCCATTTCTAAACGAGGCACATGGTTTGATCCTCCAGTGAGATATGCACCTTACAAAGGAAAAATAGGGCTATTAAAAAAAATGTTTAAGTGGTTTGGCTAATTGCTCTTAAGGCAATTGGATAATTTAGCAAGAGCTTTGTTCCTTGGTTAGGAGTTGAAATTAAGTTAAACTCAGTATTAGTTAGTTTAGCTCGACTTTTCATGTTAATTAAACCAGATCCTTTTTTAACATTTTCTACATTAAAACCAACACCATTATCTTCAGCGATTATTTGCAAATTATCTTTTTCATAATTCAAAGTTACAGTTAATTGTGTAGCCTTTGAATATTTAACCGCATTAGATATAAACTCCTGTAAGATTCTAAAAAGTATTATAGCATCTTTATTGTTTTTAAAAGAATTTTTATCTCCTGAGCTAAGTAATTCAGCTTTTATTGTATTCATTTTATTCAAGCGTTCAATTTCTGTGCGCAACGATTCTTGAAACCCAAAATTTAACACAACCTCACTATTTAAAACTTTTGATAAACCTCTTACTTCTTTAATTACATCACTAATAATTGCTTTAGTATCTTCTACTTTATCCTTAATTGAGTCTTGAGCCAAAGACGATATCAAACTCAATTGCATATTAGTCACCGATAATAACTGACCAATATTATCATGCAGCTCTAACCCTACATTTTTAAGGGTTTGTTCTTGTATCTCGGTTTTGGTTTTTACTATTTCTTCTTCAAATTCTCGCTCACGCCGAATTTTTTCTAGAAGCAGTTTGTTTTTTCTTTTTTGGAAACTTGAAAAAAACAAAATAAACATAGCCACTAATAAAGCAATCACCAAAATGGTATAAACCATTAAAGCTATTTGCTCATCACTAATGATTTTACTTTGAAATATGATAAAAGAAATACAACTGTAAAACATAAATACATAATAATATTAGAACAAAGTAATATAAATTGCCTTAAATAAATAAAATTTGGATTATTAAGAGTATAATAACTACTAAAAATAAATAATGGTGTAATTGCTAATGACCACAACAATAAAGTAGTTGATAGATAAAAATGTTTGGACTTGTAGAAAGTCAATATTTTCTCACTATTAATAATGCTTAAATAATAAAGGCAAACGAAAAATGAAATTATAAGCGTCCGAATCATAAATCCATAAGGAATGGAATTATAAAAAAATGCATCTGAAAACATTAAATAGAAAACCGAAAATATAGAAAACCCTATAACAAGTATTTTAATATAATTTTTATGCTTTAAATTGCTTATAAGCCTATCATAATATTTGCCCAAAAGTATTATCAGTATCACAGCGTAAACATTATACAACCAATTATTGGTGCAAAAAGGACTGTTTTTGATAAGCACAAACAACTTATTATCATAATTATTTAACATGAATCTTGAATAAATAGCTGTATATTCAACAATAACCGTTAGCCATAAATACATAACAAAATATCGAACACTCTCATCTTTACTTTTATAAATATAAAGAGAGCCAGCCATTGCTGCCAAAATTTCCACCAAATAAGTTATAGGTGTATAATTATCTAACAAAAACTCTACCACTTAACACTACATTATTGAGGATAATTTGCTCCTGGTGGGTCTCCTTGTTGACCTAAATTTAATCCATCACCATCAGGAATATCAGAGCCATCACTATTACTACCATCTTTACCATCAGGCATATAAGCAGTTGGCACAATAAACGAAGTTGAATACCCAGCTTCACCATCAACGGTTGGGTAAGCCCCACAATAAATTCTTATTCCATTCATTTCATAACCAAGCTCTCTCGCTTGATTTTCAGCATACTGTAAATATGTTTTGATATCTTCCAACGAATACCAAGATGATCTATTATCTGGTCGTTTAGTAATATCCTTACTAATTAATTCGCATCGTTCTGTAAATGCATCGTTAAGTTGTTTTGCCTCTTCAGGTGAGATTAATCCATTAATTTTTGCCATAATCAAATAATGTTAATGTTAATAAATAGTCTATTGACGCTAAAAATCATTCTTTGGAAGAGTACTATTTATACGACTAAGTTATAGAAAACATATCATAAAAAGAAGAAAAGACTCACTTATAAATAAAAGAAATTAGCTTATTAACTTAAATATTATTCTATTTCCTGTACATTTTTGAGCTAGTGTATTAATTGCAGACTCTGAAAGTTGTAAAACTCTAGGATATCCTCCAGTTGTTTGACAGTCTCTCATTAAAACAATCAACTTTCCTGAAGGTGTTAACTGCACAGTTCCTGGTAACACCAATGAGGTGATTATACCACTTAAATCATTAATTATTAATTCATCCAACTGATAAGCCATTCTATTGTTTTCTTTCGAAATGGTAAACTCTTGATTAAATAATTTATCCATTTGTTCATTGTTTAAAAGCTTAAACTCTGGCCCTTTATAAACTGATATCGTTTTTTCATTAAGATAATCTGTTCTAATCTTAATAGACGAATATGCTTTACTTCTATGATTTTTAGGTTGAATTTTAAGAACACCCCCCTTTTTAACACTTATAGCTTTAGTGATTCCTTGATACATACTCCTACTATTCAATACTATTTCAGACTGGAAACCTCCAGAAACTGCTAAATAGACTCTAAACCCATTAATTGGTTTGTTAAATGACAAAACCTCACCTTTATTCACATTTACAAGAGTATTGTTATTAATAATGGTATTGGCAAGACTCGGTGAAAGGTTGGCTCCTGTAATGACAATAGCAGTATCACAGCAAAATTCAAGCTTTGGCCCTAACATAGTTATTTCTAAAACCGCACAATTCTCATCATTACCCAAAATAGCATTAGCCATTTTGCCTGCATATACATCCATTACCCCAGATATAGGGACTCCAAGATGTTGAAAATCTTTCCTGCCTAAGTCTTGAATAGTACTATAAAACCCTGGATGAATCACTTTAATCATAAATTACCTCGCTTTCAATAGTATATTCGTTGCTTTTTACTTGACTAAGAATTTCGTAATAACAGCTTTTTGAAACAGATACAAACTGAATTCTATCTCCAGCTTTTGCAAAACAAGGGCTTTGATTAGTAATATTAAAAAAGTCTAATGGTGTATTTCCAATAATGTTCCAACCACCAGGACTTTTATTTGGGTAAACTCCTGTTTGTGATCCACCAATGGCTACCGATCCTTTTTTAACATAAAGTCTTGGTGCATTTTTTCGTGGAAAATATAGTTGTTCATCCAATCCTCCCAAGTATAAAAAACCAGGTAAAAACCCAATAAAATAAACAAGATAATTTGTTGCAGTATGCAACTCGATAATATTGGAAATTTCAATATTTTTTTTAAAAGAAATATCTTCTAAATCCAGTCCAAATTCAACGTCATAACACACTGGGATTTTCCAGAGTTTGGAATCATTAATATCATCACCTAACTCATCAAAATAAATGCTATTAAGCACCAAAACTTCATTATAGAAATTATTTATAGCTAAACTATAACTTATTAATATCGAGTTGTATGCAGACTTTATATAAACTTTTTCTTTAAAATAATGATTTTCTATTTTTTTCTTATACAAAAGAACATCTTTAAGTGTTTTTTTTGAGATAATTTGTGGCCATTCAATTAAAATTGAACGTTCACCAAAAGGTTTGTATTGTAGTTTAAAATCACCCAAATCATCATTGAATTTTAATTCCAAAATCTATCAGGTTTTGTCTTAATTTTTTAATCAATTTTAGAGCTTCTGGATTATCACCATGAACGCAAATTGTTTCTGCTTCAATAAACACTTCTACACTATTAATTGTTTTAACTTTTTTATGCAAAATCATATTTTGAATATGACTTGTCATAACATCTTCATCTTTAATAATGGCATTTTCTTTTGATCTTGAAACTAGCGATAAGTCATCATTATAATTCCTGTCTGCAAATACTTCATACGTAATTGGAATCTTTTCTTTTATAGCAATTCCCGAAATAACAGAACCAAAAGGAACGTAAAGTTTTAATGGCAAATGAATACTTTTCATCACTTCAACAACAACCTCTGCTGTTTTTTTATCTGTCGCAGCTAAATTATATAACGCTCCATGCGGTTTTACATGATGCAATGCAGCATGATTATCTCTAACCACGCTCATCAAGGTTTTAATTTGGTTTTTAATAGTTTGATACAATGCTGAACAAGACATCTTAACAATTTGTCTTCCAAAATTCTCCTTATCAGGAAACGAAGGGTGCGCTCCTATCTTTACTCTATTCTCTTTTGCTAACGCTACACACCAATTCATAGTTTCTAGGTTACCAGCGTGTCCACCACAAGCAATATTACAAGAGGAAAGCAAAGGTATTAAATTGGCTTCATTACCAACACCTTCACCAATATCAGCATTTATATCTATGGAAATATTTGTCATTTACAATAATTCAAAAACTTTCAATATACTTTTTACCCCTAAAAATATGGTTATTATCAAGATAATTAAACTAATCACGTTTTGACGCATAGTGTTTTTAAAACTTCCTAAAACAGATTGCTTGTTCATAATCCAAATAAGAAATCCAGCGATAACAGGCAGTAGAACACCATTAGCAACTTGAGCAAATTTTATAATTTCAATGGATTTAACTCCTGAAGATGACGATAGCACACCAACAGCCAAAATAAATATCCATACGGCTTTAAACCTTTTTGATGTCATTTTTGTAGACCACCCCAAACACCCAGTTGCCACAAAAGCAGCAGCCAATGGCGCTGTGATAGCACTTGTGATTCCTGCAGCAAACAATCCGATTGCTAAAAAGTACTTTGAAAAACTTCCAAATAATGGTTCTAAGCCTCTTGCTAAATCTGCTGCATTATTAATTTCAGAAGTTTGAACAGCTGCAGCTGAAATAATAATACACATAGACACTATTCCTCCCAAAACAACAGCCACAATAGTATCTTTCCTAGCATATTTTAAGTCGGATTTATCTTTCCATTTCTCTTTTACTAAAGACGCATGCAAAAACAAATTATATGGCACTACAGTTGTTCCTATTAAACCAATAATAGTTAAAATACTATCTCGAGGAAATTTTGGCATCATAACACCTTTAAATATCTCAACTATATTTGGCTTAGTCATAATAGCTGTAACCATAAAAGCAATACTCATCAAAATAACAAGTGAAACTAATGCCTTTTCCAACACTTTGTAATTTCCAATATAAAGCAGAGTAAAAGCTACCAAACCAATAGCAACACTAAAGTAGTTTAATGAAAAAGACCCCAAGACCAAAGAATGTTGACCTAAAACAGCCTCTAAACCCAAAACACCTCCACTTATGTTACCAGCTTCATAAGCCGCATTACCTATTACAATGGCTAACAAGATCAAAACAATAGACATACTTTTTAACAATGGGCTTTTGATTTCGGTTCTAATAATTTCAGACAAGCCTTTTTGAGAAACAATCCCTAAACGAGCAGACATTTCTTGCATAACAATAGTCGCTACAATAGATAACACCATTGCCCAAAGCAAGGCATAACCAAAATTAACACCAGCCAAAGTGCATAATGTTACTGTTCCTGGGCCAATAAATGCAGCAGCTACTAAAGGTCCTGGACCGATGTTTTTAAACCAAGATTTTATCATAATTTTACTCTCTCTCACTCCAAATTTCATACATTGGATCACCTTTACTAGAAAATCCTTTATGATGCCATTTACCATCAACTAACTCATAATCAAACACTAAACTTAACCCTGCTTTTGAATCGTCTCTAGAGAAGAACTCAATATTTTCGGTGTATTTACCATCAACTGTAGTGTAAGTTCCACCTCCTGTTCCCATAAACTGTTTGGTCTCGGTATTGTAAGCAATCCATTGAAAACGTGTTCCTGATAATAGTTTCATGGTTTTTCTTGGTCTATCAATATCACGCAATTGCTCTTTTCCGTCTCTCACTCTTCCAGACATCAACCAAGCACCCTGTAATTGTCCTGGTACACCACTATCTATTCGCTTTAGCACCATATCACTACCAACAATTGTGATCGTATCATCCGTAATTTCTACCTCAAAACTTGTTTCAGTACCCACTAGGTCAGCATTATCTGTATGAAATTCTACTCTTTCGGTCATCGTGTCACCTTCCAATTTCCATGTTCCACCGTTGGTATGTATAAACTTTCCTGTATCTGCATTATATATAGTTAATACTTGATAACCATCAGCAATAATGAGCACGCTTTTTAATTTTTCACCATTTTCTGATGTCGTATACATTTCCCAGGCACCAATGATGCTTTGAGCATTTAACCCAAGAGACATAATACTCATTAATAAAAACACTATTTTTTTCATGATTTATATATTGAAATTAATTACAATCTATTTTTTCATCCTAACCAGCCTTCTCTATCTAGGCTTCTATATTGAATAGCTTCACTAATATGATTTCCACCAACAGCTTTAACACCTTCAATATCAGCTATAGTTCTTGCTACTTTTAAAATTCTATCATAAGCTCTAGCCGAAAGATTCAAACGCTCCATTGCTGTTTTAAGCAATTCTTTTGAGGCCTCATCTAATTTACAATACTTTCTAATTTGTTTGGTATTCATTTGCGCATTATAATGCACTTTTTCCAACTCCTTAAATCTTTGTGTTTGAATTTCTCTTGCTGCCATAACACGTTTTCTAATATCAACAGAAGTTTCTGATTTACTTTCATCAGAGAGTTTTTCAAAAGGTACTGGAGTGACTTCAATATGAATATCAATACGATCTAATAATGGTCCTGAAATCTTACTTAAATAGCGTTGCATTTCAGCAGGCGAGCTCGTTACAGGTGCATCTGGATCATTAAAATAGCCTCCTGGACTAGGATTCATACTCGCTACTAACATAAAGCTACTAGGATATGTCACTGTAAATTTAGCTCTAGAAATAGTAACCTCTCTATCTTCTAAAGGCTGACGCATCACCTCTAGAACCGTGCGCTTAAATTCTGGTAACTCATCTAAAAACAAGACACCATTATGCGCCATAGATATTTCTCCTGGTTGTGGATATTGTCCACCACCAACCAGAGCAACATCTGAAATTGTATGATGTGGCGATCGAAATGGTCGCTGTGCCATTAATCCTGTGTTTTCTTTTACACGACCGACAACCGAATGAATTTTAGTAGTCTCCAAGGCTTCATGCAAGGTCATAGGCGGCAAAATGCTTGGTAATCGCTTTGCCAACATGGTTTTTCCAGCCCCTGGAGGTCCGATTAAAATAATGTTATGTCCTCCTGCTGCAGCAATCTCCATACATCGTTTTATACTCTCCTGACCTTTAACATCGGCAAAATCAAACTCTGGAAAATCTAAGCTTTTATAAAACTCTTTTCGAGTATCAATAATAGTTTGTTCAATGTGTTCTCCTTTATCAAAAAAATCAATAACTTGTTTTATGTTATCAACACCGTACACTTTTAAATCGCTTACAATAGCTGCTTCTTTTACATTTTGACTAGGAAGTATAAAACCTTTAAAGCCCTCTTCTCTTGCTTTTACAGCTATTGGCAAAGCACCTTTTATAGGTTGTAAACTACCATCTAAAGACAATTCACCCATAATGAGATAATTCTCTAAATTTTCTGCTTTAATTTGGCTTGATGCAGCAAGAATACCAATAGCCAAGGTTAAATCGTAAGCCGACCCTTCTTTACGCAAATCGGCAGGCGCCATGTTAATGGTAATTTTCTTCCCTGGAATTTTATAACCGTTATTTTGCAATGCTGCTGCAATACGATAATTACTCTCTTTTATGGCATTATCGGGCAAACCAACCAAATGATAACCAATACCTTTATCGACGTTTACCTCAACTGTAATAGTTGAAGCCTCCACTCCAAAAACGGCACTTGCAAACACTTTTTTAAGCATAACTGATTGGTTTGCTTAAATGTAAGAAAATTATATAATTTATTTAACAAAAAACTCTAAAGCTCTTTGTTCATTATAATAAATATTATTTTTTGAAATAAACCCTACATGACCTCCATGTTTTGGCATTTCCAAATACAGGCAATCATTTTCTTTTGCTTCTTTTACAGGATAGCATTCTGCTGACAAAAAAGAATCATTTAATGCATTTATGATTAAAGTAGGTATTTTAATATTAGGCAAGAATTGCAAACTACTGCATTGCCTATAATAGTCTAGAGCATCTTTAAATCCATGAGATTTTGAAGTATAAACATCATCAAAATCCATCAAAGTTTTTATTGAATTAACTTCGTTGACACTCAATTTATCAGTATGTTGCTTTTGTTTTATCTTTAATCGATTAACTAAATACTTTTTAAAATTATTATGATATAATCTATTCTTAAATGTGTGCAGTTCTTTACAAGAACCATACAAATCACAAGGAACTGAAACAGCCACAACACCTTTAATTTGATTTGGTGCATTGTTACGTTCTCCTACATATTTTAATACCATATTACCTCCCAAACTAATACCATGAAAATAAATCTCGGTATAATGCTTTACACTAATTAGGTGATTAACTATATCTTCTAAATCTTCAGTGGCTCCTGAGTGATAACTACGATACTTTAAATTTGGCTCTCCACTACACCCACGAAAATTTACACAAACAGCATCCACCAAGTTTTGATTAAAAAGTTTTGCAACTCCAGTCATGTATGGTCGTTGTGCATTTCCTTCTAGCCCATGCAACACCACGATTACTTTATTAGTTTTCTCAGTTGAATAACTCCAATCTAGATCGATAAAATCACCATCAGATAATGTGATGCGCTCTCGTTCCTGATTTACATTGCTAACTCTTCGGATTAATCCTGAATAAACCGTTGAAACAAAACCATTTCTGAAAAAATATTTAGGCTTATACGCCGATTCTATTATTGGCATTTTATTGAAGCATTATTTTTAAAATCTCTTTAGTGTTCGATTTAACTTTAAATCTGTTGTCTGTTCTATGACCAACAATCCAAATAATATCATCACCTGAGCATAGCAACCATGTGTTTTCCTTATCTAACAAAGAGAATTTTTCATCTTTAAAGTATTTACTTACTTTCTTTTTCCCTTTCATTCCCAATGGATAAAACACATCACCTTCCTGCCATTTTCTAATGGTTAATGGAAAACTCAAACTGGACAAATCAAAATAAGCAGTATTATATTGTGCTTTTCCTTTAGTTGCACCCTTGGATATTGACAATTTTCCAAAAGGTGTTAAAACCAAATTCTGAGACTCATTAATTTTAATGGATTCATCTGGCACACTAATAATTTCAGATAATATTAAATACGCTCTATCTTTAAGTAAACGATGGGTTTTAGAAAACACTTGTTTTCCAGACTGTGCAGTCAATAACGCTAGTATGTCATTCCATTGTGTAAATCCGTAACCATTTAATAATTCATACAAATATGCTTTAGAATTATTTAACTGTTGTATTTCACTAATACTAAATGCCTTACTATTATTTTTAGCTTTACTAACAATGTTTTGAGCGATTTCATCTACTCTATCGTTAATAATTGATTTAGCGTCATTTAAGTATTGTTGCGTTTTTTCAAAGTTTTGTAATAATTGCGGATTAATTTCTTTTAGAATAGGAATTACATCGTGTCGCAATTTATTACGCAAATATTTAGTAGAAACATTACTACTATCCTCTCTCCATTGCAGTTTTTGCTGCTTTGCAAATTGTTCTATATCCTCACGAGCAAATGGTAATAAAGGTCGTACAATATCTCCATTAACCTGAGGAATTCCCAATAAACCATCCAGCCCTGTTCCTCTAGATAAATTAATTAAAAATGTCTCAAAGTTATCGTCAGCATGATGCGCAGTTAAAACATAATCAAACTTTAATTGTGCTTTAAGCTCTTTAAACCACAAATAGCGCAATGTCCTAGCCGCCATTTGAGTACTCAATTTGTTATCGGTTGCAAATTGCTTGGTATCAAAATTTTCAATAAACACTTCTAACTCCCAATCTTTAGCTAATTGCAACACAAAATCTTCATCTGCATCACTTTCGTCTCCTCTTAAATTAAAATTACAATGCGCCAGCGATATATTTAAACCTAATTTTTTACATAAATACGCTAACACCACACTATCCACACCTCCTGAAATAGCAATAAGTAGCTTAGCATTCTTGATAAAAGAAAATTGTTCGTTTATATGATTTTGAATTTTTTTTAGCATGGTTTCAAATATACAACATTGGTAATATTAAAGTTGAATGTGACAATTATCATATTATTAAACATGATTGTTTGTTAGTTTTAACTATTAATTAAATATTTCAAATAATGAGCACTATAAAAAAAATAATGGATAAAAGCACACAAACAGAATTTGATAAAAAAGTGCTTTCGGCAGTTCAACATTTGCATGCTTATACAAAACATCGCTTATATATAGCTGAATCTACAGGTGTTTTACCAAAAAACATGTACAGTTCTAATGACATTATTGATGAAGGAATTGCAAAATATTACAGTAAAGGCATAAACATCGACTTAGAAGCAATGGCTATTAAACTTCAGCTTTTTAAAATTGTAGATAACGATTTAAATGAGCTTTTAAAGAAAGAAGCGTTTCATAAAAACACACAAAGCACGAGCACTATATTAGAAGAAGAATTGGATGGTTTAGAGGAAAAGTTTACACTTGATGCTGATATGGATTACGTTATGAACGAAGATTTAGAAGACATCTCTTATCAGCAAAACAATAAAAAGCAGCTGTTTTTATATGATGATAAAGATGCTTCAGTTATAAACGCTTTTGAAATGGAAGATATATCATCACAACATGCTAAAAAACTACTTGGTAAATTTTATACATGGCTACCAATGAATGTGACAAACATCGTTGATTTATTCATTTTTGGAAAACTCAGTTTTGAAGAAATTGCAAAAATAAAAGACATCGAAATAAAGCGTATTGAAAAAATATTTGAAAGCGTTCAAAGAAGTTTTAGAAAGAACCTACCTTAATTTTCTAAAACCTCTCGCATTGCTTTAGCTTTTACCAGGCATTCCTCATACTCTTTTAGAGGGTCACTTTTAGCTGTAATAGCACCTCCAACCGAATAGGATACGTATTGCCTTGTAGCATTGTATAAAATACTTCTAATAATGACGTTAAAATCGAAGTCGCCTTCTGGAGTAAAGTAACCCAAAGCTCCAGAATATAATCCTCGTTTGGTTTCTTCAAGCTCTTCAATAATTTTCATGGCTGAAATTTTTGGAGCACCTGTCATACTTCCCATTGGAAATGTGGTTTTTAAAACTTCAACTGGTGCAATACCTTCTCTTAGTTTTGATGATATTGTAGAAATCATTTGATGTACTTGATTGAACGTATAAACCTTACATAATTCTTCAACTTGCACACTCCCTTTCACCGCTGTTTTAGACAAATCGTTACGCACCAAATCTACAATCATGATATTTTCACTACGCTCCTTTTCGTCATTAGCTAGCTGTTCTATCAACAAGGTATCTTCTTTAACATCTTCAGCACGTTTAGAGGTTCCTTTGATAGGTTGTGACACTATATAATCATGTTTTTTCTTTATATAGCGCTCAGGTGATGCTGATAATAAAAACTTATCATACACCTTTAAAAAGGTTGCAAAAGGTGGTCTGGAAATATTATTGAGTTTTTTATAAGTTTCAATTGGGTTTATTAGTGTGTTTTCAGCATAAAACTCTTGACAAAAATTGGCTTCATAAATATTACCATGATGTATGTGACTCAATACATCGTTTACTTTATTAAAATATTCGTCTTTATGCATTCGAAGATGAATTTTCACATCATTTCTTAAGTACTTAAATTCTATATCTTCTGCATTAATCAATTTTAAATCCTCTTCAAACTCATCAGCAACCATGTTTAAATACAACACATTGAGTCTGTTTCCTTTAATTAAAAATAATTTTTTAGGTTGAAAGAAATACAACTCAGGAAACCCAAGCCCATCAAAATTATTAGACTCTAACTGCTCTATATCGTTTTTTAAATCGTACGATAAATAGCCAAAAATCCAATCGTTGGTTTTGTTTTGATACTCATGTAGTTTATCAAAAGCATCATGGTAATCTGACTGAATACTTGTCATAGCATCTACAGCTAATACAGCATCATATTCAGTGCTTATATTATGATGATTATTGGAATCTAGCCAAACCACATCATCAAATTGCTGACTCCACAGTAATAGCTTTTCCTTAAAACTAGAAATATCTTTAATTAAAACCGACTTATGTTTGCGCAATGAATTAGTGATTTATAAAGTCGCAAAGGTAAACAGATAAATGTAATTTAAAAGGTTGTTGTTATCAGAAACCATTACCTTTGTCGCTAAATTTTTTGATGTGACTTTCGAAGAACTAAATCTTAATACTCCTTTACGCAATGCCATTGAGGATCTTGGTTTTACAAAACCAACACCCATACAGGAACAATCGTTTAACGTTATTGGTTCAGGTAAGGATGTGGTTGGTATTGCGCAAACTGGTACAGGAAAAACCTTTGCTTATGGTTTACCCATTTTAAAGAATCTACCATTTTCAAAGCAAGATAATCCTAGAGTATTAGTTTTAGTACCTACAAGAGAGCTAGTAGTACAAGTAGTTGAAGAATTTGAAAAAATTGCTAAATACATTAATGTTCGCATTTTAGGTGTATATGGAGGCACAAACATCAACACACAAAAACAAGCAGTAGCTCAAGGCTTAGACATTATAGTAGCAACTCCCGGGCGTTTATACGATTTAGCTGTAAGCAGGACTTTACAATTAAAATCCATACAAAAATTAGTGATAGATGAAGTAGATGTCATGCTAGACCTTGGTTTTAGACATCAATTACTTAATATTTTTGACATCCTTCCTGAACGCAGACAAAACATTATGTTTTCGGCTACGATGACAAAGGATGTTGATGAGTTAATCACCGACTTTTTTATTAATCCAGAGCGCATTTCTATTGCAGTATCTGGAACACCACTTGAAAACATTAAGCAAGAGCGCTATAATGCACCTAATTTTTATACTAAAGTCAATTTGGTAAATCATTTACTAGAAGACAGAGACACATATAGCAAAGTATTGATATTTGTTGCGTATAAACGTATGGCCGACCGTTTGTTTGAGCAATTAGAAGCATCGTATTACGGAGAATCTTGTGTGATACATTCCAATAAAACGCAAAATTACAGGCTTAGAAGTATTAATCAATTTGAACAAGGCGACAATCGCATTCTAATTGCTACTGATGTCATGGCTCGTGGTTTGGATATTGATAGTATTTCGCATGTCATTAATTTTGATACACCTGAGTATCCCGAAAATTATATGCATCGTATTGGTAGAACCGGACGTGCGGAGAAAGAAGGTCATGCATTCGTGTTTACTACTGAAAATGAGCTAGAAGCCATAGAAAACATTGAGGAACTTATGCAAATGAAAGTTCCTGTATTAGAATTGCCTGAAGCAGTTGAAATTTCAACTGAATTAATCGAGGAAGAACGTCCGCAGTTAAAAGAACATTACAACCCTTTAAAACGCAATAAAGACGAGGATGCTCCAGGACCTGCATTTCATGAAAAGAAGGACAAAAACAAAAAGGAGAATTTAGGTGGTAAATACCAACGAGAAATTGCAAAAAAATATAAGAAACCTAAAACGCGAGGTGACAAAAACTACAATAAACGGAATAAAAAGCGTAGATAATTGCTAGTAGGCTATTTCAATAACTTTGAACCTGACACTTTTCTAAATAAACATTTAGATCATCACCCCCTTAATAAAGCACAAATCACGTTGAGCTAATAAAATCTTAAAATCACACCTAAGAAGAACTAAATCAAAAAAATCAAAAAAAAAAAAAATTAAAACTCATTTAAAATAGTGTAGCTTGTCCACTGTCTTCACTTTTATCATCCTTTGATGGCGAATTTGAATCTTCAATTTCCTTTTTATGAGACACCACTTCTTCTTCTACTACTTCCATATCATCTACAGGTACGTCTTTAGGTGCCTCATAAGGCAGCGAGTCCAGTAAATTAATTTGATTTATTTTATCTTTAGTTAACTGATTTCCAAGAGCATTAATACCTTTTATTGCAATAAACTCTTCAAGATTAACTTCTAAGTTGTCTTTTCTGTCTTTTCCACGTTCTTTTGCAAATACTACCTCAACCATTGGTCGCCAATCGGTCGATACAATTTCTAATTGTGAGTTATCATGATCTGAAATAAAGCTCTCTATTTTGTTTTCATTCTCTACCAAGAATCGTTTCACATAATAACGCTCTTTGTCGCCATCAAAATAAATAGCAGAAATTGGTTTTTTAGGAATCCATTTTTCCATCACAATCATATCGTTATCAAAACGTGCCGTAATTTCTGGAGTAATAGTTTTTATTAATCCTGATTGTGTGATAATAAGAATTCTGTCTTCCCCTCTAAACTCACCAACCAGCTCACCTCTGCCATCTACATTTAAACGCTGAACCGTGTCGTCAAACCATATTTTACGAGGTTTTAAAGTGCTAACTCCTTTTTCCTTGAGTTCAATACGCTTTACAGAATATTTTGTAACTAAATTCCCTTTAGAGGTACGTCCTTTAATAAGAATATCAGCAAAATCTAAGTCCCATTTTAACTTTTTAATACTTCCTACTTGTCTCAGCATAACTGTAACCACTTCAGCCTCACCATTAGGATTTGCTGAAAAATAAAGCACCACAGAATTACCACTCCCATTTGTTAGGTCATACTCTCTATCTCTAGTCATAGATGTAACCGCAAAACGCTTAACATAAGATGAACCACCTTTACCATCACGATAAATCATGTTATAAATGGTGCGTTTGTCTTTTTTCTTAAAAACCGCAACGTGAATAATATTTTTGCCAACAAAGGTTTTGGTATCTACTTTAGTGACCATCATTTTACCTTCCTTGGTAAATACAATAATATCATCAATATCACTACAGTCACATACATATTCATCACGACGTAACGAAGTACCTATGAATCCTTCATCTTTATTAACGTAAAGTTTGGTGTTTCTAATAACTACTTTAGTAGCATCTACGTCATCAAACACTCGTATTTCAGTTTGACGTTCTCTACCCTTTCCGTATTCCTTTTTAAGTCTCGTAAAATAGGTAATAGCATAATCTATTAGATTTGCTAAATGATGTTTTACCTCAGCAATTTGCTCTTCTAGAGCATCTATTTTCTGTTGAGCCTTATCAATATCAAATTTAGAAATACGCTTGATTCTAATTTCTGTTAACCTAACGATATCTTCTTCTGTTACAGCGCGTTTTAAATGCTTTACATGTGGTTGAAGTCCTCTATCTATCGCATCTATAACACCTTGCCATGTTTCTTCTTCTTCAATATCACGATAGATTCGGTTTTCAATAAAGATACGCTCTAAGGATGCAAAATGCCATTGTTCTTCAAACTCACCAAGTCTAATTTCTAGTTCTTGCTTTAATAACTGAACCGTATTATCTGTAGAGCGACGCAACATTTCAGTAACACCCACAAAAAGTGGTTTGTTATCTTCAATAACACAGCCTAAAGGCGAAATAGATGTTTCGCAATTAGTAAAAGCATATAAGGCATCAATGGTTTTATCTGGTGAAATCCCTGAAGGTAAATGCACTAATATTTCAACATCAGCGGCTGTATTGTCTTCAATCTTTTTGATTTTAATTTTCCCTTTATCGTTTGCTTTTAAGATAGAATCTATTAAGGATGATGTATTAGTGCCATAAGGAATCTCAGTAATAACTAAGGTGTTTTTATCTAATTGTGAAATTTTTGCTCTAATACGCACCTTACCTCCTCTTAAACCATCATTATAGTTTGTAAAGTCAGCAATTCCAGCTGTTGGAAAATCTGGTAAAATTGTAAATCGCTTTCCTTGTAAATGTTTTACTGATGCGTCTATCAACTCTATGAAATTATGCGGCAAAATTTTGGTTGACAATCCAACCGCAATACCTTCACCTCCTTGAGCCAATAGCAACGGAAACATTACTGGAAGATTCACTGGCTCTTTTCGGCGACCATCATAAGATGCTTGCCATTCTGTTATTTTCGGATTATAAACTACATCTAAGGCAAACTTTGATAAACGTGCTTCAATATAACGAGATGCAGCTGCACTATCTCCTGTTAATATATTTCCCCAGTTACCTTGCGTATCGATTAATAAATCCTTCTGACCAATTTGCACCATCGCATCAGCAATACTTGCATCGCCATGTGGATGATATTGCATGGTATGACCTACGATATTTGCTACTTTGTTATAGCGACCATCGTCCAAATCTTTCATGGAATGCATAATACGACGCTGTACAGGCTTAAAACCATCTTCTATGGCAGGAACAGCACGCTCTAAAATTACATACGATGCATAATCTAGAAACCATTCCTTGTACATTCCTGTAACTTTGGTAATGGTTTCTTGGCTATCGTCGTTATTATTGTTGATTAAGTCAATATTATCTTCACTCATACTAATTATCCTCTTCTACTAAATCCAACTCCACTTTTAAATTGTCAATTATAAATTCTTGTCTTGTAGGTGTGTTTTTGCCCATATAGAACGACAACAACTCATCTATAGACATATCTTTATCAAGCATTACAGGATCCAATCTAATATCTTCGCCTATAAAGTATTTAAATTCGTCAGGCGAAATCTCACCAAGTCCTTTAAATCGTGTTATTTCTGGCTTAGGTTTTAACTTTTCAATAGCTTCCCTTCGCTCTTCTTCGGAATAGCAATAAATGGTTTCTTTTTTATTACGAACCCTAAATAAAGGTGTTTGCAAAATATATAAATGTCCTTCTTTAATCACTTCTGGAAAAAATTGTAAAAAGAAGGTAATTAACAACAGCCTAATATGCATACCATCTACGTCGGCATCAGTTGCTATTACTACATTGTTATAGCGTAAATCTTCTAGTGATTCTTCAATATTCAACGCAGCTTGAAGCAAGTTAAATTCCTCGTTTTCATATACAATTTTTTTACTCAGTCCATAGCAATTTAAAGGTTTTCCTTTTAAGCTAAAAACCGCTTGTGTATTCACGTCGCGAGATTTTGTTATACTACCAGAAGCCGAATCTCCCTCAGTAATGAAGAGTGTAGTTTCTAAATTACGTTCGTTTTTAGTATCTCCAAAATGTACACGACAATCGCGTAGCTTTTTATTGTGCAAACTCGCCTTTTTAGCTCTGTCTTTTGCTAGTTTTCTAATACCAGACAATTCTTTACGCTCACGCTCTGCTTGTAGAATTTTACGTTGAATTTTCTCTGCAGTATCGGGGTTCTTGTGTAAAAAGTTATCTAAATATGTTTTTACAAAGTCGTTGATGTAAGTTCTAACCGTTGGCAAATCGCCTCCCATATCAGTTGACCCCAACTTTGTTTTTGTTTGACTTTCAAAAACAGGTTCCATGACTTTTATAGAAACGGCTGAAACAACCGATTTTCTTACATCTGAAGCATCGTAGTTTTTACCATAGAATTCTCTAACAGTTTTAACTAACGCTTCTCTAAATGCTGATAAATGCGTACCACCTTGCGTGGTGTTTTGTCCGTTTACAAACGAATGGTACTCTTCGCTATATTGTGTTTTACTATGTGTTAAAGCTACTTCAATATCGTCTCCTCGTAAATGAATAATTGGGTATAATTGGTCTGATTCACTTATATTTTCACTAAGCAAATCTTTAAGTCCGTTTTCACTATAATACTTCTCACCATTAAAAACAATGGTTAATCCAGGGTTTAGATACACATAATTCTTAAGGAGTTTAGCAACATATTCGTTTCTAAACTTATAATTTTTAAATATCCCTTCATCTGGTATAAACGATACTTTTGTTCCTTTACGTCTTGAGGTGTCTTCTAATAATTCTTCATTGGTTAGGTTTCCTTGTTCAAATTCAGCTGAAGCCGATTTACCATCACGTGTAGATTCTACTCTAAAGTAAGTAGAAAGCGCATTTACTGCTTTAGTACCAACACCATTTAATCCAACCGATTTCTTAAAGGCTTTTGAATCGTACTTACCTCCCGTATTCATTTTAGACACTACATCTACTACTTTCCCAAGTGGAATACCACGACCATAATCGCGTACAATAACTTTATTGCCCTGAATAGAAATTTCGATAGTCTTACCAGCTCCCATAACATACTCATCAATGGAGTTATCCAAGACTTCTTTTACAAGAATATATATACCATCATCTGGAGAGGATCCGTCTCCCAATTTACCAATATACATACCAGGACGCATTCGGATGTGTTCTTTCCAATCGAGCGAGCGTATATTATCTTCGGTATATTTGGTTTGTTGAGACATAAATAAGGTAAAAAAATTGACAGGTTGCTAATATAACACAACACCATAAAAAATGAAATAATGAGCTCACAAAGTAATTAACAAAAAATAGCTAATATTGTTGAGAACATTGGCTATTTTAATTTATTTAAGGTTTGAGTTTACACATTAAACAAAAAATGCATTACATCACCATCTTTTACAATGTACTGCTTTCCTTCGACACGCATCTTTCCAGCTTCTTTCACTTTAGCTTCACTACCGTAATTAACGTAATCGTCGTAAGCGATAACTTCGGCTCTAATAAAGCCTTTTTCAAAGTCAGTGTGGATGACTCCTGCAGCTTGAGGTGCTGTAGCTCCTATATCTACTGTCCAAGCTCTAACTTCTTTAACACCTGCAGTAAAATAGGTTTGTTGATTTAATAGTTTATATGCTGACCGTATTAACTTAGAAGATCCTGGTTCATCTAATCCAATATCTTCTAAAAACATTTGACGCTCTTCGTAATCGTCCAGTTCGTTAATGTCTGCTTCTGTACCAACTGCCAACACCAATACTTCGGCGTTTTCATTTTTTACAGCCTCTTTAACTTGCTCAACATAATCATTTCCAGAAACAGCTGAGTTTTCATCTACATTACACACATACATCACAGGCTTATCTGTAATAAATTGCAAAGGCTTTACATAAGCTGCATAATCATCCTCACTAAAGTCCAAAGCTCTAATCGAGGTTCCTTGCTCTAACCCTTCTTTAATTTTTAAAAGAACAGCCTCCTCTTTTTGAGCTTCTTTGTTTCCAGTTTTTGCTGCACGCTTTACTTTATCCAACTTCTTTTCAGCAGTTTCTAAATCTTTTAGTTGCAGTTCGATATCTATGGTTTCCTTATCTCTTATTGGATTGATATTTCCATCAACATGTACAATGTTGTCATTATCAAAACAGCGTAATACATGCAAAATAGCATCCGTTTCACGAATATTTGCTAAGAATTGATTTCCTAATCCTTCACCTTTACTAGCTCCTTTAACCAATCCTGCTATATCTACAATTTCAACTGTAGCTGGCAGTACGCGTTCTGGCTTTACCAGTTCTTCTAATTTTTTTAATCTTGGATCTGGCACATTTACCACACCAATATTTGGTTCGATAGTACAAAACGGAAAGTTAGCACTTTGTGCTTTAGCATTAGATAAACAATTAAATAATGTTGACTTTCCAACATTTGGTAATCCGACGATTCCAGCTTTCATAGAAACTAATTTTAAGGTGGCAAATGTAACTATTTTAACAAGAATTTTAAACACTTAGCGTTACAAATACGTAATTTCATCGTCTAGTTTTTATAATCATCAATCTTTCTATGAAAACCCATCTTTCAATTTTTATAATTTTAATTGCAAATGTTGCTTTTGGTCAGAATTTAACAGCAAAAGTTGTTGACAATAATAACAACCCAATTCCTTTTGCAACGGTTCAAACCAATAAAAATTCTGGTGTTATTACTAACGAAGAAGGCTTTTTTACTATTAACCTTGAAGATATTACTTCTAATGAAATTACTTTTAGCTGCCTTGGATTTGCATCTCGCACCATAACAATAGAGGCTATACAAAACAACAATAATATAATTGTTTTAGAAGAGTTTATTAACGAACTAGGAAAAGTGTTTTTAAGCACTACAACACCTAATGCCGACGACATTATACAAAAAGTAAATAGTAATCTAGCAAAAAACTATCAACACGAAAACCAAACCGTTCAGTTTTTTCATCGCAATACTGCTTATGCCGATTTTAGTCGTTTTGAAGCCAAAGTCACCAAAGCATCTGGAATGCGAAAAAAGCAACATGAAGGCGTTAATAAAAGTTTAGATTCGTTAACAAGAACAATTATTAATAGCAACACCGTATATTTTCAAGATTACCTAGGCGATTTAATGATTAAAAACAACAAAGAAGCTAAGCTAAATATACATAAAGCGACTAGTTTAATAGATAACAGTAAGAATTTTTCTTTAGACAACGTACAAACCAAAGCTCAAGATTTAATTCTAAAATACCTTGATACAACACTTACTTACAAGCTTAAAACTGGAATCATTAAAGTTGAAGATTCCATGTCTTTAAAATCTAATAATGACAACAAAAAAGACAACGAAGCCATTTACAATGTTAAAAACCTAAAAGGAGAAACACATGGATTATTGCATGATGCACAAACATACAACAACTCTTTTATGAGGAAAATAATTAACCCAGATAACTATAAATATGAATTTATTGATGTAACTGGTTTTAATAATGAGTTAGTATATATTATTGAATTTAAACCTAGAAAAGCAAAATCTAAATATGCCGGAAAGCTTTACATAACTGATGAAACTTTTGCTGTTATTAAATTAGATTATGATTTTGGCAAAGGTAAACGAGGCGAAAAATTCAACCTTAAGTTGTTACTAGGTATTAAATATGTTGAAAACATTAATAAAGGTACTATTATCTTTCAAAAAAATGCTAATAGTACCTATAGTCCAAAATATATTAATCAAGAAGAAGGTCGTTATTTTTATGTAAATAGACCAATTAAGTTTATTGAAAACAGTCGCGAACGAAACAAAGTTGGGTTTAACTTTTTAATTGAAGGAAGCGCTAAATCTAAACAAGAATTGTTTATCATTAATAAATCTGACTTAATTAGTAGTGAGTTCTCATCATTTACAGAGCCTGAAGATGTACCTTATCAAAAATTAAAACAATACGATCCTTCCATCTGGAAAGCTTATAATGCCATTGAGCCTTTAGAAGAAATGAAGCGTTTTAAGAGTAGTGATGAAAATTAAAGTTAGTTTATATAATATTCTTATATACCGATTAACCGCATACCTTGTTATAGCAGTTTTTTATTTCTCATTTTTAAGTTCAATCCAATTACCCAAGTAAGTATTACAATAAAGGTCATTTTCTGTATAACTGGAAGATATTCTATTAAATTCTCGATATAGTAAAACAAATTGTTCATCACTACAAGTATTATACATACTATTCCGCTTATTTTTAAAAAGGTCATGTTATTTTTATGAAGCCTTCTCATTATTGCAATTATTCCAAAAGTACCAAAAACACTTAATAATGTTGTCATAACATCGTGATACTTTGTAAAAATAAAGACTGCCGACACCATAGAAATAGTGCCTGAAATTTTTAGTATCAATTTCCACGCTCGGTTTTTCTCAAAGATTGATGCAAAATAATAATAGTTAAGCGCTACACTCGAGCATAGAATAATTATTGCAATAAAGGCTGTGGGTCTTGCAAGGTTTTCCTGTCCATTTAACGCATTTTCAAGCATTAAGTTGCACCAGAAATTATTAAACCAATCAAATCCAACCGAGTTTATATCCGCTTGTGATCCTCCAGGATACAAGCTTGCCGCATAAACAAAAAGCACAACAAAAATTAAAATTCCAAAGGTGGGCAAGAAAATTAATAAGTCCTTGAAGCTTTTCATATTCTGCGATTTCTATAAATATGTTTCACTTTGTATGTGTATTTTTTTTAGTACAGAAGTCAATTCAACACATGTAAGCTAATTTAATTCTTATAAATTTTAATACCAAGGCAATCAAAATGTTAAACAAAAAACTTATAAACAAAAAATCCCAAGCTAAGGCTAGGGATTCTTATTATATAATTTGATTATCAATTAATCTTCTGGATGCATAAAACGTTGCTTTCCTAACAGCACGTCTTCTGTCTCTACATTATCTTCATCAGGGACACAACAATCTACAGGACAAACAGCAGCACATTGTGGCTCTTCATGAAACCCTTTACATTCAGTACATTTATCTGGTACAATATAATAAATTTCGTCGCTTATTGGTTCTTGTGCTTCGTCAGCATCTACCGCTTTGCCATTTGGCAACACAACACTCCCCTTTAAACTGGTACCATCATTATATCGCCAATCGTCAGCGCCTTCATATATAGCAGTATTTGGGCATTCTGGTTCACAAGCTCCACAGTTTATACATTCATCTGTAATTATGATTGCCATAACAATTTTTCTTTTTAGTTTGCTAAATTTGCAGCTGCAAAAATAAAGCCAAAACAATTCATAACCAAACGTTATAATGAATTTAGAACAAAGAATTAACGCCTTTATCGAATTAGGGAAATTCCTTAGTCAATTCTCTCAAGACAGCATTCAAAAACAAGATAATGTTAAGCATAACGACTTGTTTTTTGATGGCTTTAAACATCAAATTAAATTAGCACAAGAGCATAATGGTTGGTTTACCAATAACAATTTAAAATTTGCTTTTCAAGGATGGTCTAATTTACTGAAAAACAATAATATTAAAGAATGGTTAAATAAGTATTCCTTTAATAATACTGATTCAAAAAAAGTAGCCATAATAATGGCAGGAAACATTCCTCTAGTTGGGTTTCATGATTTTTTATCAGTGTTAATTTCTGGCCATGATGTGTTAGTAAAACAATCATCAAATGATAAATATTTATTGCCATTTTTAGCAAAATATCTGGAGTATGTTGAGCCAAATTTTAAGAATAAAATAACATTTACCGAAGACAAATTAAAAGGCTTCGATGCTGTTATTGCTACTGGAAGTGATAATACTGCAAGATATTTTGAATACTATTTTAAAAACAAACCATCAATTATTAGAAAAAACAGAAACTCGGTAGCTATTTTAACTGGCAACGAAACCAAAGAAAATCTAGAAGCTTTATCCGACGATATTTTCAGGTATTATGGCCTGGGGTGTCGTAATGTATCAAAACTCTTTGTACCAGAAGGTTATGATTTTAAAAACTTCTTTGAAGCTATTTACAAATGGCATCCTGTTATTAATGAAACCAAATACGCTAATAACTACGATTATAACAAAGCTGTGTATTTAATGAGTGAGTTTGATATGCTAGAAAATGGCTTTTTAATGATTAAGGAAGATGTAAGCTACGCTTCACCTATTGCAACTGTTTTTTACGAGTACTATAACTCTAAAGAGCAATTAAGACAAAAACTAAAAAACGATTCAAATAACATACAATGTA
Source organism: Pontimicrobium aquaticum (assembly GCF_005047595.1). Lineage (GTDB taxonomy): Bacteria > Bacteroidota > Bacteroidia > Flavobacteriales > Flavobacteriaceae > Pontimicrobium > Pontimicrobium aquaticum. The sequence goes on from NZ_SUPL01000006.1 coordinate 65,302, forward strand.
TTGTATCATCTAGTTTTGTAGATTCTGAAATTGCATTCGGACAAACCCAACGACCAGAATTATGGGACTATGCCGATAATGTTGATACGATTGCTTTTTTGTTAAAAATTTAATCATAAAATTATTATATTATTAATACTAAATCGGCAATAAATTAAGACCTTTGCCTAGCTAAAAATAAAAACAAATGAAACGACATAATTTTAGCGCAGGACCTTGCGTGTTGCCCCAAGAAGTACTTTTAAAAGCCTCAGAAGCTGTCATGGATTTAAATGGCAGTGGACTATCGCTTGTAGAAATTTCACACAGAAGTAAAGATTTTGTAGATATTATGGAGAAAGCTAGAAGCTTAGCATTAGAGCTTCTTGGCTTAGAAGGTAAAGGCTATAAAGCTCTGTTTCTTCAAGGTGGTGCTAGTATGCAGTTTTTAATGGTTGCCTTAAACCTTTTGGAAAAAAGAGCCGGTTACTTAAATACTGGAACCTGGAGCGACAAAGCTATTAAAGAGGCTAAAATTTATGACGATATTTACGAAGTAGCATCTTCAAAAAATGCAAATTACAACTATATTCCAAAAGGATATGACATCCCAACAGACTACGACTATTTTCATTGCACCTCTAACAATACCATTTTTGGAACACAAATGAAGCAATTTCCAGATTGCCCTATTCCTATGGTATGCGATATGAGTAGCGATATTTTTTCTAGACAAATAGATTATTCTAAATTTGATTTAATTTACGCAGGTGCTCAAAAAAATATGGGACCAGCAGGAACAACCCTTGTTATAATAAAAGAAGACATCTTAGGAAAAGTTTCAAGAAAAATTCCTTCAATGATGGATTACAAAGTGCATATTAGTAAAAGCAGCATGTTTAACACACCTCCTGTTTTTGCCGTATATACCTCTATGCTTACTATGGAGTGGCTTAAAAATTTAGGAGGCATTACTGCCATTGAAGAAATCAACCAAAAGAAAGCACAGTTAATCTATTCTGAAATTGATTTAAATCCCTTATTCAAAGGGTTTGCCACAAAAGAAGACCGTTCAATGATGAATGCAACCTTCACCTTAGCAAATGAAGATTTAAAAGATACGTTTGACACTATGTGCAAAGAAGCTGGAATTAACGGCATTAATGGACACAGAAGTGTTGGAGGCTATAGAGCCTCTATGTATAATGCGTTACCTTTAGAAAGCGTACAAATATTAGTAGAAGTAATGAGTGAATTAGAAAGTAAAGCATAAATACATGAAAGTTTTAGCAAACGATGGAATTTCACAAAGTGGAATCAATGCCCTAGAAAAGGCAGGCTTTAAAGTAAATACCACAACAGTAGCACAAGAGCAATTAATTAACTATATAAACGAACACCAAATAAGTGTGCTACTTGTAAGAAGTGCCACAAAAGTTAGAAAAGACCTTATAGATGCTTGTCCATCATTAAAAATTATTGGTCGTGGCGGTGTTGGCATGGATAATATAGATGTTGAATATGCCAAAGAAAAAGGCTTAAAAGTAATTAACACCCCTGCAGCGTCGTCGCACTCAGTTGCCGAATTAGTTTTTGCGCATCTTTATGGTTTAGCACGTTATTTACACAATGCTAATAGAGATATGCCTCTTGAAGGAGATTCTAAATTTAAAGATCTAAAAAAAGCCTATGCAAAAGGCACAGAACTTAAAGGGAAAACTATTGGTATTCTTGGTTTTGGAAGAATTGGTCAAGCTACAGCCAAAGTCGCTATTGGCTCAGGAATGAATATCATTGCTTACGATCCATTTATTGAAGAAGTAAACTTAGAACTCAGCTTTTTTGATGGTCAAAAATTAAACTTTAACATAAAAACCATAAGTAAAGAAAGCGTTTTAAAGCAATCAGATTTTATCACACTTCACGTTCCAGCTCAAAAAGATTATGTTATTGGAACTAGTGAATTTGAGCTAATGAAGGATGGTGTTATCATTGTAAATGCTGCACGTGGAGGTGTTATAGACGAAGTAGCTTTAATAAACTCTATTGAAAATGGAAAAGTAGCTCGAGCCGCATTAGATGTGTTTGAAAAAGAACCACAACCAGAAGTGCAACTACTAATGAATCCTGCTCTATCGTTAACACCACACACAGGAGCAGCTACAAATGAAGCTCAAGATAGAATTGGAACAGAATTAGCAACACAAATAATTAGCATTCTAAAATAGAAGTTACATTAACAAATGTCTTATTTAAACCCTTAACCCAATAAACGTTGAGGGTTTATTTTTAATGTGACTTTTTAACATTAAAGCGTCTAACAAATAGATGTTTTAACTTTTTTTGTACATTGAACATCAGTATTATAAACAAAAAAGCCAATTTCAAGCATTGGTTATAACTTAAATAACAATATTACAACATGGCAGGAATTTTAGACTTATTAAACAGTGATTTAGGTAAAACTATTGTTAGCGGAGTATCTAATCAAACAGGGCAAGAACAAAACAAAACAAATAATGTGCTAACTATGGCATTGCCAGTACTAATGCAAGCCATGAAACGAAATGCAGCAACACCTCAAGGTGCTCAAGGACTAATGGGAGCGTTAGAAAGCAAACATGATGGAAGTATCTTAGATAATCTTGGAGACTTATTTGGAGGAGGTGTATCTAATAATGTGATGGATGATGGCGAAAAAATACTAGAACACGTTTTAGGAAGTAAGCAACGAAATGTTGAAAATGCTCTAAGCCAAAAATCAGGAATGGATGCTGGGTCAGTAGCTCAAATTTTAAAAGTAGCTGCTCCAATACTAATGGGAGTTTTAGGAAAACAAAAAAGAGAACAGCAAGTGCAAAGTCCAAACGATTTAGGAGGCTTATTAGGTGGTTTGCTAAAAGGAAACTCGCCACAAACAGAACAAAGTTTTTTAGAATCAATGCTTGATGCCGATGGAGATGGTAGTGTTATTGACGATGTTGCAGGCATGGTTTTAGGAGGAAATAAGAAAAAAGGAGGCCTTGGAGGTTTACTCGGAGGACTTTTTGGTAAAAAACAGTAATTTACTTAGCTATAATATTAAAAACTAGACAAATTAGTCTAGTTTTTTTGTTAAAACACTTAATGTTACCAAACGATTTTTGTAACTTTAAAAGAAAAATGAAAAATGCAATTTTAATCCTCTTAATTTGTTTTGGAGCTGTTAGTTGCAATTCAACTAAAAAGGTTAGCAACAGTAGCGAACCTAAAACAACAGAACAAGACACCGTAAGAATAGCTAACGATGAGTTAGAGTACGAAATTATTATTATAGACCCAGGTTATAGCAGCTGGTTGATAGGTAGAGCAAGACCAAAAGGATATTACTCACAACAGTTTTTAGAAACAAGAAATCGAGTGCTAGTTACTGAATGGAATAATAGAGTCTTACAGCCACAAAGATATAATCCAAATTTATATGAAATGCGTATAGATTATGATCCAAATATCGATTATGGTTACGAAGTAAACTATAAACTCTACAACTACTTTATTTATTTTCAACTAACATATAAACAACAATTATCGAGTTTTATTCCTAGAATATAATTGAACACTATATATTTGCGGCACATTTAAGGTGTCATGGAAAATTTAAAAAAACGCTGGGAAATTCAACACAATTGGCAATTATTATTCCCTATACTTGGTGTCGTTTTACTTGCCTATAGTGCGTATAAACTATCTGGAATTTTTTTTGATAGACATTTCACGAACAATATCCCTTATCTAATAGGCTTATCTGTTATTTTTTACTTTATACTTTTAAAGTTTTTCTTGTTCTGTTTTAAAAAGCTAGAAAATAAATGGATTGTTGCCTATAAATGGGAAATGATTCGCATTTTTATTGTGTTTGCAATAACAGGAACATCCTCAGTTTTTATTGGCAAACCAATAATTAAAATCTTAGGAATTACTAAAGAAAACTTAAATATTTTTGTTTATTGGTTTCTTTACATTATTATTGGGCTAATTTTTTATCAAATTCTTTTGATTACAATTGGTTGGTTGTTTGGACAATTTCAGTTTTTCTGGGAATTTGAAAAAAAAATGTTAAAACGTTTCGGACTTAAACGATTTTTTAAAGACTAATGAATAAGTATAAAGACAGTACTATTTTTAAGAGCATAATTATCACCTTGGTGATTGCGCTTATAGTGCCTTCTTTTGTAAAACTAGCGCATGCTCTAGAAAATCACAAGCATAATACTTGTGTTAAAACTCAAAAAACGCACTTTCATGAGTTTAACTTAGATTGTGAATTCTACAAGTTTAAAACAAATCCGCAAATAGCTATTTCTTTTGATTTTACAGAAGATTTAGAAACAGAGACTTTAATCTCACCTATTTTATCGCAATATCAGTTTATTAGCGATTATCAAAAATTATCATTTAGTTTACGAGGTCCGCCAGTTATTTAGTGTATTATCCAGTATTTAAAGAAAATCACTAAACAAAAATCTCAAAAATGAAATTAAACTTTTTTTGGCTACTATGCATTGTAGCCTATTTACCTATACAATCGCAAAACACAGTAAAAGGTACCATTACTGATATAGACACACATGAAGTACTAGCTTTTGCAAATATTTATTTTCCTAGCCTAGAAAAAGGTGGTATTACTAATGAAAATGGTGAGTTTACCATTTACGATTTACCAAACGGAAAACTAAAAATCATTGTATCTATAATTGGTTATGAAACCTACGATGGCGTTATAGAATTACCATCTAATGAATATATAAAAATTGCATTGTTTCCATCAGCTATCGAAATGGAAGAAATTGTTCTGTCAACACCTTTTCATAAATTACAGAGAGACAATGTAATGAAAGTTGAACAGAAAAAAATATCCGATTTAAAATCTAATGGAGCTGTAACACTCTCAGATGGTATAAACAACATTTCTGGCGTTGAAACCGTTTCAACAGGTATAGGAATTGGAAAACCAGTAATTAGAGGACTAAGCAGCAATCGAGTATTAGTTTATGCACAAGGCGTACGATTAGAAAACCAACAATTTGGAGATGAACACGGCTTAGGTTTAAATGATGCTGGAGTTGAAAGTATTGAAGTTATTAAAGGGCCTGCTTCTCTACTCTATGGAAGCGATGCACTTGGAGGCGTATTGTATATAAACCCTGAAAGATTTGCTAATGAAAACACCAGAAGCGGTGATATTAACTTTAATTATTTTTCAAATACTCAAGGTTACAATACTAATGCAGGTTATAAAACGTCAACCGATAATTTTAAGTTTATTTTTAGAGGAAGTATTACCGAACATGCGGATTATAAAACAAAGGATTACCGTGTGACTAACTCACGATTTAAAGAGCAAGATTTTAAATCGGCTTTAGGTTATCAAGCCTCTAACTTCTCTACTGAGTTTAGATACAACCTAAACACCTCTCAATTAGGAATTCCAGAAGAAATTGGCGTACAAAACACGAGTACCAACCCATTACTACCAAATCAAAACATTCAAAATCATATTTTTAGCTCAAAATCAAAATTGTTTTTAGAAAACTCAAGCTTTGAACTCAATCTAGGCTATGTTTATAATAACAGAAAAGAATTTGAAGAGCATCACCACCACGAAGATGAGGAAGAACATGAAGAAGGAGAAGAAGGACATGAGGAAGACGAAGTTTTAGAAGCTGCGCTTCATATGAAGTTAAAAACTTTTAACTACGACCTTAAATATTCCCTTCCAGAATTAGGTAGATTTGAAACTATTATTGGCTTACAAGGCATGTCGCAAACCAATACAAACTATGGTGAGGAGCAATTAATTCCAAACGCTACAACCAACGATATAGGCCTGTTAGCTACATCCCACATTCATTTTGAGGAAATGGACTTACAAATTGGAGCGCGCTTTGATAACAGAAAAATTAATGTAGAAAATAGTTTTAATAAAGACTTTAGTAGCTTTAATGGAGCTTTTGGTATTAAAAAAGATTTTAGCGATAGCTTTACAACCAGAGTAAATTTGGCCTCAGGGTTTAGAGCGCCTAATTTAGCTGAGTTAACATCGGATGGCAGTCATGAAGGAACAAATCGCTACGAAGTTGGTAACAGCAATTTAGATAACGAGCAAAACTTTCAATTAGATGTAGCTGTTGAATATAACTCACAACACATAGAGTTATTTGTAAATGGATTTTACAATAAAGTAAATAACTATATTTTCTTATCACCAGATGGCACTTTTATTGCTGATGACCCTGTTTATTTATATTTACAAAATGACGCAAAATTGTATGGTGGCGAAATAGGCTTACATTTTCATCCGCATCCTCTGGATAAATTGCATATTGAAAACACGTTTGAAACTGTAACTGGTAAACTTCAAGATGGTAGCTATTTACCCCTTATTCCTGCAAATAAAATCACCAACACTATTCGCATGGAATTTGAAAAAAATTGGGTTAAAAAAGGCTATACTTTTGTAAAGCTTCTCACCTATTTAAAACAAGATAATATTAGTGATTTTGAAACCGCTACACCAAGTTATTACTTGCTTAATGCTGGAATTGGAGGTGAATTAAAAGTATTTAATAACACTTTACAAGTAAGTATTTCTGGCAATAATTTAACTAACAGAACCTATACAAACCACTTATCTCGTTTAAAACCTGATGGGATTTATAATATGGGACGTAACCTAAGTTTTGCGTTAAGCTATTTACTGTAAAAATTTAAAGAGATAACTAGATTGCTATCTAGTTATCTCTTTAATAATAATAAGTATATTGGTGTTCAATAAACATAAAAATGTAATGAAAAAACTAATATTACTTTTACTTATTATACCCTTAACATCTTTTAATTATAACCAAGCCACTGATTTTGTTGGAAGATGGACTGGAGAAGACAAAAATGAAATTGGATTTATTACTTTTGACAAAGAAGGTTATGCCTCGTTTGAATTTGAAGGTAAGATATTTGGAGGCAAAGAGTTTGTTATAAATGGTGAAAAGGGCAAAATGGTTTATGTAATAAATAAAAAAGTAACACCCATTCAAGTAGATTTTGTAGTAAAAAAACTAGAAACTGGAGAAGAAAGAAAAATACTTTGTATAGCAAAATTTGAAGATGAAAATAATATGCAATTCGCAATGACGTTTGACTCTGTTTGTCCAACAGAATTTAATAGTGAAAATTCTATTACTTTAAAACGTGTAGAATAAATTAAAATAATTGGTTTTTATTTTACTTCAATAATCTTCTCTTCAGTTTTAAAAACATAACTATACAACCACATTAAGGTAAATGTTGGTATAACATCTAAAAAAGGCATAGCTTCTTCTACAAACACAATAGCAGCGGCAATTTTACCCGTTTTTCCTTTGTATAATTTTGTCATTAAATATCCTGCTAATGGTGCCCAAACAATATCAAATAGTGGAAACACAAATGACACATATCCTAAGGCGTCACACACCAAACCAATAGCTAGTTTTTTGTATTTATTCATGATAATTAATATTTACTAAAAGTATAACAAGAAACATACCACGATTATTATGTCAGGTTTTGCACCAATAGCATAGTTTATTTCCAGATATTTTCATTCTTTATTTAAAAGCGTTCAACAATTAACACTTTATTAATCTTTTTAACGTTTGCTTATGAAAATGTAATAGCATCTAAAATTAATTTTGGCCAAAATGTAACATCCAAGATTTTTTTTAGTCTTTGTAAAGTACATTCATCTAATCTAATCAATCAAAAAATGAAAAAAGCACTTTCTGTGTTGATTGCTATTTTATGCATATCAACTACAACCATCTTTTCACAAGAAAAAAAATTCGTAAACCTTAAAAGAGCCAAAGTTGCACCTAAAATTGATGGTATTTTAAATGATCCTGCTTGGGCAGAAGCCGAAGAAGCCAAAAACTTCATACAATTTAGACCAGACATGGGAGTTGAAGAAGAAGCTCACGAAAAAACAATTGTTAAGGTAACTTATGATGATAATGCTGTGTATTTCGCAGCGTTTATGCAAGATGATCCTTCAAAAATCATGAAACAGTTTACGACTAGAGATAATTTTGGGCAAGCCGATTTCTTTTTAATATCCATAAACCCAAATAACGATGGTCAAAACGACACAGAGTTTTTAGTTTTTAGCTCTGGAACACAAGGAGATGCAGTAGTAACATCAAACGGAAATGAAGATTGGGGTTGGAATGCTGTTTGGGATAGTGCTGTTAAAATTGTTGACAATGGCTGGATTGCCGAAATTAGAATTCCGTATTCTGCACTTAGGTTTTCAAATAACAATATTCAAACTTGGGGAGTTAATTACCACAGGCGTTATATGAGAGATAACAGACAATATACCTGGAACCCTATAGACTTGTCATCAGGAAAAAAAATTGGGCTAATGCATGGTGAATTAAGAGGAATTGAGAATATTAATCCTCCAACAAGGTTAAGTTTTTACCCTTTTGCATCAGGTATTACAAGAAGTTATGATGGTAACAATGATAGCGATTTTAAATTTGGAATGGATTTAAAATATGGTATTACAGAAAACTTTACACTTGATGCTACCTTAGTACCCGATTTCAGTCAGGCTGGATTTGATAACGTACAACTAAACCTAGGCCCTTTTGAGCAACAATTTTCTGAGCAAAGACAATTTTTTACAGAAGGAGTCGATTTGTTTAGCAAAGGAGATTTGTTTTATTCTAGACGTATTGGAGGAAGCCCAAGCTCTTATCCAGAACTCAACGAAAACGAATCTGTTACTAATTACCAAAATAATGTAAAAGTTTTAAATGCTATGAAATTATCTGGGCGAACAAAAAATGGCTTAGGAGTCGCTTTTTTAAATGCCATTACTAAAAAAACCAAAGTCTTCATTAAAAATAGTGATACACAAAATATTAGAACAGAAACTGTAGAACCATTAGCCAATTATAATATCCTTGTTATAGACAAGCAATTTAATGGTAATTCATCTGTGAGTGTAGTAAATACCAATGTAATGCGTAATGGTGGTTTTAGAGATGCTAATGTGACTGCTGGTTTGTTTGATATAAACAATAAAAAAAATACTTACAACTATGCAGGTGCTTTTAAAGTTAGTAATGTAAACTACAAAGGAGAAGACAAAACAACAACTGGAATAAGTGGTAATCTAGGTCTCAACAAAATTAGTGGTAATTATAGGTTTGGAATCGACTATACATTTGTTGATGAAAAATTTGATATTAACGATATAGGGATTCTACGAAGAAATAATAATACTAACCTTGGTGCTTACGCATCTTATCAAACATTTAAACCCACAAAGGCACTTAATAACTATAGAATTGACATGTGGTTTAATTATAATCGTCTGTTCAAGCCAAGCACATATACTAGTAAAGATATAGGCATTAACTTTAATGCACAAACAAAAAAATTATTCGATTTTGGAGGAAACATTAATTGGGAAATAGGTAAACAATACGATTACTGGGAACCTAGAACCGAAGGACGTTATTTTACTTTTAGTAATGGTCTAAATGTTAATGCTTGGATTGGAACTAATAGAGCTAAAAAATTCTCGTTCATGACACGCCAAGGTTTTGCAACCCTCTTCGATAAAGATCGTGATGTGTTTGTGCATTTTTGGGCTGTAGATCCTACATTTAGATTAACAGATAAATTTACTTTAAGCTATTCTTATCAGTATAACAGAGGTAATGGTGGACGTGGTTATGTAACAACAGCAGATAATGATGATATTATTTTTGGAGAACGTTTACAAAAAACTATTATTAACAGTATTTCGGGAACCTATAATTTCAATTCATTTCATGGGCTATCATTAACGTTTAGAAACTATTGGTCAACTGTTGATTACGATTATGCTTTATATACTCTAGAAAATGACGGTAGCACCATAAACACAACTGGTTATAATTTAGACAATATTGGTACATTTTTATCTGATGATCCAGATTTTAACCCAAATGTTAATTTCAACACTTGGAATTTAGACTTTAGCTACTCATGGCAGTTCGCCCCAGGAAGTCTTCTAACAGCTTTGTATAGAAATTCCTTATTTAATCGTAATACCATGTCAAGTGATAACTTTTTCGATAGCTTAGACACGCTTTTCGATCAACCTATTGAGCATATTTTCTCATTACGAATGGTATATTATATTGATTATAACAACATTAAAGGCTTATTTAAAAATAAAAACAGCTAGAAAAAGAAAATTAATTATTAAAAAAAAAGCTCGCTATTTTAAAATAGTGAGCTTTTTTTTTAACATTTAGTTAGCATAAAACTAACAATACTAAATGTAGTTTTGAAAAAATTTATACCTATTATAGTTTTAATACTGCAAAAGGGCTAAACCAAACTAATCATCACATACTAATGAAAAGAGTTTTCTTCTTTTTATCCATATTTTGTTGGGTAACATTTTCTTATTCACAACAGAAAAAAATATTAAACATTACCAAAACATCCAAAGCTCCAAAAATCGATGGTATATTAGACGATTCTGCTTGGAAAAATATTGAGATTGCTACAGATTTTGTTCAATACGATCCAGAAATGGGAGTTAAAGCTGAAGACAACAAAAAAACTGAAGTAAGGATAACCTACAACGATCAAGCTATATATATAGCCGCATATTTGCATGACAATCCTCAAGATATTTTTAAAGTATTTTCTCCAAGAGACGATTTTGGTCAAGCCGATTATTTTGGCGTTACATTTAATCCAAATAATGACGCACAAAACAGCATAAAATTCTTTGTTATGAGCTCTGGAACTCAAGCTGATATTGTTGGTGGTTCTAGTGGACGAAGAGGTGGTGGTCCTGGACCAAGGGGGGACAGAGGTTGGAATGCTGTATGGGATAGTGCCGTAAAACATGTTGACGATGGTTGGATTGTAGAAATGAAAATTCCTTACGCAGCACTTCGCTTTTCTAACCAAGAAGATCCTGTATGGGGAATTCAGTTTTTTAGAAAGTATCGAAAAGATGGTCTCGACTACAGTTGGAGCCCAATAGACCGAACCGTTGGGGAGCAAGGTATTTATGATGGGGAATTAAGAGGTTTAAAAAACATATCTCCTCCTACACGGTTAAGTTTTTACCCTTTTGCATCATACACAGCAATTAACCAAAGTGGTGAAACTGTTAGTAATACAGGTTTTGGAATGGATGTTAAGTATGGAATTACCGAAAGTTTTACACTAGATGTGACTTTAATTCCAGATTTTAGTCAAGCAGCCTTTGATAAAGTAGAATTAAATTTAGGCCCTTTTGAACAACGTTTTGATGAACAACGACAGTTTTTTAAAGAAGGAGTAAACTTGTTTAGTAAAGGCGACTTGTTTTATTCAAGACGCATAGGTAATGCTCCTGTAGGACGTTATGATATTTATGACGATTTAGTCGATGAAATAGACGAAGTTGAAGAAGTTGTTGACAACCCAAATAGTGTAAAAATGCTAAATGCCATTAAGGTGTCTGGACGAAATAAAAATGGTTTGGGTATTGGTATCTTTAACGCTATTACTGAAAAAACAAATGCCACAATTAAGAACACAAAATACGAGCTAGACATCAATGATGAAAAAATTGACTCAACAATAACTTATCGAGAGCAAACAACTGAGCCCTTTACAAATTACAACATTATTGTTTTAGACCAAAGGTTTAATCAAAACTCATCAGTAAGCTTTGTAAACACCAATGTTACTAGAGCTGGAGATTTTAGGGATGCCAATTCGTCGGCTTTGCTTTTAAGCTTAACAGACAAAACTAATACCTATAGGGTAAGCGGTCAAGGTAAAATGAGCATGATTAATATGGATGGAGGTAATTCTACTGGATTTGATGCAGGTTTTGAAATTGGAAAAGTAAGTGGTACTTACCAATACGGACTTGAAGGTAGTTTTAGAGATGATAAATATGATGTAAACGATTTTGGCTTTGGAGCTAGAAACAACTTTAAAAATTTACAAGGTAAGTTTAGCTATCAAATTTTTGAACCGTTTGGAATATTTAACAGTCTAAATGTTAGAACAGAAACCCAATTTAATTGGAGACACAGTAACAATGATTTTACTGGAAATAGAACAAGTATCAATGTAAACACTAGAACCAAAAACTTAATGTGGATGGGCGGAAACATTACCATGTTATTTGGTGAGCAACGTGACTATTTTGAGCCAAGAGATCAAGAAAACGATCGGTTCTTCTCATTTAGTAACTGGATTCAAGGAAGAACATATTTATTTACCAATAGCAATAAAGCACTTTCTACTAGTGCTAATTTTAATTATGGTAGATTATTTCAAAAAGATATAGACAGTGATATATCTGAATATGGTTTTAGACTTGGACCTGAATTCCGTTTTAGTGATAAGTTAACTATAAAATACCAAATAAATTATCAAAGAAAAATTAATGATAGAGGCTATGTAGATAATATTAATGATGGCGAAATAATATTTGGGCAAAGAGATGTAAAAACGGTTGAAAACACCATCACTGGAACACTTAATTTTAATTCCTTAAATTCTCTTGCGCTTTCATTTAGAAACTACTGGTCAACAGCCACATATAACGAAAATCTTTACACATTATTAGAAGATGGTTCACTTACAACCAGTACAGGTCATACAATGACAAATTTAGATCTAGATCCAAACAGAAATTTTAACATCTGGAATTTAGATCTTAGTTACGAATGGCAGTTTGCACCAGGAAGCCAGCTAGTTGCTTTATATAGAAATCAACTATTTAACTCTACCAATGCATCTCGTGATTCTTTTTGTGATAGCTTAAAAGACTTATTCGATCAAGATATTCAACATACTTTTTCAATAAAAATGGTCTATTTCCTTGATTATAATACAATTAAAGGAGTCCTTAACAAGAAAGATGCAACAGCTGCTATTCCATAAAATAATCTTTAAAATTTTATACTAGTAACTATGTATTCTGTATTTTTACTTTAGAATAAATTATATGATTAAGGTAAAAAACATTCATAAATACTACGATAACCTTCATGTTTTAAAAGGTGTAAATTTAACTATTAATCAGGGTGAAATAGTATCAATTGTTGGTGCCTCTGGAGCAGGAAAAACCACATTATTACAAATATTAGGCACATTAGATAGTGCTTCAAAAACAGAAACTCACGAATTAATTATTGACGATATACCAATAACAAACCTTAAAGAAAAAGAGTTAGCCAAGTTTAGAAATGAACATTTAGGTTTTATTTTTCAATTTCACCAGTTATTACCTGAGTTCACAGCTTTAGAAAACGTATGTATTCCTGCATTTATTAAAGGTACACCAAAAAGTCAAGCTGAAAAAAGAGCAAAAGAATTATTAGATTTTCTTGGCTTATCACATAGAACGAACCACAAACCAAGTGAATTATCAGGTGGCGAACAACAACGTGTTGCAGTAGCAAGAGCATTAATAAACAATCCAAAAATTATTTTTGCCGACGAACCTTCAGGAAATCTAGATAGCGAATCAGCCGAAACGCTTCACAATTTATTCTTTAAACTTCGTGATGAATTTGGACAAACCTTTGTTATTGTTACACACAATCAAGACCTAGCAAATATGGCTGACAGAAAGCTGGTTATGGTAGATGGTAAAATTATTGATTAGTAACTCATTTGAAAACTTCAGAACTAAAAGATTTTCTTGACTCCAAAGTAGAGCTGTACAATAATCCAAAGTTTATTGAGAGTGACCCTATACAAATACCTCATCAATTCAATAAAAAAGAAGATATTGAAATTGCAGGGTTTTTAACAGCAACTATTGCTTGGGGAAATAGAAAAAGCATTATTAATAATGCAAAAAAAATGATGCAATTACTAGATAATGCGCCACATGACTTTGTAATGCATTATCAAGATAACGATTTAAAAACTCTAGAATCTTTTGTCCATCGCACTTTTAATGGCAATGACTTCATCCAGTTTATTAAAAGCTTACAATACATCTACAACACTTATGGTGGCTTAGAAGCTGTGTTTTCAAAACATGCTCAACAAGGTTCTTTACAAAACTCTATACATCATTTTAAACAATCCTTTTTTGAAATCGAGCATTTACAAAGAACCCAAAAGCATGTTAGCGATCCGTTAAAAAACTCAGCAGCAAAACGTATTAATATGTTTTTACGTTGGATGGTAAGGCAAGATAACGTAGGTGTAGATTTTGGAATTTGGAGCAGCCTCTCTCCTAGCCAACTGTCATGTCCTTTAGATGTACACTCTGGCAATGTAGCCAGAAAATTAGGGCTTCTTAATAGAAAACAGAATGATGCTAAAGCTTTAAACGAATTAGATAATTCTCTAAGAAAACTAGACCCTAATGATCCTGTAAAATATGACTTTGCACTATTTGGTTTAGGTGTTTTTGAAGGGTTTTAATAGTTAATAACAATTCATAATTATTTTATGCAATTTCTAGCAAAATAGTACTTTAGTAGTATTCAAAGTAAACCAACTAAAATTTCAATTTCATGAAAAAATTATTTACGTTTCTATGCATCATAGGAATCACTACATCATTTGCTCAAAGTAGAACTATTCCTGTTGATACTACTGTAAGAACAACACACAACACAACCATTAAAGGCGTTAGCATGTCGTACACAGCAGAAACAGGCACACTACCTGTTTGGGATACCAATGGTGATCCAGTGGCAACATTGTTTTATACTTATTACACTAGAAATGATATAAAAAACAGAGCCTCTAGACCTTTAATTATTTCCTTTAATGGAGGCCCTGGTTCTGCATCAGTATGGATGCATGTTGCCTACACAGGCCCAAGAATTTTAAAAATTGATGATGAAGGCTATCCTGTGCAACCCTACGGATTTAAGAATAATCCATATTCAATCTTAGATGTTGCAGACATTGTGTTTGTGAACCCTGTAAATACAGGTTACTCAAGAATGGTTCCAGGAAAAGATGGCAAAATGCCAGATAGAAAACAGTTTTTTGGAATCAATGAAGACATTAAATATTTAGCCGAATGGGTAAACACTTTTATATCAAGAAAGAACCGTTGGGAATCACCAAAATATATTATTGGTGAAAGTTATGGAGGCACTCGTGTTATGGGATTAGCCGACGAATTACAAAGCAACCAATGGATGTATTTAAATGGTGTTATTTTAGTATCACCTGCCGATTATAATGCCTATAATACAAATGGTCAACCAGAATATTCGGCACTAGATTTACCTTACAAAGCAGCAGCAGCATGGTATCATAAAATGCTACCTCCTGCACTTCAAAACAAAGACTTAACCGATGTATTGCCTGAAGTAGAAAATTACGCTATTAACACATTAATGCCAGCCATTGCAAAAGGTGGTTTTATTAGTGATACTGAACGTAACAGTGTTGCCGAAAAAATGTCACAATATACTGGCTTGAGTAAAAAAGTAATCTTACAACATAATTTAGTGGTACCAAATAGTTTCTTTTGGAAAGAATTGCTTCGCGACAAAACGGGTCAAACCATTGGTCGTTTAGATTCTCGCTATTTAGGAATTGACAGAATGGAAGCAGGCATGAGCCCTGATTATAGTGCTGAGTTAACATCTTGGTTGCATTCGTTTACACCTGCAATTAATCATTATATCAAAAACGAATTGAATTTCGACACAGACATTAAATATAACATGTTTGGTCCTGTACACCCTTGGAATAATGACAATAATAACACAAGAGATGAGTTGCGCAAAGCCATGGCTACAAACCCATATTTACATGTATTAAATCAATCTGGTTACTATGATGGAGCGACCACTTATTTCACCGCTAAATATACTTTATCTCAAATTGACCCAAGTGGTAAATTAAAAGAACGTATGGAGTTTAAAGGCTACAGAAGTGGACACATGATGTATTTAAGAAAAGAAGATTTAATTAAAGCGAATGACGATTTAAGAGCATTTATTAAAAAATCTTCTGCTAACGGAAAAGCTGCAAAATATTAACATATGAAAGGCAAAGTATTTATAATTGCTTTATTTTTAATCTTATGTTCCTGTAACACAAAACCATTAGAAACAGTGACTTACATTTCTGCTCCTGCTAGTTTAAATGGTTCAGAATCTAGTTTGCATAAAGCAGATGATGGTAGTATTTATCTAAGTTGGATAGAAACTAATGATAATTCCAGTAAACTATTACTGGCAAAATTAAATGAAGGTAACACTTGGTCTGAGCCTCAAACAATAGCATCAGGTGATAACTGGTTTATTAATTGGGCAGATTTCCCATCTGTGACATCGTTTGGAAGCAATTTAGTTGCTCATTATTTAGAAAAAAGTGCCAGCGACATCTATGCGTACGATGTGAAACTTACTGTATCAAAAGACGGTGGCAATAATTGGAGTGATGTATTAACTCCTCATACTGATAGCACAAACACTGAACATGGTTTTGTTAGTAAAGTTGCCATGAATGATGACTCATTTCTATCTGTTTGGTTAGATGGAAGACAAATGGCTTATGCTGAAAAAGATACTACTATTACTAAACAAATGACACTTAGAGCTGCTGTTATAAACAGTGAATCTAAATTAGAAAACGAATACTTATTAGATAGTAGGGTTTGTGATTGCTGTCAAACAGATACCGCAATGACCGAAGAAGGGCCAATAGTGATTTATAGAGATCGCTCTGAAGCTGAGATAAGAGACATCTATTATGTAAAACTAGTTAATGGTACATGGACACAACCACAGCCAATTTACAATGACAATTGGAAAATTACTGGTTGTCCTGTAAATGGTCCTGCAATATCAACTGAAGAAAGTACTGTGGCAGTGGCTTGGTTTACCGTTGCTAATAATTTACCATCAGTTAAAGTAGCCTTTTCAAACAATAATGGAGAAGTATTTAATGAACCTATTGAAATTGGTGATATTGCGCCTTTAGGTCGAGTAGATATTGAATTACTAAAGGATAATTCTGCCTTAGTCAGTTGGATGGATACTGTTGAAGGGAAAACACAAATTCAGTTACAACGTGTTTACAAAAATGGTACATTAAGTAACATTGTAACCTTAGCTGAATCGTCTGAAAGTCGTTCAAGTGGCTTTCCTAGGATGGTTGTAAAAAACAACTTAGCTTATATAACTTGGACTAAAGTTAACGATGGTAATAAACTATCCATTGAAACTGCTATTGTAAATACAGATTTAATAGAATAATTTTTTAAGTTAATAGATAAAAAAAGAGGTTGAACATTCAACCTCTTTTTATTTATACTAATAATAGGTATTTATCCTTTTAACCAAGAATTTCTTAAATCTACTTGGGCTTTAGTAGCATTAGGCTTAGCTTGCAGTTTATCTCCAGTTGTATATCCCTGAGTTAAGGTTGTTTTAATAATAATCTCTTCTCCACCTCTATTTAACTTCATTTCAATATCCCTTCCAGGTTGCCATCCAAATACTTCTTGAAAAATTGCGTTTGCATTTTGAAGCGTCACTTCTTTACCATCAACCATTTTAATAACATCATTAGCTTTTACACCTTGTTCTGCCCAAAAACTATTTTGCTCAGCTAAAGCAGTGAAAAAGATAGTTCCTGTCTGTCCGTTACCTGATACTATTGGAGTACCATTAATCATTAAATAATTAGCCTTTACTTTTGACTCGGCTATATGCAATCCAACGTTTTCAAAGAATTTATTATAATCAATTGGTGTGTTACCAATAACATGATTGTCGAAAAACTCTTGTAACGAAGGATAGGTCATAGCCACTATTTCATCTATAATCTTATCATCTTCAAATGGCTTGTTTTTACCATATTTCATAGAGAGTTCTTTCATTAATGATAGAATACCTCTATTGCCATTGCTTCCTTCTCGTATTAAAATGTCTATACACATACCTATTAAAGCTCCTTTTTGGTAAACATTATAATACTGGCTTGCATAGGGTTCATCAACTATATTTTCACTCATTTCAGTAAAGCTCATGGCATCATTCATCGATCTAGATGTTTGAATTTTACCCATAATTTTACTATAGAATTCATCTTCTGACACCAAATCTTGATTTACTTGAAAAAGAGTGGCAAAATATTCGGTTACACCTTCATACATCCATAAATGCTTAGAGAATGTCGGTGCGTTATAGTCAAAATAGTGTACATCTTCAGAATGAACACTTAAAGGCGTTACAATATGGAAAAACTCATGTGATACGATATCTATCATTTGAGTAGCTAATGCAGCTTCTTCCATAGACTCAGGCATGACCACTACTGTAGATGTATGATGCTCTAAAGCCCCAAACCCTTTTGGAGAATCTTCTTTTCCTTCTGACAGATAGACATAAATATCGTAACGTGCTGTAGAATTAATATCACCTAAATAGGCTTTTTGACCTTGCATCATCTTATACATGGTTTCTTTTAAAGAAGTAGCCGAATGCATTTTATTTGGAGAATATACACTCAAAACAATTTTAATATCGCCAACCATAAATTCTTCAACATCAAGCTTTCCATACATCATTGGGTTATCGGTAATATCGAAATACCTTGGTGCAAAATAACTAGAGGTAATTGAACTCCCGTCGTTGCTAGGTGTGCTTGCTACTTGCTGTAATGCAGAAGTACGCACAAAATCAGCAGGTGCTGTAACGTCTAAAGTATATTGATTGTTCTTTAATGAGTCAAAGTAACCAATAAAACCATGTAGGTTTAACACATAATTATCTGGTTCAATATTGGTTCCAGCTGGTGAAAAAGGATTATCTCCTGCTATTGCTCCTGAAGTTTCAGTATCAAATGTATCGTTTACATAATAAGTAATATAATCTAACTTTGTAGCATCATTAATCACCCAAGTATTGGTACCATCCTTACTTATCGTCAATTCATTTCCTTTATAATCAATGGCTTTAAAATCGTCAACATATTTACCAAAGTCACTTACAGCATAAGTTCCTTGAACTACTTTTGGTAATCTGTAGGTTACGGTTTCAACTGTAAATCTTCCAGGGTTAATAGTTACTGGTGCTTTATCGTCTATTACTTTTGTAAGATCAATTTTAGTAACTATGGCATTGCTTACAGCTAAATCGTTTACGTTTCTAGTGGATCCACATCCAAAAATTAATATGCAAACACCAAGAATTAATAAGGTTTTTTTCATAAATACATTTTTTTAAGTGCAACAAAAATAATATTACATTTTATATTTTGCCGAAAATTGCTGTTAATTTGTGTTAATGGCAGAGTTTAATATCTTCGCTACATGCAATTACCTCTTATAAGTATTCTTACACCTTTTAAAAACACTGCTAAATATTTAAATGAATGTATTAATTCTATTGTAAATCAAACTTATACTAATTGGGAATTATTAATTATAGATGATGGTTCAACCGATGATAGTTACAATATAATTTCCAAGTATAGTAAAAAAGATACTAGAATTAAACTACTTAAAAATGACGGTTCTGGAATTATCGCTGCGCTTCAAACGGCTTTTACTAATTGCAGTGGCGAGTTTGTAACAAGAATGGACAGTGACGATATTATGCCTACAAACAAATTAGAGATTATGGCAAAATCACTTATTGATAGTGGAAATGGTCATGTGGCTCTTGGTTTAGTTAAGTATTTTTCAGACGAAGGCATTAGTGATGGTTATAATAAATATGAAAAATGGTTAAACAAACTTACCAGCAAAGGAGAAAATTATTCTGAAATATATAAGGAATGTGTCATTCCCTCACCTTGCTGGATGACCTACAAAGAAGATTTTATAGCTTGCGAAGCCTTTGAGCCTAACCGTTATCCGGAAGATTACGATTTAACATTCAGATTTTATAAATATGGATTAAAATGTATTCCGAGTAGTGATTTATTACACTATTGGAGGGATTACCCTATTAGAACCTCCAGAACACATGAGCATTATGCTCAAAACTATTTTTTAGATATTAAACTTCATTACTTTTTAGAGTTAGATTTCCAACCAAACAGACCATTGGTTGTTTGGGGAGCTGGGTTTAAAGGAAAAACCATAGCTAAGGCGTTGGTTGAAAAGGATATTCCTTTTTACTGGATTTGCGATAACCCGAAAAAAATTGGAAAACATATTTATAACCAACAGCTAAAAGCATTTGAATTTTTAGAACAGCTAAACAATCCACAGAGTATTATAACAGTTGCTAATACTGAAGCTCAAAAAGACATTAGAGCTTACCTGCACAATCAAAAAATGACATCTATGAATGATTATTTTTTCTTTTGTTAAACGTTAAAATTCTCAGAATACAGAATAACAATTCTCAATTCATTTTCTATCTTTACTCATTATAAATAATACTCACTAATGCAGTTTAAGCACCCAGAAATTCTATACTTTTTATTTTTACTGCTAATTCCTATTATAATTCACCTTTTTCAATTGCGTCGTTTTGAAAAAGTACCGTTTACCAACGTACAGTTTTTAAAAAATGTTATTATACAAACACGCAAAAGTTCGCAACTAAAAAAATGGTTAACACTAATAACTAGACTATTGCTTTTTGTAGCTATTATTTTTGCTTTTGCACAACCTTATTTTTCAAATTTAAAAGATTTAAACTCTAAAACAGAAACCGTTGTTTACTTAGATAACTCCTTTAGTATGCAAGCAAAAGGAGACAAAGGAGAACTCTTTAAACGCAGTGTTCAAGAAGTTTTAAATGCTTTAGATGATACTGATGAAATTACGCTATTTACTAACGACCATACCTTTATTAATGCTACAAGAAAAACCCTTTCTAACGAATTATTACAACTTGATTATTCGGCTAATCAATTATCTTATGAATCTGTATTGTTAAAAGGAGATAAATTGTTTAGTCAAGATGAAGCTTCAAACAAAAATTTGGTTTTGATATCCGATTTTCAAATAGATAATAATGCTATTTTTGAAAATAACAAAACATCGTACGCATTAAACCTAGTACAACTTAAAACTGTCACCAACAAAAATGTTAGTTTAGACAGTATCTATATTTCTAAAGAAACACCTACAAATTATGAGCTTATTGCAACGGTATCTGGAAATGGTGATTACAAAAACATTTCGGTTGCGCTCTATAGTGATGAGTTATTATTAGCTAAATCGGCTATTAATGATGTTAAACAGGCTCAATTTACGTTACCAGCAAATACAATTATTAATGGAAAAGTAACTATTGAAGATAATGGTTTATTGTTTGATAATACCTTATACTTTAACATAAATGAAAGAGAAAAGATAAACGTTCTAACAGTTAATACAAGTGAGGATAATTATTTAAAACGCATTTTTACAGATACAGAATTTAATTATACAGAAGTCAAGTTAGATCAGTTAAACTACAATGAAATTGATGAACAAAATTTAATTGTTTTAAACGAGTTAGATAACATACCAGTGTCATTAATAAACTCTTTAAACAGCTTCACAAATAATGGTGGAAACATATTAATTATTCCTTCAAATAATATTACTTTAAATTCTTATAATCAAATATTTAATTATAAATCTAATGTTGTTAATTTAGAAAAAAGAGTTACTACAATTAATTACTCTCATCCTATATTAAACCAAGTATTTGATAAGCAAGTAAACAATTTTCAATACCCAAAAGTTAATAGTTATTATGAGCTAAATACTGGCGCAAGTGTATTACAGTTTGAAGATGGCAAACCTTTTCTATCGCAAAATGGTTCTGTGTTTGCTTTTGCATCAGCATTAAATAGCGGTAATTCAAATTTTATTAATTCGCCATTAGTAGTTCCTGTTATTTATAACATAGGAAAACAAAGCTTAAAACTACCTAAACTTTTTTATTCTATTGGAAATGAAAATACTTTTGATGTTAATGTATCGCTTCAACAAGATGCCATATTGAGATTAGCTTCAAATAACGAAGAAATTATTCCTCAGCAACGGTCTTACAGCAACAAAGTTAGTATTACAACTAGCGATTTACCTACAAAAGCAGGGATTTACAACATCAACAACAATGATGAAACGCTTAAAAAGGTTAGTTTCAACTACAATAGAAAAGAGAGCAACCTACAGTATATAGATTTATCTAATTTAAACAATGTTGTTGTTTCAAATTCAGTTGAAAGTATATTGACTTCTATAAAAAATGATTCAAATATTAACGAGCTATGGAAATGGTTTACTATTTTTGCACTAGTCTTATTAATTATAGAGATGCTCATATTAAAATATTTTAAATGAACGTACTTATAAAGTCTGCGACCATTCTAGATTCCAAAAGCGATTTTCACAATCAAACTCAAGATATTTTAATTGAAAAAGGAATAATTACCAACATTTCAAAACGCATAAGTAATCCTAACAACTACAAAGAGATTAAGCTTGACAACTTACATGTATCACAAGGTTGGTTTGATAGTAGCGTAAGTTTTGGTGAACCTGGTTATGAAGAACGTGAAACTATTGTAAACGGATTAAAAACCGCAGGTAAATCAGGGTACACATCGGTTGCATTAAACGCTAATACAAATCCTGTATTAGATACAAACGCTGATATAGCTTTTGTAAAATCTAAAGCACAAAATCATGCAGTATCACTATATCCAATTGGAGCTTTGACTAAAAATAGTGACAGTAAAGATTTGGCAGAGTTATTTGACATGACTAATGCTGGAGCCGTAGCTTTTGGTGATTACAAAAAGTCGATTAGCAACCCAAACTTAATGAAAATAGCATTACAATATGCTAGTACATTTAATGGTTTGGTATGCTCCTTCCCTCAAGATAATAATATTGCAGGTCATGGTGTAATGAACGAAGGCATAACAAGTACTACTGTTGGGCTTAAAGGAATTCCTGCAATATCTGAGGAGTTACAAGTAGCAAGAGACTTATTTATTCTGGAATACACAGAAGGAAGATTACACATTCCAACAATTTCTACTGCTAAATCAGTGGCATTAATTAGAGAAGCAAAAAAGAAGAAATTAGATATTACATGTAGTGTTGCCATTCATAACTTGTTCTTTAATGACGAGGCATTAACAGATTTTGACACAAACTTTAAAGTATCGCCTCCTCTTCGCACTAACGATGATATTGAAGCCTTGATAGATGGCTTAAAAGATGGCACTATCGATATGGTAACGAGCGACCACAATCCGTTAGATATCGAATTAAAAAAAGTAGAGTTTGACTATGCTAAAAACGGAACGATAGGTTTAGAAAGTGCCTTTGGAGCTTTAAATTCTATACTATCAACCAAAACTGTTATAAAACTACTTACAAAAGGAAAAGAACGTTTTGGAATTGATAACAACACAATAAGCATTGGCAATAAAGCAAACATAACACTATTTAATCCTGATGTATCTTATACATTTACTAAAAATGATGTTGTTTCAAAATCTCGCAATTCGATTTTTGAAAATCAAACACTTAAAGGAAAAGCTTATGGTATTATTGCCAATAAAAAAATAATCTTATAATTTTCTAATTATGGATAATCAAACAATAGAAGAAGGACGCACTACCGCAATTATTAGTTATTTAACAATTTTTGGAGTCGTTATCGCATTTTTCTTAAATAATGAGAAAAAAAATAGTTTTGCGGCTTTTCATATAAGGCAAGCACTTGGTTTATGGCTAACATTTTTTGTTTTAGGATATTTTGTAGGGCTTTTTGACAATTGGCTTATAACCATAGGGTTCTGGATATTCTTTGGTGTGCTGTTCCTATTTGGGTTTATGACAGCTTTAACAGGTAGAGCCCAAGCAACACCAATTTTAGGAGATTTATATCAGCGTATTTTTTCAAGCTTAGGATAAATGATCAACACAAATCTATCGTTAGAGCACATCGTCAGACCTTCCTCTTTAAAAACTAACGCACCTGTCGTTATTATGCTTCACGGCTATGGAAGTGATGAAAACGATTTATTCTCTTTTGCATCAGAATTGCCAGAAGAACTTTTTATTATTTCTGCCAGGGCTCCTTATACTATACAACCTTTTGGAAACGCGTGGTATGCCATAAACTTTGATGCAGACAAGGGCAAATGGAGTGATAATGAGCAGGCAATAAAATCAAGAGACTTAATTGCTCGGTTTATTGATGAAGTATGCAATACTTACCCAGTTAACAGTAATAATGTAACTTTATTAGGGTTTAGCCAAGGCTCTATATTAAGTTATGCAGTAGCCCTTACCTACCCTGAAAAAGTAAAAAACATAGTTGCTTTAAGTGGTTATATTAATCCAGATATTATTCCTGAAACTTACAACAAAGAGCAGCTTTCGCATTTAAATTTTTATTGCTCACATGGTAGTGCAGATCAAGTAATACCTGTAGAATGGGCTAGACAAACTCCAAACATTTTAGAATCTTTAAACGTAAAACACCAATATGCTGAATTTCCTGTTGGCCATGGTGTAGCACCACAAAATTTTTACGATTTTAAATCGTGGTTAGAGACACGTGTCTAATAATTTTGAGGAGGATATAAAAAGTGCTCAACCAGTTTATAGTTTAGCTTTTTATCCTTAGTTATTTCGTAAGTTAAAAATAGTTCTCCCCAATATTTACCGTCAGAGAAATCGGCAATAATCCATTTATGGTTTAAAAACTTAATATTATTAATCATCATTTTACCATCTGTCATAGCTGCATAAGGCACTAATGGGTGTTCTCCTTTTACTTCATTCAGTTTATATAACTCATCTTTTAAAAATGGAATTAACGAAGTTACATCAATTCCTTCGTTTTCAAAATAACTCAAAGCATCTTCGTTATGCTCTAAATTAAAATACATAAGATCAAATTTTTCATCCTGTAAAACGGTTAACGAATCTTTGTACAACACTATTTTTTCTTTAGCTGTTGTGATATCTCTCTCATATTTTTCAAGAATACTTTTAGAATTAACGTACATAAACAATACTAGCAATAACGTAAATACAAATAAGTATAAATAAATTTTACTCTTCATAACATGGTTTTATAAGGTTAACTCTAAGGTATCGTAAGCTAAAAATACATTTTTAGGTAATTTTTTTTCAACTTCGTCATGAAATCCTAATAACGAACTAATATGTGTTAAATAAGCTCTTTCAGGGCTTACTTTATTAATGAATTCTAAAGCTTCTTTTAAATTAAAATGTGATTCGTGTTTTTCTTCTCTAAGCGCATTTACAACTAAAACTTTAACACCTTTTAATTTCTCTATTTCATCATCTTCAACAGTTTTCATGTCTGTGAGATAAGCAAAGTCACCAAATCTAAACCCGAAAACTTGTAAATTATTATGGTACCCATTTATTGGCATAATATCTTGGTTACCAAGCTTAAATGGCTTATTTTCAATTACCTTTTTTTCAACACTAGGAGCTCCAGGGTACTTGTTCTCTGTTTCAAAAATATAATCAAAACGACGCTCTAAAGCTTGCATTACCCTTTTGTGAGCATATATAGGAATGTCTCCTTGCTTAAAAAAAAACGGTCTGATATCATCTAATCCAGCCGTATGGTCGGCATGCTCGTGCGTAAATAAAATTCCGTCAATCTTTAAAACGTTAGCACGAAGCATTTGGCATCTAAAATCTGGACCACAATCAATTACATAAGCAAACTCATCCCATTCAACTAGTACAGAAACACGTAAACGTTTATCTTTTTTATTTGTACTTAAACAAACGGGATGTGTACTTCCTATTACAGGGATTCCTTGAGATGTACCTGTTCCTAAAAATGTGACTTTCAAATCTGCAAATTTTACAACAAAAGTAATGTTATTTTTTTTCTTTGCGTCTCTATTTTAATACCTTTGTTACGCAGAATAAAACGACATAATTGCGATGGAAATTACCCTTAAAGGCGACATGGAGATTGAAAACATTCCTTCTCTAAAACAAAAAGCACTTCGAATAAATTTAAACGAACATATTTATGGGACTTTTGCCGAAATTGGAGCTGGACAAGAAACAGTTAGGCAATTTTTTAGAGCCGGTGGTGCTTCAAGAACCATTGCAAAATCGATGTCTGCTTACGACAAGGATTTTAGTGATGCCATTTATGGCATTGAAGACGATAAACGCTATGTAACCGAGTCAAGGCTACGCAAAATGTTGTCGCACGAAATTAATTTAATTGAAGAGCGAATAACCAGAGATAAGCATCCTAATAAAATGTTTTTTGCTTACGCCAATACTGTAACAACTATAGATTTCGCAAAAAAATTTAAAGGTCATGGCTGGGTTGGTATTAGATATCAAATTGATCCAAAAGAAGATTATAACGAAATTATTTTGCATTTTAGGTTTAAAGAAAATGATGCAAGATTACAACAAGAAACCTTAGGAAAGTTAGGTACAAACCTAATTTACGGTGCTTTTTACAAGTATAATGAACCTAAAAAGTTGCTTCGCTATTTATACGACCACTTAGATAAAGACCAACTAGAAATTGATACTATTAATTTCTCAGGACCTGTGTTTGCTAACGTAGATAATCGTTTAATGAGTTTACAACTCGTGAAAAACGGGATGACTGATGCCGTAATGTTTGACCCTGCAGGAAACAACGTATTACCTGCTAGAGTACTTTATAAGAAAAATATTTTAGCACTTCGTGGTAGCTTTAGGCCTGTTACTAAGGTTAATATGGACATGTTTCAGAAGTCTTACGAAATGTTTCTTGAAGAAAATAGAGTTGACAAAAACAATACACAAACCCTTTTTGAAATTACCCTATCAAATTTACGTGCTGAAGGTGAAATTGATGAACAAGATTTCATGGATAGAGCCGATTTGCTATGCTCATTAGGGCAAACAGTATTAATTTCAAACTTTCAAGAATACTACAAACTTGTTGAGTACTTCTCTCAATATACCAAAGCGCGTTTAGGGCTAGCTATGGGAGTTAACAACTTAGTAGATATTTTTGATGAGAAATATTATAGACACTTAAGTGGTGGTATATTAGAGGCTTTTGGTAAGTTATTCTTTAAAGATCTAAAAGTATACTTATATCCAATGATGGACAAAACAACAGGAAAACTAATTACTAGTGAAAACCTAAAAGTACATCCAAGAATGAAAGAGTTATATAAGTTCTTTAAATACAATGGAAAAGTAACAGATATAAAAGATGTTGACCCTGAAACTTTAAATGTCTTTTCAAGAGAAATACTAGAGAAAATTTCATCTGGAAAACGTGGTTGGAGCGATAAACTACCTGAAGGTATTGCCGATTTAATAAAAGACTACAGAATGTTTGGTTACACTAGAAAGCCTATAATTTTGAGTAAGAAAAAATTAAAAAAATAATTACATAAAAAAAGCGACTTTTGGTTGCTGAGCTTGTCGAAGTAAAGCCGCTTTTTTGTCTATTTAAGTATTTGACTTGTGTGCTCTTTGGTTTTTACTTTAGTAATTACATCTTCAATTGCGCCATTTTCGTCAATTACAAATGTAGTACGATGAATACCATCATACTCTCTTCCCATAAATTTCTTTGGTCCCCAAACTTTAAAAGCATTTATAACGGTTTTGTCTTCATCTGCTAATAAAGGATAGGGAAAATCATATTTATTTTTAAAATTAGACTGTCTTTTTTCACTATCAGCACTCACTCCAAGGATATCGTAACCTAATGACTGGAAACGCTTATAATTGTCTCTTAAATTACAAGCTTCAACAGTACAACCAGGTGTACTAGCCTTAGGATAAAAAAACAATACCAGCTTCTTCCCTTTGTAATCATTTAATGAAATTATATTTCCGTCTTGGTCTTTTGCTTTAAAATTTGGAGCCTTATCTCCTATTTTTAATGTAGTCATAACTTAGTATCTTTGAATTTTCACAAAGATACGCCAATGACCAAGCAAGAAAAAGTAGATTTTGTTATAAAAACCTTAAATAAACTCTACCCAGAAATACCTATTCCGTTAGATCACAAAGATCCTTACACACTATTAATTGCAGTATTAATGTCTGCTCAAAGTACAGATGTAAGAGTCAATCAAATAACACCTTTATTATTTGATAAAGCCGATAATCCTTACGATATGGTGAAACTAACAGTAGATGATATACGAGACATTATTAAACCAGTAGGATTGTCTCCAATGAAAAGTAAAGGCATTCATGGCTTATCACAAATATTAATAGATAAGCATGAAGGTAAAGTACCTCAAAGTTTTGAAGCTCTTGAGGAGTTACCTGCTGTTGGGCATAAAACTGCTAGCGTAGTAATGTCTCAAGCTTTTGGTATTCCAGCATTCCCTGTAGATACGCATATTCACAGATTAATGTATCGTTGGAACTTAAGCAATGGTAAGAACGTGCAACAAACCGAAAAAGATGCAAAACGCTTGTTTCCAAAAGAATTATGGAACGATTTACACTTACAAATAATTTGGTATGGACGTGAATATTCACCTGCAAGAGGGTGGAATCTTGATAAAGATATTATTACTAAAACAATTGGAAGAAAATCGGTAATACAACAATATTACAGCGCAAAAAAGCCCTAATGACTATATTAGAGCTCTTTTTCGCCAAAGTTTAGTTAAGAAGCGCTTCAAACTTTAATTTATTACAACTTATAACACTTAAAGCCTGAGAATAATTCAGAAGAAAATTAACCGTTTCTTCTTTCGGTTTTAACGTTTCAAAATGTTTTGAATCTTCAATGTAAAGTTTTGCCATCTGACTAATTTAGTTGTTAATATAATAGTGTAACGTGGCATAACTTTGTTTATTGTATTAATTAGTTAAAATTGTATTAATTAGTTAAAACAATATTATGTTTATCTATAACCTTTCTTAAATTAATGAGTGCATAACGCATTCTACCTAAAGCAGTATTAATACTAACACCAGTGTTTTCAGATATTTCCTTAAAACTCATATCGTTATACATACGCATAACTAATACTTGTTTTTGATCTTCAGGAAGTTCTTCAATTAAACGCCTAACATCTTCTTGCACCTGCTCTTTAATAATTGATTTCTCTGCATTTAAAGACGAATCGCTAATTACTGAAAAGATATTGAACTCTTGACCATTGTCAAATTTAGGCATGCGACTGTTTTTTCTAAAATGATCAATCACTAAATTATGAGCAATACGCATTACCCAAGGAAGAAACTTACCTTCTTCATTATATTTTCCAAGCTTTAATGTTCTAATAACCTTAATAAAGGTATCTTGAAAAACATCTTCGGTAACGTCACGATCGTAAACCTTAGAATAAATAAAGCTATAAATTTTTTGCTTGTGTCTGGTAATTAAAACTGATAAAGCGCTCTCGTCGCCTGTAATGTAGTTGCTCACTAACTCAGCATCTGTGATAAGTTCTTGTTTCATAATCATTACTTTTTTCGCAAAGAAGAATCCTTCTTTGTTAGGGGGTTAAGATTTAAAAAAGTAATGTTATGCTATAAGCTAATAGTTTAATTTGCTGATTAATAGAAACCAAATATAACAACAATCGTTCCTAAAAAACAAAAAAAATGTAAGTTTTTACTAAAAAATCGACAAGATACCAATTTTAAAAGCTAAAATAGAAGTAGTATCTTTGTAGGATTATTTCTTAAAAATGTCAATAAATACTAGTATTACAAACGTAGATCCAAAGAAAAACATCATTATAAAAGGTGCAAAACTGCATAACTTAAAAAATATTGACGTTGTAATACCAAGAAACAAATTAGTGGTTATTACTGGATTGTCGGGTTCTGGAAAATCCAGTTTAGCATTCGACACCTTGTATGCCGAAGGTCAGCGTCGTTATGTTGAAAGTTTATCGAGTTATGCACGTCAGTTTTTAGGAAGACTCAATAAACCAAAGGTCGATTTCATTAAAGGCATAGCTCCTGCTATTGCTATAGAGCAAAAAGTAAACTCGACCAATCCAAGATCAACCGTTGGTACTACAACTGAGATTTATGACTATTTAAAACTACTGTTTGCAAGAATTGGTAAAACATATTCTCCAAAATCAGGATCTGAGGTCAAAAAAGATACCGTTACTGATGTTATTAAACATATTAAAGAATTTGACGAAGACGAAAAACTATTGCTCCTCGCTCCTATTCATTTAGAAGAAGGTAGAACCATAAGCGATAAACTAAAAGTATTATATCAACAAGGTTATGCTAGAGTAAAAGTGAATGGTAAGGTACTTAGAATTGATGAGTATATTCAAAGCTCTAACGATAAGGATACTTTGTTTTTAGTAGTGGATCGTATCATTACTAAGCATGACGAAGATTTTTTTAATCGTTTAGCTGACGCTATTCAAACCGCTTTCTTTGAAGGCAAAGGTGAATGTTATGTAGAATCACTTCAAGATAACTCACAGCAGCATTTTAGTAATAAATTTGAATTAGATGGTATTAGTTTTTTAGAACCTAATATTCATTTATTCAGTTTTAATAATCCGTATGGAGCATGTCCCAAATGTGAAGGTTATGGAGACATTATAGGTATTGATGAAAATTTAGTAGTTCCAAACACAGGGTTATCTGTTTACGAAAACGCTATTTTTCCATGGAGAGGTGAAAGCATGAGTTGGTATAGAGATCAATTAGTAAACAACTCTCATAAATTCGACTTTCCAATTCATAAACCTTATTTTGAATTAACCGAAGATCAAAAACAACTCATTTGGACAGGTAATGAATATTTTGAGGGATTAGACAGTTTCTTTGCTGAGTTAGAAGCAAAAGCCTATAAAATCCAAAACCGTGTAATGCTATCGCGTTACAGAGGCAAAACAAAATGTAATGCTTGTAAAGGTAAGCGATTATGTCCTGAAGCAAACTATGTTAAGATAAATAATGCCACCATTACCGATTTGGTTGAAATGCCTTTAAATAAGCTTTCAGTTTTTTTTAAACAGCTTGAACTAAACGATTATGACACACAAATTGCTAAACGCTTATTAAAAGAAATATCAAATAGATTATCTTTCTTAACTAACGTAGGTTTAAATTATTTGACCTTAAACAGAAAATCCAACACACTTTCTGGAGGGGAAAGTCAGCGTATTAACTTGGCCACCTCACTTGGAAGTAGTTTGGTTGGCTCGATGTATATTTTAGACGAACCTAGTATTGGTTTACATCCTCGAGATACTGAACGTTTAATAACCGTACTTAAATCATTACGAGATCTTGGTAACACTGTTATAGTTGTGGAGCATGACGAAGATATTATGGCTGCTGCTGACGACATTATTGATATTGGTCCAGAAGCCGGAACCTTTGGAGGTGAAGTGGTTGCTACTGGAAGTTATAATGATATTTTAGTATCCGATTCGCTAACTGCTAAATACTTAAATGGTTCTTACAAAATTGAAGTACCAAAAGAACGAAGAACATCTAAGTATTTTGTTGATATAAAAGGCGCTAGAGAACATAATTTAAAAAACATCGATGTTACGTTTCCTTTGGGAATGTTAACTGTCGTGACTGGTGTTTCCGGAAGTGGTAAAAGTACTTTGGTAAAAAAGATATTACACCCTGCGCTTATTAAAGAACTAGGAAGTTATGGTGATAAACCAGGAGAATTCACTTCTATTTCAGGCAATTTTAGTAATGTAAAGCATATTGAATTTGTGGATCAAAATCCTATAGGCCGCTCGTCACGCTCCAATCCTGTTACTTACATCAAGGCTTATGACGATATTCGTGCGTTATTCTCCAAGCAAAAGCTAAGTACTATTAGAGGCTACCAAGCAAAACATTTTAGTTTTAATGTAGATGGTGGACGTTGCGAAACCTGCAAAGGCGAAGGCGAAGTCACTATAGAAATGCAGTTTATGGCTGATGTGCATTTAGAATGTGAAACCTGTAACGGTAAGCGTTTTAAAAAAGAAGTTCTTGAAGTTACTTTTGAAGGCAAAACCATAGATGATGTTTTAAACATGACCATCGATAATGCCATTGCATTTTTTGAAGAAACACATCAAACTAAAATAAAAAACAAACTACAACCACTACAAGATGTTGGTTTAGGCTACGTTACTCTCGGTCAAAGCTCTTCTACTCTGTCTGGTGGTGAAGCACAGCGTATTAAGTTGGCAACGTTTTTAGGTAAAGGAAACACCAAAGAAACGGCCTTATTTATTTTTGACGAACCAACTACCGGATTGCATTTTCATGATATTAAAAAGCTGCTTAAATCTTTTAACGCATTGATTGAAAAAGGACATTCTATTATCGTAGTTGAACATAATATTGAGCTTATTAAATGTGCCGATTATATTATAGATCTTGGTCCTGAAGGCGGTGAAAATGGCGGGCAATTATTAGCTTCAGGTACCCCCGAAGAAATTACTATTAATAATAATTCTTTTACTGGCAAATATTTAAAAGACAAGCTTTAATAGAGTAAAAATGATAACCCTAGCATAATCATAATAGCCATAGGGACTACAAATATCATATACATAAATGTGAGCATTGAAGATTTTATCAAGCTAATAAAAAAGCCTTGTTCATAATAATTGCGCACAGCAAATACCAAGTAAAAGAATGTTGATAAGAGTACCAAAAAGTCAATCCAGTCTGGTATGTCTATAATATAATTTACTCCAAGAATGATGCATAGTACTGTAAACAAAAATGAGAAATAGTAAAAGCTAAATACTAAATGATGTGCAAATCTTCCACGTCGCCAATAAAACACTTTAAGTAAAAGCGCAAATATTGGTAATAGTATAAATAATGAAATTGGGACACTATCGAACAATGCCTGCACAATACCTCCTCCTCTATTCTTGTGAAATTTAATTAATTGTTTATAGAACTGTTTTTCTAAAAACCCAGCATCTTCTTTCATGCCAACAGCTAGTAATTGCTCTTTTTCTGATGCATTAATAGCAATTAAGGAGTCTAATTTTTTAGTATCATACCCAAAATTTATATTATTATCTGCTTTCTTTGGCTGAGATACACTTGTAATTAACGAGTCTAATTCTTGCTTTTCCTGGTCAGACATTCCAGACAATAATCCACTATCATTTTTTAAAGGTGCTTTTATTTTTTCAACGGTAGCAGAATCTAATGGGCTAATGTTAATTGAATCTTGAGATTGTTCTACCTTAAAACCTTCTTGTAATACTTTATCAAAATTAGCATTGTATTCCCTGATTTTAAACGAAAACATAAAGAAAAACACCACCGAAATAAATAAATACATTTGTGCAGGATGCAAATACATTAAGCGTTTACCACTTACAAAGCGCTTTGCTAAAATTCCTGGCTTAAATACTAAAGGAATGAAACTTCTAAAAAATCGTGCATCAAAAGAAAAGTAATTGGCAATAGTATTATAAAACAAAACTCCCACCGTTAAATCGTCTGTTGTTTGTTGTCCGCAATGCGGACAAAAATCAAAATCAATATCATGTTCTTTTTCACAGTTTTGACACATGGTCATGTTCTGTTCTAACGAAAAATCTACATGATCGTCATTCTCTGACGGGTTGGTTATTTCAGTGTTCTTTGCCATTGATGGTTGGTTAACGACTTTTTACTGCTTCTAAATTTAATAAAAAGAAACAACTTCTTTAACATAATGACGAATAATACCAATAAGTTGTTACAAAGTTTTATTGTAAAAACATAAAGATATTAAAACGTGTCACTTCGAACGCACGTGAGAAGTCTCATAACAGCATCATAAAATTAGTTGTTCATTTTACAAATTATGAGATTTCTCCTCGCTTCTCTCGTTCGAAATGACTAATACCATTTTTTAACACTGTATATCAATTACTTACAATTTTGGCACGATAAATGAAAACTTCATTAACAAATAGCGTAAGCCGAAAAGCTAAATGAGTAGGCATTCATCTTAAATACTTTTACTATGAGAAAAATTACTTTAGTATTAGCAACTATGTTACTAGGTGTAACATTTGCAACAGCATCAGAACTAGTTTCTGAATTAAACAGTAAAGATTTAAGAATTACGAAACGCTATCGTTTTACGCAACCTATAGTGTTTGTGGAGCGTGGTGTTGAATTCTTAATCTTTCAAAATGGTGAATTCGATTTTAACACCGATGTCAATTATGGACATTTTGGTGATTCATATTACCGAAAATCGAGAACTAAGCGTGGTAGCATTAATGCCACTTTTGGAGCACCAGGAGTAAGAATTAACTACAACCGTCCTCGTGGCGTGATTATTACCCATGACCGATTAGGACGTGTACGTAGAATTGGTAATGTGTTTATTAACTACGATTATCAAGGACGTGTAAAACGTATAGGTTCAGTATATATGCAATATCGTTTTGGTCAACTTAAACAAGTTGGTGGTTTGCATATACAATACAACCGTTGGGGTGATATGATTGGCGTACGAGGAAAAGTTAATAGAAGCAACCAAGGTTGTGGGTTTTGTGGAATGACAGGTTGCACAACCGATCATTTCCATAAAGACAACGATTGGTATGATGATGATAGATATGATGATAGATGGGATGGTCGCGATGACGATTACTACTATTACAGAAAGAATGATAAAACCTTAAAAAAGAAAAAGAAAGGCGTTAAAAAAAGACGCAAGTATTAACCTATTGTTCGTAACCTACTAAAATTGGTTATTTAGAAACCTCATTAGTTATTTCCCAATGACTTTTGGGGTTTCTTGGTTTTTATAATTATTTGTATTTTAATTTTCTAAGCAACTCTATTGACTTTCTAAGTTGTCTTTCAGAAAATCTTTTATTTGATGTATTTTCAGGATGATGTATCGAGTTTCTAATATATTTAGGCAATGAAACCTTCTCTTCTTTTTTTGTTAATTCATTTATCCATATTCTATCCTTATCAAAATTTTCTAATTCTTTTCCTTTAACGTCAAAAAGATAACCATATAACTCATTATGATAATCAGTAGTAGGAATATTAAAAACCGTAAAGTTTACTTCAGAATAAGTACTGTTTTTTTGAGATATAAAATCTAATTGAGTGGATTCATTATTAATTTTTACAACTCTAATATTCCTATCTAGATGTTTTTTATCAATCATATAATTTGAATGAGTAGCATAAAAAACAATGTTGCCATTTTTTGATGATATCTTAATTAATTCATATGAGGTCAATCTGAGCTTGAGGGTGAAGGTGAGTTTCTGGCTCGTCTAGAAGCATCATAGTGTTTGTTAATTCATCATTATTGCTTTCAGCTGATATAGATAGCAAGAAACTGATAAACTGCCTAAAACCATCACTTCTTTGATGAGTTAACTTAGATTTATGCTTAACTCCATCATCTTCAACTAATAAAGTGATTTTATTTTCATTTATCTTAAAAAGAACCTTAATAGGATGATTTCTCCAAACTTTCAAAATATGATTTGTAACCTCTTCACTCAATAAAGATTCTAAATTTCTTATTGATGCTGGGTCTTTAAGCTTTGAAATTGTATTTTCAATTTCATTTTCAGATATTCCAGATAAAGCAAAAGCATTGGTTAATGGAATAGAAATTCCTGTTGGGTTTTCCATAAACTCATTCAAATCAATTTCATCTTTAATAAGGTAAATATCCATTGCCGACCATAGAACTATTTTATGTGAAAAAGCCCAGAAATGATCAGATAAATTATTTAGCATAAACTCATGCATATCAAAAAACTCCCCATCGCTATCAGTTTTTATTAGTTTGCTATCTTCTAATTTATAACCCACAAATTTTGAGGTTTTGAATTGAATCTCCTCTTTCAAAGACCTTTTGCTTTCTTCATTAGGTGTATAAGAAATCTCAATTCCCACATTTGCCACGCTTATTTTTCTTAATACTTCTTTTGGAAAATCGAAATCCTTTTCCAATTTATTGCGTAAACCAAAGTTGTCATCTTTATCTAATTGATATTCAAAAATTAATTTTACAGGTTGAGTATCATCAAAATAGTCAATTGGGTAATTTATATCTTTCTCATCATATTGTGCTAAGCCAGTTAAAAAACTACTTTTTCCCGATTCATTAATACCGAAAAGACAATATGTATTACTACCATATATTCTTTTCAAAGAAATTTTTACAGAATTTATACTTCTATAATTTGTTAGCTCAATTGATTTTAGTTTCATAAATCCAAAATTATTATTACATACAATTAAGCACATAATTTAAGAGAATTATTCTTACAAATAAAATAGATTTATTAACAAGTTATTTAACTTCCAAAAAGACTAATGAGTTGTTTTTCAACAACTTTAGGATTTTACACTTATTGCGCATCCACTTCTTTAATAAACTTAATAATCCCATCAAAATAAGTCTTTGGGTCATCGTACATCGACATGTGGCTACCGTTTGGGCAATGCAAATATTGTCCGTCTTGTACTTGCGTTGCAATCCACTCCATGTGTTTAGGGTCCATGGTATCGTAGGCTCCTCCAACACTTAAGGTTGGTACGGTGATTTTTGGAAGTTCGGTAGTAATATCCCAATCTTTTAACTTAGCATCACCTACAATACCAAACTCACTTGGTCCTTGCATGGTTACATATAAATTGGGATTAAGATTTGCAAATGCTCGATTCACAGGATCTGGCCACTCCTCAAGAGGCATTCTTAAAATATGCTCAGTATAATAATGTTTAAATAATAGTTCGCTGTATCTTGGGTTATCAAACTCTCCTTTAGCTTCCAATTCCTTCACTTCTTTTAAAACCTCTGGTGGTAACTGTGGTCCTAAAACTTCATTGGCATACTTGTTATACTCTGGAACTGAAGCCATCATATTAGTAATAATCAAGCCTTTTAAATTATCTTGATATTTTAAGGCATATTCCATACATAAAATGCCTCCCCAAGAATTTCCTAATAAATAAAAATTATCTTTATTTAAACCTAGAGCTTTGCGAACTTGTTCTACTTCATCTACATAACGATCTACACTCCATAAAGTACTATCGTTAGGTTGATCGCTGTAAGCAGATTCTAATTGGTCGTAGTAATAGTATTCAATTCCAGCATTCGGAAAATAAGAATCAAATGCTTCAAAATATTCATGTGTTGCACCAGGACCTCCATGAAGCAATAACACTTTCATTGTTGGGTTATTCCCAACTCTTTTTGTCCAAACTTTAAATTCTCCAGAAGTGGTTTTTATAGGAATCATTTTTACGCCACCACTTAGTTTATCATCGCGATTAGAATAGTCTAGGTAATTATTTTTTTCAGGAGCGCTAACATCTTTTGTTTTAGAATTTGTACAACTAAAAACAAAGAGTAATAGTACAATAAGAAGAACTGATTTTTTCATGAGTGTTGGCTTTAATTAATAAAAAATAAACCATAAGAACTGTAGATTGAAAAACATAAATAAATCTAGGACATAACTAATATCGTCTTTTTATTTTTTATAGTCAACTCTATTACAATTTTATTACAAAACTGTTTTTGGCACGATGCTTGGTAAGTATTAAATATCAATTAAAAAACGACGTGTTATGTAATGTTTATTTCTATTATATAGCCCAAAAAATCAAATTAAAATGAAAAAGTTACTATTATTTTTTGCAGGTGTACTCCTAACAGGGGTCTCTGTTAGTGCGATAACAACCACCAACAGTTTAGATATTAATGCTCATGCATCAAATACATTAGTGAGAAATTATGGTAACTCTTTCATTTTTGTTGAACAAGGGGTTGAGTTTTCGGTATTTCCTGATGGTCAATTTGATTTTAATGTACTGGATAATGGGCCTCGCTTCAGTGCCTATACCGATTTTAACGATGTTAGTATTAGCTTTAACACTGGTTATGGCTATGACGCTTATGTACAGTATGATGACTATGGTGCTGTAATACAAATTGAAAACGTACCAATTTATTACGATTATTACGGACGCATTGTTCGTGCTGGTGATGTACGCATTAGATATAACAACTATGGCTACGTAACGCGCGTTGGTGGGTTATATGTTCACTACAATGCATATAATAGATATTCTCACTGTACAGGATTTATTAATGTGTATAACAGACACTATGTATATAGACCTTGGCACAGATACTATAGTGCGCCTTTAATAGACTTTAGAATTGTATTTAACAGACCTTATAGAAGATATTATGAGCCTATTAGACATAGATATTACAGACCTTATAGAGACAATTACAGACCAAGAGTCTCTTATACCAGAAGCAGACGTGGAAGCTCTGTAGCACAACGTTCATCAAAAAGACAAAGTGATAGATATGCACAAACACGCTCATCTAGACGAGATGATGCCACTACTAGAAGTAGCAGACGTTTAGCAAGTGCAGACCAAAATGCAAAAACCTCTAGAAATAGTAATGCCACAAGATCTTCAAGTAGAAGAAACAGTGATGCAACTACCAATAGAGCTAGAACGTCTAGTGACGCAAGAACTGCAAGGTCAAGAACATCAAATGATGCGAGACCAACTCGTTCTAGCAGAACTGTTAATAGAAATGATAATGCAAATAAGTCGCAACGAAGAACGACTACACAGTCGCGATCTCAAACTGCAAAAAGAAATACAAGTACAAAGCCCAAAGCGCGTTCAACGTCTAGAAATTCTTCTAAACCTAAAGCTTCACAAAGGTCAAGTACAAAACGTAAAACACAAAGTGTAAAACAACGTTCAACACGCAGCAAGAGTTCTCAAGCTAGTAAAAAGAGAACACCACAAGTAAAACAAAAGGCTAAATCTAGTTCTAGAGGCTCAAAGTCTAGAAGTAGTAGAAGAAATTAATAATATATAATTTTTGGTTAGTTAGTTGGATAGTCCTGCAAGATGAATGCCTCAAGGCACCTTGCGGGATTTTCTTTTTTATACAATGAAACGTCATTGCGATACTGACATTTATCGTCAGTAGAAGTAATCCGTAAAAAATTATAGTTACTAATCAACAGATTACTTCACTAGGCTTGTAATGACAAAAGTTTTATCTCTTAAGTAACTTATTTAAAATTGCTGAAATATCGTCTGATAAATTCATACTATACACAATTACCCCATAACAAAGACCAATTAATAAGGACTTTAAACCAATATTAATAATTGGGTGAAATGGGAACTCCCAGAAATAAAAAACTAATGCAAGAATAATAATTAGGATAAGTGTTTTTAGGGTGTTAACGCAAAAAGGTGACATTTTAAATTTATAATACACAAAAGTTACCTTTGCAAAATTATATACAATTACAGACATAAATGTAGCAAATGCTGCACCATTAATACCGTATTCTGGAATTAACATAGCATTAAAAACAACCGTCATAATTGCAAGCAATACACCTAACGCTAATACCACACGATAGTAGTCACTGTTAAATAAAATTGCATTGTTATTGCCTATAATATTATCGGATAATTTGGCAACACTTATTAAAAGTACTACAACCAAACCTCCAGTGTATTTATCTGGAATAAGCTCATAAAGTTGGTTGATATTAAGTATAATTAATAAAAATATAAATCCACTGATTATAAATAAGTTAAGTGAGCTTTTTTTATATAGTACTTTAAGCTGATTATTTTCGCCTTTGTTAAGTAGTTTAGCCGTTAACGGATTGGTAATTTGATGCATAGAACGAGCAGGAACACCAATAACAGTTGCTATATAAATAGCCACACCATAGTAAGCAACTTTTTCAATTTCTATGTATTGACCAATCATAAACTTATCGATTTCCAAAATAATATTAGCTACCGAACCTGCTATGATAATTAAAGCTGAATATTTTAAAACTGCTTTAATATTTGGCAACTTTCCGAATCTAAATATTGGGCGTCGCACATAGTAAGCATAAAGCTTCATAATAAGCATTCGTAATACATACACACCAACCACAGCATAAACAAAGACTTCAATGGAAATGACATTAAAATACAAACAAAACAACAGCACCATCACTCCTATTCTATGAAATACTTCTTTCATAAAGTTTCCAAAGACACTATTCATGTGTACCTTGGTCCATGAGTAAAATACTTCGAAATACGAAAATGCAATAGCAGCTACATAAATTAGCCACACGTAATCTTTAATTATAGGATTGGCTTCTGACAAAAAATTACTAATAATTTCAAACGTTATATAACCAATTAATCCTAAAGGAATTATCATTAAAAGTGGCAAAAATAGCATCCATGTTAAAAAACTATTAATGTTGTTTCTAGACTTATATGATGAGTAGAATTTCACCAAGGTATTATGCGCGCCAAATGCCAATAAAGGCATCATTACATAAGCTGTTGATAGTATGTAGGTAATGAGCCCATAATACTGTTCGCTCATAAACTCGGTGTAAAGGAATAAGGTATTAATCGCTCCTACACCAAATCCAATATAGGTGGTAATAGTGTTTTTAAACGATTGATTTTGAACTATTCCCATAGATTAATCATGAAATAAGTGCTGCTAATTTTTTAGTCAGAGATTTTCTGCTATACTGCTGTAAACCAATAGCGTGACTTTGTAAGTTATGCTTTCTAAATGCTTCGAAATACTCTAACAGCTTACTTTTAACTTCTTCATATTCTAAATAACTGTAGTAAGCACCTGTATTTGTTTGCTTAATAACACCTTCAACATCTGAGTTTTTTGGCCCAATAGCTAAAATTGGTCTATTAGATACCATGTACTCAAATAACTTTCCTGGAATGATACATTTAGTATCATCAGAATTAATTTCAATTAACAATAATACTTGCGATTTTTTTTGATATCTAATTGCTTCTTCATGAGGTACATATCCTACAATATTTACAAATTGAGACAAGTTGTATTTATCTATACTTGCAAGCACTTCTTCACTAACAGCACCTACAAAATTTATCTGTAAATGTGATTGAAATATTTTATCGTCTCTAACAATATCATGAATCGCTTTCCATAACACCTTAGGATTTCTTTCAGACAATAATGATCCAATATGCGATAATGAAAACTTTGCATCTAACTCAACATTACTTACTGAGTTGACATCATAGCCATTAGTAATAACTGTAATTGGCTTATGAGTAATAGTCTCAAACTCTCTCTTTGTTGTAGGACTAGTCACTGTAATTCGATCTGCATTTTGTAACACTAATTGCTCTAGTTTTTTATGTCTAGATTTTGCCATTGGCAACAAACGCAATTTTTTATGATAACCTATTGTAGTCCATGGATCCCTAAAATCGGCAATCCATTTAAGATTAAGTTTTTGTTTAAGCTTCATACCTATAAGATGCAAACTATGTGGTGGTCCAGTAGTGATAATAGTATCTATACTATAATCTCTTATATAAGTAGATAAATAGTTTACCGAAGGCTTTACCCATTTTTTTCTTGCATCAGGAATAAAAAAATTACCTCTAATAAACAGCAATAGTTTGTCTGTTACTGATTGATTTTTAGACTTTTTTATTATTCCTTTACTTATTGTTTCTGAACTTTTTCTAGATACCTTGCTTGCTAATTTGTAAGGCTCACTAATTGATTGCTTAATAATAGTAATATCCTTAGGAATCTCGTTTACCAAACTTTGGTCAATAAGAGGATAATTAGGATTTTCTGGAACATATACAATGGGCTCCACATCAAATTCACGAAGGTATTTTACAAACTTCAACCAACGCTGCACTCCTGGACCTCCAGCTGGAGGCCAATAATAAGTAATTATGAGTGCTTTTTTACGCACTTGCAGATGTGTTTTCGTTGTCTTTTTTAAACTGATAAAATAATCCTCCTAGCAATAATAGCACTACTATTATGCTTGTTCCTAAAGCTATTGAGCTTCCTGTTTTTACAACTTGCGGATCAAACTTAAACTCAATAGTATGTGTTCCTCCAGGAATCTCCATACCTCGTAACACATAGTTTACACGAATATGTGATGCTTCTTTTCCATCAATATAGGCTTGCCAACCTTGTTGGTAATAATTTTCAGAAAACACAGCAAAC
The DNA here is from genome assembly GCF_005047595.1 of Pontimicrobium aquaticum. Classification (GTDB taxonomy): domain Bacteria; phylum Bacteroidota; class Bacteroidia; order Flavobacteriales; family Flavobacteriaceae; genus Pontimicrobium; species Pontimicrobium aquaticum. Next base: position 107,316 of record NZ_SUPL01000006.1, read on the forward strand.
CCATCATTTATATTATTCGTTTCGTACTTTAAATAATTAGGTTTGTAATCTATTAAGTTGATGCTTGCCAATGAATCTACTTGGTATATTTTATTAGAAACATCATCAAACTGGGTTTTGTTTATTACTCCAACCTTTTTTGTATTTAGACTGTCTAGGGCTAAAATCTCTTCGTTAGCATTATCAACCAATTTAAAAGATTCAATAAACCACGCATTACCATTAGCATCAGTATTTGTAAATACTTGTGCTTGATTATTTTCAGCAGGTGCAATAATGTATTTAGTATTTAACATATTAAGCACTTCTAAATGATTTCTTCTAATGTAAAAATCGAAAAGCTCGTTAAAACGTTTCATACGTGCCGCAGTGTAACCATTTAACGAATTGTGGAAATACGATGGTCGCGTATCTCCTGTAGTTAAATCATATACTCTATAATGCGAATTGTCTTTTAATATTTCTTGATCAGCTGCGCTTTGCTGATATGGCTTTTGCACCTGAACTGCCGATACAAAGTCATCATTATTTACATAACGCTTATCTACGCTAACCAAATCAAACACAATAAGTGCTGCAAAAGCTAAAACTACTAATTTTTCAGATAATTTTTCTTTTAAAAACAACCATATAATACCAGCTGACAGCAATACCAATACCAACGAACGAGTCGTATCGGCATTAAAAATGGCTTTTCTATCTTCTTTTAAAGCATCAATAAACGATTGTCCGTAAGCTTGAAGATATTGTCCGTCTCGTAACCCAGAAAAATCAAACAAACTGCTTTTAAATAACAAAAATACAAGTGCAATACCAGCGGTAATAGCTATAGTATATTTTAAAGCTTTAAGTTTTACTTCTTTTTTCTCAAAATCGTTAAATAATCTTACGAGTGCAAAAATACCGAGCACAGGAATACACAGCTCCAAAATAACTTGTATCGAACTTACTGCTCTAAACTTGTTATATAATGGCACATAATCGATAAATACATCGGTTAGTAAACCAAAATTCTTTCCAAGAGACAATAACCACGACATAATTACACCTCCAACAAGCCACCATTTTAAGCGTCCTTTAACAAGAAAGAGTCCGAGTACAAACAAAAAGATTATGACTGCTCCAACATAAGCAGGTGCCTCTACAATGGGCTGATCTCCCCAATATGTAGGCGCTTGTTTTACTTCATTTAAAGCTTGTACTGGTGTTGCTCCTAAACTAATAAAGGCATCATACATATTAGAATCTCTTCCAACGTTTTCAAGCGTACCTCCTCCCATAAAACGAGGAATAAATAAATTGAAACTTTCCCAAAACCCATAGCTATACTCTGTGATATACGCTTTATCTAATCCATTAGTCACTTCTTTTGGCGAACCGTCAGGATTAATGGTTAACTCACTTTTACCACGATAACTCTCACCAACATACTCTTGAGTTGCTAGAATGCCAGTGGCATTCAATCCGATAGATAAAATAACGGCAACCACTAAAATCCCTATAGATTTAAAAAAGTGGGGTAATTCTTGCTTTTTATAGGCATCAACTAAATACACGATTACTAGAACTATTACAAGTAATAGTAGATAATACGTCATTTGGAAATGGTTAGCCACTATCTCTAATGCCATGGCAATAACCGTTAACAAAAACCCTAAAACATATTTTCGCTGAAAGGTGAGTAATATTCCAGATAGCACTAAGGGCATATAAGCAATAGCATGGGCTTTACTGTTATGACCAACTCCTAATAAAATGATTAAATAGGTGGAAAACCCAAAGGCTAACGCGCCTAAAGCTGCGAGTTTAAAATCTACTTTAAGCACCAAAAGCAGTATATAAAAACCTAAAAAGTATAGAAATAGATAGTCCGCAGGTCTTGGCAAAAAACGTAAAGTTAAATCTAGCTTTTTAATATAGTTATTCGGATATTTTGCTCCTAATAAATACGTAGGCATGCCTCCAAAAGCACTATTGGTCCAATAGGTTTCTTCACCTGTATTGGCACGAAATTGGTTTTGCTGTTCGGCCATTCCGTTATATAACATGATATCACTTTGGAATATCTGTTTACCTTGAAGAACTGGACTAAAATATATTAAGGAAGCTACCACAAACGCTAAAAGAACTAGTAAATGTGGTATGATTTTTTTAAAGGAAAAATTCATAGATTAATTCAATAAAAATATTTGTAGAAATTTAATCAATTTCTTCGTAATCTACGTATTCGCCAACCTTTTTATTTGAAGTTTTAGAATCCTTTGGCATTTTATCTATAGAAATCTCACCTTCTTTCTTTTTTTTAGACTGAGGCTGTTGATATTGATCAAATTGCCCTCCAAATTTTTGCTCTGCTTTTTTAGCAACATAACGCATTAGGTAAGGCGCAAATATTCTAGACAATATTTTTATTCCATACCAAACAAGTAGAATTATTAAAATAGTTCTTAAAAAACCAGTAAGTGAAGCGTATTGCAACATGAATTAATTTTTTTCAAAAATACAATTCTTCTCATTTAAAATCCGTTTTAAGTTCATAAAAAAATAATAAAATCTATATATTTGATAAATAACAAATCGATTATGACATCTTTAAAAACCTATTTATTCCTACTCTTGTGCTTAAGTTTTTCAATAAACTCTTTTGGACAATATACCGAGGTTATTAACTCCAATCGCCCAGGAGTTTCACGAAGTGCTTTCTCAGTTGGTACTAATGTGGCTCAGTTAGAATTTGGACCATACATTATAAAAGAAAAACGAACACCAGCTACACGATATGAAGTTTCAGGTTTTGGAGCAGATTTTGCCTTACGTTACGGATTATTATTCGAAGAATTAGAGCTAAACTTAGAAGGTACTTACCAAAACGATACTAAAACATACTTAACATCTTTAAACTCTGAAGAAGATAGAGCAAACTTTAAAAGTTTGGTCATTGGCGCTAAATATATGTTTTTCGATCCAAATAGAAATGCCGAAGAAGACAAACCAAACCTATATAGTTACCATGCAAACAGACGCTTTAAATGGAAATCATTAATTCCAGCCATAGCTCTTGGCGCAGGCATGCACTATGACACAAAAAACAATCCTTATACTGCTCCTGAAATTGAGGGCGTAAGTCCTAGGGTGATGATAGCTACACAAAATAATTTTGCTGGAGGATGGGTTTTTGTAATGAATTTTATAAAAGATCGCATTGGAACGGAACAGTCTGATTTTCAGTACATTTTAACATTAACACATTCGTTTAGTCCAAAATGGGTAGTGTTTGCCGAAACTCAAGGTATAAAAAGTGATTTTTATGCCGATAATTTGTTTAGATTTGGAGGTGCTTATTTATTTGGGAAAGATTTTCAATTAGATACTGCACTTACATTTAACACAAAAGATACACCTTCAGTATTTAGTGTGAATTTTGGAGCTTCATATCGTTTGGATTTTCATTCAGATAAGGAGCAATAGGAAAACCATTTTATGATTGAAATAAAAGAAGCACTTTCTAAAAAAGATTTAAAGAAATTTGTAAAGTTCCCATTTACTTTATATAAAGACTCAAAGTTTTGGGTACCTCCCATTATTAGTGAAGAACTAAGGACTTTCAACAAAAAAATAAACCCAGTTTTTCAAGACGCAGAAGGACGCTTTTTTTTAGCGTATAAAGATGGGGAAATTGTTGGTCGTGTTGCTGCTTTAATCAATTGGATTGAAGTAAAACAACAAGGCATTAAAAAGATGCGCTTTGGCTGGTTTGATGTTATTGATGATCAACAGGTTACTAATGTACTACTCAATAAAGTAACAGAAATTGGTAAAGCAAACAATTTAGAGTTTATAGAAGGTCCTATAGGGTTTTCAAACTTAGATAAAGTAGGTGTTGTTTATGAAGGTTATGATCATATAGGTAGCATGATTACATGGGAAAATCACCCATATTATGTGACACATTTAGAAAACTACGGAATGAGTTTTGGAAAAGGCTATTCTGAAAACAAAATGGACTTTAGAGATATAAAGCCAGAATATTTTTCAAGAATACAGGCTCTTGTAAAAAAACGCTATCAGCTAAAGGCAGTAAATTTTACTAGTAATAAAGACATTTTACCTTATACAAACGAGATGTTTGATGTATTTACAAAATCACATGCTGTGCTTTCATCATTTGTTGATATTAATGAAGCTCAAAAAGAATATTTTAAAAAGAAATTCATTGGTTTTTTAAATCCAGAATACGTGAAGTTTGTATTAGATAAGAATGATAAACTTATAGGTTTTGGCATAGTTACACCATCGTACGCTGAAGCTTTACAAAAAATGAATGGCAAGCTTTGGCCTTTTGGATTTAAACATTTATTACACGCTAAAAAACACAGTAAAACAGTAACCTTCTATCTAATTGGCGTGTTGCCTGAATATCAAAACAAAGGCATTACTGCTGTTATTTTTGAAGAGTTTTACAAAACCTTTGAAGAAAAGGGTATTACTATGTGTATTCGTGGTCCTGAACTTGATGATAACACAGCTATTCAACAAATTTGGAAAAATTTCAACCCTCAAATATTTAAAAAACGCTGTACTTACATTAAAGATATTGCATAAAAAAGAGCTACAAACATGTAGCTCTTTTTTTTATATTAATATGAAGTAGTTATAAGTTATTCACCCATTGCAGCAGCAACTGCAGCAGACAAACGCTTATACGTTCCGTTTTCAAGTCTTGATCTAATTGCTGAAAACGCATTTAATGTTACCTCAACGTCTTCTAAAGTATGAGTTGCTGTAGGAATCATTCTTAGCAAAATAATTCCTTTAGGCACCACAGGATAAACCACTATAGAGCAAAATATTCCATAATTTTCTCTTAAGTCTCTTACTAATGCCATCGCCTCAGGAATACTTCCTTTTAAATAAACAGGCGTAACACAACTTTGTGTTGTTCCAATATCAAAACCACGCTCTTTAAGTCCAGACTGCAATGCATCAACAATTGTCCAAAGATTATTTTTTAGTTCTGGCATGGTTCTAAGCATATCTAAACGCTTTAATGCTCCAACTACTAATTGCATTTGCAATGATTTAGCAAACATTTGAGAACGTAAGTTATACTTTAAATAGTCAATTATTTCTTTATCCGCAGCAATAAATGCTCCAGTTCCAGCCATTGATTTTGCAAAAGTGGCAAAATACACATCTATATCATCTTGAACCCCTTGTTCTTCACCAGCTCCAGCTCCTGTTTTACCAAGTGTACCAAAACCATGAGCATCATCAACAAGAAACCTAAAGTTATATTTCTTTTTAAGTGCTACTATTTCTTTTAATCTTCCTTGTTCACCACGCATACCAAATACACCTTCAGAAATTACAAGAATTCCTCCTCCAGTCTGTTCAGCCATTTTGGTAGCACGTTCTAAATTTTTCTCTAAACTTTCTACATCGTTGTGCTTATAAGTAAAGCGTTTTCCCATATGAAGACGAACACCATCTATAATGCATGCATGTGCATCAACATCGTACACAATAATATCATCTTTACCTACTAAAGCATCTATAGTAGATAACATGCCTTGATAACCGAAGTTTAATAAGTACGCAGCTTCTTTATTAACAAATGCTGCTAATTCATTTTGTAACTGCTCGTGAAGTGATGTATGACCAGACATCATTCTAGCTCCCATTGGGTAAGCCGAACCATATTCGGCTGCTGCTTCTGCATCAACTTTACGTACTTCTGGATGATTTGCTAGCCCTAAGTAATCGTTTATACTCCAGGTAATAACATCTTTTCCTTGGAATTTCATTCTATTAGAAATTTGTCCTTCCAGTTTAGGAAACACAAAATAACCTTCTGCTTGTGAAGCCCATTTTCCTAATGGTCCCTTGTCCTTATATATCTTTTCAAATAAATCCTTCATTCAGCTATTAATCTTAGTTAGATGCAGCAAAATTATGCAAATTAATCTTTACTACATAATTAATTTATACACATATACATGTGCTTGTTCATAAAAAAACCTGTAATGCTTTATTGTGAAGTATTACAGGTTGGTTTGGTTAGTTATTTTGGCTAGTTAATATATTGCGTTTTTTTAATAGAAGCTACATTTTCACTATCAAAAAAGCCTTGCTCTTCCATCCATTTATCACTATAAACTTTACTCATATAACGCGACCCATGATCAGGAAAAATAACTACTATCTTATCTCCTTTTTTAAACGCTCCCTCTTCATTTAGCAGCTTTATGGCTTGCATTGCTGCACCACTTGTGTAACCCACAAAAAGTCCTTCGGTTCTTGCTATTTCACGAGCAGTATGAGCGCTTTCTTCGTCAGTTACTTTTATAAATTCATCAATCACATCAAAATCTGTTGCAGTAGGAATTAAGTTTTTGCCTAAACCTTCAATTCTATAAGGATAAATTTCATCAGTATCTAACTCACGTGTTTCGTGATATTTTTTAAGTACAGATCCATAAGCATCAACACCAATAACTTTAATTTTTGGGTTTTGCTCTTTTAAATACTTTGCTGTTCCAGAAATTGTTCCTCCAGTGCCGCTACAAGCCACTAAATGAGTAATTTTACCTTCGGTTTGCTCCCAGATTTCAGGTCCAGTTGTCTCGTAGTGTGCTTGTAAATTAAGCTCGTTAAAATACTGATTGATATAAACCGAGCCTTTTGTTTCTTCATGTAAGCGCTTAGCTACTTGATAATATGATCGTGGGTCGTCTGCACTCACGTGTGCTGGACACACATATACCTTTGCTCCCATAGTACGAAGCATATCTATTTTATCGGCTGATGATTTAGAACTCACAGCTAAAATACATTCGTAACCTTTAATAATACTTACCATTGCAATACTGAACCCTGTGTTTCCGGAGGTGGTTTCAATAATAGTATTTCCTGGTTTTAGGATGCCTTTTTTTTCGGCTTGTTCTATAATGTAAAGTGCTATTCTGTCTTTAGACGAGTGTCCTGGATTAAAAGCTTCAACTTTTGCTAAATAATCACCTTTATAATCTGAGGTTATTTTATTGAGTTTAATAAGTGGTGTTTTACCAATAAGGTCTAACACGTTATTAAATACATTTTTGTTTTGTTTCATAAATGTAATTTAAAGCTACATATAGCAGCTCTTCAACTTGGCAAAAGTACAATTTTTTTTTAATTAGCTAGTAATTCCTTCTAAATCCAGTAAAAATGCAAACTCTAATGCATCTTCTTTTAGTGATTCAAATCTTCCTGAAGCACCTCCATGTCCTGCATCCATATTCGTTTTAAGTAGTAGAAGATTGCCATTAGTTTTGTAGGTTCTTAATTTTGCAACCCATTTTGCTGGCTCCCAATATTGCACCTGACTATCGTGCAACCCTGTTGTAACTAATAAATTTGGATAATCTTGCTTCTCAACATTATCATAAGGCGAATAGGATTTCATATAATTATAATAGGCCGAATCGTTAGGATTTCCCCATTCGTCATATTCACCAGTGGTTAGCGGAATAGAATCATCTAACATCGTAGTAATAACATCTACAAAAGGTACTTGTGCTACAACACCATTATAAAGGTTTTGAGTCATATTTATAATACTTCCCATTAATAAACCTCCTGCACTTCCTCCCATAGCATATAAATGATTTGACGAGGTATAATTAATATTGATTAAATGCTGTGAGCATGAAATAAAATCGGTAAACGTATTTCTCTTTAACAGTAATCTTCCGTTTTCATACCATGGTCTTCCTAGGTATTCTCCACCTCTAATATGTGCTATAACGTAAATAAAACCTCTGTCTAACAAACTTAATCTAATAGTTGAAAAGTAAGGATCAATAGTATGACCATACGAGCCGTAAGCATATATTAATAAAGGGGTATCCTTGTTTTTTTTAGTATCCTTGTGATGTACCACAGACATTGGAATTTTTGTACCATCATCTGATGTTGCCCAAATACGTTCGGATACGTAGTTTTTCTTATCAAATTTGCCTCCTAAAACTTCTTGCTCTTTTTTAATGTCTTTTGTTTTATTGACCATATCAAAATCAATAATTGACGCTGGTGTGGTGAGCGAATTGTAACCATAACGCAAAATTGTCGTATCAAAATCTACATTGGTACTTGTATAAGTTGTGTAAGTTTCGTTATCAAAAGGTAAATAATAGTCGTCTGTATTATCCCAACGTTTGATTCTGATTTTATTCAACCCATTTTCACGTTCACTAATCACCAGAAATTCTTTAAAAATATCGATACCTTCTAGCATAACCTCTTTACGGTGTGGAATAACCTCTCCCCAATGCTCAATAGCAGTGTTAGAGACATTGGTTTTCATAAGTTTAAAGTTGGTAGCATTATCAAGGTTGGTGAGTATGTAAAAATGATCTTGAAAATGTGAAATACTATACTCTAAACCTCTAATACGCTCTTGAAATAATGTAAACATCTCGTTTGGCTTGTCAGCATTCAACACTTGATATTCGTTAGTCAACGTGCTGTGGCTTGAAATAATAATAAACTTTCTAGATTTAGATTTGTAAACAGAAACATTAAATGTATCATCTTTCTCAAAGTAAACTAGCTTATCACTTTTAGTGTCTGCACCCAGTGTATGCTTAAATACTTTCTCCGAGCGTAACGTTTTTTCATTCTTTAAAGTGTAGAACAATGTTTTGTTGTCGTTTGCCCAAGTAGAGGAACCTGTTGCATTAACAATGCGTTCTGGAAACAATTTATCCGTTTTTAAATCTTTTATATGAATAGTGTATTGACGTCTTCCAATAGTATCTAAAGCATAGGCCACTTTAGTATTATCTGGACTAATACTAATACCTGTAAGCTTAAAGTAAGATTGTCCTTCAGCCATTTTGTTACAATCAAACAACAGTTCATCTGGAGCATTTAAAGATTCTTTACGTCGTATGTAAATAGGGTAATTTTTACCAGTTTCAAATTTAACAATGTACCAATAGCCATTGTATTTATAAGGCACAGATTGATCATCTTCTTTAATACGTGACTTCATTTCCTCGAACAAATCTTTCTGGAATTGCTCAGTATGCTTTAGCATATTATCGCAATAGGCATTTTCTTGTTCTAAATAGTCTATTACTTCAGGGTTTTCTCTATCATTCAACCAAAAGTAATTATCTATTCTAACATCATTGTGTGCTATTAACTCTTTAGGAATTTGTTTTGCAATTGGAGGGACGTTCTTTTTTTTCAAGAAGATTAATTTTTAAGCTTTGTTTAGGGTTCAAAAATAGAAAAATTAAATAGTTTTGCATTAGAAACCAAAAACTAAAAATTATGTTTGGAGATATGATGGGTATGATGGGAAAACTTAAGGAAACCCAAGCCAAAGTTGAAGCTACAAAAGAACGTTTAAACTCAGTTTATATTGATGAATCAAGCTCTGATGATTTGTTAAAAATAACGGTCACAGGAAATAGAGCTATAAAATCAATTGCCATTGATGAGCAATTACTTGAAGATAAAGAACAGTTAGAAGATTACTTAATTCTAACCCTTAACAAGGCCATTGAAAAAGCTAATAATGTGCATGAAACAGAATTAGCTGCAGTTGCCAAAGAAGGCATGCCAAATATTCCTGGAATGGATATGTTTAAATAAACTGTTTAATTTTTGAGATTCTCACGTGACTTCACTCCTCAGAATGACAATATAAACTACTTCTTTTCATATACATGAGATTTGTAGTAGTCTTGAAAACTAAACTTACGATCTTCAAAAGTATCGTGAAGTATTTTAAAATGTTGAATTCTATCTATTCTAAAGGCACGCATGTCTTTACGCAAATGGCACCAAGCTATTAAAATCCATTTATTATCTGTAGAATACATAGCACATGGTTCTATTTTTCGGAATGAGATATTAGAATCATTTATTTTTTTGTAATTAATTTCTACATAATTAAAATTAGTGATAGCTAATTGAATTTCAGATAAAATGTTACTTGCTATACTTTCTTGTTTAGTATCGAACACCACAATTTTATCGTTTAACAATTCACTTTTTTCCTGAATAGAAGTTCTAAATACCGATTTTATCTTAATCATGGCTTCATTAAATTCCTTTTTAAACGAAGCATCTTTAGATTGATTTGCCAAATGTTGTGCAGTAATTAAAGCATTGGCTTGTTTTTCGGTAAACTGCACTGGCGCTACTTGATAACCTTCCATAAGGGTATAGCCTCGACCTTCTAAGGTAATGATTGGCACACCTGCAGTTTCTAATTTGCGTATGTCTCGATAAATGGTTCGCACACTTACCTCGTATCTGTCAGCAAGTTCAGTAGCCGTTACAATACGCTTAGATTTTAATAACGTAAGTATAGAAATAAGTCGCGATAATTGATCCATGAAGAATCAAAGATAGTGAATCATAGTCTGACTCACCATCTTTGTAAATTTAAGATTAGTTCATAGAATGAAGTGCGACCTTGTTGCCTTCGGTATCTAAAAACTGAGCAATAAATCCATCCTCACCAATAGCGGTTTTTGGCATTACTACTTTACCTCCTGCTCGTTCTACTCTAGAAAGCGGTAACTCTAAATCAATACCTCCGTTTAGGTAAACTATAGACCCTTCTTGCGATGGTGTATAGCCTTCCATTTCAACAATACCTCCACCAACACCTTGACTCTCTTTGTCGTGTGGTAAAATACCATATTTCATACCTTCCATTGGTGCGTCAATAACGTCTTCTCCTAAAACGGTTGAATAAAATGTTTTTGCTCTGTCGAAATTTTTTACTGGAATTTCAAACCAGTTAACTGCATTTGTCATTTGATTGTGTATTTATTTATTAAACATACTGCAAATGTAGCTGTGGTTTTGTCAGATTGTGTCAGGGGTTACAATATCTCCTAAATTATTTTTCTGAATAAAAACACCAACATAAATGCTGGTGCTTTTATTATTTTATATGAGATTATTACGTCGCTATGCTCCACAGAATAATAATACTTTTCAAAAACTGCTCAAGGTACTTAGCAACATCTCATGCATGGCATCAGTATAATCCAAATGCGTTACCATACGCAATTTTCCACCTCCCATTCCAATTATATGAATATTATTATCTGCTAATGTTTGCACAAATACTATTTCACTTACATCAGGATGTAGTTCAAAAATTACAATGTTGGTTTCAATAGGTTCAACAATTTTTACTTGAGGTAAAGTGATTAACACTTCTCCTATCTCTTTGGCTTTTTTATGGTCATCGGCTAATCTTTCAATATGATTATCTAAGGCATACAACCCTGCAGCTGCTAAATATCCTACTTGACGCATCCCTCCACCAAAAATTTTACGGATTCTAATGGCGCCCTTCATGATATCTTCATCGCCAACCAACACTGAACCAATTGGACAGCCCAAGCCTTTACTTAAACACACCGAAATCGTATCGAACACCTCACCATATTGTTTTGCAGTTTCATTTTCTGCAACCATAGCGTTCCATAAACGTGCGCCATCTAAATGGTATCCTAAGTCGTGTTCATCACAAATGGTTCTGATTTTTTTAATTTCTTCAAAATTCCAACACGCTCCTCCTCCTTTATTAGTAGTATTTTCAACAGCCACTAAACTTGTTAGTGGACTGTGGTAAAAATCTGGAGGATTAATAGATTCCACTACTTGATTTGCAGTAAACATCCCTCTGTGTCCATCAATAAGTTTACAAGACACACCACTGTTAAAGGACGCGCCTCCACCTTCATAATTATATACATGCGCATATTTATCGCATATTACTTGTTCTCCAGGATTGGTGTGCAACTTTATGGCTGCTTGGTTTGCCATACTTCCTGTTGGAAAAAACAAGGCTGTTTTCTTTCCAAACATGTTTGCAATGCGTTCTTCTAAAGCATTAACTGTGGGATCTTCTTTATATACATCATCACCAACGTTTGCAGACATCATAGCCTCTAACATGCCTTTGGTTGGCTTAGTAACTGTATCGCTTCTTAAATCTATAATCATGAATTAAATTAATTTGGGTTGTAATTACACATATCACTTCCAATTGGTGAACCATCAGGTACTTCAGGAACTGAAGGTAACTTAAACTCTTTTGGATTATCACTAAACTGTTTCATCATTAAAGTATATTGCATTTTATAAGCATCATCAAAACTCAACGATTTCATCGCTATATCTCTAATCGCTTTGTTTGCAATAGCCTTTACTTGGAAAAATGATTGATCACTAACAGCAAGGTTCATAATGTACTTTAATACATTTTGATTAATCATTTGTTGTACTTCAGCTAAATAGGCATCTTTATGAGTTTTATTGAACGAATTATCAATAAGTGTATTTAACATGTCCTCAAGACCTAACTGCTTTTTGTCTAAACTTTTTTGCTGGATCATTCTATTAGCACGCTGCGGATGTAATAATAATTTTAATGTCATATCACTTGCTGTTGATGCTGCACTTAACGGATCGAAAGCGACTCCTGTTTTCCCTCTAAAAGACTCTCTACTTCTACCATAACCCATGGCTCTTGGTGGAAATAATTCCAGTTTATGCTTTGGAATAGCCAATGTATTCGCATCGATAGTTTTCAATAAGGTGTTAAGTGCTTCTTTTTGAGCTGATACATCAACATTTTTCACAGTCATCTGTCCATCACCTTTTACCACATAGTTATAATCTAATCCTCCAACAACTTTTGCCGCTGCTTCAGTTTGATAACGATGAAAGAAATACAGTGGTACAAATACATCTTCTAACATAGAGTAAGGCTCGTTTGTACGAATATTATCTTCTGAAAAATTGGTGATTGCTTTTTTTCTAACTGCCAATACATTATTTAATTCTTCGGCAGCGGTTTTTCCATTATCCCAAAGATGTGCTAAAGCATGTGCACCACCTTGTGCCCTTGCATCACTATCGGTAATAAAACGAAGTCCATCGTTTTTAGCTTGGTCTAAAATCTTGTTTAATTCTTCTCTTTCATCAGCACCTTTGTCAAATTCGGCATAACTATATTTAACCGTTACTTTATCCCAAACGCCAATACCAACTGCATACGCATTACTTAAATCTACTTCTCCATTTTTAAGCGTAATGGTTGGATGTGGATAATCCATCACAGAAGCTCTTCCGTTAGTACTTGCCGCAAAATTATGAGCAAACCCGATAGTATGACCTACTTCGTGTGCACTTAACTGTCTGATTCTCGCCAAGGCCATGTCCAACATTGGTTGGTAATTGTCATCACGTTCTGCAAATGGTTTGTTTAATAATGCCTGAGCAATTAAAAAATCCTGACGCACTCTTAAACTTCCTAAACTTACATGACCCTTAATAATTTCGCCTGTTCGTGGATCAGTTACACTACCTCCATAACTCCATCCTCTTGTAGAGCGATGTACCCATTGAATCACATTATATCTGCAATCCATAGGATCGGCATCATCTGGTAACATTTTCACCTGAAATGCATTTATAAATCCTGCCGCTTCATAAGCCTGATTCCACCATTTGGCACCATCTAACAATGCAGAACGAATAGGTTCTGGTGTTCCATTATCTAAATAATATATGATTGGCTCAACAACCTCACTTTTGGAAGCTCCTGGATTCTTTTTTTGTAATCTATGACGAACTACATAACGTTTTCTAATTTGCTCTTGCACTGGTGTTGCATAATCCATGTAGGACATTGAAATAGCTCCGCTTCTTGGATCAAATTCACGCGGTTGGTAATTATTATCTGGCAGCTCAACAAATGAGTGATGCTGATTTACTGTTACTAATGATGCTGTAGGTGTTACGCTTCTTAAATTACGCCCTGTTGGTCGTCCGCTAAAAGTTAGCATGACATCAAATTCTACATTTTTTGGAAATGCTTTCGTTCTTGGGAGCCACATAGCACTCTTGCTTTTATCTAAGCTGTATGATCCTTCTCCAGAACCTCTCAATCTATTAGTAACACCATGTGTATCCTGCATTAAAAATGGTGTTAAATCCACAATATAAACACCGTTATTTTCTTCTTTAATTGGAAATCCAAATAAAACGGATTTTGCAAACGCTTGCTCTATACTCATACGCTCTAAAGCATTATCGGTCAGCGCTCTATAATCTAAATTTGGTTGAATTAACAGTAATTTGTTTCCAGTTTTAATGAATTTCACTACTCGTTCACCTCCTAATTGCCCTCTATCTAATCCTAAATCGTTTGAACCTATTCCACTAGATAATGAACTTACATAAAGGAATTCTTTATCTAAGTCTTTAACTTCTAATAAAATTTTGTCTTCAGATTCGTTATATGAAAAATTAAAATATCCTTCATAATTCTTAAGCGCTTTGTCCTTGCTGTTTTGAGCAAAAGAAAAACTGGTTGTTATAGCAATTACTGCTAAAATAATAAGCTTTTTCATGTATTATTGTTGTTGGTTGTGAAAAAAGTATGTTTAAAAAACAGGTTATAAATCTACATAAATTAATTAGGACTTAAAAGCCAAAAAATTCATTAATAAACTTGATGATATTGTTTTAAACAACATTTAATAATTCTATTTTTGTTGAAAATGTAATTATGATAACATCCGATCAAATAAAAGATCTCAATACACGCCTTGACAAACTAAGGCACTATCTTTGACATAGATGCCAAACTTATAGAAATTCAAAACGAAGAAGAGCAAACATTTGACCCAGATTTCTGGAATGATTCGAAACAAGCAGAAATAGTAATGAAGTCAATTCGTGAGAAAAAAAGTTGGGTTCAGGACTATAAAACATCAAAAACTCTAATTGAAGATCTTGAAGTAATTTATGAATTCTTTAAAGAAGACGAAGCCACTGCCGAAGATGTTGAAAGCAGATACAATAAAGCCTTAGATCTCATTGAAAAATTAGAGTTCAAAAATATGCTCTCAGAACCAGGCGATTCATTAAGTGCTGTTTTACAAATTACAGCTGGCGCTGGTGGTACTGAATCATGCGATTGGGCTAGTATGTTGATGCGTATGTATTTAATGTATGCTGAAAAAAATGGCTTTAAAGTAAAAGAACTTAACTTTCAAGAAGGCGATGTTGCAGGCATTAAAACCGTTACCCTAGAAATTGAAGGCGATTATGCTTTTGGTTGGTTAAAGGGTGAAAATGGTGTGCACCGTTTGGTGCGTATTTCTCCGTTTGACAGTAATGCAAAACGCCATACTAGTTTTGCCTCAGTGTATGTATATCCTTTGGTTGATGATACAATAGAAATTGACATTAATCCTGCTGATATTGAAATTACAACAGCACGCTCCAGTGGTGCAGGAGGACAAAACGTTAATAAAGTAGAAACTAAAGTACAGTTATTACATAAACCCTCTGGGATTCAAATTCAATGTTCTGAAACACGTTCGCAACATGATAATCGTGCAAGAGCGCTCCAAATGTTAAAATCGCAATTGTATGAAATTGAATTGCAGAAACAAATGGCACAACGTGAGGATATTGAAGCTGGAAAAATGAAAATTGAATGGGGAAGCCAAATACGCAATTATGTAATGCATCCATACAAATTAGTTAAAGATGTGAGAACAGGTCATGAAACAGGAAATGTTGATGCTATTATGGATGGCAACATTGATAGCTTTTTAAAAGCATATTTAATGATGATGGGACAAAAAACTGAAGATAAAAACTTATAAAATGATAAAAATATACCATAACAACAGATGCAGTAAGTCGCGACAAGGACTACAAATAATAGAAGACTCAGGTAAAAACTTTGAAATTGTTAAATATTTAGAAGATATACCAAATAAGCAAGAGTTGAAAGACATTATAAGAATGTTAGGTATTACACCTATAGATTTAGTTAGAAAAAATGAAGCCATTTGGAAAGAGCAGTACAAGGGCAAAGATTTAACTGATAATGAAATCATTGAAGCCATGGTTAATAATCCAAAACTCATTGAAAGGCCTATAGTAATTAATGACAGTAAAGCAGTTATTGGTCGTCCACCAGAGAAAATTATTGAAATATTATAGTTTTGTTTAACTATTTAAAGAAATTAATTAACAAATAGTTAATTTCTTTTAACATAAGTTTAACCAAACCAGGTTAAACCTTCGGCTACTTTTGCGGTCTAAATTGCAAAAAATCACACATGAACAAACTATCTCTAACCATCCTTTTCATAGGATTATTTGTAACTAATGTATTTGCTCAACAAAGACCAGGTCCTTCTTCTGAGTTAAAAGATGTAAAAATTTCTGGTAAAGTTATTGACCAAGAAACCAAAGAACCTCTTGAATACGCAACCGTTGCTTTTTTTAGCAAGCAACAAAATAAAATTGTTACTGGTGGAATTACTGATACTAAAGGGAACTTTAGTATTCCTGTTCCTGCTGGAGTTTATGATATTTCTATAGAATATATTTCGTTTAAAAAAATTACTTTAGCTGATCGTCAATTATTAGAAGATGTCAATCTTGGTACTTTCGAAATGCAAGTAGATTCTCAAGCATTAGAAGCTGTAGAAGTTATTGCTGAAAAAACGACTGTAGAAATAAGACTAGACAAAAAGATATATAACGTAGGTAAAGATTTAACAGTAAGCGGTGGAACCGTAAGCGATGTGTTAGACAATGTACCTTCTGTTTCGGTAGATGTAGAAGGTAATGTAGCCTTACGTGGTAACGATAACGTTCGTATTTTAATTAACGGTAAACCGTCTGGATTAGTTGGTTTAAACTCCACTGATGCGTTACGCCAACTACCTGCTGAATCTATTGAAAAAGTCGAAGTTATTACTTCGCCTTCTGCAAGGTACGAATCTGAAGGAACTGCAGGTATTTTAAATATTATTTTACGTCGTAGCAAGCTACAAGGGTTTAATGGCGCTATGACTTTAAATGCTGGTCATCCAGATTCTTATGGAGCTTCAGGAAATGTGAACTATAGAACTGGAGATATAAACATTTTTAACACCTCTGGATATAGGTATAGTAATTCTCCTGGAAACTCTTTGTCTTTTGATCGCTTTTTTAACAAGGAATTTGACGAAAATACAGGCGACTTAATTATTGATAATCCAGATACATTTAAAGATGAATACAGAGAAACTGAACGTATTAGAAAAGGCTTTAATACCAATTTTGGTGTTGAGTGGTATATAAACGATTCTGCTTCTTTTACAAACTCTATTGTATATAGAGATAGTGACAATGAGAGCACTACTCTTAACAAAATATTTTTCTTTGATGAAAATAAAGTGTTAGAAGATGAAAATTTTCGCTTAGATCCAGAAAAAGAAAATAATAAAACCATTCAATACACAAGTAATTTTACTAAAAACTTTAAAAACAGTGGCAAGTTTACTGCCGAGTTTCAATATGAAGAAAGTGACGAAGACGAAGCATCTGATGTGATTGTTGATGGTATTTTTTCTGAAACAGTTACAACTTTAAATAACCAAGAACGCATTTTACTACAATCAGATTATGTATTACCAATTGGAGAGAATACTCAGTTTGAATTAGGGTATAGGGGAAGTTTTCAAGATAACATTACAGATTATACGGTCGAGAAATTAGATTCAAATACTAATGCCTTTGAGATTGATACTAATCTTTCAAATGTTTTAAATTACAAAGAAGATGTTAATGCTGTCTATACACAATATGGTACAAAATTTAACAAGTTTTCTTTCTTGTTAGGGTTGCGTATGGAAAACACTAGAATTACTATTGACCAACCAACCAGTGGTGATTATAAAAAGAAAAATTATACAGGTTTATTCCCAACAATTAACCTGAATTTTGAAATAAGTGAAAGTGAAAACATTACTTTAGGGTACAGTAGAAGACTGCGTCGTCCGCGTTCGCGAATGATAAATCCGTTTCCGTCAAGGTCTAGTATCACAAATATATTTGCAGGAAATCCAGATTTAGATCCCACCTATTCTGGAACTTACGATTTAGGTTACTTAAACCGTTTTGGAAAATTTGTACTAAGTACTTCTATTTATCATACGCATTCAAAAGACACATGGAGTTTTGTACAGTTTGATACTGGTGAAACGGAAGAAATAAATGGTAGAGATGTAAACGTTTTAAAAAGATCTCCTATAAATTTAGCCACCAACGATCGTTTTGGATATGAGTTTAACCTAACCTATAGTCCGAATAGAAAATGGCGTATTAATGGCGATTTTAACTTCTTTAAATCTATTGACAGGGGTGATTACAATGGCTTGAGTTTTGATAATGAAAATGTGAGTTATAGAGCGCGTTTAAGTAATAAATACACCTTACCTGGAAAAATAGATTGGCAAACTACCTTATCGTACAGAGGACCAAGTGAAACAGCCCAATCTAAAAGCGAAGGTGTTTTATTTACAAATATGGCTTTTAGTAAAGATGTCTTTAAAGATAAAGGCTCTATTTCGGTTAGGGTAAGTGATTTATTTAATAGCATGAAACGTCAGTCAGAAACTTTTACACCAACTTATTATAGTTATGGAGAATACAGATGGAGACAACGTAGTTTTAACCTATCGTTTACCTATAGATTTAATCAGAAAAAACAACGTCAAAGACCAAGCAGACAAGACATGGGTGGCGACGAAGAAATGATGTTCTAAACCAAAAACATATACAAACTAAAAAAGGAAGCTTAATAGCTTCCTTTTTTTATATAGTTAAACACAAAATTATTGTGTTAATGCTTCGCGTTTTGCTTTCTTTTCAGCTTTAATTTCTTTCATTCTTTCAATAAAAGCACCTCCAATCCAGTAAGGAATAACAAAGGTTAATAAAAATATCATTAACCAAAACCCAATGGTTAAAATGGTTAAAAATGCTAAAAATCCTAAATATTGGTCAAATTCAAACATAATTGTGGTGTCTTATTTTAAACTGTGTACAAAGATAAGTTAAGAAATATTGTTATACAATAGCAAATTTCAAATTTATTAACAGGATATGAACTTTGATGTTTTGGTGTTGCGCTTGTTGGTTTTGTATATGATTAGCTCTGGGAAAAGACCTGAGTTATTTTCCGTTATTTACTTAAGCAAATTCCGTAGCAATTAATTATACACATTATTAGGCACAATTTTTAATTAATTTTTTAAACTATTCAAGAGTTCTTTCCAGTCAAACTTTTCTTTATTATCATTATTCCAATTCTCGACATCTGAAAGCATAGTGTCAATTTTATTTCTATCAATCCACTTACCATTCACAAAGACACTTGAAATTTTGCTTGTATTACTGATTTTTTCTAAAGGATTTTCATTAAGTAAAATTAAATCTGCAAACTTACCAACTTCAATAGTTCCTATTTTGTCATCAATTCCAAGCCATTGAGCACCTAATCTTGTTGCAGAAGCTAAAGCTTCTGCATTCTTTAAACCAGCTTCTACTAATAGTTTTAACTCTTCATGAAGTGAAAATCCCAAAACAATACCAGAAATTCCAGCATCAGTTCCTGCAACCATAGGCACGCCAGCTTCTTTAAAAGCTTTCACAATAAGGATGTGAAAGTCAATTAACTCTTTATAATATGCTATTAAATCATCTGAAACTCCATGATAACTATTAGACATTAGCCATTTGTTTTGCATCAATGGGTGTACGTACTTAAAACCTAGTAAATTTTCAATATTTTGTAGTGATTTGGCTTGTTGTTCAATGGCAACCATATTGGACAAGTTTGGAATTAACCAAGTACTATTCTCTTTTGCTAAACGCGCAAATTCTTGTGCTTTTTTGTAGCTGTAATTATCTGTTTGTTTTGATAATTCTTCAGCGTGAGCAATTAAACCGAAATTAGGAATAAAAAAATCTTTGGCTTGTTTTCCTTTAAATGCGACTGGAATATGACCAACAACTTTCATGTTTTGTTTTTCAGCTTCATCTACAACTGCTTTGAAGGTTTCTTCATTTAACCAAGTATAAACTTTTATAAACTCATAGCCTTCTTCTTTAGCAAAACGTACTGCATTTCTTCCATCAGAAGGGGTTTTAGCTGTAAGGTTAGACTTATTTCCACCAATTACTTTAGCTAAGGCTATTCGTGGTCCAATAACATCTCCTCTAATAATTTCATTACGTTGCCCTATATGTTCAGGTCTTGCTCCTAATTCAAAAACAGTTGTAACTCCATTTGCAATATATGGCGTCATGTTGTATTGTGTATTGAAACTTACCAATGGACCTTTTGTTGGGTACATCACAAAAGGAGTTCCATCTGATAATGTATGAACGTGCATATCAATAAGCCCAGGAATTAACCATTTATTTTTCCCTTCAATAATGGTGGCATTTTTTGGTATTGACTTATTAATTGAATAAATTTTATGTTCTTTTATGACAACAGTTGCATTTTTAATGACTGTATTTTTTGTGGTCATTGGAATGATATTCACATTTTTGATTGCATAAATCATTTCTTGATGAGATGATTGATAAGCCTGTTCCGTGGATATTTTCATGTTGCATGAACTGAAAATTACAAATACAGTTAGTAGATAAAATTTTTTCATGATTATGTTTTTTGATTGTTGTTAATAAGGCGCAAATATCAACTTAAGGTTACGTAAACCTAAAATTTTCCAGTCTCAATGCGTGCAGTGAGACTATTTTTTTAGAAAAAAACGTCTATATTCTGAAGGGGAATAGCCTGTTGATTTTTTAAAAATTCGATAAAAACTACTTTTCGAGTTAAATCCACATAATTCCCCTATAGCAGTAATTTTATATTGAAGTACTTTGTCTGTTGCTAACATATTTTTTGCTTCTTCAACACGATGATAATTTACTTTTTCATAAAAGTTTGTGTATAAATCATCATTTAAAAATGCTGATAATTTTCTGCTACTAATTTGCAATTTCTGAGATAAATCATTCAAATTTAAGTCTGATTGTAGATGAACTTTATCTTCATTAAAAAGTTTTTCTAATTTTAATGTTAACTCGTTTTCTTCTTTTTGATTTATTATTTTTTGATTGTAATCACCTTTTACCAATGTGGGTTGATCTAAAATGATTTCAGTTAAAAACATTGTTTTTTGAGTAAGACCAAAATATCCTAGGTAACTCATAGCTATAATAACAAAAAACAACGTAATATAAGCATCCCATTCAACATTATACCCAAAATATATTTCAGAAATTGTAATAATTAAATCAACACTTATAGCTACTAAAAATAACATTATAAATTTCTTAATCCATATAAAATCCTCTTCTTTAAAACTTGAAAAAAACTGTTTTAATCTTGGCTCATATTTATTGTAAACATTTAAAGACAACAACAAATAAATGAGACCATAGAAATCTTTTATCAAAGCCAAATTTATGTACGTATTTATAATTTGTATATAAGGAAAAATATTTTTGCCAGTGGCATAGTTCAAAGAAGAAGGTAAAGTATATAAAAATACATAAAGAACAAACGGCATAAGATGAGCAAAATATTTTACTATAAAATTCTTTTCGTTTTCAAAAAGTGATTTCACATATAGGTATATTAGTACAGCTAATATAAGTCTTGAGCCATTTTCTAATAAAAAAGTTGGTATTAAAAGGAAGTTTAACTTGTGAAGTAAGCCATAAAAATGAATTAAGATAAAAAGAATAAAAAACCAAAATATGATAAGTATTTTCTTTGGTAATTGATTATTTTTTGTCTTAAATAATTTTAAAAGTGTAATTATATTTAAAACAATACCAACGATTAAGATAAAATCAATAATTAGTTTCAATAATATAAATTGTATTTAGATTAAAAATATGAATTTTGTAGTGTAGTTGTAAATTGTGTTACAACGGCTAAAATAAACTCAGTTTTAATTGATTTTATCAACCGATAGGCGAAGTTATATTTTAGCTATACAAAGTCAATAAACTATTAGGCTTAAACCTAATTATTTTATTAACTATATAATTTAATCCCTCACCTTCCTAGGTACCATGACATCGTTTTCAGATAACTTATAAATCGTCCACGCTAAAATAACCGCGTTCTTCATAATATCTTCTTCTGGTACATACTCCAAAACATCTAACTGCGTATGGTGTGTCACATTACCATAAGCTAGTTCATCTTGTACAAACTGAAACGATGGAATGTTATAATGGTCAAACGTTTCATGATCTGTCGATAAAGTGTTTTCAATCGTTAAAGCACCTTCGCTTAAATTATCTATTGGTTCAAACACGTTTTCAAAAACTGGTCGTGCCAGCTCATTTTTTTGCAAGTACAAGCCTCTAATGGCGCCTGCACCATTATCTAAATTTAGATATGCAGATATTTTCTTTGAAGCTTTATTTGGCTTTTCATTAAGCTCTCCAAAATGTTGTCTTGCATACGCAGCAGAGCCTAAAAAGGCTTGCTCCTCGCCTCCCCAAAGTCCCATTCTAAGCGTGCGTTTTGGTTTGTATTCAATGGCTTTTAGTATTCGTAAGGCTTCAACCAGTACCACACTGTTAGCACCATTATCTGTAGCTCCAGTACCAGAGTGCCAAGAATCAAAATGAGCTCCTATTAAAATGGTTTCTGACTTTAATTTAGCGTCTGTTCCTGTTAATTCGCCTATAATATTAACGTTATTCTCTTGTTCGTTATAAAATTCGGTGTCAAGATTCAGTTTTATTTTTGGTGTCACTCCTAGCTTAATCATTCGTGCTAAACGTCCGAAATGCTCTGGCATAATTGTAAAGTAAGGCAATGGTTTTAAAGCACCTGTTTGGTAGTAATAGGTACCATCTGGATGCAATATTCCTAACAAAATAGAACGTGATTTCAAGACAGCCAAAGCGCCTTCGGCTTCTACAAATTCTAGAAATTCCTTATCGTAAACATCACTAGTTTTCCAACCTTCAAACAACTCTGGCAAGGGTGTTTGCTTAGTTTGTGGAACTAGTTTGCTTTCCATTTTTTCTAGTTCTTCTTCACTATAACGTTTAGACACTGATTCTGTAAGCGATGCTTTTCTAGGTTCTGTACCTAACAATACTACTTTTCCTTGTAAGTTTCCGCCATATTGCTGCCTCACAGCATCCATATCTCTAAAGCTTTTTATATGCACGAGTTCTCCTTCTACAGTTCCATTACTGCTTTTACTCATAGCCAATGGATACGCATTGATGTGCATAAAATTAGGCGAGGTCATTTCTACATTAAAACTCTTCATACTCCAACCACGGCAGTTATCGCAGTAATTTTCAAAATGCACATTTTGCAAGCCTAATGTTTTCATTTTATTAGATATCCAAGTGGCTGCTGAAAAATACTCTCTAGAGCCTGTTAAACGCTGTCCGTAAACATCACTTAACTCTTGAAGCATCGACATAGCTTGCGTATTTAAAAAGCCTTCCGTTCG
Source organism: Pontimicrobium aquaticum (assembly GCF_005047595.1). GTDB lineage: Bacteria > Bacteroidota > Bacteroidia > Flavobacteriales > Flavobacteriaceae > Pontimicrobium > Pontimicrobium aquaticum. Next base: position 130,703 of record NZ_SUPL01000006.1, read on the forward strand.
TATTTGAGCTAATATTTTTTCATCTTGGTTAGATTGTGTAAAACCATTAGTAAATAGCCCAATAAAAGCTACAATAAAGAGAATGTGTTTGAGTTTCATAATGAATGTTATTGTCAGTTTTTAAATTTTGAAACCGAATATAAGATTTATTTAATGTATAATTCTAAAATATGAATAAAGTGTTTAAAACTTTATGATTTAGCACACAAAACAATGACATTTGACATTAAAAATGTTGCTGAAATGACGTAAATTTGCAACTTAAAATAAATCATCAAAAAATAATGAGTTACAGAATAGAAAAAGATACCATGGGTGAAGTTAAAGTTCTTGCTGATAAACTTTGGGGAGCTCAAACTGAACGTTCAAGAAATAACTTTAAAATTGGTGCACCTGCATCAATGCCGCTAGAAATTGTTTACGGCTTTGCTTACTTAAAAAAAGCGGCAGCTTACACCAACTGTGAGTTAGGAGTATTAGCTATTGAAAAACGTGATTTAATTGCTCAGGTTTGTGATGAAATTTTAGAAGGAAAACATGATGATCAATTTCCATTAGTAATTTGGCAAACTGGTTCGGGAACACAAAGTAATATGAATGTTAACGAGGTTATAGCTAATAGAGCACATCAAATAGCTGGAAAAGTAATTGGTGAAGGCGAAAAAACGATTCAACCAAATGATGATGTTAACAAATCGCAATCGTCAAACGATACCTTTCCTACAGGAATGCATATTGCGACTTACAAAAAAATTGTAGAAAACACCATTCCTGGAGTTACACAACTACGAGATACGCTTCAAAAAAAATCAGAAGCCTTTAAAGATGTGGTTAAAATTGGTCGCACCCACTTAATGGATGCCACACCTTTAACTTTGGGACAAGAATTTTCTGGCTACGTATCGCAATTAGATCATGGTTTAAAAGCATTAGAAAACACCTTACCACATTTAAGTGAATTAGCTTTAGGTGGAACTGCCGTAGGCACAGGACTAAATACACCAAAAGGTTATGCTAAACGAGTTGCAGAATATATTGCAGAGTTTACAGGTTTACCTTTTATAACTGCATACAATAAGTTTGAAGCCTTGGCTGCTCACGATGCCATTGTTGAATCGCATGGTGCTTTAAAGCAAATAGCTGTGTCGCTTAATAAAATTGCTAACGATATTCGAATGATGGCTTCAGGTCCTAGAAGTGGTATTGGCGAAATCATTATTCCTGCTAACGAACCAGGAAGTTCTATTATGCCAGGAAAAGTTAACCCAACCCAATGCGAAGCTTTAACAATGGTTTGTGCTCAAATTATGGGTAATGATGTGGCCGTAACTATTGGTGGTACTCAAGGTCATTATGAGTTAAATGTATTTAAACCCATGATGGCTTCAAACTTGCTACAATCGGCTCAGTTACTTGGTGATGCTTGTGTAAGCTTTGATGTAAATTGTGCCTCAGGTATAGAACCAAATCATGCTGTCATTAAAGAGTTATTAAATAATTCGCTAATGTTAGTTACAGCATTAAATACAAAAATAGGATATTATAAAGCTGCTGAAATTGCCAATACAGCTCATAAAAACGGAACAACTTTAAAAGAAGAAGCTATTAATTTAGGGTATGTTACCGCTAAAGATTACGACGAATGGGTAAAACCAGAAGATATGGTTGGAGGTTTAAAATAGCATTTGTCTAATTTAATGCTAAACATAAATAAAATGCAAAAAGCAGGAAAACATAAAACGTTTCCTGCTTTTTTTCAATTGGTTAGTTAGCTATTAATCTTTTCTTAGGTATTATTATGTAATATGAGAATATAAAAGTATTATTCCTTTACTAATTCTTCATTAACATATGTTTATAGTTTAGCTTTTTTCTAATCCTACTTAATTGTACTGGTGTAATATTTAAAAAAGAGGCTATTTGAAATTGCGGAATTAAATCATCAATGTTAGCAATCCGTTGTCGCAACTTAAGATAGCGTTGTGTGGCGTTTAAGGTCATTAGTTCAAGACTTCTTCTCTCATATTCTATAAATACATTTTCAAGAATTCGATTATATAAATTTGAAAATGCAATATCTGTTTCACATAGCCTCAAAAAAGCTGTAAAATCAATCTCAAAAACTTCGCAGTTAGTTAGTGCTTGATAAGTAAATTTTGAAGGTTTGTTAGTAATAATAGCTGTTAAAGCACCAACAAAAGATCTTGGTACAAATATTTTTTTATTATGCTGCTTTCCAGATTCTACATTAATATAGGCTCTCATAATACCAGAAATTAGCATGTAAACTTTTGCTAGAGGAGCTTCGCCTTCTTTTGCAATAATCTCATTTTTATTTAAAACTTTATAGGAAGATATGTTTTTAAGCTTATCAAAAGCTGCTTCATCAATATTGGCAAAAGAATTTAAAAAAGCAAAGTTCGCATTCATAGTGTTAAAAGTTTAAAGCGCTATTAAATGCTGCATTTGCATGAATATTGGTAGTATCAAACACAGGAACCAAAACATCACTTTGTTGAATTAGTAAAGGTATTTCGGTACAGCCTAAAATTACACCTTTTGCGCCTTTAGCAACTAATTTTTCTATTATTTGCAAATAAATTTGTTTAGATGCATCATTTATAATTCCTTTAGCTAATTCAGAATAAATTACATCGTGTATTTTTTGTTGTTCTGCTTCATTTGGAACAATAACGTCTATACCATTTGAAACTAAAATAACTTTAAAAAAATCTTTCTCCATTGTATATCTTGTTCCAAGTAACAATACTTTCTCAATTTGTTGTTCTTTAATTTTCTCTGCTGTAGCTTCTGCTATATGAATCACAGGAATTACAACCACACTTTTAATAGCCTCAATAGATAAATGCATGGTATTAGCACAAATAATTATAAGATCTGCTCCTGCTTTTTCTAAACTTTTCCCAGCTTCTAACATGATTTTATCTAACGTATCCCAATCACCTTGCGATTGAAGTTTTGCTATTTCTCCAAAATCTAAAGAGTATATAATTGTCTTGCAAGAATGATTTCCGCCAAACTCCTTATTAGCTAAGTCATTTAGTATTTGATAATAAAGAATGGTAGATTGAGGTGTAATACCTCCAATTAGCCCTATGGTTTTCATGAAATTTATGCTTTTAATATTCTGTAAGTCGTTAAAAAAGTAAACAACTAAATTAAAATATAATTGATAAAACTTCTTATTTATTATAAATTTATCGCATAACAGAATTCTAGAAACTCTCAATGACAACATTAATCACCAATATTAAAGAATTACTACAGATTAGAGATGCTTCAGTTAACAAAGTTTCTGGTAAAGAGATGAAACACTTACCAAGTCTTAAAAACGCATTTCTTGTTATTGAAAATGATGTAATTACTGATTTTGGAGAGATGAAAGACTTGCCAAACACAAAGGCAGATAAGCAGATTAACGCTAAAGGCAAAATGGTATTACCTAGTTGGTGCGATTCTCATACTCACATAGTCTATGCTGGAAATAGAGAACAGGAATTTGTTGATAGAATTAATGGCTTAAGCTATGAAGAAATTGCTAATCGAGGTGGTGGTATTCTAAATTCGGCAAAGACACTACAAAACACATCAGAAGATGAATTATACAAGCAATCTATCATTCGAGTAAAAGAAGTAATGAAACTGGGTACTGGAGCGCTCGAAATAAAATCTGGTTATGGATTAACTACCGAAGCTGAACTTAAAATGCTTCGTGTGGCCAAACGCATTGAAAAAAATTTTCCTTTACTTGTAAAAACAACGTTTTTAGGTGCTCACGCACTGCCATCAGAGTTTAAAAACAAAAAAAATGAATATTTAGATTTAGTGATAAACGACATGCTTCCTAAAGTTGCCAAGGAAAATTTAGCAGATTATATTGATGTGTTTTGTGAAAAAGGGTATTTTTCGCTAGAAGATACCGAACGTATTTTAAAAGCAGGAAAACAATATAATCTAATTCCAAAGATTCATGTCAACCAATTTAATGCCTTTGGTGGTGTAGCACTCGGTGTAAAACACAATGCCTTATCTGTAGATCATTTAGAAGAATTGAATACAGCTGATATTACTTCGTTAAAAGGAAGCAATACAATACCTGTGGCATTACCTTCTTGTTCCTATTTTTTAAGTATTCCATATACACCAGCAAGACAATTAATAGATGCTGGCTTGCCTTTAGCTTTAGCAACCGATTATAATCCAGGTTCAACACCCAGCGGAAACATGAACTTTGTTGTAAGTACTGCTTGTATAAAAATGAAAATGACTCCTGAGGAAGCCATTAATGCTGCAACCATAAATGGTGCTTATGCTATGGGGTTATCTAACGAATGTGGTAGTATTACAAAAGGTAAAAAGGCTAACCTCATAATAACGAAAGAGGTTCCCAGTTATGGTTTTTTACCCTATGCTTTTGGAAATAACCATATAGACTCAGTTATTCTTGCTGGAAAAGTAATCTCATAAAAAAAACCCTAGCTAATAGGCTAAGGCATTTTCTATATCATAAATAAATAAATAAATATGATATTATTTAAGTGTAAACTCTGTAGAAGATACTAAATTTTCTTGGTCGAAAACGTTCACTACATAACGTCCTGAAGCAAATTTATCAGCACCTCTTGCATCAACAAACTCACATACATCTAAATTTCTTGATTCGTAATTAAACTTGCTAATTAAGCTGTAGTTTAATGTGGTTTCATCAAACTTTATTTGTTCGTTTAATCCTAACACATTGCTTTGAGGGTCTAATACCTGAACAAAAAATTCTTTATCACCTTTTTCTACCAAGTTGTTTTTAGCTACGGTGTAGCACACTCTAATTTTATCGACTCTTCTAGCTCTTTCCATTGGAACCAATTTTCCAGATGTACGTACCAATACACCATAACCTTCAAGTTTAGCGGCTGTTAATACTGCTGCATTTTCAACGATATCAGCAAGTTCAGAATTTTGAACTAATAACGAATCGTTAAACATAGTTGTAGATTCAAGCTCTATTTTAGTACTATCTAAAGACGATGCTAACAATACATTTTCTACTTTTAAAGAATCGTTTTCTGCTAAAATTACATCCATTTCAGATTGAAGGTCTAAAAATTTCTTTTTATACCTCCATAAACTTCTAACTGAGTTTTCAGAAATTTTTAAAGAATCCATTAAACCTTTAATACGCTCTCTAGCTTCAACTAATTTTTTGTTTGCTACTTCGTTTTCGCCAATAGCAACATCAAATTGCGCTGCCATATTGTTAAGGTCTTTTAATACTAGTTCTTTTTCTTCAGTTAATTGTTTTTTAGTATCAACACTTTCGTTGTATAACGAATATGAGTAAAATGCTGTACCTACTAATAATAGTACTGCGATGCTTAAAATTACCTTTAAGCTTCTATTGTTGTCTGCAGCTTTGTTTTCCATAATAATAATAAATTGTTTGTTAAATACTTTTTAAATCTAAATAAAACTTTAATGCTTGTTGTTGTAATGAGTAAATAATTATAACCATGTAATTAACAATTAGTAACTAAAACTCATTCAGCATTATATACGACTAACAAAAAAGTTTGGATGTCGGTAATTAATAATCAAAGTCAAATAAAAAATATAAAATTGTCTAAATGCTTATGTTTACAGTAGTTACAGCTTACAAAATTTGTAATAAAAGTTTTGTTAAAATTTAAACTTTCAGAAAAATACTAAATAACTTCGCGCTTTAATTCCTATACAGTTATGTCTTTTAAAATTGTTCCTTTTGACTCGATTTACTCAAAAAACTTTTATGATTTGAATATTGAATGGCTCAACACATATTTTTATGTAGAGCCCATAGATGAAGAAGTTTTAAGTAAACCCGAAAAATATATTATAGACAAAGGAGGTTACATATTTTTTGCCAAACTAAATAATGATGTTGTTGGCACTGTGGCTTTAATGCCAACAAAAACCAAAAACTTATTTGAACTTACCAAAATGGCAGTTTCACCAAAGCATAGAGGATTAAAAATTGGTCAGCAATTAATGCAGCATTGTATAAACTTTGCTAAGACAAATAATTTTAAAGGACTTATGCTTTACTCTAATACTAAATTAGAGAACGCTATTTACATTTATAAGAAATTTGGCTTTAAAGAAATTCCGGTAGAAGATAATAGTCCGTATGTACGAAGCGATATTAAAATGGCATTGAACTTTTAAAAAATACAAAAAACTTGTAACGTTTTAAAGGTGTCTTCGTCGTATTAGAAACCAAACTATGACCAAGAAGACACAAAATATATTAAAATGGCTATGGATTAGTATTATAACCATATGTGTAGTAATTTATATTGCTGACCCTTCCGTTTTTACAAATAAAACTATTGCTGCCTTTATAAGTAGGTTTAGTGGTTACGCTTGGGTAACATATTTCTTAATACATTTGCTTAGAGGCTTTGTGTTATTGCCAAGTACACCTTTAATTTTTGCTGGTGTTATTTTATTTCCAGATCAATTAATTTGGGTGTTAATTGTGTCACTTATTGGTATTTTAGGTTCTTCGTTATTAATATACTACTGCTCAGATAAACTCGGGTTTTCAAGCTTTTTTAAAAGCGAAAGCAAAAAAATAGGTTTGATTAAAGAAAAACTTTCTGGGAAATATGGCTTTTATTATATTTTATTTTGGTCGTTCTTTCCAATAGTTCCAACCGATGTTATTTGCTATGTCTCAGGAGCATTGAGAATAAAACTCCCTATATTTATAAGTGCTTTGCTAATAGGTGAATTGATATTATGTAGTGTTTATATTTTTGGAGCAGGATATTTTATTAATTAAGTTATAATAATTTTCAATAAGAAAGTTTTGATTGTGGATTCCGCATCCAGTGCGGAATGACAAACTAATTATTAGCCTTCTTCAACGAATCAATCTTACGTTGCAACACCTCAATTTGTTCTTGATTTTTACTGGTATTAGGAATCGTTTTAATAGTATCAGTCACTGCTTTAATTAGGTCAAGATCAACAGTTGATTTTTCTTCGTAATAATAACCAATTCCTTCACTAGAGCGCCATGCCTCAGATAGTTGATCATATACAGTTTTATCCCAAGTACTTGGACGTTTTACATCAATCCAAACCACATCACGATATTCACTATCAATCAACGCTAAATCTGGTGTTGCTGAGCCATCAAAATTATCAGAATCTTCTTTAACCGCAGACACAGTTCCTAAAAAAAACATACGCTTTCTACCAGCTATGTCTTTAATATAAGGTCTAAACTCTACAGGCTTGTTTACAGACCAATCAAATTCCTTTCGTGATTCTATCACTTTTAAAGGCATGGCAGATACGCCTGCATATCCTTGTTTTTTAGCTGCATGGTCGTAGTAATACAGTTTGTCGGTGCCATCGGCTGGAATAAACACGCTAAAGGTTAAACTGGTTCGCTCCTCGCCTACTGGTTCTAATCCAAACCAATGGTACAACCCACTGTAAGCATTGGTTGGCGACCCTTCAAAATTAAAGTCGGTTACAAAAGGTTGCTGATTTTGGTCGTCTGGTAAATCTGGAATTTTTACTGCTGTTTTCATATTCCAAGGTAATGGGTCGCTAAACCCTCCAAGAAATTTTAAAGACTCGGCTTGTAAACGTGATACTTTTTCAGACAAGGTATTTTGCTTTGTTAAAAACGGATAATTCTTCATATTCTCTGGACTTACAAAGGTGCCTTTACCAATAAATACACGCTCTATATAATCATTAAAATCATGAGCACCATTTTCAATGATAACCACACCTCCAAACGTTGGATATGGAAAGAAAAAACCTTTCCAGTTAATTAAACTCACGACTTGAACCCATTCACCATCATCATTTTTCATATAAAACACATCTCCTGGCTCTGTTGAAAACAATTTTGTAATTCCGAAGCGTTGTACCACTGCGTTGTAGGTGTTTCTACTAAACTTTAAGGATTCGCCTATGGAGAAGGTTACAGGAATTCTATTTTCACTAGAAAACCTCGGAAAAGGTGTGGTACTGGATACCGAAAACACTTCTTCGGTATTGTCGCTTATACGTTGCCAAATATATTTTACCGTTGGCTGAATAGCCATGGTCCACTGGTTTTCGCCATCAACTCTAACCAAATGAGGCAAGGATACATCTTTGGTTTCGCCTACCGATTCGTTTGCCATAGAGAAAATATTGCGCAAAGGCTGTATGCGTTCGTTTTGCGTTAATGGCAATTCATGAATTTCAACTTTATTCAAGTTGTTAAAGACATTGTAGGTTTTCATGTAGTCGTACATTTTAAAATGCCAACCAATAATGTAAATGATTCCGAAGATCAACACCAACAATCCTAAAATACCTAAACGTTTTCCAGAACTTGGTGTACGTCTAAACTTTTTAAGTAATAAGAATAGAATGCTTCCACATAGCAAAATGATGAAAATAAATTTTCTTAAAAACAATAAGAATGGTTGGTATTCGTCACGAAGAATGAATAATACCAATAGCAGAACAATACTACCAATTATGGTAATTACTTTTTGATTCTTTCCTTTTTGCCAGTATTTTTTAATCATTTTTATTTTTTGTCATTGCGAAACTTTTAAAAAAAGTTGTGGCAATCTGTTTTTTAATATTTTAAAATTTTAATTTAAAAGATTACTTCATCGTAAACTTCTAGTAATGACGAAAATATTTAATCTTAATTTTCACCATGTTTATTAACGTGCTTAATGCTTAACACCATTGCTACAATCATCAGTATTTTAGATAAAGGTCCTAGCACGTTTTCCCATGAAAATACCTTGTCATAATTAACAGTATAAATAAAATCTAGTATTAATAAAATACCAAATAGCACAATCATGATATATCGGAACTTATTGTTAATCATCTTATTTTAAAAACCCTTTATCTTTTAAGCGCTCTCTAGCACTTTTCTTTTCTTCATTAGGTGTGTTTTTATCTTCTGAAGTTTCTTCAATAATATCTTTAACTTCATCTTTGTTTGTCATATCATCTAGAAACTCTTTTCCTTTATCAATTGTTTCACTTACCATATCTGTTAACGTGCCACTCTTTTCATCAACAATTTTACCAGATTTTAGCACAAAATTTGCTAAATACGTTCCTATAACAGTTCCCACTACACTAGAGGCAAATGTTGATACACCATTGTAACTTCCAAACGGTTTAAATGGTGTAAAAAATTGTAATACTAAAGACACTATTAGAAACAAAAACGCAACATAAACTATACGCAACAAGAATTTTTGTTGAAATACAAACCCTGTTCTGTCGCTATCTTTCATTTGTAATTCTTTAGAATTAACAATTTTATTTACAAAACGATACAAGCCATTTCCATTGGATTCTCTCCAATACAATAGCACGCCAAACAAAATGGCTGAGATAAATACAATGAGTTCAATGGTCATAACTTATACTTTTAGTGACTGTTCTTCCTATAAAGTTAGTCTATAAATTTTAAATATTGTTACTAATGGTCTCAATTACCCAATCTTGGAACGACTCATCCCAAGTTTCGTAAGTCTTGTAAAACTGCTCTTTATCGTACCAATACAAGAACAGTGCATCTTTAGGTGATACATTTACTAAAAGCTTCCAAATCAAATCGTATTGCTTTACATCTAACGACGAATGTGGTTGGTGCAAGGCGAAATAAAAACCCTCATCAACTAAATCGGCTATTTTAAAGGCATTACTACGCTCTAAACGTTCTAGATAAATCTCAACACCAGTCACTCGTTTTAAAGCTGTAGCATCGATTTTGTTTAAATATCTACGGAATAACACTTTATCATTTAAAATGTCTTTATAAGGATGCTCTGTTTTCTTTAACTCGTTGAATAACATTACTTTTTTAATACGCTCATAACGTTTGTCTTTGACAACCTCATCTAAATTACACTCAATTATAAGATGGTCTTTTAATTTATTCATTAATTCTGGTTGCGAAATATGATAAATCAATACATCGTGTAGAGTATCTTTTATGGCTTCTTTATGAGCTTCCTTATCTTCAAACACCACAATTGGTGAAATAAAATCACGTAACACATAAATACCTCCAAAGGCTTTTGTGAAAAAGGAATTGGTTTGAAATGTAAGTGGTTTTAAATATAACTTACGATGACGTAAATCGCCATGCTTTTTTGCTGATTCCAATAATTCTTGATGGATGGTTTCATTGACAAAATTATTGCCTTCTTTAAATTTTTCAACCAATTGCAACTGCTCTTCTTGAATATGATACAGGTTATTAATTAAGTGAAAATTAATAGAAACAGTATCGTATTTCAACACATCCAATGGGCCAAAAAAGGCATCTATTTGTTGGTCAAAATCTATACAAATGGCACAGTCTCTAGTAATATCGTTAATCGCATCGCCATGTTCCTTAAAAATGAGCTGCATCATACCTTTATCGAAGGTGTGCGTTGGCACATATACAGGCTTTCCTTTTTGCAAAGGTGAAATGATGATGCCATGAGGATTGGCCTCACCATGATTTAGATAATGTAAGTCCTTTTTTTCTTCTGCTATTTCAGGGCTCCAACCCAAACCATCAATAGAAAACGACTTGAGCTTTGTTTTTTTAAACCCCAATTTTTCAAGACATAGGTTATAACGCTCAACTAATTTCCCACTAACAGGAATGAGTTCGCTTCTATATAAATTTGCTGCTTTTAGTTTTTGCATAATATTTTATTGTCATTGAGAAGCAAATAATATTTGCTGTGACAATCTACTTCTTTATAAAAAATTACCACGTCGCTTTGCTCCTCGTAATGACTCTCATTAATTTCTATCATCAAACTTCCTTCTCGCCTCTAAATCAATATTTAATTGATTCACTCTAGCATCCACTTTTCGTTTAAAATCAGTATCTGCAATGGTTGCTACATTATCTAAATAGCGTACTACTTCTTGTCGTCTTACTTCAGAAAAATCCAAACCTTTCATATTGGCTCGCATCAATTCCTGCAACATATTAAACTTGGTATCGTAATCTTTTTTAAAATATATTTCAGGGTTTTCAAACCAATCTTCTTCTAAATCAAAATCGGTTAAACGCAATGATACTGCACTTTGAATATTTCTAACATCACGTGATGAGAAAAAAGGAAAAATCTTTTGAATTTCTTTATACAAGTTGGCGTAAAACAAATGCTGATTGGTTTTAAAGCTCTTCTCTACCTTATCATAGGCTTCTAAAACACGTTCTTCAGTTGGCTTATCAGTAATCTTTAAGATTTCTCCCATATTTTTTACCAAACCTTGATCTTGTAAGTAGCTATAATTTTCTGGTCCTTGCATGTTTACAAAATCTGGCATGGTATCATCTAATTTTCGCCACCATAAATGATCTTGATCTAAAAAATCGTGCTCTGTTCGTGCGCCATCAATTTTAAAACGTCCTTGTACACGCGAAATTACAGCTTTATCTAGCATTTCAGGAAGGTTAGTAAATAACCCAATAGAGCTATTTCCATAGTTTACAGCATAAGCACCTTCTGTATATCTTAAAAACACTCCAATTACTTCCTTGACACCAGCAGAAACCCCTTGCGCAGTACGCTCTTGCAAGTTGTTTTCGGCATCATCAATTGGAGCAAAAATTAAACGTGTTGGGTCTTGTAAGGGTTTCATCCACTCTACCATTTTCTCGGCTGAACCACCTTGAAATGTACTAATTAACGTATCTGGCATTGGATGAAATAAAAATGGAATATCTAGATTATCACAATGTTCTTTTAGTCGTGTAGCAATAGCTGCAATCAACATACTTTTACCAGTACCTGGAATTCCATATCCCATAAATACTGGCATAAAGCCACCTAATTCTTGGAATGGGTTTTTTTGAACTGCAAAATCGTAGCTCAACATGCGTTCGGTTAAACGACGAGCAAAATGTTTTGCATCTCTGTTACCAACTATTTGTTCAAATTGTATTTTATTGAACTCGACACTTTTAGCTACACCTTGAAATACATTTTCCCAACCAGATACCGCAAAATCTGAGTTTTCAAGTTTATACGTTCTATCGAGAATGGTTTCGGTGTATTCCAAAGTGCTTTTGCGCAATTGAATTTCGTCAATCAATACTTCAAAATACACCACTGTAAAATCAATAACATCCTTATCTGTCTTTACAATATCTGGATGACTTAAGTACTTATCGTAATAATACAAAGCGCAGGCAATTCCTTTAAGAGGTGACATAAATGACACTTCAGGAATACCAGCAAACTTGTTTTTCATCACACTTAAATCATCAGACGCATGTGGTTTTAAATTATGAAGAATATTATACGCAGTAGCAAATAACATAAACGCCGTTGCTGTGTGCATTTTACTTTCGTACTCACGCTTTCCAGCATTATCTAGAACAGATTTGCGTTCACTCAAACTAGACAATCCAGATGCATCGTAATAGCTGTCTTTTATCCAAATTCCTAATGTTATTCCTTCTTGTACAGCAAATAAAGTTTCATTTAAATGAATAGGAATGGCTACAGAATTTGGTAGCAAGCGCTTTTTTAATGCTAAAATAGTTTTAGATACAGACGTAACTTCAACACCTCCATTGCCTCCTTGTGCACGAGACAAATACAACAGTATAGATTCGTCTTTACTATTGTTTTCTTTATTCTTTGCTCGTTGACCTTGTTCCCATTGTACACTTTTTATATACGACGTCGCTTCGTCACGAAGTACATCGAGTTCGTTTTGCTTTATTGGAAATGTTGAGTTGTGTTCCATGTTTTAGTTTTCAGTCATGGTCTCAGCTTGCAGCACTGAATACTGCGACTGAAACTGATAACTTTTTATTTATTAATTTTTCAAATCAGCTATTTGAATAGGCGGTTTTGCCAACCTATTCATAATATCTGGTGTTTTATTATAGAGCATTTGTATAATACGATGTGGTGCAAATACATATTGTTGCTTTACCACATCGCTCCAGTTTTGAAGTGTTTGCTTGCTAAAAAAACCACCTTCTTTAAATTCGCTCCCAGAAAATACTTCATCTACTTTTAGAGATATGGCATACGATTCTAGAGGGATTTCCTTTTTACTAATGCTACTTAAAATAGCATGCGTAATTTCATTTTCATCCTTAGCAAAGACATTATGCAAAGGTCCTAAATCTATGCGCTTTATATGCTTTGGAAAAATATTAGGCAGCTTTCTATCTATCGCATACGCCATAGTATCTATTGGCATATTTCTATCAGCTGTATTTTTAAGCACTTCATAAACTTTATCTTTATAATCAAGAAATTTTTGACCATCATAATCAAAATACATAAAGCAGATAAATGGCCTGTTTAAAGACACATCATAAAAGCTCCAGCTTATTAATAATTCTCCTTGACTATGCTTTGGTGCCGAAATAATTTTTCCTTGCACAAACCGATTAAAGATAAATTTTTGCTGAACCGATTTGTAATATACAATAGATGCTGCCTGAAATAATTTACTTTTTTTTACTGGTTCTTTTTTACGCATTAAAGTGTCTAAGAACTCTTCTTTAAGCATCGATGCTGGAATAAGTTTATCTAAATATTCGGCTCGTAAAGACAGATCATTAAACAAGTAGCGAAACTCTAAGTAATTAGGAAAACCAGAATCGGTCAAATCAATTTTCATATTATCTTCTTCGTCGTACATATATTTAATACGCATGGCTTCAATAGAGTACAATAACAAATCGCAATACTGTTTAAAAAATACCACTTCTTTATCGTCGCAAATTTGCTGACGTTGCACATTAACAATAAGCTCTTTTAAAGTAAAATCTACCATTTTATGGTAAAACACATACTGTTCTTTAGAATCGAGCTCTGCAGAATCTAATGGTGTTACTATGTGATTAATAGACATTACTAATTAAAAAATGGTTAGTGAAATTGATATAGAAAAATTGTGCCTCTCGAAAGAAGCACAGGCTATTATGATAATAAATCGTCGTCTCCTTCTGGTTTTGGACTTTCTCCTTCTCCATCACTATTTCCAGCTGGAGAGTTGTTTTCAGCTTTATAATATTCTTCAAAGATTTCTTTCATATCGATACCATAACGGTCTGCAAAATTCTTTTGAATCTCGGCATCCTTAACTCGTATTTCTTGTAAAGCTTCAGCATAACTACCATAAACCCCTTGCATTACCTTTTCATGGACAGGAATATTATCCATCATTTCTTGTCTAACTCTAGCAGACGCCGAATGCATTGCTGCTAATGTTTCTCCAATATGCTCATCGGTTTTTACTCCTAAATGCTCTAAAATGGCAGCGAATTCTTGATCGGTACGCGCTTTTAAAGCCACTACGTAACCATCATAATATTTTAAACGTTCTTCGGTATCAGATTTCAATTTGGCTCGGTGAGTCTGCAAGTTGCTTCTTAATGATGTCAACACCTTAATAGTCAAATTATGCTTATGTACAAAACTATCTTTAGAGGCTGCTAAAGTTGTATATGCATTTTTTAAACCTTCTAATTCCTCTACTTTTTGTTCTAATTGGGTCACTTTACCAATGGCTTGCGCATACTCAGCAGATTGTTTATCTACAATTTCTTCTAGTTCTTGACGTGCTTGTTTTAATAAGGCATACTTTTCTTCAAGCAACCCTTCTACTTCTTTCTTCTTTTCTAAAGCTTTTGTATGGTTTTTAGTCGCTTCAACAATGGCATTTTGCAACTTATCTTCAACTTCTTTAATCTCTACTTCACGATCTTTTAAACGCTTAACTGCTGCCTGACTTTTATAAGACAGTTCGTTAAGTAATGTTTGTACATCAGCACTTTCAATACGCTGCTGAAACAGTGCTTTTGCTTTATTATCAGCTTCGTCTCTAGTTTTTTGGGCAGCTTTTAACTCGTCCTGGGCTTTTCTTATCTTGCTTTTACGTCCCCAAAGATTGTTCCACCAAGTGTCTGGTTTATTTTCAGCATCTTCAAGCTCAACTCTAGCACGTTCTAAACGCTTAATAGCATTATCAATAATTTTTTGTTCATCACCATTTAACGACGAAAAGTTTTCGAAAATAATGCCCACTTCGTCCTGATAATCAGTTAAATCCTTAATAGCATCTAGCAAAGACGTACGGTCTTTTTCTGCCATATGTACAACATCATCTAATGTAGCATTTAATATTTTTTGACGCATTTCTGGATCATCTTCTTGTGCCAGTTTAGATTTCATTGTATCTATGGCTTTTCCCCAGTTTACATCTACTTTTTCTTGTTTTTCGTTAGCATTAGTTTCTAGTAAATCAAAATCATCCGACATATTGTTTCGTGTAGTTAAGGTTGAACATTTTATTTAGATAAGCAATTTCGTTAAAAATTAGGATTTTAAAAATATAACTGCTTAAAATATTTGTGTTATTTTTTTTGGAAATGTTACAGTTCTTAATTTTTTTTATAAAAAAAAGCGGCTTCAAAAAAATTGAAACCGCTCATTCTAATAATATGCAAGTATTAGTTATTAATAAAATTATAACTAAATCCTACCATAATCATCGATGTCTTCATTTCATATGACACTGAAGAACCAGGAATAGCTCCGTAAGGGTTTCCAGGTCCTGCCATCATTGGAGATAACATTTGTCCAGATGTTGCATCACCACTAGTTCCGTAATGATAAACACCATCAAAGTTTAATTTATCATTTACTTGATAGCTTAAGCCAAATTGAAATGCATTTTTAATAATTGCTGTTGCCGGAATATTAAAAAAGGCAACTTTTTCGTTAATTGGATTAGAACTATAGGTGTATCCAAATCTTAAAGGCAATTTATCAATACCTTTATACTGAAGTCCCGCAGAAATTATAGAGATATTCTCCCAGCCAAAACCAGCTACAGATGCTGTTGATGTCCAACCTGTTTTTGAGAATCCATCTGTGTTTTCGTAGTTTACATTTCTATAGTCCAATGCAAAATCTATATCGCCAGTTGAATATCCTAAACCAAATGATAAAATTGATGGATAATCCATGTTGAATTCATTTGTTGAAGTACTATTATCTAAATATGTATTTTCAAATTCAAAGTCTCCAAAACTTTGTGTTGTTTTATAAGAAGCACCTAGTTTAAACCCA
Source organism: Pontimicrobium aquaticum (assembly GCF_005047595.1). Lineage (GTDB taxonomy): Bacteria > Bacteroidota > Bacteroidia > Flavobacteriales > Flavobacteriaceae > Pontimicrobium > Pontimicrobium aquaticum. The sequence continues at coordinate 146,857 of NZ_SUPL01000006.1, forward strand.
GAACCTGAGTCAAAAAACACACCAAATTGAGCTCCAAAACCTATAGCTGATGCTTTGTTTGTTGAAGGATAGCCTGCCGAATTTGGATTAGCCGTTGGGTTAGGCATTAATTCTAAAGCGGCATAGTCTATATTTGGTTGTACACCTATTGAAAATTTATCAGATAACTCATAAGCCCAAGTAAAGCCTATTTGCAATAACATATAATCAGATTCAATGTGTCCAAATCCATTTGCTTGCTGTGGATAATTAATTGGGTTAGAATTTTCATTTGGATTAAAATTAGGGTTCATTGGGTTGTTAGCTTCTTCGGGGAATGTTACACCGAATCCACTAATACCAAAGGCTGACACACCAAAGGTATGTTTGCTTTCAGGCTTACCCCAAACCATTGCTAAAGCTGGCATAAAAGATACACCTCTATCATCTTCTGTAACACCACTTACTCCAGGTGAACCTGGTCCCATCATACCTGGTGGTAAACTGCCTCGCAGTTCAGGTGATGAGAAAAATAATCCCAAATCGAATTTTAAAATTTTAGAGTCAAAAGTACTTACAGCAGCAGGGTTCCAATGCAATGCTCCAGAAATATCTAAAGGTTGTGCTGTGGAAGCTCCACCCATTGACATGTTTACTGCACCAACACCTTGCATGATATGCCCAGATTGTGCATATATTGCTGTTGTAAATAATAGTGCAAAAAGTTTAAAGAAGTTAGCTTTCATAATATGAATATTTAAGTTAAAATATCTAATAACAATTTGGTTTACAAATTGATGTGATGAAATTACTACTAATTAATAAACTAGATTATGACAAAAATCACATTATGCCTTTTTTGTAACAAATGTTACATAAGAAAAAATACTCTTTTAACAGTTTCAAACCTATGCAACAGAGTTTTTTTTTGATAATTTATTCATTTTAAGATGATTAGTAAAATAAATATTTTATATTTGAAAATCGATTAACCCAAATCACTGAATAAAATGCTACTAATCAACCTACTAAAACCTCACTTGGATTTCATTTCCTTAATCGAACAAAGCGGTATTGTTACTGTATTAATAATTACTGTGGCTTTCTTTTTAATACTCTTAGTTTTAGGTGTTAGAAAATCTTATAAACTAAAAGCTGAAAATGAAAAACTAAGCAAGAAGTCGAATGCTTCTTCAACTAAAGATAATAAACAGTATAAAGATTTTACCGAAGGTCATTTATATGATTAAAACAAAAAGGATATAAATAAAAAAGCCAGCATTTGCTGGCTTTTTTATTTATAATTATCTTACTAGTTTCTTATACTTTATTCTCTTAGGCATTAAATCGCCACCTAAGCGTTTTTTCTTGTTTTCTTCATAATCACTAAAGCTTCCTTCAAAGAAATATACTTGACTATCGCCTTCAAAGGCTAATATATGCGTACAAATTCTATCTAGAAACCATCTATCGTGAGAAATCACAACGGCACATCCTGCAAAGTTTTCAAGTCCTTCTTCCAAGGCTCTTAAAGTATTAACATCAAGATCGTTAGTAGGCTCATCTAAAAGTAATACATTACCTTCTTCTTTTAGTGTCATTGCTAAATGTAAACGGTTACGTTCCCCTCCAGAAAGTAAATTTACTTTCTTGTTTTGTTCACTTCCAGAAAAATTAAATCGACTTAAATAAGCACGAGAGTTAACTTGTTTCCCTCCCATCATAATTAGCTCTTGCTCATCACTAAAGTTTTGCCAGATTGTTTTATTTGGGTCAATATTAGAATGTGCTTGATCCACATAGGCTATTTTTGCTGTATCACCAACTTTAAACTCTCCTTTGTCTGGCTTTTCTTCACCCATTATCATTCTAAAAATTGTTGTTTTACCAGCACCATTAGGTCCAATAACACCTACTATTCCTGCTTGCGGTAAATTAAAGTTTAAATCTTCATACAGCAATTTATCACCATAAGCTTTACTCACTCCAACAGCTTCAATTACATTTGTTCCCAAACGTGGACCATTTGGAATATAGATTTCAAGTTTTTCATCTAATTGCTTTTGATCCTGACTTAATAATTTATCGTAATTCTTTAAACGTGCTTTTTGTTTTGTTTGACGACCTTTTGCTCCTTGACGCACCCATTCTAACTCTCGCTCTAAGGTTTTTTGACGTTTAGAAGCTGTTTTGTTTTCTTGAGCCATACGTTTGGATTTTTGGTCTAACCAAGATGAGTAATTTCCTTTCCAAGGAATGCCTTCTCCTCTATCGAGTTCTAAAATCCAACCTGCTACATTATCTAAAAAATATCTATCATGGGTTACAGCTATTACAGTTCCCTTATATTGTGCTAAATGATGTTCTAGCCAATGTACAGATTCTGCATCTAAATGGTTTGTTGGCTCATCTAACAGAAGTACGTCAGGTTCTTTTAGCAATAAGCGGCATAAGGCCACACGACGACGTTCACCTCCAGATAATACGCCTATTTTTTTATCTCCTTCTGGAGTACGTAACGCATCCATGGCAATTTCTAATTTGGTATCTAATTCCCAAGCATTAGCTGCATCTATTTGGTCTTGCAGTTCAGCTTGACGGTTCATGAGTTTTTCCATCTTATCTGGATCGCTATAAACCTCTTCTAAACCAAATTGATCGTTTATTTTATTGTACTCATCTAGAATGGCAACCGTTTCGGCAGCTCCTTCACGAACCACTTCCATCACTGTTTTATCATCGTCAAGTTGGGGTTCTTGCTCTAAATAACCAACGGTATAACCTGGAGAAAACACTACGTCGCCTTGAAAATTTTTATCAACTCCAGCTATAATCTTTAAAAGCGTGGATTTACCAGAACCATTTAAACCTAAAATTCCGATTTTGGCTCCATAGAAAAAACTGAGGTAAATATTCTTTAAAACTGGTGAGTTTGCACTTTGAAATGTCTTGGTAACACCAGACATTGAAAATATTATTTTTTTATCATCACTCATTACACACGTCCTTTTAAAGCATTAAACACCCAAGCTATTGCAAAGAAACCTATACCGACAGTTGCAAAGCCCCAACCTGCAACATCGTCATATCTATAAGCTCCCATTAATATTAAAATTATTCCCATAATTACCATTAGCACAGTTGCCCATGCTAAAACTGTGTTCTTGTTCATTGCCATAATTTACTCTTAGTTTGTTTAGATAGTTAGTCGAAACACAAATATCGCATTTTTATATAAAAAAAGCATCCTTTATTTAGGATGCTTTTTGGTGCTTAAATAATTTTTACAATTTAAGCATTGGTACTTCAATAAAAAGTAGTTGAGAGTTCTCTGTTGCTTGAACATTAAACGCTTCTGTTTCAGAAACTCCAATAGCATCACGCGTTTCCAGAGCATTATTGTTAATAATAACATTTCCATGAATAGTCATTGCATACACACCATGATTACTGCTCTTTAATTGATAGCTAAAACTTTTATCTTTATCTAAATCTATTCGAGATAATATAGCATCTTGGTGAATTTTCAAGCTCCCTTCATGATTGCTATCTATTGATGTTACCAAGGTTTGCAATTTGTTTTTTCTGTTGTCTTCTTCAAATGTTTTCTGGTCATAACGTGGTACTACATTCTGTTTATTTGGAATAATCCATATTTGAAATAAACTTAAGTGCTTATCTACAGATCCATTAATTTCAGAATGTTGAACTCCTGTTCCAGCCGACATTATTTGCACTTCTCCTGGAAGTACTGATTGCCACTCATTATGCATGGAATCGCGATGTTTCAATTCGCCTCCTAATGGAATGGTAATAATCTCCATATTGTCATGTGGATGTGTGCCAAAACCCATTTTAGGAGCAATGACATCGTCATTCAACACTCTTAATGCGCCAAAATGAACTCTTTCAGGATTGTACCAATTAGCAAAACTAAATGAATGATTAGCTTGTAACCAACCATGATTGGCAAATCCTCTACTTTCTGCTTTGTGAATTATTGTTTTCATTTTCTTCTGTTTTTTTAGCGAATTTTATCCAGCAAATCACTTAATATTCCTGCTTCCTTTTCATTAAGGTTTTCTAATAAATCAAAATCCATTTTCTTAGAAATATCTTCTAGTAACTCCAACCCATCATTAGTAATAGCTATGTGTACTACTCTTCGATCGTCTGGACATGGTGTACGCTCTATGAGTTGTTTGGCACATAATTTATCCATTAACCGAGTGGCATTAGGAGCTCGCTCTATCATTCGCTCTTTAATAGTTTGTACTTTTAACGGTTTTCCAGCACCACGTAAAATTCGTAAAATATTAAACTGTTGCGGTGAGATTCCAAATGATTTAAAAAAGGTGTTTTGGTGACTGTTAATCCAATTACTTGTATAAATAATGTTTAGCAAAGCCTTCACCTTGTTATTTGGAAAACTGGAATTTATATCCTTTGAAATATCTCCCATTATAAAGCATTCTTAAATTTTGTAACAGCTTCTTCAAGTTGTTGAGCCAAATCTTTGTCTGTTATTCCTTCATTAGAAAAATTATCACCAAAGAATGGTAATGAAAAGTTTGCTACTATATTTCCACCCATATATGGAAAACGTCCATTTGCTATCTCTAAAACTGTAGCACCTCCTCTTTCTCCAGGTGATGTTGCCATTAACAACATTGGTTTATTGCTCCAAAGTTTACCATCTATCCTAGACATCCAGTCGAAAATGTTTTTAAATACTGTGGAGTAAACACCATTATGTTCTGCTAATGACAAAATAATGCCATCTGACTTTTTAATTTCTTCTAAAAACTTGTGAGCATTATCTGGAATACCGTGTTCTTTTTCTAAATCAATACCATAAAGAGGTAATTCAAAATCGTTTAAATCTAATACGGTTGTTTCTGTATTATGCACTAAACTAGATGCATAAATCACTAATTCCTTGTTGATTGACTCTTTACTATTGCTACCTGCAAAGGCTAATATTTTCTTCATCTTATATTAATTTATTTGTGCAAATATACAAAAATAAATTAATATATTCCATGGAATATATTTCCGTGTAATATATAAATGCAGATTAATCTTTTATTGCAAAAAGTTCTTTTGTATTTTAGCAACAAACAAAAGAATTAATGGACATCAACTTCAATAAAAACGAAGATCACAATAAGCTTTTAGTATCCGATTTAACCAAACGATTGATAAAAGTTAAACTTGGTGGAGGTAAAACACGTATTGAAAAACATCATGCTAAAGGGAAAATGACTGCAAGAGAACGTATAGATTACCTTCTGGATTCTAAATCAAAAAGTATAGAAATTGGGGCGTTTGCAGGTGAAGATATGTACCAAGAACATGGAGGTTGTCCATCTGGTGGCGTAGTAGTTAAAATTGGTTATATAAAGAGTAAACAATGCATTGTAGTTGCCAATGATGCCACTGTTAAAGCTGGTGCATGGTTTCCTATTACTGGAAAAAAGAATTTGAGAGCTCAAGAAATTGCTATTGAAAATAAACTACCTATTATTTATTTAGTAGATTCTGCTGGTGTGTATTTACCTATGCAAGACGAAATTTTCCCTGACAAAGAACATTTTGGACGCATTTTCAGGAATAACGCTGTAATGAGTAGTATGGGAATCACACAAATTGCTGCTGTTATGGGAAGTTGTGTCGCTGGAGGTGCTTACTTACCTATTATGAGTGACGAAGCACTGATAGTAGATAAAACAGGAAGTATTTTTCTTGCAGGAAGTTACTTGGTAAAAGCTGCTATTGGCGAAACCATAGACAATGAGACTCTCGGTGGAGCTACCACACATTGCGAAGTTAGTGGTGTTACTGACTATAAAGCCAAAGATGACAAAGATGCTTTAGATACCATTAAAAACATTATAGACAAAATTGGTGATTACGACAAAGCTGGTTTTAATAGAGCTAAAGCTGAGTTACCAAAAGAAACACAAGAAGATATCTATGGTATTCTGCCTAAAAGTCGTGCAGACCAATACGATATGTATGAGATTATTAAACGTTTAGTTGATAATTCTGAATATGATGAATATAAAGCAGGGTATGGAAAAACCATCATTACTGCTTATGCAAGAATTGATGGTTGGGCAGTTGGTATTGTTGCTAACCAACGTAAATTAGTTAAAACCACAAAAGCCAAAACCAAACCTAGTGAAATGCAATTTGGTGGCGTAATTTATAATGATAGTGCTGATAAAGCCACTCGATTTATTGCCAATTGTAACCAAAAGAAAATTCCGTTAGTCTTTTTACAAGATGTTACAGGTTTTATGGTTGGCAGTAAAAGCGAACATGGAGGTATTATAAAAGATGGTGCAAAAATGGTAAATGCTGTGAGTAATAGTGTTGTGCCAAAATTCACCATTATTATTGGTAATAGTTATGGTGCTGGAAATTACGCTATGTGTGGGAAAGCTTATGACCCAAGATTGATAGTTGCTTGGCCAAGTGCAGAATTGGCTGTTATGAGTGGAAATAGTGCAGCTAAAGTATTGTTGCAAATTGAAACTGCTTCATTAAAGAAAAAGGGCGAAAAAATCACACCAGAAAAAGAAGAAGCACTTTTCAATAAAATTAAGGATAGATACGACAACCAAGTATCACCTTATTATGCGGCCGCACGACTTTGGACAGATGGGGTCATAGACCCACTTGATACTAGAAAATGGGTAAGCATTGGTATAGAAGCCGCCAACCACGCTCCTATTGAAAAAAAGTTTAACTTAGGGGTTATTCAGGTTTAATTTTTATATATCACTAAAATTCAGTATCTTAAGAACAATAAATTTTAATTTTATTGTCATGGGAATTGTTAAATCACTCAATAAATGGGCCAACAGACACACTTACCTCCCAATTGACCTACTAAGAATTATACTTGGCGCTTTTTTATTTATTAAAGGGCTATATTTTATGGGTGACTCTCAAATATTAATAGACCTTATAAAACCATTTCAAAACTTAGCAGGAAATGTAATAATCATTCATTATGTTGCTCCTGCTCATCTTGTTGGTGGTTTATTAATCATTTTTGGATTACTTACTCGCTTAGCCATTGTAGCACAACTGCCTATATTGATTGGCGCTGTAATAATCAACCTTTCGGCAGAAGTTAATTCAACAGATTTAGTTTTAGCCATTACTGTTTTGCTACTTTGTATTTTCTTTTTGCTTTATGGTTCAGGAAAACGATCGGCTGATTATTACTTTAAAATGCAGCAATAATTAATTCCCCTGATGGTCTTTAACTCTCGGAATAGTCAATAACTTAGTTTGTCGTCCGTTTACATATCTAAAACCATTTTTACCAAAAAAGCCAGCTTCCTCGAACATGATACGAATATCACGTTTCCACTCTGGAATATTTACTGTAGTATTCAACTCAATGGCATAAACCGTGTTTATATGCAACGGATAATCGCCATTTACAGGCACACCTCCTTGAGCGTCCCACATGCCAAGTGTTGTGCCAGACGAATGACCGTAACTTCCTAATGGATGTGTATAAATAGAAGGTCGTAATCCTTCGGATTTCGCCTCTTTTAAAGACTTTAATAAAATTTGATTTCCTGTAGCGCCTTCCACAAAATTATTTGTGAATATATCTTGAACTCTATTTCCCTCTGCAAAAGCATCTGCTAAAAATTTTGGTGGTGCTTTTTCTTCTGGTTTTAATACATAAGCTAGTTCTTGACAATCAGTATTTAAACGTAAATAGGTAATGCCAAAATCACAATGCAATAAATCTCCTGGTAAAATCACCATTTCTCCTGGTCTATCAGAAAACGAATATAAATGCCCTTCTAGTTTCTCACTAGTGCGCTGTACATCCACTGTTGGGTGAAACCAAGTTTCCAATCCCAATGCGGTTACTTTATCGCGCATCCACCACTCTACATCTGTTGTCGTTGTTATTCCTGGAGTAATGACCTTTTCTGAAAATGCCTCAGCTATAATGTCATGCGTAATATCTACTAATTGATTAAATATTACCATTTCACGTTCTGTTCTGGTTTCTATCCAACCTGTGGCTAAGGGTTGTGCAGAAATTACTCTTTTTTCATACTTTTTTGGTAAGTACGACATAAACTCATCATAATCGGTTTTATCCAGTCCATCTGCTATATTAAAATGCTTCGAATAGTTGAGCCCTATGCTCTCAGGATCACGCTCTTCAATAAGTTGCATGAGTCGTTTCCATTGGCTAGGTTCCTTTTCTTTATCCCAAGCCGACATAATGTTTTCACCAAAATTATATCTAGCTACTGCTAATTTTTCAATTGTATTTTTTGCTTTATCTCTATAAAACAGAATAATTGTTCGTCTTCGAGCATTTAACCAAGTGGCTGGCAACATGGTTCTAAGCACTGGATCTTCATTATATTCTCTTGATATTAGAATCCACATATCAATACCTGTTCTATCCATTAATTGAGGCAATAGGTTATTAAATCTATCGGCTAAAATTTCATCTACGACTCTTGCTCTTTCACGTTCTGGTAAAATTCGTTGAGCATTTATTTGAAGTGCCACTAGAAATACAATGAAGCATCCTTTTTTCATGTTGAGAATTTTGGTTGGTTAGACCATAAAAATATTGAATTTATTTGAGTTCAAAAAATAGAGGAACATCTTTATAATGTTCCTCTATTACCAAGTCTAATCAAAACTACTTATTGTAATAATTCTAACGTTAGTTTACGTTGCAATTTTCCTGAAGCTGTCGTTACAAACTGTGGTACGCTTAGTATCTCTTTAGGAATTTCGTATTTATCAAGATTCTTAATGCCTTTTATAGCTGTTTTTAAATGGTCGGTATTAGGCAAACCTTCAACTACTAAAATTAAACTTTCGCCTAAGGAATCATTTTTTTTAGAGGCTACAAAAAAAGGTGTTTCAATCACTTGTGCTAATTTTTCTTCAATTTGCTCAGGAAACAACTTAACACCACCAGAATTAATTACATTGTCAACACGACCAAGTAACTTAAAACTGTTTTTTGAAGTTAACTCAACTATATCGTTAGTTACCACAGGGTGTTCCGTTAATCTTGGTGCGTTAATAACCAGACAGTCCCTTTCGTCGGTTTCAATACTAATGTTTGGCAGTATTTTAAACGCTTCTTCAACAGATTGCTTCGTCGTGCCTCCTCGCAATGACGGAACATTGTTTAACTTCTTTACTGCAATATGCGTGACTGTTTCGGTCATGCCATAGGTAGCATACACGTGACAGCTTGTATCTTGAATTTGGTTTTGTAACTTTTGTGTTACCAGTGCACCTCCAACAATAAGTGTTTTTATGTAATTTAATTGTGTAATAGACTGTTGTAATTGCAAAGGCACCATGGCACAAAAATCATATGGCTTACTTGTAAATGCTAGTGGTTGCGCACTTGGTTCTACAATATCTAACTCCAATCCTAAAATTAAGGCTCGTACCAACATCATTTTTCCAGCAATAAATCCTGTTGGCAAGCAATGTAAAGCTGTATCACCAGGAGCTAACCCAAAATAATCGCCAGTAGCCAATGCCGAATGCACCATGGATTGCTTTTTAAGCGCTAACAGTTTCGGGCTTCCTGTAGAACCTGATGTTGTTACTTTAATATCGTCTTTATTGTTAAGCCAATCCAGTAAAAAATCACCTATCACTTTTTGATATGGCTCCCCTTCCTTTATATAATCGGCAGCCACTTCTTTTAAAACATCTTGGTTGTAATGCTCACCGTTTAGCTTAAATCTATTATGAATTTTATTAAAGTGCGGAATCATGTATTACCTAAGTTTCTAGGTGCAAAAATATGGCATTTACAATAAACAGCTATATTATATCATGGTTAAATATACGTAGTTCTACGTATTGATTTTATGGAAGAAAAAGACTACCTTCGTTTAACAGTCGGTAAACTTCAATTGAAACTGAATTTATCTTAAAATTGGTGGTAATTTAAACAAACTGAATGGCAACAAAACAGCAATACGAACAACTAATTGAACAAATTAATGCGAATTATGAGAAACTAACGGAATTCCAAATAGAGGACTTGGTTAGAGAAAATGAACTTGGAAGCCAATTATCATTTAAAGATGCTGAATCAACAATTATTAAGACGATTGATTTGTTCAATAGAGCGAAAACAGTAAACTATGAAGACGTTCCGTACAACTTGCTTAACAATTTTAATAACCAATTAAAAGCTGCAAACGACAGGTTCGATAGTTTTAAGAGTTTTAATCCAAATCAAAACAACCCTGTAAACCAAAGAGATAGTTTGATTACCCAATTGGATAATCAGTATGATGGATACTACCAACACACATTACCAATACTAACAGTTGGACTTTTAAGTGGAAATGACTTATCCGTTCAGCAAGCTAAAATTGACCAACTTGTATCTGACCTTGATAAAAAAACAAAGGAAACTGAAAAAAAAGGAGAGGAATATTTAACTCAATTAGATGAAACCCTAAAAAGTGCGGAGGAAGCAGCTGCTAAAGTGGGTGTTTCACGTCATTCGCAAATTTTTAACACAGAATCTACCGAACACGAAAGACAATCAAAAATATGGTTGAAATGGACTGTTGGTGTTTTAATCGCTATTGTGGTTGCTGCAATAATATTCATCTTCGTTTTTCCTGACACAACTTCTTCAAGTGCAGAAATCATTCAATTTTCAATTACCAAAGTAATTGTACTTTCTGCAATGTTCTATGGACTATCAATTTGCAATAGAAATTATAAAGCGCACAAACATAATGCTACTTTGAATAAACATAGACAAAATGCTCTGTCAACATTTGAAACTTTTGCCAAAGCAGCTGGAACTGATGCACAAACAAAAAATGCAGTTTTAATTGAGGCAACACATACTATATTTTCAAATCAACAAACTGGATATTTGAACTCAGAAAAAGACAATGAATCATCGAATAAGATTGTTGAAATTATTAAAAATGTTGCTACGAATAAGGAATAAAAAATACTGTGGGCAACAATGACTAGGCTTACATACTATAAATTATTCCTTTTAGGAGTGTTATTAACAGGATTTAATTCTTACTCTCAAGAATTGACTTGCAAAAGCTTTAAAAATGGTACTTTTATAATCCCTGCAGATGAAACGCTACCTTTTTCAATAAGAGTAGTTAGAAGTGGAAATTATCAATCTGAAATAATTCTAAATCCAGAAGTAATTGACGCTGAAAACCCAGAATTAAGAAAAAAAGCGTTTGAAATAATAAAGTGGATTGATGATTGCTCTTATCGGCTTATATATGATGAGACAAAAATGGTTTTAGATGAGCATCAAAAATTTGTAAATGATAATGGAGGGCTTTTAGTGGAAATGATAAAAATTAAAGGAAGTTGTTTTTATTATATATCATCTTTGACTCTAGATGGTGAGATTATTAGTGTTGAAGGAAAAATATGTAAAATTAAACCCTCTTTAAATAACTAAAAAGCTGCATCCATAGTCATGGAGCAGCTTTTAAAAATGGTGTTTCTTAATTAATAGCAAATGTTTCTTTTTAGAGATACGACTGTCTCGTATTTAATTTATGTTTCATTCTAAATTAATACTAACCAAGTATAGTAATACAAATCTCGTACCAATACGTTAATTTTGCAATCGGTTAATACAAATTTTAATGCGATTCATCGAAAAACGATGTGTTTGGCAACCTAATAATACCTTGCATTAGCCATAAAAAATATACCTATGAGTTGGATACACGTTATTCCGTTTGAAGAAGCTACAGGAAAACTAAAACAGATTTACAAAAAAATTAAAGGGCCTAATAACCAAATAGATAATGTGCTAAGCATACATAGTTTACGACCACACACTTTAGTTGGGCACATGAGTTTGTATAAAAACACCTTACACCATAGCAATAATACGTTCCCGAATTGGTTGTTGGAGTTATTGGGCACTTACACCAGTTATATCAATAAGTGTGACTATTGTTATGAGCACCATTTTGCTGGTATGGCACGTTTTTTAAACGACGACACAAAGGCTAAAGCATTAAAACACCATATAGAACACAATACGTTAGCCAATTATTTACCTGAAAAGGAATATGCACTTATTGATTATGCACACCAACTTACTTTAAACGCCAGCTCGCTTACCAAAGCCAATATTAGCTATTTAAAGAGTTTAGGTTATAACGATGGCGAAATACTAGAGGTAAACCAAGTAGTAGCCTATTTTAATTATGCCAACCGAACCGTTATGGGATTGGGCGTAAATACTGATGGTGAGGTGTTGGGCTTATCACCAAAGAATAAGGACGATGTAAATGCTTGGGATCATCAATAATTTATGAGCTATTTACTTAATTTAAGAATACGGAAAGCACCTTGCACAACCAGAATAAAAACAATTGTGCCTATTATTAAATCAGGTTTATTAGAACTAAACCAATTTACTAAAACACCAGCAATTATAACACCTAAGTTAATAACAACATCGTTAGAGGTAAAAATCATGCTTGCCTTTATATGTGCTTCTTCTTTACTCTTTGATTTTTGTAAAATATAAAGACACAAACTATTTGCAATAAGAGCAAACACAGAAACAATAATCATTGTTGAAAAATTAGGCAGTACTTCTGCACTAAAAAATCTTCTTAAAACCTCTAAAAACCCAATAATAGCTAGTAGTATTTGAAAAATTCCTGCGATTTTAGCAATTCGTTTTTTTCTCACCAATGTTCCTCCTACTGCCAAAAGACTAATGCCGTAAACAAAGCTGTCTGCTAGCATATCTAAACTATCTGCAACAAGTCCCATTGATTTTGAGATGAGTCCAGTTGTTATTTCTACTATAAAAAATATAAAATTTATTGCAAGTACAGACCAAAGTAGCTTTTTCTGATTGGCGTTTTCTTTAAAGTGTTTTTGCTTTGTTTGTTCTGTAGAAATTATTTTTCCACCTAAATTAAGTTCTAAAATTGCTTGTTCGATTTGCTGAATATTACCATTATGAAAAACAGTTAGTTTTCTATTAGGAATGTCAAAATCTAAATTCATAATACTTGAAATACCATCAACTTTCATTCGGATGAGATTTTCCTCAGAAGGACAATCCATTTTAGTAATTTCAAATACCGTTTTATCCATTTTAATTTATTAATACTGTAAATTAAGAGTACTCAGGAACTTTGCCTTTTACACCTTCGTAGAATTGGTGCATAAATTTAAAGTCGGCTTCTTTATCGTCTGTTGTGTAAAATGGTTCTGAAATCTTGTTTTGCTTCTTTTCAAAATCTAAAGTAATCATGACTATTGGCACCTTAGCAGTTTTGGCAATATAATAGAACCCTGTTCGCCATTTATGTACTTTTTTTCGGGTACCTTCTGGTGACATTGCCATTCTAAACATGTCGTGCTCATTAAACAATTTAGCAATAGCTTCTACTTGATTGCTGTTTTCATGGCGTTGTACTGGAGCACCACCTAAAGCTCTAAAAATCCATCCGTAAGGAAATTTAAATAAGCTGCTTTTACCAACAAAATTGGTTTTTACACCTAACACAGACCTAAGCAATACTCCTATTGGGAAATCTTTCCAATGTGTATGAGGAGCCGCAATAATCACCGCTTTTTTTATGCTATCAAAATCGTTAAACCCTGTTACTTTCCAGCCTAATATGTTGTGGTATATAAGTTTTGCTAACCAACGCATGTTACATTTTTTGGTATAACGCTTTTAATTTATCTCTAGTAATGGTCTTTTTCCAGTGTTTTCCTATGGCATTTTCCCAAAGTGGTTCTAAACTCAATGCCACATCAATCATAGTATCAAAATGATGGTCGTCTAAACTTGCACAAATACCTTGAGGAAGCTCTATTTTGTGTAAACGCATCATGTTTTTGAATGTGGTTACACCTTTAGGATAAAATTCTTCTAAATGATTAAACACAATACAATTACCAATACCATGTTTGGTCCCTAGTAAATACGACAAGCCATAACTCATAGCATGTGCCACACCTACTTGTGAATATGCAATGCTCATGCCTCCATGCCAAGAGGCCATCATCAATTTATCTTGAGAATCTTCGGCTGATAATGCATCATCCATAAACACTTCCATACAAAGGTCGTAGGCTTTCTCACCATAACTTTGACTGAATGCGTTTAAAAAGGTACCATTAAGCGATTCTATACAATGTATAAAGCAATCCATTCCTGTGAAAAACCACTGATCTTTCGGGACGTCTTTGGTTAATTCTGGATCTAAAACAACTTGGTCAAAGGGTGTGTAATCGCTATTAATACCTAGTTTTCTTTCAGGACCTGTCAACACAGTTGTTCGGGACACTTCCGCTCCTGTTCCAGAAATTGTTGGAATACCAACGTGATAAACCGCTGGATTTTTTACTAAATCCCATCCTTGATAATCGCTCGCATTTCCTGTGTTAGTTAACATAATAGCTACTGCTTTGGCTAAATCTAGAATAGTACCTCCACCAATACCAATAATTCCTGAGGGTAATTCTTTATTAGTTAGAATTAATTGCTCTACTAACTCGTCAACCTGCGAAGTTTTAGGTTCTTCATTTGCAGAGATATACAAAATCTTATCTTGATATGACAACGGAATTCTTGAAGTTAACCAAACATTACCTTTAAATACATCGTCCACCAAAAAAATAAAAGGAGCATGACTACTTAAACGCTTTGGGGCGATAATATCGTTTAATTGATTAAAACTACCACGACCAAAAACAACTCTTGGTACCATTGGAAAATTTTTATAACTCATTTAATCTTTTTTCTAATTCAAAAATTTTAAAATATCACGTAAACTACTTACTGTTTTATATGCTTTACCGTTGGTTTCCTCCTCACTTACTTGTTCATGCGCCCAAGTAGTATGAAATGGTACATGTATAGCATGTGCTTTAATGTTTACTAATGGTAAAATATCAGATTTCAATGAATTTCCTATCATTAAAAATTCTGAAGGATTAATATCTAAATGATTTAACAGTTTAGAATAATTAGCTTCTTTTTTATCGCTTAACACTTCTATATGATGAAAATAATCGGTTAATCCAGATTTTTCAAGTTTTCGCTCTTGGTCAAGCAAATCACCTTTGGTAGCTAAGATTAATCGGTACTTTTTTGATAATGTTTTTAACACCTCTTCTACTCCATCAAGTAGTTTTACTGGTTGATTAATCATCGATTTACCAATATCTAGAATTTTACTTAAAGTTTTATTTGAAACTGAACCGTTAGAGATTTCAATAGCAGATTCGACCATAGACAATACAAATGCCTTGACGCCATAACCATACAGTTCTAAGTTATCCATTTCTTTTTTAAAAAGCTCTTGATCTATCTTGTTTGCAGTCTCATAAGGGCTCAATAAACGAGCAAACTCCATTTCGGCGTCCCTAAAAAAGGTTTCGTTTACCCAAAGGGTATCATCGGCATCAAAGCCAATTACCTTTATGTGTTTATAATCTATTTCCACAGTTTTTTTGCTCTTGCTAAATCTTCAGGTGTGTCTATTTCTACGCCTTGTACATTGGTTTCTACCATTTTAATTTTTTTACCGTACTCTAAATAACGAATACATTCAATCTTCTCGGTGGCTTCAATAAATTGCATTGGTAAATTGCTAAAATCTATAAGTGCTTGCTTACGAAAGGCATAAATACCTTTGTGTTTAAAATACCTTGCACCAGCGTTTTTATCTCTTGGATAAGGAATTGGGCTTCTAGAAAAATACAAGGCAAAGTTGCGTTGATCTACAATGACTTTTACTGTATTGGGATTTGAAATTTCATCCCAATCTTTTATTTCAACCATTAAGGATGCTAAGTCAATTTCTTTGTCAGAATCATCATGAAACACATTAAGCACTTTTTCTAAGCTAGAACGATCAGTAAATGGTTCGTCACCTTGTACATTTACTACAATATCACAATCTACTTCCTGCACAGCTTCGGCAATACGGTCGCTTCCGGATTCGTGTTCCTTTTTACTCATTATAGCTTTGCCTCCATGCGATGTAATTTCGTCATAAATAATATTGCTATCGGTTACCACATAGACTTCTTCAAACAACTTAGTTGCTACAGTCGCTTCGTAAGTACGCAGTATCACTGTTTTGCCTTCAAGGTCTTGCATTAATTTACCAGGAAATCGAGATGCACTATAACGTGCAGGAATCATTGAAATTATTTTCATATAGCAGCTTTCTCTAATTCAAAAATACAGTTTTTAAAAGATTTTATTTAATAAATAGAACAAAAGTTATGTTTCAAAAAAATCGTCTTTAAAACCAATAAGGTATAATTTTTCTTTAGCTCTAGTAACCGCTGTGTAAAGCCATCTTAAATAGTCTCTATTAATACCCTCAGGTAAATAAGGTTGCTCTACAAAAACGGTATGCCATTGTCCTCCTTGGCTTTTATGGCAAGTAATGGCATACGAAAATTTAACCTGTAGTGCGTTTAAATATTTATTGTTTTTTACCTTTAAAAACTTTTTATAAGACGAAGTTTCATCTTCGTAATCTTTTAACACTTCTTGGTAGAGCTTATTAGCTTCCTCATAAGGTAAGGATGGTGTTTCTAAATTAATAGTGTCTAACATTAAAACCGTTTCGAATGGTCGCATTTTTGGGTAATCTACCATACGCACTTTCACTTCGGCAAAGCGAAAGTTGTACAATTCTTTTATGCTAAACACTTCTAGCACTTCAATAATGTCACCATTAGCAATAAATCCTGCTTCACTTGTTGGCTTTAGCCAGAAGTAATTATTTTTTACAATCATTAAATAATCGCCAGCAGTTAGCTCATGTTCGTTAAACAGAATACGAGAGCGTATTTGCTGATTATACAAATTAGCACGTTTATTAGACCTAACTATTATGGCTGTTTCTTCATTTCCTAAACTGCTATACGCATCGTTAATGGCATCCATTATTTCATGACCATCTATAAGGCGTACTATATCTTTAAAACCTTTTACATTAAACTGAAAAGCATCGAAATACGAACCAGAAATGGCTTCTCTAAGCAAGGTAGCGTTAAACAAAATACCTGAGTCTTGCTCTTGCCTTACTACTTCGTCTAACTCCATTCTAGTCACTTCTTTATTGTAACTTAGTCCTAAAGCATTTTCGTTTAGTGCAGGACTTAAATCTAATTTAACAGGCGGCAATTGTGCAGTATCTCCAATTAATAAAAGTTTACATTGATGTCCGGAATACACATATTGCATTAAATCGTCTAATAAAGAACCGCTTCCAAACAAACTACTTTGGCTAGGAATATCTGATATCATAGAAGCTTCATCAACAATAAAAATGGTTTTTTTATGCTTGTTAGGAGCTAACACAAACGACACCTTTCCGCTTTTAGAATACCTAGCAGTATAAATCTTTTTATGAATAGTGAATGCCTCTTTTTTTGAATAATTAGCAATGACTTTGGCTGCTCGACCAGTTGGTGCCATTAATACAGCACTTTTTTTTGCTTTCCATAAATTTGTAACAATAGTGCCTATAATTGTAGTTTTACCTGTTCCTGCAAAACCTTTTAAAACATACAATGAATTTGGTGATGTATCAAAAACATAGTCTGCAAGTTGTTGTAAAACAATATCTTGTTTAACTGTTGGCTGAAATGGAAAATCATTTTTTATAAGCGTGTAAAATTCTGAAGAATTCATTAAGTTTTAATACAATTATTGAATTTATCAAAGATATAAATGATTTTTACTAACAATAACTTTCGTGAATAAAAAAAAATTGTAGATTTGCGTTAGTCCATTAATTAATTTTAATAAAAACACTATGCTAAATGTTATTATTGCAGCTGTTGTTGTAATCGCTCTCACAATTGGAATCGTTTGGGTAATTGACAAATTTGTTCCTAAAAAAGTTAAGCCATTAATAATGATTGTACTATGGGTACTAATTGGTTATTTAGGGTATTCAACGTTCATGTCGGTTTATGGGGAAATTAAATTCAATAAACTAAAAAATCAACGTTACTCTGAAGTAATTGAAGCATTAATCGATATAAGAGATGCGGAATTAGCACACAGAACTGTTACTGGAAGATTTGAAGGCAATTTTGATAATTTAGTAAAGTTTATTGATACCGCACAATTTACAATTACTGAGCGTCGTGATTCATCTGTAGTAGATGAAGAATTAACAAGACGTTTTGGAGGTGTTGAAACAAGAAAAGATATTGTAGTTATTGATACTTTAGGATATGTATCTGTAAAAGATTCATTATTTGGAGTAGATCCAAGATATAAAAACATGATGAATATTCCTACTGCTGAGCCAGGTGCTAAGTTCGAACTTAAAGCAGGCTTTTTAGAGCAAAACGGAATGAAAATTCCTGTTTTTGAAGTCAAAGCACTAAAATCAGTTATTTTATTCGATCAGGATAAAAATCTAGTTGCTAAAGAAAATCAAGTAATTTCAGTTGATGGTGTAAACGGAGATGCTATTAAGGTAGGATCAATGGAAGAAGTTAACACTACAGGAAACTGGCCTAAAAACTTTTCAAACGAACAGTAAAGCAAACATATTAGAAAATAATGTATTGTCCATTCAGGTTAGCCTGAGTGGACTTTCTTTTTGTATCCTAAATTCTTACACAAAATCAATTAGTTACTATAAGAATTTTTCATTCCCAAAAAAAGGAACCCCAAGTAAAGTACTAGACACATTAACACATGTATTTAATACCGAAACTGTATTAAAACAACCGTTTAAAACAATTACAGTGGTTCATGAAAATGAATTATCTACTTTAGTTCCAAAATCTTTATTTAATGAAGAACATTTAGCCGATTACTTAAAGTTTAATGCTAAAATTTTACGCTCAGATTTTATTACCTACGATGAAATATCAGCTAACGAAAGTGTTAATATTTATGTACCTTATATAAATATTAACAACTATTTATTTGAAAATTTTGGTGAGTTTGAGTTTAAACATTTTTCAACCATTGTATTGGAAAACATTTTAAACCTAGAAAAAAATGCTACTAACACCAAAATGTATGCGCACATTTGTAACAATCATTTTGAGATTATTGTTGTAAAGAATGGCCAATTACAATTATTCAATACGTTTGAATACTCCACAAAAGAAGACTTTATTTATTATTTACTTTTTACTGCTGAACAACTTCAACTAAACCCAGAAGCATTTCAATTAGTTTTACTTGGAAATGTATCTACTGAAAATGAATTATTTAAAATAGCCTACACATATGTTCGTAACGTGTCTGTTTTAAAGAATAACACAGCCTATACTTTAAATGAAAATGTTGATGAAAAGTGTATGACTAATTTTGTACTTTTAAATAGCTTTTAATGCGTATTATTTCTGGATTATATAAAGGCAGGCGCATTACTGCTCCAAAAAAATTGCCAGTTAGACCAACAACAGACATGGCAAAAGAAGCCCTGTTTAATATTATAAACAATCTGTATTATTTTGATGACATTTCTGTGTTAGACCTATTTGCTGGTACTGGAAATATTAGCTACGAATTTGCTTCGCGTGGTACCGAACAAATAACAAGTGTCGATAAAGATTATGGTTGTGTGAAATTTATTGAAAAAACCGCCGAAGATTTCAATATGCCAATTAAAGCTGTAAAAGCTGATGTATTTAAGTATTTAAAAACTACCAATCTAAAGCATACTATAATTTTTGCAGACCCTCCTTACGATTTTAGTATTGATACTTTTTCTAAAATTCCAGAACTTGTATTTCAAAACCAATTGTTAGAAGATGATGGTCTCTTGATAGTTGAGCATTCTAAACATACTGATTTATCAAACCTAACAAACTATTCCCATTCCAAAAGTTATGGAGGAAATAGGTTTAGTTTTTTTGAATATACAATTGAGTAATTTTTTTAATATTTTATAAATCATTTTATTTTCAGTAACTTAGGGATCAATAAAAGCTCTAAACTTCTTGCTTCTTTAATTCACTTAGGCTGCCTTAGATTCACTTATACTTCTTATTAATGTTTTTAATAAAAATATTAATCAACACTAAAACCAATTAAAATGAAAAAATTAATTTTATTAGGATTAGCAGTCTTTACCATGATTGCTTGCAAACAAGAACAACGTTATTTCGCAGAATCTGATGAAACTAAAACACTAATGTCAGGAGTATCTGCCTATGAAGCTGGTGATTGGGAACAATGGAGAAGCCATTTTGCAGATACAGCCAAAATATATGTTAATTCTACCGACCCTCTTTCAGTAGATGATCGTTTAAATGGAATGAAAGAAATGACATCTGCAATGTCTACTTATGGTTTTGACCATGAAGATGAACATATAGAAATGGTTATAGACAAAAAGGATGAGACTTGGGTTTATTATTGGGCTACTCATAAAGGAACCTTTGCAGCCACTAACAAAGAACTTATTATTCCTGTTCATTTGGCTGTTGAATTTGCTGATGGAAAAATAGTTGCAGAACACATCTACTTTGATGCCACTGAAATGAATGCAGAATTTGCTGCCTTAGCTGCTGCTACAGAAAGTAACGAAGAAGGAGATGATGACTAACTAATATTTACATAATATTACAAAAAAATAAGTGTGGCATTAAGCCACACTTATTTATACTAAAGCAAATCTATAAGCCGAATTCTGTCCAATGACGACGTTACCGTGTCACTGCCTTATCATTTATCTACATTTACTGTTACCAGCAAACTTTAGCTGCCTACCCTCCAACATCGCGCGTGCAACGCTCAAACATTGGTTTACATGACATTGCACCACATAGAGTTTACCTGATTTCACTACAGCATTACCTGTACATACTTTCTGTTGCACTTTTCCTAGCCTCACGACTGATGGCTGTTAGCCAATATGTTGCACTATGGTGTTCGGACTTTCCTCAACGACATTTATAGTCATTGCGATAAGGCGATCTGCTTGTGTGCAAAAGTACACAAATTGTTAATAACTAAGCTTAAAATAGTGCCTACTAATTCTTAATTTTAAACTGAATTTTTAACTTTGCTATTCTAAGTCATTTAAGTTTCAATAAGCATCAAAAGATGCAGAAACAAGTTCAGCATAAAATGGAACACTTTGTAGTATCAGCGCGTAAATACAGGCCGCAAACATTTAAAGATGTTGTGGGGCAGCAAGCTATTACAAATACTCTATTAAACGCCATCGAAAACAACCATTTAGCACAAGCTCTTTTGTTTACAGGTCCTCGTGGCGTTGGTAAAACCACTTGCGCACGTATTCTTGCTAAAATGATTAATAGTGATGGCAATGAAAAAGAAGACGAAGATTTTGCCTTTAATATTTTTGAACTAGATGCCGCTTCAAACAACTCGGTCGATGATATTAGAAGCTTAACCGATCAGGTTCGTATTCCGCCTCAAGTTGGAAAATACAAAGTGTATATTATTGATGAGGTACATATGCTTTCGCAAGCAGCCTTTAATGCCTTTTTAAAGACGCTAGAAGAACCACCAAAGCATTGTATTTTTATTCTTGCCACTACAGAGAAGCATAAAATAATTCCAACTATTTTATCGCGTTGCCAAATATTTGATTTTAAACGCATTACAGTTAAAGATGCGAAAGAATACTTGAAGTACATTGCAGAACAACAAAACATTGATGCTGAAGACGATGCGCTGCACATCATTGCACAAAAAGCAGATGGCGCTATGCGTGATGCCTTATCTATTTTTGATAGGGTTGTTAGTTTTTCTGGAAAGCAATTAACAAGGCAAGCAGTAACTGAAAACTTAAATGTTTTAGACTACGAAACATACTTTAAAAGTACAGACCTAATTCTAGAAAACAAGATTCCAGAGTTATTATTACAGTTTAATAACACTATTTCTAAAGGGTTTGATGGTCATCATTATATTGCTGGTCTAGCCTCACATTTTAGAGATTTATTAGTTTGCAAAACTCCTGAAACCATAGCATTACTAGAGGTTGGAGACCAAACAAAAGAAAAGTACCAAAAACAAGCTCAAAAAACATCGCAAAGCTTCTTGTTAAAAGGAATTGAACTAGCTAACGATTGTGATTTAAAATATAAATCTAGCCGAAATCAGCGGTTACTCGTAGAATTATGCCTTATGCAACTTGCCTCTATCACTTTTGATGGAGAAAAAAAAAATAGCAGTGGCCACTTTATAATACCTGCATCTTATTTTCGTAAAAAAGGCATTGAGCCAATTAAAGTAGAAAGTTCTAATTCAAAAAAGAGTTTAAATGCTGAGGTTTCTGAAACTCAAAAACAACCTACAGAAACTCCACAAAGTCAAGTTGCTCAAAAGTTAGCCAAAGAACGTCCAAAAATAATTTTAAATAAGCAGACCAAAACTACTTCAGGTCTTTCTTTAAGTAGCATTAAAAGGAAAAAAGAACATCTTATTAAACAAATGGATGTTGTAATTGATGAAGAAAACCTTCCAACTGATGCTTTTTCAGAGCAGGATATGCAAACAGCCTGGGAGGAGTTTGTTTTAAAGATTGAGAAAAAAGGAAAATATAATTTAGCCTCAATTTTACGCATAGACACACCTAAATTATCCAAAGACACAGTAATAAAAGTAGTATTTCCTAACGCTACCAATAAGTTAGAAGTTGAGCGTCAACAATATGATTTATTAGCTTATATAAGAAAAAAGCTGAATAATTTTTCTGTAACTTTAGACATTGAAGTTAATGAAGAGCTTGAAAAGCAGTATGCATACACACCAATCGAGAAATATGAAAAGCTAAAAGAAAAAAACCCTAATATTGACTTATTACGTAAAACTTTTGATTTAGATATATAATGAAAAACTACATTTTTTTCTTTTTTATACTAGCTCTAGCTTTTACTTCATGTGATGGTAGAAATAGAGCGCTAGAGAGTAATGAAGAGCGGGTTTCAAAAAGTAAACTATCTATTACTGATATTGAAGTAATAAAGTATATTCCTGAAAAACCTATAAGAAGTATTACAGACACTATAATAGATTCAAAAATCAATATAAAAGTGTCTTATTATTCTTCTCCAAATAAAACGGTTGAAGTTTTGCATATCGACAAGAATAATCAAAAAATTAAAACCTATTATAGAGCGTTTGAATCTAAAATTCAAGTGGTTAAAAACAACAAATTGTTGTTTATCAAAACGTTAAGTAAAGACAATTTTCTAACTGAAGAATCTAATTTTTGGAACGATGCTGTTTTGCAATATGTGTGGTTAGATGAATTTGAAAGCACTGATAACAATTATAAATTTTACTGTTCGTTTTTAGTACCTGAGACTGAAAGCTATAAAATGTATAGCATTCACTATAATAATTTAGGTAACAAAACTATTAAACTTATAGAAACCTCGTAAGCAACTATGATGCTAGGATTAAAACTACCAACAGACCCTCGTTGGGTTAATATTGTTGAAAAAAACATTGAAGAAATCTTAACCGATCATGCTTTTTGTGAGCAAAAGGCAACAAGTACAGCTATTTCATTAATTGTTAGTTTTCCTGAATATACTGAGTTAGTTCAAGAAATGATTGAACTGGTTAAGGAAGAAATGAGTCATTTTAAAATGGTACATGACTTAATTTTAGAACGTGGTTATACATTAGGTAGAGACAGAAAGGATGAGTACGTTGTGCAACTATTAAAATTCTTCCCAAAAGGAGGCAGTAGAACCACACAATTGATACATCGTTTATTATATGCTTCTTTAATTGAAGCTAGAAGTTGTGAGCGTTTTAGATTACTATCGGAAGAATTACAAGACAAAAAATTGGCCGCTTTTTACAAGAAGCTTATGATTAGTGAAGCTAATCATTATACCATGTTTTTGGGATATGCAAGACAGTATGGAGACAGAAAGGAAGTTGACAAAAAATGGCAAGACTTATTAGAGTATGAAGCCAAAATAATGAAAAATTTAGGCACTAAAGAAACCGTTCATGGCTAAATAGTTTTACTAGAAATAGTTTCGTAATACAAACTCTTTATAATACCATCAGACAGACCAATTTTTGGAACATATATATGTTTTGCTTTACTCCATTTCATAGCAGATAAATAGATTTGTAACGCAGGTATAATCACATCTGCCCTATCTTGGTTTAAATTCAATTCAGTAATACGCTCTTCATACGAATACGATTTTAAATTATGGTAATAAGAACTTAAATAGAAGTATGTTAGCGGTTTCCCCATAGCCTTACCAGAAATTTTAAATATTTTATTAATGTTTCCCCCAGAACCAATGACATCTATTTTATCATATTTAGCTGTATTGTTTTTAATCCAAGATTCTAAATCTAACCAAGTTTCACGTTTTACTATATCGTTTAAAAGCCTAACAGTACCAATTTTAAAAGATTTTGAAATAACCTTTTCTCCATTATGAAGTATTGAAAACTCAGTGCTTCCGCCTCCTACATCAACATAAAGGTAGTTTCTATCATTATCAATATATTCATTCAAATCTGTAGCAGCTATAATGGTTGCTTCTTCTTCACCATCAATAATATCTATTTGAATTTTTGTATGTTCAAAAATATCTTGTGCAATTTCAAAACCATTAGATGCCTCACGCATTGCAGATGTTGCACACGCCTTATACAATTCTACTTTATGCGATTTCATAAGCAACTTAAATGCCATCATAGTATCCATCAACCGCTTTTTGTTTTCTTTTGAAATAGCTCCTTTAACAAATACATCAGATCCTAAACGAATAGGCACCCTTACTAAAGAGCTTTTCTTAAAGCGTGTGGATTTTCCTTTTTCTTCAATTATTATGGCTATTAATAACCTTACGGCATTCGAACCAATATCTATTGCACCATACTTTTTAATAGACAGCATAAAACTATATTTTTTCTAATAATTATTTGCTCCTTCAAAAATAAACAATCTAATTGCTTATATAAATTATTATTAATATAATATTTTGTAGTCTTATTTCTACACATTAATACTTTTTATCGAATAATTTGTTCTTTTTATGGAATATTATATATCTTAGCCTTAGTAAAAGAATTGATCCAAATCTATTTTTTAACTCTATGACAGCTAAACCTACTTCTATCGCTTTTTATATATGGTAAAAAACTACTCATAAATATTTAAAAACAAATTATTAAAGGCTATTTAATAATAACAGATAGAAAAGGTGGCTAAATGCTAATCTTTTGTTTATGAAAAAAATTACTCAACCCAACCACTTAGTAATAGCCATATTGGGTTTTATTTTAATTCAAAGTACAAATATAAATGCTCAAGTACTAGACCAATTTGCCTCAAGATATACGGAATCTATTAGAGGTGATATTACTATGATTGCTAATAACATGATATCTAGAGATGCCGTGGTTGATTATAATGGACTAGAAGATAATCATGACTTTTCTAACAATATATATGTAGATATTGACAACGACAATACAACCTTTAACTCCAGTAACGCAACTTTTAATAACCCAAATCCCTTACTTAATTGCATCACAATAAGAAAAGTGCTTTTGTATTGGGCTGCTGCAGATAAAGAAACAAACAGCAACGACAATAGACCAAACTGGAATTTCAATGATGTAAAACTAATGTTGCCTGGAGAAGGCTCTTATACCACTTATACTGCCGACGAAGTTATATACAGAGGTCGTGACACTCATTTTAGTAACGATCCTTATGTTTGTGTCAAAGACATTACTAATGAAGTTTTAAACTTAAATTCCCCTTACGGGACATACCAAGTAGCCAATGTTGAAGGGAAAATAGGCGGTTTAATGGAACACCAACCAGGTGGAAACGCTGGAACCTCTGGAGGATGGCAAATAGTGTATGTATATAGCAGCCCAGATTTAAATATGAAAAACATTAGCATTTTTGATGGCTATGCACATGTTACCAGCAGCAATAATAACTTTGACATAAACTTTAACGGTTTTCAAACTACTCCAAATGGTCCTGTAAATACACGTATAGCAATTGGTTCTTTAGAAGGTGACCGTGTTTTAGATGGCGATAAATTACAAATTTTAGATACTTCTAATAATTTTATTGATTTAAATACGACTTTAAGGAATTCAGATAATTTCTTTAATAGTAGAATTACTATCGATAACAATGATTTTATTGACAGAGTTCCTGCCAGCACAAATACACTTGGTTTTGATGCAGCTGTTTTTAATTTAGACAACTCAGGTAACAGCATTATTGGAAATAACCAAACTTCAGCAACTATTAGATTAACGTCTAATCAAGAAACTTATGGATTATATATGCTCGGATTATCGGTAGATGTTTGGGCTCCCAGTTTATACCCAATTCGATTAGATAGTGATGCTACAAACAACTTAGTTCAAGCTGATGACAATGTAACTTTCGATTTTAATTTTTCTAATACTGGAAATGATGATGCTGTAAATGTAGTACTGCATACAACACTTCCTAATAATTTAGAATTTGTTGCAGCAAATAACTTGCCTAATGGAGTAACCTATGCTTACAATATTAACACAAGACTACTGCAGTTTTTTGTTGAAGATGGCTTAGTGGACATTGGTGACCCCGAAATTTCAATAGAATTTGATGTTCAAATAAAAGACGAATGTTATTTTCTTGAACAAAGCTGTGACTTAAATTTTGAACTTCAAATTACCGCAACCTACAACGGTATAAATAACCCAGAACCTCAAACCACACTAAGTTCTAGCGATTTAGATATATGCCATCTAGGTAATGTATTACCAATTACTATTACACAACCAGATGCTGCGATTTGGGCAAATTCGCCAGGAGATTTAGATAGAACGGTAGATTGTACAAACATTAATGACTTATCTGACGCGCAAAGTTTATTTCCAACCACTGATAAATGTACCTTTAATTTAATTAAAACCAGTGGTCCTTTTGTTCCAGGAAATGGCTGTGGAGACTCTGGAAGCTATACAAATACTTGGACATTTACAGATGCTTGCGGAAGAACTATTGCAGATTATGTTCAAGTAATTACAGTAGTAAATAATTCTGGACCTGTGTTTGATATGTTACCACCAGATAGTACTATTAATTGCTCAGAAACACCAAATTTTGCTCAACCAACTTTTACTAATAGCTGTAGCAACTCAATTACACTTACATACAACGATACAAATATATCTGGAGCTTGTGATGGTGACTATTCAATAAATAGAACTTGGACAGCTACCGATGAATGTGGTTACACATCAACAGCAAGCCAAACAATTAACATTATAGATACCACAGCTCCAATCTTAATTACAGCCTATAACCCTGAACTTTCAATTTCTTGTGAATTACCTCCAGATCCACCAAGCTTAGAGTTTACAGATAATTGCTCCTCTAACATTGAAGTATTATTTTACGAACAGGTTATAGAAATCGATTTCAATAATTTTGACATTGTACGAACATGGGAAGTGTATGATGACTGTGCCAATGTGAATACATATAATCAAGTTATTCATATGGAAACAGTAAAATCTACTGCTTCAACAGAGCTTAATTTATGTGCTAATGATAATCAGGTAGATTTAAACAATTATGTTCCTGCCGGAAGTAATGGCTATTGGGAGGTTACAAATGTTAACTTACTTAATAATACAATTTTAGATCCTTCAATTTTAAATGAAGGCACATATACTTTTAATTATATAATGAACAACAACCAATGTGTAGAGGTTATGGAAGTTATTGCAAACATTACTGGAGATTGTGAAGAAACTAATAAATGTATTAGATCTACTTTTGATGTTGATATATCAAAATTAGTAACTCCTAATGGAGATTTAAAAAATCAAACCTTTGAAGTTGCTTATGTATTAAATCCAAATAAAAACCAATCCGATTGTGATATAATTGTAAAAGTAAAAATGTTTAATAGATGGGGAACCAGAGTTTTTGAATCTACAAATTATGATAACAACTGGATAGGAACTACTGGAGGTGTAGGTGCTGCCGAATTATTACCAGCAGGAACCTATTACTATGTAGTAACACTGGAAAATAGCGGATTAAAACCCATACAAGGGTATATCTTATTAGGAACAGAACAATAAAAAATGAGCCAAATAAAAAACAATTTCTTTTTCTTTATACTACTAATGCTCCCGTTTGTTAGTAATTCTCAGCAGCTACCACAATTTACGCAGTATATGTATAATACAATCTCTATAAAT
Source organism: Pontimicrobium aquaticum (assembly GCF_005047595.1). Taxonomy (GTDB): domain Bacteria; phylum Bacteroidota; class Bacteroidia; order Flavobacteriales; family Flavobacteriaceae; genus Pontimicrobium; species Pontimicrobium aquaticum. The sequence continues at coordinate 175,106 of NZ_SUPL01000006.1, forward strand.
CCAGCATATGCTGGGACAAGAGAAAGATTAAACGTGGCTTTTTTAAACAGGAATCAATGGGTTGGAGTTGACGGTGCTCCAGTTACTCAAACACTAACGGCAGATATGATTATTCCTGAAGCTAATTTAGGTGTTGGTTTATCCATTATCCACGATAAATTAGGGTACGAAAGCACTACTTACCTATACTCCGATTTGTCATATACCATCTTTATGGAAAGAGGATATCGTTTATCCTTTGGTCTTAAAGCAGGGTTTAGTAAATATGGATTAGATCCTGATTTATTAACTGATTCTGATGCTTTTGGCGACCAATATTTAGATAGAATATTCAATAAATGGAAGCCCAATTTTGGCGCTGGTATTTATTATCGATCAGACGATTGGTTTATCTCTTTTTCCTCACCAAGAATTTTGAGCTATGATAATCGAACAGACATAGAATATGCTGCTATAGAAAGAGTTAGTTATTATTTTAACGCTGGCTATATGCTCGAATTCAATCACCATTTAAAATTTAAGCCTACATTTTTATTAAAATTTACAAATGGTGCTCCAGTATCAGTTGATCTAACAGGGAATTTTTTAATAAACGATAAGCTATGGCTTGGTCTTGCATATAGAGTTGGTGATGCTTTAGGTGGCTTAGCTACACTAGAAGCAAATAAAAACATTAAATTTGGCTATGCATACGAGTTCATTACCAATGCCATAAACCCTTATACATCAGGCTCTCACGAAATATTTATAATATATACGTTTGATTATCCAAGGTCAAAATGTGATTGTGAAAACAAATTCTAAAGCTTATTTTAAATCTCTTGGAAAAATTGTTAAAATAGTTTTACCTTTTTTTAAACTCTTCCAATTATCAATATCAAATTTTAACCAAACTAATCCTGAAGTTGTAACGTTTTCAACATACTTAGAGCCATAAGTATTGACCAATGACGTTAATGCATAATTATGTCCAAAAATTATAATTTTAGAGAGACTATCATCTAAAGTTTTAATAAAACCAATAAGTTGATTCCCACCAAAATCATAAATATCTTCTTTAATTTTAATATCAAAATCAGAAATATTTAATTTTTCTGAAAATATTTTGCAAGTTTGTCTTGCGCGTTTTGCTGGACTAGAAAAAACTACATCAGGAATAAATTGACACTTCTTAAAATGATTAGAAACCAAGTGAAAATCATTGATTCCTCTTTTTTTTAAAGGTCTTTCTCTATCGCTTACATCATACTCCCATGATGATTTTGCATGTCTAATAAATACAATTTCTTTCATTTCATATCGTTTAAACGCATATTTTATCGATAAAATGTTGTTTTTTTCGGTTATAACGCTTACTTTGGCACTCTAAAATTAACAAATAATGTATAACCGACTAAATACCGTATTAACCGCTGAGTTGCAAACCTGTATCGTTTTAACGAATTTTTAAGTTTTTTAACACTTATTTTTGTTAAGGATACAGTATATCTTTTCTTTTGTTATAGAAAATTATGAAAATGACCCCAAATCTAATTCAACTTTTTAATCCATTAGCGCAATGTTGCGCACTTCCCTCACATTGTAATCGAATTAGTTCATCACGCATAATGTCGTACATGAATATTTGGGTTTTTATTAAAAAACAATAAAAGTTTAATCGCTTAGCGAAAAGTTTTAGTTAATCATTATTAGATATGAAAACAACTGCTACACTAGTAATTTTAATCTGTTTCAACGTCTTGACCATGTTTGGGCAACAAGCAGGTGGTGAATCTGCCGATTGGCCAAAAAGAACCGAATCTGCAAGAGAGAGGGTCGCTTTTGAAACATTATTAAAGAAAAGAGCATTAAAGTACAATGCTCAAAAAGCAATGTCACTCCGATCAAGTGCTAGTACACCTAGTTTAGTCGGCACCTGTAATGTTATTACATGTGGCGGATTTGGACTAGGAGACGTAACTCCAAATTACAGTTGGGGAGGTTTTAAGACGGCTGTAGATGGAAGCACCTACGCAGCAAACGTCGCCTATGATTGTTGGGATGATAATGGAACTGTTGACTATTCTGAAGGTCAATATATTTCCTACTCTAATTCTGATGCAAATATCGATACTCCAGGTATTATATCACCTTCTCCAGATGGAGGAGGATTTGCTATTTTTTCCTATAAAAATGAAGCTATTGAACAAGATTTAACAGTACTTCCAAATACTAATTATACAGTATGTTTTGAAATTGCTGTGATTCCACGATATAATAATTCTAATGGTAACTTTGATGAATTCAACCCAAACCTTTCTTTTGGAATTGGATCTGGTGGAACCGTAATCTCTGACCCTTTAACTTATACTCACAATGATTTAAATATACATCCTGTTGGAGATTTTCCTCCAAAACTAACTACCGCTACAAGTGGAAATAGCGGATTTCAAAACCCTGGAGGATGGACGGAAATTAATCCGTTTTGGGAAACAGTTTGTATTACTTTTAAATCTGACAACTCAGGTAATGTTAATGTATTTTATAAAACAGGTAGCCCAGGAGAATCTGTAGTGTTAGTTGATGGGTTAAGATTAAGTATGGAAGGGTATGCGAACCCTCCTAAATTTACATCTACTGTTAATAATACCAAATCTGTTGTATTCTGTCAACCAGAAACAACTAATTTAAACGATTACATATCACCTTCTTCAATTCAACCATCTGGCTCAGTCTTAACTTGGAGTACCAATGTTGATCCATTAGCAACAAGCTATCATTTAACAAACACAAATGTAACTGCTCCAGGAACATATTATGCATTCTATTATAACGATGTAGATAATTGCGCTTCTCCTGTTGCTCAACTAAACTTATTGTTATCAGATTTTGACGCTAAAATAGTTGCTAAAACAGATGTAACCTGTGAAGGAGATACTTCTGGAGTTATTGTTGCTGAAGGTCTTAACGGAACAGAACCATATACGTATTCTATTGATGGTGGTTCAAACTATCAAAATAGTGGTATTTTTTCTGGTTTAACCGACGGTGATTATACGATTACTGTTAAAGACGATAATAATTGTACGGTTGAAGTAAGTGCAACCATCTTATCTGAAGATAAAGAAAATCCTATTATTGAAGCACCAGCAAACTACACAATTGAAGGTTGTGATACAAAAGACATAAAAGACTTAATATATAGTGATACGCAAGAAGAAATTTCATTAGGAGAACTTCAATCAGCTTTAGACGGTGGTGGAAATGCTTCTGATGATATAGCAATTGATACAATTACTTATATAGATGAAGTTGTATCTAGCAATAGCTGTACTATTGAGGTGAAAAGAACATTTACTGTTACTGACACTTGTGGAAAAACAGCTACTGATGTTCAAATAATTATTATTGAAGATACAATTGCTCCAAAGTTCGTAGAAACGTTACCTAAAGATTTAAAAGTTGAATGTGATGCAGTTCCTACTGCTGAAGTTTTAACTGCAAAAGATAACTGTAGTGAAGCAAAAGTCACTTTTAAAGAAGAGAGAACTGATGGTGCATGTGATTCAGAATATACATTAATAAGAACATGGACAGCTGCTGATGAGTGTGGTAATTCTGTTTCACACAAACAAACGATTACTGTTGAAGATAACACAGCGCCTACATTTGTTGAAGCACTTCCTGCCGATGCAACTGCTGAATGTGATAACATTCCTGAGGCTGCTACCTTAACTGCTACTGATAATTGTGATGCGTCTGTGACTGTGTCTTTCTCTGAATCAACCTCAGGTGATGATGATGCATGTCCTTCTGAATATACTATTACTCGTACTTGGACGGTGTCTGACTGTGCTGGTAACGAAACTTCGCATACACAAACAATCACTGTGGAAGATAACACAGCGCCTACATTTGTTGAAGCACTTCCTGCCGATGCAACTGCTGAATGTGATAACATTCCTGAGGCTGCTACCTTAACTGCTACTGATAATTGTGATGCGTCTGTGACTGTGTCTTTCTCTGAATCAACCTCAGGTGATGATGATGCATGTCCTTCTGAATATACTATTACTCGTACTTGGACGGTGTCTGACTGTGCTGGTAACGAAACTTCGCATACACAAACAATCACTGTGGAAGATAACACAGCGCCTACATTTGTTGAAGCACTTCCTGCCGATGCAACTGCTGAATGTGATAACATTCCTGAGGCTGCTACCTTAACTGCTACTGATAATTGTGATGCGTCTGTGACTGTAGCATATGATGAGCAAAGAACTGACGGATCTTGTCCTTCAAATTATATATTAGTGAGAACTTGGTCAGTAATTGATTGCGCAGGCAATACTAATACTCATGTACAAAACATCACTGTTGAGGATACAACTGTACCAACTATTGATGTTGAAGCGAATGATATAATGATACAATGTGACGGTTCTGGTAACAGTGGAGCAATCCAAGCTTGGTTAGATTCAAACGGTGGAGCTTCTGCTTCAGATAATTGTGGTACAGTAACCTGGACTAATAACTATAGTGGAGCAACTTCAAATTGTGCAGATCCAATTGAAGTGATTTTTACCGCTACTGATGAATGTGGTAATACAGCCACAACTACAGCTACTTATACAATAATGGATGAGACTGCACCTACAATTGATATTGAAGCTTCAGACTTAACTGTACAATGTGATGGCTTAGGAAATGACATAGCTTTACAAGATTGGCTAAATGCTAATGGTGGAGCATCTGCTACTGATGATTGTTCAACAATTACTTGGTCTAATGATTTCACAGGATTGTCTGATAATTGTGGTGCTACAGGTTCAGCAACCGTAACATTTACAGTTTCTGATAGCTGTGGTAATGAATCTTCAACAACTGCTACATTTACCATAGAAGATATTACTGCACCTACCTTTGTAGAAGCTCTTCCTGAGAATGTAACTGTAGAATGTGATGCAGTACCTACTGCTGAAACTTTAACGGCTACGGATAATTGTGGTGATGCTACTGTAACTTTTAACGAAACAAGAAACGATGGTGATTGCGAGTCTAACTATACATTAGTGAGAACTTGGACTGCTACTGATGCTTGTGGATTGGAAACTGTACATACACAAACCATTACTGTTCAGGATACAACAGCACCTACCTTTGTAGAAGCTCTTCCTGAGAATGTAACTGTAGAATGTGATGCAGTACCTACTACTGAAACTTTAACGGCTACGGATAATTGTGGTGATGCTACTGTAACTTTTAACGAAACAAGAAACGACGGTGATTGCGAGTCTAACTATACATTAGTGAGAACTTGGACTGCTACTGATGCTTGTGGATTGGAAACTGTACATACACAAACCATTACTGTTCAGGATACAACAGCACCTACCTTTGTAGAAGCTCTTCCTGAGGATGCAACTGTAGAATGCAATACAGTACTACCTACTGCTGAAACTTTAACGGCTACGGATAATTGCGATAGCAACTTTATTAAAGTAGAGTACAATGAGATAAGAACAGATGGTTCTTGTGGTGGTAATTATATTTTAACTCGTACTTGGACAGCTATGGATTTATGTGGAAATGTAGCTGAGCATACACAAATCATTACTGTACAAGATACTACAGCACCAATTGTAACAACAGAATTTGAATCTGAAATTACAGTAAACTGTGGTGAAATACCTAGTGTACCTGAATTAGAATTTGAAGACAATTGTGCGTCACAAATCGATGTTACTTTTAACGAAACAGATACTAATGATGGTAGTGGCAGTAACTTTGTAATTACCAGAGAATGGACAGTAAGTGACGAGTGTGACAATACAGCAATATTTACTCAAACTATAAACGTAAACATTGAAACTAATGTTACAGGTGGATCAACTGATTTATGTATTGGAGATGACTTTGAATATGATTTATTCCAATTATTGAGTGGAGATTATGGAACAAATGGTACTTGGGAAGTAACATCAGGAAATGCTACGTTAAATGAGAACTTCTTTAACCCATATGAGTTAGAATTAGGTGAATATAGATTTACTTATACTGATTCTGAAGGAGAGTGCCCTAGCGAAACTGAAGTAATTATTACTTTAAACGACGCTTGTATAGTGTTGCCATGTCTAGATGCTTTTGATCCAGACCAACACATCCCAAAAGCAGTAACCGCTAATGGGGACGATAATAATGACAGATTCGAAATTGATGTATTAGATTCTGACTCTGAATGTTTTGATGTAACTATGGAGTTACAAATATTCAACCGTTGGGGTGCTTTAATTTACGAATCTAAAGACTATCAAAATAATTGGGGTGGAGAATCACACAACAGCTCAGTTGGTAGCTCAGGTAAAGTACCAACAGGAACATACTATTATATATTAAGATTAATCGAAAACGGTGAATTGATAGCATCTTATGCAGGACCAATTTACGTAGGAACCAAATAAATTTAACCTATCATGAAAAAGTTTATTAAGTTTAACATTATTGCTATTGTATTGCTTAGCTCATATACAGCTTTAAGCCAGCAATTACCTCAGTTTACGCAATACATGTACAATACCATTTCTATTAACCCTGCGTATGCAGGAAGTAGAGAAACACTAAGTCTTGTAGGACTTCATAGAAGTCAGTGGGCTGGTTTAGATGGTGGACCGGAAACGCAAACCTTCTCTATTCACTCTCCTATGAGAAACGAAAAGGTAGGTCTAGGTTTATCCATAATTAACGACCATTTAGGTTTCGAGAATTTTACATACGTATATGCAGATTTCTCTTACACATTAAATTTAAGTGAAAAAACAAAACTAGCGTTTGGTTTAAAAGGAGGGTTTACGTCTTATAGTATAGATCAAGAATTAAGGTTAGAATACCCTGATGATGATGTTATACATGGTATTGAAGACAGATGGAATCCAAATATAGGAGTTGGTACCTTCTTACATACCAATAAATGGTACTTAGGCTTATCAGCGCCAAGAGTCTTGACTACAGATCTAAGCGGTGAAAATAATGTAAAAGCACTTGAAAGAATTAGTTATTACTTTACTGGTGGTTATGTATTTAATCTTAGTAAAAACACTAAGTTAAAACCAGCATTTTTAATAAAAGCAACTAATGGTGCACCATTATCTTATGACCTAACAGCAAACTTCCTATTCCATGAAAAATTATGGCTTGGGGCTGGTTATAGGTTAAATGAGGACACCAGTGCTCTTGGAGGCATTGTAGATTTCCAAGTATCAAAGCAGTTAAGAATTGGTTATGCTTATGAATACCCATTCTCAGATATAAATAGATTTTCAAGCGGAACACATGAAATTTTATTAATGTTTGAAGTATTTAAAAGTAAACGTGTTAAATCCCCAAGATACTTCTAAAATAAACTACTATGAAAACAAAAGTTTTACTCATAATATTATTAGTTAGCAGCTCTTTGACATTTGCTCAAAGCAAGCTTGCAGATAAATTCTTTAAAAACTTTGCATACGTTAGAGCTAGCGAACTTTACGAAGAAGCTGTAGCCAATGGCGATGATAGCGAACACGTTCTAACACGTTTAGGCGATTGCTATTATAACAATTCAAATGCAACAAAAGCGTCAACTTGGTATAAACGCGCTTTAGATAAATATCCAAATATTAATCCAGAGTATATTTATAAGTATAGCCAAGTACAGCGTAGTTTAGGAAACTATCAAGAAGCAGAAAATTGGTTGCAAACTTTTAAAAACAGACAAAATGAAGATAGTCGTACCGAATTTATTTTGGGAGATATAAAAATCTATGACGAACTATCCTCTATGGAAAAAGTATATATAGAAGTAACGAACTTAGATATTAATACAAAGTATTCAGATTTTGGAAGTTTTGAACACAATGGTCAATTGTTTTTTGCTTCAAGCAGAAATACAAGTAGTAAATTGTATGACTGGAATGAAGAGCCATTTTTAGATCTTTATCAAGTAGATGTTAAAGATGACAATGGTGTGAAAAATCTTGGAAAACCAGTATTTATAAAAGCACAAGATGTAAATACAAATTTCCATGAAGCTTCCGTTGCTATTACTAACGACGGTAAAACAATTTACTTTACACGCGACAACGTAAATAAGCGTAATCGCCTTGACTATGATAAAAAAGGAACAACGCATTTAAAAATTTACAAAGCATCTTTAGATAATGGAAATTGGACAGATATCGAAGAATTACCATTTAATGACGATGTATTCTCAACGGGTCACCCAGCTTTAAGTCCTGATAACAAAACCCTATACTTTGTATCTGACAGAGAAGATATTAATAGTTTTGGACAAACAGATATTTATAAAGTAACCATTAATGAAGATGGATCGTATGGTGATCCTGAAAATTTAGGTGCTAGTGTTAATACTGAAGGTCGTGAAATGTTCCCTTTTGTAGCAAAAGATAATACCTTATATTTTTCATCAGATGGGTATTTAAACCTTGGTTTATTAGACATCTATAAATCTAATGTTCTAAAAGGACAAGATGAAGAACCTATAAATTTAGGTGCTCCATATAATAGTGGTGCCGATGATTTTGCTTTCTTTATTAATTCTGAAAATGAAACAGGGTATTTTTCTTCTAACAGAGAAGGTGGTAAAGGAAGTGACGACATTTATAGTTTTGCTGCATATGAGTGTAAGCAAACAGTAACAGGTGTTGCTAGAGACTCAAAAACTCAAGAGCCACTAAATGCTGTGACTATAGAAATTGTTAATGATGCAGGTGTTATTATACAAACTGTAACAACAAGTGAAGATGGTGCCTATACTTATGAAGTAGATTGTAACCAGAAATATAGCATTAGAGGCTCTAAACCTAATTATAAAGATGATGTACAACATTTTGTAGCAAGTAGCGAAAACAACTTCGTAAACGAAGTGGATCTTAACTTAGTTCCTTTGTGTTTTGGTGATGAAATTGTAATCAATCCTATATTCTTTGATTTTGACAAATGGAATATAAGAACAGATGCACAATATGAACTTGAAAATATTGTAACTGTATTAAGAGATCACCCAGAAATGGTGATTAAAATTGAATCGCATACAGATAGTCGTGGTGGTGATAGATACAACATCAAATTATCTGATAGAAGAGCAAAATCAACTAGAGATTACCTTTTATCACGTAACATAGCTCCTGAGCGTATTGAAAGTGCTATTGGATATGGAGAAACACAGTTACTAAACGAATGTAGTAATGGTGTTAAATGTTCAAAAGAAAAACACCAATTAAATAGACGATCTAAATTCTTGATAGTTCAAGGAAAATGTGAAAAATAAAAATAGTGTAATAATGTTATAATCTTCCCTACTATATGTTTGAAGAATAGTAATTTACTTATTGGTTGGTTGTAAATTCTGATAATAACTTATTACAACAAAGCCGCTCTTTTTAGAGCGGCTTTTTTATGTTTAAAAACCATTGTTTTAGAAGTATTTTGGCTTAATTATTACTTCAAAAATGAGCCTTAAAACAATTTAAAAACTTCATCCTTTTACTTAAAAATTCATATTTCTATCGTTAAAAAGCATAAAAACATCTATTAACGTGCATTTCGTCGATTATCTGTAATAATAAATCGACGAAATACATGTTTTTCATCGATTTTAACATTTCTTTAACAGTGTTTTTAAAGATGCCTGTTAATTTTACAATCCCAAATCTTAATTAACCTACTTATGAAATTATCAAAGTTTTTGCCAACTTTGGCACTGTTAGCCTTAATGTCTTTTTCTTGTTCAACAGATTCTATTGAAGAAGACAAAATAGATGCATTAGCAAATTCGTATGTACCTGCAACAAAAACCATTGAAATTGAAATTTTAGAATTAATAAACAATCACAGAATTACTCTTGGTTTAAATGCACTTAACGACATGAGTCAAATTAAAGCTACTGCATATAGCCATACTGATTATATGAGAGACAAGCAAGAAGTATCACACGATAATTTTTACCAACGTAGTAGCAGTTTAAAAAATAACCCGGGCGCAACTAAGGTAGGCGAAAACGTAGCTTACGGATTTAGTTCTGCTCAATCTGTCGTGAATGCTTGGTTAAATAGCGATGGACATAGAGAAATAATTGAAGGTGACTTTACAAACTTTGATGTTTCGGCTGAAAAGGATCAAAATGGGAAATGGTATTATACCAATATATTCATTAAAAAATAGGTTAAGAATAACTCATAAGTAAAGACCATAAAAAAAGAACCGTTTAATAAACGGTTCTTTTTTTATGGTGCTAATCTATCTATTCTCCAGTTGTAATCTTCTTGTAACTTATAACGAATCCTATCGTGTAATCTATTAGCTCTACCTTGCCAAAACTCCATTTCAATTGGCTTTACAATTAAACCTCCCCAATATGTTGGTCTTGGTATTTCTTTCCCTTCATATTGCTTTTCTAAATCTTGCAATTTATCTTCTAATTCTTTTCTGTTTTTTACAACCTCACTTTGATTTGATACTACAGCTCCTAATTGACTTCCTCTTGGACGCGACTCAAAATAACCATCACTTAAATTCTCCACAATTTTTTCTGCTTTACCTTTAATAATTATTTGTCTTTCGGCTGCATGCCAAAAAAAGGACAAACATACGTTTGGGTTAGCCATAATAGCTCTCCCTTTTTCACTATTATAATTGGTATAAAAAATAAATCCTTCGTAAGTATATTTTTTTAATAGCACTACTCTACCTTTTGGATATCCATCTAAACCAACAGTCGAAACCGTCATAGCATTAGCTTCATCAATCGAGTCATTATTGTCAACCTCATAAAACCACTTTTGAAATAACTCCATAGGGTTTTCAGGAACATTACTTTTTAATAATTCTCCTTTTTCGTAAGATTTTCTGTAATTGCTTAGATCGTTACTACTCATATGTAATATTAGTTACAAACTTGTTTTTGAAAAAAATTTAATTTTATACTTCAAATTTAAACAAATGCCTTTCAAAGACTCCAAATATTTCAAAAAGTTGTCCTACAAAATTATCCAATTAGATTTTGGCACATTTTATTTATTGGATAAATGTATTATAGCTGAAATAAATGAAGGTGTTCATTATAGCTGGGAAGAGGAACATGAGTTATACCTAAAACTAATAGAACATTATAGCTCTGATGCTAAAATTGGGTATATTTCCAACAGAATAAATGCGTATTCCATTGATACAGAAATTTGGAGTAAATTCGTCAATGAGTACGATTTTATTATTGCCAGTGCCATAGTGACTTACAACGATTTTAGTTACATAAATGCTACTATAGAAAAGGAGTTTTCTAAAAAAAGTCTTAAACGGTGTACTAGTTTAGACCAAGCTATTAACTGGGTTTTAAACTTGATAGAATTTAAAGAAAACCCAAAGGAGTATTAAAATTCAAAGGTCTTACCTGCTTCGGCCACTTCTACATTCTCAAAAACTTCAGAAGCTTCATTAATAAACTCAGTAATATTGTCGTAACGTGTTGAAAAATGCCCTAATACCAACTTCTTAACATTAGCTTTTTTAGCTATCGTAGCTGCTTGTTTAGCTGTTGCATGCTTAGTTTTATCTGCTAAGTGTGAAAGCTTTTCTAAAAACGTAGATTCGTGGTATAATACATCTACATTACTAATTATTGGAACTATAGATTCGTTATAAGCAGTATCACTACAAAACGCATAGCTTTTTGGAGCACTCCCTGCTTTAGTAACTGTATCATTTTTTATTAATTCCCCTTCTTCATTAATGACATCAAATCCTTGTTTCAGTTTTCTGAAGTATGCCTTGTTAATTTTAGCTTCTTCGGCATTTCCTAACAATAGTTTACGTTCATTTTCTTTTTCCTTGAATAAAAAACCGTTGGTGTATATACGATGATCTAAAGGAATGGTATAGACTTCAACTTTATCGTCCTCAAAGATCAATTCTGATTCCCTAGATGTTAATTCATGGAAAATCAGTTTGTAATTTGTCCAAGAATCTGAAAGTTTCATTTGCATTGTTATAACTTCCTTTAAACCTTTTGGGGCATAAATATGCAGGTCGGCTTCTCTTGTTAAAAGCCTAAACGTTGAAATTAACCCTACCAAACCAAAACAGTGATCACCATGCAAGTGCGAAATAAAAATATGTTTTATTCTGTTGAATTTAACTTTATTCTTTCTAAGCTGTACCTGCGTACCTTCACCACAGTCTATCAAAAAAATATGGTTACGTATTTCTAAAACTTGCGAGGTTGGATGTGTGTTAATTCGTGGAGTGGCACTATGGCAGCCTAAAATGGTCAACTTCATAGATTAAAACCCTAAATCCCTTTCAATTTCTTCCATTTCAATAATATCATAGGCTTCTTGCAGCGTTGGCACTATTACCAATTCATCAGGAATAAGATCATTTTGAATTTTATCTGTAACAATAACAAATGAATGTTTTGCCTTTCTGTGCTGATTAGAAATCTGTAAAAACTCGATAACATCTTCTGTTGTTAAAGGTTCTAAACTTGTAAGATTTATAATGATATTATCGTTTTGAAACCTGTTATAAATTACTTGCAGTTTTTTTACAAGTTCAACAATAGATACCTTTTCTTGTGTAATGATGGAAATATTATCCTGTTTATCAAAAATCATAATTCCTTATTTAATTTTAGAAGCTAATAAATAGATAACAGCCATACGAATAGCCACGCCATTTTCTACTTGATCTAATATAATGGCTTGATCGGAGTCTGCAACATCACTGGTAATTTCAACACCTCTGTTAATTGGACCAGGATGCATAATGGTAATTTCCTTATCCAGCGAATTCAACAGCTCTTTAGTCACACCAAACTGTTGTGCATACTCTCTAGTTGACGGAAAATAACTTATATCCATACGCTCGTTTTGTACTCGCAACATATTTGCTACATCACACCACTCCAAAGCTTTACGTAAATTAGTTTCAACCTTGATACCTAATTTATCTATATACTTAGGTATTAAGGTTTTTGGGCCACAAACCATAACCTTTGCACCTTGTAATTGTAAAGCAAAAATATTTGATAATGCAACACGACTATGTAATACATCACCAACAATGACCACGTTTTTCCCTTTTACAGTTCCTAACTTTTCTCTTATTGAATAGGAATCTAATAATGCTTGGGTTGGATGTTCATGAGCACCATCTCCAGCATTAATGATACTTGCATTAATATGTTTAGATAAAAAAATGCCTGCTCCAGGATTAGGGTGGCGCATTACCACCATATCTACTTTCATAGAAAGGATATTATTAACCGTGTCTATTAAGGTTTCTCCTTTTTTTACTGAAGATTGCGATGCAGAAAAGTTGATAACATCAGCAGACAAACGCTTTTCAGCCAATTCGAACGAAAGTTTTGTTCGGGTAGAGTTTTCAAAAAATAAGTTGGCTATAGTAATATCTCTAAGCGAAGGAACCTTTTTAATTGGCCTATTGATGACCTCTTTAAAATGATCGGCTGTTTCAAAAATAAGCTGAATATCTTGCTTTGTAAGATATTTTATTCCTAATAAGTGGTTGACACTTAATTCGCTCATAATATTATTTATTTTTCCCATTTTCATGGGAATGACAATTTATTGTTATCCCGATTAAAAATCGGAAAGTGATTTTTCAATTAAATACACTGAATCTTCGCCTTCGTTTTCAACCCAGTTTACTTTTACTTTTTCATTATTAATAGCATCTACTTGTCTTCCTCTATAATCTGGTTGTATTGGTAGATGTCTGCTAAAGCGTCTGTCGATAAGCGTTAACAGTTCTATTTCATTTGGTCTTCCAAACGATTGTATTGCTGTTAATGCAGCACGAATGCTACGTCCTGTATATAATACATCGTCAATAAATACTACTTTTTTATTTTCAACTACAAAATCTATGTCTGTTGTATTAGCTTCAAGCGGTTTGTCGCTCCTTCTAAAGTCATCCCTGAAAAAAGTAATATCTAACTGACCTAACTGTACATTTTTAATTTTATAGTCTTCTCTAAGCATTTTGCATAAACGTTCAGCAAGAAATTTACCTCTTGGTTGAATGCCTATTAATACTGTGTTAGAAAAATCGTTGTGGTTTTCAATTAATTGACAAGCCAATCGATGAAGAATGATGTTTACCTCTTTTGCATTAAGTAACACTTTTTGACTCATATAGTATCCAAACGTATTTGGTTGACAAAGTTAAGTTAAATAATTAGGGTTTGCAATGGTTTTATAAAGCAAAAAAAAGCCTTCCAAATTGGAAGGCTTTTTTTTATATAAATTTCAAAGAAATATTATTTCCCGTCCATTTTATCTTTAAGCGCTTGTAAAGCATCATTAGCATCACCCAAAGTAGGTTTTGCTTCTGCTGCAGCGTTAGCAGCTTTTTTAGCAGCAGCTTTTACAATTTTTGCTTCTTCTTCTCTAAAGATAGCTGTATGAGAAGCGACTACACGTTTAAATTCTTTATTGAATTCAATAATTTTAAACTCTGCTTCGTCTCCTTTTTTAAGCTTCTTTCCATCTTCTTTTTCTAAATGACGAGAAGGAATAAATGCAACGATATCTTCATTAAACTTAACAGTAGCTCCTTTATCAACTATTTCTTCAATAGTTCCTGTATGAGTAGAATTTAAAGCAAACTCAGTTTCATACTTATCCCAAGGGTTTTCAGTTGTTTGTTTATGACCTAAACTTAGTTTACGTCCTTCAACATCTAACTCAAGTACTACAACTTCTAGTTTATCACCAACGGTACAGAACTCAGATGGGTGCTTAATTTTCTTAGTCCAAGATAAATCTGAGATATAAATTAATCCGTCAATACCTTCTTCTAATTCAACAAAAACACCAAAGTTTGTGAAGTTACGTACAATACCTGTGTGCTTAGAACCTACAGGGTATTTCTTAGTAATATCTGTCCATGGGTCTGGAGTTAATTGCTTAATTCCAAGAGACATTTTACGATCTTCTCTATCTAAAGTTAAAATTTGTGCTTCTATTTCATCTCCAACAGATACAAAATCTTGTGCAGAACGTAAGTGTGTTGACCAAGACATTTCAGAAACGTGAATTAATCCTTCAACACCTTCAGCAACTTCAATAAATGCACCGTAATCAGCAATAACAACCACTTTCCCTTTTACTTTATCTCCAACTTTAACATCTTCACCCAAAGCATCCCAAGGATGTTTGCTTAATTGCTTAAGACCTAATTGAATTCTTGATTTGTTTTCATCAAAGTCAAGGATTACAACATTTAATTTCTCGTCTAACTCAACTACCTCACTTGGGTGGTTAATTCTAGACCAAGATAAGTCTGTAATATGAATCAATCCGTCAACACCACCAAGATCCATAAATACACCATAAGATGTAATGTTTTTAACAGAACCTTCTAGTACTTGACCTTTTTCTAATTGACCAATAATTTCTTTCTTTTGTTCTTCGATGTCTGCCTCGATAAGTGCTTTATGAGACACTACAACGTTTTTAAACTCATGGTTGATTTTAACCACTTTGAACTCCATTGTTTTATTAACGTACTGATCGTAGTCTCTAATAGGTTTTACATCTATTTGAGAACCTGGTAAGAATGCTTCAATACCAAATACATCTACAATCATACCACCTTTAGTACGACATTTAACAAAACCGTTTACAATTTCACCAGAATCATGAGCAGCGTTTACACGATCCCATGCTTTAATAACTCTAGCTTTACGGTGAGATAATACTAATTGTCCTGTTGCATCTTCACGAACATCAATTAATACTTCTACTTTATCACCAACTTTTAAGTTAGGATTGTAACGAAACTCATTTAAAGAGATAACACCTTCTGATTTTGCGTTGATATCGATAATGGCATCACGATCAGTAATATGTATTACTTCTCCTTCAACTACTTCATCATCTAAAGTATCTACAAAATTTTCGGCTACTAATTTTTCGAATTCTTCTAATTTAGAATCTGCCACTGGGTCAATTCCTTCTTCGTAATTGTGCCAGTTAAAATCTTTTAGAAATTTTTCAGGATTTGCTTGAGCTTCAGAGACTACTGGAGCTTCGGTTTTTGCAGCTTCTTCAACTTGTGCTTCTACTGCTTTTTCTTTATTTTCAGCCATTGCTGATTTAACATTTGTATTCTGTATGCTTTCAGAAAAATTAAGCGATTTACACACAGAAGTGTTATAATTTGTTTTTTTATTCCTTTTAATTTTCTGATAATCCGCTAAAAGGAGTGCAAAAATACATATTATCTACGAAATTGCCTAATTTTATTTAAGTAGAAATGAGGTTTTTAAAGTCTCGATACTTAACATCATTACAAGGGAGGTCTCGACCGAAGGAATCTGTTTGTTTTATTGTTAGCTCATTATAAAATTGCTTAACTAACGTTCGCAATAACGTTGTTATTCTTGTCCTTCCATAGTCATTCTAACCAAATTCATAATACTTTCAAATTGGGCTTCAAGGGTCAGATTGGAATTATCTATTTCAATAGCATCCTCTGCCTTAAATAATGGTGAATCTTCACGATGTGAATCTATATAGTCACGCTCTTGAACGTTTTTTAGCACCTCTTCAAAACGAACCTTATCACCTCTTTTAATGAGCTCACTATATCTACGCTTGGCTCTAATTTCTGGAGAAGCTGTCATAAATAGCTTTAGCTCTGCCTGAGGGAATACTACTGTACCTATATCGCGACCATCCATAACAATACCTTTTCCCTCACCCATTTTTTGTTGTTGTTTTACCAACTGATAACGTACTTCTGGAATGGCTGATACTTTGCTAACAAAACTTGATACTTCTAAGGTTCTTATTTCTTTTTCGACATTAACACCGTTTAAATACATTTCTGAAAAACCTAGAGAATCATTAAACTTAAAAGACAAATTGATGTTATCTAATTCTAATACGAAATCTTCTACCTTAAAATAGTTGTCTCCAATAAAATTGTTTTGTAATGCATACAAAGTTACTGCTCTATACATAGCTCCTGTATCAACATAGACATAACCTAATTCTTTTGCTAATTGTTTCGCTAAGGTACTTTTGCCTGTAGATGAAAATCCGTCGATTGCTATGGTAATATGTTGCATTATTGTAAATCTATTTGTAATCCAAAAAAACTGGCGTTAGACGCACTTGTGTATCTTGCATGCGAATAACTAAATCGCATTTTATTCATTTTTATACCAACACCAAATGAAAGCCCAGAAAAATTTCTTTGTTCCAAAATTCGTAATTCTTCAGCACGTCTAAAACTATAGCCTAATCTAATATTAAAACCTTTGTCTGGAAACAATTCGGCTCCTAAAATTAAATGGCGAAACGCATTATTAAAAAAGCTTACTTCTTCTTGCGTTTGATTACCTTCTAAATCGCTAGAAGCTCTTGCTGGATTTGGTCTTCCTATTGGCCATTCTTGTAAATTCTCAAACGTCATATGCCAACGTAATGGTACATGCTCTAAGGTTTGTGACATTCCAAAATCTACTTCAAAAGGTAAAGGCTCTCTTAATCCAGCATATGTAGTGATTTGGCTTCCTAGATTCCTAACTACAACGGCTGCATTAAAATCTAAGTTTTCGTTCAGATAAAGTAATCCTAAATCTACAGCTGCTCCAAAAGAGCTATACTGTTCTAACTTAGAGGTTATGAGTTTTAAATTTCCTCCAACATAAAAATCGGAATACCCTATTTGTGTAGCATATCCAATTGAAAGTGCTGCTTCACTACCAGAAAAACTTCCCGTAGAAACGCCATTTTCATCATAACCATCAAAACTACCATAATTAATATAAGTAATCCCTCCATGAATGGTTTGTGTGCGTCTATCAATGGTATATGCATACGCAGCAGTACCGTAACCAATGCCTCCCAAATAACTAGTATAATTAAAAGCTAGTTGATTATCCATCTCTACATTAATCGTTGCAGGGTTATAAATTCCTTGAGTGACATCATAATCTACATTTGTAATAACTTTTCCACCTAAAGCCGCTTGACGAGGTGAAGACACAAGGTTCAAAAATTGATAAGTAGATTCGCCACCTACCTGTGAAAAGGCTGTTTCAAAACATAAAACCAGTAGGCATATGGTGGTAATGGATCTTATCATAAAGAAGGCAAAGTAACTAAATCTATCTTAAAACGATTTGCAATCTGTTTTATTTTTTTGGAAATGTATATTTGTTTAAGCTTTGTTACAAAGATAGTTTTAAATACCCAATAACTCTAGAGCATTAATATGTAGTTGTAAAGCATTAAAAGGTGGTTCTGGAGCATTAAGAGCAAATGTCTTGTTTTTGTGTAGCCTTTTTCTTATTATTAAAAAGCAAAGTAAAGATATTTTCATTAAAATCCCTCTCATGAAAAAAGTATTAAAATTTATAGTGTTATCATTTATTGTGATTTCTTGTTCCGAAAATAGAATGACTCATAACATAACCCCTTAAAACCATGAAACATTTACTTTTTATTTTAATCGTTACCACAATGGTAAGTTGTAGTACTTCCACAGATGAGGAAAATGCTTATGTATTGTCTAATAGCATTGAGTTTTCGATAGTTAATACCGCAGGTGAAGACCTTTTAGATTCAAATAATCCTAACAGTATTGATATTGATAACATTAGACTATATTATGAAATAGATAATGAAGTTATTGAGATTTACGACAGTCATTTAGAACACCCTCGACATTTTTTTGTGTTTGAACATGAAAATGAATACCGGATTAGAGTATCTCAAAATGATTCCAAGGACGAGAATAGGCCTATAACCTATATTGAGTGGAATGAAACCGATACAGATACTTTACAAGTTGAGTATGATCTAACACATAATTCTTTGGCTCAGAAAAAGATTTGGCTTAATGGAGAAGAAATTTGGAATATTAACATAAATGATGGTCCATTTTTAGTACTCACCAAATAACTTAAATTGAAATCAAATTAAAACCTCGACAAAAATCGAGGTTATAATTTACAATGTCTTTGCGTTTTTAACCTTTTGGTTTGTGATAGCAATATCAATCACTTCACTCATATCACTCACATAATGAAAAGTTAATCCTTTAAGATACTCTTCTTTAATTTCTTCAATATCTCTTCTGTTGTCTTCACACAACAAAATTTCTTTGATTCTAGCTCGTTTAGCCGCCAAAATCTTTTCTTTAATTCCGCCTACTGGCAATACTTTACCACGAAGTGTAATTTCGCCAGTCATTGCTAAACTTTTCTTTACTTTTTTCTGAGTAAACAGTGATACCAAAGACGTGAGCATAGTAACACCTGCACTTGGACCATCTTTTGGTGTAGCTCCTTCTGGCACATGAATATGGACGTTATACTTTTCGAAAACTTCAGGATTGATTCCGTAAGCATCTGCATTAGCTTTAATATATTCCATAGCGATCGTAGCAGATTCCTTCATAACCGTACCTAAATTACCAGTAATGGTCATAGTCCCTTTTCCCTTAGAAAGGATAGATTCTATAAATAAAATGTCTCCACCAACACTTGTCCAAGCCAATCCTGTAACTACTCCAGCGACATTATTATTTTCGTATTTATCGCGTTCTAATTTTGGTCCACCAAGAACCTCGATAATATCTTCGTTTGTCACTTTAAGATTATAGGGTTCTTCCATGGCAATATTTTTAGCAGCATGACGTACCATTTTTGCTATTTGTTTTTCTAAACCACGAACACCAGATTCTCTAGTGTAACCTTCAACAATTTTTTCTAATTGCGGTTTTCCTATTCTTAAATGCTTAGTCGTTAATCCGTGTTCCTTTAATTGTTTTGGCAATAAATGACGCTTAGCAATCTCTACCTTTTCTTCAATAGTATAACCAGTTACGTTTATTATTTCCATTCTATCCAATAAAGCAGGTTGAATGGTTGATAGGCTATTTGAAGTAGCTATAAACATAACCTTAGATAAGTCGTAACCCATTTCTAAGAAATTGTCATGGAATTCTGAGTTTTGTTCTGGGTCTAATACCTCTAACATTGCAGATGATGGATCGCCTTGATGCGAATTTGATAGTTTATCTATCTCGTCTAACACAAACACTGGATTAGAAGTCCCAGCCTTTTTTAAGCTTTGAATAATTCTTCCAGGCATCGCTCCAATATAGGTTTTACGATGACCGCGAATTTCAGCTTCATCCCGTAAACCACCTAACGACATACGCACGTATTCTCTACCTAAAGCTTCAGCAATAGACTTCCCTAACGATGTTTTACCAACTCCTGGAGGCCCATACAAACAAAGGATTGGCGATTTCATATCGTTTCTAAGCTTCAAGACAGCTAAATACTCGATAATACGTCGTTTTACATCATCTAAACCATAATGGTCACGGTCTAATATTTTCTTTGCACGCTTTAAGTCAAATATGTCTTCACTAAACTCATTCCAAGGTAATTCTAGGAACAAGTCTAAGTAATTTCGTTGAATAGAATACTCAGCCACTTGAGGATTCATACGTTGCATTTTTGCTAATTCTTTATCAAAATGGTTTTTTACTTTTTTACTCCATTTTTTAGACTTAGCACGTTTGCGCATCTCTTCTACTTCTTCTTCGTAGCTTACACCACCTAATTCTTCCTGAATAGTTTTAAGCTGCTGATGTAGAAAATATTCTCGTTGCTGTTGGTTCATGTCACTTTGAACCTTAGATTGTATATCGTTTTTCAATTCTAATTTTTGAAACTCGACATTCATATATTTTAACGTGGCTAAAGCTCGCTCTTGTAAATCGTTCATTTCTAACAATTCTTGCTTCTCCTCGACTGCAAGATTCATATTTGATGATACAAAATTGATTAAAAATGAATTACTCTCAATATTTTTAATTGCAAATGAAGCTTCACTTGGAATATTAGGACTATCCTTAATAATTTGAATTGCCAACTCTTTAATAGAATCTATTATTGCTTTAAATTCTTCACTTTCGTTAGCTGGTACTATTTGGGGTAAGTCTTTTACAGTAGCAGTCATATAAGGATCTTCGCTTATAACTTTATCTACTTCAAAACGTTTTTTTCCTTGAATAATAACTGTTGTATTACCATCTGGCATTTTAAGCACACGTAAAATTCGTGCAACAGTACCTGTTTTATAAATATCTTTTGCTGTAGGGTTTTCGATGATTTCATCTTTTTGAGATACCACACCAATAACTTTACTTCCTTTATTAGCATCGTCTATTAATTTAATAGACTTATCTCTACCAGCTGTAATAGGAATTACCACACCAGGGAACAGTACTGTATTTCTTAAGGATAATATAGGTAATGTTTCAGGTAATAACTCGTTATTTATTTCTTTCTCATCTTCAGAAGTCATTAAAGGAATTAGTTCTGAATTTTCATCAAACTCCTGAAATGACAAACTGTCAAGACTTGTAAATTTAGACTTTGCCATAGTATTTTTAGGTCATTCTGTCACCTAAACAGAATGCTTATTTTTTTCAATTAAACTTTAAAACTTCTCTTTTCACTAAAAACCTTTTATTATTAAGCCTTTCAGTAACTTTAACGTTTCATAATATTCAATAGTTATGCCATTATAAAAACATGTTTCATAAATAAATCTAAATTTTTTTTACCTAAACTGTAACAAAGTTTAATTACCTTAATCTTTATAATAAACAATTTTTTTTAGTGTCACTACCAAACCAAAATACTGAAGCGCTTGCAAAGCTTTGTAAATCTGGCAACCAAAATGCACAGTTGGAAATTTACAACAGGTACTACAAAGCTATGTATAATATATCGCTAAGGATTGTAAATGATTGTTATGAAGCAGAAAACATTATGCAAGATTCCTTTTTAACAGCCTTCACAAAATTAGGTGAATTAAAAGATTTAAAAACCTTTGGTGCCTGGTTAAAACGAATTGTTATTAATAACAGTATTTATCACTATAAAAAAAATAGTAAATACCAAAACGTTCCTTTTGACAATGTGCTTTATAAAGTTGAAGAAAATCAAAGCATTGGTAGTGATAACGATTTTGCAAGCTTAAAAGCACAACAGGTACTCAAGGTAATGAATAACCTTAAAGATAATTATAGAATTGCATTAACGCTAAATTTAATTGAAGGTTACGATTATGAAGAAATAAGTGATATCATGAACATTACATACGCTAATTGTAGAACCACAATATCACGTGCTAAAGAAAGTTTAAGAACAAAATTACAGCTTACAACTGAATATTAAAATAGTACTATGAGTAAGGATAATTTAAATTTTATTTTTAAAAATATTGAAGGTCAATTTGATATTGAAGAGCCTACTGCTGGACACAAGCAACGTTTTCTAGATAAATTGAACCATCAAAACACTGTAGTAGTTACAGAGAAAAAATCTGTATTTATACTATGGAAACCAATATTAAGTGTAGCAGCTTCCATAGTGTTGCTTTTAACAATCTCATTAGGTGTTCTAAAAAGCAACAACGCTTCGGATTTAGCTAGTATATCTCCAGAAATGGCAACAACTCAAGACTTTTTCACAACAACTATTACTACTGAGTTAAATAAACTTAACAGTGAGGAATCTCCTGAATATCAAGACTTGATAGTAGATACTATGTTTCAAATAAAAATATTGGAAGAAAACTACGAGCAATTAAAGCAAGATTTAAGCACAAGCGGTCAAGATGAACGTGTTATTTACGCTATGATTTCAAATTTTCAAAACAGAATCGAATTACTACAAAATGTAGTAGCACAAATAAATGATTTAAAACAACCAAAAAACGAACAAAATGAACACAACAATACTTTATAAGGCACTTATCGCTTTTATATTTATTCCAACCCTAGTTTTAGCCAATAATACCGATAAAACAGGTAAACACACTAAAGAAAAAAAGATGCACAAAGAGTTTAGTGTAAATTCTGATGCTACGTTAGAAGTAGATAACAGCTATGGAAACATTGACATTGTAACATGGAATGAAAACCGCATTGTTATTGACGTTACTATCACTACTAACGGAAATAATTTAGAAAAAGTAGAAAAAAAACTAGATGATATTACTGTAGAATTTTCTGGAACTTCAAATCGTGTGTCAGCAAAAACAAAATTCTCAAAAAGTAAATCATTCTGGAATTGGGGAAGCAGCAATGTTAGTATGAAAATTAATTATGTGATTAAAATGCCAATTACTAATCATGTAAATCTTGAAAACGATTATGGAAGTATTAATCTAGACAAGCTTGAAGGTCGTGCAACTATTGATTGTGATTACGGAAAAATAACCACAAAAGAGCTAATGGCGGACAATAATATGTTAACATTCGATTATACTAAAAACTCTTATTTTGAGTACATAAAAAGCGGAACAATTAATGCCGATTATAGTAGCTATACTGTTGCAAAAACTAATGATTTAAGCATTGATACAGACTATTCTAAATCTACCATTGAAATCGCCGAAGATGTTTCTTACAACTGCGATTATGGCTCTTTAACAATCGAAAAAGCCAATAATATTAAAGGTGATGGTGACTATTTAACGCTTCGTATTGGCGAAGTTTACAAAAATGTAACAGTTACTGCGGATTATGGTTCCATAAAAATCAACAATATGACAAGTAATGCTGGTGATGTAAATATTGATTCAGACTATATGAAAATAACCATTGGATACTCTTCTGGGTATAACTTTGACTTCGACATAGACCTAAGCCATGCATCATTACGTGGTGATGACGACTTAGAAGTATCAAAAAGAAATGAAAAATCTACCAGTAAAAAATATTCTGGATACCATGGTTCTAAAGGGTCAGGAAACACCATTAACATTACATCAGATTATGGAAGTGTAACATTCAATAAAAATTAAATATCAATCAAAAAAAACAAACAGAAATGAAGAAATCAATTTTATTATTAGCAGCCATTTTAAGTGTATCAACCATAAACGCTCAATGGTGGGGAGGAAAAAAAATTAAAGGCAACGGAAATATGACAACCGAAACCAGAAATACTGAAGATTACGAAGGTATTAAGTGTGCAGGTTCTATGGATTATATTCTAGTAGCTGGAACTGAAGGAAAGATAACATTAGAAGGAGAATCTAATTTACTAGAATACATTGTTACCGAAATTAAAGGAGGTAACCTTATAGTTAAGGTAAAAAAAGGAATAAACTTAAAACCAAGTTGGAACAAAACCGTTAAAATTACCATTCCTTTTAAAGACATTAATAACATCTCTTTAGCTGGATCAGGAGATTTATGGAATGAAGACACTATTAAAGCTAACAACCTTGATGTATCGCTAGCAGGTTCTGGAGATATCATTCTTAATGTAGAAGCTTCATCATTAGAAGGTAGTGTAGCAGGTTCTGGAGACTTAACTTTAAAAGGCAATACAAACGATTTAAACGTAAGAGTAGCAGGTTCCGGAGATATAAATGCTTTTGGATTACAGGCTAATAATACAGTTGCTTCTATTGCAGGTTCTGGAGATATTCAAGTTGTTAGCAATAAAAGTTTAAAAGCTCGTGTATCTGGCTCTGGAGATATTGAGTACAAAGGCAACCCTGACAAAGAAGATACTAAAGTATCAGGTTCTGGTACTATTAGTAACTAAGAACAATTATTTTGCTAAAAGGTCACTCATTTTCATTTGAGTGGCTTTTTTATTTTATCTCTAATGCATTCTTCGGAATTCTATATAAAAGTATAACTCCAATAACAAAAAACGTAATTAAAAACAGAATAGAATAGCGCATACTTCCTGTTAGTTCAGCTACAAAACCATACATAAACATTCCAATAACAATTCCTATTTTTTCAGCGACATCGTAAAAACTAAAATATGATGCAGTATCCTCTGTTTTCTCTGGAATAAGTTTACTATAAGTAGATCTAGAAAGCGATTGGATACCTCCCATTACTAATCCAACACAACCAGCAGTTATATAGAATTGTATAGGTGTTACAACAAAATAAGCATAGGCACAAATTACTATCCAAGCAAATATTATAATTATTAACGTTTTAATGTTTCCTTTTTTTCCGGATAGCCTAGCGGTATAATTTGCCCCTACAACAGCTACCAATTGTATTAACAAAATACTAACAATTAATCCAGTTGTAGAATCTTGGTTTCCCCAATCTAACTCTTCGACCGCAAAATAGGTTGCTGCAATCATTATGGTTTGTACTGCCATACTATACACAAAAAAAGCACTTAAATAGCGTCTTAAAATTTTATTGCTTTTTAAAGCTTTCCATATTTTTTTTAATTCATTATAACCATGCATTAATACAGAACGAGTAACTTTATGACCTTCATTAGTTCCAGTTGGCAAATGCTTAAAAGTATATTGTGCAAATAGCATCCACCACAATCCTACCATTATAAAAGCAATTCTAGTTGGTTGTCCAGCATCAGAAAATCCAAACCAATCATACTTCAAAATCATTATAAGATTAACTATTAGCAAAATCACACTACCAACATATCCCATAGAAAACCCTTTAGCACTTATTTTGTCTTGCTGCTCTGGATAAGCAATATCTGGTAAATAAGAATTATAAAACACTAAACTTCCCCAAAACCCAATTAAAGCAAGCATATAACATAACAGCCCAAACCATAAAAAGTCTAAACTAAACCAATACAAACCTATACAAGATAAAGCACCTAAATAACAGAAAAACTTCATGAACCCTTCTTTATTTCCAACAAAATCAGAAATACCAGATAAGATTGGAGATAAAAATGACACTACTAAAAAACTTAATGCTGTGATATAACTAATTAGAGAATCGTTATTAAAATCATATCCTAAAAATGTAACTGTATCACTGATTTTTTCTCCAGTTTCAACATCTTTTATAATTGTTAGTGCTCCATAAAAAATAGGAAAAACTGCTGATGTTATTACTAATGGATAAACAGAATTTGCCCAATCATAAAATGCCCATGCATTTAAAAGTTTTTTACTTCCTTTTTCTAGTACTGCCATAAATAAAAAGCTGCTCGTTTTTTTGAGCAGCTTCTAAAGTAAACATTTATCTTTAAATGACTGTTAATTTATTCTCTAAACGATGTAACTCCAAATTTTGCAGCCTCCTTTTTTGCTGTTGGTGCTAGCTTTTCAAGGTTAGCAATTCGTGTGTCGTTAGATGGGTGAGTGCTTAAAAATTCTGGTGGCGCTTGTCCGCCACTATTGGCTTTCATACGTTTCCATAATTGTGCAGCTTCATCTGGATTATAACCTGCAATAGCCATTAAATACAATCCTATTCTATCAGCTTCAGTTTCATGAGCTCTACTAAAAGGGAGCATCACACCGACAGTTGTACCAACGCCATAGTACTGATTAAATGCGTTTCTTGATTTTTCATCCTTAATAGCAATGTTACCTGCTATAGCAACTCCTTGCTGTAACATACCAGCACTCATACGTTGTTGACCATGATTAGCTAGAGCATGTGCTACTTCGTGTCCCATAATAGCTGCAACACCTGTTTCGTTATCTGCTATTGGCAAAATTCCTGTATAAAACACTATTTTACCACCAGGCATACACCAAGCGTTAACTGTTTTATCATCCACTAAATTATACTCCCATTTATAATCCTTTAAATATCCTTGATGTCCATTAGCATTTAACCAACGTTCTGCAGCCACTGCTATTCGTTGTCCAACTCTTGTAATCATTTCTGCATCTTTAGTGCCTTTTACAACTTTGTTTTCACTTAAAAACTGATCGTATTGAGCAAAAGCTGTTGGAAACAATTGATTGTTTGGCACTAAAGCCATGGTTTTTTTTCCGGTAAAAGGATTTGTAGCACAAGAAAGAAACAGTAATAATGTTCCGGATGCTACTATTTTTTTATGAAATTTCATCTCGTTTAAGGTTTTTATATGAATTTTAAAAATACAAAAAAGGTTTCTTAAATTTAAGACACAAATAATGATAATTTGTCACATAAAAAATTGTAATGATTTTTGCTTTCAATCGACTTAAATTAAATGTTTTAAGAACTTACTAAATTCATATTATGAAAAAAATTTTATTCCTGATTCTAATTAGCTTAAGTCTAAGCTGTAACAGTACTGCTCAAAAAAAGGAAAATAAAGAGACTTATCCAATAACCAAAACTGATGCAGAATGGAAAGCCGAACTTACAGAATTGCAATATTATGTGTTACGAAAAGCTGGTACAGAACCTGCTTTTAGTAGCTCTTTTAATAACAACCATTTAAAAGGTACATATATTTGTGCTGCTTGCGAAACACCTTTATTTAAAAGTGAATATAAATATGAATCTGGATCAGGTTGGCCAAGTTTTGATAGAGAAATAAAAGGCAATGTTGCATACTCCGTGGACTATAATATAGGAATCGCTAGAAAAGAAGAGCATTGTGCCACTTGTGGAGGTCATCTTGGTCATGTATTTGATGATGGTCCAAGAGAAACCACAGGTTTACGTCACTGTATAAATGGAGCTGCCTTAAAATTTATTCCGAAGAAAAATGACTAATAGCTATTTACCTAGTGTTATTAAACAATTTACATATTACAAATCACTAGGAGATAAAACCTTTGAGCAGTTAAACAACGAACAAATTCATTGGCAATACAATATAGAAAGTAATAGTATAGCTATTATTGTAAAGCATCTTGTTGGTAATATGTTGTCACGTTGGACAAATTTTTTAACCGAAGATGGAGAAAAAACATGGCGTAAACGTGATGAAGAATTTGAAGACACCTATACTAGTAAAGAACAATTACTAAAAGCTTGGGAACAAGGTTGGGATTGTTTATTTAACGCCATTAAACCCTTAAAAGAGGAACAACTAGAGCAAATTATTTACATTCGCAATCAAGGACATACAGTTACCGAAGCCATTAACAGGCAATTAGCGCATTACGCTTATCATGTTGGACAAATCGCTTTTTTAGGTAAAATGATGACTAATATTAATTGGAAATCACTATCTATACCTAAAGGGAAATCTACCAGTTACAATCAAGAAAAATTTGCTAAAGATAAAGACCGAAGACATTTTACAGAAGACCTTTAATATTACAGTTAGGTTTCGTAAATTCGTAGCCTAAATTTAAGACTTAAATATATACTCATGAGTAAATACGATATAATTGTTCTTGGAAGTGGTCCAGGAGGCTATGTAACAGCTATTAGAGCGTCTCAATTAGGATTTAAAACAGCCGTAGTGGAAAAGGAAAGCCTAGGTGGTGTTTGTTTAAATTGGGGTTGTATTCCAACCAAAGCATTATTAAAATCGGCTCAAGTTTTTGAATATTTAAAACATGCCGAAGATTATGGGCTGTCTGTTAAAGATGCCGATAAAGATTTTGATGCGGTTGTAAAACGTAGTCGAAATGTTGCGGATGGTATGAGTAAAGGTGTTCAGTTTCTTCTTAAAAAGAATAAAGTTGATGTTATTAACGGTTACGGAAAGGTGAAGCCTGGAAAAAAAGTAGATGTTGATGGTACTGAGTATAGTGCAGATCACATTATTATTGCTACTGGAGCACGTTCTCGTGAATTACCGAGTTTACCTCAAGATGGTAAAAAAGTAATTGGCTATCGTGAAGCATTAACTTTAGAAAAGCAACCAAAAAAGATGATTATTGTTGGTTCTGGTGCTATTGGTGTTGAGTTTGCTTATTTCTATAATTCTATGGGAACTGAAGTTACTGTCGTTGAATATATGCCAAAAATTGTTCCAGTAGAGGATGTTGATGTTTCAAAACAATTAGAGCGTTCTTTTAAAAAGAGTGGTATCAAAATCATGACATCTGCTGAAGTGACAAGTGTTGATACTTCTGGTAAAGGTGTAAAAGCAACTGTTAAAACTAAAAAAGGCGAAGAAATATTAGAGGCTGACATGGTACTTTCAGCAGTTGGTATTAAAACAAATATTGAAAATATTGGCTTAGAAGATGTTGGTATTGTAGTTGATAGAGACAAAATAATTGTGAATGATTACTACCAAACAAACATTCCTGGTTACTATGCTATTGGCGATGTAACTCCAGGACAGGCATTAGCTCACGTAGCCTCTGCTGAAGGGATTTTATGTGTTGAAAAAATAGCTGGTCAACATGTTGAAGCTTTAGATTATGGTAACATTCCTGGATGCACGTATTGCACTCCAGAAATTGCTAGTGTTGGTTTTACCGAAGCACAAGCAAAAGAACAAGGTTACGATATTAAAGTTGGTAAATTTCCTTTCTCAGCATCTGGTAAAGCAAGTGCTGGTGGAAATAAAGATGGTTTTGTAAAAGTAATTTTCGATGCTAAATATGGTGAATGGCTAGGTTGCCATATGATTGGTTCTGGTGTAACAGATATGATTGCAGAAGCTGTTTTAGGCCGAAAATTAGAAACCACAGGACACGAAGTTTTAAAAGCGGTGCATCCGCATCCAACTATGAGTGAAGCAGTTATGGAAGCAGTTGCAGCTGCTTATGATGAAGTGATACATATATAGACGGTTAGACGGTTAGACGGTTAGAAATATAAAAAGTTCCGAATAATTCGGAACTTTTTCTTTATATAGCTTTACGACTAAATAGTCTAACTTATCTAAAAACCTGAAGAATTATAGAGAAAACTTTGTATAGCCAGTTCATAACTTTGCAGTCCAAAGCCTAGAATAACACCATGTGCATTTGGCGAAATATACGATTGATGCCTAAATTCCTCTCTGGCAAACGTATTAGAAATATGCACTTCTACCACAGGTGTTTCAATAGCTTTAACAGCATCACCAATACCAACAGAAGTATGTGTATATGCTGCTGCGTTTAATATAATACCATCATAACTAAAGCCTGCTTCTTGCAACTTATCTATTAGTTCGCCTTCAATATTAGATTGAAAATGTTCTAACCTAACCTCAGGATACTTTTCTTTAACAGTATCGAAAAACTCCATAAATGTTAAATTACCATAAATATTAGTCTCACGCTTTCCAAGCAAGTTAAGATTTGGACCGTTTATGATGATTAGTTTCTTCATAATTCAAAGGTATCAAAAAATAATGCATAAAAAACCGAAGCTGTTAACTTCGGTTTTTTAAACAATATTGTTATTAAAGTTGAAAAATAACACCAATATTAAATGCTGAAGTTGCATTTAGTAAATTAAAATCGGCATCAATGATATTTATAAAACCATTATATCCTTGATACTCAACAAATAACTGTGTATCATCTGTAATATTAAATTTATGTCCTATACCTAAACCTAAACCTACATCAAAAGAACTGTCTAAATCATCTTTTATATCTATTTCCCCTGAAGGAGTATCAGCTTTAGCACTTGCCAAAAAACCAATAGTAGGTCCAAAATTTAAAAACCAATTTCTATTAGATCCAAAATGCCAGTTAGCATGAATAGGCAATGTAATATAATTTAATTTGTCTATATAATCATCTCCAGATTCAGTAATTTTTGTACCCTTTGAGTCATAAAATAATCCTGAACGTAAACTCCAACGGTCACTAAAATAGTACTCAACAGTTGCACCTGCATTAAATGCTATTCTAATTTTATTACTCAAACTTTCATTGCTAGTGTAGTTTGATAGGTTTAAACCAATTTGAGGTGCAATGGTAAAGTCACCAGAATCGTTTTGCGCATTCAACTGAGTGAATCCAAGAATTACAATCAATGCTGCTAATAATAATTTTTTCATAATAAATTCGGTTTTTAATTTTATTGGTCAGCTAAACTAAATAGTTGAAACATATTAAACAAGGAAATTAACTTAAAATTTAAAAAATATCCTACAAAATTAATAAACAGTAAATTACAAAAAAAGAGCGCAATTACTTGCGCTCCCTTCTTTTATTGATTTGCTATTAATCAATATTATTCTTTCTAAAGTCCAAACATAACACCAAGTGATATATTAGACAAAGTATCACCATCGTTATTAAATCCTCTATAAGACAATACAATATCGATGGCATCCGAAATACCATACATTGCTTTTGGGGCATAATAAAACCCTCCATCATTACCTTCATTAACTCCCAATGCATATCCAATATCTGCTCCTAACGAAAACTCATCCGAAATACCAAATCGTCCTGCTGCTGCAATAGGAATAAACGATGCGTTATCTCCATCAAATTCACTATCCAAAAAAGAAGAACTAAAGCCTGTTGCGATACCTGCATCAAAATTATCTCCTGCTTCCCATAACGCTTCAACATCTATAGAAAGTGCAAAAGAGTAAAAATCACTAAAATCACCTGTAGGAATACCACCAGAAATACCAGCGTTAAAATTTTGAGCAGTTGCACCAAAACTGAAAAGGGCTACTGCCATAACTAACATTAATTTTTTCATAATTTGTAAATTTAGTTTTGATTAATTCACAACTAATTAAAAAATAAAAACGCTTTTTAACAAAAATTTATCCCAAAAAGAAGTACTTTTATCGATAAAACCGCATTATTACTGATAAAATTAAAGTAATAATTATCTTACATATTGTTAATAAAACTGACTTATAAACATGAAATGGCAGCAAGCTTTAGAAGATTATACTAATTATTTAAAAATTGAAAGAGGGCTTTCTATCAACTCCATTAATAGTTATTCTAGAGATGTAAAAAAGCTCATACTATTTTTAGAGACCCATCAAAATTCCGTTTCACCCACAATAATTGACAAAACAGTAATTCAAGAATTTATCTATCAAATTGCCAAGGAAGTAAATGCTAGAAGCCAGTCAAGAACAATCTCTGGTTTACGAAGTTTTTTTGATTTTCTAATCTTTGAAAACTATAGAGAAACTAATCCGCTTGAACTTATTGAAGCTCCTAAAATTGGACGAAAGCTACCTGACACTTTATCTATTAGCGAAATAGATACCATCGTAGCTTCAATTGATTTAGGAAGCCCTCAAGGCGAACGTAACAGAGCTATTATTGAAACACTTTATAGTTGTGGTTTACGCGTTAGTGAGCTTATTAACTTAAAAATATCGGATCTTTTCTTTGATGAAGGCTTTATAAAGGTAACAGGTAAAGGCGATAAACAACGGTTTATTCCCATTGGAAACCTAACTCAAAAATACATTAATATTTACAAAAATGAAGTACGTATTCATCTTCCAATAGTAGAAGCATATCGCGATGTTTTATTTTTAAACAGACGTGGCAAACAATTAACAAGAGCCATGATATTTACTATTGTAAAGCAATTAGGCGAAATAGCTGGCATAAAAAAAACAATTTCTCCACATACATTTAGACATTCTTTTGCGACACATTTATTAGAAAATGGTGCCGATTTAAGAGCAATACAACTTATGCTAGGCCATGAAAGTATTACTACAACAGAAATTTATATGCATGTAGATAAGAGTCATTTGCGTAATGTTATTAATGAATTTCATCCTAGAAAATAGTGCTTGTTAGGTGTTAGGTGTTAGGTGTTAGGTGTTAGGTGTTAGGTGTTAGGTGTTAGGTGTTAGGTGTTAGGTGAATTTATGAAAAACACATTTAACTTTTAACTTTTAAGAAAAATACTACTTTGCAATATTCACTGCTCTAGTTTCTCTAATTACCGTTACTTTAACTTGACCTGGATAAGTCATATCTGTTTGGATTTTTTGAGAGATTTCAAAAGAAAGGTTAGCTGCTTTATCATCGCTTACCTTTTCGCTTTCAACAATAACACGCAGTTCTCTACCTGCTTGTATTGCATAAGCTTTCTTTACTCCGTTAAAACCAAAAGCAATATCTTCAAGGTCTTTAAGACGTTGGATGTACGAATCAAGTACTTGACGTCTTGCTCCAGGGCGAGCTCCTGAAATAGCATCACACACTTGAACTACTGGCGATAGTAACGACTTCATTTCTATCTCGTCATGATGCGCTCCAATAGCATTACAAACTTCATCTTTTTCACCATATTTTTCAGCCCATTGCATCCCTAGAATTGCATGAGGTGTTTCCATATCTGTTTCAGCATCTGGAACTTTACCAATATCATGCAACAATCCTGCACGTTTTGCTAACTTAGGATTTATTCCTAATTCAGCTGCCATGATACCACAAAGTTTAGCCACTTCTCGGGAGTGCTGCAATAAGTTTTGACCATAAGATGAACGGTATTTCATTCGTCCAACCATTTTTATTAATTCTGGATGCAAACCATGGATTCCTAAATCGATAACTGTACGTTTACCAACTTCAATTATTTCTTGTTCAATTTGTTTATGAGTCTTTTTAACAACTTCTTCTATCCTAGCTGGATGTATGCGTCCATCGGTAACAAGCTTATGAAGTGATAAACGTGCAATTTCACGTCTAACAGAATCAAAACAAGATAAAATAATCGCTTCAGGTGTATCATCTACAATAATTTCAACGCCAGTTGCTGCTTCAATAGCACGTATATTTCGTCCCTCCCTACCAATAATACGTCCTTTAATATCATCGGATTCTATATTGAAAACAGACACACAATTATCAACTGCTTCTTCAGTTCCAACGCGTTGTATGGTATTAATAATGATCTTTTTTGCTTCTTGCTGTGCAGTTAATTTGGCTTCCTCCATTTTATCTTGCACATACGCCATAGCATCGTTTTTAGCTTCTCCTTTTAAAGATTCTACTAACTGCTCCTTAGCGTCTTCGGCAGATAAACCTGAAATGACTTCTAATTGCTGAATTTGACTTTTATGTAGCTTATCTACTTCGCTCTTGCGCTTTTCTAGATGCTCAAGGCGATATTCGTAGTCTTTAATCTTACTCTCTATTTCGCTATTAAGTTTTTTGTGCTTAGATAATTCTGAAGAAATTTGCGATTCTTTATCTCGAGTTCGCTTTTCAACTTCTGCCATTTTTTTATCTCTAGACAAAATAACTTTTTCATGCTCAGACTTTAACTCGATAAATCTTTCTTTTGCTTGAAGAATTTTATCTTTTTTAATAGATTCTCCTTCATGATTGGCTTCCTTAATAATGCTTAAAGCATCCTTTTTAGCATTCTTAATTATTTTTGATGCATTACTTTTTTCAAGTGATTTTGCAACAAAATACCCAATTATTAAACCTAATATAATTCCTCCAACAATTAATAAAATTGTGTTCGTTTCCATTTTGTTTTGCTTAGTTAAAAAAAAAGCCTACATCAGTTGGATCTTGTATAAACTCCTTAAAAACAAGTTTAGGGCTAACAAGCTGATCAAGTATCTGCTCAAGATACTGAAGTAAATCCAGCACTAGCAGCTCGCTTTTACAACTTCAACTCACCCTTTTTAAAGAATTAACGTTGAGTTTATCAAAAATTAACTAATGTAGGCAGTAACCTATTTATTTTAAAGAACTTAAGAACTTAAACACTCTTGTAAAAGCTGATCCATAGCTATTAACTTTTGTTCAACTTCTTCACTTAAATTTTCTTTATCTATTGTTTTTTGTTCTACTTGAGATGCAAACTGTAAAGCACACATAGCTAACACATCTTGCTTATCTCTCACAGAATAACTTTGCTCAAATTGTTTAATCATTGCCTCAATTTTCTGAGCTGCTTTACGTAAACCTTCTTCTTGACTTGGTTCTATTGTCAAAGGATATACTCTATTAGCTATAGATAGCTTTATTTTAAGCTTTTCAGACATTTACAGACTTGTTACATTATTCAGATAATTGCGATATACAATGGTCAATATCTCTAATCAATGTGTTTATTTTAAGCTTCGTTTCTCTTTTACTTTCGTCACTGCCTAGTATTGAATTTGCAAATTTTAGTGTTTCGTACTTATCTACCCAAGTAGCTACTTCTGCTTCTTGTTGTGATAATCTTTCTTGAGATTTTGACAATTCTTCACTTAATTTATCGTTAGTTTGCTTTAAAACTTCTAGTTTATGCAATACTTTACTAATTCTATTCTCTAAAGAATCTACAACTGTCTCAATATTACTCATTTATCAAATTCAATACTAATAACACAAAGTTAACATACCAGTTGTTAATTAGCAATAGTTTTTAAGTAAAATTTAAAACCCTTTAATTATCAATTAGTTACAATTAATTAATATGCAACTTGATTATGCTTTGCTAATTTCAAACAAATTAATATTTTAGCAGTAATATCTTACTTATGAGAACATCCCTCATTATTTTTTTTGTAATTATTCCGCAACTTATTGTTGCTCAAAACCCTTATCCTAAAGACTATTTTAGAGATCCTCTAGATATTGATATAATCCTATCTGGAACGTTTGCCGAATTACGCTCAAACCATTTTCATTCTGGATTAGACATTAAAACCCAACAGCGTGAAGGGTTAAAAGTTTACGCAACAGCATCAGGATATGTTAGCAGAATTAAAATTTCGCATTGGGGATATGGCAAAGCACTTTACATAACGCATCCTAATGGATATACTACAGTGTATGCTCATTTACAAAAATTTGCACCCAAAATTGAAGCCTACATAAAAAAACTCCAGTACGAAAAAGAAAGTTTTGAAATTGAAGTGTTTCCAACTATAACAGAATTGTTAGTTGAAAAAGATGACGTAATAGCTTATAGCGGAAATACTGGTGGTTCAGGAGGTCCTCACTTGCATTACGAAATTAGAGATAACAAAGAACGTCCTATTAATCCAATGTTATTTGGTATGGATATAAAGGATACACGACAACCAATGGTTCTTGCACTGTACGCCTATCCTATTGGAAATGAGTCGCACGTCAATGATTCTAATGATAAATCTAAATTAAGAATTGTTCCTATTAAAAGTGGTGATTTTGTTGTTGAAAAAATTAATGCCTTTGGAAAAATTGGCTTTGGTATTGTTGCCTATGATCAACAAAATTATGCTGCAAATAAAAATGGTGTTAGTAACATTCAGTCGTTTTTTAACGGTAATAAAAATTTTGAAATCGATTTTAAGCGTTTTTCGTTTAGCGAAACCAAACATTTAAACCGCTTGATAGATTACAAACATTTTAAAAACAAAAAAACTAGAATTCAAAAATTATTTGTACAAAAAAACAATCCGTTAAGTATGTACGAGAATGTTGTTGATGATGGTTACATTCATGTGGAAGATAGTACAGCTTCGGTATATAAACTCAGAGTAAGTGATTTTAAAGGAAACGATACTTGGGTTACCATTCCTATTTCTGGTGCCAAAAGCAACAATATTAAAAACAACCCTAAACCAACCACAGAGCACTATATTTACGCTAATCAAAGTAACACCTTAGAAGACGATAATATTTCCGTTTACATTCCTAGTAATACATTTTACGAAGATTTTTTTATAGATTTTAAAGTCCAAAACGACACACTTACATTACATGAAAGCACCATTCCAGCTCAAAAAAACTTCACCATTAACTTTAATATAAGCAGGTACCTAGAAGAAGACAAAGACAAATTATATATTGCCAGAAAAACAGGGTATAAAAACTACGTAGTATATTCTCCTACTATAAGAAAAGGAAATATTTTAAGCAGTAGCACCAAAATTTTAGGTACTTATACTTTAGCAATGGATATTGAAGGGCCTACAATAACACCTGTTAACTTTCAAGAAGGTAAATGGCTAAGCAAGTATCGTTATTTAAAAGTAAAAATTAAAGATGCTGTTTCTGGAATTAAAAATTATAGAGCTACCATAAATGGAAAGTGGATTTTAATGGAATATGACGCCAAAAAAAATAGCTTAGTTTACGATTTTAACGACAAGGTTAATTTAGAAACTAAAAATAATTTAAAGATTATTGTTACCGATAATGTTGGAAATAGCTCTACATTTGAAGCAACATTTTTTAGAAAATAATAGCCTCTTGAAAATTAAACCGTTTTTTTTAATAGTCTTTTTTATATTACTTCCATTTGTAGGACAATCTCAAACTGCAACTTTAAAAGGTATCATACTCAATAAAAGTAATTTACCAATTGCTAATGTAAATATTAAAACCAGTAGTAATGGTACCACAAGTAATGACAACGGATTTTACTTAATAAAAATCCCTGCCAACACAAATATTATAGTAGAGTTCACGCATTTAAGTTTTAAAAAAATTACGGCAACATTTAATTTAAAAAACGGAGAATCCTTTGAGTTTAACCCTGTCTTAGACAGTCAAATAGAACAAATAGAAACCATTGTTATAACCAGCACTGAAAGAAATCGTGTTGAAGGTGTAACCACAATTAAACCTGAAATAATACGAACCATAAAAGGTGCACAACCAGGAATTGAAAACTTACTAAAAACGCTTCCTGGTGTAAATATTTCAAATGAATTAAGCACGCAATATTCAGTTCGCGGTGGAAATTTTGACGAGAATTTAGTCTATGTTAATGAGATTGAAGTGTATCGCCCATTTCTTATTCGTTCAGGACAACAAGAAGGGTTAAGTTTTGTAAATACCGATTTAGTACAAAACGTAGATTTTTCAGCTGGTGGATTTCAGGCTAAATATGGTGATAAACTATCATCTGTTTTAGATATTACATATAAAAATCCTATCAAATTTGGAGTTTCAGCAGATTTAAGTCTTTTAGGTGGCAGTATTTCTACTGAAGCCATTTCTAAGGATTCAAAATTTTCAGGAATTATTGGTTTACGTTATCGCGATAATAGTTTGCTTGTAGAAGCTAAAGAAACAGAAACGAATTACAAGCCAAAATTTGCTGATATACAAACGTATTTAACATACAAGTTTTCAGATAAACTTCATGTAAGCTTTCTTGGGAATGCTTCAATAAACAGCTACAATTATCAACCAGAATCTAGACAAACTAATTTTGGAACATTAACCGATCCTTTGGCTCTTTTGGTTTACTACGATGGTCAAGAAAAGGATAAGTACCAAACCTATTTTGGAGCTTTTAAAGCTAATTATTTTTTAAATGATGCTATTACTTTAAAACTCATTGCATCTCAATACCATACTACTGAAGAAGAATACTTTGACATTTTAGCACAATATAGATTAGGAGAAGTGAACAGCAATATTGGTGATGAAAATTTAGGTGAAGTTGAATTTAGTGAAGGTATTGGAAGCCAATTAAACCATGCTAGAAACGACTTAGACGCTTTAATAACTAACGTTGAACATAAAGGAAGCTATAATTACGAAGACCATTTATTAGAATGGTCTGTTAAATACACCCATGAAGACATTCGCGACCGAATTGTTGAGTGGGAAGTGATTGATTCGGCTGGATTTTCTATCAATCCTCCTAACATCGATAAATTTAACGAGCAACCTTACCAAGCGTATCAAGGTCCATTAGTACCTTTTCAAAATATTAGAGCTACTAATAACACTAAAATAGATCGCTTACAAGCCTATGGACAATGGAGTAAACGTGATTATATTGGTAATCATGAAGTGTTTTACAATGCAGGCATACGAATGCATAATTGGACTGTAAGCGGTAAAGATATTACAAGTAAATCTCAAACTGTTTTTAGTCCAAGAGCTCAATTTGCAATAAAACCAGATTGGGACAAAGACATACTATTTAGATTAAGTGGCGGCTTGTACTACCAACCTCCTTTTTATCGTGAATTAAGAAATAAGGAAGGCGTTGTTAACCCTGAGGTTAAAGCACAAAAATCCGTACATATTGTATTGGGCAATGAATATAGTTTTAAAATGTGGGAACGTCCTTTTAAGCTGGTTTCCGAAGCATATTATAAGAACATACAAGATGTTAACCCTTACACAATAAACAATGTTAGAATTCGTTATGAAGCCAACAATGTTGCCAAAGCCTATGCTTACGGATTAGACTTACGCCTAAATGGCGAGTTTGTTCCTGGTACAGAATCTTGGTTTAGTTTTGGGTATTTAAAAACCGAAGAGAACATCAACCATCAAGGATATATCTCTAGACCAACAGACCAACGCTTAAAGTTTGGTATTTTATTCCAAGACTATATGCCCAACATTCCTGATGTAAAAATGTATTTAAACTTAGTGTATAACACTGGAGTTCCTGGAGGCTCACCTAGTTACGCTAATCCATACGATTACCAAGAACGTTTACCAGATTATAAACGTGCTGATTTTGGGCTTTCTTATGTTATTGTTAACAAAGACAAAACATATTCTGGGTGGAAACAAAAATTTAAAGAGCTTAGCTTGGGCTTTGAAATCTTTAATATGTTCGATGTTCAAAACTCCATTACTAATACTTGGGTGCGCGATGTGTATTCAAAACGTCAATATTCTATCCCTAACTATTTAACACCAAGAGTATTTAATATACGTGTCGGTATGCAGTTTTAATTGCGTCATCACTATCTATCCAAGCCCTAAACACTCACTAATTACTAACGTTAATTATTGTGAGCTACTGAATCAAGTTCAGGATAACCAATCTTAGCTCTTGATTCTTGATTCTTATAATTAATGCTAATTAGAAAGCAACTCTTTTAAAACCTCAACTAAGTAGTCAATGTCATCTTTCGTGTTGTAAATACTAAATGAAAATCTTACTGATGGTTTTTTTAATTCTTCAGTACTAAGTATTTGTGAAAGCACATGAGAACTGGATGTTGCACCACTTTGGCAAGCGCTTCCTTTAGAACAAGCAATACCTTTTAAGTCTAACTGAAATAAGAGCATGGCAGATTTCTCTTCCGATACTGGCAAACGCATATTAACCAATGTATAGGTGCTTTGTTTTAAATCTCCTGAACAACCATTAAATGCAACTTCTGGCAACTCGTTTGAAATTTTTGAAATAAAATAGGTCTTCAAGCCTTTTACATAAGTGCTTTCTTCTTTTAAATTAGTGTATGATAGCTTTAATGACGCTCCCAGCCCAACAATATTATGTACACTCTCGGTTCCTGCTCTAAAGCCTCGCTCTTGCTCACCTCCAAAAATTAAAGGCTTTAATCCAGAGTTTTTTCTAATAAAACAGAATCCGACACCCTTTGGACCATGAAACTTATGTGCACTAGCTGCAAAAAAATCAATGGGTATCTCTTGTAAATCTAGTTTATAATGACCAACAGATTGTACTGTATCACTATGAAATAAAGCACCGTGTTCTTTACATAATGTTGCTGTTTTTTTTATATCAAGTAAATTACCTATTTCGTTATTCACATGCATTAAACTCACAAGCGCTTTGTTAGAGTTTTTTAATAATTGTTCTAAATGATTAAAATCTATTAAGCCATTAGCATCTATATTTACGTAACTAATAGAAACATCATATTCATTTTCTAACTGTTCTGCTGTATGCAAAATAGCATGATGCTCAATTTTAGAGGTTATAATTTGCTCAATTCCTAAATCGCGCACAGCACTTCTTAGCACTAAATTGTCGGCTTCAGTACCACCTGATGTAAATACAATTTCACCAGCTGATACATTAAAATAGGATGCAATATCTTTTCTTATATTTTCTATTAAAGATTTAGACGAACGTCCAAAACTATGTGTAGATGAAGCGTTTCCATAATTATCTTTTAAAGAATTTGTCATTGCTTCAATAACCTCGTCTTTTACTTGTGTGGTAGCTGCATTATCAAAATACACTTGCTTCATGATTATTTCTTTTTGAGGCACAAAAGTACATTAAGTAAAATTATTTTCATTATGATTCGTTTTAAAATACAATTCGTTTATTTTTGCCTTTAAACTCATAACAATGCGTAAATCGTTATTTATTTTATTAGCTATAAGTTTTTTAATCTCATCTTGTGATGACGGTGATATTATTAATGTAGAATTAGATTTTGACGAAACACTCTCTTTATGTGGTGATGAGAATAGTGCTAATTATGTGCTATATAATATAAAAAACGACCCTTATGAATCTTTAACCTTGTTATTTCCTGTTAGTGAAGCTGAAACTATTTTTAATCCATTAATTAGTGGTGAAGAAAGGTTTATCACTATAAATGAAAATAGTGTAAAATTTAATTACCGAACTTACAATGGCGACCCTGAAGGCGAACTAATTTGTCAAGATATTCCAGGATCGTCAGTAGCTATTATAAAAGATTATGCTGCTGCATCTGGAGCCGAAGCTAAATTTACTTCAACATTTATAGACGATGATAACGATGGTGTACCAACGGAAGATGAAAACCCAGATCCTAATAATGATGGTGATTTTTCAGATGCTCAAGACACAGATAGTGATGGTATTCCTGATTATATTGATGAAGATGACGATAACGACAATGTTCTTACCATAAACGAAAATCCTGATATTAATAATGATGGCAATATCAGTGACGCTCAAGATACCGATGGAGACACTATTCCTGACTATTTAGATGCAGACGATGATGGAGATGGTGTGTTAACACGAAATGAAGATGAAAATTTAGACACCAATCCTAGAAATGATTTGTCAATAAACAACATTGCAAGGTATTTAGATGCAGTAGTTGCAGATGAGTTTATTCAAAATGAACTAATAGAAAATTCATATGAGAGAGCCATTTTTGTTAAGGTTGTTGTTTTAAATGCCGATTTGTCTGTTTTAAGTACAGATTTTATTGACTTTGGCGCATACTTAAAAAAAATAATAATTAACGACTAGAAGAGTTTTGGTAAATATACACCTCAGTTGCTCCTAAACCATATTTTTGATAATTGGCATCGTAGAATTTTATATTATCATAATGCTTAAATAAATATTCCAGTTCTAGCTTTAGCACACCTTCACCCAGGCCATGTATGAATACAATTTTTTGAATGCGCTTTCGCATTGCAAACTCTAATTGTCTTTTTGCTGTTTCCAATTGGTAGGTTAAAATTTCATGTTTGCTCATTCTACCATAAGACTTTACTAATTGATGAATATGCAAATCCACCTCCATAGTAGGTTGGAAACGCTCTTTAGGTTTTACTTTAACCGATTTTCTTTTTTTTGAGTCTTTCTGTGAAATGGCTTCAGATAGCGATGTTTTTGAGAATAAATTTGATGGCACTAATGCCTCTTTCTGACTTAATACCAATTCGTTAACAGGGAATTCCAACTCAAAACCATCAGGCGTTTTAATTACAGCTTCATTGTTTTTAAGCTCAGTAATTATTCCTGAAATAGCTTCATCTAAAACCTCAACCTCATCACCTACCTTCAGCATCACTCCTTGTCTTCTTTTATAAAACTATCGTCATTGGTTGGCTTGCTCGAAATACCTCGTGATAACCTATATAATCCTGTCATGAGTAGAAATATGCCACCAATTAAAATATACACGTTTTGGTTTTCTTCAGCTTGTGCATAAATAGCGATTAAACCTCCAATAAGAATTAAAATGATGTTAACTATTCTAGACATTTTTATATTATTAACTATTAATAAATTCAAAAATAGTAATATCTCATATACTAAGGTAACTTTTTATAAATTTGTGACATGACATTAATACTCTCAGTAATTTCTCCAGAAGATTTTATGCTACCTTGTTTAAGCAAACAATTACTAGGAATAGAGTGCTTTGGTTGTGGGTTTCAAAGGTCGTTAGTATTGCTCTTTCGAGGGGAGTTTGTGGCTGCTTTTAAAATGTACCCTGGAATTTATCCTCTTTTGATGTTAGGTGTTTTTATAGCTTTAAATTTCTTCTTTAAAATAAAATATGCTGAAAAAATTAAAATAACTTTAGTAGTTTTAAGCATTGTATTTATTGTAACAAATTACACACTTAAATTAATCAACTAAATTTTATCATGGAAAAAAAGAAACTAGAAACCACCTTAGTTTATATTTTATCAATACTAGGATTTTTATGTTGCTGTATTGGTGGTATAGGGTTTATTTTTGCAGGAATTGCATTTTATATAGCCCATACTAAATTAAAAGTAGCTTATGCAAATCCTGAAAACTATGAAAACATAGAAGCTATGAAAACTGCTAAAACTGTTGCTTTAGTAGCACTTATTATTAGCGGTCTTTACTTTTTATACAATGTTTATTATTTTTCTACTGGAGGATGGGAAGAATTTATGATGAAGTATCAAGAAGCTATGGAGGAAATGCAACGAAACCAATAATAACAAAAAAAAATGGAACAAATTAAACCAACAAGACCAAATAGCTATTTAGCTCTTGCTATTATTAGTACAATCTTATGTTGTTTACCAATTGGAATTGTTAGCATTATTTATGCAACCAAGGTAAATAGCCTGTATGAAGACGGTAATTATGATGAAGCTAATAACGCTTCAAAAAATGCTAAAATCTGGGGACTAGTTTCTGTGGCCATAGCAGTTATTGGCTGG
This sequence comes from Pontimicrobium aquaticum, assembly GCF_005047595.1. Taxonomy (GTDB): domain Bacteria; phylum Bacteroidota; class Bacteroidia; order Flavobacteriales; family Flavobacteriaceae; genus Pontimicrobium; species Pontimicrobium aquaticum. The sequence continues at coordinate 218,408 of NZ_SUPL01000006.1, forward strand.
TTAATTTATATGCTAATTTTTGGTGTTGCTCTTTTTGGAGCTCTAAGTAGTGGCGATTTCTAAACTAAAATTATCAATAATAATATTTGGAGTGCTAGCATTCCTAATAATGCTAGCATTTTATGTTTTTTGGAATCCATCAGAAACAAATATGTTTCCTAAATGCCCAGTTTATGCCGTAACAGGTATTTATTGCCCTGGCTGTGGAAGTCAACGGGCGGCTCATCAAATTTTAAACGGAAATCTTATTGAAGGCCTAAGACACAATTACTTAATTGCTTTGCTCGGGTTAGTACTATTATACCAAGCATTTATGTTTATTATAAATAATGTACTAAACAAAGGAATTACTAATCTTCTGCACCAATCTAAAGTGACAATGAGTATTCTAGTTATAATAATTCTATTTTGGGTTTTAAGAAATATTAATCTATTTCCTTTTACTGAATTAGCACCATAAAAAAAAGCGACCATACTTCGACTAGCTCAGTAACCAATGGTCGCTTTTATATTTTTATAATTCACTTAAGGGTTATTCAAACTCCTTTAAGGTTTTTGTGATTATTGATACACAATCAAGTAACTGTTCTTTGTTCATAACCAAAGGTGGTGCAAAACGAATAATATTACCATGCGTTGGTTTTGCCAACAAGCCATTATCGCGAAGCTTTAAGCAAATATTCCAAGCTGTATCGCTATCTTCATCATCATTAATTACAATAGCATTCAATAAGCCTTTACCTCTTACTAAGCTTACCATATTGCTGTTTTCAATATATTTATTCATTTCAGTTCTAAAAATCTCACCTAAATACTCAGCATTCTCAGTTAGCTTTTCTTCTTTTACAACCTCTAAAGCAGCAATCGCAACAGCAGCAGCTACAGGATTTCCTCCATACGTACTTCCGTGATTACCAGGTCTAATAACATTCATTATCTCGTTATTAGCCAACACAGCAGATACTGGATAAATTCCACCACTTAAGGCTTTTCCTAAAACCAAAATATCTGGCTTTACATTTTCATGATCTACCGCAAGCATTCTTCCTGTTCTTGCAATACCAGTTTGAACTTCATCTGCAATAAACAAAACATTATACTTTTTGCATAGTGCCTTAGCTTTTGCTAAATAACCTTCACTAGGCACATATACGCCTGCTTCACCTTGAATTGGCTCTACTAAAAATCCTGCAATATCACTTGAACTCTCTAAAACTTCTTCAAGTGCTTGTAAGTTATCGTATTCAATTTTTACAAATCCTTGGGTGTAAGGTCCAAAATTTTTACGCGCAACGGGATCGTTAGAGAACGATATAATAGTCGTAGTTCTACCATGAAAATTGTTTTCACAAACAATAATCTTTGCTTTATTAGTATCTATACCTTTTACTTCGTAAGCCCATTTTCTACAGACTTTCAAAGCAGTTTCTACAGCTTCAGCACCTGTATTTATAGGTAATACTTTATCGAAACCAAAGTACTCAGTCACATACTTTTCGTATTTACCTAACATGTCGTTATAAAATGCACGAGAGGTTAGCGTTAATGTTTTAGATTGCTCTATTAAAGCATCTACAATTTTTGGGTGACAATGCCCTTGATTAACCGATGAGTAAGCCGATAAGAAATCATAATATTGTTTTCCTTCAACATCCCATACATGCACTCCTTCTCCTCTACTCAATACTACTGGAAGTGGATGATAGTTTTGTGCTCCATACTTGTTTTCTAATGCCATCGCTTCTTGCGATGAAATGTGGTCTAAAACAGCCATTTTAAAATAATTTAAGGTTTATGCCTTATTTAGATAAGACATCGTTTGACATTTTTACATAATGCAAACATTAATAATTAAATCTCACTAAGCGAGTAAAATAACCATTCCTTCTCTACCTTTATCCTTTCGAAGTGTCGAAAATTCAGCGTGGGAAAGAAATCATCCCTATGGCACGCAAATTAATCAATCTTAATCAAAATTTTAAATATTTTACGCTCAATTATTCTATTTTTGCCGCATGGCAAGAAAAAATAGAAAACAAGTTTTCACTAATTTAGAAGTTATTGATGCAGGAGCTAAAGGCAAAACTGTTGCTAAAGCACCTGATGGTAAAGTGGTATTTATACCAAATGCAGTACCTGGTGATGTGGTTGATGTACAAACTTTTAAAAAGCGAAAAGCATATTATGAAGGCAAAGCCATTGCATTTCATAAGCTTTCTGATAAAAGAACTGAGCCTAAATGCCAACATTTTGGAACTTGTGGTGGCTGTAAATGGCAACATATGAGTTACGAGCATCAATTGTATTATAAACAAAAAGAGGTGACTAACAATTTAACACGTATTGGGCATATAGAATTGCCAGAAGTAACACCAATTTTAGGCTCTGCTGAGCAATATTTCTACAGAAACAAAATGGAGTTTTCGTTTAGCGACAGTCGTTGGTTAACACAAGAAGAAATAAACTCTTATGAAGATTTAGGTGATAGAAATGCTCTTGGTTTTCACATTCCTGGAATGTGGGATAAAATTTTAGATGTAAAAAAATGTTGGCTACAAGCAGATCCTTCTAATACCATTAGGAATTCTGTAAAGCAATTTGCTATTGCTAATGATTTGGAGTTCTTCAACACTAGAAATCAAACAGGATTATTACGTACTATGATGATTCGCAGCACTAGTATTGGAGAGATTATGGTGCTCGTTCAGTTTTTTAAAGAAGATGTCGAAAAACGTAACTTATTACTTGATTATTTAAAAACGACCTTTCCAGAAATCACTTCCTTACAATACGTAATTAACGGAAAAGCCAACGATACTATTTACGACCAAGACGTGGTTTGCTATCATGGTCGCGACCATATTTTTGAGGAAATGGAAGGCTTACAATTTAAAATTAATGCGAAGTCATTCTATCAAACAAATTCCAAACAAGCCTACGAACTTTACAAAATCACAAGAGGTTTTGCTGGATTAACAGGAAACGAATTGGTGTATGACCTTTACACAGGCACAGGTACCATTGCCCAATTTGTCGCTAAAAAAGCTAAAAAGGTAGTTGGTGTCGAGGCTGTTCCTGATGCTATTACTGCTGCTAAAGAAAATGCACAATTAAATAGTATTGACAACGTTGCCTTTTATGTTGGCGACATGAAAAATGTATTTAATCAAGAGTTTATTAATACACATGGGCAACCTGATGTAATAATAACAGACCCTCCAAGAGATGGTATGCATAAAGATGTGGTTAATCAAATATTAAATATTTCGCCAGAAAAAATAGTTTATGTAAGTTGCAATAGTGCAACACAAGCTAGAGATTTAGCATTAATGAATAACCTTTACAAAGTCGTTAAAACACAAGCAGTCGATATGTTTCCACAAACACATCATGTAGAAAATGTTGTACTTTTAGAACGTCGTAAATAAATATAAATGAAAAAGCGCCACATACTCATATTATTATGCTCGCTGGTCGTGTTTGCTTGTGAAAAAGACGATATTTGTCCTGAAGCTACTGCAACTACACCTCAGCTAATCGTTAGGTTTTACGATACCATTTCTGTTGATGACACCAAGTCAGTTTCAGGTCTATTTGTTTATGGTATAAATGATGCAAACGAAACGGTATTTTTTAAGGATATTTCAGTGGCTACTAAAGATTCAATAGCCATCCCTTTAAGAACTGATATCAATACTACAAAACTTGTGTTTCATTCAGATTTTAGCATTGATGACAACGGCACACCTGATGATGAAAGTGATGATGTTGTTCTTGGAAACCCTGACATTGTGGATATAAACTATACAAGGGATGACGTCTATGTGTCGCGCGCTTGCGGATACAAAGCCATCTATAGCAATTTAGGGGCAACTCTAACTACAGATACCGACAATTGGATAACAAATATTACTATTGAAAATAACACCATAGAAAATGAAAGTGCAGCGCACATTAACATATATCACTAGTATCATAGCTATGTTGCTGATGACATTTTCAGTAAACGCACAAAATGAAGATAGTATAGCAAACGACTCTATTCGTTATGCTCAAAAATATGGACTACGTTTAGGTGGAGATATAAGTAAATTAGCAAAATCGTTTATTGATGACGATTACGCAGGTTTTGAAATTAATGGTGATTTTCGTTTGTCAAAAAACCTATACATCGCTGGAGAACTTGGAACCGAAGAACAAACTACTGATAGTGACTACCTTAATACCACAGCACAAGGAAGTTATTTTAAAGGAGGTATTGATTATAACCTATACCAAAATTGGTTTGGCATGGAAAATATGATTTATAGTGGTTTTCGTGCAGGATTTAGCACCTTTAATCAAACTATAAATAGTTATACCATTTACGATACTAATGGACAACCTTGGGGATCACAAACTACAATTACTGATGGTACAAAGCATGGTGGATTAACAGCAATTTGGGGCGAACTGATTCTTGGTATTAAAGCAGAAACACTTACTAATTTATACGTTGGCTTGAACATACAGCTAAAAGGTCGTATTACTGAAACCGAACCCAATAACTTTGAAAATCTATATATTCCTGGGTTTGGTCGTACTTACGACAGCGGAAGCTTTAGTATTGGTTTCGGTTATAATGTGTCGTATTTAATTCCTTTGTTTAAAAAAGATAAATAATGGTTTTTAACAGCTTTTAATAAAAAATAGTTTTTTTGAAAGTTAAATTATTGATTATTAAAATTTTAAAAACTAACTTCGTTTAACAGTTGATAAACTTCAATTAAAACTGAATTTATCTAAATATTATGCACAAAACAGAATGTAAAGTAAAAATCAACTTATGAAAACTACCCGCACTCTCCTAACAATAATTTGGACACTACTAATTCACTTTTCCTTATTAGCCCAAAGCGAAGAAAAGGCAGCTCCAAACCTTCAAAACGAAATTATAGAAGAACTAAGTAACCTAATAAAAAAGGAATACGTTTTGGAAGAAATTGGAACTAAAATGGCCGATAAACTCAGAGAATTAAAAGATAAACCAAAGGATGAAATGGCTTCCGATGAATTCATTGCGATGATTAATCAAGAACTAAGATCAGTCTATATGGATAAACACCTTGGAGTTGTCAGTCCCGAAAGATTCAAGCAATTTCAAGAAATGTTTGGGTTAGAAGAGGGAAATCAGCATAACCAAAATCAAGGACACCACAATCAAAAGGAAGATCATAGTAACAATCATGATGCACATGATAAACCTTCAGCAAATGAGCTAAACGGAAGCAGAGTTATTAACAGAGATGGTCGTACAAATATTGGTCTTGTTAAATTAAGTCGCTTTAATGGTACAGAAAAGGGTTTACAAAATATGAAGAAATTGTTCACTTCATTTATTGGGGTTGATGTTGTAATTATTGACTTAAGAAACTGTAAAGGTGGAGATGCCGACATGGTCAAAGCGTTAAGTGGATATTTCTTTAATCAACCAACCTATTTAGTATCAACAATTAGCAGAAAAGACGAAAAAGGCAACAGAGAGGTAATAGAGAGGTGGTCTGTTGTGAATAAATTGAGTGAACAATTCAGCAACACACCGCTGTACATCATGACAAGTACGCAAACTTTTTCAGCAGCAGAATCCTTTTCATTCGGGTTACAATTAACAAGGCGAGCTACTATTGTAGGAGAGAATACAGGCGGAGGTGGTCATATGAATACCTTTTTTGCACTTCCAGGAGGATATGGTGCGTCTATATCAGTAGGTAGAACTTTCGATGGTAAAACAGATAAAGGTTTCCAAGGCACAGGTGTGCAAGTTGATATTCAGGTAGAAGCAGATCATGCATTTGCGAAAACGTTAGCGCTAATACAAGCGAGTAGAACTGCTGAGCTAGCATTTGATGCATCCAAAGAAAAAGTGCATCAAACACTACAAGAACTTTCTGAGGCTTGGTACAACGGAGACGTTAAAAAAGCACAGTCTTTAATCTACCATGAGAATGAAGCCTATCTGAAATTAGATGATGATAAGGTGGTCAAAAAAGTAAATTTGTTGAAGCTAATCGAAACTGGAGTTGGTTCAAAAATACCTAGAGAATTAAGAAATAGAGAAATATCCATCTATGAAGTAAGGGATGATAAGACTGCAATTGCTAGACTTATGTTCCGAGATCAAATTCATTACTTACATCTTATAAACGATAATGGTTCTTGGAAAATCATTTCAGATTTAATTACAGAAAAGCAGATGCATGGGTAATAGAATTTCTAAACATTAAGTGCATAACACTATGTACAAGTAATGGCAGGAAAAATCGAATATCAAGGTTTGTAGCATGCTCAAACTGCTAAGCGGTTATACGGAAAACTACCACACATTCTGCCACGACTCATACACAAACCGTTAAACGAAAATCTTTTTTTTAACATTTCAAACTGATAATTGTCATAATATTTTCATGTGAGTTTAATACCTTTGATATAGTAACATCAATCTAAAAAAACATCTAGACTATGAAAACTCTAAAAACACTAAGCGTTATTTTCTTATTAACCGTATTTGGTTGTGCATCTACTGAAGCTGTACTAGCTGAATTTGATGAGAGCGTTGATTTTGATAATTATAACACGTTTGTAATATGCCTTGACGATATGTTTGTAGAAAACGTTAATTATCCAAATTACGATAATAATAAAGTACGAGAACTTATAGGTAATGCCGTAGAAAATGAAATGATAAGCAAAGGTCACAAAACAAATGTACTAGAACCACAGTTACAAGCTGGGTTTAAATTATTAGTAGAACAAAAAGAAGCTACTTTTTACGATTGTAAAGAACAAGACGAATATAGTTACTGGGCTGAATGCACCATAAATACAACTGTTTACACCGAAGAAACTTTAGTAGTATATGTGTCTAGCTTTGATAAAAACCAAATTATATGGCAAGCGTCTATTAAATGTGATATGAGTCGTTACAATAAGAAAAAATTACCCGAATATGTTAACGAACTAGTAGAAACGTTATTTAACGAATACCCTAAAGTGGGTCAAACTTTATAAAAATTAAATAGGTTATAAAGATAACTTTGTAGCCTATTGCTTTTTAGCTTTCTTGCTTCCAGCATACATTTCGTATTTCACTAAACGCGATTCTAACTTAGCATTAAACAATTTTATTTTTCTAGAAGGTCTTAAACCTATGTGTTTTAATGCTTCTAAATTTGAGGTAATAAACCACGCATGTGTTCCTGGATAACCATGTTTTAATGTAGCTCCAATATCTGCATAAAAGTTTTCCATATCAATATCTAATCGTTCTCCATAAGGCGGATTAAACACCATGTGCAAGTGCTCTTCACCTGCCTTTTGTGTTTTAAAGAAATCTTCATGACTTACTTTTATGAAATCTTCCAGATTAGCATTTTTTATATTATCGTTAGCTTTTCTAACTGCCGATGGTGATTTATCGTAACCTATCATTTTATGATGAAAATCTCGAGTTTTACTAAGTAAAGATTCTTCTATCTTTTCAAATAAATCGACATCCCAATCTTGCCAACGCTCAAAAGCAAATTCTTTACGCATTAAATTTGGTGGAATATTACAAGCAATCATAGCTGCTTCAATTAAAATGGTACCACTACCACACATTGGATCCATAAAATCGCTTTGTCCATCCCAACCTGATAACATAACCAAACCTGCTGCCAACACTTCATTAATTGGTGCTATATTCGTGGCTGCTTTATAACCGCGCCTATGTAATGATTCTCCTGAACTGTCTAACGATACTGTACATAACTGTCTGTCGATATGTACATTAATTTTTAAATCAGGAAAACGTAAATCTACATTAGGTCTCGTTCCTTTAGTATCTCTAAACTTATCAACTACGGCATCTTTAGTTTTTAAAGCTATGTACTTTGAATGTGTAAATACAGTGGAATGCACTGTAGCATCAACAGCCAACGAACCATTTTCGGATAGGTACTTTTCCCAAGACATTTTATACACTTGGTTGTATAAATCTTGCTCATTGGTAACCCTAAAAGTTTTTATAGGCTTTAAAATTTTTATAGCAGTTCGCAACGCCAAATTAGCCTTATACATAAAGCCTGTATCTCCCACAAAACTAACGTTACGAATACCTGTTTTTACATCTTGTGCTCCTAAATTCCTTAGTTCTTTTGCTAAAAGCTCCTCAAAACCAAATAAGGTTTTGGCTACCATTTTAAAATTATTCTCCATATACTAATTAAATCTAGAGTGCATTCATTTTGTATAAACTGAAATAACTCTTAGATTATCAAAAAAATTAATACTCAAATCTCGCTAAGCGAACAAATAGATTGCAAAAATACTTTATTTTTGTTGCGACACACATTAATGTATGACAAAAGAAACGAAAGATTGGTACTCTTCATGGTTTGACACACCATTCTATCATATTTTGTACAAACATAGAGACGATAAAGAAGCTCAGGCTTTTATGGATAACCTCACAAGTTATCTAAATATTCCTCAAGGGAGTTCTATTTTAGATCTCGCTTGTGGCAAAGGACGTCATGCTGTGTACTTAAATAGCATTGGATATGATGTTACAGGAATTGATCTCTCTGAAAAAAGTATAGCATTTGCTAAACAGTTTGAAAACGAGACCTTGCATTTTGAGGTACACGATATGCGAGAAGCTTATCCAAAACAATTTAATGCTGTATTTAACTTGTTTACAAGTTTTGGTTTTTTTGATGATGACAAGGATGACTTAAAAACTATTACCTCTATAAAAGCAAATTTAAAAGAACATGGCATTGGCGTTATTGATTTTTTAAATGCTGATTTTGTAATACATAATTTAGTAAAAGAAAATACTAAAACCATTAATGGTATCGACTTTCGTTTAAAACGTTATGTTGAAAATGGCTTTATTGTGAAGGACATTTCGTTTGAAGCAAATGAAAAACCTTATCATTATCAAGAACTTGTTAAAGTGTTGACACTTAAAGATTTTGAAAACATGTTTGCAAAAGCAAATATTCAATTATTAGATGTCTTTGGAGATTACAAACTCAATAAATTTAACAAGCATAATTCCGAACGTTTAATTATGATTTTCATGTAACATGAATAAGTATTTATTTCCCATATACGCTGTTATACTTGGTTTTATAATTGTGAAATTCACAAAAAACAAACCTATTAGAAACATTAAACTTTTGTTGGCTTTTAGTGGTGCGTTTTTAATGTCGCTTACATTCTTCGACTTGCTACCAGAAGTGTATGAACATCTAGATGCAAAACAAACAGGTTTATTTATAATGCTTGGTGTATTGCTTCAAGTTTTTTTAGAATTTTTCTCTAAAGGCGCCGAACATGGCCATATGCACATCCACAAAAACAGCCATACATTTCCTTGGCTATTGTTTATTAGTTTGTGTTTACATGCATTTTTAGAAGGATTTCCAATACACCAACATAACGATATGATATATGGCGTATTAATTCATAAAATACCTATTGCCATACTTATTACTAGTTATTTGTTTCAGTCTGATTTTAAAACAGGACAAATCATTCTGTTTTTAACCCTATTTGGGTTAATGACACCTCTAGGAACCGTTATTTCGAATAATGTTAGTATGTCTCACAACTTATTAGAACAAATAAACGCTATAGTCATTGGTATTTTTCTCCATATTTCAACTACAATTTTATTTGAAAGTAGCGAGGGTCATAAGTTTAACTTAAACAAAATTCTAGCAATTGTTGTTGCTGTGGTGTTAGCCTATTTTATTTAATCAAATGTTTAGCAAAGAAGATTCTAGAAAATTAAGACAAGCGTTTTGGACTAGTTTTGGAAAATCATTTCCAAAAAAGTGGATTCTTTACAACACTAAAATTAAAGGGCTTTCTTTTAAATTTTATTTTGATACAAAAAAAGCATTTGTTTGCCTAGACTTAGAAGACAATCTAGAAAACCGTATTAATTGCTGGGAAAAACTAGCGGCCTTAAAAAGTATTTTATTGGACGAATATCTTCCTGATGCCATCTTTGAAGAAGAATTTTATCTAGAAAATGGTAAAGAAATATCACGTATTTATGTGCCTTTAGAACAAAGAGTGTCAATCCATAATAAAAACACCTGGAGAGATACTATGGAGTTCTTCAATCAAAAAATGCTCCTTTTCGAAGCATTTTTTGAGGAATATAAAGAGGTAATTAAAGGCTAATCTTTTAAAATAATTTTATCTAGTTTTTCTTCAACTACTTCACCATCCTTAAGCGATACGTAATAGCAATTGTATTGCTCTCCCATGGAGACTACTTTAAAAGGTTTTCCGTTTTTAAAGATAATTCCTGATCGATTATCCATAGCATACCCATCTTTAAACACCCCTTTTTTAATATTTTCATGATATACAGGTCGTCTAAATTCTTCGCCATCGTAATGTGGACTATGACTATAAGGCAAAAACCCTAAACCTTCTACAACACTTAATTCTATGGGTCTGGAATCGGTAGTACCATTATCAAACCAGCATAGCGACCCTGCACTTCCACCTGCTAACACAATGCCTTTTTCTAAAGCTTTCTTAAGCACTTTATCAATGCCTTGCGCTTTCCAAATAGCGATCATATTCAATGTATTACCACCACCCACTACAATAGCATCCATACCTAACAAAAATTCTTCAAAGGTGTATTTTTGTCTGTAAGAACTTATCCAAACACGTTGCACATAAGGCTCTACTTCAAGGTCGTTAACTAATTCGTACCATCTAATGATGCCACTTTCTCTATCTCCAGAGGCTGTTGGCAAATAACATATTTTTGGTTTTTCTTTTCCTGTTAACTTTATAATTTCTTTAATAAATGCTTTGCTTGGTCCACTGCCATAAGGGAAGATGTATTGATCTTGGCTAAAGGCAAATCCTGTCATAAAAAAAGAGACAAGACAAAAAATAATAGTTTTTTTCATTGGTTGGTTGTTTTTTGATGTATTACCAAATGTAATTTTTTATGTATTTAAAATCAATTAATTACCCTATAAATAGCTGTAATTTATTAACAACTATAAAATTATGATACCAAAAAAATCACTAACTTTCTAAACTTTTTAATCAATCTTAAATACAAATAAAAAAATTATCAATCAATGAAACCCTTCAAGCAACTATTACTGTTAATCGTTTTTGTATCCTTAACTTACTCTTGTAAACCCAAAGAAACAGCTGAAAGTGAAGCTCCTAGTTCAGCTGTTGTATATAGCAACTCCTATTTAGCACCTGACTTTGAAAATAATGACCGTATAGAAAAGATAAAAGAACTAGCTCCAGAGTTAGAGCAAATTATGGATGCTCATGCCAAAGACAGGCATATTCCTGGAATTGCTTATGGTATTGTGGTCGATAATCAACTGGTTATTGCTTCAGCTAACGGTGTTTTGGATATAGCTACTGAAAATCCATCAACAACAACATCAGCTTTTCGAATTGCTTCTATGACCAAGAGTTTTACTGCCATGGCAATTGTTAAATTACGAGACGAAGGTAAACTTGCTTTAAATGATCCTGTTAGCAAATACATTCCTGAAATGGCTAATCTGGAATATCTTACAAAAGACAGCCCAATTATCGATATTGAAAACCTGTTAACCATGACCGCTGGATTCCCTGAAGATAATCCTTGGGGAGATCGCCAATTGGATGAGTCTAACGAGATGCTTATTGATATGATAAACGAAGGTTTAACGTTCTCAAACGCTCCTTCATATGAGTATGAATACAGTAATACAGGCTATGCTATGCTTGGTCATATCGTGTCTAAAGTGTCAGGACAACCCTATCAAGAATATATTAAGACAAACATACTTCAACCATTAGGCATGAATAACACCTATTGGGAATGGAATAATGTTGCAAAAGAACAACTTGCCATTGGTTACCGTTGGGAAGACGAGCAATGGAAACTAGAACCTATGTTGCATGATGGCTCGTTTGGTGCTATGGGTGGACTTATCACCACGATAGAAGATTTTAGCAAATATGTGAGTTTTCATCTTTCAGCGTGGCCTCCAAGAAGTAATGATGATAATGGACCAATTAAAAGAAGCTCCTTACGTGAAATGCAAACACCACAATTTCCAAGATTATCAGCTAGAGCTAAAGATTATAATGGAGACCCTTGTGCAAGAATGACTGGCTATGGATATGGTTTAGGAATTAACACCTATTGTAATGGTATAAAACGTATATCGCATGGTGGCGCATTACCAGGATTTGGAAGCAACTATTATTTCTATCCAGAATATGGTATTGGCATCATGGCATTTGGCAATTTAACATACACAGGTCCTTTACCAGCAGATAAAATAGAACAATTACTATTTGATAAAGCCAAATTACAACCTCGCAAACTTCCAGTATCGAATATCCTTGCAAAACGCACGGAACAAGTATTAGAATTTATTAAAACTTGGGATGAGCAGCTAGAGAAAGAGATTATTGCCGAAAATGTGTATTTAGACACCTCAAAAGAAAGACGAATGAAAGAAGCCAAAGACATTTTTGAAAAAGCTGGTGCCATTAAAGAAGTTGGTGAAATTACGCCATTAAACCAATTACGAGGGTATCTGAGAATGAATGCTGAAAACGGAACCATTCAAGTATATTTTTCTTTAACACCTGAAAAAAGTGCAAAAGTACAAACGTTAGGTATGTTTTTTAGAGCTAATTGATGTTTAATTTTGTAAGAAAAAACAACTATATTCGTTTGCTAGTTACTGAACCAGCTTCAATAGTGGCTGATATAAAACACTTATACAGAATTCATTTCTGTATTGAAACTTTGCATATCATCGTATTAGCGCAGATTACGAAACAACTAAAATATGAGATACAGAAATAGGATAAAAGTTGCTCCAGGCTTAAACATTAATCTTTCAAAATCTGGAATTAGTACAACTATTGGACCGAGAGGAGCAAATGTAAATATTGGAAAAAGTGGAGCTTATTTAAACACTGGAATTCCCGGAACAGGCTTGTATAATAGAACAAAAATCTCTAGTTCAGAAAGAAATTCAATTAAGAATAATACTGTATCAAATAATAAAACACAAGTTGGAGTTAGTTTAGACTTAAATGAAAGATATGAGCCTGATATAGAAATATATGATAACAATGGAAAAAATATCACATCACAGACTTTAATTAATAAACTTAAAAGAACTACTGAATACAAAGAAAATCTTAAGAAAATTTATGAAAGATATTATAATTTAATCATTGAAGAAACATTAGAATTTACAGACCTATACAAGCATATTCTTAAACCAATTACCAAACAAGAAGTTCAAGAAAAAATTAACAAACTAAAACCTAAAAAATATTCAAAGAAAAAATTTGAAGTCTTAAAACCTACTAAGTCATCCATAGAAAGAGAGCTTTTAAAAGAAGCGAAAATCAAATTTAATTCAATCTTGTTTTGGAAAAACAAGAAAAATAGAAGTCAATATGTTCAAGAGAATATAGAGCAAAAGTTAAATAGCTCAATTGAAAATTGGGAGAAACAAAAAGCTGACTTTGAAAAATCAGAAAAAACTAAAGAAAAAGATATAAACAAAAATTATCTAAAAACTTTTGAACAAGAAAAAGAAAACTTAATTGATAATTTAAATGCTACAGAAAGTTTTGTTCTTAAAAATTTTGAAACAATTCTAAACGAAATTGATTTAAAACCAGAGTTTTTTATCGATTTTGAATACGACCAAAAAAACAAAACTTTTTTGATTGATTTAGATTTACCAGAAATAGAACATTTACCAAAAGAAACCGCTTCAATTTTAAAATCAGGAAAATTATCAGTTAAAAATAAAAGCGATAAACAATTAAGAGAAGAATATTCAAAATGTGTAACTGGTCTTGGTTTTTTAGTTGCTGGAATATCATTTATGACTTCAGCAGGAATAGAAAACATAGAAATATCAGCTTACACTCAAAGGGTTGACAAAAAAGATGGACAAACAAAAGATGACTACATCTATTCTATTCAATTTGACAGAGAAAAATTTTCAGATTTAAATTACAGCAAAATTGATCCAGTTGTCGCTTTTGAAAATTTCAATCACAGAATGGAATTATCAAAGTCGTTCATTTTTAAAACAATAGAAGTAAAAAAATAGCGTAAGTAAATTAACAATAGCTATAAGTAATTGCTTGTTCTCGCCTACTTCTGAAAATCCTCGCGGTTTTCTATTCAGTTTATAATTCCTAAACCACAAACCAAAACACCATACAATAGTGGCTAATAGCACCAGCTAGTACAAACACATGCCAAATTACGTGGTTATAAGGTATTTTGTTAATAGCATAAAACACAATACCTACCGTGTAAAACAAACCACCAGCAAATAAGAGTAGTAATCCGTTGGTATGCATTCTGTCAGCAAGTGTGGTAAAATCAAATACAATTAACCAACCCATTACTAGATATAGTAATGTTGAAAACACTTCAAAACGTCCTGTAAAAAAGAATTTTAGAAATACGCCAAAGGTTGCTATTCCCCAAACGGTATAAAACAGAGGCCAACCTTTACTATCTGATAACGTTAACAATAACACAGGTGTGTAGGTTCCTGCAATTAATAGGTAAATGCTTATATGGTCTATAATTCTAAAATAATGCTTACGCTTTTCTGTTTTGGTTGCATGGTATAAGGCAGAGGCACTAAACAAGATAATTATAGAAATACCATACACCAATACACTAAATAAGCTCCAAGGTGTACTTTCTTGTTTTAGAATTAGCAATACCAAACCAGCTATTCCCAATATTGCGCCAACAGCATGCGACCATGTATTAAGCTGTTCTTCTAGCCTAGTTTGTGCTTTCAAGTGTGTTTGGTGTTTTGGTAGTTTTAGGCTTATCGTTTAACCATTTGTCGCTAAGCTCGAAAAAATCAAGTTCTAGAGCATCTTTTTGGCGTTTTAAGCGTCCAGATTGAAAGTTACGCTGTAAGATATCTTCAATTAAATAATCTTCCTTAACATGCATTGGGTCGAACTCTTTTTTTAAAGATAAGTCGAATAAACTTGCTGTATTATTAAACCAAAAGGCTCGCCAACCACTTCGCAACTCTTTAATGAGTTCAAAGGTGGTTTGCCCAGTTTGTCTATGTATAAGCTTAATAAGTATTTGTCCTTCGGTACGTGTTAGTTTTTTTAACTCATCCGAAAACTCGCCTTCAATATAACGTTGAATCACTTTAGCATACTGCTTTCTGTCGCGTTTCTTTTTAAGTCTGTTTAATCTTGCGTTAAGCGTATCTAATCTTACAGCTGCTAAATGTGCATAAGGATATACTTTTACCGTTTTTCGTTTTAAAATTAAGTAACGTCGTTTATCTTCTCTACTATTAAACTCCAAAGTGTGCAACAACATCACCTCATCTAAATCTATAGAGGTTCTCGGTATAGAATCGCCTTTAATAATTAAATATTTTGTTTGGGTGGTGTCCGTTTCAGTTTCTTGAACCTGACCAAAACAAAGTAGTGGCAACCAAAGTAATATGCTGAAAATCTTTTTCATAATTGGGTTAAATTCAAAATAAAACATTCGAACAAAACTTAACACTGTAAAGTTAATATTTTACATACTTTTAAACCTTAAATTCTTATTAATATTATTATTTTAGAGCAAAATATTTTAGAATGGCAAAAAAGAAGATACTCAACAAAAAGTCGATGGACTTTCTAGAGAAATATTTAAATAATGCAGCACCTACTGGTTACGAATGGGATGGTCAAAACATATGGATGGACTATCTAAAACCCTATGTAGATGAGTTTATTACAGACACTTACGGAACAGCTGTTGGAGTTATTAATCCTAAAGCAGAATACAAAGTAGTTATTGAAGGTCATGCCGATGAAATTTCATGGTATGTGAATTACATTGCAGACAACGGATTAATTTACGTGATTAGAAATGGCGGAAGCGACCATCAAATTGCACCAAGTAAAATTGTGAATATACACACAAAAAAAGGCATTGTAAAAGGCGTTTTTGGTTGGCCTGCAATTCATACACGTAGTAAAGCTAAAGAAGAACCTCCAAAACCAGATAATATTACCATTGATATTGGTGCAAAAGACAAAGATGAAGTTGAAAAAATGGGTGTGCACGTTGGATGCGTTATTACCTATCCAGATGAATTCCATATACTCAACAAAGACAAGTTTGTATGTCGTGCTTTAGACAACAGAATGGGTGGTTTTATGATTGCAGAAGTTGCACGATTATTGCATGAAAACAAAAAGAAACTACCTTTTGGCTTATACATCACCAATTCGGTTCAGGAAGAAATTGGCTTACGTGGTGCCGAAATGATTACGCATACCATTAAACCTAATGTAGCTATCGTAACTGACGTTACTCACGATACTACTACGCCAATGATAGAAAGAAAAAAAGAAGGACACTTAGAAATTGGAAAAGGCCCTGTTGTTGCCTATGCTCCAGCTGTACAGCAAAAGCTGCGTGATTTAATTATTGATACTGCTGAGGAAAAGAATATTCCTTTTCAACGTTCGGCATTGTCTAGAGCTACAGGAACTGATACTGATGCCTTTGCGTATAGTAATGGTGGTGTTGCTTCGGCGCTAATTTCGTTACCATTACGTTACATGCATACAACTGTAGAAATGGTACATAAAGATGATGTTGAAAACGTCATTAGAATGATTTACGAAACGGTTCTTAAAATTAAAGCTGGAGATACCTTTAGTTATTTTGAATAAATATATTGCGTCATTGCGAGTTACGAAGCAATCTGTAAAATTAAATTTACCAAATTAACAGATTACTTCACTACGTTCGTAATGACGTATTTCTTTTATAAGATTTACTTAGCTTTAAGTGAATTAAAAAAAATTGCAATAGATTCTTCATTTCATTCAGAATGACACGTTTTTTATACGCTTTTGTTTAACCATATTTGTCATTCCGACAGAGCAAAACGACGAGGAATCTCTTTTTTTAGATTATAAAATTTCTCACTTGCTACCCAAGATACTTTCAATCAAAACCGCATTTTGATTTCAGTAGTGTTCAAAATGACATTCTTTTTAATTCTTAGGAGTTACTTTTAATAACCTAGACGCTTCAATAATCTCCTCTTTATTCATCTTCATTTTTCTAAACTCACCTTTGCTATACATGTCTGCTTGGTCATCATAATGTTTGCTAAACGGATTTCCTGATTGCCCTGTAGGCAAAATGCTAATACTGTTCTCTACATCTGAAAAATCTATAATACGTCTGGTAGAAGGTCCTACTTTTACATCGTATAAGCCACTATCATTATAATCGAATGCTTTATTATCAATCACTTCTTCAGTCCCTCCAACTTTAAAAGGACCAACATTAAAATAGGGTCTTAAAGTTTCAACAGCAGCTAAGGCATGACCATGTTCTAGAGTATGCACATTTTCCCATTTCCATTTAGAAATATCGACACCTAATTGTTTTTCTAAATTATTAACAGCATCTTTAAACGATTGTGTAAGAATATCTGCTTTTGATTCCTTAGTATCAGTCGTAATGTCTTCCCACCATACCGAATCATCATTACTTATTTGCTTAACAATAGTGCGTTTTAATAAATGTGTTTTTAGTAATTGCTCAAACAACACGTCTCCTAGCTCATCTCTAAAGGTGTTTTCAAAATATTTATAGATAAAACGTTGATAGATGGTAGAACCAATACTTGCTTTGGTATAATCACCTTCCCATGATTTTAAAACTTCAAACGCTTCTTTTTGATTATCAGAAAATGAGCTTATATTCATTACATCTATGCTTTCTTTAACAATAGTAGGTGCAATAGGTGACGTAACATCTAAAATCATTTGAGAAATACTTTCTATATTCCAGTCGTTTTTAGGCTCCAATAATTCTACAATGCGTTTTGCTCTATCTTCTGGTAAATAATACCCTGGATACAACATTCCAGCAATAGAATCTGGTTGATTGTTTGCCGAATACACATAATTCCATTCCGGATTTTCAGCCATTGGATTATTTGAAAAATCTAAATACTCCACAATATCATCTTCACCACTAGCACCATCCAACACAAATTTTGGATTCACATGATCTTTATGTGTATATAATTGTCCTGCTGCCCACCAAGCCACATTGCCTTTGGCATCACCATACATAACATTTAAACCTGGAGCATGAATTAAGGATACCGCTTCCCTAACATCATCCATAGATTTTGCGTGAGACATACCATAAACGGCATCAAGTATTTTTATGTCATGTTGTGTATATATCCAAGACATAGCAACTGGATTATCGTGTAAAATTTCATCTTGTACATGCGTCATGATTGGGCCATGTCTAGATGTTAACACATCTAACACCACATCTTCTTCATCTTTTACTTTTATCGTTTTTGTTTGCTTTCTATAAGATTTATAGCCATTAGGTGTTTTGTATTGATTTTTATCTGTTGGATGATTTGTTTCCAAGTAAAAATCAATATCATCATTTTCAAACATTGTTAAACCATAAGCATAATTCCTATTGTGACCTAAAATAGGGAATGCCACCCCTGCTAAATGGTAACCATACATCTCATAATTTGGTGTAACTATATGTGCTTCGTACCATACTGAAGGTTGAGAATAGGCGATATGAGGGTCGTTAGCAAAAATTACATTTCCCGTGCTTGTTTTTTTAGGAGATACTACCCAACTATTACTGCCAACAAACTGAGATATTGGCAAGTTTTGAGTGACTTGAGCTATTTGAGATGATAGCTCCTGAAACACCTCTATATTTGGTTTGCTATTTTTAATAAACGTACTATTCGGATTCGACAAAACATCTAAATCCTTTAAATAATCTGCTCCAAGTTTTTCTTGTATCGCAGTAAGCATTGGGTCGGTTTTTTGAGCCATAGCAAAACTAAAAGCCATATAACCAAAGGTGTTATACATATCTTTTAATTGGTAAGGCTGTTTTTCTACACCAACTAAAGTGAATTCAATTGGAGTAGCACCTTCTTCAATAAATTGATTCACACCATGTATATAAGCCATAGCCAGCTTATAAGCATTGCTGTTTTTATCTATTTTGGCAATAGCTTTTTTTGTAGCCTCTTCAATACCAAGCGTTGCAAAAAATGTATCTGTTGGCACTAATTCTTTTCCAAGAATTTCTGATAATCTACCAGGAGCTATGCGCTTAATAAGTTCCATTTGCCACAATCTATCTTGTGCATGCATATAACCCAAAGTGGTAAAAGCATCTTCTTCGTTTTGCGCATAAATATGAGGAATGCCATAATCATCAAAATAAGTGGATACTTCTGCTTTTAAGCCTTGAAGCTCAAGACTCCCAGAGTATTGAGGCTTTAATGAATTAACATAAATATATCCTGATATAGCTACAAGTATTAACAGTATTAAAATACCTAATAAGATTTTTTTTAAAATACGCATGAAATGAAGTTTGTTTCTCAAAAATAGTATTTACTAAAGTAAATTTAATTATTCAAACCACATATTTTTTATTTAAACTTATCTTTGATAAAATTTTAAAATATTGGATGAGTATATTGATATATGGACAGAAAACGGTAATCCTACAGGCAAAAACTGTTTAAAAAACGAAGCACATGCTAAAGGCTTGTTTCATCCAACGATTCATATTTGGTTTTACACAAGTAATGGTGATATCTTATTACAGCAGCGTGGAGCTCACAAAGAAACATTTCCAGGTTTCTGGGATGTTTCAGTTGCAGGTCATGTATTATCTGGAGAATCTATTTTAAACGCAGCCATTCGTGAAGTACAAGAAGAAATAGGTTTGTCTATTTCAGAAACTGAACTACTACAAATAGACATTAGAAAAAATATTAATGTTCATCCTAATGGCATAAATGATTGCGAATTTCAGCATGTGTTTTTAAGTGAATTAAAAACTAACATCGAAAATTTAACAATTCAAAAGGAAGAGGTCGATGACATTACATTACTCTCTTTAAATAAATTAAACTTTTACGCTCAAAACCATAACGAAACTTTTAAATTAGTACCAGCCGATTATACTTATTATCACTTTATTATAAATCAAGTTAGCAAAATGCTTTAATTTTTTTAATTTCCCTGCATGAATCTTTTAATTGCCACTGCTACTCCTGTTCTTATTGTTATTATATACATCTATATAAAGGATAAATATGAAAAAGAGTCAAAACGCGTTCTATTAGTTAGCTTCTTATTAGGAGCTATTTTAAGTATTGTAATTACCACACTGCTATATTTATTTTTCGATTTATTTTTACCCTTACCAGACAATTATAGTATTTGGCAGCAATTTGTTAAAGCGTTCTTTGTAGTAGCGTTAATTGAAGAATTTAGTAAATACATCATGGTGCGTTATTATGCACAACCTAGAAAAGATTTTAACGAGCCTTTTGATGGAATTATTTATGCTGTAATGGTATCTATGGGTTTTGCAGCTGTTGAAAATCTTTTTTACGTCCTTGAAGGCGGATTAGAGGTTGCTGCAATAAGAGCCATTACCGCAATTCCTGCACATGCCACTTTTGCCATTATAATGGGTTATTACATGGGGAAAGCAAAATTTTCTAATAATCGTATGAAATGGAATTTAATTGGCTTAGCCTTGGCAGTACTATTTCATGGTGCATACGATTTCTTTTTGTTTATTGGCTTTATTCCTGGTATATCTATTGGTGCGTTTATATCACTTATTATTGGAATTATTTTGTCCAAACGTGCCATAAAAGCACACCAAGAAATTTCTTATTTCAAAAAAATTAAGAAATAAAACGGAATATGATACGACTCATATTCTTAAAAAAAAGTTACTATTAATTTTGTAGTTTTAAAAGCAATTAAACTCAATCAAAATATGAGTAAAACATACACACTAGAAGTTAATTCTAATATAGAATTAAAACTAAACTCCTTAGATATTGCAAACACCGATATCATTAAAATCTCTAACACTAAATATCATGTTATAGATAAAAACAAATCAATAATAGCAGACATTACTAAAGCTGACTTTAATTCAAAATCTTATGAAGTAAAAGTTAACAATAATACCTATAATATCAATATAAACAATGAGTTACATCAGTTAATAAAAGACATGGGGTTTACTATTGGTAAGTCTAAACTAATAAATGAAATTAAAGCACCAATGCCAGGGTTAATCTTGGATATAAATATTAAAGTTGGTCAAGACATAAAAGAAAATGACACATTATTAGTGCTTGAAGCTATGAAAATGGAAAATATTATTACCTCTCCAAGAGATGGAATAATAAAAACCATTTCTGCAGTTAAAGGAAATGCCGTTGAGAAAAATGAATTGCTAATTGAATTCGAATAATTATGAAGAAGATACTAGTTGCAAATAGAGGAGAAATTGCTATTCGTGTGATGCGAACAGCAAAAATAATGGGCATACAAACGGTTGCTGTATTCTCTGAAGCAGATAGAAATGCACCACATGTACGTTATGCAGATGAAGCTGTCTATATAGGAAAAGCACCTTCAAATCAATCGTATTTATTAGGTAAAAAAATAATAGAGGTTGCAAAAAAATTAGATGTAGATGGCATTCATCCTGGTTATGGATTTTTGAGTGAAAATGCACATTTCGCTGAATTATGCGAAAACAATAACATCACGTTTATTGGCCCAAAATCCAAAGCCATTAAAATTATGGGAAGTAAACTTGCTGCCAAAGAAGCAGTAAAGGCTTATAACATTCCCATGGTTCCAGGTATAGACGAAGCCATTACTGATATTAAAAAGGCTAAAGATATTGCCAAAGAAATTGGGTTTCCTATTTTAATTAAAGCTTCTGCAGGTGGTGGTGGAAAAGGCATGCGTGTTGTTGAAAAAGAAAGTGATTTAGAATCACAAATGAATCGCGCTATTAGTGAAGCCACTTCTGCTTTTGGTGATGGCTCAGTATTTATTGAGAAATACGTCACTTCTCCTCGTCATATTGAAATTCAAGTCATGGCAGACAGTCATGGCAATGTACTACACTTTTTTGAACGCGAATGTAGCATTCAACGAAGACACCAAAAAGTGGTAGAAGAGGCACCTTCGTCCGTTTTAACACCAGATTTACGAGCAAAAATGGGAGACGCTGCCATTAATGTAGCACGCTCCTGTGATTATTTAGGAGCAGGTACCGTAGAGTTCTTGCTAGATGCCGACCACAATTTCTATTTCCTCGAAATGAACACACGTTTACAGGTAGAACATCCTGTTTCTGAATTAATTTCTGGTGTAGATCTAGTGGAATTACAAATTAAAGTCGCTCGTGGTGAAGCGCTAAATATTAAACAGGAAGATTTAAAAATAAACGGTCACGCATTAGAGCTTCGTGTATATGCCGAAGACCCTTTAAACGACTTTTTACCTAGTGTAGGGAATCTTAGCACCTATAAATTACCTGTTGGAAAAGATATTCGTGTTGACAACGGATTTGAAGAAGGTATGGATGTACCAATCTATTACGATCCGATGCTTTCAAAGTTAATCACGTATGGAAAAACGCGTAATGAAGCCATTCAGCTAATGCTGAAAGCTATAGAGAATTACCATATTGAAGGTGTACAAACCACTTTGCCTTTTGGGACTTTTGTTTGTAAACACGACGCCTTTATTTCTGGAAATTTTGATACGCACTTTGTAAAAAAATATTACTCACCAGAACTACTAAAAGAACAACATAAAGAAGAAGCAAAAATAGCAGCGATTATCGCTTTAAAACAATACTTGGAAGATCAACAGTTATTACGTCTTCCTAATTAACTTTAGCGCAACTATCATTCCGTACTGTCCCACTGAACATAGTCGAAGTGTGGTACGGAATCCAAATGAAAAATAAATAGATTCTGCATTGTAGTACAGAATAACAAAAAAAAAATCATGGACTCAAAAATAAAAACACTTAACGATAAACTTCAACAAGCCTATTTAGGTGGTGGCGAAGCACGTATTAAAAAGCAACATGCTAAAAAGAAACTAACAGCACGCGAACGTGTAGAATATCTACTAGACGAAGGGTCTTTTGAAGAAATTGGTGCCTTAGTAACGCATCGCACCAAAGATTTTGGCATGGAAAACCAGCAGTTTTATGGTGATGGTGTTATTACAGGTTACGGAACAGTTAACGGACGATTAGTGTATGTTTTTGCTCAAGACTTTACTGTTTTTGGTGGTTCTTTATCTGAAACACACGCCGAAAAGATTTGTAAAATCATGGACATAGCAGTGAACGTTGGCGCACCATTAATTGGTTTAAATGACTCAGGTGGCGCAAGAATTCAGGAAGGGGTTCGCTCGTTAGGAGGTTATGCCGATATTTTTTACAGAAATGTTCAAGCGTCAGGTGTTATTCCGCAGATTTCAGCTATTATGGGACCATGTGCTGGAGGTGCTGTTTATTCACCAGCTATGACCGATTTCACCATCATGGTACAAGACACAAGTTACATGTTTGTTACTGGACCAAATGTGGTAAAAACGGTTACTAACGAAGAAGTAACCTCAGAAGAGCTTGGTGGTGCTTCAACGCATTCAGTAAAATCTGGAGTGGCACATAAAACCTCAGCAAATGATGTAGAGTGCTTAGAAGATATTAAACAACTGCTTAGTTATTTGCCACAAAGTAATAAAGAAAAGCCTACTCATCTACCTTTTGATTTAAAAGACGAAATTAGAAAAAGCCTCTCAACTATTGTTCCTGATAGTCCAAATAAACCTTACGATATGCATGAGGTTATTAAAGGTATTATTGATGATGATTCTTTTTATGAAATACATAAAGACCATGCAGAAAATATTATTGTTGGATTTGCACGCTTAGGCGGAAAGAGCATTGGCATTATCGCCAATCAACCAATGTTTTTAGCTGGTGTCTTAGATGTTGACAGTTCAAAAAAAGCAGCACGTTTTGTTCGCTTTTGCGATTGCTTTAATATTCCTATGTTAGTTCTCGAAGACGTTCCTGGTTTTTTACCGGGAACAGACCAAGAATGGAATGGTATTATTGTACATGGTGCTAAGTTATTATATGCTTTTAGTGAAGCCACAGTACCAAGAGTAACTGTTATTACTAGGAAAGCATATGGAGGTGCTTATGACGTTATGAACTCAAAACATATAGGCGCAGATATGAATTTTGCTTGGCCGAATGCCGAAATTGCAGTCATGGGAGCAAAAGGCGCTGCGGAAATCATCTTTAAAAAAGACATTAATACTGCAAAAGATAAAGAAGCTAAATGGAAAGAAAAAGAAGCTGAATATGCCGAACTATTTGCTAATCCTTATAGTGCTGCTGAACGTGGTTTTATTGATGAAGTTATTTTACCAAAAGATACACGTCGAAAATTACTGAAAGCTTTCTCCATGTTAGAAAACAAACAGGTTGATAGACCAAAAAGAAAGCACGGTAATATTCCTCTATAAAAAATTAAAAGCCACTTAAAAGTGGCTTTTTTTCTATTTAGGAAATAAACTCTTATCTAATCCAGGAACAATGCGCAAGGCATTTTTATAATACACTTTTTTAAGCACCTCATCATCTAGATCCAAACCATACATTGCCCAAAAAGCATGATATTTTTTGTGGTATGGAAAGTATTCATCTGCACTTTCTAAGACTCTAAAATAGGTTGGAAATTCTTCTGGCTTCCAACTATCCTTTCCAAATAATACTCTGTCTTGATATTTAGTTATAAAGGCTTTGGCAAAACGAGGCTGTCTTCCTAATTCGGCAATAATAGCACCAATACCAACATTCATATTTGGCATTTCATCTAGTAGTTTTCCTAATCTACCTAAATCGTTAGCTAACCAACTCATATGTGCACTAATAAAGGTAGTGTTTGGATGCTTTTTAAACACGTTATACTGCTCATTCATAATTTGTTGAAAAGGTGCAGGATCTGTATCTGTACGTTTACGTCTTGGATGTGTTTTTAATTCTAACCAACGTTCGTTATCGCCATCAAATTCATCCCAAAAAGATGCAGGATCTGCCGAGTGTATTAACACAGGTATTCCTAGCTCACCACATTTAGCCCAAATTGGGTCTAACCGCTTATCATTAATCGCTAATCTATTTCCTTGCGCATCTTTATTACGTAATCCTAAACTTTTATACACTTTTAAGCCTCTAGCACCATTTTTCACATCTTGTTCTAACTGAACTACCATTTTTTCAGTCCAGCCTTCACTTCCAGCACCTTCAAAATTGATGTTAGCAAACACTACAAATCGATTTGGAAAATTATCGGCTATATTTTTAACAGATTTTACTAAATCATCGCCAGTTCTGCCGCTTAAATTTACCATAATTCCCATATTCAACTTATCCATATCAGCTACGACAGGTGTTAAATCTTGAGTTGGCATCCTGTATTGATGTCCATGCACATCAATAAAAGGGAATTTAGCTTTAAAAATACTATCTCCAGGAACTACTAGTGTGGATTTTGGATTGTATTCTTCAAAAGACATTTCCTGAGCTATAACAAGTATTGGCAGCAAGAACATTAAAGTTGAGATAATTGAACGAAACTTCATATCTATAATTTTGTTTTAGGCACTAAAGTTAATAATATACCACAATAGAATAGTAAATTTAGCAAGCATTTAACAAGGTTATTTAAATGATATGAACGATAATATATTGACTATAGAAGAAATCATATACTCAATTCCAATAGCTATTACTATAAACCCAATAATTCTGGAGAGTGCATTAATACCTGATGCGCCTAATACTCCGACTATAAAATGTCCGCTTTTAAGTATTATATAAATACTAAATGCTGCCAAAATCATGGCACAGACTATAATTATAACATCAAAAGTTAGGTTATATTCCTGATTATAACCAATAAGCATTGATATGGTTCCAGGACCTGCCAACATTGGTATAGCTAATGGTGTTAGTGAAATGGAGTCTCGCGTTTGAATATCTTGTTGCACGCGTTTACGTTTCATGCCTTTGTGCTCTCTAAATTTACCTGTAAGCAGGGCAAATCCAGAAGATGTAATAATAAGTCCTCCTGCAATCTTTAATGCATTTAAACTAATCCCAAAAAAAGACAAAATATACTTACCTGCAAAAAAGGAAAGTAACAAGATTATCAACACATCTACAGCTGTCCAAAACGCTGTTATTGAGCGTTCTTTTTTAGAGTTATCTTGTGTTAATCCCACAAAAACAGGCACGGTTCCTAAGGGATTCATTATGGAGAACAGTGCTCCAAAAGTAATTAAAAGTAATTCCATTGTTTTTTCTACAAAAACACTGCTTTTAATTAGCTTTTACATTACAAGAAAATTAAACTAAAATTATTAAAATGTAAAGTACTTTTTTATAGTTCCTCTATCATTACATTGTAGTCGTATTGCAAATCTTCATGCACTTTAGCAATGGCTTTTTGGGCTAATTCTAATTGCTTGTTATACATGTTTGTCAATACGGTATTTTGCTTATATGAAGGCTGCATCTTTCCTAACCTCTTACAGAAATATATAAGTAATTCGGCTTCGGTTTCTTTCTTTTTAGAATAACGAATAAAACGCTTTACTTGCCTTAGTATTTTTCTAACCGCTTTTTTAATATAATAGTAATTGGTAGCACTTATTTCTGAAAAAGTCGCATCTATATATGCCTTTACACTTTCGATATAGGCCGTTTCATTTTCCGACTCAAATACCAAATAGGTTAAGAGTTCTTTGGTTTCTAGTTTAAAACGAGCCATTGCTAAGCAATAGTCAATTAACTGCTCTTGCGACCTATATTTTAGCTCTTTTTTAAGCTCGGTAATTGTGGCTGGTTTCATATTAAGCAAAAGGCTTTAAATTAGGTTCTAAAAATGAGGATTTAGCAATATTTGAATTAAAGATATCAATACTATAATGTTGAGCTAATAGTTCTTTAAAATTTGTTTTTAACCTTGGAAATTCTGTTATAAAATCCTTGAAATTATTAGATTTAGATTTCGAAATAAAATGACTTACGGCTTTAACTGCAGCTATAGTTACCGTTTTGTTATACTTATCTTTTACACCCAGTGAAGCTACATAACTTAATAACTGACTATCTATAGTAATTAAAGCTTTATTTAGACCATATTTTGTTACATGAATCCATGCTAAACGTATGTGAGCCTCATGGTTAAATAACGATGCATCTAGAGTACAATTTGAGAATTGTGCTTCAAATTCGTTATCTACTAACTCTAAGTGATTTTGCATAATTAAAACTATTTAGAATCTAATAAACGCCTGTGATAATTAATTTGTCCTAAATGATATGCTAAATGCGATGTTAAATGCACCAAGAAATAACCTGTTGTCATGTGATCTTCAAAAACTCTTCGTCTGTATTCTTTTTGTAAATCTTGAGGTGTTAATTTCTTTAAAGTGTTTTCTACAATATCCATAGTCTCATCAACCTGACGTAATAACTCTTCTCTGGGTACATCTTTTAAAGAAAATTCTAAATCTCTTTGCCTAATATAACCTGTACCTCCCAATTCTGCACCAATAAAATGATTTAAGTTTCCTACTAAATGTAAACACAAGTTTCCGGGACAATTGGATACAGCTTTATCGATAATCCATAAGTTTGATTCATCTTTATAAGCTGCTATTTCTTCTTTTAATTTATTTAGATCCCTTTCAAATATTTTGATTACAATATCTATTAGCATAACTACTATTTTCTTTAAAACAAATTTAGCAATATATAGAATAACAGACTATACTTTAAAGAATAAACCCAGAATTTAAAAAATTCTGGGTTTAGAGGCTATTTTAATAATACATTTAGCTAATGATTCCTTAATTATACTTGTTAATATATTTAGACAAATCTAATCCCATTCGCCTCAAAGGTTCTTAAAATATCACCTATTGGATTTGCAATGGTATATTTAGTGTCATTAGCTGTTTCTCCACCACTCATAATCATACCAACGACCTCCTTATCTTCGTTAACAACTATTGAACCAGAATCTCCTGGCAATCCAAAATTATCATATGGGTTAACCGTTTGAATTCTAAGTTGATTATAATACGTATAAGTTCCAAAATTTGGATAGTTTACATTACAAGTAAATGTATCGCTTACCACCTTTCCTGTAGTAAACTGAGTTCTTCTACCAAACTTTGCGACATCATCGCCGGGAAATGTTACATCATGACCAGTTGTTTGTCCTATTTGTAAAATAGTTTTTGGCAGTATATTTCTATGGCTAACAGTTGCTAAAGCAGCATCAATATTATTAGGCTGTCCTAAGAAGCCCATTAAAAACTCTCCTGCATCTGTTTCTGGCCAATGTCCTCCCATTGGTAATGCTGGTTGACTTAAATGTGTTCCTGGTATCGTATGTGGTCCAGACATAAATACATGTGCACTACTCAACATTACCTTTGCTCCAAAATTGGTTTCAAGTACAATACCTAGAGTACCATATAAATCTAGATCGAAAGGCCCTACAGATATACCTCCAAGTATTGGATTCACTATGGAATCATTTATAACACTTTTTGTTTCGCTTGGCTCTGTTTTCGTTGCAGTTGAAAAAGGCACTAATGTTGTTTCCCACACATCAGTTTTAATACCCTGAACGGTTTTAGGGATACGTTGTTTTGGTAGTACGTTTTGTTTCTTTTCAACAAATACAATAATGGCCAACTCATCTGTTTTTATACCGTTCTTAATCTTATAATCTATATCTACAGCAACAACACCTTCTCTTTGTAACAACGCATCTTCAACTTTACTTTTTATTCGTTGAATATGTTTCCTGCGTTCAAATTCTCTTGAGTCCTTGCTTTCTCTAATATTGAATATCTTCTTTTGTTCTTGAACTTTTTCCCAAAATTGAGCTCCTATAGTTAATATATCTCCTTTGTGAGCTTCATAATATTTAATAAATTCTTTTACTTCAAATTCTAATAAATTATCTGTACTATAGCCTGTACACTTACCATTTACAAAAAAGATTTTAGCGTTGCGAACACCAGTTTTAGAGAAATTGAATGAGATATGGAATTTTTTAAATTCTCCATTTCCTTTATCAGTAGGAGCTACTGTAAAATGTGTGTTGAATTTATCTGTTTCCTTTGGAGACCTGTAATAAGAATATGAATTGCTATAAATACTATTACTAGTTTTATAAATACCATTAAACTCATCAACATCAATAATTTTTATTTGTTCATTTAAATCTTTACATTTCATAATTATTTGATTTTATAAACTTTATTAACTTTTGTAATTAAAAAGAAGTGCTTATCTCATCTAATGGATTCAATAAGCACTTCTTTTTACTTATTCAATACTAAACAAGTGATGTTGCTAAGGGATCAAAACATAGTTTGGCTCCTTTACGCTCTGGTGACGTAGCGTCTCCCATCCAATCATCCACAGATTTCTTATCTAAATTTGCTAACTTATCAGCATAAGCTCTAATTAAATCTGGAAGAATAACATATTCCGTTCTATTCACTTCATATTCTTGAAGGTTTATTTCAGACTTTCCTTTCTCATATTTCATGTGTAAGGTCGTATAGTAAATAAATATACGAGGTTGAAGTGGGTTTGTCATATCAATAGTAGACTGTGAAAATATATTCTTCCAATCCTCTTTTGATTCTTTCCCAAATACAGATTTAGCCATATTAGCAATACTTTCCTTCATGGCATTTTCGTCTGATTTACTAATCCCATCATAAAGGCTTACAATTTGGTCAATAAGTACATTATAGTTTTTAGACTCATATTTACTTTTAGTCTTCTCATTTTTGTAGAGTGCAAAAAATGGTGTATTATCAACTTCCTTGATATAGTCTTGAAAATAAACAGCTAATTGCTCGGAAGATAAACTTGTTGGATGAAAATTTGCACGATTCTGTACGTGACCTAATAGACTTGCTACAGCAGTTGGCAAATTTTGTGGTTCGCTATACACTTTTGATCCTTCTGAATCTGGATCACTTGTGTCATTTCCTAACATATTGCCACGTGCAACAGCTTGTTTTTTTCCCTCAGGTGCGTCATGAAATCGAAAATCTGGAGATACGTGAATCCATGATTCAATTAATTGAGTAATGTTTGTTGTTTTCATAATACTTGTGTTTAATAGTTAATAAAAATTGATTTATAATTAAAGTTTCTGTGATACTAATTAATTCCTTTGTGCCTTACTCACTTGAAAACACAATTTCGCATTTACTCTTTCAGGTGAAGATGATTCTAAAATCCATTGATCTACGGGTGTCCTTGGCAAAACTGATAACTTATTAGCATAAGCCCTTATAAAATCAGGAAGTACAGCATATTCTTGTTTATTAACTTGGTATTCCTGAAGTCTTATTTCAGATTTTCCTTTAACATACTTCATATGTAATGTTGTATAGTATATTAAGATTCGGGGAAGCAAAGGGTTTGCCATATCTATTGTCGTCAATAAGAAAGCCGTTTTTTGATCATGAAGAGGATCTCTACCAAATACAGATTTTGCCATATCTGCAATACTTTTTCTCATCGCATTTTCATCTGATTTGCTTAACACACCATCATATAGACTAATTATCTGATCTATTAATACATTATAGTTTTTAGATTCGAATTTATTTACTCTTGATTCTTCCTTTTCCAAAGCAAAGAATGGAGTTAAATTGATTTGTTTTAAATAATTTATAAAATCGCTCACCAATCGCTCACCCGATTGACTTTGGGGGTGAAAATTTGCTCGATTTTCTACATGATTTAGTATACTCGCTATGGCAGTAGGTAAATTTTGTGGTTCAGAATACACCTTAGCCCCTCTAGAATCTGGATTACTTGTATCAGTCCCTAACATATTAGCACGTGCTATAACCTGAAAAATGTTATTTGGTAATTCGCTAACTCGAAAACTAGGAGAGATATGAATCCAAGCTTCTACTAGTTGAGTAATATTTAGATTTCGCATATCTATATTTGATTAATTAAATGGTTTACTTAAATAATGTTTGGATTATTCAATTGCCTCTACTTGAAAACATAATTGGTAACTTTTCTTTTCGGGTGATGTCGATTCTTTAATCCATTCATCTACATTTTTTTTATCTATCGCAGCAAGTTCCTTAGCATTTGCTTTTATGACATCTGGAAGTATTGGAAACACATTTTTAACTATGACATAACTTTGCTTATTAATTTCATCCTTTCCATCTTTATGTTTCATATAAAAACTAGCATCATAAATCAATAAATATGGAGCTGATGAGTTGTTCATGTTTAAAGTGAACATTGAAAAAACATAAGTACTTGTAGCTATACCACCTGAACTAAATACAGATTTACCCATATTTGCGAGCGATGTTTTAAGTAGATTTAAATCTGAAGTAGATAGTTCATCAAAAATGCTTACAACCTGATCGAGTAAAACATTATAATTTTTTGATGAAAAGGACTTATTATATTTTTTTGTTTGTATTGGTGCAAAAACAGGAAATTGAGCTATTTGTTGTAATAATAAACTATAGGATGCTGCTAATTGAGTAGGGTTCTGCGTTGTTGGATGATAATTTGCGCTATTTTGAACATGATTAAGAATACTAGCCAATGCTGTAGGTAAATTTTGCGATTCTGAATATATCTGCTCTCCATCAGATTTTGGGTCGCTAGTATCAGTCCCTAACATATTGGCACGAACAATAGCCGGTACTGCATCATCAGCATCAATAACGCCATTGACTTGAGGTGTCATATGAATGGCTCTTTGAATTAATTGTTTGATGGTCATAATATTTGGATTGTTTATGACCCAAATATGTTTCTTAATCAAGAAAAAAAGAAAAGAGATGAGTGAACAATCTAATTTATTGAGTAAATGATGCTTATTGATTAGTGATGTAGAATTTATATTTAAAAATTAAATAGTTTAATATCTATTTTTTTTCTATTTTTAAACAATAGCAACGTAAAATCCCTAAGAACATGTACTAACTAAAAACCAACAACATGTTCATTAAAATTAATTTAACAACTAAAAAAAACTATCCGAGAAAATTCCCCATTAATTTAAAAGACTTAGAAGCAGCAGTTAAATCCTGCTATTTAGGATTAGGAACACCTTACCAACCTATTCCTATAGACAATTTTGTAAGCTTAGGAGATAATCAATTCCCTGCTATTCCTGCAAAAGCAAAGATTTCTATTAAACTGTGCCCTGAAAATGAAGACGATTTTCTATACAAATTAAGTGACCCCAAATTGGTATGCTGTAAAGTAAAAAACGTCGATAGAAAATTTAACGATAAAGATCGTATCGCAAAAGGGTATTGGAAAAAGATTTTTAATTGTGATTCTAAATACATTTTTAGTGCTCCAGAAGGAACATTATTTATTTCCCCAAATAAAGAAGGGAAATGTAGTATCTCTACAAGAAAAAAATTCCCCAACACAATTGTAGCTTATAGTATTATGTTTTCATTAATTATTGAACATAAAGACGGATATAAACGTAGATATTATTTTATATTGGATCCTGTAGTTGAAATTAGGTCAAATCCTCGGTAATAGTCATATGACAAATAACACTAAACTCTTTATCAAGGTAAGTTTGTTTATATACTTTTTTGGCTGTTCTTTAATTATTTATACTCAAAATATAAATAAAATTGATAGTCTATCAAACATTCTAAAACAAAAAGGATTAGCAAAAAAGGAAAAAATAGACATCTTACTATCGTTATCGAATTATCATTCTAATATTGATTCCGCTCTAAATTATGCTAATTTCTCCTTGAAAATAGCAAAAGAAATTGATGACCCATTATTAGAAGCTGAATCATTAGAAGAAATAAGTCTTAAAGAGTATAAACTAGGAAATAGTACTAAATCTTTAAATGCCTCATTTAAAGCATTACAAATATATGAGTCTTTAAACATGACTGAAAGACAAGCTGCTTCTTACGCACAATTGGCAAATAACTATATGAGTGATGAAAATTATGACTTGTCAATCAAATATTTAAAAAGGGCAAAGGATATTTACTCTGATTCTGATAATACAATAAACCATACTTTAACTATTCTAAATCTAGGAGAAGCCTATCGTTTAGCTCAACATTTGGATAGTGCAGCAACTGCTTTTCAACAAACTTTACAATTAAACAAAACTTTAAATAATGATATCGTACAAGGCTATTCCCAAGGAAACCTTGGAATGGTCTATAACACTCAAAACAAGTTAGAATTAGCAGAGGAAAACCTAAACGATGCAATTACTATTCTAGCTCTTATGGGAGATGATTATTCTACTTCTGTATATCTTGCTGAGTTAGGGGCGGTCTATAATAAAGAAGGAAAGCACAAACTTGCTGAAGCAAAATTCTTAGAAGCATATTCTATGGCTAAACAAGCTGGACTAAAAGAACAAATTAGAGATTTTAGCGCTTTTCTTACTAGTTTTTATGAAGAGCAAAAACAGTATCGCAAAGCTTTAGAGTATCAAAAACAGTTTCAGGTGTATCAAGACAGCTTGGTAAACAAAGAGAATGTCCAGAAAATAGAACAAGTTAAGGCCGGTTACGAAATAGACAAACGAGAATCTGAGATAGATTTATTAAATATCACTAATACCAACCAAAAATATTGGGTTACATCTTTAGCAATAGGTATTTCTTTATTGTTGCTTTTTGCTTACCTACTCTATCGCGGTAATAAAAAAATCAAGGTGGCTAATGCTAGTTTATTTAAGCGCGAGCAAGAAAAGGCATTACTGCTTAGAGAGCTTAATCATCGTATAAAGAATAATTTACAAATGATTTCTAGTTTACTAAACCTCCAAAGTCATGAGCTTACAGGTCACCCAGCTAAAGAAGCCATTGTAGCAGGTAAATATCGTGTAGAAACACTCTCTCTAGTGCATAGAAAACTCTATCAAGAAGATTTAGATACACGAATATTATTAAAAGACTATGTAGAAGAATTAGTTCTAGGGCTTTTTCATGGTTATGATGCTTCTTTTAAACCAAACTTTAAAATTGATGATATTAGTGTAAATCTAGATATAGCTGTTCCTCTGGCTTTAGTTATTAATGAAATTATAATCAATGCATTAAAATATGCATATAATAACATTGATAAACCAAAACTCAAAATAGTCATGACACAGGATAAAGAGTATCTAAATATTGAAATCATAGATAATGGGATTGGTTTTAATACTAATGAGGCAGAAAAAAACAACTCTTTTGGTATTAAGCTTATCTACTCATTAATTGAACAATTAGAAGGGACTATTAAAAAATTGGATAGCAAACATGGAGCACATTGGAAAATGACTATAAAAATTGCATAACGCACCTGCTGAACATGCTTATTAAAATTTGTCAATTCGAGTGAATTTTACGATTTAAAAAGAGTAAAATTAGTATCGAGAATCAAATTTTGTGGTATAAAACCTGTTCTCGATACAATTTTCTACTTATTTCGACTGCGCTCAATATCATAGAAAATCACTCGAACTGACATTTAGTTTAGCCAAATTAACCAAAACACACAATAAAAGTATAATTCAATATAAAACATGAATAGCCAAAACACAAAAGTAAAAATTCTTATCGTAGAAGATGAAACATTAATTGCTAAAGACATTAAAAATAGGCTTGAAGCAATCAACTATCATGTTGTTGGAATTGCAGCTTCTGCCGAACGTGCTTTACAATTAATTAAAGAACATACTGATGTCGATATCCTATTAATCGACATTATTTTAAAAGGAGAACTTGATGGTATTGAGCTTGCTCGTATCATTAATAATCATCATCATATTCCATTTATATTTTTAACATCACATGCCGACACACATCTAGTAGAACGTGCTAAAAGTGTTCGTCCTTATGCTTATATTTTAAAACCTTTTAATGACCGTCAAGTGAGTATAGCTATAGAATTAGCTTTAATGAATTACGCTAACAAAACTCATGAAAAATCACTTTTAAAAAAACAATCTTTTAGTAAAACTGATAATCAAGTATTGCAAATTAAAGACAGTTTGTTTCTTAAAAAGAATCATCATTTTGAACGCGTTCCTTTAAAAGACATTTTGTTTTTACAAGCAGATAGCAATTATTGTACAGTAAGCACAAAATCTGAGCGGTTTATTTACTCTATGGTACTTAAAAAAATAGAAAAGCACTTACCTATAACTCAATTTTTAAGAGTACATAGAAGCTATGTCGTGAACATTAATTTAGTTAATGGATTTGAAGGAAATATGCTTTTTATTGGAAACAAAAAAATACCTGTAAGCAAAACTTATAGAAATAAAGTTTTTAAATTATTTCATACCATTTAGTTAATCTCAACTTTTTGAGAATTATACATAAACGTCTCTTGAAAGCGTCTAATTTTAGCATCAAATGTTTTAGCAAAAACTACATACTGACATTTATTTATACTCTCTGAAATACGATTTATATCCTGAAAAAAATTACTTATAGTTGAAAATTCAGCATCTTCAATAATAAACATTTTCAGTTGACTCAAATTAATACTATTTAATAAAAAGAGCTTATTTAAACGCTTAGGGGTTGCAATAAGCACATCTATTCCATCATAAATTTCTTCTCTTTGCGTATCAATATTATGTTCTTCATAAGCACAATAGACACGCAAATCTGTTTGATTCGTATATATATTAAACTTATCTCTTAGCGCTAATGCTTCTTGCTTATCTTTTACTACAATTATAGCTCGCGGAGCATCCTCAAAAGCTTTTCCTTTTAACTTTTGAACGACACTTAGTATTAAAGTTGTTGTTTTTCCTGAACCTTCTGGACCAATACCAAATACATTAACACCACTTTTTATTTTTGGTAAACCTACTTTTTGAAAACCTAAAGGGGTTTCAAATTGTAAATGCTCTAAAGTATTTTTTAAAGGCTCAATTAATTTTTTAAATGCCAAATCACTGTTTTATATATGTATTACAAATGTAACAATATAAATAGAGCATATTAACCATAAGTTTTAATGAACTCTGCAGAATTAAATTACATTTGCACCATGCAAAATAAGCAAACTTTTGAATTTGAATTTGTAGCATTAATGGCTTCATTAATGTCTATTGTTGCATTGTCTATTGATGCGCTTTTACCAGCACTTCCAGAAATTGGAACTGCATTAAGTGTTCAAAACCCAAATGACAACCAATTATTGGTAACCATGATTTTCTTAGGCTTAGGTTTTGGTCAGCTTATTTTTGGTCCTTTGTCTGATAGTTTTGGAAGAAAACCCATTGTATATATTGGTTTTTCACTATTTATTATTGCCACTTTTATTTGTGTGTCAACTAAAAGTTTTGAAATGATGATTTTTGGTCGTGTGTTGCAAGGAGTTGGTCTCGCATCACCAAGAACATTAAGCATTGCCATGATTAGAGATTCGTATAGTGGCAATTATATGGCTAAAGTACTCTCCATTGTTGTGATGTTCTTCATTTTGGTTCCTGTTATTGCTCCTACTCTAGGACAGTTTTTATTAAATTACTACAACTGGGAATCTATTTTTTATGTAAATCTAGCATTTGGACTTATTATCATGCTATGGTTTTGGAAGCGGCAAGATGAAACGCTAAACAAAGACAAACGCATAAAATTTGCACCTTTGCTATTTGTAAATGGTACTATAGAGTTTATGAAGCATAAAAATGCTGTTGGTTTTACATTGGTATCTGGATTTATTACAGGCTCCTTTATGGTGTATTTGAGTACAGCACAACAAATCTTTGAGCAGCAATATAATCTAGGAGATATGTTTCCATATATCTTTGCAAGTTTGGCTATTTCTGTTGGTTTAGCGACTTTTTTAAATAGCCGTTATGTCGTGAAATTTGGTATGTGGCGCATAGCATATTTTGCTACTATTGCTTATTGTTTAATTTCAATTCTTTATGTTATTTTATTTTGGTCTGGAGTAAATCCGAGCTTTAAAATACTCATTAGTTTTTTTGCTTTACAATTTTTTGCAATAGGATTTTTATTTGGAAACTTACGCTCGTTGGCAATGCAACCTTTAGGTCATATTGCTGGCATTGGTGCAGCAATTAATGGTTTTGTATCTACTGTAATGGCTGTTCCTATAGCTAATTATATTGGTAGCTTTGTAAACGATTCGGTATTACCGCTTTTTATTGGATTTTCAGTATTCGGAATTCTTTCGCTTTTGGTGTTCCTGCGCTTAAAAGTATTACACAAATAAAAAAAGCGCCTTTTAAAAGACGCTTTTACAGTAATTAATATTCTAATATGCTTATTTCATTAATTTAATAGCTGCATCAATATTAGCGGTAAAATCCTTTAAAACTTCACTTAAAATAGTTATTTGCTCGGTTACCTCATCAAAATTCTTTTGTTCGATAGCTTCCCTAACGCCTGGCAAAGTCTTTACACCATATCCTGTGTAAAATCCTGGTGCATAAATATGATGTTTGTACCAAGAGCGACGCGGCAAACCATGGTCACGTATCAACTTGCTTTCCATGCTTTTTAGAACTTTATTAAGCTTATTGGTATTTGCTGAATTACTGATTCCTTTCTTGGATGCCATTGCAAACTCAGAAGCCTTATTCTTCAAGTTTTTTAAGGCGTTTTCAATTGGTGCAAAATTGAAATAAGGCACAGGCGTTTTTGGTCCAGGTGTTTTAAAATTATCCTTTGGGTTGGCAACTAAATCATAGACACCACTTTCAATAAGCTTATTATGACTATCTGCTTCCTTACGTAACTTGTCAGCCAACTTAGTAACCTCATCAACATATCCAGATACAATTTTTGTAAAATGTTTGAACTCAAATGGCAATACTTCAGCATTTGCCAAACGTAAACTTGTACGTCCAGCGACTTTAGCCAAAGTCACTCCATATTGAAAGGTTGGGTCTTTAAAACGCTTATACAATTTATACGAATCGTACATGGTGTGATATTCTCCACCTGAGCTTTCGCCACCAAATCCCATATTAAAAGAAGAAATTCCTAAGTGTTGAAAGAATGGTGAGTAATCTGATCCTGAACCTAAAGCAGATAACTTATAATGCGACCAACTTGGTTGTCCGTTAGCAATATTTCTAGCATTACGTCTATCGAACACAGACACACCTTTTTGAGGATCGTTTACCACATGCGTTATTTGGTCAAAGAATTTCTCTAAAGTGTGCGAGCCTCCAGCTCCTAAAAATCCAGCACCAGTTCCGTCGGTATTAATATACGCAACCACTTTTTCTCTTAATTCGTCTGCATGCGTCTCCACCCATTCGGTTGAGCCTATCAATCCAGGTTCTTCTGCTCCCCAAGCACAATACATTAGCGTTCGTTTTGGTGTGTGACCTTGCTTCGCTAAAATACTCACTGCTCTAGCCTCTTCCATCATGGTTACTAAACCGCTAATTGGGTCGTTAGCACCATGAACCCAAGCATCGTGGTGATTTCCTCTAATCACCCATTCGTCTGGTAATTCACTTCCTTTTAAGGTTGCAATCACATTATAAGCTGGTTGTAAATCCCAATTAAATTCTAGTTTCAAACGTACTTTTGCTGGCCCAGGACCTATATGATAGGTTATTGGTAAAGCACCTCTCCAATTGGCAGGAACCACAGGACCACCAATCGCTTTTAATAATGGTAAGGCATCATTATACGATATTGGTAACACAGGAATTTTTGTTAAAGAGGTTGCTTCGCTTATTTTTAAACGTTTAGCACCATCTGTTGAACCATATCCAGGTGTTAATGGGTCTCCAGGCGCATAAGGTAAATCCATTACGGCTCCACGTTGAACGCCATATTCATTTTTAAATGGACCTTTAGGATACACATCACCTTGATAATAACCATCATCTCTTGGGTCGGAATAAATAATACATCCAATAGCACCTTTTTCAGCTGCAAGTTTTGGTTTAATTCCTCGCCATGAGCCTGCATATTTGGCTATGACAATTTTTCCTTCTACCGAAATGCCTCTTTTTTCTAATTCTTCATAATCGGCAGGAATACCATAGTTTACAAATACTAATTCTGAAGTCACATCACCATCAATAGAAAATGCATTATAACCTGGAAGCGCTTCTTTTATTTGCTTAGACGATTCGTCGCCTTTTATAGCTGGCTCGATGAGTTTTGCTTTATACTTAGTTGGAGCAGTCATCTCCAACAATCTTAATTTTGGTGTTGGAAACAGCACATCAAATTTTTCTATACGAACCTCGTAACCCCATTCTTTAAATTTTGCAGCCACATAATCGACGACTTTTTTATCATAAGGAGATCCTACATGATGTGGTCGAGCCGTCATATACTTCATCCATTCATCAAGATTCGTTGCCTTAAGTAACTTATCGTAATCTTGTTCTAATTGTAATTGTGATTTTGAAGCTTCATCACTAAAGCCCATAATTGGCGATTGAGCCATCATTGCAGGCATTGACAAACAAAGAGCGATTGCCAATAAAGCAAGAGATTGTAAACGTTTCATAAAATAAAAATTGGTTGATTATTCTCAAATATAGCGAATAATAACGCTAGAGAATACCGAAACTTATTAACAGCTTATGTACATCGCGAGTGAAACCGAGCTTGTGAGGTTTTATATCAAGATATGTTTAATAAAGTTCTCGATACAATTCACTCATACTTCGTGAATCACTCGAACTGACTAACATATCCCTTTGTCACATCGAGTGAATTTGAGCAAAGCGAAAATTTGTATCGAGATGCAGTCATACATTGTTCTCGATACTTCGGCTAAGGCTTCAACTCGAACTGACACTCTTTTTGTATTTAATAGAAATGATATTAATGCAAATACAACCATAACTTAATGTCACATCGAGTAAAACCGAACTTGTGAGGTTTTGTATCGAGATGTTTATATTTAAAATATGAAAGTTTACTATGTATACATTTTAGAATGCGCAGATAGCACTTATTATACAGGAATCACATCGAACCTCACAAAGCGATTTGAGGAACATACAACAGGGAAACATAGAGATAGTTACACGTATAGTCGGCGTCCTTTAAATTTAGTCTTTTATACAGAATTCACTAATGTTGAAATCGCTATTACTACAGAAAAACAAATTAAGAAATGGTCAAAAGCCAAAAAGAAAGCACTCATAGATGGTGAGTATGATAAACTAATAAATTTAGCAAAGAAGAGGTTTAATAAATAGTTCTCGATACTATTTTATGTCGTTAACACTTCATAAAATCACTCGAACTGACAGGCACTTCCCATTGTCACATCGAGTGAAACCGAACTTGTGAGGTTTTGTATCGAGATGCTGTTATACATTGTTCTCGATACTTCGGCTAAAGTCTCAACTCGAACTGACTGTCTTTTTATATTTAATAGAAATGGTATTAATACAAATATAACTTAATGTCACATCGAGTGAATTTGAGCAAAGCGAAAATTTGTATCGAGATGCTTGTTAACTTTATTCTCGATACTAAATTGCTACGCAATTTCACTCGAACTGACAGGCATATTTCTTATTGCGTCAATTGGTTTTGGGAAACACAGTAAAAAAGTGAGAGCTATTTTTTTGCGCGTGAACGTCTTGCTGGCTTTGGTTTGTTTTTTACATACACCAGTTTTGAGCGTCCTTTATAATCTTCACGTCTTTCTATTTCGAACTTACCAATAGATTTAATAAGTGGTGTCAGTTTTTCAAAACCAAAGTTTCTGGAATCAAAATTAGGTTGCTTTTTTTGCAACAAACTCCCAACATCACCTAAAAATGCCCAACCATCGTCGTCTGCCAAATCAGAAATGGTGGACGATATGATGTGAATGTCTTTAGCTGTTATTTTATCATAATCATCTTTAGAATCCTCAGAAGCGTCACCAGATGATGACTCACCTTCAGATTTTTGATGTTTTAATATTTCTATATAGATAAACTTATCACAAGCAACAATAAAAGGATTAGGTGTTTTCTTTTCGCCTATACCATATACCTTCATTCCTGCTTCACGCAATCGCGTGGCCAGTCTCGTAAAATCACTGTCACTAGAGACTAAACAAAATCCGTTGACTTTCTCAGAATACAAAATATCCATCGCATCAATAATCATTGCAGAGTCTGTGGCGTTTTTTCCTGTGGTATAACCGTATTGTTGTATAGGTGTAATGGCATTTTCCAAGAGCATATTTTTCCATTTGGATAAATGTGGCTTAGTAAAATCGCCATAAATACGTTTAATAGTTGGATTACCGTATTTAGCAATTTCTTCCATCATTTCTTTCACATAAGCCGATGGAATGTTATCGCCATCAATAAGTACTGCTAATTTAATATCCATAGGTAGTCCCCTTCCTTATTATAATCTCAAGCACATGATAGCACATGTATCGAGGGTTTTATAAAATAATGATTAAAAGTAAAATAATTATAATGGCTCCTGAAGATATATAAACACCATTCCCACTAGCGCGTAGATCTTTTTTTATGGCACGTACTTCCTTACGTAAAGCTCTGCGTTCTGAACGCTCTAAACCACGCTTATCCATAGCCTTAATCTCGTCTATACGATCTAATAAAACCTTCACCCCAGCAGGAATTTCTTCAGTTACTGCTGTAATTGGTGCTGGATTATTCTCAGTGGTCATAGCTGTTGTAGGCATTACAACCATTGATAACATACATACAAATACTAATAATACTGTTTTTTTCATAATGAACTTATTTTACAGGTTTATGGTTTCAAGTAAATATCGTAATAAATAGCTAAACCAAGTAATTTTTATAGATATAATTCTATTCTACAATTATTCTTTTTTAGCTTTCTTAGCGCGTTTTGCTGCCTTTTTTTCTTTAGCAGTTAAAAGTGGTTCTTTTTTAACATTTCGCTTTGCATCTTGTGTTTTTGCCATCGTTTTAAATTTTATTTAAAGGTACGGAAACTGTTAGTAGTAATTCGTTGAAAATGAAAAATTTAAACTTTGCCTTAAATTTTAGACTGATAGGTATATAAATCATAATACCTACCTTCTAAGGCAATTAATTCATCATGCGTTCCGCGTTCGGCAATCTCTCCAGATTCAATCACTAAAATTTGGTCTGCACGTTTAATGGTACTTAACCTGTGAGCGATAACTATCGTGGTTCTATTCTTAGTCAGTTCCGATAAACTTTTTTGTATCAACCCTTCACTTTCGGTATCCAGATTAGAAGTTGCCTCATCTAAAATAATCACTTTTGGGTCTGCCAAAATAGCTCTAGCAATCGCTATACGTTGACGCTGACCACCAGATAACTTCACTCCTCTTTCGCCAATTAAAGTTTCTAAGCCATCATCAAAACGGTCTGTGAATTCGTTTACATAAGCAGCATTTACGGCATTTTGTAATTCGGCTTCAGTTGCATTAGGTCTTGGGAACATAATGTTTTCTCTAATAGTCCCTTCAAATAAAAACTCGTCTTGAAGTACCACACCCAAATGTTGTCTGTAACTTTGTAACTTCACCTTAGATAAATCTTGATTATCGATAGTAATGGTTCCTGAATCTGGATTTAAAAATGTTGCCGATAATCCAGCAATAGTCGATTTACCAGACCCTGAACTCCCAACCAATGCTGTGACTGAGCCTGATGGTGCTTTAAAATTAATGTTATGCAATACTTCTTTGCCTTCTTCATATGAAAACGATACGTCATTAAATACAATCTCACCATGTAAAGACTCCAACTCAATATTTCGTTCTGTATCATCTTCTTCCGAAGCCAAATTCATTAACTCTTCGGTTCTATCTAATCCAGCAAGTGCTTCTGTTAATTGGCTACCAATATTGCTCATCTGTACGATTGGTGCAATCATAAACCCTAACAGTAATGTAAAAAATAGAAAATCACCAGTTGTCATGGTGCCTTCAATCATGTAATAACCACCCATTCCCATAATGCCTGTAGTAGCAACACCAATTAAAAAGGTAGAAGAACTCGTCATTAATGCCGTTGCTGTTAAGCTCTTTTTTACATTTTGATACAATCTATCCACACCTTTTTCGAACACTATATTTTCTTGTTCTTCAGCATTAAAAGCTTTTATGACACGTACGCCAGCTAATGTTTCTGTTAA
Organism: Pontimicrobium aquaticum; assembly: GCF_005047595.1. Lineage (GTDB taxonomy): Bacteria > Bacteroidota > Bacteroidia > Flavobacteriales > Flavobacteriaceae > Pontimicrobium > Pontimicrobium aquaticum. Next base: position 261,623 of record NZ_SUPL01000006.1, read on the forward strand.
ACGTCCTTTAACTTCTGAATTAATTTGTCCTCTTTTTCTAAAAATAGGACGAATGTATTTAAACGCCTTTAAGGCGATGATACCGAATATGGATATCGGCACAAATACAAATAAGGTCATCCATGGGTTTAAATTAATTAATAGTATTAACGAAAAAATAGCTGTAATACTTCCTCCAACCAATTGCACCAATCCTGTGCCTATTAAATTACGAACGCCTTCTACATCGCTCATAATACGAGATACTAAAGCGCCCGATTTTGTGTTATCGAAAAAACTAATAGGCAGCGACAATACTTTTTTTTGAACCTGTGCTCGTAATTCTGAAATTAAAAACTGTGCTTGCACACTTAAAATACGTGTTAGCAAAAATGAGGTGACTGCTTGCAATAATATGGCTGTTAATACAATAGCAATTAAGGTATATAACTGGCTCGTATCTTTACTTGGCACTACCTCGTCTAACAACACCTTACTCTGCCAAGGTAACACCAATCCTGAAACACTCTTTATAACAATAAGTACCAACCCAATGAACACCAAATTACGTCGAGGCCAAATAATGGTCTTAAACGCTTGTTTCATGGTGACTTTTGGTTTCTTCTTGGCAATGCTTTTTGGAGACTCTTTATAATGCTGCATAATGATTGTAGAATTGATGCTACTATATAGTCAATGAATGTGCCATAACTTAGAAGTATGACATATTAGCAATTGTATAAAATATACGTAGTTTTACGTATTGATTTTCTTACTAAAAAGAACTACCTTCGTTTAACTATTGATATAGTTCATTAAAACGCAACCATATCTCAACATTATAGGGCATTTCAAAAACTGATATGAATGAAAAAAATACTAATATTTTTACTTTTTATTATTGCCTGGAGTAGTTGTAAAAACAAGGGAAAATCAAATCACGATAAAGAACAAGGCAAAAGAATAGAAAGTAGTTTTGATAAAAATATAAATGTAGGAGAGTTAAATAAAAAAGGAATTGAGTTCTCTTCAGAATCTTTTGATAAAGCAATTAAAATCTCTAGAGAACTTAATAAACCTATATTCATAGATTTTTATACACATTGGTGTGGACCATGTAAACGAATGGATAACTTTGTTTTTACAGATTCAATAATTGGAGACTTTTATAACAAGAACTTTATATGTCTCAAAATTGATGCTGAAAAAGGAGAGGGTATTGCACTGGCAAATAAATTTGGAGTTCAAGGCTATCCAACATTATTATTTTTAACACCTAATTTAGAAATCAAGCTAAAACACTTTGGATATAGAGGGACAAAGAATTTTTTAGAATTAGGTTATACAGTTATAGATGGAAAATCATCAAATGATTCGGTTTTGAATTCTCTATCTAACTATGACTCAAAGGTTGAAAGTCTTTTTGAATTTAGCTCATCTCTTAATTATTACAGTAGGCAATCTGAAAAGGATTCTGCTCTATTTGATTATTTTAAAGATATACCTAAAAACAAATGGTATACACCACAATACTTTCACTTTATTGAGAACCAATCCTATTCAATTTTCTCGCCTTTAAGCGAATTTGTTATCGCAAACAGGAATAAATATTCAAAATTATATGGCAAAACGAGAATTGATAAGTTTATAAGTAGACTTATGTCATTTGCAATTAAGACCCCAAAAGATTTATATGGCAAATCTTACAACAACTTTTCTAATGATGAAATATACAGTTTGCTATATAGTGAATTAGAAAAAATTGACTTTGTTTTTACAAACAAAAATAAACTTAATCATGAAATAATTTTATTATGTAAGAGTGTCAGAGATAATAATAAAGACTGGAATTCTTTATTTACTAAAGTCGATTATTATAATAAACATTATTCACAGTTTGATAAAGAATGGTACAACTTCCCAAATAATTGGTATACTAGAGCGCTAATGATATCACCAATTAATTTAGAGATAAAGAATTATAATGAAACATGTCTGAAACTTGCAAAATCAAAGCTGACTGATAGAGATTTTAATGAGTTTGCAAAAGGCTTATCTATTGGAACAGTAGAGAGATTTGTATCAAATGAGAAACAAAGCGAAAACACTAAGAACGAATTAACTATTGCTTTAAGTACTCTAACAAAACTAAATCCTGTTTCCAAAGTCTGGGCAAATGAGTTTTTATCTAAAATTAATATGTCGGACGAAGATATTATAAACTATAAAGAAAAGATAATAAAAAACGCCCTATAACAATAGCTATAAGTAATTGCTTGTTCTCGCCTACTTCTGAAAATCCTCGCACACAAACACGCAACAAAATCATATACTAGACAGTTAAACAAACTCACAAAAAAACCTTAATCAAAACTAATTCTATCACGTATCGTTCCATCAGCACGATGTATAATGACATCGGCGTTGTGTTTTTTGGCGAGTGTTTTAGCTTTACGTATGGCAGTGCTTTGTTTTCGGTGTTTTGAGGTAATGCGTTTATTGCCTTCGCGTCGTACAGCCCAATCGTCTTCATAAGGCACGACGTGTTGGTGCCACGTTCTAGGCTTCTTGTTCGCGCTTTTAAAAAACGCCTCAAGGAGTTCTATGAGAATGTTTATCCAAGATTTTGAGTTGTTGGTTTTTGGCATAGGCTTGTTCTTGTTTATTTAAAATAATGTTTTTGGCATTATTTGCTTCTCGATACTATTTTATGTCGTTAGCACTCTATAAAATCACTCGAAGTGACTTACTAACTAACTGTCACATCGAGTGGAACCGAACTTGAGAGGTTTTGTATCGAGATGCATGTAAACAAGGTTCTCGATACTTCGGCTAAAGCCTCAACTCGAACTGACAACTAGGTTAGTTACCAATTAGTATTTTTATAATCTTTAGCACCTTCAATAATACTTTCTACTACTTCAGGATTTAACAAGGTACTTGTATCGCCTAAATTACTGGTATCGTTATGTGCTATTTTACGTAAAATACGACGCATAATCTTCCCTGAACGTGTTTTTGGCAAGCCTTCGGTAAACTGGATTTTATCCAGCTTTGCAATTGGACCTACATGCTCAGTAATAACTTGGTTTATCTCTTTACGTAGATTATCATGGTTTCTAGATTCGCCAGTATCTTTTAAAATTACATAACCATAAAGTGCATTACCTTTAACATCATGTGGAAAACCAACAATAGCACTTTCTACTACTGCAGGATGTTCATTAACAGCATCTTCAATTGGCGCAGTCCCTAAATTATGACCAGACACAATAATAACATCGTCCACACGACCTGTAATACGATAATAACCTACTTCGTCACGCAAGGCACCGTCACCAGTAAAATACATCTCGTCAAACGCGGAAAAATAGGTCTCTTTATATCGCTGATGATTTCCCCAAATAGTACGTGCCATACTAGGCCAAGGAAATTTAATACATAAACGACCACTTACTTGATTACCTTTAAGCTCTTTACCTTCTTCATCTCTTAAACATGGTTGAATTCCAGGAAATGGCAGTGTTGCATAGGTTGGCTTAGTTGGTGTAACATACGGAATAGGACTTATCATAATCCCTCCTGTTTCCGTTTGCCACCAAGAATCAATAATTGGAGCATTTCTTTTACCAATATTATCATTATACCAATGCCAAGCCTCTTCGTTTATTGGCTCACCTACCGAACCTAATACTTTTAATGAAGAAAGATCGTGCTTTTCAACAAGTTCGACACCTTGTTTTGCCAACGCGCGAATAGCTGTAGGCGCAGTGTAAAACTGATTCACTTTATGCTTTTCTACTATTTGCCAAAAACGTCCGAAATCTGGGTAACTAGGTACCCCTTCAAACATAACAGTAGTCGCACCATTGGCTAATGGACCATAAACAATATAACTGTGACCTGTAATCCAGCCAATATCTGCTGTACACCAATACACATCTTTTTCTCTATATTGAAATGCGTTTTTAAATGAAAATGCGGTATATACCATATAACCAGCAGTGGTATGCACCATACCTTTTGGCATTCCTGTAGAACCAGAGGTATACAAAATAAATAAAGGATCTTCGGCATTCATTACTTCTGCTTTGCCTTTTGGTGAAGCTTTGTCTAACAAAGGCTGCAACCATTTGTCACGTCCTTCTTTCATGGTAATATCTGAATTGATACGCTTTGCCACCAAAACAGTTTCTACACACGAGCAGTTTTCTAAGGCATCATCAACAATGCCTTTTAAGTCAATAGTTTTTGCACCACGATAAGAACCATCACTAGTGATTACCATTTTACATTCGGCATCATTTATTCTAGTAGATAAGGCTTTAGCAGAAAACCCTGCAAACACTACAGAGTGAATAGCTCCTATTCGTGCACATGCCAACATAGAAACTGCCAATTCAGGTATCATAGGTACGTAAATACACACACGATCGCCTTTTTTAATGCCTTGTGCTTTTAATACATTAGCAAATTTATTAACACGTTCATACAACTGCTTATAAGTAATGTGTTCTGCTGGTTCATCAGGATTATTTGGCTCAAATAAAATCGCTGTTTTATCACCACGTGTGGCTAGATGTCTATCTATACAATTCTCTGTGATATTTAATTGTGCGCCTTCAAACCATTTTACTTCTGGTTTGGTGAAATCCCATGATAAGACCTTATCCCATTTTTTCCGCCAGATGAAATGCTCTTCGGCGATTTCTTCCCAAAAGTTTTCGGGTTCACGAACCGATTTACGATATACTTGAAAATATTCTTCGAGATGTTTTATATGGTAATTACTCATTTTGAGATTATTGGCTAATTGAAATAACTATTGAGTTAACTAATTTACTAAATTCTTAGTTTTTAAAGGCATTCAAGTCAAAACTTGTCATGTATATTCTACTAAAACCATTTTCATACCCATTAAATGTATTCAATAGATTTTTTGCAGACTTAATGCTTTTGTTTGCATCAATATTACTACGCCTGCTCGTGAAGTATAGCTGTGTACCTGAATTGGTTACAAAAGGACAAAAGTCCATAAACTTAGAATTGATTTGGTCTCCCATGTTTTTTGCTTGCGTCCAAGTGTTATCGTCGTTTTTAAAACTGACATATAAATCGCCACTTCCTAAACCATCTTTTCTTGCATAGCCACCAAATATCAAGTAATCTTCATTGGGAGAAATAAAAGAATTATATTCATAACTTTTGGTATTGACACCACCTTTTAGTGGTACAGGTTTTGAATACTTTCCGTTTTTAAACTCGCTCACGAAAATATCGTCCTCTCCCATAGCATCATGACCAACAGAAGTGAAATATAGATTGCCATTTTTTGCAACGCTAGGATAAAACTCATCAGCTTCTGTATTAATTGGTGCGCCTATATTTTTTGGTTCAGACCAATCACTAGATGTTGTAGCTCTTTCTACATACCAAATATCGACATCCTTTAATTCGCCTTCGCTAGTTAAAGGTCGATTAGACACAAAAAAGAGCTTTAAATTATCTGGACTTAAAAAGGGTTCTAAATCTCTATACTTACCAGAAAAAGAAGCGATGTCCACTTTGTTCCATATTCCATTCTCTTTAGTAATTCTTACAATAACCGATTTCTCTTCAAGATTACTTTGAGCAGATACATAAGCCTCAGTTTCATTATTACTCATCGTGAAGTCCCTAACCTTATCGTAATCTTTTAGAATTTCTAAAGCAGGTTCAGCTTGAAAAGCGTTTATATGAATAAAACAACATAAAAACAGTATACTTAAAATGAGTCTCATAATTAATTTATTAATGATTAGAAGCTTCTCCTGCTCCACTTGGAATACGAATATTCTCCACTATCTCTTGAACCTCTGTTGGAGGTGCTTTAGTGAATTTCATAACAGTGATGGAAACTATAAAATTAATGATCATTGCTATTGCACCAAAGCCTTCAGGGGAAATACCAAACCACCATTCACTCTTATTTGGAACTGCATCGTCTAGCCATCCAAATTTATATTTAACGATATAGTATAACATTACAGCAATACCAACTACCATTCCAGCCACAGCGCCTTCTTTATTCATGCGCTTGTAGAAAATTCCCAACACGATTGCAGGAAAAAATGAAGCTGCTGCCAAACCAAATGCCAAGGCGACGACTGCTGCCACAAAATCTGGTGGATTAATCCCGAAATAGCCTGCAACACACACTGCGCCAACCGCTGAAATACGAGCAGCAATGAGTTCTCCTTTTTCTGAAATGTTTGGATTATATACTTTTTTGATTAAATCGTGTGATACTGAAGAGGAAATCACTAATAACAATCCAGCTGCTGTTGATAATGCTGCTGCTAAACCACCAGCAGCCACCAATGCAATGACCCAATTTGGTAGATTAGCAATTTCAGGATTCGCCAACACCATAATGTCTCTATCGACTACCAATTCATTTTTAGATGCATCAGCAACATATTGAATCAGTCCATCGTTATTCTTATCAGTAAAGGTAATTAGTCCAGTAGTTTCCCATTTTTTAAACCATTGTGGCACTTCACTATAAGGTTGGTTAGAAACCGTTTCAATCATATTGGTTCTAGCGAATACTGCTACAGCTGGAGCTGTTGTATATAAAATTGCAATGAGCAACAAAGCAATGCCTGCAGATTTACGAGCATCTCTAACGCGCTTTACGGTAAAAAAACGAACAATTACATGTGGTAATCCTGCGGTTCCAGCCATTAAAGCTAAGGTAATTGCAAATACATCGATTAACGATTTTGAGCCTTCGGTGTATTCTGAAAAGCCAAGTTCTGTACTTAAACCGTCTAATTTATCTAATAAATAGGTTCCTGAACCATCAGCTAATTCACTTCCAAAACCCAATTGTGGCACAGGGTTTCCTGTCATTTGAATAGAAATAAAAATAGCAGGTACCATAAATGCAAAAATGAGCACACAATATTGGGCTACTTGTGTGTATGTAATACCTTTCATGCCTCCTAAAACCGCATAAAAAAGAACGATTAACATTCCTATGATAACGCCTGTATCGATATCAACCTCCAAAAATCTCGAGAACACAATACCTACACCTCGCATTTGTCCAGCTACATATGTAAAAGATACTAGTAAAGCACAAATAACTGCGACTATTCTTGCAATATCAGAATAATATCTGTCTCCAATAAAATCAGGTACTGTAAACTTTCCAAACTTACGTAAATAAGGTGCTAATAATAATGCTAATAGTACATAGCCTCCTGTCCAACCCATTAAATATACAGCGCCATCATAACCAGCAAAAGAGATAATTCCTGCCATTCCAATAAAGGATGCAGCACTCATCCAATCGGCTGCTGTTGCCATACCATTTGCCCAAGGAGACACACCTCCTCCAGCAACATAAAATTCTTTAGTTGAGCTAGCTCTTGACCAAATAGCAATACTTATATAAATAGCAAACGTGACACCAACTAAAATGTAGGTCCAATTTTGAACTCCTATGGCTTCGATTAGCAACATTTTATTCATCATAGCCATATTTCTTATCAAGCTTGTTCATTAATCGCACATACACAAAAATGAGAATTACAAACACATAAATAGAGCCTTGTTGTGCAAACCAAAAACCTAACTTAAAGCCTCCAATTTTAATATTGTTAAGCACATCCTTAAAAAGGATTCCTGCACCATAAGACACCAAAAACCAGATAAGCAATAAGATTATGACATATCTTATATTTTCTTTCCAATAGGCTTTTGCATTTTGTTTTGTCATGCTTTGTTTTCTTTTAAACGTTGTTTATAAGCAGACAATTCTTTTACCACTTTTGGAGCGAGAATAATTGTAGATAACATCGTTGGAATTGCCATTAAAGCAAACACACCATCAATAAGGTTAATCATAGCGCTTAACGATGTTGTAGCTCCTAAAATAATACTAACAATATATATGTAATTATAATAGTGTTTTTTATCAGCTCCTATTAAAAAAGACATACATTTCGTGCCATAATAGGAATAAGAAAACAATGATGATATACTAAACACAGCTATACATATTAAAAGTAAGTACTTACCATATCCAGGCATTGCAGCTCCAAAGGCAGAAGCTGTTAAACTTACACCATTATCCGATGTTGTTTCCCAAACACCTGTCACTAAAATAGCTAACGCAGTAAGCGTACAAACTACTAAAGTATCTATTGCTGGTCCCAGCATTGCTACTAAGCCTTCTCTTATTGGTTCATCTGTTTTAGCTGCTCCATGTGCTAAAGGTGCTGTACCTAGACCTGCTTCATTTGAAAAAGCACCACGTTTAATTCCGTGTAAAATTAAGGCTCCTATAACACCTCCTAAAAACGTTTCATCTTTCGGAAAATAATCTGCTGCAAAAGCATCGGTAAAAATCATACTTAGATACTTTGGTACTACATCAATATTTATAGCCAAAATAATCAAGACAGATACAAAGTATAATAATACCATTGAAGGCACCATTTTAGAAGCTGTTTTACTAATTCGTCCTAAACCACCAAGAATCACTATTGAGGTAATTCCAACCAATACTAATCCAATAATAAAATTTGATGTAAAGCCAACTTCAACACCATTTGGCACTAATAAAATATCATTAATTGCTTGTGTTAATTGGTTCACATTAAACACAGGCAATGCACCAATCATACAGCAAAAGCTAAACATAACCGCTAAGGGCTTCCAAGATTTCCCAAGACCTTCTATGATAAAATACATTGGACCACCTTGCAACTCTCCTGCACTATCTCTTCCTCTAAACATTATAGCAAGTGTTGATGTAAAAAATTTGGTTGACATACCAACTACTGCGCTAATCCACATCCAAAATACTGCTCCAGGACCACCAATTGATATTGCTACTGCTACTCCTGCTACATTTCCCATACCAATGGTTGAAGACAATGCTGTTGTTAACGCTTGAAAGTGACTGATTTGTCCAGGATCATTTGGGTCGTCGTACTTACCACGTAACACTTGAATTGCATGACCAAGTAATTGAAAAGATGCAAACTTTGAACGTATCAATAAATATAATCCACCTCCAATAAGTATGATGAGTAAAGGTAATCCCCACATTGCACTTGAAAATGCTGAGGTTAAGTCGTTAAGTAATTCCATAAAATTTAGTTAGTTTAAGTTATAAATGTAAGAAAGATGAATGAAACTAATATGGTTAATGTCGATTTCTTGTTTTTTAAGCCATTAAGTGACTATTTATATTCAATAATTAAAAAAACCGAAGTGGTTTCTCCTGTATTTAATACTTGGTGTACAGATACTTCTTCCTTACTCCATGAATACCCTGTTGGAAAACTTACTTCGCGAGCACTTGTAGCTTCTTCAAGTTTAAAAGTACCACCAACAAGTGCATACCCAAAATGTGGATTATGATAATGCTTTTCGTGACCAACTCCAGGAGGAAAAGAGCATTTTAAAACTCTTAGTTTATCATTATCCTCAAGTATTTCACAAACTTTCTCGCCTTTCCAACCAGCTTGATAAGGGTCTGGTAAATCGTTTTTTTTACTTGCCTTTGGCTTACAAGAAATACACAAAAAGATTAACCAACAAATTATTATATTAAATGATTTCACGGTCATTATTTATTGATAATAAAGTAACAAATATTTAGTTTTTTGAAAGTATTAAATAAAAAATTATAATTGTATAAGAACTGCTAAAGCTATTTTTTTTACGTTAACTTAATATTTACAGAAAAAAACTATATAAATAGCACTTATGAAGCTTTCGTAAAAAAAATACTTAACTTTATCAAAGTCAACAAAATATACTTTAGTAATATTCTATAACTCTTATCGAAAAAAATCTACTTAACATGAAACAGTTTTACACTTTTATTTTAACTTTTGCTTTTTGTTACACAACATTAAATTCGCAAACTACAGATTTAGTAACTGGATTAACTTCTCCTAGCAATATCATACTTTTTGGTAACGATTTGTATATTGCAGAATTTAATGGAAATAAAATTTCTAAGGTTGATATTACTATAGAAACGCCATTTGCTACTGATGTGATAACTGGGTTGCAAAAACCTTTCGATATGGTGTTTGTTGGAACCGATTTATATTTCTCAGAATATGATGGAGGTAAAATCTCTAAAATTGACATTACAGCTCCAACACCTACTGCAACTGATGTTGTTACAGGACTTAGTTTCCCCACTACGCTTTTGCTAAATGGTAACGATTTATATATAGGCCAACATGGTTCTTCAAAGATTTCAAAAATTGATATTACTGCACCTTCTCCAACGGTAATTGATGTCGCAACTGGAATAAGCAGCCCTTATAGCTTTCTTTTAAACTCCGATGATTTATATGTTGCAGAGAATACAGGAAAAATTTCTAAAATAGACATTACAGCCCCAGTACCAACAGTAGCAGTTGCTGTTGTGACTGGTTTAAACACACCTTCTGGTTTAATGTTAAACAACAATGATTTATATTTTTCGCAATTAAGTTCAAATAAGATTTCCAAAATAGATATTACTGTTGGCACACCAACGGTAACCGATGTCATTACTACAGGATTAAGCGGTCCATTTGGCTTAAAACTTTATGGTAGTGATATTTATATTGCAGAATTTAGCGGAAATAAAGTCTCAAAAACCAACTTAAGTTTGCTCTCTCTTATTGATAATATTCCAAATAAAAGCATTTACTTGTACCCAAATCCTACAACTAATTTTATAAAATTTATCGGATTAAAACAATCTAAAACCTATAAGATCTACAACATTTTGGGTTCGAAAATTCTAGAAGGCAATATTGGCAAAAATGAACAGATTAAAGTTCAAAACTTAAGTAAAGGCATTTATTTTTTAAGTCTCAATGAGACATTTATATTAAAGTTTATTAAAAACTAAGTAAAAAATTATTTATTTTTTTCTTCTATCCAACGAGACATGTACTTTGTGCTTTGCATAGTATGAAAGTTAAGCATTGCGCCTGTAAAATTTTGCAATCTATTTACTTCTTTTTTAGCAAGTGCATCTTCAAGTTTGTTTAAAAATTTACGTTCGTGAAGTTTCTTGTTAAACTTATTAGAAAGCAAATTAAAACTTAGTTCTTGTTGTTTATTCCATAAAGACTCATCTTCATACAAATTTATTGCACTACTTACCATATCATCCACTAAATCTGCTACAAAATCATCATTATCATTAGTATTAATAATGCCTTCAGCTCCAATATTGGTCGTAATAAAAGGGGTTCCGTTGTACATAGCATCAAAAAACTTTCCTTTTAAACCTGCTCCAAATCGCAATGGCGACAAACAGATTCTAGAATTTTGCATGACTTCATTAACATCATCTGCAAAACCTTTGATGAATAATCCGTTTTTTTGGTCTTGATATTGCATTACTTTTTCGCTAGCATAAGCACCATAAACATGAAGTTCGGCTGTTTTTAACTGCGCTCTAACCTTTGGCCATATGCTCTCTTTTAAAAACTTAACTGAATCTAAATTTGGCGGATGCAAAAAGTTGCCTATGGTTACAAAATGGTTTCGCTCATTAAATGTTGGCAGGAGTTCATGTTTGGATTGAGAAACTTCATCCATTAAAAAAGGTAAGTAATGCAATAGAGTATCAGAAATTTTAAACTGCTTTTTTAATAATGACATTTCAGCTTCAGAAATAATTAAACTAAAATCGCATCTATAAATACTTGCAATTTCGCGTTTAGCAATGTCTCTAAACAAATAACTGTTATCAAACGGCTTATTATCTTTAAATGCTTGTTCCCTGCCTTTTCGAAGACAATGTAAATCTTCAGTATCTAGTATGCGTAATGCATCCGGACATTGTTCAGCAACTCGCCATCCAAACTGTTCTTCCATCATAAAACGATCAAACAAAACAACATCTGGTTTTAATGTTGAGATGAAAGCATCAAAACTGGGATTGTTTAATTCAATGGGAATTTGATCAACACCTAGTTCTTCGAGGTTAAAGGCATTATCAGATTTTGCGCATGGACTAGAGAAGGAGATTGAATACCCTTCATTTAAAAATAATTGTATTAGCTGCATCATTCGGCTTCCAGCTGCTGAACTTTTTGGTTCAGGCCACACAAAACCAATGATTAAAAGTTTTGGCATTTTAGTTTATTCAGCAGTCTTTTGTTCGGCATACATGGTTCTTACTTTTTTGGCCCAAGCAACGACACTCGCAATTTGATCGTCAGTTAGCTTAGCTTCAGCGTGTGTCCATGTATAAGATGGTAATGGCATTTCTTTTTTCTCAACCATTTCAATGAGTTCTTCAAACTTATGATCTCGCTTTTTCAATGAGGCTCCTTCCCAATCGGAAACGTTAAAATCACCTTTCCCATGCTTTACATGGTCTGCCAACCAGTAATTTACAGGAGTAATACTGTTATACCAAGGATACCTTGTATGATCACTATGGCAATCGAAACATGCAGATTTTAAAATTAATCTTACATCTTCTGGCGGATTGGTTTCGTTTAAAAATGGTTCAACCGTAGCAATGTCTCCATCATTCTTTTCAGGCCCAAAAAATTGCGCTATTACAAAGGCAATTATAAGCAGTATCAATATTTTTTTTAGAATCTTCATTATTTAATTAGTTTTATTGTCTTAAAAGTAAGAAAAAATATCATTGACTAAAGAAGAATTATACAAGGAACTATCATATGTGAATCATTCTAGAGATAACAGGAAAAAATATGCATTACTTGTTATTTCTAATCCAGATTTAATTCCAAAAGTTTTAGATATTTTATTTCAGGTTAATGATAAAACGTCTTGTAGAGCCGCTTGGTTACTAGAATTTGTTGCTAGAGAAAACTTAGATGCCATATTACCTTATTTAGATAGCTTTATTAAAAACATGCACACAGTGCATTTGGATCCTGCTGTACGTCCTGTAGCAAAAATTTGCGAATATCTTATTGAAGCATGCTACAGTAAAACACCAAATCACACTAAAGATTATTTAAAACCAGAGCACAAAGAAAAAATAATTGAACTTAGTTTTGATTATATGATTACCGACCAAAAAGTAGCAGCTAAAGCTTACTCTATGAACTCTTTGTATTTACTTGGAAAGGAATTCGACTGGATTCACCCTGAATTAATCATGATTTTAGAACGTGATTTCAATTTAGGAAGCGCTGCTTTTAAAGCAAGAGCGAGACATTTGATAAAAAAGTTAAGAAAGTAACCGTTTTGGTTAAAAACTTCAACGTATAAGCTTCTTGCTTCTTTTTAAAAGAATTATCTTTGCAACTTCAAAAATCAACACAAAACATATGTCTTTATCAATGCTCAATGCCATTTCGCCAATAGATGGTCGTTATAGAAGTAAAACGGAGTCCTTAGCTCCTTATTTTTCTGAAGAAGCACTTATTAAATATAGAGTTAAAGTAGAAATAGAATACTTTATTGCACTATGTGAAATTCCATTACCTCAACTAAAAGATTTCGATACTAATTTATTTAGTGACCTTAGAAACATATATCTTGAGTTTTCTTCGGAAGACGCTTTAGCTATAAAGGACATTGAAAAAGTCACCAACCACGATGTAAAAGCGGTTGAGTACTTTATTAAAGAAAAATTTGATGCTTTAAACATTCCACAATACAAAGAATTCATCCATTTTGGATTAACCTCTCAAGACATCAACAATACCGCAGTTCCTTTAAGCATAAAGGATGCCATGAACGATGTATATGTACCAGAGTATTTTACTGTTTTAAATAAACTAGAAGTCCTTGCTAAAGAATGGAAAGACGTACCAATGCTTGCAAGAACTCATGGGCAGCCAGCATCACCAACGCGTTTAGGTAAAGAAATTGAAGTCTTTATAGTGCGCTTAAAAGAACAATTTAACTTGCTAAATGATATACCAAGTGCAGCTAAATTTGGTGGTGCCACAGGAAACTTTAATGCGCATCACGTAGCTTATCCTAACATTGATTGGAAAGATTTTGGCTGCAAATTTGTGCAAGAAAAACTAGGCTTATACCATTCTTTCCCTACAACTCAAATTGAACATTATGACCATATAGCTGCGTTGTTTGATTGCTTAAAACGTATCAACACTATTTTAATAGATTTAGATAGAGACGTTTGGACGTATGTATCAATGGATTATTTTAAGCAAAAAATTAAAAAAGGTGAAGTTGGTAGTAGTGCTATGCCTCACAAAGTAAATCCTATCGATTTTGAAAACAGCGAAGGAAACCTTGGAATTGCCAATGCTGTTTTTGAGCATCTGTCGGCTAAATTACCAATATCGAGATTACAACGCGACCTAACTGATAGTACAGTGTTACGTAATGTTGGCGTACCATTTGGGCATACTATTATAGGTTTTAAATCTACTTTAAAAGGACTTAACAAGTTGCTCTTAAACGCGTCTAAATTTGCTGAAGATTTAGAGAATAATTGGGCTGTTGTAGCTGAAGCCATTCAAACTATTTTAAGACGCGAAGGTTATCCAAATCCTTATGAAGCGCTTAAAGGCTTAACTAGAACCAATGAGGTTATTAACCAGCAATCTATTGCTAATTTTATTGATACCTTAGAGGTAAATAATGACATTAAAAATGAGCTTAAAGCCATTACACCAAGTAATTATACTGGTATTTAAATGAATAATAACGCAACATTACTTGCAACAGGACTTTTGGTAGTCTTCTTTTTTTCAGCAGGCTTATTAGACTTGCTAAATAACTTTTTAGTAATGATGTTACTTTTTTTAGGTTTTATTGGCATTGTAATTAACATAGTCATCATTAAATCTAAAGATGAAGATGAATAAAAAAAACCTGCCAAAATTGGCAGGTTTTATATTAACATTTTATCACTTTTTGATTGATTGATTAATCGAATACTTCAGAGAAGTCTTCAATGCTTTTATTACCATTACTTGAAGGCCTAAAGAATTGCATAAAATCTTCAACAGAGTTTTCATCAGAAGATATTTGGTCAACCACCTCACCTAATTTCATGATTTTTGCAGGTTCCATATTATCACCTAGAATTCTTATAATTCCAAAACCTGAATCGTTCATTGCTCCAAAAATAATGAGTTCATCTATTGTAGTATCTGTACCAATATATTTTACGATAATTTTTCCGTCGCTTGAATTACCTCCTCTAAACAATTCTTGATATTTTTCATCTTTTAAAATTGTTTGCACTTTAGCTAATTCTGCTTTATAGTCTTCAACATTATCATCACTTTTACGGTATCCTAGCATATTAAGTTTATCTATAGACTCGTATGCTTCACGTTGCACATCTGTAAGCTGAGCGTTTTCAAGATTCACAAAACTTACTGGAATATCTACCGAAATAAAATTTGGCGCTTCCTGATTTACAACATAATACCCTTGTAAGGTCTCTCCTCCATAGCCACAGCTTGTTAAAGCTGCAGCTATAAGAAGTGACGCTACAATGTTTTTGATTGATGATTTCATGATGATAATTCTTCTTTTTATAATATCTTAGTTTTTCTTTTTACCTGCTTTTTCTAGGTGCTCTCCTCCTGGAATATTCATAGATTTAGTAATCTTTGAAATTTCTCTAAGATCTATATCTCCTAAAACCGATACGATTACAGTTTCTACTTCACGCTTTTCTCCATTAATAGTAATATCTTGTCCTTTAGTAAGTTCTTTTAATCCATTTACAAACATTAATAGTTCTTTTACGTGGTTAGAGCTAGATCCTTCTCTAACATAAAACTTAACTGTTTGAGCGCCATCTTTAAAACGCATTAACTCTTCTAATTTTGAACTTGAAATGTATTTATTTACATCAGCTGCCATTTGAGAAGAGATTGATTTATCTCCAGTGGTTAAAAATTTTAAACTCTTAATTTTTTTAATCATCTCTAACATAGCTGAGGCATCTGGATCGTCCATATCTATGTCAATACTTGCTATCATTTCAAACATTTTACTGTTTACAACGCCTGAACCTACACCTTCCATGTCTTCATACTTATCGAATAACCCTCCTTGTGCAAAAGACATTAAAGGCGTTACTATAATTGCGATTATTAATACTAATTTTTTCATGTTTACTTGTTTTTAAATTATTCTCTTAATTTGTTTTTAAAATTTTGTTTGTTGTGCTTGAAACCTCGCTAAGATATGCCATGTTATCTGTGCCTTTATCAAAATTATCAGACACCATATTTAAAGCCATTAACTTATCGGTTCCATTGTTGAAATTTGAAGAAAAAAGTGCTAAAACCTCTTTAGCTTCTTCATACTCTGCTCGTTCTTGTGGCGTTAAATCTGCCAACGTTTGAGGTTGTGTTTGAAATATTTCAAACTGAGTAAATATACCCAACATTATAACTGCTACTGCCGCGACTGAAATCCATTGATACAAACTATATGTTTTCTTAGATTTTAATGGAACGTCTTTAGTAAACTGTTCTTCGTGGGTGTACAAAAAATACTGGAACATTGATTTGTAAACTTCTAAGTGTGGCGGGACAGTCTCTTGCGAAAAATAGTCTTTTAACTGTTGCTCTTCTTGTAAAGTAGTTTCTCCGTTGTCGTACTTTTCTATTAATTTTTCTATGTTATTTAACACCATAACTATGTGTTTTAGTTAATTTTTCTCTTAATGATTTTCTTGCTCTCGATAAGGAAACTCTAATAGCGGTTTGGTTCATGTCTAGCATTTTTCCAATCTCCTCAAAATCGTATTGCTCTATATCTCTAAGCTGTAATATTATTTTTTGTTGCTCTGGCAACTCTTCCATTATTTTAGAAACCCAACCTACACTATCGTTCAACTCCACTTGTTTCTGTAATGACACATTTTTATCTTGGTAATTACTATGTACAATTTTTAAATTTTGTGCATGTTTGGATTTTAATTTATCTAAACAAAAATTCTTTGTCATTGTCATAGAAAATGCTTCTACATTTTTGTATTCGCTAATCTTTTGTTTGTTGTTCCACAACTTCAACAAGATTTCTTGGGTGGCGTCTTCGGCTTCTTCTTTTGAAACTAGCAAACGTTTTGCCAAACGAAATACTTTATCCTTAAAAGGCATTACTATGTTTAAAAACTCAGACTGTGTCATTTTTTGGTTAGCTTATAGCTTATTGTTGCTATTTGTTATTACGACGATGTACTTTCTATTTTGTTACAATGAAATGAAATTTTTTATAAAATTTACTTTTTCAACCAACCTATGTTAAGTTAATAAAAGATTCCCAATGTCTCTGGAATGACAATTTTAATGTTGCTTTATTAATGTATTTGAAAGCGATTTTATTTTTTTAGTTTACAATAATGTGATTAAATTTAGTGTTTAAAAGAAAAATACTTATTGCTATGAAATTTTATAAGAAACTACTATACGTTTTTACACTATTAATTTTAACCTATAGTTGTTTTGATGATATAGATGACAATGCTATATCAGCTAGTGAGATTAACGATTTTGTCTGGAAAGGCATGAATGCTGTTTACCTATATAAGGACAATATTACTAACCTTGCAAACGATAGATTTACTTCTACCCAAGAATATGCTGATTACTTAAACAGTTTTAACGCACCCGAAGAACTTTTTGAAAGTTTAATTTATCAAAGACAAACTGTAGATAGGTTTAGTTGGATTGTTGATGATTATATTGCCCTTGAAGAACTCTTTAATGGCACATCTGTTAGAAGTGGTTACGAATTCGATTTATATCCAATTCCTGGAAGCTCAAATATGTTTGGAATAATTAGGTTGGTTTTACCAAATAGTAATGCTAGTGATAATAATTTAATGAGAGGGCAAGTATTTACAAGTATCGACGGAATAGCTTTGACTGAAACTAATTATAGATCGCTCTTTAGCCCAAATTCCTATACGCTAGAATTTGCTGATTATGACGACAATGGTACTCCAGAAAATTTAAACGATGATATTATAACACCTAATGGAGAAAGCACTACGCTTGTTAAAACAACGCTCACCGAAAATCCTATTTTTAGGTCAACTATAATTGATGTAGATGGTGAAAACTTAGGCTATTTAATGTACAACGGTTTTACATCAAACTACAACAACGAATTAAATAACGTTTTTAATAATTTTAAATCTAATAATGTACAGCATTTAGTATTAGATTTAAGGTATAACCCTGGAGGTTCAGTACTAACAGCATCATATTTAGGCAGTATGATTACTGGACAGTTTACAGGAGAGGTTTTTGCTAAACTAATTTACAACAGCGACTTACAAGCTAACAATTACAATTTTAACTTTGAAATACAGTTAGACAATAATGCTCAAATTAATAGCTTGAATTTAGACAAAATATATGTGCTCACGACTGAAGATTCAGCTTCTGCAAGCGAAATGATTATTAATAGTTTAAATCCATACATTGAAGTAATACAAATTGGAGATAATACTACAGGGAAATCTCAAGCTTCTATTACAGTATATGATTCGCCAAATTTAGAACGTGAAGGTGCAAATCCTAATCACACCTATGCTATGCAGCCTTTAGTAGCCAACACCTTAAACAAACTCAATAACTCTGTACCTTCAAATGGATTAACACCAACTATTAATATGTTAGAAAATCCTTCAAATTATGGAGTTCTAGGTAATGAAAGTGAACCTTTTTTAGCAGCAGCCATTGCAGATATTAGAGGCACAGGAAGGTTTACTTTTTCAATAGAAAATCTTGTGAAACCGAAAGCAAGTAGTAATGAGTTAGTTCCTCATGTTTATGAGATGTTTATTGATCAAGGTATTTTAGATTTAAAAAAATGGAAATGATTAAAAAAGCCGCTAATTAGCGGCTTTTTTAATCTATAACTAGAAACTTAAGTTAAATCCGAAAGTAACATTTCTTCCTTTAGTTGTATAACCGTAAAGTTCTTCATAATCAGCATTAAAAATATTAGTCACATTTGCAAACAGTGTTACTTTATTATTTATGAGTTTATGACTCATGTAAACGTCTAATAAATGATAACTATTTAAAGAAACTTCTTCATTAGTGAAGGTTACATTATTATAAAAAGCATCATTTCTTTTATCATTAAATTGATAAGATGCACTTACAAAAAAATGCTTGTTTACTTGATAATTAAACTTCGTGTTTACCTTAATTTTAGGAATACGCAAGTTTAAATCGTCTTCTACTTTAGTATAAGTAGCATTTGCAGCAATGTTTACTTTTTTAGAGAACTTATAATCTGCGGTAAGTTCAATACCACTAGCGATAAACGTATTTTCTACGTTATTGTATTGAAATGTCCAGTTTCCTAAATCTACAAAATCAATAAAATTGGTTTCCTTTCTATTAAAATACACTACACTCATAGTTGCTTCATTAGCAATTCCTAATTCTGCACCTAGTTCTATGGTTCTGTTTTCTTCTGGTTTTAAATCTTTATTGCCATAAGTAGGCTCAAATAACTGGTATAACGAAGGTGTAATATAAGCGGTGCTATAACTTACTAATCCTTTTATATAACCAAAAGTAACATCCTTCTTAAATGAAGGGTTGATACTGTATACAAAATGTGATCCATACTCATTATGGTTATTAAATCGTAATCCAGAATTAATATTCAGTCCAAAATTTGATGTATAGACAACATTCACATAAGGGTCTAGAACAGTAAATGTTGCATCATTTGGACTTATAGATTGCTCTAAACTTGTGCTTCCAAAAGGAACTTCAAAACTTTCCATTCTATTATCTTGATAATTCACACCAAGCACAGTATAAAATACATCATTGAAATTATACTTATTATATACATCCATCAGGTAGCTTTTTGCTTTGTAAATATTTGGATAATTGGATGTAACATCGCGTTCAATATTATTTGTAACTGCATTAACTATTATGCTTCCGTTTTTATATTTATAGTTAGATGATATACCAATTCTATGTTGATTAGTTTTAATCATATTATCTGCATCTTGAAACATAAAACCATCATCGAAATCGGCTTTGTATTTATCGAAACTTCCATAAACATTTACGTTATAAGCGTTTGATATTTTATATCCAAGTTTTAAATATCCATTGATAGCATTAAAGGCATCCTTTTCGGGACCATTTTTAACAGCAGATAAACCATTAGTAAATTGGTTTCCAAAACTTGCTAAATAATTAAACTTACTTACTGTACCATTTATAGAAACACTATTTTGAAAATTTTCTATATGATAATTATTATCACTTTGCGATTGGTTACTTCCTAAAACACTTTTAAAATTAGCTGTGATAACTTTTTCTGAAGCATCTTTTAACTTAATATTAATAACTGCTGTTGCAGCTCCAGAACCATACAAAGTACTTGAAGCACCTTTTAGAATCTCTATACTTTCAACTTGATCTGCGTTAAGTAATCTTAAATCATAATTATTGGCTATTTGTGATGCATCAGACACTGCTATTCCATCAATAAGCACTAAAACTTGTCTATTTCTACCACCACGGACAAAATAGCTTAAATTTTGTCCAGCATTACTTTTTGTGCCATTGATTTCAATACCAACTGTGCTGTTAATAATTTCTGCAATACTTTTTCCTTGTAGCTTTTTTAATGCTTCTTGGGTGATTTTTGTAATAACTTTTCCTGAATCTTCTTTTTTAATTTCGAATCTAGAACTGGTTACAACCACTTCGTCTAATTGTTGTGTGTTGGTTTCATTGTCTTGTTGTGTAAAACCAAATACTGAAATAAGCGTACAACAAACACTTAAAACACATGTGTTTTTGTTCATTTTAATGACTAATTGCTCGAGAGTAGTATGTATATCATACCAAAACTTTTATCCCGAAAGTTTGACTTAATTGTTTGAATTTGGCAGGTCTCCTGACTTGCGTCTTCATGTTGGTCTTCCCAAAGAAAAAATCTTCAGTGACTAGAAGTTTAACATGAAGCTTAATAGCTTACAGTTGCGGGAACAGTTCTGGAATTGATATGCATCGCACCAGATTCCCTTTTAATCCTCTCCTAAAAAAAGAAAAGAACCAAAATTCGTTGCGAAAGTATAGATTATGTTTTAATTACAGATGAAAATTTACTTTTTCTTATTCATTTTATAAATTAAATAAATAAAACCAATTAAAAAATGTAGTATAATTATTCCTGCAACTATATATATTGTTAAATTTGAATCGCCTCTCATGAGAATTAATTTTATTCAAAATTACAGTACAATAACGAGAGATTTAGTTACTAAAGTTACTTATGAAGTATCACTATAAATTACAATTCTTACTATTATTTTTAACGCTTGTAATAAGCTGCAAAAATAACACTTCGCCACAAGAAAAAATCGTTATTGAGCAAAAGGAAGATTTAAAATATGCTACTGGGTTTTCTATAACAAACTTTAACAACTATAAG
Source organism: Pontimicrobium aquaticum (assembly GCF_005047595.1). Lineage (GTDB taxonomy): Bacteria > Bacteroidota > Bacteroidia > Flavobacteriales > Flavobacteriaceae > Pontimicrobium > Pontimicrobium aquaticum. Next base: position 283,031 of record NZ_SUPL01000006.1, read on the forward strand.
GTTCTTGAAATTAGTAGTCCTTGGCCAAAGTCTGACAAAAAGTACAACTATTTATTGCTTACAAAAGAACAAGCTATCGCTAACACTTTTAATAAAGACGAATATGATGGCACTATAACAGCACCTATTGAAAAGATTGTAGTGACTTCAACCACACACATTCCTGCTTTAGAGCTTTTAGGTGTTGAGCAAACCTTAGTCGGTTTTCCTGGAACAGATTATATTTCTTCGGAAAACATTAGAGTACGAATAGACAGCAATCAAGTGCGTGAACTTGGTAAAAACGAAGGTATTAATACTGAAGTGCTTTTAGAGTTACAACCTAATTTAGTAGTTGGTTTTGGTGTAGATGGTATTAACAAGACTTTTGAAACCATACAAAAATCAGGTATTCCAGTAATTTATAATGGCGATTGGGTTGAAACTTCTGCTTTAGCAAAAGCCGAATGGATTAAATTCTTTGGTGCCTTATATAATAAAGAAAAAGAAGCAGACTCTATTTTTAATACCATTGAAAAAAATTATTTAGTGGCAAAAAGTTTAGCTGCACAAGTAACAAAACAACCTACAGTTTTAAGTGGTGCTTTACATAAAGATATTTGGTATTTACCAAGTGGCACAAGTCCTGAAGCGCAGTTTTTAAAAGATGCCAACGCTAATTATTTATGGCGAGAAACTAAAGCAAATGGTAGCTTAGCTTTAAGTTTTGAGACTGTTTTTGACAAAGCAAAAAATGCTGACATCTGGATAAGTCCATCGTATTATCCTTCATTAGAAGCTTTAGAAAATGCCAGCAATCATTATACACAATTTGATGCTTTTAAAAATAAAAGTGTGTATTCATTTGTAAACACAGCTGGAGACACTGGTGGTGTTTTATATTACGAATTGGGTACAGCACGTCCAGATTTAGTTTTAAAAGATTTAATAAAAATTTGTCATCCAGAATTACTTAAAGAATATGATTTTACTTTTTTTAATCTCTTAAAATAGTTGACAGTCCACAAAACATATAGACTTTCATTCATATTGCTAAGCATTATATTGCTGTTTTGCTTTTTTGCAAATATCAGTCTAGGTTCTGTTTCTATTTCTTTTAAAGATATTTTTAATGCCTTGTTAGGTATATCAGACAATTATATCATTCAAAATTATAGGCTTCCAAAAGCATTCACTGCCATTATAGTGGGTTCAGGACTAGGGATTTCTGGATTATTAATGCAAACCCTATTTCGTAATCCCTTAGCTGGTCCTTTTGTACTTGGTATAAGTTCTGGTGCTAGTTTAGGTGTCGCGATTGTCGTTATGGGAAGTTCGTTATTTGGTGGCTCTGTAGCACTGTTACTAGCATCTAAATGGAGCTTAGTCATTGCTTCAAGCTTAGGGAGTTTTTTAGTCTTATTAGCAGTGATGTTAGTATCAGCAAAAGTGAGAGATACGATGGCTATTTTAATTATAGGATTAATGTTTGCTAGCATTACTGCGGCTATAGTGAGTGTTTTGTCTTACTTTGCTTCAGCTGAACAATTACAGCAATACATTTTTTGGGGATTTGGTAGTTTAGGTAACCTTAGTTGGAATGAGCTTTTAGTGCTTTCAAGTATTTGTTTCATAGGCATTGTATTGAGTGTTGCCTCTATAAAAGCCTTAAACACCCTACTACTTGGTGAAAACTATGCTAAAAGCCTAGGTTTAAATATTAAAAAAAGCCGCATGCTCATTATTATAGCTACTAGTTTGTTGGCAGGAACCATCACAGCTTTTGCAGGACCTATAGCCTTTATTGGGTTGGCTATTCCACATATCACAAGACAGGTTTTTAATACCTCAAATCATAAAGTGTTAATTCCTGCTGTAGTATTATTTGGAGCTATCATATTACTAATTTGTGATAGTATTGCGCAATTACCTGCCAGTGATTACTTTTTGCCTATTAATGCTATAACTTCTATAATTGGTGCTCCAGTGGTTATTTGGTTATTGGTTAGAAAACGAAAAATGGTGTTTTAATTAAGAGAAAAGATGCAGAAGAACAAAAAATACACTTGTCATTCCACACTTGATGCGGAATCCATTTGAATGCTGAATCAAGTTTAGCATGACCAAATTTAATTTAACATTTTGAAAGAAGAAAACCAACATACCATCCTCAAAACTCACAACCTTTCTATTGGTTACCAAACCAAGAAAGAAAAAACTGCTGTGGCTTCAAATATTAATATTGAATTGCATTCAGGTGAATTAATTGGTCTAGTTGGTGCCAATGGTATTGGTAAATCTACTTTACTTCGTACACTTACCAATGTACAATCTCCTTTAGATGGCTCAATACACATTAACGAAAAACCCTTAGAAACATATAGTAATATTGAGCTTGCTAAAGCCTTAAGCTTAGTGTTAACAGAATCTGTAATGTCTAAAAACTTATCAGTTTTTGAACTTATAGCTCTTGGTCGTCAGCCATACACTAATTGGGTCGGAAATCTCACAGAAGCAGATATTAACATCATCAATACAGCTTTAAATGAAACGAATTTAAGCGATATTAAGCATAAAAAGTGTTATGAATTAAGTGATGGTCAGCTACAAAAAGTTATGATAGCTCGTGCCTTGGCACAAGATACCAAATTGATAATTCTAGATGAGCCAACTACACATCTAGATATGTACCACAAAGCCTATATTTTGAGATTGTTACAAAAGTTAGCTAAAGACACTAATAAAACCATTTTGTTTTCATCACACGAAATAGATTTAGCCATACAGTTATGTGACAAACTTATAGTTATGTCTGAAGATATAGTTGTTTCAGACACTCCAAAAAAACTAATAGAAAGAGGAACATTCGACTCCTTATTTCCTAAGGATTTTATTACTTTTGATAAAACCACCAACTCCTTTAAAATTATACAATGAAAAAAGTCATTCTGTTAATCACTCTCCTATTTGTTTGCCAGTTATCTATTAGTCAAAACAAAGATGCTTATGTTATATACAATACCAAAGGCAAAAAAGTGTCTTATAAAAAAATGCTGAAGAAACTTAAAAACAAGGAAGTTGTTTTATTTGGTGAATCTCATAACAATGCCATTGCCCATTGGTTACAATTTGAAATAACATCAGATTTGTTTAAAACCAATAAACTCATTCTTGGTGCCGAAATGTTTGAAACCGACAATCAAACACCCTTAAACGATTATTTAAGTGGGAAAATAAACAGTAAAGGACTTGATACACTAGCAAGATTATGGCCAAATTATAAAACCGATTATGCACCTTTAGTCGATTTTGCTAAAACTAATAACCTATCGTTTGTAGCCACAAATATTCCTAGACGTTATGCAAACCTAGTTTACAAAAAAGGGTTTAAAGCTCTTGATACACTATCAAACCAAGAAAAAGAATGGATGGCTCCTTTACCAATGGCTTTCGATAGCGAATTGCCTACTTATAAAAACATACTAAAAATGATGGGAGACCATGGCACTCCTGAGTTGGTAGAGTCTCAGGCAACAAAAGATGCTACCATGGCGCATTTTATTTTTAAAAACATGAAGCCTAACCATACGTTTATACATTATAATGGGTCTTATCATTCCGATCATTATGAAGGCATTTTATGGTACTTAAAAAATACTAATAGCGCCATAAATTATGCTACTATTACAACCGTTTCTCAAGATAATATTTACAAACTTGAGGAAGAACATAAAGGAAAAGCCGATTTTATTATTTGCGTAGATAGCAACATGACAAATACCTATTAATTTAAAATGAACGAAAGCCTTCTCTTAATAATATCTATCCTACTCTCCTTAGCCATTGGAGCATATGTTGGTATGCTAATTACTAAACTAAAAAGCAAGAGTGAACAAAGTGCCTCTAATGAGCGTCAAAACCAGATGCGTTTAACCATAGATGAGCTAAAACAAAACTTAAGTAAAATTGATGCAGATAGAGAAGACATTAGGCGAGAAAAGGAGTTTTTAAATTCTGAATTGGCTAGAAGAAATTCTGAATATGAGAATCTACAACAACAAAATCAAAAACGTGATGAAGAACTTGCAAAACAACAAGAACAACTTCGCAAAGATTTTGAATTACTAGCAACAAAAATTCTAGATGAAAAATCTGAAAAATTCACCCTTCAGAATAAAGAAAACATCAAGCAAATTTTAAATCCGCTGCAAGAGAAAATTCAGGTGTTCGAAAAGAAAGTTGAGGACACCCAAAAGGAAAGCATTTCTATGCACTCAGCTTTAAAAGAGCAGCTTTTAGGCTTAAAAGACTTAAATCAACAAATGACCAAAGAAGCCACCAACCTTACCAGAGCATTAAAAGGCGACAGTAAAATGCAAGGTAATTGGGGCGAATTGGTTTTAGAACGTGTGCTTGAAAAATCAGGATTAGAAAAAGACCGAGAATATTTTGTACAACAAAGCTTTACAACTGCCGAAGGTTCTAGGGTGCTTCCCGATGTGGTATTACACCTCCCAAACAATAAACGCATGATTATTGACAGCAAAGTGTCTTTAACCGATTACGAACGCTATGTCAATGCAGATGAAGATAACAGACCTCAATTTTTAAAAGCACATGTCAATTCCATCAGAAAGCACGTTGACCAACTATCTGATAAAAAATATGAGGATTTATATGATATTCAATCACCAGATTTTGTATTGATGTTCATTCCAATAGAGCCTGCTTTTGCCATTGCCCTAAACGATGACAACACCTTATACAACAAGGCATTCGAAAAAAACATAGTTATCGTAACACCTTCTACCCTTTTGGCAACACTTAGAACCATTGACACGATGTGGAATAACGAAAAGCAACAGCAAAATGCTCTAGAAATTGCAAAACAAGCAGGTGCCCTTTACGATAAGTTTGAAGGCTTAGTTACAGATTTAACTGGAGTTGGCAAAAAAATTGATGCAGCAAAAGCAGATTATTCCTCTGCTATGAACAAACTTGTGGAAGGCAAAGGCAATCTTATAGGACGTGTTGAAAAACTAAAGAAAATGGGAGCTAAAGCCAAAAAATCCCTTCCAGAAGCTATTATTAAACGTGCACAAGAAGACGATTAACATTCCATAAAAAAGGAATATATTTGTTTATTCCGTAAAAAAGGAATATTATGACCAGCGTAATTACAGGCGATATTATTAAATCCAAAACAAAGGGAGCCCCTGAAATTTGGATAAACACATTGAAAGAGGCTTTATCCTATTTATGTTCTGATGCATATTGGGAAATATATCGTGGAGACAGCTTTCAAATTGAAATAAAAGATATCCATCAAAGTTTTATTTCAGCAGTCTATATTAAGGCATGTATAAAAACTGTTAAAGGTTTAGATGTACGATTAGCAATAGGTATAGGCAATAAAACCTACCAAGGCAACAAGGTAAGCGAGTCAAACGGAGAAGCTTTTGTTTTTTCGGGTGAAACTTTAGAAACCCTAAAAAAAGACAAACAAAATTTACGTATAAAAACAAAACATTTTAATTTAAACAAAGAACTCAATCTTTACTTTAAATTAGCTTTAACCTTCATGGACAATTGGACGGTAAATTCAGCAGAAATAGTAAAACTAAGTATAGAAAACACTAATGCTTTACAACATGAACTAGCTAACATGTTAGGAATAAAGCAAGACGCTGTTAGTAAACGCCAAAAGCGTGCAGCACTAGATCATATTTTAGAAATAGATATTATGTACAGACATAAAATTAGTGAATTATGATGCTTCTTATTAAACTATTATTAGCACATATTATTGGCGATTTCTTTCTACAACCAAAACATTGAGTAAAAGAAAAAGAAAAGAAAAAGCTAAAATCTCCAAAACTATACTTACATATAGCGATACATTTTGCACTCCTATTCCTTATTCTTTGGGATATAACACTTTGGCCAATTACATTGATAATAGGAGGTTCGCACCTAATAATAGACGCTATTAAATTGATGCTTCAAAAGAAGAAAAACAAGCGGTTATTTTTCTTTATAGACCAAGTGTTGCACGTTTTAGCTATTCTAACCACATACTTCATTTATACTAAAGCAACACTTGATTTTAATAGCATATTCTCAGAGCAGAGTTTATTACTCATCACATGTTTAGTATTTTTAACACGACCTGTTTCCATCATAATGAAGACCATTTTTACTAAGTGGAATATCTCGAAACTTACCGAAAATAACGAATCTCTTAAAGATGCAGGAATGTATATTGGTATTCTTGAACGTTTATTGGTATTTGTTTTTATTATAACCAATCACTGGGAAGCTGTGGGTTTTTTAATTACTGCAAAATCGGTATTTAGATTTGGTGACTTAAAAGAAAGTAAACACCGAAAACTCACCGAATATATCCTTATTGGTACACTTATAAGCTTTGGTATTGCCATTACTGTTGGACTAATTTTTAATATACTTACATAAAAAAACCATTAGCATAACTAATGGTTTTTAAAATTTTATGTTTTTACAATTACTGCTTTACAAAACGCTTTGTTTGTGTGCCTTCATCAGAAATTAATCTTACTAAATATACACCATTGTTCCATCGGGAAACATTTACCTCTTTAGTCTTTGTATGTATTTTATCTGCATAAATCTTTTTGCCTAAAACATCAAAAACCTCCACAGTTGTATTATTATTTATTTTTGATAACCTTAAGTTTAATTCATTTCTTCCTGGATTTGGTGAAATTGAAAATTTGTTTTTTTCTAAATCCTCCAATCCAAGGTTATTTACAACCGTAATGGTTCCTGACATATTTCCTGCTCCATGAATACCACAAAGATAATCGTTTACACCTTCTACATTAAATGTATAAGAAAAGGATTGTCCTATTCCGGTAAGAACCCCACTATTAAATGTTTCAACCGAATTACCAATTGAATTTTCAACTGTATGAGAAAAAGCATCAGTCCATGTCCAAAGAACTGTATCTCCAATGTCTATGGTAAGATCCATTTCAGATCCATTTGCAAATCTTTCCCAATTAAGGTTGTGAGTTGTTTGTCCTTGAATATTACAAAAAACAAATAAAAAGAGTAAAAGTAGTTTTGTTTTCATAATTGTTTTTTCTTAAAGATAATAAAAACAATTTAATCCTTTGAATTTGAGGGTTTTTTAAAAAAGGCACTACAAAAAAACCATTAGCATAACTAATGGTTTTTAAAATTCTATGTTTGTACAATTACTGCTTTACAAAACGCTTTGTTTGTGTGCCTTCATCAGAAATTAATCTTACTAAATATACACCATTGTTCCATCGGGAAACATTTACCGTTTTAGTCATTGCTTGTATATTATCTACATAAATCTTTTTACCTAATACATCAAAAACTTCTACAGTTGTATTATTACTGAGTTTTGAAAGTCGTAAATTTAATTTATCTCTTCCTGGGTTAGGTGAAATTGAAAAGGCATTTTTCAACTTACTACTTCTAGTATTTAAATACGTAGTATAAGCTGCTATATTATCAAAATTTGAAATTTGTACTCTTAAATCCCCCTTTTTTAAAGAAGTCTCGCTTCCATCGTTACTTAAAATTCTCATTTCTGAATTAACGTCTGCCAAAACATTAGCAATAACGTCTGATCCTGATACTTTTGTAAAGTCAGAAACTGTAATTGGTATTTCAATGGTTTGCCAACCTCCTCCAGTAGGTACAACAACTGCATTTGTTGATCCAATCCATGTATTATTACCACCCCAGAAAGCAACCCTTAAATGTAAATCATTTACGCCTGCGTTCCTTACGTCCATTCTAATGGCTACAATACCAGCAGATGTATAATCAATCAGCCATCTAGAATCAGTATTATACATAATATGCCTTGACCCTCCATTAAAGTCTTCAACACCACTATTACTCATCTGTAAATAATTATCTCCAGCTCCAGCTGGACCATCAGTTGATATATTAGTTGGTTCATAGGCATTAGAAAATTTATGTTTCCAGCCTTGAACGGTACCATCTTCAAAATCATCCAGTTGAGAAAAACCCGAAATAGACATTAATAATGAAAAAAATAAAAAAAGTAGTTTTTGTTTCATAGTAACATTTGAGATTAATTAGTGTAAAAATAATAAATTCAGTTTATTAACATATAAAAATTCGTTAAAACGAAGTAATTACTTACTTAAATACATTTTACGTCTAGAATATAAATCGTAAAACTCGTCGTCTTTTAAACTATCAATAAATAAAATACTCTCTCCAGTACTCTTCATCTCTGGTCCTAATTGCTTATTCACGTTAGGAAATTTATTAAATGAAAACACAGGTTGTTTAATAGCATAACCCTCTAATTGTGGGTTAAAGTTAAAGTCTGTTACTTTGTTTTTTCCAAGCATCACTTTAGTTGCATAATTTACATAAGGCTCACCATAAGCTTTTGCAATAAATGGCACTGTACGAGAAGCTCTTGGATTTGCTTCTATGATATATACCATATCATCTTTTATAGCAAATTGAATATTTATTAATCCAACTGTATTTAATGCCAATGCAATTTTCTTGGTATGATCTTTAATTTGCTGCATTACTAAATCCCCTAAATTAAATGGTGGTAAGGTTGCATTACTATCACCTGAATGTATTCCACAAGGTTCTATATGCTCCATTATACCAATAATGTAAACGTTTTCACCATCGCAAATAGCATCCGCTTCAGCTTCAATAGCACCATCTAAATAATGATCTAATAATAGTTTATTGTTTGGAATTTTTCGCAATAAATCTACTACATGTTCCTCTAATTCTTCCTTATTAATTACAATTTTCATTCCTTGACCTCCCAAAACGTAAGAAGGACGAACTAAAATTGGAAAATCTAATTTATCAGCAACAGCTAAAGCTTCATCAGCTGTTTCGGCTGTATCAAATTCTGGATAAGGAATGTTTAACTCTTTTAATAGTGTTGAAAAACTTCCTCTATCTTCGGCTAAATCTAATGCTTGGTAGCTAGTTCCTAGTACTTTGATACCGTATCTATCTAGCTTTTCAGCAAGTTTTAAAGCGGTTTGCCCTCCTAACTGTACAATGACACCTTCTGGATTTTCGTGGCGTATAATATCGTAAATGTGTTCCCAGAATACTGGTTCGAAATATAATTTATCGGCAGTATCAAAATCGGTTGAAACAGTTTCAGGATTACAGTTAATCATGATGGTTTCATAACCACATTCAGCAGCAGCCAATACACCATGTACACAACAATAATCAAACTCGATTCCTTGACCAATTCTGTTAGGTCCAGAACCAAGAACTATAATTTTCTTTTTATCGGTTACAATACTTTCGTTATCTGAATATCGTTTTCCATCAGCAGTTTCAACTTCATTTTCAAACGTTGAATAATAATACGGCGTTTTGGCTTCAAATTCGGCCGCACAAGTATCTACAAGCTTATATACACGATTGACATTCATTTCATCACGCTTATTATACACCTGACTTTCTAGGCAACCAAGCATATGCGCTATTTGTCTGTCGCCATACCCTTTTTGCTTTGCTTCAAGCAATAGTTCGCGCTCAATAGTATTTATTGTGAAGGTCGATATTTCTTTCTCAAGAAGGTATAGCTCTTCATATTGCTTTAAAAACCACATGTCAATTTTTGTGATTTCATGAATTCTACTTAAAGGAATTCCCATTTGTATGGCATCGTAAATTACAAACACTCGATCCCAACTTGCATACTTTAATTTGCTAATAATTTGGTCATAATCTTTATAGCCTTTACCATCTGCGCCTAGTCCGTTTCTTTTTATTTCAAGTGATTGTGTTGCTTTATGAAGAGCTTCTTGAAACGAGCGTCCAATTCCCATGACTTCTCCTACCGATTTCATTTGTAATCCTAGAGTTCTATCTGAACCTTCAAACTTATCGAAGTTCCAGCGAGGAATTTTTACAATAACATAATCTAACGTTGGTTCAAATAACGCAGAGGTAGATTTTGTGATTTGATTTTCTAGTTCATCTAAATGATAACCAATAGCTAATTTTGCCGCAATTTTAGCAATAGGATACCCTGTTGCTTTACTTGCTAATGCGGATGAGCGCGATACACGAGGGTTAATCTCAATAGCAATGATATCTTCGTTCTCGTCTGGACTCACCGCAAACTGCACATTACATCCTCCTGCAAAGTCACCAATACTACGCATCATATGAATGGCCATATCACGCATTTTTTGGTAAGTTCTATCACTTAGCGTCATTGCTGGTGCGACTGTAATAGAATCTCCAGTATGAATTCCCATTGGATCCATATTTTCAATAGAACAGATAATTACGACATTATCATTGGCATCACGTAACAATTCCAGTTCGTACTCTTTCCAGCCTATTAAGGCTTTATCTATCATAACTTCATGAATTGGAGACACTTCTAATCCACGTGTTAGCAATTCATCAAAATCTTCTTCTTTATAAACAAATGAAGCTCCAGCTCCACCTAAGGTAAATGATGCTCTAATTACTAAAGGAAAACCAAATTCCTGAGCAATTTCTTTACCTTTTAGGTATGATGTTGCAGTAGCTTGAGGTGCCATTGGCACTCCAATTTTTAGCATCAATTCTCTAAACTGCTCTCTATCTTCAGTAATATTTATTGCATCAATATCAACACCAATGATTTCTACTCCAAAATCTTCCCAAATGCCTTTTTCATCTGCTTCAATACATAAATTCAAAGCTGTTTGTCCACCCATTGTTGGCAATACAGCATCAATTTGTGGATGCTCTTTAAGTATTTTTACAATGGACTTGGTGTTTAAAGGCAGCAAATACACGTGATCTGCCATAGATGGGTCAGTCATAATTGTTGCAGGATTCGAGTTAATTAAAACAGTTTCTATTCCATCTTCACGAAGTGAACGAAGTGCTTGAGAACCAGAATAATCGAATTCGCATGCTTGTCCAATAATAATTGGACCAGAACCTATAATTAAAATGGAGTTTAAATCTTTTCTTTTCGGCATTGTTTATAATTTATTTAAAAATTTTTCAAAAATAATTAACGACAGGATATAAAAAAAGGCGTTACAACCAGTAACACCTTTAATATATTAACAATTGTTAATCATTATTTTTTATGTCTTAATTCTGAAGATACAGATAATTTCTTTCTTCCCTTAGCTCTTCTACGTGCAAGGACTTTTCTACCATTAGCAGAAGCCATTCTTTCTCTAAAACCATGCTTGTTTCTTCTCTTTCTTTTTGATGGTTGAAACGTTCTTTTCATTTTAATATATCTTTAATAATCTTCTTAAATATCTTTTTGTTCACACTTTTATGTCTCCAAAAGTGCGGCGCAAATATACAAAGCCTTTTTTATTTGACAAACCTAAATTTAAAAATATTTTTAATTGTTTTTACTACCTTTGCAATCTTAAATTTAAACACACGAAATGTACAATAAAAATATTAAGTTAATTCTTGCAGTTTTAATCTTTGGATACGCTATTTATCAATTTGTTGAAGGCTTTATTGGTAATGGTATTATGTATGTTTTATTATCGTCTATCTTTTTATTTTTATATTTTAAAAATGAATTTATCCTGTTGGCATTTTTAAAATTAAGAAAACAAGACTTTGATGGCGCCAAAAAATGGCTAGATAAAATTAAAAATCCTAAATCTGCTTTAACCAAAAAGCAACAAGGTTATTATAACTACTTAAATGGTATTATGGTATCTCAAACCAATATGAATGAGGCAGAAAAATATTTTAAAAATGCTGTTGCTTTAGGATTATCTATGGATCATGATATGGCTATGGCTAAATTAAATTTAGCAGGCATTGCTTTTAGCAAACGTCGTAAACAAGAAGCACAAAAGCTATTAAGTGAGGCACAAAAGCTTGATAAGCGTAATATGTTAGCTGACCAAATAAAAATGATGAAGCAACAATTTAAGAAAGCTTCTATACCTAATCAGCATTATGGAAGTCCTACGTCGTCAAGACAACATCGTAAAAGTAGAAGATAAAACTATTAGAGTAAAGGTGCCCAAAGCCTGCAAAACGATTCTTTTATCTTATTTAATCTTGGTCTTTTTTTCCAAGAGTTATAATCAACCTCTTCGCAGTCCTCTATGTCTAACATAAACTGTTTTTTAAGTTTATTAGAGACACCTTCGTCATAGACTAGTGCATTGACTTCAAAATTAATATTGAAGCTTCTGTAGTCCATATTAGCTGTTCCTACTGAGGAAAAAACATCATCAATCACCATTGTTTTTGCATGTACAAAGCCTTTGCTATATCTATATACTTTAACGTTTGCCTCCAATAACTTTTCAATATATGAATTGGTAGCGTATTGCGCAGTCCAAGAGTCAGAGCTTTTTGGTATAATAATACGCACATCTATATCGCACCTTGCTGCAACTTGAATTGCTGTAATAATTTCATCATTTGGGATAAAGTAAGGTGTTGTTATATATACATAGTCTTCGGCATTAGTTATAGCTGTAAATATAGCTTCCATAATATTAGCCCAATCTGAATCTGGTCCACTAGAAGCTATTTGTATGCCTAATTTGTTATTAAGTTTTGTGCTTGAAAATAAACTATTAGTAATTTTTAAATTGTTATTTGACACGAATTGCCAAGTAGTTAAAAACAATATTTGCAATGATTTAACAGCTTCACCTTTTATTCTTAAATGTGTGTCACGCCAAAATATTTTATCTGTTTCATAGTTCATATAGTTATCAGATATATTCATTCCGCCTACATAGCCTATTTCTCCGTCAATGACTACAATTTTTCTATGGTTTCGGTAATTCATCTTACCAGTAAATTGATTAAAAAGTACAGGCATAAAAGGGTAAAACTCAACACCACTTTCTGACATTTGTTGTCGTGCCTTCTTCGAAATTTTGCTTCCAACATCATCAAAAGAGACTCTTACTTTTATACCTTCTTTAGCTTTTTTACATAATGCAGAAATGACTTTACCTCCAATAGTATCATCTTTCAAAATGTAATACTCTAAGTGAATATGATGCGTTGCTTGTTGTATATCTTCAATTAAATATTTAAACTTTTCTTCTCCATTAAACAGAATATTTACTTGATTATGTATGGTTAGCTTAGTCTTCTCGTTATTGTGCAGTAGCTTAATGAGTTTATTTTTCTCATCTAATAACTCATCTATTTTTTGAAGCACATTGGGTTGTAACTCTAATTCTTGTTCTACTTCTTTAATAACCGTTCGGTTACGAATATTTTTCCGATTAAATATTTTTGTTTTGCGATATTCTTGACCAAAAAAGTAATAGACTAACAACCCTAAAAAAGGGAATATCGCCAACATGAGAATATAGGAATATGTTTTATTTGGATTCCTATTTTTTTGAATAATTACAAGGGCTGCCGAAATTGCAATAGCATAATTTAAAAATATAAGTATGCTCCAAAAATTATCCTTAATAAATGTCACTATTTAAGGCTTTGAGTAATAACCTTTTTCTGGAATTTCTATAAAATATTCTTTGCGTGATTTATTATTAAGATGTGGTTGTCTTAACCAAGGATTGTGCAGCTTTAATATTTTGTAGTTTATGCCTAGTTTTTCTGAAAACTCAACAAAATCAGTTACAGCAGTATCAACAGCTACTTTATATGTTGGGATAGGTTTGTATAAATCTTTGTGCCTAAAGTTAAATCCGTATTTATCTGGATGATTTAAAATTTCTTTTAAAGCTACAATTCTAAACATATAGCGTCCAGTCTCCTCACCTAGCAACAAATCGTAATAATCGGTTACATTTTGTTCTTTTAAACGCCTTGCTATTCCTGCTTTTCCAGCATTATAAGATGCCGCTGCAAGTGTCCAGGTTCCAAAACGTTCTTTGGCTTCCAGTAGGTATTTACAAGCAACTTCGGTAGCTTTTTCAAGATTATAACGTTCATCGACATTAGCATTGATTTCCAATCCGTTTTCTCGCCCTGTAGCTTTCATTATTTGCCAAACACCTCTTGCTCCTGCAGGAGATACAGCGTTTGTTAATCCGCTTTCTATTACTGCTAAATACTTAAAATCGTTTGGTATGCCATGCTTTTCAAGAATAGGCTCTATAATTGGAAAAGCTTTATTAGCACGCTTAAACATTAATAAAGCGTTAGACTGCCAATACGTATTAACAAGAAGTTCTCTGTCCATTCGTTCTAAAATATCAGGATCTTCTAATGGGAGTGCTTCTCCTGCAAAATCTAAATTTTCAGGAACATTCAGGGCATAAACATTATAGTCGTTTATGATTTTCTTTTCTAAATTTTCATCACTTGGAGCATCTTGAACTGCAAAAACCAACAATCCAGATAAACTTATTAATCCAAGACATGCTAAAATATTTTTTATTGTCTTCATCATTTATAAAAAGTTTATTTGGTCTAAAATAATGAAAAAACTGAAACTGCAATAAATTTTAACTAAGAATCAATTCTGGCAAGTGTGTATTAAACCACTTGTATTTATTAATAATCATTACATGCGTTCCTCCTTTTACTGTAATGCAATTTGTAATATGTTTTATTGGAAATACTGGATCTTTATCTCCATGAATATGTATAATACCTGGTATTACTTCTTCCTGTTCCCAACACATCATATTATGAATAGCCCAATCTAAGTACCTTTTATCATTAACCGACAAGTACTTTTTATACAATTTAACACGTTTTTTTATGGTTTCACCAAAGGCGTATTTGGCAAACGAATCGAAATTACCAACAAACTGCGTAGGCAACAATTTATAGGCCTTTGTAGCTTTTGCTAACTTCATTTTTATAGGTAGTTCATGCTTAGTTTTTACACTTGACACAATAATGAGTTTTTTTAATTTTAAAAATTTACTCATCTCTTGAACTAACACGCCTCCAAACGACACACCAAGTAACACCACATCATCATACTCTATTTTACTAGACATACGCTTTGCATAAGTTACCAAGGTTTCATTAGGTTGAGGTATCACCCATTCCAACAAATGTATCATGAATTTATCTTCAGGTAGTTTGATAAATTCAAAAATTGAAGGGTTCGCTGCCATTCCAGGCATGAAGTAAACATGTATTAACTCTTGGTTCATATGTAATTAAGCCACTGTTTATAAGGTTTATAATGATTTTTTTAGTAACTTTGCATGACAAAACTATACAAAATAGTTCTTTCTCCATTGAATAAACAAACTAATTATGATAGATGCAGCTGAACTTATTGACAACACCTTTTTAAGACAATTTCAACTAGACGTTGAAGGGGATTTAGCAACTATTGAATATTCTTTACAAGACCGAAAGATTTTTTTAACAAAACTTACTGTTCCAGAAAGTGTTACAGACGATGTATTTGTTGAGGATTTTTTAAAGCTGGTTATGGAAAATATTCAAGACAGAAACATTAGTGTGGTACCAACAAGCCCACCAATTGCTAAATTTATTAGAAGAAACAGGCGCTATAAAAGCATGTTGCCTGTTGGTGTACGAATTTAATAAAAAAGTGACTTTTGAGTCACTTTTTTAGTTATAACACCTTAACAGCCGCATTCAGAAAACTAAAACGCACTAAACCGTCTTCGTCAATTTCTGTAAGCTCTATCTTATGTAAAGTATTAACTAGTTCAGGGTTCCAAGGTGTTTTTACCTTAATATAATTTTCGGTAAACCCGTGAATGTAACCTTCTTTATTTTCACTTTCAAATAATACTGTTCTCGTTGTGTTAAGTTGGCTTTCATAAAACGCACGACGTTTTTTAACTGATAAGCCTCGTAACATTTTACTACGCTTGGAGCGTACATTTTTAGAAACAACGCCATCCATCGATGCCGCTAGCGTATTATCCCTTTCAGAATAAGTAAACACATGTAAATAAGAAATATCTAACTCTGTAAGGAAATTATAGGTTTCCAAAAAATGTTCGTCTGTTTCTCCTGGAAACCCAACTATAACATCTACACCTATACATGCATGAGGCATTACTTGTTTTATTTTATTGACACGATCAACATATAACTCACGTAAATAGCGACGACGCATTAATTTTAACAACTCGTTGCTTCCACTTTGTAAGGGAATATGAAAATGTGGTACAAACGTCTTGCTGTTTGAAACAAAATCTATAGTCTCGTTTTTAAGAAGATTAGGTTCTATGGACGATATTCGCAAACGCTCAATACCTTCAACTTCATCTAAAGCCTGAACTAACTCGTAAAAAGTATGTTCATGCTTTTTATTTCCAAACTCCCCTTTACCATAATCACCAATATTAACTCCTGTAAGTACAATTTCCTTAATATTTTGCTCAGAAATTTCTTTAGCATTCTTTAAAACATTTGCTAAAGTATCGCTTCTAGAAATCCCTCTTGCTAACGGAATTGTACAGTAAGTACACTTGTAATCACAGCCATCTTGCACTTTTAAAAAAGCACGCGTACGATCGCCTATCGAGTAACTACCAACATAGAAATCGGCATCTTCAATTTCGCATGAATGCACTTCTCCAAAATCATTCTTAGTTAAATCGTTTAAATAATCGGTAATTTTAAACTTCTCAGTGGCTCCAAGCACCAAGTCCACACCATTAACATCTGCTAAGGTTTCTGGTTTTAGCTGTGCATAACAACCAATAGCCGCAATAAATGCGTCAGGGTTTGCTTTTTGTGCTTGCTTTACAATGGTTTTAAATCGTTTGTCTGCATTTTCGGTTACAGAACACGTATTTATTACATAAATATCTGCAGCTTCAGAAAAGTCAACACGATCAAATCCTTCACTTTTAAAACTTCTTGCAATTGTAGAGGTTTCTGAAAAGTTAAGTTTACAACCAAGTGTATAAAAAGCGACTTTTTTTCGTTCCATAAATTGTCATCCTGAACTTGTTTCAGGATCTTTTAAAAAAATTATCTTTGCACAACAAAAAGTTTCCTGATTTTGAAGGAATAACGGATTATTGAGCGTGCAAATTTACAATATATAAGCCAAATGATAAAACAGATTACTCTTATAATAAAAGACTTAAAAGTATATACCTTATTTATTAGTACCTTTATTGTATTATGTTCTTGCTCTTCTAATGATAAAACCAAACACAATGCTAAAGTTTTTAGATATAATGAACACAAAAATATTGGGTCATTAGATCCTGCATTTGCTAAAGATTTATCTGATATTTGGGCAGCAAATCAGTTATTTAATGGTTTAGTACAAATGGACGATAGTTTAAACGTACAACCAAGCATCGCTAAATCATGGCTTATTTCACCTGATGCGCTTTCATACACATTTACATTAAGAAATGATGTGTATTTTCATAAACATGTATTATTTGGAAGTGACTCCACAAGATTAGTGACTGCAAAAGATTTTGAATACAGCTTCAATAGATTAAAAGACAAACAGGTAGCATCACCTGGAAGTTGGGTTTTAGGGAAAGTAGATAGTTTTAAAGCAGTAAACGATAGTACTTTCAACATTCAATTAAATCAGCCTTTTCCTGCATTTTTAGGATTACTGACTATGAAATACTGCTCGGTTGTACCAAAAGAAATAGTAAAGCATTATGGTAGCGATTTTAGATCAAACCCAATTGGTACAGGACCTTTTAAATTTAAACGGTGGGAAGAAAACTTGAAGTTGGTATTTAGAAAAAACAACAACTATTTTGAAAAAGATGACCAAGGAAACTCGTTACCTTATTTAGAAGCGATAGCCATTACCTTTTTACCAGACAAACAAAGTGAATTTTTGCAATTTGCTCAAGGAAATATTGACTTTGTCTCTGGATTGGATGCATCTTATAAGGACGAAATATTAACTGCAAAGGGAGAATTACGTGAATTTTATGCAGATGATGTAAACATGATTCGAGGACCTTATTTGAATACAGAATACCTAGCATTTTTTATGGATTCAAATGTTCCTGAGGTACAATCAGACCTATTAAGAAAAGCTGTAAATTATGGTTTTGACAGAAAAAAAATGATGACCTATTTGCGTAAT
The DNA here is from genome assembly GCF_005047595.1 of Pontimicrobium aquaticum. Lineage (GTDB taxonomy): Bacteria > Bacteroidota > Bacteroidia > Flavobacteriales > Flavobacteriaceae > Pontimicrobium > Pontimicrobium aquaticum. The sequence continues at coordinate 301,068 of NZ_SUPL01000006.1, forward strand.
GGCATTGGCATTCCTGCTAATGGTGGTTTTATACCCAAAGGATTACCTGGTTATAATAATACTATTGGCTATACATACCAACCTGAAAAAGCCAAGGCGTTAATTACTCAATTTAAAGAAGAGACAGGAAATCAAACCCTGGAAATAACCATTACCACCACTAGCAATTATTTAAGTTTTTGTGAATATATCCAACGAGAATTACAAAAACACGGACTTTTGGTTAATGTGGATGTGATTCCACCTTCAACACTTAAAGAAGCCAAAGCTAACGGAAAGCTTGATATGTTTAGAGCAAGCTGGATTGCCGATTATCCAGATGCTGAAAACTATTTATCGCTCTATTACAGTAAGAATTTTGCACCTAACGGTCCTAATTACACACATTTTAGTGATGAGCAGTTTGATACTTGGTATGAGCAAGCGTTTACTGAAACAGATACAAAAAAACGCGAGCAATTATACACAAAAATGGACTCATTAGTGATGAGTAAAACACCTGTGGTTAATATGTTTTATGATGAAGTAGTACGTTTTACTAGAAAAGAAGTAAGTGGTTTGGGCATTAACCCTATTAACTTATTGAAGTTAAAAAAAGTTATAAAAAAATAATTCTTAATCGAACTATCCAATAATTTGTTTTATAAACCACCTCCCAAGGCAGCCACAAATAAAATCGCACCTGCACCCACTATAAGTAATACTCCAATATACCCTATACCTAATATTCCAACAACATTTGATTTACCTTTGCTATATAGATGGATTTCGTTAACCAAATCATCAGTAAGTAGAATTTTCACATTTTTATCCAATTTGTTTTCATTAACAATATTATCGTTATAAACTTGCTTAGATTTACTAGATTGTCTCTTAGCAATACCATATAATTGGGTTTCCTCTTCAAATAATTTTTCAAACCTATAACTTACATTTGTAGTAGATTTGACTTTAACCTTTTTTTCAGATAGAATTGCATCTTCTTTTGTTGATGTCTTAGAATTATAAATTCTACAGCTTTGAAACAAGATGACAAAAGTTAATACAAAAGGAAGTGATTTTTTCATAATTAAATGGTTTAGTTAGTAATTCTTTTGCTAAACAGCATAGAGAATAAAAACTAATTGGGAATCAGAAAAAATTCTTTAGGCAATCCGATAAGGCGTTAGTAAATAAACAAGTAGTAACTACAACCTTAGTAAGGCTAATATAAACTATTTAATTAAATATATTGGAGATTATGAAGGTCTATATTCTTTTGTTATTTCAAACACGTGTTCCAATATAGCAGCATCCTGCTTTGTGAATTCAATATTACGCCTGCTCATCACTACCTTGGCTACCTCAAATGCCTTTTTTGTTAAATAGGTAGTAAATCCGCTATTGCCTCCCCAACTAAAACTAGGTACAAAATTTCGCGGAAACCCACTTCCAAAAATATTGGCACTCACACCAACAACAGTTCCTGTATTAAACATGGTATTAATACCACATTTGCTATGGTCTCCCATCATTAATCCGCAAAATTGCAATCCAGTTTTAGCAAAACCTTCGGTTTCATAATCCCAAAGTCTTACCTCAGCATAATTATTTTTTAGGTTAGAATTATTTGTGTCTGCTCCTAAATTACACCATTCTCCTAGCACTGAGTTTCCTAAAAATCCATCGTGACCTTTGTTTGAATAACCAAATAGTACAGAGTTATTTACCTCTCCTCCTACTTTGCTATGTGGTCCTACAGTTGTAGGTCCATAAATTTTAGCTCCTAATTTAACTGTGGCGTGTTCACATAAAGCAAAAGGCCCTCGAATGATACTACCTTCCATGATTTCGGCATTTTCACCTATATATATTGGTCCAGAACTGGCATTTAAGGTTACAAATTCTAATGTTGCTCCTTCTTCAATAAAAATATTTTCAGGATTAATAACATTGACGCTTTTAGGGATAGCTTGCGATTTTCGGTCGTTAGTTAACAACTCAAAATCATCTTGTATAGCATCACCATTCTTTGAAAAAATATCCCAAGTATGTTCAATACTTAATATTTCTCTTTCAAATTCAATAGCTTCGTAATCGTCAAAATTAACAGCTTCTTGATCTTCTTTAGTATAGAATGCTATAACATCATCATCTTTAAAAATAGCTTGGTTTTCACTTAAAGACTTAATTAATTCAATAATTTCTCTATTAGGTAAAAAAGAAGCATTAATCATTATGTTATGTTCTACTTCAACCATTGGATACTTATCTGTTAAGTAATCTTCTGTCACTGTAGAAGTTGTGTAACCTAAGTAGGTTTCCCATTTTTCACGAACAGTTAAGATCCCTATTCTAATATCGGCAACAGGTCGTGTATAGGTAAAAGGCAATAACTTGTTGCGAGAAGGCCCATCAAAAAGAATATAGTTCATTGTATTAGGTGTATTAGATAACCCAAAGTTACATTATAAAATTAACACTGAGTCGTCCTAAAATAGGTTGACAGTTTATAAATAAAAATTAGATAGGACCAGTGAAGTTAACTTCACTGGTTTTTTTGTTGTGTACAAAGTTAGGTGTTTTGTAATTAAGGCTCAAATGTG
>NZ_SUPL01000007.1 GCF_005047595.1 Pontimicrobium aquaticum
CACATTTGAGCCTTAATTACAAAACACCTAACTTTGTACACAACAAAAAAACCAGTGAAGTTAACTTCACTGGTCCTATCTAATTTTTATTTATAAACTGTCAACCTATTTTAGGACGACTCATTATGAATATTATTAGAATTGATAACGAATACCTAAGGCAATATCGAAGTCTAAATCATCATTAATATCTCCAAAACCTAGTTCAGGTCTAAAATCTAAAGAGAGCAATAACGGAATATCAAAATCGTATTCAATGCCAATATTTCCAGCTATTAACAGCGATGTGCTACTATCATCAACTCCTGGAGCAACGTTGTCTAAGCTATAAGAAGCAAAACCACCACCAGCACCAGCGTACCAGTTAAAATTACCATCTAAAGGCATAACCCATTGATACAAACCAACAGCTCGTACAGCATTATAGTTTTTTCCATCTCTCCATCCTAATCCAAATTCTAATCTATTAGCGTCACTCAAACCAAGTTGATAAGAAATTTCAGCGCCAAAACCATCACTATCACCTAAGCGCAATCCTAAGGCATGGTCAGACACATCCTGTGCTTGCGTAGTAAGAGCAAATCCAATTAATGCAATTGATAATAAAAATAATTTTTTCATAAGTTTTAAGTTTTTGTAAATGTAATTATTTTGATAAAAATATATCTCCATAACGCTAATATTATGCCAATATTGAATTTTGACAAAAAATAATAAATAAATTAGAACTATTATTTAAAATCCATTTTTGTTTCTCTAATAATACAATTACATTAGCAAAACTAACTAATACTTATACATAATTAATGGCTGGAAATTCCTTCGGAACTATTTTTAAACTTACAACCTTTGGCGAATCACATGGCGTGGCTATTGGTGGTGTTATAGATGGTTGTCCTGCTGGACTAACATTAGATTTTGATGCTATTCAACACGAAATGGATAGACGTAAACCTGGTCAGTCAGACATTGTAACACAACGTAAAGAACCTGACACCGTTGAATTTTTGTCAGGAATATTTGAAGGTCAAACCACAGGAACTTCAATTGGTTTCATCATTAAAAATGCCAATCAGAAATCCAAAGACTATTCGCACATCAAGGATGTTTACAGACCAAGTCATGCCGATTATACTTACGACCAAAAATATGGAGTAAGAGATTATAGAGGTGGAGGTCGTAGTTCTGCACGAGAAACAGCATGTCGTGTAGTTGCTGGCGCAATAGCTAAACAACTACTTAAAAGTGTAAAGATTAATGCATTTACATCGTCCGTAGGAAAAATAAATATAAACAAACCATATCAAGACTTAGATTTCTCAAAAATTGATGCTAATGCAGTACGCTGTCCAGATGAAGCTATAGCTAATAAAATGATAGCTCGTATCAAAGAAATTAGAAAAGAAGGAGATACCATAGGAGGAACTGTAACTTGTGTATTACAAAACGTTCCTGTTGGTTTAGGTGAACCTGTATTTGATAGACTTCATGCAGAATTGGGAAAAGCAATGCTTTCTATTAATGCTGTTAAAGGGTTTGAATATGGTAGCGGATTTTGTGGTGTGGAAATGAAAGGTAGTGAGCATAACGATATTTTTAATGCTGATGGAAGTACAAAAACTAACCTGTCTGGAGGAATTCAAGGAGGTATTAGTAATGGAGAAGATATTTATTTTAGAGTAGCATTTAAACCAGTTGCTACTATTATGCAAAAACAAGAAACAATCGATGTTGATGGGAATACATTGCAAATGCAAGGTAAAGGACGCCATGATCCTTGTGTAGTTCCTAGAGCAGTACCCATTGTGGAGGCCATGGCAGCCTTGGTGCTTGCAGACTATTATTTACTAAATAAGATTACTAAACTATAAACTAGATATGAAACATTTATAACAATGTATTTTGCTATCAAAATACAATACTAAATGAATGTTACATGTGACAGATTAAAAACAAATAAAATATACACATGAAAAAACTCGCATTACATTGGCAAATTTTAATAGGAATGCTCTTAGGTTTAATTTTTGGCTTTATCATGCTACAAATTGATGGAGGTAAGGCATTTACCGATGATTGGATAAAACCACTAGGTAGCATTTTTGTTAAACTATTAAAATTAATAGCAATTCCGTTGATACTTGCATCTTTAATAAAGGGTATTTCAGATTTAAAGGATATCTCAAAATTTAAAAGAATTGGTGTTCGTACGATTGTTACATATGTCATTACTACTGTTGTAGCCATTTCTATAGGTCTTATGGTTGTTAATATATTACAACCTGGTGAAGGTGTTTCAGAAGAGACTATTTCAAAACTTACAAATACATATTCTCAAAACAGTGGCGTTCAAGGTAAAATAGCCGAAGCTACAAAGCAAGTAGAAAGTGGACCATTACAGTTTATTGAAGATATGGTGCCTGATAACGCCTTTAAGGCAATGAGTGAAAACGGATTAATGTTGCAAGTAATATTTTTCTCAATATTTCTAGCAATTTCTATGCTTTTAATAGGTGAAAAAAGAGCAGAACCATTAAAAAACCTATTCGATTCTCTTAATGATGTTGTTTTGAAAATGGTAGATTTAATCATGTTAACTGCACCTTATGCTGTATTTGCTCTTCTCGCGAGTGTGGTTGTGTCTTCTGATGATCCTGATATTTTAGTAGCCTTGGCACAATATGCAGGTGTTGTTCTTTTAGGCTTAGCTTTAATGATTGTTTTCTATACAATTATAGTGTCAAGTTATACCAAGAAAAACCCATTCTGGTTCTTAAAAGAAATTAGTCCAGCACAATTATTAGCTTTTTCAACGAGTAGTAGTGCTGCAACACTTCCTGTAACCATGGAGCGTGTTGAAGAACACATTGGAGTGGATAAAGAAGTTTCGAGTTTTGTATTGCCTGTTGGAGCAACTATTAATATGGATGGAACAAGTTTGTATCAAGCAGTTGCAGCTGTATTTATTTTTCAAGCTTTAGGTTTAGATTTAACTTTTGGCGATCAGATAACAATTGTTCTAACAGCGTTATTAGCATCTATAGGAAGTGCTGCTGTTCCAGGTGCAGGAATGGTAATGCTGGTTATTGTATTGGAGTCTGTTGGTCTTCCACCAGAATTATTACCAATTGGTTTGGCACTCATTTTTGCAGTAGATAGACCGTTAGATATGTGTCGAACAATTGTGAATGTTACAGGTGATGCAATGGTCTCTATGATTGTTGCAAAATCTGTTGGAAAACTAGGTGAACCAAAAATAAAAAATTGGGATGACCATTATGAAGAGGTAAAATAAGTTATAAACCCCTAATTACTGAGTTTAAAAAGTGTTTAATTTAAGCATAAATAAGATGAATATTTGTTTTATAATGTACCCTTGGGAAGACATTGACCCAGAAAACGATACAAGTTTAGCACTTATTAAAGAGTGCTCAAAGCGAGGTCATGGTGTTGCCATGTGCACACCTGCCAACTTAACCATTAGAAACAGTGTCACTAACGCTTTTTGCACTGTTATTGGGCGAATGGAGAAAGTACCAAGTACACTTAAAGCATTCTATAAAAAAGCGCAACTACGAGAAGAAATGCTGCCTCTTGCAGGTTTTGATGCTATATTTTTTAGAGCAAATCCACCACTTGACCCAATCATGTTAAACTTCTTGGATTCAGTAAAAGATGATGTGTTTATTATCAATTCTCTTCAAGGTATGAGAGAAGCCAATAATAAGCTTTATACAGCTGCTTTTGGAGATGCGCACAGTAACATTATCCCTGCTACTCACGTGTCTAAAAACAAAAATTATTTAGTAAAACAAATAAAAGAATCTAAGTCTGATAGAATGATACTAAAACCCTTAAATGGTTTTGGAGGTTCAGGTGTCATTCTTATTGAAAAATCTGCGATGAGTAATATTAATTCATTGTTAGATTTTTATATTACAGGTGCTGATGGAGCTTCAAATTATGTTATTTTGCAAGATTACATTGAAGGTGCCGACCAAGGAGATGTTAGAATTTTATTGCTAAATGGCGAACCAGTAGGAGCTATGAAACGTGTTCCAGGAACAGACGACCATCGTTCTAATGTATCAGCTGGAGGAAGTGTGCAAAAGCATATTCTATCAAAGGCAGAAAAAGCTTTGTGTAAACAAATTGGTCCAAAATTGGTCAAAGATGGCTTGTATTTTGTTGGTATTGATGTGATAGGAGGAAAGTTAGTAGAAGTTAACGTCATGTCTCCTGGAGGTATTACATACATTAATAAAGTATATAAACCTAAAGTGAAAGTTGAAGAAAAAGTTATAGATTTCCTTGAAAGCAAAGTATTAGATAAGCTTCAAGCTTTTGATAGACGTTCACGTTTAAGAAAAACAGTAGATGAAGCTTAATTTTGTTATTAGTCAATATTCCGAAATTAGATAATTATGGCAAGAACTGTTACTTTAGAACCTATAGTCTCGGTGGAATGGTTGCATAACCATTTAGATAATAATAATCTGCTTGTTTTTGATGCAAGCATGCCAAAAGTAACATCTAATAGTAGTGCATCAGTAGTATTCCAAATTCCTAGTGCACAATTTTTTGATATCAAACAGGTATTTAGTGATGTAAGTGCTCCTTTTCCAAACACGGTACCTTCTGAAGAACAATTTACTAAAGAAGTTCAAAATTTAGGTGTAAACTCAAATAGCATGATTGTGGTTTATGATGATAAAGGTATTTATTCTAGTGCAAGAGTTTGGTATTTGTTTAAGGCTTTTGGTTTTAATAATGTTGCAGTGTTAGATGGAGGGTTGCCTCAGTGGAAAACAGCAAATTACCCTTTAGAGGCAAAGCAAATTAATGCTAGACCTAAAGGTAATTTCATTGCCAAATATAACCCTAAAGCATTCAAGTTTTTTAATGATATTAAAGCATCATCAAGCAACGCAGAGCATCTTATTATTGATGCACGCTCAGCTAATCGTTTTAAAGGAATATCCCCAGAACCAAGAAAAGGTTTGAGAAGTGGTAATATACCCAATTCAGTCAATATTCCTTACTCCGAATTATTGGTAAACGGTCATTGTTTTAAAAGCAAAAAAGCCATTGAAAAAGAGTTTAACGCCATCAATGCAAAAGAGCAGCATTTAGTTTTTTCATGCGGCTCTGGAATTACAGCTTGTATATTGGCTTTAGGAGCTGAATTAATTAATAAAACAGATTATTCAGTCTATGATGGTTCTTGGACTGAATATGGCTCATTAACAACAGAATAATTATGAAACAACCTCATTGGACTAAAGAAGAACTAGTCGCATATATATTGCTTTACACGGCACATTCAAACTTTGATGAAGCCAATACCGAAAAAAATGTCATTATCTCAAAAGTAGATATGCAAACCTTTCAAAGAATTCATGATGAATTCGATAAAGACAATGACTACCAAAGTTTGCAAAAAATTATTCAAGGAGTGAAAGACCATGATTATGATGCCGACGAATTAAAATCTTTATTTACCGATATCAAAACATTATTTTTAAGTGATGGCGAATACGATATTCTAGAGCGTAATATGTTTCTGTACCTTAAAAAGATATTGAGTTGATATGAAAAAACTGTCTGTTGATGCAATTATTAATAAAATAAAGCAGCAGCAAACGTTTCATGCCGTTGCTGAGGATTACTCATTTACTCTAAAAATTGATAATTATGTGCCTTATGTATGTGCAGCCATACATGATGGACATCAATTTAGAAAGGAACTTTGGGATAATTGTTTGCATACCGCATACGACAGATGGTACGAAGAAGACCCAGAAACCAAAAACATGATTGCATCTCATCCTATTGTAATAGCTGGTTGTGATTCTCGATTTGAATACGATATAAATAGACCTCCTGAAGAAGCAGTTTTTGAAACGGCTTGGGGAAAACAACTTTGGAAAAACACTTTGCCTGAAGTTCAAAAACAAAAATCACTTGCAAAACATAAAGCCTTTTATAAAGTAGTTCATGCATTAATCGATACTATTGAATCCAAATACGGGATGGCTATTGTTTATGATATGCATAGCTATAATTGGAAACGTTGGGATAGGGAAGTCCCTACTTGGAATTTGGGTACAAGTAATGTCGATAATGAACGTTTTGATGAAGATATTGAAACATGGAGGCAAAGTCTTTCCGAAATTATTTTACCTAGTAATATTAAATCAACAGCATTAATTAATAACACCTTTTTTGGTAATGGCTATTTTTTAAAATACATTACTAATAACTTTAAAAACACATTAGTTTTAGCAACCGAAATAGCTAAAGTGTATTGTGATGAGCACAAACAAGTTATTTTTCCTGAAATTGTAAGCAGTGTTGCAGCACAACTCAAGGCTCGAATTCCGAAACATGCTATGTCATTTATAGAAAAGCACAGTAAATAATTACCTAATGAAGCAAGAGATTAATACAGTTAATAAAATATTATTAAATATTGACACGCATTTGCATAAACTTGTCAAAAAGATTGAACTTTTAACCTATGTAAATCCAATTAACATTGAAAGTGAAAAAGAAAGGTTTTTTGCTTCTAAATATTTATCCGAACCAGATTTTATATATCCAAATATAGATTTTGATAAATTTAAATTGCATAAAGAGCTTTTTTCATTACCAATTGAAAAAATTGAAGACGATAGAATTAAAAGCTTATATCAAGATATTATATATTTCTACTCTGGTTTAATTCAATCTATTGAAACCATTGGAACAGGAAAGAAATTTTATTATAACAGTTTGCATTCGTTTGGTACACCAACTGAAAAAGATGTGGAAAATGCAAAGTTTATTTTGCATTTTGATGAAAACTTAGAAGCTGAACACTTTAAGCCAAAACATTCTGTATTACAAACAGAAACTTTTTTTAAAGACTATTCAAAGCGTTACGATTTTAAGTATCATATTACGCATTCTGACAGGATGGGTGCTATAGCTATGGTGTTAAACAATCAACAAACACTAGTGCTTAATAGTAACCATATGTTTAGTGATAATGAAATTGGTGTACTCACCAATCATGAAATAGGTGTACACATGGTAACTACTATGAATGCATTATTACATCCATTAAAAATATTTTCTCACGGATTCCCTAACAATGTTGAAACGCAAGAAGGCTTGTCTGTTTTTAGCGAATATATGTCAGGAAACTTAACAATAAAGCGTCTTAAAGAGCTAGCGTATCGCGTGCTTGCAGTAAATTGTTTAGCTAAAGGAAACTCTTTTTCTAAAACATTTAGAATGCTGCATAGTACTTATGATTTAAATAAAAATGATGCGTTTTATATTACTACAAGAGTACATAGAGGAGGAGGTTTTACAAAAGACTATCTGTACTTAACTGGATTAAGTAAAATTTACAGCCTTTATAAGAAAGGTACAAGCCTAGATGTATTATTAACAGGAAAAGTGTCTATTGAATACAAAAGTGATATTGAATATTTGCAAGAAAAAGGATTAGCAGTAAAACCGAAGTATATTACAGATTCTTTTGCAGAAAATAACAACAAAAATAAAACGATTGATTTCATTTTAGATAATTTAAAATAAAGTAAAATTCTTTTATCAAAGAAAACAGGTTTTAAACGAAAAATTTACTAAAAATTAAAATGCTTATCTATATTTATAATCACCAAAATAAGTGTGCTAAGATTTACATTTAATTGTGTTAATTGTTAAGTGTATAAAACCCTAAGTGATATCTTAGGGTTTTTTATTTTAAAAATTTTACTTTTAACTCAGGTGTAGGAATCATACAAGCTTCTTTTTTACCATACCATTTATACCTGTTCTTTGCAATATAATCGTACACCCAATTTCTAATAAAGGGAGGTACGATATAAAAAATAACCAATAAATTTCTTGGAAACCCCAATTTTAAAGCAATTGCTAGAGCTGCCGACGATTTTATTTTTAAACCATTTTTTTCTGAATACAGTAAAACAGAATCTGTTTTAGAGGTATCTAATCCAAAGTGCTTTATAATTTTTGTTCCTGTGTTTCCTTGTAATGGTGCAAACATAAATACATTGTTATGGTCATGTTTAATAACATAATTAATACTTGAATTGCAAAGGTTGCAAACACCATCAAAAAGTATTAATTGTTTATGCTTTGGTAATTGAATCATCCTATTTTTTTGTTTCTACCAATTCTAACTGCTCCACACTAACATTTGTTGTAAATAAGCCATAGTTTACTGTGGCCTTATTTTTTTCAATTTTGTCAACACTTCCAACAGCGCGTCCATCTTCTAATCTTACTCTATCGCCAACCTTTAATGTTGGTTTTGGTTTTGGTGTGTTTACTTCTTTTTTCTTTGCCGCTTTCTTTTTTTTCCTAATAACATTAACCTTTTTTTCAACCTCTTTTTTAACCTGTTGCTCTTTTTGTTTAATAATTTTTTTCTCTTTTACAGAAACCTTTTTACGTTTTGAATTTTCAATTTGAACCAATTTAAAAAGCTCCGCCATTAACACACGCTTTTGCTTGTTGTTAAAATACTTTTCTGATAAGTCGTTTACTTTTTGTCCTAAATATATAAGTCGTTGGTTGCTATCGTATAACTCTTGATAGCTCTCTAATTTCTTTTGAATACGAGCATTTATTTCTTCTAACTTATCAGCTTCGGCTTGTTTTTTTTGTTCATTAATTTTTAATGATTTCCCTGTTTTTTCAAGTTTAGAGCGTTCCATTTGAAGTTTTGCAATGGTTTTATCAAAACGCACCTTACCTCGTTCTATCTTCTTTTTTGCTCTATTAATTAAACTGTAAGGAATGCCATTTTTTTGGGCTACTTCAAAAGTAAATGAGCTACCAGCTTCTCCCAAAACTAACTTAAATAATGGTTCTAAACTACGATTATCAAACATCATGTTTGCATTTTTCATGTATGGAAGTTCGTTAGCAAGCAACTTTAAATTACTGTAATGCGTTGTAATTAGTCCAAATGCTTCACGTTCATAAAACACTTCCAAAAACGTTTCGGCTAATGCACCTCCAAGTTCAGGATCACTTCCTGTGCCAAACTCATCAATTAAAAAGAGTGTTTTGTTATTACACTTTTTTAAAAAATAATTCATTTGTTTAAGCCTATAACTATAAGTGCTTAAATGATTTTCAATAGATTGATTGTCACCAATGTCACTAATAATTCTGTTAAACAAACAAACTTCACTACGTTCATGAACAGGAATTAAAATACCACTTTGTAACATTACTTGTAGTAAGCCAACTGTTTTAAGTGTAATACTTTTACCTCCAGCATTTGGACCAGAAATGACAATAATTCGAGAATCCTTGGACAACTCAATAGTTTGTGGATATGTATTTTTGCCTTCTGATTTGTTTGTTAGATATAAAATTGGATGATAAGCATTTTTTAAGAATAAATATCTGTCTTTTGTTATTTTAGGTAAAATACCATTTATGGATTTACTATAGGAAGCCTTAGCAAAAACAACATCAATTTGTGTTAAATACTCTTGATACGACTTTAAAAGCGATAAAAAATCTCTAACAAAATTGGTCAGCTCTTTTAAAATTCTGGTAACTTCTTCTTTTTCTTCGTATTCTAAATTATTTAGTTCTCTATGAAATTGCAGAGTTGCCTCTGGTTCTATATAGACAATACTTCCTGTTTTACTAGAGCCTAGAATAGTTCCTTTAATTTTTTTTCTGTACATGGCTTTTACAGCCAAAACACGTCTGTTGTCAATAACAGATTCTCTTATATCGTCTAAATATCCAGAGGCATTTAAACTAGATAAAGCACTAACAAAACTAGAGTTTATTTTACCTTGTAATGACGCAATAGATCTTCGTAAGCTCTTTAACTCATCGCTTGCATCATTACGAACTTCTCCAAACCTATCTATTATAGAATTGACCTTGTTAATAATTGCTGTGGTATATTCTATATTTTCTGAAAGCGTATTTAGAGAAGGATAGTAGTCTTCAAACTTTTTAAAAAACTGAATCAATGCATTAGAGGTTTCAGAAATAGCAGCGATCTTTCTAAAACTATTGATCTCTAAAAATGTGTTTTCTATACCCAATAACTTTAGTTCGTTGGTAATATCGCTAAAACCATGGTTGGGTATTCTATTCTCATTTTCAAACGATGCAATAAACTCGTTAACATAATTAAGTGCAACAATTAACTCCGTTTCCTTTGAAAAAGGTTTAATGCGTAATATATTTTGCTTACCAAGGTCAGTAATGCAATACTGAGCCACTTGTGTAAGCACTGTTTCAAACTCTAAGTCTTTAAGCGTTTTTTCGTGAATGTTAATCATAACAATTCCCACTAAAGTGGGAAACTTATTAATAGTTTACTTAATCTTTTTTATGAACTAACAAAGTTACGTATTAGAATTGAGATGTGGAATTTTGGAGCGACGCTTATTGGTTTAGCATATGGCTCGTAGTATATAAATAGGTATGGGCTTTTCGGTTAAAATGTTAGTCGAATTTATATTTTCTATCATACATATGATCAAGTAAAAAAGCTCATATAATAAATAGTAATACACAAACTGTTAGTAACTAACAAGTGTTTTGTTTAGTGAAGTAGATAGATAATTTTATTTTTACATCAATAAGTTAATTAGCATGAATATTACCATACATCCAAGTTGGAAAGCTCACTTACAGGACGAGTTTAGTAAATCTTATTTTAATGAGTTGATTGGTTTTGTAAAACAAGAGTATAACACACACCAATGTTTTCCCCCTGGAAAGGAAATTTTTGCTGCGTTTGACCATTGCACGTTTGATAAGCTGAAAGTGGTTATTATTGGCCAAGATCCTTACCATGGTGTAGGGCAGGCCAATGGATTGTGTTTTTCTGTACATGATGGTGTACAACATCCACCTTCGTTAATTAATATTTTTAAAGAAATTGAAACAGATTTAAATACTCCTTATCCTAAAAGCGGTAATTTAGAACGTTGGGCAGATCAAGGTGTGTTACTATTAAATGCAACATTAACAGTCAGGTCGCATCAAGCTGGCAGTCATCAAAAAAAAGGATGGGAACAGTTTACAGATGCTGTAATTACTACTATCTCAGAACAAAAAACGGGAATCGTTTTTTTGCTTTGGGGAGGTTTTGCAAAGAAGAAAATAAAACTTATAGATACCAATAAACATTACGTGTTAACGTCAGGACATCCTTCTCCATTAAGTGCAAATAGAGGGTATTGGTTCGGAAATAAGCACTTTAGTAAAACTAACTCCCTGTTGGAGACAAACGGCTTGGAGCCTGTTGCGTGGTAATAGTTTTAGGTACTTTTTTAAGGACTATAGGTTTGTTAACTTTTACTTTTTTAGGCTTTGAAATCTTCTTAACTTTATTAGTGCTAAATATTAACAAAATAAAATTAATTGCTACTAAAACTGAAAGTATTAAAGTAATTTTATACATCATACACAAGGGATTTGGGTAACATTGTTTCGGCAAAATACAATAAATATCGATAAAATACAAAAACTATGTTAACATATGTTAATAAAGGTAAGGAAAAAAAATATACCAAACAATACGTAGAACTACGTATATGACAGATTTTCGATGAAAACTCCTACTTTTTAGATTAAAAACGTTAAATATTGATTACCAGCTCGTTAAAGGGTAGTTTTTTTGGGATAATGCTTAAAGCCAAAAGTTTGTCTTGAACATCATTAACTGTTTCGGCGTCTAAATTCTCTTGAGACCACTCGGTTAATTCAAGCCATTGTTGTACATCTTCTAGCTTTTGGTTGTATCTATTAGCAATGATAACATCAATTGAGGGAATGTCTTTAAACTCTTTGGTAGTGTTGTTTATTGTCGATAAAATTGCTTTTAAACAATCCCTTTCGTCGATTATAAAATCTTCTCTAACTGCAATAACAAAGCAAGGCCATGGTGAAGGGCAATCTTCAATATGTCTAAAGGTATTATTGTCAACTAACGGTTTGGTAGTAAATTTTTCCCACATAAAATAATCTGCTGTTCCATTGGTAAGAGCCTCAACAGCACCATCTAAGTCTTTTACTACCTCAAAATGCAAATCTTCTTCTAAGTTCCAGTTGTTGTTTTGAGCATTGATATATGCCATTAGGTGAGAGCCAGAACCAAACCTGCTAATAGCTGCTTTGCGTCCTTTGATGTCTTCTAGATTTTTAAAAGAAGAATTTTGCCCTACATGAATACCCCAAATTAATGGCGATTTAACATATACTTGAACTATTTTACATTTATTTCCAGCAATAATATCTTTTATAATACCTTCGGTTAAAATCACAGCCAAATCAATTTCGTTGTCGCGAAGGGCTTTACACATTTGGCCTGTGCCGCCAAAATAATCTTTCCAACGTAAATTAATGCCTTTGTTTTTGTACTCTTTATTTTTAAGAGTCAAATACCAAGCTAAATTGAAATGTTCAGGAACACCACCAATTCTAACAGTTTTTAAATCGTTACTCATTTAAGACACTAGTTTAGTTAAGGTGTAATTAATAAGGTTTTCTACCGCTTGCTTTGGGTCTTTACTGAAAGTGCCATTTGGTCGGTTAGCAATAATAGCATTTAGTGAACACGCATGGTGCCCTAACAATTTTGATAACCCATAAATAACAGAAGTTTCCATTTCAAAATTGGTGATTTTTATACCATTATGATTAAATGAATCAATTTTTGCATTCATATCGCTATCAAACAAAGGCAACCTAAGTACTCGCCCTTGTGGTCCGTAAAATCCTCCGGTAGTGGCAGTAACACCTTTAAAAATTTTTGAGCTTTCAAGTAAATTTTCTAGTTTTTGGCTGTTGCTAATAATGATTGGTCTTGCTTTGTCTTTATGCCAATTAGTATGCTTAATAAATGCATCTTCAAGGTTTGGGTTGCAAATATTTTTTATTTGATAGAAGTGCAACATTCCGTTTAAATCTAAACCATGAGTACTCAACACAAAAGAATCGACAGGAACATTGCTTTGAAGTGAACCTGACGTACCAACACGAACTATATTAAGTGATGTAAGAGCTTCTTTTGGCTTTCTAGTTTCTAAATTAATGTTAACCAAAGCGTCTAACTCGTTCATGACAATATCAATATTATCTGGCCCAATACCTGTAGACATAACTGTAAGACGCTTGCCTTTATAAGTTCCAGTATGCGTTTTAAATTCACGCTTTTGCGTTTCAAATTCTATAATATCAAAATGCTTAGATATTTTTTGAACACGATCTTGGTCACCAACAAAAAGTATTGTGTTTGCAATATGCTCAGGCTTTAAATTTAGATGATATACACTACCATCTGGATTTAATATAAGTTCAGATTCTTTAATTGACATTATATACGGTTTTTATTAACTGATTTTGATTTTTGTTAAATTGATATTCTAATCTTTTTGCACCACCAAAATCTATGTCATTTTTAATTTCACTTACAAAATTATGCTGACCCAATAGTGCTTCATGACCTTTACGGTTAAGGTACAGCTCACCATCAATTTCCTCAAAAAAGATACTTAAATTATGAATCATACGCATAATTTGTATGTCGCCATAGCCATAATACCCTTGATAGTTAAGTATATAACCTGTAAGATGATGTGTTGATGTCACATGGCTATCTCTTACAACTTCTAAAATATGCTTTTCAAGTCGGCATAATCCACTTTTGGTATCTGGAAATCGTTTCAAGTGAGCCTTTAAGCAGCTATTTAAATATTTAAAAGACGAGCTTTGTGTTATAAATGGTTTTAATAAGTTGTGGTTCTCATTACAGTAAATTCTCCAAATTTTTTGCGCTAATTTAATATCTGAATCTTTGAGTTCTATTTTAGCTTCGTAATGATCTAATAGTTGATTTTCAGTTAGCTCAGATATGCCTTTAAAGTCTTTTTCCCCTTTAATCCTACCACTACACACTAGAAAGAGTGGTAAATACACTTGTTTTTGCTTTAATAGACTAATGGCTGCCATTAAGTTAATATGACAAAATAAATCGTATTCAAACCAAAGAATTATTTTTGAATAGGTGTTAACATTGTCAAATACTTTAAGTTCTTTGTGAAACTGGTATTCGTGAATATCTATATTATAGAATTTGTTTAAAAAACTACGACGTGTTTCTACAAATTCCTGCGAATCTATTTGTTCAAAAGTAGGGCCTTCACATAGCATTTCATGCCATGTTAAAAAATCGCCTGAAAAGTTCAGGTCTTTCAAGTAATTGGTAAGACTAGAACCATTAGTAATATGAAGGGTTTTACTTGTCATTGTTAACCTCCTACACGCTTAACATTAAACCCTTTATTTTTTAGAATCTGCATTATTTTATCACGATAATCTCCTTGAATAATAATTTTATCATCTTTAAAGCTCCCTCCAACACTTAATTTAGTTTTTAACTCTTTTGCTAGCTTCTTAAAATCATCGGTTGCACCATTATAGCCTTCAAGAATGGTTATAGGTTTACCTTTACGCTTTTCGTATTTACAAATTATAGGGTCGTCTTGTAACCAAATATCACTTTTATTTTTAGTTTCATTGGTTGACTCAGACTCTTTATGATCTGGAAATAAGTTTTTTAATTGATCTTTTAAGTCCATTACTTCTTTATCAACCCTAATTCTATAAGTCGCTCATTTAAAAATTCTCCAGCTGTAATATCTTCAAATTGTTTTGGATGATTTTCATCAATACAACTATCTAAAACATCTAGCTTCATACTACTCACAGGATGCATAAAAAATGGAATAGAGTAACGTGATGTTCCCCAAAGTTCTCTTGGTGGATTTACTACGCGATGTATGGTAGATTTTAATTTGTTATTAGTATGTCTAGAGAGCATGTCACCAACATTGATCATAAGTTCGTCTGGTTGTGCAATGGCATCAATCCATTCGCCTTTATGATTTTGCACTTGCAATCCACGACCTTGGGCTCCCATTAATAGCGTAATTAAATTAATATCTCCATGCGCTGCAGCTCTAACTGCATTTTTTGGTTCTTTTTTAATTGGAGGGTAGTGAATTGGCCTTAGTATGCTATTACCATTGTAAATGTATTCATCAAAATAAGTTTCTTCTAAATCTAGATGAAGAGCTAATGCACGAAGTACATACTTTGCCGTTTTTTCAAGCATTTTATAAGCTTGCTTTCCAATGTCATTGAAATCAGGAAGTTCTTCAACTACGACATTTTTTGGATATTCAGCTTCTAACTCAGGATTATTCTCAACATACTGTCCAAAATGCCAAAACTCTTTTAAATCGCCTTCTTTTTTTCCTTTTGCACTTTCTTTTCCAAACGACACATAACCACGTTGACCTCCAATACCTGGTATCTCATAATTTTGCTTTTTTTCTACAGGGAGATCAAAAAAGTTTTTTACCTCTTTATACAAATTATCAACTAGCTCGTTATCTAGAAAATGCCCACGGAGTGCTACAAAGCCAATATCTTCATAAGCTTTACCAATAGCGTTTATAAACTGTTGCTTTTTTTGAGGGTCTTCTGAGAGAAACTCTTTAAGATTTACACTAGGTATCTTATTCATGGTACTAATATTAAATAAATTTGAAATACAAAGATAGCGAAATTGAATACTTAATTTGAAGTCAAATATAGAATATATGTTTTCTGTAGGGATTAAAATTTAGATAATCGATGAAATTTGTTCAATAAAAAAATTCTTCATAGTGTTACCTTATTTTTGCTACTTTTGACTAACAATTTATTGAGATGACTAAGACAACAGCTAAGAGCAAACATATTATTTATGACAAAAAGAATTTAGGTAAAAATACACTTCTTTCATTATATAAGAACATGTTGAAACCTAGAATGATAGAGGAGAAAATGCTCATTTTACTGCGTCAAGGAAAAATATCTAAATGGTTTTCAGGAATTGGTCAAGAAGCAATTTCAGTTGGGGTAACCATGGTGCTAAATAAAGACGAATACATTTTGCCAATGCACAGAAATTTAGGTGTTTTTACTACAAGAAACATTCCTTTGCATCGCTTATTTGCACAATGGCAAGGTAAAACTAGCGGTTTTACAAAAGGTAGAGATAGATCGTTTCATTTTGGTACACAAGAATATAATATTGTTGGAATGATATCGCACCTTGGGCCACAATTGGGTGTGGCTGATGGTATAGCACTCGCTAATCTATTAAAAAAGAATAATAAAGTTACAGCAGTATTTTCAGGAGAAGGAGGTACTAGCGAAGGCGATTTTCATGAGGCATTAAATATAGCTTCGGTATGGAAACTTCCTGTGATTTTTTGTATTGAAAATAATGGTTACGGATTATCGACACCTACCTCACAGCAATATAAATGCAAACATATAGCCGATAGAGGTAAAGGCTACGGAATGGAATCATTTATAATTGATGGTAATAATATTTTAGATGTTTATTCTAAACTTTCAAAACTTGCAGAAAGTGTAAGAAAACGACCTAGACCTATCCTTATAGAATTTAAGACGTTTAGAATGCGAGGTCATGAAGAAGCGAGTGGTACAAAGTATGTGCCAAAAGATTTAATGGACGAATGGGCTTTAAAAGATCCTATAGTTAATTACCAATCGTACTTAAAAGAAGAAGGTATTCTTACCGAAAAGGATGAAGTAAAAATAAAAGAAACCATTATGAAAGAAATTCATGATGGTTTAGAAGCAGCTTATGCGGAGGAACCAATTACTCCAAATTTAACTACTGAATTAAATGATGTATATAAACCATTTAAATATCAGGAAGTTAATTCTAAAGGAAAAGCTAAAGAAATTCGATTTGTTGACGCGATTTCCGAAGGTCTAAAACAATCGATGCAAAAGCATAAGGACCTAGTTATAATGGGTCAAGACATTGCTGATTATGGTGGTGTTTTTAAAATTACGGATGGTTTTTTAAGAGCTTTTGGAGAAGATCGCGTTAGAAACACACCTATTTGCGAATCGGCTATCGTGGAAGCTAGCATGGGATTATCTATAGCCGGAATTAAAAGTGTTGTAGAAATGCAATTTGCAGATTTTGTAACCTCAGGTTTTAACCCTGTGGTCAATTATTTAGCTAAATCGCATTACAGATGGAATCAAAATGCTGATGTCGTTTTAAGAATGCCTTGTGGTGCAGGTGTTGCAGCTGGTCCTTTTCACTCTCAAACAAATGAGGCTTGGTTTACAAAAACACCAGGATTAAAAGTTGTCTATCCAGCATTTCCTTACGATGCCAAAGGCTTGTTAATGACTGCGATTAATGACCCTAATCCTGTATTATTTTTTGAACATAAAGCTTTGTATAGAAGTATTCGTCAGGAGGTACCTATGGATTATTACACGCTGCCTTTTGGTAAAGCATCTTTGCTTCGTGAAGGTGAAAAAGTGACGATTATTAGCTATGGAGCTGCTGTACATTGGGCATTAGAAACACTAGATAACAATAAAGATATCAGTGCAGATGTCATTGATTTAAGAACTTTACAACCGTTAGATACTGAAGCAATATTAAATTCAGTTAAAAAAACTGGACGAGCTATTATTTTGCAAGAGGATTCTCTTTTTGGCGGTATAGCCTCAGATATTGCTTCGTTAATTATGGAAGAATGTTTCGAGTACTTAGATGCGCCAGTTAAAAGAGTTGCAAGTATTGAAACACCTATTCCGTTTATTAATCAACTAGAAGAGCAGTACTTACCTAAAAACAGGTTTGAATCTGAGCTTAAAAGCCTTCTAGCTTACTAATTTTAAATAATGAAATATTTAGAAGCTTTTATCAATACTATAGTAGGAACTTTAGATTGGACATGGCGTTCCATAACTTTTGATGTCGTTTGGTATAACAATTACTTTTGGGGATTAATTCTCATTTCACTAATAGTTTGGATATTAGAAATTGTGTTTCCTTGGCGTAAAAATCAGTCAGTTTTTAGAAAAGACTTTTGGTTGGATATATTCTATATGTTCTTCAATTTTTTCATTTTTGCTATTGTTATAAGTGGTTTTTATAAGGTTTTAGAGTTATTCTTTCTAGATATTTTTGGAATGGATGCTAAATCTTTAGCGCTTATAGATATGAAAAAGTTTCCAATGTGGAGCCAATTACTTATATTTTTCATTATTCTAGATTTTGTACAGTGGTTTACACATGTTTTATTACATAGGTTTAATGCTTTATGGCGTTTTCACAAGGTGCATCATTCAGTAAAAGAAATGGGATTTGCAGCGCATTTACGTTATCACTGGATGGAAAATATTCTATATAAACCTTTAAAAGTACTTGGAGTAATGCTTTTAGGTGGTTTTGAGCCAGAACAAGCATATGTTGTGCATTTTGCTGCAATTACTATTGGACACTTAAATCATGCTAATATTAAGCTTAGTTATGGGCCTTTAAAATATGTATTTAACAATCCTGTAATGCATTTATATCACCATGCTTATGCTTTACCTAAAGATAGATTTTACGGTGTGAATTTTGGTATTAGTTTAAGTCTATGGGATTACATTTTTAAAACAAATTATATTCCGGAAGATAATGGAACCATAGAGTTGGGGTATGAGGGCGACTCAAAAATGCCTAATAGTTTTTTTAAACAGCTTTTCTACGGTTTTAAAAAAGAGGATTAATCTAAAATTTGTGTCATTACGAGGGAAGTTCTATTAGTGAGATTGCTTCGTTAACTTTTAATAACATAAAAAAAAAGCCAACTGAACAGCTGGCTTTAGTTTTTTAAGTGATTATATTTATTTTAAGCACCTGCTTGAATTTCTTGAGCAACTTTTTCACATTCGTCTAGTACTCTTAATAAGTTACCACTCCAAAGTTTTTCTATTTGCTCTTCAGTATAACCTCTTTTAACTAGCTCTAGTGTTACATTGAAAGTTTCAGAAGCATCGTTCCAACCTTCAACACCACCACCACCATCAAAATCACTACTAATACCTACATGCTCTAATCCCATTTTTTCTACTAAATAGTCAATGTGATCTACAAAATCTGCCACATCAACTTTTCCAGGGAAGTCAGGCATCTTTTCAACTTTAGCATCAACAATTTCCATGACTTTACTTCGGTTTTCCATGAATACTTTTTGTTCTTCTTCGGTTAATTTTCCGAAATCAGCTCTACTTGTAATCCATTTTATTCCCATAGAATCTGCAACTTGCATTTGAATCTCTCTAGATTTTTCATTACGCGCGTCATTCTTTTCTTTATTTACGTAACTAGTAAAAGCAACTGTTTGTACAACACCACCATTTTCTTTTACCCATCCTAATTGTTCATCATCAAGGTTTCTGCTATGATCACATAAAGCTCTAGCAGAAGAATGTGATGCTATAACTGGAGCTTTAGATAATTCTATCATTTGTTTAATGGCTTCTTTAGATGGATGAGAAATATCAATCATAATACCATACTTATTCATTTCAGCAATCACTTGCTTACCTAAATCACTCAATCCGTTATGTAACCAAACGTCATCACGTTCACCTGTGTTAGAGTCACTTAGTTGACTATGACCATTATGCGCTAAAGACATATATCTAGCGCCTAAATCATAAAATTCTTTTACTCTACCAATGTCTGTTCCAATAGGATAGCCATTTTCTATCCCTATCATAGCTACTTTTTTACCTTCAGCATCAATACGTCTAACATCATCAGAGGTTACAGCTAATCCTATTTGGTCTGGAGCTATTTCTTTAGTAAGTTTATGAATGGCATTGAATTTAGACATGGCATTTTCGTATGCTTTTGCATAACCTTCGTCTGTCAGCGTGTCTTGACCTGTGTAAACTATAAACCAAGCCACATCAAGTCCTCCTTTTTTCATTTTTGGAAGGTTTACCTGATTGTCTAACTCTTGTGTGTAGTTGATAGAGTCGGTAAAGTTATTTACATTGATATCGCAATGCGTATCAAGTGTAATGACACGTTCGTGAATATCTTTTGCTTTTGCAATAAGATCTTCTTCGCTCATTGGTTTTGCTTCTTGTTCCTTACAGGAAACGCTTAGGAGAACGATGCATAAAAAAACAAGCTTAAAAATCGAAATAGACTTAAAAGCTTGAGCTGTTTTGTTGTTTTTCATTATTAAATAGATTGGTTATTAGTATTTATTCTAACCAAATATAATAATAAATAGCAAGTTACTTTGTTTGTGCTTCAGAGATTATAAATGGATAGGCGTTTTTTAACAAAATCTTATCACTTTTATTTAACTCCTCTAATGACTTGCCTAGAACGTTTCTAGCATAATCTGTTCTAAGCTCATAATACGCTTTGCTTAACTCATCCTGTACTTTTATAAATAATTCATAAGATGATTGTGGATGACTTTGTAAAGAAATAACGGCTTTTGTGGGATTATCAGAAGATGTTTCTAACTTTACTCCATTATTATCAATAAATGTTTTGGCAATACCTTTTAGTTTATCAACAGATGTAATTTCGTTCTGCACCATAATTTCTTGTTTACCATTTATCGATATACGTAAAATATTGCGTTCGTTTACATCAATTATACAATCATTTTCACAAATTTTGGGCAACTTTCTTTGAATGCCTTGTTCGCTAGCAATTGTTGTTGTTACTAAAAAGAAGATGAGTAGCAAGAAAGCAATGTCTGCCATTGACCCAGCATTAACGCTTGGTGCTCTTTTTTTTTTTTCATAATTAAAGTTTTAAAATGTTAATAAAAACTTAAAATTCAAAAATGATACCATAAAAAAACCAGAACATTAATTCTGGCTTTTAATTATTAGTAATTTGTATATCATGCTAATATACCTTTAGCTTTTTGGTTTTTAGAGAACCACACCCAAAAAGCACCAAAAACTATTATAAGAGTAGGCATTAAGTATGGTTGCATATCAGCAAAAACCTCAGGAGCGTTGGTGCCAAACAGCCAATATAGTTGTTGTATTGTAGCTGCTAAAAACGATACTACAAATAGTGTTACAGCTATCTTTTTACGCATTAAAAATAGGATTGCAGCAATAATTCCGGAAAACACAGCAATTGCAAATAAAGCGGTTGCCCATGTAGGAGCATTATTCAAAAGTGCAATTTGTTCGGCATTCATTCCAGCAGTTGAAGCCTCCGTTTTAAAAGCCATTTGCAAGTATGAGTTAACACCCATTCCATTCCAAAGGAGAGCAATAACACCAATCACCCAAAAGGCTATTCCAGGTTTGTTTGAATTAGACATAATAAATAGTTTTTAGTTAGTAAAATAGTGTTTTACATAGAGTTATGTAATAACAATTTAGGTAGAAAGCCCTTATAAACCAAATAAATAGCAAAAGATTAATGGCTTACAAGCTGGTTTATTAGGTTAAAGTTGTTAATAATCCTTGAAAACTTTCGGAAACATTTTTTATAAAACATGGAAAAAACTCAAGAAAGACAGTATTTTTGCAACTTAATAATAATTGCATTAATGCTTACATCAACAACATTAAAGGGAGAAACTAAAGAAGGTAAAGAGTTATATAGTTATCAAAAAGGTGCTATTGATAAGATTTTTAAGGCTTTTGATGATGCTCCAGATGACTACCACTTATTGTATCAACTACCAACAGGAGGAGGGAAAACAGTTATTTTCTCTGAAATTGTAAGGCAATATTTAAAGCATCATAACAAAAAGGTGTTGGTCATGACACATCGTATTGAGTTATGTAAGCAAACCTCAAAAATGCTTTCGGAGTTTAATGTTCATAATAAGGTCATTGACAGTAAAGCTAAGCTAGACGACCAAAACGATTACTCTTGTTTTGTGGCTATGGTTGAAACATTAAATAACCGATTGAATGATGATAAATTAGATATCTCAGACATTGGACTTGTTATTATTGACGAAGCACACTATAATTCCTTTACAAAGCTGTTTAAATTTTTCCATAAGTCATTTTTACTTGGTGTAACAGCTACGCCTTTAAGTTCAAATATAAATCTTCCAATGACCGATAATTATGACGAATTAATTGTTGGGGAAACCATTGAATCGTTAATAGAAAATAAGTTTTTGGCGCGTGCTGAAACATACTCGTATAATGTAGGATTAACATCATTGGTTGTTGGAGCTAATGGCGATTATACTGTAAAATCTTCAGAAGACTTATACACCAATCATGACATGCTTGGTAAATTATTGCATGCTTATGAAGAGACGTCTAAAGGAAAGAAAACATTAATTTTCAATAATGGTATAAACACCTCCTTGCATGTTTATGACACCTTTAGAACTGCAGGATACCCAATAGCGCATCTAGACAATACACATTCTAAAAAAGAACGTGAACTTATTTTAAAGTGGTTTAAAAAAACGCCTGATGCTATTTTAACTTCGGTTAGTATCCTTACTACTGGTTTTGATGAGCCTACAGTAGAATCAATTATATTAAATAGAGCAACAAAATCGCTAACACTTTATTATCAAATGATTGGTCGTGGATCAAGAATTCTTGATAATAAGGAAACTTTTAAAGTAATTGATTTAGGTAATAACTTTCACCGTTTTGGCCCTTGGGGAAGTGATTTAGATTGGCAGCGTATTTTTAAATCGCCAAACTATTATCTAGACGGAATTTTAAATGACGAAGAAATTGAGAGCAATTTTAGGTATGAAATGCCTCCTGATGTTCGTGAAGAATTTAAAAACTCAGAAGAAGTCTATTTGGATATTCGAGAACTTTATGTGTCAAGTATTAGAAAAGGCGAATCTACAAAAACAGTACTTGAAAAATCAATTCAGCATCATGCAAAAATTTGCATTGAAAATAGCGAAGATGTTTTTGATGCCTTAGCACTAATGAAGTTGTTAGGCGACGATATTGATCATAGAATTAGTCGCTATACAAAGTGTATAAGCAAGAGTACATTTAATTTTGTAGAGTGGTTAAAAGATGACTATCGAAAAAAATTACGCTCGTACTTAAGAGAAAATTTTGACAGGGTTTTTGAGGAAATCCACGGACATCCACCAGAAGATTAAACCCTACTGCACGACTTTGAAAATAGCAATTGCGTACAAATAAAATCTTGCAAAGCGTAAAAGACCAAAAAGTAAATAGTTTTTAAATTCATATCTAATAAAACCTGCAGCAATACTTGTCATTGCAAAAGGAATAGGGAATAAGGCGCCAACTATTATTAAAAAACCTCCCCATTTTCTAATATTATTAATATGCTTTGATAGTTTGTTTTCAATTGCATAGCGTACTTTTGGGATTCTTGTAATACTAAGACCAGTTATGTAAGAGATAATACCACCTAAATACGATAATAATGCTAGTATAGATAAATATAAAATTGGTTGTGGTAATTTTTTGGACCATGCAATAAATATTTCTGGTGGAATAAGGCCTAAAAACGATTCTGAAATAAAAAATATTGCAAGAACACTAGTGGTTTTAAACGTTTCGGTAACTGTACTTAAAGCAACATTAATATCAATTACAAAATAGTGCACTAATAATATTAACCCAATAAAGCCAATAATTGGCAAAATAGATTTTTTTAGACTTAGTGCAATAAACTTATAGAACCCAGTATATGAATAATACTGATGCAATAACCTAAGTCTGCTTTTTTTTGTCTTGGTATTTGAGTTCATGCAATTTTAATGGAAAGCAAAAATAATACAACCAAGTAGAATTGCAATGCATTTTAGGTAAACTTTAGGACTTGTATTGTGTTAAAACATTGAATACAAATTCTCTTGAAATAGGCTTGCCCTTTGCTAACTGTTTAATGTCTGAGAATAGTACTTTGAAATCACAACTATTTTTAAAATTACTACAACCATAAGCTGTTTTGCCCTTTACAATTGTTCCGGAATGACATTTTGGGCAGGCTACACTGTCTGGAATTGTATGTTTAATAGCTTTTTGCTTAAACACTAAATCTAAAGTCTCGCCAAACTCAATTTTTCCTTCAATCTTTTTTTTATCAATTACAAACCCTTTTAAGTTAACTGTAGCTCCCTTTTCAATTAATCTAATGTATTGTTTTTCTGATATTTTTTTACTCTTAAATTTAAATGGAAGTACAAAATTGCAGCCGCTTTTATAGTTGCTACAACCATAGGCTAGGGATCCTTTAGCAAGTTTTCCTTTTTTACATTTGGGACAAGTTTTTCCTATAAGACTACTTGACGACTGTTTTGCTTTAACAGATGTTTTTTTGATTGCCTGAGCATGAGAAATATTGGCTTTTTTTGTTTCGCTTCGAACTTCA
Organism: Pontimicrobium aquaticum; assembly: GCF_005047595.1. Classification (GTDB taxonomy): domain Bacteria; phylum Bacteroidota; class Bacteroidia; order Flavobacteriales; family Flavobacteriaceae; genus Pontimicrobium; species Pontimicrobium aquaticum. The sequence goes on from NZ_SUPL01000007.1 coordinate 24,284, forward strand.
TAAACCAAATCATCAACCATTTGCTTCATGTTCTTTATAAACTTACTTGCGCTATAAGTTCCTTGCTCTATATCTTTAAGTTGTTTTTCCCATTGGCCAGTTAATTCAGCCGATTTTAATAAATCATTTTGAATAATATCAATAAGCTGAATTCCTGTCAAAGTAGGAAGTATTTGTTTTTTATTGCGCTTTATATAATTGCGCTTAAACAAAGTTTCAATAATATTTGCACGTGTTGACGGACGACCAATACCATTTTCTTTCATTAAATCACGCATTTCATCATCATCAACTTGCTTGCCTGCAGTTTCCATAGCACGAAGCAACGCTGCTTCAGTAAATTGATTGGGTGGTTTTGTTTGTTTTTCTAAAAATGATGGTTCATGTGGTCCTTTTTCACCTTTAGCAAAATTTGGTAGTATGCCTGATTGATTTTCTTTTGGTGAATCCTTTTTCTCAAATACAACACGCCAACCTTTTAATAGTATTTCTTTTCCGGTAGTTTTAAAAGTAACGTTCTCTGCTGTTCCCAAAACAGTAGTGTTAGATACTTGGCAGTCATCATAAAACACAGCAATAAAACGTTTTACAATAATATCATACACTTGCTGTTGATTGTGTTGCAAATTAATTTGAATTCCTGTTGGAATAATTGCATGATGATCTGTTACTTTTTTATCGTTAAAAACTTTAGCAGATTTTTTAATTTTTTTTCCTAAAAGAGGTTGTGTTAATTTGCTATAGTTAGTTAGATTTTTTAATATACCTGGTACTTTAGGATGCATATCGCTTGGTAAAAAAGTAGTATCAACTCTTGGGTAGGTAACTACTTTTTGTTCATACAATCTTTGCACAATTTTCAAAGTGTCTTCAGCCGAAAACCCAAACTTTGTATTGCAATATACCTGCAACCCTGTTAGGTCAAATAATTTAGGTGCATATTCTTTACCTTTTTTCTTTTTAATAGAAGTGATTTCAAAGTCGCTTTCTTTTACTTTGTTGGCAAGTGTTTCGCCATCTTCTTTGTTTAAAAACCGTCCTTCTTCATAACTAAAAAGGGTGTTCTTGTATAATGTTTGTAATTCCCAATAGGGTTGTGGTTTAAAATTTTCAATGCTTTTAAATCGCTCTACAATCATTGCTAATGTTGGTGTTTGTACACGACCAATAGAAAGCACTTGCTTGTAGCCACCATGTTTAAGCGTGTAGAGTCTTGTAGCATTCATGCCTAACAACCAATCGCCAATAGCTCTTGAAAATCCAGCATAGTATAGATTATCGTAATCTGCTGCAGGTTTTAAGTTGTTGAAGCCTTCTTTAATAGCTTCGGTTGTAAGTGATGAAATCCATAAGCGTTTTACTTTACCTTTATAATTAGACAATGACATTACCCAACGCTGTATGAGTTCACCTTCTTGTCCAGCATCGCCACAATTTATAATTTCATCGGCTTTATCAAATAAGTTTTTTACAATATTGAATTGTTTTTTTATTCCTGCGTTATCTACAACCTTCACATTGAATTTTTCAGGAAGCATAGGTAGGTTGTTTAAATCCCAACGTTTCCAATAAGGCTTATAATCGTTAGGTTCAAATAAAGTACAAAGATGTCCAAAAGTGTAAGTAACAGCGTATCCATTACCTTCGTAATAACCATCATGCTTAGTGTTGGCTCCTAATACAGTAGCAATTTCACGAGCAACACTTGGTTTTTCAGCTATACATACTTTCACTAAAAAAGGTTTTTTTAAAAGAGTAGCAAAGTAATAAATTTTTAAAAATAAAGAAGGATTTTTGGAGGTGTTTACAGGGATTTGAATGCTATTGATATTTAAAAAGCCAAAACTAATAGCATCGTTATTATATTGATGCAAATAAGTTTTGGCTATTAAGTATGCTTTAAGATTTGTTTATTTCAATAGATTAGTTATAAATTTCTTTTAAAATATATTTACCACTTGGGTTAAATAGCCATCTAAGAGTTCCGTCTAAATTTTTTCCTTTTTCAGTCTTTTTTGGAGCCTCAGAGCATTCTACAGGTACATCCCAAATATATGTGCTCATATGCAGTTCTCCATTTTTATATTGGTCAGTACTTGATGTAGGAAGAACGATATTGCCATCATCGCATCCTACTAAAATCCAACGTCCTCCATCTTTAATAACAACAACATCTACACCATTGTTTTCTATTTTAATTACCTCATTTGAAGTAAATGAACTTAATGTAAATGCTAGGATAAACATCAATGCTACGCCACTTGTAATTTTAATTAATTTTTTCATAATATGTTGATTTAATAGTTTAGAGTAAAGCTATAACAATCTAGAAATGAAAACAATACTCAATTTGAGTATTTTGTGCGATATGTGTTGTGTGGATTTTAAAATAGATTTTGTTGAGATTTAAGAATATTTATTAGCTCTCCTGTTGAGGATAGCTTAAGTTTTCTTAAAATATTTCTTCTATGTGTATCTACTGTATTTGAACTAATAAATAGTCGCTTAGCAATAGATTTGCTAGTCTTCTTTTTTACTAACAATCTTATAATGTCTTTTTCTCTGCTGCTAATTTTTTTTAAAAAAGCTGTTTGAGAACAATTGGTAGAATACTTGGTTTCTAGGTTATTATTTGAGTTAAGCGATTGAATAGAAGCTTGAATAGGGATTTTTTTGTTTGAATTGATTACTGTAAAGTATGTTAATGCTTTATGTTTCTTGTTCGAGTCGATAAAAAATGGCGTGGTATTTTGAAAAATATTTACGTAACTATTATCTTTTCGCTTTATTCTATAATTCCAAGTGTAAGAGTATTGCTCTGTTTCTTTTTGATTTAAGTCACAATCAATAAAATCAACAATATCACTTAATGAATTCACCAAGCATGATAAATCATCTTCATGAATATGTTTCCATAGAAATTTTAATCCATTCGATGTTAATTCTATATTGTCAAAGCCTAGGCATGCGTGCATATTTTTACTAACAAAATCAACTTCAAGATTTTTTCTATTTATAATGCATATAAAGGTAGGGTTATATGTTATAGAACAATCAGTTGTAATTATTCTATCAATATCCTTAATAGTTAATGTAGGATTGTTTATAGAATCAGAGATTCGCTTATAAATCCTTTTAAAGTTGGTTAGTAACATACTGCAAAATTGCTATAATCAACGAATAATTTTTAATTAAAATTATCCAAATTTATTACAGTGAAATTTTTGATAACTAAAACAGGTTTCCGCTATTAAGCGCTTCAAGGGAAGAAAGACACTGCAAATATATGTAATATATTAACACTATTATTTAAGAATAAAACAAGTTATTAACATATTTAATAAAGAACAGTTAAATATTTAAGTTAAATAATGGTAATAATTAAATTTTGTTAAAACAAAGATCTAGTTTTAATCTCTAAATTCATTTTGCTACCTTTAAGACATTATTTAACCAACCAATTTTTACATAATGAAAAAGCGAGTAATTACTCTATTCTCAGCTCTTGCTTGTTCTTTACTATGCATTCCTGCATTACAAGCACAAGGAGATATTCTAGAAAAACTTAAAGACATAGCTATTGTTGACCAAAAGGTCATGATGCCAATGCGAGATGGCGTTAGATTAGCTACCGATATTTACAGACCTAAAGGCGATGGAAAATATCCTGTTATTTTCTCAAGAACACCTTATAATTTTAACTCTTGGGGAGATGGCGAAGAGCGTACACGTAATTATCAACGTGCTTATGAGTATATTAAAAAAGGATATGCTTATGTAGTGCAAAATGAGCGTGGGCGTTATTATTCTGAAGGTGAGTGGGATATTCTTGGTGTGCCACTTACTGATGGCTACGATGCCTTTGAGTGGATGAAAAACCAATCGTGGTCAAACGGAAAAATAGGAACACTTGGGTGCTCTTCAACTGCTGAATGGCAAATGGCTGTTTCTGCGTTAGACCATCCATCTCATGCTGCTATGGTGCCACAAGGCTTTGGCGCAGGAGTCGGTAGAGTAGGCGATATTAACGAGCAAGGAAACTGGTATCGTGGTGGTGCAGAACAAATGCTCTTCTTTTCTTGGCTTTATGGTGTAGAACACGATGTATTTAAACCAAGAATTCCAAAAGGAGCTACTCAAGAAGATTTGATTAGAATCTCAAGATTTTACGATTTAGCTCCTGAAAATCCACCTGTAGATATGTCTGAAGCTCTTAGTCATTTACCAATTCAGGACATTTTAAAAAATATTAATGGGAAGCACGAAGTTTATGATAAAATGATTCGTCGTAAACCCAACCATCCAGATTGGTATAAAGGAGGTTTATACCATGATGACAAAGACATAGGAACTCCTAGTTTCTGGTTTGCTTCTTGGTACGATGTGTCTATTACACCAAATATTAAGTTGTTTAACCACGCTAGAAATAATTCTAAAGACGCTTTTATACGTGATAATCAATATTTAGTAATAGCACCTACGTTGCATTGTGCTTACACAAGAGCTACTGAAAATACCATTGTTGGAGAGCGTAGTGTAGGTGATGCGCGATTAAACTATGACGAGCAAATTACTAAATGGTTTGACCTTTGGTTAAAAGGCGAGGATAACGATTTTAAAGAGACAACTCCTAGAGTACAATATTATACTATGGGAAGTAATGAGTGGCAATCTTCAGAAGTTTGGCCACCTGCAAATACCGAAATGGTAACGTATTATTTAAACAGTGGCGGAAAGGCTAACAGTCGTTTTGGTGATGGACGTTTATCTACTAAAAAAGCAGGAAAGGATAACCCTGATGGTTTTATTTACGACCCAATGGCTCCTGTGCCTTCTCACGGAGGAAATGTTTGCTGTACTGGTAATGCTGTAAGAGGTGGAGCTAGAGACCAGAAAAACATGGAAGCAAGACATGATATTTTGGTTTATACAACCGATATTTTAATGGAAGATACAGAAGTTACTGGTTTTATTGAGTCAAAATTATTTGTATCATCCGATGTTAAGGATACCGATTTTACTATCAAATTAATTGATGTGTATCCAGATGGTACAGCTTATAATTTAGATGAAACTATTCAGCGTGTTCGTTACCGTGAAGGGTACGATAAAGAGGTGTTTATGGAAAAAGGAAAAGTTTATGAAGTCGATTTAACTCCAATGGCAACAAGTAACTTATTTAAAAAAGGACATCGTATTCGTGTTGAAATTTCTAGCAGTAACTTTCCGCGTTTTGCAAGAAACTTAAATACTGGTGGCAATAACTATGATGAAAAAGTAGGTGTAGTAGCTCATAACAAGGTGCATCATTCTAGTAAGTATCCATCACAAATACGTCTTCCAATAGCAAAAAAATAAATGATTAATAGTATATCTTAAAGAGTTGCTAATGCTATGTTAGTAGCTCTTTTAAAATTTTATGAAATCAAAACTACACAGATGAAACAGGCACTTTACATTATTTTATTATTTATTGGAGTTAACTCATTTGCTCAAAAGAAAATATTAGATCATAAAGATTTTGATATTTGGAATACCATTAAAAACCAAGCTATTTCGGTAGATGGTAAATATATTATGTATTCTTTGGAAAAAGGAGAAAAAGATAATCATCTTAAAATTAAAGATGCTAATGCCTCTTTACTTTTTGAGTATGAACGTTCAGAAAATGGACGATTCAATTATAATTCTAACCATGCGTTATTCACCATAAAGGCATGGAAGGATAGTGTTACAGAAATGAAACGTCGTAAAGTAAAAAAGGATGATATGCCAAAAGACACTTTGGGTATTTATAGTTTTAAGACAAAATCTCTAACCAAAATTCCAAATGTAAAGTCATATAAAACGCCAACTAAATGGTCTGGTGTGGTAGCCTATTATTTAACTGATATTAAGCAAGAAAAATCTACAGACACAACTGAAGCTAAGAAAAAATCAACAAAAAAGAAAACCAAAAAAGTAAGCAGTAAAAATGGCTTTCATTTAGTGGTTAGAGATTTAGTATCTGGCAAAGAAGACACTTTAAAGTATGTTACAGACTTTAGCTTTGCTAAAGAAGGTAAACGTTTGGTATATACAACTACAGGTGAAGATGAAAAATCAAATTCTAGTGTTAATGTTTTGAATATTGAAAACGGAAATTCTACCCAAATATTCGAAGCTAATAACAAATCAAAATACTACAAATTACAATTAAGCGATTCTGGTAAAAATTTAGGGTTTGTAGTTGACACCGATACCACTAAAGCATTGGTAAGACCAAACAAATTATATCATTGGACAGAAGGACAAACTAATGCTTTATTAATTGTTGATGCAGATTCAGCACCAAAAGGCTATCGTGTGTCTTCAGATGGAACCATAAGTTTTTCTCAAGACGATTCTAAAATGTATTTCGGATTGGCAACACCTCCAATTGTTCAAGATACAACTCTATTAAAAGAAGAAATTGTTAACGTAGAAGTTTGGACATATGATGAACCTCGCTTATATACTGTGCAAGAACTTCAAGTAAAAAACGACCAAAAAAAATCGTATCAAACGGTTGTTCATTTAAACAATAAAAAATTAGTGCAATTAGCAACTACTGAATATCCTAATGCACGATTAACAGACAAAGGAAATGCTCCAGTAGCATTGGTAAGCAATCAAGAGCCATATTTATTAGAAAGCCAGTGGACAGGACGAAGAAACAGTGATTATGCAATTATAGATGTAGCAACAGGCACTAGTAATAAAGTGTTAACTAATGTATCGTCTTCAATGAGTTTGAGTCCGAAAGGAAATTATGTATTTGGATACCATGCACAAGATACTACTTGGGTTGCCTATAATATTGCAACTAATAAGCGATTAGATTTAACCAAAGGACGAGTATTTTATAATGAGCTAAATGATTCGCCTAATTACCCAGGATCTTATGGTGTGGCTGGTTGGACAAAAAATGATTCTGCGGTATTAATTTACGACCGTTATGATATTTGGAAATTCAACCCTAATGATGGTTCTAACACGCGATTAACAAAAGGGAGAGAGCAAAAAGTAACCTATCGTTATGTACGATTAAATCCAGATGAAGATTATATAGATGATTCAGGTAAGTGGCTATTAACGACCTTTGATGAGAAAAATAAGCACTCAGGCTATTATGAGTACAATGCTAAAAATGGAAAAGGAAAGCAGCTATTAACTGGCCCTTATTCATATTCTAGACCTCGTAAAGCTAGATTAAGCAATAATGTAATTTTTACTAGACAATCCTTTGAAGAATTTCCAGATATTAGGATATCTAATTTAAGCTTCAAAAAAGATAAAATAATCAGTAATGCCAATCCTCAACAAAGTGAATACAATTGGGGAACTGCTGAGTTAGTAGAATGGACATCTTTAGATGGTTTGAAACTACAAGGCATGCTTATTAAGCCTGAGGATTTCGACCCAAATAAAAAATACCCAATGATTGTAAACTTTTATGAAAAAAGCTCTAATGGGTTGTTTAGGCACAAAGCACCATCAGCAGGAAGATCTACAATTAATTACAGTTTTTATGCAAGTAGAGGATATTTAATTTTTAATCCTGATGTCTATTATCGTGAGGGTTATCCTGGTGAAAGTGCTTTTAATTGCGTAATTCCTGGTATTACGTCGTTAGTTGAAAAAGGTTTTGTAGATAAAGATAATATTGGAACTCAAGGTCATAGTTGGGGAGGTTATCAAATAGCCTATTTAGTGACTAAAACAGATATTTTTAAAGCTGCTGAATCTGGTGCGCCTGTACCAAACATGATTAGTGCTTATGGAGGAATTAGATGGTGGACAGGTTTAAGCAGACAGTTCCAATATGAGCATACACAAAGTAGAATAGGAGGAACGCCTTGGGAATATCCACAACGTTATGTTGAAAATTCACCAATATTTAATATTGATAAAATTAACACACCTCTTTTAATAATGCACAATGATGCCGATGGACATGTACCATGGTATCAGGGTATTGAGTTCTTTGTAAGTTTACGCCGTTTAGGTAAACCTTCATGGTTCTTAAACTATAATGATGAACCACATTGGCCATTGAAAATGCAAAACAGAAAAGATTTTAATATCAGGATGCAACAGTTTTTTGATCATTATTTAAAAGGAGCTCCAAAACCAGTTTGGATGGAACGTGGTGTGCCTGCAATAGAAAAAGGAATTAATCAAGGTTTAGAATTAATAAAAAATTAAATCATGGTAAAAAAAATTAATTGGGATGATGTGCCTGTAGAGCAGGTGACTGATAAAATGCAACGCAGAATGATTTATGGTGACAAAGTGATGATTGCTAAAATGAAATTTAAAGATGGATTTCTAGTACCACTTCATGAGCATCATAATGAACAAGTAACGCAAGTTATTTCTGGAACGATTCGATTTTGGTTTGGAGCCAATAAAGAACAAACCATGGATTTAGGGCCTGGGGATTCTGTGGTAATTCCAGCACATGTTCCTCATGAAGCATTGATGATTGGCGATGTAGAAGAGATTGATACTTGGTCACCAATTCGTGAAGATTGGTTAGATGGTACTGACGATTATTTAAGAAAATAGTTAATGGATTTAGGCCTAAAGAATAAAGTCGCCTTTATAGCCGCGTCTAGTGACGGCTTAGGTAAAGCTGTGGCTATAGAGTTGGCTAAAGAAGGTGCTACTATCATCATTAATGGTAGAAATAAAGCAAAGCTAGAAAACACTAGAAATGACATAGAACAAACGTACAACACGAAAGTTCTTGCTGTTTCTGGTGATTTAGCTAAGGAAGATGAACGAGAAATTATTTTAAAAACAATTTTCAATCACCATGATAAAGTTGATATTTTAATCACCAACACTGGAGGACCGCCTTCTGGGAAGTTTGAAGATTTATCGATGGAGGATTGGGACAACACCTATAAACTATTGCTTGCAAGTACAGTAGCATTAATTAAAGCCATTCTTCCAGGAATGAAACAGCAACAATGGGGAAGAATCATTGCCATAACCTCTCAAGCAGTGAAGCAACCTGTTGATAATTTAATTTTATCGAATTCTGTTCGCGCTTCTGTAGCTGGTTTAATTAAAACCTTGGCAAGTGAACTCGGTGAACACAGTATCACAGTAAACAATGTAATGCCTGGTTATACTAAAACAAACAGGTTATTGTCTCTAATTGAAAGCAATCCATCTTTTAAATCTGCAATTGATGAAATTCCATTAAAACGCTTTGGTAATCCTGAAGAATTTGCTGCAGCAGTTACTTTTTTAGCTAGTGAACGCGCAAGTTATATTACTGGAACTTCGTTAGCAGTGGATGGTGGTTGGATAAAACATATTTTGTAAATGACACATATAGATTTAACTAATAAGAATATATTAATTACTGGAGCATCAAAAGGCATTGGTGAAGGTATTGCAGATTATGCCATGAAAATGGGAGCAAAGGTAGCTGTTCATTATAATTCAGGTAAGACATCAGCTGAAGCTTTGGTTTTAAAATACCCTGAAACTAATTCTAAAATCTTTCATGCAGATTTAAGTAAAATGCAAGACGTTGTAAATCTAATGGAAGATGTGATTGCAGAATTTGGAAATATTGATACGATTATTTTAAATGCTGGTGTATTTTTACAACATTCAACTAGAGATAGTTTTGAAAATTGGTTAAATATTTGGAAATCAACTATTGACATTAATCTTAATTCGGTTGGGATAATGACAAAATTAGGGATTGACCACTTCAGGAAAAATAAAGAAGGACGTTTTATTTACATTGGAAGTCGCGCAGTGTTTAGAGGAGAAACAGAAGAATATTTAGCCTATGCAGCCTCAAAAGGTGGTTTAACCTCTTTAGCAAGAAGTGTGGCTAGATCGTTTGGAAAAGAGAACATCAAATCGTTTGTGATAGCACCTGGGTTTACTAGAACTCAAATGGCAGAATCATTTATAGAAACTTATGGAGAAGAGCGTGTGCTTAATGAAATTGCTTTAAATGAATTGACAAAACCAAGTGACATTGCACCACTGGTAGCTTTAATGTGTAGTGGAGATTTGGATCATGCTACAGGTGCCACGATCGATGTGAATGCTGGAAGCCATATTAGATGATTTTTATTAAAACTGTAACATTTTATCAAGAAAATCTTCTTATTAATATAACTAGTCAATCAAAATCAATTAATATGAAACATCTATTCCAAAATTTCTATGTTTAGTGGAATTATAAAATAGATGTTACATGTGACTTTTGAGAAAACAATTAAAATTATCACATGAAAAAAGTATTATTTTTCATCGCCTTTAACATGGTGATGATTTCGTATGCCCAAAACAATCTCACTAAAGCACAATGGCAAGAAGACCTTAAATTTCTTCAGGAAACTGTACATAAGGACTATCCTTTTTTATTTAAAAAAACTACTGCAGAAATATTTGATTCAGAAGTTGTTAAACTCCACAAGGATATTCCAAACTTACAACAACATGAAATAATTGTTGGGTTTGCACGTATCGTGTCTTTGTTCAAATATGGTCATACAGATATTAGCTTTAGTAAAGATCCTTTTGCTTTTTCTCAATTACCTATAAATTTATATCATTTTAATGATGGTGTGTTTATTCAAGGAACACATAAAACACATGAAAATACCCTTGGAGCTAAAGTGCTTGCTATAGAAGGTAAACCTATTAAAACAGCTTTAGAACTTATTCACCCGACTGTCCCATCTGAAAATAGCCAGTTCTTCAAAGCTTATGGGCTAAACTATTTAAGAATTCCTGAGGTCTTGCATGCACAAGGTATTACCTCGAGTTTAAAAACTTCGGTAGAATTCACTTTAGAAAAAAATGGTAAAACATTTACGCATGTATTTTCTGTGTTACCAGATAATCAAAGGATTCCTGTAAGCTATAGTTTAACAAAACAAGATGATGTTTGGTTAGATGCTAGAAATCAAGACAAAACTCCAAATTATTTAAAACATTTAGATAAAATTTATTATTACGAATATCTTCCTGAGCAAAAAGCGGTTTATGTTAGGCATAGTCAAATACAGGATGATTCAACCGAAGCAATTCCTGAATTTTATGAACGCGTTTTTAATTTTATTGACACTAATGATGTTGAGAAGTTAATTATTGATGTGAGACTAAATGGTGGCGGAAATAATTATAAAAACAAGCCTATTATTACAAACATTATTAAATCTAAAAAAATCAACAGAGTTGGTAATCTTTTTGTAATTACAGGACGTAGAACATTCTCAGCATGTCAAAATTTAGTAAACGAAATGAGTAATTATACCAATGCTATTTTTGTAGGAGAACCAACAGGAGAGAACATAAATTTTTATGGTGACAATCGTACAGTTGAATTACCAAATAGTAAAATTCCTGTATTCTTATCGTTTGCTTGGTGGCAAGATAAACCACAATGGGAAAATGCAGAATGGTTAGCTCCGCATATTGCTGTAGACATGAGTTTTGAAGAGTATAAGACCAATAAAGATCCTGTATTGCAAGCTGCTTTGGATTTCACGGATAACAACTTTGTGCTAAACCCTATGCAATATCTGACTAGTTTTTTTATGAAAGGAGAAGTGGATAAGCTTAAAAGTGAAGCAGCAAGAATGGTAATGGATACAAGATATAAATTCTTTGACTTTGAAGGCGAATTCAATAAAGCTGGGTATAATGTATTAGGAAGTGGTCAAATGCAAGAGGCTATCTTTGTGTTTCAAATGGTGACTGAGTTATTTCCAAATTCAGCTAACGCCTGGAATAGTTTAGCTGAAGCGTATTTAAAAGCTGGAGATAAAACAAAGGCATTAGAGTATTATAACAAGGCTTTGAAGACGGATCCAGAAGGAGACACTGGAAAGAATGCACAAGAAATGATTAAGGAAATAAAACAGTAATGCCTGTAAAAAAACCAGTGAAGTCAACTTCACTGGTCCTATCTAATTTTTATTTATAAACTGTCAACCTATTTTAGGACGACTCAATTAAAATTATTTAGTTATAAATATGCCTACGAATTTTAATTAATCTTTTTTTAAATTGGGTTCATTAATTCTTCCTGAATTTAAGCCTCTAATACTAAGTGATTTAACGTTATTGTCATCGTCAAATTGAAATAAAACTTGCATATTATTTCTTGGATTGTCGCTTTCAACTAAAAATGTATTGGTTGTATATGGCCACAATTCAACAGGTTCGTCCCAATAATTTGATGAGAGATATAGTTTGTCATTTTCAATATAGATGTTTCTGTACCTTTCTTTATCAACTACATATTTTCCTAGGTAAGGAACGGTATTGTCTATTTTAGTTTTATGGTAATCTGTTACTTCTTTATTTATATCATTTAAAGCCTGTAAACTTTCAAAATGTCTAGGGTTGTCTTTTAAAGCTGTTCTAAAACATGCTTCAGCTAAAGTTTCGTTTTCTTTTTCTAAATATAACTTACCTAATTGATGGTTGGTTACAAACCAGTTAGGGAAAACTTTGTTGGACAACAATAACGTTTCAATAGCTTCATCTAACCTTTCATTGTTTTTTAGTGAAATACTAGCTTGTAATAATTCTCTCCAGTCTAATTTTTTTAAATATTGTGTTTCATGTTTTAGGATATCGTTAATCACTTTATTGGTGTAATCAAACCCTTTATCAATTATGGTTTTACCAATAGACTTTGGATCTAAAGGTTTGCGTAGTCCTTTTTTGAAAACAAAATTGTGCTTATAAAGTTTCTTATCAAACTCTTTAAATGTATTTTTATTTTTTAAATATTGATCAAAAAAATCGCCAACGTACTTGGTCATTTCTGCATAAAAAGCATAATTAGTTTCTTTTTCTTTGAATGTTAACGTATCATCTAAAATCATTTCGTATAGTAAGTTTAATCCTGAAAAGTAACTGTGCTGATTATGATTGTATCTTATCAGTGCTTTATCTGCATACTTTACTCTATCATAGAAAATAGATGGATTTTGCTCAGGAGCACTTAAGTTTTTTCCAATTAAAAGTAGATTAGATGTAAATTCTTCAGGATTATAAAGCTTGCTATCCTTTATAGTGTTTAACCAACCTTGTGACATAACTGAGCCATCTAAGGAAATGGTAGCATCAATGGCTTTGTTTTTTGTGGCGAAAACAATATTTGCTAAGCCACCTAAACTAAACCCAAACACACCAATATTGTTGTTAGTGTATGTTTTTTTAGCAAAACCGAGCAAAAATGCCAAATCTTCGGCTTGTGTGTGGACAGTAGCAACTGTTCTATCTTGTAATGCAGTATATTGCCCTTTAGCCAAAGCAGACACCACGATGTAGCCTTTACTTGCTAAATACTCGCAAATAATGTAATTATCTGTTGCAGATGTATTCATTGGTGGTGCATAAATAATTATAGGAAAATCATTAGCCATTTCTTCGGCATTTAATACTGAATAAGTTTTTTTATTTAAAAGATTAGTTATCAAATCCTGTTTTGATGCATCAACAGTTTTTATAAAATTATTTATTGCTACTAATCTGTCTTTTAGAGTGTTTTTGGAGAAATCTATTTCGGAAGCTGAATATCCAATGTAATCTTTCAACTGCATTTTTTTTAAAGTATTATTAGCTTCAGCAGGATACCACATAGAGATTTGCATAGGTCGTCCAATAGTATTATTTGCAGGGTTTCCGTAATAATCATATTTAGAATGAAAAGAACGACTATAGTCGTATTCATGGAAGACTTTATAACCAACTGAAAATTCGCCATATTTTAAATGATTGGTTACAATACTTTGCGAATAAGATGTTAATGTACAAATAGCAATAGCTATTACTAAGTAAAGATTTTTTTTCATGCTTAAGTTTAATTTATTAATGACTGTTTGTTTTTTGATAACGCGAAAGTCTAAATAATGAATTAAGCAAAAAAAGGAGATGCAGTGAGTTGTAGTTTATTGTAAGTAATGGTTTTATGAAAGGATTTTAATTTCCACCAAACCAAGCTTTAAACCTTGAAACACGATCCCTACTCACAATGATATCATTATCTGTAGCGACGTTTAAAATAAGTTTCAATCGGCTATTTGAATAAACGATTACATCTTTTATAGCATCAAGGTTTATAATAAAGGTCCTGTTTACTCTCATAAAGTTTTGAGGATTCACTATTTGATTTAAATCTTCTAGCTTATAATCTAAAACAAACTTTTTAGCATCGGTGGTTACCAAAAACACTGTACGTCCTTCGGCATAAAATAAAGCAATTTTATTTGTTTTGATGGAATGGATATGATTTCCAAGACGCACTAAAAATCTATCCTTAAATGATTTATTTACAATTGCATTTGACACATTTTTTAAAGTGCTACTTGATAGTATCGATTTAAAATCTTTAAATTTTGTTAGTGCCTTGGAAACATCTGTAAATGTAATTGGTTTTAATATGTAATCAATACTGTTAAGCTTAAATGCATCAATAGCAAATTCGTCGAATGCTGTCGTGAAAATAATAGGTTTTTCCAGCTGAATTTGATTGAATATTTCAAAACTTAGTCCTTCGCTTAATTGTATATCCAAAAAAAGCATATCGACTGAATCCTTATGGCTTTGCAACCAGGTAACAGTATCTTGAATACTAGTAAGTTTTGCTAAAATATTAATAGTATTATCATATTTTAGAATATAGCGTTCTAACTTTTCTAATGCTGGAATTTCATCTTCAACAATTACTACATTCATAGGTTGGGTTTTGTTATTAATTTTGGAATACTAATAATGCGCTTGTCTTGAATGCTTTTAATAGTTAATTCTTGTTTGCTATAAATAGTATAACGGTTTTTAATATCACTCAAAAAATTGGGGTTAAATTTTGAGTTAATTTTATCATTCTTTACATAGCTTAGCGCTAAGCTATCATGTGTTTCATTAATTTCAATGTCTAAAGAGTCGCTACTATTTATGGTGTTTTTAATAACATCCTCTAGGATTGTTAATAGGCTTCCTGGTACAATTAAAAAGTTAGAATAAGTTTGAGTAGTTAACGTTATAACTCTATAAGGCAAATAATTAAATAATTGTACTAATTCTTTTGCTGCATTAAGTTCTTCACCTAAAGTTACAAGCTGTTTATTCTTCGTTGAAAGTATATAACGATATACTATCGCAATATGGTCAATTAAGTCGTCAACATTATCAGACTTTTTTCTAGCAAGTACAATAATAGCTTCAAAGCACTCAAAAAGCAAATTAGGATTTATTCCTTTTTCAAATTGTATAAAATCATCTTCTATAAGTTGCTTTTTTATATACTCATTATTAAGAATTTTAGTATTTTCCTTATATAGATATTGATGACTTAAATGTAACATTACGTATATAAATGTAATGCTACAAAAAATACTATTAAAAAGCCATAATTCGTTTGTGCTAGGTGAAAACCCAAGTATAACCTTATAGTAAACAACAATGGCAATCGTTACTAAAATGGCACAAAGTAGCATAGAGCCAATTACTTGTATGAGTAATTTAAAGAAAGAAGATAGTCTTGATGGCAATTTGTTAAAAACCCAAAGTAAAAGCCTAGAAAATTCATGTATGATAAAAGATAAGCCAATACAGAAATATAGCTCTTTGCCTAAAAATTGTTCCTGAAGTTGCTCTACATTATTATTAATTAAAAGAATAAGTAAATACACAACAATACCACTAAAAACAGGACTGAATAACCTAAATAACGGATTATGTATAAACAACTTATTCATTATCTACTATTATTGGAAGTTTTACTGTAAAACAATCGTCTTTAATGATTGATATTTGCTTGTTAAATAAAAGCTGAAACCTAGAATTTATATTGCTCAGTCCAATATTAAAAGACTCTACATTTTTTGGTTTTGCAGAAATATTATTTTTAACAACTAACTGGTCTTTTTCTTGAAATATTTCTATGTTTAAATTATTTAATTCGGTAGCTTGATTATGCTTAACCGCATTTTCAATAAGCATTTGTATGCTTAATGGCGGGATTTTATTTGCAAAATTATTTTCAGACACATTAATAGAATAGTTAAGTGCACTACCAAACCTTGTTTTTAATAAAGATAGATAGGCTTTAATTATTTCTAATTCTTTGTCAATATTTACCAATTTAGTATGATAACTATTGAGTGTATATTTGTATATTTTTGCAAGTTCTCTAATATAATTTTCAGCCTGTACTTCATCTTTAAAAGCTAATGATGAAATAGTATTTAAATTATTAAATAAGAAATGAGGACTTAATTGAGACTTTAAAGCTTTTAACTGAAATTCGTATTGTTTTCGTTCATATTTTACAGCTTCAATTTGAAGTTTGGAATAGGTGTAATAGGAGTAAAGTGCAAAATAAAAAATGTTATATATAAGTATTAATATAAACAGGATAATACTTAGCTTAATAAGGTTGCTTTGGTATAACTCTTTTTCTAATACTACTTGATTGGTAAGCTTGTTGTATAAAAGCACAACTAAAAACACTACAATATAAGCGCAAGTAAATAAAGCAACAATGCCAATTACAAACCTATTGGTTAATTGAGATCTCCAAGGAATTAACTTATCTAACCTTTTTGAAATAGTATAAATAAGATAGGCTAATAATATGCCACAAAAAGCACTTAATATTAATTCTAGTGAATTATTAGTTTGTTCAATTAAATGAATACTAGCATCAAAATAGTTATAAAGTAATATCCCAAATAGAATGCCTAATACTGTGATGAGCAGGTGCTTTTTCACTTTTGGATTATTGAGCTGGTTAGTTAAAATCATATAACCAAGGTAATCAATCTACACTAAAATTAAAACTTAGTATAACTAATTACCTTGGTATTTGTTTGGTTAGTCTATAGCTTTTACTGCACGACCATAATAATGGTCTGATCCTATAGATTTTGCAGCTGCTCTATAAGCCGATTTTACGCGTTCTGGTGAATTCTTAACTTTATTAGCAAAAGCCATTAAAGCTTGTGACATAGAATGATCCGACTGAATATGAGTTAAAGAATTAAGTGCCGAAACTAACTGATCATCTGACAGGTTTTGATTAGCTATTTTCATGTAAATAGTAGCTGCATAATGATCTGACCCAACACTATTCTTTACGACTTCTAGTAAATTATTTAATGAACTGGTACTGTTATCTAGTTTTTTACTCAATAGCGTATTAATTACTTCAGTAATATAATGATCTGATTGTATATCGCTTAATGTTCCTAAAAAAGCTTTATACGCATTACTTGGAAGGTCTTTATCATTAATTACCTTTTTTAGTACTTGAGCTTTATAATGGTCAGATTGAATGTCTTTAGATAAAGAAATAATATTCGAAATATTTTGAGAGTTTAACGTTCTGCTATCCATTACTTCAGTTAAAACTTGAGTAATATAATGATCGGAGTTAATATTTGTAGCAATTTCAAGCAAGCTATCCATTTGGCTATCACTTATAGATTTATCATTTATTACTTTTTTAAGAACATTGGTCATATAATGATCAGACTCTAAGCCTTTAGCAGCATTAATGTAGGCTGTTATAGTTTGATTACTTGATAAAAAAGCTTTTTGATTACTAGTAAGAATACTTGCCAAATAATGATCGGACTCTATTTCATTACCTGCTGTATTAATAACTTCAACTAAGTCGCTGTTATTTAAACTTTTATTTAATAATAACTTAAAATAAGCTGCCTTTACGTAGTCGCTTTCTATTCTTTTAATTTCAGCTAGTACAGCATTAGCACCACCATTATTATAAAAACGATTAACACGACTTTCTGCACCAATTGTAGTTGTTCTAACTATTTCTTGGAGAACTTCTGCTAACCATTTTTGGCCCTCTGGAGTAAAGTTTTTTTCTGTGCGTCCCTCAAAATATTTTTTAATAAGGTTACCATTTCTATCAGATTCAATAACTATACGTCTTCTATTTCCAAATGAAGAGCGTTCAATTTCTATAAAGCCACCACTAGAAATGGCAACAATATCTGTGTCATCATTAGATAAAGTAATATCTCCTTCATATTCTATTTTAAAGTCCTTACCATTATTGGAGATACTAATTCTACTCTTACCATTGTTGTTAGAAATATTTGTGTTGGTTTGAGCGTATGAATTGATTGGCATTGCTAAAAGCAATGCGAAAAATAGCAAACTAAAAAAGTGCTTTTGATTAATGAGTGATTTTGTCATAATTGTTCGTTTTTTGATTTATGAGGCAAATGTATATGACAATAGTACTTCTAAAAAATAGAATGTAGTGAATTACAATTTTTATGTAGTGAGTTGTATTTTGTATTATAAATTCTTATCCAAAAGTCTTAATAAGCTTCAACATAATTATAAATTCGCTCAGATATTCTAGCCAATTTATCTGTACCTTCATCAAAATCTTTAAGGTTTTTTGATAATAACACCAACACATACGTCTTGCCATTTGGTGGATATACAATAGCGGCATCATGATGCACACCTGTTATGGAGCCAGTTTTATGAGCTACTTCAACATTGTCTGGTATGTACTTTGGAATCATGTCATTCCATTGTTGGTCTTTAAGTATTGATAACATTGCTTCGCAATCTGCCTTTGTGCCAGCTGTACCATTGGCAATAGCTTTCATAATAACCATTAAATCTCTTGCTGTGGTTGAGTTGCTTAGACCTTGTTCGTAGGCTTTTATATCTTCAACGCCACGTAAAACGTCTATTTTTTCAGCTCCCAAATCGCGCATGGTTTGCGTTGTTTTTTTAGCATCAACAATCTCTATTAATACGTTTGTTGCTAAATTGCTACTTACGGTAATCATGGGCACCATGAGGTCGTATAAGGTTTGTTTTGTGCCAATTTTACTATAAATGACATCATCACTATCATCTCCAATATCCATTTTATAAGGACTTCCATCCACAATACTTTTAAATTTATTGATTAATACAATAGAATCTTTTAAGTTGATTAGACCTTGGTTTTGTTGTTTGTATAATTCTATCATTACAGGGACTTTCATAGTGCTAGCTGCATGAAATTCTTCATCAACATTAATAAGAATTGAGTTTTCTTCGTTAGATAAATCTAGAAAGGCTACGGCAACATTTCCTTCAATAGTATTAATTTGCTGCGTTATATCTGTTTTAAGAATATCTAATGGATTGTCTTCTTGACAAGCAAATAGCATAATTCCTAATACTACTAAGTTTAATTTTTTAAGTATTGACATTTAGTTGATTTTTAAAGTAAAATTCTAAGATAATAAAATACACTATACTGTATAAAAAAAGGGAAGCAAATACGCTTCCCTTAAATATTTTTAGTTAATAATCTTTAGTTTTTAAACTTATCTGCTTCACTTTGCTTTATGTCGCTAGTCCAAGAATCTCTAATTACTAGATGTTCAATAAAAAATTCCATCATGCGTTCTATATTCATGCGTGTATGTCCTTGGTCAGGTCCTACTTGTACTTCAAAACTTTTTCCTGCTTTTTGCAACGCTTGAATTAACTGTAATGAATTTGCTGGATGGACATTATTATCATTTGTTCCATAGAAAATCATTAATTCACCTTCTAAGTTTTCAGCATAATTCATAAGGCTAGAGGCTTCATAGCCTTCTAAATTGTTTTCTAATAAATTCATATAACGCTCTGTGTAAACATTATCGTAGTTTCTCCAATCGGTAACTGCTGAATTTGCTACAGCAGCATGATACACCTCTGGAAAACGCAATAGGCTAGTGGCTGCTGTTGTACCACCATAAGAGGTCCCAACTACACCTACTTTATCTTTGTTAAAGTAAGGTCTATTGTGTAACGATTTGATACCTTCAGCAAAATCGTCCATTTCAACTATTCCTAAATTTCCATATAATTTGTCTAACATTTTTTTACCTCTACCACCAACATTTCTACCATCTAGGTTTACGACTAAAAATCCGTATTCAGTCATGGCATTTGGTAATGTGAAATTTTCTCTAAAACCATTTGTAGAAGGACCTCCATAAATTGCTAAAATTGAAGGGTATTTTTTATTAGGATCGAAATTAGATGGAAAATGCAACATACCATGCAACTCGGTTTCACCATCAGCAGAAGTAAAAGTAAACGCTTCGACTTTCTTCAATCCAAGTTCGTTAAACTTGGTCATGTCGCTTTTTGCAAGCTTATCAATTACTTTTCCTTTTGAGTTAACTAAATTGGTAAAAGGAGGAGTGTTATGTGTTTGGGCTACATCAACAAAATATTTACCGTTTGGAGACATAGTAACACTATGGTTGTACGAAGGGTCTGTTAACCTTGTGTTTTGACTTCCATCTAGTTTTACTCGATGTAGTTGTATTTTCATATGGTTATCACCACTTCTTGCATAATAATATAGATAGCCTTTGTCTTCATCTATATCAATAATTCTTGACACCTCAAAGTCATGCGATGTAATTGGATTTATTAGAGTACCATCAATGTTATATAAATAATAATTGTTAAAACCACTTCGTTCTGAAGCCCAAATAAAACGCTTACCATCTTCAAGGAAACGCATTTCTGGTGAATTTCTGGTAAAGCTTGCAGGCCATTCTTCGCGAACAACTACTCTTGATTTACCTGTAACTGGGTTGGCAGCCTTATATTCCATAATATCTTGCTTTCTGTTGGTACTATGGTAAAGTAATTCGGTGCCATCTGGAGACCAGTCAATATTATAAATATAGGTACCAATTGGGCCATCTTCATAAGGTTTTCCATCTCTAAGATCGAAGGTTGTAGTTTTTTTTGTATCTAAATCATAAACCATAAGGTCAACAGGTAGATTTTTAGCACCTACTTTTGGATACGCTTCAATTTCAACTGAATCTTGGATTTTGGTTTGATTGTATATTACATAATATTTTTTTGCTTCCTTTTCATCAAATCTATAGAACGCTACTTTTTTGCTATCTGGTGACCACCACATTGCTGTATTTTGCCCTAATTCTTCACCATATACCCAAGTAGCAATACCAAATTTTATTTGATTGTCGTCGTTACCTTCGGTTGTAATTGGCATAACATTACTGCCATCAGGATTACTGATGTACATGTTTCTGTCTTTAGTAAAGGCTTTAAATTGTTTGTTTGGAGATTCTGCCGAAGCATATTGTCTTCCTCTAGCTGGTCTATTACCAAAGCGTCTTCGAGGGCTTGGCTTTGCATCACCAATTTCTGTTGCTTTTTTCTTTTTTACATCATATTTGTATTGTTTTCCATCTTGGTTATAGGTGAAAGAATTGCCATCTTCACTCCAGGTAACAAATAAACTTCCATATTCAACAGAGCTACGAATATGAGGTGCTACTTTTTGGTATTGTTCATATCCTGGCATTTTTTTTAGTTTGCTTTGAGCAAAACTGGAATTAACAGGAAGAATAAGCGCGATTGCGAAAGTCATTTTTATAATGACTCTTAAATGATTTTTATGCATTTGGTTGGTTTTATTAAATTTTAGTAAAGTTAAATTAATTAATAACATTGATAAATTCATTTGTAGTTGAATTTGGTTAATGATATGTTAAAATTAATTGTTATTTTTTAAATAATTGTGCTCTATATTTTGGGCGCATTAAATTTTCGAAGCTTAATATTTCGTCCAATTCCTCTTCCGATAATAATTTTTTCTCTAATACTAGTTCTTTAATTGACTTGCCTGTAGTTACAGCTTCTTTACCTAAAACATCACCCATATGATGACCAATATAAGGATTTAAAAAAGTGATTAATCCTATAGAATTTAATACCATATTTTTGGTGTGTTCAGCATTAGCTGTAATACCAATAATGCATTTTTCTGTGAGTGTATTACATGCATTTGACAATAAATCGATGGATTCAAATAGCGATTGCGCTATTACTGGTTCCATAACATTTAGTTGCAGTTGCCCAGCTTCAGCAGCAAAAGCAATTGTGACATCATTACCAATTACTTTAAAACAAACTTGGTTTACAACTTCTGGAATTACTGGGTTGACTTTTGCAGGCATAATTGAAGATCCTGCTTGCATTTCAGGAAGATTAATTTCATTCAGTCCGCATCTTGGACCAGAAGATAACAATCTTAAATCGTTACATATTTTTGATAATTTCACAGCTGTACGTTTTAATGCACCAGAAATCATGACATAAGCACCACAATCTGAGGTAGCTTCTATTAAGTTTTTGGCTTTAACAAAATTAGCATTGGTAAGTTTTTTTAAATGAGCAATAGATTTTTCTGAATACCCTTTTGGAGCATTTAATCCTGTACCAATAGCTGTTGCTCCTAAATTAACCTCTAGTACTAAATCACGACATAATTTTAGGTTCTTAATTTCTTCTGTGAGATTTGTTCCCCAAGCCATAAATTCATCACCTAAAGACATTGGCACAGCATCTTGTAATTGTGTGCGCCCCATTTTAAGCACTTTAGAAAACTCAATAGACTTTTTATCTATCTGAATAATAAGCTGTTCTATATGCTTAAGTAAACTATTAATATAAAAATATATAGCAACTCTAAAGGCAGTTGGATAGGCATCATTTGTAGATTGTGATTTATTAACATGGTCATTGGGATTTAAAATAGCATAATCTCCTTTTTTATAGCCATGAAGTTCTAATGCAATATTGGCAATGACCTCATTAATATTCATATTAACTGATGTTCCAGCACCTCCTTGAAACACATCTGTAGGAAAACAAACGGAATATTTATTTAAGTTTTTTAGTATTTCATCACAAGCTTCAATAATCATATCAGCCTTATCTTCAGCAATAGCACCAATATCTTTGTTTGCTAAAGCACACGCTTTTTTTGTGATGGCTAACCCTTTAATAAACAGAGGGTAATCTCCAATTTTTGAGTTAGAAATATTAAAATTATTAATCGCTCTTTGGGTATGAATTCCATAGTAACTATTACTATCTATTTCTAGTTCTCCCAATAGGTCTATTTCTTTTCTAAATTTCATTTGTAAATGCTGATAAATATTTGTTGAATTTTAACATTAAATATAGCTCATTTTTTACTTAACTTTGGCTTCTAACCAACCAATTTTTTCTTTTATGGGAACTCGATTATATTCTATTAAATTACTATTATCATTTTTTATTACAAGTACACTAATTGCGCAAGATTTTAAAGCATTAAAATACAGAACAGTAGGTCCTGAAAGAGGTGGCCGAGTTACCACTGTTACAGGAACGCCAATGCTGCCAGGAACATTTTATTTGGGAGCTTCCGGTGGAGGTGTATGGAAATCGGACGATTACGGAACTACATGGAATAATGTGTCGGATGGCTTTTTTGCAACACCTTCTATTGGTGCTATTGAAGTAGCCGTTAATGACCCAAACATTGTTTATGTAGGTACTGGATCAGATGGATTACGTAGTAATGTTATTAGTGGAAAAGGCATGTATAAATCGATAGATGCTGGTAAAACATGGGAACATATTGGACTTAGGAAAACAGGACAAATAGGTGCTGTTGAAATAGATCCAACAAATAATAATGTGGTTTGGGTGGCTGCCATTGGTAATGCTTTTAAAGCCAATGAAGAAAGAGGTATTTATAAAACCATTGATGGTGGGCTAAATTGGGAGAAAGTATTATATATTTCTGACACCGTTGGTTTTGCTGATCTAGAATTACTTCCTGGAAATCCAAACATAGTGTATGCAGCTGCTTGGAAAGCTGAGCGAAAACCTTGGACGATTATCTCTGGTGGAGAGAAAGACGAAGGAGGAATTTACAAGTCAATTAATGGAGGAAAAGATTGGATTAAATTAGAAAAAGGTTTGCCAAAAAAGCTAATTGGTAAAATAGACTTAGCAGTATCTCCTGTAGATTCACGAATATTATATGCTGTAATTGAAGCTCCTGGAAAGGAGGGAGGTTTGTATAAATCGGTTGATCAAGGAAAATCTTTTAAGCAAGTATCGAGTAATATAGGTTTGGTTAACAGACCTTTTTATTATACGAATATTGAGTTAGATCCTACCAATCCTGATATTATTTACTCTAATGCTAATCCATTACTAAAATCAATAGATGGTGGAAAAACTTGGAAGCGTATGAGTGTACCTCATGGCGATAATCATGATATTTGGTTAAATCCAAACAATCCAGATTTATTAATTCAATGTAATGATGGAGGCGCCAATGTATCTCATAATGGAGGAAAAACATGGTCCACACAATTTAATCAGCCAACAGCTGAAATATATACAGTAGAAGTTGATGACCAATATCCTTATTGGATGTATGGTGGGCAACAAGATAATTCTTCAACTATAGCTGTACCTAGCTTTCCGCCAAGTGCTATCCAAAAAGCAGGCATAGGTTGGGTTATCAACACTGGAGGCTGTGAAACTGGACCAGCAGTACCAAAACCAGGAAATCATAATACTGTGTATGCCAATTGTAAAGGGCGTTTTGGAGTATTTAATAAACTTACAGGTGTTGAAAGAGGTTACTATGTAGGTGCTTCAAATATTTATGGACATAATCCAAAAGATTTAAAATATAGATTTCAACGTGTAGCGCCAATACATGTGTCTCCACATAATCCAAACATTGTGTATCATGGATCACAATACTTGCACAAAACTGTAACTGATGGATTAATTTGGGAAACCATTTCACCAGACTTAACAGCTTTTGAAGATGATAAGCAAGTCATTTCAGGAAGTCCAATTACAAGAGACATAACAGGCGAAGAGTATTACAGTACCTTATATTCTATAAGAGAATCAAAACTTCTTGAAGGACTTATCTGGACAGGATCCAATGATGGTGTGGTATCAGTCACAAGAGATGGTGGAAAAACTTGGAAAAACGTAACACCAAAAAAACTACCAAAAGGTGGTAGAGTAGAATCGGTTGAACCTTCTCAATTTAACCCAGCTAAAGCTTATATAGCTGTTGACAGACATTTACTTGGTGATGATAAACCATATATTTATAAAACTGAAAACTATGGCGATAGTTGGCAACTATTAAGTACCGACAAAAATGGTATTCCTGCTGATTTTACTGCACGTGTTATGCGTGAGGATCCTGTTCGTGAGGGTTTACTTTTTGCAGGAACAGAATTTGGTATGTTTGTATCGTTTAACGATGGAAAGTCTTGGCAGAAATTTCAACAAAACTTACCAGTAACACCAATTACTGACTTAAAAATATTTAGAGGTGATCTTGTATTAAGCACCATGGGAAGAGGCTTTTGGATTCTAGATAACATTACATCGCTAAGACAAAATCAAATTAACAAATTAAAAGACACACCTCATTTGTTTAAACCAGATAACACTATTCGTTATAGATATCCTAATGCACGTAGTTCATTTCCAATGTATCCACGTACAAGTGTTATTATGGACTATTACATTCCAAAAGATTTTAATGGAAGTGTACAATTAGAAATTCTGGATGCAAATAAAAATGTTGTTAGTACTATTTTAAGCGACAGTACTAAATTAAAATCGACTGTAAAAGAGGTAGAAGATATGAACCTTAGTCAAGTATTTAGATATGTTGATAAAAAACTAATTGGGAAACCTGGTTTTCATCGTTTTGAGTGGGATTTAAGACAAAAAGGTGCATGGAATAAAAGTGAAAGTCGTCGCTATAAAGGAGGTCCAATGGTGGCTCCAGGGTCTTACACAGCTAAGTTAACGGTTGGAGAACAATCCATCGAACAAAGTTTTGAGATACTAATGGATCCAAGAGTAAAAGCTGAAGGTATTACAGTTGCCAACATTGAAGAGCAAATTGCTATGCAAAATAAGGTGATTGATTTACTTTCTAATGCTAGGAAGCTAGAAACTAGTTTAGAAAAAGAAGCTAAATCTTTAAAAAAGAAAAAGGCTAAAGCTAAAGCAGAACGTTTAGAGCAAATAGAAAAAACTTTAAAACAACTTCAAAATGCTAAAGGTGCTTATCCTCAACAAATGATGCTATCACAGATGTCTTATTTATTAAATATGATTAGTCGAGCAGATCAATTACCAGGAGAAGAAGCAAAAAATAGATACGAAGAATTAGTTATGCAATTCAATAAGCTAAAACAAGAAGCTACCAAATAGATGCAAAAATCACATGATACGGTTTTAATAATATTAGCGTTTTTTGCTATTTACGTTATTTGGGGTTCAACCTATTTACTTAATAAAATTGCTGTATCAGAAATTTCACCACTCTATTTAGCATCTATTAGGTTTACAGTAGCAGGACTACTTATTTTTTTAATTGCAAAACTATTAGGTCATAGCTTAGCTATTAATAAGCGACAGTTAATAAATTCAATTATAGCTGGTTTCTTATTTCTTACTTATGGAAATGGTGTGTTTGTTTGGGCACTAAAATATGTTGACAGCGGCTTTGCTGCTTTAGAGGCATCAACGCAACCACTTATTATACTTGTGCTAATGCGCTTAATAGATGGCAAGAAAATCAAATTAATGTCTGTAATAGGTGTTGTATTAGGTGTTATAGGTATTTACCTTTTAGTAAGTCAAAAAGAAGTTGCATCTAGTGAAAATAGTTGGCTTAGTATTCTCACAATTTTTACATGCGTGGTTAGTTGGAGTTATGGAAGTATTTTTGTTTCTAAAGCACAATTACCAGCTAAATATTTAATCTCTACAGCTTATCAAATGGTATCAGGTGGTGTAATGCTAATGATTTTTAGTGCATTATTAGGTGAGACATGGTTATCGCCAATCAAATGGCATAGTTCTACACAATTATCTATGTTTCTTTTAATAATATTTGGAGGCATTGTAGCATTTACTGCATTTAATTATTTGCTTAAAAAAGTATCGGCAGAAAAAGTGGCTACCTCTGCTTATGTAAATCCAATAATAGCATTGCTTTTAGGCTGGTATATATTAGATGAACAAATAACAGCTCAATCCATAATTGCGGCTATCGTATTGTTAACAGGCGTTTATTTTATTAATACGAAGCGAATTATTAGGCCTAGAATAACGTGGAGATAGATGTAGGTACGAAGATTTTACATTTCAAGAACTAGTTTTTGACCAACTTTTAAAAGAGTAGTGCTTTTAATATTATTGGCAATACAAATAGACCTAATAGATACATTATTTCGTCTAGAAATATGCGACAAGGTGTCACCTCTTTTTACTATGTAAATTTGCTTTTCTTTTTTTAAGCTAGCAATAGCTTCTTCTTCAGTTTGAAACAATTCTAATTTAGATTTTCTTTTAGAACTATGAAAATATGGAGCTGTCCAGCGTTGTGTAACCCACAACTCTTTGGACCTAATTCTATTAGTACCATTAAATTCAAATAGATATTCTGGGTTTATGGCTATACCTTTATAATTGACTACTAAATGTAGATGACTACCACGAGCGTTTCCTGTGGCGCCACCTTTTCCTAAAACTTGACCTCGTTTTACAGAATCATTGGCTTTTACAGAAAAAGATGATAAATGAGCATACACCGTTTCCAAACCATTATAATGGCGTACAATAACTGCCTTACCATGTCCGGAATGATACCTTGCAAAACGAACAACACCATCTAAGACAGATACAACATCATCTCTAGTAATTAAATCTATATCAATGCCTTTATGTGCCCTACGATTACGCCATCCAAAACGCGAGGTTACAACCATACTATCTAAAATAGGTGTGCGATATAAACTATCTTTAAATGTAAGTTGAATAGGGAACTTGACAAGTTCATCCTTATAAGGATTAAATTTTTTGGTATCCCAATGCTCACTTTTTACACCTATTGCATTATTACTAGGCAATTTATCTTTTAAAGATATTATAGAATCATTTTCTAGCACAAAAGATGGAAGAGGTTTCGTTTCAGGAAACTTTATACTGGATTGCGAAAACCCTTTAATAGATAAGCTAAAAACTAAAAGAGAACAGATTATTAATTTCATTTAATAGCAAAAATAATCAGTAAGAAGGACGATGTTAGATTTTGGATTGTTAAGGTGTGCGAATTTAGTAAAAATTTGATAATTACATTTTAAAAACCCTTGTAACGCATAAATTAAATAATTATTGAGGCTAAAATAATGTATCTTCATTGCCACCAACACTAAAATACCAACCATGTTTCTTTTATTAAATTTATTGTTAGCTCCAAGTTTATTAGTAACTGTATCACTTCAAAATCCAGAAATAGGTCTAGGCAATCGCTTTGTAATTATCATTATTGCCATATTAATAGCACTTTTTTCACGGTTTATTTTAATGAAAGTAATGAATCGTGGCATGATGTCTAAATCCAAAAAATTAAAGGATTCAGAATTGGGTTTGCAAATAGCTGAAATTCAAAATAGTAGTTCTATTAAGTTTACTGTTCTAGATTCAGATTCAGATTTTAGTGATACATCATCCAATCGTCAAGAAATGGTTAATAACGCCAAGAAAGTCATGATTCAACAATTTAAGTTAGATATTTTAATTGTTTTAGTGTATGCTATTGCAGCGTTAGTTATTTATGCTGACTACCCATTAGATGCTTTGCAATATTTTTTATACTTGACTTTATTCTTGATTTGGACTATAATGCGTTTTATTGGTTTTAGACACCAATTTAAAGCATATCAAGAAGGATTGTTTAAATTTATTTCACCTATATGGAAAATGGTATTTGTTATTTTTCAAACAAGATGGTATATGCTGCTGGCACTCATAGTATTATTGAGTACATTGCTAAAATCCCTATCAGGGTTTCTTTTTGGAGATTATGGTGAAGGTGTAGTTTTTCTTATCCCGATAATTTTTCACTTAGTTACAATTAACAGAATAAGAAGTAAGGCGAAAAACAGACCTAATTTAAAGCTTTTAATTCTTCGTGTATTCTTAATAAGCAAAACCTCAATGTTTACTTTTTCACGTCTAGCTAAATTCTGGAAGCATTTTGGTTCGTATTTTACAGTGGCCGACCCATCGTTTTATAAAGTATATTGGAAACGTAATTTCAAGCATAAGTTTCCGGTCATTATTGTCTTTACCTTTTTGATTTATACGCAACTTGAAAATTCATCTATCGATTCTGGTGCAGGCTCTCCATTTGGCCCATTTATATTTTTAATGGTAATTGCTGCTATAGTATTTATAATATATAGTAGGCGTCGAATGAAATTAAACTTTGTAAGCGATAAAGAGGAATTAAATAAAGACATTGAAAAGTTAATAAAGCATCCAGTTAAATTAGATAACACGTTTAAAGAAAAACCAATGTCTTGTCATGATAACACATGGAAATTAACCGTGAATAAACTTGTTACTACTGCAAATGTTGTCCTTATGGATCTTCGTGGATTTTCTGAGAAAAATAAAGGTTGCGAGTTTGAAGTAAACCTTCTTTTAAACACAGTATCATTAGATAAAATTTTATTTATAGGTTATACATCAGCATTGCCATTGATTAAAGATGTAATACAACGTAAGTTTAAAACTTTAGAGCAAGAATCACCAAATATCAATATTACTAACCCTAATGCTGTTATTTATGAAGTAAAAAAGGAAAGTAATAAAGAAACTCAGCAAATATTAGATTTATTAATTAGTAAAGCCATAGTCAATTAGTGTTTATAAGCTAAATATTAGTTAAACTTATTAATTGAAACTAATAAAATTGTAGTTTTGTTTAATATTTTAAATATTAAATTAAACACACTATGATTTTCTTGCTTATGATATTTCTAACTAACATCACACAGATACAGCCATTGAATACAATCTATAACTTTAAAGAAAGTAAAAGTGTTCAAGATTGGTATATTGTTGATGATAGGGTAATGGGAGGATTATCTAAAGGGAATATTAAAATTAGTGATTCAGGTACAGCTATTTATTATGGAGATGTAACAACGGCTAATAACGGTGGGTTTTCTTCTTTAAGACATCAATTTAAATCAAAGAATGTATCTAATTATAAAGCTGTGGTCATTAGGTTAAAAGGAGATGAGAAAACATACCAATTTAGAATTAAAAGCAATATTAATCAGCGTTATTCGTATGTTTCAAGCTTTAAAACTAATAGAGAATGGGAAACCATAATTATTCCTTTTGAAAATTTTGTACCTCAATTTAGAGGTTATAGAGTAAATGTTCCTAAATATGATGGAAAGCAAATGCAAGAAATTGCATTTCTTCTTGGAAATAAGCTTAACGAATCATTCCAATTAGAGATAGAAAGCATCAATTTAGTTAAGTAATTACATCTTTTTTACCAAATTCATTCATTGGTTATTGTTTTATTTTTAACTTTAAGAATATTTAAAACACCAACCAATGATTATGCTAAGAAACCACATCGCTCTCATTCTTTGCCTATGTGCTATGCTATTTACAGGATGTAAAGAAGAAGCTACTTTCAATGATAAAACATTAGCTGAGTTTTCAAACTCTGTAAAACCAGAAGACATAAGGCACCATATTGCTGTACTTGCAGATGATAGCTTAAAAGGAAGACTTCCTGGAACTCCTCAATATAAGCAAGCCATGGAGTATGTAGCCAATAAATATAAAGAATTTGGTATTTCTCCAATTGGAGACAGCGAAGGAAGCACCTATTATCAAACACTAACTTTGAGAAAATCAGTGGTTAAGAATGAGCAATCTTACATGGTGTTGAATGAGAAAGATACTTTGCAGGTTGGAGAAGATTATTTTTTCACAGGCAATGCCAACGAAATTTTAACTGAATTTTCAGGTGAATTGGTTATTGCTGGTTTTGGTGTTCAAGCATCAGAATATGGGTTTGATGATTTCGAAAATTTAGATGTAAAAGGAAAAATTGTAGCTATATTTAGTGGTGCTCCAAGTTCTTTACCAGCAAGTGAAAGAGCTTATTTTAGTAATACAAATACCAAAATAACAACACTAGATAATTTGGGAGCAAAAGGTATATTGTTTGTTACAGCTCCAGGAGGAAGAGGAAATTTTAAAGGAAGCTATAATAGAATGTCTCAAAGAGGTATTAACAGTGTGCTATTGCCAAATGGTACAGCTTTAGGAAGATCAAATTTTGGAAACATGGCTTTTGGAGGTTATTTTAATTGGTCATCTTTAACTAAACTTACAGGAATAACAGAAGAAGATTGGAAAGATTATAGTGAGAAAGGTAACACTCTAAAGCAGCCAACTAATATAGTTCACTTAAACGGAAAAGTAGTAACAACACTATCACAATTTGAAAGCGCCAATGTTCTTGGTTTATTGGAAGGCGAGGAGCTTAAAGACGAATATATTGTGCATACTGCGCATTTGGATCACGTAGGTATAGGCAGACCAATTAATGGAGATTCTATTTATAATGGTGCTCACGATAATGCTTCAGGTATAAGTGCTATGATTGAAATCGCTAGATTATATAGTAAGTTACCATCAAAACCAAAACGTTCAGTAATATTTGCTGCAGTTACTGCTGAAGAAATGGGATTATTAGGTTCTAAATACCTTGCTGTAAATCCGCCTGTTGCTCAAGAAAAGATTATTGCAAACGTCAATACAGATATGCCTACTTTAATAGCTCCAATGTTATCTGTAGAGCCTTTAGGAGCAGAGCAAAGTAGTATTATGAGTGTGGTAGAAAGAGCTACAAAGCAACTAGATTTAAGGATAGATCCAGACCATATGCCAGAACAAGTTAGGTTTGTACGAAGTGATAACCTAAATTTTGTATTAGAAGGTATTCCTGCGTTACGTATGAAATATGGGTTAAAAACTGAAACTTCTGAAACAGGTTTAGATTCTATTATTAACGATTTTACTAAAAATCATTACCATAAACCATCAGATGAATTAAGAGATGGCATGTTTAATTTTGATGCAGCCAAAACCTATGTAAGATTGCAGTTTATGAATAGTTATCTCATAAATGTATCAGAAGAACAACCAACATGGAATGAAGATTCATTCTTTAGAAAGTTTAAAAAATAAATTTAAGCACTCGCATTACGCTTACTCATAATAATATCTTTAATATGCAATAAGCTACTCACAATAGCTTTAAGTTCGAAATGTAAAAACTGTTTATTCTTCTTGCTAAAGTGAGCAATATGATAGGAGTAAAGGTTGTGCTTTCCCTTTTTTATTTTAATAAAAAACGTATCTTTTTCTGCATCAAACACAACAGAACTTTTGTAATTGCTTTCAATTAAAAACCAATACGATAGGCTGTTTATTTGGTTGAATAATGATAAGTTAGCGTCCATAATCAAATAGTTAATGAGGTTGTAAATCTATCTTCAATTTATACCAACATTATCTACATTCAAACTTTATTTGTTCAATAACATTACTTGCTCGATAAAAAGATGTTAGATTAAAATTTATCGGATAAAGTGAATGCTCTCTTTCATACAATCAAAAAATAATAGTAAAAAACACGCAATTTGCCTTGTAAAAATAGGGTGCAACAAAAATGTCCATTCATTAGCGAATATCGTCCATTTATTAACCCTTAAAGAGTCCTCATCTTTGTACCATAAAATTAAGTTTAACAAAAAGAACATTTAATACAATGAAAAATTTATTTAAAACATTAGTAATGTTTGTTATGGGAGTAACAAGCGTTTTTGCACAATTGCCAGAACCAGGATTTATTATTGACGAGCATACAGCAATCGTTATAACAGATCCACAAAACGATTTTTTAAGTCCTGATGGCGTTGCTTGGGGAGCTGTTGGAGAAAGTGTTATGGAAAATAATACTATTGAAAATTTAGAAACTATTTTTAAGTTAGGAGAGCAGTATAATATTCCCGTATTTATTTCTCCACATTACTATTACGAGCATGACCATGTTTGGAAATTTGAAGGTACTCTTGAAAAATTAATGCACAACATTAATATGTTTGATAGAGGAGATCAATTAAACACTAGAGGATTTAAAGGATCTGGTGCAGACTGGTTACCACGTTACAAAAAATACATCAACAAAGACGGTGTAGTTATTTCAAGTCCTCATAAAGTTTTTGGTTCTGAGTCTAATGATTTAGCATTACAATTAAGAAAACAAAAAATTGACAAAGTAATATTAGCAGGAATGTCTGGTAATCTTTGTGCAGAATCACACATGCGTGAATTAATTGAAAATGGTTTTGAAGTTGCCGTTGTAGGTGATGCAACTGCTTCTGCAAAATTACCAGGATTAGATGGTAATCAAGCAGCTCAAACTAATTACAAATTAATTTCAAGTAAATTATATACTACTGAAGAACTTGTAAAAGAGTTAAAAATGCACAAAACAAAAATGTAAGTTTTTATAACCTACAGGGATTAAATTAAGATTAGTAGCAAAAGGGCAGGATCAAATAAATAGGTCTTGCCTTTTTTAATGTTTTTTTAACGCAACTCTTTGATAATGAGTATGTATTAAAAGGGAAAAATGTCCACCAAATAATGTTTTTTGTCCATTTTATTAACACTATCGATGTTACATCTTTGTAGTGTCAATAATGACAAACAATATATTTAAAATTAAAACTTATGACACGTTTAAATGCATTAGATCCAAACGAAGCAACAGGAAGATCTAAAGAACTATTTGAAGGAATTAAAAACAAATTAGGAATGGTTCCTAACATGATGAGAACTATGGGTAACTCTTCTGCTGTATTAGAAGGTTATTTAAATCTTAGCGATTCTCTAAGTAAAAGCTCACTTGGGAGTAAAACAGGAGAGTTAATTGCTTTAACAGTAGCCGAAACAAATGCTTGTAATTATTGCTTATCTGCACATTCATTTATTGGTGAAAAATTAGCTAACATAGACACTACTTCTTTAGCAGAAGCTAGACATGGAAAAAACAATGATGAAAAAGTTGAAGCAGCTTTAACTTTTGCAAAAACTTTAGTAAACAAGGCTGGTAAAGTGAGTGATGAAGATGTACAAGCTATAAAAGCTGCTGGATATTCTGATGGAGCTGTTGGTGAAATAGTAGCACACGTAGCTCTAAATATATTAACAAATTACTTTAACAATACAGCAAATACTGATATTGACTTCCCTGCCGTTAAAGCAGCAGAATTTTAAGCATAAAGAAAAATAATCTAAAAAAAATAAAATGAAAACTATAAAATTAATTTTAAGTTTGGTTACTATACTAGCTATAGGTAACAGTGTTGATGCTCAAATTCCACCAGTTGATAAGAACAAAGTAGCCATTGGAGGTTATGATGTAGTATCTTACTTCTCTGGTGAAGCAAAAAGAGGTTTTGAAAGCTTTTCAGCTCAAAATAAAGGAATAACTTACTATTTCCATACTAAGGCTAATAGAGCAGCATTTCAAAAATCTCCAGAACGTTATTTACCACAATTTGGAGGGTATTGTGCTTGGGGTGTTGGAGCTAAATCAGCTAAATTCCCAATAGATCCAGAATCATACGATATTATAGATGGAAAACTATACTTGTTTTTCAACGCTCCATTTAACGGAGAACAATTTAATACTATTTTAGATTGGAACAAACGAACAACAGAATTACATATGGCTGCCCATAAAAATTGGGGAAAAGTCAAAAATATGTAGTAGTGATTTTCATGTTTGGGCAAGTGTAATCTTTTGATGCACTTGTCCTTTTTTTTTAAAATTTTTAAAAACATATACTATGACAATAGAAAAAAAATATCCGATACCACCATTCACGGAAAAAACAGCAAGAGAAAAAGTACAAATGGCTGAAGATGCTTGGAATAGCAAAAACCCTGAGAAGGTATCTAAAGCTTATACAATAGACACTGCTTGGAGAAATAAATCAGAGTTTATTAATGGAAGAGAAGATGTTGTAGCCTTTCTTACCAATAAGTGGCAACACGAACTAAACTATAAGCTAAAAAAAGATTTATGGGCTTTTACAGATAATAAAATTGCTGTGCGCTTTGAATATGAATTTCAAAACAATGAAGGTCAATGGTTTAGAGCTTATGGGAATGAAAATTGGGAATTCGATAAAAATGGCTTAATGAAAAAACGCTATGCCAGTATTAATTATCTTTCAATAAATCCGACAGAAAGAAAACTATAACTATAAATTAATAATTTTACAGCATGGAAATATATAACACATACACACTCATTAACAAACAAACAGATAACTTAGCGTTTAAGCTTTTTTCTTTTGAAGGCAATTGTCAATTTGATGATGTTAATCGTTATAATTACTATTCTTTAGTATGGATAAAAAAGGGAAGTGGTGTAGCCAAGGTAGATTTTACAGAATATAATTTTACTCAAGATACTATGTTTGCTATAACACCTTATCAGCCCTTTATGTTTATTGAAAAGGAACAGTTAGAGGGTGTTGTGTTAAATTTTCATCCCGATTTTTTTTGTATTCATAAACATCACGAACAAGTAGCCTGTAATGGTGTGCTTTTTAACAACATTTACAATCCGCCAATGTTGTGTGTTCATGATGATACACGAAAAGATTTTGAAATGCTCATTTCACATATGAAAACAGAGGTACAAAAGTCGGATTTAGCTCAATATGAATTATTGGTTTCTTATTTAAAAATATTTTTAATCAATGCCTCTAGAGCAAAAGTGCAGCAACAACCTGAAGTTTTAACTACAGTTCCAGACAGTAATGAACCCTTTAAGCTTCAAAAGTTAAAAAACCTCATAGAAACTCATTATAAAACCAAGCATTCAGCTAGTGAATATGCCGAGTTATTAAATATAAGCCCAAAAGCTTTAGCTAAGATTACAAAAAATCATTTCAACAAAACCTTAACCAATTTAATTTCTGAAAGAATTATAATTGAGGCAAAAAGAGAGTTATACTTAACAAATAAATCTGTAAAGGAAATCGCTTATACGTTAGGTTACGATGACGAACATTATTTTAGCCGATTCTTTAAAAATAAAGCCGATATTTCCCCAACAATATATAGGGAAACAGTAGGTTTTGCTCGAGCAAGTAGTTAAATAACCCACGCCAAATTAATCATGAAATTTACAGTACAAGAAAAGGTTTTAAATACGTCTTTTTTGGAAGCCTATAATACCATAAAAGAACAAATAGTTAGCCATGGGTTTTTATTGTTACACGAAATCGATACTACACAAATAGTTTCAAAACATGGCATTGATATAGCTCCATTAAAACAGTTGCTGTTTTTTGATCCAAAGTATATCTCACAAATTATGGACAGTGACTATTTAGCTATTAATGATATTCCTTTAAAGTTTGTTATTAGTTACAAAGGTGAACGTACTACTAGTATTAGTTATCAAAATCCTGCTAAAAACTTAACAGATTATAATCTTAAAAACTCTATAAAAGAAGAGTTGTTAGAGCGTGTTCAAGCATTACTTGAGGATTTATAGGTAATTTAAATTAAAGTCTATTTCGTTTAGTTATGCAAATAGGCAGAGTGCAGACTTATTTGTATTTAATAGAAACCTCGAACTGCTTTACCGTGGTAGATTCGACGAAACACGACCTAATAGTGAATATTTGTACTATAATGTTCTGCGTTATGTAACTTGAGCTTTGGTTAAAAGCGAAAGTCCTTCTATATTTTTTTAAAAAATTTTACTCCAAAAGTTTCTTTACGATGTAAATGGAACACTCTTTACACGCAGCGACAGTAGGAGAGTAGTGTAATGTGTGTGGAATGGTTAATTAAGTTGGTATAAAAAATAAAAAAAGGATTAGGATTGTAATCTGTGTATTATTATTATTGCTATAGCGTTTAAAAAAATACACGGTTAATGACATTAGGAGAATTTATAAAAAAAATACGCCTTAATTCGGCGCTCTCACAAGAGTTATTTGCTAAAGAGTTTGAAGTTTCATTCACAACTATAAATAGGTGGGAAAACGATAAATCCAAACCAAGAAAAAAGCAAATTGAACAATTAAAAAAATTATCCAGCAATCATGACAAAAAACTTTTAGATAAAATTTTGCATGAAGAAAAGCCTACGGCTTATGCGCTTTTTGCTGGTGGTGGAGGTTTTCACTTGGGTATGGAAAAGTATTTTGATATACTTGTAGCTAATGATATTGAACCTACAGCTGAAAAAACACACAAAAGAAACTGGCCTAATCTACCTTTTCTTTTAGAAGATATAAGAAAAGTAGAGTCTAAAAAACTTTTGCAATTAGCTAATAATAAAAAGCCAGATGTCATTTTTGGCGGACCACCTTGT
This sequence comes from Pontimicrobium aquaticum, assembly GCF_005047595.1. Classification (GTDB taxonomy): domain Bacteria; phylum Bacteroidota; class Bacteroidia; order Flavobacteriales; family Flavobacteriaceae; genus Pontimicrobium; species Pontimicrobium aquaticum. Next base: position 61,512 of record NZ_SUPL01000007.1, read on the forward strand.
CAAGGTTTCTCTACGCTTGGAACTAAAATGTCAGCAGATCCAAGGAATGTATTGTTCAATCATTATGTAAGATTAGTATCTGAATTAAATCCAAAGGCTTTTGTTTTCGAGAATGTAAAAGCTTTGACGACCATGTATAAAGGGCAATTCAGAGATAATATTATAAAGGAGTTTTCGAATTTAGGTTATAAAGTATATGAAAAGATTTTAAATACAGCAGATTATGGAGTTCCACAATTTAGAGAACGTGTATTTATTTTTGGAACAAAAAATGACCAACCATTTAAGTTTCCAACAATTACACATGGAAATGAAAAAAAATTGACTCCTTATAATACAGTTGGTAAAGCTATAAATGATTTAGTTAAAAAGGGAACGAATTTTTGTGAAAATCATTTAGCACTAAATCATTCTGATAAAGTTGTAGAAAGATATAAATATATACCAGAAGGAGGTAGGTTGCCTGCTCCTGAAGAATTACCAAAGGAAATTCGACGTAAAAATTTTGGAAACACCTATAAAAGACTGGATAGGAAAAAGCCATCGTTGACCATGGTCCCTGGAAATAATGCATTTCCAGTTCACCCAACTTTAAATAGAAGTCTTACACCAAGAGAAGCTGCAAGAATACAAACCTTTCCCGATACTCATAAGTTTGTTGGTGATAGACGTAGACAGTGCATATTAGTTGGAAATGCGGTACCTCCTTTAATGGCTGAACTAATTGGGAAAGAGGTTATTAATCATTTAAATGGAGATACTAAATTAGAAGAAGCAGATAAACAAGTCCTTTTAATCCAAGAATCAAAAGAAGATAAGTTTAATGATAAAATCATACCATATAAGAAATTAAAGAAGTTAAAAGCCAAAGATGGCTTTATTGACTTGTTTTGTGGAGCAGGAGGGTTTACCATAGGATTTTCAAAATCTGGATGGAAACCCCTGTTAAGTGCAGACTTTAATAAATCTGTAGCCGAAACTCATAAAGAGAATTTTCCTTTTATCCCTTTTGTTAGCTCCGATTTAGCGCTTGAGGAATCAAAAAAATTGATTTTAGATAAGTTTGAAAATGAAGATATTGGATTAATAGTTGGTGGACCTCCATGTCAAGGTTTTTCAATGTTTGGAAAGAGAAGATTTGTAAATACTAAAGGGTATAATCCACATTCGGATCCAAGAAATGCGCTTGTGTATTCGTTCTTAGACATAGTGAATAAAATTAGACCGAGATGGTTTTTAATGGAAAACGTATCTGGTCTTGCAAATTTGGATAAAGGGTTGTTTTTAAAATCCTTAATTGAAGAATTTAAAAATATTGGTTATGATAATACTGAATTTAAAATTTTGAATGCTGCTGACTATGGAGTTCCTCAAAAAAGAAAAAGATTAGTAATAATTGGAAATAGAACTGGACATATTATCCCATGGCCAAAGAAAAAGTATTTTGAAACGCCAAAAGACTGGCAAAATAAATATAGAACTGTTGGTGAAGTTATAACAGATTTAGCCAAAGAATCATCTTATGAAAAACAAACTTGTCATGTTCCAATGAAGCATAAACCTTTATTAGTAGAGAGATACAAACACATTGAAGAGGGAAAAAAACTTAATGTTGATAAATTGCCAGAACATTTACAAAAAGGGTATCGTACTGATAAAGTAAAAAATTATAGCCATGTTTTCAAAAGACTACACAGAAACCAAGCTTCAACAACTATGGTTCCTGGACATAATGCTTTTCCAATTCATCCATGGTTAAATAGAGCATTAACAGTAAGAGAAGCTGCTCGTATTCAAACATTTCCTGATGAAATTGAGTTCATGGGAAGTAGACAGAATCAATGTATACAAGTAGGAAATGCTTTTCCTCCATTATTAGCAGAAATTTTAGGCGAGTGTATAAAAAAAGCGGAGAAAAATAATTGGTTCCCTGGTGAAGTTCCTAAATCAGCTTGGTATGCACAATTAGAAAAACCTGAAAATGTTGAATTAGAACTTAATTTTGAAAAAGTATGAGCCATGATTTATATGCATCTTGGGCGACTTCTGAATTAGCAAAGAAGTATAAAGAAAATTCTACAGAATGTTTTCTTACGGAACCAGAAGGTGAATTTGAAATTTTTGCAAATCGTGAAAGTGGAAGGAATTGGCCAATACCAGATGGAAGATTGAGCGTTGATTATAGAAATAATAGATATGAGGTGGCTTTAGAATTGAAAAGAATAAATGAGGGATTACATGGAATTCTTACAGCTATTGGACAAAGTCAAGCATACATTCATCCTACCAAGGGTTATTCTGCTTCAGTAATAGTTATACCAAGGATATATGCTACTCATGAAACTCCTGGCAACTATGTTCAAGAGGTATTGAATAATGTTAATCCAGATTTACCTATTGGAGTTTATTCTTATGATACTCCAGATACTTCTGCGACTTCACCATTTCATGGAAAACTATTATGCCATAGGAATATAAATTTAAGTTTTGCAAATTTTTTGCAACCAAATACTGCTTTGTCAGGTCAAAAATCTAATACTCAATGGGCTCATTTAAGAGAAGGAAGTAGTGAACCAGATGCTTTTTTTAGATATCTCCAATGTGCAAAAACTTTAAAAGCCAATTTATTAGAAGAACCAATTTTGAATGTTCCTCAAGAACTTTTAGATGCAGTTCAAAGAATTTCACCTGGAGCTGACCCATTGAGATATTTAACATACACTTCTGGAGAAATATTTCATGATGTTGTTTGGAGAACATTCTGGGTTAATTATATCTTATTTAGGGAAGTCGCTACTTTATATGAAAAAAATAATAATGATTATACTTTGGTAGACGTTCCAACAAAACTTAAACATATAAATGGTAGAGATTGGAAGAAATTCTTTAGTGGTAAGAGTAATTCTAAAAAAAATAGATTGGTCAATAGCCTTAATGCAAATGAAATAACGGAAGATGAAGCATGGGAGGATTTTGCAAGAAATATTCATGACCGAGCCCATAGCTACAGAGAAGACATTGATTCTTCATTAGAGCATTTAGGTTTTCTTGATGATGATGGAAAACCAAGTGATTTAGGATACAAATTTGTTGATGCATGTGAAAGGAGTGGAGATAGTGCTACTGGAACACCAAAGTTAATTTTTGGATCTACCTTGTTAAAAAATGGAGGGTTAGCAGCTTTTTTGCATTATATATATAAATTATCCGAAACACGCCTTAAATCATCACCATTAGAGTTTACCGCAAGAAACGCAGCAAGAGATAACAGATTAGAATTTCAAAATGTTGATTATTTAAATTGGATAAAGGAAGAATTGGCTAATAACCTAAAAGTTATGAATACTGCCACTTTAAGAGGAGGAGTTGAAAGAAAACCTTTTCAGGCAGAGTTATCTATATTGAGAAAATTTGATTTTGTTTCGAAATTTAGAATAGGATTAGGGTTAGAAATAAATTGGCCACTATTACAAGAATATTTGGAATTTGAAGTTTAAACTTGGCCTCATAAAATTTTGGTCAAAACAATAGATGAGTGGAACGACCATATTTTAGGGGTTTAGTAATAAAGTTTATTAAGCATTTCTATTTTACATAATACTTCAACACAATCTTAAATAGTTCAAATGTTTCCTAAAATATAGTGGAGCGAGTCGTTAATTGTTTCCAAAATTATATGAAGCCTTGATTTTTTGTTTCTTTTGCATCAAGGCAAAAGATAATGCACAAAAAGAAAACTTTAATTTAAGTTCTAAATAGAACAAGTGTATAGAAATTTACTCGCAGAGAAATTTTATACTCTTGTGGCAACTTGACGAGAATCGTCTAAAATTTTTTATTACGGACATTTTATCGAATACGTGATTTTTAATAAGAGCAAAAAGGTTAGCTTTTATTTTGGCGCTGGCAAGCGATGGATAATTATTCGCCAGATTTTTATTTTAAATTTTGGAGCTCATGAATACTTCGTATTTGTGTGTAAAATAAATTGTGGTAACAATTTGATTTTATAAAACAATCGAGCGTTTGGTAGCGGCTATTTTACATAACGGCAAATTATAGATACATAATGTTTTAAAAACTCTGTGAAGCAAACCGCTTAATAGTTTAATGACCCAAGTTCCAATTATTTTTATGAAAACGAATGCTTCTGGGATATTTTACATAATACTACATTATAGCTATCAAATAAACCTACAAGTAAATTAGCCGTAATTTCTTTTAACATAATTTTTGACGATATAGACCTAAAGGCACTATATCTACAATTATGCTAAATAGCCTGAAATATGGCTATACAGAAATTACTGTATATATGTACTATAATTTATAGTAAGTAAAACAAATTTTTTATATATTTGCTTAAGCATTTTAGTTAAAACTTTAATGTGTTTCATAGTTGAAAAACTATTAATGATATAGAACGCTATCTTCGAATTTAGACACTTCAAATAGGTAGCGTTTTTTTTATGATTAAACAACTTTGATTTAACCCTTTACGAATGTCGCTATTTTGGTTTATAAGCTCAGGCAAGCTGAGACAGATATAAACCTTAAAATAGCTAATGATTGTAAAAGTTAAAACAAGTCACGTGCTACGTTCGGTTTATTTGTTCTTTCGGCAAGAACCAACCAAAAAAAATAAAAAATAAATGTTTGTTTGCGGATAAATGTTTCATAACTATATGTTATTTATTAATGATAATTGAATTTAGACAATCCAAAAATAAGGAAAATATTTTAAATATTCAGGAATAAATTTTGATAGCATTTTATTTGTCCTGATCCAAGAATCTAAGTTGATTTTGATAGCATTTTTTGTTTGATCTGTTCAGGATCCTAGTTTGATCATAAAAATTTTGCTATCATTTTACGATCATGTAATACAACCAAGAAATATGCAAGTAGGAGGTGAGTAGTACTCTTTTATCGGTGTAACTTCTCCCCTACTCTAGGGGTAAGGGAAAATTTAATAGTAAATAATAGTACATCCTCTACCACGGGCATAAGCGACATCTGCATCCTCGCCACCTCCATTATTTGTAGCTAGGACACTATTTAATTTTAAAGTACTAGTTGCTATAATACTCGTAAAAATACCTGTATTGGTTGCAGGGTCACCCATTGAGGTAACGTTTGGCAAATCTATAACGCCATTAAATTTGAAAAAAGCACTTGCAGAACCTGTTAAATCCGTTAAAGCAGGCAAACTAATATCAAAAACACACTCACCAAAAGAACTACTAATTGAGGTTACTTTTGGCAAAACCCAATTATAACTAGATTCATTAGCTAACAATTTAAAACAAAAAGCACCTAAAGTCTGTACATTTGGCATGTTAATTTTTGAAGGTTTTAAAGCTGTACAGCCATGAAAAGCGGAATCACCTATGACTTCTAATCCTTTACAGTTTACCTCTTCTAAGGATGTAGCATTTTGAAAACCACTTGACGTTTTAATTTCCGTTAAAGATTCATTTGATTCTATAATAGAAGTTATATCTAAATCCCCTGAAAAAGCGGCAGAATTTGTTTCATAATCTGAATTGTCAATATTTGCGTAAACATTACCATTTAATATTACAAAATCTAGTATTTGAGCTTCAGTAAAACTGAATTTTGCAGCTAATAAAGCCTTTGTGGTAATAGTTCCGCCCACTCCTTTTAATACCAAATGAGAACCATTTATAGCGGTAAAATCCGCCAATGATTCCCTTGCATCATCTAATGGCTCTGTATGCGGTAACACCTGTACAACATCATTTAACGAGAATTGAACAACCCTACCTTCATTGTTGAAATAACTTGAATTAAGGGGAGCAATGCCTTTAAAACCGTCCAAACACAGCATTTGCTCTATTTCATCAAATGTCTTTACATTGTATTTACGACCATTAGCATAAAACCCAATCAAAATACTCTGTCTATTGATGACGTCACTTGTAAAAGTTGTAGCAGACAATGAAACATCTACTTTGTGCATCTCAAAATTTTCATCCAGATATACTAAATACATAACTAAAATATACTTAAATAAGGGTTAGAAGCTCTTAATTTATTTTGCTCTTTACTGGTTAGCTCGTTAGTTAAAATTGTAATTAAATTGTGCTTTTCACTTGTAAAAGGGTCACCAACATTACCCCAAGTTGTGGAATATTGTCTTAAACCAAAAGCATTGTAAACCTTATTGAAGTCCGCACCTGATTTTAATTTTGCAAATTCATTGAAAATGATTTTTTCATCCGTTCCCCATAAGTAAGAAACCATTGCTTTATACAAATTGTCTGCAATGACTTTAGACTGCTCATCTGTAAGGGTTGACCCTGTTTGACTTAATTTGTCTGATTGTGGTAAGTCTTCAAAATTTTTACCGCTAACGATTTTATAATAACGTATGACTAAATAGAGTAGGAGTATTGCACCTAAAATATAAGACCAGTATTTTTTTATGAAGTTCATATTAAAATTTCTTTGTTCGTTTGTAAATTAAAACCGTTAGGAGTACCAAAAAAAAAAGTCCGCCAAGCAGAAACATGTTATTGGTAGGTGCTTTTATTGTCTTTTTTACATTTTGCCACTTCTGTAAATAATTTGGGTCAGTTGCATAATTACTTGCAACTGTTTCTAAAGAATAGTTTGTATCACCTGTATTAGAAATTCCAAAGTTTTTTTGACGTTCAAAATAGTCGCGCACACTATCGAAATGACTCTTAAAAACCGCATGGCTAAGGTTAGAACCTTTACTGTAGGTTTTACGTACTTTTGGGTGACGCATTCCGAAAAGATTATTATTTTGCTTAAAAACCTCACTTTTAAAATTTCCTGTTTCGTGCCATGATTGAGCAAACAATAACTTTACACTTACTTTAGTATATCCATAAAGGTTCTTTAACAACCATATATAAAGCCATATTTTAAGCCTAAACAACATTATACGTTAACTTTTTTCTTGTCTTTTGATAAATCCAATTTTTCAAATTCATCAATAGCAAATTCAATCACTTTGATTATTGCCATTACTAATGCACCATACTTAATGGCTAGTTTGAATAAATTAATAACTGATTTCATTATTTTCTTTTGATATCGTTAATTACACTAATTATATATAGAGCAGTAGATGTTGCAATAACACCCAACAAAACACCAATGAAAAATTCAACTAACATTAGTTGAACTTTCCAAAATAGCCTGTCACTTTCTTTCCTGTTGATGTTACACCACGTCCATTTGGCGTAATAACCATACCAATTTCAGGAAGTGCAACAACTTGCGTTTCTAGGTTGATACTACAAGGGATTAAACGTGTATGTCCTGAATTAACATAAGTCAACTCACACATCATAGTTTGTTTTTCCTCGCCTTTAGCATTTTTATATTGCTTCGTACCCTTATAAGGAGCAACTTTTGCCAATAACATACCTTTTGAACGTGATTTGTTCCAAGCGTTTATAATAGTGCCACCCTTAAATTTACCTTTGGCAATCTTTGAGTATTTTGCACCTGAACGCTTAGCAGGCTGTTGATTATTATTATAGTTATTACCACCGTAATTATTACGGTTATTGTAACGGTTATAATTGTTTCCGCCGTAGCTGTTTTTTTTGTAATACGCCATAATTAATACACTTTTTTACCACCTTTTTTCATATACCACCAAATACCACCAATGACAACAATAGCACCGACCAAGTAATACCAATTACGTTTGAACCATGCTTTTACTTGCTGATTTTGAAGTTCTTTAGCAGCTTCTGAATTATTGACAGCTTGGTTAATAGCCCCTGCGTAAGGTTCACCAAGATTCCGACCTGCATTGTAAGCAGGGTTGTTTTTCAACATTTCCTGCGCTTGTTTCTTTACAGCGGCATCATACTCTTTTTGATTTTGCTCTGCTTCCCACTTTGCAAGACCTGCACCACTACCAAGTATACCACCAGTTGCGGCACTTGAAACTCCTCTTAAGAGATTCCCAAAAAAAGTTCCTCCCTTTTTTTTCTTAAATAGATTACCAAATAAACCCATTTGAATTATATTAAATTAAACTTTACTTCTTTTTGAATACCTTGTAAATCACCACAATCAATAAAAGGGTAACTAAAGACGGTATTATGTACTTTTTGTATTTGTCCCAAAATTCTTTCATAAAATTTCGTTTTTCATCCGTTGTTGTTTGTGCCACTCCTTTAACAGCTCCAAAAGGCGCAGTAAATGAACCGCTTGATACCTTTTTAGGTTTTATGTAAGTACGTGGCTCTGAAAAATCTTCTTTGCTAGGTACTTCTTTTTCTAATTCGGAAATATCCCTAATTGGTTCTATAATTGAATCGGGTGACTTTGGCAATATTGGGGTGGGTATAGGATATTTATAACCTCCTCCAGAGTCATCACCTAGTAAACCGTCAGATTTATCATGTAGCAAACTTTCATCGTACATTACACACTCATTAAAGTTAACTCCATTGAAGTTCCAGCAGTTTTTTCAATCTGAATACTGTCTACTTCTACCAAAGGAATGACCAAAGAAGACCCTGCATCACTATAAACAGTTCCGTCGATGTCAAAACCGAAAATACCCTCTACATCATTTGAAATGGCTTCGATTTCTTTTTTAGTGTAGGTAACATTACGACCATTACTAAAACGCATATCGATAGACTCCAAAACTGATTTAGAACCCAACACCATAACATTACGATGTTGTACAATCAATTCCCTTACGGTTTCATCTGAATTGATTGTTTTTCTTTCTGAACTAACAAAAGCATTCGCAATTTGAGGATATTCAATACCATTTACGGTATATGTTTGAGCAGATACTAAATCTGTCAATTCAACAATAATAACCTCGTCGCCTGCTAGAGGAATTGCACCACCTGAACTCTCACCAGTCTGCATATTCACAAACTTGGCTATCTCACATAATGCTGATAACCCCACAGAATTAGCAGTATCACCTGCAACGAGACCATCCGCAAAAGTTGATGCAAGAATAAAATCCTTTAAAAGAACCTTATTCAATATCTTTACATTACCGTCTTGACGTTCAACAAAAACAGTAATTTTTTCATTTACCAATTCACTTACTTTTCTTGAAGAAGTGATTAATAGTGCGCCAATACCTTTGGTTACTCTCAATTCACCTGATTTAGTTTTGGCAGTTGCATTATAAATTTCCATTTACTAAAAATTTGCTTGAAGATTTCATAAAAGCGGAGCACATTTGACCGAACACCCCGCAATCATGAAAACGCTATTAAACATTTATTGAATGCTAATTACATCAATAAATACATGCGCTTAGTATTTTTGAGTACTTTTGAGTACTAATGAGTACTTTTAAGTACTTTTTTTTTAATCAACAATACCAAAATATAGGTTTAAATGGTCCTGTGTTATGCGCTTTGTTTTGATATCGTATGTTTCCTTTATTTCTGAAATGTAACGATAGGCAGTTGCACGTGAGCATTGTAATTGATGCATAATGTCTTTGGCAGTTAATAGGGTCATCATTCAAGTATTTTAATTTCCAATCCGATAAAACCACTCAAACGCCATAAGTAATCGTTATACAGATATTGTAAGTCTGTACGTTCGGTATATTGCGCCATTAGTGATATATTGAAGTTTTTAAATTTGTAAACAGTTTCTAAGTTTATGGATAATGACCTAGTGGTCACCAACCTATTAATCCAACCATAAGTGATAGAGGGAGCTAGTTCAAAACGATTTATGATATTGTCAAAGGCATAACCAATACCAGCCGAAAACCTTTCATATTTGTAGGAGTTCAAAAAAGCATGTTCATATTCAGGGAAAATAAAAATGTAACCGTCTGAATCCCTAAAGTTTTTTAACTTCAATCTATAAATTGCATTATAGGTAAGTGGCTTATTGTTTTTTTGGTCACCCAACATCATTAAACGAGCATCATTGTAAAATGATAGCAAAATCGATTTATGGTAATTTTGCTGTGATTGGCAAATTAAGGGTAAAATAAGCGATATTATCAATAGTGATTTTTTCATTTTTTTGGTGGTATTATCGATTTGAATTCATTGCATGAATATGTCTTTTCAAACACCTCATTCCAACGTGAACAATAGACGTTTTTTAAACTGAAAATATCCACGAATTTTTGCCATTTACAATGATTGCATTTTTTTACAGTAAATACAGTGGTTTTGACGTTATTTTGATTTTTAGTTCTTAACATATTTGTTAATTTTCGCCGACTATCATAGGTCGGCGTTTTGGGTTAATTTTAAAATGGTTCTAAAGGCGTTTTTAAGCTCGGTTAACTCTAGTCTTAAAGCGTGGTTTTCACGGTTTAAGAGTGCGTTCTTTTCGTTTGTAGCTTCTATTAAATAATGACGTTCCAAAACGTACTCGATAGCACGTGAATTTGTATTGATTTCATCACAGTTTTTCTGCAATGATTTTAATTGTTTTTCTGCTTTGCTTGAAAGTTTTCTAATAGTGAGTGTTTTCATGATTTTGATATTTTATTTTGATAGCATTTCTTTTGACCTGGAGAAAAATATTTTTAAATTTTGCTATCATTTTTTAATTGTTTGGTTTTATAACTTCATGGTCTATGACGTAGAAATGTTTTATATATTCTAAATCTGTTATGTCTAAAATTGAAGTTTGATAGTTCATAGTTTAATAGTGTTTTAGCCTTAAATTGACATAGTTTAATTGTCTTTGTAACGAGTTGTAAATGTTATCGTTCGTTACTTGGCTCATGCGCAATTCAATAGCATCCCTCTTTTGAGTAAGCCATATTCTTTTCTCTAATTTAGAAGTGGGATATTTATTTGTCATCTTTTGCGGTTCTATAAATTTGGTTAAGTGATAAAACTGAAATAAAAGCGGCTGTAATGCCTAAGAAGTAATATTCTAAACTAATCATATAGACTGCGTTTAGTAGAATAACTATTGTGCTTAAAAAAGCAATGAAAAGTGTTAATTTGTTTGTTTTCATAATTTAATGTTTAATTGTTTTAAATAGCTTAAAACGTGGTTATTATAATTTAATTTAGATTGTAACTTTTGGTCCTTGAACACTATAAGACCCATTAACTTTTTGATTTTAAATCTCATGCGTGATTGTGCTACATAAGTGGATTTTTTGTCGTTGGACTGAAACGTGTTAACCAGTTGTAACAAACTGTCTTCATCGTAGCCTTTTATTATACAATTTTGGATGAGTTCAAAAATTATGTGGTCAGTAGGAGAAAGTTGAGGACTTTTTATCCTGTATTGAGGTGTTATATAAGATTTAAGCGAGAACACTACGAAATCATTTAATTGTTTAGGAGTGAACTCTAAATATTCTTTTAAGGTCTTGAATTGTGGCAAAATTTTATAATGCGCTAATCTTCGCTTATGGTCGTAGTTTTTTATAGTTGCTTCAACTCTTGTTAAATTCCTAATTAGTGGGTCGTAGGCTGGAAACAAAAACGTGTTGTAAAATTCTGCTGATTTAGACAATAATTCATCTTCCTTATAATAGAGCTTTATAAATGGTAAAGAGGGTTTTGCGTATTGTCGTTTATTAATACTTAAACCAAGATTGTCAGGAGTATTGACTAAATGCATGTGTTTAGATTTAGTTCCTGAATCAACTATAAGCAGTTTAAGAGCGTCTAAGTAATGGTTTCTATGTTCTACATATAAATTGATACAAACGTCTATATCTGATGCGTAACCGTTTACAAACGTTTCTAAAGAGCATCTAAATACGTTTAAGGCTATAAACTCATTGTATAAAGTATTAATATTACTACTGTTAATCCCTTCAAAATAACGGTGTTTAAGCAATTTACTTGAAAGTGTTAACGATATAAATTTCGTGGGTATTTTTTCTTCTAAATCCGAATCGTAAATAGGGATTTCAACAAGTCCAATTCTTAAAGTAATTCCTTTTGATTGGATTATTATTGGTTTTGGCGGATATAATTCACAGTCAACAGCATCTAAACTTTCATAATAGATACACGTCATAGACGTCAAACGTTTGTCTATAACATTACAATCCTTAAGAGGGATTTTTAAACTTAACGAATCCGTTAAGGCTTGGTTTATAGGAATATTTGGTGCGGACATAAGTATTTGTAAGTCAAATACTTAAACAAAGTTACTGTACTATAATTTATATTATGTCAAATAAAATATTTTAAAACCTTCTATTCTATTAGAGTTTTGACTAAAAAGGTTTTTCAGCTACCAATAACCACATTACTTTATCTTCATCGTTTTGCCAATTCCCTAAATCGTCTATTTGGTTTATTATTTTAAAATTAGCATCGATTAATTCTTCTTTTACATAATTAGAACCCAAAGTATGCGCATAAGTTTGTTCTGCTCGTGTACCATGTTTTACCCTAGATTTTAGCTTTTCTAAAATTAATAGCTTTCCACCAGGTTTTAATGCATTATAAACATGTTTTAAAATTTGCTCATAATCACTCATTTCATGGTACGTATCAACAATAAACACCACATCTAATGTTTCCTTAGGTAATTTAGGGTTGTCATAATCACCTAAAATAACCGATGCATTATTTAAATTTCGAGTGTTGAGATGGTCTTTTAATCGCTCTAACCTATCATTTCTAACATCAACCGCATACACTTTACCCTTATGGCTCACCCTGTTTGCTAAATGAATGGTTAAATAGCCTTCATGACAACCAATATCTGCAACATGCTTGCCTTCCTTAATACCGGCTAATTCAAACATAGTATCAATAGGCATCCATGTGTCTCTTTCTTTCCAATCGTTTTGTGAATATTGCCCATAACTTAATAATGGTAACAAAAAGCATAGTAATAGTTGGGTTGTTTGCTTCATTAACACAAGATATTATATTTAAACCTATAGTGTGCTTAAAATTCTCTTAAATATTGACTGTAAATCATTAAAAAAGGCCACATCTTAAAAAAACATGACCTTTTTAGGTTGGTTAATTAAACTGTTATAACCATTCACGGAAATAATCCATCATATCTTCTTTTAAGTCATAATGCATTCTAATATACGTACGCATGTCTTCTTTTAAGGTATGTTGTTCATTTTGTAAACGTCCATCTATAGTTTCATTAAAATCGGCATTATTAATATTTGCCATTTTATTTCTTATTCTGTGCATTAACTTTGAAATAGCATTTTTCTCAATCATTATTTTGTTTTGAAACTGCTCTAATGGTACTGTTGCTTGTTTTCCAAACTCTCTGCTGGCTATTTCTTCCAGTTTTTCTTGAAACGTATCCATTTCGTTAAAATGAAAACGTAACTCTCTTTTCCAAGTGTCTAAATTGAACTTTAAATCGCTTAAATATGATACTTTTACTTGCATGTGTTTTGTTTTTATGTGTTAAACTTCTTCTTTTACTAATGCTTTCTGTACGTTTGTTGGTACTGGTTGATACGATGAAAACACTGAGTGAAAAGTAGCTCTTCCTTGTGTTAACGAACGTAAATCGGTTGAATACCCAAATAATTCGGCGGCTGGAATCATACATTTTAATATTTGATAATTGTCTGAGTTTTCAAACCCTTGTATTATCGAGCGTCTTGCTTGTAAATCTGTCATAACGCTTCCAGTCATCTCTTCTGGCACTTTTACTGTAAGCTCATTGGTTGGTTCTAATAATTTAGGCTTTGCATTTAAAAAGGCTTCTTTAAATGCATGAGCACCAGCTATTTTAAAGGATATATCGTTAGAATCTACCGAGTGCATTTTGCCATCATATACCATAACACGTACATCTCTAATAAACGAGCCTGTTAGTGGTCCCGATTCCATAACCTCCAGCACACCTTTCATTACTGATGGTAAATAACGCTGATCTATAACACCACCAACAATACAGTTGTAAAATATAAGTTTTCCTCCCCACGGTAGATTAACTTCTTCTTTCCCTCGAATATTAAACCCTTCTGGTTCAGGCATTCCTTCGAACCAAGGTTCAATTTTCATATGCACTTGAGCAAATTGTCCAGAGCCACCAGATTGTTTTTTATGTCTGTAACTTGCTGTGGATGAGCGTTGAATAGTTTCACGATATTGAATTTTTGGCTTTCTAAATTCTGCTTCAACACCATAAATGTTTTTTAAAGCCCAACCTATCGTTGCTAAATGTAATTCACCTTGACAACCTAGTAACTGTTCTTTTGATTCTTTTGAATATGAAATTACTACTGTTGGGTCTTGGCTATGAATGCGTTTTAAGGCTTCACTAAGTTTTTCATCATCATTTTTATTAACAGCAGTTACGGCCTTAGTAATTCTTGGTTCAGGGTATTGAATATACTTCATACTTATAAGTTTATTGCCACTGTATAAGGTATCGTTAGTTCCTGTGTGCTTTAATTTAAGAGTAGCACCAATATCACCAACTGTAAGCTTAGAAACAGATTCTCTATTTTTTCCATCCATGATGAATAATTGGTTAAGCGTTTCTGTTTCGCCTGTATGTGAGTTTGTTAGTTTATCGTTAAGATTAACCTCTCCAGATTTTACTTTAAAGAATGTAATTTGACCTAAGTTAGGCTGATATAATGTTTTAAAAACAAATAATACTGTGTCGCCATCGGCTTTAGATTCAACAGTGACTCCTTCTCTACTTTGTACAGGCTTTAAATCGGCTGCAGCAGGTGCAACATTATCTATAAAGCCCATTAAACGTCCTGTTCCCATATCGTTTAGTGCTGACACACAAAATACTGGAAATACTTCATGATTAAGCATACCTGCTTTTATTCCTTGACGCATCTCATCTTCATTAAGAGTACCTTTTTCAAAATACAGTTCTAATAAATTCTCATCATTTTCAGCAGCTTTTTCAACTAATTCGTTATGTAGCTTATTTGCTTTATCTATTTCATCTGCAGGAATATCAATTTTCTCAGGTTTCCCTCCTTCTGGTTTAAATTTGTAGCAACGCATTTTTAAAACATCAATAATACATTGTGCACCATCAATTTTAATAGGATATTGTATCATAACTGCATTATTGCCTACCAAACTTTTAATACTCTTAAAATTGTCTTCAAAATTGGTGTCTGGATGATCTATTTGATTCACTACAAACAATGTTGGTCTGTGGTATTTATCAATATAATTCCAAATAATTTCGGTACCAACTTCTACACCGTGCTTTCCGTTTATTACATTAACTACAGTATCTGCTACACGAATGGAAGAAATAATTTCACCAATAAAATCATCTAAACCAGGAGTGTCTATGATGTTTATCTTATAGTTTCTCCATTCAGTATGCATAGGTGTAGCAAAAACAGAAGCACCGCGTTGGTGCTCTATGTCATGATAATCTGATACGGTATTTTTGTCTTCTACAGTACCTCTTCTATTAATAAGACCAGCTTCAAAAAGCATGGTCTCTGAGAGGGTGGTTTTACCACTATTGTGTGCACCAACAAAAACGACATTTTTGATGTGCTTATCGTCGAATACTTTCATATGTTTAGTTTTAAGATTCAATAAAATTACTCACATTTATTCATGAAAAACATGATTTTTGTTAGCTATTGATTGAATGAAAAAAGAACACGGAGTATTTAGAGACAAATGGACATATAAGATACAAAATTCTTATGATATTTCGTCTTAATTTATAAAAAGAAGAAAATTTTTCAGGTTAAAAAATCCAAAACTAAGTTATCATCGTAAATACACTAAAACAATTTAATCCATAAAAACTACTATTATGAAAAAACTCTCAATTCTACTATTAAGCGGATTGATATTAACATCATGTGTATCTAAAAAGAAATACGTTGCTTTAGAGACTGAAAACGGACAAATTAAAAGCGAATTAACCAAAACAAGAGTCGAAAAAGAAGACTTAGAAACTAAATTTAGTGCTATTCAAACGCGTGTTGACCAGTATAACAAAAAAATAAATTCGTTAACAGATTTAAATACAGAGTTAACTATTGAAAATGATGCAAAATTAGAAACAGTTTCTAATGTTGCTGTGATATCAAACGATACAAAGCAAAAGATGCGTGAAACGCTAAAAAATGTAGATCCTGAGTTAGTAGCGAATGCGAATACTTTAAAAGATTCTATGGATTTAGCTGTATCTTATAATTTAACAAAAACGATTAACACATCAAATTTAAATGAAGATGAAGATATCGCTATCAATATTGATGAAACGGTAGTAATGATATCTATTTCAGATAAATTGTTATTTAACACTGCAAGCTATAGAGTAAGTAATAAAGCTGATGCTATTTTACAGAAGTTAGCTGATGTTATTAATTCTGAACCTAGTATTGATGTTATGGTTGAAGGTCATACAGATTCTAGAAGCATTAGCAATGCAAAGGTTAGCGATAACTGGGACTTAAGTGTGTTACGTGCAACATCGGTAGTTAGAAAGCTTCAAGACCAATATGGTGTTGCTCCTGAAAAGTTAATAGCTTCTGGACGTAGTAGCTACCAACCTCTTGTTGAAAACGATTCAAGAGAAAACAGAGCAAAAAACAGAAGAACTCGTATTATAATTTTACCAAATATTAATAAATTCTTTGCTTTAATGTCTGACTCAACAGTTGGAAATTAATTTAAAACAAGCCTCAAATCACAACAAAAAGCGCATTCAACAGGATGCGCTTTTTGTTTGTTAAATACTTGGGTACACAACAAGGTTATAATATCTTTGTACGAATTAAATTAAGCATTTATGTTTTCACTTATAAACATTTTTAGAGTCACAGCCTTTTTAGAAGGTGTGTCGTATATTTTATTACTTTTTATTGCTACACCTATTAAATATTTTGGTGATGATCCTCAATATGTGAAAATGTTAGGAATGCCACATGGCATATTATTTATGTTATATGTAGTGCTAGCCTATATGTTAAAGCAAGAAAACGCATGGTTTAAGGCAAATTTCAGAATGGTATTATTAGCATCAATTATTCCATTTGGTACGTTCATACTAGAGCGCAAATACAATAAAGCCATAAGTTAATGGATTATTTTAAACACCTCCTTTACGATTATTTTATTTCTCTTGGTATGTCAAGTACTACAGCTAGTTATTTAAATATGCTAGCATTGTTCATTGGGCTATTAATACTTGTATTCATTATAGATTTTATAGTTCGTCGCATCTTGCTTACCATGTTTTCAAAGCTAGCTGAAAAGTCAAAGTCTAATTTTGATGATATCATGGTGAAAAATAAAGTGTTTCGCAATGTTGCGCATATCATTCCATTAATCGTAGCTATTGAGTATGTGCCAATGGTATTTTTAGATTTTCCTTATTGGGAGAATATCATAGAAAAAACGCTATTAGTTTTTGGGATTATTTTAACCTTAAGGATTGTTCGTAGTTTTTTAAATACGTTAAAAGATTACTTTAAGACATTACCAAGACTTAAAGATAAACCTATTGATAGTTTTATTCAAGTATTTATGATTTTTGCTTGGGTTCTTGGTTTTCTTTCTGCTTTGGCAATAATAACAGGTGTCGAATTTTTACAATTCATTACTGGACTTGGAGCAGCTTCAGCAGTTGTTATTCTTGTTTTTAGAGATACTATTTTAGGGTTTGTGGCTAGTATTCAAGTATCTATAAACGATATGGTACGTATTGGAGATTGGATTACGTTTGAAAAATATGGAGCAGATGGTGATGTGATTGAAATTAATTTATCAACCGTAAAAGTTCAAAACTTTGACAAAACTATTACTACCATTCCAACGTATGCTTTAATATCAGACTCTTTTAAAAACTGGAGAGGCATGACTTCTTCTGGTGGAAGACGCATAAAACGTGCATTAAGTATTAAGTTAAGTAGTATTAAGTATTTAACTGTTAATGAAGTTGATAAATTAAAAAATATTCAAATAATTTCAAATTATTTGTTAACACGGCAAAATGATATTGAAAAGTTTAACACCACTAATAATGCAGACAAAGTCTTATTGTTAAATGGTAGAAACTTAACTAACCTTGGTGTGTTTAGAAAGTACCTTGAAACCTATATCGAAAACCACTCTGCCATTAACAAAGACATGACCATTATGGTACGCCAATTGGCACCAACCTCACAAGGCATTCCAATAGAAGTTTATGCTTTTAGTAGTGACAAACGTTGGCAAAATTATGAATATATCATGGCTGATATTTTCGACCACGTAATTGCTGCAGTACCTTATTTTGATTTAGAAGTTTATGAACTAAGTACAGGTGTTTTGGAATCAAATTAGAAAATTCTAAATTTTTACTTAATCTTTTATTGCTAATTTTTTTGCTTTTTCAACTATTGGCTCATAGTCAAAAGTTGAACAAGAACCTTCACTAAATATTCTTTGTCCAGTTTTTTCGATTTTACTTACATCATTTTCCCAATCAAATATATACACAGTAGCTCTAAACTCTTCTTTGAATTTTTTATAATTCAATTTGCCATTTTCAAATCCGAAGCTATCTTCTTTTTCAATTATTTTTATTGGTACACCCTTATGCAAATAAATGGTTTTTGTTAATCGTCCTTGAGATAAAATAATTTCTTCAACAATTTTGGAAATTGATTCTTTATTTTTCCACACTTTCAAGGCTCCTTCATCATTAATGCCAATTTCAACCTTATTAGTTGAATTAAATTTCAATAATAGAAGTGTTGAGTCGGATTTGATTGTATTTGCTATTAGGCTAATGTGTTCAATATTATTTTCTTGCCCAAAAGCTACACTTCCAATTAAACTAATTAAAACTATAAATATTCTTTTCAAATGAAATGATTAGTGATTACTTCAACCTATCTTTTACAAATTCCACTTCTGTTTTGCCATGAGGTGTTGGCTTCCCATGCTCATTTAGGTTGACCATAATAATATTATCGACCGTTAAAATAGTTTCACGAGTCATTTTATTTCTGGCTTCACATTTAAGGGTTAATGATGACTTTCCAAATTTTGTAACTTCCATTCCTAATTCAACAATATCACCTTCTTTTGCTGAACTCATAAAGTTTATTTCGGATATATATTTAGTGACAATTCTTGAGTTTTCCAATTGAATAATAGTATATAAAGCAGCTTCTTCATCGATCCACTCTAATAAGCGACCACCAAACAACGTGCCATTTGGATTTAAATCTTCTGGCTTTACCCATTTACGTGAATGAAATCTCATCATATCTTTTTATCAATTAAAGCAATCATCTCATTCTCTGTTGCTAACGTTTTGTTAAATATTGATTTTGCCTTGTTCAAGAGTTTTTCAGCAGTATCTCTGTTCTTGATATCTTTAGCATTTATACGAACATTAAAATAGGCACCATAAACTGCGGTTCTTGCACATAAGGCTCCTACACCTGCATCAGATAGTGAATTTTGTAAACCATTTTTTGCCATAGCCATCATGACTTCCATAGAATCACAAGCAGTTTCCATAACTAATAAAGGCACTTCGGTTGCATAAATTGTAGCAGACTCAATCGCTTCTCTTCTAGCTTTCTTTTCTTCATCAGTGCCCTTTGGCATCCTAAAACCGTCAATAATTTCGTTAAAGGCATTGGTGTCTTCATCTACTAAAGCCAATAATTTATTTTTGTATGCTTGCCCTTTTTCTGCCCAAACCGAAAACTCTTCCCAACGGTCGTCCCAACCAGGCTTATGAGCCGATAAGTTTGCCACCATTGTTCCTAATGATACGCCTAGAGTTCCAACATAGGCAGAAATAGAACCACCTCCTGGTGCCATCGATTCACTGGCTGTTTCTTCAGCAAAAGAAGATAAATCAAAGTCGATTAACTTCTTCTCTGCTTTGCTTTTAAGCACATATTCTATGATTTTTTCTTCAGGATTGAAAGGTTTTAAGTCGTCTAATCCTAAAGATTTTACAGCAATTTTAATCTTTTCAGCCTCAGAAATACCTAATGAACGATTTTGCTTTCTTAAAAAATAATCACCAGCATCCAACATCGCTTTTAAAGGAATCAACCCTATTAACTCTGAACCTGTGACACGCAAACCTCGTTCATCGGCTGCTTTGCAAGTTTCATCAAAAGCTTTGTGCATTGAGGTAATACTAATATTGGTAAGGTTATAAGAGATTTGCGCAATACCATATTCTTCTATAAACCAACCTATGCCTTTTACAGCTTTTAGCTTTCCAGGAACACGAACTGGTTCACCGTTTTCGTCTAGCACCTTTTTACCAGTAATTGGATTGCCTTCACGTTTTACACGTCCAGCCTCACGAATGTCAAATGCAACGGCATTAGCACGACGTGTAGATGTTGTATTTAAATTGACATTATAGGCTACCAAGAAATCTCTAGCAGAAATAGCCGTAGCACCAGTTGAAGCTACTTTATCATTAAATTCTGCTGGCCCAAAATCTGGTTTCCAATTTGGGTCAGATAACTTTTTTGGCAAGCCTTCATATTCTCCAGCTCTACAATTTGCCAAATTTACACGTTTAGATTCTTGCGCTGCATTTTCGTATAAATATACAGGAATATCTAACTCCTCTCCTACGCGTTTTCCTAATTTTTGAGCATACTTAGCGGTTTCCTCTAAGGTAATCCCAGAAATAGGTACTAAAGGACATACATCTGTCGCACCAAAACGAGGATGCTCACCACTATGCTTACTCATATCAATAAGTTCAGATGCTTTTTTAATAAGTATAAAGGCAGCTTTAATAACCTGTTCGGGTTCTCCAACAAACGTAATCACAGTTCTGTTTGTGGCTGCTCCAGGATCAACGTCTAAAAGCTTCACGCCTTCAACAGTTTCAACGGTATTGGCTATGGTATGTATTTTATCTAAATCACGTCCTTCGCTAATATTTGGAACGCATTCAATAAGTTGTTTTTGCATAGTAATTAGAATCGTATGTATTTAATTTCAAAGATAAAGATTCTATTAAGATACTTGAATTTTAATGATAAAAAATATAATAAAACCCATTGTACATTTTGATTAAAACTTATCAATTCGAGTGAATTTCACGATTGAGAATAAGTGAAATTAGTATCGAGAATCAAATTTTTGTTTCAAAAGAAGTGTTCTCTATACAATTTTCTATCGAAAATCACTCGAACTGACATAAAATAATGTTTAATGAGTCAAAATGTACAATGGGTTAATAAAGTTAGAATAATGTCTCTGTATCTTTTCCCATTCTTGGAATAATAAGATTTGTTCCTAAAGCTTTATTGGCATTTTTAATAAAATGAGCAGACAATAAAGGAGATGCTTTTTCAATGTTTTGATGCACAAAAAAGTCAACTTCACCTACTCCCTGTTCTTTCCAATCTGCAATACGTTCTATCCAATCATCTAACCTATTATAATCACTTTGGTGATTAGCACCAACATAACGTATAAAAGCGTTGTTGTTTGTTAAACGCATGTGCATTAAATCGCGTCGTCCAGCAGTATCTACAATCACATTTGAAATGTTGTTTGCTTCTAATAGTTGATATAGTTCTCCAGCAACCGCTTTATCATTATACCAATTAGTATGCCTAAACTCAATAGCTAGTGGAATTTCTTTTGGCCAATTCTCAACGAAATCTACTACTCTATCAAAATCTTTAGGAGCAAAATTATTATGCATTTGCAAGAAGATAGTTCCAAGCTTTTCTTTAAGGTTGGATGCATTGTATAAATAGTTTTCTACAACTGGTTTTACATCGTCGTTCAATCGTTTCCAATGGCTTATTTCTTGATTTAATTTAGGAAAAAACTTAAAATTCTTGGGTGTTTTACTGTACCATTTTGCAAACGTATCTGCTGGAAAAATCCTATAAAAAGTTGCATTTAATTCAATGGAGTTGAACTGTGTTGAGTAATATTCTAATTCATCTTTTGTGCCTCTTGGATAAAATCCTTTTAAATCTGCTTTATTCCATTTGGCGCATCCAACGTACAAGCTAAACTCTGAGTTTTCTTTAAATTTATTCAATACGTGCTTAGTATCTGGATGGTCTGGAGGTAATGTAAAATCGATATTTTCAGGGTTATCTACACTTCCAAATTTCATATTCTTAGTTTTTTCAAATATAAGAAATCGACGTCTCAATTTATGAATGTTAATAAGATGGTTAACAACGAATACATGAATGACATGATATAGACTTATAGATTTTTTATTTTTATTCAAAACCTTTGCCTTATGATTGATAGAGATCTTGACCTAAAACGTATTCGTCCTGATTTTATGACTACAACTATCAATGACGAAATGTCAACCGAAGAGCGTTTTCAAAACCTAGTATTGCGTCCAATTATCAAGCTTCAAAATGATTTATTTATTGAAGTTTTTAAGAACTACATTGTAAAACACAAAAATGTGTTTTATGATTTATCTATTGAAAAACGTATTGATTACATTAGTAATACTATTCATAAAGACATGAAGTTTAGAAACAGTCTTAAAGGTATGGTTATTGGCATGTTTACTGTTGAAGAGTACAAGTTATACATTCAAAACTCATCAGCTCTTAATAAACGAATGATGAATATTGTAAAAGAACGTTTAATTGATAATGTTCAAGTTATTTCTGATTCTAGAACGCTTACTGCAGTTTAAATTAGCGATTCGCCATTTAGGTTTGTGGTAAGCACATCGCTCATATAATCAAAGAAAGGTCTTATAGTTTTAAAAGAATCATCAACAGTATTTAGAAAATTTTTTGAGGTGACTTCTTTATCGGTAAATTTTCTAGTGAAAATGTACATTTTCTTTCTTATTAAGTCGATGTTTTCATGCTCCTTGTCAAAACCTTTTGGAGCCGTTTTTAGCTCGTCGCCAACCAAATCTCCCCAGACTAATTTGAATTTCTTATTACTCATGATAGCTCTCATTTCTCTAGCATCCATTTCAAACTCTTTTCTTATTCTAAATAAGTCGTCTTTATTAGGTTGCCAAAAACCTGTAGCAATAAAACTTTCATTATTGGGCTGTATGTGTAAATAATAACCACCTCTTAACTCAGGCTTTTTACGGTGAAAACTACCACCAAAGTGCGTTTTGTATGGTGTTTTGTCTTTTGAAAAACGAACATCTCGATAAATGCGAAACATTTTTAGTTTATCAACTTCGTCATGCGTATTTAAACGCTCATATAATTGATTATAGAATTGTTTTACTTCTTTCTCTAGCTCTTTAAATTCAGGCTTATTATCATTAAACCAATCACGATTATTATTCTTATCTAATCGTTTAAAAAAAGAGAAGACTTCTCTTGGAATTGTTTCGTTCATTTCAATTTTTTTTGTTTAAAATACAAAAAGCAAACTACTCTTCAAATTTGATTTTATTGAGTATTAATCCTGAAGCTGGAGCAATATAATCCATTACTTCATTACTTTCGGATAATAAGCTTTTTTCAATATAGTTCAACGTTATTTCGCCTCGACCAAGTTTAATAAGCGCACCCATCATTAATCGTATTTGATTTCTTCCAAAACCTTTACCTACAACTCTTAAAGTATATGTTTTATCAGGAAAAAAATTGGCAGTATATAACGTGTTTTCTGTAAGTTCACAAACTTCTAAAGTTCTATTATATATACCTTCATTTGTAGCCTTATAGCAGTAGGTTTTAAAATTATGTTTACCTTGAAATAATGTTGCTCCCTTTTTCATAAGTTCAATATCTAAATTGTCTAAAATGGTTGTCATTATTGAGGCACAAAACGGATGGCATTTTTCTCCATAAGTGAATAGGTATATATACTCCTTTGTTTTAGAGCTTTGAATAATATTAAAATCTTCAGTGACTTGTTGTATTGATAAAGCCCTAATATCTTGAGGCAAGTTCTTGTTGAACAAGTTTAAAAACTCAGTTTCATCTTCAATTTTATGATGCAGAAACAATTCAAAAGCAGCTTCATTAGCAGACACCATAGCATCGGTACGTCCAGCAGCCAATGTTTTAAAATAGCTGTCTTCAAGAATGTACTTAAACGTTCTATCAATCATTAAATGAATGGTTTTTACCTTAGGTTGCTTTTGCCAACCATGAAACCGATAGCCTAAATACTGGAATTTTATGAGATAGAAATACTTCTTTATAAACATTTGAAAAAATTGAGTCTTTAAAAATTGAATGTACAAAAGAATTAGGAAATAGATTTGTATTTTCGAATTAACAAATGACACTAACTACAAAACAAATTCAACGACATTTTGATGGATTTTTGCAAACACCTAGTTTGTGGGGTAATAGTGCTGTTTATGATTTACATCAGTTTAGTATTACCCAAAAATCTTTACCAATAAATTCGCAAATTGATACAAAATTACGTCTAGGAAAATATATTGAGCGCTTTGTTTCTTTTCAATTGCAGCATGAAAAAACTACACAAATGCTTGCAGAAAACATACAAATTAAAAGAGATAATGTAACATTAGGCGAAATAGATTGCTTACTTGTTAAAGATAAAAAGCCAATACATTTAGAGGTTGTTTATAAGTTTTATTTGTACGATGTGTTAGTTGGCAATACTGAAATAGAGCATTTTATAGGGCCCAATAGAAAAGATGCTTTAGTAGAAAAACTAAGCAAATTGAGGCATAAACAGTTACCGCTGCTCTACTCTAAAGAATGCGAATCGTATTTAAAAACCCTGGATTTAAATGTATCAGAAATTGAACAACAAGTATATTTTAAAGCTCAATTATTTATTCCATATGTAAAAAAAGAAATGCAACTGGAAACTTTAAATCAAAATTGTATTAGCGGATTTTATATCTATAAATACGAAATAGAACAGTTTTCAACTTGTAAATTTTACATACCAACAAAAAAAGATTGGCTGATAGTACCGCACCCAAATGTAAACTGGGCTAACTTTAATACTTTTAGGCATAAAATAAACACCTATTTTACACGTGAATTTTCACCTATGGTTTGGGTAAAACACCCTTCTGGTGAGATAGAAAAACTATTTTTTGTTTGGTGGCACGCATAGCGTGTTTAAGCATGTTTAACTTTTGTGTCTTTCTTCAAGAACTTTCACTATATCTTTTAAAGTAAAACCTTTTGCTTGCAGTAAGATCAAATAGTGAAATAGTAAATCGGCGCTTTCATTTAAAAACAGATTATCATTATTATCCTTAGCTTCAATAACCACTTCTACTGCCTCCTCTCCTACTTTTTGAGCCACTTTATTAATTCCTTTCTCAAATAACGAAGCAACATATGATTTTTTAGAATCAGCATTTTTTATTCGGTCTTCAATCGTGTTTTCTAATTTAGAGATGAAACCAAAATTTTGTTTGTTTGCTTCATTCCAACAGGTATCAGTTCCTTTATGACATGTTGGTCCTTGAGGATTCACTTTTATTAAAAGTGTATCATTGTCACAGTCGTTTTTTATGGATATAAGATCTAAAAAATTACCACTTTCTTCACCTTTCATCCATAATCGTTGCTTGCTTCTACTAAAAAAAGTGACTCTTTTTGAGTCTATTGTTTGCTCTAATGCTTCAGCATTCATATAACCAAGCATAAGTACCGTTTTGGTTTCTGCATCTTGGATGATTGCTGGAATGAGTCCTTCTGAATTATATTTTATTTCCATTATCTTTTTTATTTATATAACTTATATAGTTATTTAATAATCCTCTTATTTGTTCTGCAGCGACTGGATTTGCTGAATGTACTTTAAATTGTAAGTTTCTTAAATCTAATCCTGATTCATATACCAACCATTTAGCAGCAGCATAACCATCAGGTGCGATCTCTCCTCTATTATCTAAACCCAAATCATTATCAAAACTTATGAATTCTGGCAGACCATTTTTCTTAATATAATTAATGAAAGCATCATAAGTTCTTACAATATCAAACTCCGACTCTTGGGATTTATCATAAACCATTTCTATAGTTCTTATATCATCTAAAAATAGTTTTTTCATAGTCTTACTTCTATATTATTATTTCTTAATTCTTCTTTTAGTTCTTTAATTGGGATCTCACCAAAATGAAACACACTTGCTGCCAAGGCAGCATCAGTTTTACCCTCAGTAAAGACATCCACAAAATGTTGCTTCGTCCCTGCACCTCCAGAGGCTATAATAGGAATATTAACTGTGTTCGATAACTTTGATAAAGCCTCATTAGCAAAACCATTTTTGGTACCATCATGATTCATAGATGTAAATAGAATCTCTCCAGCGCCACGTTGCTCCACTTCCTTAGCCCAATCAAATAATCGAATTTCAGTAGGAATAGTTCCTCCAGCTAAATGAACAAACCAATCATTGTCAATTTGTTTGGCATCAATAGCTACAACAATACACTGAGATCCAAATTTATTTGATAACTCATTAATTAAATCAGGATGTTTAACTGCTGACGAGTTAATCGATATTTTGTCTGCACCATGTTTTAATAATGCATCAACATCTTCAACAGATGAAATACCACCTCCAACTGTAAAAGGAATATTTACCTGCTCAGCAACTCGCAAAACCATTTCTAGAGTTGTTGCTCTTCCTTCAAGTGTCGCTGAGATGTCTAAAAACACAAGTTCGTCTGCACCTTCTATGGCATATTGTTTAGCTAATTCAACAGGGTCACCTGCATCAATTAAATTTACGAAATTGACACCTTTAACAGTTCTTCCGTTTTTAATATCCAGACATGGTATGATACGTTTTGCTAGCATGTTAGTTGCTTAATATAAATTGTTCTAATTGTTTTAAACTGATTCGGTTTTCATAGATTGCTTTCCCTATAATGACGCCTTCGCAACCCAATTCTTTGAGCTTTGGTAATTCATTATAAGTTGAAATGCCTCCAGAAGCTATGAGTTTAATTTTGTTTGTCACCTTGAGCGTAGTCGAAAGGTCTTTTTCCTTATAACGAAATTTCTCGTCGCTTTGCTCTGTCGAAATGACATTACATTCATTCAAAATTCTTCTATATAAACTAAACGAAGGCCCTTCAAGCATGCCATCTTTAGAAATATCTGTACAAATCACATATTTGATGCCCTTAGATTGATAGTTTTTTATAAATGGAATAACCTCTAAACTACTTTCTTCTTGCCAACCAGAAATTGCAATTTTTTCATTATTGCAATCTGCACCAAGAATTATTTTATCAGAACCATAAGTTTCAATCCAAGAATTAAACACTTCAGGGTTCTTAACTGCAATACTACCTCCAGTTATTTGATTTGCACCAGATTCAAAAGCAATTTTCAAGTCTTCATTTGACTTTAAGCCTCCTCCAAAATCTACCTTTAAATTTGTTTTAGTTGTTACTTGCTCTAAAACTTTATAGTTAACTATATGACTCGCTTTAGCACCATCTAAGTCAACTACGTGCAAAAACTCAATTCCTGAATCTTCAAATAGCTTTGCAACTTCTAAAGGATTTTCATTATACACTTTTTTTGTGTTATAATCTCCTTTGGTAAGCCTTACACACTTTCCTTCTATGATATCTATTGCTGGTATTATTCTCATATCTATTTCCTGCGAAGGCAGGAATCTTTTTTAATTAATAATTTATTGATGTGGATTCCTGCCTTTGCAGGAATGACAAACCAAGTTTTTACATTTTAATAAAATTTTTTAATAATTGTTCTCCTGCACTACTGCTTTTCTCTGGGTGAAATTGAACACCATAAAAGTTGTCTTTTTGCAATGCCGAAGCATAATCAACTTCATAGTGCGTTGTAGCAATAGCTTCCTCACATTGTTCAGCATAATAACTATGCACCAAATACATATACTCACCCTCTAAAATATCTTTAAACAAACTGGATTTTAAATTTGAAATGGTATTCCAGCCCATTTGAGGCACTTTAACAGCATGGGTAAACTTTTTAACATCAACATTAAAAATGCCTAAACCTTTAGTATTACTTTCTTCTGTATGTTGACACATGAGTTGCATACCCAAACAGATGCCAAGCACAGGTTGCTTTAACGTTGGTATTAGTTGATCCAATCCAGATGCTTTAAGCATTTTTATAGCATGACCAGCTTCTCCTACTCCTGGAAAAATAACTTTGTCAGCTTGTTTTATGATGTCTGCATTATTCGTTAATAAGGCCTCATAACCCAAACGCTTAAAAGCAAATTGAATGCTTTTAATATTACCTGCTCCATAATCTATTATTGCAATTTTCATTATAGCATACCTTTGGTTGATGGCAAAATCATTTTCTCTAAATCACGTTTGACTGCCATTTTAATTGCTTTTGCAAACGCTTTAAAAATGGCTTCTATTTTATGGTGTTCATTGGTGCCTTCAGCTTTAATGTTTAAATTACATTTGGCTCCATCTGTAAACGATTTAAAGAAATGCATAAACATTTCAGTTGGCATTTTTCCTATCATTTCACGTTTAAATTCTGTTTCCCAAACCAACCAGTTACGTCCACCAAAATCAATAGCTACTTGCGCTAAACAATCGTCCATTGGTAAGCAAAATCCGTAACGTTCAATACCTAATTTATCGCCTAAAACCTGATTAAACAATTCACCTAAAGCAATGGCAGTGTCTTCAATGGTGTGGTGTTCGTCAATTTCTAAATCGCCATCAACATTTATATCTAAATCCATTTGCCCATGACGTGCAATTTGATCTAACATATGATCAAAAAAGGCAATTCCTGTATCAATGTTGCTTTTTCCAGTGCCATCAAGATTTAGCGAGATCTCTATTTTGGTTTCATTAGTATTTCGTGTAATAGTTCCTGTTCGTTCTTTAGCTTTTAAGAATTTATAGATGTCTTCCCAATCATTGGTTTCAAGAGCTATAAAGCTATCCAACTCTTCACGTTTGACTGTTATTTCATTGGTACCAAGATTTGTATTATCATTAATATAAATCCCTTTTGCATTTAGATTTTTTGCCAATTCGATATCTGTTAAACGGTCTCCTATCACAAAAGAATTTTCTAAATCATAATCCTCTGAAAAGTATTTGGTCAACAAACCAGTATTTGGTTTTCTTGTTGGCTCATTGTCTTTTGCAAACGTTTTATCAATAAATTGTTCTTCAAAAACCACACCTTCGCTTTTAAATGTATCTATAACAAAATTATGAACTGGCCAAAAGATGTTTTCTGGGTAAACTTCTGTACCTAAACCATCTTGATTAGTAATCATCACGATTTCAAAATCCAATTCCTTGCATATTTTACTCATGTATTGAAACACTTTTGGATAGAAAATAAGTTTATCAAAAGAATCAATTTGTTCATCAGCTGGCTCTTTTATTAAAGTTCCGTCTCTGTCTATAAATAGTACTCGTTTCATAATTATATTGTCTTTAAAGCTTCAATTAGTTTTTTATTTTCTATTTGAGAACCAATGGTAAATCGTAGACAATTTTCGCAACCTGGTTGATTGGTTCTGTTTCTAACGACTATTCCCTTATTTATTAATTCGTTATATCTTTTTGTGGCATCATCAACTTTTACCAATACAAAATTAGCATCTGATGGATAAATTTGCTCAATAAATGGTATGGTTTTTAATTCTGAATTAATAAAGTTGCGTTGTTCTAAAATTGTCTTTATTTCTGTTTCAACTTCACTAGGTTTGGATAACCGTTTTAAAGCTCTTTGTTGAGTTAATTCGTTAACGTTATATGGAGGTTTTATTTTATTTAAAATTGAAACAATTTCTTTGGAGGCATAGCATATACCCAATCGTATTCCTGCCATTCCATAAGCTTTTGATAAGGTTTGAGTCACAATTAGATTTGGAAATTCTTCTAACCTGTTTAACCAACTTCTTTGCTCAGAGAAATCTATATAAGCTTCATCAATTACGACAATACCGTTGAATTTATTTAGTAATGTTTCAACATCTTTTGGATTAAAATTATTACCACTTGGATTGTTAGGCGAACATAAAAATAGAATCTTTGAATTCTGATTTGCAGAACTTAGAACTTCATCAACCTTAGGTTGAAATATTTCTGATAAATTTACTTTAATAATGTCTATTGCATTAACATTAGCTAACACTTCATACATGCCATAGGTTGGTGGTAATGTGATTACATTGTCTCTATTTGGTTCACAAAATGCTCTGAAAATTAAGTCTAAAACTTCGTCACTTCCATTCCCAAGCAAAATATTTTCTTTTGATACCCCTTTTTGTTTTGCTAAAATGGTTTTTAGGCTGCTTTGTTGTGGATCAGGATAACGATTAACACCATTATTAAAAGGGTTTTCATTAGCATCAAGAAACACCATATTTGTAGTTGCATCTTTATAGTCATCTCTTGCTGAAGAATAAGGCTTTAATGCTTTAATATTATCTCTTATGAAATCTTGAATATTCATTTCTTTAAATCTTTTAATCTGATTGAAACGGCATTTTTATGTGCTTGTAAGCCTTCAGCTTCTGCCATTAACTCAATAGTTTCTCCTATGTTTAATAATCCTTCTTTATTAATTTTTTGAAATGTTATACTCTTTGTGAAACTATCCAAATTCACACCCGAATATGCTTTTGAAAACCCATTAGTTGGTAAGGTATGATTGGTTCCTGAAGCGTAATCGCCAGCACTTTCAGGTGTATAATTTCCAATAAATACTGAACCAGCATTTATGATGTTATCTACAAAAAAAGTATTGTTCATTGTTGAAATAATTAAATGTTCTGGACCATAATCATTAATTAACTCTAAAGCTTCCTCGACATTTTCGATTAAGAATGCCTTTGAATTTTGCAATGCTTTTTGTGCAATATCTTTTCTTGGAAGATATTGAAGTTGATTTTCAATTTCATCTTCAACTTTTTTAATGAGATTTTTTGAATCAGAAACCAAAATAACTTGACTATCTGTACCATGTTCAGCTTGACTTAACAAATCAGAAGCTACATAAGTAGCGTTAGCAGAATCATCTGCAACAACCAACAATTCGCTAGGTCCAGCAGGCATATCTATGGCTACACCATATTTGGTTGACAGCTGTTTAGCAACAGTAACAAACTGATTTCCTGGCCCGAATATTTTATATACCTTAGGAATAGCATCTGTTCCAAAGGTTAATCCAGCAATCGCTTGAATACCTCCAGCTTTCACAATTTTTGTTACACCACATAACTGTGCTGTATATAAAATTTCTTTAGCAATCGCACCCTCTTTATTTGGTGGTGAACATAAAATAATTTCTTTACATCCAGCAATTTGAGCTGGAACAGCAAGCATCAAAACTGTTGAAAATAAAGGTGCTGTACCTCCAGGTATATACAAACCAATTTTTTCAATAGGTCTCTTTTCTTGCCAGCATAAAACACCTCTTGCTGTTTCAATTTCTACTTTAGCTGTTTTTTGAGCTTTATGAAACGTTTCTATATTTAGCTTTGCTTTTTTTATAGCATTTTTTAATTCTATTGAAACACTATTTGATGCCTTATTTATTTCTTCTTCTGAAACAATACAATCATCAAGTTCAACGCCATCAAATATTGAAGTGTATTTAGCAACTGCAAAATCTCCATGTTGCTGCACATCTTGAAATATTTGATTGACTGTATTCTCAATATCTTCAATAGATTGAGTTGGTCTTTGAAGTAATGCTGACCAATCTTCTTTTTTCGGGTTTACTATTGTTTTCATTTTTAGGTTTTTAGACACTTCGACTACGCTCAGTGTGACAATTATCGTGTTATAGCACCATTTTTTCGATTGGACAAACTAATATGCCTTGAGCGCCTTTTAACTTTAGCTCATCAATAATTTCCCAGAATTGATTTTTATTTATGACTGTGTGCACTGAGCTCCATCCTTTTTCGGCTAATGGCAAAACCGTTGGACTTTTCATTCCTGGCAACACTTTAATGATGTCATCTAATTTATCATTAGGAGCATTTAACAATACATATTTTGATGCTCTACCTTTTAAAACCGATTGAATTCTGAACTGAATTTTATTTAAAATCTCTTGGTTTTCAGCAGAAATTAAGGGAGATACTGCTAAAACAGCTTCAGAATTTAAGATGACTTCTTTCTCAACCAAATTGTTTTTAAAGAGTGTGCTTCCACTTGACACAATATCCACAATGGCATCAGCAAGTCCAATATTTGGAGCAATTTCAACTGAGCCATTAATAATATGCAAATCTGCTTTTACATTATTTTTCTTGAGGAATTGGTTCACTGTATTTGGGTAAGACGTCGCAATGCGCTTGTCTTCTAAGTCCTCTATGCTATTGTATTTATCAGATTTAGGAAGAGCAATACTAACGCGACATTTAGAAAAGCCTAGCTTTTCAACAAATTGTATATCATTTCCTTTTTCAATTAATACATTTTTACCTATAATGGCTGCATCTACCACACCATCTCTTAAGTATTGTGGTATATCACCATTACGCAAGTAAAAGACTTCTAAAGGGAAATTGTTAGCTGAAGCCTTAAGTTGGTCTTTTCCATTATCAATAGAAATACCAATGTCTTTTAGAAGCCTCATAGAGTCTTCGTTAAGTCTTCCTGATTTTTGAACAGCAATTTTTAATTTACTCATTTTTGTTTTTTTATGTGTTTGAGTAAATCTTTTTGGTAGAATTTCAATGTGATTGAAATAAAAAACCGTTTGATTTACTCAAACGGTTTAAAAATATTTTGGTTTTATTCAATACATTTTCAGCTCGCTTGAGTGCAAGTATGAAAATGATGATGATGTAATTGAATAAAATTCATTTTGTTTTTTGTCTCAACAAAGATTCAGAATAAAATATTAGAATTCCAAGTTATCTTCATTATTTTTTTACAAACCTTATTGATTTCCTAAAATAATTGGCATTCCACTATCACCTGAGCCAATCACAATCACTTTGCTGTTAGGTGATTCTGCCAATTTAATAGTTGCTTCAATTCCTTTGTCTTGAAGAATTTTATCTGTAAGTGATGCACTTAAAATACGGTTTGCATCTGCTTTACCTTGTGCCTCAATAATTTGTTTTTGTGCTTCTTTATCGGCTGTAATTAATCTAAATTCATATTCCAAACTCTCTTGCTCCTGCTTTAATTTACGTTCGATAGCATCTTTTATAGTTGGTGGCAAGGTTACATCTCGGACTAACACTTCGTTTAATTGCACGTATTGGTCTTCAACAATATTTTTTGTTTCTTCAAAAATTTCTTGTTGAATGGCGTCACGCTTACTAGAATATAATTGCTCAGGTGTATATCGCCCTACAACACTTCTGGCTGCCGAACGAATTGCTGGTAGCAATACACGTTCTTTGTACATTTCACTTTTTTCTTGATGCAATTTCCCCAAGTTTGTGATATCTGGTTGGAACCACACTGAAGCTTCCAGTTTTATATCTAATCCGTTAGACGATAGCACATTCATTTTTTCTAAAACTTCTTGTTGTCTAACCTCATAAACAAAAACTTTATTCCAAGGAGCAACAATATGAAACCCTTCTCCCATTGGTGGTTCATCAACCACTACTCCTTCTCCAAAGGTTTTAAAAAGTACTCCAGCCTCACCGGATTCTATGGTTACTGCAGATTTTGCTAAAAGAATGATTACTATTATAAGCCCTATAATGATTGGTAATCCAATCTTTGGTAATTTTTCCATGTTATTTTGTTGTTAATATTATTAAATAAGTCCGTTATATTTTCTTAAAAACCACTCTATCGTTAGGCTTAAAATTATAAGCACTAAGAGGATTTTAAAGTCTATCAAAGGTACAACATTTTTATTGCTTTTTTGGATAGTGGCAAATCTGGAATCTGTAATTAAATCATTTACAATTTCTGAAGTATTTGCAATAAAATAACTTTTACCACTGCTGTTTTGTGCAATTCGTTGAAGCTTAATTGTATTGGCGTTTAAAAACTGTTCTTCAACATTATAATCTAAAATCTTGGTGTGTCCAGAAAGAGTAACTTCTCCATTGTTAGCACGTACTGTAAAATTGTAATCGTTAGGAGGAAAATTATTTAAATTTACTTGATAACTATTTTGTTGTAGTACGAAAGGAATTGTAGTAACATTATTAGTTTCAAGATTTTTTACCACAATTTCTAAAGTAGCAGCTGCATCAAATTCGTAATTTTTATTAAAAAATTGGGCTGTAATTTTAATGTTGTCACTTCCATTATAGAATGATTCATAATTAACTGTTAGTCTATTTCTGCGTTTGTTTGAGGCTACATACTGCACAATTTTTCCAATAAAGTCGTCAAATTGATTAAACGAATTTGTATCTAAAAAACTTTGAGATCGCCAACGCCAAATGCCTTCTCCAAAGAGTACGACTCCTCGTTGGCCAACATTTTCGTAAGTAGCCAATAAAGCTTCATTAACTAAATTATTATTTATGCTCTTGAACAATAATGTTTCTGCTGGAATGTTAAAGGCAACACTACCAAATTCAGATTCTAAAGGTGGTAAATTATCAAAATTTAAATCACCTTTTAAGAAGGTTGCAAAATTTTGATTATAGATTGCTTGAAAGCTTTCTTCTTGATTCGTTATACTTTGCTTAAAAACATCTTGAATACTATTTAAAAAGTTCCAATCGGTATTAATACCTCCAATTATAAAGCGGTTTTTACCATCACTATCTAACGATTCAAAAACAGGTTTAAATACACTATTTGGTTGATACAAAACTACCATTTGGTAATTGTCTTTGTCATTAATATACTCTAATGGAGACATTACGTATGCACTACGCTGCTCGTTACTTTCAATAGACTTTTTTAAAGTTCCAATATCAGGATGTGATATGCTAGTTACTATGGCAACGTTTGTTTTTTGATCAATTACTTCGAGAGCAAAAGGCTTTGAGTTATTAACTGTGTTTTTTTCGGTGGCTAAAGGAGAAAGAGATACTGTATAACTGTTAATGCCAACTTTATCGGAAGGTAAAGTAATATTTAGTGTATGTGAATTATTAATTTTTGAAAACTGCAAATTTGTTGAATATACAGTAGCATTATTTCTTTTAATTGTTAATTGCGAACTAACAGGTGTGTTTCCATTATAAACCGCAATCACTTCAACAGGAAACTTGTTTTTTAAATAAGCATATTTATTAACGTTAAGTTGCTGGATTTTTAAATCGGAATAAGTTATGGTATCACCCAAAATAACAGAGAACACAGGCTGTTTGTACTGCTTTGCTGAAAACTCAAAATCTCTTCCAAAAGTTTGATTTCCATCTGTAATCAAAATTATTGGCGAACTAGACTCTTTATAGATTTGCTGTAAACTACTAAATACGGAAGTATAGTTTGTTTGTGTTTGATTAAACGACAACGAGTCAAGTTTTTTAAACTCTGACCCAAAAGTGTAAAAATCTAAATTAAACTTATTACTTAAATCTTGATTATTGGATAGTGATTGTAATAATTCGTTAGTTTTCTCGTCTTGGTCTAAATGTATTATAGATTTTGAATCATCAACAACCACAACAAGATTGGGTTTTTCATTATACAGTGTTAGTTTTTCGAATTTTGGATTGATAAGTAATAATAGAACACTAAAAATTGTAATAAATCGTAAAAATGAAAATATTGGATTTAATTTTCGCTTTTTAGATTTATATATATACTGAAACAGCGCTAATAAAAGCGCTGTTATTCCAGCTAAAATTATATATATAAGTGTGCTTCCTGACACTAGTCACCTTTTACTTTTATAATATCAAATGAATCTAAAAAGCGATTGATATCTTCATTTTTATCTTTTTGTTTCATGCATATCACCTGAGTTATATATATGGTATTCTCAATTAAATAAGCATTCATGTAAATATAAGCTTGATCGATATTTATTTTAATACTCCTCCCAGGATATCCATTAAACGTAATTTTATTATCAAAAACTAGTTCGCCTTTAACATTTGTAACTGCTCCATTAACAGCACCATCTAAAACCGTGTTATTATATTCATCATCAGCATCCTCAAATTGTTCCTCTGGATAATCTGATCTAATAACTGAATAAATAACATTGTTATCATCATTGCTTGTAGATTGAAGCATAAACATATGCATATCAATATCTCCTACAGCAGTTGGTACGTTTTGAACTGATTTTGTAGGCTCCTTAGGGAATTCAGCTCTAAAAGCAAATTCAACCGATTTAAAGTCTAGCCAGCTACTTTGAGAAGTAACCTCTATAGATACAAAAAATAGAGCAATAATAAAGAATAGGCTTTTCATATTTTTGGGTATTAGCTTAAGTGAGCATTCCACCATCAACATTTAGTGTTTGTCCAGTTACATAAGCCGATAAATCACTTGCTAAAAACACGCATGCATTAGCAATGTCTTCAGGTGTTCCTCCTCGCTTTAGAGGAATAGCAGCTCGCCACCCTTTAACGGTGTCTTCATCTAATTTAGCTGTCATTTCTGTTTCAATAAACCCAGGTGCAATAACGTTACTTCTAATATTTCTAGATCCTAGTTCTAAAGCTACAGACTTTGAAAACCCAATAATTCCTGCTTTAGATGCAGCATAATTAGTTTGTCCTGCATTTCCTTTAACACCAACTACAGAACTCATGTTAATAATTGACCCTTTGCGCTGTTTTAGCATAGTACGCTGTACAGCTTTGGTCATATTAAATACAGATTTAAGGTTTACTTCAATAACTTTATCAAAATCTTCCTCTCCCATTCTCATTAATAAATTATCTTTTGTAATTCCAGCGTTGTTAACCAACACATCAATACTTCCAAACTCTTTAAGTACCTCATCAGCTAGCTCTTGAGCTTCAGAAAAACTAGCAGCATTACTTTTATATCCTTTTGCTTTAATACCTAAAGTGTTTAATTCTTTTTCTAATTCTTGAGCAGCTTCAACAGAAGAGCTGTATGTAAAAGCTACATTAGCTCCTTGTGCTGCAAACACTTGAGCAATTCCTTTTCCTATTCCTCTACTGGCTCCAGTTATAATGGCAGTTTTTCCTTGTAATAATTTCATGTTTTTAAATCTTTTTGAAAGTAGTGTTAGATTAAAATCAAATATAAGGTATTTGAGTAATAATTATCAAAAATTAACCTTTTGAATAAAAATAAAGTAGAAAAAAGATGAATAAAAAGGTAGGAGTATTTTATAGTTTCTTGTTATATAATAAATCATATGTATTATAAATAAATTTAAATCTACAAATTCTATGAAAAATTTAAAACTTACTTACAAAAACTTTAGTATTTTATTACTGTTTGTTATCCTTCTTACTCTTAGCTGTACAAAAGATGAGGATGATATGAATGGTCATGGTCAATTAACATTAAATGTTAGCTCAAGTACAGCAAATATTCCAGGATCTTCTGGTAGTGCATCTAGGACTACTGGTGGTAATTCTGATATTGTTATTACCGATTTTCTATTAAATATTAAAGAGTTTGAGTTGGAATTGGATATTGAAAGTGATCATGATGATGATAATGACGATGAACTTTGGGATGATGATGGGTATTTTGATTATGAAGATGAAATTGAGCTAACTGGACCTTTTGAATTAGATCTTATGTCAAATCAGTTTTCAATAGTTTCTGTTAATCTACCTAATGGTGTGTATGAAGAAATTGAATTTAAGTTTGATAAAAGTACGGATGCTAATAGTGATTTGTTTAACAAGTCTATTTTAATTAAGGGAACCATTGATGCAACGCCTTTTGAGTACTGGCATGATTTTGAAGACGAGGTGGAAATAGATTTTGATAACCCAGAATACGATCTTACTATTAATAACAACGGAACGGATTTAACTATTAATTTTGATTTAACAAATGTATTTAATAGTATTACTGGAGTGGATCTATCTCAGGCTGCAGATGGAAATGCTAATGGTATTATAGAAATTAGTCCTAGCGATAACGATGGAAATAATGCACTAGCAGAACAATTAAAAAATAAGATTAAAGATTATATTGAATTGTCTGACGATTAGATTATTTAATAATCTTCAATAAAAAAAGCGAAGTCTGTTATGGACTTCGCTTTTTTTATCTTAAATAGTTTTATTAAGCCATTACTTCGGCAACTTTTTTTCCAATTTCGGCAGGCGAATCCACTACGTGAATTCCACATGCTCTCATAATTTTCTTTTTTGCTTGAGCAGTATCATCACTTCCACCAACAATTGCACCAGCGTGCCCCATAGTACGACCTGCAGGCGCAGTTTCACCAGCTATAAAACCAACAACTGGTTTTTTACTTCCACTAGCTTTATACCAATTGGCAGCATCAGCTTCAAGTTGTCCGCCTATTTCGCCTATCATTACTACTGCTTTTGTCTCTGGGTCATTAATTAGCATTTCAACAGCTTCTTTAGTAGTCGTTCCAATAATTGGATCTCCTCCAATACCAATAGCTGTCGTAATTCCAAGACCTTGTTTAACAACTTGGTCAGCCGCTTCATAAGTTAATGTTCCTGATTTAGAAACAATACCAACATTTCCTTTTTTAAATACAAACCCAGGCATGATTCCTACTTTAGCTTCTTCTGGTGTAATTACACCAGGGCAATTAGGACCAACCAAACGACAATTTCTATCTTTTATATAATCTGCAGCTTTAATCATATCAGCTACAGGAATACCTTCAGTTATTGTAATAATTACTTTTATTCCAGCATCGGCAGCTTCCATAATTGCATCGGCTGCAAACGCAGGTGGTACAAAAATTATAGTTGTATCGGCTCCAACTTGTTTTACAGCTTCTTCAACAGTGTTAAAAACAGGTTTGTCAAGATGAGTTTGACCACCTTTTCCTGGAGTTACTCCTCCAACAACATTGGTTCCATATTCAATCATTTGTGAAGCATGAAATGTACCTTCACTTCCTGTAAATCCTTGAACAATAATTTTTGAATCTTTATTTACTAAAACGCTCATTTGTGTTTTGTTTTTTAATTTAACTAAGACGTGGCAAAAGTAATTTTTTGAAACTAATTTTTAAAGTGTTTTGGTCTTTAATTTTCGTGAAAATAAAAATCTGTCTAAACTTTTTTGTTTTTAAGTTTTTCTAGAATCTCAGGAATTTTTCTAACATAAGCCATTTCCTTAAATTTTTCTCTAGCTTCTGATGCAGGAGAACCAAAATACGCCTTGTTTTCATCTGTGGAATGTCCTAGTCCAGATTGTGCATAAAGCTCAGTACCTTTTGCTATTGTTATACCACTTTTTACTCCAACTTGCCCCCAAATTATTACATTGTCTTCTACGACAACGCAACCAGCAATACCAGTTTGGGATGCTATCAAGCAATTTTCGCCAATAATTGTATCATGCCCTATTTGTATTTGATTATCAAGTTTAGATCCTTTACCAATTCTTGTATCGGCTGTCACGCCTCTGTCTATAGTGCAAGCTGCACCTATATCGACAAAGTCTTCAATAACTACTCTACCACCAGACAACAATCTATCGTAGCCATCAGGTCGTTTTTTATAATAAAAGGCATTGGCTCCTAAAACTGTTGCAGAATGGATTGTAACATTGTTTCCAATAATTGTATCATCGTAAATACTGACATTAGGATGAATAGTGCAATTATCGCCAATGACTACATTATTACCAATAAAACAATTAGGTTGAATAGTAGTATTTTTGCCTATTACAGCTGTATTTGAAATAGCACTATTAGAAGATTGAAAAGGCTTAAAATACTGCGTTAATTTATTAAAATCTCTAAAAGGATCTTCAGAAACTAAAAGGGCTTTTCCTTCTGGACAAGCTACATCTTTATTAATTAAGACTATGGTAGCTGCTGATTGTAATGCTTTATCGTAGTATTTAGGATGATCAACAAAAACAATATCACCTGGAGTGACCACGTGAATTTCATTCATGCCAAAAACTGGAAAATCTTCATCGCCAACATATTTACTATCAATAATTGATGCTATTTCTTTTAGAGTATATGCTTTAGGAAATTTCATTGCACAGTTTGCAGTTTTCAGTAACAGTTTACAGTCTGTCTACTCAGACCGTGACTGACTAGCTGAGTTTTATTCTTTAACACGTTCTTTATAAGTTCCTTTTGCTGTTTCAATTTTAATTTTATCACCTTCATTAATAAAGAGCGGTACATTTACTTCTGCACCAGTTTCAACTGTTGCTGGTTTAGTAGCGTTGGTAGCTGTATTTCCTTTAACACCTGGTTCCGTATGAGTAACTTCTAAAACAACACTTGCAGGCATTTCTACAGATAAAGGCATGTTGTCTTCAGTATTTATTAAAATTGTTACCACTTCACCTTCTTTCATTAAATCTGGTCTATCTAAAGCTGCTTCCAATAAACGAATTTGCGTATAATCTGCCTCATTCATGAAATGATAAAATTCGCCATCATGATATAGGAATTGAAATTTATGAGTTTCAACTCTTACATCGTCAATTTTATGTCCTGCTGAAAAGGTATTATCAATTACTTTTCCTGTTGTAACACTTTTTAATTTGGTACGCACAAAGGCAGGTCCTTTTCCAGGTTTTACGTGTAAAAATTCTATAATTTTATATATGTCGTGATTATATCTAATGCATAATCCGTTTCTAATATCTGAAGTACTTGCCATATTAATGTTTAGTTGTTAATTCGTTTAATTGTTGATTTGCTTACTCTAAATAATTTTAATTTGATTTAAAATATCCTTTCATTATTCCACGATGCGAATTCTTAATAAATTGAAGGATTTCATCACGTTCTGGAGTAGCCTCCATTTCTGCTTCAATAATTTCTGAAGCTTGAGTATTGTTGTAGTTTTGCTGATATAGCAAACGATATATGTTTTGTATTTCTCTAATTTTTTCAGAAGAGAAGCCTCTACGACGCAACCCTACAGAGTTTATGCCAACATAAGATAATGGCTCACGTGCGGCTTTTACAAATGGTGGTACGTCTTTTCTAACCAAAGAACCTCCTGTTACAAAGGCATGATTACCAATAGAGCAAAACTGGTGAACAGCTGTCATGCCAGCTAAAACAACATAATCTCCAACGGTTATATGACCAGCTAAAGTGCTATTATTTGAAAAAATACAATTATTTCCAACAACACAATCGTGAGCAATATGGCAATATGCCATAATAAGGCAATTATTACCAATAACTGTTTTCATTTTATCGGTTGTACCACGATTTATAGTAACACATTCTCTAATAGTCACGTTATCTCCAATTTCAACCGTAGTATCTTCATCGTCATATTTTAAGTCTTGAGGAACAGCAGAAATAACAGCACCAGGAAAAATACTGCAATTTTTTCCAATTCGAGCACCTTCCATTATGGTAACATTTGAACCAATCCAAGTTCCCTCTCCAATAACGACATTATTGTGGATGGTTGTAAATGGCTCAATAACAACATTTTTAGCAATTTTTGCTCCTGGGTGAACGTAAGCAAGTGGTTGATTCATAATTATTTAACTTTGGTTATTTGAGCCATTAATTCAGCTTCTGCACATAGTTTTCCATTTGCATATGCGTAACCTTGCATATGACAAATACCTCTTCTAATTGGTGATATTAAAGAGCATTTAAAAATAAGGGTGTCTCCAGGTACTACTTTTTGTTTAAACTTAACATTATCCATTTTCATAAAGAACGTTAAATAGTTTTCTGGATCTGGCACTGTACTCAATACTAAAATACCACCTGTTTGTGCCATAGCTTCAACAATTAAAACTCCTGGCATTACTGGTGCTCCTGGAAAATGACCAGCAAAGAAACCTTCGTTCATTGTGACATTTTTTGTGCCAATAACGTGTGATTTTGATAATTCAAAGACCTTATCTAGCAATAAAAACGGTTGCCTATGCGGTAGCATGTTCATAATTTGATTAATATCCATTAACGGCTCTTGGTTTAAATCAATATTAGGAACGTTATTTCGTTTTTCAATCTTAATTATTTTTGCCATTTTTTTTGCAAACTGCGTGTTTACAAAATGTCCTGGTTTGTTAGCTATAACTTTACCTCTAATTTTTGTTCCAATGAGAGCTAAATCTCCAATAACATCTAGTAATTTATGCC
This sequence comes from Pontimicrobium aquaticum, assembly GCF_005047595.1. Classification (GTDB taxonomy): domain Bacteria; phylum Bacteroidota; class Bacteroidia; order Flavobacteriales; family Flavobacteriaceae; genus Pontimicrobium; species Pontimicrobium aquaticum. Next base: position 103,517 of record NZ_SUPL01000007.1, read on the forward strand.
TTGCTGCTTCATTTGGGTGATGCAACGTTAAGTTGTCAAGAATACCATTTGGTTTTACTGATATATTATCTTTTTTAAATGCTTTTTTAAGACGTTCCATTGTTTCTGGAGATAACTCTTTATCTACATATACAATGGCATTGTTTAAATCTCCACCTTTAATTAATCCATTTTCTAGAAGCATTTCTAATTCATGTAAAAAACTAAATGTCCTGGAGTCTGAAATTTCATTTTTAAATTTTGAAATATTAGTTAGCGTTGCATTTTGTGTGCCAAGAACTTTAGTTCCAAAATCGACCATTGTGGTAACTTGATAAGTATCAGCAGGAATTACTGTAATTTCGCTACCAGATTCTTCATCTATATATGAAACAACTTCTTTAACCACATACTCTTCTATAAAAGCATTTTGCTCTACTTTTTCGGCAGATTCTAAGGCCTCTACAAAAAACTTTGAAGAACCATCCATTATTGGAGGTTCAGAAGCATCTAATTCAATAATTACATTATCAATTTGTAAACCAACTAATGCAGCTAAAACATGTTCACAGGTTTGAATAGTAACACCATTCTTTTCTAAACATGTACCTCGCTGCGTATTTGTAACAAAGTTGGCATCTGCTTGTATTATTGGACTACCTTCTAAATCTATTCGTTTAAAAGTATAGCCATTATTAGCTTCGGCTGGTTTAAAGGTTAATGTAACATTTTTACCAGTATGTAATCCAACTCCAGTAAGCGAAACTTCTTTAGAGATAGTCTTTTGCTTAATTTCTGTACTAATTACTGTCATTTAATTTCTTTTCTATTTCGTTTAATCCTTTAACAATTTTTGGAAGATTTTTAAAGTGTACGTAAGATTTGTTATAATCACCATATGTTAATGCAGGTGAACCTTGAAGCACTTCATTGTCTTTAACATTTCTTGTTATACCAGATTGAGCTTGAACCTTAACATTATTACCTATAGTAATATGGCCAACAATTCCTACCTGACCTCCTATTTGGCAATTTTCGCCTATTTTTGTAGATCCTGCAATTCCTGTTTGGGCTGCTATAACGGTATTTTTACCTATCTCAACATTGTGAGCTATTTGTATTTGATTATCAAGTTTTACTCCTCGCCTAATCACTGTTGATCCCAAAGTTGCTCTATCAATTGTGGTAGCTGCACCAACATCTACATAGTCTTCTAAAATAACATTACCTGTTTGTGGTACTTTGTTATATTCGCCTTTTTCATTTGGTGCAAAGCCAAAGCCATCAGCACCAATAATTACGCCTGAATTTATAATACAATGGCTACCAATAACTGTTTCTGAATATATTTTTGCACCAGAAAATAAAACTACATTATCTCCAATGGTTACATTATCACCAATATAGCAACCAGGAAAAATCTTTACGTTATTACCAATTGACACATTGTCTCCTAGGTAAGAAAAAGCACCTAGATAAAGATTATCACCATATTTGGCTGTTTCTGAAATAAACGTTGGTTGTTCAATTCCAGATTTATTCATTTTTACTTGATTGTAATACTCTAATAACTTTGAAAATGCTTTGTAAGCATCATCAACCTTTATTAAAGTGGTAGTTATTTTGGCTTCTGGCTCAAAATCTTTATTAACAATAGTTATAGAGGCTTTAGTCTCGTAAATAAATTGTGTGTATTTAGGGTTAGCTAAAAACGTTAAAGTTCCATCAGAACCTTCTTCAATTTTTGCAAGTTTAGAAACTTCAATGTCAGGATTTCCAACAACATCTCCTTCTAAAATCCCTGCTATTTGTGATGCGGTAAATTTCACGCGAATTTGTTTATTGTGTTTAACTAATTAAGTACTTTTTAAATTAGGTCAAGAAATTAGTTTTAATTGTCGCAAAAGTATAAAAAATGTACTAAAGTTTGCTCTTTGGGTAACATATATAATACTTAGTTACTGGTTTGGCTAAAGCTTTTAGGTTTAAATAGTCTGATGCCTTAGCAACTTCAACCACTTTTCCTGTTTTATAAAGAATATTTATTTGCTGGGATTTGCGTTGATAAGCTTGGTTAGAAATTTCTCCTCCAAACACAAAATATTCTGCTTCATTAGTACTAATATTATAAGTGTTTTTCAGACTCTCTATATGTTTATTAAGCTTATTGGTTTTTACTGGCTTGTTTTTTATTTTAATGCTTAGTAACTCTCTATTTACAATCATTTCGCTTAAGTTACTAAGTACAAAATCCTCATGATTTTGCCATTCTTTTAAAGCTGAAATAATATCATAATCATCTAGCTTAGAGAATATTTCTAAGCTTTCATCGGTAAATAAATCTTTTGTAATATCGTTATTTAAAAAATACATTAAAGGTTTGCTGGCAGTTAAATTATGTCCTGATTTAATTAGTTCATTAGCTCTTTTTAAGGTTCTAATTAGTAATTGTTCAGCCGCCAATCCCGTTTTATGTAAATAGACTTGCCAATACATTAATCGGCGTGCAGTTAAAAACTTTTCGATACTGTAAATGCCTTTTTCTTCAATAACCAGTTCTTCGTCAACTACATTTAACATGGTTATTAAACGTTCGCTATTTACATTACCTTCAGCCACTCCAGTGTAAAAGCTATCGCGTTTTAAATAATCGGCTCTATCCATATCTAACTGACTAGAAACTAGCTGATACAAGAACTTTCTATGATAATCGCCTTTAAAAATTTTAATAGCAAGCGTTAAACTTCCGTTAAATTCTTCATTTAGTTTTTCCATAAAAAGTACCGAAATTTCTTCATGAGAAATGCCATTTACAATACTATGCTCCATAGCATGGCTAAATGGCCCATGACCAATATCATGCAAAAGAATGGCTACTAAAAGTGCATTTTCTTCTTCTTCAGAAATTGTAACTCCTTTAAAACGAAGTATTCTAATGGCTTTTTGCATTAAGTACATGCTTCCTAAAGCGTGATGAAAACGTGTGTGATGCGCTCCAGGATATACTAAATACGATAACCCCATTTGTGTAATTCGACGTAAGCGCTGGAAATATTTATGCTCAATTAAATCGAAAATTAAAGAATTAGGAATAGTAATAAATCCGTAAATTGGGTCGTTAAATATTTTGAGTTTGTTCTTTGTGTTCAAACTTGTTTTTTTAAAAGTTATACAAATATAATTATATGAGCAACATAAACATCCTTTGGGTTGATGATGAAATAGATTTACTTAAACCACATATACTATTCTTAGAAAAGAAAAATTACAATGTAACGACTTGCCAAAGCGGAACTGAAGCTATCGAAATAATTGACAGTCAAAATTTTGATATTGTTTTTTTGGATGAAAACATGCCAGGACTTACAGGGTTAGAAACCTTATCTGAAATAAAAGAAAAACGTGCTAACATTCCTGTAGTAATGATTACCAAAAGTGAAGAGGAATATATTATGGAAGAAGCCATTGGAAGTAAAATTGCAGATTACCTGATTAAACCTGTAAACCCTAATCAAATACTACTAAGCTTAAAAAAGAATTTAGACCACACGCGATTAGTTTCAGAAAAAACGACTTCAAATTACCAACAAGAGTTTAGGAAGATTGCTATGGATTTATCTATGGTCAATACTTTTGAAGAATGGACCAACCTATATCAAAAGCTTATTTATTGGGAAATGGAACTAGAGAACATTGATGATCCAGCCATGTTTGAAATTTTAGAGTCACAAAAAAGTGAAGCAAACACACAATTTGGAAAATTCATTGATAAAAACTATCAAAATTGGTTTGGTAACAGTGGAGCTCCAACCATGTCGCACACACTTTTTAGAGAAAAAGTAGTTCCAGAGCTAAGCAAAGAACAGCCTACATTGTTTATTGTAATAGATAATTTACGTTTCGACCAATGGAAAGCTTTTGAGCCTATTATACAAAACTATTATAAAAAGGAATACGAAAAACCTTATTATAGTATTCTACCAACAGCCACGCAATATGCAAGAAATGCTATTTTTTCTGGATTAATGCCAAGCGACATGGAACGTTTACATCCTAATTACTGGAAGAACGATACTGACGAAGGTGGCAAAAACATGTTTGAAAATGAGTTTTTACAAGCACAGTTAAAACGTTTAGGGCTAACTCATCTAAAATGTGAATATTCAAAAATTTCAAGTTTAAAAGCAGGGAAAAAATTAGTTGAAAATTTTAAATCTAAAAAAGATAATGACTTAACTGTTGTGGTTTACAATTTTGTTGATATGCTTTCGCACTCAAAAACCGAAATGGAAGTTGTTAAGGAATTAGCATCAAACGATAAAGCTTATAGGTCATTAACCGTTAGCTGGTTTAAAAACTCCCCGCTTCTTGAAATTATTCAGCAAGCACAACAAATGGGCTTTAAATTAATAATCACTACAGATCATGGCACTATTAATGTTAAAAACCCATCAAAAGTTATTGGCGATAGGGATACCAGTTTAAACTTACGATATAAAACAGGTCGTAGTCTTACCTATGAAGACAAAGAAGTTTATGCTGTCACTAATCCAAAAGATATTCACTTACCTAGCTTAACAATGAGCAGTTCCTTTATTTTTGCAAAAGGTGATTTCTTTTTTGCATATCCTAATAATTACAACCATTACGTGAGTTATTATCGTAATACGTATCAACATGGAGGTGTATCGTTAGAAGAAGTAATCATACCTTTTGCAGTATTAAATCCACGTTAAAAAATCCATAAAAAGTAAAAAACATCGATGAAATACTGTTTTATGTTGTATTTTTATTATATTAGCACTATAATTGCACAAAAATTTTGCAGTTGAAAACGATATTTGACATTCAATCTATTGATAATGTGGCTAAAGAGTTGTTAGCAAACGCTAAGCATAAAACCATTTTATTTTATGGAGACATGGGAGTTGGAAAGACCACACTTATTAGTGCTTTGGTAAAAGCACTTGGAGGTACTGACGAAACTTCTAGTCCAACATTTTCAATAGTAAATGAATATAAGGTTAATGATGATATTGTGTATCATTTTGACTTTTATAGAATTAATGATGAAACTGAGGTATTAGATATAGGTATTGAAGATTATTTTTACTCAGGACATTGGAATTTTATAGAATGGCCTGAAAAAATAGAAGGAATTTTGCCAAATGAAGCAGATATTTCTTACATAAAAATGAATAATGACGGTTCCCGAACATTAGAATTAGGTGTTTTTGGAAAGAAATAATAAATAAATTAAAAAAAAATTGTAAAAAAACTGGCTTTGCACCCCAAACAAAAATCAACAAATTACGGTTTTTCCGTAGCTTGAAAGCCGCATAAATAAAGGGTTTTAACATTTTGTTAACACTTTTAAGAAGTCTTATAATCTATCTTTGTAGTGATTAATTAATTAAATCCCTTGAATTATGAAAACAAAAAAGTATTTAATAGCAATAGCTATTTTCGGTGGTGTATTGTTTACAGCGCAAGCAACTAATTTATTAGACTTAAATGAGCAATTCACAACAAAAATCGACAAAAAGGACATCAAGCTTCCGAAGAACGGATAAGCGAGTTTTTAAAAAGTCCATATTAGGAGGTAGTATTGTAGCTACATTAATTGCTGCTACGCCCTTAATTTTTAATTTATATCAAAGTGTTCCAGATACTAAAATTTGGGACACTTTTTTGTTCACATATGAAAGTGGGTGGTACGAAAGTGCGGCGGTAAGTGCTTGGACTTTAATGGGAAAGCTTGTACCTCTAATGCTTTTAATTATATGGTTTTTTACAAATAAACATTGGTGGTATCATTCATTAATAGTGCCTATAGCTATGTACATATACCAGATTATTGAAATCATAAACAGTGACTTAGAGGCTATTGATAAAGATTTAATTTTATACTTATTACCAGTCATGGCAATTATAATTCCTTCTATTTATTTAATAAAAGCAAAAATGTTTAATAAAATAAATAGTGCCGATAAATCTCTTGAAGAGTTAGAAGAAGAATTTAAAGTAGGTGGTAAAGGCTTTTGGGGAAAGTTATCGGATTATTTTTAATATTAAACAAACTATAAATTAGAATTTTAAAATTTATTTGTAATTTGGTTTTTCAATAACCAAACTATGAGTAAATCTCTCTCTCCTTTTACTAAAGAGCAATTGCTTCCGCAGGAAGAAACCCTAGAAGTTTTAAAACATAAAGGCAACTTATTTATTGGTATTCCCAAAGAAACGTCGCTTCAAGAAAAGCGCGTATGCTTAACACCTGATGCTGTATCTGCACTTATTAATAATGGACATCGTGTATTGTTGGAATCTGGAGCTGGTGTTGGTGCTAACTTTAAAGACAAAGATTATAGCGAAGCTGGTGCCGAAATAACTAAAGATACTTCTAAAGTATTTTCTTGCCCTATTTTATTAAAAGTGGAACCGCCATCGCTTGATGAGATTAAGCTCATTAATCCGCAAACCATTTTAATTTCTGCGTTGCAATTAAAAACGCAAAACAAAGCTTATTTTGAAGCATTAGCTGCAAAGCGTGTAACTGCTATTGGTTTTGAATTTATTAGAGATGAAGATGGTGCATATCCAGCTGTAAGACAGTTAAGTGAGATTGCAGGAACTGCTTCGGTATTAATAGCCTCAGAACTACTATCTAATGTAAACAATGGTAATGGTTTGCTATTTGGTAATATAAGTGGTGTCCCTCCTATCCAGATTGTTATTATAGGTGCAGGAACTGTTGGTGAGTTTGCTATAAAATCTGCCTTAGGTTTAGGTGCAAATGTTAAGGTGTTTGATAGCTCTATTTCTAAGTTACGAATGCTTCAAAGTAATTTGGGATGCTCTTTGTACACCTCAACCATGCAACCAAAAAATTTACTTAAAGCACTTAAACGTTGTGATGTGGCTATTGGTGCTGTTAGAGGTAAAAATAGAGCACCAGTATTAGTTAGTGATGATATGGTACAAAACATGAAAACAGGGTCTGTAATTATAGATGTAAGTATAGATATGGGAGGTTGTTTTGAAACTAGCGAAATTACCACACATAATAAACCAACTTTTGTTAAGCATGATGTAATACACTATTGTGTACCAAATATTCCAGCAAGATATTCTAGAACTGCATCAGTATCAATTAGTAACATGTTTACGCCTTACCTTTTAGAAATTGCGGAAAATGGAGGTTTAGAAAATGCGCTTCGATTTGATCGTGGTTTAAAAAATGGATTGTATTTTTACCACGGAATTTTAACTAACAAATCTGTAGCAGATTGGTTTGACTTAGATTATAGTGATGCCAATCTATTAATTTTTTAAGCGCAAAAATAAATGAAACTTATTCAACGTGTTGGATACTACTTAGGTGGTTTTTCGATTGGACTTATACTATTAGCATTTTTTTTAAGTGGTAAAAAAATATCGTGTAGCTATGGTCCAAATGCTAGAGTTATAAAAAACATCAATATTAAGCCATTACAATACTCCGAAGCATCACTTCAATACATTGAAAATAAAAAAGTAGATACGGCATTAATTAGTAGCACCCTAAAAAAAGGGAATGTCAACTTTTCTTTAAGCAATACTAAATTAGACTCTTGTAAGATTTATGTGATTGAAAAAGACTTTAAACAAACTGAAATACAATTAACTGTCGAAAATTGTGATAGTCTAGCAATTTTAAAAAGTATCATCGTTAATTAAAACACCCAACAAAATATACTTTGTTGAGTGTTTCTCTACCTAATAAAATGCTTTTATTAATTAAAGATAATTTTTTTGGTAGTGCTTTTTTCTAGTTCTTCAAGCGTTACAAAATAAAGTCCAGTATTAAACCTTGATATATCTATTTCTTTTTGAAAAATTAATCCATTATTATCACTAATTGTTTCATAATAAATTAATTTACCTATGGCATCATGAATAAAAATGTTAGAGTTGTTACTCAATCCTCCTAAATGTATTTTTAATTTTCCGTTAGTTGTAGGGTTTGGGTAGATTTCGTAAAGATAGTTTGGATTAGAATTTATATCGTCGTTTTCACATGCTATTACTTCAACTAAAACGTCATCACTATCTGAGCTATATTGATTAGAAACCATTACAGTATATATAGTATCTTCGGATGGAGATACATTAATTATTCTAGTAGTTTCACCAGTACTCCACAAGTATTCATCTCCTCCACTTGCGGTTAATGTTATAGTATCTCCATTACAAATTATTTGATCTTTACCAGCATTAGCATTTACTGCATTAGTATTGTTTACTGTTACTCTAACCTGTGCAACATCTGAACAGTTATTTTTAAAACCAGTTACATAATAGTCTGTTGTTTGCTGTGGACTTACCGCAATATTAGGTTGTGTTGCACCATTACTCCACAGGTAAGTATCTGCTCCTGTAGCCGATAATGTTACATATTGCCCAATATCTATAGTTTGGTCATTTCCAGCATCTACATTTGGTATCTCGTTTACATATACAGTAACTTCATCTGTTCCACTGGAAATAGCATTTGTTACTTCAACATTGTAAGTAGTAGTCGCATTTGGGTTTACAACTATTGTTGCCGTAGTTTCACCAGTGCTCCATAAGTATGATTCACCTCCACTTGCAGTTAATGTTGCAGATTCTCCATTGCAAATATATTGATCTGCTCCAGCATTAGGTTCTACGGTGCCAATAACCGTTACTTTAACCTCGTCATAAGCAGTACAACCATTTGCCTCAGTAGCTTCAACATAATATGTGGTTGTGTAGGTTGGACTTACCGTAATACTAGAAGTGGTTTCGCCAGTGCTCCACGATATATCGCCAACAGCTACAACTGTTAGTGTAGTGCTTTCGCCAAGATAGATGTCCACGTCATTACCAGCGTTTATCGTTTGCCTGGGCTTTACTGCTACAGTGACCTCGTCGGTACTGGAACAGTTATTCTGTGTTACTATGACTGAATAATTAGTTGTAATATCTGGTGTTATGGTGATACTTGGTGTGGTTTCACCATTACTCCATAAATACGTATCGCCACCTGAAGCCGTTAGTGTAATTTCTTCGCCTTGACATATTTCAATATCTTCCCCAGCATTGGCTACTGGAATTGCATTAACCGTTACAACAACATTATCTGTTGTTGTATCTCCATTAGCATCGGTTCCTGTTACTGTATAAGTTGTTGTTACATCTGGTGTAACTGTAATACTAGCAGTGGTATCACCTGTACTCCACTCATAACTTTGGGATCCCGAAGCTGTTAATGTAACTGTATCTCCAATACATATATTTTTATCTGTTCCTGCATTAACACTAGTTGACCCACCTCCTGATAATTTATCTCTAAAATCTACTATATAGCCTTGAATAGGATATGTGCCATTTCCCCAGTCGGAAGCATAAATAACTCGACTACCAGAAGGCGAAGGGCAAGCTTGCGTCTCATTATCATAGGTTTCAAGGTTACTTCTAATGCTTGCAATTCGTTCAACTCGTGTGCCATCTAATTTTGCTGCAACTAATTCATCATAATATGGTCCCCAATTGCTTGATGACGACTGAGATGTAAATACCCAACCCAATCTATTTATTGATCTAGCAGACCCATGGCTTCCGTAACCTCCTTGCGATAATACTGTTACAACACCATCAGAAAGTCTTCTTTTTATAATTCTACCCTCATCTGGTCTTGATTTAGAGTTACCAACAGCATATTCTATCCCATTTTCATCAACTGCTACATCAAAGTGACTTGGTCTTCCATATTCACTCCAATAAGGCCCTACCTGATTACCTTGTAAATCGTAAACCTTGGTTCGGTCACTACCATTACCATAATCACCATTTACCATGGTGTAGTTTCCTAAGGGAGAAATTGATAACCAATCAATATCAATTCCTGAAAAATCGATATCTGGATATTTTACATTATTCGCAAAATCTATAGCAAAAACAACTTGTTTACCGTCGGAATTTCTATTTGCAAACACTGATATCATTGAACCATCGTTTGTATAATTCCCTGTATGCCCTGTTGATAGGTTTGAATATCCTGATAAACTCATTAATTGATTTACATTACCTGTTGAATAGCTCCAAGTATAAATGCCACTATCTCTAAGTAATAACATAAGATCCGGATTGGTAGGATGCCATCGTTGTTCATTGGCAGAGGCTGTATTTGCTTCTTTAATAACCTCATAAGTTTCCCCATCTAAAAATAATGATGGTCCCCAACCACCACTAGAAGATTTGTGTTTCCCTAGATAAATTATAGACTCATCGGCATTCCATGGTTGTCTGTTTGAATAACCATGTCTAGCAATATTTTTCCATGATTCTCCACTAATATTTGGAATTGGTGAGCCTACATCACCAGTAATTCTTGTGATTTTTGTACCAAAAACAGGGTCTGTAATGGTTTGCAAATAACTAGGTTTATTAGCTTGTGGAATTGGAGTGTAATTATTTAAAGAAGTGTCCAAATCGTAATCTTGTGCGTTTACTGATAAAGAAAAACAGCAAAAACAAAGCATTACTAAAGTCAATCCTAAGGAAGAATTAATGTATTTCATCATTTAATAATTTGGGGCATACGAGATAAACATATTAAAATATTAACTGATTAATATACATCAGCTAAGTTAATCGATAAAACACATTTAAATTGAAGTATTACTCTTACAATATAATGAATTTTATAGATTTTATAGGTTATTTCATCGGTTTATTGTTCGTAAAAACATTTAAAGGTAAATACGTTTATAAATTGCATTTGGATTTTTTGATACAGAAAAAAATTTGCAATTAGAATTTTAGAAAAAAAATCCTTTACATTTAGGCATCCTAAATTACAATTTTGAACTTTAAAAAACATTTACCTATTTTAGAGAATTTTGTATCGTATTTTTTATTTAAAGCTATTGATGCAGTTATACCATTAATAGTAATTACCTATTTAATTGATGTAGTAGGTTTAAATAATTATGGGTATTATGCCTTTGCCTACGCATTAATTTTTTACTTACAAAACATCATACAGTTTGGGTTTGATCTTTCTGCTGTGAGGTCTATTGCATTATTAAGAGACGACAAACAAAAACTATCTAAAGTTTATAATGATGTTTTTTCAGCACAAATTGTCTTCTTTGTTTTAGTTACCATATTTTTATTATCACTTGTTTTATTTGTGCCAAGGATTTACGATCATTATATCATATACTGCTTCTTTTTTATTCTATTGGTTGGAGAGTTGTTATTTCCAATGTGGTTTTTTTTAGGTGTAGAGCGCATGAAATTTATGACTATAATAAGTGTGATTTCTAAATCTACGTTTGCCATACTCTGTTTTTTACTAATAAAACATGAATCAGATTACATATATATATCGTTATACCACTCGGTTGGATTTTTATTTGCTGGCATTATTGCTCAAATAATCATTAGAAAAACGTTTGGAATAAAATTTAGGTTTTCAAAAGTACAAGACATTAAAGCAACGATTATTGAAGCGTGGAGTGCTTTTTTAACAATGGTTTCACCGACTATCTATCACAATACATCTATTTTTCTTGTGGGAGTTTACGGTATTCCTAGCTTTGTAAGTGTTATGGAAATTGGTGCCAAAGTTCTTGGTGCTTTTAAAGTAGTTATAACCATCATGTCTAATGTATTATTTCCTTTTTTAAATAGAAACAAATCTTACTTGCCAAAAGTAAGATTGGTATTTGTTACGATAGGTTTTACATTGTCTTTAGTTATGTTTTTTTCATCAGAAATACTAATGCATCTTTGGTTAGGGGATGATGCTGTCGAAGTAATTAGAGTTGTTAAGTTTTTAAGCCCTGGCCCACTGCTTTCGTCAATTATTTCGGCATATGGTATTAATGGATTAATGATTATGAAAAAGGATAAATTATACTCTAAAATTATAGTTATTGGATCGGTTATAGGGTTAATGGTTGGTTTAATATTTATACCTAAGTACTATTATATTGGTGGTGCCATAGCGATTATTTCAGCAACATCTGTTAAAGCTATTTTTTCATGCTTTTACTCGGTAAAAACTATTAAGCAACTTCAAAATAGGTAAATGAGGTTTAAAGATTATATATGGGCTATTTATTTAATTGTATTTCCTTTTTATGCTTTTGAATCTGGAAATCCACAAATTGCTGATGCATTTGGTGCAATTTTAATATTTGGGCATATAAGTGAAATTTTAAAAAATATAAAGACCAATAGGTTTACAAAAAGTTTGTTTCTATTTGTTGTATATACCTTTATAGTAAATGCTGTTTGGATGCTAATTTTGGGTGAGTTTGAAATTATAAAGAATAGTATTTTCTATTTTTATAGCTTTTTAATGGTACTCTTTTTAGTAGGGAAAATTGAAGACGTCTCTTTTTTAAAGTTTACGTTTAAAGCTATTACAGTTGCACTAATACTTCAATTAGTTTTATGGCCTTTTGTAGAATCAGAAGGTGTTAGAAATCAAATGTTCTTTAATAATCCTAATCAGCTAGGTCTTTGGGCACTATGTTTGCTAATTATTACCAGTGTAATTACTGAAATTATTAAGCCAAAACTACTGCATTCACTAATTCCTTTAATTATAGCTTCATTCCTAATAATAATTTCTGCATCAAGAGCTGCTTTAGCTGGTTGTTTATTGTTCTGGATGTTTTACATAATAAAATCTAGAAAGTACTTAATTTTATTTATAACGATTGTCGTTATAGGGAGTATATTTATTGGTTATAATTATGATTTAAACTTAAGCAATTTTACTGCTTTAGAATATAATATTGAGCGTCTGCAAAGTGAAAGTATTAGCAGTAACAGAAGCCTTGGAGGCAGAGGTTATGATAGAATAGTTAATTATCCACAATATTTGTTTTTTGGTGCAGGTGAAGGTCTGTATGAAAGGTTTAACGAAACCATAGAGCTACACTCAATTTTTGCAAATGTACTTTTTAGCTATGGTATTATTGGGTTTTCCATGTTCATTTTTGCTTTTTCATCCTTACTGAAAAACAAGTTAACCAAAATTGTCATTATATTATTTTTAGCTTTAGCTGTTTTTGCTATGGTACATATGTCATTACGAGTTCCGTTTTTTTGGATGACTTGCCTATTTATAGTGTATTTACATAAGTATAAAAATAACTTAGACATAGATAATCGAGAATTTTTAACACATCCTTAAAGTTTTAATTATGAAAAAAATTATAAGGATAACTACAGTGCCAATTTCCCTAAAGAACTTACTAAAGGGGCAACCAAAATTCATGAGTCAATATTATGAAATTGTTGGTGTTACAAGTTCAGGAGATGAAATTATTGACATTATTGCAGACGAAGGCATTAGAGTGATAGAAGTAGAAATGACACGTTCTATCACGCCTTTTAAAGATCTTGCATCCTTAATTAAACTTATTAAATTATTAAGAAAAGAAAAACCATTTATTGTGCATTCACACACGCCAAAGGCTGGAACTTTAGGTATGATTGCGGCAAAACTAGCTAGAGTGCCAAATAGGTTGCATACCATAGCAGGCTTACCCTTACTTGAAGCTACAGGTTTAAAACGTAAACTACTCGATTTAGTAGAAACAATCACTTATAAGTGTGCTACAAAAATATATCCAAACTCCTTAGGTTTGAAAGATATAATTATTGAAAATGGTTACACAAACCCTTCAAAACTTAAGGTTATAGGTAAAGGTAGTTCTAATGGCATTGATGTAAATCATTTTTCACTTGAAAAGCTCAATACAGATACTCTAACAGAATTAAAAACTAAATTAAATATCTCAAACGAAGATATTGTATTTGTTTTTGTTGGTCGGTTAGTAAAAGATAAAGGTATTAATGAGTTAATTTCTGCTTTTAAGAGAATAAAAAAGAAGCATGTTAAACTATTGTTAGTAGGAACCTATGAACATGAATTAGATCCTTTAAATAAATTAACTATAGATGAGATTGAGAATAACAAAAACATCATGTCTGTTGGTTGGCAAACCGATGTAAGACCTTATTTTGCAATATCGCATGTTTTGGCGTTTCCTAGCTATAGAGAGGGTTTTCCAAATGTAGTAATGCAAGCTGGAGCATTGCATTTGCCATGTATTGTAACCAATATTAATGGTTGCAACGAAATAATTCATCATGGTGTAAATGGATTGATTATACCACCAAAAAATGAAGATAAACTTTTTGATGCTATGCTTGAATTAATTGACAATCCAGAAAAAAGACAATCTTTAGCAAAGGTTTCTCGAAAAACAATTTGCGATAATTACAAACGAGAAGTAATATGGAACGCACTATTAAACGAATATAAAAACCTAGAAACCCAATAATATGTACACAAAAATACTAAAACCTATATTAGATTTACTAGCTGCAATTATTGGTTTAGTGCTTATTTCTCCTGTGTTTTTATTGCTAATACTATTACTATTGATTACAAACAGCGGAAAGCCTTTCTTTTTTCAAAGACGAGCAGGGAAAAATGGAAGAATATTCAAAATCATTAAACTAAAAACCATGAATGATAAAAAAGATCAGCATGGAAAATTATTGCCTTACGACCAAAGAGTAACTAAAATAGGCACATTTATTAGAAAATACTCTCTAGATGAAATTCCGCAATTAATCAATATATTAAAAGGTGATATGAGCTTGATTGGTCCAAGACCTTTACACCCTGAATACCTACCTCTCTACAATAAGGAACAAGCCAGAAGACACGATGTTATGGTTGGTATAACTGGTTGGGCTCAAGTAAATGGAAGAAATACCATATCGTGGGAGCAAAAATTTGAATACGATGTTTGGTACGTTGACAACCAATCTTTTATGCTAGATTTAAAAATTTTATGGCTTACATTTTATAAAGTCATAAAGAAAAAAGATATAAATAGCTCAGAGAATACAAATATGCCAGCTTTTAAAAATGCAGATGTCGAATAAAGATATAGGATCCTGTTTTTATGAGTTAAAACCTGGCGATCCAGAATATAAAGCACTTACTCAAAACGTAGTTCAACTAAAACACTCGTTTGCGTTTTATTATTCTGGTAGAAATGCCTTTTTAGCTGTATTTAATGATATTGAAAGCAAGACTACCATTAATAAAATTTGGCTTCCCTCCTATTATTGTGATACAGTTGTTAATCTAATCAACAGTAACTTTAAAAATGTAGCATATTATAATATAGATCCTTTTCATTTTGAAAGTGACATAGATGTTACAGAGTTTGCTAGTAAAGACGATATAGTAATATTAAATAATTTTTGGGGATTGTCCACTTTTAAAGATTATTCGAATATTAAGGAGAAACCTATAATTATTGAAGATCATACACATGGTTGGTTATCTAAGCAAAGTCTAAATAGTAATGCAGATTATTGTATTTGCTCTTTACGTAAAACATACCCTATTCCTTTAGGTGCTATAACATGGATGCCGAATAGTAATTCAAAACAAACACCATATAAAGACGCAAAAGATACAGCAATCATTAAAGCATATTTGAGCTTTAATAACTCAATGAAGCTAAAGCGAGCATTTATTAAAAAAGATAAAAACACTAAAGATGAATATCTAGATTTACTCAACAATGGTGAATCTATATTGTGTGAATCTAATAGCTATAATAAACCTAATAATGAGTTATTGGATCAAATCAACAAATATTTAGCTTTCAACCCTAACATAGTCAAAGCAAACAACTTTAATCAAATAATTGGAAGTATTAATAAAACCCATAAGTTTAAAATACTTAAAAGAGAAGGTTTTACACCATTTGGATTACTGCTATTATTCAAGAGTGAAAAGCTATTCATATCATTTAAAAACTGGTTAATTTCTAATAATATCTATCCAGCACATTTATGGCCAAATACCAAAACGGAGTCTGAATGGAAGTATCTTTTTAACTTGCATATAGATTTTAGATACAATATAGAAGATATTAGCTACTTAGTCGAAAAAATTAATATTTGGATTAAAAACAATGTATAATTGTGCAACCAGATTTTTTCCATGATTAAAGAAATTACATCTAAAACTGAATGGCAGTTAGTATTAAGTAAGACAGATACTTACGATTTTTATCATACGTATGATTATCATCACATTTCATGTGACCCAAGCAAGGAAACACCAATTTTAATCACTTATACATACAACGATGTTCTTGTTGCATTACCTCTATTACTAAGAAAAATAGATAATACAAAATTTTTCGATTTTACATCTATTTATGGATATGGAGGCCCTATTGTGAAAAACATAAATGCATCCTTTGATACTATTCATTTTCAAAATGAATTAACTAATTATTTTATAGAAAAGCAAATAGTATCGGTGTTTTCAAGGCTTCATCCTTATATCAAAGAACAAGATGCTATTATGTCTTCCTTTGGAGAGCTAACACCTCTTGGTAAAGTGGTGAATATAGATGTGACATTACCTATTGAAGACTCTCGGAGAGCATACCAAAAATCTTTAAAAAATCAGGTAAATAAATTACGTCGTACTTGCACAGTTAGAAAAGCTGAAACCAAAGAAGATATTCATGAGTTTATAGACATTTACTACGAAAACATGACGCGTTTAAACGCTAAAAAAGAGTATTTTTTTGAACGTAGCTATTTTTTTAATTTTTTAGGGCAAACAGACTTTAATACTGATATACTTTTAGTTGAAGAAATTGAATCAAAAAAAATTATTGCTGGCTCTATGTTTGTAAAAACCAATGGATTTGTTCAATTTCATTTATCAGGAACAAGAACAGATTTTTTAAGATTAAAACCTTCAAAACTTTTTCTTGATGAAATGAGAATTGAAGCTTCTAACAATGGTTACAAGTATTTTAATTTAGGAGGTGGACTAGGAAGCAAAGAAGATTCTTTATTTGAATTCAAATCGTCATTTTCAAAAGATTTTCGCATATTTAAAGTTTGGAAGCATATTGTAAATCAAAAAATTTATGATAATCTAAGCAATGGTGTTAATAGCAAAAACATAGATTATTTTCCATTGTATAGAGCAAATTGAGTATGAGTGATAAAAATGGACATTTTGTTATTTCACTAGACTACGAATTGCATTGGGGCGTTTTCGATAAGTGTAGTGTAGCCAGTTATGAAAAAAACTTAAAGAATACTAGAGAAGTCATTGAAAAGCTTTTGGCACTCAGCGATAAGTATAACATAAAGCTAACTTTTGCTACGGTAGGTTTTTTGTTTGCCAAAGATAAAAATGACCTAGTAACTCATGCACCAAAAGATAAACCAAGTTATAAAAATAATAAACTTAACCCTTACCTTTTACTAGACAGTATTGGCAATAATGAAATGGATGACCCTTACCACTTTGGTAACTCTATTTTAAAAAAAATTAAAGAAAGTGGCAATCATGAAATAAGCACTCATACGTATTGCCACTATTATTGCAATGAGAAAGGGCAAACAATTCAACAATTTCAAGAAGATATTACAGCCGCTAAAAACATTGCCAAAAATATTGATATAGAAATAGAAAGTATCATATTTCCAAGGAATATGATTAATAAAGAATATCTAGAGCTGTGTTATAAAAATGGTATTACTTCCTATAGAGGTACAGAAAAGGCATATATATATAATATTGATCCTAAATCAATTTTTTACAAATGGCAATTGTTTAGAATTTTGAGGGTAGTTGATGGTTATTTAAATATAACAGGACACAATACTTACAATGTAAAAAACATTAATAAAAAAGACCACACCATCAATATACCGTCTAGTAGGTTTTTAAGACCATTTAGTCCAAAATTAAAGGCTTTTGAATGGTTAAAGCTTAGAAGAATTCGAAAAAGCATGAAACATGCCGCTAAAAATAATGAATTGTTTCATTTATGGTGGCACCCTCATAATTTTGGAAATGATATAGATAAAAATATAGAGAACTTAGAAAAAGTATTTGTGGACTACAAAAAATTAAACTCCAAGTACAATTTTTCAAGTGTAACAATGACGTCATTAGCAAAAAAAATAACGTCCTCTTTAGTAATATCTAACTTTATTAGTTTAACAAGAGAATTTGAACTTTTATCTGTTTATTTTGCCTCATAAATAATTTAGATTGATATTTACCTTTAGATATTTGTAAATATGAAATCAAAAATTTGGCTATCTTCTCCACATATGAGTGGTAACGAACAAAAGTTTATAAATGAGGCTTTCGATACCAATTGGATTGCTCCTTTGGGTCCAAACGTAACTGGCTTTGAAAACGATATTCAAAGTTATTTAAATGAAGATACTCACGTAGCAGCATTAAGTTCTGGTACAGCAGCCATACACTTAGGTTTAATACTTTTAGGTACATCAAAAGACGATGTGGTTCTTTGCCAAAGCAAAACATTTTCGGCTTCAGCAAATCCAATAGTATATCAAGGTGCAACACCAGTTTTTATTGATAGTGAAAAAGACACCTGGAATATGTGTCCTATTCAGCTAGAAATAGCCATTAAAGATCAAATTGCTAAAGGAAAAAGACCTAAAGCTATTATTGCGGTTCATTTATATGGCATGCCTTATAAGGTTGATGAAATTCATACGATTGCTAAAGCTTATGATATTCCTGTTTTAGAAGATAGTGCCGAAGCATTCGGGAGTACTTATAAAGGAAAAAAGTGTGGCACTTTTGGAGATATATCAATATTATCTTTTAACGGAAATAAAATAATCACTACGTCTGGTGGTGGTGCCTTAGTCAGTAAGATAAAGGAAATAAAAGACCAAGCTATATTCTTATCTACACAAGCTAGAGACAAATCGGTAGCGTATTTACATTCTCATATAGGATACAATTACAGAATGTCTAATATAGTTGCTGGAATAGGAAGAGGACAAATGACAGTGCTAGACAAACATGTGGAGCTTAGAAGAAAAAACTATGAGTTTTATTCAAATTTATTGAGCAATCAAGATGCTGTTGAGTTACTAAATGAACCTAAAGATTTTCACTCAAACAGATGGTTATCTTGCATATTGTTAGATAGTTACAAAACTAAAGAATTACTGAGGTTAGAGTTTGAAAAAGAAAACATAGAAACCAGACCATTATGGAAGCCAATGCACCAACAACCTATATTTAGCGATTGCAAAACATATCTTAATGGAGTTTCAGATGATTTATTTGAAAGAGGCTTGTGCTTACCTAGTGGCTCAAATTTATTAGACGAAGAATTAAACAGAATCTACAAAGTGCTAAAAGTATTTTTTGATTTAAATTAAACTTAAAAACATCTAACTTTTTAAGTTTTTATTAATACGCAAATATTAGTCGAAAGTTTTATTTTTTTCAAATCGGTGAAATTTGTTATTTATCGTTTTTATTTGACGAATACCTAATAAACAATGATATTTACTTTAATTATGCTGCTAGTTATTTTTTGAATAGATTATTTTTCTATTTATATGCTATTTAAATGAATAAATAACTGCTATTTCATAATTCCCCCTAATTAATAAAGCTAGTCTTTATTAAAATTGAATTTGATTACATAGCAATTATATTAGGTCTAATTTAAAATTTTAAATTAGGTCTAAATAACGGTTAATGTAAAATTGCCTATTTTGAGTTATGTTTAAGAACGGATTATATAATATCTCGCAAAGATATGCGTCTAAATGGCTAGTATTGCTATTTGATGTATGCATCGTGTTATTCACGTTCTTTCTCGCTTATTTAATACGCTACAACTTTAGGTTAGACTTTGAAATTAAAAAGTTTTTTGGAGAAATTCCATTTGTTGCATTAAATGCAATTATTAGTTTTTTAATCGTAGGTACCCACAAAAGTGTTGTTAGGTTCATTGGTATTAAGGACGTTATAAATGTAATTATTGGCGTTAATATACTTGCAACCATATTACTAGTAGTCACTTTTTTAACAAGACAATTCGATTTTTTTATTTCCTATGATATTCCAGGATCAATTATTTACATTCACTTACTACTTAATATACTATTATTAATTTCTAGCAAGTTTTTTATTAAAGCGAGTTATAAGGCTATCATTTCTGGATTCAAATCTAAAGTAAACGTACTTATTTATGGTGCTGGTAATTCTGGTAACTTAACGTACGACGCCATTATAAATGACGCAAACAGTGATTACGAAGTAATTGGCTTTATAGATGATGATGAGAGAAAAATAGGTAAAAAAATAAACTTACTTAAAGTTTATGGCTCTAATGAAATTAACGATAATTTTATAGAAAAACACAAAGTTCACGAAGTGATAATATCTATTCAAAGTATTAGTTACCATCGCTTATTAGAAATTTCTAGTATATTTCTTGAAAAATCAATAAAAGTTAAAATTGTACCTCCAGTGCAACAATGGATTGATGGAGATTTACAAGCATCACAAATTAAGGAAGTTAAAATTGAAGATTTACTCGGTAGAGAACCTATTAGTTTTGAAAACCCTGTTTTAGTTGAAGAATACGATAACAAAGTAATTTTAATTTCTGGTGCTGCAGGATCTATAGGAAGTGAAATAGCTAGAAATTTATGTAACTTCAATTTTAAAAAATTAATTCTAGTTGATATGGCTGAATCTGCTCTCTACGATATTCAGCAAGAATTTGTGCAAAAAGACATAAAAAACTATGTTGCCTTAGTAACAGATGTTCGATGCCAAATTAGGATGGATAAAATTTTATCAGATTACAGACCAGAAATCATTTTCCATGCTGCGGCATATAAGCACGTTCCTTTAATGGAAAATAATCCGCAAGAAGCGGTAAGTATAAATATTGGAGGCACAATAAACATATCAAATTTAGCAGTTAAACATGGTGTAGATAAGTTTGTAATGATATCTACCGACAAAGCTGTAAACCCAACAAACGTTATGGGTGCTACAAAACGTGTGGCAGAACTATATATAAGTTGTCTAAAAGGAAAAG
Source organism: Pontimicrobium aquaticum (assembly GCF_005047595.1). Classification (GTDB taxonomy): domain Bacteria; phylum Bacteroidota; class Bacteroidia; order Flavobacteriales; family Flavobacteriaceae; genus Pontimicrobium; species Pontimicrobium aquaticum. The sequence continues at coordinate 124,486 of NZ_SUPL01000007.1, forward strand.
GCAAAACTAAATTCATTACTACCAGATTTGGAAATGTACTTGGATCTAATGGATCTGTAATTCCTTTATTTAAAAAGCAGATTGAAAATGGTGGTCCATTAACCGTGACTCATAGAGACATTACAAGATATTTTATGACCATTCCTGAAGCATGCTCCTTAGTTTTAGAAGCAGCAGCCATGGGTAATGGAGGAGAAATTTTTGTATTTGATATGGGACAGTCGGTTAAAATATTTGATCTTGCAATAAATATGATTAAGCTATCTGGCTTAAAATATCCTGAAGATATAGATATAAAAATTGTAGGATTAAGACCAGGAGAAAAAATATATGAAGAGCTTTTAGCTGACGGAGAAAACACAAAGCAAACCTATCATGAAAAAATTATGATAGCTAAAAGTAAAAAAATAAGCGTTGAAGACATTCAAGAAAAAATAATTGAACTAAATAACTCTAATCTAAACAGCCAAAGTATTGAGATTGTTTCAAAACTTAAAAATATTGTACCTGAATACATTTCAAATAACTCAAAGTTTGAAGTTTTAGATAAAGCCAAAAATTAATACATATGAAGTCAAAAATCAATTTATCGGAGATAGTAAATAAATTATTACTATTAGTAGCACTTTTAGCACTAAACTCATGTGCTTCTCGCCAAGAAGTAGTTTACTTTCAAGACGAACCAATTTCTGAAGCAATTGAAAATCAAAATGCAAATTTTGAGCTTAGATATAAAACTGACGATTTACTAACAATCATTGTCTCTGCCGATGATCCTGTAGTGGCTCAGCCTTATAACTTACAAGCTGCATCCACAACCACATCAGTTATTGACGCTCAAGGAAGTTTAAAAATGCAAACTTATTTAATAGATAGTCAAGGGGATATTGAATTCCCTGGATTAGGTTCTATTAAAATTGGTGGCTTAACTAGAAGTGAAGCTAATAATTTATTAAAAGATAGGCTTAAAGAATATATTAAAAACCCTATTGTAAATATTAGGCTTGCCAATTTTACAGTAACCGTTTTAGGTGAAGTAAAAAACCCTGGTTCATATACTATTCAGGATGAAAAAATATCAATATCAGAAGCTTTAGGATTAGCTGGAGATTTAACAATTTATGGTAAAAGAGATAATGTATTGTTAATTAGAGAAGTTGATGGTCAAAAAAAATATTCTAAAATTGATTTAACCTCAGTAAATGTTTTAAACTCCGCTAACTATTATTTAACTCAAAATGACGTATTATACGTTGAGCCAAACAATGCAAGAGTTAGAGCATCAAGTTACAATCAAAATAACGGTGTTATCATTTCTGCCGTAGGAACACTAGCAACTATTGTTGCCATTTTAATAAAATAATAACATATTATATTAATGACACCTCAATCCAAAAACACTTCAAGTTTAAGAGAACAGTTAGATAAATATTTCACGAATTGGAAATGGTTTACTTTAAGCCTATTTATTTGTTTTACTGTAGCATTCATTTATTTAAGGTATGCCACTGATACTTATAAGGTAGCAGCCACTATTAAAATTGCAGATAGTAATAAGCAAAATATAAATAGAGAAGCTAATACGGTTAATGATTACGGATTGTTTAAACGAGAGCAAAATAGTGTTTTAGATGAAATACAAGTTATTGGATCACGATCAATAATTACAAGTGTTGTAGAAGAATTGAACTTAAACATTCAATGTTTTATACAAGGATCAATTAAGGAGCTAGAAATATATAAAAACCCACCGTTAACAATTAATTTTCTTGAAAACGATAGTATTTTAAAATATGTAGATACATCTATTACGCTTAATGTAATTTCAAAATCTCAATTTACCTTTAAAAATAGTGATCGTACATTAAATTTTGGAGATAATATAAGTATGCCATTTGGCAACCTAGTATTTACACCAAATTTTGTCCAACCTGAACTAAAAGTAGGTAAAAGCATTACTGTGAAAATTAGACCAATAAAAAAGGTGGCATCACATTATAACGAAAAAATTAAAATAACTTCAACTGATGTTAATTCAAGTATTATTAACCTAACTCTTGAAGAACCAGTTACTGAAAAAGGCGTCGATATTCTTAATGAATTGATAGAGCAGTATAATAAAATAGCTATTGAAAATAAAAATGCAGTTGTTAAAGCCACATCAGATTATATTAATAACAGATTAGCAATAGTTCAACAGGAACTATCTGAGGTTACTCAATCATCTGAAACCATTCAACAAAGTAACAGGTTAACCGATTTATCCTCTCAGTCAAGTATTTTCCTTCAAACAGAAAGAGATATAGAAAATCAACAAATTGCTACAAGTACTGAGCTTCAGGTGGTTGAGTATTTATCAGATTACCTTGATGAAAACAGTGGTAATGGTGAAATAATTCCTAGCAACATGTCTTTTCAAGATAATTCTACGACTAGTTTAATTCAAAAACACAATGACTTGGTGATGCAGCGTAACAGGTATCTAGAAAATTCTAGTGAAAAAAACCCTGTTGTAGTTAGATTGGATGCGCAAATAGAAAAGTTAAAACAAAACTTATCTGCTAGTTTAGATAACTTAATTTCATCAAATCAAATTAAACTTGAAAATTTAAATAAAGAAGAAAATAGAATTTCCTCTCAAATTTATTCTGCACCAAAAAAGCAAAGAATATTTCGTGACTTAGAGCGCCAAAAAGGTATTAAAGAATCTGTTTATGTTTACTTATTACAAAAACGTGAGGAGTCTGCGGTTTCACATGGTGTGTCATCGCCAAATGCAATAATCGTTGACAGTGCATACGCAAGTACCTTACCTATTTGGCCTAAAAAAGAAATTCTATTTTTAGGTGCATTTGTTTTAGGTTTATTAATTCCTTTAACAACCATTTACTTATTGGATTTATTAGATAATAAAGTTAGAACCAAAGCTGGATTAACTAAAGAATTATCCATTCCGTTTATTGGAGATGTACCAAAATCTAGCACAAAACAAGTATTTATAGACAGACACGATTATTCGCCTAAAGCGGAATCATTCAGGTTAATACGTACCAATATAGACTTTATGCTTTCTAATGTTACTAAAAGTAAGGGTAAAACCATTTTTGTGACCTCCACTACGAGTAAAGAAGGAAAATCGCACACATCGCTCAACTTAGCTAGATCTTTATCTTTTTCAAATAAAAAAGTGCTAATTATAGAAACAGATATTAGAGTTCCTAAACTCAACAAGTATATGGGTGTTGAGAATAAAACAGGTTTAGGATTAACAAACTATATAATTGATGATAAAATTAACTTTAATGATATTATTAATAAAGTTGACGATAATTTAGATATGATTAGCTCAGGAACAATTCCGCCTAATCCAGCTGAGTTATTAATGGATGACAAAATGGAAGTTTTATTTAATGCTGTTAAAAACAAATACGATTACATTATTGTAGATACTGCAGCTGTAGGCTTAGTAACCGACACATTGCTTATTAGCAAGTTTGCCGATATGGTTATTTATGTGGTTAGAGCTAATTATTTAGATAAAAGGCAATTACATGTTGCTCAAACAATGTTTGACGAGAAAAGACTTCCAAATATGGTAACACTTTTAAATGGTGTTATACATAAAAAGGGTTATGGTTACGGCTATGGAGAGTCACCAAAAAAGAAACGAAAACTATTTTCCAAGTAATTTTTTAAACTTGAATTTTACTTTGGTGTACCACAAATTAATGTTTTTATCTCTAAGGTATTGTTTAGTACCATAAAAGAAACTAAGCATATTCGCGGTAATAGTTGATGTAATTGATTTTGAGTCGTATATAACATGGCAGTCAAATCCGTAAGACTGGTTAGACCATCTATCTTTATAGTCTGCCTTTCCTTTCGAAAAGTCTAAGATTTTAATGTTGTTTTCGATACACCATTCTATAAGCTTGTAAATCTCAAGGTTTCCAATATTGTATTTAAAATGAGCAATATCAAACGATCTAATAGCAATAGCTAACATGTCGCTATAAAGAAAGTTAATAGACATAGCTATTGGTATATCGCCATCATTAATTACATTAAAGACTACCTTTTTATCTAAAACCAAAGGATATACTAGCTCTACAAAGAAATCCCAAATAGGAATCACGTTATTATGGACATTTCGTTGTTCAAATCTGCTTACAATAAACTCCTTTAGTGTATCCATTTTTTTTAGATAATCGTCTTTATCTATTTCACCAAAATAGACTTTTTGTGAAATGTCAAAATTAGACTCTATTTGTCGTATTCTACCTCTAAATCTACTTCTGCTTTTAGAACTAAAGTTGCTTTGCAAAATATCTTCAATACTATTAATATTAGATAAATCTGTATAAAGCCCTTTGTACTGTGGTATTTTTTTAACCTTAATACGACTGTCTTTGGTATTAACTTCTGGTTGTAAATAGTCTAAAACATCATGTATTAACAATGTTTTATTTTTAAAGTTGGTTACTGCACCATCTAAATGATAGGTCATTCCGTTGGTTTTATTTTTACCAACATTAACATAAAAAGGAAAACGCTTGTCTTTAACAAACCTTACGCCTTTAATTGCATCAAAAGATTTTACTTTATTTTCAGCAGAAAAATATTTTGTCCAAATAGATACATAGGTTTGGGACGTAAAAGGATTGTTTATCATTAAGCTAGGTTTTGGTTAGAGTTTTCGGCGTTTACGTTCCTGTTTAAGTAAATTAAGCTCTCTGTTAGTTTGTCCTGCAACCGAAGTGTTCTCCTCAGCTCTTCTAATTAAATAAGGCATCACGTCTTTAACTGGCCCAAAAGGCACATATTTTGCGACATTATAACCTAGGTGCGCCAAGTTATAACTAATATGGTCGCTCATGCCATATAATTGACCAAACCAAACACGATTATCGTTCTTTGTAATGTGCTTTTCCTTCATTAAATCCATAGCCAAATAAGAGCTTTCTTCATTATGAGTACCAATAAACACTGAAATATCATCTAAATTATCTAAAATATATTTAAGTGTTTCATCAAAATTTTTATCTGTTGAAACTTTATCGGCACAAATTGGAGATTCATATCCTTTTTTCTCAGCACGCTCTCTTTCTTTTTCCATATAAGCACCTCGAACAATTTTAAACCCTAGCTTATAACCACCATTCTTTGCACGTTCATGAAGCTCTTTTAAATAATCTAACCTATCCCATCTATATAATTGTAACGTATTATAAACAATAGGCACCTCAGTATTATAGGTTTTCATTAATTCTTCCAATAAGTCGTCGGCTGCATCTTGCATCCAACTTTCTTCGGCATCAATTAAAATTTCGACATCACGCTCTTTACCTAATTTGCAAATTTTATGATAACGCGCTACTATTCTATTCCACTCGGCTTCCTCGGAAGTTGTTAATGCTACACCTTCAGTCTTTTTTTGATAAATTAGAAAACGTCCCAAACCTGTTGGTTTAAATACTGCAATTGGCATAGCGTCTTTAGAATGAGCAAACTCAATTAACTCACAGGTTTTATTCATAACAGCGTCAAATTGCGCTTCTTCTTCTTTACCTTCTACCGAATAGTCTAACACGCACGATACACCTTTATCATACATATTATCTATTACATCTTGACAATCATGCTCATTAATTCCACCACAAAAATGATCAAAAACAGTTGATCTAATCAATCCTTCTACAGGTAAATGTGCTTTTAGAGCAAAATTTGTGGCAGCAGTTCCTATCTTTACTAATGGCTGCACAGATATCATTTTAAACAAAAAGTAAGCTCTCTCGAGTTCAGAATCGCTTTTTAACTGAAAAGCAATTTCGGTGTTGTCAAAAATTCTTTGAGTTGACATAAATTACAAATTAGATACTAAGCAAATATATTTATTACTAAGATACTTTTTTAATAAATTTCTACTTATTTTAACCCTCAAATTATATGGCACATTAACATGCAATCAATTTCAACAAAAGAGTACGCAATACATTTTAATTCAACTTGTTATGATGAGTTAAATGATTTTATTGGTAAGTCTAATTTTTCAAAAATATTTGTTCTTGTTGATACAAACACTCATCAATATTGTTTAAGCTATTTTTTAGCTCAAATAAATAGTTCAATACACATCGAAGTTATTGAAATTGAAGCCGGAGAGATTAACAAAACCATTGATACTTGTGTTGGGGTTTGGGATACATTATCTGATTTAGATGGTGACAGAAAATCACTCTTAATTAATCTAGGAGGTGGTGTTGTTACAGACCTTGGTGGTTTTGTAGCTTCGTGTTTTAAACGAGGTATAAAATTTATTAATGCGCCAACATCATTATTAGCGATGGTTGATGCTTCTATTGGAGGCAAAACTGGTGTGGACTTAGGCACTTTAAAAAACCAAATAGGTGTAATTAATTTTAGTGAAATGGTGCTTGTGGATACTAAATTTTTAGAAACCTTGCCTCAAAATGAAATGCGATCTGGTTTAGCAGAAATGCTTAAACATGGATTAATACAAGATGAAGCTTATTGGCATAAAATGAGTGACTTATCAAAGTTTACGCTTGATGATCTTGATGCATTAATATATGAATCCATACTTATAAAAAAGAATGTTGTTACCCAAGATCCAAATGAAAACGGATTAAGAAAAACACTCAATTACGGACACACAATCGGACACGCTATTGAATCATATTGCTTAAGTAATATAGAAAAGAAAACACTTTTACATGGTGAAGCCATAGCTGTTGGAATGGTTTTAGCAACTTATATCTCTCACAAACAATTAGGCTTTCCAAAAGAGAAATTAGAGTATATCAAGAATACTATTCGTAATGTGTATGGCCTTGTTGAGTTAACAAAAGAGGACTATTTAGAAATAATAGAACTCTTAAAGTTTGACAAGAAAAACACTCATGGAAATATAAATTTTGTTTTGCTAAGCGACATAGGTCAACCAGAAATTGATTGCCAAGTAGATAATGTACTTATTTTAGAATCTTTTGAGTATTATAAATCCTGAAGTTATAAATAACGCGCTTTTATAATATTGCAATGGTGCTTTTCGTGACCTACAATAATATAACCAGCAGCCCTTACAGATAAAGGGTTGTCGCTTGCAATTCCAACATGTAATAGCATTTGCTTAGTAAAGCTTTTGTATAAAGTAATGGAGGCATTTCTAATAGCCTTATATTCTTCTATTAAGCCATCTTTTGTCCTAGTATTAGCATTAGAGTTTTCTAAATACATATCTTGGTCAAAACCTGGAAGTGCTATACTTTCTTTTCTAGAAAAACACATGGCTCTGTATGCAAAAACACGTTCGGTATCTAATATGTGCTGAATAATTTCTTTGATAGTCCATTTGCCTTTAGCATACGAATAAAGCCATTTATCATCAGGAATAGAACTTAAAAAAGTAATTGTTTCATCAAAACTTTGCTGTAATGATAAAACTATGTCAGACTCATTTACTAAGTTGATATATGGTTTATAATAACTATTAAATTCTTTAGAGCTTAAAGTATCTGCTATCATAATTCATTAAAAATAGAGTGCATTAAACGCTTTTTATCATTGATACTCTCCTCTAGCGAAATCATAGTTTCGGTTCTATATACACCATCAATATCGTCCAATTTAAAAATAACTTCTTTAGCATGTGAAGTATCTTTTGCACGTATTTTACAGAAAATATTAAATTTTCCAGTAGTAATATGAGCTACAGTAACATGAGGGATTTCATTTATGCGTTCTAATACAAATTTTGTCTGTGATGTATTTTGGAGAAACACACCAACATAGGCAATAAAAGAATAGCCAAGTTTTTTATAATCTAGTGTTAATGAAGAGCCTTTTATAATGCCAGCATCTTCCATTTTTTTCACTCTTACATGAACAGTTCCAGCCGAAATCAGTAATTTTTTTGCAATATCTGTAAAGGGAACCCTTGTGTTATCTATTAACATGTCAAGAATTTGATGATCGATTTCGTCTAATTTAAACTTTGCCATTTTTCAATTTTTATTAAATAAAAATCAAAATTAATATAATTTTTATAAAAATAACGTATTGTTTGCTAACTATTAATCGGTTTTAATGAGAATAATTCATTATTTATAATTATGAAATCGATAGCGCTTTCTAAACTTAAATCATTTGCTTCACCTAAAACTACATGTTGCTGTATCGCATCTACCTCTTTGTGACCAAAAAATTGAGACAAATCTCCAAAATCTTTAATTTTTGGTATAAAATTCACTTTATTATTATGCAGTACTTCTTGGTATTGCACTGCTACATCTAAAATCTCTAACTTATTGTTATTTAAAATTTTAGCATTTCTAATAATAATATCGTAGAATAATTTTTGATTTTGAGGAATGTAAAAATATGATTCGTAATTATCTCCCAAACTATTGTTTGTAGCAATTGTGTCAAGTGCAGTAACTAACGACATAAATATTAACTGTCTTACCTCTTCCCTAGCATAATCATTTTTATAATGGCCTGCTTCAAATAATATGGTTGGCACATTTTTACTCTGAAATGTATCACCAACACAGTTAATATTAAAAGCATCGTCATAAATGCCTACACAATTAGGTATAAAGCCTTGTAGCATGGTATTCATTGAGGTAATAAGCTCCATGGCAACGCGTCTATTAGGTGTAATCGAGCATTTTTCATCTTGAGCTGGAGCCAAAAAACTTATGATGGCAGATTTGTTTTTCTTTCCAGCACTAAAAATAGTACGTTGTCCATGCAAATTAAAGCAAAAATCAGGCTTGAAAGATTCAAACGTTGATTTTAAAACAAGACTTTCTGGCTGTGTTAAATTTTGTGCATCCCTATTCAAGTCAACATTATTTGCATTAACACGAGTGTAGGCCTTTGCTCCATCTGGATTTAAAATGGGAATGATATATAAAGTGCAATGCTCTAAAATATGAGGGTTCTCCGTTAGAAAGTTTAGCATATCAAAACACGCCTTGGTAGTTGTAGATTCATTTCCGTGCATTTGCGACCACATTAATACACGCTTTTTACCATGGCCAATTTGAATACCATAAATAGGTAAACCGTTAACCGAATTGCCAATACTTGTAACCTGACATTTTTTACTCAAACTTTTAAGCAAAGGCTCTATCTGACTGTTTGTTATATAGCGATGTGAAATTGACGCATTTTTATATTGCTTATAACCGGAATGTAATAACGAATACTTAGACATAACTTTTGATAAGTTACAAATGTAAATAAACTAAATTTTATATTTGTAAACATATGACATACACATTTCTGTTAACAATTGTATATCATAATTTCACATTTGTTAATGACTACCCTAAAAAATCAATTAAAATAATAAATAATACTTTATATTATTTTATATCAGTTTATTATGCTATTTTATATTAATTAATAGTTTATATATATTTAATGTTTTAAACATATGTTTTATGAAAAAAAACAATAAAGTTTGTTGTAAAAATGTTATAATATAAGTATATTTGTTTACAATGATAAACACAAAAGATTTAACCAAAAGACTCCAGGAAATTATAGATTATTATAATCTATCTGCCTCTTCTTTTGCTGATAAAATTGGTGTGCAGCGTTCTAGTATTTCTCATATACTATCAGGAAGAAATAAGCCGAGTTTAGATTTTGTTATGAAGGTTCTTTCCTCCTTTCCTGAAGTAGATCTGTATTGGTTACTAAATGGCAAGGGAATATTTCCAAAAACTGAAATAAGTTCAAAACAGAAACATGCCATTAGCTTACAACAAAAGAATGAGGAAAATATATTAGATACTGTCGCTGCTTCAGACATTGATAGAATCATTATTTTTTTTAAAGATGGAAGTTTTAAAAATTACTCAAATTAAATATTTTGTTTCTTAAATTTGTAGTTAAATTTTTTCTATGAGACTTTTCTACCTCTTTCTATTATTACTATTAACTAGCTGTTATCAAGTAGAGCGTAATTGTTTAGACTATAAAACAGGCACTTACAAGAGTACCATTGTTATTGATGATGTTAGTTATGTTTCAACATTTACAAGAACAGAAGAGCTGCAAATTGAAACCTTTGAAAGCAAAACAGATTCAGCTAGTGTGCGATGGATTAATGACTGCGAAGTAGTGTTTAAAACTATAAACCCGAAGAATATGGCTGAACGAAAAGATATTCATTTAAAAATACTAACAACAACCGATTCTACCTATACGTTTGAATACTCATATGTAGGTGAAACATTAAAACAAAAAGGAGTAGCTACAAAAATAGAGTAATATTATGTTGGAATTTCTGCTTTCAAGCGACGCCATTATGGCGTTACTAACACTTACTTTTTTAGAAATAATTCTAGGAATAGATAACATTGTTTTTATTTCTATAGCAGCAAACAAATTACCAGAGCAACAGCGAAGTAAAGCCACAAATGTAGGGCTTTTACTAGCTATGATTCAGCGTGTTGTGTTGTTGTTTTTTGTGTCGTTCTTAATTGGTTTAAGTGAACCTTTTTACATAATTGAAAATAGTTGGCTATACTTAGCGTTAAGTTGGCAAAGTATTATTTTATTTTCTGGAGGTTTGTTTTTGCTTTATAAAAGTACTTCAGAAATTCGTGAAAAAGTCGAAACACCATTGCATGATGAAAACACAGTAAAAGGCAAAAAAATTAAGTCATTGTCTCAAGCCATAATACAAATTATGGTTATTGATTTTATTTTCTCTATAGACTCTATCCTGACAGCAGTTGGTATGACTAATGGCTTATCTGTTAATCATAATTACAATTTGGTCCTAATGATAATAGCTGTGGTGATTTCTATTATAATTATGATAGCCTTTGCCAATCCAATACGTAAGTTTATAGATGCTCACCCTAGTATTCAAATGCTTGGATTAGCTTTTTTAATATTAATTGGATTTATGTTAATCACTGAAGCGGCACATTTATCGCACACTTCGGTATTTGAAAATGAGGTTGGTGCTATACCAAAAGGGTATTTATATTTTGCTATTGCCTTTTCGTTATTTGTAGAGTTTTTGAATTATAGAATTGACAAAAACAAGAAAAGTAAACATAATTAAAAAACTAATAAATTTTGTCTTAATACTTTGTATTTCTTCGTTGTTTCTGAACGTTTTTAATCAATTTACCTAGGTTTTTATCTTTCTTTTTACGCTCTAAAGTATCCGATTCAAAATGATCTTTTTCTCTTTTTATTTTTTTAAAATTGAAGAATGACGCTGTATCAATATCACCATTCTTAAGTGCTTCTTGTACTGCACATCCTATTTCATGTTCGTGCGAGCAATCCTTAAACTTGCATTGTTTAGCATACTCCAAAATAATATCGAAAGTAGTTTCTAAACCTCCAGAAATATCAGTAACACCAATTTCACGCATTCCAGGATTATCAATCAAAATTCCTCCACTTTTTAAAACGATTAATTCTCTATGTGTCGTGGTGTGTCTTCCTTTATTAACACTTGTACTAATGTGCGAAGTTTTCATCAGCTCTTTACCAGATAAACCATTAAGCAATGTGGATTTCCCTACTCCAGACGAACCCAATAAACAGTAAGTTTTTCCTTTTTCAATAAAGTTTTCTAAATCCGTATATCCATTTGGAAGGCTACTAACAGGTATTATCTTTACATTTTTGAGTCTGTCATTAATTTGATTTAATCGTTCTTTTAATTCGGCTTTAGTAATTAAATCTATTTTACTTAATATAATTATGGGTTCTACTTTGGAAGCATTGCAAATAGCAAGATAGCGTTCTAATCGATTTAGATTAAAATCTCTATCTACTGCTTGTACAATTAGGGCATAATTAATATTGGTGGCGATAATTTGTACTTGTCCAGATTTACCAACCGCTTGACGCTCCAAAATAGAATGCCTTGGAAGTACGTTATGGATAAGTGCCTTGCCTTTGTCATATTCTATAAAAGCTACCCAGTCGCCTACTGCTGGGAAATCATATCTACTTTTGGCTGTAAATTTTATATTTCCAATAAGTTCGGCGTCAAATTCCGCATCTGGTGTCTTTATAACATAGCGTTCTTTATGTTCAAGACTAATGCGACCAACTTCAAAAGCATCTAGCCCGTTTTCAATTTTATAAGTTTCTAAACTTTCGTTATATCCTAAGTCTTGAAGCGTCATAGCTCTTTAATTAAAATTTATATCAAAGATGATATTAGAGCAATAAAATCCAGCTTTTTCAATAGCTTTTTGAGAGCCAATATTATCGATTGTGGTAGAGCATATAGGGTTTCGGTTTTGTTCAATAGCTTTTTTAGCTAATTCCTTTAGCATTCTAGTAGCCAGCCCTTGTTTTCTAAAATCTTTATTTACAGCAACGCCAATATCTGAAAAATTTATTTGTGTGTCACTCAACCTGCATTCACCAGTTACCACAATCGTATCATTTTCTAAAATCATATATAACTCCTTTCTTGATACCAGATTATCTACATAACCAAAGGTGTCGTCAAAACCAACATGTTCTTTATAGTAGCTTCTAATTGCGCTTGAATATTCTGGAGTAACCAATTCAACATGTAGCATGTTTTTATCGTTAATAATCTTATTAGAATGTTCGTAACACAATGTATTAGTTGTAATTGATTTTGAATGGAATAAACATGCATTAAAAGATACTGGTTCTATGGAGCTTAAGCTTGCGGAAATAATTAGCTTTAAATCAATTAAATTTTTAACAACTACTCTCATTAAGTGTCTATTATTACTATTTAAAAATAACTGCAATAAAGCGCTTTTATCGTCAACACAACAATAACCTATGTTTTGACTATCTTTTTCTATTGTATATGCTTGTGAAGATGCTATGTAAAGGTCTTGCCACATGGAGTCTAAAGGCGCTACAAAGCTTTTATATAATTGTGTCCTTAACTGGCTTATGCTATTACTATCTGTTTTTAAAAAATGTATTTTATGCATATTTACTCAATATTTGTTTTTTTATTTTCGCTAAAGGATAATCATCAAAAATGCATAAATAGTTAAGAGCTATTCCATCTAATTCTGCAATAAATATATAGCTTAATACGTCCGCATTATTTGAATCAATTTCATTAAATAATTTCTTGGTAGCATTAAGGATAAGGTTTGACCTTTCATTAATCAAATCTTTTAATGTGTCTCTAGTGCTTGGTTGAAGCATAAGATTTAAGTTTAGTTGAAACAACATTTTATCAGTTTCTAATTGCTTAAAAACAGATTCAATAATAGCATGAAGTCTTTCATTTGGAGATTGATTGACATTACTACATTGATTAATATCAACCATTAATTTTGTAGTATTATGAAATATCTCTCTCAATAAATCATTTTTTGATTTAAAATGATGAAAAATAAGCCCTTTTGAAACTTTAGCAACTTCACAAACTGCAGAAAGAGGTGTGTTTTCATACCCTTTTTTAGAGAATAAGTTGGTTGCAACATCTATAATTTGTTTTCTCTTATCCATAATAACGCATAACTGACCGTTTAGTCGGTTAGCAAATATATGCATTAATAGTTAGCCAAGCAACAATAAAAAAACATAGAATTATTTCTCTAATTCTGTTAATCTATTTTTAAGTTCACCTGATTTAGGATAGAAATAAATTGCTGTCTTTATAGCTTCAATAGCTGCTTCTTTATTCTTCAGTTTCTCTTCGGCAAACCAACTAAATCCTAATAAATGATTTTTTCTTGGTTTTATGTTATAACCTAACTTCTGCTCGAAGGATTTATAATGGGCTATATAGTTATCTTTATTAAATTTAAGCATCTTTGATTCATTAATATACCAGTCTTTATAAATCCACGCCAAACCATCATAAGTACCTTTATAAGCAGATAAAAGATGGTCAGTATTATCCAAATACGTCACTTTCCAATTTAAACCTCTAGGAGCATGTTTTTCGAAAGCCTGCGAAAGAACTTTGAATTCAGTTTTAATAAGGGAGTGTTCCATTTCACCTAAGGAAATAAACAATTGATTGGGCAATTTTTTATTTTTAGCCAAAAAGTCGCTTAATGCTGTTGACAATTGAGGAGCGTAGTGAACAGATGGACTTAGCACAATATAGGAAGAAAAAGATTCTGGATGTTGCAGAAATAATTGCAAAACAAATAACCCTGACAATGAATGACCAATTATAAATCTTCCATTATTAGTTCGATAATTGTCTTCAATATATGTAAGAGCTTCTTCTCGTATAAATTCTGAATACTTTTGAGCCTGTGGATTTAGTTCTAAGCCAGCATCTTCTTTAAATGGAAAATTATCATCGCTGTAGTTACCTGCGTGAGGAAGCCCTACAACTATCATATCTTCTACACCATATCTAGACGCTTGAATATCAACGATACTACTCGCCCAATAAAAATTATCCTTATCATTTAGCGTAATTAAAACAGGATAACTTTTTAATACGTTCTCAGAATAATCATCTGGAAGACGAATCAACACATCCCTGTTTTCTTTCAGTGCTTTTGATTCTATGTTTATAGCTTTTATGTTTTGGCTGGTCAATTTTGTGGAAGAAACTAGTGCCAAAAAAATAGTTATTGATTTTATAACCATATTTCTTAATTACTTTTCACTTTAAACTCTTCTATGCGTTGCTTATAATAATTATCAGCATTAATATTATAAGCTTTAGTAACACATTTTAAAGCATTAGCATAGTCTTGTTGTGAAGCATAATAATCTGCCATAGCATCATACGCATTGGCACTGTCAGGGTAATACTTAATAGCCAATTCAAAAAATAGCAATGCCTTTTCTGGTTGTTCCATTTGCATATTCATATAACCATAACCAATAAATAACTCTTCAATCATAGGCGGCACAGAATACCCAAATTGATTGGTATAAATAACTTCTTGTTGTTTTAACAGTTCTTGCAATTCTTGCACTGTAGTTTCTGGGTTATTGTATTTTTGAGGTGATTGAAACTGAAACCATTTAAAGCAAAAAATTAAGCCATCCCTTATACTTGGCAAAGGCACAGTACCATGAAGATCTTCAGGATATATTTTCCATGAAAAGTTCAGTTCGTTTTGCTTTTGGGAACTAGCCAAGTTTGAAAACTCAATAATTGAACGTGCAAACAGCGTAAATCCTGAAGTATCGTCCATAACATTATCAATAGTAATTTTTTCATCCCACATATGTAATTGTTCGGCCGCAAGGGATACATAGAGAGACTTCCCTTTGTAGTTGTGAGTTTTTAATTTCTCTTGAGCTTGCTTTAATAATTTTTGGTTATCCCATTCAATACTAGGGTCAATGGCTATGTAGTTTTTAAATACATCGCCACTATTAATCAGCATGTCTAGAGTAAATAAACCAGCATAAGAATGCCCTATTAAGGTTTTGTAATTTGTAGTAGGATATGTTTTATCAATATGTGGAATTAGTTCATTCTCTATGAACTGTCTGAAGTTATCAGCGCCTCCAGTTTCAACATTCATAGTACTTCCTCTTCTTTCCTCTATTTTAGAAATGGTTAAATCTCTTGTTCTATTCTCCTTGTTAGAAATGCCTACAAGAATCATATGAGGCAAATAATGTCCTAAGTAATTATCATAGACTGTTTTTAAGGTGTTCTCTAGAGAAAATCCATCTAACAAATATACTACGGGATATGTTTCATTACTATTTGGATTACAGTTTTCAGGCAGTGACACCCAAAACTCTCTTGTTTCGTTTAGAGTATTAGAATAAAGACTATCTATAATTCTTATTGGCTGAACTGAATTGCTTTGCTGTCCGTTTACAGAGCTATAGCATAATACAAAGATTATAAGTTTTAAAAATGTTCGCATTTTTTTGATGATTGATATTTGAATGTATATTTCTTAATTTGATTCTTCTTTTTGCAAAGCTTTTAATATTAATATTCCGATCCTGGCAATGATAAAAGTGAATAAGCCAAACATAGCTGTTAATAGCGACACTTTAAGTCCGCTTGCAAAAATGGCTGGATCTGGATTTCCCATGGCTTCAACCGAATCGAAAGCTGAAATCAGTCCTAAAATTGATGCAAAAAAACCAATAACCAAACCTAAAAGACTACTATCTATAGCTAGTTTGAGCATTTTTTTAGAGGTAGTAATGCTCTTGTTTAAATTTGCAAATCCTTTAATCAAAAAGAAAATGGATAGCAATAAACAAATAAGGATTAACGACATCATGAGTGTTCCGCCTTCAGTAAAAATATTTGCAACGAGTATAAATAAGAATTTCATATATAATGGTTTAAAAAGATTAATCAAACATAGTTTATTTGCTGTTCTTAACAACAATAATGCGACGAATAACAAGTTTAACAACTTATTTAACATGCATTAAAAACATTAATAAAGAGGTTTTACTTTTTTCTAGTGAATTTTATAGCTTTCTTATCTGCTTGTTTAAACATAACTGATTGTTCGCTAAGATTAAAGTTTAGTTTTATCTGCAAAGCTTCAAATGCAAATTCATGTTTTTTTGTAGGAACTAAGTCTTTTAAGTCACTGCCTTCAGGAGCGCCTTTTAATATCGTTCCGTTTGCTTCAAAAACAAGATCATATGGTGTTTCAGTACTTTCGTAAACTCCTGTATATTGTTTTACTTCATCTTCGGTTAACTCAATCTTATTAAACGTTGGCAGCATAATATCCATGCCTAAACTTGCTTGAAATGCATTTAACATAATTTGCATTTTGCTGTAATTTAAAGCATTAGCTGTAAACGCTATGGTTGTTTTAAACTCAGGGACATATACCAACATGGATTGAAACCCATCAATACCTCCTTCATGTCCAAAAAGGGTTTGTCCCTGCACATTAGATTTAAAAATACCTTTGCAAAAGTCTTCATTAGCTGGTGTAGTCATCGCTTTTAAACTCTCTCTACTAATAATTTCATTGTTAAATAACGCTTCCATAAATGCTATAAGATCGGTTGTATTAGACACAATACCTCCAGCGCCTCCAGGTAAACTCATATGTGTTTCAGGAGATTGTTGCCAAAGCTCATTAGCGTATGTGTACGAATGACATTCTTTATTATTAATATTAATGTCGCTGCCATAATAAGTGTTTGTTAATCCCAATTTGTTCACTATTCTAGTGTTTAAGGCATCGGCATATGTTTTATTATCTAAGCGTTCTATTATATAGCCTAATAATAAATAATTGGTATTACTATATTCATACTTTTCACCTGGTTGGAACATAGTGTCGAATTTTTTAATTCTAGAAAGCATCTCTATAGGTGTTGTTGGTTTACTTTTCCAAGTACCAAACTCCGCTGCATTAGTAAGGTTATACAAGCCACTACTATGCGTTAGTAAATGCTCGATTGTAATTTTTGAGGCATTTTTAACCCGAGGAAAATGCACAGATAGCTTTGTGTTTAAGGAAAGCTTACCTTCTTCGATAAGCTGAAAAATCATGGTTGCAGTAAAGGTTTTTGTTATAGAACCTATTTTATATTTTGATGAAGCAGTGGCTTCTCCTTTTTTGGCATAGTTTAAGTATTGATAGCCTACAGATTTTTGATAAATTGACTGCCTGTTTTTAGAGATTTCCAGACTACCCATTAATTTGTTATTTTTTAATAATAAATCTAAAAACTGATCTAGTTTTTCAAAGTTTGGTGTTTGAGCAAAACTAAACGTACTGATGCTTAGTAGAATAATGAATAATTGTTTCATGATTTTATTTTTATATAATTTGAAACAAACATATTTCACAACCGTCAATTAAAAATTAAAATGCGATAGATAACATAATTAATAATAGTTACTACCTAAATGCTAAAACAAGTCCTAAATCCGTCGTTCATCTACAAAACTACAATTGACTTAATAATTATAGTATTATTGTAACTTAATATATAGAATGTTTACAAAAGAAGTCGTTTTAAAAAAAGTAGTTCAAGTATTACTGCACATAGTTTTTTGGTGTGGTGTACTTTTATTTTTCACTTACTTTTTTGGGTTTGAGAGTAATGATGATGCGTATATTATGACGTTTTCATTCTTTTTAATGCCAATAACAATAGCTACAACTTACGTTTCAATTTATAAGTTAATCCCAGATTATTTAATTAATAAGAGGTATTTTTTATTTGGTCTTTACAGTTTGTACACGCTCATTATTTCGGGTTACTTAATATTGGTTTCGGTATTTTTTGGATTAGGTTATCTATCTGAATTTAAATACAATAATGCAAATCAATTAAACAAAAATCTGTTTTTTGTTATGATTGCAGTATATCTAGTCGTTATTGTAGTAAGTGCTTTTAAGCTATTAAAACTAAATTTAAAACACGCTGAAAAGACTAAAATACTTGTAACACAAATATTAGAAACACAATTAAAATTAAAAGAACAAGAGCTAAACTATTTAAAAATGCAAATACATCCACACTTCTTGTTTAATACCTTAAATACGATGTATGGATTTGCCTTAAAAAAAGCCGATGAAACTCCAGAAATGATATTAAAGCTTTCTAACTTATTGGACTATTTACTTTATCAAGAAGATAAACCTTTTGTGCTCCTATCAGAAGAAATAAGCCATATTAAAGACTACATAGAGTTGGAACGTATGCGTTTTAATGACACGCTAAATGTTAATTTTAAATGCAAAAATACAGTAGAAACTATGACGATAGCACCAATGCTATTATTGCCCTTTATTGAAAACAGTTTTAAGCATGGTAGCTTAAAAAATGGTATATTAATAATAAACATTAACTTATCGAGTACTAAAGATGGCATTGATTTTTTTATTGAAAATACGCATAACAAATCTGAAGACCTCAATAAAGGTATTGGTTTGCAAAATATACAGAAACGATTGGAATTGCTTTATAAGAATAACTACAACTTAGATATTGATGCTGACACTAATCATTTTAAAGTTCGCTTAAAACTAAAAATCAAATAGTGAAATCTGCAAAAAACATATTGTCCATTATTGTAGATGATGAGTCTATCGCCAGGGATATTATAACAACGCATCTTTCTAAAATAGATAATATTAAAGTAATAGCAAGTTGCAGCAATGCAATGGAAGCGTTTAATATTATTAGTAACAACAAAATTGACTTAGTGTTTTTAGACATTAATATGCCAGAAATTTCAGGGATTTCGTTTGCTAAATCAATAAACAAAGACATTAAAATTATTTTCACAACAGCTTATCGGGATTATGCAGTTGAAGGTTTTGAGTTACAAGCTGTTGATTATTTGCTAAAACCAATTTCGTTTGACCGTTTGTTAAAAGCTGTGAACACCTATTTTGAAGTTTATAGTAAACCAAATAAAAATCCTCAAAACCTTAGTGAGAATAATGACTTTATGTTTGTTCGCGCTAACAGACAAATGATTAAAATTGACTTTATTGACATTTATTATATAGAAAGTTATAGCGATTACATTAAAATTCATTTAGAAAATAAAACCATTGTTACGCGAGAAACTATTAGTGCTATAGAAGCAAAACTTCCAAGGGATAAATTTCTTAGAATCCATAGATCTTATATTGTTGCTCTAAATAAAATAGCATCATTTACCAATGAACAAATAGTTGTTAAAAACAAATCACTTACCATTAGCAGAAGCTATAAAAATGAGGTGTTGGAAATATTAAGTAAATACTAATAAGAAACATACACTATAGCAGCTTATCAATAAATTAACACCATAGATACCCTATGATAATTAAAAAATTTAATGATTAATTAAATATATAATTAGTCTGTTATTTTAATATTTCATTAATTTGAAGCTCATATAAATCCATAAAAAATCCTGTTTTGAAATTAAAATTTATAGCGTTACTTGTTTTGCCATTACTGTTATCATCCTCTAAGAATACTCCAGATTTTTGGGGACAAACAGGACATCGTGTTGTTGGGGAAATAGCTCAAAAACATTTAAAACCGAACACTAAACGACAATTAAAAAAACTATTACAGCAAAAATCCTTGGCCTTTGTTTCTACATTTGCCGATGAAATAAAGTCTGATAGTCGTTACGGTAAATTTTATACTTGGCACTTTATTAATATGCCATTAGAAAGTGATTACGAAGCGTCTGAAAAAAATCCGAAAGGCGATTTAGTGTCTGGAATAAATTATTGTACGAGCATTATAAGCGACAAGAATGCTACCACCGACGATAAAGTTTTCTATTTAAAACTATTAGTTCATTTAATTGGCGATCTGCACCAGCCAATGCATATTGGGTTGCTAGAAGATAAGGGCGGTAATGATTTTAAAGTACAATGGCATTATAAAGATTCTAACCTTCATCGTGTTTGGGACTCAGAAATGATTGACACCTATGATATGGGTTATATAGAACTCGCCAAAAATGCTGATGTTTTAACAAAAGCTGAAGTTAAACAAATACAAGAAGGAACTGTAATAGATTGGGTAAACGAAACCCACCAGTTAACCAAAAAAGTATATGCATCTGTAAATCATGATGATAACCTTAGGTATCGCTACTCATATAACAACCTTAACACTGTTAGGGATCAGCTTCAAATTGCTGGTGTTAGATTAGCCAAAGTATTAAACGATTTGTTTTAAGGAATAAAATAAGTGCAAAATAAAACAGCAGCTTATTATTATAGGCTGCTGTTTTTGTTTGTTATGTATAATTTTATTTATACATGTAAAGCCCTATCATCAGTCGCAGCTAAAGCTGCTTCTTTAATGGCTTCAGTAAATGTTGGATGCGCATGTGACATACGAGATACGTCTTCAGCAGATGCTCTATATTCCATAGCTACTACTGCTTCAGCAATCATATCGGCTGCTCTAGCGCCAACCATGTGCACACCTAAAATTTCATCGGTATTTTTATCTGCAAGAATTTTTACAAAACCGTCTAAATCCATACTTGCTCTACTACGCCCTAAAGCACGCATTGGAAACTGACCAACTTTATAATCTACTCCAGCTTCTTTTAGTTGCTCTTCTGTTTTCCCAACAGCAGCAACTTCTGGCCAGGTATAAACAACACCTGGAATTAAATTATAATCTATGTGTGGTTTTTGTCCTGCAATAATTTCAGCTACAAACACACCTTCTTCTTCCGCTTTATGTGCTAACATAGCGCCTTTAACTACATCACCAATAGCGTAAATATTAGAAACATTGGTTTGTAAATGCTCATTTACTTCCACTTGTCCTCTATCATTTAATTTTACTCCAGCAGCTTCGGCGTTTAAACCATCAGTATAAGGACGACGACCAACTGACACTAAACAATAATCGCCTTTAAATTCTATTTCTTGTCCTTTTTTATTATCTGCTTTTACAATCACTTCATCTCCTACTCTCTCAACAGATTTTACCTTATGGGATGCATTTATTTTAAATTTTTGCTTTTTAAGTACTTTATTAAGCTCTTTAGACAACCCAGAATCCATCGTTGGAATAATTCGATCCATATATTCAACTACAGTAACTTCGGCTCCTAAACGTTTGTAAACCTGACCTAGTTCAATACCTATTACACCACCACCAATAACTATTAAATGCTTTGGAATTTCTTTAAGTTTTAAAGCTTCTGTAGAGGTAATAATACGCTCTTTGTCTATGTTGATAAAAGGAAGGCTTGATGGCTTTGAACCCGTAGCTATAATGGTATTTTTAGCTTCAATTTCGGTAGTTTCCTCTCCAGATATTGTAATATGCGTAGCGTCTTTAAAGCTTCCTAAGCCTTGATAAACATCAATTTTATTCTTCTTCATTAAGAAATCAATACCTCCTGTAGTTTGATCTACAACCGATTGCTTTCTAGCAATCATTTGCTCTAAATTCACTTTTACTTCACCAGGAATTTCAATTCCATGTGCTTCAAAATGTTTTACAGCATCTTCATAGTGATGAGAAGAATCTAAAAGCGCTTTGCTTGGTATGCAACCAACGTTTAAACACGTGCCTCCAAGTGTCGAGTATTTTTCAATAATTGCAGTTTTCATTCCTAATTGTGCGCAACGTATGGCTGCTACATAACCTCCAGGGCCAGAGCCTATAATGGCTACATCGTATGAATTCATAAAGTTTGCTTTCTAAAAAATTATTTAACTACAAAAGTACAAACATATCTATTAATGACAATGCATAAAATGAGGTAGTTTTATTGAATTCTTCCATAAACTACTCGTCGGTAACTTTAAATGTTTTTGATAATGAAATGGGCTCACCCTGCTCTGTAAATCCTTCAATTCTCAGTTCATATTGCCCAGTATTATCTGAAGTGAAAAAAGAAAAATTGCTTGTTTGATGGTTTAATTTTATACTTGGATTCCAAAATAGCTGTTTTCTATAATCTGGTATTCGGCTGTTTTGAGTTAGTAATTTTCCTTTGTAAGATACATTTTTGTAGTGTTTGATTTTTTCTAAATCATACAATTGAAATTTGTTAAATACAAAATCTCCAACTTTTCTATTAAAATCGTTATTAATTGTTTGAAATGCTATGACACCATTAAAAATATCTGATCCCAAATAATATTTATTCTTAATTATGCTTATTGTTTTAATACTCTTTGCATTATAATTTACTAAAAGATTGGCGTCTTTAACAATTATGCCATCGATAACTAGTAAAGGCGGAATGCTTTTATCGTAAGATCCATTTTGATTTAAAACAGCAAACTGAAAATTATCGTTAGAGACCTCATAAATTTGTGCTTGGTTTATAATTTCAACAAATACTTCTTTCATCTCTGAGAATCTGTTATAATCGTCTAAATTATATTCTAAATCGTAGGAAGTACTAAATGGCAACTTAGATTCTTGTACTAATATTGAATCTGTTTTAGTAAATAAATAGGCATTATCTATTTGATTTAAAATACTTCTATCAAGAATTTTTGAGACTTCACTTTCAAAAATTTCAAATTTATTAAAATTCAAGTCTTTGTAGTCTGCTTTAAATGAAGGTGCTATGTCTAGTTTATAATTGTCTGTATTGTTTTCAAAAACTTGAACATATAAATCATTGTTATTATGATATTCACTAATGTTTAAATTAAAGGTACCAACCTCGTTTGTTTTTACAATATTAACCAAACCAGCGCTTGGTATTGATAGTGCAATTTTCTTATTTGAAACCTCTAGCGAATCACTCTTAAGTGTACCTTTTAAGATGTTTCCTCTAATTTCAGGGAAAGTCACAATATTGCTTTGCGAAATTGTTTTAGAAACAGTGTTATTTAATGACTTATAACTAGTGATTAATGATGGCGCAGATATGTTATTAACTTTATGAACCGAAATTGAAACATCGCTTTGCAATACTTTGTTGGAAACAATGCTAAACCTTACTTCTTCGCGTGGTTTATAAACATTGTTTGCTAGTTTTAATTCGTAGTTTTTTGTTTGAATTGCTGCTGTACCTACTCTAGGTTGAGTATTTAAGCTGTCACTTTTTATAGTTTTTTCATTGATTTTTTTATATGGATTAATAACCTTTAAATCTGCTATAAAAAACTTATTTTGTTGGTTATTGTTCATCCATAAGGTATATCCTATTAGTTTGTAATTTCCTGAAAGAATATCACTTGGTAATAAAAACTCGCCATACCCTAAACCATTATTTAAAGCTATTTTGTGCTTAAATACTACTTGACGATTCTCACCTACAAGTTCTACATAGCCTACTTTACTAATATTTGAAAGCTTATTAGACAGGTTGTTTAAGCAATAAAACTTATAATATAAGGTTTCACCAGAAAAAAGTAATGACGAGTTATAATGTATAAAAACACTTTCTGTTGGAAACTTTTTATCTGTAGATGATAGGATTGATTTATTTTGCCCATTTAAGTAAATAGCGAAAAAAACAAAACCTATAAATAAAACTATTTTCTTTATACTCATATTATAATTATTCTATCCAAAAACTTGGGATATCTGTACTTCCTTCTCTAGTACAATCTCCACAATTAGGCTGGGTTATTACATAAGGACCACTTCCATATTGATTTGTAATATTATCCTCAACATACATATAATGATTATCTTCTAAAAAAGGTAATAAAGTACAATCTCCTTCTTCAGCAATAGGAGGAGCAATTAAAACGCATTCTTTTTCGGGTTTGTCCTCTCCAGGAAAAATGTCTTCAAAATTAAAAAACACCCTATTAGTTACTACTGATGACACTTCAAAATAGCCAATAACATTTTCATTAGTATTAGTTTCAGAAAACATATTTCCTTGTACAAATCCTGTTTGAACTTGCGAAAGTGCATTGCCTTCCTGAATACTTTTATTTATTTTCTCATAATACGCATATGCATCTCTAGACTGAACGTATTGCTTTACTAAAATGCTATATCTATGTGCAATAATTGTATTAGATATAGGTATAAACCTAACACTAAAATCCCCAACTCTATCTTCATTTAAATTAACAGTATTGGTTTGTATGATGGTATTGGACAAAACAGTATTATAGCATGTTTTTTGCTCGGTTTGCTTTGGAACTAAGGTAAATGGGCTACCACATCCAAATCCGCTTGGAACAAGGTCTAACGAATTCCATAATGGCGCAATAATTTTATAGGTCTCCTCATATTCATATTTATAGTACTTTGAATTATTAGAGTCATCAAAACTATTTACTAAAATATCAACGCCAACAATACCATCATCATTTACGCGCCTTATAGGATTAATAGTTACAGGTTTTTTTCCTGAAACTAAACTCACGTCGCTTGAAAAATATTCGCGACCATTGCTTGTTATTATGTGCAATGTATAATGCCTTCCTTGAACAGCTCCAAATGAGGTTTGTGACAAGTATTTTCCAGGCTCAACTTCAATAAAATCATATTGATTTCCTAAATCATCATTTACTGTTACTTGTGCATTAGTTTCTGGTGAAACATAATGCTCGTCTATTGGTGTGGTATTGGTAATATATACTTCTTGTTGCTTAATTTCATCAGTGATTACACTATTGATGATGATTAATTTTTCGAAATTTTCAGAATCGTATTCAAAAGGTTCAACACAACTTCCTAGAAGTCCTATCATTATAAGAATTAATGCTTTTATGTTGTGTTTATAAAATTTCATAAAACTTATATTTAAAATTTTAAGTTATAGGTAATAGTTGGAATTGGAATTGAAAAAACAGAAGCTTGTTTTGCCTTTATTTCTCCTCCTTCGGAGACAAAAAACACTGAGTAAGGATTGTTTCTGCCTAAGACATTATACACCGAAACATTCCAAAAACTATGCGCTAATTTGTTTACTTTGTGGTTCCCTTCTACGTTGAAGCTTAAATCCAATCTATAATAATCGGGGATTCTAAATTTATTACGGTCACTATACACCACTATTTCCTGTCCGTTTTGATAATAACTTCCAACAGGATATGTAACTGGACGCCCTGTTTGATATACAAAATTCATTGAGGCACTAAAACGTTTGGTGATTTTATAGTTAGATACTAGACTGAAATCGTGAGGTTTATCAAAATTTGCAGGAAAATATTGCCCTTTATTTACTACTTCTTCTGGGAAAGGACTATCTAGCTTAATTGATGATTTTGAATAGGTATAACCAATCCAGCCATTTAAATTTCCTTTGCTCTTTTTTAGCAAAAATTCTAGTCCATACGATTTTCCTTTACCTTGTAAAACTTCAGTCTCAAGAGTTGTATTTAATAATAACTCAGCACCTACTTTATAGTCCAGTACATTATTGGTTGTTTTATAATAGCCCTCAAGGCTCACTTCATATAAATTATCACTAAAATTCGTAAACAGGCCAAGTGAGTATTGTTGAGATTTTTGAGGCTCAATATTTAAATCAGATAGTTTCCATGTATCAATTGGAGACGCTGTTGTGTTATTAGATAATGTATGTATAAACTGGTACATATTACTATAGCTTGCTTTTACAGAAACATCTGGAGTAATAAAATACCTCCCAGAAATTCTAGCTTCAGGACCACCATACGTTTTTACAGTTTCATTGTTCCCAAAATACAAGGTGTCTTTAACTGTGGCTGCAGACTTAGGTTCGCCTTGTAGGTATGTACGTTGCGCTATATCTCCTAAAAAAGAATAATTAACATATCTAAGTCCTGCGTTTATAGCAAAATCTTCTGTTACATTATATTTAGCCGAAATAAATGCTGCGCTTTCTAAAGCTTTTTCTTTTGGCAAAACTATTGGTGATACTATTGAGGAACTCCCTGCAGGCTTTTTCTCTCCTGGATTAATATTGTATATTTTACCAGCCAAACCATAATCAAAACTTAAATCCTTATTATGCAAATACTTTACTTTTAGCTTCAACTCTGTTTCATTTAAGTTATAGCCTAGATCAAAGTCGTTAATAGCCTCACCATCATAAAGAATATTAAAAGCATAGTTACTGTTTGTTAGTTGAACACTACCTGTATTTTTCTTATTGATTTTTGTATCCCATTTTAAAGAAACCAATCTATTTTCATAGCTAAATAAGGAATCTGATGAAATACTAAAATTATCTTTACTATAATAACCCGTAACACTTAAATTATTGTTTTGGTTGATTTCATGATCATATTTAGCTATAAAGTCGTAAAAAGACGCGCTACTTTTACTTATATCTTTATCGTCTAGCAATTTTAAAATCCAATTAGAATATGCGCCTCTACCTCCTACTAATAATGACGATTTTTCTTTTACAACCGGAAGTTCTAATGAAATGTTACTTGTTACTGGCCCTACTGATGCTTCACCAGTAACTTTAGTTTTATTAGCCTTTTTTGTCTTTAAATCAAATACTGAAGATAATCTGCCTCCAAATTCTGCAGGAATATTTCCTTTGTAAATATTTACTTCTCCAATGCTAAAAGGGTTTAACGCTGAAAAGAGTCCGAAAAAATGACTCGGATTATAAATTACACCACCATCTAATAATATAAGGTTTTGGTCTTCTTTACCTCCTCTTACATTATATCCTGAAGAGCCTTCACCTGCCTTAGAAATTCCAGGTAAGGTAGTTGCTACTTTTAAAACATCTCTTTCTCCCAAGACCAGTGGAATGGTTTTAATGTTTTTTACATCCAACTTTGTTAATCCTGTAATTGTTTCTCTTGTGTTTTCGTCGATATCTGCCTCTATTAAAACTTCATCTAATTCTTCTAAATCTTCAAATAATTCAAAATCTAAACTTCCATCATTATAAATAATGACTCTTTTTGTGATTTTTTGGAAGCCTAAAGACGTTATATCTATAATATGTTCTCCTAAAGGTAACTCTAAACTATAAAAACCATTATTATTGGTTGTTACGCCTTCATTGGTATTAACTACACGCAGACTAACATTTGAAAGCGTATTGCCTGTTGCAAAATCTATTACTTTCCCACTTAAATTAAAAACTTTTCTATTTGATGTTTTACTTGCTTTACCAACTCTAACTGTTTCAATTTGAGTAGAATTATTAGATTTCTTTTCATTAAAAAACACGGGCACGTCACTTATGTCGTCAGTGTTTTTTGTTTTATTATCTGAAGATTTTTTGTCATTAAACCCTTCAGGTAAAGCGTTGTAAACTATTAAATTTCCGGTTAAAATTATTTTTTTATCTTTTGTGATATAGTAGTTGGAGTTTGTTGTTTTTAGAATTTCTTCAACAATAAAATCTATAGGCTTATTTGTAAAACTACCTGAAATCTTTTTATCCTCAGTCCATTTTTGGTGAAAGTAAAATTTATAAGGCGTTAGATTTTCTATTCGCCTAAATACCTCTTCAATGGCTTCATTACTATAGGTTATAGAGATAGTATCTGATTGTGCTTTGGCATTTACAATGCATAGACAAAACAACATAGAGAGTAACAGTTTCTTCATTCAAAAAAGGAAATTAATTAGCTAGTAAATTTTCAATCTGCTTAAAAACATATTTCATTTCTTTATTTCTCCATGCCAATTGCATTTTTTTATCTTTATTAAATAAACTTTTTATCTCACTTTCAATATTTGGAAACATATTATACAAGTCTCTTTTAGTATCTATTACTGCATACATATCATTGTATTTAATGATAAAATCCTCATTAGCTTTAACAAATTCATGTCTAACTGATTTTCCTGTGTTAGTTTTAGTAACAGTATATTTACTATGCTCTTTATATAATTTAAAAGAGTTGAATGTTTCAATTAGTTCAAAAAAGCCACTCTTATCATTAAACTGTAGCCTCTCAAATTGTGTGTCGTGCAAACTAAAACTTTTAACTTCATTGCTTAAAAGTTGAATAATTGACGATCTCTTACCTTCATTGAATTTGACTATGATATTATCTTCAAAAATATCATACATCATTAATACATTATAATACTCCTGGTTTTGATAATGCAAAGTGCCAGAAACAAAATAGGGTGATTTGTAATATTTATGAGAATCTTTATACGCAAGGATAGTTTCGGTAACTTCAATACCATTTATAAGACTCGTACCTGTAAGATTGTTTTTATTATCAAACCAAACTAATAGGTCTTTTTCTAAACTACTCATTTGCGATAAAACTGTAGAAACTTGAAAAATAAAAATTACTAGTACTAAAAGCGGTTTTTTCATTAGAAGTTGGATAACTATTTGGTAAATATAGCATCATTATGAAAACCAAGGCTATTAAATTAGAAAAAAGGTATAAACAATTCAATAAATGATGTGAATACCCAATAAATGACATGAATAATCAAAAAGAGAATATAAAAACTATAGTGTAATAGCTAATAGTTATCAACAATTCTTTTATAAGTCTAAAGTTATCGTATATTTATTGCCCTGATTTTTATTGAGAGTAAGCTCTCTTTATTATCAAATTAATTTTTAAAATATATTATATTATTATGGGGAGACCAGCAACAAAACCTTTAGATTTAAGAGATGGATTTTATATTGAAATAAGAAATAGAGGATCTAAAACTGGAATAAAAATTCGAAGAGATAACAAAAAACAAATGGAATTTGCCATTAAAGAGTACGAAAAAACAAAAGATATTATTGTACTTGGTGAATTTAAAAATGGTAAAAGCCTAAACAAAGCGGGTTAAGTATCTCTACAAAGCCACTTATTTAAGCTGTTTTTTTTAAGTACAGTTTCAATTTATTTATACAATTTTAATAGTAGTATAAATTGCTGCTATTAAAATTGTATTTAATTAAAAACTTATACGGAGTGCTTATAAGTTTATCGCTGTCGTGTGCTTTACTTCATTAATCATAAATGCACTGTGTGTACTACCAATATGGTCTATTGTAGTAAGTTTTTTCACCATAAATTCTCTATAGGCCTCCATATCTTCTACTAAAATTTTTAGCAAATAATCATAATCACCACTTATATGATAGCACTCAACAACTTCTGTTAATTTTGCTACTTCTCTTTCAAATTTCACAACATAATCTTTAGAGTGCTGTACGAGTTTAATACTGCAAAATACCACAAAAGACTTATTAACTTTTTCCTTGTCAACTAAGGCTACGTATTTTTCTATTACTCCTGCTTTTTCAAGCTTTTTTATACGCTCATATACTGCAGTTACAGATAATATTAATTTGTTAGAAAGTTCTTTATTGGTTTGCTTACTATCCTTTTGAAGTAATTCTAATAAGTTTTTATCAATAGCATCAAATTTCATAATTGACGTTTTTTCAGTTTAAATCAACATATTAAACAAAAGAATTAAAATTAATCAAATTAATCGATGTAATGCAGTTTTATTTTCTAAACTACACATTATTCATTGATTATTGTTCTAAAAAGTAAGAGCTTTGCTATATAAACATTAAATATTTTAAATTATGGCATTCAAACCAGCTAATAACATACAGGATTTACAATACTTTGGTGAGTTTGGAGGTGTTAATCCTTCAGTTTCAGACTCTTCGACTTATACGTTTTTATCTGCAAAAACAATGTTCGACACTTTTGAAGGCAATGCAGATGGTTGCTATTTATATTCTCGACATTCCTCTCCCTCTAATTTATATTTAGGAGAAGCTTTGGCTGCCATGGAAGGCACAGAAACAGCCACAGTTACTGCTTCAGGAATGGGTGCTATTACACCAGTAATTATGCAACTATGTAATGCTGGAGATCATATAATATCTAGTAGAACTATATATGGTGGTACTTATGCTTTCTTAAAGAATTTTAGTCCTAAATTTAATATCGAAACATCGTTTGTAGATATAACTAAATTAGATGTTGTTGAAGCCTCTATTACTAAAGATACAAAAATTATTTATTGTGAGTCTGTTAGCAATCCATTATTAGAAGTTGCAGACATCAAAGGACTAGCAGAAATAGCAAAAAAACACAACCTGAAACTAGTTGTAGATAATACTTTTTCGCCATTATCAATTTCACCTGCAAAACTTGGTGCTGATATTGTAGTGCATAGTTTAACAAAATTCATTAATGGGTCGTCTGATACTGTAGCAGGTGTTATTTGTGGGACTCAAGAATTTATTGATAACTTAAGAAATGTAAATGATGGTGCATGTATGCTTTTAGGAGCAACTATGGATAGTTTACGCTCTGCATCTGTACTTAAAAACTTAAGAACTTTACATATTAGAATGCAACAACATAGTTTTAATGCAAATTATCTTGCAGAAAAATTTGAAAACGATGGATTAAAAACTGTGTATCCAGGACTTAAATCTCATCCTTCTCATGAGCTTTATAAGTCTATGATGCTTGATAAATATGGATATGGTGGTATGTTAACTATTGATGTTGGTTCTATCGATAAAGCCAATGAACTCATGGAGTTAATGCAAGAAAGAAATCTAGGGTATTTAGCTGTGAGCTTAGGGTTTTATAAAACATTATTTTCTGCTCCTGGTAGCTCAACGTCATCCGAAATTCCTGATGATGAGCGTGAAGCTATGGGATTAAGTGATGGTTTAATTAGGTTTTCTATTGGATTAGACGCCGATATCAAACGCACTTATAAAATAATGAGAGAGTGTATGGTTGAGCTTAATGTATTAGAAGCTAAAGCTCCTGAATTAGTGTAATAAAAGGTTAACATTATAAATTATTTATTAGCCTTGTCATACTTTTGACAGGGCTATTTATTTACCTTTAATACGCTCCCAGAAATACGATAAATTTTCACTTGAAGGAGGTTTGCCTTCAAATGGCAAAATATCCCAACGATTAGTCTCTTTTTTTAGAGTAAAACTAAAAATAGTATTATTAGGATTTTCTTTATCGAAAGAAGGATAACGCAAGTCATTATACCTTAAAACACCATCATGTTCTTTAATAAAATTATAATACCCATTACTAAACCAAGCTAACGTTTTAATATCATTATTATAATTAACAGGCGCTAAGTTGTGGTTTTTAGGTAGCTTACTCCATGCCCCAACTTTTGAAGATGTATCTAATAAAGAATAAAACCCAACATAATAATTTGTCTCAGTTTCAGCTACACCATACCAAAGCACATTATTAAAAAATGAAGGTTGTGTTTGAAATCGCAAATAAGATATCCCTTCAGATTGTAATGATTTTTTATAAACCGATGTTATATAAACTTTATTTACCAGCGTAAATAACATGTATGCAGAACTTATTCCCAAACCTAATTTCAACCATAATCTACGTTTAGCTGCATGTCGCTTAAAAAACATCAACACAATCATACAAATAAGAAAAGGAATAGTGTACGTTGGGTCTGCAACCGAAATATTGTTTATAGCTACACGATAATTTGAAAATGGAGCAAATAATTGAGTTCCGTAAGGCGTAAAACTATCTAGAATGGGGTGTGTAAATAAAGATAAAAAGAATAACCATATCCAATTATATAGTGTAGTCGTGTTTTTTCTCTTGCCCTTATCATATAGCCTAAAGGCTATCCAGCCAAATACAAAAGCTCCAATAACAGTAAATACAATAGAGTGCATGAAACCTCTATGAAATGCCATAATATCTATTTCGTTATTGTAAAGCAATCGACCAACAAACACATCCAAATCTGGAATTGTTCCACCAATAGCTCCAAATAATAGCGTTTTATTGCCAATTTTTTTTCCTAGCGCAACTTCCCCGCAAGCAGCACCTAAAACTATTTGAGTAAGTGAATCCATTTTTTTGAGATAAGCAAATGTACATAACAAAATTGATTTGGAAACCTCTTGACAAAATCGTAACATTACGTTTCAAAAAACAACGAAGCATTTATGGAAAGCCAAGATATAAAACCCAGAGTACCACAAGATGAGCATATAGTTGAAAATGTAGAATTAAACATTTGGGAAGCCCTAATTCCTGTTTTTGCCCTAGTTGGTATGCTGGCATATAATATTTATGTCTATGGTGATGACGCGTTAAGTGGCAGCAACCAATTTATACTTTTAATAGGAGCTGCTGTTGCTGCTATTGTTGGTTTTTACAATAAAGTAAATTACAAACAAATGCTTGAAGAAGTTGCAGAAAATGTAAAATCGACAACTGGAGCTATACTCATATTATTAATGGTTGGTGCACTTGCAGGCACATGGCTAATAAGTGGCATTATCCCATCAATGATTTATTATGGGTTACAAATTTTAAATCCAACTATATTTTTAGCAGCTTGTGTTATTATTTGTGCCATCATTTCAATAGCTACTGGAAGTAGTTGGACTACATCAGCAACCGTTGGTATTGCATTAGTAGGAATTGGTGAAACACTCGGCATATCTATGGGGATGACAGCTGGAGCTGTGTTATCTGGAGCCTATTTTGGAGACAAAATGTCTCCAATGAGTGACACTACAAATTTAGCACCTGCAATGGCTGGAGGTGAATTGTTTGACCATATAAAATATATGGCATTAACTACAGTCCCAACCATTTCTATAACTTTAATTGTATTTATCATTATTGGTTTAAGTATTGATACTACTGGAACTCCTGATATTTCTGATAAACTAACAGCGATTAAATCGGCTTTTAATGTAAGTCCTTGGTTGTTTTTAGTGCCAATAGCTGTAATTGTTATGATTATTAAAAAAACCTCACCATTAATTGCCTTATTACTCGGAACTCTTTTAGGAGGCGTTGCAGCTATAATTACACAACCTAATATTGTTATGTCAATTGCTGAAGCCGACAGCTTAACATTTCAATCAGCTTACAAAGGCATTATGAACGCATTGACGGTAGACTCAGCAGTAGAAACCTCAAGTGCTGAATTAAACGACTTGTTCACCTCGGGTGGAATGTCTGGAATGCTTGGAACCATTTGGTTAATTATTTGTGCCATGGTGTTTGGAGGCGTTATGGATGCTATTGGTGCTTTAGCTAGAATTAGTGCTGTGCTTTTAAGCTTAGCAACAACTACATTTGGGTTATTTGCTAGTACAGTTGTTAGTTGCTTAGCATTGAATGTTACAGCATCTGACCAATACTTAGCACTAGTAGTTCCAGGAAAAATGTTTAAAAAAGCCTATGAAGATAAAGGTCTTGCACCTGAAAACTTAAGTAGAACTCTAGAAGATTCTGGAACAGTAACCTCTGTGTTAGTTCCTTGGAATACTTGTGGTGCTTACCAAAGTGGTGTACTAGGTGTTCCTGTAGTAGACTATTTTTTCTTTGCAATTTTCAACTGGTTAAGCCCATTCATGACTTTGTTGTTTGTAGGTTTTAATATTAAAATTAAGCAACTTAAAAACCAATTAGATTAAATTTATACGTTTATAGATTTTTAAAATAATTTCATATTGTTATTCAAACAGTAATGTCTAATTTTGCAGTCGAAATTAAATTTTAATCGTAAAAACAAAATAAAAAATGGCTGTATTAGTAGGTAAAAAAGCACCTCAATTTAATGCACAAGCAGTTGTAAATGGCTGTGAGTTTGTAGAGAATTTTTCATTAGATCAATTCATTGGTAAAAAACACGTAGTGCTCTTCTTTTATCCAAAAGATTTTACATTTGTTTGTCCAACTGAATTACACGCTTTTCAAGAAAAACTTGAAGATTTTAAATCTAGAAATACTGAAGTAATTGCGGTATCTACAGATACAGAACAATCGCATTTTGGATGGTTACAAATGGAAAAAAATAAAGGAGGTATCAAAGGAATAACTTATCCTTTAGTTGCCGATACTAATAAAACTATTTCAAAAAACTATGATGTGTTAGCAGGAGATTATTTTTATGATGAAAATGATATGTTGCAAGCCGAAGGCGAATTAATTGCTTATCGTGGTCTATTCCTTATAGATAAAGATGGAATTGTACGTCATCAAATCGTAAACGATTTACCATTAGGTAGAAATGTTGATGAAGCCATACGTATGGTAGATGCATTGCAGTTTGTTGAGGAAAATGGTGAGGTTTGTCCAGCTAACTGGAATAAAGGAAAAACAGGAATGCAAGCCACTCATGAAGGTGTTGCAGAGTTTTTAGAAAAACATGTTAATTAAACAATAATGTTTAAACCAATAAAAAACCACTTCGATTGAAGTGGTTTTTTATTATAAATTATTTTTCAAAATATCCAGAAGATGCGAATAGTTATTTTCTAAAGCATAATCAAATGCTGTCTTTCCAAAATTATCTTTAATAGAAATATCTGCTCCTTTTTCTATTAACAATTTAATGATATGTTCATTATTATATTGAGAAGCGATAATCAAAGGTGTTATGCCATCATTATTAGAGGCATTAATATCGGCTCCTTCTTTAATTAGCAAAGAAGCTAAGCTTATATTTCCCTTAAAGCTTACTCCTATTAAGGCTGTATTTCCTAAGCTATCTTTTGCTTCAATATTAGCATTATGTTGAATTAAAATTTTTGAGGCTGCTTCGTCATCAAAATAAGTAGTTAATATTAAAGGCTTAAAACCTCTTGAGTCAGTCGCATCTACAAGTTTAGGGTTAATTCCTAACAAGGCTTCTAATCTATATTTATTGCCTAAGCGAATAGACTCAAAAAAAAGTTCAAAATCATTTCTCATATGCTTCTTATATCAAAAAGAAATGAGTGCTATAACACTCATTTCTTTCATTGTAAATTTAATTCTTAATTGAATCGATCAAGATTCATAACTTTATTCCAAGCAGCAACAAAGTCTTTAACAAATTTTTCTTTACTATCATCTTGTGCATAAACCTCTGCATATGCTCTTAAAATAGAGTTAGATCCAAATACCAAGTCTATTCTCGTTGCTGTCCATTTTGTATCTCCAGTATTTCGGTTACAAATATCGTAAAGCCCATTTCTAGTTGGTTTCCATTTGTATGCCATATCTGTAAGGTTTACAAAGAAATCATTAGTTAAGGCACCTTCATTATCAGTCAATACACCATGTTTTGTACCTCCATAATTAGTTCCCATTACTCGCATACCTCCTACTAACACTGTCATTTCATGAGCTGTTAGCCCCATTAGTTGAGTTCTATCTAGCATTAATTCTTCTGGACTTACTATATACTCTTTTTTCAACCAGTTTCTATAACCATCAGCTAAAGGTTCTAAAGGCTCAAAAGATTCAGCGTCGGTCATATCATCTGTTGCATCACCTCTTCCAGGTGAAAAAGGAACACTAACATTCATTCCTGCATTTTGTATTGCTTTTTCAACACCAACATTTCCAGCTAATACAATAGTATCTGCAATACTAATACCAAATTCATCTGCTATTGGCTCAAGAACAGATAATACTTTTGATAATCTATCTGGTTCGTTCCCTTTCCAATCTTTTTGCGGTGCTAAGCGAATACGAGCACCATTGGCTCCTCCTCTAAAATCAGAACCTCTAAATGTTCTTGCACTATCCCAAGCGGTAGAAACCATCTCTGAAATACTCAATCCAGAATTTGTGATTTTTTCTTTCACAGCATTTACATCATAATCTTTCTTACCTTGAGGAATAGGGTCTTGCCAAATTAAATCTTCTTTTGGAACATCTGGTCCAAAATAACGAGATTTTGGTCCCATGTCACGATGTGTTAATTTAAACCAAGCACGTGCAAAAGCATTAGAAAAAGCATCAAAATCATCTTTAAATTTTAACGAAATCTCTTTGTAAATTGGATCCATTCTCATTGCCATGTCAGCATCAGTCATCGCTGGATTGTGTTTGATTGAAGGATTTTCAACATCTACTGGCTTGTCTTCTTCTTTAATACTAACTGGTTCCCATTGCCATGCTCCAGCAGGACTCTTTTTTGATTCCCATTCATGACCAAATAACATTTCAAAAAAGCCATTATCCCATTTTGTTGGTTCACTTGTCCAAGCACCTTCTAAACCACTTGTAACTGCATCAGCTCCTTTTCCTTTTCTAGTAGGATTTGACCATCCAAAACCTTGTTCTTCTAATGGTGCAGCTTCAGGATCTGGTCCTAAAATACTAGCATCTCCATTACCGTGCATTTTTCCAACAGTATGTCCTCCAGCAGTTAAAGCAACTGTTTCTTCATCATTCATTGCCATACGTTTGAAAGTTTCACGTACTTGAGCTCCTGTTTTTACAGGATCAGGCTTTCCATTTACGCCTTCTGGATTTACATAAATTAGTCCCATTTGTACAGCTGCTAATGGGTTTTCCATTGTTTCTGGGTTCTCTACATCTCCATAACGTTCATCACTTGGAGCTAACCATTCCTTTTCGGCTCCCCAATAAATATCCTTTTCAGGATGCCAAACATCTTCTCGACCAAATGCAAACCCGTAGGTTTTAAGTCCCATGTTTTCATATGCAATGGTGCCAGCTAAAATGATTAAATCTGCCCAACTTACTTTATTTCCATACTTTTTCTTGATTGGCCACAGTAAACGCCTTGCTTTGTCTAAACTTGCATTATCTGGCCAAGAGTTAAGTGGTGCAAATCGTTGATTTCCAGTAC
Organism: Pontimicrobium aquaticum; assembly: GCF_005047595.1. Lineage (GTDB taxonomy): Bacteria > Bacteroidota > Bacteroidia > Flavobacteriales > Flavobacteriaceae > Pontimicrobium > Pontimicrobium aquaticum. The sequence goes on from NZ_SUPL01000007.1 coordinate 161,419, forward strand.
CTCCACCTCCTCGTCCATCTGAAATTCTATAAGTCCCTGCAGCATGCCAAGACATACGAATAAATAAACCTCCGTAATGTCCCCAATCTGCTGGCCACCAATCTTGGCTGTCTGTCATTAAATCATGAAGATCTTTTTTAAGAGCTTTAACATCTAATTTTTTTAACTCGTCCCGATAATTAAATTTTTGACCTAATGGATTCGTTTTAGTGTCATGCTGATGCAAAATGTCAAAATTTAATGCATTAGGCCACCAATCCATTACTGATTTTTCAGTAGCAGTGTTTCCACCATGCATTACTGGGCACTTTCCTGTTTTTGAACTGTTCATAAATTGTGTTGATTAAATTATAAAATGTATTATTTGTTTTTCTTGTCTTAAAGTAATTTCTTTATTATTGTCCTAAAGTTAATGATTCTCATACAAAATATTAATTTATGCTTATTTTTATAAGCTATATTACGATTGATAAATCTTATGAAAATACTTTTTGCTATAGATATAATGCATAAATAATTTAATTATTAAAACAAACACTTATGAGTAAAATAACTTTAGGTGGCAATCCAGTAGAAACTATTGGTAATCTTCCAGAAATTGGTACTTCTGCTCCTGATTTTGAGTTAGTAGCCATAGATCTTTCTACTAAAACACTAACTGATTTTAACGACACTAATTTAGTTTTAAATATTTTCCCAAGTGTTGATACAGGAGTTTGTTCTGCTTCAGTGAGGTCATTTAATAAGATAGCTTCTGAAATTGAGAACGCAAAGGTTGTATGTATATCAAGAGACTTGCCTTTTAGACAAGATCAATTTTGTGCTGCAGAAGGGTTGGAAAATGTTATTATGCTTTCTGATTTTAAAAATGGCATTTTTGGCAAGACTTATGGATTACTTATGACTAATGGTATTTTTGATGGATTACTTTCAAGATGCATCATTATTATTAATACTGAAGGTAAAATTACCTATACACAGCAGGTACCGGAAATTGGTCAAGAACCAAATTATGAAGAAGCACTTGAAGCTTTAAAATCTTTGTAACAATTACAAAATATTTCGCACATAAAAAGCCCCTTCATTTCAAGAGGCTTTTCGCTACTAATCAACCAACCACTACTTCGGTAATACTACCGAATCAATCACATGAATTACCCCATTAGTCTGGTCTAAATCTGCAGTAGTAACTTTAGCTTTGTTTCCGTTTTCATCAGTAATATAAACTGAGTCATCCATAATCATAGCAGTCAATTTACCACCGTTAACAGTTGGAATAACTGCCTTTCCATTTCCTTTTTTGATTAAAGCTATAACATCTTTAGCTTCAAATTTTCCTGAAACGACATGGTAAGTAAGTACACCTTGTAAAGTAGATTTGTTTTCTGCTTTCAATAATGTTGTTACTGTTCCTTCTGGTAATTTATCAAAAGCAGCATTCGTTGGAGCAAAAACTGTAAATGGGCCTTCACTAGACAGAACATCAACTAAGTCAGCTGCTTTAACTGCAGCTACTAGAGTTGTGTGATCACTTGAAGCGATGGCAGTTTCAACAATATTTTTGTCTTGTGCCATTACATTAGCTCCTACTAATAAAGCAAATGATAATGCAATAGTTTTAAATAGATTTTTCTTTTTCATAACAATTTTATGTTTTTAATTATTTTGTTTAACAAATTTACATATAACTTAAACAATAATAATTCACATTATAAAAACTTTAACTAAAATGTTGTTTTAGCAACAAATAAATATGAGTTGTTGATAGATATGTTGTTATTTTGTTACCTAATTACAATAAGAAAATGTCATTTATAAGCAAAAGGATAAAAAGTATTGGTTATGCTGCAAAAGGTGCATATTTATTAATTAGTACTGAAGCAAGTATAAAAGTTCAATTAGCAATAGTTGTTATTATAACTATTGTTGGATTATATTTTGAAATATCTAGTATAGAATGGATAATGCAAACATTAGCTATAGGCTTAGTTATGAGTGCAGAAGGAATTAACACGGCTATTGAGGCTATTGCAGACTTTATCCATCCTGAGAGACACGAAAAAATCGGGTTTATAAAAGACATAGCAGCTGGTGCTGTATTTATTGCATCAATTGTAGCAGTAACTGTAGGTTTAATAATATATTTACCTAAGATTACTTAAATACTATAACCATTAGGATTAACGTTAGTTATTTGTATTTTTGTTTCATAGTAAGGACGTGTTAATGGCAAAGAAAAAATCAACCAGAAAAAAGACTAAAGCAAAACAAAGGAAACTAAATTTATCATTAACTAATCAGCAAAAATTAGTTTTTGGTAGCTTGCTTTTAGTTTTCGGCATACTTTTATTTTTAGCATTTCTGTCATTCTTTTTTACAGGGCAAACAGACCAAAGCGTATTAGAGCAATTTACATCTCGAGAGGTTGAGGCTAAAAACTGGATGAGTAAGTTTGGAGCTTGGGTTAGTGATTTATTTATTTACAGAGGCTTTGGTGTAGCATCCTTTATATTTTCAGGATTAATCTTTTTATCTGGTATTTATGTATTGTTAGACATAAAAAAAGCCAGACTATGGCGTCATTGGTTTTGGGGAACTTTAAGTGTTATCTGGATTTCAATTTTATTCGGTTTTTCAGCCAGTAAAACGCCTATTTTAGGCGGTATAATTGGATACGAATTAAACGATTTTCTTCAAGATTATATAGGTAAAATAGGTGCCATACTACTTTTGTTGCTATGCCTAATCGCTTATTTAGCCATACGTTTTGAATTAACACCACAACACTTTGGAAGATTCTTTAATTCTGCTAAAAAAGAGTTTAAAAAAGATTTTCAAGATAAGAATGTCTCAGACCCAGAAGAATCAGATTTTGTTCCAATAGACAATAATTTATCAGCCGAAGCTGCGGATATTAAATCTGCTTTCGAAATACCTCTGGAAAATTTAGAACCAACAATTAAGCATCATTCAAACAGAGAAGAAAAAAAGAAAAAGGCTGTTGAGCCAAAAAAAGAACTTGAAGTAGAAATAGCTAAGCAAGAGGAAGAGGTGTTTGATGATATGGAAATGAAAGTTGAGGCTGTTAAAGAAGAAAAATCTGAAACCGATAATCTTGCAGACAAGTTAGTTGAAGATTTTGGTCGCTTCGACCCTACTCTAGAGCTTGGTAATTATAAATTTCCACCATTAGAGCTTCTTAAAAAATACGATACCGAAAGTATTACCATTAATCAAGAAGAGCTAGAAGAAAACAAAAATAAAATTGTAAATACCCTTAACAATTATAAAATTGGTATTGCAAGTATTAAAGCTACTATTGGACCAACTGTAACACTTTACGAAATTGTCCCTGAAGCTGGTGTTCGTATTTCAAAAATTAAAAATCTTGAAGACGATATTGCTTTATCGCTTTCAGCATTAGGTATTCGTATCATTGCACCAATTCCTGGTAAAGGAACTATTGGTATTGAGGTGCCTAATAAAAATGCTACTATTGTATCGATGCATTCGGTAATTGCATCGCAAAAATTTCAGAAATCTAAAATGGAATTGCCAATAGCATTAGGAAAAACTATTAGCAACGAAACTTTTGTGGTAGATTTAGCCAAAATGCCTCACCTGTTAATGGCTGGCGCAACAGGTCAAGGGAAATCGGTTGGACTAAACGCAGTATTAACTTCTTTGCTCTATAAAAAACACCCAGCCGAAGTAAAGTTTGTTTTAGTTGACCCTAAAAAGGTAGAATTAACACTATTCAATAAAATAGAGCGTCATTATTTGGCCAAATTACCAGATAGCGAAGAAGCCATAATAACAGATAACACAAAGGTCATTAACACGCTAAACTCTTTGTGTATTGAAATGGATAACCGTTATGAACTTTTAAAAAATGCGTTTTGTAGAAATTTAAAAGAGTATAACGAAAAATTTAGAGCGCGTAAACTAAATCCAAACGATGGGCATCAGTTTTTACCTTATATCGTATTGGTTGTTGATGAATTTGCCGATTTAATAATGACTGCTGGTAAAGAGGTGGAAACTCCTATTGCACGTTTGGCGCAATTGGCACGAGCTATTGGTATTCACTTAATTATAGCAACGCAGCGTCCATCTGTTAACGTGATTACTGGTATTATTAAAGCTAATTTTCCTGCAAGAATTGCTTTTAGAGTAACTTCAAAAATTGATTCTAGAACTATTTTAGACGGCTCTGGTGCTGATCAATTAATTGGTCGAGGTGATATGCTATATACACAAGGAAACGACATGATTCGCTTGCAATGTGCCTTTGTTGATACACCAGAAGTAGAACGTATTACAGAGTTTATTGGATCACAAAAAGCCTATCCTGATGCACACTTATTACCAGAGTTTGTAGGCGAAGAAAGTGGCACAAGTATTGATGTAAATATTTCTGATAGAGATAAGTTGTTTAGAGAAGCAGCCGAAGTGATTGTAACAGCACAACAAGGGTCTGCCTCTTTGTTGCAAAGAAAACTAAAACTAGGTTATAATAGAGCTGGACGACTAATAGATCAACTAGAAGCGGCAGGTATTGTTGGTCAATTTGAAGGGAGTAAAGCTAGACAAGTTTTAGTACCAGATTTAGTAGCACTAGACCAGCTACTTGAAAATGAAAATAAGTAATAACAAAATAATACAATGAAAAAAATATTAATTGCATTCATCTTAATTACTCAAGCATTTGCGTTTGCTCAAAATAGTGCTGATGCAAAAAAATTGCTAGACGAAGTAAACAGCATCGCTATGAGTTATGACAATATTTCTATTGATTTTAAATTTGTATTGGTCAATACAGAGGAAAACATCAAACAAGAAATGCGTGGTGATGTTATACTACAAGGAGATAAATATGTTTTAAATGCCTTTGGTATTACAAGAATTTTTGATGGAAAAACTCTTTATAGTATAAGTCCGGAAGATGAAGAAGTAACTATTTCTAGTGAAAACACCGAAGATGAAAGCACTATAACACCTAGCAAAATGTTGTCCTTCTACAAGGAAGGATATAATTACGAAATGGATATTGTACAAAATGTAAGCGGTAGAAAAATACAATACGTAAAATTAATTCCTATCGATTCAAATTCAGAGATTAAAAATGTATTATTAGGTATTGATATAAAGACGAAGCATATTTATAATTTAATAGAAGTAGGTACAAATAACACAAAAACCACCATTACTGTTAATTCTTTTAAAACAAACGAACCGTTATCAAAAACCTTGTTTACCTTTGACAAAAACAAGTATAAAGATTACTATATCAACAAATTAGACTAGGTTTTTTTAGTGAAAATATTAGACAGATACATACTCATTACGTATTTAAAAACCTTTATCAGCGTGTTTATGATACTCATGCTGATTTTTATTTTGCAATCAGTTTGGCTATATATAAACGAGCTTGCTGGTAAAGATCTTGAATTAGATATAATTATCAAGTTTTTAATATATGTATCACCACGAATAATAGTTTTAGTACTTCCTCTTACCATTCTACTCTCATCCATTATGGTGTTTGGTAGTTTTGCCGAGAACTATGAATTCGCAGCAATGAAATCTACAGGTATTTCTCTGCAAAGAGCAATGAGAGGTTTAGGAGTCTTTATTTTAGGTCTTTCAATAATTACTTTTTTCTTTGCCAATAATGTTATTCCCAATGCTGAGTTTAATTTTTACAACCTTAGAAAAAACATTGCTAAAAAAAAACCAGCAATGGCTATTGCTAAAGGGCAATTTAACCAAATTGGCGATTTAATTAACATAAAAGTAAAAGATAAAAGTGGTGATAAAGGTCAGTATTTAGAAGAAGTTATTGTTCATAAAAAGAAAACAAAAAACGATGGTAATCATACTGTAATTATTGCTGAAACAGGAGAGCTAATAAGCCATGATGATTCTGACGTGCTAGAACTTATTCTATATAATGGCCATTACGCTGAAGAGTTACAGCCAAAAGACTATAATCAACGAACTAAAAACCGTCCTTTTGTAAAAAGTACCTTCGATAAAAATATTTTCTATATAGATTTGGCACAAATTGATAATGTAGATTTTGATAACAAAGAAGTTACGGCTCGTTATTCAATGCTCAACATTAAAGAGTTAGGTTACACGATAGACTCTCTAAAGGTGGAGAAAAAAAAGAATTACGATAAGCTTGTTTTTGATTTGTATGGCAGAACTTCGGCAGCAGGTTTAAATAAAAACATAGTTAAAGACAGTATAGATACTAAGTTTGATGGAGATAATGTAATGTCCTTATTTCAGGAAAATACAAAAAAAGCACAATTAATTGAATTAGCTTTAAACTCTACAAATGCATCATTAAATCTAATTGAAAACAAACTAAAACGAAAAGGGATTGATGATAAAAATCTTAACAAGCATATTATAGCATATTATGAAAAATTTGCCTTGGCCATTGTTTGTGTTATATTGTTTTTTATTGGAGCTCCACTTGGTGCGCTTATAAAAAAAGGAGGTATTGGCTTGCCAATAGTTATTGCTATCGTATTATTTTTAACCTATCATTTTATTGGGATTTTTGCCAAAAACAGTGCTGAAGATAGTAGTATCGACCCTATTTTAGCCTCTTGGCTATCTACTATAATTATGTTTCCTCTAAGTATTTATCTTACATCAAGGGCAACAAAGGACAGAACTTTGTTTGATTTAGATAGCATTCTTTCACCAATTAAAAGTATTTTAACCAAGGAAGTAGCTATAGCGCCTTTAAACCCTAATGTGTTTTTAAATGAACGCTCGTCTGATTATGAAAACATTAAAGGATATTCTAATAAAAAGTTGATAGATATTGTAAAAAACTATCGCCAATACGATTTGGATGAAAGCTATAGAAATACATCAATTAAAATTTTAGAATCTCGTGGTATAACAAAAGAAGAATTAAGATTTGGAGGCAATTTAAAAAATGAGAATTACGAAAATGCCCTACGCTATGTAGCCTCTTATATAGAAAACTCTCGCTTAGCGCATAAACTCTACTTTATTTATATAATACCATTAATTTCAGGTTTGGTTTTAAACAATAATGGATTTCCTGTATTTGGCAAAGTGTTAATAGGAATTGGTATATTTTCTGCTATTCTTTTTTTAATCACATTAGTAAAATCTTTTATGAGTCAGGTTAGTTTTAACAAGCTCATTAATAAAAACATATCGTCTAATATATTTATTTTAATACTTGTTGGAATTCCTTTATATTTCCTTTATTTTAATTTTTACAAAAAGAAAATGAAAGAAGACCTAAAACAAATTAGGTAACTTATATTTTAGCCATATCTTTGCATAATTATTGAACAATCATGACACAAGTGGATACTGCAAATACCAATAAAATACAACTTAATACTATTCAAGAAGCTATAAACGATATTCGTTTAGGCAAAGTAATAATTGTTGTAGATGATGAGAACAGAGAAAATGAAGGCGATTTTATTGCAGCTGCCGAAAAAGTGACACCAGAGATGATCAACTTTATGGCCATGAATGGTCGTGGTCTTATCTGCGCGCCTTTAACCGAGGACAGATGTGAAGATTTAGAGTTAAATATGATGGTAAATAATAATACCGATCCGATGGAGACGGCATTTACTGTATCTGTTGACTTACGTGGAAACGGTGTTACCACTGGAATATCTGCAAGCGATAGAGCTAAAACTATTAAAGCACTTATAGATTCAAATATTAAGCCTTTTGAATTGGCAAGACCAGGACATATATTTCCATTAGTAGCAAAACAAGGTGGTGTATTAAGACGTACAGGTCATACCGAAGCTGCTATTGATTTTGCAAGATTAGCTGGATTACAACCTGCTGGTGTGATTGTTGAGATAATGAACGAAGATGGTACTATGGCACGATTACCGCAATTAATAGAAGTTGCCAAAAAGTTTGATTTAAAAATTGTATCCATCGAAGATTTAGTGGCTTACCGTATGGAACACGATTCTTTAATTGAAAAAAAGGAAGATTTTCAAATTGAAACACGGTTTGGAAGTTTTCGTTTAAGAGCTTATAAACAAACAACTAATAACCAAACACATATAGCTTTAACAAAAGGAACGTGGAAATCAAACGAAGCGGTATTAACAAGAGTAAATTCTACATTAGTTAACAACGATATACTAGGTACTTTAACCAATAATGCTGACCAAAAATTAGACAGTATGTTTAAGGTCATTAATGAGGCTAATAAAGGTGCAATTGTGTTTATAAATCAACAAAGTCAATCTATGAATTTGTTAAAACGCTTAGCGGTTTTAAAAGACTTACAAATTGATGGAGATGTTATAAAAGCACCTGCTATAGAAATGGACTCCAAAGATTTTGGTATTGGAGCCCAAATATTACATGATCTAAACATTCATAAACTAAAGCTTATTTCAAATAGTCAACAAACCAAACGTGTTGGTATGATTGGTTATGGTCTTGAGATTATGGAGTATGTGAATTATTAATCTTTTACTTCAAACACTTTAAAAAGGCCTTTACTTCTTGTATTTGGTACTTCTGAAATAAGTGCATATTTACCAGGTTTTAAATCGGCATAAAAATAACCTGTACTTCCTGCTGGCATTTCATTAACACCTCCTAAAAAGGTGACACCTTCTGGAACTGGTGTAATAAGTCCTTTAGGGTCTGCCCAATTCATCCAAGCTTCTAAAGCATCTTCACTTGCATTCTCTTCTAATTTAACCAAATTTACATCGTGTTGCATAAAATTTTCGTGATGTTTTTGTTCTTTATAAAAAACCGAAAACACTTGTTTTCCCTTGGTTATTGGTTTATCGTAAGTAATACCTTTATCATTTGATACACTTATTTTTATTGTAGCTTCAGGTGGTTTATTCCCACTATCTTCAGAAGTTACAATAATTGGTTTAGCCATTCCCATAGATGTGTGAAATTTACCATTTGGCATTTTTACATAACATTCCATAATATAATAACCTGATTCTAAATCTATAGTGGTTACAGCAGTTTCTTTTGGACCAATGAGTCCTGATCCTCCAGAAAACACAATCTCGCCAAACCATTCTGGTAGTTTTCCAAAGGCCGCAAACCCTTCTTCTTGCTTACCTTCGTTAATAAGTTGCATACCTTCCTCAAATACAGGAGCTACATCTGTCAAAGCATTCTCAACAGTCTTCCCTTCTGGGTATTTATCCATTAAGAAAAAATGTGTTTCGTTAGATAAGTTTTGGTATTTAAAGGTATTCCAACCAGATGTAATTGTATCTACACTTTGAAACTCCATACTACGAGTTACAATATCAATAACATTGTCAGGCACTTTTATAATGCCGTCAATTTCTGTTATGTTTTCTTCAACAGGCTTATCCTTTTTTTCGTTTTTGCAGTTAAATAAAAATATTGCTGTAAGAGCCAGTAAAAATAATTTGAATTTCATGATTTTAGTATTGATTGGTAATCAGTTGTTTATGTCTAAAATAATAAAATTTTTAATACTTTATATGAAGTTGACCAGCTACTTTAAATACTTTGAAATGATATCAGTCATTTTCAAAGCTCTTTTTTTAACATCTTCTTCTGTCCACGAGAGTTTTATTAAACAAGAGATATTTCTACCAATATAATGGTCTGATTGCTCAAAAGTTTTAGTTTTAAGATATGATAAGCCTTTCTTGGCTTCAGATGGTAAAGGATATAATGTTTTTAAATCTTTAAGATGCTCCCATTTTCTAATATAGTGCCAATTATTATCATAATAATGAAAACAAGCATCAACACCCTGCTCTTTAAATGTTGTAGATACTTTTCTGGCTGCATCTAAATCTGGCAAAAAGAAACTTAAAAATGAGTAACTCTCTTTGCCTCCTTCAGGAACCGTTCTAAACGTTACTTCTGGAATATTAGAGAGCGCCTCTCTAATGACAGTATAATTCTTCTTTTGTATGGTTACAAACTCATCTAAGCGTCTTAATTGTGCTAAACCTACTGCAGCATGCAATTCAGAGATTCTAAAATTATAACCTAAAAAAGGATGGGCTTCAGTGCCTCGATCATTTCCAATATGGTCATGGCCATGGTCTGAAAAATAATCAGCATTACGATACAATTTTTCATTATTGGTCAATACTGCTCCTCCTTCACCTGCAGTGATAATCTTTACAAAATCTAACGACAAGCATCCTAAATCACCTATACTACCTAATGGTTTCCCTTTATAAGTCGCTCCTGTAGCTTGCGAAGAATCTTCAATTAAAATTAAATTATGTGCATTGCAAATTTCAACCAGAGCATCCATATTCGCCATACTGCCACACATATGTACAGGCATAATAGCTTTTGTCTTAGATGTAATAGCGTTTTTAGTAGCCTCAATATCTAAAGTTAGAGTATCGTCTATATCTACTAAAATTGGAACCGCTCCAAGCATCATAATAGCTTCAAAACTCGCTACAAATGTAAATGTTGGTACAATCACTTCATCACCTGCTCCTATTCCTGCAGCTGCTAGTGCAACTGAAACTGCGGCAGTACCACTAGACACTAATTGTGCATGGGTAACTTGTAATTTGTTTTCAAGTTCTTTTTCTAGAGCTCTTGCTTTCCAGTGTCCATTACGCATACCATCAAACCCATAACGCATTAATACACCATTATCTAAAACGTCGTTCAGTTCTTGACGCTCTTTATCTCCAAATAACTCAAATCCAGGCATACTTTTTTTTGAAAAATTATTAATTTGCTTATCAAAACTACAATTAAATTAGACACTTCAAAAGCAATTTGTAAGATTTTACATAAAAATATTATTTGTTTACTTATAACAAATTATAATTGAAAGTTTTGTACTTTTCATTGATAAACAAATTCATTATGAAAAAACCAACCTTATTTTTAAGCTTTATAGCATTATTTATTATTACAAGTTGTGGTTCTAGTAAAAAAGCAGCAAAAGTAGATCCTTATATTGGAGCTTGGAACATGTTAATTGAAGATACACCTCAAGGCAATGTTTCGGCTACGATGACCATTCTAAAAAATGATGCTGGAGAATATTCTGGTACTTTAAATTCTGATTTGGGATTAATCAATTTAAAGGATGTGAAAATTATAGAAAGTAAAATATCTGCATCGTTTATAACACAAGATATGGACTTTGATTTAACAGGAACTTTTCAAGAAATGATGTTTAAAGGATTTGTATCTGGAATGGGATACGATTTTAAAGCAGATGGCAAAAAAGTACTCGATCAATAACCATACTACTCTTTGGTAAAAAAAATAAAAAAGGATAGTTTAAATACTACCCTTTTTTATTTCTATAACACTATCAGTTATTTTTTTTCTAACTTTTTTAAAATCGGCAAACATATCATCTTTTGCTCTATAACCAATAGGCATTACCAATACCGATTTCAATCCTTTTTCATTTAAAGATAAAAACTCATCATAACCTTTTGGATCAAAGCCTTCCATAGGGCAAGCATCAACGCCTTCAATCGCACAAACAGTCAATAAATTCCCCATTGCCAAGTACGCTTGTTTATTGCAGTAATGCTCTATTTCTTCTATGGTCATTTCAGAAAAGCTATCTATTAAATACTCTTTAAAAGGCTGAAGAATGTCATTAGGTGTGTCTCTAACTTCTTTAACCCTGTTAAAGTATTCAACAATAGATTCTTTTGTGATTTTTGTTACACAAAACACCAAAACATGTGATGCTTGAGCAACTTGCTGTTGATTTTTTGTGTGTTTAACAAGTGCTTGCTGGATATCTTTATCTTTAATAAAAAGCAATGTAACAGGTTGCATACCATAGGAACTAGCAGTTAAATTAAACGCTTGCTTAATAACATCTATTTTTTCATCAGAAATGATGGCTTCGCTGTCAAATTTCTTGGTTGCATAACGCCATTTAAGGCTCTCAATGATATCCATGTATTTGTATATACGAGTTTATAATGCAAAAATAAAGATATATAGTACTTACATCAATATTGATTATAGATTAATTTGATTAAACAATAGTTTAATTGATTATACTCAGCAATAAAAAATAAATCAAAAAAGGTTTGACAGAATTAAAAAAGGATTCTATATTTGCATCCGCATTAGGAGAAGTGGCAGAGTGGTCGAATGCACTGGTCTTGAAAACCAGCGAGGGTCACACCTCCGGGGGTTCGAATCCCTCCTTCTCCGCAAAAAGCCTTGTAATAGCTTGATTTACAAGGCTTTATTTTTTATTATAAATATCTTTTAGTACAATACTATCTCCTTCTTTGTTAACCACATTTAAATCGTACCTAATATGCACTTTTGTTTCAATGGGTGCGTAATAATAGATAACCCATGCATCAGCTTCGTTTGTGCCTACACAACCATTTGAATAAGCCTTCCCTAAGGTTACTGCGTTTGTTGTTGGATGTATTAATTGACCATTTCTTATGCCATTAATTTCGGTTTCTATAAAAGGAATTTGAGGCAGCTTTGTAACTTTATCGTCGTCTCGTTTAGTTACAAAGTATTCGTGGTTGTTTACTGGGTTAATATAACGTGGATTGCGAACATGATTAACTATTTGTCCTTCTCCTGTTTTGGTTTTTAAGTCTTGAACTCTCCCAGACATTTCAAGATACATTTCTTCATCTCTACCAACTCGTATTGGAAACTCGTAAACCAGTTTAGATGCATTATAAATACGAAGCTTAAATTCTGGAATATTAATATCGATTAATGTGCTTTTAAATGAGTTTTTAATTTTTTTTGCAAATACAGCATCAGGTACCTTTAACATTGTACCTTTTGGTAATACTACCATCTTTTTTTGATCAAATACGAAAGAATCTTTAGATATTCTCTTATAATAATCGGTGTTTTGGAGCGTGTCTATAATCCACGGATTGGCTCTTACTAATATGTGCTCAGATAACTTATAGGGTGTTAATGTATCATATTTGCTTACTATAGAATCTATAAATTGGAAGTAGTTTTCAATAGTTATAGCCTTATCAATAAAAATTAAATTTTCAATTGAATCTTCGACATAAACTTTCTTTGACATTTTTTCACTCGCATTAGGCTTAAAAGTTTTTCTTTTCTCATTACAAGAATGAGCTATTACCAATAATAACAACATTAAAATTATTATAAGAAAAGAGTTATGTTTCAATTTGTAAGCTTTTAAAAAGTAATAAAAAATAGATCAACTTTTTGTTTTGTAACATGCTTAGTATTTCTAAATTACATTGTGTTTTTTAGAAAATATTTAATAATATCTGCTGTTGAAACTATACCAACTATGGTCTCATTTTCCAATACTGGAACAGCATGATAATTACCTTCTGCTAATGCTTTTGAAACATCATTAACTGATGCGCTAGTGGTTAAAAAAAATGGATTTTGTGTCATAATATCCTTTACTTTTTTTTCTTTATATACCACATTGTTATCACTAATTCCTGCACCAGAAATATTGTACATAAAATCAATTAAACTAACCATACCAACTAATTTACCGTTTTCTGCAACTGGAATATGGTGGTGAAAATTATCTTTCTCATAAATATGTTTTACATCTATAAGGTACTGGTCTGGTGTTACACAAACCACATTTTTAGTCATTACTTCCTTTATTGAATTCGTTTTCATGTTACCAGTATTTATTTAAATATAACATTTAAAATTAAAGCTTTAATACCTTTTTATTTATGATTAATATCATATTAAAGCAACGTATTTATTAATACTTTTATTTATAGTATAAATTAAATGTGTATTTATGAAAACCAAGACAATATTAGAGTTACTTACACTAAGTTCCAGCCTTTATTATTTGGCTAGAGATGCCCATTTACTGGAAAGAATAAATGAAATGTCTGAAAAAGGGAAAGATAATATCAATAAAATAATATCTGAATCTCATTTAGACGAAAATGGAAACGAGTTAGAATTTGTAGATAAAATAATTTTAAAAACTCACGAGTTAAAAGAAGAACTCAATGAAAAGGTTGAAGAACTGGTGGTCAAGTTCTACAAAAAAATTAATGTGGCTCATTTAGATGAAATTAAAGCACTAAATGAAAAACTAGAAAAGCTAGACGCTACAGTAGCGCTTTTAGAGGCAAGAATAAACAAACTGGAGGCATAGAACAATGGGAATTATAGCAGGAATTGGTAAAAATTTTAGATCTATTTCTAGATATAACCAAATACTTAAAGTACTAATAAAATATGGCTTTGAAGATTTGGTAGATTACTTAGAGGATAATAAAGAATATACACTTCTACAAAAGCTAATCCCTAAATCCTCTAAAAAACATGCAACCGAATATAGCAAATGGGCAAAAATGCGATTGGTATGTGAAGAATTAGGACCAACATTTGTAAAGTTTGGACAAATATTAAGCAACAGACCAGATTTAGTACCCTTAGAGCTAACAATAGAGTTAGAAAAGTTACATGACAATGTACCTCCAATGACTGAAGATGTTGCAAAACAGATAGTTGAAACAGAGCTAAATGACACCGTAGAAAACCTATTTGCATGGTTTGAGCCTAAGCCTTTTGCATCAGCATCTATAGCACAAGTACATAGAGTAACTCTACACTCAGGCAAACGTGTGGCATTAAAAATTCAACGCTCTGGTATTCATGAGGTCATTGAAGAAGATATTAAGGCAATGTATAAAATTGCTGGAATTTTAGAACGCCGAATGCCTTCTTTAAAAAGTTTTGATCCAGTTGGTCTTGTAAAAAACTTTGAAGATTCTATATTAAAGGAAATTGATTTTATAAATGAATCTATTAACGTTCAAAGATTTTACAATAACTTAAAAAATGATCTTTCTTTAGATCAATTTGCAGAAGCCCCAAAAGTATATCCATCTCTTACTACAACAAAAGTCTTAGCATTACAGTTTATTTCTGGAATTAAAATAAACCAAATCGAGGAGTTAATCTCAAAAGATATTGACACAAAGGTTATAGCCAAAAGGCTTGCGGTAAGCTATTTTAAACAAATTTTTGAATATGGCTTTTTCCATGCCGATCCACATCCTGGTAATTTACTAGTGCTTCCTAACAACCACATATGCTACTTAGATTTTGGTATGATGGGAAGTATGCTTCCTAGAGACATTTCTATTTTTGGAAAGTTATTTATTGCTATCACCAAAAAGGATGTAAAAAACATAATAAAAACCTTGCAACAGCTTTCTAATAATAATGCCATTTCGAATATGAGAGAATTAGAGTATGATGTTAATGAGTTTGTAGAAAAATACTATGTTAGAGAGGTTAATGAAAATGAAATGAGCACTATTTTATTGGAGCTTAAAGATATTATCATTGCTCATGGTTTAAAAGTTCCAACTTACTTTTTTCTGTTTGCAAGATCGTTAGTAACTCTTGAAGGTGTTATTGCTAAACTTGATCCAAAACTAGAACAGTTTGAAATAGTAAAACCTTACCTAAGAAAAAATGTTGCCAAAAAGTATAACCCTATAAATATGGGTAAAAAAGTTTTAAATTCTGTTGTAGAAATGACAGACTATATGGAAGAATTTCCGTCAGATTTAAAAAATGCTATACGTAAAATTAATACAGGAAAGGTTAAAGTAGATTTAACTCATAAAGGTATAGATCCAATGGTACATACACTACAAAGAATTACAAAACAGCTAATTGCTGCTTTCATTATGGTTGCTCTTATAATTGGAGCATCCTTATTAATAGTTTTTGAAATTAATCCTCTTTGGAATGGCATTTCAGTATTAGGTATAGCTAGTTTTGCTTTAGCGGTAATTTTAGGTTTTGGTATGTTAAGTAATATTAGAAAAGGAGATTATGATTATTAAAGCAAACCCTATGAGTCGTCCTAAAATAGGTTGACAGTTTATAAATAAAAATTAGATAGGACCAGTGAAGTTAACTTCACTGGTTTTTTTGTTGTGTACAAAGTTAGGTGTTTTGTAATTAAGGCTCAAATGTG
>NZ_SUPL01000008.1 GCF_005047595.1 Pontimicrobium aquaticum
TTCCTGATAGGTTGACAATACACAAAATCCAGTCAATCCTTAATCTAAACGAACAATTTTTTCTGATACGATATTCCGAAAACCGAAGTTGAATGTCAAAAAGTAACTCCGATGGCATACAACTCGTTATATAATAACTTTTATTACATTTATACGGATGAATAGATGGGATAAAACAAGTTTTCTAGTTTTGTTTATCTATTTCAATCTCAAAATCTAATAATTCTTTTGGTTCCAGATTTAAACCTTGCGAGATTTTTAATAAAGTTCTAAAAGTGATATTGGTTTTACCTTTTTCTATTTTACTAAAATCACTAGGATCGATATCACATAGAGCATCCATCTCTTCAAGAGTATAGTTTTTGTTCTCCCGCAGCTCTTTTACCTTTTTGCCGAATGTGCCCAAAAATTTATTTAATTCATCAACATTCATCGCTTAATATTTTAAGTCAAGTTGATATTTATTCAAAAAACTTCTTTGGGGATATATCCCCAATTTGTATTTTTTTCTTATATTAGCTTCCAATAACATATATTTGCGATTCTTCGTATAAAAAATATTTGAAGCTGTCGCTTTGAGTCTCTGTTAGAAAACTGGTAATTTTTGCAACGAGATGATAAGTAGATTGGCTCACGACCTAGGCGTGAGCTCTCTTATCGTTGCACGGTATACCAGTACCCCTAACAGGTAAGTTGAGTTTCACGCTTTTTTGCGTCTATACATTTTAGCATAAACTTCACTTCTCTTAGCATCGTTTTCGTTTTTTTAGAATAGCAAACATGGTTTTAAACTTTAATTAGAATGCAACACACATTTTGTAGAACAAAATTTAAAGTGCCTATTCAACAGTTTCACGAGTTGGAAGTTTCTGTGTTAGACATTCTCTTCAAGAAAAAACCAAAAGGCCCGATATAGGCATTTTTGTTATGGGATTGACGTTACACACCATTTTCGGATTACGCAATTCACTTTTTATCCCATAATCCACGATTCATCATTTTTAGGTATCCGAACCAAGGACGTATTAATAGCTTAATACAACAGTGCAATTTAGCCTTGGAGAGACTCTGTTTTGAATAGGTTGATAACTACTTTAAAACATAACAGAGTTCATCTAAGGTTAAAGAGCACACCATTAACATTTTAACTAATAAAATAAAAACTTGCCTATGATTAAACACTAAAAAACAACAAAACCTCCTAATTAACTTTTGCACGGTTCATAGGAGGCTTGTAATGATTAAACAAATTAATGTTCAACTTAATTCAAAATTATGAAAAATAATTATATAAGTAAGGGTAGGCGTCTCCTATTCTATACTTTTTGTTTTGCACTTACCCCATATTTTACAAACACCTTAAACGCCAAAAATGTTTTGGATTTGCATGTTTCTAATAAATTCAACATTCAACAGAATGAAGTTTATGGAACTATAACAGACACATCAGGAATGCCTATAGTTGGTGTTCACGTATTTTTACAAGGAACCAAACATGGTGTGGTTTCGAATATAGACGGTCAATTTACAATCAAAGCCCAAAAAGATGATATTCTCGTTTTTTCTGCAATTGGTTTTATAAGTAAAACTGTTACCGTAAATGATATTGGAGAGCTCAATATTCAACTTCTGGAAGATGTCACTCAACTCAATGCTGTTACGCTTAATGCGGGATATTATTCTGTAAAAGAAAAGGAGCGTACTGGTAATATTGCAAAAATTAGTGGTGTTACTATAGAGAAACAACCCGTGATTAATCCTATGGCGGCAATGCAGGGACATATGTCAGGTGTAAATATTGTACAAAATACAGGTGTTCCTGGAGGAGGTTATAATATCGATATTCGGGGTAAAAATTTCATAAACGGAATAACCGATCCTTTATTTATTATAGACGGCGTGCCTTTTAGCTCACAATCCTTGGGATCGGTAGATGTTTCTGGTCAGATAAATGGAGGGAATATAAGTCCTTTGAATGCCATAGATCCAGCAAGTATTGAAAGTATTGAAGTATTAAAGGATGCTGACGCTACAGCTATTTATGGGGCTAGAGCGGCAAATGGTGTGGTACTTATTACGACCAAAAGGGGTAAAGTTGGTAAAACCCAATTCAAAGCAAATTTGAGCAGCACAATTGGTCAAGTCTCTAACTTTTTGGAATTGATGAACACCGAACAGTATTTGGAAGTACGAAGAGAAGGAATTACAAATGATGGTTTTGGTCCCTTTCTGGATAATCCGGCATTCGATTTTATTTGGCCGGATATTAAATCTTGGGACAATACACGCTACACCAATTGGCAAAAGGAATTAATTGGAGGAACAGCGTATCGTAATAACGCACATTTATCGGTATCTGGAGGAAGTACCCAAACGAAGTTCTTAATTAGTGGTACATACCAAAAAGAAACAACGGTATTTCCTGGAGACGCCAATTATAAAAAGGCGTCAGTACATAATAATATAAATCATCAATCCAATGATAACCGATTTAAAATAAATTTGTCCACAATTTATACCAACGAGAAAAATTTATTACCCAGGTCAGACTTTACTAACTTGGCATATACTCTAGAGCCCAATGCACCTAGGATATATGATGATGAGGGTAATTTAAACTGGGAGGGTAATACTTGGAATAACCCTTTGGCTTCCCTTGAAGAAATTTATCAAGTAAAAATTAATACCCTAATTACTAATGCAGGAGTGTCCTATAAGGTATTTCCAAATCTGGAAATAAAAACCAATTTAGGTTTCAATACATATGATTTGGAATCCTATAGGACATTACCAAGTGTGGCTAGAAACCCAAGCCTTGGTTTTACACCTCAAAATTATTCATCCATAACTACAAACAACTCTAAAAGACAATCTTGGATTTTAGAACCACAATTGAATTGGAATAAACAATGGGATAATGCAAAACTCGAAATATTATTAGGATCAACGTTTCAAAGAGAGAATACCGAGCAATTTGTCCAAAAGGGAACTGGTTTTCCGAATAATAGTTTAATTCTTAATCTATCAGCAGCAGAAACATTAGAAGTTATAAATGATATGGATAGCGAGTATAGCTATCAAGCATTCTTCGGGCGAGTAAACTTGAATTGGAACGACAAATACATTCTTAATCTTACTGGGCGTAGAGATGGATCCTCCAGATTTGGTCCAGATAGAAAGTTTGGAAATTTTGGAGCGGTTGGAGTTGCTTGGCTTTTTTCAGAAGAGAATATTTTTAACGATAGTCCCATTTTGAGTTTTGGGAAACTACGTGGTAGTTTCGGTACTACTGGAAGTGATAATATTGGTGATTACAAATTTCTTGATACTTATAACGTCACAGGGTTTGATTATGATGGTACGACAATATTGGAACCTACGGGAATTTTTAATCCTCTCTTCGGTTGGGAAGCGAACAAAAAATTAGAAGCTGCTATAGAGCTTGGGTTTTTCAATGATCGCTTGCTCTTGAATACATCTTGGTACCAAAATCGCTCTTCAAATCAGCTTATTGGTATTCCATTGGCTGCGACAACTGGCTTTCCTGAACTAACGGGTAACTTTGATGCTACCGTCGAGAATACTGGTTTTGAGGTGGATTTACGCACCGTAAATATCAAAAAGAAGAATTTTAAATGGACTACAACATTTAACATTACAGTACCAAAAAATAAATTATTGAAATTCGACGGTCTGGAAAATTCCACATTTGCTAATAGATTTGTAATAGGAAAACCTACTACCATAGTAAAGCTCTACAACGCTCTAGGTGTAAATCCAGACACTGGAAAATATGAGTTTGAAGATTATAATAATGATGGTAGTATTAGTAGTTCAGACGACAGGCAATGGGTTGAAGATTTGGCTCCTAAATTTTATGGAGGCCTTGGAAATACTTTAAGCTATAAAAATTTAACCTTTGATTTTTTCTTTCAGTTCAAAAAACAAAAAGCATTTAATGAACTGGCTTTTAGTGCAACTCCAGGATTTAGAGGCAATGCTCCTGTACGATTACTGGATCGTTGGAAACAACCTGGAGACTCAAATCCAATTCAAATGGCCACTGGAGGATTGTCTTTTGGTGAAGACACTGATGGGCTTCAAAGAAGAAGTAATGCAGCTATATCTGATGCTTCCTTTATCAGGCTGAGAAATGTATCATTAAATTATAGAGTTCCCACAATAGACAAGGGGCTTGATATAAATGTGTATTTGCAAGGACAAAACCTGTTGACTTTTACAAAGTACAAAGGTCCAGATCCAGAACAACCTTCAAATACCAGATTACCACAGTTGCGACAAATTTCCCTTGGACTTCAAATAGGGTTTTAATTTAATACTTAAAATTATGAAATATATAGAATACACGAAAAATAAAAGAAGCTCATGGTTTACTATTTCTTTAATAAGAAATAAAATATTAATGAGGTTATCACTATGCTTATTGTTAATTGGGTTAATATCATGTTCAGATTTTGTAGAAGTTGACCCACCAAAAAATATACTGATTTCAGAAACGGTTTTTAATGACCCTGCAACGGTTGAATCTGCCTTGGCAAATGTGTACTTTCAAATGCGTGAACAAGGTATGATTTCAGGAAATTTCGGTTTAACTACCTTAATGGGCATTTATAGTGATGAGTTAGATTATTATGGTTTCGATCAGAATTCATCCGAATTATATCATCATAATGTAACTACTTCTAACCCAAATATTATGGGTTGGTGGAGTAATGCTTATAGTCTAATATACGCTGCCAATGATATTATTGATGGAGTAGAAAATTCAAACACATTAAATCTAGGCGAAAAAGAACGTTTTAAGGGGCAAGCCCTTTTTGTTCGTGCATATGTTCATAGTCTATTGGTTTCTTTATATGGGGATATTCCCTATATAACTACTACCAATTATTTAGAGAACAATTCTGTAAGTCGAGAACCTCTAAATGTTGTATTTGATAATATAATATCGGATCTTAGAAATGCTATAACGCTTTTGGAGAATACAGATGTAATAGGTGAAAAAGTATTGCCAAATGAATATGCGGTGAAAGCCTTATTGGCAAGGATATATTTATACACTGAAAACTGGGAGATGGCAGCGTCACTGTCAACAGAACTCATAGACGCCCATAATTTAGAGTCAGATTTAAATGATGTTTTTCTTAAAGAATCTAGTGAAACACTATGGCAGTTAAAGTCAGGTGATAACCCAAGAAATACTCATGAAGCCAATCAGCTAATTATTCAGTTTATACCAGGACAACAATATGCTTTAACAAATGAATTGTTAGCTGCTTTTGAACCTGGAGATTTACGTTTAGAAAATTGGACGAGCAGTACAACTAGTACAGATGGTACCATTACCTTGCACTTTGCTCATAAATACAAAGCAACTTTAGCTGAAATGGAGCCAAAGGAATATTCCATTGTTTTTCGATTAGCCGAACAATATTTAATACGTGCCGAAGCAAGAGCGAAGCTCGGTAATATTGTTGGCGCTCAACAGGACCTAAATACTATAAGGAATCGGGCAGGTTTGTCAAATACATTGGCTAACACAACTAGCGATTTGTTGGACGCAATTTTACAGGAACGACGAGTAGAATTATTTACAGAGCAAGGCCATCGCTGGTTTGATTTAAAACGAACTGATAATGCAGAATCAGTTTTAAGTTCTGTAAAGCCTAATTGGAAATCTACTGATGTGTTATTTCCAATTCCTGAGGCCGAAATAGAGATTAATCCCAATTTATTACCTCAAAATTCCGGTTACTAAATAGACATAGATACTGTGTTGGCTAATTCTCCCAACTGGGAGAATAGTCGACAAATGAATCTTCTTAAAAAATAATGCTATGAAGAATTTCATGATAATATGGTTTTTGACAATCAACGCTTTTGGGTTTTCTAAGAACTTTAATAATAAAACAACACTTAATGAGGGAGACAAAACGGAAGTATTTTTAACCTCATTTGTAAAAGATGATCAGCTCTTTTTGAATATACCGGATCAGATTTTAGAAAAACCAATGATGTTTGTGAGACATGATCAAAGTTTTGATTATAAATATTTACAGGTTGTTTGGTCGTTATCTAAAGATAAAATCTTGTTAAAAGTCCCAAGGATACAATCAAAAGCGGGGACAATAATTCCTTTGGAGAACAGTCCATCTCTTCAAGAAAATATACTGGCTGTATTTCCGATAGACAAAAAAAGCAATAGTTGGAAAAGTAACTGTATAAACATTACAAATTTAATTTTGAAAGAAGAGATACAGTGGACTCCTAGTTTTAGTGAGATCATAGTGCCGAAACTGTCTTTTATTCAAGATGTAAAGAACTTGAACAACGAGGTTATTATTAAATCGAATAGAGGTTTGGTTAGGAATAATTCTAAGGTGTCAGTGCCTGTATATTTTGGTTTTTATGCTTTGCCCCCAGTAATGGAGGCTAGGCGATTTGATTATCGTATGGGTTTTTTTAACGAAGAAAAAAGTAGCATTAGTTATGATACCAAAAATAGTATAGCAAGTATAACTAGATGGAGGTTAGAGAAAAAGTATAAAAACAAGGACGTTAGCGTACCAATTAATCCCATAACTTTTGTTATTTCCCCTAAAATTCCGAAAAAATGGAGACCCTATGTTAAGTTGGGTATAGAAGAGTGGTTGCCAGCATTTGAATCGGCAGGTTTTAAAAATGCATTAGTTGTCAAAGAAGTTGAGACATTAAATAATTGGGATAATCACAGTTTAAATAACTCAATTGTACGATGGGGAAATAATCGAAATGTTAGAGGTTCAGAAAGTAATAAAGCTTCCACTATTTCTGAATTAGTTGACCTTAGATCAGGTGAAATTTTGAAATCGGATATACTGATTCGCACTTCTTATCAAAGCCTTGCAGACGGTTACTTTATTAGATGTGCTCCATTGGATAAACGTGCTCTTGAATACCCGTTTCCAGATGATCTAATGGGGGAATTAATCCAGTCTTTGGTGGCTCATGAAGCTGGTCACGCCTTTGGTATAATGGATAACAACTATGGAGAGTACAGTTATCCTTTTGAAAAAATGAGAGACAAAGCATGGTTGGAAAATATGGGGCATACCCCGAGTATAATGACCTATGCTAGGCATAATAACATAGTCCAACCGGAGGATAGTATTCCTCCATCATTATTAATACAAAAAGTTGGTCCAACAGATTTTTATAACATTCAATGGGCCTATACATCATTTCCAAATGTAAGCTCATCTCATGAGAAGGAAATTGAATTAGAAAGAATTATAAGATTGCAAGATTCCATTACATGGTATAGATACAATAGTAGTCAAAACGAAATAATTGGGCCGGCATCCACAAATGAGGTCGTCGAGGATAATGACCCAGTAAAAAGTACCAAAATGGCATTAAAGAATTTAAAACGTGTAATTGAACTTCTTCCCAAAGTCAACGCAGACCAAAAGGACAATGCGAGATTGGAACGGCTTTATGAAGAATCCTTAGATCTATGGTATCATCATATGAGACATGTTGTTTCGCTTATAGGGGGATATGATATACACCATAAGTCTATAAGTCAAGGTGGAAGTATATATACTCCAATTGCTCTAGAGCTTCAAGAAGAAGCAATCGATTTTTTGATTTCGAGTGCGTTTAGTCCTCCAAAATGGTTGGTGAATCCAGAGTTTGCCTCAAAAATTAATTACTCAACCTATCCTGATAAGATATTGGAATATCAACAAAAGCTATTGTTGGAACTATTAAGGTCACAAAGGATGAAAAGGTTTGAGCAAATGGAAAAAACGAAGGGATATGAAGGTGTCTCAAAAAAGTATATATCACGATTTCAACTAGGGTTATTTAAAGAATTATATGATAAGGTGATAGTTGTAGATCCAAGAAAACAGGAAATTCAAAGTACTTATATCGATAAGTTGATTTGGATTATTTCAGAGGATCGAGTGAATTTTAACTCTAATAAAAAAATGCATACCTACACTGATTATTCTAGAGGAATTTTTATGAGTCAATTAATGTCTTTAAAAAAGAATATTGAAAAGAAACTGAAAAAAAACAAAGGCGAAGTATCTGTAGGGCATTGGAAATTATGTCTTAATAAATTAAAGAAGGTGTTGTAAGTATTAAGGATTCGGGAGTGTCCAACTCATTTGGACGAACTCAAAAAAATAGGAAGCTGTTGAATATTGCTTGCCTATGTTTTTAATTTTATTTTTTGAATTAGTCAGGAAAAGGTGTCTTTTATTAAGACACCTTTTTGCATTGTCCAGCCAATTGTTTATTGTCTTTCGAACAACGGGATACTCAATCCTTGATCGTCAAACACATCGAATCCGTTATATTTACATGTTATGGATCCTTGTGTTGGACAGTTGGTCCCTCCAGGAACTAACGTGGCACCTAAGATTGCGATTCGGTGTCACTTAAAAGATGTGTTCAACTGACACCGAATTAGCCCCTTTTTGTTTGACTTTTTATAATGCAAAATGATGGTATTTAAAATTAAAAACCCTGTAAATCAAATATTTACAGGGTTTTCGTATTGAGATGATACTCAAAAAGTGGAGTCGCCGAGAATCGAACTCGGGTCCAAACAAGTAACCAAAGAGCTTTCTACACGTTTAGTCTATTCTTGGGTTTTAGTCTGCAAGCTGGTAACAGACCACCTACTTACAACTTAGCTTTTAAATCTCGAAAGTGTACTAAAGCATTACACCATCTTAGTTAATATTTACGATGCCTCTATTAAGAACGCCATTAACTAAGGCTTTCTGGAGACATTTAGCTTGCACACCTTGTGTGCCGTGGCTTGAAACTTACTATAATTCAGTTATTAAGCAGCTAAAGCGTAGTTATTCTCGCCGTTTAAAAGTTTGACCTAGCCTTTAACGTGTTTCAAAGTCATTACACGACGTGCTTACTGTTTCATTAATCTCGCTGTCAAAACCAGTCGACCCCAATATTAATTACTTTTCCAAAATAGGAAAGAGTTGCGAAGTTACAAAAAAAGTTGTGCAACAGCGTAAATCCTCTTATTTTCGTGCAAAATTTATACCAATTTAGTTTATGAAGTTTGCAATCATAAAAGAGCGTAAAAATCCACCAGATAGACGTGTTGTTTTGTCTCCAGAAAAGCTCGCTGAAGCAAGAGAACAGTTTCCACAAGCTGAGTTTATTGTAGAATCTAGTGATATTCGCATTTTTCCTGATGAAGCTTATAAAGCTTTGGGTTTTGAAGTTACAGACGATGTGTCAGATTGTGATGTCATGATTGGTGTAAAAGAAGTGCCAATTGAGAATCTAATTCCGAATAAAAAGTACTTCTACTTTTCGCATACTATAAAAAAACAACCTTATAATCGTAAGTTGCTTCAAGCTATGCTTAGCAAAAATATTGAGATGTATGATCATGAAACCATTATAAAGAAAAACGGAGCACGCCTTATTGGTTTTGGTCGTTATGCAGGATTGGTCGGCGCTTACAATGGTTTTAGAGCTTTAGGGTTGAGAGATAACTTGTTTGATTTGCCAAAAGTAGAAACCCTTGCAGACCTAGATGAGGTCAAAGCAGAATTAGACAAAATAACGTTACCAAATATTAAAATACTACTAACTGGAACAGGCAAAGTAGCTCAAGGCGCAAAAGAAATTCTAGATCATTTAAAGATTAAAGAAATTAGTGATGCCTTGTATTTAACTTCTAAATTAACTGAACCTGTTTACGTTATGGCAGATGTTATGGAGTATGCCAAACGTAAAGATGGTAAAGTTGGTGACAAATACGAATTTTACAAAGATCCTTCAGATTATGAAAGTAATTTTATGCCTTATGCCAAAGAAACGGATGTTTTTATAGCAGGTCATTTTTATGGTAATAATGCACCTTATTTATTTACAAGGGATGATGCTAGGCATCCAGATTTTAATATCAATTTAGTGGCAGATATCTCATGTGATGTAGATGGACCTGTAGCCTCTACTTTAAGGGCATCTACTATAGCAGACCCTTTTTATGGCTACGATCCGCAAACTGAAAGTGAAGTAGCTTTTAACGCAAAGAATGCCATAACGGTCATGGCTGTAGATAATTTACCATGTGAATTGCCAAAGAATGCCAGTGAAGGCTTTGGAGATATGTTTTTAGAACATGTGCTCTCTGCATTTTTTAATAATGATGAAAGAGGTATTTTAAAGCGAGCAAAAATTACTGAAAGAGGAAAGTTAACAGAACGATTTAAATACCTTCAGGATTATGTTGATCAGGAGTAATAGTTAATCGTTTTGAACAAAAAAGCCTATCAAAATTTGATAGGCTTTTGTAATAAAAAATTGAGAATTTATTAGATAACTTTAACGTTTACCGCGTTCATTCCTTTTTTACCTTCTTTTAGTTCAAATTCCACATTATCTCCTTGGTTAACCTCATCGATTAATCCTGAGATGTGTACAAAGTACTCTGTGCCTGAACCTTCTTCTGTAATGAAACCAAAACCTTTGGTATCATTGAAGAATTTTACTGTTCCTGTATTCACTATAAATAATTAATAATTTGTACAAAGATAATGTTAATAAATTAGCTTTTGGCTTTTTAGTACATTAATTTTTTGTAAAGTTTTCTAATTATGGTTAAATTTTTAAAGTTTCATCATGTTTTCATATAGTTATTCCTCGTTGTTATCTTCTTTATTTTCTTTACGTAGTTTAATATAACCTGTTACTAAGCGCATGCCTAATCTTGCAAAGAGTATGATGGCAATAACCATAACGATGTCAAATCCGTTCATTGCATTTTATTTAAGTATCAAATTACGGATTTTGTTTTTATGTTTGAGATAATGTATTTATTGTTTAGTAAGTTCATTGTCAATTAAACTAATAAGTTTTTCTGATAGTGTTTTCATTCCATCTAATTGACCATTCATAACCGTAAACTCATACACAGCCATAACAAAACCGTTTTTGTGTTTGATGCTTTTTAAAATATCCTCAAAATTAGCTCTTGGTAAGGTAGTATTTTCACCAGCTTCACCATTGCTAACGTCATAAGTAAACTTTTTTGTAACCGGATTTAAGTCAATCATTCTAAAAGAGGGCTCATAAAGGAGTAATTCAGAATCAAAGCGAAAATGTTCTTCTTCACCCTTCAATTCTTTATAAAGTGCATCTAAATTGAGTAAGCTGTTTTTAATGGAATCGTTTGAAATTAAAGCTAGGTTGCCAGAGTTGGTTAGCTCTAAAAAGGTGTTATTAATTTGATAGAATTTTTTCCAGGTGTATACATTTACACAGTTATTGCTAAAGTCACTAAGGACTGTTAATGGTTTGCCCTCATAATATTCTAATATAGTGTTAGCCGATTTAATTTGACTATTTCGAGTATCAATAAACGTATTTATATTAGTTATATTAAGAAGTAAGTCATTCTTAATGTTTTTAAGATAATGTAGCTCTTTAATTCTTTCTTTATTTGCCTCGTTATTGTTGTTGATTTGTAAAGCTATAAGGATGCCAATAACCACCAGAATAATTTCGCCAATGGCGTAAAGTAGGTATTTGTTTACTCTGTTTTCTTTTATCATGTTTTGGCGAATTTTACGGAAGAATTTAATCATATTTAAAACTGGAAGTATATAAATTGTTCGCCACTTCCTTGTGCGATACATAATATAAAAATCATTATAGCCCAAACAATGCCAAGAAAAACGGGTGAAGTTTTTTGAGCTACTTCTTTAACCGATGTATTTCTCATAAGCCAATGGCATAAAAATAAGATACCAACAACCGTACATACTTTAATAATGTCAAAGGTTTCTAGAATTTTGACACCATCAGTTTGCATATAAAACATAGATTTTATCATGTTCCAAGCTTTTGGAAAATCTGGTGCTCTAAAAAAGGTCCAGGTAATATTTACGCATGAAAATGTAATAAAAGCTAAGAATATTCCGTTCCATTTGGTTATCTCAAAAGGTAAATGTTTTCGTTGTAAACGCTCTAGAATTAAGTAAGTTCCATGTAAACCACCCCAAACAACAAATGTCCAAGCTGCACCATGCCATAAACCACCTAAAAGCATAGTAACCATTAAAGCAACATACATTCTTGTGATACCATGTCTGTTTCCTCCTAAAGGAATATATAAATAGTCTCTTAACCATGACGATAGTGTAATGTGCCATCTTTTCCAAAGATCAGAAAAACCTAAAGAGGCATAAGGGTACCTGAAGTTGTCTGGCAATATGATGCCTAGCATTAAAGCGATACCAATAGCACAGGTTGAATAGCCAGCAAAATCAAAAAAGATTTGTCCTGAAAAAGCAAGGGTTCCAACCCAAGCATCAATACCATGAATTAGTTGCCCTGAGTCAAATACAGTGTCACTTGTGTCAGCTAACAAACTATCAGCCATTACCACCTTTTGAAACAAGCCAAGTGTTAATAAAAATAATCCCCATAAAAACTGATTAGTTGTTGCTGTTTTTGGTTCATAAAACTGGGTAATCAATTCTTTGGCTCTTACAATTGGTCCTGCAACTAATTGCGGAAAAAATGTAACATAAAGAGCGAAATCTAAAAATGTCCTAGCTCGTTCAGTTTTCTTGTGATACATATCAATGGTATAGGACATTGTTTGGAATGTATAGAACGAAATTCCCATTGGTAGTAAAATTCCCATTGGTTTAGCTTCAAAATTCAACCCAATAGAATTTGCTATTGATACGAAATTTTCTAGTAAGAAATCACCATATTTAAAAAATGCTAAAAAACCAAGATTAATAGACATGCTTAACAAAAGCCATAACTTGCGCTTTCTTTGATTTTCTTCTATTGCAAGTCTTTTTCCAGCTGACCAATCAACTACTGTCGAAATCCATAATAATAGAATTAAAGGAGGGTTCCACATTGCATAAAACAAATAGCTCGCTAATAATAGCATACGTTTTTTGTTTGTCCAATTAAATAGTTTTGAATAATAAAGTGCTAAAACTATAACCAAAAACACTACGAAACTTAATGAATTGAATAACATAATTATTTGGTTTTAGAGTTAATAATTATTCCATCTTCTATAATAATTTTTGCCAACTCTCGCGTGAAGTATTCGGCATCTTCTTTGCTTAAATGTGATTCTTCAGGACATGTCAAATCTTTTAATTGATCATAATCTTCAAAATGATAAGATGGGACATCGCTTTGTTCAACTAGGTCATCCCAAAAATCGACTCTAGGAAACACCATATTTTCACCCATGCGATTACCACCACTTGAGGGACACCTCAATAATATGAGCTTTCCATTTCGTTCTTTAAATTTCTTAAGATCTTCTAAAAAGAAAGCCATAGTACTTTTCTTATCAGGAGGTGGAGCACTTTTACCCAAATAGCTCCAGACCTTTATAATACTATTGGCAAAAGCTGTGTCTTGAACTGTTCTTTTGGTCATAGACATGTTTCTATCTAATCTAACATCTCCAAAGGAATAAAATGGAGGCATTTGAGGGTTGCCAGTTCTGTCTCCTATTTTTACTCGTCGCAAAAGAGATTTTAGGTCAATATCATCTGACCATAATTCTTCATCGGCAGACATAAGCACTAAATTGGTTTGTAATGGTATTGATAACCAAAAGTTTGATCGATCAGCATATGTTCTGTTGTAAAAATGATCGACTTTTGTTTGTATTCTACTCCAAGGGTCAGCACCAGGATAAGTTGTTGAAAAGAACAATCCAGGTGTTACTCCAAGGATTACTGTACCATTAAAACTGGTATTATTAACCAAATCATGAAAAGACGGTAGAGGAGAAGAGCCTGGTGATGCTAATTGAATAGGTTTTTTTCCAGTAGCTTTCTCCCATTCGTCAATCTGAATGTCAAAATAAGCTCTTGAAGATCCAAATATAATCACATCATCTTTGGAAGCTGTTTCAACATTTGCCCTGTGCATTGCCCAAAGTGCTTTGTCGTCGTTTAGGTTTGGGTACTTCCCTTGGGAACGCCAATAAAGCTCCCAAGATGTTAAAGCTATTATTATTAATGTTAGGGCAATTAGAAACGATTGTTTTAACTTCATTTGGTTGGTTATTGAAGTCAATTAAGTGTCTAAAAATAGATCGAGGGTATTTTTTGAATTTAAATATACATATTTATTCTTTAATCACTCTTATACCAACATGTTTACTCGTAATCATACTGTCATCATTAGCATCGTAAAAGTCATAAGCACTATAACCATAAATACCATTTTCATAATATTCAGCAATGTTTCCTCCTAAATCATAAACAATAGCATCACCAACCTTAGTTGGTTTCTTTTTACCTACTTTTTTATAAAGAATAGTTTTTAACTCTTTACTGAGTTTCTCATTTAATATTGGGACTTCGGCTTTTGTAATATCGTAACCAGCCCAATAATTTAAGGTAAGTTCTTTAGCTCCAATTTTATGAGCTTGTTTATGCAAGCTTTTAGCCTCTTTCGTATTAGGTAATCTGTAGGTTTCTCCAGTTTTGTCTGATAACCATTTCACATAATCTTTAGCATCTTGCATACTTACTTCAGCAGGATAATTGTCTATTCCTGCTTCGTAGTTAAAACTTGGTTTAAAGGCTTTAAACTGTGCGTTAGTGACTTCAAAACGACCAATAGATGTAGAGTCTTTCTTAATGAGTAAAGTTTCTGGTATCAAAATACCATTTTTAATTTCACCAAAGAAACCATCAACACTTTTAGCTTCCTGAATTTTTAATAGTTCTGCTAAAGGGCTATCTTCTTTAAAAGCTTTATTTTCAGTAGCTAGTTTGTTGAATAAATATGAGTCAATCCACTGAATTTCCTCCTTCATTTTACGTAATTGATGCGTGATTTTTCCTAAACCATGTGGTTGACCAGGAAACCATAAAAACCTCACAGGCGTATTTCCAGATTGTTGTAGGCCTCTAAAGTATTCCCAACCTTGATCACGTGGTACTGCACGATCTTCGCTACCATGAAAAATAATGGTTGGTGTTTTTATTTTTTCAATTTCGAATAAAGGTGACTTAATAATATAGTTTTCATTGTAGAATTTTCCGTTGGTATCATCCCAAGGAGCTCCACCAAAATAGGTTTGGTCAAAACTTACACCAAAACGACAGGTACCGTAATCTGAGGTCCAATTGACATCACCAGCTCCTGGAGCAGCCACTTTAAACATGTTTGGATATCGAACAGTAAGCATGGTTGTAATAATGGCTCCATTAGACCAACCCATGGTTCCCATTTGGTTTTTGTCAATTTTACCTTCTTTATCAAGCACATCAATCGCTTTTATAATGTCTTCCATTTCTGGTTCATAATAGTTACCCTTGATGCTTTCTACAAATGATAATCCGTGATTTGATGACCCATGATAATTTGGCTTTAAAATAAACATACCTTTTTGTGATAGTAATTGTGGATAAGTACTCCAGCGATCACTAAACAAATCCAAATCTGCTCCTGCTGGACCGCCATGAATAGATAACATTAATGGATAACGTTTGCCTTCTTGATAGTTTTCTGGATAAATTAGTATTCCTGTAACTTCTTCATTGTTATAACCTTTCCAAACTATCACTTCAGATTTTGCTAGTATTTTTTTTGAAAGATTTTTGTTGAGTTTTACAAGTTCTTGTTGATTAGAGAATTTATTACCATTCAAATCAGCGACATGAAAGGTTGGTAAACGTGAAGCAGTAGAGTAGGTGTAGATTACTTTTTTGCCATCATCAGAAATTGTGATAATAGATGTGTGGTCATTTTTTTCATCTAAATCAATGTTAGATTTACTCCAGGAGTTACTGTTTTTCTTATAGTAAGCTAATCTTATATAGGCTTTATTAGCTAGGGTAACAATGGCATCATTTTCAACAACATTAAACCCTCGACCAATACCTAAATCCCACTTTAAATCTACTTTTTTATAGGTATGTGTAGCTAAGGTATAATAATAAAGTTCACTCACACCTGCGCCATTCCATTCAGGGTCAGATGCATAGGTTGACGTAAAATAAAACCCTTTGTTGTTGTCTGTAAATTGAATGTTTCCCATTGGTTGACCAAGATTATGTTTAATCTTAATTACTTTTCCAGAGTCAAGGTTTTTTAAGTAATGAAATGGGTCTTGTTGTGCATCAGCAGCATAACTTCTACTACGCTGCATACTATAAAACAACCACTTTCCATCTTTTGAAATTTGATAGCCACTTAAAGGTTTTTCGTTATTGGTGAGTCGCTTTGTTGACTTGTCTTTGATATTAAATGCATACACGTGGTTTGGTCTCCAGTTCAAAGAATCTTCAACGACAATAACATTATCTTTTTCTTCTTCAAACTTTTGTTCATAGAGTGTTTTTCCATCATGCGATTGAAACAACAAGGTGTTTTCGTTTTGCCATTGTAAATTGGAAATACCATTTTTAAACTCCTTTACTTTTTTCGCTTCTCCACCATAAATGCTTAAGCTCCAAAGCTTGTTACCTTTATCTCTTGAGGACAAAAAATAAATATGTTCACCGTCTTTTGAGAATATCGGACTGGAATCACTATCATCTCCGTTAGTAAGTTGAATAGTCCTAAAAGCATCATCTTTCTTCATATCTAAGCGTGTCAAATAAATATCAGAGATAAACTGATCTTTATCTTTTACAGGCTTACGCTTGGTCCAAACCACCATATTGTTGTTTGGCGAAAAAGATACTGAACCCATGGATTCACGGTTAATAATATCTTCTGGTGTCCATTTACTTGGTTCTGCTTTTTTATCTGTTTGTGCATTTGTTACAAAGCAGAGCAAACATATTAAAAGTATTGAAGTGATATATTTTTTCATTTTTTTAGGTATTGATTTCTAATTATTGGATTTCGCTGGTTTAGAGAATGACGGAGGTACTACTTTTTTGCTGCCTTGTTTGTTAAGCATGTCAAGAACTTCTTTTACGGCACGTTCTAATTGAGGATCTTTGCCTTTTGATAATGCCACAGCATCTTGTCTTACAGCAATATCGGGAGCTACACCTTCATTTTCAGCGACCCATTTGTTATTTATTGGGTCAAAAACAGCGTTGTCAGGAGCTGTTAAAGCACCTCCATCTATTAAACTATAATGCACTGACGATTTTACCAATCCTCCCCAAGTTGTTGATCCAATTAATAGGCCAGCGTTTTGTTGTCTAAATACCCAAGGGAAAAAGTCGCCACCCGAACCCGAAAGTTCATTAATAAGCAGTGCTTTAGGGCCTAAAATTCCTGCTGGAAGTTGCATTGCTTTCCCATTAGGAACTTCATTAGTCAACCCAGCTCTTAGCGTTCTAGTCATTAAATCTACCATGTAATCATCTAATAAACCACCACCATTAAAGCGCTCGTCAATAACTGCTCCTTCTTTATCTTGTTGAGCAAAGAAATAACGATTGAAAGACACAAACCCTGCTCCACTTGTATTTGGCACCCAAACGTAAGCTAAACGCCCATTTGAAAGTTTATCTACCAATCGTCTGTTGTCCTCAACCCAAGCACGTTGTCTCAATCCATTTTCACTTCGAATAGGCTCTACAATTTCTTTCCATGCACCATTAAATTCTGGTTTGTCATTAATGTGTAAAGTGGTTTGTTTATCTAAAGTACCATCTAACAACTGAAATGGATTATCGTTTGCTGTTAAAGGTTGTCCATTAATACCAACAATGTAATGTCCTTCTTTTATGTTTAAACCTGGTTGGTCTAATGGGCTGCTTAATCCTGGATTCCAACTCTCGGTAGTATAAATGCGCGTGATTTGCCAACGGTTACTTTTTGCTTCTAAATCAGCTCCTAAAAGTCCAACTTTAGAGGTGTCAACATCTGGATAATCACCACCAAACACAAAGCTGTGACCAACAGACAACTCACCATTTAATTGATCTAAAATATAGGTTAAATCTGCTCTATGTTTAACGTATGCTACAAGAGGTGCATAACGTTTGTAAACTTCGTTCCAATCACGTCCATGCATATTTGGATCGTAAAAATAATCACGCTCATAGCGCCAAGCTTCTTCAAACATTTGTTTCCATTCAGCAGATTTATCTAACTTCATTTGAAGATCAACTTTTACGTTTTCTCCTTTGCCTTTCGGAGCAGATGCATCTACAATTTGCCATCCTCCCATAACTTGTGCTAAAATCTTTTTTCTATCTGATGACATAGTAAATTGTCCAACACCAGACATAAATTCTTCAGCTTTATTATCATCAAGCTTATATTTTTGAACTGTTAAACCTCTACTGTTAGGAATACGTTCCATTATAAATGCTGTACCTTTTGGACCAGCTATAATATTAGAATAATTTCTGACTGGAATGTCCAAAGCTAAGGTGCGCCTTTCAATATTATCAAAGTCAATTTTTATTGTTGTATCTTCTTTTTTCTCATCAGATTTAGCCTTGCCATCTTCTTTCTTTTCTTCTTTCTTTTCGGATTCTTCTTCATCACTCTTTGGTTTAAAAGGTGAAGCATCATCGCTTTGCAAATTAATTACATAAGCAGCATATTCAGGATTTGCCGTCATAGCACTTGTATTTGCCCAACCTGAACTTAGTGCAACATCAGTACTTGCTAAGAAATAAAGATGTTCTTGGTCGGCATCCCAAGCTGGTGCAAATGCATCGGCAAAAGGATTTGTAATGGATTGTGTTTTTCCTGAATCTAAAGACCAAAGGGTCACTTGTCTAAAATTATTTGAACCTGCTTTTGAATAAGCTAACCATTTTGAATCTGGAGACCAACTTAAACCTAAGCGACCACGCTCTAGATTATTACCACCAACATCAATGGTTTTTATGGAGCCCTCTGAAACGTTAACAACTCTAATTCTAACATCATCATCAGTAAAGGCAATGTGTTTACCATCTGGAGACCAAGTAGGTTCCCATCCTAATTTTGACTCTCCTATAGAAATGCTTCTTGGAGCAGACATACCATCTTGATTGGCAATTAGTAATTCGTATCCTTTACCACTTTTATCTGAAAACCATGCTACTTCATTGCCCTTTGGAGACCAAATTGGCGTTCTGTCTGCAACGCCAGAACTCTCGGTCATATTTCTTGAATCCCCATTTTCAATTGGGACTGTAAAAATTTCACCTCTAGATTCCATAATAGCTCGCTTTCCTGTTGGCGATAATGATACAGATCTAGCAAATCTACTAACATCT
The DNA here is from genome assembly GCF_005047595.1 of Pontimicrobium aquaticum. Classification (GTDB taxonomy): domain Bacteria; phylum Bacteroidota; class Bacteroidia; order Flavobacteriales; family Flavobacteriaceae; genus Pontimicrobium; species Pontimicrobium aquaticum. Next base: position 19,236 of record NZ_SUPL01000008.1, read on the forward strand.
TCCCATTTGGTTGCAGCCCAAGGAAAATCACCAACAACATTAATGCTAAGTTGTTTAGTTGTATTTGAGTTAATATCCAAAGTATGTAAATAACCATCACGTTCAAACACAAGCGTATTATTATGACCTGAAAGTGATTTAATATCTGAGCCTTTAAAAGTTGTTACTTGTTTTAACTGAGAGGTTTTTGTGTTAAACGACCAGATATTCATAACGAAATCTCTATCTGAAAGGAAGTAGATATTATCTCCCATCCAAATAGGTTTGATGTCAGTGGTTTTATTATTTGGTAGTAAAGTTTCTTTAGAATTATTGAGATTTAAAATAACTAATGGAGTGTTTTGACCACCTCTGTATGCACGCCATTCTTCATCCCAGCGACTCATTCTATCAATAATCATTAGCTTTCCATCTTTTGAATAAGATCCACTTGTACTCCATTGTTTAGTAATTAGTGTTGAAGGACCACCATTTACAGGAACTGTCCATAAACGATCAAAACCACTAGGAGCTGTGTCTCGACTAGAAGCATACAATATATGTTTGCCATCACTGGTCCAACCACGTACTTGTGCTCCACTTGGATGCCAAGTCAATCTTGTAGCATCACCACCTTCAACTGAAACCACGTAAACAGCATTTGTACCAAAACGGTTTGATGTGAAGGCTATCCATTTTCCATCAGGTGAAAAATATGGATGCTGTTCTACTGCTGAGGTACTTGTTAGCCTTTTTACGTTTGAACCGTTGATATTAGCTATCCAAACATCGCTTCCATAAGTAAAGGTAATTTGTGAGTCGTTAATATCTGGTTGACGTAAAAGTCTAGTGCCTTGAGCAAAACATGATATAGTAAATAATAGGATGAAAACTTTTATTAAATGCTTCATGGTAATTCTTATTAGTTATTTATAATATTTAAATATCGTTTTCAATAAACCCAACAATTACATTTACACCTCCAGTAGCAAAGTTGGATAGATCGTTAACGGTGGCCCGTCCTTCGGGAGAAGCCATAGTTTCTTGCATTTGTTCAGGGCTTGTAAAATACAGTTCAGCCATTCGATAATAATCGGCTTTTTGACCATCTGGAGTTCCTTGTAATTTAGTTATTTCAATTTTAGATACTCCTTTCATGGTTGCAGCAAGTGGTAAGTGTTTTTCTTTGTAGTACTTTTCAAAAGCTTTAGGATCCGCCGGATGTTTGTATAGAACAGTTAGTTTTTGCATGATGTTTGTTTTTTAGTTATTTTAATTTGATTAGTGTAGAAATTAATTTTTAATGATAATGGCAGGCAAGTTTAAGTCTTTAAACTGTTTGTTATATATTGCCATTTCAGTATTTATTATAGCATCACGCTCTTCTTTAAAAGTGTTCCATTGTTTCATTAAATCGTTTAGTCTTTCTTTGGAACCTTGCGTTACCTTAGGTTCGTCAACATCTATAAACCCTTTTAAATGCATTAATTGAGAATTTAATTTATTATTGAAATTGATAACATCTTGAAACGTTTTTTGCTTAGGTTGAATTAAGTTTTCTTCCCAAGTGGTAATACGTTCGACAAGGGTTTTACCTTTATCTAGTAAGTCTTTTGCTGTATCGTTATCTTTTAAAAGTTTTGCATAAATTTTAAGTTGCGATTTCGCAGAACGCATGTTATTTACAGATTCATGAATGTCTCTAATGGTGTTTTCAATTTCCAATAAAACAGTTTGTTGCTCTTTAAAATCTGCAGGGTTAGATTTTACATTTGGATTTGGTAAAATGGTCACTTCAGTTTCAGATTGACCTCCATTTTCAAGAGTTAATCGTAACGTATAATTTCCAGGTGCTACATTAGAACCTGAATAACCACCATGCACAAAAACGTTCTCAACGCCTGGTAGTTGTTCTCTTTGAAAATTCCATGTAAAACGATTGTAACCTTTTTTAGCAGGCAACATTTGTGGAGCAGAAGGGCCACCTTCCCAAGATTTGAACTCTTTGTCCTTCTTACTAGATATAGTTCTTATTACTTTTCCAGCTTCAAGAACTTCAAGTTTCAATTCTAGTGTATCAATATCTTTAGCTAAAAAATAATCAAACGTGACACCACTTTTTGGGTTTTGTCCCACACCAGGAACAAATCGACTTGTGCTTCCTCCAAATATGCGATAAGTGTCTTTTGGTTTAAAAACTTGAATAGCTGAGTTATTGCCTTTTTTGATGTTTTGAATAGCTCCTAAATCATCTAAAATCCAGAAAGAACGTCCAGCAGTTGCTACTACCAAATCATTATCCTGAATGACTAAATCATTAATGGCTACTATTGGTAAATTTAATTGATATTGTTGCCAATTAGCGCCATCATCTAGTGAAATATAAAGTCCAGTTTCAGTGCCAGCGTATAATAAACCTCTTCTTTTTTTGTCTTCTCTAACTACGCGGACGAATCCATGAGGGTCGTTAAATCCATTTACAATTTTTGTCCATGATTGTCCGTAATTATTTGTTTTAAAGACATAAGGCTTTAAGTCCATAGACTTATATCTCATAACCACTATGTAAGCAGTAGCAGGATTGTGAGGAGACACTTCAATGCTATTAATAATGCCATCAGAAATGCCTTTAGGTGTGATATTTGTCCAGTTCTGTCCTCCATCTTTTGTAATGTGAAGTAGGCCATCATCGCTTCCAGCATATAAAACACCTTGTTCGTGTGGAGATTCAACTAACGACATTAAGGTATTATAGTTTTCACCACCAGCCGCTTCATTGGTGTATGGTCCGCCACCAGGACCTTGTTTGTCTTTTTCGTTTTTAGTTAAATCTGGGCTTACCACGTTCCAACTATTACCACCATCTTGGGTTTTAAAAACCACATTTCCTGCATGGTATATAGTGCTTCTATCATGAGGAGAGCTAATGATTGGTGCATTCCAATTATAACGATATTTAAAATCTTTAGGTTGAATACTTAAGCCTAATTCAGGATATTCTTTGATTGGTTTTGAGGTGTTTGCTGAGGTTACAAAACGTTCAATAATTCCTTGATAACAGCCACCATACACATGTTCAGGATTATCAGGGTCGAATGCTAAAAAAGCGCTCTCACAACCAGCTACAGAATGCCAATCTTTCCAATCAATACCTCCATCATTAGTGCGGCTTTTAATAGAGATTGCTGAATTGTCCTGCTGCCCACCATATACATTATAAGGCACAAGGTTATCTGTAATGACACGATAGAATTGTGCTGTTGGTTGGTTTTCTTGTGTGCTCCAGCTTTTTCCTCCATTAAACGATATGTTTGCGCCTCCATCGTTAGAGTTAATCATATTGTTATTGTCATTTGGATTTATCCATAAATGGTGATTATCACCATGAGGCACAGAAATATTACTAAAACTTTTTCCGCCATCAATAGATTTTAATACAGGCGCGTTTAATACATACACTACATTTTCATTTTGAGGGTCGGCAAAAATCTCCATATAATACCAAGAACGCGTAATTGTAACACGATCTGAATTTACTTGTTTCCAAGATTTACCAGCATTATCTGAACGATACACACCAGCTTTTGTTCCTTCGGCTTCAATGACTGCAAAAACTTTTTCAGGATTTGCACGAGATACCGAAATTCCAGATTTACCAAAATCTTCTGGTAAGCCTGCTTTCATTTTATTCCATGTTGTTCCTCCATCAGTCGACTTATATAACCCAGAATCTTTTCCACCAGATTCCATCGTCCAAGGATAGCGACGATGTTGCCACATAGCAGCATAAAGAATTCGTGGATTAGTCATATCCATAGATAGGGATGATGCTCCAGTAGTTTCATTTACATAAAGAATGCGTTCCCAATTATTTCCGCCATCTGTGGTGCGATACACACCTCGCTCTGTTGAAGGACCATATTGTGCACCTTGGGCAGTGATATAAATAACATCTGGATTTGTTGGATGTATAATGACATCAGAAATATGTCTGGAATTGTCTAATCCAATATGCGTCCATGTTTTTCCAGCATCTGTTGACTTGTAAACACCATCTCCCATTGAGGTCATTACGCCTCTTGCGGCATGTTCACCCATTCCAGCAACAACTACGTTTGGGTCGCTCTCAGACACAGCAATTGCTCCAACAGTTCCAGTTTTTAAAAAACCATCAGACACATTGAGCCATGTTATACCACCATCAATAGTTTTCCAGATGCCTCCGCCTGTAGTTCCCATATAATAGGTGTTTGGTTGACCTACGACTCCTGTAGAGGTAACGCTTCGCCCACCGCGAAAGGGTCCAATATTTCGCCATTTTAAATGATGAAATTCTTTGTCATTAACAAATTCTGTAGGTTCTTTTTCTTTTTTCTTACTTCTTTGGGCTTCAGTATGTATAGGTAATAGCAAAAAACTCAGGGCGATGAGTTTTAAAGTTTTCATGTGGTTGGTTGGTTTAAAATGTTATATTCTTGTTATATTCTTAATAATTATTGGTTCTAATAGTTGTTGGTTTTTATTGGCTCCAGATTGAATTTTTAAAACAATATCCATGCCTTTGGTGACTTTACCAAAAGCAGCAAAACCTAAGCCATCATTATGACGTTTTCCACCAAAATCTAATTCAGGTTGATTGTTTATACAAATAAAAAAACTACTAGTTGCAGTATTGGCACTAGATCGTGCCATGGAGATTGTTCCGTTTTTATGAAGAATATTTGTTTTATCAGTAGTTTCTAAAACTATTGGGTTAAAAGATTTTGAATTATCTACAAAGCCACCTTGAATAACTTCAATTTTAATATCTCTTTCGGCTTCATTTTCAGGAGTGCAAACTCTAAAAAAAGTAGAGTTTTCGTAAAGGTTGTTGTCAACATACTTCATAAAATTTGTCACAGTAATAGGAGCTTTATCTGGGTAAAGCTCAATGACTATATCACCCAATGTTGTTTCAATTTTACATTGAATGTTATTTTGGGAGTTTGCATAAAACGACACTAAAAATAGCAAGTATGCTATTTTAAAGAATCTTAATGGACTATTTTTCATGTTTTTGATTTCTATAAAGATAGAAAAAGCACGACAATTTTTATAAATTACTTATATTAAGTATGCACTCTTATGTTTACTAAAAATCCTTTCTTATTTTTTTAAAGGCAATTCTAAGTTGGGCTTCAACTGTTTTTATTGATATATTAAGCCTTTTAGCTATTTCTTTTTGTTTTAAGATTTCTTGTTTGCTAAGCAATAAAATTTCTTTACAACGTTTGGGGAGTTTATCAACCAAAGCTTTTATTCGTTGCTTTTTTTGATTCAAAAGATTATCATCTACTTCAATTTGAGATATAAAACTTTCATATTTTAAATCTTCAAGTAATTTGTCATTCTTTTTTTGCTTTCTATATATGTCACAGTACTTATTATAAGCAGATTTAAACAAATAAGCTTTCAATGAAGTATTTATTGTAATGGATTCTCTTTTTATCCAAAGAGTTACAAATGTGTTTTGTACTATATCCTCAGCTTTAGATTTATCATTTGTAAACTGAGCAATATATGAATAAAGGGGTTCATAGTAGAGTTCAAATACTTTCTTAAAAGATAGGCTATCTCTATTTTGTATTTGTTTCCAAAGAACTTTATCGTTCATAATAGTTATGTAAAGAAGCTAAAAAATGTTGTTTAAAGTTTAAAAGTAAAAAAAAAAGGAATATTTATTTAAGGGTATTCTTACTTTTTTGCGTCAACTAATAAAACCAGAAAGAATTTGGAAGAACATATTATTAAATATTTAACGGGTACAATTTCAAATAAGGAACTTAACGATTTAAAGAATTGGGTACAAGCTCCTGAAAATAAGAAGTTGTTTTTAGATTTTGTAAAAACAAATCAAGAATTAGACCTAGCGTATAGTTTAATAGATACTGATTTAGCTTTTTTACAAGTCAAAAGATTAATAACAAGTAAAGAGTCTAGACCTTTTATAAGAGTTTTAAAATATGCTGCTATTATATTACTGTTTTTTAGTATTGGATTTAGTTTTTATTCATCCTTTGTTAAGGATGAAAATTTAACTAAAAATAATATTGCCTTGAGATTAGGTAATGGAGATTTAAAGGTTATTGATGAAAGAAAAGAAATCGAAATTAGAAATCATAAAGGAGATATTATTGCAAGATATGATGGAGAAGTATTGTTGTATGTTATAGGTGTTAACAAAGATTTCAAAAACACACATCATGAATTAACAGTTTCATATGGTAAGCAATTTACTGTGCAACTATCTGATGGTTCACTGGTTTTTGTCAATTCAGGCAGTAAATTAGAATTTCCAATCGCTTTAAATAATAAAGCGACACGAAATGTTTTTTTAGAAGGAGAAGCGTTTTTTGAAGTTAAAAAAAATAAATTGGCACCTTTTATCGTGCATACTAAAGACATGAATGTACAGGTTTTAGGGACAAAGTTTAATGTGTTAAGTTACCAAAATGACAAGAATACATCAGTTGTTTTAAAGGAAGGAAGTGTTGGAATAACTAAATCTTCTGAGGCTTTCAATAAAAAAAATGGTGTAGTTATTACATCTGGAGAGCAGGTTGTTTTTGAAGATGACACTTTTTTAGTAAATAAGGTTAGTGTAGAAAAGTATGTAGCATGGAAAGATGGGTATTTGTTTTTTAAAAATGACAAGTTTGAAGATATTATTAAAAAATTAGAACGGTATTACAACATTGATATAGAAAATGATTATGTAGAGCTTAACGATATTAGATTTACTGGGAGTTTTACAAAAGAACCTGTAAATGAAGTGTTGGATGTCTTCACAGAGTTATCGCCATTTAAATATCAAGTAAATGGGAATAAAGTAGTAATTAAATCAATTGTTAAGTAAAATAAAAAAATACAAGAGTATGCGAAAAGTAAAAAACTTTAATTACAAGCTGGATTTAAAAGTAGCAGTTGCTTTATTGTTTTTTGCTATAAACTTCGTAAACGCTGATAATAATTTTTTTAAAACTGAGAATGTTAAAATCAGTATAAGCCTTAATAATGAATTTGTCTCAAATGCTTTGTCTGAGATTGAGTTAATAACAAACTTTAAATTCTTTTACAAGAATGAGGACATAGATCTAGAGCGAAGAGTCACATTCAAAGCTGTTGAAGAACCTATTAACTCTGTGTTATTCAGGCTTTTTGAAGATATTGACTTGACCTTTAAGATTGTAAAAGAGAGAATTATCCTTAAGAAGGAAATACCTGTAAAAAACAACAAAATTCAAATACAGGGAAAAATAGCAGATGCAACTACAGGAGCACCAATTACCTATGCTAATATTGAGGTTTTTGGTTCCCTTATAGGGACTTCAAGCAATGAACTTGGAGAATTTATTCTGGAAGTAGATTCGTTGCCAGCTACCATCGTTTTTTCGCATTTAAATTATGAGAAAAAAACAATTGAAATTTCACAGTTTTCTACCATAAATGTACTACTGACACCATTAGTGAACAACTTAAATGAAGTTATGCTTTCTAGTGGTAAAAGAGATGATTATGCCTTTGAATTAGCCGAAAAGGCATTATCCACAATGCGAAAGCTATCTGACAAGAAGAAATACGGAAAGCATTTTATAGACAAAAATCTAAAAACGGAGATGAGTACTCCGAATTTTCAGAAATAATCTACGATGCTATCTACACTTCAGAAGGTATAGAAAAATGGGAGATTATAGAAGGAAGATACGCTTTAAAACCAGAGATGGTTAATAATAGTAATTTTACCCTTTTATCACGTATCCTAAAATCTATACAGCCCGAAACGGACTATTTGATATTTCCGTTGCGATTTAATGTAAGAAACTTTTATGATATAAAGATTATAGATATGCTTTCTTCAGCAGATGGAGATTTAGCAACGTTATGGTTTAAACCTCTAGAAAATGTCATTGCTCCAATATTGGATGCCGAAGTTGTTATAAACACAAAAACCTATGACGTCTTAAAAGTTTTAGGTACTGTAGTTAATGATCATTTAGAGTTCATAAAATTTAAAGAAAAAAATACATTTATTAAAAACTATCAGCTTTCTTATGAAATGGTTTTTAAAAAGACTTCCAATCAGGAATTATTGATTGATTATATAAAAATTGACCATTCCTTTGATTATTATAGGGATGATGCGTTTTTAACCCATGTTATATCTACTTCTGATTTAACATTTTTTGAGCAGTATAAGCCAGATAATTCAAGAAGGATTAGAAACAAGTTTTGGAGAAAAAGTGATTGGGAAGCATTAAACAAAATAGGTTATAATGAAGCTTTTTGGAGAAATAACCCTATTGTAAAACGCACACCAGTAGAAGAAGAGGTTATAACATCTTTCGAAAAAGACAATGCTTTTGAATCTATTTTTTTAAACACCAAGGAACAAATTTCGTTTATGCAAAGTAATTTACGAGGCGATCTTTTTATTGAAAATTTTGATGGATTACTTAGAAAGTATAATAATTATAACCCAGTAGAAAAGGTGTTTTTACATACCGATAAAAATGTGTTTGTTGCTGGCGAAACTGTATGGTATAAAGCTTATGTGGTTTTAGGCGAATACCACCAGTTTTCTTTAGGAAGTAAAGTGTTGCATGTAGATTTAATAGACTCAAATAATAAAATTATTCTCTCCCAAACCCATAAAATAGTGGAAGGTCATGCGCAAGGATATCTTGAATTACCTAGTAATTTGCAAACTGGAGATTACCAACTTAGAGCCTATACTAATTGGATGCGGAATTTTGATCAAGATTTCTTTTTCACAAAAAACATTAAACTATTAAATAAGGATAATGACAAAATAGAAAAATCTAATAGTCAAGAAGCTATCGATTTACAGTTCTTCCCTGAAGGAGGTTATGCAGTAAGTGGAATAAGCGGAAAAATTACTTTTAAGGCTATAGGAAGTGATGGACTTGGAAGAGATGTTAAAGGACAAATAAAGAATTCTAAAGGAAAAACGGTCTTGTCAATAAATAGTATGTATAAAGGGATGGGTTTTTTTAGCTTGAAACCTGAAGCTAATGAAACCTATACAGCTATTTTAGATGATGGTTTAAAGTTTGATTTGCCCCAAATACAAGATAAGGGCTATGTTATGGTTGTAGATAATTTAAATACTAGAAATATAAAAGTAAAGGTGCAAGCAAGTAATGAGTTACGAAACAAGCCATTTTACATTATTGGCACCATGAACAATAATAAACAATATCAAGGTAGATTTAAATTTAATACAGAGTCCGTTATTGATTTTGAAATACCAAAAAGTAAACTTGCTAGTGGTGTCTTAACATTAACCCTTTTTGATGAACAAATGCGACCTTGGTGTGAAAGAGCTATATTTATAAATAATAAAAATGAACTCACTATCGAAGCAGGGTTGAGTAAAAGTGATTTTAATAAAAGAGGCAAGTTTGAGTTAAAAGTGCATATTAAGGATTCTTACGGAGCACCGTTATCTACTAAGTTTTCTGTAGCTGTAACTGATGCTGATAAAGTTGAAAAAGATAATAAGGATGCAAATATTTTAACTCACTTATTGTTGCAGAGTGATATTAAAGGTCATGTCGAGAATTCAGGATATTACTTCAGTGATGATAAAAGATCTACAGCAGCTAAATTAGACTTAGTCATGTTAACTCATGGTTGGCGAAAATTTAACTGGGAAGAGCTTGATAAAATAGATTTTAATTCCCTTAAAGAATTTCCTTTTGAAAGAGGATATACTATTTCCGGAATTGCAACAAATATGCAAGATGTACCTTTAAAAAATAAAGCTTTGAAAATGATTGGCAAGTCTAAAGATGAATTAAAACTATATACAACAACAACAAATAATGATGGAAGTTTTAGAATAGAAAATGTTGATAATTCAGGTTCGGTTGAATTAGCATTTAACGCTTATAATACTAAGGATGAGGCTATAAATACCAAAGTAGTATTAGTAGATAAAAATAAAGAGATAGAGTTACCTGTGCCAAACTTTAAAAACCATAAAGGAGGTTCGTATAATAGCAAAGCAATGCCATTTTTTGTATATGAAGATGCTCAAATATTAGATGAAGTTCTAGTTAATGCTAAAAATAAAATCATTGAAAAACCTAAATATGCATCATCTCTTTATCATGTTGAACCCGATAATACTATATTGGCTGATAATAATAGAAACGGGAATATATTATACCATATTGCGGATGTCTCTGGTATTGATGTTGTTTTTTTGTCGAATCAAGTTGTTATAAGAGGAAACTCTTATGGGCCTTTATGGGTAATTGATGGTATGACGTTAAGAGAACCAAATGCAGATCTTAAAGTTCCAGATTATATTTATGGTATGGATATGTCTAATGTAGAACGTATAGAAATTATTAAAAGTGCTTATAAAGCTGCAGTATATGGTCCAAGTGGGAAATACGGTGTTATTGCAATTTATACTAAAACAGGGAAACTAAAACAAGATAATTCATTTACATCAAAACATTCTATTAATGGATTTTCAAAGTTTAAGGAGTTTTATTCTCCAAAATATGATGTTGACATCAACATGAGTGATTATTCAGATAATAGAACCACACTTTATTGGAACCCTTCGGTTAAAACAGATAAAGACGGTAACGCTACCATTATTTTTTATAATTCAGATATAACCAATTCTATTGAAGTTGATGTTCAGGCGTTAAGTGAATATGGAGCTCCAGGAGCTTATTTGAGTACTTTTAAAGAAAAATAAGTGGTTAGCTTACTTCTTAACCACCGATTTCTTCTTACTCAAATCAACTGTCACTTGATTTGCTAATAAGTCATCAAACGTTTCATGCTTTCTTATTAAATGCGCTTTGTTGTTATACCATAACACTTCGGCAGGTCTAAACCTTGAGTTATAATTACTAGCCATAGTAAAACAATAAGCACCTGCATTTTTAAACGCTAAAATATCGCCTTCATTTATCTCATTAATACGTCTGTTGTTTGCAAAGGTATCTGTTTCGCATATATAACCAACAACCGAGTAAAAACGTTCTCTTCCATCTGGATTAGAAATATTCATTATTTCATGTTGAGAGCCATATAACATTGGTCTAATTAAATGATTAAATCCAGAGTCAACTTGAGCAAACACAGTAGATGTTGTTTGCTTAACCACATTTACTTTTACTAAAAAGAAACCTGCTTCACTTACTAGAAACTTACCAGGTTCAAATGCTAGTGTTAATTCTTTACCATAGCTTTTACAAAATTCATTAAAGCGAGAGGTGAGTTTTTTTCCGAGTTCTTCAATATTTGTTTCAATATCTCCCTTTTTGTAAGGAACTTTAAATCCAGAGCCAAAATCAATAAATTCTAGGTTCTTAAAGTTTTTAGCTGTTTCAAATAATATTTCACTGGCATATAAAAACACATCAATATCTAATATGTCACTTCCAGTATGCATATGAATACCATTAATATGCATTTTGGTGTTTTCTACAATTCTTAAAATATGAGGGATTTGATGAATAGAAATGCCAAATTTAGAATCAATATGCCCAACTGAAATGTTTGTGTTGCCTCCAGCCATCACATGAGGATTTATTCTTATACACACAGGAATATCAGGATGTTTACTTCCAAACTGTTCTAATATCGATAAGTTATCAATATTAATCTGTACACCTAGTTTAGCAACTTCTTCAATTTCTTCAAGTGATACACCATTAGGAGTAAAAATAATGTTTTGCGCTTTAAAACCAGCAACTAAGCCTAATTGCACTTCTTGAATAGATACGGTGTCTAAACCAGACCCTAAATTCTTTAAAAATTTTAAAACCGAAATGTTAGACAAAGCTTTAGCAGCATAATTTATTTTTAAATTCTTTACATTAGTAAACGCCGAGGTTAATCGTTTATACTGCGATTCTATTTTATGTGCATCATATACATAAACAGGGCTTCCAAGCTCTTGAGCGATGTTTAATAGTTGCTCTTTTTTCATGGTGATCTTTATTATTTATGCCTCAAATATATTTTATTAGTTTCAATTATTAATATAACATCATAAAAATATTAACAATTAAACTATTTGTTAATTATTTAACATGTCTAAAATTTCTTATTCATAATACCTCCATTACTAATTAAAATATTAGTGTAATTAATAGCTATTATTTACATTTGCGCATCTTAAATTATTAAGCAAGTTATGAATTTACACGAATATCAAGGAAAAGAATTATTAAACAGTTTTGGCGTACGTATCCAGAGAGGAATTGTTGCGCAAAATGCTGATGAAGCAGTAGCAGCAGCTAAGAAATTAACTGAAGATACTGGAACCGGATGGCACGTTATTAAGGCACAAGTTCACGCAGGTGGTCGTGGAAAAGGTGGTGGTGTAAAATTAGCCAAAAGTCTTGATGATGTTAAAACTATAGCTAGTCAAATTATTGGAATGGATTTGGTAACCCCTCAAACATCTGCCGAAGGAAAGCGTGTTCACCAAGTTTTAGTAGCTGAAGATGTTTATTACCCTGGAGATTCTGAGCCAGAAGAATATTATATGTCTGTTCTTTTAAATAGAGGAAATGGACGAAATATGATTATGTACTCTACTGAAGGAGGTATGGACATTGAAACAGTTGCAGAAGAAACACCACATTTAATTTTTACAGAAGAAATTGATCCTGCTACAGGAATTTTACCATTTCAAGCACGTAAAGTTGCTTTTAATTTAGGTTTATCTGGAACAGCATTTAAGGAGATGACAAGATTTGTAACGTCATTATATACAGCCTATGTTAAATCTGATTCATCATTATTTGAAATCAACCCAGTTTTAAAAACCAGTGATGATAAAATTATGGCAGTTGATGCTAAAGTAACTTTAGATGATAATGCTTTATTTAGACATAAAGATTTAGCAGAATTACGTGATTTACGTGAAGAAAACCCAATTGAAGTTGAAGCAGGTGCATTAGGTCTAAACTATGTTGATTTAGATGGAAATGTTGGTTGTATGGTAAATGGAGCTGGATTAGCCATGGCGACTATGGACTTAATTAAACAAGCAGGTGGAGAGCCAGCAAACTTTTTAGATGTTGGTGGTACTGCAGATGCAGCTAGAGTAGAAGCAGCATTTAGAATTATTCTTAAAGATCCTAATGTTAAGGCTATCTTAATTAATATTTTTGGAGGAATTGTACGTTGTGACCGTGTTGCACAAGGTGTTATTGATGCCTATAAAAATATGGGGAACATTGAGGTGCCTATTATTGTAAGACTTCAAGGAACCAATGCAGATATAGCAAAAGAACTAATAGATAGCTCAGGGTTAGATGTGAAAAGTGCTGTTGAGTTTCAAGAAGCTGCCGACAAAGTACAAGCCGTTTTAGCTTAGTTAACATATACATATATATTTATTAAGAGTAGTGTAACACACTACTCTTTTTTGTTACATAATTTTGTAGTGTATTGAAACGCAGTATGTTAATTGAGTACTAATTAACGTTAAACATTAGTTAATAAACAAATAAATCTGTAACAATTGTTGTTTAAATACTGTCTATAAGACATCAATCAATTTTATTTAATCAATTTAAAACGAACAATTATGAGACAATTAAAAACATTACTGTTAGCTGTAACGTTAACTTTTAGCAGTGTACTTATAGCAAGTACAAATCCAGAAGACCCAACAAGTGAATTTTCAAAGATTACAGTTAATATTGAAAAGTTCCTTAAGAGTCCTAACTTTGATGTAAACCATGAAATGAAAGCAAATGTTACTTTAACATTGAACAAAAACAACGAACTGGTTGTTTTGTGTGTTGACTCTGAGGATGATAAGATGGAAGGTTTTATAAAGAGTAGGTTAAACTACAAAAAAGTAGCCGGATCATACAGTACCCTAAAAGGAAAATTTATTGTACCTGTAAGAATAACTACGAGAGGATAAATCTTTATTTGAATTAGTCAAAAAAACTCCTAAATTATATTTAGGAGTTTTTTTATGTTTTATAGGGTTACAAATTAGCTTTAAATAAGTGAAAAAAATGTAACGAATAACGAATAGTAGATTAATTTAGTATATCAGTTAATTGTTTTTAAATCTCTAAAAATCAATATTTTGTATATAAAAGACATATTAAGTCAAAAAAAACACGATAAAAAGACGTCTTTTTTTCGATGAGATACATTATATCTACGATTATAAAAGGACAATTATGCCTAATTTTATGAAATCAATAATTAATTCTCACTCAGCCATGATAAATCGTGTTGAAAAGTTAAGTTTGCTGTCCGAGATGATAGCATTCGCAAGAATTGATAATAGCTTAAAAGAAATAGAATATAATTTTTTACTTGGAGTTGCTAAGCAATTGGAAATTACGAGAGAAGATTTTGATTACCTATTAGATAATCCCGTTACACATATTCATTTAAAATCCCATAGTGAACGCATCGTTCAGTTTCACAGATTGGTGTTGTTAATGAATTTGGATGAAGAAGTTGCAGAGAAAGATCTCATAAGACTTCATAATTTTGGATTAAGAATGGGATTAGGTCACGAAGCCATTAATAGGGTTTTAGATTTAATGGAAAGTTTTCCTCATAAAATCATCCCTCCTGATTTCTTAATAGACATATTTAAAACTCAGTATAATTAAACAATACACTATAGAGCAACTATACTTTTAATTGATTCAGCTTGGTTTGATAAGCCTTAATTTCATCCCTCACTTTTGCAGCAAGCATAAAGTCTAATTCTTTTGCTGCCTGCTCCATAAGTTTGCGTTTTTCACGAATCTTTTTTTCTAGTTCTGGTTTTGTTAAATACTCACTTTCGGGTTCTGCTGCTTTTTGAGCTTCAAGTTCGTAGTAGTAAGTACTCACAGAGTTTTTGGTAAGTGCGTTATTCAGGCTTTTGTTTAAAGCTTTAGGTGTAATGTTATTGGCTGTGTTGTAAGCAATTTGCTTTTCACGACGATAATTAGTTTCGTCAATGGTTTTTTGCATGCTTTTGGTAATTTTATCGGCATACATAATAGCTTTTCCGTTAAGATGTCTTGCGGCTCTACCAACTGTTTGTGTTAACGACCTTGCCGAACGTAAAAATCCTTCTTTATCTGCGTCAAGTATTGTTACTAGAGATACTTCTGGTAAATCTAGTCCTTCACGTAATAGGTTTACGCCAACTAATACGTCGAATAAGCCTTTACGTAAGTCTTGCATAATTTCAACGCGTTCTAAAGTGTCCACATCACTATGTATATAACGTACACGAATTTGAATTCTAGCTAAATATTTAGTCAATTCTTCAGCCATACGTTTAGTAAGTGTTGTTACTAATATACGTTCATCTTTTTCAACACGTTGTTGTATTTCTTCTATTAAATCGTCTATTTGATTTAAACTCGGTCGCACTTCAATAATTGGATCTAACAATCCTGTTGGACGAATAACCTGCTCAACATACATACCATCTGTTTTTTGTAATTCATAATCGGCTGGAGTAGCACTTACGTAAATCACTTGATTCTGTAAAGCTTCAAATTCTTCAAATTTTAACGGACGGTTATCCATAGCAGCTGGTAATCTAAAACCATATTCTACTAAATTTTCTTTTCTACTTCTGTCTCCTCCATACATAGCATGTACTTGCGAAATAGTAACATGACTTTCATCTACCACCATTAAGTAATCGTCTGGAAAATAATCTAATAAACAGAAGGGTCTTGAACCAGGTTGCCTGCCATCTAAATAACGCGAATAGTTCTCAATACCAGAACAGTAACCCAACTCACGAATCATTTCTAAATCAAATTCGGTACGTTCTTTTAAGCGTTTAGCTTCTAAGTGTTTTCCAATTTCTTTAAAATAATCGTATTGCTTTACTAAATCGTCCTGAATATCCTTTATGGCATTTTGTAATACATCTGGTGAGGTAACAAACATATTGGCTGGATAAATGGTAAGCCTATCATATTTTTCGATGATTTCGTTAGTTTGAATATTGAAGGCTTCAATGTCTTCTATTTCATCACCAAAAAAATGAATTCTGAAAGCATCATCAGCATAACTTGGAAAAATATCTACTGTATCACCTTTTATTCTGAAGTTTCCATGATTGAATTCTCCTTCGGTTCTAGAGTATAAACTTTGTACTAATTGATGCAATAGTGTTGTTCTGGAAATTACTTGATCACGTTCAAGAGTGATAACATTTTTTTGAAACTCCACAGGATTACCAATACCATATAAGCAAGACACAGATGCTACTACCAACACGTCTCTTCTTCCTGAAAGCAAAGAAGAGGTAGTGCTTAATCTCATTTTTTCTATTTCCTCGTTAATAGAAAGATCTTTTTCTATATAAACTCCTGATACTGGAATGTAAGCTTCTGGTTGGTAATAGTCATAATACGACACAAAATATTCTACTGCATTATTTGGGAAGAATTGTTTGAACTCAGAATATAATTGTGCTGCAAGGGTTTTGTTATGAGCCAATACAAGCGTAGGACGTTGGACTTCCTCAACTACATTAGCAACCGTAAATGTTTTTCCTGAGCCTGTTACACCAAGGAGGGTTTGGTATTTTTCGTTAGAATTAATACCATTAGACAATTGTTTTATAGCCTCAGGTTGATCACCAGTTGGACTAAAATCTGATTCAATTTTAAAGCGCATATTACAAATCTAAAGTAATTACCTAACAAGCGCAAAATGCCCACGATATTCTTTTCCGTTAGCTAGTTTTGCCACAAACCAATAATCGCTCGAAGGTAAGAGTTTACCATTAAAAGTGCCATCCCAACCTATACTGTTATTGTCAAAAGATTTGATAAGTTTTCCGTAACGGTTAAAAATAGTAACTGTAGCACCTTGGTTAAATTGTGAATTCACGCCATACAATTGCCATGTGTCGTTAAAACCATCAGCATTTGGCGTAAAGAACTTTGGAAAACCTAATACTGAAATAACTTGTTCTACAATACCGCAACCATTTTTATCGCGAACATATATTGTATGAACCCCAGGGTTTACATTTTCAAAAAAGTTGCTATCCTGATATGGTTCAAGATTTAAGGAGTATTCATAATCGCCTTTGCCAGAAACCAAGACTGTGATTTTATTGTTTGTTGAGGCTTCTTCTATAATAATATCGTCAATTGTTGCAATGTTTGATGGCAACACAGTAATCGTTCTGGAGTTAGAACAGTTATTTTGGTTAGTAACCATGATAGTATAAGTTCCAATACTATTTACATTAATTGTAGGTGTGGTTTCACCTGTATTCCATACATAGGAGTAATTACTATTTTGCGGAATATTAATAGCACCATTATAAAGTGTTATAGTTGCTGGATAACCGTTAGGAATTTCAGGATGTACTGTGGTTACTTTAACAGGCTCTCTGGTGTTTGGTGCTACTGCAATGTTGGTGTATTGTTGTTGATTTGTAGGTCTAATTAAAAACCCAAACAAATCAGAGTATTGACAGGTATTAGGGTTGTTTTCTTGATATTCTTCTGAAGCAAAAATGTACCTAAAGCTAATTCTATCTGCTACTGCTGTAAATTCAAATTCTATAACAGTCGCATTAAGTGTGTTTTGCTCTTGAAGTTCATACTCTAAATCGGCATCACCAATCCAGTTAGGTGCATCATTATCACTTAAAGACTTATTGGGTCCTTGTACATTTGTTAGTCTTCCTGTGCTTAATACAATACCTCTTTGAAACGGAAAATTAGTTCCTGTAGCGTCAAAATAGCCATAGCTTTGGTCTGTATTGTTAAAATCACCACCAATAACGTTGGTCACTATCACATTTTCAATACAATTGCTGTCAATTAAAATATCCTCAATAAGTTGTTGAGGTGTGTAAGTAGTTGCATCTGTTTGAACATTTTGTCCAAACGTGATTCCTGAAATTATAAATAGAATAAATATGCTTAAATACTTCATCAAAACACAGTGGAAAGCAAATATAAACTTTACAAGTTAAAGTTGTGATGAAAGTAAGTTATATAAGATTTTGAGAATGGATTTATCGACGTAATGCAAAATGCCCTTTTACTTGAAACTCGACACCATTTTGTTTTACGTTAGCCACAAACCAATAATCGCTAGCAGGCATATTTAAGCCATTATAAGTACCATCCCAACCATCGGTTTCGGAGGTTAAAAAGGTCATTTGTTTGCCATATCTGTCAAAAATACTAATGGTAGTTCCTGTGAGGTGTTCCACACCAGAAATATGCCACGTGTCAAAATAACCATCATCATTTGGTGTCATAAATTTTGGTGTGTCGATAACCACAATTTCTTTTGAAATGGAAGCACAGCCATTTAAATCGATAATTGTTATGGTATGATATCCTAGTGCTACATTTTCAAACACATTTGAAGTTTGTGGTTCGCCATCATCTAGTACATACATGTAATTTCCTATACCACTAATAGTTACTGTTACATTGTTAGGGTCACTAAAGTCAATAGTTTCAGTGACTTCAATTGTTGCTTGTTCCGATTCTATAACATCAAATGCAGTAGTTGTTGTACAGCCATAAGGTGTGGTTACAGTCACCCAATATTGACCAATTTGCGATATGTCAATTTCAGACGTAGTTTCTCCTGTTGACCATAAATATGTATCTCCAGCAACAATCTCACCAGCTATGACAGTGAGCGGAAAATTATCTAAGCATATGGTTTGCTGCGGAATATCAACTACTGGTTTTCTGTGTACTGTTGTAAAAAAGGATGTGGTATCGTAGCAACCAGTGGTGTTGTTTTCAATACGAACATAGATTTCTTGACCATCCACAGCTTCATAATTTAGATTTGAAATAGCATATTCTCCATTTTGAGCATCACTACTAGTTTCATAATATGTTACAGTAAAAGTAGCAGGATTTTGTGTTCCTAATACAATTGCTGTTTGTTGAGATAAATCGAAGAACAAAGCAAAATCGTAGTCATCGTCGCACGACTCTAAATTTGGAGGCATGTTGGCTATTGGATTTGGATTTACAACTAAATTAAAAGACGATATTGCTATGCAACCAGTTATCGTATTTTCTGCTCTTACATATAAAGTTTGGTTTGACGATGTGTAATTATAGATGTTTCCTATACTATTTTGATTATTTTGCGCATCAATCATATTTAAATGATAGGTGATGGATAAGTTTGCAGTGTTGGAGAATAATAATTGAGTTGCCTCGCTTAAATTATAAGTATCAACATCATTATCACAAATTTCAATTGTAGGAACATTGTTAATGGTAGGAGGTAGGTTTACTTCTATTTCTAATGGAATAGAGACGTAGCAACCAGATATTGTGTTTTCAACTTTTACATAAACCGTTTGCGGATTAGTAATGTTGTTATACGCTTCAGGGTTAGTGATAGTATTGGTATTGGACTCTAAATTGTCTAAACTTTCAAAATATGAAATTGCAATTCCGTTACTTCTTATGTCTAATATTTCAAACTCTGACACTGTAAGATCGAAAGTTGATACACCATCATAATCAGTATCACAAGTTGTTAATGTTGTAGGCATGTTTACCGTTGGCACTTGTATCACGTTTAAACCAAATTCGGCAACAGCATGACAATAGGTGCCATTTTCAATTCTAGCATATATCTGTTGTGGATTTGTAATATTGGTATAAGTTCTATCAATCTCGTTTTGCATTGTTTCAGCATCAATCAATGATGTATAAAACGTAATGTTTAAAGTTTCGGGAATACCTTGTGATATTTCTAATGCTTTTTCATTGAGGTCAAACGTTTCGGTACCATCATTAGAGATGTCGTCACAAACAATAAAATTAGTTGGTGGGTTGAAAAGAGGTACAGCACCTACTTCAATAACAAATGACGATGTTCCATAACAACTTTGATCTGTATTATTTTCAACTCTTACATATATTGTTTGTGGACTGGAAGTGTTGGTGTAAATAGCATTTTTATCAATGATATTTGTTCTGTTAATAGCGTCTAGTTCGGTTTCAAAATAAAGCACTTGCTTGCCAGTTTGACCGTTTAAAATTTCGGCATCTTTTGTATTGAATATAAAATCAGCTCTTTGGTCACCATCAGTTTCACAATTTTGATAATTTGAAATAGCTGTAAATACAGGAAGTGTGTTTACAATTATATTGATTTCGGCAATTGCATAACAATCAGTTATATTACTTTCTACACGTGTGTAAATGGTTTCGTTAGTGGCGTTGTAAGTTGTTGTGTCTGTAATAGCATTACTATTGGTATGTAAATCGTTTAAACTATTGTGAAAACTAATGGTTAAGTCGGTAGTATTAGAAACAATACTAGGTATAATAGCATCTAAGTTTATAATAGAGTAAGCATCTTGATCGTCATCACAAATAATAATCTCTATTGGGCTATTAACTGTTGGAGCAGGAATAACATTTACATCAAAAGAAATAGTACTAAAACACCCACTTATATCATTGGTTACTCTTGCATAAAAGGTTTGGATACTTGTTGTATTTGTATAAAACTGTGGTAAAGCGTTTGAGTTGTTGTCAGCATCAGTTTGCGATAAATAATAGCGAACAGATACATCTGCAAGACCATTGTTTACAAAACTATCCAGCGAGTTTAAATCAATTGGTACAAAACCGTCATCATCAGTGTCGCAATAATCAATAGTAGCTACAGGAACCAAATTTACAGGAGGATTAACAATTAAGTTAATTTGTGATTGGTAACTGCAATTAGCATTCTCAATTTTAATAAATACTGTTTGCGGACTGTTACTAACTACATAAGGAATGCTTTGGTCTATTGGATTGACATTATTATCCATATCGTTTTGCGTTTCGTAAAACGTTATGTTTGTACTATCCAAATTGTTTACTATAGATAATCCGATAGCTTGTAAATCGAACGACTCTATACCATCGCCACTACTGTCATCACAGGTTTCAAAATCCTGTATTAATGTGCCTGTGTTTAGTAAATTGGTGTGAAGCGTAATATTTACAATTGAAAAACATCCTGTTGTATCGTCTTCTATTCTAATATAAACATTTTGGACGTTTGCCGTAATGTTTTCATAATTTGAGGCATTAGCTATAGGGTTAGTACCGTTAGTAGCATCAGCGTTTGAGGTGTGGAATGTTACGGTTACTCCAGTAAGGCCTTGTAATAAATCTGGAATAACTTCGGTAAGATCAAAAAAAGCAAATCCGTCGTCATCGCTATCACAAGCATTTAAAGGTGGTAAATTATGGTTTACAGTAGGTCTATCCATAACAATAACATCTATGGTTGTAGTTGTGGCACAATCTGTATTGGTATTGGCTACCCTTACAAATAATTGTTCCGATTGTTGGGTGTTTACATAAGGGGACGGAATGGCATTTATACCACTGTTAGCATCATTTTGTGTGTAATGATAGGTTACTACTAAGTTAGGGTTGCCCTGAGTAATCTGGTTGTCAGCTTGTGTTAAATCTATTTGTGTAGAGCCATCAGCAATAGCATCATCACATAATTTTATAGGTGTTGGATTAACAATATTTGGTAATGGGTTAACAACTAGGTTAAAGTTAGTATAGGCCATACAACCACTGTCAATATCTTCAACTCTTACAAAAATAGATTGAGGATTTGAGGTGTTTTGAATGGGATTGGTAATAGGATTCACATTGTTTTGAGCATCTATACTACTTAAATGATAAGTAATGTTATATGTTCCTGGATTGATAGCATTGCGTATTTCTGTATTTTTAGTAGTAAGATCAAAAACCTCAACACCATCTTCACTAGCATCATCACATAGTTCAAAATTCGAGATGTTTCCTATGGTTTGTTCAGAGCTTAAAGTAATTTGTACTGTGTCTTCAATAACACAGTTAGTAGTATTTAGAGGTATGGTTATCTCTACTCTATAATTTCCAGAATTGGTAACATTAAGAGTGCTATTTGTTTCGGTTGGTAATAATGTACCATTTTCATACCAAGCATATTGAGCTAAAGGGTTTTGAATGTCTCCATTAATGGTATAATTTTGAGCACAAGTATTAATATCTGGACCAAGATTTACGGTAGGGTTAAAACTATTTCCTTGAATAAATACTGCCGAATCGTAATTTTCATCATCTTGATCGGCAATGACTAATTTAATTCTATAAAGCACATTTGGTGTAATGTTAGCTGAAGCTGTTAGCACTGTTGTTCTACCATTATAATTAGTGTCTCCCATGTTATAACCATCAAAATATTGTTCGTTTTCTGGAGGACAAAAGCCTACAATTTCATCATGAACCGTGTTGGTGTTAACGGGAATATTTGTTCCGGGAATCAATGCAATGTTTGTATAAGGATTTGCTGTTCCAGCTTCCTTAATCAAAAATGCAAACCCATCGGAATAATCGCAAGGGAAGTTTCCAAAGTATTCTTCAGAGGCTAGAATGTAATTAAACTCAATTAGGTTTGATATTGATACAAAGTCAAACTCAATAGATGTTGCATTATGTGTATCGGTAATACCGAGAGCGGTTTCTAAATCAGGATCTGTTCCCCAAGTTAATTCACCTTCATTTAAAATATTGATATTGGTTGTATTTCCTGCTGAATTGGCATTTCCTGTTGAAAGCATAATACCATTCTCGAAAGGAAAGTTAGAATTAGCACGTTCAAAGTAACCAAAACTAGAAAAACCATTAACACTCCCATTTACAGATGATGATATATTGGTTATCTCTACACAGCCTTCTGCTAGATTATTTTCAATTAAAGCTTGAACAGATTGAGAATTATCAACTGAAATTCTTTGTGAATATGCTGAATTGCATAATAGCAAACATAGGAGGGAAGCTAAGTAGGTTATTCTCATTTCTAAGGTTTATTAATAGCAAAAAAAGATTTGGGTTTTTTAAGCTACTTATTGCGATTTAGATTTAGATGGTGAAAATAGAAATAAAATAGATAAAATACAAAATAATATCGATTAAATACAATATTGAATACGAAAAAGACTACAAATCAAAAATAAACTTATACTTTTACTAACGTTTTAATGTAAAGTGGCTTTTAAAAATGCGCCCATCTTGAAGTTTTACACGGAACCAATAATCACTGGATGGTAAATTTAAGCCATTAAAGGTACCATCCCAACCCTCTCCTTGTGGGCTTAGCTCTTTTAATAACTTCCCATAACGATCAAAAATGTATATAATGCTTTCGGCTTGAGAAGGATCTGTAATTCCATAAATTTGCCAAGTATCGTTATAACCATCTCCATTTGGAGTAAAGAATTTTGGAAAACCAATTACAGCAACAGTATCTTCAATAACTCCACAATTGTTTTTATCTCTAATAAAAACAGTGTGAAACCCTGGAGCAACATTTTCAAAAAGATTACTGTCTTGGTAAGGATCACCAATGTTATCTAAGGCAAATTCGTAATCGCCTTCACCAGATACCAAGACCGTAATAGTATTATTTGCTCTGGCATCAGCGACTTCAATATTTTCAATAGTTGCAATATTTGATGGCAAGACTGTAATAGTTCTTACTTTATTACAATTATTGGCATTTGTAACAGTTACGGTATAGGTTCCAGGTTCATTCACCGAAATTTCTTGAGTGGTTTCGCCAGTTGACCACAAGTATGTAAAATCACTAGGAACATTGTTTACTAGTCCAGAAGTTAGTGTAATAAGTTGCGGATAAAAATTTAAGCAATAGATGGTTTCAAACGTATCTTCAATATTTGGTAATTCAAGCACCACTAGTTCTATTTCAGAAATCCCGAAACACGCATTATCGTTTTCAACTCTAGCATAAATGGTCTGATTGTAAGGAATCGTATTTACAAAGTTGTTTCCTAATTCATTTTGTTCTAATAATGAATCTTCATAGGTTAGATAATATTTTACAGTTAGCGTGGTTGGTAAACCATTAAGAATATCGTTGTTAGCTTGTGTTAAATCAAAATTGTAAAAGCCATCTTCGTTTTCATCATCATCACATTGTGTCAATTTAGCATTATTAGCATCAGTTGCAGTAACATCTAAATAAAGTTCGGTTATTGTGTTACAACCAGTAAGGGTATTAAATACCTTAACATATACTGTTTGTGGATTGGTAATGTTGCTGTACGATGTACCATTAATATCATTTTGTTCATTTTGGGCATCTAATAATGATTCGTAAAATTTAGTCGATCTGTTTGTGGCTCCTCCAGTTAAATCGTCATTAGCTTCAGTTAGATTAAACAATGTAAATCCATCAGGATTTCCATCTTCATCGCACTGAAATAAGCTGGTTGGAAAAGCTTCTGGATTTGTAGAATATGTTACATATGCTTCGCCCTCAATAGCACAATCACCATTGTTTGGTTCTATGTATAACTCGTAATGTCCGCCTTGAGTAATGTCTAAAAAATAATCTGTATTTGGTAGCACCACTCCATCTCTAGACCAAGTATAAGTAGCTCCAAGTAAATCATCGGCTTCAAGAGTGTAATCTTCTCCTTCGCATAAATTAAGATTGGTAGTACTTACTTGGTTTCGAATAATGTCTATTTGAGTATTAAATAAAGACTGAATAAAAGGTGGCAATCCTTGTGATGAGTTGTTTGGTGCTAAACTTACAGCATTGTGTTGGTAATTACATGCAGCTCCAATATTATTTGGATTGTTTATGACACCTAAATAAGGCACTCCCTGGGAGTAGGTAGCCGATAATGCTCTATATATTTTACCATTTGGACCTAATTGCAATCCACCTCTGTAAAGTGCTCTATCGTCCACAGTAAATTTACTTGCTTGAATGTCTGCCGCATTTAAATTAAATTGTGAAAGAGCTGAACGATGATTGGCTGGATTATTACTTTCTTGAGGGTTACTTGGGTCGAAAAAATCATTTGAAGAGTGTACATATAGTAACTGGCTGTCTGGTGAAAACTCTACACCATAAGGTTTTTGTGTGGTTGTATTTAAGGTGAGCCTTTTTTGGTTGCTAACGATTCCAGTATTGGTATCGAAGTCGTATATATATAATCCATTTTGAACATTGGCACTAGCTAAAATATTTCCATCAGGTGATAGCTTTAAATACCCTCTTTTGTCATTTACATATAAGTCGTTAAAAGTAGAAACAACCGAGTTTATATTAACACCAGTATTATTAACTTCAAAAGCATGGTACGAGTTTATTGTTCCCTCACTGCCATCAGCTGTTGCAAGCGTCACAACCCAAATAGATTTTGTAATACAATCCTTAAGAACAGCCGTAATTTTTTCGGAGGAATATGCTAGTAAGTTTGTGTTTTTTCTGGTAACTCTACCTAAACCACCTGCTAGGGTCATATCTACAACAGAGTAGTTTAAGCCAAAGTCGTTACCGTCAAGGGCGTTATCAACAGTAAATATGTAATAAATGTTTTCATCGTCAGGTTTTGGTACTATGATGGCAGATTGAGTACTGGAAGAGTCTCCAAATAGCCCAGTACCATTTTGCATTACTTGGTGATTTTTATTAAATACTATTGAACCATCTGTGTAAAAAAGTAAATTCCCATCTTCATCAGAAATTGACGCAGATCCTTCATTAGTGTTTAAGGCTCCTCCACCAAGAGAACTGACTGTGCCATTTGACATATTAAAATTAACACTCGCTCCATAGCCAAAATACCAATTGGCTGCTTGATTTTGAGCACCTAAATTGAAACAAATTATAAGGGATAGGATTAATAATAGTTTTTTCATTTATAAGCTATGTAGCTCATAAATATATTATAAATCCCGTTTCTTTAATAATCTATACGATAAAAATACGAATAAAGCTGTCCAACCTATAACAATAACAATCTCATACCAATGCACTGCATAGTCATATGCTAAGCTTTCTTTATCAGGGAACTTAGACATAGCTATACGTTGAAAAGGTTGTTTTATAAGGTTATACATTGATTTTAACGGAAAGAAATTTTGAATTTTCTCAGCAATGTCAACATTGGCTTTCCAAGTAATCAATCCAAAGATTATCCATTCCAAAATAAAGTCAACAAACAAAAAGGCTAGAGCAAAAGCAGATCGTTTTGCCAGCATTCCTAAGAATAGACAAAAAGAGAAAAAACCAACTAATTTTACAAAGTAACCTAGTAAATATTCAGTCTCTGAAAGTATAATACCAATTTCATTGTAGCTAGAATAATATAATCCTATAAGTAATGATATTAGCGTTAAGAGTATGGTTGCCACCAATGAAAAGAATACAATGGTGTAAAATTTTGATAGGATAAATTCCTTTTTGCTCAACCCATCTATTAAATTCTGTTTGATGGTTTTATTGCTGTATTCGTTACCTATCATACTCACCACTACAATGGCAAAGAAAAATTTAAATTGTGCTGCAAAAAAGGTGGTTATATGCCAAATTATTGGAAAGTTGTAAATTCCTAATTCTCCCAATTCTAAAGTAAAAAAACCAAAAAAGTTGATTTTAATTGACGATAAAATAAGAACTGTAAAGGGCAATATAAATGATATAAATATGAGAATTTTACTCGTTCTGTTGAGTAATAATTTTTGTAATTCTAGTTGTAAAAGACGTACCATGATTTTTTTGATTGATTAGTTGTTGTCGGTTAATTGAAGGAATTGTTCTTCAAGGCTTTCTTTACGTTTCACTAAATGTGATAGCGTAATGCCTTTTTCGAACATTAATTTGTTAAACGTTGATGCTTCCATAGGGTTGTTTAAAAAAGCAGTAATTAACTGATCTTCTATTTTAATTTTTCCGAAGGCTTCATCGTTTTCCAGAATAGTAATTAACTCATCATGTTTGTCTGTTTTTAATTCGAAGAATCCATGGCTAGAAATCATTTCATCAACTCGACCTGAATACAATTTTTCACCTTTACGTAATACAACCACATGCGAACATACTTTTTCAACTTCATCTAAAAGGTGTGAGGCTAACAAAATGGTTGTACCATTATTAGCAATATCTTTTATGATTTGTCTAATTTGGTGTATTCCTTGAGGATCAAGACCGTTTGTAGGTTCGTCAAGAATTAAAATTTCAGGATCGTTTAATAATGCCGAAGCAATAGCCAAACGTTGTTTCATACCTAACGAATAGGTTTTAAACTTACTGTTTTTTCGATCTGTTAAACCAACAATTTCTAGTTTCTCATCTATTTTAGTAAGGTCAACGCCTTTTATTTTGCATACCAACCTAAGATTGTCGTAACCTGACATGTAAGGGTAAAAGTTAGGGTTTTCTATGATGGCTCCAACTCGTTTTAGGGCGTCGTGTGTAGTAATGTTCCCATCAAACCAATGAAAATCTCCCGATGTTTTATTTACAACATTTAAGACAACACCTAAGGTTGTAGATTTGCCGCTTCCGTTAGGTCCAAGAATGCCATAAACATTGCCTTTGTTTATTGTAAAAGAAAGATCCTTAACAGCAGTTAAGTAACCAAATTTCTTAGTAAGGTTATTAATTGTTAAAATAGATTCCAAAATGTATATGATTGATTAGTTATATACGTATGACGATAAAAGACTAAAGTTGTTACAAAGCTTTTATAATGAAATCTAAAACTTTAATTAAAAAGAAGGATTAATTCCAGTTTTCATTAAAGTCAAGGTCTTCGTAATCATCAACATTTAGGTCGTTTCCAAATTCATCAAAATTATCAGAGTCATCAACTTCAAAAGACTTTTCTGGTGCTTCGGTTGGAATTTGCCCATGTACGTACATAAGGTTTGGATAGTCCACACCTTCAGCTACTTCAACAATTTCACCAAGTTCAACTAAAAAGGTCCACATACTAAAAAAATCGTAAACATAGATAAGTTTAGTATTGTCTTTATTTACTATATCTTCTAGTAGGGTTTCATTCATGAGCTTAACAGAATTAGTTCCTTCACTCATATCGAATAATGATATTTCTTCGCCTTGATTCCACTCGTCATCACTTCTGTAAAACGAAGCCATTTCTGTACCATCGAACCCGAAAGATTGTGTGATGGTGTTATGTAAATCCTCTAAAGTATCTGTTTTTCTTATTTCGATATCTCTAAAAATATCGTCTTCAGTATCGTTGTCAAGAAGGACTCTAAATCTATAAATCATGAATTATTTATCTTGGTGCAAATTTATTTAATTTTTTTTATTTACTAAAGCGGTGTAATACAAATGTCATTGTAGTAAGCAATAAAAATGCACCTATTTGATGCGCTACACCTAACCATACTGGAACTTGTAATATTATGGTTAGCACACCTAGTAAAAATTGTAGTCCAACCATTATTAATAGAACATTAACACCATTAGCTTGATCTTTATTTAAATTTAATCTTCTGGTTTTTTTCCAAACCATAAAAATTAAAAGAACAACTACATAAGCTAGCATACGATGTATAAATTGTACACCGCTTTTACCTTCAATAAAATTTTTCAGAAAAGGTGATTGCTCGATGTAAACGGTTTCGTGTATAAATTTGCCTTCGCTCATCATTGGCCAATGATTATGGATGAAGCCAGCATCTAAACCAGCTACAAAAGCACCATAAATAATTTGTAAGATTAACACGGCAAGTACAAATCGTATAAAATTCCGCAATTTTTTTTCTACATTTTTTTTGTTTGGATAGATAATATCTAGAGCCACCCAAAATGTGTAGGCAAAGGTTATAAAGGCAGTAATTAAGTGTGCTGCCAATCTATAATGGCTTACATCTGGTCTATCAACCAAACCGCTTTTTACCATATACCATCCTAAAAAACCTTGAAAACCACCAAGTGTTAAAAGGAGAATTGCCTTTTTTATAGTTGGTTTTGTGAGTTGTTTTCTAATGAGAAAATAGCCAAAAGGAATAATGAATACTAAGCCTATAAAACGTCCGATGACACGATGCAACCATTCCCAGAAATAAATATCTTTAAAGTCCTGAAGTGTAAAGTGATTGTTAAGTTTTTGGTATTCGGGATATTGCTTATAAAGGTCGAAAGCTTCTTGCCATTCAAGGTCATTCATTGGTGGAATAGTGCCAGAAATAAGCTTGTAATTAGAAATTGATAATCCTGAATGTGTGAGTCGCGTTATACCACCAACGACCACCATTACAAAAATTAAAAAACACCCAGTTAGTAACCAGTAAAATACTTTTTTATTGTCCTTTTTCATGTGTTTTTAAACCTAGTTTAGCTCCTTCTTTGAGCATTAAATTATAAGCGGCATCAAATTCATTAGGAATATCGCCTTCTAAAATAGCTTCTTTAATAGCTTCTTTAATGACACCAATTTCTTTTGAAGGCTTTAAATTAAAAGTTTTCATTATTTCTTCACCAGAAACTGGAGGTTGAAAATTCCTTACATGGTCACGTTCTTCAACTTCTACTATTTTTTGCCTAACAATTTTAAAGTTGTTATGATACTTTTTAAAGCGTTTAGGATTTTTTGTAGTAATGTCTGCTTCGCAAAGTGTCATTAAATCATCTACATAATCACCTGCATCAAAAACCAATCTTCTTACTGCCGAATCGGTAATGCCATCTTGTGCTAATACAATAGGACGCGAACTCATTAAGACCATTTTTTGAACAAATTTCATTTTGTCATTTAATGGCATTTTTAGCCTTTTAAATAAATGATATACCATTTTTGAACCTTGAAATTCATGACCATGAAATGTCCATCCCACTTTTTTACTAAACTTTTTTGTTGGTGCTTTACCTATATCGTGTAGCAATGCAGCCCATCGAAGCCAAAGGTTGTCAGTATGCCTTGCAATATTGTCAACTACTTCTAAAGTGTGGTAAAAATTATCTTTATGTCGCTGCCCTTCTACTTCATCTATGCCTTTTAATGCTGTTAGTTCAGGTAAAATAAATTTTAGTAATCCTGTTTTTTCTAACAAAAGAAAACCTGTAGATGGTTGTTTGCTTTCTAATATTTTATGTAGTTCGGTAACTATGCGTTCTTTTGTAATGATTTTTATACGCTCATTATTTCTTGTAATAGCGTTTAGCGATCGCTTCTCTATTGTAAAACTTAATTGTGTTGCAAACCTTATGGCACGAAGCATTCGTAAAGGATCGTCGCTATAAGTGATGTCTGGATCTAAAGGTGTGCGAATTATTTTATCTTCAAGATCTGATACACCATTAAAAGGATCTAATAGTTTACCAAAATGGTTATTGTTTAAACTAAAAGCCAATGCATTGATGGTAAAATCACGACGATTTTGATCATCTTGTAAAGTACCATTTTCTACAATAGGATTTCTACTATCTTCGGAATACGATTCTTTTCTAGCACCAACAAATTCAATTTCTAAATCTTCAAACCTGAGCATTGCCGTACCATAGGTTTTAAATATTTGAACTTTTGGATTATTAGGTAAGTTTTTTGATACTTGTTTTGCAAGTTCAATACCACTGCCAATAGCTACAATATCAATGTCTTTATGTGTACCTCGATTAAGAATGTAATCTCTTACAAAACCTCCAATAACATAAGCATCTAGTTGTAATTCTTTTGCAGATTTAGAGATGATTTTGAAGATAGTATGCTGTAAAGCTTTTTTGTAGCTCATAAATTAAATTTCAATAATCAAATTCAAAATTCCAAGGTAAAATGTTTTGGAATTTAGTGTTTGAAATTTTCTTTTTATTGTCTAATAACTTTTACCATTCCTACGCCACTTAATTTAATAATTGATGAGGCTTTTGAGGATTTTTTTTTGCGATCCAAATTTACAACATAGTCCACACCTTTTAAAATATCAGAGCTTATTTCTGAATAAGATTTTGGAGAAGGCGCATTGCTAATATTTGCAGAGGTCGAAACAATAGGTTTTCTAAGTTTTTTAATGAGCTGATTACAAAATGTATTTCTAACAATTCTAATGGCTAGCGTATTATCTTCGGCTATTAAGTTTTCGGCAACACGCAAGGGCCTGTCATAAATTACTGTGGTTGGTTTATTGGCGTATTTTAAAATATCGTAAGCCACTTCTGGCACTTCTTCAATATATTGGTTGAGCATATTAAAATCGCTTACCAAACAAATCATCGATTTAGATTCTTCACGTTGTTTAAGCTCATAGATGCGTTTTACGGCATCGTAATTTGTAGCATCACAACCAATTCCCCAAATGGTATCGGTAGGATACACAATTAAACCTCCTTGTTTTAAAACCTGAACTGCCTTGTTTACTTCTTCAGTCATTACTAGAATAATTAAAAAACTTTTTGGCAAAGTTAACATTAGTTTTCTACTTTGTTTTAAAACTTTGTATTATTGCTGCATGATTAAGCACTTTCATAAAAAGTATTTGCCACAGCAAGAAAAAGTTGATGTTTTTATAGATACATTTAGCACTTCTGGAAAGCTGTTTGGCAATCAAAAAAGGAATTCAATTAAATTATTTGAACTAGACAGCCAAATAATTAATATAAAGTCTTTTAAGGTTCCAAATATGTTTAACAAAATTGCATATAGGTTTTTAAGAAAAAGTAAAGCACAACGATCTTTTGAGTATGCTATGAAACTGCTTGATTTGGGTATTGGAACACCGCATCCAATAGCTTATTATGAGTTTACTAATGGCATTTTTTTTGGAAAAAGTTTTTATTTGAGCGAACATGTTGATTGTGATTTAACCTATCGTGAATTAAATAGAGATTTGAATTACCCTGACCATGAAAATATTTTAAGAGCATTTACTAAATTTACGTTTACGTTACATGAAAATAACGTGTGTTTTTTAGATCATTCTCCGGGAAATACACTTATAAAAAAAGAGGGTGATAATTATAAGTTTTATTTGGTTGATTTAAACAGAATGCAATTTAAGTCAATGTCTTTTAGTGAGCGAATTCAAAACTTTGCTAGATTAACAGATAAAGAATCTATAATTAAAATTATGAGTGACGAGTATGCAAAATGTATTGATGCAGATTCTAGCATGGTTTTTGAAAAAATGAGACAATATACTTTAGAATTTAGAGAACGTATTAAAAGAAAAAAGCGGTTTAAAAAAATAGTTAAATTTTGATAACTACCGCCTTCCTTTTCTAAGCAACCAAAGTTTTACATAACGCATAAATACCACATAACCTTGTATGTAACCAATGGTTAATCCAACTAAACCATCTCTAAATCCACCTTGGATGATATAGTGTTTAAAAAATCCCCAAAAAGGTTTTATAACAAAATGATAAGGTGTTAATTTTCCTGTCTTTTTATCATAATCTTTAGCTTGCCACCAAGCATAGCGATTCATTTTTTCGATATACGCATCAAAAGTAGTATATGTGTTGTGATATAATTTGTTTTTAAGTAAGCCAATTGCTCCATCAGCAATAATTTCAGCATGCACCTGCTTGTCTTCATACCTGCATAAATCACGCTTAAAAAGTCTAATAACTTTATCGTTACGCCAACCACTAAACTTCACACTTTCACCCATAAAATGGTTGTTTCTTCCTATCCAATAGGCTACATTATTTGAAGGGTTGCTAAGCACTTGTTTTATTTCTTGTTCCAGTTCAGGTGTGACACGTTCATCGGCATCGACCAACAAAATCCATTGATGTGTTGCTTGAGGAATAGCCCAGTTTTTTTGAGAAGCGGAATATTGATACTCTCTTCTTATAACCTTATTGGCTAGTTTTTGAGCTTTTTCAAAGGTACCATCAGTACTAAAACTATCTACTACTAATATTTCATCAGCAAATTTCACTGAATCTATAACAGCTTTAATATTATGAATTTCGTTACCAGTAGGTATTATGGCAGTTAGTTTTTCCATTTTATTTGGTTGGAAGTGTGTATGGTTTATTATAACTTTTAAATGTAAAATGTTTTAAACGTTTTCTCATTTTATATTTTCTTATCAAGTTTAGAGGCTTGTTTTTTAAGTGTTTTCTGTTTTTTTGAAGGCAATTTAAAGTAGCATCTATAATACGTTGGCTTGATTTTCCATCAAAATAAGGATGAAGATTATTTATGTATTTTTCTATATTATAAATTAGTTTTTTTGGGTTTGATAGAGCTTTAGTAAATGCATTTTCTATTTCTTCAGCATTGTTAATATCTATGAGGTAGTTGTGTTTAATGGTGTGCTTGAATGTAACTACAGGTTTTTTTTGTAGTAAAAATTCTTGTATTGCTGAAGTAGTATCGGCAAACATAATATCTGCTTGTTTAAACAAAGGAATTAAATTAGTAGTATTAAAGTAGGTGAAATTCTTGTTGTTTAGTTCTTCCCATTTTTGTTTAATTTCTTGAGGCAATTTTGGATGAAGCACCATTAAGAAATTATATTTTCCAGATTTTGATAGTTTCTTTATTTCGTTAAATACATTGTTATTATAAGCTAAGCTTAATCTTTCAGTAAAGGTTGAAGCTACCATAATAGTTGGTGGCTTATTTTTAATAGTCTTTTCCTGTAGGGGAAATAAAGGGTCAACTTTAGACCAACCAGTTTCAATAACTTCAAAATACTGGTGCTTTTTTGCTAGCTGATTAAATGCTTGAGTGGTATTTGGTCCTTGAGTACAGTATAAGTCAAAAAAACCTCTAAGTCTAAAGTGTGCAAATGAATTATTTTTTGTTGGTCTTTTCTCAGCATTAAATCCGTGAAATACTTGTACTTTTAAAGCATTTATAAAATCTGGAACACTGTCAGTCGCCGCTAAAATAATATGAGGAGAGAAAGCAATAAGATCTGTAATAGTATTTATAACATTTTCTTTCTCATTAAGAGCAGTTTTACCTTCATCAATATCTGCAAACCATTTTACACTATAACCCCTTTTTAAAATTTCTTTTTCTAAAGGGTTGCCAATTGGTATTGAGTAACTGTATGAGATGTAAATAACAAATTTATAATTCATAAATTAGAAGTTATAGAAGACTTAATTTAATTTTTTATTTATCCATGTAAAAACATAATCGATAGTTTTATCTTCGGCCATTTCTAAGCATTGAAAAGTCATAAAAAGCTTTTTCTTGTTTTTGCTAAACAAAAATAATTTAAATACAACCATGAAATGGTATTTATAAGATCTAAAATAAGTTAGTTGTGCATTGTTTTTGTAGTGGTATGAATTGTTTTTTATTTCTAAATGTTCTGAAAGTGACGATACTATAAATTGGGTATTGTTTCTAAACCTATGCTTTATATTAGATTCTAAAACATTGTTGGTTTTAAAAAAGTTTTCTAAGGTTAATCTTCTAACAGGAACAGGAGTATGAAACCTTCTTACATATTTTTTTGTACCTGCTAATTTAGCACTGGTTTGCTGTAGTGTTTTAAAACCGCCTTTCTTTTTTTTCTTCCCTAAAAAAGAAAGCATTTTATGGTAGAATTTTCTTAAGGATTGATTTTCGTAAAAATCCTTCCATTGTCCTCTTATAATGGGTTCTTTGTTAATGAAAAAATCACTTGGTTTGGTTTCTCTCATTAAAAAGGTGTCATCGTTAAAAATTATAAAGTGTTCAGAAAGATTAGGAATTCTATATAACACACTACCTATCGAACAAGAATTAAAACAAGGCAAGTATTTTTCATAACCTTTAAAAATAACCTTGTGATCTACTAAGGTTAAGTTAATCTGTTTTTCTAGAGCTATTTGTTGTAAATCTTCAAAATTTTCAGGCTTCTGGTTATCTGTAACTAAGTATATGTTTTTAATAAAAGAAGCGAATTTGATGATAGACCTAATAGCAATGTCTATTTCACCTATTGAGTTATACCTAACGCTTTCTTTCTTTTTTTTAAAATCAATTTTTGTTTGAGAATATGTGTTGATTTTTTTTTGCCATTCAGTATCACTACCGTCAACCCATGTAATGACAGCATCAATTTGAATATTTAAATTTTGTTTAATCATTTATAGGTGTTTATTTCTAAACAGCAACATTATGCGTTCGTAAAGCGTCGTTTAAAGATGTTTTTTTATTGGTACTTTCTTTACGTTTACCAATAATTAAAGCACATGGAACATTATAATTTCCTGAGGGGAATGATTTAGTGTAACTGCCAGGAATTACTACCGAACGTGCAGGCACACGACCTTTTAACTCTATAGGTTCGTTTCCTGTTACATCTATAATTTTGGTTGAACCAGTTAGCACAACATTTGCACCTAAGACAGCTTCGGTTTCAACATGAACACCTTCAACTACGATACAACGCGACCCAATAAAGGCATTGTCTTCAATAATAACTGGCGAAGCCTGTAAGGGTTCTAAAACACCACCAATGCCAACGCCTCCAGATAAATGTACATGTTTGCCAATTTGGGCACAACTACCAACAGTTGCCCAAGTGTCAACCATAGTGCCTTGGTCCACGTAGGCACCAATATTTACATAACTAGGCATAAGTATAGTACCTGATGAAATATAGGCACCATGTCTTGCAACTGCATGCGGAACTACGCGTATTCCTTTTTCAGCATAGCCAGTTTTTAAGGGTATTTTATCATGAAACTCTAAAGGGCCAGCTTCTATTGTTTCCATTTTTTGAATAGGAAAATATAGTACAACAGCTTTTTTTACCCATTCGTTTACTTGCCAACCATTATTAGTAGGTTCGGCAACTCGTAATTTACCAACATCTAGTAAGTTAATTACCTCTCGAATAGCACTAATAGTCTTCTCTTCATTTAGAAGATTACGATTTTCCCAAGCAGCTTCAATAACCGATTTAATTTGCTCCATAAATTTAAATTTCAACACAAATATAAAGCTATATATCTTTTAAGACCAATTTGCATTTATATTGAACACAAAAACACAGTTTTGTTAAACTCCATGATTTTTATATACCTTTGCTATAGATTGTGATATGGGAAGAATTTTAGCATTAGATTTTGGAAAAAAACGTACTGGCATTGCAGTTACAGATGAATTACAAATAATAGCATCTGGATTGACTACAGTTAATACCAAAGAGCTTATAGAGTTTTTAAAAAACTACACATTAAATGAAAATGTTGAGTTGTTTTTGGTTGGAGAGCCAAAGCAGATGGACTATTCGGAGTCAGAAAGTGAGGCTATTATTAAACCTTTTTTAAAAATCTTGAAAAAAGAATTTCCAAAAATTCCTATTAAAAGAGTTGATGAACGTTTTACATCAAAAATGGCTTTTCAAGTCATGCTAAATAGTGGATTAAAAAAGGAGAAAAGAAAAAATAAAGCATTAATTGATGAAATTAGTGCAACAATAATTTTGCAAAGTTATCTGTATAGTAAATAAGGTATTTTAAAATAAATTGTTTGCTCATCTTTTTTTTGTAGTATATTTATGCAGAAAAAAATCCCTAAAATGAAACATAAATACTTTTTAATTTTTTTACTAGCTGTCTTAAGTTTTAATGATATTAATTCGCAAACTTGTCCTGAGGTTTCTTTTGTCTTAGAACAGCCTACGCAACAAGTGATTTTTGCTTTTGATGATCCTGGACCAAGTTGTGCAAGCAGACCAACAGCTATAGTAATAGATGGTAGTGCCTTTGTTTTAGGCAATTGTGATACTTATTCTTCAAGATATATACTATCATCAGGTAGTGGTGTGTTAGACCCAAATAACTATTCAGTTACTTATGGAGGTTCTACTTGCGATTATAATGGTGGAACACTATTAGGTTTAGATGATTCATTCCATATCAATAAAACACTAAAGCTATTTCCTAACCCTATAACAAGCACTAACGAGTTAACTGTTAGTTTTGCTATTAATGCATCAGCAAAAATTTCGGTTTATACACTTTTAGGAAAAGAAGTTATGCATGAAAAGCTAATAAATGAAAAATCTAAGAAAATTGATATTTCATCCTTATCAAATGGCATGTATTTAATGCAATTAAAACTTAATAATTTAACTGTAACAAAGAAGTTTGTGGTAAATAATTAAGTTATTGTTAATAATGATAATCTAAAACTCCTTTTATAAAGGGGTTTTTTGTTTTAAAACAGATAAGTATTGTATTTTTGCAAAAGTTTATAAAATGTACAAATGATTTTACCAATTATAGCATACGGCGATCCAGTATTACGAAAAAAAGCAAAAGTAATTTCGGCAGATTATCCAAATTTTGATACTCTCATTGCTAATATGTACGAAACTATGTATAATGCATACGGAGTTGGTTTAGCAGCGCCACAAATAGGATTACCTATTCGTGTTTTTTTGGTTGATACATCACCTTTTGCTGAGGATGAAGGGCTTACTGATGAAGAACGTAGCCAATTAAAAGATTTTAAGCAAACATTTATTAATGCAAAAATTCTAGATGAAACTGGCGATGAATGGGCTTTTAATGAAGGCTGTTTAAGCATTCCGCATATTCGAGAAGATGTGTTTAGACAACCAACAATTAAAATTGAATTTCAAGATGAAAATTTTAAAACTCACATTAAAGAATTTGATGGGCTTTTAGCACGAGTTATTCAACATGAGTATGACCATATTGAAGGTGTTTTATTTACCGATAAAATTTCTGCATTAAAAAAACGATTAATAAAAGGTAAACTTTCAAATATTTCTAAAGGAAAAATAAGTATAGATTATAAAATGCGTTTTCCTGACATGAAAAAGAAACGATAATATTTTGATAAATATTTTAAACAATTGATATTTGTTGCCTTTAAAAAACGTAACTATGAGCTTAGACAATATTTTATCTATTGCACAAAAACCAGGACTATTTAAACTAGTAACACAAACTAGAGGAGGCTTTATTGCAGAGTCCTTAATTGATGGTAAAAGAATATCGGCTAACCTTAGAAGTAATGTAAGCTTGCTAAGTGAAATTGCTGTATATACCTTAACAGAAGAGGTGCCGTTAAGGGAAGTGTTAAGAAAGATAAAAGAAAAAGAAAAAGGCGAACAAGCAAGTGTGTCTCATAAAGACAGCAAGGATGCTTTAGAAGAATATTTCTTTGAAGTGTTACCAGAATATGACGAAGATCGAGTTTATGTTAGTGATATAAAAAAAATACTCAAATGGTATAACCTGCTTCAAAAAAATGATTTGTTAAATAATCTTGAGGAGGAAACTACAGACGAAGAAGAATAAAAAAAAGGGAAATGAATATTTCCCTTTTTTGTTGAAACCTTTTAACGTAGTATTAAAAATCCCTCTAAAATATATAGCTAAAAGTTTCGAGACTATTTTATCATTGCTTAACAAAATAGTTAATAGCAGTGTAAATTTAATAGAATTTACATACATATCATGAAATTTGCTTCATTTTTTTATTAACAATTTTTTTAATTAATACTTTTATACTCAATTAAATAATCCAATTTCAAAAGTTACCAAGTGCTATCAATTTATACAAAAGAGTTTAAGTATAATTTAAAACTAGCAACACCAGTTATGTTGGGTATGTTAGGGCATACCTTTGTTAGTTTAATAGATAATATTATGGTTGGTCAATTAGGGTCAGCCGAACTTGCTGCAGTATCTCTGGGTAACAGTTTTATATTTATAGCTATGTCTTTAGGTATTGGATTTTCAACAGCAATAACACCTTTGATAGCTGAAGCAGATTCTGAAAAAAACTTTAAAAAAGGAAAATCGTCTTTTAAGCATGGACTCTTTTTATGCACTGTTTTAAGCTTAGCGCTTTTTGTATTAATTCTTTTAGCAAAGCCATTAATGTATTTAATGAAACAACCTGAAGAGGTTGTAATTCTTGCTATGCCATATTTAGATTTAGTAGCTTTCTCGTTAATACCTTTAATTATTTTTCAAGGGTTTAAACAATTTAGTGATGGTTTGTCTTTAACAAAGTATCCAATGTATGCCACAATTTTAGCAAATGTTGTTAATGTGGTTTTAAATTATATCTTGATTTTTGGAAAATTTGGGTTTCCGCAAATGGGAATTGTTGGAGCAGCTATTGGGACATTAGCCTCAAGAGTTATTATGTTATTGTTCTTGTGGTATATTCTTAAAAATAAAAAGAAGTCAAAAGCATATGTTACTAATATTAGGTTGTTTGTATTAAATAATAGCATGATTAAAAAGATTCTCAATCTAGGGTTTCCAAGTGCAATGCAAATGTTTTTTGAAGTAGCCATTTTTACAGCAGCTATTTGGCTAAGTGGCTTATTAGGAAAAAATCCTCAAGCTGCTAACCAAATAGCACTAAACCTATCGTCTATGACCTTTATGGTGGCTATGGGATTAAGTGTAGCAGCTATGGTTAGAGTTGGAAATCAAAAAGGATTAAGA
Organism: Pontimicrobium aquaticum; assembly: GCF_005047595.1. Lineage (GTDB taxonomy): Bacteria > Bacteroidota > Bacteroidia > Flavobacteriales > Flavobacteriaceae > Pontimicrobium > Pontimicrobium aquaticum. Next base: position 58,500 of record NZ_SUPL01000008.1, read on the forward strand.
GACTTTGTAGAACTTAGAAGAATTGCATTCTCCATATTTTTATTAGGACTTGGATTAGCATTTATTTTTGCTGTTCTATTTCTAATATTCCATAATATGCTTCCAAAAATATATGTCGATTTGAATGATGTCAGCAATTTTAGTGATAATACCGAAGTGGTTTCAATTGCGGCAACGCTACTTATAGCTTCGGCTATTTTTCAGTTAAGTGATAGTGCTCAAGTAATTATTCTAGGAGCCTTAAGAGGTTTGCAAGATGTAAAAATACCAACGCTTATTACATTTGTAGCGTATTGGCTTATTGGGTTTCCAATTAGTTTTTTTCTTGGAAAAGAAGAAGCTTACGGAAGTTTTGGAATTTGGCTAGGGCTTTTAGTAGGGTTAACATCAGCTGCAATTTTATTGTATATTAGATTTAATTATTTAACAAAACGCTTAATTTCGCAAGAAGAAAATAATATATAATTTATGGAGCTTCCAAAATTTATTCTAGGTGATAATACCGACTTACCAAACGCTATTTTTGTAATTCATACAGAATTTCCAAGATTTATTATTAATCTTGAAAATGATGAAGTAGAGTGGTTGGAAGATTTTGATCAACATGACGAAAAAGAACTACTAACTGAAACCGAAAATTTAATTGAAGAAGCATCTCAGTTTTACGATAGGGAAGTAAGTAGATATAATGATTAATTAAATGATCGAACAATTATTACAATACGATACCGAGCTTTTTATATATCTTAATAATTTAGGTAGTACTTCTTGGGATGGACTTTGGTTATTTATTACCAACAAGCTAACCTTTATACCACTATATGCCGTTTTATTATATTTAATTTATAAACATTTAGGCTGGAAAACGTTATTGTTATTAGTGTTTATAATAGCGGCTATGATTACGTTTACAGACCAAATTACTAATTTGTTTAAAGATGGATTTCAGCGACCAAGACCATGCAGGGAAACCGACCTTGAAGGACTAATTAGGTATGTAGCACCAAGATGTGGTAAATATGGTTTCTTCTCAGGGCATTCATCAAACTCTATGGCTGCAGCTGTGTTTGCGGGCTTATTGTTGCGCTCGTATTATAAAAATCTAATTTTTATACTGTTATTTTGGAGTGCTATTGTAGCTTATAGCAGAATTTATGTTGGTGTGCATTACCCTTTAGATATTGTTTTCGGACTAGCTTTTGGAGCTTTTGCAGGCTTTATTTTTTACAAATTACAAGCATATCTTAGAAAGCGTTTTATTTCTTAGTAAAAACGTAAAGTTGACTTATCAACCTTTTTTTATGACCTCTTTCTCCTTCGGCTTTTCTATTAAGGTCATAGGTTTCTTTTGCTTCAATTTTATAATCCTTTTGTAAATACTCTAATTGGTCATCTTCTAAAGGCTTTGATAAAATAGCAAATTTAGGTTCTGGAGGAAAATTGTAAGTTGAATCATTAGATACTTTTGGAATTTTAGCACCATATTGCCATATCATTTCTGGAGCTACGCCGCTTAATGAATAAATAGAGATGTTCTTCTTATCTAATTCAGATTTCAAATTTGATATGGAGTTGTAATCTGCCTGATTTTGAACTTTAGATAATGGCAATATTAAAACCAACGCAGCAACCATAAAAGCTATACTTAAATAGAAAACTTGTTTTATTTGTTTTTTTCTTAAACTTATAAGCATCAAAACTCCTATTGTTAGTAAACAAACGGAAGCCAATAAAAACCAAGGTAATATGCTTTTAGTTAAAAAAGAATTGGAAACAAAACCAACTAACGGAAATAGCATACCTATACAAGTAATCAACCCAAAATTAAAATATACAGGAATGGTTTCTTTTTTATCCTTGATATTTTTAAACGTTCTAATTAGATATTCAATATAAAACCCTGTATTTATTGCCATAGGAATTAAAACAGGCATTAAATATCGCGACTTTTTTTCAGGTATTATTGATAGCAAAATAACAGCAAATATGGTCCAAAAAAAGCTGAATCTATAGGCTTTTAAATTACTTACCCGTGATTTCATATAAGGATATAACAATGCTATAAATGCAGGAATAGTCCATAAGCCACTTTGTATAAAGAAACTCCAGTAATAATAAAACGGACGCACATTATAACTTCCCCAATTTCCTGTTTCTTTAGAAGTTATTTCTGTAAATGTTACTGGATCTTCCAATCTTACATATAAATACCACCAACCACCAATAAGCAACGCTATGATAATAAAAGACAAAACGGAAAAGGCTTTCGTTTTAAAATTTTTAAATTGATAACTGCATCCATAGGCTAATAAAAAAGGCAGTAATAAAGCGTATAATGAAATAGGGCCTTTACTTAAAATTGAAAACCCAAAAAAGAGACCAGCAATGAGTGTATGCTTCCAATAATTGGAGTTTTTTTCAAACAGCTGAAACAAATGCAAAATAGCAACAAGCATAAATCCATGAGTAAAAATATCCCAGGGTGCTTCGATAACGATTCCTATAATATAAAATGATGTAATAGTTATTAAGGCATTAATTAATGCATGCACTTTATTGTTTACTAGTTTTAAACTCAATAAATAAGATGCAATTCCTGTAACCCCTACCATGAGTATTCCAGGAAGTCTTAAAGCAACAATGTTTTTAATTCCAAAAAGCAAACCAGATAAAGCAGCTAACCAACTAGGTAACGGTGGTTTTTGGTAGCGTGGTTCACCATTCATAGTGGTTAATAACCAATTACCATCATTTATCATTTCACGAGCTGTAATGAAATTACGAGCTTCCATGATGGTTACATCAATTACATCAATGTTAATGCAAAGCATTAATAAAACAATTATGATAATTGAAATAATAGGATATTGCTCAATTTTATTCAGCATCTTGTTTATGTAAAAGAATTAAGTTTCTAACGTAAATAATTGAACCTAATAAATGACCTGTAAATAGTACTGGGTCTTCTCGAATAATAGCATAGGTTAAAATTAAAATAGAACCAACCAAACTTAACAACCAAAACCCTAAAGGCAACGAAGATGATTTTTTGTATTCAGAATATAACCACTGATATACAAAGCGTAATGTAAACACCACTTGCGAAATAATCCCTAGCCAAAGTAACCATACAGGAATAGCTTCATTTCTAAAAAGTACATCTCTATCAATCACATTATTATTAAAGTAATAAATAGCAATGAGTACTGGAAAGCTATATAAAAACCATCGTAGTAACCAATGAAATTTTTGCCACTCGTTTTGTAGTTGCAAATTACGTATGTAAATAAAATAGGTTAGGGTTTGCCCTAGCATAATAGCAAAATCGTCTCTTAAATAACCATAAATAAATAGCAAGAAAGAGGCAATTAAACTCAATGTCCAAAAAAGCGTTGGTGTAATTACTTTACGTTGTTTTTCCGAAGTAATCCACTGTACTACTAATCTTGAAGAAAATAAGATTTGGGCAATAAACCCAATAGAATATATTAACCAATCACTCATTAGCCTTTTTTACCAACTTCATAATTAATATACTTTCGTTTCATCCATAAATAAGCAAAACAATCGCTTAAAGGACCTAACAACCTGTTCCATAAACCAAATTTTGCTTGTCCAGCAATACGGGGAAAATGTTGTACAGGAATTTGAATTATTTTACCATTTTGCAATAAAATCATTGCGGGTAAAAAGCGGTGTAAACCTTTAAACATTGGGATGCGTTTAGCGTATTCGGTTTTAATGACTTTTAAAGGGCAGCCAGTATCATCCATTCCATCGTGTGTAAATGCACGTCTAATGCCATTGGCTATTTTAGAGGACATATTTTTTACAAATGAATCTTTACGGTTTGCTCTAACACCAGTAACTAAATCGTATTCTCCAATATGCTCTAGCAGTAAATTAAAGTCTTCAGGAGCTGTTTGTAAATCGGAATCTATATAGCCAACCAATTGTGTTTTTGTATGATCAAAACCAGCCTTAATGGCTGCACTTAGTCCTCTGTTTTCTACAAAACTTATATAGTTAAAATTTGAGTTTCTGCTACAAATAGCTTCAATAAGTTCTTGACTTCTATCTTTTGAGCCATCATTTACAAATAAAATACAAGTAGGTAATGATGCTTTCTTAGAATATTCCAGTAGTTCACTTTCTACACGTTCTAGATTATCTTCTTCATTATAAACAGGAACAACGATAGTAAATTGGTAATCCATTCAAATTAATTTTGTGCTACAAAAGTATTCTTTTTTAGAATAAATATTCGGCTTGACGTTTTTTAAATATAAAAAGGTAGTAAATTGCGGTATCAAAAAAAGGTTAATGAAAATTCTTGTTACTGGAGCAGCAGGTTTTATTGGTTCTCATACAGCTGAAAGATTAAGTAAATTAGGTCATGAAGTAATTGGTGTAGATAATTTTAACGATTATTATGACCTTCAATTAAAGCAGATGAATGCAAATTCAATCAAAGAGAAAGGGGTTGAAGTTGTCAATCTTGATTTAAGAAGCGACAACCTTTTTAATACTTTACCTTTAGATATTGACTATATTTTTCATTTTGCAGCACAACCAGGTATTTCTTCAACGTCAACGTTTAACGATTATCTTACAAATAATATTATTGCAACAAAGCAGTTAATAGATTATGCTGAACGTTGCGAAAATTTTAAAATGTTTGTCAACATAGGCACTTCTTCAATTTATGGTTTAGAGGCTACTTTTACTGAAGATGTTGCGCCAAAGCCAGCATCTCATTATGGTGTAACAAAATTAGCTGCAGAACAATTAGTTCTTCAAAAGAGCAGAGAAGAGGTTTTTAAAGCATGTTCGTTGAGATTATATTCAGTTATTGGACCAAGAGAACGACCTGAAAAAATGTACACCAAGTTAATTGCTTGCGGTATTAATAATGAGCCATTTACTTTGTATGAAGGCAGTGATAAGCACTTACGAAGCTTTACTTATGTAGGTGATATTGTTGATGGTATTGTTAGTGTCATTGGAAAACAAGACCTTGTAAATGGAGAGGTAATTAATTTAGGTACAGAAGTAGAACACACAACTCAAGAAGGTATTGAAGCTGTAGAAAAAGTACTGGATAAAGCGATTAAAATTAAAGTAGTTAGCAAAAGAGCAGGAGATCAATCTAGAACCAAGGCAAATATTGATAAGGCAAAAAAATTACTAAATTACAATCCAAAAACAACCTTATTGGAAAGTGTAACGCATCAGGTTAATTGGTATAAAGCAAACTTTTAAGGGAGTTGTTTTTTTAATTTATAAATCAACGTTTTTGCGCTGGAGTCTATTGCTACCATTTTTTGACGGTACACTTCTGGAATATATTTAATTCTTTTTGGTTTTATAAGTACAATAATGGTATCATTTAAATTGTGTATGGAATCTATAGAGGCTTCATTAATAACTTTTATATGGCCATTTGCATAAAACTGACTGGAATATGTTTTTTTGCCCCAATAAAAACGAGGTGTATTGGGTTCTGTTTTCATTAGTTTATCGATAACATATTTATCAGTGTTTAAATCTTTTATTATTTTGGGATTAACAAAGCTTATGTAAGCCGTTGCAATTAAAACCAAAAGAGGAAAAACAGAACCTAACATTATCAATAGTTTTTTGTTTTTAAATTCATGCCAATAATGCACCATTAATAGCGCTAAAGGGATTGTAATTGGTAATGTGTACGTATGCAGTATGTTTTTTGAAATGGTAAAGAACAACGGTGTCCATAGCAACCATAACACAAGAAATGAAACCCATTTGTTTTTTAGTATAGTGCGTCGTTCTTTCCATAGCTTAATAAAAATAAACTGTATCCAAGGAAATGAAAAAACAAATACAAACACCCAAATCATACCAAAGGGTTGTTTGTGTCCACTTCCATATAAATCACCTTTCCAACCAGATACTAAAAAGCGTTTAAAATGCTCGCCAACAATAAAATAATCTAAAAACCCAGGCGATCTGTTTTCTGCCATTAAATACCAAGGTAAGGCAATTGCTATGGTAATTAAAATTCCTGTCAGCCAAGGTATTTTGTTCCAAATATCTTTTATAGATACTTTTTGAATAATTAGCCAAATAAATAATGGAGGTGCAGTTAGCACTAAAACCAAAGGACCTTTAGAGAGTAATCCCAAACCTAAAGCTATAAAAAATAAATAATTCCAAAAATTACGTTTATTATTTTCAATAGATTTCCAAAAAGAAATCATAATTAAGGTGATGGAAAAGCATAATACAGCATCAGTAGAAACAACACCAGCATGTAATAAAAACTCAGGTGTGGTTAACAAGATAAAGGCTGGTAAATAAAAACTCTTTCCAGCTTTTTTTACAAACTTTCCTAGAATAAAAACCAATAATAAGCAAACTAAAAAATAAGGTAATCTAGCTGCTATTTCATTGACACCAAAAACGCTGTAACTAGTAGCCGACATCCAAGTTGATAAGGGCGGTTTTGCCCAAAAAGGCACGCCATAGTCTATTTGTAGCACAACCCATTCTTGGGTTTCATACATTAATCGTGCAATTTCAGCATATCTAGACTCGGTTTTATCTAATAAAGGAATGAGTCCTGTTAAAATAAATCGTAATATGATAATAACGATTATCGAATATAAAATATAAATTGATTGTTGTTTCGTGTTATTGAGCATGATTATTTTCTTGAAGCTATGCAGACTTTATTTATTTTATATAAATCAATCCAAAGTTTAAAAATGTAGGTGAGTTTAACCTTAGAGTCTCCTTCATCAACCCATCTTTTTAATGGTACTTCTAGCATGTGATTGGTAGATTGATCTACTCCAAAATGCACCATTAACCTGTTAAATATTTCTACATCGAATAACCATTTTGAAATAAAGGGATCTTTAAAAGCTACTTTAGAAAGCTCTTTAGTAAATAATTTACAACCGCATTGTGTGTCGTAAACTCTTAAATCTAAAATATGTGATATCACAGTGGCAATTATTCTACCAATTAAAAAACGTAATTTGTTTCTTTTAATAACAGAGCCAACTTTCATGATTCTTGAGCCAAAAATAAACTGGATAGAGTTGTTAAAATATGAAGTTAACGACACACATTCTTCTAATGAAGTGGCTAAATCGGCATCTAAATAGGCGATATACGTAAAGTTGTAATCCTTATTACATTCTTTAAAAGCGGTTCTAATAGCTTCTGCTTTTCCAACATTTTTTTCGCAGTTGATAACTACAATGTTTTTGTGATATACTTCCTTGAAATTAGCTAGAATATTAGCTGTGTTATCAGTTGAGCCATCATTTACAAAGCAAAGTAATACGTTTGAGTGGTTGTCGATAAAATTGAAATAGGCTTCCTTGTCAAGTCCTTTTTCTTCATTATAGCATGGAATTACAATACAGATTTCAAAATGAATATCGGTTAGATAACTCATAAATAGTAGCAAAAATTTAAAGGTGTAAGGTAATCAAAAAAGGTTAGATTAATTTTAGTAAATCTTCCGCAGCTGCAAAAGGGGTTGTTTTGTTTTCTTCTATTAGTTTTAGCTGTTTTTGTAGCTCAGTTTTAATGGTTTTATTATTGTAAAAATCAAATTTTAATTGTTCTTCAATGGTTTGTAATAGCCAAAATTTGTTTTGCTCTTGTCTTTTTTTAAGGAAGAAATTATTTTTAGTTGTGATGTTAATGTACTTCGTTATCATTTTCCAAACGGCTTCTATTCCTTCATTATTCAAGGCACTACACATAGATACAGGAGGTGACCACGATGATTCTTTTTCAGGATATAAGTGCAATGCTCTTGCAAACTCAACTTTAGCTAGTTTTGCACGCTTTACATTATCACCATCTGCTTTGTTAATAACAATAGCATCAGCCATTTCAATAATGCCACGTTTAATGCCTTGTAGTTCGTCGCCTGCTCCAGAGAGTTTTAAAAGCAAAAAGAAATCTACCATACTATGTACAGTCGTTTCACTTTGACCAACACCAACGGTTTCAATAATTATTGTATTAAAACCTGCTGCTTCACAAAGTATAATAGTTTCTCTAGTTTTTCTGGCAACACCACCAAGTGAGTCACCAGATGCCGAAGGTCTAATATAAGCGTTGGATTCTTTTACAAGATCTGCCATACGCGTTTTATCACCTAAAATACTACCTTTAGTAATCGTACTGCTAGGATCCACAGCAAGAACAGCTATTTTTTTGTCTAAACTAATTAAATGCTTTCCAATAGCTTCTATAAATGTGCTCTTACCAACGCCTGGAACACCAGTAACTCCAATTCTTATAGAGTTATTAGCATAAGGTAAACATCCTTTAATAATGGTGTTTGCCTTTTCAAGATGTTTTGGGTTTTTACTTTCAACTAAGGTAATAGCTCTACTTAGAGCAGTAATATTACTATCTAAAATGCCTCGAATTAATTCTTGCTCACTTGGTTGCTTTTTACGATTTAAAATGACTTTAGAAATAGCACTATCATCAGTTATTTCTGGAGCAGGAATGCCATTTTTTTCTTCTAGAGCAGAGGTATGTTTTTGTTTTTTTTGCAAACTATTGTTTTAACGGAACAGCAATTTTTACATTGTCCCAAGCCATAGTTAAAGATAGGTTATCTGTAGAATTATCAAAAGCAATAGTAAACTGTTCTACAAAATTAGGTATTTTTTGAACAGGAACTTCAATGGTTGCAGCGTCAAATTCAGGCTCGCGCATAGGTTCCATAGCGTCATTAACTCCCCAAGGGTATTGTTTTGCATTAAAAATAACTTTCCAGGTTTCTTCTCCTGGAATTGTCCAAAGCGTATATTTTCCAGCAGCTAAATAATCATTTCCAATTTTTAAAGGTTCATTAGTTTCAAAAGTAGTTGCTTCGTTGGCGCCTGTACGCCAAACTTTATTAAATGCTACTAATCCGCCAAAAATATTACGATCTCTTTTGGAGGGTCTGTTGTAAAACACTTCTAATTCTAAATCGTTAAGTTTAAACTCAACGGTATCTTTCGGACTTAAAGGTTTATTAAAAATATCTCCATTGATGTAAGCGTATAAAAATATACCCACAGCAATTAAAAGTAAGACGAAAATAATACCTTTTAAAAATTTATTCATTTGAAATAAAAAATTTGAAATTAATTAGAAGTAGTTTTAACTTGAACGCTAAGTTATTACACTTTGTTTTAATTTCTAAAAAAAATATTAGGCTTTTTGCAACATCTATAATTTTATGTCGTCTTTTAGTTGAATTCGAATTTATTTAAATAAAAAATAATACCAATATTAGTATTATGAAACGATCTAACCAAAACATCAATTAGTGAATACATTAACAATAGATATTATTGAGAGATGTAAACACAACGACCGTAAGGCGCAGTTAAAACTGTATAATCAGTATTGCGATGGTATGTATATAGTGGCTAAAAGATTTTTAAAAGATTCTTTTGAAGCAGAAGATGTAGTACAAGAAGCCTTTATTAAAGCGTTTACTAAACTACATCAATACAAAGCGGAAGTAACATTTGGTGCTTGGTTAAAACGAATCGTCATTAACAAGAGTATCGACTTAATAAAATCTAAAAAGCAACAAATGTTGGAATTAGATGAGGTGCACCTAAAAGTAGTTGATTCTGGTTATGAAGACGAATGGTTGGTTGACGATACCATTACTTTAGATGAAGTAAAAGAAGCAATAAACCAATTACCTGATAAGTATAAATATGTAGTGATGTTGTTTTTAATTGAAGGTTACGACCATCAAGAAATAGCAGAAATTTTAAATATTACTGGTGTTGCATCACGTACACAATTATCAAGAGGTAAAGCAAAGTTAAGAGAACTATTAAAATTATCGCAAAATGGCACAAGACATTAGACAACTGTTTGAAAACGAACAAAAAGTAAGTAAGGATACAATGCCAAAAGGTCACGAAGCTAGGTTTTTACAAAAGCTAGATCGCGAACTTCCTGCGCCACCAAAGCAAAGTGTATTTACCTTTTTAAATATAGCGGCAAGTGTGGTGATTTTAATAGGACTAAGTTTTGGAGCATATAAATTTTTAGATACAAATCCAGACAATCCAATTGGAACAGAAGTTGTTGAAACCGAAAAAGAATCACCTTTAGGGAAATTATCTCCTGAATTAAAAAAAGTAGAAGATTATTATCTGGCAAACATCAATTTAGAATTATCTAAAATTGAGGTTACACCTGAAACTAAAGAACTCTTTGAAGGTTACTTAGAGCGACTTGAAGAACTTAATAAAGAATATGAACTTTTGTCGCAAGAGCTAACAAAATCTGGTCCAACTGAGCAAACCATTAACGCTTCTATTGAAAATTTAAAGTTACGATTAAACTTAATGTATCGTTTAAAAGAAAAATTAAACGAATTAAAAAACGACACTAATCAGCTTGAACAAATACAAGCATAATTATTAAAGATATCAAAAAATGAAATCGACTGTATTAAAGTAATTTTTAAAATTGATTTAATACACCAAGACAACATTTGACAGATAAAACAATTAAAAAACGAACAAATGAAACAGTATAAATATTTAATGTTAGCAGTTATCTTTTTAGGTGCGTTTAGCTTAAATGCGCAACAAAAACTTGAAAAGTTATCAAAAACTGTAAAAGTGAATAAAGATGTTACCTTAAGGTTAGATACAAACCATACCAATCTAGTTATTGATACTTGGGACAAAAACGAAATATCTGTAGAAGCCTTTGTGGAAAGTAATGAATTATCAAAAGACGATTTAAAGGAAATTTTAGAATCTTGGGACGTAGATGTAGATGGTTCTGGAGCAAATGTATCTATTGATAGTAATGGAGGATTTGGAGGCAACTGGAACTTTAATTTTGATTTCAGTGGTTTAGATGTATTGAAAGATATAGACATAAATATACCAGAAATACCAGAGATGCCTGCAATGCCAAAGATGCCAAAAATGCCAAAAATGGATATTGAAATTCCTGATCTTCCAAATATTCCAGATTTACCAGAATTACCAGATGGTGTTCATAATGTTAATTTTGATGTAGAGAAGTATAAAAAAGAAGGAGAACCATATCTAGAAAAGTGGAGTCAAGAATTTGAAGATAAATACGGTAAAGGCTACAAAGAAAAAATGAAAATTTGGGCTAGAGAGTTTTCAAAAGTAGATTGGGATGCATTTTCCAATCGTATGGAAAAATGGGGAGAAGAATTTGGAGAGAAATTTGGAGATAGTTTCGAAAAAGACATGGAAGCATGGGGAAAAGAATATAGCAAACGTTTTGATGGTAAATGGGCTAAAGATATGGAAGCTTGGGGAGAGAAATTTGGAGAGCAATTTGGAAAAGAATGGGAAGAAAAAGGAAAAGTCATTGAAGAGCGTATGAAAGAATTTGAGAAAGAATGGGATGGCAAAGAAGAAGAACTTGAAAAGCGTTTTGAGGACTTAGAAAAGAAAAATAATAAGGTTAAAAAAACAATTAAAATAAAAATGCCTAAAGACACCAAGCTTAAGGTAAATGTGCGCCATGGTGAGCTTAAGTTTGCCGCAGTGATCTATAATCTTAAAGCAGATTTATCACATTCAAGTTTATTAGCAGATCGCATTGATGGAAGTGAAACTTCCATCAATGCATCTTATTCGCCAATATTGGTCAATCATTGGGATGCAGGAGAACTTACTTTAAAATATGTAAAAGATGCTTTATTGAAGAATGTAAAGTCATTGGTGTTATATTCTAACTCATCAAATATCAATATTGATTATTTAGCTGGAAACTCGATTATAGATGGTAGTTTTGGTGATTTAACCATACATAATATTTTAGATTCGTTTAAAAATCTTAATGTGGTTTTAGAGAATAGTGATGCGCATATTAAATTGCCTAAGGCCGATTATAATTTGCAGTATAAAGGCAGTAAAACAAAACTAAAGCATCCTAAGAATACTTCTAAAGAATACATATCCTCTTATTCTATTGGAGACTTAAATAGCAGTCGAACCATTGTGTTAAATGCTAAGTATAGCAATATCTATATGCAATAAAAAACCTAATATCAACGATATTAGGTTTTCTATTTTCTGCATTGTCATTCTGAGCTTGTCGAAGAATCTTTTCACCACCACCAAATAATATTTCCGTCATTCCGAAGCCTTTAGGCTGAAGGAATCTTTTTGCTTTTAAACTGAACAGATTGCTTCGTCATTCCATTTCTCGCAATGACATTATAATTTAATCCTCAGTCAGTACCCAATCACCTTTAGCAATTAAAGGTTCTGCTTGTTTGTATTTAAGGGTTTTACTTTCACCACTCATTACATTTTTAATCGTTACACGATCATTACGCCCAATTTTTGGTCGCTCTCGTACAATAGTTTCAACTACTTGTTGTTGACGTTGTGTGTTTCCAGCAGCTCTAGATTCAGCTGAACGTTCGTCTAAGTTTTGTATCTCTTCTTTTGTGGTTTTTAACTTATCGTTTTTACGACGTGTTTTTGCTTCTTGTATAACGTTAGCAGTTTCTTGTGGAATTTCACCTTTAAATAAGAATGAAATCACATCTTTATTAACTTGGTCAATCATGGCTTTAAATAACTCAAACGACTCAAATTTGTAAATCAATAAGGGATCTTTTTGTTCATGAACAGCCAACTGAACAGATTGTTTTAACTCATCCATTTTACGAAGATGCGTTTTCCAAGCATCATCAATAATGGCTAACGAAATATTCTTTTCAAAATCTGTTACTAATTGCTTTCCACCAGATTCGTAAGCTTTTTCAAGATCGGTAATTACTTGTAGCGTCTTAACACCATCAGTAAATGGCACCACAATACGTTTAAACCTATCACGTTGTGTTTTATATACATTCTCAATCACAGGAAACGCTAAATCTGCATTGCGCTCCATTTTTTCTTTATAATGCTTAAATGCTGCATTATAAATTTTTGATGAAATTTCTTTAGCAGATAAATTTCCAAACTCTTCTTCTGTAATTGGAGCACTCATTGAGAAATAACGAATCAGTTCAAATTCGAAATTTTTAAAATCGTTGGCTTCTTTGTTAGTTTCAGAAATAATTTCAGAAGTATCAAAAATCATATTTGCTAAATCGACACCTAAACGTTCTCCAAATAAAGCATTATAACGACGTTTGTAAACTACTTCACGTTGTGCGTTCATAACATCATCATACTCTAACAGTCGTTTACGAACACCAAAGTTGTTTTCTTCTACTTTTTTCTGCGCACGTTCAATAGATTTTGAAATCATGGAATGTTGAATCACTTCACCTTCCTTTAATCCCATCCTATCCATCATTTTGGCAATACGCTCGCTACCAAATAAACGCATTAAGTTATCTTCTAGCGATACGTAGAATTGCGAACTTCCTGGATCTCCTTGTCGTCCAGCACGACCACGTAACTGTCTGTCAACACGACGTGAATCATGACGCTCTGTACCAACAATAGCTAAACCTCCAGCAGCTTTAACTTCATCACTCAGTTTAATATCTGTACCACGACCTGCCATGTTTGTAGCAATGGTAACTTGTCCTGCATTACCAGCCTCAGCAACAATTTCGGCTTCTTTTTTATGTTGTTTTGCATTCAATACATTATGAGGTATTTTACGAATACTTAACATTTTTCCAAGTAACTCACTTATCTCAACATTGGTAGTACCAATAAGCACTGGACGACCAGCTTGCGATAGTTTAGTAACTTCATCAATTACGGCATTATATTTTTCGCGTTTGGTTTTATATACTAAATCTTCACGGTCGTCACGAGCAATAGGGCGATTGGTTGGAATTTCTACCACATCCAATTTGTAAATCTCCCAGAATTCACCAGCTTCGGTCACCGCAGTACCTGTCATACCAGACAATTTGCGGTACATACGGAAGTAATTTTGTAATGTAACCGTTGCAAAGGTTTGTGTAGCCGCTTCAATTTTTACATTTTCTTTAGCTTCAATGGCTTGGTGCAAACCGTCGGAATAACGACGACCATCCATAATACGACCAGTTTGCTCATCAACAATCATTACTTTGTTGTCCATGACTACATACTGATTGTCTTTTTCAAAAAGCGCATAGGCTTTTAAAAGCTGATTTAAGGTGTGGATACGTTCTGATTTTACACCAAAATCTCTAAATAATTCTTCTTTTAAATTAGCTTCTTCTTCTGATGATAACCCTTGTGATTCAATTTTAGCAATTTCGGTTCCCATTTCTGGCATCACAAAGAAATCTGGATCATCCTTACCTGAAAGATATTCTACACCTTTATCAGATAGTTCAATTTGATTATTTTTTTCATCAATTACATAGTACAATTCAGCATCTACCTTTGGCATTTCTCTGTTATTGTCTTGCATGTAAAAGTTTTCGGTTTTTTGAAGCAATTGTTTTACGCCTTCCTCACTCAAAAACTTAATAAGGGCTTTATTTTTTGGGATACCACGATATACACGAAGTAATTGAAAACCTCCTTCTTTAGTATCGCCAGAAGCAATCAGTTTTTTTGCTTCGGCTAAAACGCCAGTTAAATATTTACGTTGTACACTTACTATATCATCAACTTTAGGCTTTAACTCGTTAAATTCATGTCTATCGCCTTGTGGAATTGGTCCAGAAATAATTAATGGTGTACGAGCATCGTCAATTAATACAGAATCGACCTCATCGACAATGGCATAATGGTGTGGTCGTTGCACTAAATCGTCAGGCGAGTGTGCCATGTTATCACGTAAGTAATCGAAACCAAATTCGTTGTTTGTTCCGTAAGTAATATCGGCATTGTAAGCTTTTTTACGAGCTGCTGAGTTGGGTTGATGATAATCAATACAATCAATACTCATTCCATGGAATTGGAAAATAGGAGCCATCCACGCACTATCACGTTTTGCTAAGTAATCGTTTACCGTTACTAAATGCACACCACGACCTGTTAAGGCATTTAAATATACAGGAAGCGTTGCTACTAAAGTTTTACCTTCACCTGTTTGCATTTCGGCAATTTTACCTTGATGCATTGCAATACCACCTATTAATTGTACATCGTAATGTACCATGTCCCAAGTAATTGGTTTCCCAGCTGCATCCCATGAGTTAGCCCAAATGGCCTGATCTCCATCAAGGGTTACATAGTCGTGCTCACCAGATATTTCTCTGTCAAAAGCACTAGCTGTTACTTTTATTTCGGTGTTATTTACAAAACGTTTTGCGGTTTCTTTTACAACTGCAAATGCTTCAGGAAGAATTTCGTTTAGTATTTCTTCTGTGATATTGTATGAATCGTCTTTTAGTTTATCAATTTCTTGATAAATGTCTTCTTTTCTATCAATGTCCTCAGTAGCATCTGCTTCTTCTTGAAGTTTCGCTATGTTATCTTCAATGCTTTTGCGACCATCTGCTATTTTAGATTTAAACTCTAAGGTTTTTGCTCTAAGTTCATCGTGTGATAAACTTTCTAATTGTGACTCAAAGGATTTTATTTGATTGACGATAGGCATAATTGCCTTAACGTCTTGTTTAGATTTGTCTCCGACAAATACTTTAAGTACTGAATTTAAAATACTCATTATGTTGATTTATTTTTAGTCTGTGACCAATAGGTTGTCAAAGATACTATTTGTTGTTATGTTTAATTAAAAATAGTGTACAAAAAAAGCCTCGTATGAGACTTTTTTAACTATTTTTTATGGTTTGGTTTAATATTCATCCTCGTTCCAAAGATAATCTTCGTCTGTAGGATAATCTGGCCATATTTCTTGAATAGAGTCATAAGAATCGCCTTCGTCCTCAATAGATTGTAAGTTCTCAACTACTTCTAGTGGAGCTCCTGTTCTAATAGAGTAATCGATTAATTCATCTTTAGTTGCTGGCCAAGGTGCATCACTTAAATAAGATGCTAGTTCTAATGTCCAATACATTTATTACAAATTTAAATTTTTGCAAAAATAATTTTTTAACTGAATAAGACAAGAAAAAATCGAATTATTTAATCATTAATTTATATGAACGTTCAATTTTGACTGTAAAGCTTCTGTTTAAATTAGTTTTACAGATTAATACTTCACCGAATTTAAGCTTAGGAATTTTTTTTAGGAATCCATTTAACTTCATCAGCTTGCAAGTCTTTGGACAATTTCCGTGCCAATACAAAAAGATAGTCAGATAGACGGTTTAAATACATTAATGTTTCTGGTTGAAAAGGCTCTAAGTCGTTTAATGCCGCAGCTAAACGTTCGGCTCTTCGGCACACACAACGAGCTATGTGACAGAATGACACAGTTTGATGGCCTCCAGGAAGTATAAAGTGCGTCATTGGTGGTAAGGCATCATTCATACTATCAATTTCTTTTTCTAATAACTCAATATCTTCAGCAGCTATTTTAGGAATGTTTAATCGTTCTTTCCCACTTTTTAATGTCGCTTTTTCAGGATCGGTCGCTAGAATTGCACCAACAGTAAACAATTTGTCCTGAATGTTTGCTAATATATCTTTAGAATGCAAGTCTATATCTTGATCTCTTACTAGCCCAAGATGCGAGTTTAACTCGTCAACTGTACCGTAGCTTTCTATACGAATATGATGTTTTGGTACTTTGGTGCCTCCAAATAATGCTGTTTTACCTTTGTCGCCTGTTTTTGTGTAGATTTTCATTCTATGAGTTTCAATGTTGAAAGTTTCAAAGTTACAAAGATTTACTCTGAAACTTTTTTAAAATCTAAACTCTAATTGTAAAATGCTCTTTTTCTTGTTCTTTTCTAAAAAACACAAATCCCCAAAAAAAGGTATCAATAGTCACAGTTACTTTTGGATGCTGTTTTATGGCTTCCCAAGCTTCAGTCATGCCTTTTGACCAATAAATATCATCAAAAATAAAAATGGTGTTGTTATGAGTTGTAGGAAGTAATGTTTCAAAATAGTTTAAAGTCGCTTCTTTTTGATGATTACCATCAAAGAAGATGAGGTCGTAGGTTTTGGGAGTTAGATTGTTTATAGCATTAGAAAAATTACTTGTTATAAGCTCAATATTCTGTAATTTTTGCCTTTTGAAGTTTTCCTTGGTGAATTTTGAGATGTTTGCACAACCTTCAATTGTTGTAATATATGCTTTTGGATTGGCTAAACTCATGGCGTGTGTGCCAATACCTAATGAAGTTCCAAGTTCTAGAATAGAACTGGAATTAAAATAGTTAACAAGTCTATAAAGTAACTTAGCTCTTTTTAATGTAGTTCCAGAGTGTTTTGCAATATTAGAAACAGTTCTTTTGTTATTTTTTATGACTTTTGAACCTGCTCCGAAATCGGTAATATTAATTTGAGTTCTATTTTTAAGAAGCTCTTTTTTGTAGGCTTTTAGTTTTAAATAATCTTGAAACTTTGTTTTATCATAAAAGCATTTGGTGACTAAATCATAGACAAAAGGCGAGTGGACACCATGTTGGTTGGTGGAGCTCAAAAAAATTTTTAAATATGCTTTTATTTGAAATATCATAAATATACCTAGTGTTATTGCGAGGAGTGAAACGACGTGGCAATCTTGTTAAAAGATTCCTTCACTACGTTCGGAATGACGGTCTAAGATTCTAGTTTTTCGAGTAATTCCAACCATCGGAATTCCTTTTCCTCGATAGTGTTAATAATGGTTTGTAATTTAGCTGATAGTTCATTGATTTTTTCAGTTGAAAGTGTTTCGTCATTAAACTTTGCTTCTAGCTCTTTTTTATCGAATTCTAGAGTTTTAAGTTTACTTTCAATATTTTTTAATTCCTTTTGCTCATTATATGTAAGTTGGTTATTGCTATCTTTTTTCCATTGTTTTTTTTCTGTCTTTTTTTCGGTGGATTCTTTTGGGATGCTGTCTTCATAGGCTCTAAAATCGCTATAATTTCCAGGAAAATCTTCAATTATACCATCACCTCTAAATACAAATAAATGATCTACTATCTTATCCATAAAATAGCGATCGTGAGTGACCACTATTAGGCAACCTGGAAAATCTAATAAGAAATTCTCTAGTACGTTTAGTGTTACAATATCTAAATCGTTTGTAGGTTCATCGAGGATTAAAAAATTTGGGTTTTGTATTAAAACCGTGCATAAATACAGGCGTTTACGTTCTCCACCACTTAGTTTTTCAACAAAATCGTATTGTTTTTTTCTGTCAAATAAAAAGCGTTCCAATAACTGTTGCGCACTTATTTGTCGTCCTTTTTTTAAAGGAATATAATCTCCATATTCTCTAACCACATCAATCACTTTTTGACTTGGTTTAACAGCAATACCATTTTGAGTGTAATAGCCAAATTTAACCGTTTCTCCTAGAATAATTTTACCAGAATCTGGTTTTAATGTATTTGTAATAAGATTTAGAAAGGTAGATTTTCCAGTACCGTTTTTTCCAATAATACCAATACGTTCACCTTTTTGAAAGGTATAATCAAATTTATCAAGCAATATTTTATTTCCAAACGATTTTGATACCTTGTGAAGCTCGATAATTTTACTTCCCAAGCGCTCCATATTTATCTCTAATTGTACAACATGGTCTTTTCGACGTTTGTGGGCACGCTCTTTGATTTCAAAAAAATCGTCAATTCTGGACTTAGATTTTGTGGTTCTAGCTTTTGGTTGCCTGCGCATCCAATCTAACTCCTTTTTGTATAGTTGTTTAGATTTATTAGTTTCAACTGCTTCACGTTCTATACGCGCTTCTTTTTTCTCTAAATAATACGAATAACCTCCTTTATAATTAAATATTTCGCCTTGGTCTAGTTCTATTATTTCATTACACACACGTTCTAAAAAATAACGATCGTGAGTAATCATAAACAGGGTAATGTTTTCTTTAGCAAAAAAAGCTTCTAGCCATTCAATCATTTCTAGATCCAGATGGTTGGTTGGCTCATCTAGAATTAACAAATCGGGTTTATTTATTAAGGCATTTGCCAACGCTAAACGCTTTTTTTGCCCTCCAGAAAGTTGTGCTACTTTTTGATCTAAATCCTCTAGTTTTAACTTGAATAGAATTTGTTTATATTGTGTTTCAAAATCCCAAGCGTTAAAACGTTCCATAGCCTCAAAAGCCTTTTGATACATGTCTTCATCTTCAGGATTTTTTAAGGCTTTATGATAAGTGCTAATGACTTTTAAAATATCATTGCCTGAGTCGAAAATAGATTCTTCTACCGTAAGTTTGTCATTAAGTTCAGGTTCTTGTGCTAGGAAAGATACTTTAAGTCCTTTTCTGTAAGTAATCTTTCCAGAATCTGCTTCATCTTTTCCTGATAAAATATTTAAAATAGTGGTTTTTCCAGAACCATTTTTAGCTACAAAAGCTATTTTTTGATCTTTATGGATGCTAAAAGATACATTTTCGAAAAGGGTGAGCTCACCATAAGATTTTGATATGTTCTCTACTGTAAGATAATTCAAGTCGCTTTTTTATACAAATAACGTATAAAAAACCAAAAAAAGCATGAGCTGTTTTTATTTTGCTATCTAAAAGTTATATTTGTGTGTAAACAAACCGCCTCAATATGAAGAAAATATATGCTATTTGTGCACTTGTTTTAAGTGTATTAGCGTCTTCGTGTGTTTCTCGAAAAGATACGTTATACTTTCAGGATAAAGGTAACACTACTGATTCATCACATTTAATTTCAGAAGTACAAAAACCTTATAGAATTCAAATAAACGATCAATTAAATATTCGCGTAAAAGCTCTTGACCAAGAACTAGTGCAAATGTTTAATCCAGTAGGTGATGCAAATTTAAATGCTGGTAGTGCTGAACGTGCGTATTTTGACGGTTTTACAGTAGATTTACATGGAAATATTAAAATTCCTACTTTGGGAAACATTAGTGTGTTAGGATATACTACTGAGGAAATTGAAAAAATCATAGAAAAGAAATTATTAGAAGAACAGTTTAAAGAAACTGCCAATATTTTTGTAACGGTTAAGCTGTCAGGTTTGCGTTTTACTGTAAATGGCGAAGTTGTGAATCCAGGTACGGTTACCTTATTTCAAGAGCGCGTAAATATATATGAAGCTATTGCTAATGTTGGGGAAATACCAACTACAGGTGATAAAAAAGATGTGATGATAATAAGACAATACCCTCAAGGGCAACAAATACATCA
The DNA here is from genome assembly GCF_005047595.1 of Pontimicrobium aquaticum. Lineage (GTDB taxonomy): Bacteria > Bacteroidota > Bacteroidia > Flavobacteriales > Flavobacteriaceae > Pontimicrobium > Pontimicrobium aquaticum. The sequence goes on from NZ_SUPL01000008.1 coordinate 78,681, forward strand.
TTTAGATTTAACCGATGTTAATGTAATGAAATCGCCATACTATTACATTCAACCTAACGACATAATTTATGTAAAACCTATTAAACAAAAGTCTTGGGGAACTGGAACTACAGGAGTACAATCGCTAACAACAATAGTATCTGTGTTGTCGTTAGTTACTACAACTATTTTATTAATATCACGAAATTAGTAAGCATATGAATGAAGATTTTAATATTAACGAATTACCTTCTAATTTCGATATTAAAAGCTTTGTATTTAAAGTTTTAAACTATTGGCCATTGTTTATAGTTGCTTTAGCCATTGGCTTTAGTGTTGCTTACTACCAAAACGCCAGAAAGCAAAATATTTATAGTTTAGACTCATTAATCTCGGTCGAAAATGACCAAAACCCCTTTTTTACATCAAACACAAGTATTTCCTTTAACTATGGAGGTGTAACCGATAAAGTACAAACAGTAATAACGAGTTTAAAAACGAGAAATCATAACGAAAAAGTAGTAGATTCTTTGCAATATTATAAGCAGTATTTAACGCAAGGAAAATACTGGATGAATGAAGTTTATAATAATGCGCCTTTTAAATTTGAATTAGATAAATCGCGACCGCAAATTTTAGGGAAACTCATATCTATAAAATTTATTAGTAATGACACATTTGAGGTTTCTGTCAATTTTGAATCTGAAAATGGTACAGGTCAAATTTATTCAACAAAAGAAAAGCTAGGTTTGGCCTTACCACAAGAACCGTTTTTTAAAATGTTTAAGGTAGGGGAAGTAATTAGCACACCTTTTTTTAATGGAAAAATTGTATTAAGAGATAATAGTGAAGCATCTATTAATGAGGAATACTTTATTAATTTTTTAAATTTTGATAGTGTTGTTAACAACTATAAAAACAGCTTAAAAGTAGAAACAAGGCCTAAAGGATCGTCTGTTTTAAGCCTTAGTTTACGAGGTACAAATAAATCTAAAATAGTTGATTATTTAAATGCAACGGTTGAAATTTTACAAAAATCGCAATTAGAGCGTAAAAACTTATATGCTACCAATACCATTCAATTTATTAATGATAGGATGGATATTGTTGGAGAAGATTTAAAAAATGTAGAAGATGAGCTAAATAAATTTAGAAGTCAAAATAAGGTTTTTAATATTGATGAAGAAAGCAATCGTGTTTCTGAGCAACTAAAAGAATACGAAGTAATGGAGAATGACTTAAACTCCAAAATTACGTATTTAAACTCTTTACAAACATACTTAGAAACTAAAACTGACTATACAAAAATTGCTGCTCCAACTAGTGTAGGTATTGAAGAAGCCAATATAGTTGGTAGCGTACAACGCATTATAGACCTGTCTATTGCTCGTCAAAAGTTAGAATATACAACTCGTGAAACTTCTGAGCAATTTAAAAACATTGATAGACAAATTGATGCAGAAAAAAATGTGTTGTTAGAAACATTGCGTCAAACCAAAAATATTTTTAGTGACCAGTTAAATACCCTTAAGAGTAGGATGGGGTCATTAGAATCAACTTTAAGCAAGTTGCCAAAAGACCAGCAAGACTTTTTAAAGATCCAACGAAGATTTAATCTTAGTGAAGAAGTGTTTAATGTGTTTCAAACTAAGCGCAGCGAAGCCGAAGTGGTCAAGGCTGCCAATGTATCAGACATTAATGTGATAGATGAAGCTAAAGACATTGGCGGAGGTTTAGTGGGACCTAATAAACGCTTAAATTACCTTATTGCACTATTTACAGGAATTCTAATTCCGTTTATAATCATAATTATAATTGCGTTTTTTGATAACAGTATTCATAATGTTCAGGACATTGAGCGTTTGTCTAAAGTTCCAGTTTTAGGGGTAGTTGGTAAATATAGAAGCGAAGGTAGCTTAGCGGTCTATAATAGTCCAAAATCAGCTATTTCAGAAGCATTTAGGGCGATTCGTTCTAGCTTGAAATTTATTTATAAAACACAAAAAGTTAAAGGCACTAAAACGGTTATGGTAACATCCTCAATTAGTGGAGAGGGAAAAACATTTTGTGCTATAAACATAGCAACGGTTTTTGCTTTAACCAATAAAAAAACGGTTTTAGTAGGTCTCGATTTGCGTAAACCTAAAATATCTAAAGACTTTAATCTTAAAAATGAAGTTGGCGTTGTAGATTATCTAATTGGTTCTAAAAGTATTGATGATGTGGTACAATCAACACATGTAGATAATTTAGACATTATTTTATCAGGATCAATTCCACCTAATCCATCTGAGTTGTTAATGAGTGATAAGATGGATGTTTTTATTGATAAACTTAAAGAAAAATACGATATTATTGTACTGGATACCCCACCTTTAGGACTGGTTACAGACGCCATAGAACTTGTTGAATATGCCGATGCTACTATATACCTTGTAAGGCAAAACTATACTAAAAAAGATATGCTTGCTGTAATAAACGATAAGTATAAAAAAGGAGAGGTTAAAAACATAAGTTTCGTTCTTAACTATTACACACATAAAAAGCGACAGGGCTATGGCTATGGCTATGGTTATGGCTATGGATATCACGATAACGAAAAAGATAAAAATCTTTTGAGTAGGATAACCTCTATTCTTAAACGTAAAACTTAAACTCTTTTGATTACTAAGTCCCAAATAAAGTTAAAAAGAGGTTTCGATGTATTATTAGCACTTATTCTAATTCCAATTATAATTATTCCGTTAATAGTTTTTTTAATAATCGCTGCATTAGAAACAAAGCAATCAGGTTTGTTTAAGCAAAATCGTGTTGGACAACATGGGAAAATATTCAAAATATTTAAAATTAGAACCCTTAAAAAAGGTAAGCATAAACTTGGGCAACTGGATTCGTATGCAGCTTCTTTTGGAAAGTTTCTAAGGAAGTATAAGTTAGACGAACTCCCTCAATTATTCAATGTGTTATTTGGAGATATGAGTTTTGTGGGACCACGACCTGATGTTATAGGTTTTGCTGATGAATTAGTAGGTGAAAATAGAATAATTTTAAAAGTTAAACCAGGTGTAACTGGTCCAGCAACAATTAAGTATAAAGATGAAGAAGTCATATTAGCCTTACAAGATGACCCCGAAAATTACAATAGAACGATTATTTGGGTAGATAAGGTTGAAATCAATAAAAAGTACGTGAAAAATTGGAGTTTTTACTTAGATTTGAAGTATATACTACAATCAATTTTTTAGCTAACTAATGAATTCTAAAGATAAAATAACCATTATTGGGTTGGGATATGTCGGACTACCTTTGGCAGTTGAGTTTGCCAAAAAGTATCATGTTATTGGGTTCGATATTAATGACACTCGCATAGCAGAGTTAAGGCAAGGAAACGATAAAACACTTGAAGTTGAGGACGATGATTTAAAATCTGTGTTAATTCAAGATATAAATGAAGACAAGGGGCTTTACATTACCTCTAACCCTGATGATTTGGTAGTGTCTAATATTTATATAGTCACAGTGCCTACACCAACAGACGATTTACATAAACCAATTCTAACACCTTTGGTTAAAGCAAGTGAAACTGTAGCAAAAGGATTAAATAAAGGCGATATTGTTATTTATGAATCTACAGTATATCCAGGAGTAACTGAAGATATATGTGTGCCTATTCTTGAAACTAATTCAGGATTAAAGTTTAATCAAGATTTCTTTGCAGGCTATTCACCAGAACGTATAAATCCAGGAGATAAAAAACATACTGTTACCAAAATATTAAAAGTTACGTCTGGATCTACGCCAGAAATAGCGAAACAAATTGACGAGTTATATAAAACGGTAATTACTGCAGGAACACATATGGCACCAACTATAAAAGTGGCCGAAGCAGCTAAAGTGATTGAAAACTCTCAAAGAGATATTAATATAGCTTTTGTTAATGAGTTATCTAAAATTTTTAGATTGTTAGATATTGATACTAAAGCAGTATTAGAAGCTGCAGGTACTAAATGGAATTTTATCAACTTTACACCTGGTTTGGTAGGTGGACACTGTATTGGTGTCGATCCTTATTATTTAGCTCAAAAAGCTATTGAATCAGGATATAACCCAGAAATTATTTTAGCAGGACGAAAAATGAACGACAGCATGGGAAGCTACGTTGCCCAAGAAACTGTAAAAATGATGATTAAAAAAGGAGCAACCATTAAAGGAGCAAAAACATTAGTGTTAGGAATTACATTTAAAGAGAATTGTCCAGACATTCGCAACTCAAGAGTCATTGATATTATTCGTGAGTTTGAAGCATATCATGTAAATGTAGATGTATATGATCCTTGGGCTTCAAAAGAAGAAGTAAAACATGAATATAATTTAGAGTTAATGACTTCTACTTCAGAATTAAAAGGTAGCTATGATGCTGTTATTTTAGCGGTTTCACATAAGGAGTTTTTAGAGTTAGATATTCCTTCGTTAAAATCAGATATAGGAGTCATTTTTGATGTAAAATCATTATTACCAAAACAAATTGTTGACGCAAGATTATAATGTACGAACATAAATATCATAGTAAAGATTTAAGTAAATACTCATTTCTTATTACAGGAGGAGGCGGTTTTATAGGCTCAAACATAGTTGAATACCTATTAAAAAATAATGCAAAACTAGTAAGGGTTTTAGACAATTTTTCTAACGGATTTAGAGAAAATCTTGAAGAATTTTATAGTAATCCAGCATTTGAATTGGTTGAGGGTGATATTCGAGATTTGCAAACTTGTAAGGATGCCATGAAAGATATCGATTATGTATCACACCAAGCAGCCTTAGGTTCTGTGCCTCGATCTATAAACGATCCAAACACCACCAACGATGTAAATATTACAGGATTTTTAAATATGATGGTTGCCTTAAAAGATAGCGATACTGTAAAACGCATGGTGTATGCAGCGTCAAGTTCAACCTATGGAGACAGCCTAACATTGCCTAAAGTTGAGGGAAACATAGGGAAGCCATTATCACCTTATGCAGTCACAAAATACGTTAATGAATTATATGCCGATGTCTTTGGGAAAACCTATAATACAGATGTTATTGGCTTACGTTATTTTAATATTTTTGGACCAAAACAAAGTCCAAAAGGTGCTTATGCTGCGGTAATTCCATTATTTATGGAAGCCATTAAAAACAATGAATCAGCAACCATCAATGGTGATGGCGAACAAACAAGAGATTTTACCTTTGTTGAAAACGCAGTTCAAGCCAATATAAAAGGATTTTTTGCACCAAAAGAAGTAGCCAATGAAGTGTTTAATATTGCTTGTGGTGAACGAATAAGTGTGAATTATTTATGGGAACATATTAATAATGCAGCATCTAAAAGCGTTAAAGCTGTGTATGGATCAACAAGACAAGGCGATGTTAGAGATTCGTTGGCAGATATTTCTAAAGCAGAAAAGCTAATGAATTATAAACCTGAATTTACAGTAAGAGAAGGCTTAAAGATTACTTGGGATTGGTTTAACGGTTAGTACCATTACTAAACGAACATAAAGTATTTTTTTAAACTCCCTTTCTTTGCTGCGCAAATTCATCCCCTCTTTTTCCAAAGAGTGGAGCAAGTATATGATATTATTTATAGATAACCAATTTACTTGTTCCTCCCTTGAATTCAAGGGAGGTGTCCTGACCCCTTTAGTCAGGACGGAGGGTTTACTTATTAACTTCTAAACTGATTCTTTATTTCATTAAATACAGAAGCCAAATTTTCAAACACCATTCTGTTTTCAAACCTTATAACTTTAAAGCCCAATGCTTCCAATTCTTCTGTTCTTTTTATGTCATATTGTTTTGCAATGGCATTGTTATGTACCTCTCCATCCAGCTCTATGATAAGTCGTTCTGAAGCGCAGTAGAAATCTACTATGTAGTTTTTGATGCTGTGCTGCTTGGTAAAACGCTTGCCTTCAAATTGTCTAGCTTTTAAATGTTTCCACAAAAAGGCTTCGGCAGGAGTTAGGTTTTGCCTAAGTTGTTTTCTTAAGGTTTTTAGCTCAGGTTTTGTATGTATGCGTTTTTTAGGCATAGATTAAAATTACGCAATTATTTTTATTTTTTTCAAACTCCCCTTTCTTTGCTGTCGCAAATTCATTCCCCTCTTTTTCCAAAGAGGGGAGCAAGTACGAAATAAACTTTAGGTTAATTAACAGGCTAGTTTTTTATAGGTTCAAGTGCTAAATAGTTCTGCCTGTTTTTACTATATTAGCATAAATAAAATACTGTAACCTTTTGACTACACCCAAAGACGCCCCATGGTTATACACAATATCTTCAAAACACAAACTAATAGATCTTAACTTCAAGGAAATTTGGAGGTATCGCGATTTGTTATTGTTGTTTGTGAAACGAGATGTTGTAACACTCTATAAGCAGACCATATTAGGACCTTTATGGTATGTTATACAACCGTTATTTACTTCAGTAATTTTTACTTTAATATTTAATAATTTAGCGAATATTCCAACAGGAAAGGGTGTGCCAGCCTTTTTATTTAACCTAGCAGGTATTACTTTATGGAACTATTTTAAAGAATGTCTCACGGGAACTTCTAATACATTTACAAAAAATCAAAATATTTTTGGGAAAGTATATTTTCCTAGAGTGATTATGCCTATGTCTATAGTGGTGTCTAACTTGTTGAAATTTGGAATACAGTTAGTTGTCTTTATTGGATTTTATATATTTTACGTATTTGCTAATAATGCAACAGTAACTCCAAATTCAAATCTGATATTATTGCCATTAATAATAGTAATGATGGCATTATTAGGCTTAGGATTTGGGATGATAATATCCTCTATGACCACTAAATATAGAGACTTAACATTTTTAGTGCAGTTTGGTGTACAATTATTAATGTATGGTTCAGCAGTGATGTACCCATTATCTTATTTTGAAGAAAAGCTACCAGAATATTCATGGTTAGTAGAGTGTAATCCCATAGCAATCGTTATTGAAACATTTAGGAACATGACGCTAGGTGTTGATGCTTTTTATGTCGATAAGTTTATATATGCGCTTGTTTTTAGTATCTTAATATTTTTATTTGGGCTCATAGTGTTTAACAAAACAGAGAAAAGTTTTATTGATACTGTTTGATGATGAAAGATATTATATTAAAAGCTGAAAATATAAGCAAACAATACCGACTGGGTTTGGTTGGTACAGGTACGATTAGCCATGATTTAAATAGGTGGTGGCATAAAGTACGTGGTAAAGACGATCCATTTTTAAAAGTAGGTGAGGTAAACGACAGAAGTATAAAAGGTGAGAGTGACTATGTATGGGCTTTAAAGGATATTAACTTTGAAGTCAAACATGGCGAAGTTCTTGGAATTATTGGTAAAAATGGCGCTGGCAAATCTACACTGTTAAAAATACTATCCAGAGTCACGAGTCCGACAACTGGAGAAATAAAAACTAAAGGACGCATCGCTTCCTTGTTAGAAGTGGGTACAGGCTTTCACCCTGAAATGACAGGACGTGAAAATATTTACTTAAATGGTGCTATTTTAGGAATGACCAAAGCTGAAATTCGCTCTAAAATAGATGAAATCATAGACTTTTCAGGATGTGAGCGCTATATAGATACACCAGTAAAACGCTACTCTTCTGGAATGACAGTGCGTTTGGCATTTGCGGTAGCTGCGCATTTAGAGCCAGATATTTTGGTGGTTGACGAGGTGTTGGCTGTTGGTGATGCCGAGTTCCAAAAAAAAGCCATTGGCAAAATGCAGGATATCTCTAAAGGTGAAGGTAGAACGGTGTTGTTTGTGAGTCATAATATGGCGGCAGTTAAGAGTTTGTGTACGAGAGCAATAGTGCTTGAGAATGGAGAAACAACATTTAATGGAGGAGTCGAAGCAGCTATTGATTACTATTTGCAGGGATCAAAAAATGATTTTTCAATTATTGATTTTAAAGATAGGAAGGGGAATGGCTTAGTAAAATTAAAAACAGTGAATGTTTTTGGCTTTAATGAGGATTGTAAACCTCAAACAGGTAAACCTTTTACTTTAAGATTTGAGTTAGAAAATAATCATGGTGTCTCCTGTGATGATATAGATTTTGATATTAGAATTGATGATAACATGGGACAAAGAATAAGTTGGTTAAGCACAAGACTATTTTCAAAAACAAATAATGGAAGTTTGCAAAAAATAGATTTTATAATGGATAATTTGCAGCTTAATTATGGTGTTTATTATGTAACTACATATTTAACTGTAAAAAAAATAGAATCAGATTGGATTCAAAATGCTTTTTCTTTTGAGGTCGAGGAAGGGGATTATTATGGTAAAGGCGCATTTGTTTCGAGTATTCAAAGTAAAGCTTTGTTAAATTTTAAAGTGAATACTCATGTTGATTAAAAAGTTAAAAAGACTTGTAAAGGAATATAGGGAAAATAATAAAAAACAAACTTCCTTACTTAAAGAGCTAGAATGGGCTCATGTTTATCATGATAGTATTAGAGGGTTAAAATATATAGAGAGTTTGCCTATTAATATTGGCAGATGGGCAGGGAACTATTCTTTTTTTTATATTTTAAATAGAGTGCTCAAAGATTGTAGGCCAAAGAGAATTTTAGAAATGGGATTGGGTGAATCTTCAAAGTTTATCTCTACATATTTAAATTATTATTTGAAAGAATCAACTCATTTAATAATTGAGCAAGATTGTACTTGGGTAAAAACATTTGAATCTAGTTTTTTGCTGTCAAATAAATCTAAAATCGAAATATGTGAAATTATAGAGGTAAATATTCAGGGTAATAGTGTTAATATATATAGGGATTTAGAACACAAGATTGAAAATAATTACGATTTTTATTTAGTTGATGGCCCTTTCGGAAGTCCTCGGTTTTCAAGATATGATATTGTCTCTATTGCAAAAAAAATAGACACGCACCACCAATTCATTATCTTATTAGATGATTTTGGTAGACAAGGAGAAAGAGATACATTTTATGAATTGTTGTCTGTCTTTAAATCTAGAAAAATTAATGTTTTTCATCAAACTTATATTGGTCAAAAACAGGTGAAGATAATTGTAACCGAAGAATATAAATTTTGTTGTTCATTTTAAGAGATAAGGTGTGTTATTCTCAATTTTAGTTGCGAATTATAATAATGGCCATTTTTTTAAGGATTGTTATAACAGTATCATACAGCAAACTCTTAATAACTGGGAAGTGATAATAGTTGATGATGCTTCTACGGACAATTCTATTGACGTCATTAAAGAGTTGATTAATGATGATAAGCGCTTTAAATTTTATCAAAACAAAAAAAACAAGGGCTGTGGTTTTACTAAAAGACGTTGCGCAGAACTTGCAAATGGAGAGCTGTTAGGCTTTCTTGATCCAGATGACGCTTTGAAACCGAATGCTTTGGAGGTGATGGTTTTAGCTCATAATAAATTTAAGAACGCCTCAATAATTACTTCTAGGTATGAGATTGTTGATTTACAACTTAATTTTTTAAAAGAAGGTGTTGTTGGCAGTAAGATTCCTAGTGGGAAATCATATCTTACTTTTGGGAAAGGTGCCTTAACTGCCTTTGCAACGTTTAAAAATGAAGCTTATAAAAAAACTAATGGAATAGATCCTTTAATGAAAAGAGCCATAGACCAAGATTTATATTATAAATTGGAGGAACAGGGAGAACATATATTTACAGATATGATATTGTACTTATATAGAATTCATGAAAATAGTATTTCTTGTAATGATAATTTATATAAAGCAAATTACTGGCACTTTTATGCTATTAACAAAGCTTATAAGCGTAGAAAAAAGTTAAAATTAGAAATAGATAATTTCTCTAAGAAGTATATGAGTAAATATCGTTCTAATTATTATTTAAGTCGATTTGAGAAACTAAAATTTTCAAAAAAACATCAAGCAAAGTTTTATTTTTTAGGAAAAGCTTTTTTTTCGAATCCATCACATAAATTTATACTTAAATTTAAAAGCTTCCTATTATTAATCATCGGTAGAATATGAATAAAAATTGTTTGATTTCCGTTGTTTTACCAGTTTATAATGTTGAAAAGTATGTTAGAGAAACAATAGACACTATATTAAATCAAACCATTCAAGATTTTGAAATTATTGTTATTGATGATTGTTCTACAGATAATACATTGCCTATTATTAAATCAATTAAAGACGATAGAATAAGAATAATAGAAAAGCTAGCAAATAAAGGTTTGATAGATAGTTTAAATATTGGTTTTAAGGAAGCAAAAGGAAAGTTTATTGCAAGGATGGATGGTGATGATAAGAATGCACCAAACCGATTTGAAAAACAGTTAAAAGTTCTTCAAGATAACCCAGCTATTAAAGCATGTGGTTGTTGGTTACAATGTTTTGGAACAAATACTAAAATTATTAAACATAAAGAATTTCATGATGAAATAGTTGCTCAAATGTTGTTAAGTTGCCCTATGAGTATGGGCTCAGTTATGTTAGATAGAGAAGCTATAATAAAATTTAAATTTGATGAAAATAAACTGCATGTAGAAGATTATGATTTTTGGTCAAGAGTAGCATGGTCAATTAAACTGTATAATATACAAGAGGTTCTTTATTATTATAGAGTTCATGAAACACAGGTATCAAATAAGTATAAATCAATTCAAGTAGAAGAAGATATTAATATAAAATTGTTTTTGTTTAAAAAGTTGAACTATAATACTGAAATTTTTAGTGATGAATTATTAAAGAAAATATTGTTACTAAACCAATATATTACAATAAATGAATTTGGTAAGTTTAATGAATGGATTAAGGAATTAATATTTTTAAATAGTGAAACTAAAATATTTTCTCAAAAGGAGTTTAAAGAGGTTTTAAATACAATAAAGGAAAAGTTATTTTTTTTAATATACTTCACAAAAACATCTATAGGAATTAAAAAAATATGGAGAGTTAAATCTTTATTTAGGCTAGATTTCCAAGATGTACTTTGGATTCTTAATATTAAAGGAAGAGAAATAGGGAAAAAATATTTAAGGGATGAATAAAAGAAATCATTCTTTTCAAATATTTAACATTCTAAAAATATTTAAATATTGGTTAATCAAAAGCGAAATATTATAAAACCCAAAGAGATAGTTTTTAAAATCGATGAGTTTCCACATGTCTCTGAAACTTTTATTGTAGCTCAAGTAGTTACAGCTATTAAACTGGATTATGATGTTCAAATTATTGCAAAAAAAGTTTTAGGTGTTGAAAATAGTTTGCGCTCTAGCTTAGTTGATGAATATGATTTACGAAATAAGATTGTTCTTGAAGACTATAAAATACCACAAAATAAATTTGTACGCTTTTTTAAATGGATTTGCGTTCTAGCTCTCAATATTAAACATATTAAAAACATTTTAAATTTTTATAAAGAGCAACCAAAATTTAGTTTCACATGGCTCTTTCAATGGGTTTTTTTTAAGCAATTTAACAATGCAGCATTTGTTCATATTCAATATGGAACAAATTCTAAACCATTAGATGCTATAAAAAAAGCTGGAGGATTTAAGCCACCTATAATAGTAACTTTCCATGGTCATGATGCCTTTTTTCCAATTAATGGATATATTCCTAATAATGGGTATTACAATAATTTGTTTGAGGTTGCAGATTTAATAACTGCTAACACATCATATTTAGCAAATAAAATATTAGAATTAGGTTGTCCTAAAAATTTACTTTTCACTGTTCCTGTATCTGTGGATACCAACTTTTTTTATCCACCAACAAATAAAAAGAAATTAAAAGGATCTTTAAAACTAATTACAGTTGGACGATTAAATAAAGTTAAAGGACATAAGTATTGCATTGAAGTTGTTCGTCAATTAAATAATCTCGGTTTAGATGTAACTTTAACCATAATTGGAGAAGGTCCAGAAAGGAAGTTTTTAGAGAATCTTATTATAGATTACGGTATTGAGGATAAGGTTTTTCTGATTGGCAAGGAATCACCAATAGGAGTGCGTGAATTATTGTGGCAACATGACGTTTATTTGTTGACAGCTGTTCCTTTGCCAGATTCTAGACGGGAAACTCAGGGATTAGCTACTCTTGAAGCACAAGCTTGTGGTTTACCAGCTGTGGTTTTTGATTCTGGAGGTGTGAAATATACAGTTAAAGACAAATATTCTGGATTTGTTTGTAAGGAGTATGATGTCAAAACTGTAATAGAAAAGATCGTAACTTTAATAAAAGACCCTAATTTAATTAATAAATTGGGTCATAATGCTGTTATATTTGTAAAGAACGAATTTTCCCAAGAAGTAATTAATGAAAGGTGGAAACTTATTTATGAAAGAATTATAAATAATGCGAAGTGATATTTTAATATCAATAATTATTCCTTGTTACAATGATGCAAAATTCATTGAGCAGGCTATTGATTCTGCTATAAATCAAACACACACAAATAAAGAAATAATTGTTGTAGATGATGGTTCTAATAAGGATACTAAAGTTGTTTTAAAAAGTTTAGAGAGTAAAATAGATAAGCTAATTGCGCAAGAGAATTTAGGGCAAAGTACAGCAAGAAATAATGGTATTAAACAAGCTAATGGTAATTATGTATTAGTGTTAGATAGTGACGATTATTTTGAGAATTCTTTTTGCCAAAAAGCCTTGGATATATTCAATAACGACTCAAATATAAAACTGGTAACCTGTTATGCTAATTTAGTGTTTGAAAAAAAGACTAATAATTATATTTATAAACCAAAAGGAGGTACAGTAGAGAGTTTTTTAACTTCAAATAGTGCATTGGGCTCAGCCATGTTTAAAAAGAATGATTGGAATAGTTGTGGAGGTTATGATGAAACCATGAGAAATGGTCTTGAAGATTGGGAGTTCTACATTCGTTTACTTAGCCGAGGAGGAAAAGCAGAAGTTATTAAAGAGCCATTATACAACTACCGAAAAAGAGAAAACACTACCACAGCTAAAGCTAACAAAGCTAAATACGATTTACTTAAATTTATTTTTGCTAAGCATAAAGATTTAAATATTCGTTATTATGACAGTTTTATGAAGCAGTTAGTATCTAAAATTGAGAAAGAGGAAAAAGAAAAGTTTAAAAACAGAGAGCGAATAGAATTTAAAATAGGCGAATTAGTTTTAAAACCATTTAGATGGATAAAAGCAATATTTAGATGAAAACCACCCCAAAAGTGTCTATTATAATGGCTACTTATAATAGGGCGCAATACATCATCGAGTCTTTAGAATCTATTATAAGTCAAACTTATAAAAACTGGGAATGTATTATTGTTGATGATGGTGGTACAGATAATACCGAAGACATTTTAGAGCCACTTTTAAATAAAGATAAAAGATTCAAGTATTTAAAAAGAACGTCAAAGTACCAAAAAGGTTTACCAGGAAGTAGAAACTATGGTTTAGACGAAGCTAAAGGAGATTATATTATATTTTTTGATGATGATGATATTGCGCATCCCCAAAATTTAGAAATCTGTGTACATGAACTATCAACTAAAGACATTTCTTTTTGTAGATACATTCGAAAAACATTTACAGGAGATTTTGATTATAATTTTGATTACTCAAAAGGCTATACCTCCTTTTATATTGATAAACGAGATATAAATAAAATACTGAAAAACGAACTTCAATTTAATTCGTGCGCAGTCATGTGGACTAAGGAGTGTTATAGCACACATAGATATACGGAGCATTTAAAATACGCTGAAGAGTGGGAAGTGTATGCACGTATTTTAACTTCTGCCGATAAGGGCATTTCTATAAATAAAGCTCTTTATTATGGTAGAAAGCATGAGGTGTCTGTAACAGGAGATTTTGGTAATAGAAAAGAAAGTAGTTTAAAATCCTATGCTGATGCAATAGATTTAGTAATCCAAAACTTAAAGCAAAAAGATTTAATAACAGATGAAATATTGTGTTATTTTATTCAAATCTCATTGGATTATAAAAAGTATAACCTATACGAAAGAATTATTAGTACACTTAATTTAACCGCATTTGAAAAACTTAAGTGGAAAATATTTTACACGCAGTTACCATTGCGACTATACTTTTATAGGATTTATAAATATAAACTAAAGAAAGCCTAGATTAATGAACTTTTTAGTAATAGCACAGGATTTAAGAGTTTCGGGTACTAGCGAAGGTATAGTGTCCCGTTCTTTTTTGGCTAAGCTAAGAATGGCTTATCCAAATGCTATTATTGACGTTTTATATTTAAAAATTCACACAGGCGAAGACGAATTAAATTTGCTTCCTGTAGATTCAATCAATTCTCATAAAATTAGCTTAAAAGCACCATTCCATATTAAATGGTTAAATAGAGTTTCAACTAGATTGTTTAAAGTATCGAGTTATGACAATTATATTCATAAATTATTTTCTAAGCATATAGCAAAAGTTGATTATAAAAAGTATAATCATGTGTTTGTACGTAGTTCTGGAGTTAATCATGAAACAATTTTAGCCTTAAAAAACTTGCCTATTCTAAAAAAGGCAATCTTAAATTTTCACGACCCTTATCCTTTTTTTTGGTACCCTGGATCAAATAGAAAGTTAACAGGAACTGAGGCTTGGAGACTTAAAAAAGTAAGATCAATTGTAAAAGGAGCTAAATCTTGTATCAGTCCATCAAAATTATTATCTAATGACTTAGAGCTATTATATGAATCAAATAAAAAATTACTTGTGTTACCGCATCAATATGATGGTTCCGTTTTTAGTTTAAAAGCAAAAATGGAAAGCCATGTAGATAAAAAGAAAGTAACAATATCTTATCATGGTTCTGTACAATTTGGTAGAAATCTCGATGTTTTATTGGATTCTTATAAAGAGTTAGTTAATGAAAATGCTAAGATAAAAGCTAATACCGAAGTTTGTATTAGGTTAAAAACTAATGAGTTTGAAAGGTTCAGAAGTAAATATTTCAATCACGAAAACATTGTTATTTTAGAAAAAACCGATTTTTTAACATCCTCTTACGAGCAAATGTTTGAATCGGATATTATACTAATTTTAGAAAACGGACCTGAGATATCTAATATTTTAGTTGGCAAAGCACCATTTGTAGATACTTTAAAAAAACCAATTCTAATTTTAGCGCCAAAGGTAAGCGAGTTAAGAAGCATTGTGGAAAAAGAAAAATACATTGCTACATATTCCAATAATGTGGAGATTAAGGAAAAACTTCAAAACCTTTTATTAGACAGGTTAAATTCTAATGAAGAATTATCAGTTTTTGGAAATTACTTTAGTGACGATAATTTTAAAAACCAACTTGAACAAATTCTAGAAAATTAGATGTTTTGATTTTTTCAATTTTAATTACAACATATAATCGCCTTAACGAGCTTAAGATTACCCTGCAATCTTTAGAAGATTTTTACATAAGGAATGATGTTGAATTTATTATTTGTGTGGACGGTTCAACTGACGGAACTTATACGTTTTTAAAAGAAAACTATCCAAAAATTAAGTTGATTAATCACTCAAAATCAAAAGGCCTTATTGCTAGTAGAAATGAATTGTTAAGCTTAACAAAAGCAAAATATGCAATTTCACTAGATGATGATGCCAATTTCCTGTCCGATAATGTTTTAGAGAGCATAGAAGCACTGTTTGAAAAACATCCAAAATGCGGACTACAAGCATTTAGTATTTACTGGGATTTAGAAAAGCCCAAAAACACTTTAAAGCATGAAAAAGTAGAGCGTGTTAAAGGATTTGTTGGTTGCGGTCATGTATGGAATATGGAAGCTTGGAATTCGATTCCAAATTATTCAGTTTGGTTTGTTTTTTATGGCGAAGAGGATTTTGCAGCATTTCAATTATTTAAAAAAGATTGGCACATATACTACAATCCGCAAGTTTTAGTACATCATCGAGTAAATATTAAGCAAAGGTCAACACAAAATGATTATGCCACCAGACTTCGTAGGTCGTTAAGATCTGGATGGTATCTATATTTTTTATTCTACCCAGTAAAATTGATACCAAGAAGAGTTTTATATACGTTATGGATTCAGTTAAAAACAAGAGTGTTTAAAGGAAATTTAAAAGCAGCTTTAGCTATAATCAAAGCTATTTTTGATGTATTGCTGAACATACATAAATTAATAAAAAATAGTAATCGATTATCTTCTAAAGAGTTTCAGGAATTCAGTAAATTGCCAAGTACAAAAATTTATTGGAAACCAAATAACTCCAATTCTTAAAAGATGAGTTTTATAATTGCTGAAATAGCGCAAGCGCACGATGGTAGTTTAGGAACTGCACATGCATACATTGATGCATTGGCAAAAACAGGTATTCACGCCATAAAATTCCAAACCCATATAGCTGCTGCCGAAAGTAGCACTTATGAGCCTTTTAGAGTGAAGTTTTCTAAACAAGACGCAACACGTTTTGATTATTGGAAACGTATGGAATTTACTCTTGAACAGTGGAAGGATTTAAAACAACATTGTGATGACGTTGGTTTAGAATTTATGAGTTCGCCTTTTAGTAACGCGGCTGTAGATTTACTTGAAGAAGTAGGCGTAAGTAGTTATAAAATTGGTTCCGGAGAAGTGACAAATTTTTTGTTGCTAGAAAAGATAGCTCAAGCAAAAAAACCTGTTATTCTTTCATCTGGGATGAGTTCTTTTGATGAGTTAGATGAAGCTGTAGATTTTTTAAAATCTAAAAATGTGGCGTATTCCATTTTGCAATGTACCACCTCATATCCTACAAAACCAGAGCAATACGGATTTAATGTTATTAATGAACTTAAGGAACGCTATAATGTTCCTGTGGGTATTTCTGACCATTCAGCTAAAATAGAAACTTGCATCGCCGCAGCTGCTTTAGGGGCTGAAATATTTGAATTTCATGCGGTGTTTAATAGAGAACAATTTGGTCCAGATGCAACATCGTCCTTAACTATCGATGAAATTAAACAAGTGTCTAAATCAATAAAGAATATAGAAAAAGCATTACAGAACCCAGTTTCTAAAGACGATAATAGTGCTTTTAAAGACTTAAAAACCATTTTTGAAAAAACATTAGCTGTTAATAAAGATTTAGATAAAGGGCACATATTAAAGTTTTCAGATTTAGAAGCTAAAAAACCAGCTAAAAAAGGTATAGCTGCCAAGTTTTTTAATGATGTAATAGGTAAGTCTATTAATAAAGATATTAAGCAATGGGAGTTTTTAACCGATGAAGATATCAATGAGTAAAAGAAAAATATGTGTAGTTGTAACTGCAAGACCATCATATAGCAGAATAAAAACTGCTTTAAAAGCTATTCAGGCACATCCTAAACTGGAACTACAGCTTGTTGTTGCAGCATCTGCTTTGTTAGGGCGTTATGGTAATGCAATTAATTATATAGAAGAAGATGGTTTTAAGATTGACGAAAAAGTATTTATTGTATTAGAAGGAGAGAACAAAACTTCTATGGCCAAAACCACTGGCTTAGGTGTTATGGAACTCGCTAATACATTTTATAATTTAAAACCAGATGCTGTAATAACTATTGCTGATCGTTTTGAAACTATAGCAACATCTATTGCTGCTTCATATCAAAACATACCTTTAATTCATATACAAGGTGGAGAGGTTACAGGAAATATTGACGAAAAAGTACGTCATGCAAACACAAAATTAGCTGACATACATTTTGTAGCTTCAGAGGATGCTAAAACTCGTGTGCTAAAAATGGGAGAAGATGAAAATTATGTCTTCAATACTGGTTGTCCTTCTATTGATATTGCTTTTAAGGTCAATAAAAACAGAAGCTTAAATTTTGATCCTATTGAAAAATATGGAGGTGTTGGTAATAAAATAGATTGGAAAGAGGGATATATAGTAGTGATGCAACATCCAGTAACTACTGAATATAAAGAAAGTAGAGAAAATGTTTACAAAACTTTAAAAGCAGTACATGAATTAGGGCTGCCAACTTTTTGGTTTTGGCCAAATGTAGATTCTGGAGCAGATGGAACATCAAAAGGGATACGGTCTTATAGAGAGGAACATCAACCAGATAATATTCATTTTTTTAAAAATATGAAGCCTGAAGATTTTTTACGTTTGTTATGCAATAGTAAATGCTTAGTTGGAAATTCTAGTGTAGGTATTAGAGAATGTGCATTTTTAGGTGTTCCTGTTGTAAACATTGGCACGAGGCAACATGGGAGACAACGTGGTGAAAATGTAATAGATGTTCCTTATGACGAGATAGCTATTAAAGAAGGCGTTTTAAATAGGTTGGAAATGCAAAATAAAATTACTCAAAATAACATTTATGGAAGCGGTAAGTCTGGAGAAAAAATGGCAGACATTTTAGCTAATATTGAATTAAGATTTCATAAAACCATTATGTATTAATGAATGTTTTAGGTATCATACCAGCAAGAGGTGGCTCTAAAGGAGTGAAAAATAAGAATATAAGGCTTGTTGGTGGAAAACCATTAATAACCTACGCTATTGATACCGCAAAAGAAAGTAAACTACTAACAGATTTTATAGTAACTTCTGATGATGAAGCAATATTAGATATTGCTAAATCTAATAAATCGGCATGTTATAAAAGAGATATAAAAAATGCTCAAGATGATTCGCCAATTGAGCTAGTAATATTTGAAGTATTACAATTTTTAAAAGATAAACAATACGATTTAATTGTTCTATTACAACCAACTGCACCAATTAGAACAGGTAAAGATATTGATAATGTTATTTCAATGTTTCTAAAAGATGAAACATTAAACAATGTTGTATCTGTTGTTGAATTAGAAGATATTCATCCGGCGAGAATGTATAATGTTGATGATGAGTTTAACTTAGAACCATTAAACTCAAAAAATGAAAAAGAGCAAAGACAAAAATTGAGTCCTGTTTATTTGAGAAATGGCTGCATTTATGCTACTACTACTAAAGCTTTTTTAAAAGAAAAGACCTTAATTTTAAGTAATAAAAAAGCATATGTAATGCCACATTCAACATGGGTGAATATTGATACTGAAAGAGATGTATTGTTTGCAGAAACGTTAATTAAACTTTGGAAAGCTAATAAATATAGTTGTTAGGGTGAATAAATTAAAAATATACGTCTCAGGAATAGATAAAATAACTAAAAAAGCTTCTAATATATTAACAGAGAAGTTTGATATCGAATATGTTTATTTAGATTCTCAAGATGATATTCACAATGCGTTAAAAAACTGTGATGTATTTTGGTTTAGATTAAACCACAAACTAACTAGAGATATTTTAAAAGATGTTAATTGTAAATATATTCTCTGTGCAGTAACTGGCTTGGATCATATAGATATTGAAGCTTGTAATGACTTTGGAATTGCTGTTGTTAGTCTAAAAAATGAATCTGAATTTCTAAAGGAAGTTAGGGCTACTGCCGAACACACTTTTGGTCTCATGTTAGCATTAATTAGAAGAACAAAATTATCTTTTAATCATGTGGAATCTGGATTATGGAATAGAAATCTATTTCAAGGTACAGAATTATATAAAAAGAAAATTGGCATTTTAGGATTAGGTAGATTAGGAGCGATTGTTGCAAAATATGCAGATGCCTTCGGAATGGAAGTTTATTTCTATGATATTAAACCAAAACAAACGAACTCTAATTTTATTTTCTGCAATTCTGCTGAGGAACTTTGCTCAAAAGTAGATATACTATCAATCCATTTGCCTTATAATAAGAGTACACATTTTATGATAAATAAAAAACTACTCGATAACGTTAGCAAGCCAATTTATTTAGTAAACACCTCAAGAGGAGGCTTGGTTAATGAAGAAGATTTATTAGAAAAGTTGGCTTCAAATAAAATTGCTGGATATGCTACTGATGTAGTATTTGGTGAGCCAGATATTGCTAATAATGTATTGGTTAATTATGCATCTAAAAACGAAAATGTAATTATTACACCACATATTGGTGGATATACGTTTGAGTCCATTGAAAAAACAGAGCTTTTCATTGCCAAAAAATTAGTCGATTTAATTAATGAATAAACTTGGTTTAGTTATAACAGATGGAGTAGGTTTCAGGAATTACATTTTAAGTAATTTTTTAAAAGAAGCCCAAAACCAATTTGAAGAAATAATTATTTTTTCAGGTTTACCTAAATCGTGTTTTAATGACATTAATACAGATAAGTGCGTTATAGAAAACCTTGAAAATTACCGTGAATCTTCAAGAACTTGGATGTTTAGAAAGTTAAAAGAAGTTGCGCATCTTCAAAATCATAAAAAAGGTAATTTTGGTATTCGTACTAATTTGAAAAAAAACTATCCAACGTCCAAAAGTAAAAGAGCCTTGTTAGTAAAACTTATTTTTGCATGGACTAACTTTTTTAACTCTGAAAAGTGGATAAACAGGTACTATAAATCTCAACAAAAAAGCTTTAAAAATAACCAAACAACAAAGCGGTATATCTCATTATTAAAAAAATATAAACCAGGCCTATTATATTTTACGCATCAACGACCACCATATATTGCGCCTTTAATTTATGCTTCAAACAAAGTAAAAATAAAAACGGCAACCTTTATATTTAGTTGGGATAATATTCCATCAAAAGGAAGAATGAGTGGCGATTTTAATTATTATTTCGTCTGGAGTCATTTAATGAAAGAAGAGCTATTAAGTTTTTACGTTAATATAAAACCGGAACAAATTATAGTTGTAGGCACACCACAATTTGAACCTTATGTTTTAGAAAAATATAAGATTGAATTAAATGTTTTTACGAACAAGTTTGATTTGGATGTAACTAAAAAAACAATTTGTTATAGTTGTGGAGATGTGTCAACAAGTAAAAATGACCCATTTTACATAAAAACTATTGCCGAAGCTATATCAAGAAATAAAATTAAGCAACCAGTTAATTTACTTGTTAGAACATCACCTGTTGAAGATGCTACTCGTTTTGCTAGTTTAAAAGATGAGTATCCCTTTATTAAATGGAATTATCCTAAATGGATTTTGTCTAGAAAAAACCATCAAGAAACATGGTCGCAACGTATTCCTACAACAGAAGATATAATTGATTTAAAAGGTTTGTTGGCTTTTTCTGATATTGCAATTAATATGTGTTCTACAATGAGTTTAGATGCTATGTTTTTTGACAAACCTGTTATAAATCCAGTGTTTGGTAACAAAGAAAATGGCTTATATAACGACCAGAAATATTTAAAATACCAACATTATGAGCGTGTTGTTGAGAATAATGCAGTAGCTGTTGTAAAAACAGCCGAAGAGTTAATTGATGAAATTAATACCTTATTAGAAAACCCTCAAGCAAGATTAGAAGCACAAAAAGAATTGCTTAAATTACAAATTAGTTACCCATTAAAAGGTACTGGAGAACGAATTGCAACCAAGATAAACCAATGCATAAAGGAAACTATATAGCTGTTGTTTGTAACTATCAAATAAAGAATAACCGAATTGGTAGTATGGATAGGTTTTTTATTGCATTTAATAAAGCTTGTATTGATAATGGGTATGTTGTGGATTGGTTTTTTCCAAAATCAAAAAAAAATGAGTTATATAATGAAGTGAATTTTTACTCTGATATTGATTCAAACGTAGAGACTCTTTTTTTAAACCACATAAGTAAAACAAAAGCAAGTTATAATTATGTTTTCACTCATTTTATTGAGTTGTTTACACCATTTTACAAAAAAGTTAAGCAAAAATTAGATTGTAAAATAATTGCAGTAGACCATATGTCTAGACCAATTGACGGTTTTACTTTAAAAAAGAAATTGAAAAGAAAAGCTAAATTTTTTATGAATGGAAAATACATTGATAAAATTATAGCTGTAAGCCAATATATTAAATCGCAGAATCTTAAAGATTATAGTTATACTCTAAAGAGTAAAATTGATGTTATTTACAATGGTATAGATATAAAGCTTTACCACAAGACTAGTCAACAGAAATCAAAAAAGTCATCAAAATTTAGGTTTATTGTAGTATCTCATTTGGTTTTCGAAAAAGGCATTCAAGATTTAATATATGCTGCAAGTAAATTAGATAAAGAAATATTAAATAGCATAATTGTTGATGTTTATGGCGAAGGGGTTTATAAACCTAAATTAATGGATTTAGTCACAACTTTAAAATTAGAAGATATTATCAGTTTTAAAGGTAGTGTGGGAAATTTATATACATTATATAATAAGTATGATTTTATGATTCAGCCTACATATATGGAAGCTTTTAGTTTATCTATTCTAGAAAGTTTATGTAGTTATATTCCTGTTATTACAACACTAGTGGGTGGAAATGTTGAAATTATTAAAAATAGTATAAATGGATTCTTGTTTGAACCAAAGAATATTGAAGAACTTAAAGAAATTCTTATTGGTGTTTGTAATAATAAGCTAGAATTGAAAGAATCTAATATATATAAAGAAATCAGAAGCAAATACACTTTAGATATAATGGTCAATAATTATTTAAAACTTATAAAGCGATGCACATAGGTTTTTTAACTCCAGAATATCCACATCCAAGTTTATCTCCATCAGGAGGTTTAGGAACAAGCATAAAAAACTTAGCTGTAAAGTTAGTAGCTTCAGGAGTTAAAGTGACTGTTTTTGTTGTCTTTCAAAATCAAGAAAAAACTTTTGAAGACCATTCCGTAAAAATTAAAAGTATAAAGCTTAAAAAGCACAGATTTTTTGGCTGGTACAAAGAGCGAAAGCGCATTCAACACCTTATTCTAAAAGAAATTAATAAGGAGTCAATAGATATTATTGAAGCACCAGATTGGACAGGTATTTCAGCATTTATGAAGTTTTCTGTTCCGTTAATTATTAGATTAAATGGAAGTGATGGTTATTTCTGTAAATTGGAAAATAGAAAACAGAAATTTAAAAATTTTGTATTCGAAAAAACAGCGTTGAAAAATGCAGATGAAATTGTTTCTGTGAGTACATTTACAGGAATGATGACAAAGAAAATTTTCGGATTAAAAAATGACATCCAAACTATTCATAATAGTATAGACGTTGACCAATTTTTACCAAATAATTCAGAAATTAATAATGGACAAATACTTTATTTTGGTACAATTATTAGAAAAAAAGGCGTTTTAGAATTAGCTAAATCATTTAATCTGGTTGTTGAAAAAAACAACAATGCCAATTTGTTGTTAGTTGGGAAAGACGCCATTGATATATTTACAAAAGTATCAACAATTCAACTGTTCTATGATTTGTTATCACCAAAGGCTAGAGTTTCAGTAACGCATTTACAGGAAGTGCCTTATCATGAAATTAAAAGTTATATCCAACATGCTAATGTTGTTGTGTTACCAAGTTTTGCCGAAGCCTTTCCAATGACTTGGTTAGAAACTCTAGCCATGGAAAAACCTTTGGTTTCCTCAAATATTGGTTGGGCAAACGAATTAATGGTTGGTGATACTACTGGATTTACAGTAAACCCAAGAAATCATGAGGAGTTTGCTTCAAAAATTATTGAGTTATTAGAGAATCCAAAACTATGTAAATCGTTTGGTGAAGCAGGTAGATTAAGAGTTATTGAAAATTTTTCTGCTCAAAAAATAACTAATCAAAATATTGAATTTTATAAATCGGTAATTAACGAATGATTTTTATTTTACATAAAAAAGATAAAGTTATTAGTGTTTTTAATAAAAATACAAAAACCGAGGTTCAAAGTTCAAATACTAATTTAGTTGAGGTTTTTTTCGACCTTTCAAAGCGTTATAAAAACACGCTCATTATTTGGTGTGATGATGATTTAAAAGAATTTATGAACTTAACTGAATTCAGCACGATTTTTCATCATAAGCTAATAATGACTTCATATAGTACTTCTGATAATTATTATATTGATGATCGAATTGGTTATGTGGAATCATCCCCTTTTATAAACGTTAATAAAAAAGTTACTTACCCAACATGGTTAATGAGTAGTTGTATTGGTGGAGTAAATTCTGATGTTTTATCTTGTTACAATCAAAACGATTATATAAGTAAAACATTTAGTTATGTTATAAATTCTATAGCCAAAAGAGGAATGACAGAGGGCTTATTTTGTTATTCTGAACCGAACCTCTTAACAAAAAACACCTTTCAACTAAAAGGCTTTAAACCGTCAAAGTATGAGCTTTTTAAGTTTATTAAAGCACATTATCGGAGTCGATGGGCTTACTTGACTTTTTTTAATAGTTTGGTGTACGAAAAGCAATTATTAGTATTACCGTTTTTGAAATCTTTTTTTACTTCAAAAAAGAGGAGTAAACCAAATTTTGAACATTTAAAAATAGCTGTCAATAAAATAAATAATGAGGATATTAGTATTGATGTTATTATACCATCAATAGGTAGAAAGCAATATTTATATGATGTTTTAAAAGATTTAGCAAATCAAACATTACTACCAAAGAGTGTCATTATCATTGAGCAAAACCCAGATGAAGGAAGTGTATCTGAGTTAGATTATTTGAAAAACCAATCATGGCCTTTTCAAATAAAACATACATTTATTAATAAAACAGGGGCTTGTAATGCCAGAAATATGGCACTACAACAAATAGAGTCAGATTGGATTTTTATGGCTGATGACGATATAAAATTTGAAAAAGATATTTTAGAAATAGCTTTAAAAGAAATGTTCAATTATAGTTTAAAAGCAGCTACTTTAAGTTGCTTGAGGAAAGAAGATAAAAAAAATGAAAGACCCACGCTGCAATGGAATACATTTGGTTCAGGATGTAGTATTATTTCTAAAAGTATAGCTGAGCAAATAGTTTTTGATACTGCTTTTGAACACGGATTTGGTGAAGATGGCGATTATGGAATACAAGTTAGAAATATTGGAGAAGATATAGGTTACATTAGTAAACTAAATTTATTGCATATAAAAGCACCAATAGGAGGTTTTAGAACAAAAATCACACAGCCTTGGCAGAACGATAAAATTCAACCTAAACCATCGCCAACTATTATGTTGTTTAATTTGAAGAATCAATCAAAAAAGCAAATTTTAGGATATAAGACACTTTTGTTTATTAAGTTTTTTAGCAAACAAAAAAACAAGAACATTTTTACCTACTTTTTTAAAATGAAAAAAAGATGGGATAGAAGTACTTATTGGGCTAATAAACTTAAAAATTCTGTTTCATAATGACTTTCTCCTTAATTATATGTACCTATATGCGTACACAACCGTTACTGAATTTATTAAATTCAGTAAATGAGCAAACTCTATATCCTAACGAAATTATTATTGTTGATGGTTCTGCCAATAATGACACAAAGCAACAATTTAATGCAAACCCTTATAAAAACCTTAAATATTTCAAAGTAGAAGACAACCAAAGAGGATTAACAAAACAACGTAATTTTGGAATACAAAAAGTATCCAATGCATCTGAAATTATCTGTTTTTTAGATGATGATGCGGTTTTAGAAAACGACTATTTTGAACAATTACTTAAGGTATATAAAGTATACCCTAACGCTTTAGGAGTTGGAGGCTATATAACCAATGAAGTGATATGGAAAAAATCTGAAAGGCCTACTTCAAAAAAGAATTTTTTTTATGATGGTTGGGAGCGCAACGAACCTTTACGATTTAGAGTGAGACATTTTTTTGGGTTGCAACCCAATACAGCTCCATGTATCTTGCCTGAGTTTTCTCATGGGAGAAGTGTTAGCTTTTTACCACCTACAAGTAAAATTTATCAGGTAGAACAATTTATGGGAGGTGTATCATCTTTTAAAAAGGATGTTTTTAATACCATGAGTTTTTCAACTTATTTTGAGGGCTATGGTTTGTATGAAGATGCCGATTTTACATTGCGATTATCAAAAAAGGGTGAGTTATATGTTAATACTGCTGCACGATTAAGTCATTATCACGATGAATCTGGAAGACCTAACAAATTTAAATATGGTAAAATGGTAGCTAGGAATGGTTGGTATGTTTGGCGTGTTAAATATTCTAACCCTAGTTTTAAATCTAAACTTAAATGGAATTTGACATTTATAGTATTGATGAAGCTTAGATTTTTGAATGTGTTGACTTCAAAAAACAAAATGGAAGCATTAACCGAAGGTTTTGGACGGTTTTTTGGATGGTTATCGTTGATTTTCAATAAACCTAAAATCGAAAGATGAACTTTGTAATTATTTCTCATGTTCTGCATAAAAGCTGTAATGATAGTTTATACGCTTATGCGCCTTATGTGCAGGAAATGAACTTATGGTTAAAGCATGTAGATTGTGTTACAGTTGTGGCGCCTCTAACTAAAGAAAATGAGATGTCTGCAATTGAGATGCCATACGAACATAAACACATTAACACACATGCAATACCTTCTATTCAGTTTACTTCAATAGTAACATCAATAACATCACTGTTCAAGTTGCCAATTATTTTGTATGCCATTTTTAAAGCATGTAAAAAAGGAGACCATATACACTTACGTTGTCCTGGAAATATTGGGCTTTTAGGGTGTCTCGTTCAAATATGTTTTCCAAAAAAATCTAAAACGGCTAAATACGCCGGTAATTGGGATCCGAAATCGAAACAACCTTGGTCTTATAGATTTCAAAAGTGGCTTTTAAACAATGTATTTCTTACCAAAAACATGAAAGTCTTGGTATATGGACGTTGGAATGGAACTTCAAAAAACATAGTGCCTTTTTTTACAGCATCTTATCTGGAAAGTGAAAAAATGGAGGTCCCTATAAAATATTTAGATGGAAAAATCAACGTATTGTTCGTTGGTACCTTAAGCATTGGAAAGCAACCATTATTAACTGTACAGGCGGTTAAAAAGCTTTTGGATTTAGAGTATAAGGTTCATTTGGATATTTATGGCGAAGGGCAGCAGCGCCAAAGCATTGAAGACTATATTTCTGAAAACAATCTATCAAGTCATATAACTTTGCATGGTAATAAAGACAAAGCAACGCTTAAAAAGGCTTATCTAAACGCTCATTTTTTAATATTTATGTCTAGATCTGAAGGCTGGCCAAAAGCCATAGCCGAAGCCATGTTTTGGAAGTGTTTGCCAATAAGTACCAAAGTGTCATGTGTGCCAGAAATGCTGGATTATGGCAATCGCGGAAGTATTGTTTCTCCAAATATTGAATCGATAATTAAAGAGTTTGAATGTTACTTTAACAACAGAGAGGTTTATACAGATAAGGTTGAGAAAGCCTATCTTTGGTCTAGACGTTATACTTTAGATAAATTTGAAGCTGAAATCCCCAAACTTTTAAAGTCCTCATGAAAGTATTACAAATAATAGATTCTTTAGAAGCTGGAGGCGCGGAACGTATGGCGGTCAATATAACCAATGCCTTGTCTTTGCAAGATAATGTAAATTCATATTTGTGCGCCACCAGAAAAGAGGGTATGCTAAAAACCAGTTTAAATGATACTGTTGGTTATCTGTGTTTAAATAAAAGATCAACGCTTGATATTGCTGCTACTAAACGATTATACCAATTTATTAAAAATAATAATATAGAGATTCTTCATGCACATTCCACCTCGTTTTTTATAGTAACCTTAATTAAGCTGTTTAAACCTAATGTTAAAATTGTTTGGCACGATCATTATGGTAATAGTCAATTTTTAGAACAACGAAAATCAAAAATACTCCATGTTTGCTCTAAGTACTTTTCGCATGTTATTTGTGTTACAGATTCACTAAAAGATTGGGCCATGACCCATTTGAAAACTGTAAAAGTGGCCTATGTGCCAAATTTTGTTGTTAAAGATAGCGTTAAGCCATCAACTATTTTAAAAGGTGTAGATGGAAAGCGTGTGTTGCATTTAGCCAATTTAAGATCTCAAAAAGATCACTTTACTTTAATTAAAGCATTCAATGAAGTGATAAAAGAATCCCCTGACTATACATTACATTGTGTTGGTAAAGACTTTGAAAATGACTATTCAGCACAAGTTTTTAAATACGTAGAGGCACTTCAATTAAATACACATGTGTTTTTTTACGGAAGTAAGGAAGATATTTCCAATATATTAAGCCAAAGCGATATATGTGTGTTATCTTCAAAATCTGAAGGATTGCCAATAGCTTTATTAGAATATGGATTGGCAGGAAAACCAACCATAGTAACGGATGTTGGTAACTGTGCTGAGGTTATTGAAAATAATGTGAATGGTCTTGTTGTGCCTAAAGAACACCCAAAAGCATTGGCAGAAGGAATGTTACAAATCATTGGTAATACAGATAAGGCTAGAGAATATGGGAGGCTACTAAAACATACAGTAGAAGAAAATTACTCCCAGGACGTTTTTATAAAGAAGTTAACAACTATTTACAATGCAATACTGAATGAATAGGTTAAGAAAACATAATAATGAACTTTTTTTAATGCTTTTGCATTTAGCATTAGGGATTGTAATTTATACCATACCATTTAGCTCAAAACTGGTAAGTCTTGCAGTGGTGTTTTTATCGATTTTTATAGTATTGGTTGCTAAAAATAAGGTGTTAGCGGTACTTATAGCCTGTGCTTACGTTGCGACAAGCGATGTGTTTTTTAGAATGACTGGCGGATTGGTATTTTATGAGCTTCATAAGTATTTATTGATTGTTTTGGTCCTTATAGGATTTGTGTTCGATCAAGTACGAGTAAAAGGACAAGTGTATTTAATCTATGTTGGGTTATTATTATTGACGATTGTTTTTACATCTTATGACTATACGGATGCCGTTAGAAAAATGATAGCTTTTAACCTTGCGGGACCTGTATCTCTGGGAATAGTGGCATTTTACTTTTATAAGAAGAAAGTCACGATGCAGCAATTAAGTAAAGTATTGTTTTTTGCCCTCTTACCTGTCATTTCGTTAGTGGTGTATCTGTTTTTATATTCACCGAGTGTTAAAGATGTTGTAACAAATACAGAGTCTAATTTTGCGACTTCAGGAGGATTTGGCCCTAATCAAGTAGCCACTATTCTAGGGGTAGGTATGTTTATTCTGTTTGCAAGATTATTGTTTAATAAGTTTAAGGGAATTCAATCAGTTTTGGAGTTGCTACTTCTTGGGTTTATAAGTTTTAGAGGCATAGTGACATTTTCACGTGGTGGTATATTTACTGCTATAGCAGCAATGATAATACTAATTATATTAACATATTTGAGAGGCAAAAGAACATTTCGCTCTAAGGTGTTAATAGTACTGTTTTGGACGATCACCCTAGCAGCATTGGTCTGGTTATTGGCAGCCAACAGAACATCTGGTCTCATAGAGAATAGGTATGCCAATAAAAATGCAATGGGTGTTGAAAAGGAAGATGTGTCTACAGGTCGAAAAGTTCTATTTTTAACAGAACTGGATGCATTTATCGAAAGCCCTATTGTAGGTATAGGTGTTGGTAAAAACAAAGCGTATCGCTTTGATAAAACAGGTAAGGTGGCAGCTTCGCATAATGAGATTAGCCGCTTACTGGCAGAACATGGTGCTTTAGGAATTTTGGCCTTATCTATATTGGTTTTTTTACCGCTTTTACTTAGAATAGAGAATAGTAAAAATATCTACTTTTACTCTTTTTTTATTATGTGGTTTTTAACGATCAATCACTCTGCTATGCGAATAGCCTTTCCTTCGTTTATTTATGGATTATGCTTGTTAGATGTTACCTTTCCTAAGAAAGTAAATGTGAAAACTCAATCTAGTTAACTTTTATGATATTATATATTGGAAATAATTTAAAGTCTAAGTTAACAAACCAAACCACGTTAACGCTACTGAGTAACTTGCTGAGAGATGAAGGTTATTTAGTGAAGATTTCTTCGTCAATAAATAATCCGTTTTTAAGATTAATATCAATGCTTTGGGCTATTATTACCTATCGTAGAAAAACTGATTATGTACTGATAGATACTTACAGCACAAAAAATTTCTACTATGCATTGGTCACCAGTCAGTTGTGTAGAATACTAAAGCTAAAATACATCCCTATACTTCATGGAGGGAATTTACCTTATAGATTAGACAAATCACAGAAACTAAGTAAACTCATCTTTATGAATTCATATATTAATGTTGCTGTTTCAAAATATTTAGAACATGAATTTGATAAAAGAGGGTACAAATCTGTTTTCATTCCAAATGTTTTAGAAATTGAAAATTATACGTTTCAAAAAAGGGAGATTTCTACTCCTAAGCTGCTATATGTACGAGCGTTTGCAAGTATTTATAATCCAGAAATGGCAATTAAGGTGTTATATGAAGTTAAAAAAGAATATCCTGACGCACTATTATGTATGGTTGGACCTGAAAAAGACAATTCATTTAATTCTTGTAAAGCTTTGGCTAAAAAGTTTGGTATTGAAAACAGCATAGAATTTACGGGAATGTTGCCAAAAAAAGAATGGCATGAAAAGTCTAAAGATTATAATATTTTTATAAATACAACAAATATTGATAATGCACCTGTTAGTGTTATAGAAGCCATGGCTTTAGGTTTGCCAATAGTGTCAACAAATGTTGGTGGTTTGCCTTTTTTAATAGAGAATAATAACACAGGAATTCTTGTAAACAAAAACGATATAAAAGCCATGGCAAATGCTATAAGCTCTCTTTGTAAAAACCAAGAAACAGTCAATTATTTAACAATGAACGCAAGAAAACAGGTTAATGAATATGATTGGAGTAAAGTTAAAACTTTGTGGCATAATATATTGCAATAGTATGTTGCACAAAAACTATTTTACTTAGTATATTTAACACGTTAAAAAATACAATGTCAAAACATAAGGGAATCCATTTCGAAGTTTCTGAACGTAAGGTACTTTTACGTGTTTTTGATATACTTATTGTATTACTAGCGCTTGAATTAATAGGATACTATTTTCAGTTTGATTACTTTTTAGTAACTAAAGAGCAATGGTTGTGGTCCCTTATTTTAGGATGTTATTTAACAGTTTTTGGTACTATTTTCGAGTTGTATGATCTTAAGCAATCCAGTAAGCTGGATTCCACATTCAAGAACATTGTAATTACAGTATCGGTTACTGTTTTATTTTATCTCTTTACACCAATAATAACACCAGTATTACCAGATCATCGTATTGAGATTCTATACTTTTACCTTGCTATTATTATAGCTGTTTTTATTTGGCGTTATGCTTATGTAACCTTTATTACGTCTCCAAGGTTTTACAAAAAAGTAATTGTGCTTGGAGAGGTGTCAAACATTGAAAACCTTGTTAATGCTTTTACAACTTCTGATCCTAATTATAGAATTATTGGTTACATAAATAGTAATATCTCTAGTAATGAAAGTGTAAAGTTTAAAGGGTTAAAAGAATTTAGCGCTGGTAACCTTCAAAAAACCATACGAGAAGAAG
Source organism: Pontimicrobium aquaticum (assembly GCF_005047595.1). Classification (GTDB taxonomy): domain Bacteria; phylum Bacteroidota; class Bacteroidia; order Flavobacteriales; family Flavobacteriaceae; genus Pontimicrobium; species Pontimicrobium aquaticum. Next base: position 110,114 of record NZ_SUPL01000008.1, read on the forward strand.
GAGTATCTGAAATAGTGATAGCCATAAATGATTCAGAAACTATTACACCATATATTTATAACGAATTAACTCATCTTCTTGATAAAGGGCTTACCATTAGAGAATATACTCAAGTTTTTGAAGAAATTACAAAGCGTGTTCCAGTACAGTTTGTTGGTAAAGACTTCTATAAATATTTTCCATTTAGCAGAAGTAATCAAAACAAATTATACCTGCTTTACCATCGATTGATGGATATTGTTTGTTCGGTTTTAGGGATTTTATTCGGAATAATTCTTTTACCCTTTATAGTTATTGGTAATTTAATAGGAAACACAGGAAAGCTATTTTACATACAAACTCGCGTTGGTAAAAACGGCAGGCCATTTAAAATTTATAAGTTTAGAACCATGATACAAGATGCCGAAAAAGATGGTATGAAATGGGCAGATAAAAATGACATTAGAGTTACTGTATTTGGACGGTTTTTAAGGCGATCACGTTTAGATGAGATTCCTCAATTTTTAAATGTATTAAAAGGTGATATGAGTATTATTGGTCCTAGACCAGAACGCCCTTTATTTGTTAAGGAGCTTTCAAAAGTGATTCCGTTTTATGAAACGCGGCATACCATAAAACCAGGTTTATCTGGTTGGGCGCAAGTAAATACGCGTTATGGTTCGTCTATTGAAGATAGTTTGGTAAAATTACAATACGATTTATATTATATTAAGCATCGAAGCTTCTTTTTAGATGTAAATATTATTGTAAAAACCTTGAGTACCATGGTGTATTATCGAGGACAATAATCTACCTATTTTTAGTTGTAAAATTTCAGAAGAAAAACATATCGTATTATTAACGCTATAAAAAGCGGAATTAATCCAATTGCAAATACTTGCACACCAATTATCCAATGTAGTGTTAAAAGACAAAATAGGATTACTAAAAACTTTAAGTATTTCTTAAACCAATCATTAGGTGTCTTTTTTAATACTTGTCTAATAGCTAATAAATTTAAAGGTACAGCCCACAATAAGTTATAGTTGTTTGCAGTAGCTGTATGGTCTGTAGCAAACCAAAGTAGTAATAAAAATACACCTATTAAACCAGTAACTGAGAATAAACCAATATCTAACTTCTTGTTTCTAACACCTTTTTTATAATCTTTATAGGTAAGCCATATAATAAGCATTCCTAGAAGTCCAAAAATCATTAAAGGACTCATTAAAAATAAACTAGAAATAGGTCTGTCTCTTTTTTCATAAAGCGAACGCGATTGTTTTACAAGAGGTTTGTTGGAATTTGCAAACGTAGCTTTTTCAAAAAAGGCATAAATGTATTTTGGTAAAAACATATGCTCTTCTGGAGTGGCAGTTTTATCTATAACGGAACCTAAAGCCACATCAATACCTAGACTTCCCCAAGAATTTTTATTAACATGTTCATGTATTAAGGCTCTAAATGTTTTAGGATTAAAATTATCAGGTTGATTAAAAATTATGGACTCATCGAGCGACATCTTTAATACGTCTTTCATTTTGGTAGCACAATTATCATAAAAGAAATCGTAGAGATAATATATGTTTTCAGGCTTTGCATTATTAAGTAAAAAATTAAAAACTTGTTGTTTCTGTGCTTGAGTTAAGTCTAAAATTTGTTCGTCAATCGATCTGTTTTGCGAAATATAGAATTGAAAAAAATTATCATAAGAATTATGGGACAACTTATAGTTTAGCTTGCCTTGAGCGAATTTTAAGTAAAAGTTTGGTGTGTCAAAGTCAAACGTTCCATAATTAAATACTTCGTCTATTTGTCTTCCTTTATCTCGAACTCTAAAACCATTATGTCCAAAAGCATCCATTAATAATGTTCCAGGACCAACAGTAAGCACACTTATTTCAGCTTGATCTGAAAGTTTTAATTGCGCATTCGCTACGGTAGAACAAAGAAGAAATAGTAAAAGTAGCTTTATCCTCATTATCTAAAAATACTAAAATCTAGTTTCACTGAAAATACATTTGAATACAAAGCAGCACTTTGGTCGCCTATATCTGTAAAGGCGTAATCAATTTGAATACCTCTATATTTAAAACCAACACCAAAATTTGGCTGGAAACTTAATTGTTCAGTATTATCTATTTGAGTTTCATTTTGAAAATTTCCTAAGCCTGCACGTAAAAACACTATATCAGTATAGCCAAATTCAAAACCTAAAGCTGGATTAATACTAGCGAACGAGGTTGATATAATATCGTTGTTTTCTGCAAATCTAATATTTAAATCTAGTTCGGTTCTAAGTGTATAATCGTAATTAAACTCAAATAATTTAGACATGCCTATTTGCATTTTAGGTAGCGTGATTTCAGTCCCTTCAGGAGCTTCTTGATTTTCTCCTGGAATAGCATTTTGTATGTCTGCTAGTTTATCCTCATCAATTGCCCAAGCATTAAATGTGGTTGTAATATCTCTTATCATGACTCCAAATTGCCAATCGTTACGTTGAAACTGTACACCTAAATCGAGTCCGAATCCCCAAGAAGAGGCAAAGTCTCCAATAACACGACGAATTACTTTCGCATTCACTCCATAGTTTAAACCTTCAACAGGTAATTGTCGCGCATAAGAAAAAGTAAACCCATAATCGGCAGCCGAAAATAAGTTAATGTTATCGTAATTTACATTGCCTTGTTCATCAATAAGTTGTGTGGTGTCCAGAATATCATCAACTCCAAAGCGAATTATAGAAATACCAACAGCACTTCTATCATCTAGAGGTTTTGCAAAGGCTATGTAGTTGTAATTAGCAATGTTTGCAAAGTAGCTTGAATGCATTAATGCTATTTGGTTGTCTTCTAAATGAACCAAACCAGCAGGATTCCAATAGCCAGAATTTACATCATTTGATGTGGCTACCACAGCATTACTCATACCAAGTGCAGCAGCATCTACACCAATATTCATAAACTCATTTGAGTATTTTCTTGCTGTTTGTGCCGAAACAAGGCTTACACATAAAATAAATAGCGATGCTAAATATGTTTTCAAAAGGCAATTTCTTTTATGCAAAGATGCACAATATTTTTCAACCTTTTAAACTCTAAATTAGATTAGATATTGTTCTTTTTTTAGAGTTGAACCCAAATAGTTTATTATTTTTACTTCACTAAATGTTTTGAGTTTGATTAAGCACATTCCTAATTTTATAACACTTTTAAATCTTTTTTGCGGAAGTATTGCTGTAATTTTTGCAGTTAATGGTTCTTTAGTTACTGCATCGTTCTTTGCATTTCTTGGTATTTTCTTTGATTTTTTTGATGGCTTAGTGGCTAGAAAACTCAATGCACAGAGTGGCTTAGGATTGCAATTGGACTCTTTAGCTGATATGGTCACTAGCGGATTAGTACCTGGAATTGTGATGTTTCAGTTATTAAGTTTGTCAAGTGGTGATTTAAATTGGTTTGAAAACACAAATGAATGGACTAATTCTATGCAATGGATAGGTTTTAAAATTCAATTACTTCCTTTAATGGGATTGTTAATAACATTGGCATCTGCCTATCGTTTGGCAAACTTTAACATAGACGATAACCAAACCGATAGTTTTATTGGCTTGCCAACACCAGCAAATACCTTACTTATCTTATCGTTTCCGTTAATTATGGAATTTCAAAATAACGATATAATGAATTCCATGATTTTAAATAAGTGGTTTTTAATAGCTGTAACACTTGTGAGTTGTTATTTGCTAAACGCTAATATTAAATTGTTGGCTTTAAAATTTAAAACATGGAATTTTCAAGACAATGCAGCAAGATATACACTTATACTATTTGCTGTTGTATTGTTAATTGTATTGCAATTTGCTGCCATTCCATTAATTATAATTGTCTATATTATTTTATCTCTTTTTAACAAGAACTAAACTATGGCCTCAGGATTTTTTGCACTACTTGACGATATTTCGGTGCTTATGGACGATGTAGTCACCATGAGTAAAATTACTACCAAAAAAACCGCAGGAATTTTAGGAGACGACTTAGCAGTTAATGCCGAAAAAGCCTCAGGATTTGTATCGTCTAGAGAGTTACCTGTATTATGGGCAATTACCAAAGGATCGTTTTTAAATAAGTTGATTATTCTACCAATTGCCTTTTTGTTAAGTGCTTTTTTGCCTTGGGTAGTCACTGTTATTTTATTACTAGGAGCTATTTATTTAGCCTTTGAAGGTGCTGAAAAAATCTACGAATACTTTGTACCACATAAGCATGAAGCTCATACTGTAAAATCTGAAGGTTTATCGAAAGCAGATATTTTAAACCTAGAGAAAAAGAAAATAAAATCGGCTATTATCACCGATTTTATATTGTCTGTTGAAATTGTCATTATTGCACTAGGAACAGTTATAGAAAAACCATTATTAACTCAAATACTAGTAGTGACTATAGTAGCCATTATCGCTACGGTAGGAGTGTATGGTATTGTAGCCTTAATTGTAAGAATGGATGATTTAGGATTGAGATTGGTACAAATGAGTAATGGTAATAAAAACGGATTACATTTTATTGGTAAACTATTAGTTAATGCTTTGCCATTAATAATTAAATCATTGTCTGTTATAGGTACAATTGCATTGCTACTAGTTGCTGGTGGTATTTTTGTTCATAATATTGAATATTTTCATCACTTTCTTGAAACGTGGCCAAGTATTTTAAGAGATTTTGTAATTGGCTTAGGTGTTGGGATTTTGGCACTTATTGTGTTTAAGTTGGTTAAGGGTTTTGTTAAATATTTAAAGAAGGATAAATAACTTATTGTTTTTTGTCTTGTTCGACAAGACAAGAAAACTAAATTTTTAAAAAAAAGGTAAAAAAGTCAATTTCATTTTTGAAAAATGAAAATATTCCAAAGATTGCAGATAATATTTCTAAGATGTTCCAAACCATTTTCAAATTTAATAAAGAAAGACTTTAATACATTTAAATTTATTGAGTAGTTTTTCACAATTTATACTTTTCTAAAATAAAAAATTAATACTACTCTTAGATTCTTCGTTACTCAAAATGACAAAAAAGAGAAGGGAGAAATGATCAAACTCACAAATAAACGAATCAACGCTTTTAGAATTCCAATTTCTTCTTACGCAACTCAAAGTTCTGACCTAAATACACTTTACGTACCATTTCATCGGCAGCGAGTTCTTCAGGTTTTCCAGCTTTAAGAATGCTTCCTTCAAACATTAAATAGGTTCTATCGGTAATGGCTAAGGTTTCCTGTACATTGTGGTCGGTAATTAAAATGCCAATATTCTTTTTAGTAAGTTTAGCTACAATGCGTTGTATGTCTTCAACAGCCACAGGGTCAACGCCTGCAAAAGGTTCATCTAATAAAATAAAATTGGGGTCTGTTGCTAAAGCACGAGCAATTTCGGTACGACGACGCTCACCACCAGACAATAAATCACCGCGACTTTTGCGTATATGTCCTAGTCCAAATTCTTCAATAAGCGATTCCATTTTATCGTGCTGTTCTTTTTTAGATAATTTAGTAAGCTGCAACACGCTTAAAATATTTTCTTCAATACTTAATTTTCTAAAAACGGAGGCTTCTTGAGCTAAATATCCAATACCATTTTGTGCACGTTTGTACATTGGGTAATTTGTTATTTCGGTAGTGTCTAGAAATATGCTTCCACCATTAGGTTTTATTAAACCAACAATCATATAAAAAGAAGTAGTTTTACCAGCACCATTAGGTCCTAATAGTCCAACAATCTCTCCTTGATTTACTTCAAGAGAAACGTCTTTTACAACTTTTCGTCCACTATAGGACTTCATTAAATTATTGGCTTTTAAAATCATATACTTCTATTGAACGCTAAAAATAGTAAAAACATATAAGCTACTAGAATTGCGTGTTTAATTTTTATTTAATTTAACCTTGTTGTTCTAGAGCATCCCAATACTCGTAAGCACGACGTAAATGCGGAATTACAATAGTGCCTCCAACCAAAGTAGCAATACTTAAAGCTTCAACAACTTCTTCTTTGCTTAATCCTGCTTTATAACTATTCTCTAAATGATAACGAATACAATCGTCGCATCTTAACACAGCCGAAGCAACCAATCCGAGTAATTCTTTAGTTTTTACATCTAAAGCACCAGCTTGATAGGCATTGGTGTCAAGGTTAAAAATGCGTTTTATTATTTTATTATTATCTGCTAAAATCTTATCATTCATTTTAGCACGATACTCGTTAAATTCTTCAACTATATTAGGCATGTTTAGCTTCTTTTTTCTTTTGATTTTTAATGACCATTTTCGATATAAAAATACTTACTTGATATAATATAATAATTGGTATAGCAACAATAATTTGACTTGCAATATCAGGAGGCGTAATAATTGCTGATAATATTAGCACTATTACTAAAGCATATTTTCGATATTTCTTTAAAAACTCAGGGGTAACTAACCCTATTTTTGTTAAGAAATAAATGATTATTGGTAATTCAAATACCAATCCTGATGCTAAAGCAGCAGATCTCACAAGCCCAATAAACGACCCAATGTCTATTTGATTATCGACTAATGTTGAAATACTATAATTAGCTAAAAAATTAATAGATAATGGAGTGACAATATAATACCCAAATAATACGCCTAAGAAGAATAAAAGGGATGAAATTATAATAAACCCTTTTGAATGTTTACGCTCGTTTGGATGCATTCCAGGGCTAATAAATTTCCAGAATTGATAAATAACGTAAGGAAATGCAATAATAAAACCAGCTAAAATTGAGGTCCAAATATCGGCCGAAAACTGTCCAGCCATGGTTCTGTTTTGTAAAATTAAGGGCATTTCTTCGGCACAAAATGTTGATTCAATACCAATAAAATTACCAGCTCTACATAAATAATCATAGGTAGGAAAACTCATTTGCTTAGGAGCAAAAATAATTTTCTCGAACAAATGTTTACTAAACATGTATGCTAAAGAAGCCACAATAATAACGGCAGATGTTGCACGTATTAAATGCCATCTTAAATCTTCAAGATGGTCTAAAAAAGACATTTCGTTTACGTTTTTCTTTGCCATTATAGTATGCCTTCTTTAATAAGATCATGTAAATGAACAACGCCAGCGTAATTACCATTTTCTTCAACTAATAACTGAGAAATATCATTGGCTTCCATAAGTTCCATAGCATCAACAGCCATAGCGTCATTATTAATACATTTTGGGTTAGCACCCATAATATCTTTTGCTGTAAAGTTCGAAAAATCATCTGTTTTACTTAACATGCGTCGTAAATCACCATCGGTAATAATACCTACAACTTTATTGTTTTCAACAACAGCAGTTACGCCTAACATTTTTTCAGATATTTCAATAATCACATCTTTGATTTTAGTGTCTTTAGTAACTTTTGGTTTTAGGTTTACAGAAGACATATCGCTAACGCGTAAGTATAATTTTTTTCCTAAGGCACCTCCAGGATGGTATTTAGCAAAATCTTTGCTGGAAAATCCTCGTAATTCTAATAAGCAAACTGCTAAAGCATCTCCCATTACCAATTGAGCTGTAGTACTGGTTGTTGGTGCTAAATTGTTTGGGCAAGCTTCTTTTTCAACAAAAGTGTTTAAAACATAATCGGCATTTTTGCCCAAAAACGAGTCTTTGTTTCCAGTAATGGCAATCATTTTATTTGGGCCATTCTTAATTAAAGGAACCAAAACCTTTATCTCTGGGGTATTACCACTTTTAGAGATACATATAACAACATCGTCTTCTAAAATAAGTCCTAGGTCACCATGAATAGCATCAGCAGCATGCATAAAAACAGCTGGTGTGCCAGTAGAATTTAAGGTAGCAACAATTTTATTAGCAATGATGGCACTTTTACCAATACCAGTTATAATAACTCTTCCTTTTGAATTGTATAATAATTTAACCGATTTGGAAAAGTCGTCATTCAATAAATTAGAAAGATTAGCTATAGCCTGACTTTCCATATTTATAGTGTCTTTGGCTAGATTTAAAATAGATTTTGAAGTATTCAAAATTTATAATTTTTGAGTTTGATGTATTTTAAAGATTTTACTATCTTTAAAAGTCGTTTAAATTGTATTACTTTTAAGTAAATAAAATAATAATACAAAAAAACGAAAAAAAATAATGAGAGTTCTCTAAATTTGAATATTTAATAACTCTTATTATAAAATTTGATTTAGCATAATAAAAGAAACTGAGGGATTAATGAGTTTTGATAAAAACGATCTACACCAAGCCTTAAAAAAATATTTTGGGTTTGATAAATTTAAAGGGCTCCAAGAAGAAGTAATTAAAAGCGTTGTTTCGGGTAATAATACATTTGTTATCATGCCAACAGGTGGAGGCAAATCTTTATGTTACCAACTTCCAGCACTTATGAAAGAAGGAACAGCTATTGTAGTGTCTCCTTTAATAGCTTTAATGAAAAACCAAGTAGATGCTATTAGAGGCGTGTCTAATGAAGAGGGTGTTGCACATGTATTAAATTCTTCATTAAATAAAACTGAAGTTAAGCGTGTAAAGTCCGATATAGAAAATGGCATTACCAAATTGCTTTACGTAGCACCAGAATCACTAACCAAAGAAGAACATGTTGAGTTTTTAAGAACTCAAAAAATCTCTTTTATGGCAATAGACGAAGCGCATTGTATAAGTGAATGGGGTCATGACTTTAGACCAGAATACAGAAATTTACGTCATATTATTAAGCGCATTGGAGATAATATTCCAATGATAGGTTTAACTGCTACAGCCACACCAAAAGTTCAAGAAGATATTTTAAAAAACTTAGGTATAACAGATGCTAAAACATTTAAAGCATCATTTAACAGGCCAAACTTATTTTACGAAGTACGTCCTAAAACCAAAAATGTTGACGCAGATATTATCCGTTTTGTTCGTCAAAATCAGGGTAAATCTGGAATCGTTTATTGTTTAAGTAGAAAGCGCGTAGAAGAACTTGCACAAGTATTACAAGTAAATGGTGTTAATGCTGTACCATACCATGCAGGCTTAGATGCCAAAACAAGAGCAAAACATCAAGATATGTTTTTAATGGAAGATGCCGATGTTGTGGTTGCTACCATAGCTTTTGGAATGGGAATTGACAAGCCAGATGTCCGTTTTGTTATTCATCATGATATTCCCAAAAGTATCGAAAGTTATTATCAAGAAACTGGTAGAGCAGGACGTGATGGTGGTGAAGGGCATTGTTTAGCTTATTATGCCTATAAGGATATTGAAAAACTCGAAAAGTTTATGTCTGGTAAACCTGTTGCCGAACAAGAAATAGGGCACGCATTGCTGCAAGAAGTGGTCGCGTTTGCCGAAACATCTATATCTCGACGAAAATTCATCTTGCATTATTTTGGTGAAGAGTTTGATAATGAAACTGGGGAAGGTGGCGATATGGATGACAATGTTAGAAATCCAAAAAAGAAGGTTGAAGCTAAAGATGAAGTAGCAACATTAATTGATGTGGTAGGTAAAACAAACGAAACTTATAAAAGCAAAGACTTAGTTAATGTAATAATAGGTAAAGAAAATGCGCTTATAAAATCTCATAAAACAGATGCTCAACCATTTTTTGGTATTGGAAAAGAAAAGGACAATAAATTCTGGATGGCACTTATACGACAAGTACTAGTTGCTGGATATTTAAAGAAAGATATTGAAACATATGGTGTTTTAAAAGTTACTGATTTTGGCAGAGCGTTTGTTAAAAATCCAACATCTTTTATGATGACTAAAGACCACGTATTTGATGAAGGAGATGATTCAGGAATTATCACAGCATCAAAAGGTGGAGGTGCTTCGGTAGATGAGAACTTAATGAACATGCTTAAAGATTTACGCAAGCGAAACGCTAAAAAATTAGGTGTGCCACCATTTGTAATTTTTCAAGATTCTTCGTTAGAAGATATGGCTTTAAAATACCCTATTTCAATGGAAGAATTATCTAATGTACATGGAGTTGGAGAAGGAAAGGCGAAAAAATATGGACGAGATTTCATTAATTTAATAGCAACTTATGTTGAAGATAATGATATTGTAAGACCAGAAGATATGATTGTAAAATCGACTGGATCTAACTCAGCTTTAAAGCTATACATTATTCAAAATATAGATAGAAAATTACCATTAGATGATATTGCTTCTGCAAAAGGTATGGAAATGCAAGACTTTGTAAAAGAGATGGAAGCTATTGTATATTCAGGAACCAAACTTAATATTAATTATTGGTTAGATGATATACTTGACGAAGACCAGCAAGAAGAAATTCATGATTACTTTATGGAATCTGAAACCGATAAAATAGATGATGCCATTGAAGAATTTGATGGCGATTATGATGACGAAGAATTACGTCTTTACCGCATCAAGTTTATAAGTGAAGTGGCTAATTAAATTTAAGTAGCTTTAAAAATAACATCTTGTTTTTTAGTTATCACTTGAAGGCTTTTAATTTTTGAATTTTTAAGCTTCTCTATTTGTTTTTTTTCAATATCAAAATCTATGGCAGTAATAAAACTGTTTGGAATCTCACCAAAATCAGATTTTAATTCATCCATATTAGACTTTAGTGTCAAGTCAAAATCTTTACAGTTAATAGTGATTTTTACCCCTTTAAATGTTTTAATTTTAAACTTACCCACAATAACTACTTTAAAATAGTAATAACCAGCAAGCTTATCCATTCCAGCAAACATGATGTTTTTACTGGAAATAGCAAATGGTTTATCTTCAATAGGAGCCATTATTTTTTCTAAAAACAATGTATCTTGAATATCATCATTAGTATTGTTTTTACTAAAAGCAGTTAATATGTTATTAAAAGAAAATTTCATAAATTAGTATTTATACAAACATACTAAAGCCATTTATATAGTTAAAGTAAAAACCCTTAATTCATTAACTTATAAATCATAAAACCTTGTATCTTTGCACCTCATTAAAAAAATTAAGTAATGCAAGACGGTTTATACGCAAAATTTAATACAAGTAAAGGCGAGATTTTAGTCGCTTTAGAATACCAAAAAACACCTGGAACAGTAGGAAACTTTGTTGCTTTAGCAGAAGGAAATTTAGAGAATTCGGCCAAGCCACAAGGAAATCCTTATTATGATGGATTAAAATTTCACAGAGTTATTCCAGATTTCATGATTCAAGGTGGTTGTCCACTTGGAACAGGAACAGGAAATCCAGGATACCAATTTGATGACGAAATCCATCCAGATTTAAAACATGATGGACCAGGTGTATTATCTATGGCAAATGCTGGGCCAGGAACCAACGGAAGTCAGTTTTTTATCACGCATGTTGAAACAGCTTGGTTAGACGGCAAACACACTGTTTTTGGAAAAGTAACCGAAGGTCAGGAAATTGTTAATGCAATTGCACAAGGAGACCTTATTGAAAGCCTAGAAATTATTAGGGTAGGTGAAGAAGCAGAGTCTTTTAACGCCATAGAGGCTTTTAGAACTTTTGAAGGCGCCAGAGAAAAAAGATTGGCAGAAGCTAAAGCAAAGACTGAAGCTGAAATGGAGAAATTAGCCTCAGGTTTTAATAAAACTAATAGCGGATTGCGTTACCAAATACTTCAAGAAGGACAAGGAACTAAAGCTGAAAAAGGTAAAACGGTTTCAGTGCACTATAAAGGTCAATTAACCGACGGAACTGTATTTGATTCGTCATATAAACGCAATCAACCAATAGATTTTGCTTTAGGTGTAGGCCAAGTAATTCCAGGTTGGGATGAAGGAATTCAATTACTTAAAGTAGGAGATAAGGCTCGTTTTGTAATACCAAGCGATTTAGCTTATGGTAGTGCAGGAGCTGGTGGAGTAATTCCTCCTGATGCGACATTGATTTTTGATGTTGAATTAATGAATATAAAGTAATACATACAAAATAAAAATAATTAAAAGCCACTTAATAGTGGCTTTTTTTGTTGCCTATTTGGTTAATAAAATAATAATTTAACCACTAAAACGTTTTGTTATTTAACCCTCAGTTTGCTAATTTTATAACAATTAATCCAAAGAACAATGAACTTTAAAAAGTATTTACTTTTAGTGGGTATATCGCTATTATCAACAGTTGGTGTTTTTGCCCAAGAAGGAGGACTTATTTCGTCTATTGATGATTTCTCGATAGATAAAATAGAATATAACCCTAATGGAATTAGGATTTTAGCTTTTGATAACACATTGGAAATGGAGTTTAAAAACGAAGTTTCTAATTTAAGATACGAGGTTATTAATAATAAAGGAGATTTGTTATTGAGTAAAGAGGAAGCCACTTCAAAAAAAACATTGTTAAACATCTCTAAACTAAAAGAAGGAACTTATTATATTAGAGTTTTTTCAGATCAAGTAAAAGATTTTCTAAAATTCAAAAAAACATAAGCATAAAAACGTTACTAATGAATAATATGAAACTGCTTTTTAGCGGTTTTTTTTGTAATTCTATTTTTTTTACGGATTAAAATGCACCACTCATCTTAATTTTTTGATATTTAAATAACTGTAAATTAAGTTCATAGCAATTAATCCAAATACCTATGAAACTAAATAAGTTCGCGTTAACTGCGTTGTTAATGCTATTTTCCGTTATTGCAACAAATGCTCAAGAAAATAATGACGTTGCACTTTTAGATGATAAAAATTCTTTAGAGTTACCAAAAATCGAATATAACCCAAGTGGAGTTAGCTTAAATATTATAGATAATACTTTGGCATTATATTTTAAACATAGAATGGTAAATTTAAGATGTGAAGTTATCAATAAAAAAGGAGAGGTTTTAATGCTTAAAAAAGCTAGAAGTACTCAATATTCTACTTTAGATATTTCTAAATTAAAAAGAGGTACTTACTTTTTAAGAATTTATGATGGTACACTAAAAGAATTTATAAAATTCTCTAAAAAATAAAATTAGCGGCATATTTTTGTTACATGACAAAGCAAACGCTAGAAAAATTAAAGTATCCTATTGGATCTTTTGCAGCTCCAAAAGTTATTACAAGCAACCATATTAATAATTGGATTGATGTTTTAGAAGAATTCCCTTTCAAATTAAAGAACTTGGTATTGCATCTTAATAATGAACAATTAGATACACCTTATCGAGATGGAGGTTGGACCATAAGGCAAGTTGTACATCACGTATCAGATAGCCATCACCATAGTTATATTCGTTTTAAATGGGCTTTAACCGAAGATAAACCTGTTATAAAATATTATCATGAACAGCTATGGGCTGAATTGCCAGACGCTAAATACGCGCCAATAAAACTGTCGTTAGACCACTTAGCAGCAGTACACTCTAAGCTTGTATATTTATTAAAAAGCTTGACTGAAGATGATTTAAATAAGAGTTTTATTCATCCAGAACACAACCAAGAGGTCAGGTTAAAAAAGAATATTGGTATTTATGCATGGCATAGTAATCATCATTATGCACATATTGAAAATTTATTAAAACGAAAGAATTGGTTAAGCCAATAATTTCTCGAAGCAAACACTATTATCTACTCCAGCATATTGATCGTAATTAGGAATAATATTATAACCCGTTTTTTTGTAAAGAGCAATGGCTTTGGGTTGCTTTTTTCCAGTTTCAAGAATGCAACGTTTATAACCTAATTGATGTGCCCAACATTCTAATTCACTTAAAACTTTTGTAGCAATTCCTTTGCCTCTTGTAATCGGTAAAGTGTACATACGTTTTATTTCTACAGTTACTTTGTCATATTCTTTTAAAGCACCACAAGCAATAGGAGAGTTGTTATTGTAAGCAACAACGGCATGTTTTATGGCGTCTATACCATTGTATTGATTATAAAATTCATGGTCTTCACCATCAGATATAGCAAGGTCTTTATTTAATAATTTTACTAATTCAATGAAGTCTGTATTTGAAGAATCTGTTTTTTGGAACCGAATCATAAAAAACTAAATTAATTTTTCCACTTAATATTACAACCAATACTTGGTTTTTGTACACTAGAATTAACCGTGCTGTTTAAAAGACATTCTAAAGCATGTCTTAAATCTTTTCCTGTAACAGGAACACTGTTTCCTGGTCTAGAGTCGTCTAACTGACCTCTGTAAACTAACTTTAAAGCATCATTAAAAACATAAATATCTGGTGTGCAAGCAGCATCATAAGCTTTTGCTACTTCTTGAGTTTTATCATACAAATAAGGGAAAGGATAATTGTTATTTTTAGCATGAGTTTTCATTTTTTCAGGAGAATCCTGTGGATAATTAACCACATCATTACTTGAAATTGCTATAAAGTTTATGTCTAAATCCATATAGTGCTTAGAAATAGCAACCAAAGCTTCGTTTACATGAATAACAAAGGGACAATGATTGCAAATAAACATGATTACAGTGCCTTTTTTTCCTTTAAGCTCATCAAAGCTTTTGTAAGTTCCTGAAATAGTATCAAGTAAATTAAAATCAGGTGCCTTTGTATCTAAAGGGAGCATATTTGAAGGGGTTCTTGACATGATTGTATTTTGATATTCATCAAAAATAAAGAAACCTCAAGATTAAACATAATTGTAAATTAAAATTTATATCTTCAACTTTAAACTAAAAGTTAATACATGAAGGAAACCATTTCTTTTGAAGATTTTACAAAGGTTGATTTAAGAGTAGGTACAATAATAGAAGTAAACGATTTTCCTAAAGCCAAAAACCCAGCGTATCAATTAACTATCGATTTTGGTGATTTAGGAATAAAAAAGTCATCAGCGCAAATTACAACACGATACACTAAAGAAGCACTGTTAAATAAGCAAATAATCGCTACTGTTAACTTTCCTAAAAAACAAATAGCTGATTTTATGAGTGAATGTTTAGTAATGGGAGCAGTTAAGGGTAAAGATGTTGTGCTACTACATCCAGAACTTAAGGTAAAAAACGGAGCAACTGTAAATTAGTATATGTTAGAACTTGATTCAGTAAAAATTAACTTTGATAGTGGAGGGCTTTTAATACTTAATATTGCGTTAGCAGTAGTAATGTTTGGTGTTGCATTAGGTATTTCTATTAACGACTTTAAAAATCTATTTAAACAACCTAAAGTTGTAATACTAGGTATTGTGTCTCAATTTATATTGCTTCCTTTTTTAACCTTCTTAGTTGTTTTATTGGTAAAACCGCAACCAAGTATTGCACTAGGCATGATGATGGTTGCTGCTTGTCCAGGTGGAAATATTTCTAATTTTATGACGCATTTAGCTAAAGGTAATACAGCACTTTCTGTAAGTTTAACAGCATTTGCTACTTTTTTGGCAATAGTAATGACGCCTTTAAATTTTCAGCTATATGGTAACCTTTATGAGCCAACAGCTGAAATACTAAAAACAGTCTCGTTAGAACCGTTTGAGCTTGTAAAACTAGTGGTTTTAATTCTAGGAATTCCTTTGGTTTTGGGAATGAGTTTAAGGCAAAAAAACGAACAATTAGCTATAAAATTATCTAAAATCTTAAAACCAGTATCAATAATTGTTTTTATTGCTATTGTCATTATAGCGTTTTCAAATAATCTTGATATTTTTAGTGAATATGCGCATCATGTTTTAGCCATTGGTATAGGTCATAACTTGTTGGCAATATTTTTAGGTTTTAGTGTAGCAAAGATTTTTAAATTATCATTTAGAGATACCAAAACATTAGCAATAGAAACTGGTATTCAGAATTCCGGATTAGGATTATTACTCATTTTTACATTCTTTAACGGTTTAGGTGGAATGGCTATTTTAGCTGCATTTTGGGGAATATGGCATATTATTTCAGGATTGTTATTAGCAACCTATTGGTCTAAAAAAAGTAATACTATTGAAGAAGCTTTGGCTGCATAGCGTAAGAACCTATTTAAGACTTGGTATGTTCTTTTACTTTAAAAGAATACATGTTTATAATGTTGAGAATATTCCAAAGGACAAGCCTGTGTTATTGTTGGCAAACCATCAAAATGCGTTATTAGATGCTTTATTAATCGCGACTAAATGTGGCAGATTTTCATACTTTTTAACTAGAGCAGCTGTATTTAAAAAATCGTTTGTGAGTCGTATTTTAAAAAGCTTGCAAATGCTTCCTGTATATCGCGTAAGGGATGGCTGGAGTACCATTACAAATAACAACGCCATTTTTGAAAGTTGTAGTGAACTCTTAAAGAATAAAGAAGTCATTGTAATTTTTCCTGAAGGAAGCCACAATATAGTACGTAGAGTAAGACCATTAAGTAAAGGCTTTACCAGAATAGTATTTGATTCTTTGGAAAAATATCCAGATTTAGATTTACAGCTAGTACCAGTTGGATTAAATTTTGTAAAAGCTGAACATTGTCCAGATAGCACAGCAATTTATTTTGGTAAACCTCTTTCTGCAAAAGATTACCTAAACGAAAATAAAAATAAAGCTGTTGTAAATTTGAAAGCAGTAGCACACAGTAAAATGAAGGAGTTAACTACTCATATTCCTGAAGAAAACTATAAAAAAAATATAAATAAGTTAGAGGTATTTAATGTAGATTATTTAAAACCTAAAGAGGTTAACGCATGCATAGAGAGTAACTTTACCAACTGTAGGTCTAAGAAAAGCCAAAATCAACTTTTAGGAAAAACGCTTAGGTTATTATTAAAACTAAACCTTATTATACCCTTTGTTATTTGGAGGTATTGGGTAAAACCAAAAATTAAAGAAATTGAGTTTGTATCTACTTTTAGGTTTGCATTAGCAGTTACTTTAGTGCCTTTTTGGTTGTTGAGTGTGGTTGCAGTAATAACTGTCTTTTTTTCATTTTGTATAGCTTTATATTATCTAACATTAAGTTTGTTATTAGCTTTGTTAGCTATTAAATTATAAGTACAAAAAAACCGCTACAATAATTGTAACGGTTTAATATTAATTCAATTTTTTTGAGACTAGATATCTTCAAAATTCACATCTGTAAAGCTTTCAGGAGATGTTGGCATTTCACCATTGCTATTTGAATAGTCTTCTTTTTTGTAATCTTTTTGATGACGCTCACTTATGACTTCTTCTCCTTTTTCCTGGATAACATAATCAGTCATTTCTCTTAAAATGTCATTAAACTCAGCAAAATCTTCTTTGTACAAGTATATTTTGTGTTTTTTGTAATGGAATGATCCATCATCATTTGTGAATTTTTTGCTTTCGGTGATAGTAAGGTAATAATCTCCAGCTTTGGTAGCTCTTACATCAAAAAAGTAAGTGCGACGTCCTGCTCTTAAAACTTTTGAAAATATTTCTTCTTTCTCCATCATATCATTATTACTCATTATGGTAGTCTTTTTAATTTAGTGTCTCAAAAATCTAAAAAAAATATATACCAACCAACTAATTAACACATTTCTTTTTTACCACATTCATTTTATAACTTAAAGTAAGTTAAAAGATATTAATCTATTAGGCGTCTAAAGTTTCAGATAATTGTTTTAAATAGAGTTCTTTGTAGAAACCATCAATGTTTATAAGCTCATCGTGCGAACCTTGTTGGGTAATTTTACCTTCATCTAACACAATAATATGATTGGCATTTTTAGCTGAAGAAATTCTATGACTAACAATAATAGTTGTTTTTCCTTTAGAGACTTTATTTAAATTATTTAAAATTTGCTCTTCGGTTTCTGTGTCAACAGCCGATAAACAATCGTCTAACAATAATATTTCAGGATTTTTTAAAATAGCTCTAGCAATAGAAACACGTTGTTTTTGACCTCCGGAAAGTGTAATGCCTCTTTCACCTAAAACAGTATCATAACCTTTGCTAAAGGCTTTAATGTTTTTGTGTACTACTGCATTTTTGGCTGCATTAATTACATCGTCGTCAGTAGCATTTACAGATCCAAATTTTATATTGTCTTTAATAGAATCAGAAAATAAAAAAGCATCTTGAGGCACAAAACCAATGCTATTTCTTAAGCTTGTTAGATTAATATCTTTAATAGGGTTTCCATCTATTTCAATAACTCCTTTTTCAACATCGTATAATCGCCCAATTAAATCTAGAATAGTAGATTTTCCTGATCCTGTTTTACCAATAATAGCCAGTGTGTCACCACTATTTATTTTAAAACTAAGTCCTTTTAAAGCTTTTATGTTAGTATCACTATGCGTAAAATGCACATCTTTAAACTCTATGGTACCATTAATTTTAGTTGGTGTGCTTACAGTATTTTTTATGTCAGGTTCTTCTTTTAAAAACTCGTTAATTCTTTTTTGTGAAGCTTCAGCTTGTTGTATAATTGAAGTTACCCAACCTAAAGTAGCTACAGGCCACGTCAACATATTTACATAAATAATAAATTCAGCAATCACACCTATACTTTCAATTTCACCATCTATATACTGTTTTCCTCCTATATAAATTACCAGTATGTTGCTAATACCAATTAATAAAATCATCATAGGAAAAAATAAAGCTTGAACCTTTGTTAAGTCTATTTGCTTTTGTCTGTTTTCGGTTGATAGTGCCTCAAAATTATCATTAGTAATAGGCTCAATACCATAAGCTTTAATAACCGATATGCCACTAAAAGACTCTTGAGTAAAGGTTGATAGTTTAGATAAATACTCTTGTACAATTGTACTACGCTTATGAATCTCTTTACTTAAAAAATAAATTAAAAACGATAAAATAGGTAAAGGTATTATTGTATATAAGGTAAGTTTAGGCGATTGGTTGTACATGTAAAAAAAAGCAACAACAAACAATGTAATCATGTTTAACGAGTACATAATTGCTGGTCCTGCATACATGCGTACCCTACTAACATCTTCGGTGATACGATTCATTAAGTCGCCAGTACGATTGCTTTTGTAAAAATTTTGAGATAAACGTTGGTATTGTTGATAGATTTCATTTTTTAAATCATATTCAATATATCTAGACACATTTATAATGGTTTGGCGCATTAAAAAAGTTAAGGCTCCTGCAATAAGTGCAGCACCAATTAAATAAAGAATGTTTAGCATTAATTCTTTACTGTAAACCTCTTTTGTATAAGTACCGTCTAGACCTTTTGAAATCACATCTATAGCTTTACCAATTAAACGAGGTGTAAAAAGTTTAAAAATTATGGCAGAAATAGTAATAATGACACCAAATAAAAGGCTGTATTTATACTTTAAAAAATACTTGTTAAGATGTTGTAATTCTTTCATTTGCAATTTTTCACATTAAATCACAATTAGTGATTTCTTGTTTTTAAACGGGTTTTTTTGCTTAAAATGTAATATTAGATTATTTTTGCCTGCTGTTATTATTGATTTTGTAATAATAGCGATAAAAAAATAAAATTTTTATTAATGATTACAGACGTCATAAACCCCAAAGACATCAAAAAAGTTGACCCAGTATTTGGACAACTTTCTTTTGACAACCACGAACAAGTCGTTTTTTGCAACGACAAAGATACAGGTTTAAAAGCAATAATTGGAATTCATAGTACAGTTTTAGGACCAGCTCTTGGAGGTACTAGAATGTGGCAATATAACAATGAGTGGGAAGCCTTAAACGATGTATTACGTCTTTCTAGAGGGATGACCTTTAAATCGGCTATCACAGGACTTAATCTTGGTGGTGGAAAAGCTGTAATTATTGGTGATGCCAAAACACAAAAAACGCCTGAACTTATGAAAAAGTTTGGCGAATATGTTCATTCATTAAGTGGAAAATACATAACTGCTGAAGATGTTGGTATGGAAACAGCTGATATGGATTTGGTTAGAGAAGTAACACCTTATGTAACTGGTATTTCAGAAAGCAAAGGTGGTGCAGGAAATCCTTCTCCTATAACTGCTTATGGTGTCTATATGGGAATGAAAGCAGCTGCTAAGTATAAGTTTGGAGCAGACATTTTAGAAGATAAAAAAGTATTTGTACAAGGTATTGGTCATGTTGGTGAAGCTCTAGTAGAGCATTTAGTAAATGAAGGTGCTAATGTAGTCGTTGCTGATATTAATGAAGCTCGCTTAGAAGAGGTGAGTTCTAAATATGGTGCGTCTATTTATACTGGAAATGATATTTATAGCGAATCTATGGACATTTACGCACCTTGTGCGCTTGGTGCAACTATAAATGACGATACAGTTTATAAATTAAAAGCCCAAGTTATTGCAGGTGCGGCAAATAATCAGTTAGCTGAAGAAATTAAGCATGGAGCTATACTTCAAAAAAGAGGTATTGTGTATGCTCCAGACTTTTTAATTAATGCTGGAGGCATTATAAATGTGTATGCCGAATTAGAAAATTACGGTAAGCAAGAAATTATTAGAAAGACGGAGAATATTTATAATACAACGCTTCAAATTTTAGAAAAAGCTAAGGATAATCATATCACAACACACCAAGCTGCGTTAGATATTGCTAACGAAAGAATTGAAGCAAGAAAAAAAGAAGCTTCAAAATAAATTCTTTTTAAAATAATACTATTTTTGCGAGGCAAAAGATATTTATCTTTTGCCTCATTAATTTTAAATTAAAATAATTCTTTAGAATTAGAAAAGTTCTTTAATATGCTTAACAGAAGACATATTCGTATAAAGGTAATGCAAGTTATTTATGCATTCCAAGGAAATGAAAGTGACGATTTAAAAATTAACCAAAGGTTTTTAGGTCATAGTATGGAGAATATGTATAACCTGTACCTACTTATACTTTCATTGTTGGTAGAAATTCAAGCTAAAGCAGAAGACCATCTTATAAAATCACAAAAAAAGCATTTAGCTACTCAAGAAGAGAAAAATCCTAACAGGAAGTTTGTTAATAATGAGTTGTTGTTGCTTCTTAAAGAAAATACCTTATTAAAAGAAACGCTTGAATCTAGAAAAGTAACCAACTGGAAACTTGATGATGAATATATAGATGTCTTGTTTAAGTCGCTTATAGAAAGTGATTTGTATAAAGAATACATGTCAACTAAAACATCGACTTTTAAAGAAGACAAATCATTCATAATAGATGTTTTTAAAGAAATAATTGCACCAAACGATAAACTTTACAACTACCTAGAAGATAAAAATATTACTTGGTTAGATGATTTACCAGTAATAAACACAGCTATTGTTAAACTTCTAAGAAAGGCTAATCCTAACATTTCTCAAAGTCATTTTCTTCCTCAATTATTTAAAGACGAAGATGATAGGGTGTTTGCAAACAATTTATTAAACAAAACATTATTAAACTTAACTGCATTGAGTAAGGAAATAGAAGGAAAGACCGCAAATTGGGATAAAGACCGAATAGCCAATATAGATTTTGTGCTTTTACAAATGGCTATTTGCGAGTTTCAAAAATTTTCATCTATTCCTGTTAAGGTAACAATTAATGAGTATTTAGAAATAGCCAAAGAGTATTCTACACCTAAAAGTAGTGTATTTATTAATGGTATTTTAGATAAACTAGTGAAGGAATATAGTGATAAAGGAACGTTAAATAAGGTGGGTAGAGGACTCATATAATTAAAATTTATTACATTTACCACCGAAATAACCTATTAAAACGAATAACTAACCCAAATGTTTATCTTGAATAGACAGTTAAAAATGAAAATTATGAAAAAAATAATTTTAAGTTTAAGTGCCTTGTGTATGGTTGCTTTTACGTCTTGTAAAGAAGATGCAACTAGCAAAATTAAATCTGAAAACGTATCACAAGCAGCTGAAAGAGATGCAGTAGCTGGAGATTTTCCAGTATTAACTTTTGATAAGAAAGAGCACGATTTTGGCGAAATTGAAAATGGAACTCCAGTATCAACAGTGTTTACATACACTAACACAGGTAATGCACCATTAGTAATTACAAACATTAAAAGTACTTGCGGGTGTACAGTACCTCAAGATTGGAGTAAAGAACCATTAGCACCTGGAGCTTCATCAAAGTTCTCAGTTGATTTTAATGGTAAAGGTTCTCCAGGAAGTGCAACTTCTAAGACTGTAACTATTACAGCTAATACTGAAGCAGGAACTGAAACTGTAAAAATTAAAGCTTTTATTAAAGGTGGAGCAGGAATACCAGCTACATCTACAGCAGCAGTTAAGTCTAGCACACAACCAGGTCACGAAGGTCATAATCACGATTAATTTATTTTAAATGGAAGGATTAGGGCAATTTGCACCTTTTATACTCATGTTTGCTGTTGTGTATTTCTTTATGATTGCACCACAGATGAAACGTGCTAAGCAAGAAAAAAAGTTTGCTGCAGACCTTAAAAGAGGGGATCGTGTTATTACCAAAAGCGGAATGCATGGTAAAGTTATAGAACTAAACGATAAGGATGGTTCTTGTGTTATCGAAACCTCGGCAGGGAAAATAAAATTTGAGCGTTCGGCTATTTCAATGGAAATGAGCAGGAAACTCAATGCTCCAGCAAAATAACATAAAAAAGCAGCTCTAAGAGCTGCTTTTTTTATTTAACAGTTTTTGTATTTATCGTGTAACCCAATACCTTGTAGTATCATGGGTTTTATTTTTTCTAAGCGACTTTGTTTGGTAGCCTCTCGTTTAGCGCTTGCAATATGCTCGCAATACTCACGTTGCTTATAAGGTGTTAAGGTGTTAAAACTACTTAAAAGTGTTTTATTGGCCTTTAGTGCTACTTGTAGCTCATTAGGAATAATTGTTTCTTTTTTACTTCTGTCTGGTTTTATTTCTTTACCAGCTTTTTGGTTGTCTATCGCTTCTTTAACGTATTGTAATACAATGTGTTTATCAATATCGTTTATAGATTGAAATTTCATTTGCCTTAAGGCTTTGGTTTTACCTTCTTGGGCATTTTCTAACAGGTTATGCTCGTCTTTTAAAAACACGCCATTAAAAAACCAAACACCAAAATGATGCTTAAAAGCCCCAAGACCAACCACATTTTTACCATTAATGGTATAGGTTGGCGCACTCCATTTTAAGGTTTCTTCCAATTCGGTGGTGTTCATAATATCGCGAAGCATGGTTAACGCATCACTATAAGCTTCGTGAGTTTCTATATATTCTTCTACGGAGTGTATTTTTTTCATGGGTTTATCTACTCTTTTGCTTAATTAACGGGTTGTATATGGTTTGTTGAGTGTTTGAGTTACTAAGTTAGCAAATATTGACCTGACAATAGTTTTTTAATTATCAATTGTTAAAGTTTCAGTCGACAAGTCAACAGTCAGATTATAAACTCTATTCTTTGGGTGATTATCGATTTTTCTATTCCTTTTTTTAATTGAAATCGAATATATTGATTCAGTATTAAATTTTGGATTTGTAAAAATTAAATAATCATTTTTTTTGTTTTTCAAGTTTCTCCAAATTTTATTTGTCAAATTGTGTTTATAAACAAGAGATTTAATTTTTTCTAAATCTTTTCTCGTGTTGCTTATATCTTTTAGATAATTCAATTCTGAATTTTCAAATCCGTTCTCATTTTCAATTAACTTCCAAATAGATTTGTTGTGAACTTTTACGCTATCAATGAGTTTTTGGGATACTATGCAACCTGCAACAGTAAACTTTTCAATATTCCATTTTTGGTTTACTACTAACTCTGCATTCTCAATCTCATGTTGAAGTCCGTATGTAAGTATTCTGTATTTTCTACTTTCATTTTGAGAGAAGCCCTGAAAATGACTAAAAACAAAAAATAATATGAATAGAATTCTGTTTTTCATGAATTATCGACAATGCAATGATATATAAGATTTCAATGCTTTATATCAGTAGTTAAGCGAAGTTAGTAGTTTTTTTGCAAAGTCAATAAAAAAACCACTTCGGGTAAGGAAGTGGTTTTGATAAGATTCTTCGCTGTACTTCGACTGCGCT
Organism: Pontimicrobium aquaticum; assembly: GCF_005047595.1. GTDB lineage: Bacteria > Bacteroidota > Bacteroidia > Flavobacteriales > Flavobacteriaceae > Pontimicrobium > Pontimicrobium aquaticum. Next base: position 133,990 of record NZ_SUPL01000008.1, read on the forward strand.
CAGTGTGACACTCAGAATGACATTTATATTGTCTTTGTTCTTGTTTCTAAAAGCGAAGCGGTCTAGTCTCTATTTTATCATGTCGTAGCTGCGCTTAATAAAATTGGTAAGTTCTTCACCTTTTAATAAGCCTTGAGATAACCTAGCTAAATCCAAGCTTTGGTTAATTAAGCGCTCTTGTTTTTTGCGCGTTTTGGTATTTAGAATATCATTTACCAATTCGTGGTTTGTATTGACCACAAGGTTATACATTTCTGGCATATTGCCCATGCCAAACATACCACCACCAGTTTGTTGCATTTCTTTCATACGACGCATAAACTCTGGTTGCGTAATCATAAATGGTGCGGCATTGCTGTCCATAGCTTCTAGTTGTACCATAAATTTTTCGGAAGGCACCACCTCTTTCAATAACTCATCTAACTTGGTTTTTTCTTCTTCAGATAGCTTAGAGATTTTAGTATCGTCTTTTTTAATTAAGTTATCAATATGGTCGGCATCCACACGAGCAAACGATATGTTTTCTTTTGTCGTTTCTAATTTCTGCATTAAATGGCTTACAATAGGCGAATCTAATAACAACACCTCATAATTTTTATCTTTTGCAGCTTCAATATAACTGTGTTGCTCATCTTTATTTGATGCATACAAAATCACCATTTTATCGTCCTTATCGGTTTGTTTTGCTTTTATAGCATTGGTTAATTCTTCAAACGTATAATATTTACCATCTACCGTTGGATATAATGCAAAAGCATCTGCTTTTTCAAAGAATTTTTCTTCTGAGAGCATTCCGTATTCAATCACAATTTTAATATCGTTCCATTTTTTTTCGAAATCTTCACGGTTGTTATTAAACAGTGATTTTAATTTATCGGCTATCTTACGAGTAATGTAAGATGAAATCTTTTTAACAGCTCCATCAGCTTGCAAGTAACTACGCGATACGTTTAATGGAATGTCTGGAGAATCAATAACACCACGGAGCATGGTTAAAAATTCTGGCACAATGCCTTCAACATTATCTGTGACGAATACTTGATTTTGGTATAACTGAATTTTATCCTTTTGAATGTTCAAATCATTCGTCATCTTAGGGAAATACAAAATTCCTGTTAGATTGAATGGATAATCTACATTTAAATGTATGTTGAATAAAGGCTCTTCAAATTGCATTGGATACAACTCGCGATAAAAATCTTTATAGTCTTGATCCTCTAAATCTGCTGGTTGTTTAGTCCACGCAGGATTTGGATTGTTTATAATATTATCAACGGTTATTTGTTTGTGAGGCTCAGTGGTTTCTTTACCATCTTTATCCTTTGTTGTTTTTGGTGTAAAGTCTGGATCGTTTATTTCCTTGGTTCCAAATTTAATTGGAATAGGCATAAACTTGTTATACTTAGTTAAAAGTTCTCGTATTCTCCCTTCTTCAAGAAATTCTTCTTCACCTTCTGAGATATGAAGTATTATTTCAGTACCTCTTTCTGTTTTATCTGAAGCTTCTAAAGTAAATTCTGGACTTCCATCGCATGTCCAATGTGCCGCAGGTTCGTCTTTGAATGACTTTGTAATGATTTCAACTTTGTCTGCTACCATAAAGGCAGAGTAAAACCCAAGACCAAAATGACCTATAATACCAGCATCATCAACTTTATCTTTGTATTTGTCTAAAAATTCTTCTGCACCAGAAAAAGCTACTTCGTTAATGTATTTTTCAACTTCTTCGGTTGTCATACCAAGACCTTGATCGATGATATGAAGTTTTTTTGCATCTTTATCGATTTTGACTTCAATTTTCGGATTACCATACTCAACTTTAGCTTCACCAATGTTAGTAAGGTGTTTAAGCTTCATCGTTGCATCAGTAGCATTACTTATAAGCTCACGTAAAAATATTTCGTGATCACTGTATAGAAACTTTTTAATTAACGGAAAGATATTCTCTACCGAAACATTAATATTTCCTTTTGTCATGATATATATGTTTTAATTATTTGTTTTTCCTGTTTATAGACAAAAAAAATACCATTTACGATTTTGTGACAAGTTGGCATAAAAAAAAGCCAGTCTTACTAGAATGGCTTTTTAAAGAATATTTAATTTATTAGTCTTTTAATATTTTGTTTGGAGCATTTACCGTTGGCTTATTTTTTACATGTTCTTCAAGCCATTGGTCTTGTTCCCAAAGTAAATGCATGACCGATTCCCTTGCTCTGTAGCCATGACTTTCTTTAGGCAACATAACTAGCCTCACAGGAGCTCCAAGACCTTTTAAGGCATTAAAATAACGCTCACTTTGTAAAGGATAAGTCCCTGAATTATTATCGGCTTCACCATGTATTAATAACATTGGTGTTTTCATTTTATCAGCATGCATAAATGGCGACATGGTGTAATACACCTCTGGAGCTTCCCAGTAACTACGTTCTTCACTTTGGAAACCAAAAGGTGTCAATGTTCTGTTATAAGCACCACTTCTAGCTATTCCAGCGGCAAATAAATCAGAATGTGACAATAAGTTAGCAACCATAAAAGCACCATAAGAGTGTCCTCCTACAGCAACTCGGTTTCTATCAATATAGCCTAATTTATCAACCGCATCAATAGCGGCTTTCCCGTTGGCCACCAATTGTGATCTGAAGCTGTCGTTAGGCTCTTTATCACCTTCACCAACAATAGGGAAGGAGGCGTTATTCAATACCACATAACCGCGAGTCACCCAGAAAATTGGGGATCCATAGGACGGATAGGTAAACTGATTAGGGTTGGATGTGCTTTGTGATGCACTACTCTTGTCTTTATACTCTCTTGGATAAGCCCAAACAATCATTGGATATTTTTTTCCTTTTTCGTAATTTGTTGGTAAATACAATTCTCCTGAAAGATCTAATCCATCATCACGTTTGTAGTTAATAACTTCTTTATGTACATTTTGAATGCTTTTAAACGGATTTTCAAAATTGGTTAATGGTACAGCACCTTTTTTGCGTTTTATATTTTTTACGTAATAGTTAGGGAATTCGTTTTTAGACTCTACCCTTACTAATATTTCGCCTTTTTTAACATCAAGAATATCGCTGATGCTCTCCAGTTTGTTGGTTGCAGTAGATTGATATAAGCGTTTGGTTTGCTTATTTTTTAAGTTGAGTTTGTCAATAAAAGGAAACTTTCCTTCTTTGCTATAACCTGCACCAATTAAATAAGCATCATCTCCACTAAGTTCAAGCGTATATCTGCCATATTCGTTTCTTTTGGTTGCGAAATTTCCAGGATCGCTATAACGGTCTTGATAATTTCTGTCCCAAAGCAATTGTGGTGTCTCTTTATTATTTGAAGGATTAAAAATATACGTTTTAGAATTTCTTGTATTCCACCATCTGTCCATAGCAATGGCAGTATCATCATCTCCCCAAATAAGGCCTGCATAACGTTGCTTTAGTTTTACTAGTGATTTTGGTGTGCCATTAAAAGGCGCCTCTAGTTCAAATACTTCATCACGATAGGCTACATCAATTGCAGGATCTCCACCATCTAGTGCTTCAGCCCAATATAAGGTTGAAGGTTTATCGGCTCTCCAGGATACACTACGCTTTCCAGTTCTGGTAGCCATAAATCCTTTAGGCAACTCTTCAATAAGATGCGTTTTTAAAAATTTGCTTACTAAATTTCCGTTGGTATCATATATGTTAGTGTTTGATGGAAAACGACCATAAGTAACAATATACGAGAATGGTTTTTGAATGGTGTTTACCATGATGTATTTTCCATCAGGAGAAAACGACATACCTGTGTACATATCGTTATCTTTCCATTTAGTTTTAGAACCATCAAGCGACACTTTGTAAAGCTGCGATAATGCTAACTGCTCAAAGTTATGCTCGTCATTTCTGTTTTTTAATAAATCTTGATAGGTTCTGTTTTGTGCTTTTACACCTTCTTCGCTTACTGAAATTGTTGGTCCAGTTGGAACAGCAGTTTTAGTGTCTATTAAAGGTTTTCTGTTATCAGAGAGCATTTTAACAAGGAGCGAATTATTGTCTTTAAACCAAGCAAACGGACTTCTCATATTGGCGTTAATGCTGGCATCGGTTATTTTTGAAGCAGTTGCTGTGTCAAAATGTAATACCCAAAGTTCAACGCCTGTATCTGTAGTGTTAGTAAAAGCTACTTTAGTTTCGTCTGGAGAAAAGCTAAAATAGGCATAGCGACCATTTTTAGGTAAACCTTTTACAGCAACATTATCGCTATTTCTACCGTTTCTTAATTTAATATCTGTATAATAGTTTTGGCGACTGCCAATATTAGTAACGGGATTAATTCTTAATCCGCCAAGGCGCATTTCAGTTTCAGATAGTTCGGCAATGCTTTTAAAGTTACTTCTGTATAGAAATAGCATTTTATCACTTTTGCTATCCATTCTTAAAGCTGGAGCAGCAGGTGCATCAGCCAGTTCTAAAATATTATCGTGAGGCGTTTGATAACCTACATTTTCTTGAGCTTGTAAATAAGCTACAAAAAACATTAGAAGATAAATAATTGATTTTTTCATATTGTGTTGGTTTATATAAGACTATAAAAGAAATGAGTTTAAAGTTACATAATTTTCCAACTTTTAATACCTAATTTATAAGTTAAAGTTTTTAACATAACCATTAAATGTGGTATAATTTAATGTCTTAATTATAATAATTCATTACATTTAAAATTCAATTTAATTTAAAGAAAAGAGTTGTTATATGTATAATTCAAGAATAATAGGGCTTGGAAAATATTTGCCTGAAAATGTGGTTACAAATGATGATTTGTCAAAAATGATGGATACCAATGATGAATGGATTCAAGAACGTACAGGAATTAAGGAACGTCGTTGGATAAAAAAAGGAGACAATGATACATCTGCGATAATGGGAGCTAAGGCTTCAGAAATGGCAATTAAAAGAGCTGGAATAAATAAAGAAGATATTGATTTTATTGTATTTGCTACCATGACACCAGATTATTATTTTCCAGGTTGTGGTGTGCAAATTCAAGATTTATTAGAATTAAAAAATGTTGGAGCCATTGATATTAGAAATCAGTGTTCAGGGTTTATTTATGCAATATCGGTAGCAGACCAGTTTATTAAAACAGGAATGTATAAAAATGTTTTGGTCGTCGGTGCCGAATATCACTCTAACGGACTAGATAAAACCACTCGAGGACGAGGTGTAACCGTTATTTTTGGTGATGGTGCAGGTGCCTGTGTATTATCAAGAGAGGAAGATAACACAAAAGGAATTTTGTCGTCACATTTGCATAGTGAAGGGAAATATGCCGATAAATTAATTGTTGAGGCTCCAAGTATTAGGCATTGGGTGCCGGAAATAATGGGAGCTGGAGATAAAGATTTATCATATTTTCCTTATATGGATGGTACATTTGTTTTTAAACATGCTGTGGTACGTTTTAGTGAGGTGATTATGGAAGGGTTGATGAAAAACGGACTGCAAAAAGATGATATTGATATGCTTATTCCGCATCAAGCTAATTTACGTATTGCCCAATTTATACAGAAAAAATTCGGTTTGTCTGACGACCAAGTGTTTAATAATATCATGAAATACGGAAATACGACAGCAGCCTCTGTAATTATTGCTTTAACCGAAGCTTGGGAAGAAGGTAAAATAAATGATGGCGATACTGTAGTATTAGCAGCTTTTGGTAGTGGCTTTACTTGGGGAAGTGTGGTTATGAAGTGGTAAACGAGTTCCTTTGGAGAAAGGGATCTCATAAAGAAGGATTCACAATATGAAAAAACGCTTGCTGTTATTTTTGACTCTTATTATGTTTGTTAGTTGTGATTCAAAACAAACTTCATTCGAAATTAAATCATTGAAAGAAGAATTGTCAGAAAGAGAAAACTTAATTTCAGATTTAAAAAGACAAATAAATACTTTAGAAAAGAAAAATAAGCAAATGATATTTCCCCAAACATCAGATTATTATCGTTTCATTCAAACAGTAGATTCTGAAATTAATGTAGCTGAAAGATTAAAAACTGGAGAAAAGAAACTCCTTGATAAAAAAGAGTTTGATGATACACTAGACATTTCAGATAATTTCTTTGTTTATAAACATACATCTGAGATTACTCAAACTACTGATTCGCAGTTTGAATCTTTTATTAGAGATTTTGATCAAGTAAAATCTATTTATGGTAGCGATTTTTTTGTAAGGGCTATGACATTTTATAATGGTGAAAGCTTACCACTTGAAGTTGAAAATTCTAAAACTGATATTCATATACTGTTACAAGCAACTGAACTTGGATATAAAAATAAAACGTTTGTGATTTCTGATTTTTATGATGTAGATATAAAGTCACTTAAAAAAAAGAATAATACAATTTTACTGACTTTTGAACACGGAAAATTTCCAAGAAAAACAGAATCAGTAGTAATAAGTCCAGAATTAGTGAAATTTATGAATAAATAATTTAAGATTCCTGCCTTCGCAGGAATGTATAAAAAAACCCAGAACAAAGACGCTCTGGGTTTTTTAGCTATTAACCAACATTAACATTAAAACTAAATGTTCTTGTCTATAAGACGTAAGTATTCGCTTTTTATTTCACCGTAAATGTTAATTTAACTAATTTTAACATTTCAACCCTTGTTAGGGTAACTTGTCAATTCAAATATTTCAATATTATTGTAAAGTATCGAGAATAGAAATACTATGCCCCGTCCTGAATAAAGGCTGAAAACACTCTTTTTTATCCAGTTGAAGCTTTGGTTTAACATACGGTTTTAGTTCTTCAAAAAACACAATTATTATTATTATTATTGAATATTACAATTTTACCATTCATAATAACCTCCAAATCAATAAGTATGTTATTGGTCTGACTCACAACGGTAATAATCTCTGTAAAATCTCCATTTGTTGTATAAGCCTGAAATCCATAACTAGTCATAAAATCATCAGTATCTCAAGAATCATAATCCCAAATACTAACTAGAAAAGGATTAATATTTGTAATCTCGATTTGAGGCGTTAAGATAAATTCGAAAAAATTACCGATATTGAAATGCAGATTCGAGATTCTTAAGTTAATCATAAAAACACCTTCAAAGTAGATTAATCATAAATAACTTATTATTTTGTACTCTCATTTTTTATTGATAATGAACAAATGATATCCACATATAGTATAATTGGCTTAATGGTGTTAGGGCAGTTAGTTGTAATTGAAATTCACACATTAAAATATTTAAGAAATCATCTTATTTCTAGGTATTATTTTATACTACTACTCTGTTTAAGCTTTTTGTTAATTCATGAACTTTTAATCCACAGTCGTTTTATTATTTTATTTCCACATTTTACTTTTACTGGTGAGGCTATAACCCTTTTAATATGGCCGCTAATCTTTTTAATTACAAAAGAGGTTTTAAATAACAAAAGATCTTCTTATGATTTCCTACATTTTCTTCCATTTCTAATTTATTCCCTTTTTAGACTTGATAAATATTTAATGTCTTCAGGTGAAAAATCTAAACTTTTAGAAGCCTTTTATAATAATATTGACAATCAAACTTTAGTAGCAAAAGAGTTTATTTGGTCGGAATTTGTATACGATTTAATATTATTTAGAATCCAGCCCTTGATATATATAATTGTAGTATTGATATATATAAATTCTCAGAGAAGCTCCCAAAAAATTGAAAAAACTAGTAAACATCTTTACTGGCTTAAAATAATAATATTTGGATTTCTAACAATTTGGGGGTTAAAATATTTAAGCTTCATATCAGGCTATTTTATTATACCTTTTACAATAAAGCATCCACTAGCAATAATATTTATTGCGATACAAGTCTTTTTAATTTCTCAATTTGCTTTGACAAGCAAAACAGGCATCCCCGAAACATTTTCTCTAAAAAAGGGAATAACAAAAAAAGAACTAGAAGCAATAGCAAGAAAGGCTAAGAATTATATTGAAGAGAATAACACCTATTTAAATAAAGAAATAACGCTTCATTATTTATCAAAAAAAATTAATACAAATTCGAGCTACCTGTCTAAAGCAATAAATCATCATTACAAATTGAGTTTTACTGATTTTTTAAACCAGTTTAGGATTAAAAAAGCTAAGGAAATTATTGAAAGTCCAAAAATTGATATATATACAATGGAAGCGATTGCAAAACAATCTGGTTTTAAATCTATATCCACTTTTAATAGAGCCTTCTTAAAATTTGAAGGACAAACACCTTCACAATATAAAAACTCAGTCAATTTATAAATTGACCGAGCTTTTAATAAGCGTTAACATTTTATTACATCTACTGTCGTTTAGTTTTACCTTCTAATTTTAAAAAAAAGTTTTATGAAAAAAATAATTTTAATCGTATTAGCATTAACAACATTTAATAATGCCTTGGGGCAAAGAGACTTCTCGCCTAAATTTTCAAATAAAGGCGACAAAATAGCTTTTTACTCATATAGAAATGGAGAAGAGCCTGAAATATTTATAATGGATGCAAATGGAAAAAACCTTAGACAAATAACAGAAGCCGATGGTAATTGGGCAATTGAACCAAGATGGTCCCTTGATGATAAATTTGTAGGTTACTCAATGGGAGAAAACATGGGAAAGTTAAAATTAGCAATCCACAATTTAAAAAATAACAAAGTAAGTTTTGTAAATGAAGACAAAGGATTACAATTTATTACCTCTTGGACAAAAAATGGAATCGAATATGGATCTAGAGGAAAAAAAGGTTTTAATTTTTATCTATATAGTGACAAACACAAAACCATTCAACAATTAAATAATCAGACATTTGAAAACTATTTTAGAACAACGAGTAGTGATGCTAATTATGTGATTTTATCGGTTAAAGATGAAGGAAAAAAAGGACTTTGGTTAAGTAAAGAGAATACAGATTTTAAGAAAATTACTGAATTAGAAGGAAAAAACATTTCCTTTTCAAAAGATAAAAAGCATATAATTTTTGAAGCAGTAGTCAACGACAATACCGATATTTATATGGTAGATTTAGCAACAAATAAAACAACTAGAGTTACAAACGATGAAAGTCATGATTATATGCCTTCTATTGATCCGTCTGGGAGATACATCATATTTTCATCCGGTAGATCTGGTCAATATTTTCTTTATAAAAAAGATTTAAAATCCGGAAAAATAACCCAATTAACAGGAATTTAAAAACATGCATAAACATATTAAAAAGTATTGGTTAACTGTAAGTGCCATTTTCTGCTGTATGTTAACATCTTATGGTCAAGATGTAATATATACGTCTCAAAAAAGCAATAACGATAATTTATATGTGATAAATTCTCGTGGACAAAAAATAGCAATAACCAACCACTCCAGAAAAGATAGTAGCCCTGTTATATCTCCTGATGGCAAGTACATAGTTTTTACTTCAGAGCGTGTTGGATGGTGGAAAATATGGTTGATGACAATTAAAGACAAATCTTTTAAACAATTGAGTTCGTCAAGTTATGCAGCCTATTCGCCTTCTTGGTCACCTGATGGTAAATTAATAGTTTACGTAACTACAGATAAAGGTAGTCAAGAAATATTTACCATGAAACCTAATGGTGAACAGCAAGTAAATTTAACAAATAATAAAAAGGATGATATCACGCCTTCTTGGGGAAAAGATGGTAAGATATATTATAGTACTAAACACAATGAATTTTATCAAATAGCACGTATGAATCCGGATGGTTCTGAAAAAGAAATCATTACAAAAGATAATTGTAACAAGTTAATGCCGCAATTATCTAATAATGGTAACACACTACTATATTATGGAGACAAGTATAACAATATGGAAATTTTCTCATACAACCTAGATACTAAAATTGAGAAACGACTAACAAATAATCCTTTGGTCGATAGGCGAGCTCGCTGGTCTTTTGATGATAAAAAAATAGTATTTGAAAGAGGAAATAAAGGCAATAATCATCATATATATATTATGGATTTTGATGGTAGCAATGCAAAACAATTAACTTCCTCAGGATACAACTATGCGCCATCTTTTGTTCCTAATAGTACATCGTTTAAAAAATGAAGTAATTGTTAATCTAAATTCTAAAGAATTATTTTAATATAATTTAAAAATCATTTTAGAAGTATAACAAAGTGTGTGTTTGTATGTGGACTTCCTATATTAGACTGGACAAAACGTTGATGTTCTTAGAATAAATCAAGTTTGGGTATCAGATATGACCTATATACAAACTGCAGAGGGATGGATCTACTTAACTGTTATCATTGATTTGTTTAATAGAAAAGTGGTTGGTTGGGCTATGAGTGATAATTTAAGTACTGAGGCTACCATTCATTCCGGCTTGGAATATGGCTATTGAAAACAATGAAATCACTAAAGAACTGATTTATCATTCTGATAGAGGTTCTCAATATGCGAGTTACAGATTTACCAACATCCTAAAAGTTATAATGGACTTGTAAAACAAAGTATGAGTAGAAAAGGAAATTGTTGGGATAATGCAGTAGCAGAGAGTTTCTTTAAAAGCTTAAAAGTGGAATGGGTATATAAACACACCTACGATCAAAAACGTCAAGCTGAATTATCTATCTTTACTTGGATAGAAACTTGGTACAATAAAAGAAGAAGACATTCCTGTTTAGGATATAAAACTATTAATGAATTTAATTTAGAAATGTATAATCAGAATCTAGCTGCTTAAATCTCTTAACTAATTGTCCACTTTTTTCTTGTAAGTCCACTATTAAAAACATCTTGTTTTCGATGTTTTTATTCTAGAAAAAAACTCAAATAGATGGTGTTTTTTTAAACTAAAATTTATACTAAATAAAAACCCAGACAAAAACTGCCTGGGCTTTTTATTAATAACCTTACATTAACACTAACCATCAACTATTACGTAGGTTATTAATGGATTTTTATTTCTCTTTCTAGAAGATACCTCCTCCAGATTTTTCATCATTATCACGTTGTTTACGAGATTTAGCTCGGTATTTTCCGCCACCAAAACGATAATTTAAACCAATATTCCAAGTGTTGCTTTCCCAATTAAACTCAACCTCTTGTCTAAACGGTCTGTAAGCATCTGCAGAAAAATTCATAGTATTAAAAATATCATTGTAGCTAAAGCTAAATGTGGCTTTGTTGTTAAGGAACGTATAACGCATTCCTAGGTTAACAAAATACATTGCGTTTACGTCAAATTGAATACTTTTATTTGTACCTCTGTAAAATCCAAATGCTGTAAACGATAAGCTTTTACTTGCTCTAAAGTTGTTAAACACTCTAAAGTTATAAGCAACATTATCTACTTCAACAGTTTCTAACACAATATCATTTTCAGTTGCCACTTCTGGTGATGCTGTTAAGCGCTCACTAATACTTTTTTGTGTTTGTGAGTATAGATCGAAACTTCCGTTAATGCTCCACCACTTTGTAGGACGATAGTTGGTAGATAATTCAAAACCATAAGCAGAGGTATTATCAAAATTATCGTCTGTTAAAATCAATCTATTGTAGTCAGCTCTATCAACCTTAACCACAGTTGAAATCTCGTTGTTTATTCTTCTGTAAAATACACCAGCGGTAATACTCCCTTTTTCTAAATTTCTTGTGTAATTTGTTTCAAATGAATTGGTGAATTGCGGACGTAGATCTTGATTACCAAATTTAGATATTAAAGGTGTATTAAATTCTGGTAATGGATTTACTTGTCCAACTCCTGGTCTGTCAACACGTCTGCTATAACTAAGTTGAAACGAGTTCTTTTCTGAAGCATTGAAAGTAATGAATGCCGAAGGATACACTTCAAAATAATCATTATTAAAAGGTATGTTAGTTGTTGTATCTGTGTCTAAATCTGTTTCTTTTGCTAGAGTTTCAACTTGTACATTTTCGGCACGTAAACCAACTTGAAAATTCCATTTGTTTATTTTTTTACTATAGTTTATGTAAGCAGAATAGATGTCTCTGCTGTAATCAAAATAGGTTAAGGATGGAATATAATCACCAGCTTTATTTTGTGAACGTCCGTCAGATTCATAATTGATGATGTTATCAAATAATCTTGCTTGTAAACCTAATTCTAATTTAGAGTTTTCTGATAATGGATCAACATAATCTAAATTAATGGTCGCTCTATTTCTTTCGGTATCGTTAAGTTCGTAAAAATTAGATCTGTTATTAGCAGTTCCCGAAAACATATTGTCTGTTCTAGAATCACCATTGTATTTGTTATAATCTACTTCCAACTCAATATTTTGTCCGTCTTTGTCAAAATCTAATTTATAATCAAAGTTGTATTGTTGTGATGTGTTGTCGCCATCATTAGCTATAACTTGATTTTGGAATGTTGCATCGTTGTAAAAAATATCAGTTTGTCCGTTTGTTCCACCATTGTAGATGTTTTGGTTGGTAAAAACTGATAATGTGTTTTTGTCGTTTAGATAAAAATCGACACCTACTTTATAAACATAAGATTTTCTGTCATCTAATATATCTACTTCTTGGAGTGTGTTTTGGTCAATTCTATCAATGTATCCATAGTTTGCATTTTTAGAAATGTTTGTACTTCCATTTCCATAGAAATTAAATTTACCGTTACGGTAGTTTAAATTTAAAGCACTATTAAATTTTGCTTCTTTTTCATAGCTTAGCCCAACATTAGTGCTTCCATTAAATCCAACCATGGTATTTTTATGTAGTACAATATTAATAATACCACTCATGCCTTCAGGATCATATTTAGCAGAAGGATTCGTAATTAGTTCTATAGATTTAATAGCTGTAGAAGGAATTTGTTTTAACAATTGTGCTGTTGGAATGTTAGATAGTTTTCCATCTACCATTACACGTACATTTTGGTTGCCTCTTAGGCTAATATTTCCAGTTTGCGCATCGATACTTACAGAGGGAACACCTACCATAATATCTGATGCTGTTCCAGTAGCAGCTAAGTCTTTACCAATAGTAATAACTTTTCTATCTACTTTCTGTTGGATGGTAGATACTTCAGCAACTACCGTTACTTCGTCCAAACCCGCTGCTTCTTCCTCCAGTCTAATATCACCTAAATCAAATTTGCGGTTTTTTCTACTTATTGTTAATTCTCTAACTACAGATTTATACCCAATATACTGAGCAGTTACTGTTATTTTTCCTTCAGGTATTTTAGTAATTTTAAAAGTTCCGTCATCTAGTGTAATGGCACCAGTAACGGTTTCTCCTTTGTCATTTTTTATAATAATGTTTACATAAGGTAAAGGTTCATTAAGCGTGGCATCTAGTACTTTTCCAGTAATAGAACCATCGATTAATTCTATTGAGTTGTTGTTTGCTGCGTGTGTGTTTTGAGCAATAAAGAATATTGCTAAACACAATGTGAATAGTTTTTTCATTCGTTTTTTGATTGATTGATGATGTTTAAAAAATGTATTTTACTACATTTATACTTAACAGACGACTATATCAATTTCCTGTTACTTTTTTTAACACGTATTAACATTTTTTTAACATTTGTATCTAGCACTAAATTATAATTACATAGTGTAAATATATAATTAGGTGTGTGTTACATGTAATAATTATAATAGAAATATAAACACATGAAAAAAACTTTAGTTTTTGGGGCATCATTAAACCCTAATAGATATTCACATTATGCCATACAACGTTTAGTAGCACATAATCATGAAGTGGTTGCTTTTGGTTTACGAAAGGGAGATGTTGAAGGTGTAACTATAGATACAACACTAATTCCATACGAAGATTTAGATACAGTAACATTATATATGAATGCTAAAAGGCAAAAAGAGTATTACAATTATTTAATTGATTTGAAACCTAATAGGATTATTTTTAATCCAGGAACCGAAAATCCTGAGTTTTTTAAGCTGTTAGAAGAAAACCATATTAATTACGAGGCAGCTTGTACGCTAGTCTTGCTTTCTACTAATCAGTACTAAACCAATAAATGTTAGTAAACCATTAATAGGAAGTAATTCGTAGCCAACAACATAACCACCAAGACTTTCAGCTGGAATATTTCCAATAACTGCTGTAAGAATAACAGATATAATTGCCACAATCCAAACATACTTGTCCTTTATTTGTTTTTTGGTAAAAATACCAAAGGCGAAAAGCCCTAATAATGGTCCATAAGTATAACCAGCTACAGTAAGTAAACTATCTATAACGTTACTACTAAGCACATATTTAAATATAATTATGACTATAATGAGCATCACACTCATGCCAATGTGTGTTTTTTTGCGAATACTTTTTTGCTGGTCTTTAGGTTTCTTTTCAATGTTTAAAAAATCGACACAAAACGAGGTAGTTAAAGAGGTTAAAGCGCTATCAGCACTACTGTAAGCAGCAGCAATTAAACCAAGCATAAAGGTAATAGCGAGGGTGATTCCTAAACCTCCATTTAATGCAATTTCTGGGAATAGTAAATCGGTTTTTGGATTGCCATCCATAAGTGGAATACCAATGTTATGCTTTTTAGCGTAAATAAAAAGTAAGGCACCTAAAAGCATAAATAAAAAGGTAACACCAACCAATACGACACTAAACGACACCATATTTTTTTGTGCGTCTTTTAGCGATTTACAGGTTAAGTTCTTTTGCATCATATCTTGGTCTAAACCTGTCATGCAAATGGTGATGAACATGCCTCCAACAAACGATTTAATAAAATGGCTTCTTTCCAAGAAACTGTCTGTTATTAATACTTTGCTGTATTCTTTTAATTCATTAGAAGCTAAAAATTCGCTAAAACTCCATCCTAAGCTTTCATTTATAAAATAGATGGATAAAATCACTGCTAAAATCATAAATAATGTTTGTAGTGTATCTGTCCAAACAATGGTTTTTATACCACCTTTATTAGTATAAATCCAAATTAAAAGAATGGAAATAACTACTGTGATTTCAAAAGGCACATTCCAAGCATCAAATACAAATTGTTGCAATACAATAGCAACTAAATATAGCCTAAATGCAGCACCAAGAACTCTCGATACAAAGAAGAAAAACGCACCAGTTTTATGACTTACAAAGCCAAAACGTTGTTCTAAATACTCATAAATAGATGTCACATTAAGTCTATAATAAATAGGCATCAATACATAGGCTACCACAAAATATCCAAACATATAACCTAAAACCACTTGAAAATAGCTAAACTGTGAGCCATCAACCCAACCAGGAACCGAAATAAAAGTGACTCCAGAGAGTGAAGCTCCTACCATTCCAAAAGCAACAACATACCAAGGCGATGTTTTTCCAGCTTTAAAAAAGTCGGCGTTACTGTCGTTTTTTCCAGTGAAATACGATATTAATATCAGTACGCCAAAGTAAGCTGCAATGAGTATTAGAATTTGAGTTGGATTCATATGTTTTAATATTTGAGTTTCAAAGTACAAATTAAAATTTTCAAAATCCAAATAAATCAAATTCTTTCCTGTTTGATTGCAGGATAAAAATTGTAAATTCGCAAGTATGGAATTCTCTTCAAAATTGCTTGAAAATGCAGTAAACGAAATGTCGCAATTACCAGGAATTGGTAAGCGTACCGCATTGCGTTTGGTGTTACATTTACTACGTCAGCCCAAAGAGCAAACAAATGATTTGTCTAAGGCATTAACCCAAATGCGTGAGGAGATTAAGTTTTGTAAAAGCTGTCATAATATTAGCGATGTTGCTGTGTGTGAAATATGTGCAAATCCGCATAGAAAAACAGATGTTATTTGTGTGGTAGAAGATATTCGCGACGTAATGGCTATTGAAAATACTAGCACCTTTAGAGGCTTATACCATGTGTTAGGAGGTAAAATTTCACCTATGGATGGTGTTGGGCCTCACGATTTAAACATAAATTCCTTAGTTGAAAAAGTAAAAGAGGGTGAGATAAAAGAATTGATTTTCGCTCTTAGTTCTACCATGGAAGGCGATACAACTAACTTTTATATTTATAAGCAAATCCAAGAGTTAGAAGTGATTACATCGACTATTTCCAGAGGTATTTCGGTAGGTGATGAATTGGAATATGCCGACGAGGTCACCCTCGGAAGAAGTATTGTAAATCGTGTACCTTTTGAAGCCTCATTAAAAATGTAATGCTTTTTGGATCTTTCCGTTGTCATATTAAATTATAATGTTCGCTATTTTTTAGAACTATGCTTGCACAGTGTAAAAGCTGCTACAGCTAGTATTGATGCTGAGATTATAGTAGTTGATAATAATTCAGCCGACGATAGTTGCAATATGGTAAAGCAACTGTTTCCTGAGGTAATCCTTATAGAAAACAAAGAAAACTTAGGGTTTTCTAAGGGGAATAATCAAGGGGTTGCCATTGCAAAAGGAGACTATGTTTGTATTCTAAACCCAGATACAGTAGTGTCTGAAGATGTGTTTTTTAAATTATTAGAATTTTCAAAAACCAAAGAGAATTTAGGTATTGTTGGTTGTAAACTAATTGATGGCTCTGGGATGTTTCTACCTGAAAGTAAACGTAATATTCCTGTGGTTAAAGTCGCGTTACAAAAAATAAGAGGAAATTCAGCCAACTATTATGCAAATCATGTTCAAGAAAATGAGGTTGCAAAAGTAGAGATACTTGTTGGAGCCTTTATGTTTATGAAACGAACAGTTTATAATCAGTTAAAAGGTTTTGATGAAGACTATTTTATGTATGGTGAGGATATTGATTTGTCTTACAAAGCCATAAAAGCAGGATTTAATAATTATTATGTAGGCACAACTGCAATGATTCACTATAAAGGAGAAAGTACTTTAAAAGACACCAATTATGCAAAGCGTTTTTATGGTGCGATGCAAATTTTTTACAAGAAGCACTTTAAATCTAATATTGTATTTGATGTGTTTGTTTGGTTAGGGATTAACCTTGCATACTTGTTTCGTAAAAATCCAAATAAGGTCAAGAAAGTTTCGAAAAATATGTATGCTTTTTCAAATATGAAAGCACAATTTTTATCAGAAAAGCTAAACAAAAAAGTGTTAGTAATTAATTCTATTAGCGACATTAATGATCAAAGTACAGTAGTCTTTGATCCATCATCGATGAGATATAAAGAAATTGTTTCAAATATGATATATTTAAGTAAAAAGAAAGATATTTCTTTTAGAATTTTAATGAATAATTCTAACTTTATCATTGGTAGTGATAGTTCTAATAATAGAGGAGAAGTGATTACCTTTTAAATTGAATTTATTGAAAAACCTGCAACAGAATTAATGATTTTTAATTAATTTTGCAGTCTTAAACCTAAAAATAGCATTTGTATTAACGATATGGCAAAATTTGAACTTAAGTTACCTAAAATGGGAGAGAGTGTTGCAGAGGCAACCATCACCTCTTGGTTAAAAGAGGTAGGAGATACTATTGAAGCTGATGAGGCTGTACTTGAAATAGCAACCGATAAGGTAGATAGTGAAGTCCCAAGTGAAGTTGATGGTGTACTTGTAGAAAAATTATTTGAAGTTGACGATGTTGTGCAAGTTGGTCAAACTATTGCTGTTATAGAAATTGAAGGAAGCGCAAGTGAAGCACCTGCTGCTCCTAAGCAAGAGGTAGCTCAGTCTGAACCTGAAGCACCTTCAAAAGCAGTAGCTGATGTTACGCAAACAGTTGTAGCGGCAAAAGCTGCCGTAGAAACAACAGTAAGTTCAACTGAAGATAGATTCTATTCACCATTAGTTAAAAATATCGCTAAAAAAGAAGGACTTTCTCAAACAGAATTAGATAGTATTCCAGGAACAGGGAAAGAAGGACGAGTAACCAAAAACGATATTTTAGCATATCTTGGTGATAGAGGTAGTCAACCAGCTGCTCAGCTAGTTGCTCCAAAAGAAACAGCACCTGAGCCTGTAAAAGTGAAAAGTGAATCTACTACTCCAAAACAAGAGGTTAAAAAGGAGCCTGTGGTAGTAACTAGTGGTGATGATGAGATTATCGAAATGACCAGAATGGGTAAGTTGGTTGCTAAACATATGGTAGATTCTGTGCAAACGTCAGCACATGTGCAGTCGTTTATTGAAGCAGACGTGACTAATATTTGGAATTGGAGAAACAAACATAAAAACGCATTTAAAAACCGTGAAGGTGAAAACTTAACGTTTACACCAATTTTTATGGAAGCGGTAGCTAAAGCATTGCGTGATTATCCAATGATGAACATTTCTGTTCAAGGTGATAGTATTATCAAGAAGAAGAATATCAATCTAGGTATGGCTGCTGCCTTACCAGATGGTAATTTAATAGTTCCTGTTATTAAAAATGCCGACCAATTAAATTTAATTGGTATGGCAAAACAAGTAAACAATTTAGCAAATCGTGCCAGACTAAACCAGTTAAAGCCTGACGACATACAAGGCGGAACTTATACCGTAACCAATGTTGGAACTTTTGGTAGCATTATGGGAACACCAATAATCAATCAACCTCAAGTAGGTATTTTAGCTTTAGGAGCCATTCGTAAAGTCCCAGCAGTTATCGAAACTTCCGAAGGTGATTATATAGGTATTCGTTACAAAATGTTTATGTCTCATTCTTACGACCATAGAGTAGTAAATGGTGCGCTTGGTGGTCAATTTGTAAAAGCAGTAAAAGATTATTTAGAAGCTTGGGATTTAGATAGAGAAATCTAATAGTCATTCTAAGCGTTAGCAAAGAATTTCATAATGAGTCGTCCTAAAATAGGTTGACAGTTTATAAATAAAAATTAGATAGGACCAGTGAAGTTAACTTCACTGGTTTTTTTGTTGTGTACAAAGTTAGGTGTTTTGTAATTAAGGCTCAAATGTG
>NZ_SUPL01000009.1 GCF_005047595.1 Pontimicrobium aquaticum
ACTTGCGATACTACTGCTAATTTAAAGCCCAAATTATAATCGCGCTGAGTACGCTTAACTCTTGATTGCTCTTTGTCTTTCATAATAAGTCGTTTTTGTGTCAACTTATTTCAGGACGGGACATATGAAACAAAAAAGCCTTTATCTTTCGATAAAGGCTTTTGTACTGAAGGCGGGACTTGAACCCGCACGGCCATAATGGCCATTGGATTTTAAGTCCAACGTGTCTACCAATTCCACCACTTCAGCATGCTTCGACTGTGCTCAGCACATCGTTGGTATATTTTAAAAAGTATCAGAGCGAAAGACGGGATTTGAACCCGCGACCCTCACCTTGGCAAGGTGATGCTCTACCCCTGAGCTACTTTCGCAGTTTTTAATGAACGTGCAACCCTATGATTGCGGATGCAAATTTAAAACAATTCTAATAATAGCAAAGGCTTTTTTATATTTTTTATGCTCTTTTCTTTTTTTGGAGCATTCGCTTTATTTCATTCAGTTTCATTAACGCCTCAACAGGGGTTAAGGTATTAATATCGATATGTAAAATTTCGTCTTTAATCTCTTCTAAAAGAGGATCATCCAAATTAAAAAAGCTTAATTGCATTTCATCATTAAGCGACTTTACTTTATCCGTTAACTCTTCACTTGAATGCGATTTTTCTAATTGCTTTAATATTTTGTTAGCTCTATGAATTACTTGCTGTGGCATGCCAGCCATTTTAGCTACGTGAATTCCAAAACTATGTTGACTTCCTCCTGCAACCAGTTTTCTTAAAAACAATACATTGTCCTTCAATTCTTTAATAGAAACATTGAAATTTTTAATGCGCTCAAAGGTTTCGGTCATTTCATTAAGCTCATGGTAATGTGTCGCAAATAAAGTTTTTGCTTTACTTGGATGTTCATGTAAATACTCGCTAATAGCCCAGGCAATAGAGATTCCATCGTAAGTGCTTGTACCTCTACCTATTTCATCTAACAATACCAAACTACGCTCTGAAATATTATTCAAAATAGAGGCAGTTTCGTTCATTTCTACCATAAAGGTTGATTCTCCCATGGAGATGTTATCACTCGCTCCTACTCTAGTAAATATTTTATCTATCAACCCTATTCTGGCTGCATCTGCTGGCACAAAACTTCCTATTTGAGCCAATAATACAATTAAAGCTGTTTGACGTAAAATGGCTGATTTACCAGACATATTGGGTCCAGTAATCATAATAATTTGCTGTGATGCTCTATCTAAAAACACATCGTTAGCAATATAAGGCTCACCTATTGGTAATTGCTTTTCAATAACTGGATGACGGCCATTTTTAATATCTAAATCAAACGAATCGTCAATATCTGGATAATTGTAAGTATTGTCCTTTGCTAACTGTGCAAAACCACACAAGCAATCTAAACGACCAATTAAAGCTGCGTTTTGCTGTACAGGTTTAATATAGCTATTCATCCAATTAACCAACTCAGAAAATAATTGCTGCTCAATAGCTAAAATACGTTCTTCGGCACCAAGGATTTTTGATTCGTATTCTTTAAGTTCTTCAGTAATGTAACGCTCTGCATTGACCAAAGTTTGTTTACGAATCCAGGTGTCTGGAACTTTATCTTTATGGGTATTTCTAACTTCTATGTAATATCCAAATACGTTATTCGATGCTATTTTTAAAGAGGTAATCCCTGTAAGCTTACTTTCTCGTTCCAGCATTTTATCTAAATAATCTTTCCCAGAAAATGCTAAAGCTCTTAGCTCTTTTAATTCAGAAGAAAATTCAGAAGAAATGGTACTTCCTTTTAAAATATTTACAGGCGCATCCTCATTCAACGTTTCTTTAATGCGTTCTCTTAAAATATCGCAAGACTGAATGTGTTCCCCAATAATTTTTAAAGCTTCATTATTACAATTACTTGCCAAAGCTTTAATAGGAATAATTGCTTCCAAAGAGTTTTTTAACTGAATAACCTCTCTCGGATTTACTTTAGCTGTTGCTACTTTAGAAATCAAACGTTCTATATCTCCAATATGCTTCATTTGATGCTGCAACTTCTGCAAAGTCACTTCATTATTCAACAGGTGCTTTACTACTTCATGACGTTGCTTAATTTTTTGTACATCCTTCAGTGGCAATGCCAACCAACGCTTGAGCATACGACCTCCCATTGGTGAAATGGTTTTGTCAATCACTTCCAATAACGTAACAGCATTAGTATTGGTAGAATTATACAATTCTAAATTTCTAATGGTAAACTTATCCATCCACACATAAGCATCTTCTGCAATACGTTGAATAGACGTAATATGTTGCAATTTATGATGTTGCGTTTCGCCTAAATAATGCATGATTGCACCAGAAGCTACGATACCTTCGTATAAATCTTCAATTCCAAAACCTTTTAATGACTTTGTTTGAAAGTGATTATTCAAGGTTTCATTGGCATAATCATCTTGAAACACCCAATCTTCCATATAAAACGTGTGAAAATCGTTGCCAAATGTTTCAGAAAACGTTGTGCGTTTCTGCTTTTCAATTAAAACCTCACTTGGATTAAAATTTTGAAGCAATTTATCAATATACTCAGCATTCCCTTGTGACGTTAAAAACTCTCCTGTGGAAACATCTAAAAACGACACACCAATATATTTACCAAAATATACTGATGCTAAAAAGTTATTAGATTTTGAGCTTAACACCTCATCATTTAATGCCACTCCAGGTGTCACCAACTCAGTTACACCGCGTTTAACAATGGTTTTAGTTTGCTTTGGGTCTTCCAGTTGGTCACAAATAGCAACACGCTCACCAGCTTTTACCAGTTTAGGCAAATAGGTGTTTAAAGAGTGGTGCGGAAATCCAGCCAACTCTGTTTCACTATCGCTTCCAGCACCTCGTTTGGTTAAAATGATGTCTAATATCTTTGATGCTTTTACAGCGTCACTGCCAAAAGTTTCGTAAAAATCTCCAACTCTAAAAAGTAACAAAGCATCAGGATACTTTACTTTAATAGTATTGTATTGCTTCATTAAAGGGGTTACTTTTTTTGCTTTCTTAGCCAATTTTAAGTGATTTTTATGTGTTACTTTTGCATTAGAAATGATTCTCGATACATTTTGAATGTTATTCAAAATACTCGAATTGACATTTCTAATTATTTTACGTCAGTTTGAGTGATTTACCTTTGGTAAATAGTATCGAAAACAAGTAAAATTAAGAATGCTAATGTAATTAATATTTCATGTTTTGTAAAGGCTTGTAAGTAGAAGTTATTTACAAATATTGAGAGATTTTAACAATAGTATTGTCATTACGAAAGAGGAACAACTGAAGTAATCTTTTTAATTTAAGTTCACACAAACAGATTGCCACGTCCTTTGTCTTTGACAAGCTCAGACTGACAGTCCTCGCAATGACACAAATAAACTTTTAATGCGAAAACTAAAAAATAGCGAACTAGATAGATTATCGATTGAAGAATTTAAACAATCTGACAAAACACGGCTGATTGTGGTTTTAGACAATATTAGAAGCCTTAATAATATTGGTAGCGTGTTTAGAACAAGCGATGCTTTTTTGATTGAAAAAATTTACTTGTGTGGTATTACGGCAACGCCACCACATAAAGATATTAATAAAACGGCTTTAGGAAGCACAGATACGGTTGCTTGGGAATATGTTAAAGACACACTCTCTTTAGTTGAAACGTTGAAAACTGAAGGCATAAAAGTAATAGCGATAGAACAAGCCGAACATGCGACGATGCTAAATGAGTTTCAACCAGAAATTGACACGACTTACGCCATTGTATTTGGCAACGAAGTAAAAGGTGTACAACAAGAGGTGGTAAATGCTAGCAATATTGTGATTGAAATTCCGCAGTATGGCACCAAACATTCGTTAAATATTTCGGTAAGTGTTGGTGTCGTGATTTGGGATGTGTTTTGCAAACTTACTTGATAGGAATCCATATCTCTTCCTCATTTATAGCATTCAAAGGACTATAACTCAAATTCAGCTTTTCAAAATGCGGTCTGTTGTCTAGTTTATACTCAGAATTTGGTAACCATTCAGCATGTAGATAATTCCATTGTTTTACAAACGCTTGCATGGAGCCTTTAAAGTCGATTACTATATAATTCCCTGAATTAATAGTTAAGGTTTCCATACCTTCAGGAACCTCATCAAAATCATCAACCTCTACACCAATCCATTTTTCGAAAGTCATCGTCGGCGCCACCTTTCTATAATCGAAATCATTATAATTTTGAAGTGACAAGGTATTATTATATACTCGGTTTTTAATCGCTTTCAATCTTGGCATAAACTGTCTTGCCAATTTGCCTGTGTCTTCACTAATCGTGTTAAAAGACACATTTGCTTTCATGCCAATAATTAAAATCTCAGGTGATTGGATAATTCTATGCGTCATCATCGCAAATTTGATTGAGTACCCAAAGATAGTCTGCTCTGTTTTTTACAAAATCCAAATCTGATATATCAATAATTTTAACCTTAATCTCTGTTTGGTTTTTTAAAAATTCTAAATACCCTGCGTTGATTTTCTCTAGATAATCATCTTCAATATTTTGTTCGTAATCACGTCCGCGTTTTTTAATATTAGCCTGCAAACGCTCAGTGTTTTGATATAAATACACATACAAATCTGGTTTGGCAATGTCTTTATACATTAAATAGAATAACTTTCTATACAAGATAAATTCATCTTCAGGCAATGTGATTTTAGAAAAGATGAGCGACTTAAACACATCGTAATCGCTTACAATAAAATCTTTAAACAAATCTAATTGTGATAAATCGTCACTAATTTGTTGATATCTATCGGCTAAAAAAGACATTTCCAAGGCAAAAGCATAACGCTGTGGCTCTTTATAGAATTTTGGCAAAAAGGCATTGTCTGCAAAACGCTCTAAAACCAATTTAGCGTTAAAATCTTGCGACATTTTTGTGGCTAAACTTGTTTTTCCTGCGCCTATATTACCTTCAATAGCAATATAGTTATATTTAGAAAAATTAAATGCTTTGCTTGGGTTTTTCAACCAAATATTAATGCTTTCTAACACACTATTGTCTTCACACTCTTCCAAAAGCACACTTGTTGGTTTATGCAATTTTGGATGCTCAATTTTTGGAGCAATATTATTTAAAGGACTTAACACAAAGCGTCTTTTATGCATTTCTGGGTGTGGCACTTGAAGTATCTTTGTGTCAATTATACTATCATCAATAAGTAAAACATCTAAATCAATAACTCGTGCTTCGTATTCTTTTTTATTGTTTCTTATTCTGCCTAAACTTTTTTCAATGTTCAGCAGTCCTTGCATCACCTTTTTAGGCTTTAAATGCGTTTCCACATGAAGGCAAGCGTTATAAAAATCATCGCCTTCAAAACCAAAGGCTGGCGAATTATAAACTTTCGATATAATTTTTATCATACCAATTTTTAAGTGAATAAGGTCAATAGCCTCTTGTAGATTTTTAAATCTATCGCCCTTATTACTTCCTAGTGATATGTAAACTTGCTGTGGTTGATTCATAAACGACAGCAAATTAACTAAAAGAAAATTTATTAGTTTATATTTACGAAACCTATTTATTCACAATTTTAAATGACACTAAAAGATAAACTTCTAGCACAACGCATTTACATGTTATTAGGAGCTTTGTTTATAACTTCTTTAGTGGTTTCTAACTTAATTTTTCAGAAGTTTTTTTACTGGTATCCTTTTGATATAAAAATTTTTGGAGCAAATTTATTTGAAATATCTGTCGGTATTTTACCATATCCTATCACCTTTTTAATAACCGATTTAATTAGTGAGATTTATGGTAAAAAGCGAGCCAATCAAGTTGTAGTCACTGGAATTTTTGCATCCATATTTTCATTACTTATTATTTTAGTGGCCAATAGTGTTCCAGCTATAGATAATTCACCAGTAAACAATACTCTTTTTACAAAAGTATTTGGGCAATCAGCCATTGCTGTATTTGCAAGTATGACAGCCTATTTATTTGCACAGTTTATAGATATTCAAATCTATCATTTCTGGAAACGCCTTACCAAAGGCAGGCATTTATGGCTTAGAAATAACTTCTCTACTTGGTTTTCACAGTTTATTGATACCTTTTCAGTACTTACCTTATTATGCATATTTGAAGTCCTACCATGGGAAAGCTTTAAAGGTTTATTAATTAGTGGCTTTTTATTTAAAGTAATGGTCGCTGCATTAGACACACCTTTTCTTTATTTAGGTGTGTATCTCTTTAGAAAACGCTTCAAACTAAAAATGAACGAAGAAATTTCGCTCATTTAATAGTTTGTTAAGACTTATTTTCTAATTTTAATCGTATATATAGATGTAAACAAACATGTATGAAGAAGGTATTAAAAATTACAGGTATTATTTTATTAGTTTTTGTCGTGATTTTAGTGGCAATTCCTTTTGTATTAGAGTCCAAAATCGATGCTATTGTTCAAAATTATGCAGATAAAAACATCAATGCCAAAGTAGAATTTGATGATGTTAGTTTAAGCTTGATAAGTAGTTTTCCAAACGCCAAAGTGACTATTGATAATCTTACCATTACTAACAACAAACCTTTTAAAGATGAAACCTTTACTACCGCAAAATCTATTGTTTTAAAAATGGCTATAAGAGAACTATTTAAAAACCAAGAAGATGAGCCTATTGCTATTACTAGTGTAGCTATTGATGAAGCATTAATAACCTTAAAAGAAAGTACATCTGGCAGCACTAATTGGGATGTTTTTAAAACAGGAACAAATAAAAACACTACTGCTACTTCAACTGAAAGCACTGGGTTTAAAATCAATATAGAAGATTACAATATTACAAATAGTGCGCTTACTTATATTGACGAAAATTCAAATACTACAGTTTATGTTACCAATTTAAATCATTCAGGGAATGCTTTGTTTACTGATGTGGTTTCAGAATTAGATACAAAATCAGAAGCCAATGTAAGCTTAAGTATTGACAATGCTTCATATCTTGAAAACAACCACGTCACTTTAGATGCTTTAATAGATTTAAACTTAAAGGAAAACAGATATACCTTTAAAGAGAACAAAGGATTTATCAATCAATTGCCATTGGAATTTAATGGTTATGTACAGCTTAAAGAGGAAGGACAACTTATAGACATTACGTTTAAAAACCCTGAATCGTCTTTTAAAGATTTTCTGGCCGTAATGCCTGAACGCTATGCAAAGAATTTGGATAATGTTGAGACTTCAGGTGATTTTAAAGTAGAAGGCATTATTAAAGGATTGGTTTCAGAAACTACCATTCCAACCATTGATATAAAAATGGTATCTGATAACGCTTCCTTTAAATATCCTGATCTTCCAAAGCGTGTTGAAAATATAAACATCAATGCAACAGTGAAAAATGACAATGGAAATCCTGATGATACTTACATAAATTTAACTACACTCAACTTTAAAATTGACCAAGATATATTTAAATCTTCAGCTATCTTGAAAAATCTTGGTGGTAACACTTTAGTAAATGCCAATCTTGATGGAACACTAAACCTAGCCAATATTTCAAAGGCATATCCTATAGAATTAGACAAACAAATAAGTGGTATTCTAAAAGGGAAATTAAACACCTCTTTTGATATGAATGCCATTGAAACCAATTCGTATAATAGAATTAAAAATAACGGTTCAATTAATATTACTGATTTTATTTTTTCTTCGGAAGATATTGTCAATCCTATTCACATTTCAAAAGCCGATTTAACCTTTAAACCAGGAACTATTTCTTTAAATAATTTCGCAGCAAAAACAGGAGAAAGCGACATAAGTGCCACTGGAAGTATTAAAAATTTGATTGGTTTTTTAATGCAGAAAAATAAATTGCAAGGGGATTTTAAAGTAAAGTCGAACGTTTTTGCAGTAAACGATTTTATGGTAGCCCAAGATGAAGCTGCCGAAGAAAACAAAGCAACTTCCAATAAAGCATCGCTTAAAATTCCTGAGTTTTTAGATTGCAACATCACAGCGGATGTGAATACCGTAATTTATGACAATCTTAATTTAAAGGATGTTAGTGGTTCGTTGGCTATTAATAACCAGCAAGCTAATTTAAAAGGATTAACCTCAAAACTATTTGAAGGCATTTTAGCCATTACTGGGAATATTTCGACTCAAGAAGCTACGCCTACGTTCAACCTCAACTTAGGTGTAGATAATTTTGATATTGCAAAATCCTTTAGCGGTTTAGAATTATTTCAAAGTCTTGCTCCTATTGCCAATACCTTACAAGGAAAGTTAAATTCAACTATCAACCTTAAAGGAAATTTAAACGAGTCATTTACTCCAGATATCGCAACAATTTCTGGAAACTCCTTTGCACAACTTTTTGTAAGCTCTATAAATTCGAAAAAATTGAAAGTCCTTGAAAAATTACAAGACAACCTAAACTTTGTGGATTTCAATAAACTAAACCTAGACGATTTAAAAACTAATCTATCTTTTGAAAATGGCTTAGTAAATGTAAAGCCATTCAATATAAAATATAAAGATATAGACATCCAAGTTTCAGGCTCTCATGGTTTTGATAAATCTTTAAATTATAAAGTAGCTCTTGATGTTCCTGCTAAATACCTAGGCAGTGAGGTTAATAGGTTAATTGGAAGAATTAACGATAGTGAGGTAAACAAAATTACTATTCCAGTAACAGCTAACGTTTCAGGAACTTATGCAAGTCCACAAGTATCAACCGATTTAACAAGTGGTGTATCCAATTTAACAAAACAACTCATAGACATTGAAAAACAAAAGCTTTTAAATTCTGGAAAAGACAAGCTAAACGATTTACTTGATGGTGTCTTAAACAAAAAGAAAAAACAAACAGATAGTACTAAAGCAGAAGCCATAAAAAAGGATAGTACTAAAACTAAAACCGAAGATGCAGTAAAAAGCATTTTAGGTAATTTGCTTAAAAATCGAAAAAAGAAAAAAGATACCACAAATTAATGTTTTTTGTCCTTTTTAATGTTTTTTGGTCTTTTTTCAAACAAAAAGCATCATTTATTAGGATTTCTAGATAAAAACGTTATGTTATAAGAATGTATAATTCTTAAACTTAACATCTATATATGAGGCAATTAAAAATCACTAAACAAGTTACCAACAGAGAATCTAAATCACTTGACAAATACCTTCAAGACATAAGCAAAATTGAATTAATTACCGCTGATGAAGAAGTAGAATTAGCACAAAAAATACATGCTGGTGATCAAGAAGCTTTAGACAAACTCACAACTGCTAACTTACGTTTTGTGGTTTCGGTCTCAAAACAATATCAAAATCAGGGCTTATCATTACCAGATTTAATCAACGAAGGAAATGCTGGACTAGTTAAAGCAGCCAAACGTTTTGATGAAACTAGAGGCTTTAAGTTTATATCGTATGCTGTATGGTGGATTAGACAGGCAATACTACAAGCATTGGCAGAACAATCACGTATAGTAAGACTTCCATTAAACAAAATTGGTTCAATTAATAAAATTAATAAAGCGTATTCTCATTTAGAGCAAACACACGAGAGAGCACCTAGTGCTGAAGAAATTGCTAATAGTCTAGAACTTTCAGTTAGTAGCGTAAAACAGTCCATGAAAATCTCTGGAAGACATGTATCTATGGATTCACCTCTAAAAGAAGGTGAAACATCAACACTGTACGATGTTGTAAAATCGGAGGAATCGCCAAAACCTGATGCCGATTTAATGAGAAACTCATTAACAATTGAAATAAATCGTGCTTTAGACACGCTATCAGAAAAAGAAGCCGTAGTTTTGCGCCATTATTACGGTATCGATCAAAAACAACCTATGAGCCTTCAAGAAATAGGCGACTCTTTTGGATTAACACGAGAGCGTGTTAGACAAATAAAAGAAAAGGGAATTCGCAGGTTGCGACATACATCAAAAAGTAAAGTATTAAAAACATATTTAGGATAAGCCTAAAAGTAAAACATTAATAAATATATATATGTTAAAAATCATTATTAAAGAAGGAGAAAATATAGAGCGTGCTTTAAAACGTTACAAACGAAAGCACAGAAATATTAAGGTGATGCAGAATTTAAGAGAAAATCAATTTTTCACGAAGCCTTCAGTTAAAAGACGTCGTGAAATTCAAAAAGCGGCATACATACAAAATTTGAGAGATCAAGAAGATATTTAGTATGTCATTAAAATATAATTGAATCCCATTTAAGAATTAGCTTTAAATGGGATTTTTTATTTAATTAATTGCTATAGAAACCACCAAACCTTCATTTGCTCTAATATTAAAAACAGTTTGGTCTTCAAAAATAAAATACTGCCCTTTAATACCTACAAGCTTACCTTCAAACTCTTTTGCTTTCAATAAGTTTAAACTTGAAGGTTTTTGAGGGTATTTAAGTACTGGAAAATTTATATTAGTTTCAGAGTTATTTGCTATATAATAGTCTTTAGCTTCATCAGGGATATAATCTTTTAGTCTCTCACGCCAATGCACTAAGTTTTCGTCCTCAATATCATTTTTTAGCATCTTTCGCCAATTAGTTTTATCAGCTACATGGCTTTTTAAAGCAACCTCAGTAATGCCTGCTATATACCTATTTGGCACCTCCACAATCTCTATAGCTTCATGAGCTCCTTGGTCTATCCAACGTGTTGGCACTTGACTTTTTCTGGTAACACCAACCTTAACATTACTAGAATTAGCTAAATATACTATATGTGGTTGCAGTTGTACTTTCTTCTCATATTCTAAATCTCTATCTTCTTTATCAAGATGCGCAGTACTTAATTCTGGTCGCATAATCCAATCGGCTGCTTGCGGAATATCAAAAAAACAACTTTTACAAAACCCTTGTCGGTATATAGGTTTATCTAACCCACAATTAAGGCATTGATATTTTACAAAACTGATTTTAAGTGTTTTATTTAACAATTGATTTACATTAATGAAATCTGTTTCAAACACCAAATAATAATTAATGGGGTTACTAAATTCAGTTTCCATTTTTGTTAACACACCTTGATACTGCATAAAAAGATTTTTCCTATTTTTAAACCTTGTAAAGATAACCAATATATGCCAATTCCCTTAGTAAATTCTATTGCTTCATGGTTTTTAAAAAAACGGTTTCATCAAATTGACTTGTTTTTAAAATACCCTAATGAAGTTCAAAACGAATTACTTTTCTCGCTTTTAAACATAGCTAAGGACACTGAAATTGGAAAAAAATATGACTTTGCATCTATAAAAAGTTACGAAACTTTTTCTAAAAGAATTCCAGTTTCTGCTTATGAAGACATTCAAGATGTAATTGAAAAATCAAGACAAGGAACGCAAAATATTTTTTGGCCAACTCCTATAAAGTGGTTTGCAAAATCAAGCGGCACCACTAATGCTAAAAGTAAATTTATTCCTGTAAGCTTTGAGTCTTTAGAAGATTGCCACTATGCAGCAGGAAAAGATTTATTATGCATGTATTTAAATAATAACGAGAATTCTCAATTATTTACGGGCAAAAGTTTACGTTTGGGTGGCAGCAAAGAACTATATAAAGAAAATGGTACTGCTTTTGGAGATTTATCGGCAATTTTGATTGATAACATGCCTTTTTGGGCAGAATTTAGTAGTACCCCAAGTAATAAAGTATCGTTAATGAGTGATTGGGAGCACAAAATGCAAGCTATTGTTGATGAAACTATTAACGAAAATGTAACTAGCTTAGCAGGTGTACCTTCCTGGATGTTAGTGTTATTAAATAATGTATTAGAAACAACAGGCAAACAAAATATTTTAGATATTTGGCCAAATTTAGAAGTGTATTTTCATGGAGGTGTAAGCTTTGTACCGTATATGAATCAATATAAATCAATATTACCTAGAAAAAATTTTAAGTATTATGAAATTTATAATGCGTCGGAAGGTTTTTTCGCAATTCAGGATCAAAACAATTCAAGTGAGTTACTTTTAATGCTCGATTATGGTATTTTTTATGAGTTTATTGATATGTCAACCTACGGTACGCCTCAAGAAAAAATCATCCCATTAAATAAGGTCGAAAAAAATGTCAATTATGCCGTTATTATTACCACAAATGCAGGCTTGTGGCGTTATAAAATTGGCGATACTATTAGGTTTACTTCATTAAATCCTTATCGTATAAAAGTATCTGGACGCACAAAACATCATATAAATGTATTTGGAGAAGAGCTCATCATAGAAAATGCTGAAGACGCACTAAAAGATGTTTGTAAAAAAACCAATGCCGAAATTATTGACTATACTGCTGCGCCAATATTTATGAAAGGAAAAGAAAAAGGAGCACATGAATGGCTTATTGAATTTAAAACACCACCTAACGATATTAACAGCTTTAATAAATTACTAGACGCTTCGTTACAATCTTTAAACTCTGATTACGAAGCTAAGCGCTACAACAACATTACTTTAAATGTGCCAAAAATACACATTGCTAGACCACAATTGTTTTACGATTGGTTAAAAGAAAAAGACAAACTTGGCGGTCAACATAAAATTCCTAGACTTTCAAATTCTAGAGATTATTTAGATGAACTATTAAAATTAAACAACTAAAATTCGTTGCCCTTTATCGGTAAAAAAGACGTTCTTTTTTCTTTAAACGAATATACGTTCGTATTCATCTAAAAATTAGGACTCACCTTTTTTTCTTTCAATTATAATACTACTTTTAAACTGCAATTGAGAAAAAAACATAAAAAACTTACTGCAAACATTAATTATAATCCAAGATAAAAAAACCACTCATTTTTGAGTGGTTTCTTTATTTATAAAATTTTTATTTAATCTATATTTAACAACTTACATCTAAACATCAATAGCTTACATCATATAAGTCTTGACTTTTACTTAGAATTTCATACATTTAGTAGGTGAAAAAGAAAATTTTAGTAGTATTTGTATTATTCACTACCTTAGTATTTTCCCAAAACGAGGCTAACAACTGGTTTTTCGGTGAAAACATGGGCTTAAGGTTTAACCGAAATTCGCCAAGGCCAACAGTTCAACGAGGTAGCTTAAATACCTTAGAAGGTTGTGCATCAATATCTGATGCCAATGGTAATCTATTGTTTTATTCTGACGGTTCAACTGCATGGACAAGGACACACCTACCTATGCCAAATGGCACAGATTTATTAGGAGACGAATCAAGCACGCAATCTGCCATTATAGTTCCCAACCCTACATATCCCAATATATATTATTTATTTACTGTAGGCTCAACTATTAATCCTACAGGATATCATTACTACACTGTTGACCTCTCTCTTAATAATAATTTAGGAGATATTACTGGTGACGCAACTGATTTGTCTGGTAATGCTTCTGGAGGGTTTTGGTCGGAAAAAATCACTGCTGTCGAAACAGCAGATTGTGATGGTTATTGGGTAATTTCATTGGTTGATAATTTATTTTATTCTTATAAAGTAACCGAAAATGGCGTAGATACAACACCTGTAATATCTCAAGTAGATTTCATGTCCAGACAATCTCGTGGGTATCTAAAGATTTCTCCTAATGGAAAAAAACTAGCAGTTGCTCACCAAGGATTAAACTCAGCTACTAGTGGGTTATTACTATACAGTTTTGATAACAGTATAGGCGCTGTTGCTAATGATGGAGAAATGATATTTAACTCAGGTGGTATTGAAGCACCTTATGGTATTGAATTTTCACCAAGTGGAGATATGTTATACGCTTCTACTTTTGATTCAGTAGATACTTATAAATTATATCAATTCGATTTAAAAGATACAAACCCTAGAACAAATAGATCTCTATTACACTCT
The DNA here is from genome assembly GCF_005047595.1 of Pontimicrobium aquaticum. Classification (GTDB taxonomy): domain Bacteria; phylum Bacteroidota; class Bacteroidia; order Flavobacteriales; family Flavobacteriaceae; genus Pontimicrobium; species Pontimicrobium aquaticum. The sequence goes on from NZ_SUPL01000009.1 coordinate 13,893, forward strand.
GAAGAGGCTTACAGAGGTGCGCTACAATTAGGGCCTGATTTAAAAATATATGTCACAATTCCTGAAGAATATACTGTAGGTACCCAATACTTAGACGTGATTCATAATCCAGAATTAAAAGGCGATGATTGCGATTTTGAATTAGATTATATCGACTTTGGAAATGGCAGACAAGTAATGCAGGGATTACCTCCATTTATTCAATCCTTTTTTATTATAAACGATTTTAATATTGTTAATCCTAACGAGGATGTTACTGAAACTAGTGCAGACCTCGCCATATGCTATGATAGTACTTATACCTTGAGTGGTCCTAATATTCCTGGAGCTGAATATTTTTGGACGTTTAACGATGGTACAACAACAACCAACCTTCCTACACCATCTCCTCCACATCAATTAGTAGTGAATAGTGATGGAACAAATACCATTGGAACCTATTCACTTTATGTGGATTCGCATGATGATTGTGATAATAAATATGAGGGCTTTGCAAATGTTTCATTTAATTTACCTCCAACTATTAACCCAAATGTTACATTAGAAAAATGTGATTTATTTGATAACGATTCGCAAGATGGATTAACTACATTCGATTTACAAAACAGCATTGATGATATAACAAATAACCAATCGCATAGATTTAATGTGTATTTTTATTTAAACACTGTTGATGCTGATTCAGACCCTTTAAATCAAAACGCTTTAGACCCCATTTTTTCCAACACAAGCGCAAATCAAGTAATTATTGCAAAAGTTTATGAAATAGGAAACGACTGTTATAGCTTTAGCGAAGTAGAATTGGTAGCAACTCCTAATCTTGTTTTATCTGCCGCTGATGAGTATGGTTGCAACTTAGGAAATGACACTGCTTTATTTAACCTAAATGCTATTAAAAATAATATTATTAATTCCCTCAATCCTTTAGGAACCTATACAGTCTCTTTATATGATTCGCTCGAGAATGCTATAAATAACAACGTAATCTCTGGAAACAACTATACAACTGAAGCCATAACCTTATATTTTAAAGTAGAAGAAAATGGAAACTGTTATGGGTCTGGTCAAGTTAATTTAATTATAAGCTCTTTTCCTGAGTTTAACTCATTGGAGACTATTGTTATTTGCGATAATTCTTTCCCTATAACGTTAACTGCTCCAATTCCTGCAAACTCACAAAACAACTACAGTTACAACTGGAGTAATAATGACACAGGATATCAAATATCCTTACCTGGACCCCAAACAATAGTGCTTACTATGGTAGATAATCTTTCGGGTTGTGAAAAACAAAAAACATTCAGGGTACTAAGCTCAACCATACCTGTTTTAAATGGTATTACAGTAGATCTTGGGGACATAAATAAAGTTACCGTATTGGCAGCACAAAATAGCGATAACCTTTATGGCCTAAACAACATTGACGATGTTTTTGATTTTAATTACCAACCTGAAAACACTTTTAACAATGTCCCTCCTGGAACTTACGATGTCTATGTCAACAATGTTTGTGGCACTATAGTCCAAAGAATTTTTGTGTTTGGGTTTCAAAAATTCTTAACACCAAATAGTGATGGTTATCATGACACTTGGAGAATGAAAGGATTAGACCATGATAATTTTATTTACTCTGATATCAACATATTTGACAGATACGGAAAACTGCTAAATACAATAGATCCAAATTCGAGTTGGGATGGCACTTTTAACGGAAAAAGATTGCCCTCAAGCGATTATTGGTTTACTATAAGTGTAAATGATATAAATAATAACTTAGTTACCTATAAAGGCCATTTTAGCTTAGTACAGTAAAATTTAATTCCAAACTTCAGTTTGCACCCATGTAACAGCATCGGCTAAGTAGCTAGCATAGTCGCAAACATCAAGATGCCCAAGACCTGGAGCTATAACAAACTCTATGCTTGTTCCTGCGTCTCTTGATTTATTTACAAAAGCTTCAGTTGTTTCTACCGGAAACAACTCATCATCTTCACCATGAATTACATACATAGGTACTGTAATTTCAGGAACTTCTCCAGTACCTCTTTCTGGATCGTAGGAACTTGCCATAGGAATTGCAGCCGAAAAAAATTCTGGATAATAATCGGCATAAAACCAACTTCCATTACCACCATTACTATAACCCGTAATTATAACCTTATTAGGGTCTATATGCCAATTTGATTTTGCCAAATCCACTAAAGCTAGAATTTGTTGTTGATTAGACGAATCGTACCACTCATCAAATCCTGCATTGGGACTAATAACGAAAGCATTTAAGGCTTGCAACCCTGTTTCTACATAACATTCGGTATTTTTATGTGCCGAAGGACTGCCGCCAGAGGCTCCGTGCAAATCGATAACTAAAGGTCTTAAGTTATTAGCTGAGGCATCAGCTGGTGCTACAACTCTAAAGTTCCAATACGTATCGTTAACTAACGTTTCTAGTGCAAAATCATTAATACCTGGTTGCACTACTAGGTTTTGAAAGTCAGCTATAATATCTTCAACTGTTCTTAGATCTGATGTTGAGACAGATTCATTTTTACTACAACTAAATATTGTAGAAACTGTAAGTAATAATACTAATGTACGTGTTAACTTTTTCATAAGTGCTTTTTTCTCAAATTTAGAAAAAATAATTTTAGAAGCTCATATATAACAGGTTTAATAATATTTTCGGCAAGTATAAGTTGTTTACATTCAATAAAAAAACCACTCTTATATGAGTGGTTTTAGCTTATTATAAACGTCCTTATAGCAATAACAATTAGGAGACTGCTTTTAATTTTTTAAGCCTTGTTTTAGTTAGTTTCCCTTCAGCATAAGCTTTTGTAACATTTAGCTTTGTCTCATCACTACTAGGTAAACTAAACATAGCGTCAGTTAAAATTTCTTCGCAAAGCGAACGTAAGCCACGAGCTCCCAGCTTATATTCTATAGCTTTATTTACTATAAAATCTAAGGCTCCGTCTGTTATAGACAAGTCTATTTCGTCCATAGCAAATAGCTTTTTATACTGTTTTATAATCGCATTTTTAGGTTCAGTTAAAATAGCTCTAAGTGTCTTAGCATCAAGTGGATTCATGTATGTTAACACTGGAAGGCGACCAATAATTTCTGGTATGAGCCCAAAATCTTTAAGATCTTTTGGTATGATGTATTGTAATATGTTATCCTTATCAATAATTTCGCCTTCATGTGAGGCTTTATAACCAATAGCAGACATATTTAAACGCTTAGATATGTGTCGTTCAATGCCATCAAAAGCACCACCAGCAATAAATAAGATATTTTCGGTATTAACTTCAATAAATTTTTGGTCTGGATGTTTTCTACCTCCTTTGGGTGGTACATTTACAACCGTTCCTTCCAAAAGTTTTAAAAGTGCTTGCTGCACACCTTCACCTGAAACATCTCTAGTGATAGATGGGTTATCGCTTTTACGAGCAATTTTATCTATTTCGTCAATAAATACAATTCCTCTTTCGGCTTTTTCTAAATTATAATCGGCTGCTTGAAGTAAACGAGTTAATATACTTTCTACATCTTCGCCTACATAACCAGCTTCAGTTAATACTGTAGCATCGACAATTGCCAAAGGCACATTTAACATTTTAGCAATGGTTTTTGCCATTAATGTTTTACCTGTTCCTGTTTGTCCAACCATCATGATATTACTCTTTTGAATTTCAATATCATCATCCGTTGGTGATTGCAATAAACGTTTATAGTGATTATAAACAGCCACAGACATTACCTTTTTAGTATGTTCTTGACCAATTATATATTCGTCTAAAAATGCCTTAATTTGTTGAGGCTTTCGCAACATAAGTTCTGCTGACAGATCCCCTGAATCCATTTGTTTGGATTCTTCAATAACAATTCCATGAGCTTGCTCTATACAACGATCACATATGTGAGCGTCCAGTCCTGCAATCAATAAATTGGTTTCCGGTTTTTTTCTACCACAAAACGAGCATTCTAATTCTTCCTTCGCCATTTTCTTTAGTTAAAGATAAAAAGTTAAAAGTTGTACTAACACTTAAAACCTTTTTTAATTAATGTCAAAATGATCTCTATCGAAATATCTTCAAAATGAGATTCTTCACTTTGTTCAGATTGACAATTCAATATTTTATTTAGCTGCGAGATAAAATCTCGTCAATCATTCCATATTCTAAAGCCTTATCAGCTTTCATCCAGTAATCACGATCACTGTCTGTATATACTTTGTCGTAATCTTGCCCTGAGTGCTTACTTATTATTTTATACAACTCTTCTTTAAGTGTTAATATTTCACGTGCAGTAATTTCAATATCACTAGCTTGACCTTGGGCACCACCAAGTGGTTGGTGTATCATAACACGAGAGTGTGTTAAACCGCTTCGTTTACCTTTTTCTCCTGCACATAATAATACTGCTCCCATTGAAGCTGCCATCCCTGTACAAATAGTAGCCACATCTGGCTTAATTAACTGCATGGTATCATAAATTCCTAAACCTGCATACACACTTCCTCCTGGTGAATTTATATATATTTGTATGTCTTTTGAGGCATCGGTACTCTCTAAAAACAATAATTGCGCTTGAATAATATTTGCTACTTGATCGTTAATTCCTGTTCCCATAAAAATTATTCGGTCCATCATTAATCTTGAAAACACATCAAAAATAGCAATGTTCATTTGACGTTCTTCAATAATATTTGGAGTTAAATTAGTTGGGTACATACTACTAATTATTTTGTTGTAATAAGTACTACTAATTCCTTGATCTTTTATAGCGAATTTTTCGAATTCTTTTCCGTAATCCATAGTTATTTTTAATAATATAATTGACAATAAAAAAAGCGTTGAACCCTAAAGAATTCAACGCCTAAATATAGTGATTTTTTAAAACTATGAGCCGTAAACTTCTTTTACAAATTTGTCGTACGACATTTCTTTAGTTTTAAGATTTACATTTTCTTTATAGAATGCTAACAGTTTTTGACTTGTTAATTGCTCTGACAAACGTTTAACTTCATCTTGATTAGATAATATTCTAGCTGAAATATCGTCTAGCTCTTTTTCTGAAGGGTTCATTTGCCCAAATTGAGCCATTTGACCTTTAATCATTTCATGTGTGTAAGCTTTTAAATCGTCAAAGTTAATTTGAAGATTGTTATCGATAATTAATTTACTTTCAATTAACTGATAACGCATTGCTTTTTCTGACTTTTCGTATTCTTCTTTAGCTTGCGCTTCGTCTAAAGGTTCTTCGCCTGCTGTTTGAATCCATTTTTGTAAAAACTCGGCAGGTAAATTAAACTTTGTATTTTCTACTAAATACTCAGTAACGTCGTTTAATAATTTTTGATCAGATTGCTGAATAAATTGCTTTTCGGCATCTTCTTTAATCTTTTCTTTTAACTCGGTTACCGAAGTAACATTGCCTTTTCCAAATAATTTATCAAATAATTCTTGGTCTAAATCGGCTAGTTCTCTTGTATTTACTTCATTTATAGTAAAATCTACTTCAATGTCTAATCCGTGAGTATCATCGTGAGATACTTTTAAGTACGTCATTAAATCATGATCGTCATTAAAAAGTCCTTTAGTTTTTAAAGTAATAACATCTCCAACTTTAGCTCCAATAAATTTTTTAGCATTTACTTTGCCTTTTATTTTATCTAGTGTTAAGGTTGTTTGGCTATTAATATCTTTATCTTCGTTCACGAAAGTTCCAGTAATTTCATCATTTTCTTCAACCTCATTTTTAGATACTAGCTTACCATATTGCTTTTGGATGTTAACAACTTGGTCGTCAATCATTTTATCATCAGCAATTATATTATAATGTGTTATAGCTTTTTTACTTTTTAGATTCACCTCAAACTCTGGTGTTAGTCCTAATTCAAATTCAAAAGTAAAATTTTCAGCATCCCAATTTAGGTCGTCTTGAGCTTTTGGCAATGGGTTACCAAGAACGTCTAATTTCTCTTCAGTTAAGTATTTGTGTAATGCATCTTGAAGTAGTTTGTTTACTTCATCAACCAACACTGCCTTTCCATACTGCTTTTTAACCATTCCCATTGGCACATGTCCTTTTCTAAAACCTGGAATGTTTGCCGTTTTACGATAGTCTGATAAAATTTTCTCTACTTTATCAGCGTAATCATTTTTTTCAATATCTACTTTTACTACTGCATTTAATGCATCGATATTTTCTCTTGTAATATTCATTTTGCCTAAATAAAATTTGGCTGCAAAAGTACGACATTTTTAAGACTGAGCAAAGTTTTTAATAGACTGAAATTCAGTCTATTTTTTATCTTCTTTTAATACCGAATACAGGATGGATTGCAAAAACGAAAGTAGTAAACTAAAAAGAATGGCAGTCCATATACTAGATACTTGGAAACCATCAATTAACTTATCGGCCAATAATATAATTAAAGCATTTACAACTAGTAAAAACAAGCCTAAAGTTAGAATGGTAATTGGCAGGGTTAAGATTATTAATATAGGTTTAACTAAAACGTTTAGTATTGCTAATATAAAAGCAACAATTAAAGGTGTTGTAAAAGTGTCATCAAGTGTCACTCCTGGCAACAATTTTGCTAAAATAATTACTGCAATAGCACTTAATACGAGTTTCATTAATAGTTTCATTATTCTTGTTTTTTGTTTGAATCAAGTTACAAAATATTACCATTACCTGATAAAATCCATCACAAATTGATAAAACTCTTTCGGATTTTCGGCATGTAACCAATGTCCAGCTTTACTTACTGTAGAAATTGATGCTTTAGGAAATTGCATTTTTATTAAGTGTTCATCATTAGCTACAATATATTCCGATCGATCACCACGCAAAAACAACGTATCACCATCGAACTTTAAATAAATTGGTAATGCTTCACCTACTTCGGATATATTTTCTGTTAACACATCTAAGTTCATCCTTAACCCTAATTTACCTTTTTCTACCCAATACAAGTTCTTTAACAAAAATTGCCTTATTCCAAAATTCGAAACATATTTTGAAAGCTGTTTATCTGCTTCTGTTCTTGATTTTATATGATTTAAATCTAGCGACCCTAACCCTTCTAAAATGGCATCATGATGTATTGGATAAAAGCGAGGAGAAATATCAGCAACAACTAATTTTTTAACTATTTCAGGATATTTAGCAGCAAAAAGCATAGCTGTTTTTCCTCCCATTGAGTGTCCAAGTAGAATAATATTCTCTAACTTGTAATGATTACAGTATTTTTTTAAGTCTTCAGCTAAAATATCATAATTAAATTCAGAATCATGAAAACTGCGTCCATGATTGCGCTGATCTACTAAATGTACTTCATACCCTTCTTCACTAAATTGTTTAGCCAATGTTTTCCAATTATCGCCCATCCCAAGAAAACCATGCAATATTAAAAATGGTTCTCCTTTGCCAATTATGTTAGAGTGCAAAAGCATTATTTAAGTTTATTTAAATACATATTTACTACATTTTCAATTCCAAGATACAAGCTTTCGGAAATTAACGCATGACCAATTGAAACTTCTAAAAGATTAGGCATGTTATCTTTAAAAAATTTGATGTTTTCTAGCGACAAGTCGTGTCCTGCATTTATACCTAACCCTACTTCATTACATCTAAGCGCGCAAGCAACATAAGGCTCAATAGCTTTTTTATTTCCTAAACTGTATTGATGCGCAAAAGCTTCGGTATAAAGCTCAATTCTATCTGTTCCAGTTTCTAAAGCACCATCAACTTGTGAAACCTCAGGATCTAAAAAAATAGAAGTTCTAATACCATTGTTTTTAAATTCCTTGATAATGTCTGTTAAAAAATCTTTGTGCTTTATGGTATCCCAACCAGCATTGCTAGTTATAGCATCTTCAGCATCTGGTACTAAAGTGACTTGTGTTGGTTTTATATCTAAAACCATATCGACAAATTTTGGAATTGGATTCCCTTCAATATTATACTCTGTATATACAATAGGTTTTAAATCGTAAGCATCTTGGTATCGAATATGGCGCTCGTCTGGACGTGGATGAATAGTGACTCCTTGAGCTCCAAACTCCTGAACATCTTTAGCAAACTGGACTACATTTGGTGTGTTTCCACCTCTTGAGTTTCTTAATGTCGCTATCTTATTTATGTTTACACTTAACTTTGTCATCTGTGAAATTTTAAACACAAAAATACAAAGTAAGTTAGGCTTATTGTACTTATTTTTGATTATTTTGCAATAGAAAATAATCCACATTATGCCTTTAAGCGAGTATATAATTAATGATATAAAACCACTAAAGGTCACCAACAAAATAGGTGATGCCCAACATTTGTTTAATCAACTAACTTATTCGCATATTCCTATCCAAAAAGATAATGTTTATATAGGTTGTATCTCTGAAACTGATGCACACTGTTTTGATTCGGATAAACTCATATCAGATCATCTATATACTCTAGAAGGTTTTTTTGTTAGGAGATCTACGCTTTGGCTTGATGTTTTAGAGGCTTTTGCTCAAAAAGACACGAATATTATGCCTGTTTTAGGTGACAATAATGAATATCTCGGTTATTATGAGTTAAATGATATTATAGCCATGTTCAACCAAACACCTTTTTTCTCAGAACCAGGAGGTATTTTAATCGTTGAAAAAGGGTATAACGATTATGCTTTTAGTGAAGTGTGCCAAATAGTTGAATCTAATAATGGAAAGCTTTTAGGTGCCTTTATTTCTAAGGTAGAAAGTGATATGGTACAGATTACTTTGAAAATTGGTAGCTCTGGACTTAACGAAATTATACAAAGTTTTAGGCGCTATAGCTACAACATTATCTCTGGTCATGAAGAGGATACGTTTATACAAAACCTTAAAGACCGCTCCGATTATTTAAACAAATACTTAAACCTGTAAACTTATGAAGGTTGCCATTTACGGTCAAGTGTATCAAAAAAGCTCGTTAGCTCCAATTGAGAGCTTACTTCGTGTTTGTAGCAAAAAGTTATTTAATGTTTATATAGAAACCTCATTTTTTAATTCCATAAACAAAGAAGAAAGCATCCAAAAAATTACAAGTGACTTTAAGACTTTTAATGAGCTTGATAATACTTTTGAATTATTAATAAGTATTGGAGGCGATGGTACAATTTTAAGAGCTGTTACTTATATTCGCGATTTAAATATTCCAATAATAGGTATTAATACTGGTCGTTTAGGCTTTTTAGCAACCATACAAAAGAACAACATTGCCAAAGCCATAGACGATATTACTAAAGGGAATTACCGGATTTCTGAAAGATGCCTTCTTACCATACGAACTGAACCAGAAAATGAATCCTTATTCGATTTTAATGTAGCCTTAAACGAAATTGCTGTAAGCAGAAAAAACACAACCTCTATGATTACCGTTGAGACTAGTTTAAATGATGAATATTTAACCTCTTATTGGGCTGATGGACTTATTATATCTACACCAACAGGATCAACAGGTTATTCCCTAAGTTGTGGAGGTCCAGTTATTATGCCAGAATCAGACAGCATTACCTTAACACCTATTGCACCTCATAATTTAAATGCAAGACCATTAGTTATTCAAAATTCAACCGAAATAAAGTTACGAGTAAGCGGTAGAGAAGACAGTTATTTAGTGTCTCTCGATTCTAGGATAGCGACACTAGACAATAATTCTACCGTTATCATTAAACTGGCCGACTTCAAAATTAAAATGATTGAGCTTAACAGCGAAAGCTTTTTAAGCACACTTCGCAACAAATTGCTTTGGGGAGAAGACAAGCGCAATTAGATTTAAGACAATAAATTAGCTTAAATAATGTTTATCAGTAATACTAAACGACAAATTATAATAGGCTCATCTTATTTATTATATTTGCAAACTTTTAAACATTTATGAGGTATTTAACCGTTATTATTTTATGTGCATTTAGCTATCAATTAAATTATGCCCAAATTTACGAGGTTGGAGTTTTTGCTGGTGGAAGTAATCTCATTGGAGATGTAGGCGCTACAAATTATATTGCACCTAACCAATTAGCCATAGGTGGTGTGTTTAAATGGAATAGAAGCCCAAGGCATTCGTATAGGCTGTCTATAATTTCTTCTAACTTAGATGCTAAAGATTCAAAATCAGACGACCCAAGAAGAATTGATCGTGATTATGAATTTAATGGTAATATTCTTGAAGTTGCTCTAGGCATGGAATTTACATTTTTTGATTTTAATCTTCATGACGATGGCAATAAAGCAACACCATACATATATGCAGGCTTGTCATTTACTAAGCATGACAACTATTATTTTAGAAATGGCATTCAAACCTCGGAAAACGATTCTAGTTGGGCTACAGGAATACCAATGGCATTAGGCTATAAAACAACACTAACAGATCATATTATTCTGGCAGCCGAAATAGGTGCACGCTACACATTTTCGGATGAATTGGATGGTAGTTTCCCTAAAAATGATGCACTTTTTAATTATAGTTTTGGAAACTTAAACAATAATGACTGGTATATGTTTACTGGTATTACTTTAACATATACATTTGCACGAAAACCCTGTTACTGCGATTTTTAACGTGGATATAAAAAATCAAATACATATAGACCAACTCCCTCAGCACATTGCTATTATTATGGATGGTAATGGTCGTTGGGCAAAACAAAAAGGAAAACTACGTGTATTTGGACATGAAAAAGGCAGTAAAGCAGTTAAACGCGTTGTAGAAGGCTGTGCCGAACTTGGTGTTAAAAATTTAACACTATATGCTTTTTCTACTGAAAATTGGAACAGACCAAGATTAGAGGTTCAAACACTTATGAAGCTTTTAATTTCTTCTTTAAAAAAAGAGATAAAAACACTTCAAAAAAACAACATTAAACTTAATGCCATTGGCAATCTAAAAGCCTTACCAAATAAGGTATATACTGAGTTAATGGATGTTATAGAGCTAACAAAATCTAACAATCACTTAACTTTAACATTAGCATTAAGTTATGGCTCAAGAGATGAGTTAATAAATACCATCAAAGAAATAAGCATTAAAGTTAAAAATAATATAATTTCGCCAGAAAAAATTGATGAATCGGTAATAAATGAGCATCTTTACACGCAAAATTTGCCAGACGTCGATTTATTGATTAGAACAAGTGGCGAACAACGTATAAGTAATTTCCTTTTATGGCAAATTGCTTATGCCGAACTATATTTTACTAATGTATATTGGCCAGACTTTACAAAACAACATTTGTATGAGGCCATTATAAATTATCAAAAAAGAGAAAGACGATTTGGAAAAACGAGTGAACAACTTAGTTAATATTAAACTATTGAGAACACATATTACTAGACTATTATTTATTGCTTTTATACTAAGTAGTGTGTCTATAACCGCACAGATAGGCAATACTCAAAACTCTAAAACCTATACTATAGGAGACATAATTGTAACAGGAAGCACTAGCTTTGGAGCCGAAACAGTTATAACCTATTCTGGGTTACGAAAAGGACAAGAAATTACGGTACCTAGAACATCGCAATCTAAAATTGCTGAAGCTGTAAAAAAACTTTGGAATTCGGATCTTTTCAGTAGCATCAATATCTATATAAGCAGTATAGAAGGCAATGTAGCCAATTTAGAAATTCATTTACAAGATCTCCCAGAACTAAAGGATGTTAAAATTGAAGGTGTTAAAAAATCGAAGTTCGATGACATCATAAAAGACAACAAACTTAGCCCTGGAGTTAAAGTAACCGAGAACCTAATAAAGACTACCGAAAATTACTTGGAGAGCACTTACCAGAAAAAAGGGTTCCTAAAAGCAAATGTCACCATTACAACCTCCGAAGTAACAGATTCTATTGATAAGCAACGCGTAAACATGAAGCTTAATATAGATAAAGGAAATAAAGTAAAAGTGAAAGACATAGTGTTTAATGGCAGAGAAAAACTCAAGGCTAAAAAGCTAAAAAAAGCCATGAAAAACACTAAGAAGAAAAATCCTATTAGAATATTTAAACGTTCAAAATATATTGAAGCAGACTTTAATGAGGATTTAGTAAGCATTATTGACACATATAAAGAGAACGGTTACAGAGATGCTCGTATCATTTCAGACTCTTTAATATACAACCCAGACAATACAGTTTCTTTAGTTATTAATTTAGAAGAAGGTGAAAAATACACCTATGGAGATATTAAATTTTTAGGAAACACTGTATATACAGATGAATTATTAAATAGAATTCTTAGAATAAACAAGGGTGATACTTACAATGGTGTAGAACTTAAAAAGCGTATTCAAGACGAAACTAAACCTGATGGCGATGATATAGCAAATCTGTATCAAAATAGCGGTTATTTATTCTCAAGCATTACACCTGTTGAAACGAGTGCCGATGGAAATGTGATTGACATGGAAATTAGAATTATTGAAGGGAAACCTGCTTATTTTAATAAAATATCGGTTGTCGGCAACGACAAAACAAACGACCATGTTATTTACAGAGAAATCAGGACACGTCCAGGCCAAAGATATAGCAAAGCAGATGTTATTCGTACTATTCGAGAATTAGGGCAATTAGGGTTTTTTGATGCTCAACAAATTGAACCTAATTTCAAAAATGTAAATGCCAACGATGGCACTCTAGATATGGAATACTCTGTAGTAGAGCGCGGATCAAGCCAAATAGAACTACAAGGTGGTTATGGTGGTGGTGGTTTTATTGGTACTTTAGGCTTATCGTTTAATAACTTTTCTATTAAAGATATCTTTAAAAAAGACGCCTACAAACCTATTCCAATGGGAGATGGTCAAAAACTAGCATTACGCCTTCAAGCAAGTAGATTTTACCAAACCTATAGTTTTTCATTTTCTGAACCTTGGTTTGGAGGAAAAAAACCAGTAAGTTTCTCTACATCACTATCACACACAAAGCAATTTTTATATAATCCTGCTACAAGAAATGCTGATAAAGACAGACGTTTTAACATTACAGGGCTTTCTGTTGGATTAGCAAAAAGATTATCGGTTCCAGATGATTACTTTGTATTATCTCAAGCCATTAGTTTTCAGCATTACGACTTAAAAAATTATAACACAGGTTTATTCACCTTTGGTAATGGGTCTTCAAACAATTTAGCATATACCATTGGCCTAAGTAGAAATAATACCAATGTAGATCCTATATATCCAACAGGCGGTTCAAATTTTAGTGTGACTGCAAAACTATCATTACCTTACTCGGTCTTTAATAAGGTTGATTATAAAGCATTAAAAGAAGAAAGAGCAGATCAGTTAGAAATTCAAAACAATACAACACTTTCTAACTCTACTAGAAATGATGCTGCCGATAGAATTTCGGAAATAGATCAAGAACGTTTTAAATGGTTAGAATTTTACAAAGTAAAATTTAATGGCGAGTGGTATGCAAGAGTTATTGGCGACATGGTATTGAGACCTAAAGTGGAGTTTGGTTTTTTAGGTGCATATAATAACGATAGAGGAGTAATTCCTTTTGAACGCTATTTTGTTGGTGGTGATGGTATGGGAACTTATAGTTTAGATGGTAGGGAAGCTATTTCACTACGAGGGTATCCAAACCAATCATTATCTTCGCAAGATGGTGGAACAATTTATAATAAGTTTTCTTTAGAATTAAGATACCCTATTACTTTAAAATCGCAACAAGCAAAAATTTATGCTTTAGCGTTTTTAGAAGCTGGTGCATCGTATGATAATTTTAGAGATTACAATCCATTTGCATTAAAACGTTCGGCTGGTTTTGGTATTAGATTGTTTATGCCTGCATTTGGTTTATTAGGTATTGATTTTGGTCATGGTTTCGACCCATTACCAGGACAAGCAGTGAAGCATGGATGGGAAACACACTTTATAATTGGACAACAATTTTAAGTTTGGCACGATATTTTCTATTTACAGTGTAACTTTTACAGTTTAACGATTTAATTAGTGCGGTAAAATTTTTCAAAATATATTTCGTTTATTTGATAAATATTAATGCTCGCACCAAATCAAAAAATTTGTCTGTTAGTGTTAAAAATTAAAACCAAAGCAATTATAAAAAGCATATACGGATGAAAACAAAAGTTCTTTTTTTACTGACAATAACATCCTTTATTAGTCTATCTAGTTTTGCACAACGAAGTGTAAGAATTGGTTATATAGATACTGAGTATATTTTACAAAACGTCCCTGAATACCAAAGCGCTTCATCTCAATTAGAATCAAAGGTTGATAAATGGAAAAATGAGATAGAAAAACGTTTAAGCGAAATAGATCAAAAGAAAAAACAACTCTCTTCAGAAAGTGTATTATTGACACCCGAATTAATCCAGGAACGTCAAGAAGAAATTAGCATAGAAGAAAATGAAGTTTTAGATTATCAGCAAAAGCGTTTTGGCCCAAATGGCGATTTAATGATACAACGGAAGCAATTAATGCAGCCCATTCAAGATCAAATTTTTACAGCAGTACAGGAAATTGCTAGTAATAAAAAATATGATTTTGTATTTGATAAATCAGCCGATGTAGTCATGCTTTACTCAGCCGATAGATACGATATTAGTGACCAAGTACTACGTACTATTACCCGAACTGCAAAACGTACTCAGGTTCAAAATCGTAAAGAAAAAAGAGCTGCCGAAGCCGAAGAAATTGTACCTGAAGTTAACGAAAGTCAAGAAGCTAGAGCACAAGCATTAGCAGACAAAAAGGCGAATCGTGAAAAAGAAATTGCAGATAAGCGCGCTAAACAGCAAGCCAATCGTGACGCAAAGAAAAAAGCTCTTGAAGAAAAAAGACAAAAAATTCTTGAAGATCGTGCTAAAGCAAGACAGGAAAAGTTAGATGCTCGCAATAATACTAGTAATGCAGAAACAAAGACAGATAATGTAAAAGAGGATACTGCAAAAAAAGTTAATGAAGAAGCTAAAACTGAAACCAAAAAAGCTGAAGAACCAAAATTAAGTGCTGCTGAAAAAAGAAAACAAACCCTTGAAGAAAAGAAAAAGAAAATATTAGCCGATAGACAAGCTAAAATTGATGATATAAAAAAAGAAAAAGAAGCTGCTAAAAAACCAACCGATAGCACAACAAAGAAATTAAGTCCAAAAGAAGCTCGTAAAAAAGCACTTGAAGAAAAGAAAAAAAAAATATTAGCCGACAGAAAAGCAAAATTAGAAGCCAAAAAAGTACAAGACAGTATAAAAAAGGCTAAAAACAATAACAATTAGAACTTAGAATAATTAATAGACAACAATTTATAACACAATTTATTTAAAATGAAACACTTAAAGACCTTAGTATTAGCAATCGCACTTTTAGTTGGAAGTACCAGTTTTATGAATGCGCAAAGTAAAGTTGCTCATATTAACACGCAGGAGTTAATAGCTGCGATGCCTGAAACCAAAGCAGCACAAGCTGAATTAGAAAAATTAGGTAAAACCTATGAAGTACAAATACAAGACATGGGTAAAGAATATGATAAGAAAGTAAAGCAGTATGATGCTGAAGCTTCAACGAAAACTCAAGAAGAAAATCAAAAAAGAGTACAAGAAGTAGCTGCTATGGAGCAAAATATCCGTCAATTTCAAGCACAAGCTCAGCAAGAAATGCAGAAAAAAGAGTTTGATTTATTAAAACCTATTACCGAAAAAGCTAAAGAAGCAATTTTAAAAGTTGCCAGAGCTCAAGGGTTTCATTATGTATTAGACTCTACACAAGGGCAAGGTGTGATTCTTGCCGATGGTAAAGACTTACTAGCAGATGTAAAGAAAGAATTAGGATTCTAAAAACCTTCTTAATTAAATAACAATTTTAAAAGCTGTCTTATATAGGCAGCTTTTTTATTTTTGTAGTATTATGAGTAAGCAACCTATTGGCATTTTCGATTCAGGAGTTGGTGGCACTTCCATTTGGAGGGAAATACATGCCTTATTACCATTTGAAAATACTATTTATTTAGCTGATAGCAAAAATGCACCTTATGGTCCAAAAGGAAAGAAACAGATAATAACTCTCTGCGAAAAGAATGTCGAATTCCTTCTAGAAGAAAACTGCAAACTTATTGTTGTTGCTTGTAATACAGCAACTACCAATGCCATAAAACATATACGTGATAACTATAACATTCCTTTTATAGGTATAGAGCCTGCCATAAAACCAGCTGCGTTACAAACAAAAACCAACGCCATTGGTATTTTAGCTACAAAAGGCACACTTTCTAGTGAGCTATTCCATAAAACCACGAACCTTTTTGGCAACGGCATTACAATTATTGAGCAAGAAGGAGAAGGCATTGTACAGCTTATAGAAACTGGAAAATTACACTCCGAAGAAATGAAAGGGTTGCTAAACATGTATTTAAAACCCATGATTAAAGCTAATATAGACCACTTAGTACTTGGTTGTACGCATTACCCTTACTTAATGCCAATACTTCTTGAAATACTTCCAAAACACGTTAAAATAATTGATTCTGGGGAAGCTGTGGCCAAACAAACCAAAGCTATTTTAGAAAAGCATCAATTACTTAATACTAGTAAAGTAAAAGCTAAACATCAATTTTACACCAATGGAAACCCTAAAGTTATGACTGAGCTTTTAGATAGCAACTATAATGTTGAGTATTTGGAGTTTTAAACTACTCCTTAAACCAACTAGAGTATTTCACATAATTATCAGCAATTCTGTTAATCTCTCCTGAAATAAGTTCTTTGCTAATATCTTTTACTTTTTTAGCAGGAATACCTGCATAAATACTACCAGCTTCCACTCTAGTGTTTTTTGTTACCACTGCTCCTGCAGCAATAATACTGTTACTTTCCACTACACAGTCGTCCATGACGATGCTTCCCATGCCAATAAGTACATTATCTTTGATGGTACAACCATGTACTATAGCATTATGACCAATACTTACATTGTTGCCTATGTTTGTTGGCGAGGTTTTATACGTTGCGTGAATCACTGCGCCATCTTGCACATTGACTTTGTTTCCCATTTTAATGTAATGTACATCACCACGAATTACGGCATTAAACCAAATACTACATTGGTTTCCCATGGTAACTTCTCCTACAATGGTTGCGTTTTCTGCAACATAACAATTTTTAGGTATTTGAGGTGATTTTCCGTTTACTGGTTTTACGATTGACATTTCAATTCCTTTGAAGAAAGGAATCACATTATTTTTGTTGAGAATTCCTTTAAGTTATTACTATTTCTTTTCTTGAGATTTCTGCTTTTCCTTTTTACTTATCAATAACTTTGTTAACGTTTACTAAGTATCTTGTAAACCCCAAATCTGTTAATGCTTATTCGAAATATTTAAGTGTTTCGTTAGAAAAAAGTTTGGTTATAAATTTATAGCAGGACAGTTACATTCATATTTTTCTCGTCGGCATCCAAAGTTAATACCTAGGGTAATTTGATGAAACCCTCCATTGTTAAAAACTACTGAATTGGCTTGATACGAATAAGTATAAGCAAACACAAAGTTTTTATAGTTGATACCTACTAGTGGTGTAAAATATTGTAGTTTTTGACTACTTACACCAGTGCCATTTAAATATTCAGCACCATCTAAACTGGTTCTGTATGATATTCCTGCCCAAAGCTTACCAAACTCCATTTCTTTGTAAGCTTTCATATTTAAATCTATTAAAGACTCCTTGGTTGCATCACGATGCATAAACATAATTGAAGGTTCGTAACTCCATTCACTACCTAATCTGCTAAACACATTCCCAGCAGAAAATAAATACGTTCTTAAATTATTATAGCTTAATCCTTGTTCGTTAAAATTAATACCATCGTTTGCTAAAACATTCTTTACGGTGGCGTGTGCATAAAAATCTAAAAAATGGTATGAAAATCCAAAATCAATATTAAAATTCGTAGCACTTTGTTCTATTCCAGAGATAATTGGATCAAAACCATCTGCTAAAAAAGAAGTTTCATCTAATTTATACTGAATCATTCCTGCGCTCAATCCAAACGATAACATATTCAAATCAATTGGATTCCTAGAAAACATTAAATGATGTGCATAAGTTAAATAAGCTCCAGTTTGCGAGTGATATCCATTTTTGTCGTTAAAAGCAATGGCGCCATATGCCGAAGGCGTTTCACCAAATCTACCATTAACACTCAATGTTTGTAAGCTTGGTGCATTAGATTGCCCAAGCCATTGTTGGCGACCAGTAAGTCTTACTTTATTACAATTGGCAACACCAGCCATGGATGGATGGATTAAATAATAGTTATCTGTTAAGTAATCAGAATATATTGGCAACCCTTCTTGCGCGTTCGAAAACTGCAACATCCCAAGCGTTATGAGGCATAAAAAAAGTCTTTTCAATTTCATATAATTTTATTTCAAGGCAATTAGGGCAATATCGTTTACCTTATTTATTAATTTAGAACGAATACTAAATTTAGGTTAATGATTCTCAAATATATATATAACTCGACATTTCTTTTATTATTTTTGCAAAAAAATAACTGTAATGAAAAAAATTGAGGTTTCAATTCAAGAAACAAACAATCCAACCATATTAAAATTTGAAACAAATTCGTTCTTAACTCAGTATGAAAGTTTTGAGTATAACAACATTGATGAAGCTAAAAATTCACCACTTGCACAACAGCTGTTTTATTTACCTTTTGTAAAAAAAGTCTATATCTCAGGGAATTTTATAGCTATAGAACGTTTTAATATTGTAGAATGGAGCGATGTAAAGGAAGAAGTAAAAGAGCAAATAGAAGCTTATATAAATAATGGAGGTGTTGTTGTTACTTCAACAGAAAAAAATAAGAAAGCAGCAGTAACTGTTTATGCCGAAAGCACACCAAATCCTTCAGTATTAAAATTTGTTGCTAATAAAAATTTAGCACCTTTCATGCTTGAATTCACTTCTATTGACGAAGCTAAATCTTCTCCTTTCGCTACAGAGTTATTTCATTTTCCTTTTGTAAAAAGTGTTTTTATAGACAAAAACTACGTGTCTATTACTAAATATGATGTTGCTGAATGGAATGATATCACAATGGAACTTAGAGAATTTATTAGAGCTTACATAGAAAACGGAAAAGTAATAGTGACTGACGACGCTCCTGAAATGAGCCAAAATACCGAAGTAGCAAAAGAAGAACAATTTGAAACATTAGATGATGTCTCAAAAGAAATTGTAAATATCTTAGAAGAATATGTAAAGCCAGCTGTAGCAAGTGATGGTGGTAATATTCAATTTAAATCTTACGACTCACAAACTAAAAAGGTTAAGGTTATTTTACAAGGTGCTTGTAGTGGCTGCCCTTCTTCTACTTTTACTTTAAAAAACGGCATAGAAAATATGCTTAAAGAAATGTTACAAGGCAAGGTTGAAACTGTCGAAGCTATAAATGGTTAAATAAATCATCTTAATACATTATAAAGCGTTTCTTTTGAAACGCTTTTTTTATACCCTTTTTTGTAAATTTGGAATAAATACATTTGATTGTTTCTATCATTAACTTCTTAAAATTTTCAAATAGTACCATTAAAACAAAAGCATGACACACCAATATACCAACGAGCTTATTAATGAAACGAGTCCGTATTTGTTGCAACATGCACATAACCCAATACATTGGAAAGCTTGGAACGATAATACCTTAGCCGAAGCCAAAGAAAAAAACAGGCTCATCATTATTAGTGTTGGTTATGCAGCTTGCCATTGGTGTCATGTTATGGAACATGAAAGCTTTGAAAATATTGAAGTCGCTCAAGTAATGAACAACAATTACATTAACATTAAAGTTGATAGAGAAGAACGTCCAGATATTGACCAGGTGTATATGAATGCTGTTCAGTTACTAACAGGAAGTGGTGGTTGGCCATTAAATGTTGTCGCTTTACCAGATGGCAGACCTGTTTGGGGTGGTACCTATTTTAAAAAAGAGCAATGGATAAAAACACTTGAACAAATAGCAGATTTATACATTACTAATCCAGAAAAATTGCATGAATATGCTGAAAAACTAGAAACTGGAATAAAATCATTAGATATAGTAAGCTTAAACACTAATGACATAAATTTTAAAAAGTCTATTATTGACAATGCTATAAATAGTTGGTCTCAAAACTTTGACTATGAAAAAGGAGGCACCAATCGTGCCCCAAAATTTATGATGCCTAATAATCTTCATTTTTTATTGAGAGAGGCTTATCAAAACAATCATGTAGAGCTTCAAAAATATGTAAATATTACGCTTACAAAAATTGCCTATGGTGGTATTTTTGATCACATAGGTGGAGGTTTTTCTCGGTATTCGGTAGATAATAAATGGCATGTGCCTCATTTTGAAAAAATGCTTTATGATAATGCCCAATTAGTTAGTTTATATAGCGATGCTTATTTAGCAACTAAAAACCCACTTTACAAAGAGGTTGTTTATGATACTCTAGATTTTGTAGGACGTGAACTCACTAATAATGATGGTACATTTTACTCTTCTTTAGATGCCGATAGTATCAACAAAAAAGGAGATTTAGAAGAAGGTGCTTTTTATGTTTGGTCTAAAAAAGAGCTGCAAAATTTATTAGATGAAGATTTTCAATTATTTTCAGATTATTACTCTATTAACGATTATGGCTTTTGGGAGCATGGTAATTATGTATTGATTAGAAAACAATCTGAAGGAGTTATTACAAAAAAGCATAACATCTCAACCAAAGTTCTAAAAGAAAAGCTGAAAAACTGGAAATCCATACTATTAAAAGAAAGAGAGAAAAGAAATAGACCAAGATTAGATGATAAAATTCTAACATCATGGAATGCCTTAATGACCAAAGGTTATATAGATGCCTATCGTATTTTTAATGAAGAACGGTTTTTAAAAGCTGCACTAAAAAATGCACAATTCATTATTAGTATTCAATCTAAAAACGATGGAGGTTTAAATCACAACTATAAAAATGGGAAAAGCACTATTAATGGCTACCTAGAAGACTATGCAACAACCATAGATGCTTTTATATCTATTTATGAAAACACCTTAGATGAAAAATGGCTAAGATATGCTAGAAATTTACTAAACTATACACTAGATTATTTCTTTGATGATAAAAGTAATATGTTCTTTTTTACTTCAAATCTAGACACTGCCTTAGTGTCTAGAACTATAGAGTATCGAGACAATGTTATTCCAGCAAGCAACTCAATAATGGCTAAAAATTTGTTTAAATTATCACATTATTTTGGTAATTCTTCTTACGAAAAAATAGCCACAACCATGTTAAATAACATGTTACCAGAACTAGAAAAATATCCTTCAGCGTTTTCTAATTGGATGGATTTAATGCTTAATTATACCAATAATTATTACGAAGTTGCTATTGTTGGAAAACATGCTGAAAAGAAATTAATTGCTTTAAACAAAACATATATCCCGAATAAGCTTATTGCAGGAAGCAACGAAGAAAATGATTTACCTTTATTAAAAGGTAGATACTCCGAAGATAAAACACTTATATATGTGTGTGTTAATAAAGCTTGTCAATTTCCAGTATCTGAAATTAATAAAGCATTTGATTTAATGAAATAATACTTAAAAATGGATATTCTAATCACAGTTTTAATAAGCATCGTCGCTATTGAGCATATTTACTTTCTAATATTAGAAATGTTTCTTTGGACCAAACCAAAAGGCATCAAAACCTTTGGATTAAAATCTAAAGAATTTGCTGAAGACACAAAGGTTTTAGCTGCAAATCAAGGGCTATACAATGGGTTTTTAGCAGCAGGCTTGATATATTCCCTGATTATAGGAGATAAAAACTTTTCTGTTTTCTTTCTAGTTTGTGTGACTATTGCCGCCATTTATGGGTCGTATAGCACACAAAAAGCTCGCTTGTTTTATATTCAAGGAATTCCTGCTTTATTCGCACTAATAATAATATTAATTAACACTTAAAAACAATAGTAAAAATGAAATTAGAAAACATATTAGATAAACTTATAGACTTCGCATCAGTTTACGGTATCAAAGTCATTGGAGCCATAATAATATGGATTATTGGTTCTTGGGTTATCAAAAAAATAATAAGAGGTATTAAAAAAGTAATGTCTAAACGTGATTATGATGAAAGTCTTCAAAAGTTTTTATTAAACCTTATTCATTGGTCTTTAAAAATCCTTTTAGTAATTGCTATTTTAGGGCAGTTAGGTGTTGAAACAACCTCTTTTGCAGCGATATTAGCAGCCGCTGGTTTAGCAATTGGAATGGCTTTACAAGGAAGTTTAGGTAATTTTGCAGGAGGTGTATTGTTAATGATTTTTAAACCTATAAAAATTGGAGATCTTATTGAAGCACAAGGTGAAATTGGCGTAGTTAAGGAGATAGAAATTTTTACAACTAAACTTACTGGTCTTTCAAACAAAGAAATAATTATTCCTAACGGAGCTTTATCCAATGGAAACATTATAAATTATACTACTGAAGGTACACGTCGTGTGGATTTAACCTTTGGTGTTGGATACGATTCAAACATAAAACAAACCAAGGAGGTGCTAATGCAAGTACTTACATCTCATCCTTTAGTGCTTAAAGATCCTCAACCCACTGTAAATGTTTCGGAATTAGCTGATAGTTCTGTGAATTTTGCTGTAAGACCTTGGTGTAAATCTGAAGATTATTGGGCTGTTTATTTTGATATAACCGAACAAACTAAAGAAGCTCTTGATGCCGCTGGTATTGAAATCCCTTACCCTCATCAAGTAGAAATACATAAAGAAAGCTAAGATTTAGGCTTAATAGCAATAAAATCTTTTAGGTAATAAGGTTCAAAATAGGCGACATCTTCGATGTCGCTTTTCTTATACTTTTGATAAGCCAATTGGCTCATTTCATTTGCCGAAGGTAGTTTAGACTCAATAAAAATGGCATTGGTATGAGATATAAGCTCTTTTGTTTTATTAACGCCATTACCTATAAAAAACACTTCCCCAACATCTAAATACATGCCAAAAGAATTATCATCAAGTATTTGTGCTTGAGTGTCTCTTATTTGATTGTAGTTAGCATCAAAAACTGCCGAATAGACTTCCATACGTCTAGCATCTAGCATTGGGATTATAACGCCAGTTTCTGCACTAACTTGATGTGCTAAACTTTCTAGAGTAGGAATAGATATTAATGGTATGTCTAAGGCAAAACAAAGCCCCTTTGCTGCCGAAACGCCAATACGTAGTCCTGTATAGGAACCTGGGCCTTTACTAATGGCTATGGCTTTTAAGTCGCCTAAAGAAACGTTTGCTTCTTTCAATACCTCATCAATATAAACGTGTAATCGTTCTGCGTGAGAATAGTTACTATTGTAATCTTCTTTTAAAACAACAGTCTCTCCGTTATTTGAAAGAGAGACTGAACAGTTTGTTGTTGATGTTTCTATGTTAAGTATATAATTCAATCTTTATAACACAATGGTTTTTCCGATGTAAAAATCTAAAACTTTTGTCTTAAAAACAAAATCATACTTTGCATTTATTAAAGATGACTCTGCATTAATTAATCTAATTCTAGCTTGTTCTAATTCAAAAGCATTCATATTACCTAAGTTATAGCGTTCTTGCGTATTAGAAAATGATAATTGCTGAGCTTCTAATGATTTTTGAGCTGCAATATACGCTTTAAGAGCTGCTTGGGCGTCAGTAAAGGCTCTTTGAATATTAGACTCTAAGGTTAATTTTGCCTGGTCTAAATCTAATTTTGAGTTCTCTTCTCTAATTTTTGATTTAGCGACCGCTGTTTTATTTTGAAACCTAGAAAAGATTGGGATATTTACATTTAAACTAAACCTATGAGACTTTTGATCTTTAAATTGTTGGAAAAAACTTGCTTCAGTTTGAGATAAATTTGTGAAAAATGCATTTGTGCCAAGTCCGTAACTTGCACTTACACTAGGCATAAAGCCACTTTTAGAAATTTCGGTGCTTAGTTCGGCGTTTTCTATATTCTTTTCAGCAACTTTAATTTCGTTTCTGTTCTCCAGCGCGTAGTTTAAAATGGGTTTAATATCTCGATACATTAGTTCGGCGGATGGTGTATCTATGTCTATGATTTCTACATTAAATCCTTCAAACGGTACTTGTAGGAGCTGTGACAAGTTTAATAATGCTAAAGTATAATTATTATTAGCAACTGTTACACTTTGTTCGTCTGTACTTAACGTTGCTTCTACATCGTAAATATTTGCACGAGGTTGTACTCCAGCATCAACCAAGTCTTTAACTTGTTGTAATTGCTTTTTTGAAAATTCGTATTGAGCCTTTGCAGTTTCTAATCGTTCTTTATTAAACAACACATTTAAATAAGCATTTGCAACATTCAACGAAATGTCATCTCTCATCCTGTTAAGCTCTAATTTATTAGTCTCTAAATTTAATTGCGCTTGCTTATATAGGTTGGTCGTTCTAAAGCCATTAAAAATATTTTGATTAACATTAACGCTTAGGTTTGTGCTATTTGTTGTTCTATCAACAACCACTTGCTGCTGACCAATATCAACTCTATTTGTACCAATACCTAAACTATGTCCAACGCTACCACTAACAGAAGGCAAAAAGTTTCCTTTGGCTCCTATAATATCTTGCTCATTAATTAAAAGCGTATTTTCTCCTCTTTGGATGGTAATATTGTTTTCTAAAGCATGGGTGACACATTCTTGGAGTGTCCATACTTTATTATTTTGAGCAGTTACTGAAAAACCAATTAAAAGTAGTAATGCTGCTAGTTTATATTTTATATTCTGCATCATAGTTTTTCTATTAATTGTCATCATCATCATTGTTTTCTTCCTTGGCTTTGTTCCAAACTTTTATTTTGTCTCCTTCTTTAATGCCTTCTGTAATTTCAACATTAATTCCATCAGAAAGTCCTAATTCAACATCTACTTTTTCAAACGACCCATCTTCTTTTTGAATTTCTACAAATGGTTTTTCTGTAATTCTGTTAAACTGTAATAAAGCCTCTTTTATACAAAGGATACTATCTTTACTTTCAATTTCAATTTCAGCGTTAGCACTGTAACCAGCTCTAATTTTAGTAGATGGTTCTACCTCAACATCGGCTTTTATGGTAAACTGTACTGCGCCATTTTCTTCTATCCCTTTAGGTGCCACAAAGGTTAACTTTGCCGGAAATTCTTTTTCGTTAATTGCACCAAGAACTACAATGATGTCTTTTCCTTCTTCTATTTTACCAACCTCGGCTTCATCTACATTTCCTTCAAAGATCATTTTACTCATATCGGCAATGGTAGCAATGGTTGTTCCCGCATTAAAATTATTACTTTGTATGACTTGATCTCCTTCACGAATTGGAATTTGAAGTACCGTTCCAGAAATTTGTGCAATAATGTTTGTATTTGCAGAAGTTCCACCAGACAATGATCCTTGTCTTATAATTTGATAATCGTTTTGTGCTTGCTTTAAACTTTCGTTTGCCTGATTTAACGATAGCTCGCTATTCTCAAAGTCTTGTTTAGAAATAACGCCTTTTTCGAATAAAGCTTTGTTTCTATCGTATAGTGTTTGCGCATTATTTTTAGATAATTCGGCTGTTTTAATTCTACTTCTAGCACTTACTAAGCTTTGCTCGTTTGGAACGACTCTAATTTTAGCTATTAAGTCTCCTTTTTTTACAATATCTCCTTCTTCTACCATTATGTTATCAACAATACCAGATACTTGAGGTTTTAACTCAATTTCTTCTTCTGGGTTTAGCTTTCCTGTTGCTACTACTTTATAGTCGATAGATGTGTAGTAAGGCTCATCGATTTTATAATCTACAACTTCGGCTGTATTAGAATCTTTAAAATATTTTAATACGAATGCTAATAGTATTATTAAAACAATTCCTAAAATAATTTTTACTGGTTTTTTCATTTTTTTAATTGATATAATGTTGATTTTTTATTCTTCTCTTAAGGCTTCTATAGGTTTAATGCTTGTAGCTTTAAATGCAGGTATTAACCCAATAAGAGTTCCTAATGTTACTAATACTAATAGTGCTATAAATACCACTAAAATTGAAACTGATGCATTAACTAATGTGGCATCTGGACCTTGTCCAAATGCTGAATCTAACGCTATTAAAATCCAGCCTCCTGTTAGGATGCCAAATAATCCAGCTATTAATGTTAAAAACACTGCTTCAACAACTATTTGTCTTTTTATTTCAAATGGCGTTGCTCCTAAAGCGCGACGCACACCTATTTCTTTTGTTCGTTCTTTAACTGTTATAAGCAATATGTTACCAATGGCAAACACACCTGCTATAAGTGTAGCAATACCTACAAACCATGTTAAAAATTGCATTCCTTTTAAAAAACCTGTAAGTTTCCCAAATTCATTACCAAGATTAAAACTTCCAAAGGCTCGCTTATCTTCTGGATGAATTCTATTTAGGTTTTTTAGCATCAACTTAGCATCTTCCTCAATCTGTTTGATATCGTATTCAGGCTTACCAGTTATCATTATCCAACCAATATTTTCTCCTTGATTATAAATTTGTTGAAATGTTGAGAATGGGATATGAATATCATCACTTGGTCCCATGTTAACATTTCCAACATCAAAAATTCCAATGACTGAATAATTGCTATTATTAATTTGAATAAGCTCACCAATGGCATATTCGTCTTTTTCAAATAATTGTTTATAAACATCCTCAGAAATGACAGCCACTTTTCGCTTATTATCAATATCGCTTTGATTTATAAAACGTCCGTGAAGCAATTTCTTTTTTTGAACTTGGTCTAGTAACGGAAAATCTCCTGCTATTCCAAAATTACCTGAAAGGAAATTACGTACTACTAAACTTGAGTTTTGATTTCTTGGGACTACAAACTCTATTCCTTCTACATTTTCTTCAACTTTTTTTGCATCAGATAATGTTAAAGTAACTCTTTTACCTTCTTGAAACCCTTTAAATGGTTTACTAGTACTTTGTCCCCAAACAAATACGCTGTTTGTTGCAAAGCTTCCAAAAAGCCTATTGAAAGAGTTTTCCATTCCTCTGGCTGAACCTAGTAATCCTATAAGTAATAATATTCCCCACCAAACACCAATCATTGTAATGACAGTTCTAAGCTTGTTTTTGCTCATACTATCGTACACTTCTTGCCACGTATCTCTATCAAATAAAAATCTAATCATACTATTCGTTTCTAAGTGCTACAATTGGTTTTATTCTGGATGCTTTTTTGGCAGGTAAATATCCTGCCAATGCTCCAGCAAGAACTAGTGTAATAGTGGCAAAAACTACCAAAGGTGTACTAACACTTGGGTTAGTAATAAAGTATTCTTCTAAACCTGGTCCTGCTAATTTTAAAATACCTGTTCCTATTAACAAGCCTATATATCCTGCTATGGCAGTAATTAATACAGATTCTATTAAAATTATTGATACGATAGATTTTGGAGAAGCTCCTAAAGCCTTTCTAATACCTATTTCTTTTGTTCTTTCTTTTACAATAAAAATCATGATATTACTAATGCCAACGATTCCAGCTATTAAAGTTCCCATTCCAATAATAAAGACAATAACTCCTAAAACTGTCATCATTTGATTAACGTTCTTTTTAGCTTCTGCCATATTACGAACTCTAATTGCACTTTGGTCTAATGGTGCTATTGAAAAACGCTCTTTAAGCTTTTTTTCTATACTATTACTAAAAGTAATAGCTTGGTCGAAATTCATTTCAGGGTTATAGGTCAGGTTGATTTGATCTATATATTCGTTATTACCATACACTTGCTGCGCTGTGGTTACTGGCATATAAATTAATCGTTCTTCATTATCATTTCCATCATCAGAAAAAACACCTACAATTTTATATTGAATACCACTAAGATTTATGTATTTACCCAGAGCTTTAGTTCTTAAAAACAAATCTTCTTCAACCAATCGCCCTATTACGACCACTTTTGTTTTTTCTTGAAGATCTCTTTGATTAATGTATCGCCCTTCATCCATAATAGTTCTTTCTAAGTACTGATGGTCTGGATGTACAGCTCTTACACTATAATTATTTTGTTCATTCCTGAATGTAGCTGATACATTTTTATAAATTCTTGCGGTTATAAACTCTACTTTATTACCGTTTTCATCCTTTATATAGTTAAAGTCTTTATTTTCGAATTGAATACGTCTTCCTGCCTGTAGCCCTTTATGAGCTTTAGTGGTTCTGCCTGAATTTATAAAAATGGAGTTGTTTGCATCATCAGCAAAAGCTTCTGTAAAAGTGTTTTTTAATCCGTTTGTTATCCCGAATAGGATTGTAAATAGCATGATAGCAAATACAACCGTAAACCCAGAGAGTATGGTTCTTAATCTATTTTTATTAATACTTTGAAATATTTCGCGCCAAAGATCTAAATCAAACATACTGTGAAGCTCTTACTTGATTAACTTTTTTATCTTCCATGATAACACCATCTCGTAAGCGTACTACACGTTTACACATTTCGGCAATGTCTTCCTCGTGAGTTACAATTAAAATCGTTTTCCCTTCATCGTTTAACTGTTGAAGAAATTCCATGATTTCATAAGATGTTGTTGTATCTAAGGCTCCTGTTGGCTCATCGGCCAACAATAATTTAGGATCAGCAGCTAATGCTCTAGCGATGGCAACACGCTGTTTTTGACCACCTGAGAGTTCACTAGGTAAATGATGTGCCCAGTCTAACAACCCTACTTTTTTAAGGTGAAACTTACCTTTTTCTTGACGTTCTCTTCGTTTTAATCCTTGATAATATAGAGGTAAAGCTACGTTTTCAAGAGCATTTTTATAATTAATTAGGTTAAAGGATTGAAAAATAAACCCTAAAAATTTATTTCTATAGATAGCCGCTTTTTTTTCGGTAAGGTTTTTAATTGGAACACCATCTAAAATATAATCTCCAGAATCGGCTTCATCAAGCATTCCAATAATATTTAAAAGTGTTGATTTACCTGAACCAGAAGATCCCATAATAGCAACCATTTCACCACTTTCTACTTCTAGATCAATACCTTTAAGAACGTGTAAACTGGAGTCACCTATAGGATAGGATTTATGTAGTTGACTAATTTTTAACATAGTTAGTGTTTTTTAGCTTTAAATGCTATAACAACAATTAGACTGTAAAAGTCTTTTTTTGTTACAGCAATACCTTTAATTTTATGTTAAAATTATTTTTCCTTACTGAGCTTTCGGTAAATCACAAAGCCTAAACCACCAATTAAAATATATGGAATAATCATTAAGTAAATAATCCCATTATTAATACCTTCAGCAGCTTTCATTCCATCTTCACTTTCGAGAACTGCACGACACATAGCACATTGTGCCTCTGCATTAAGAGACACAAATAACATAAGTATTATTAATATGTTGTATTTTATTTTCAAAAGTTTAATAATAAGGTGAAATCAAAATATATACTATCACTCCAGAAACAGCAACATACAACCAAAGCGGAAAAGTGATTCTTGCAATTTTTTTATGTCTTTCAAAGTTACTAGTAATAGCTCGCACATAGGTTATTAATACAAATGGAATAACTGCTACTGACATAACTATATGCGTAATAAGTATGACATAATATACATATTTGACAAAACCTTCTCCTCCATATTTTGTAGAATCACTTGTCATGTGGTAAGCTACATACATTATTAAAAACATTACCGATAATGTAATAGCCAATTGCATTAGTCGTTTATGTAAGTTTTGTTTTTTATTTACAATAGCCCAAAAAGCGGTTACTAAAACCAATGCTGTAAATGCATTTATTGAAGCATAGATTGGTGGTAAAAAAACTGGTAATTTAGCATCGATTTTAACTCCAAACAACGCAGCAACCACTAATGGAATGGCTATGGACAGCACAACTATCCATTTATCATATTTCTTTTCTTTAGTTATATCTTCCTGCATATTACTCTTTTAAAAGCTTAGCTATATCCTCTTTTAACATGGTTATTTCTTCTTGTACACCATCTTCATCATAACCTTCTTCCTCGCTAATAATTCCATTATAGTAAATTTTGGCATTTCCGTAAGCATCTCTTCTAGATCTTATAAAACCATTTTTGTCAATTAGGGCAAAGTTTCCTGAATGCTCAAAACCACCTTCTGCTTCGCCATCTTCGGCAGTATAAAGATTAAAACCTTTATTTGCTAATGCATAGATGTCTTGTTGGCTTCCAGTCATTAAATGCCAATTAGGGTTAGTTATACCATATTTTTCGGCGTATGCTTTTAGTACTTCCGGAGTATCGTTTTGTGGGTTTATTGTGAATGATGCTACACCAAAATCTTCATATCCAACAAAATTATTTTGAATTTGCACAAGATTCCTGTTCATTCTTGGGCAAATAGTAGGGCATGTAGTAAAGAAAAACTCTACCAAATAAACCTTTCCTTCATAATCTTTATTGGTAATAATATTTCCGTTTTGATCTGTAAAACTGAACTCTGGAACTTTTTTAGCTTCACCATTTATTTCCAAAAAGGCCAATGGCTCATCACTCGATACTTGTGTTCCTGCCTTTTTACTTCTACTCTCCTCTCGAGTAATATCATTACTCGTAATTCTATCAACAATTCTTGGGATAAAAATAATCCCAAACACTAAAATTACTAGTGCAATTCCTACGTATGAATAATTAGTTTTTTTCATTTATTTTAATATCATCAGCTCTTCTTGATGAAGAGTCAAAATTTCCTTTTCTTTTTTGTCGGTATTCTGTAAATAAAATGCGTATATCTTCGCTCATTTTATTTTTTAATTCTGCTACCTCAACACAGTTATAAGAATTTAAACTATAAATAGACTTGTTGGTTTCAACTTCGTTTTCGGTTCTATCGTCAATCCTACCTCTTTGATTCAATTCATTATCTACTATAAACACATGGCTTGTAGCGTAGTTTCCATCTAATTGTGTCGTAGACTTTAAACTATTAAAAACGTTTAAAACATTTTTAGGTTGCCCATAAGCAAAATGCCAATACTTTAACTCATCATACTTTAATAATTCTTTTCTTAATTCTGTTACTTGGTCTTGCGCGCCATTAGGAACTAATATTAATATTTGAAAACGCTTGAACCCTTTAAACTTATCGTAAATTAATTCTTTTAAGTTTAAAGCAGTGGTTGTTTGTTTTAAGGCTTCGCTTCCTAAAAAACCCACTACTGTTATATTGTCTTTAAAGCTAACTATATTACCATCTTCGTCTTTAAAATTAGCAACATCAACAACATTTGTCTTAACAGTATCTAACGGATTATAATTATGTTTTGATGGATACAGAAACAACAAAAACATTACTGGTAGAAAAAATAAAACTGACAGTATGATTGTTTTTTTTAGGCTCTTTTTTTGCATGGTACAAAAATAAAAAAGACGGTTTTAATAACCGCCTTTATCTATATGTTTTAACATATTACTATGTTGACTATTTTTATTAAAAATCTGTTTTTACAAATCCATCATGATAGACATCAAAAACATATCCTCCTTCTTGTAATAAAATAAAAATTAAATAACAAATAAGGAATACCGCTGTCCATACAACTACACGACGCAAACTTTTTGTTTCGTCTCTCATGTGCATGAAATCCCAAGTAATGTAATAAGCTTTTACAATTGTAAGGATAATAAATATCCAGTTTAAAAGCTTCATTCCTAAGAATGGCGCTTTTAAAGCAGCAGGTTTATATATACCTAATACTACCTCAACAGCTGTAACAATAGAAAGCAAAATTAATACTCCCCAAATTTTTTGGGTATTAGATTTAAATTTTATTAATCCTCTTAATATTTCTAATTTATGTGCGTGATCTGCCATTTTTAAATCGTGTTATCTAAATTAAACAAGGTAGAAGAATGTAAATACAAATACCCAAACTAAATCTACAAAGTGCCAATAAAGCCCAACTTTTTCAACCATTTCGTAGTTCTTTCTTCTTTCATAAGTTCCTAATATTACATTAAAGAAAATAATGATATTAATAACAACTCCAGAGAATACGTGAAAACCATGAAATCCTGTAATGAAGAAAAAGAAATCAGCAAATAATGGTGAACCGTATTCGTTTGCATGAAGATTAGCTCCTTCAACAACTACTTTACCATTGTTTTTTATTTGGTTTATAGATTCTTCTCTTGATAATACTGTTTTATGTCCTTCCTCATTTATTATTTGTGTACGAACTAATATGTTTTCGTTAGCTTCAAGTCCATGTAAAACTTCACTCACTGTATAAGTTGGCAAAGTACCTTCGCTTGTAAACCAAATACCACTTTTTCTTTGGTCTTGCACACGCTCTTTATGTTCGTCTATAACTGCAAAGTCACGAAGTGCCACTCTGTGACCTTCGTTATCTACAAATTGCAGAATATTTCCTCCTTTAGTTTGCACAGCACCATAATCTCCTTTAATAAACGTTGCCCATTCCCAAGCTTGAGAACCAACGAATATTAAACCACCAATAATGGTAAGGAACATGTAAATTGTTACCTTAGCTTTGTCCATTTTATGACCAGCATCTACAGCAAGCACCATAGTTACCGACGACATAATAAGCACAAAGGTCATGAATGCCACGTAAATCATTGGGTAATTCCCATGGAAAAAAGGTACGTGGGTAAAAACCTCATCAGCAATTGGCCAAGAGTCTATAAACTTAAACCTAGAAAACCCATAAGCTGCTAAAAACCCTGAAAATGTTAATGCATCGGAAACGATGAAAAACCACATCATCATTTTACCGTAACTTGCTTTTAACGGTTTGTTTCCGCCACCCCAAGTTTTCCCTTCGGTTCCAGTACTTACAACTGTATTATCCATAAAAGTTTTTTATTTTTAGAATTGCACAAAAATAATCAAATTTTCTATCTATAGAAATATAAAAAGAAAAACAAATAGACCCACAGTATATCTACAAAATGCCAGAAAGTAGCCGCCAATTCTAAACCTAGCATATTCTGTGAATTATAACGTTGTTTAAAATGATTATAAATTACTACTAATAAGCAAATCAACCCAGCAATTACGTGCATAATATGTGCAAATGCTATCACATAAATATATGACATGGTTATATTACTGGTTGGACCTGTAAAATTGTAACCTGCTTCAATAATTTGATTAAAGCCCATAAACTGACTTACAACGAAGCCAACACCAAGTATAAGAGTAACTAGTAAAAATGCCGTTGTAGCTCTTCTATTATCAGATTTTAAAGAACGTTTCGCCAAAAAAAAGGTAACACTACTAACTATAATAAGTATTAAACTAATTATAAAGGCTTGTGGTAGAACAAAATCTTTTAACCAATCTTCTCTTGAACTACTTACTATAAAAGCACTCGTTAAACCTCCAAACGACATTACTAAAGAAATAATACCAAACCATAGCATCATTTTTTTCGCTCTTTTATTTTTTTCTTCTAAGGTTCCTTGTGTTAAATCCATAAACTATCTAATAAACTTATCTAAAACGTAAATTATTTGTACTAAAGTAATATATAGTACACTTGCCAGCATTAACTGTCTTGCAGCTATTGTTGTTTTCTTCTTAAAAAGCTGTATTGCATAATACAACATTACCAATCCTATAGCAAAAACAACTACTGCTCCAACAATGGTTAGTTTTAGCTCTCCTGTAAATCCGAAAACTGGAATAATAGAAACAAGAATCGTCCAAACCGTATATAAAATTGTTTGTACTGCAGTACCTTTATCTCTTTTACCAGTTGGCAACATATTAAACCCTGCTTTTTGGTAATCATCATGTAAAAACCACCCTATTGCCCAAAAATGAGGGAATTGCCAAAAAAACTGAAGCATAAACAAGGTTCCTGGTTCTATACCAAAATCATCAGTCGCTGCCACCCAACCTAACATAAAAGGAATGGCACCAGGAATGGCACCCACAAAAACTGATAATGGCGTTTTTGTTTTTAAGGGTGTATAAGCACTTGTATATAAAAAGATAGATATGGCACCAAACATGGCTGTTTGAGGGTTTATAATATAAAGTACCGTAATTCCTAAAACCGTAAAAACAGTTGCTAAAATAAATGCCGATTGCACAGACATACTTCCAGAAGGAATTGGTCTGTTTTTGGTGCGTTCCATTAAAGCGTCCAAATCGCGCTCAATAATTTGGTTATAGGCATTAGAGGCTCCCACCATAAAATAACCACCAAAAGCCAATAATAACAATGTATAAAAATTAACCTCATCAGCACCTAACAAATAGCCAGCTATTGAAGAAAACACAACACTTAATGATAAGCGCATTTTTGTAATCTCTTTAAAATTAGAAATCACCGAGAGCTTAGCTATAGAAGAATTTGAAACCTTTGACATTGGTCAGTTTGTGCTAAAGTTTTGCGCTGGCAAAGATACTTTTAAAATTGGTTTTGAGCAATGTAAAACATAAGTAATTCTATATTTAATAACCATACTAGAAGTTTAGTATCTTTAACGGACTTTAAAAAACTATAGCATCATGAAAACACTAAAATTATTCTTATCCTTATTTCTTGTAAGTACACTAGCAACTATGTCTGCTCAAAACAATGTTACCATTAAAACAACTAAGTTGTCTGACAATGTATATATGTTAGTTGGTCAAGGTGGTAATATTGGCGTCTCTGTTGGTGATGATGGTATGTTTGTAATTGATGACCAATTTGCACAATTAACACCTAAAATTTTAGATGCTATTAAAGCCTTAAGCGATAAACCTATTCAGTTTGTGGTAAATACACATTTCCATGGCGACCATACTGGAGGCAATGCCAATATGAAAAAAGCTGGTGCTAAAATCATTGCTCATGATAATGTTTACAAACGTTTATTAGAAGGAAATAAAACCGATGGATTACCTGTAATTACCTTTAATGATAAGTTAAGTGTGTATATAAATGGCGAGCAAGTACTAGTGTTTCATGTTGATAATGCGCATACCGATGGTGATGCCATGTTATATTTTACCAAAAGTAACGTACTGCACACTGGCGATAACTATTTTCATAAACGTTATCCTTATATTGATGTGAATTCTGGTGGAAGTATTGATGGCTATATTGACGCGGTGAAAATGGCTTTAATGGTCATTGATGAAAACACAAAGATTATTCCTGGACATGGTGAGCTGTCTAACAAAGCAGAATATGCCTCGTTTTTAGAGATGCTCACAAAATTAAGAGCTAATGTTCAAGCTGAGATTGATAAAGGTAAAACTGAAAATGACGTCGTTGCTAATACCGCTATTACCAAAGAGTACGACGACTTAAACTATAGCTGGAATTTTATTACTTCTGAAAAAATTAGAAGAGCTATTTATATTAGTTTGTCAACTATGGATTAAAAAATCGTGTGTTTTTCTTGAATTTGTTTAATATATATTCACATGCCTCTGCTTCAGTGTTAAATGTTCGTGAGGAGTGCTTCTCACCTAGCTCTTTATAGTAGACTTCATATTCATCCGTATTTTGCCCTTTTTTAATTGTCAAAGCTACTTTATTATCGTCGTCAGTCGAACCGAAAAGTCCATGTAAAAAATACTTGTTCTCAGAAACACCGCTTTTTTTGAGTTCATTATTTAATTCTCTAATAGTCACACTTAAAAAGATTCCTGCCTTTGCAGGAAGGATTAAAAATCAAAATACCAATTAAACAAATCGGTTCGTAAGCCAATACTAAACCAGAGCGTGTCATTTTTAAAAGTGGTTGCTGTGGTTGCATTAGGGTTAAAATCCCGATAACTTACATAAGCAAACAACTTTAAATTGGTTGCTGGATTTACTAAATATCCTGATTGTAATTCGGCATGAAAGCTTTTGGTTTTTATACCTTGTCCTACTTCTACACCTGAGTCGAAAGGTCGATCATTATAATCCCTGTAAATATCACCTCCATAGCTAAAATCGTCTGTCCCGTTATTATAATCTAAGCCTCTAGCGCCAAATACTAATTTTGCATCGGCAAACCAACGTTTATAGTTATAGCGTCCTATAACAATAGCTTCACTAAAATTAGCTCCCCAAAGATGTGCCATAGATTGGTTGTTATGTCCATAATTAAGCACAATAGTATTGTGAGAGTATGTGTAAGGCCTTACGCGATTGTACTCCAATTGTAAATACAAATTATCTACTTTAAAAGCGTTGTAGTATTTAGCACCTATTTGGTAGCCATACTTGTTTTTCCAGCTTTTGTTTCCGCCTTTAATATCGCCTAGCGAAAATTCATCTAATATAAACTGACTGTAAATATTTACATTATCATTTACTTTATACTTTGCAGTGGCTCCTAACACAGCATTTCCTGCACCTTGTCCAGTTTCAAACTCAATAGCACGATAAAAAATAATCGGGTTTAAATAATTAATGTCAAAACCTCTATCGTTAGAATTGGTCCACAAAACCGACTCAAACAATCCGAGATTAAAACGTTTAGAGACATTCCAACTCAAATAATGATTTGCCATGTATTTGGTTAAGAAGGCTTTGTCGCTTACAACACCTGTTCTAATGTCTTTTAACCACATCCAGGTATTGGTGTATTTAATTTTCCAGAATTTGGTGCTTAGCTTTAAAAAAGGTGAAGGACTTGCTACATCACTTTGCAATAACGAACGATAACCATCTCCAATAAAATTTTTACCATGACCAAACTGAACGTTTAAAAAATCAGTAGGTGAATACGATAAATACGCTTCAGCCACAGGATAATCGTAAGCATCCTTCTTAAAACGTTTGGCAATACCACGCCCAGGAATAACCGCTGGGTCTGGACCAAACCCTCTTAAACTCTCGGCATATCTATTTATATAATCAGCAAAACGTCCTTGACTTTCATAAACCGATGAGAAAAAACTTAATTTTTTACCTAAACCCCCTTGAACATAAAACCCTCTAGTGTTGTTAAACGTGGAATTGAAATCAGCATCAGAATCCTTTCCAACTTGAAGGTCGAAAATTGGGTCAATGGTAAACCAATACCCTTTCCCTTGTAATTGAACCAAATGTTCATTGAAAAATTTTTTTTGCCACCAGTTATCTGATTCTTTTACTAATGCTTGCTTTGCCGCTTTAAAATCATAATAATCAGCAACTTCGCTATAGGTAAATGGTTTAGCTGCCGTATGACTATTGGTACCTACTAAATTTAAGCTTCTATCAAATTTAGCATACGAACTATGCAAAAATGGAATATTAAGTGTACTACCATATTCCGTATCTTCATAAGGCTTTATAGTAGCATTTAGGTTATCGTATTCTGTTTTTGCTTTTTGTTCTATTTTAGTAACTGTACTTATAGCCTCCTCTTCATTATTAGCATTTATAGCCTGTGGCGACATTAAAGGAACTGCAATGGTATATGAATATTGCTTATAAATTGGTCTGCTATTATAGGTGGGTGGCTGTATTTTGGGCAATTTTGCAAAAACCCTTTTTATTTCATTTTTGAGTTCGCTGTAGGTAGCATCAATGTATAGCACCTTAAAATTTCCTTCTTTGGTTATTTCAAACAACAAGAAGATATTTCCTTTATAATTTTCATCAGTTACAACTTGTGGCACTTGAAAATTTGAATGAATAAAAGTTACTAATTCATTTTTAAAGCAACTATCCAATAAACCTATCTCTTGCGTTTCACAATTAGGAAATACCGGAGGTTTTTCATAATCTACATCTTGAGCCAACACATTTAAGGAAAAGAAAATTAAGAATAGTAGGAATAATTTCTTCATTTGATGCAACATGAATTTTTGGTTTGTGAAAGATACTATTTTTTAAGATTAATCGTGAAAAAAGCAATGATATAACGGTAAGCATATTTTTAAAGTATTACATTTTAGGGCTGCTATTAGTGTTAAATTAGGTACAAACTAAAAGCAACCGTCGTTGTTTTTTGTAATTTTGTAATGTGCTTGGGTGATTTTAACGTCCATAATTATTGTTTTAAAATGTTAATATTTATGAGTGCGTCACTTAAAGCATAAAAAAATCCCGTTACCACCAGTAACGGGATTTGACTTTTAATTGCTATTTCTAGTTTTCAACCTGAAATACAATTGGCAATGAGTACGATACAGTAACGGCTTCTCCACGTTGTTTTCCTGGTTTCATTTTAGGCAGCAAATTAATTACTCTAGCTGCCTCTTTTTCCAACCTTGGGTGAGGTGCTCTTGATTGCACACCAACAATGTTGCCAGTTTTGTCAATCTTAAAAACCACACGTATCGTTTGTTTCCCAGACAACCCAAGTTCGCTAGCTAAATCTGAATCAAACTTTTTTTGAACGTGTTTAGTGATTTTTTTCGACATACAATTTCTTTTAGCCTCATTATCTCCTTTGTTGCATCCTGGAAATTCTGGAACATGTTCTACTGATACAAAAGGCACATC
Organism: Pontimicrobium aquaticum; assembly: GCF_005047595.1. Classification (GTDB taxonomy): domain Bacteria; phylum Bacteroidota; class Bacteroidia; order Flavobacteriales; family Flavobacteriaceae; genus Pontimicrobium; species Pontimicrobium aquaticum. Next base: position 52,398 of record NZ_SUPL01000009.1, read on the forward strand.
TACAGGCTCTATAGGATCTTCTTCTACAACAACATCTGCAACATCTACTATAGGCTCGTCTGTGTCATCTTCAGAAGTATCAATTATAGTTTCCTTGATATCTGTATCATCATCAACTTCCACTATTTCATCTGGTACTATAGGTGGTTTAACTTCTGGTGGAGGAGGTGCTGGATGATTGGTAATAGGAATCTTTAAATCATTAGGATTGTCATACTCTATTGGTGGTTCAACAATAGCTACTCTATCATAAGTCCGATAATTAATTGAGTAATTAGCTGCTAAGAGCATTAATACCAAACCAACAGCAAAATAGATTGAGCTGTTTCTACGTACGTCTGCACGTGGATGTTTTTTTGTTTCCATAATTATTGTTTTAAAATGTTAATATTATGGTAAAACCACAACAAGCGTACCAAAAAAAAATCCCGCTACAAATTGTAGCGGGATTTTAAATATATGGTATTTGTTTCTTAATCTTGTACTTGGAAAATAATTGGTAAAGAATAAGGCACAGTTACTGCTTGACCTCTTTGTTTTCCTGGTTTCATTTTAGGAAGTGAGTTTATTACACGAGCCGCTTCTTTTTCTAATCTTGGGTGTGGTGCTCTAGCCATTACGCCTACAACACTTCCAGTTTTATCTATTTTAAACATTACGCGAATAGTTTGTCTTCCTGATAAACCTAAATCTCCTGCTAAGTCTGTATTAAATTTCTTTTGTACAAATTTTGATATTTTTTCAGACATACATGCTCTTTTAGTATCGTTATTTCCTTTTTCACAACCTGGGAAAATTGGAACATTTTCAATTACCGCGAAAGGCACCTCAATGTCTTCTTCTACTTCTTCTACTTCTACTTCTTCTACCTCAACAATTTCAGTATCCTCTTCAACTTCTGTAGATTCAATAACTGTTTCTTCCACTTCTTCTTCATCCTCTACTACCTCAATCACTTCAGGTGCTGCTGGAGGTGGTGGTGGTGGTGGTGGTGTTTGAATTTGCTCTGTAATTGGAATTTCTTCATCATCTAATTCATCCATATTTAACTGACCTATATCAATAGCTTCTTTATCGTAAGTCTTATAGTTAATAGAGTAATTTGTAATTAAGAGCATTAAAGCAAGACCAACAGCAAAATAAATTGGGCTGTTTCTTCTTACGTCAGCATTCAGGTTCTTTTTAGGTTCCATAATTATTTTTTTTTCGAGATTGGTAAAATAACCAATAATTTGCTAAAAAAGCAAGGGTTTATAAATTTTTAACGATTGTTTTCTTTCTTAGTGTTAAAATAAGAGAAACAATAGCAGCTCCTAAACTATTTGCTACAATATCCATAATGGATGCATCTCTAGTTACTGTGAGCTGTCCTTGTAGTACTTCAATAATTATACCATAAATAACACATAACATTAAAGCGAATGTAATAGGGTATGCACTATTTAAGCTAACAAAGGCTTTATACCACAAAAAACACAATACTGCATAAGCTAGTAAATGATAAATTTTATCTTCATAATTGGTTCCAAAATAAGGCAATCCATCATTGCTAACTAAACTTATTACTGTAAGTGCTAGTGTAAAAGCTAATGCTAAAAAAAGATACGTTGTTTGCTTATTAAGCACTTATTAAGGCTTTGTAATCGTCAGCTGAAAGTAATGACTCAAACTCAGATGTGTCAGAGCATTTTACTTTAATCATCCAACCATCACCATAAGGATCAGTGTTTACCTTTTCTGGTTCGTCTTCAAGAGTTTCGTTAAATTCAATAATTTCTCCTGATACAGGTAAGAACAAATCTGATACTGTTTTTACGGCCTCAACTGTTCCAAAAACTTCTTCGGCTTCAAGAGTTTCGTCAACTGTTTCTACTTCAACATAAACAATATCTCCTAATTCGCTTTGAGCAAAATCAGTAATTCCTATGGTAATAACATCTCCGTCGATGCTAACCCATTCGTGGTCTTTAGTGTACTTTAATTCGGATGGAATATTCATATTAATATAATTTTTGGTAAATATGTTAGTTTTTTATTTAATTTCCAAAGTTATATCGTAAAGTTAAACCAGAGCGAATAGATGTTTGTGGAAACGCTGTTGAAATAGCGTATTCTGAGAATGTATAATCAAAGTAGAAAATTCCTGTTAGGTTCTTACTAAATGCATAATCGGCAGTATATTTAAGTCCCCAAATGGTTTGTCCTGCAGTTACTTGGTTATTTTCCAAATCGAGGTAACGAATAATGGTTTTATTTTCTCTAATAGAGATATCTGCTTTCATGTTAAGGTCGCTCTTAATAACGTTTCTTGGACCAGCCATTTTAGAGTTTATTTTTACATCTTTAATTCGGTAACCTAACCCAAAAACATACTCACTCCCTTTAATTTCTGTCAATAAATTATTATCGAAACTTAAAAACAAGCGTCGATCCTTCTTAATTTCAGCAAGAATTTTCATTGAGTTTTTCATTTCGAAATCTACTTTTACTAGAGGACTAAACATTTCGGTTAAAGCCACAGCACTAAATAGGGTTTCATTTTTATAATTTCCTGATTGGTCTAAAACATTAGGGTTTTGCGATGCGTAATCTGCATTTGGATCAAATGCATTATAATCTAAGTTAGATCTAAATTGATTAATAGTGTAAATTGAATTGTAACCATGAGTTACAGAAAAACGCTTAAAGTGTTTTTTAAACCAAGGTAACTTCATTAACCCTGTATATTTTAATGTCCAGTTAGGAATTGGAATATCTCTAAATGCTCCAAGCGAAACTTTCCCTGCGTCCTTCCCTGTATATGCCGATAAAAATGCTGGTAATAATACTGCTTGATTGGTTTTTCCGAACCCTAGTGGATACCCTTCTGCATCTAAATTAGCAGGATTATTCACATCTATTCCTGCTTTAGAAGCAAGTCGTCTAGCTATTTCCAACCTGTTTGCTCTAAAGTTATCAAACGTTTCTGACCCATTTTCGTCACTACTAGCAAAAGCAGTTTTAATCATAGATGTTGAAATGTTGAAGTTTCCAAAGGCATTTCTAATAAGTGGATTATAGCCATCACTCAATCCGTCGTTATTACTATCTATAGTGTTAAAACTTTCTGTGAGGTTTTCGTTGTAGGTCCTACCTCCTGTTAAATCGATTTTTAAATCTTGCATTGGCTCTAAGGCTGCAGAGAAGTTTAATATTTTAGATTCTTCTTCAGTGTATTGTTGATTAAACTCTGGAAATACCGTTAACCACCCATTCTTCGCTGCTAAATATCTAATATCGCGTTGGCTACCAAAGGTAAATCCAAAGGTAGGTTTTAGTGTTCCTATAAACCCTGGTGTTTCCATATACCCTGGTAAATATGTTCCGTTACGTTGTGTATAATCAAACTGAATTCTCTTAACAGTTGTCAATACGTCTATGGCAGCATTGTATAAACCATTCTTTTTTGTTGTTGTTGTTGGCTGTTGGTTTCCTCTAGGTTGTCCTCCTGGTGGCACACCTCTTTGTGTATTAGATTTCGCAGAACTATTTTTTCTAACCAAGCCTAAATAACGATACAAACGATTCATATCTAAGTTAGCATTTAAAGTATGTGAACTGGCATTAGATATTGTGTTTCCTAAATCGTAAGTAGAACCATTAATCGTTAAGTTTCCATATAAATCAGATCCTTTCTGCCAAAGAAAATCTCCGGTGTAAGCGTAAGTTGCTCTTAAAAACTCTAATGCTGGAATTTTATTTAATGGCAATTCATAGTTAATTCCTAATTGTTGGAATTGCCTGTTTGGATCACCAACATCAAAGAAACCATCCCAAACATCTTTTGATGGATCTTGGGCACCATTTAGATTATCGTCAACAAAATAATTTCTAACTATGTTATTGTTAGATGCTGAAAAATTTAAGCTTAACGCATCTGTAAGGTTATAATTAATATTGTATTGGAAATCGAACGTATAGTTTCTTCTATATAATTCTTCAATACCAATATTTGTACCTCCTAAATCAAGGTCTCTAAATTTTTGCTTGTTAAATTGACGCATAAAATCTGTATTCACAGAAATGCTAGATGGCAATAAGTTAAAATTAAAGTCCTTTAAAATTTTCCAGTATTTTCCTTTAAATAGTGAATCATTCTTTTTAAAAGGTTCAATCTTAATTGGATCAAAGCTAAAATTATAGTTTGCACCAACTCTTACATTTTGATTTAAGGAGTTTTCAATTTCAAAATCTCTATGTTCTACTTGATTGTAAGAGTAATTAAGTGTTAGATTTTCGACATCATAAAACTTGGGCTTAGCTTCGCCTGTTCGTTGTTTTCTAACACCTATAAAATTGATGCTTTGTCGCTTTGTGTAATCTTCAGATTGTTTTTTTATAGTTTCCTTTTCAGCATTTGTCGTTGCTGCATCTAGTCTATCCTGTAACTTAATATCTTTGTATTGTTGGTCGTATTCAGGCGTCACTAATTCTTCACTTTGTCCATAATTAAATGGAATTTGAACACCCCATTTTTTTGGTAATAACTGTCCTAAATTAACATTAGTCACCACATCGTATTGCTTCACATCTTCTCTACTTCGTTGATTTGGCCCTTGCTCGATGGTACCAAAACCTGTAGTACTTCGTCTTCCTGTAGCACTAATATCCATGAAGTCAGCAATATTGGAGTCCATACTTGCAATGGCTGCCCAACCACCTTCGTTATCCATATCAGATAAACGCAATTCGTTAAACCACACTTCTGTACAAACATCAACGGTTGTTTCGTGTGAATTTTTAATCCCTACCATTAAGGTTCGTATATCTCCAAAATTTGGATTCCCTTTTATAGCGACACGTTGTTGGCCTATGGTATAAGATGAAAATTCTGGAATAGAAGTCTCTTGTAATACACCATCTATAACATCATAAAACGTTGGGTCTTCATCTCCTAAAGTTCCTGCCGAAATTCCTAAAGCTTTTATTTTTGCCAACACTTCAATTGGAAGGTTAATTTCGTTTTCAGGTTTCCAAACTTCCGTATCAATTGTTGAGCCTGTTGTTGAAACTGCCAAAGGAATTTCAATTTGATAATAGTTTTGAGTAAAATCGTTACCCATTCTAATAAAACCAACAGCATCGCCATCTTGCAATCCTAAGGCTGCGCCTTGTTCGGCATGCATAAACATACGTAGTTTTTTAAACTGACGCATATCTACATTAATGTTTTTGAATACTGCTCTAGAATCTTTTGGTTCTAACTTACAAACGTTTACTACTAAGGACTGCTCGTTTTGCCTCACTAAGGTATTGTTATTATTAAGCTGTTCTCTTTCAACTCCTGGAGGAGACACATAACGACCATCATTTTCTTGAATTCCAATAATACCTACATTAAAATCGGTACCATCTAAATCATTATTTGTATCGTCATCTAAAGATTGCTGGTAACGTCTCCAATCGCTTCTTACTAGATCTAAAGATCCAAAACGCATGACTGTATTTTCTGCAAATTCAGACAAATACAAACGCATAAAACGAATGGATCTAAAATCGGTAATACCACCTATTTGATTTGTGTAAGCGGTTAACGGAATTCTAAATTGATACCATTTTACTTGCCTTGAATCACCATTGGGAAGTGTTACTGTAGTTGTTTTTCTATCTCTAATAAAGGTATTGTTTACGTTTGCTAAACTAGAAGGTGTGATATCGAACTCATACTCAAAATAACTGTCTATGGTATTCATAGTGTTATCTCTGTTTATGTCCTCTACATCAGGCTGCGTTGTAGAACCTCTATTAGTTTGCGTGAAAGTGTCAGGAGAATTTCCTTCTACCCCATTATATTTTTTATAACGTTCAAACACATCACCTGTCGTGTTAAGGAAATAGGTATAGTTATCGTTAGCTGGATCCTCAAGTCCCGAAAATGCTGAAAATACAGACGCTTCTTCTACATCATCATACCCATCAAATCCAACATCTTGGTTGGCACGTTGCTGCCCTAATGTTGAAAACGCATAAATTAAAGCTTGATTTTGTGGCACTACAGTTCCCCATGATGGTGTTGGCTGTATGGCACTTACATCTCCATTCTCTGGCAACCCATTTTCGTACTGCTTTCTACCGTCTTTAATAATATCTTCTGAAATATTACCAAGATTTAAGGTTAACTTACCTCCTGGGTTTGTAGGGTTATCTAAAAATGGATCTTGTAGCCAAAATTCCACATACTCTACGTTAGCTTGCTCAAAATCGGTAGAGGTTAGCTGTCGTGTAATTCCTGCCCAAGAATCTATTGGGTCATCTAAAATTCCATCTTCGGCTCCAGGTTGAAAGTTATAAGGTCCTCTTTCGGCAGGATAGTACGCCAAATCTAAAGAATTAATAACCGTTGGTTGCCCTTGTACAATATCTTGTTGTGGGAAAATTTCATCTATAAAAATACGTCTTGTATATAAGTTAGACATATCATCATCGCTAATTCCAGTTGGTCGTTGACCACTATAAAAAATAGGATCTATAGAGTACCAATTTAGCAAGGCTCTGTTATAACCGTTTTGTATGCCATTATCATCTTCTGAACTTCCGCCTATACCTAATGCTTTTGGACGACTGGATAGACTCCATGAAATTGGTGATAATAAATCAATAGCATTTTGAGTTCCTTCAAAGTCATCAACATAGGTTGTGGCTTCTCCTTGGAAATCAGATCCTTTTGGTGCTCCAGGTAATAAGTATGCAAACTCACCTCTAAGAGATACGTTTGACTGTACATCGGTATCTATATTTGGCAGTTTATTTGCTAATCTTGTTAAGAAAGGTACTTCGGTAGAGAAATTGGCATTAACTCCAAAAATAGTATTATTTATAGGCTCTGTTCCGTAGTTTGCTTTTTGTGTTATTGGACGCTCATTTAAGTTTAAAAATGTTGCTCCCAACACAAAGTTTTCGTTAAACTGATGCTCTACATTAATACCTGTAAAACGTTTTGTTTGCTGACCAAATACCGCATTATTTTCTACAGACACTTGAATAGGTGTATTTGATGCCTGTAACGCAGGATCTAAAATTTGAACCGTACCCATTTGGTAGTTTACGGTATAATCTACACCTTCAACCAATACACGTCCGCCAGCTGTTACCTTAACGGATCCTTGAGGCACATTAAATGCGCCTATAGGAATTCCACCACCACCTCCTGCTTTGTAGCGTCCTTTTATTTGGAACTTATTTTTTTCGCCATCTTCTAAGGCTGCTGTTTTTGTAGATTTATATAGTTTGTCGTAAACGTATTTTGCTTGGTTAGGGTTATACTGTGTTGGATCATCATAGTCAGCTTCATTATCACTTGGATTGTTATCGATATCTAGAATGTCGAATAAGTATTTACCAAATGGTTCTACATTAGTGAATATTATTTTTCCGTTTTGTTGAATTACAGTAATTCCAGGCACAAAGTCAAAAAAGCCATCACCATTAAATTGAGGGTCGTTATTATAGTTTAATTTGTCTAAATTAAACACTCGTAATAAAGGTGTTTCTTCTAAAGCATCTTCGTTTGGTCCAGGTGTTGGAAATAGCGTTGTACCAACTGGCGTTATATAGTTTACAGGAGAAGATTCTGTATAAAAAATATTTAATTTAAAGTCTTCTCTTTCCAAATTAAAAGCACCAGTATTGTAGATGTTTTTCATCATTAAATCCCAAATAGGTTGATCTACACTTGTGACTGTACTTTTAAGCATTTTTAGAATTAAACTGTTATTGCTAACAATTGTATTTCCTGTTCCAGAATCTACCGATACGTCTGTCGCATCCACACCATCGTTGGCAAACTCACCAACCTGATATACTTGATCACCTACAGTAAACTGGTAAGCGACTGCTAAAATTTCATCATTTTGCAAACGCTGATTTAACGAGATGTATCCTAATTGGGTGTTTACTGTAAACTCTGATCCTTCTTGTAATTTTCTTGCGTTTTCTAGTTTTCCATAATCAAACCCTTCATTCACTCCAGGTACCAAAATACCTGATTGAACCGTTGCAATATCTCTAATATCGTCTGTAATTTGAGAGCCAGCTCCACCAATATTAGTAGGATCGTATGCGTTATTAGTGTTGTTTGGATATGCATTTGGACCTGCTGTAATATTCACTGCCGAACCAATGTTAGCTGGATTAGATTCTCCTAAGTCTTGCAAGGCTACAACGTTTCTTACATCGTCTGTTTGATTAGAACGGTTGGTTACCCAAACCTCTATTCTTGTAACTTGAATTGGTGAATTTATATAAGGATAAGTTTCTAAAGCTGAATCGTAATTATCTCTAAAGTATTGCGCTAAAAAGAAGTGTCTGTTTTCGTCGTAATCTAATCCGAAAAACTCAAATTCTTGTAAGGTGCCTCCACCTTGGGCCACCACCGTTCGTGTTTGCGATTTTTGTTCAGAAAATATTCCTGTAATAGTTGTTTTTCCAAACTGTAATTGTGTTTTTACACCAAATAAACTCTGTGCTCCAGTAATTAATGAGCTGTTTAAAGGCATGCTTACATTACCTACTTCTATTTTCTGAATAATATCATCTTCTGTAGGAGTATATTCTAATTTTATAAGATTTTGAAAATCGTAGCTAGATTGGGTGTCGTAATTAGCAGTTACTTGTAGCCTTGTTCCAACTTTACCCAATAAACTAAGTTCTATTCTTTGGTCAAAATCAAACGTGAAATTACTTCTATTTCTTGGTGAAAACGATGGATTGTCTTGCTTGGTGTATAAAATTCCTAAATCCATTTCAACCGACCCTTGTGGAATAACTTCAATAGTACTTCCTCCAAAAACGGATTCAAAAAAATCGGAATCTACATATAGTTCTGGTATTAAATTTTTCTTAGCATCTTCTAAGCCTGCTTTCTTCCCATCGTATGCATCAATTTTTTCTTTATAATAATTACGCAAGGTTTCTTGAGCCACCAGTTTTCTGAATTCTTCAGGTGTTAAGATTATTGGGTAATTAATATTTATAGTTCCTAAACTTTGATTATAGATATATCTGTCAGTTAAAGGATCGTATGTGTATTTAGAAACTATACTGTCTGGATTCGGTAATAATAAATTATTAAACGAAAACGTCGTACTTGTTGAGTCTCTAACTGTTGTTTGTTGCGCAAAAGTGGCAATATATAATAGTAACATAATGCTTGTTAACGCATATGTTCTAGTAGATTTGTGAAAATTAATGTTGGCGGCTTTCAAATCAATTATAATTTTTTTAAGGCTTCTTTTATAATAGCTTCGACACTTGCTTCTTGGTTGCTGGAAACAATTTTATCTACAACGCGTTCGGATTGCTTTTTGGCAAAACCAAGAACTTCTAATGCAGATAACGCTTCATCTTTATTAGTATTGCTTTGGAATGTAATTCCTTCATCAATATCGTAGGCTTTTAAAACTTTATCTTTTAGTTCTATCACAACACGTTGCGCGGTTTTAAGACCAATACCTTTAACTGACTGAATTAAAGCTACGTCTTCTACTGCAATTGCTTCCCTAACCTGTTTAGGTGTTAAGGACGATAACATGGTTCGTGCTGTACTTGTTCCAATACCACTTACAGAAATAAGTAGTCTAAAAATTTGTCTTTCACCAAGCGATGAAAACCCATAAAGTGTATGCGAATCTTCTTTAACTTGAAGATGCGTATAGAGTTTTAGATGTTCTTGATTGGGTATTTGAGAATACGTATGCAATGAAATATTTAGCAAATAGCCAACACCATTACAATCAATCACAACATCTGTAGGATTTTTTTCAACAAGTTTACCTTGTATATGCGTAATCATAGATTTGGTTTAGTTACGCTCCAAATGTAATAAAATAATTATACATTATAACGACATAATCTAACCGCAGACCCTAGTTTTACACTCTTTTTTGCTTTTTTTGAGCATCTATTACCGCAATTGCTGCCATATTTACTATTTCATCAACACTAGCATCTAGCTGTAAAATGTGTGCTGGTTTTTTTAATCCCATCATAATTGGGCCAATATTTTCGGCCTTATTTAACTCTTTTAAAAGCTTGTAAGTAATATTTGCCGAATCTAAGTTAGGAAATATCAATGTGTTAACTTTTCGTCCAGCTAATTTTGAAGAAGGAAAAATATCTTGGCGCATTTCATTATTTAAAGCAAAGTCTGTTTGAAATTCACCATCAACAATTAAACTAGGGTAATAACGATGCAAATACGATACGGCTTGCCTTACTTTTGATGCCTTTTCGTTACTTGATGATCCAAAATTAGAATACGAAATCATTGCCATAACTGGTTCTATGCCAAACATTTTTACTGTAGTAGCCGTCATTTGAGCTATTTTAGCAAGGTCTTTTGAGCTAGGATCTATATTAATAGAGGTATCACTTAAAAATAAAGGTCCTCGTTGTGTCATTAACACATTAGTTGTTGCAATTCTAGTAGCTCCTTTGTCAAGTCCAATTAATTCTAACATTGGTTTTACAACCGTTGGATAATTTCTTGAAAACCCTGAAATAAGCGCATCAGCATCACCTTCATTTACCATCATTGCAGCATAATAATTACGTTCACGCATGAGCTTTTTGGCAGTATGCTGTGTAATGCCGCGTCTATTTCGTTGGCTCCAATAAATATTTGCATAGGCATTTTTGGTTGCTTCTTGCTCATCAGATTTTGGATCAATTATTTCTACATCAGCTTCAAATTCGATTTCTTCTTTTAGCTTTTCAATTTTATCTCTTCGTCCCAACAAAATTGGTATGGCTATACCTTCTTCATGAACTATTTGCGCTGCTTTTAAAACCGTTAATTGGTCTGCTTCAGCAAAAACAACACGCTTTGGGTTTAATTTTGCTCGACTGTGTAACAAACGCACTAGCTTATTATCATGTCCCAATCGCTGCAGTAAAAGTTCTTCGTATCTTTCCCAATCTTCAATGGGCTCAGTAGCTACACCACTATCCATAGCTGCTTTAGCAACCGCTGGCGGGACTACACTTATTAACCTTGGATCAAAAGGTTTAGGTATAATATACTCTTTACCAAATGTTAAACGTGTTTCGCCATAGGCAACATTTACTTGTTCCGGAACGGGTTCTTTGGCTAATTCTGCTAATGCAATAACAGCTGCTTTTTTCATCTCCTCATTAATAGAAGTTGCTCTAACATCTAAAGCACCTCTAAAAATAAAAGGAAAACCTAGCACATTATTTACTTGGTTAGGATGATCGCTACGTCCAGTTGCCATAATAATATCATCTCTAGTATCAATTGCCAATTGGTAAGCGATTTCAGGATCAGGATTTGCCATAGCAAAAACTATTGGGTTTTTTGCCATGGTTTTTAGCATCCCAGGTGTTACAATATTTGATGTTGATAAACCAATGAACACATCGGCATCTTCCATGGCGTCCTCAAGTGTGTTAATATCTCTAGATGTAGCAAATTCTGCTTTTTGAGATGTTAAATTATCTCTGTCTTTTCTAATAACGCCTTTACTATCTAACATGACAATATTCTCACGCTCTGCTCCAAACGATTGATATAAGCGTGTACAAGAAATCGCAGCTGCTCCAGCACCACTTATTACAATTGTTACATCCTCAATATTTTTTTCTATAATCTCTAAGGCATTTAATAATGCGGCGGCTGATATAATTGCTGTACCATGTTGGTCATCATGCATTACAGGAATATCGAGTTCTTCTTTTAAGCGTCTTTCTATTTCAAAAGCTTCTGGAGCTTTAATATCTTCAAGATTAATACCACCAAACGTAGGCGCTATGTTTTTTACTGTTTGAATAAACTCTTCAACATCTTCTGTGCCTATTTCTATATCAAACACATCAATATCGGCAAATATTTTAAAAAGTAATCCCTTCCCTTCCATAACTGGCTTAGAGGCTTCAGGCCCAATATTACCCAATCCTAAAACTGCTGTCCCATTAGAAATTACAGCCACTAAATTTCCTTTAGCCGTATATTTATAAGCATTAGCTTTATCTTTTTCAATTTCTAAGCAAGGTTCGGCTACTCCAGGTGAATAAGCTAAAGATAAATCTCTTTGAGTGGCGTACTTTTTAGTAGGCACTACTTTTATTTTTCCGGGACTTGGCTTGGCGTGGTAAATTAAAGCTTCTCTTCGTTTACTCTCCTTTCGTTTACTCTCCTTTTCCTTACTCATATTCTCGTTAGTTAGCTATGAATTGGCAAAGATACAACGTAGAAATTAATAGCCTAATCTTTTAAAAATTTAATGTTTCGGGTAAGTCCTGAAAACTTTGTACGCTTTACTGCCGATTTTTTAAACACTTTTTTAAAGGTGTCTTCCGTAATCTCTTCCCAATCTTTTTTTGTCATTTCTAATAATTCTGGATGCGGATTAAAAAGTGGTTCATTATGTGGTTTTGAAAACCGATTCCAAGGGCAAACATCTTGACACACATCGCAGCCAAACATCCAATTATCAAATTGTCCTTTAAATTCTGATGGAATATTGTCCTTGAGTTCTATCGTGAAATATGAAATACATTTACTACCATCTACCACATAAGGCTCCGTAATTGCTTGAGTTGGACACGCATCTATGCATGCTGTACATGTACCACAATGATCTGTGGTTGGTGTATCATACTCCAACGCTAAATCGATTATTAATTCTGCAATAAAATAAAACGACCCTACTTGCTGTGTCAATAAATTACTGTGTTTCCCTATCCAACCCAAACCTGATTTTGCTGCCCAAGCTTTATCTAATACTGGAGCAGAATCAACAAATGCTCTGCCTGCTACTTCTCCTATATTGTCTTGAATGAATTGTAATAATTGTTTGAGTTTGTCTTTAATCACAAAATGGTAGTCTGTACCATAAGCATATTTACTGATTTTTGGAGCAGATGTATCTTTTTGAATTTCAGAAGGGAAATAATTAAGTAATAACGACACCACACTTTTAGAGCCTTCAACTAGTTTGGTTGGGTCTAAGCGCTTATCAAAATGGTTTTCCATGTATTGCATTTTGCCATGCATATTATTATTTAACCATTTTTCTAGTCGAGGCGCTTCTTCTTCCAAAAACTGAGCTTGACTAATACCACAAGACAAAAAACCGAGGCGTTTGGCTTCGGTTTTGATGAGGTTGGTATATTTAGTTTTATTATTCATTTAATAAGATTCCGAAACAACACTTCGGCAACGCTCAGTGTAACAGTTTAGAATGACGCTTAGCGTTAAAACAATCCACCTTGAGCATTTCCTTTGATTCTACCTAGATGTTTGTAAGCAAATTCGGTGACTTCACGTCCTCGAGGTGTGCGCATAATAAACCCTTGCTGTATTAAAAATGGTTCGTACACCTCTTCAATAGTTTCGGCACTTTCACTAACTGCAGTTGCCAAAGTAGTAATCCCAACTGGACCTCCTTTAAATTTATCTATTATCGTCGTTAGAATTTTATTATCCATTTCATCAAGACCATGCGCATCTACGTTTAGCGCTTTTAAGCTATACTTTGAAATCTCGATATCAATGCTTCCATTGCCTTTTATTTGAGCAAAATCCCTGACTCTTCTTAATAATGCATTTGCAATTCTAGGAGTACCTCTACTTCGTCCAGCAATTTCTATTGCTGCTTCCATAGAAATAGGCACTTTTAAGATGTGCGCACTACGCTGTACAATAGTTGATAATAATTCTGTTGAATAATATTGTAATCTACTACTAATGCCAAAACGTGCTCGCATTGGCGCTGTTAACAATCCTGAACGTGTTGTGGCTCCAACTAAGGTAAATGGATTTAAATTGATTTGAACTGAACGTGCGTTAGGTCCAGTCTCAATCATAATATCGATTTTAAAGTCTTCCATTGCAGAATATAAATACTCTTCAACTATAGGACTTAAACGATGAATCTCATCTATAAATAAGACATCACGTTCTTCGAGATTGGTTAGCAATCCTGCCAAATCTCCTGGTTTATCTAATACAGGTCCAGAAGTTACTTTAATGCCTACCTCTAACTCATTCGATAAAATATGTGCTAAGGTGGTTTTCCCTAATCCTGGTGGTCCATGAAACAAGGTGTGATCTAATGCATCTCCACGTAAATTAGATGCTTCAACAAAAACTTTTAGATTTTCTAACACTTGATCTTGTCCTGCAAAATCTTCAAAGGACAATGGCCTTAAGGCTCTTTCTATATCATGTTCTTCTGAAGATAGGTTTTCGCTGGATGGATTAAGATTTTCGTTCATACTTCAAATATAAATAAAAACCCTTTCTAATTCAGAAAGGGTTTTTGCTTATTTTAAAAGTAATTTGTTATTGCTTCACAACTTTTTTAGTAGTGTTACCTTTATCTGTTTCGATTTTTAGTAAATAAATTCCTTTTTCTAAAGAAGAAAAATTCATCGTTTCATTTTTAAGTTGAATATGTTGAATCCTCTTTCCTAAGATATCGTATAGGTGCGCTTTTTGAATTTTTACAGTATTAGTATTTAAATAGAGTACATTATTTACTGGGTTTGGATATAAATTTATTGCATTTTTTAATGAAGTTTCCTCTAACCCTAAAATTCCTGTAACAAAAGTTTTAACTTCACCATAGCTTGTTCCTTTACTATTAATAGCATAGGCTACATAAGAGTATTGAGTATTTGATGTTAATCCTGTAATAGATTCGCTGAACATTCCTGTTCCAGAACCGTTCTCATCTTTAATAACATTTGCGCCTCCTATCTGTGGATTGGCATTTTGGGACGTTATTGCATAAACAATGCCTCGTTCGGTTACCGTTACTCCACCATCTGAAGTTACATTACCACCCATAACTGCTGATGTGGAACCAAATGTTGACACAGTTGTTGTGGTTACTGTTGGAGTTGTAGGAATTTCGAAGTATAAATTATCTATTGCTAAATAGTGTACTTCGTTAGCTCCGCCAGCTGTATTGTTTAAAGGGACAATTTCAAACTTATCGATGAGAATATTTTGATTTGTATTGGAAAGTCCTAAAAAATTAAATCCTTTGTTATCATCGTCAAAAGGAGGTGAAAACGTTTGGGTGAACACTGGTGTTCCTGAGCCATCTTTATAACCTTTTATAGTGACTCCAACCGAATGCAAGTCGCTATAAGAGCTATTATTGCTCATATATAGGTAAAACCCTTTTAAATAAATATTGTTTCCATTTGTTGTTTCAATTGAGGTTGAATAAGGAGTCCCTCCGTCTGCTATTAACGAGGGTGATGCATCTAAATTATCTAAGTAATACAAGCTCTCGCCCACTCCAATTTTTGTTCCGTCTGTGTGAACCTGTAAAGCGTTGTTTAGTGTAAAAGATTGGCTGTTACTAACAAAGGTTGTAGCATTATCTGAAGCCGTTTCAAAGTTTTCAAGACTATAGTTTCCAACTGGTGATGGTGACCATATAATCTCATCTATTGCGGCATAGATAAGTGTTCCACCAGAAAGATCTAAACTAATTTCATCTACTAATGTATCTCCATACCCTAAACTCACTAGGTCTATAAAAGTAAAACCGTTGGTTTCTTGATTTGTCCAAGTTACATCCCCACCAGTGTCATCAATTGTTAAAGAAAAAACTTCGCTATTGTCTTTATATGCCTTTAATGTAGCTGCTTGATTTGTATTTACTGGCACTCCTGAACAATCAGTACTAGAATAAACATATAATGAGTGAATATAAATATCTGACCCATCAGCAGTTTTAAAATTTACATTTGATTGTGACCCACAAGAACCTATATTATCTAAGTACCGTTGCGAATCCCCAACACCACTATTGGCAAATGTTGATACCTGTCCGTTTACTATATTAAAGCTTTTTGAACCAGAAGTAAATGAACTAGAAGTAACTGTTTCTGTTTCAAAACTTTCAAGAACAGTTTGTGCTTTAACTGTTGCTATATGAAACAAGTTAAACAAAGAGAAGAAAAATAGAAAAGTAGTTTTTTTCATAGTTTTAAGATTAAAGTATATGAGACTAAAATACTACAAAAATCAAGATATAGTTAACTTCTTATCTAAATTAACAACACTATAACAAAAAGCCTTTCTATAGTAGAAAGGCTTTTAAATATATTATATAACTTTTTAAATCTAATGTTGAAGTTCTTCTTCTCCTTCTTTTAAGGGCACATTTTGTGGCACAAAATCGTCATCATGTCCTGGTTTGCTATAATCATAAGCCCAACGGTGTACATGAGGTATGTCGCCTTCCCAGTTTCCATGAATATGCTTAACTGGTGCTGTCCATTCAAGCGTGTTAGATTTCCATGGGTTTTGAACTGTTTTCTTACCATAGAACATACTGTAGAAGAAGTTCCATAAGAACACTAATTGAAATGCTCCTCCAATTAGGGCAAACAATGTAATTACGACATTGACATTAGATAAATCATCAAATAATGGGAAATTACTATTTGTATAATAACGACGTGGTAAACCAGCCATACCTATAAAGTGCATTGGGAAAAATACACCATAAGCACAAATAGCTGTTACCCAAAAATGGATATATCCTAAATTTTTATTAAGCATTCGTCCAAACATTTTAGGGAACCAATGGTAAATTCCAGCAAACATTCCATAAAGCGCTGAGATACCCATTACTAAATGAAAGTGTGCTACAACGAAATACGTATCGTGTACGTTAATATCTAAAGCACTATCACCCAAAATAATTCCTGTTAAACCACCTGTAATGAAAGTGGATACTAGTCCAATAGAGAATAGCATTGCAGGGTTAAACTGGAGATTACCCTTCCAGAGGGTTGTTATGTAGTTAAATGCTTTTACAGCTGAAGGTATTGCAATTAATAAGGTTGTAAATGTAAACACCGAACCTAAGAACGGATTCATTCCTGATACGAACATATGGTGACCCCAAACAATTGTAGATAAGAATGCAATTGCTAAAATTGAAGCAACCATAGCGCGATAACCAAAAATAGGTTTACGTGAGTTTGTTGCAATAACTTCGGAAGTTATACCTAATGCTGGTAATAATACAATATATACTTCTGGGTGACCTAGGAACCAGAATAAGTGTTCAAATAGTACTGGAGAACCTCCTTGGTAATGCAATACTTCACCTTGGATAAATATATCAGATAAGAAGAATGATGTTCCAAAACTTCTATCCATTATTAATAATAATGCTGCAGATAATAATACTGGAAACGAAACCACACCAATAATTGCTGTTACAAAAAATGCCCAGATAGTTAATGGAAGTCTTGTCATAGACATTCCTTTAGTACGTAAGTTTATTACTGTTACAATATAGTTAAGCGATCCTAGTAATGACGATGCAATAAATATTGCCATAGATACTAACCAGAGTGTCATACCTGCTCCTGATCCACCTTGAGCCATTGGCAATGCACTTAAAGGAGGATAAATTGTCCACCCAGCTGCTGCAGGTCCTGCTTCAACAAATAATGAAATGACCATGATTACACTTGACAAGAAAAATAGCCAATAAGAGACCATATTAAGGAATCCTGAAGCCATGTCTCGAGCACCAATTTGCAATGGTATTAATAAGTTACTAAATGTACCACTTAATCCTGCTGTTAACACAAAAAATACCATGATGGTACCATGTATAGTTACCAATGCTAAATACATATCAGCATCCATAACACCTCCTGGAGCCCATTTACCTAATAGTGCTTCAAAAATAGCATTTGGTTGTTCAGGCCATGCAATTTGCATACGAATCATTAATGACATCATAACACCAATAACTCCCATAATAGTACCTGTAATTAGGTACTGCTTTGCAATCATTTTATGATCTTGACTAAATATATATTTAGTTACAAAGGTTTCTTTATGATGATGTCCGTGGTCGTCTTCGTGAGCGTGAGTATCTGCGTGTGCTGACATAATCTATATTTATTTTATTCTTTTTGTTATAATTAATTTTGAACTAATGAGTTTTTAAAAATTTGCTGCTCTTTTATCCAAGCATTGTACTCTTCTTCAGTTTCAACAACTATTTTCATTTGCATGTTATAGTGAGATTTTCCACATATTTTATTACAAATTAAAAGGTAATCAAACTCATAAGGGTCTAATGCTTCTTCACCTTTTGCAATCAAATCTTTACTTTTATTAGTTCTAATATCGTTAATATTAGCTACTTTTTCTACCATATCAGGGTTCTGTCTCATTTCTGCTGTAGTCACTGTTGGTGTAAAAGCAAACTGAGTAATCATTCCAGGAACACAGTTCATTTGAGCTCTAAAATGTGGCATGTATGCTGAGTGCAATACATCTTGCGATCGCATTTTAAATATTACTTGTCTTCCTACTGGTAAATGTAATTCTGTAGTAATAATATCGTCTTGAGCGTTAGGATCAGCTTCATCTAATCCTAAAATATTTGCATTATCTAGATTAATTAATCTAACATTTGCATCTCCCAGCACATTATCATTTCCGGCATATCTTGCTTTCCAGTTAAACTGTTGTGCGTAAAGCTCAACCACTAAGGCATCTTCTTCTTCTTCGAAGTTCATGATGTCTGACCAAGTGAATAAACCATAAATAATTAAACCTGCTAGTGTAATAACTGGAATAATGGTCCAGATGAACTCTAATTTATCATTATCAGCATAAAATAATGCTTTACGTCCTTTTTCACCTTTATATTTAAAAGCAAAATAATGTAGTAAGAATTGTGTAATGGTTTGAACAATAAAAATGATAACCATAGAGATAATCATTAAATTGTCTATTTGAGGTCCATGAGCAGAAGCTGAATTAGACATTAATGGTAAATCTCCCCATTTTACAAGGCATACAATTGTAATAATATAAATGAAGGCTAAGAAGCCTAACATTAAATATCCATTAACTCTATTATCTTTATCATTGGCAACTTGAGAATTTTCATTATTAGCATTGGCTAAATCGAAAATCTTTACCATTTGCCATATGGCAACAGTAATAAATACTAAAACTATAATTGTTAATAAAGCTGTCATTGTTATTCTTCGTCTTTATTTTTATTAATTAATAATGGAATTGTTCACTTTCTTTAACAAAAGGATTTCCTTTGGCTAATAATGGTTGTTTTGATATTGCATAGAATACAATTAACAAGAACAATCCAAGGAAAAAGAACACAGCTCCAAATTCTGCAAAACCAAATCCCCATCTATCACCAACTGTTGCTGGCATAATCATGTTATAAACATCTATGTAGTGTCCAACTAGTATGGCTATACCTGCCATAACGATAAACCAATTAATACGTTTATAATCACTATTCATTAGTACTAAGAATGGAAATATAAAGTTTAGAGCTAACATGCCAAAGAATGGTAATTTATAATCTTCTATTCTAGTTACAAAGTATGTTACTTCTTCAGGTATATTAGCATACCATATTAACATAAATTGAGAGAACCATAAATACGTCCAGAAAATACTAATAGCAAACATAAACTTAGCCAAATCGTGCATGTGACTGTCGTTTACAAACTCCATTAATCCTTTAGATTTTAAATACATAGTAACTAATGCAATTACTGTAATACCACTTACAAACATACTTGCAAACACATACCAACCAAATAATGTTGAGAACCAGTGAGGATCTACACTCATAATCCAGTCCCAAGACATCATTGATTCTGTGTAAATATAAAATACTAAGAATGCTGCCGAAATACGGAAATTCTTTTTGAAGTTTCTGTTGTCATCTGCACTATCTTGAGCAATCGAAAATTTACGAGAAAAGTATCTATATAAACTCCAACCACCTAAGAAAATTAATCCACGAATAAAGAACCCTGTTTTGTTTAACCATCCTGCTTTTCCTTGTATTAACTCATCATGAGCAACAACTTCAGGATCCATCCAAATAAATATATGGTCACCTGCCCACATAGCAATAGCTAATACTATTAAACCTCCTGGCAATACGTAATATGTAATACCTTCCATCACTCTAAATAGTACTGGCGACCATCCTGCTTGTGAAGCGTATTGAATACCATAAAAAGCTAATACACCTAAAGCAATCATAAAGAAGAAAAATGCTGCTACATAAAGAGCCGAATATGGTCTGTTATGAATTTGATGCATCACGTGTTCTGCATGTTCGTCATCATGAGCTTCAGCTGAATCATGAGATGTTTCTTCTCCATGCGAGTCGGCTGCTGGTTCATGTGTTGTTGCTTCAGTACCATGACCTCCGCCATGAGATGCGTCTTCTTCAGCTAACATCGTTTTTACATCCTCTACTGAAACGTGAGAAGACACATAACTTGTTCCCCATAATCCTGCTCCTACAATAATTAGGATAAGTGAGACTATTTTTAATCTATTTGAAATGGTGTACATATCGATATATAACTTTATCTAAATCTTATTTTTATAAATCTGCTTTTAATTTCATTACGTAAGCAGCTACTTGCCAACGTTCTTCTTCTCTAAGCTGGTTTTTATGAGAGCCCATAGCATTTTTTCCATAATAAATTACGTGGTAAATGCTACCTTCATTAATGGCTCGTGCAGCATCATTATATTTAGGGATTCCTGCAATTTTCTCTCTTTTTACTAAGTTTCCTTGTCCATCTCCTTTTGTTCCGTGGCATGTACTACAGTAAATATCGTATAACTCTTTTCCTCTTGCAAAATCAACTTGAGTAGAATCTAAAGGGCTTACTAATTCTGCTTTAGCGCGATCATACTCGGCAGTAGAACTTCCATATTCAAACAATGTATGCCCTCTAGCAATTGTCCCTTCTACAGGAAGCATTGCAGATTGTTGTTCTGGAAATATGTCGTAAGCCATATAAGTTTCATAACTTGGTGATTCGTACATGTTTGGCATAAACTGATAGTTTGGTGCAGAACTATCGTTACAAGACATTACCGAACTTACCATTATTGCCAATACTAATATTTTAATTAAGCCTTTCATAATATATTAATGTGCTTCTTTATCTACAATGTTAATTTCTACTGCTCCTGTATCTGCTAAAAATGATTCTAATTCTTTTTCATTACCATGCACTGGTATCTCCATTAAAAAATGATCATCAGTAGTTCTAGGATCTGGGTTTTCAGCTTTTTTAAATGGCCACATTCTACTACGTAAGTAAAATGTTATTACCATTAAGTGCGCTGAGAAAAATACTGTAAGCTCAAACATAATAGGCACAAATGCAGGCATATTTTCTAGATAGCTAAAACTTGGTTTACCACCAATGTTTTGAGGCCAATCTTCAATCATGATATAGTTCATCATAACTATAGCTACAGTTAAACCAAGGCAACCGTATATAAATGCTGTAATAGCAATACGCGTTGGTGCCAATCCCATTGCTTTGTCTAGTCCATGTACTGGAAAAGGGGTGTATATTTCTTCTATGTGATACTTTGCTGCTTTAACCTTTTTAACGGCCGACATTAACACATCATCATCTGTATAAATAGCGTGAATTACTTTTGTAGACTCCATATGCTATCTTAATTTTTTGTTTTTTTAGAATTATCTCCTGAAGTTCTTTCGTCTGCTCCAGTACCAACTAAACTATTACCTGCTTCTCTAATTTTTTTATAACGCTCGCCTGAAGATTTTAAAATGGTCTTCACCTCTGCTTGTGCAATCACTGGGAATGTTCTTGCGTACAGTAAGAATAACACGAAGAAGAACCCTATTGTTCCAATGAAAATTCCAATATCAACAAACGTTGGCGAGAACATAGACCAAGATGATGGTAAATAATCTCTATGCAACGATGTTACAATAATTACAAAACGTTCAAACCACATTCCAATATTTACTACAATTGAAATAAAGAACGAGAACATAATACTTGTACGCAACTTTTTAAACCACATAAACTGTGGCGAGAACACGTTACAAGTCATCATTGCCCAATATGCCCAAGCATAAGGTCCTGTTGCTCTGTTTAAGAAGGCGTATTGCTCATATTCAACACCTGAGTACCAAGCAATAAACAGCTCAGTGATATACGCCACACCTACGATAGAACCTGTAATCATAATGACTATGTTCATTAACTCGATGTGTTGTACTGTGATATAATCTTCAAGATTACACACTTTTCTCATAATAATAAGAAGCGTGTTTACCATGGCGAATCCTGAGAAAATAGCCCCTGCAACGAAGTATGGTGGGAATATTGTAGTATGCCAACCTGGAATTACCGATGTTGCGAAGTCAAATGATACAATAGTGTGTACAGAAAGTACTAATGGTGTTGCTAAACCTGCAAGTACCAAAGATACTTCTTCAAAACGTTGCCAATCTTTAGCTCTACCAGACCATCCAAATGATAATAAAGAATATATTTTCTTTTGAAAAGGTCTAACAGCTCTATCTCTAATCATTGCAAAATCTGGCAATAACCCTGTCCACCAAAATACTAATGATACAGATAGATAGGTAGAAATTGCAAATACATCCCAAAGTAATGGCGAGTTAAAGTTAACCCAAAGTGATCCAAACTGGTTTGGAATAGGTAATACCCAATATCCTAACCAAGGTCGTCCCATGTGAATAATTGGGAACAATCCTGCTTGAACTACCGAAAAAATTGTCATTGCTTCTGCAGAACGGTTAATTGCCATTCTCCATTTTTGACGGAATAATAATAGTACTGCAGAAATAAGTGTTCCTGCGTGACCAATACCAACCCACCAAACGAAGTTAGTAATATCCCAAGCCCAACCAACGGTTTTGTTTAATCCCCAAGTACCAATACCTGTTGATATTGTATAAATTATACAACCTAATCCCCAAAGAAAGGCCACAAGAGCAATAGAAAATACAATCCACCATTGTTTGTTTGCTTTTCCTTCAACTGGAGCAGCTACATCCACAGTAACATCGTGGTATGATTTTTCTCCTGTAACTAAAGGTCTTCTAATAGGTGCTTCGTAGTGAGACGCCATAATCCTTTTATAATTGTTTCTTAATTAATTTATTATTTATGCTTCCGTATTTCTTACTTTCACTTGATACACCACATTTGGTTTAGTACCAACACTTTCTAGTAAGTGATACGCTCTTTTATCATCTTTAAGAGCTGCTATATCGCTCTTTTTATCATTGATATCTCCAAACTTCATTGCTCCATTGCTACAAGCTGCAGAACATGCTGTTTTAAATTCGTTTGGTTTTACTACTCTTCCATCACGTTTAGCATCAAGAACTGTTTTTTGTGTCATTTGAATACACATAGAACATTTTTCCATAACACCACGAGATCTTACAGTAACATCAGGGTTAATTACCATACGTCCTAAATCATCATTCATGTGGTAATCAAATTCATCATTGCCATTATATAAGAACCAGTTAAAACGACGTACTTTATACGGACAGTTATTAGCACAGTAACGAGTACCTACACAACGGTTATATGCCATGTGGTTTTGACCTTGACGACCGTGTGATGTTGCTGCCACTGGACATACTGTTTCACAAGGTGCGTGATTACAGTGCTGACACATTATTGGCTGGAACGCTACTTGAGGGTTGGCTGCTGGAGATTCCATTTCGCCAAACGTACTTAACGAGCTTCCTAAACCTTTAATATTATCTTTCTTTTCGTTATCACCTTCAAAAGATGCTTCGGATGAATAGTATCTATCTATACGTAACCAGTGCATATCACGACTACGTCTAATTTCTTCTTTACCTACAACTGGTACGTTATTTTCAGCATGACATGCAATAACACAAGCACCACATCCTGTACAAGCATTTAAGTCTATTGACAAGTTAAAATGATGACCTATAGAACGATCAAACTCATCCCATAAATCAACTCTAGAAGAGTTAACTGGTGTTTCTTTATGGTTTAATGATACTACAGGAACTGCATTATAATAATCTTTATCTTTAGTATTAAATACTTCAAGCGTAGTTTCTCTAATAATATCGCCACGACCCATTAAAGTATTGTGTAACTGCACACTTGCAAACTCATGTCTTCCAGAAGCTACTTCAATCGAAACTTCTTGAACAGGATTAAAGTTAACATACAACGGATATGCATTTACTCCTGTTTGCATTTCAGATTTCATTCCTAATGATCTACCATATCCAAATGATAATCCAAAAGTTCCTTTAGCTTGCCCTGGTTGAATAATTACTGGAACTGTTACTGTAACTCCATTAGCTGTAACATTAGCATATTTCCCGTTTAAACCACCTGTTGCATCATGCTGACTTTGACTAAAGAAGGTGCTAGGTGCTAAATCTAGCCCTAATTCTTTAGCATCGGCTTCAGATACCGTTAAGTAGTTATCCCAAGTAATTCTTGTTAATGGATCTGGAAACTCTTGTAACCAAGGGTTATTAGCTTGTTGTCCATCTCCCATTCCTGTTTTTGAGTATAATGTTAACTCAAATCCAGAAGACGATGACGTAGCTAACGCTCTTGCTGCAGTACTTGCATCCATTGGTGTTTGGTCTTCAGCTTCACTATCAGTTGTATCTTCAACTAATGAAGAAGTTCCTACAAACACACCATCGTGTAATGCTTGATTCCAAGAGCCACCGTTTAATATATTGTTAGCCCAATTGTCTTTTATGTAATCATGGTATGTCATATCATTACCATTCCACATTAATAAAGCCTCTTGAAATTGTTTAGTATCGAATAACGGACGAATAGCTGGTTGCATTAATCCGTAGTGTCCTTTTTTAAGCTCTACATCTCCCCAAGATTCTAAATAGTGAGGTGCAGCAGCAATGTAATTACACAATGTCGATGTTTCATTTTCTTTCATAGAAAACGCCACAGACATATCCACATTAGCTAATCCTGATTCAAATTCAGCAGCATTAGGTAATGTATATATTGGATTTACACCACTCATAATTAAAGCACCAACCTTACCAGCATTCATATCTGCCACTAATTGCGCAACTGCTTTATCGTTACCTTGTCTTGTTTTAATTGGCGTATTAGGATCGAAGGCTTTACTTGCTAAAGCTTCGTTTATTGCAAATACTACTGTTTGAGCATTTACATCTTGAATTCCGGTTACTACAACACCATTGCTTCCAGCTTTACTCAACTCTGAAGCAGCTGTACTCACAGCTTCTTCAACATGAGCAGGAAGATTTCCTGACACAGCATTTCCAGTAATTTTACCGTATAATTTTGCTAAGGCAACTTTTTGCTCACTTGGTTTTAAAGGCACACGCTTATCTGCATTTGCACCAGTTAAACTCATGTTAGACTCAAACTGAATGTGGCGCGACATTTTTCCGTTTTTTGGAATACGTCCTTTTGCATAAGCAGAATCAAATCCGCCACCTTGCCAATCTCCTAAGAAATCAGCTCCAACAGATACAATTGTAGCTGCTTTAGAGAAATCGTAATTAGCTAAACCACGTTCTCCATATGTATTTTGGTATGCTTCGATTGCAGCCGACTCTGAAATAGCATCGTAAACTACATGACGAACATTACCATATTTTTCTTTAAACTCTGAAATTAATTTAGAAGTAGAAGGACTTGCAAATGTTTGTGTTAATAACACAATATCTTTCCCAGATGCAACAGCTGCATTAAGTCCAGCTGTAGTATCAGCATCAAACTCGGTCCAAGAACTGTCTTCTCCATTCTTTTTTGGCCACCCAACTCTTAAGCTGTCATACAAATCTAAAACAGACGCATTAACTCTGGCATTTGCACTACCATTTGTTGCTGCTAAATCATTGTTTTCAATTTTTATTGGTCGTCCTTCACGTGTTTTAACCAACACACTTGCAAAATCATGACCATTAGCAATCGTTGTTGCATAGTAATTTGCAACACCAGGAATAATTTGATCTGGTTGCACTACATAAGGAATCGCTTTCTTAACTGGTCCTTCGCAAGCTGCTAAAGATGCAGCAGCTGTACTAAAACCAACATATTTTAAGAAATCACGACGTGTAGTTGAAGAAGTTTCAAGAGTGTCTTTATCTCCTAAAAATTCATCTACAGGAATCTCTTGCACAAACTCTTTATGCTTAAGCGCCTCAACCATAGAGCTATTGTCTTGGTTTAGCTCCTCAACACTTTTCCAGTATTTCTTGTTTGATGACATATTATAATTGAATTAACTTCTTTTAATATTTAGTAATGACATTTTCCACATTCTAACCCACCCATTTGAGCTGCAGTTAGTTGGTCAACACCATATTTTTTTGATAACTCTTCGTGTATTTTTGTATAATACTCGTTGTCTTTAACCTTAACATTTGTCTCTCTGTGACAGTTAATACACCATCCCATAGTTAAAGGCGAGTATTGGTACATTATTTCCATTTCTTCAACAGGACCATGACATGTCTGACACTCAAGTCCAGCAACCGAAACGTGTTGCGAGTGATTGAAGTAAGCAAAATCAGGAAGGTTATGGATTCTCACCCATTTAACAGGCTGTGTTTCTCCTGTGTATTCTTGATTATCGTCATCCCAACCTACTGCAGCATATAATTTTTTAATCTCAGCATCATAAAATTCTTTTGAATATTCAGCTGTTGTTTCACCATTGTATTCGTAAACTGATTTATGACAGTTCATACACACGTTTAACGATGGAATACCAGATGTTTTACTTACTCTTGCAGAAGAGTGACAATACTTACAGTCTATACCATTATCTCCAGCATGTATCTTATGTGAGAAATGAATTGGTTGCACTGGTTGGTATCCTTGGTCAATACCTAATTGCATAAAGTAACCATATGCAAAATATGCACTAGATAACAGGAAGAATATTGCCACAACCAACATTAAAAATTGGTTTTGCACAAATGCTTTCCATAATGGTTTTCTTTGAGCATCTTCAGGAATTTCAACATTATTAGCTTTGGCAAAGCGGCGCAATGTTCTGTTAACCATTATTAAACCAATAGCTAATAGTACAAATAAAATTGCTAGTGCACCAAGAACTAAATCGTTTGAAATACCACCTTCAGATTGCGCAGCTGTTTGTGCAGTTGCTCCTCCTGCATTAGCTGGAGGTGCTGCTTTTTCTTGAGCTGTATATGCTAAGATATCGCTAATGTCTTGATCGCTTAACTGTGGCATTGCAGTCATTGCTGCTCCACCATACTCATTAAAAATTTTGTTTCCGTAAGCATCGCCAGACTTCACTACTGCTGAACTATTTCTAATCCATGCTGCAATCCAATCTCTATCAAGACCTTCATCATTAGTTAGTCGTTGCTCCACAAAACGTAATGCTGGCCCAGTCATTTTTTTATCGAGACTATGACAAGCAGCACAATTGGTATTAAATAAAGCTTTCCCTTTAGCAGGATCGCCATCTTGAGCAAATAGCGATGTTGAGAATGTTAGTAAAAATATTAACCCCAGCAGTAGAGATCTTGCGGTTAATTTACGGTTTATCACCTGTTTCATATCGTTAGTTAGATTACCTTCTATACTTTGGTACGATTTTTTCATACAAATAGAACAATATTCGGTTATAAAAATCTCGCACAAAAGTAACATTTAAAGTCGATTTTAGAAATGTTAGATAAGTGTTAATATCTAATTTATAAGGATTCTAAATAATAAAAATAATAATGTTTAAGTTAATATACTTTACATTTGCACAAAATAAAATTAACTATGGTTAAATTTGGTAATAAATTTTTAATTCTAACCTTCTTAATGTCAATGTTTTTTACAAGTGCTATTATAGCTCAAGAGGGAGAGGTTGTTGTAAACCAAGACAAGCAAATTGAAACATTGTTACGATTAAAAAAAGAGGTTAATAAAACACTTGTTAACTATAGAATTCAAATCTTTAACGGGAATCGTCAAGGCGCTGAAAAAGCAAGAGATGAGTTTGTAAAAGTGTTTTCTAGCTGGAAACCAGATATGAAGTTTCAAACACCCAATTATAAAATTTGGGTTGGTGAATTTAAAACTAGATTAGAAGCCGATCGTGCTTTATTGCAAATTAAGAAAGAATTTAGAAATGCTTTTATTATTAAACTTTAAAAAACAATATGAGTCGTCCTAAAATAGGTTGACAGTTTATAAATAAAAATTAGATAGGACCAGTGAAGTTAACTTCACTGGTTTTTTTGTTGTGTACAAAGTTAGGTGTTTTGTAATTAAGGCTCAAATGTG